>NZ_AMRK01000005.1 GCF_000299875.1 Celeribacter baekdonensis B30
ACGCTTGCAATGCGGGAGCCACCCACAGAGGTCATCCGACGGACGGGTCATCGCTGCGGTGCGGTCCGTCAGACCGGACTTTCGCTGCAACCGCGTCACTGATACGATATTGAGTGTCGGCAGTGCGGGACGAAGTTGCCGTTCAATTTGGCCAATCGAATGTCCGTTTTCCAAGGGTTTGGGACCAAATTCACTTTGAGAAACTATGGTAGAATGTCGAGAGCTGTTCGACGCCCCCTTCTGTATCCATCGCGCCGATGCCTAAGAATGTAGGAGCCTCACGCACGAACTTGACTTGAACGCCAATGCTCTCCGACTCGCTGATTATCCGAGCCTGATCGTTCGATATCTTTGCGAAGACATGTACGTCTGTGCCAATTGTGAAACGTTCACATTCATCCGATATGTCGAACTTGATGTCTTCCCCGTTGAGAGTAATTTCCACGACGCCAAAGCCAGTCAATTCTTCGAAGCGGTTCTGGGCTTCAATGACTGCCGAAAAGAAAAATCCAGCATCTTTGATGAAACCCAACATAACCTTATGGCGTCCGTAGATAGAATCCCGTTCTCCTCTAACGTACATTATACCGCCGCGAGCTTGTACGGTCCAAATTGCATCGGTTTGACCGCCTGTGACTACGCGAAGTTCTTTTAGCCGTAGTTCGCTTACTAGGTCGATCTCTTTCGCATCGGTGGCGGATGACAGTTCCAAGAACTCGGGTGAAACCCTCATGTCACTGACAAAGGACGCGATCTTCGCGGAAAGCTCTTGAGATTTCCCAATGTGTTCTGGCAGTGGGTCCTTGAAGGAAAAGCGATGTACTCCAAATCTGCTGCCCTCCGAAAGAAATCTCAAACGCCCTCCCAAGTAGACCATAGTGGCCGCGCTCATACACCTACCGCTGACACGTTTTCTTAGAACCAAGGGCCTTGACGGGTCGGGCGGCTCCAACAGATATCTGCCCACATCTGTCCAGAGGCCGTACTGCCGAATTTTCCTACCTATTCCAATCCCCGCCTCCAAATTACCGCCTGCGGAATCGATGTAAACGACCATGTGAGGGGGCGGTTCGTGATCATCAAGGAACTTGCTGAACTTGACGTCATCGCCGTGCTCAATAGTTCCAACTGCGTTAATGCAGAAGAAGCCACCGAGCATTTTCTCTAGTTCGTTCTGCGGTTCTGTATAGTGAAAATCCATATCGCCCGCCAAAGTCTGATCAGAATTGAAGAAGGGTAGGTTCAGTAGAGCCATTTGGCTGCTACTTTACATTGAAAACGCGTCGAAGCTGACGTTCGTGCAACACGCAGCATTATGCAAGGTGGGCTCAAACCGGACTTGCGTCGGCGCGGCACGCGAATCTTAGCCTTTCAGGCCTCGGCGCGACCAACCGGATGACCTCTTCCAGCCCGAAGCGGACCCGCTATCCACCGTCTTGGCGCGAAGGTTGCTCACGCAGGTCGGGCGGATAGCCGACATGCGGCACCGCAGCGCGACAACCGCGGCATTCCACACAAGCTGACATTCCGAGATGCGACGATATCACCTAGGCACGCTCCACCGGGGAGGAAGGGAGGTTGGAAGTTTGTGGGGCCCCCAAAGTTAACATCTCACGAAAGCCCTGGTACTTTTCCAGCCCGCAGATCCTCCCAGCTAACCACCAGAATAATTTCAGATCCGCTGCTGTTGCTGGACAGCAGGACTTTCTCGGTCACGTCGTCAACCACCGGGATCCAGGGCATTGGCGGTAGGATGCTCACGGCAATTTCTCCGCCCGCGCCAATGGAGATGCAGGGGTGCTTCTCTCCACGCTTACGGGCAGCCGCAATCTGCTGTTCGAGCCAGTCCCAATCATGGCCAATCGATGCTACGGGTGCCAATGTATGGGCGAGTTGGGGATGCCAACTATCGACGATCCTAGGGATTTCGGTTAGTAGCTTGTCGATCAGGATTACCGGACTCAGTTCATCGACCGCAGCCAAAGCAGCGTCTTTCCCCTCGCTCAAAGGCACCTGCTCGCCAAAGCTTTCTGCGATAGCCTTGGTTGCCGCGCCAGCATCCCGACCATCTCCAGTGGCCTCTACGACAGACCATTTGAGCCAGTCTCGCGCTTTAGCTACTGCCAATTCGCGAAGGGACGCGACCTGCGGATTGTTCTGCCCTGCATCGAATTGAGGATCAAAAATGGGATAAACGTGCCAACCAACGGAAAACGCCGCCTGCATCAACTCTTCCTCTTCGTCGACAAAAGTTCGCGAGATCCAGTCGACAAAGGCAGAGACGGACGCAAAAGCCTCATCTCCGGTTTCGCATCGACGCACGGAGATGGTGGGCGGGGCCTCATCCATGTCTTCGGCTGACATATAGCGCAGTGCTACCTCCTGAAGCATGCCAGCCATATCGACCTCGGCCCAAAATGAACTGGCTTTCAGCAGGCGCTGCTGCTCTGGTTCGGCATCCGCGATCTGAGCGGAAAGCGAACCAAATCGGCCAAGCAGCAATCCCAATCTGAACATGGCGGAAAAGGTCCACTGGCCGTCGATCAGCGGGGGTGCCGACGCAATTTCGTCGAGCAGAAGCACGCCGAGGATCGGATGGCGCCAGTCCATGCCAGGTCTGGCGCAGCTCGTCATGAAATTCCGCATGCGGTCGACATTGCGAACGGCGTCTCGCGCATAATCACCCAACACGCCCCAGAAATCGACCGAGACCGGCATGATGTGGCGATCCAGCGTCAATCCCGGATAACGCCACCGTTCGATGTTTCGGATGTCTTCCCACCCTTGAGACAGCGCCCATTCCGGCGAACCATATCCCTTCAAATACTGGACGGCGGCGCCTCCGTCATTCGAAAGCCACGACCAACATGCCGACAGGTCCCCAGTTCGACCGTTCTCCAGAATGTAATCGGATATGGGGGAGCGGCTATTCTCTAGGAATCCTTCGCTTTGTGCCCTCTTCATGAAACTGAAGGGATTCACGACACCCGCGAGGATCAGATAGGGGGAGACGGCCATTCCGGGATAAAGATGGTTGTAGGCGACCATTGCAAAGCCAGAGCCCCCGGAACGCTCTGCCTCTCGAACCATCAGACCGGCAGCAGTCGAGCACACGGCATGTATATCGTCTTCGTCGAGGTCCGGTGAGGGTGTGAAGGACAGCGTTGCCGTCACGATTCCATCGACCGCCAGTCCCTTCTGACCTATCGCGCTCCAGGCGGTTGGAATATGGACGACCAGTCGAGGGTCTGCTTCGCTTTCCTCGAAGCGCAGGCACAGAACACGGCGACGAGACCAGCTGTTGAGGCCGGTAATGGCGTGATCGAGAAGCGTCGAGAAATTGCGCGATACGATCACCATCATGACATCGTTCGCGCTGGAGAAGGGCGTATGGTTCAGTGTTTCATGCTCATAGGCCATGATCTCTGTCACCGCCTCGCGGGCACTGCCATCCTGATTCTTTATCTCAAACAGAACGAAGCGGGAGGTTTCTCGCGCGCAATAGAGCAGGTCGACAAAGAGGCGTTCCCCTTTCTCGCGGGATATGCTGCGACTGTTCTTGCTGACCAGCTCAAGAGTGTGAAGCTCTCCCAATACGTGCTGCGCGGCCCTCAAATTTCCGAGTCGAGTAATATAGTCGATTGGAAAAGAAGGCTTGAATTCTGGCGACTCATGCCCTTCCAGAGATTCACTGACCTGATCGGCTCCGATGATGAAGTCCGACAATGCGTCCTGTTCAATGACTGCTTCGAGCCAGTCCTGAACCTTCTGTTCCGTGTCGAATTTTGGTGTGTTCACGTCCGCCATCTCTCTCTTAGCATATACAAGTCATCATGTCGGATTGCTTCAGAAAGTGCGACATATCTCTTGGATGGGCAGCGGGGGACATTGAGCGAACTTGGACGTCCATCTTGTCCCGATCCCTCGCGCGGTGGCGGGGTTCAGCTGGTCGAGTGACGGCTTCGGGGAAAGAGGCAATGCAGCAACTGGTGCGGTCGACCGGCAGCAATGGGCTGCCCCTACCATCCAGCGAGACCCTGCGGACTGAACTTTGCAAAGGTCGAAATCTGCGCATTTCTGACCTTGGTGGAAGACGCAGCACGGGTGGATGGGTCTTTCGGTCTCTGAATGGCCGCTTTCGCATTTCCGAGGCGCAGGCCGAGCACCCGCAGCGAAAGTCCGCAATCCGCCCATTCTGTTGAAAAACTAACGTTTGCGAATGCAGAAATGGCACTTACAAATTCGGCGCAAGCGCCTTTCTTGTCAGGCTTTGCGCGTTTGCTGCGATGCAGGAAAGATCTTAGCCAGTTTTCGGAGATTTTGGGCGGTTGCGGCGAGGAGGAATTCGTCATTTGCGCCGCATGGGCCACGTAATCGAAGCCGGCTCAGGCCGAGTATCCGCTTGAGATGGGCGAAGAGCATTTCGACCTTCTTTCTGAGCTTCATCGCGGTCTGGTATTCTTCGGTCTTAGCCAGATCCCTGGCGACCTGACGCGCATCTTCGTGCTCTTCGCGGGTGATCTTGCGCGCATCAGCGTTGGGGCAGCATTTTTGCTTGGACGGGCAGACCTGGCAGACTTCTTTCAAGGCGCGATAGCGGGCTGTGCCCTTGCCCGTCGGTCCCCGGTTCGGATCAGAGTAATTCCGGCGGAACTGCTTGAGCGCGTGACCCTCGGGGCAGATGTATTGATTATTCTCTGCATCCCAGTCGAAATCTGTGCGTGTCCAGGTGCCATCGGGGCGTCCGGCCTTGTCGATCACCGGGATGTAAGGATCGATCTTGCGCTCCACGAGCCAGCCGAGCATTGGGCCTGAACCATAGGCTGTGTCGGCGATCATCCAGTCAGGGACCAAGCCGAACTTTTCTTTCACCCGCGTCAGCATGGTTTTTGTCGATCCAACCTCGGCTTGCCGGATGGAGCGCGTGGGTTCCACATCCAAGATGACACCGTGATCCGTGTCGATGAGATAATTGTCGGAATAGCTAAAGAATGCGTTCGCCAATGTCTCTCGGACCATTGGCGTTCCATTGGCTCACCCTTGCGGGCTGCTGTCCACTGACTGGCGGGATCGGAATGCGAGGTGAACTTGGGTTGGACATCGCTCGCCGCGCCGAAGGCTGCCTCGTCGAGCGTGTCGAGATACTCTCGGACTGCGCGGGGTGCATCTACGGCATCGATGGACGACGCATCCCATTCTTCCTTCGGTGTTGAGTTTTGCTTGTTCGCATCGGCTTCGATCAGACTGGCATCGACTGCCATGCGCTGGCCGCTGACCAGACCTTCTTCGATGCAGCGGGCGACAGTTGTCTCGAACAGGTGTCGCAGGAGTTCGCTCTCACGGAAACGACCATGCCGGTTCTTGGAAAACGTTGAATGATCCGGGACCCGGTCGCTCAGATCGAGGCGGCAGAACCAGCGATAGGCGAGGTTGAGATGCACCTCTTCGCAGAGCCGCCGCTCTGACCGGATGCCGAAACAGTATCCGACCAGCAACATGCGGATCAGTAGTTCAGGATCAACTGACGGGCGGCCCGTGTGACTGTAGAAACCGGCAAGATGGGCGCGGATGCTGCTCAGATCGACGAACCGATCAATCGACCGTAGCAGGTGATCCTGGGGAACATGATCCTCCAGCGAGAACTCATAAAACAGCGCTGCCTGCGCTTCCTGCGCTTCCTGCCTCGGTCCCATCATCGTTCAATCCCTCCCGATGAAAAGAATTGAATCAGCGACTTACCCACCGATCAAGGAATAGTTTTTCAACAAAATAAGCCCAAACCTCCCAAATGCTGCACCAGGCTTTGATGTCCGCATTCGCGCGGTTTCACTATACCAGATTGACCCTATGCGCTTCCCACAATTGCGGCGGCTCTAACTTTTTGGACAAATGCGTGATCACAGCTTCGGGCACGGCATCTGGTCGTTCCCTGTTCTGATGGCGCAATTGATCTGGGTTCTCTTCGAGATAGACAATCTCAACGCATGCACCGTAGTCACGCAGTAGCCGTAGAACCCGTGATCGGTTCTGTCGGGTCACATTGGTAGCGTTCCAAACAAAATCACGCCCGGCCCGCAGGTGCTCTCGCGCCCGTTCGTGCGCAGCCTGAATGACCTGGCCTTGATTGTCACTTGCAGAGACGCCTAGTTCGTCTCGGATCGTATCAAGGCTGACGACAGGATGTTCTGGGCAGTTTTTCCCGATCCAGGTATCCTTCCCCACACCAGGCAAACCTGACATGACGATAACCGTACAAGGGAACGCCTCGTGAGCCTCATAGTGCGGGTCTCGGTCTTCCAACTCAAAAAAGGCAACCCGGCTTTCATCATTGGCGAAGGCAAATTGGTGATCCCAACAGTTGGCCTCTTGGAAGGTCAATGCGGCGAGGCTCACATTCTCCAAGATGGATTGCTGGTCCTCACATTTGCGACCCATGGCGTCGGCCTTGGCATGAAGGCAAAGGTGATCCGGCCTGCACCGCCACGATGTCTCAATAGCCATACGTTGCGGATCAGGCCGTTCGATCAGCCAGAACGGCAGTTGGTGGTGGGCGATGATCCCGCACAGCGCTTCACGCCACGCAAACGGAGACCCCGCATACCACAGCAGTTCCCTTGCAATGGATGCACCAACACGGGAGTGACCACGGGAGGAAATGCGTCCGTCATCCTCATGCTTTGTGACGGCGGGCTTGCCGATATCATGCAAGACGGCGGCCCAGAATAAGTTAGTCCGGTCCACTTCGGGAAGACCTTGCCAGTCTGGGTCCGCCACCAGAGCCTCGACCACCATTCGCGTGTGCGTCCCGACATCGCCCTCAGCATGATGGATTAGGTCCTGCGGGCAGGCGTCGAGAGTGGCAAGTTCCGACCACAGTGGCCAAATCTCACCCCAATCCACCTGCCAAGCTGGGCCGGTTGGAACCAAGGCCAGCAGGTGGTCATGTGTGACGGCATGTTTGATAGGCTTACGCATCGTAGGCCCCCTCCGCACCCAGAGTGGGTGCAAAGATATCGACACCATCGGCCAAGCCGTTCGGCAGGATTGGACGGTCGTGCCAATGCCCGTCAGCGGCTTCAATCGCCTGCAAAAAGTCAGCGCGGACGAACTTGAAGCGGTCCTCCACATGGTCCGCACTTTCTTGCTTTAGATACAGCCCTTCGGCTAGGTCGCTGTCCTCTGTCTGCTGGTCAACCATGTCAGGACGGCTGCCGGACCGCTCTGCTGCAATCAACAGTGCATCACGCCAGTCCGTGGATTTGTAAGGCGAAGGCCGGGTGAGGCTGATCAGTTGATCGACGGACCTGATTTCGCCTGTATGGATGACCGGCACTGGCATGATCGGCAGTCCGGTCAGCAAAGCCCGACGAGCCGCCGTGCTCAGGAACAGGCCGGTGTCTCGGTCCAGCACATCGAACTCCATGAAGTAATGCGGCAGCCGGTCATAGAACACAGTGTGTTTGGCATACATCCATTCGCCATACATAACGAAACGATGGCCCAGCACCGGGTGCAGGGCATGTGCATGGGCCGCAGCCCAGGTCTTGAGCAAAGAGAAGTGACGTTCGCGGCCACCGCCGGTCAGATAGTGCCCACGGCTTTGCAGCAGCAGGTTGCCATCCACGTCAAAAGATACGGCGGAATTGGCTCCGTCGAGCTTTTCTTCAACAATCAGAGGCTGGCCTGAAAGCTCTTTGATTGGTTTGTCATCCGCCACATCGCCCAACTGAAGGCGCGAGCCTTCAATGTGCCGCGTACGCGGGTACTTCTGGATATTCATAACAGTCTCACAATGTATCGATTGGTCGCACAAAAACACCCGGCAGGGTTTGCCAAGGTGTTGGTTTGATTATATGCGCTGCGATTACATCGGACTTCCATGGGGCTCGGGGTTGAGACAGGCAACCCGGTTAACGTTGACAAGAGCAAAAATCAACAGCGGACATTCAAAGCCGCTTTTGAATTGTCCGCTTCGTCCCGCATCAGCGACATTCATACCCGGATTTTGCTGCGCTAGGCTGTGAACGGCCGCTTCGGGGAAGCTGCAAGGCAGCGCTTGGACCTTTGACCAACGGCAGGTCACCTCTGAGAATGTCCAGCGCCTGGACGACATCATCAACTTGATAGTGCGGCCGACCATCCACTATGGGCATGTTCGGGCGCACGCAATACGCCTCAATGATTTCGACAAGCCTCACAGGGAGTTGCTTTGCATCGACTGGCCGTCCAGCTTCAAGCGCGGAACGGATTGTCAACAAGGTGACCAACGTATCCGCATAGGCTTCGTCGGCCTCAGTCAGAGACCGTTGCATCTTCGGTCCCTGTTGTGGCTCAGGTGGGCCAATAAAGCTCTCTTCCTCTCGTCGGATGCCATCAAAGGTCGGGCGATCGCTCATGCTCCCTCCGTCGCCTTCCCTCGGTTGGTGTGCCTGGTCGTCAATATCATTATGTCGATGATCTTGATTTTGACGATCAGGTCAATTCGGGTTCGTATCTGACACAGTGTTCAGTGTGTCAGGCAGGTTTGTGCGTTTTTCAAATTCCTGTAATTCTACCTGTTAGCGGCTCTCGAAATAGTTGAGCGGCATTTTCAGATAGGCGCGCCCATTGCCTTCGGCCTCGGGCAACCGGCCGCCACGGATGTTGACCTGAAGTGCGGCGAGCATCAGCTTCGGCAGCGGCAAAGTGGCATCGCGGGTATCCCGCACGGCGCGGTAGTCTTCTCGCGCGGGGGCGCTTTTCCAATGAATGTTTGCCGCGCGGTGTTCGGCCACGGTAGCTTCGCATTCTACGTTGCGTCCCGGGGCATAGTCATGACCGACAAAGATGCGGGTGCCCTCTGGCAAGGCGAGAATGGCGGAGATGCTGTCATAGAGGGCATCAGAGCTTCCGCCGGGGAAATCGGCGCGTGACGACCCACTGTCTGGCATCATCAGCGTGTCATGGACAAAGGCCGCATCGCCCGCAACATAGGTGATGGAGGCGAGCGTGTGACCAGGCGAGAACATCACCCTGACGGGCACAGTGCCGACCATGAAGGTGTCGCCATCGGCAAAAAGGTGGTCCCATTGGCTCCCGTCGTTCGGGAAATCATCAGGCAGGTTGTAGATTTCCTGCCAGAGCTTCTGGACGCCCACCACTTTTTTACCGATCGCGGTTGGCGCACCTGTCTGCGCTTTGAGCCATTGCGCCGCAGAAAAGTGGTCGGCATGGGGATGTGTGTCGAGAATCCAGACGAGCTCAATCCCGGCGTCGCGCACATAATCCAGCAGCCGTTGGGCATTCGTTGTTGCTGTTGCGCCTGCCATCGGGTCGAAATCGAGGACAGGATCGACGATGGCGCCTTTCATCGTGCCAGGGTCATGAAACACATATTGCCAACTTCCGGTGGCTTGGTCCCAAAAGGGTTTTACAACGGGATTTGTCATGTCAGGTCTCCATAATCAGTTGAGATAGAAGGGAGGACAACACTGCCCTTCAGGAGTTAGCGTGTGCTGGCCTTCATCATCCAGAGTTCTTTTTCGTGCCATTCCAGACGGTCGGTGAGCAGTCCGACAGAGACCTCGTCACCAGCAACACCTGCGGCCTTGATGGCGTCGCGAAGCGTGCCTGCGATGGTGTCGTGTTCTGCGATCAAGGTCGTAATCATGGCTTCGGCTGAGTGCGTAGGCGCGGCTTCGGCTGGGGCGAGCTTCATCAGGTCGACCACGGTTCCTGGCGCATAGGCCCCTTGGATGCGGATGCGTTCGGCGATGTCATCCAGTGCAGCCCAGAGGTTTTGGTATTGTGCCTCGAAAAGCGAGTGCAACAGGCGGAAATTCGGCCCTTCGACATTCCAGTGATAGCCATGCGTCTGCACATAGAGGCGGAAGGTCTGACCCAAAACTGTGTTGAGTGCGTCGATATTGGTTTGGGTAGAAGTGGTCATGTCGAGATTTCCTGTTGCTTTGTGTCTGGGAGACGTCGGGCCAGTGTAGCCCGCCGCAAGTGCTGTGGCGCATTCCCGCTTTAGAGCGCGCGGGTCGAAAAATACCAATCGACTGTGTTGTAGCCTTCGGCTGCACGGGCCTGAGCTGCTTCGGGCGTGGCCGGTGTCGGGACGATCACCTCGTCTCCGGGTTTCCAGTTTTCCGGCATGGCGCATTTGTTTTCGTCAGCGGTCTGCAGTGCGACCAGCAGACGATGGATCTCATCGACGGAGCGGCCCGCGTTCATCGGATAGTAGACCATCGCGCGCAGAACGCCTTGGGGATCGATGATAAAGGTTGCCCGCACGGCGGCGGTGTCGGACGCGCCGGGCTGGATCATCCCGTAGGCTTGGGCAACGGCCATATTCAGATCCGCGATGATCGGGAAACGCACATCAACGCCAAATTTTTCCTTGATGTTCAAGACCCATGCGATGTGGCTGTAGTGGCTGTCGATCGACAGTCCGAGAAGCTCGGTGTTGCGAGCGGCAAAGTCGTCGTGACGATTAGCGAAAGCGATGAATTCCGTGGTGCAGACCGGCGTAAAGTCAGCGGGGTGGGAAAACAAGATCAGCCATTTGCCGCGGTACTCTTCGAGCGTCTTGCGGCCATAGGTAGTAGGCGCGTCGAATGCCGGTGCGGCTTCGTTCAGGCGGGGTCCAGCGGGGCGCTGGGGGGCGGAGATGTCTTGTGTCATTGCTGCTATCCTTCTGGTGATGGTGTTGATGTAGACAGGGATAGCGTCTGGACAATTATAGGTGAAACTGAAAAAAATTATAACAATAATAGAAGGAATCTATAAATGATCACACTGCGCCATATGCGGTTCCTCACAGCCGTGGCCGAGACATTGAATTTCTCGCGTGCGGCGGAGATGTGCTTTGTTACCCAGCCGACCCTGAGCGCAGGGATAAAGGAATTGGAGGAGCGACTCGGCGTCCAGTTGATTGAGCGAACACGGCGCAGCGTTATCATGACACCCGTAGGAGAAGACGTGGTTGTGCGCGGTCGGCAATTGCTGCGTGATGCGGAAGAGATTGAAACTCTTGCCCGCGCCTATCGCAATCCGTTCGAAGGTGATTTGAAACTGGGGTCTATTCCGACCATCGGCCCGTATCTCTTGCCCCGCGCCCTGCCGGAGATTCGTGAGGCGTTTCCCGGGTTGCGACTCTATTTGCGTGAGGAAATGACCGAGAGCCTGATCGAAGGGTTGCAGGCGGGACGGCTCGATCTCGTGTTGATCGCATTGCCGTTCGAGACCGGATCGTTGGAAGTCATGCCCCTGTTCGAGGACGGGTATCAACTGGCGTCGCCTGCCGCTTGGCCTGCACCGCAGGGGGCGGAGGTGCTGATCGAAAGCGGTCAATTGATGTTGTTGGAGAAAGGGCATTGCCTGCAACGCCACGCACTTGAGGCCTATCCCGGTCGCATCCACACGGCGGAGGACAGCTTTGCGGCCACCAGCCTCACGACCTTGATCGCCATGGTGGCGGAAGGGCTCGGGATCACACTTCTGCCAAACCTTGCGGTTCGTGCCGGTGTAGCGGGAGCAGCCGATGTGCAATTGACCCCATTGCCTGACGCCTGTCCGCGACAGGTGGTGCTCGCATGGCGGCCAGGATCGGCACGAAACGCTCTCTTTGAAAAGCTGGGAAAGCTCCTCATTGAGATCTCTCGGGCTTTCTGACGCCGCGCGCACAGGTTATCCGCGAACTGGAAGATCACGAACTCCAGGACTATGCTGCTGTCTTCTTGAAGGCGGCCGGCCAGAAGGATGGTTGTCACGGAGCGTTCACCGGCATGGAGGCAACACTTTGCACCGATTAGAGACCCCAGACATAGTCAACTTGGGGGCTAACCGCCAAAACCTTGACACCAGGCCACGTGACCGTTGAAACGGCGCTCTCGAAAGATCAGAGGTAGGAACCGTCGCGTGCGGCGGGGCAGCGTTCCTTGCGATACAGGTTCGGAACTGTCGGAATAAAATACCCCTGCTTCGATGGGGATTTCGGTAGGTGGAATGCCCCCCGAAACACACAAGGAATCCCGAAGACCCCCCCTGTGGCGGTCGGCGTATAGCCTGACCCAGAGGCAGTGCCATATGTGATATTAACCACATTATGCTGTTTCTGGTAAGATTTCTTGACGCCTACAGTTAATCGGCGATGCGCGAATTGGATTCAATCAACAGAGAGTTGTCCTCTTGTATGGAGAACACGACCGTCATCCGATTGTTCTTCGTGCCATCATACGACCATGTGGTGCGTGCTGCATTCTTCAGCGTCTCTATCGCGCCATCCGGCGCTTTGTAGCCGAGTTGCTCATCAAGATCGGCGTGCAAGTTCTCGATCCCGTCGGCGTTAAGCACGTCTGCGGGGATGGTCACGCGACAATAGACCTCTTCGTCGCTGGCAGATAGTTCAAGTGTGGTGCCGTTCGGGTGGTCATGAAAATCCATGCCGTCCCGGTCTTCCCGTTCGGTCATGCCGGCCCCATACTCGGCCTGCATCCCCGCCATCATCTTGATGCGCAGCCCCAGATCATCGAGGATGCAGGAAGAAAGCAGAAAGCTGGTATAACGATCCCAGCTTGAAAGCGTATCCTGCGCCTTGGCTTCGATGGCGGAAAGTGCAGCAGTGGCCAGAACACTGGCCAGAGCGATCTGTTTCATTGGTCTGACACCTCAATCCGAAACGTGTTGAACATCGAAGGTCATGTAGACCTTGCAGTTTGAAAGGCCGAGCGGGGCAAGCTCCTCACCTCCCATCAGCGCCCCGATGAATAGATCGACGTGGGAGTTGATCTGTGTCGGAGATGTGATCCCCATGCCGACATCGGCAGCAACCTTACCCGGGCCCGAGGTCACCTCGAACAACTCACCTTCGAAGCTGTTCGGCCCTTTCCGTTCCCAAGTGATCTGCTGGCCATCCCCGTTCATGAAATTCAACACAGACGGGTCAAACCGACCGCCCCATGCAAGGCGATGGGTTTCCGACTGCGCATTGATCATGCCCGAGCCACGCAGCATGGCTTCCATCTCAGCCGGACAGTTTGTGAAACTCTGGTCGCGCGAGGTGACCCGCCACAGGCCATCACGTGGCACGATTTCGCCATCCACCGCGTCGGGAAACAGGTTGATGACCCTTTCCTGTGCCTTGTCCTGCGGCGCAAAGACCTCGATGGGTGCCACACCCTCCTGATCAAAGCTCAAGACCAGTTCGTCCGGCGAGTCCCCCGGGAGCAAATGCAGAGGCTCCATTGATCCTGTGCCGCCATAGGCCTGATGCACGGCATCGGGTGCCATGGCGACAAGGGATCCACCGGGGTTGCCTTCGATATAGACGACAGCGACCTGCCCAGGCGTGACCGTTTGACCATAGAGCACGCCCGTATCGGTTTCACTGATTTTGCCAAATCCCTGAGTGCAGCCCTCTCCCGGGGCGCAAAGAAGCACGGGTATCGGACCGTCTGCCAGGGCAGCGACCGGGGCAAGCGCAAGCGTCGTTACTGTGAAAGCTGCCATGCGGCGCATAGAGGTGAGCGACATGATAAAATCCCTTATGCTCAATTCAACGGTTGAATGGTTTGCAAAAGCAAGGTGGCACCCAGCAGGGCCGCAGGCTCATCCGGTGTCAGGTTGCAGACCGGCCCCATTGTCGAAGGCAGGCAGAGCGTCCCTTCCGTCACCTCCGGTGGTGCATTCAAGGAAAGCCGCGCTTCGCTGGCGGTGTCGAAGAAATTGATCCTTACCGGCGCTTCGGGGCCATCGCGATACGGGAAATCCGTACCCCAGCCGGGACGCAGGAAGAAGCTGACGCCTGTCTTGCGGTCCTCAATCAAGCAACCAAGCTGTTCTTCGCAGAGATAGCCCAGATCATCGCCAATCGCGACGTCATCGAAACCGGACGTGGCAGCATCCCCCTCTGGCGAGGCGGGCAGGGCGACTTCGTCGGCCACTGGCATGGCCGTTGCCGCGACGGTTTCTCTGATATCCGGCGACCAGTCGAGCGCATCGGCAGCAACCGTCAGGCCCTGACGGAAAAGCAGCGCGCGCTCGGATGTGTCATCGCGTCCGCTTGGGGGAAATTCCGCAATGTAACGCAGCTCGTAAGTGCCGGGCACATCGGGTGCGGTCAGAGTGATGGCGCGATCTTCGGTGCTATTGCGCAGATACGTGTAGCTGTATTCGGAGTAACCATCGCCGCTATAAAGCCCATCGGTGCCCGGATCGACAAGGTCGATCCAGTCGCGTGGACCGCCCGGACCGGACCAGATCAGCGTAAAATCGACACCGGGGCGCACCCTGTCAGGGGCAAGGAAGCTGATCTGTGCAGCGGTAACTGTGATATTTTCGACGGCCAACTCGGCTGAACTGTAACCCGAACCCTCGACGATGTAGCGCAACGTATAGTCGCCCTCATCCAGCGGCATCTGCATCTCGACCGGCGAGCTTTCCACAAGCGACATGCCGGCCAGCCAAGCATCAAGGTTCGTCTGACTTGCGTGATATAGCCCGAGGAAACCCTTGGGGCCTGCCCAGTCCACTGAAACCATCGCACCTTGCCCAGCCACATCGGGAGCCCTGAGGAAATTGTCGATATCGACAACCGAGATGTTGCGCAGGGCGAGCGTACGCTCGCGCGTGCCATCCGCGATCATCGCCTGTTCCTCTTCGCTCAGCGGCTGAACATAGCGCAAGACGTAGTCACCAAGGTTGGCAGGCATGGTCAGCATCACAGTGTCGCTGTCAGCCACAACAGGTGTCGCGTCAAAGGCATGGGTGCCTGCCCCGTCAAAGGGAACAATGTCGATGTAATCGCCTTCACGCGCAGGGCCGCTCCAACGCACTTCGATCTGCATAGCGCGGCCAGCAATCTCTGGCGCGTCCAGCGTTGCAGGCTGGGCCGGCGGTAGGGCGGCCTCGGCTTGTTGCACTTCCCTGGGGGTAAGGGTCTGGTTCAGCGCGTCGCGCAGGCCGCGCGCGTCGCCTGCATCGAAATACCGCCCCCCCGTTTCCAAAGCGAGGCATTCCAGAGCCGCGGTCTCGGCACCTTGCAAGCCAAATCCGACCACATGGGCGGTGAAATCCACCCCACTTTGTTCCAGCTCACGGCCCAAAGCGCAGGGATCACCCGCACAGGTTTCCAACCCGTCGGTGATCAGGATGACAGTCGCGGCGTCTTCTGTCGAACGCAGGTCCAAGGCAGCACGGCGCACTGCTTCAGTCAGCGGTGTCTTGCCCAGGAAGCGCATGGTATTGGCACGTGACAGCAACTCCGACGCTGTCCCAGGCGTCGGGGCCACCAGCAACTCGATATCCGAACAATCCCCCTTGCGGCGATGCCCGTAGGCGAGCAGGCCAAGACCCCGCTCCGGGGGGAAGTCGACCAGCACTTCGGCGAGTGTCTGGCGGGCAATCTCCAGCTTCGGGCGCCCGTCGATCTGGCCCCACATGGACCCTGATCCGTCCATCACGATAATCGTATTGGCTTGTTCCGCCTGCGCGACCTGTCCCCCCAATACAAGGCCGACGGCCCTGACCCAAAACATTCTCATAGCACTGTTGTCCTCATGTCATTTCATCTTGGCGTGGTCCAGAAGCGCAGCAGGGCCTTGGGCACGATGTCTTTCCACATTGAATACTGAGTGACAGGCGAGAGGTCATACACCACTTGGTGTATGTCTCGGGATTGACGCAAACTTATCGCATTGTAACAGTAAACCACCCCGGCCAGCGACGGAGCGGGACGTCAACACATGTCAAGAAGGTCGGAGAACCACAGGTGGCAGACCTACAAAACAGTAAACCGGATATGCCATCTGATGACCAGGTGCACACGACCGAGCTTGACCTGGACATCGTGTCCGACACGTTCAGGGCATTTGTCGATCAGGCCGCCTTTGACAGCCTCATCGAACGCTGGAACCAGAAACTGAATGCACTGGAGCCGGATGCTACCGTACTGGAACGACATTTTTCCAACGCGTTTTTTAAGCAGATGGACCTTGCCGCGGACTCGCTGGACCGGTTGGACGCGCAGGTTTTCGAAGACCCGCTCGAACGGGTTGTAGCCGAAATCGCCGGACCGGCAGTCGTGATCAGCCCCGATTTGCGCGTGGCCTCCGTGAATGCCGAAGGGGAGCAGTCGTTTGGTGCGTCACAAGGCACATTTTTGTCACTGGATTGCCTATCACCCGAGTCGCGCGTGGATTTCGACACCGTACTGCGGGCGGCCAAGGGACAAGGCAACCTTGGACAGGCAATTGTTCAAATCCTTGACCGTTTCACTGGTGAGCCGGCCTTTCGGGCCGAGGCCTTTCTATTGAAGGCATCCAATCAAGAGAGCCACTACATCGTGATCCGCTCTCTGGAGCTGGACTGGTCACCCGAGGTGTCAGCGACACTGTCTCAAGCTTTCGACCTGACCGACGCCGAAATCGCGGTCGCCCGCCAGTTCTTCGAGAACTGCGACCTTGCAGCGGTCGCTGCGCTGCGTGGGGTTTCTGTGCATACGGTGCGCACCCAGATGAAAACCATCCTGAGCAAGACCGGCGCGACATCCCAAGCTGAACTAGTCCGGCTGTTTTCGATGGTGGCCAGCCGCCAGATGCTTCGGAATCGGGGGCTCTTGACTGAATGGCAAGACCCGCTTGGGCGCGAAAAGATCCTCGTGACCGATTCAGGGCGCAAGATTGCTTGGACATGGATGGGGGCCCTTGATGGGCGCCCCGCCATTTTCCTTCGGGGAATGGCCATGGGGTACCTCCTTCCTGAAAGCGCAGAGAAGTTGCTGAAACACGCGGGGATCACACTGTTCATCCCATCGCGGCCCGGTTACGGCAATTCATCACTGCACGAAGACCTCCCAGTCCTTGAAGACAATCAGGTCATGCTGGAGGAGTTTCTGGTCGGCATGGGTCTGAAAGGCTGCGTCGGCATCGGCCTGTCCGACGGGATCATCCCGCTGTTGGCGCAGCAGGACAAAGACCCGGCTACATTCAACGCATTGATATCCGTCGGGTTCAACGGATGCCTCAACCGGGCTGCGTTCCGCAAACTTCCGGTACCGCAGGCAACGCTGCTGCGCCTTGCCAAAACCGCGCCGCGGTTATTGGACCTTATTGCCAGGATTGGCCAGCGCATGATCGCGCGTTACGGCGTGGATTGGTATCTCGACCGCGCCCACGCATCCACGCCTCTTGACCTGCAGATCTGCCGTGATCCCAGCACGGCGACACTTGTGCGTGACGCGTGTTCGCATCTGGTCGTTCAGGGCACCCGCACTTTTGTTCGGGACATGCAAATGTTTCACGCCCCGGTTGATGGCGCGATCGATCGGTTGGCCATTCCGATGCTGAGCATGGTGCCGACCGAAGATGGGCTATTCGATATCGACGAATACAGGCAACTGGAAGCACGCAATTCCCATGTGTCGGTTCTGCCCGTGCCTGAGAGTGCGGATCTGCTGATCTACCAGCAAACGGATTTCATCATGGATCGGATTATCGAGATTGTGACCACCCATCATCAACCGACTTAGCGCAATGCATTATCCTCTTGCGTCATAATTGCCTCTCACTCACGCAAATTCCTTCGCTAAAACTTCCGCCTGCTGCAGAACCTTTTTCACGGATTCCGCCTGCAGATCCGGCGGGAAACCGTGTTTCTTCAAAATCCTGCGGATACTGACGGGATCGTCCAATCCGGACGAGGTCTGTGGACGAAGCCGAAAATGTCTGCTGCGCAACTCGAAGCGCGCCGGAAAGCGGGGCTCTCCACTGCCAATCTGACACATGCATGCAGCGGGCCCTTCGAACGCCAAACCAGACTGCGAAGATGAGCGTGGCCCGGAGAAGTGATCTCAGACATACAAAAGAAGGAAAATGAGCTTGACCCAGACACCCAATTCGCGAAGCTGACCTTCGCTGCGGGAGCATCATCCCTCGCTTCGATGCCGCGGCATCCGGGGAAAGGTCGGCTTCCCGACTTTCGCCGGGAGAGCTCAAATCATGCTTTAGCGAGATGAGCGCTGCGCAATCTCAATCGCTTTTCGAGATAGCCGGATTGACCTGCCACTGAACTGTCACCCAGTCACGATTTGAGACCGATTGATGTTTACGCCATCTGGCGCGGTTTGAGCAATCGCCCGACGCGCGGAGCTTTCATCTCGCGCAGCGGGGTGGGCGATTGCGGTGATCAGGGTTCGTGCGTGGTCAGTCGGGGTCTGGTAGTCCAAGGCTGAATGCGGGCGTTCTGTGTTGAACTCTGTCGCCCAGGGCGATGTGACGCGGCACGACAGGCTTGCCAAGGCCGCCTTGAACCGGGACTGACCGACGGGACAGGTGGTCCAGTTCGAGGCATCGAATTTCCCGATCCCCGTCGCCCCGGTTGCTCCGGCAAAACAGAGCGCTAGCCCCGGCAGGACCTGCGCCGAGATCGAACCGAAAATGACGATGGCGCCCTTGTTTTTCGCAAGCTCCGCGCGCGCCGTGCCGCCCTTGGCGTCAATATCGGTGATAATCACCTTCACCCCATGCTCACAAAAAGCATTTCGCCACCGCAGCGCCAATTTTTGTGGCACCGCCAGGCACAATCGCGACTTTGTCCTTTAATTCGCGCATCGTGTGTGACGTCAGCACCCATGGGACAGTTTCAAACTGTACCGCGCCGCTGCTCTCGCAGAGTGGCGCGGTCTTTGTGACGAATAAGCGGCAGTCTCACTGTACAAGCTGAGACAGGCTCGAATTGATCAGACTTCCCCCTCAGGGGCGCTCTTTCAGGCGAAACCTTTGGATTTTTCCGCTTTCCGTTTTGGGCAGTTGCTCCACAAAAATCACGGAACGCGGGTATTTGTAGGGCGCAACCGTTGCCTTCACGAAATCCTGCAATTCCTTGATCTTGCTGTCTGTGGCGGGGACGCCCTCCTTGAGAACCACATGCGCCTGAACGATCTGACCGCGCGCCTCATCGGGCACCCCGATCACACCGCATTCCAGAATATCCGGATGCGCCAACAGAGCTGCCTCGACCTCCGGACCTGCGATATTATACCCCGCCGAGACGATCATATCGTCGGACCGTGACGCGAAATGGAAATAGCCGTCTTCGTCCTCGACGAATATGTCACCGGGCAGATTCCAGCCATCACGCACGAATTTTGTCTGACGATCATCGGCGAGGTAACGACAGCCCACCGGGCCGCGCACCGCCAGATGGCCGGGCGTGCCGCGCGGCACGTCGTTCATGTCGTCATCGACAATCTTCGCGATATAGCCGCTGAGCGGGCGTCCGGTGCAGCCTGCACGGGCGTCTTCGAAGCGGTTGGACATATAGATATGTAGCAATTCCGTGCCGCCGATCCCGTCGAGCATCGGTTTGCCGGTCTTCTCCCGCCAGGCCTCGAACACCGGTGCGGGCAGGGTTTCCCCGGCAGAGACCGCGCAGCGCAGGCTCGACAAATCCGCGCCTTCCTCCATCGCCATCAACATCGCGCGATAGGCCGTGGGGGCGGTGAAACAGATCGTGGCGCGGTGCGTTTCGATGATCTCGATCAGCTCATTCGGTCCGGCCTTTTCCAAAAGAACGGCCGAAGCGCCATAGCGCAGCGGAAAGATCGCCAGGCCTCCGAGACCAAAGGTAAAGGCCAGAGGCGGTGAGCCGACAAACACATCGTCGGGCCGCACATCGAGCACCTCCTTGGCATAAGCATCGGCGATGATCAAAAGATCGCGGTGAAAGTGCATCGTGGCTTTGGGCACGCCGGTGGAGCCGGAGGTGAACCCCAACAGCGCGACATCGTCACGCCCAGTCTCGACCCAGTAAAGATCGGTGGGTTTCTTGAGTGCCGCCAGATCGAGGGCCCCGTCCTGACCCGCCGTGCCATCGAAAGACACTACATGTTCGAGCGTCGGACATTCGCCCAGACAGGGTTCGATCTCGTCGAGCATCCGCATGTCGCAGAGCACGAGTTTGACCTCGACCTTCTCGATATATTGTTTCAGTTCCTTTTTGCGCATCATCGGCATGGTGTTGATCACCACGGCCCCGGCCTTGGTCGCGCCGAGCCAACAGGCTACGAGAGCGGGCGTGTTGGAGGACCGGATCAGGATGCGGTTGCCCGGAACGATGCCGTATTCCTCGACCAGAGCGCGGGCGATCTGGTTGGTCCAGTCGGAAAGTTCTCGATAGGTGCGGCTTCGGCCGGTGCCCGAAACGGCGATCCGGTCGCCAAAGCCGCGTTCCACCATGCGGTCGGTCAGTTCGACGGCGGCGTTCAGATGGTCAGGGTAGGGGAATTTCTCCAGAAGATAGACGGGCTGCGCCTCTTCGGGCGGCAGGTTGTCGCGACAAAACGTGTCGACATGTGCGCTTGGTCCAAGCATGGCATTCGTCCTGTGATGGGAAGGGAAAAGCCCGCGGCAGCGCCAAGAGGGAATGCGCCCTCCGCGGGCGGTCGACGGCAAAGCCCGCGGGCTCTGCCGGACCATTCGGATCAGAAGAGTTTCATCAGACGGAGTTCGGCGACCACGTCGTTTTTGAACCCGTCCTCGACGTAGAGATCTGTCGCCAACATGCCCTGCACCTGAACGGTTTGGGACAGGAAGGTGTTGGCATAGAGCCGCACCTGATCGCGGCGCGTTTTCAGCCCGCTGTAGATCCCATCGTAATCCACCTCGCCGCCGAACTGGCCGGAATAGCCGATGGACATCGAGGCAGTCGGCCCGAATTGCTTGCGAAAGGCGACCTGAACCTGAGAGGCCGGATTGCGGGAGACCTCGACACCGGATTCGGTATGATCAAAGCTGAACGCCACATCGGCAATCGCATCGAGATAGAGGCCGTTGCCCAGCCCCTGAATCAACGCCACCTGCGGCGTGAACGTCCAGGCCCCGCTGCCAAAACTCACATCGCCCATCTCATAGGCGCCGGTCGGTGCCGTGAGAAAGGCCGTGACGCCGACCGTGGTGCCCGTCTCCGGATTGGCGGGTTTCACCGGCCAATAGCTGACGCCCAGCGTCAGATCGCCAATCCCGTCAGAGGTGGGCATGTCCGCGCCACCGATCTCGGCGGTGCTGAAGCTGCCGAAGGGCAGCACGGCCTGAAACATGACGGGTTCGCCGCCGATGTCCGTGTAATGCAGCCCGCGCAGCACGGCGACATTGGCGGTGACCTCGGAAGACGGCACATCGGTACCGCCGAAATTCAGCTCGGTGGCCGAGGAATGTTGCAGATACAGCAGGCCGATATCGGTGCCCGGCGGCAGCATGGCATAGTCGCCCGGCGCGACGTCGATGGCGTGGGCCGGCAGGCCGCCGAGGGCAAGGCCGGCGCCCAGTGCGAATTGGGTCAAGTGACGTTTCATGGTGATTTTCCTGTTGTTTGGCGTGTTTTGTCGGTGTTGCGCACGGGGTTCGTGCGGTTAGAAACGCCCCTCTTCGGGGGGCTCTGTGGGGCCCTTCGGGCCGAGACCACGCCAGCTCCGGTCGAGATAGACCAAGGTGTCGGAGGTGGCGGGATGCGAATGTCTGTCGTTGCAGGTGGGGCAGATGCCCTCGCGCAGCTCTGCGGCCACGACGGTGGCGCCGTCGAGCGGCATGGTTTTGTGAATCTCCGCGCGAAACCATGTGCCGATCCGGCGATAGCGTGGCTCCCCGGTCGGCAAGCTTTCCCAGTCGATATCCGGCCCAAACCGATCCGCCCCCGGCGTCGCGCAGAGAGTCGCGAGGTCGATGTCCTCGTAGCGCGGGAAGTGGATGACCATGGTGCCAGCGGCGAGCAGGGCCTCCGCGACGCGGGAATGGCGCGACAGAGACATGCCGACGAGCGGCGGCTCTGCGCTGATCGAAAACAGCGAACTGACGGTCAGGGCGACAGGGCCGTCGGGCGTGTTGGCGGTCAGGATGGCGACCCCGGCGGGATGATGGCGAAAGGCGCTGCGAAACGCGTCGGAAAGCGGGTCTGTCATAAGGTGGTCTTTCATGTCTTGTCCTCACCATCGGGGGCGGCCGTGAACTCCTGTCGGGAGGCTTGCGGCGCGCCCTGTACGAAGGCGGCTAGATCGCGACGCATCGCTTGGCTCAGGCCCTCAAAGGCGCTGTCCGACCAACCGTTCAACATCGGCGCATCCTGCCAATCGGCGCGGTTGCCGAATTGGAACGGCAGATCGAAACAATGGGTGGCGCCGAGATTGTCGCAGCCGCAAAACGCGCCGAAGGTGCGGCGGATGACGGTTTGGCTGCGGGCCTCGGCGGCCTGCGCGATGGCCTCCGAAAATCCTCCGAATTGTGCCCATGTGGCGCGCGAGACGGTTTCCGCCCATGCCGCCGACCAGCTTGCCGGGCAGCGATGGCCCTGCGCGGGCTGTGCCGTCAGATCGCGGCGCAAGAGGTTCAGCCGTTCGGCCTCTGCCTCGGGGTCAAGCGGCGGCAGAAACACCGACATCTCGTCCCATGTGCTGCGAATATAGAGCGCGCCGACGTGCAGCCGCCCACTGGCGTCCGTTTGCGGCCAGACCGGAAGATACATTGGCGCCATGCGGCCCGGTTCAAACCGCGTCTCGCCCAAGGTTTTCGCCCCGGCGCGCAGCTGTGTCTGCCGGTCCGGACCTGCCGCATCCACCTCCTGTGTGAACCCATGCCGGTGCTCTGCGGACCAAGGCGCAATCTCCGGGATGCTCATCAATGCGACTCGCGAAAACAGCCCCTCGGCCCGATCCCATCCCGCCAAGGCCCAAGCATACCACGCCCCGGCGGATTGCCCCGCGAGCGTCACCCGCGCCGGGTCGCCGCCAAAGCCACGGATGTTGTCCCGGACCCAGCGCAGCGCGGTCAGGATGTCCTCCATCGGGCGGTGCATGTGCGGCGTGCTTTTGTCTTGCGATCCGGCATCTTCGCAATGTCCAGCGGGGCCGATGCGATAATTGAGGGTGACGACGATCATCCCTTCTTTCGCCAGCGCCTCGCCACGGTACCACCGCGCCGAGCCGCCGCCGCTGACCCAGGCGCCGCCATGCAGAAACACCAGAACGGGACAGTCTTTTGCCCCGTCCGGGTGCCATATGTTGAGGTAAAACGCCTCATCGCTTTGCGGATTGTCGGCAACCCCCGGCCCCATGATGCGTTCGAGGCGGCTCGGGAGTTGCGGGAAAACCGGCACGTCGGTGAGCTCTGTCACTGCCTGTCGATCTTCTGCGGGCCGAACTGCGGAGCGCGGGTTCCGCGGATCGCTGAGCCTTCCGTAGCGAAGCCCGAGATGCGCGCGCACCACAGATTTGGGGATAGCTTCCCCGATCAGGGCGGCAGAACCGCCCTGTGGGACTGTATTCACCTGTCTGGACATGATCAGACCAGAGGCGTTGGAGGCGTGATGCCCAAGAGGCTCGCCCCGCCAATCTCATAGCACAGCGGGCTGGCGGCGATGGCGTGGCGTGCGCCGGTGTTCACATCGCGCCAGAGACGACCAAGCGGGCTGCGTTCGGCAAAGGTCGCGGTGCCGTGGATCGTTGCCAGATCGTTCATCACCTCGCCGAGATTGGCGGTCGCATGGGCGCCGTAGTTGCGCACGCGGGCGCGATCTTCGGGCGACAATGGCGTGGTGCCCATGGCCGCCGCATCGATCAGATCCGCCGCCGCCTGAAGGCTCATTTCGGCCGCGTCGATCTTGGCCTTGGCCATGCCGATGGCCTGCACGAAAGCGCCGGAGGTGTTTTGCGGATGATAGGTCGAATAGGTGATCGGGCGCTTACCTGCCGCATCGATCACATAGTCGAGCGCCGCTTTTGCCCCCCCGAGCGGACCGGAGATGATTACCGTCGGGAACATCGACACAGGCGTGAGGCGTTGCAGAAAGCTCGCCTCCGGCGACATCTCGTAGCCCGGCCCAAGGACGGAACCGCCATCGGCGATCTGATCGGCGGGGACCACCACGTTTTGGGCAACGAAATTGTTGCTCCCCGTGCCGCGCATCCCGATGGTGTACCATGTGTCCTTGATAGTGAAATCGCTCTTGTGCAACAGGACAAAGCCCGGCGCGGGGTCTGCGCCTTCGGCCTCGATCACCGCGATGGCGCCAATCGCCCATTCGGAGTTGAGGATGTTGGAGCCCCAAGCCCATTCGCCATTCACCCGGTAGCCATCGCTTTCGCGCACCGCCGTGGCGCCGAGATTTGTGATGACGGAGGCCATGCGTTCGTATTTACCCTTGCTAAAGGCCCGTTTCCAGGCGCTTTCGGGAAAGCGCAGCGCCAATTGCGAGGACACCGAAGAGATCACAGAAATCCATGCCGAATTGGGGCAATAGGTGCCGATCACGGTGGTCACATCCAACAGCATCCGCGCGCCGCCCTCAAAACCGCCATAGGCTTTGAGCGCGTTGATGCCAAAGATTCCAATGCTGTCGAGCGCCTGGATCGAGGCGTCGGTCACACGGCGACCGGCATCGGTTTCGGCGGCATTGTCGCGCAGGATCGGGCCGATTCCATGCACCTTGGCGATCAGTTCCTGTGTCAGGCTTTTCGAAGCGGCGGTCATGCGGAAGCCTCCCCAAAGCCGAAGGCGGCGTTCACGGCGGCCATATCCATGATCTCGCGCACGGCGGTGATTTTGCCGTTTTTCACGGTGAAGACGTCGACAAGTTCGACATCGAGGAGATTGCCATTGTGCAATTCGGCACTCTCAGAGAGGTGCAAAAAGCCCATGCCAGCCGCTTCGTCGGCATAAAGCCCCTTAACCGTCATCTTCAGCGTGCCGGGTTTGAACGCCTCGCCCAAACCGCTGAGAAGCTCGCCGAAAAAGCCGTCCCAGCCTTCATAAGTCTTGGCAATTGGGCAGGTCTTGCCGACTACGGTCCAGGTCATGTCTTCCGCCATGACGGTTTTCAAAAGGGCGATGTCTTGAGTGCTATGGCCTTGCCAAAAGGCCTCGATTGTGGATTTTACAGTCATTGTTTTCCCTGTGGTTGGTAAGGATCACAGCTCTCCTGTCCCCCGGCAAGTGCCGGGGGAGGCTGTGTTTTTCGTGTTTGAAAGATCAGGCGATCAGATGAAGCGCACTTCGTGCTCGGCGCCCAGACGCATGACTTCGGCGGGATCGACCAGCCCGTCGATGGCAACCATGTAGTCGTACATCGTTGCGGTCGGGGACACGACGACGAGCGCACGCGCCAAGGCGCCAGAGCGGTTGAAGATCGCGTGCGGAATGCCCCGCGGCAGGGTCACTGTGTCGCCGGTGCTGGCGGTGATCACCTTGCCTTCGGTTTCGAATTCCAATCTGCCTTCGAGCAGGTAGAGGATTTCGTCCTGTAAATCATGCACATGGGTCGGAACGAAACTTTCTGGGCCGAATTCGGCATGCATGAGCATCGAAGTTTCCGAGACGTGCAGCGGCAGGTAGGGCTCGCCGAGAATGGTCCATTTTTGCCCCTTGAAGCTTTCTCCTGCGAAGGTGGCGCCTTTACTGAATTCCATGTGTATTCTCCACTGTTGGTGCATTTGTTTTTGTTGTCACCTGTCGTCCGAGTGGTCAGATGTTATGCGTTTGACCCAGAATGATCCGGTTTTCCCGATCTTTGACCTTCACGTCCCCCAACTCTCTTGACGGCATGTGCGTTTGAATGCGTAGATGCTTTAAGAATGAAGTTTATTCGGGCGGACCGGATATCCGATTTCTGCAGGGAATGTTCAAATCATGCGGGAAAGTGCAAATTTGGAAAATTCAGCGCCAGCGATCCCGATCGCGCGCCACATGTTGTTGCAGACCTCGGACATCGACGAAGCGCGCGAGCGTGTCGGCAAGGTGTTCTGCCCGCATCGTATCGAATTCGTGGGCAATGCGCGCAAGCTCGACTTTCATCAAAGCTTTGCCTCCATCGGTCGGCTGGCGCTCAGCTACGTCAGTTACGGTGCGGAGGTCGAAATTGATGCGGGCGTGCCGGAAGACTGGTTTATGGTGCATACGACGGATCGTGGCCAATGCGGGATGCAGATTGGCGGGCAGGATGTGCTAGCCGATTCCAGAACCGATGCGGTCAGTTCTGCAACTACCGGGCTAAAGATGCGTTGGATGAACAATTGTGGTCAACTCGTGCTCAAAATCGAGCGCCGCGCTTTGGAAGATCATTTATGCCAGTTGTTGAACGATGAACTGCGGACGCCGATCGAGTTTCTGGAAGGAGCTCCGTCCGAAAGTGCTCAGGCTTACCGTCGGATGTTGAATTTCGTGGTGAGTGAAACCGAACACGAAGAGAATTTTTATAATTCCCCGATGGGGCTGAAAAATCTCGAAGGCACCCTGATGACACTCGTTCTCACAGGGTTTCGCAATAACTATTCCGAGGCTTTATTACACTCCGCCCAAGGCGTTGCTCCACGTCACGTGCGTTTGGCAGAAGATTATATCCGTGCCCATGTTGATGAACCGATTTCAATTTCTGATGTGGCCGCTGCGGCTGGCGTGAGCCAGCGAACACTCTTTGATGGATTTCAACGCTTTCGCGATAAAACGCCTATGGCTTTTCTGAAGGCCATACGCATGGAGGCGGTTCGCAAGGAACTTCTGCGCGCGGATGCGATGGCTTCGGGCGTCTCCGTGACCTCGATTGCCGTGAATTGGGGGTTCACCAATCTCGGGCGCTTCGCCGAAAGTTATCGCAGGCGCTATGGTGAATTACCCTCTGTCACATTGCGCCGCTGAGGGAGAGTGAACGGATTTCCTATGCTTGGCTCAGGAACCTGAGGAGCCCTAGTTTCCTAGACACCTGCCTTGTTCAGTTTGCGCCGTCCTGCTTCGAAGTCAACGGGCGACAGCATGCCGTTGTTTGTGTGCTTGCGTTTCGGGTTGCAGAACAGCTCGATGTATTCGAAGATATCGCGCCGAGCTTTTTCGTGGGTTCGGTCGGTTCATCGCTTGGTTTTCTCCCGCTTCAACAGCTGAAAAAAGCTCTCTGCCACCGCGTTATCGTGGCAATTTCCCTGACGACTCATCGAGTGTTCCAATCCGTGCTCTCGTAGAAATGCGGCCCATTCACGGCTGGTAAATTGCGCGCCTTGATCTGAGTGGACCAGTAAACCCGGCTCTGGTTTGCGCTGCCAGATCGCCATAAGCAGGCCTGCACATCCAGCTCAGACGTTTGGCGGGAATGAACTGCCCACCACACGCCGAGAGAACAGATCGATGAATGAACCCTGTCACGCCATTGGTCCTAGTGACAATGGCGAATGCGGAGATGCCAAACGCCTTCCGTCAATTGCAGGATCATATGCTGCGCAAGGACGGCGGCGACCGGGAAATGGTCGACATCCTGTCATTGGTTCTTCAGCACAATGAAGAGGATGTCTTAGGAGCTGTAGAGCTAGCCCTTGAAGCAGGCATGCCCACCAAAACGCACATCCTGAATCTGCTGCACCGATTGATCGACCGCAAGCCGACAGATCACCCCGAGGTCGATCCGCCGGACGCACTGGCATTGCAAACAACGCCCGAGGCCAACGTCGATCGTTATGACGGGCTGAGACGGATTGGGGAGAAACGCCATGCGTCATGACCCGGCCGGAGCCTCTATCGTCATCATCTCAAGCTCTACGGCATGGCAAATGCGATTGAAGACTTGGTCGCCCAGGGCGCGCCCGCATTCGAGGCTGCCACACCAATGTTGTCACAGCTCCTCAAGGCCGAGCTTGCGGAACGCGAAGTGCGGTCCATTGCCTACCACACGAAGGTCGCCCGCTTCCCCGCATACAAGGACCTGACGGGCTTCGACTTTGCATCGAGTGAGATCAACGAAGCGACAGTGCGGCAGCTGCACCGATGCGAGTTTATCGAAGCGGCCGAGAATGTCGTTTTGATCGGCGGTCCCGGAACGGGAAAGAGCCACACAGCCACAGCAATCGGCGTCCAAGCGATTGAGCACCACAGGCGCAAGGTCCGCTTCTTCTCGACCGTAGAATTGGTCAATACGTTGGAACAAGAAAAAGCGCTCGGCAAAGCAGGGAAGATGGCTGAGATGCTGATCAAGGTCGACTTGGTCATCTTGGACGAACTTGGGTATCTGCCGTTCAGTTCGTCCGGAGGCGCGCTTCTCTTCCACCTGCTCAGCAAGCTCTATGAGCGCACCAGTGTGATCATCACCACCAACCTGAGCTTCTCAGAATGGGCGCGTCTTCGCGGATGCAAAGATGACCACCGCTCTCTTGGATCGGCTCACACACCGCTGCCACATCTTGGAGACCGGCAACGACAGCTACCGCTTCAAAGCCAGCGCCAAAGAAGCAAAGAAAACAGGAAAGGAGACCAAAACATTGACCGCGTCATGAACAACGACGCATAACTGAGGGTGGGTTAAATCTCGGTGAAAATACCGGGTCAGTTTCCAGTGACAATCAACACGCTAGAGTTTCAAAGTGCCCGAGCCCGGCGCCGTTTTTTTGAGCAAGCTGAAGATTCTTACGGTTTCGTCGGACATGAGGCTTTCGCCGCGCTTGACCAAATTATAAATACAAGCCAACCTGTTTTTAAAAGAGGGACAGATGACTGTAACGACACGCCGCACCCAAGACCAGCGCAGTACCGAAACCCGCAGACTTCTGCTTGCGGCGACGGTGCATATGTTGATGGATGTCGGCTATGCCAACACCAGCACCTCGGGCATCGCCAAGCGTGCGGGCGTGTCTCGCGGGGCGCAGACGCATCATTATCCCAGCAAGATGGCGCTGATCGTCGCCGCCACCGAAGAGATGTTCGCGAATTTCGCCGCCGGGCTGGAGGCGCTCGCTGCTGAAATGCGGAGCGGTGCGCTGGATTACGACCGGTTTTTCGAGGCGGTCTGGGACGAGGTGCGGCATGGCGACTGGTTCTATTCCTCGCTTGAGATCATCGTTGCGGCGCGTGGCGACGCAGACCTGCGCCAACAGCTCGCACCGCTGATCCTCGATCTGCACGAGCGGCTGGAGGTAATCTGGTCGCAGACCTTCGTGGCGGTGAACCCCGATGTGGTGACCTCGCGGGTGGCGCTGAACTTGGCGATGAATGTGTTTCGCGGCATGGCCGTGCAGGCGGTACTGCGCAGGGATGAGGCCTATTTCCGAGAAATGGTGATGACGCTCAAAACCATGTTGGCGGTGCATATTCGTCCCGCAAGCGGTCCTTTGTGATTTTCTTCCTTACCAGTTTTCGCGCGTGGTGCGCGCATAAAACAAACAATACGGTCGGTTTTTAAGTTGAGGTCGACACATAACAAAGCGGTAAAAAGCCGCAGTCCACACAGAAACGTCCAACAGGAGTAACAGATGAATAAGCTAACGACTTTTCTCACCGCAGCGACCCTTGTCGCGGCTCCCGCCCTTGCTCAAGACGACGCCTGGGAAACCCAGGGGCTTTCGGATGGCGCCATCACCATCGGTGTGATGGGGCCGTTCTCCGGCAATGCGTCGTCCTACAGCAAAGCCCTGATCGGTATGATGGCCTATTACGACAAGGTCAACGAAGAGGGCGGCGTGCATGGCCGCAAACTGGTCGCGGTCCAGGAAGACACCGCCTGCGACAGCGCCAAAGGCCTCGCAGCCGCCAAGAAACTGATCTCCCAGGACGAAGTGTTCATGCTTCAGGGCAACTCCTGCTCCGGCGTGGCGCTCGCGCTGCGTCCTACGATTGAGGAGGCTGGTCTGCCGTGGATCGTCGCCCATGCGGTAAGCGATTCGATCTCCGATCCGCTGGCAGGGAACATCTTTCACGGTGTGCCGACCGGCAGCGCCAACGGGCACGCCATGGCGGCCTTCGTGCTCTCCAAGCCGGACACAAAGAACGTTGCGATCATCGAGCATTCCAACGACTGGGCGCACAGCTATTCCAACCCGGCGCGCGATTATCTGAGAGAGCAAGGCGTCGAGCCGACCGCCGAGCTGACCATGGAGCGCGGCCAGACCGATGCCACCGCGCAGGTGCTGAAGCTGCGCCAGAACAAGCCCGATTTCATCATCGCAGCGCTTTATGAGGCGGAAACCGCGATCTTCCTGCGCGACCTGAAGAAATACGGCATGGGTGACATCCCGGTCATGGGCACCGCTGGTACGGACCTTGAGAACACGCTCAAGCGCACAGGCGATTTCGAGACCGTGCAGAACTATTACGTGATCCACTCCTATGTGGACAATCTCGACGGCGAGAAAATGAAGCCCTGGGCCGATATGATCCACGGATACTACCCGGACGAAGAGCTTTCGACCTTCTCCTTTGTCTCCATCGGGTCTGCCGAGGCGCTCGTCTCCGCACTCGAAGCCGTGGGGCCGGATCTCACCCGCTCGAAACTGATCGCGGCGCTCGAAGAGGTGCGGGACTTTGACACCGGTATCCTGTCCGATCCGATCACCTGGACCCCCGAGGATCACCAAGGTGTGAAAGGCTCTGCCGTGGCCGGTTTCGTGGACGGTGAACCGACCGTTCTCAAAGCCTGGGGCCAGCCCTACTAAAGCGTTTCAGCTCAAACCTGAATCCGGGTTTGAGCTGAAACGCAGTGCAACGTCCAAGCGAAGAAGGCGTTTCGGCTTTACGAGATAGATCAAGTTAAAATCGAAACGCTTTAATTTCCTCCCCGACTGACAGGCTCCGGCGCACTGACGCGCCGGACCTTTTCAAGGAGCAATACCGATGCTGATGCAGCTGACATTGGGCGGATTCGCCCAAGGGGCGATCTATGCCCTCATCGCCCTTTCTCTCACGGTGGTTTACCGCTCGACCACGGTTGTGAACTTTGGCCATGGCGACTTCGTGATGGCAGGGGCCTTTCTTTCCTACGTTCTGGTCGTGCTTGCGGGCATTGCCTTTCTCCCCGCGGCCGTTCTCGCGATGATCGCCATGTTCGTGCTGGGGGTGTTCTTCAGCAAAGGTCTGATCCGACCCATCCGGGGCGGTCCGCACATCGGACTGGCGCTCATGTGTATCTCCGCGGGCTACATCCTGCGTGGGATCGCGCGGATGGTCTGGGGCCGCGAAGTCCTCCCCATGCCGCCTGTTTTCGATATCGAGCCGATCTTTCTCGGCAATCTCGTCGTTACGGGCGATGCGGTCTTTATCATCGGGACGGTCTTTGTCCTCTTGGTGGTCTTCTTTGGCCTTCTCGGCCTGACAGACCTCGGCAAGATGGTGCAGGCGGTTTACCAAAGCCCGCGCGGCGCCCGCCTCATTGGCCTGAACGTCGAACGGTTCAATGATTTTAGCTGGGGTGTCGGGGCCGCGCTTGGGGCACTGGGTGGCATTCTTGTCGCGCCAATCTCGCTCCTGCACCCGGACCTTGGCGCCTCCTTCCTGATCAAAGGCTTTGCCGCGATGACACTCGGGGGCTTCGGTTCTCTGGGCGGCGCGGTTCTGGGCGGTATCCTACTGGGGCTCGCGGAACAATATGCCGGGGCCTACATCGACAGCGCCCTGATCGAGATCACCGCCTATGTCTTCATTGTGCTGGTGCTGTTCATTCGTCCGCATGGCCTCTTTGGCCGCAAAGCTGTGGTGAAGGTGTAAGAACATGAGTACGACCATGCCAACCTCCCGCCAACGCAGCCTCCGCACCTGGGCCTTCTGGGCCGTTCCCGTGCTCTTGCTCCTCACGCCATTGGCGACCAACGCCTATACGCAATTCATCGTCAACGGGATGCTCATCTCGATCCTCGTGACCCTCGGATTCACGCTCGTGATCGGCAACCTCGGCCAGCTCGCCTTTGCCAACACCGCGTTTTTCGGAATCGGCGCCTATGCCTCTGCGATCCTCTCGGCCAAGCTCGGCCTGCCCTGGATCATGACGATCCCTCTGGCGGGTGCGCTCGGGGCGCTCGGCGGCTTTCTCGCCTCTTCCGCAGCCCTTCGCGGCATCCGTTCCTATTATCTCGCGATCATCACGCTCGCGTTCGGCGAGTTGATGCGGTGGGCCTATCTGCACACCAAGCCGCTGACCGGCGGCACCGATGGTCTGCCCCTGCCGCGTGAGACCATGTTTGGCATCTCGCTGAGCGATGACACGCTAAAGTTCTACATCTTCCTCGCGGTGACCGCCGTTCTGGTCAAAGCCACGCTGAACCTCCTGCGCTCTCGTTTTGGCCGCGCCGTCATGGCGGTGCGCGAAAACGAAGTGGCCACGGCCTCTCTCGCCATTCCAACCGCGCGGGTGATCCTCACGACCTTCATCTGGTCCGGCTTCCTCGTGGGCTGTGCAGGCGCGCTGTTCGCCCGCCATGTCGGCCATGTCTTTCCCGAAAGCTTCGGCATGCTGCACCTCATTGCGTCCTTCGCGATGGTGCTGGTCGGGGGCCTCGGGTCTGTCCTCGGCGCGGTGCTCGGAGCAGTGGTCCTGACCGCTTTACCGGAATATCTGCGGGCGTTTCCCGGGATGGAGGAACTGTTCTTCGGTCTCATCGTCGCCGCCGTGCTGGTCGCCATGCCGATGGGGTTGGCAAGCCTCCTGCGCCGCCTCTCGCCCATCTTCGTGGAACGCTATTACAGGGAGGAGTCGTGATGAGCGAACTTCTGCAAGTGAACGGATTGAGCGTCCGATTCTCCGGCCTCACGGCCTTGGACGATGTCACTTTCACCCTTGAGGAAGGCGCGGTACGCGCCGTGATCGGGCCGAACGGAGCGGGCAAGTCCACGCTGTTCAATGCGATCTCTGGCTATGTCACGCCGACCTCCGGTACGGTCCATCTCAAGGGCCAGGAGCTGACCAAGCTCACGCCGCATGAGATCGCCGAACAGGGGGTCCGCCGGACCTTTCAAAACGGTGGGCTGTTCCCGGCGTTGACGGTTCTCGAAAACGTCCTGACCGGGCTCCATGCCCAGATCGAAGGCTCGTTCCTCGACATCCTCTTGGGTCGCTCTAAGGCGCTCAAATCCGAGGCCGAGAACATCCACCGGGCGCGTGAGCTGTTGAAACTCATGTCGATGGATCACATGGCCGACACGCGGGCAGGCGACTTGTCCGGCGGTCAGCAACGGATCGTCGAAATCGTGCGCACCGTGGCCTCCGATCCGCCTGTTCTGTTGCTCGATGAACCTGCCGTGGGTCTGTCTCCCGTCGCCCGTGCGCAGATGATGGAGATCATCCATCGCCTCGCTGGTGAAAAAGGGGTGGGCATCCTGCTCATCGAACACGCGGTGGAACTCGTGATGGCCGCCGCCGACCGCATCCTAGTGATGGCGGCGGGCGCGCGCATCGCCGAAGGAACACCCGATGAAATCCGCGAAGATCGCGCAGTCTTGGAGGCTTACCTTGGACACTCCTGAACCGCTTCTCAAAATCCGTGACCTGCATGTGGGCTACGGCAAAAAACCGATCCTGCGCGGCGCGACCTATGACGTGCTGCCTGGGGAATGCCTCACGCTTTTGGGCGCGAATGGCTCCGGCAAATCGACCTCGCTCAACGCCGTTTGCGGCTTTGTCAAACCGACCTCCGGCTCGGTGTTGTTCGACGGGATCGAGACGGCGGGTCTCTCGCCGCACAAGATCTTTGCTCATGGCATCGCGCAAGTCAGCCAGGCCCGCGATCTCTTCCCCGATCTCACGGTCGAGGACAATCTGCGCTTGGGCGCCATGCGGCGCGGGGGCAAGGAGATCAGCCAGACCCTCCAACTGGTCTATGAGCGCTTTCCGCGTTTGGCCGAGCGCCGCAAACAGCCGACCCGCACCCTTTCGGGCGGCGAACAACAGATGGTCGCCATCGGGCGCGCTCTGATGTCTCGGCCCCGGCTGTTGTTGCTTGATGAACCCTCGGGCGGCCTGTCTCCGCAATTCTGCGAAGAGATCGCCAAGATCATCGACACGCTGAAAGAGGATGGGGTGACCATGTTGATGGTCGAACAAAACCTCAACCTCGCTTTCCGCGCTGCCGACCGCTTTATCGTCCTCAGGGACGGCGAGGTGGTGGACGGCGGCGATGTCCGCGCCATGGCGGGCGACCACGACGCGATTGTGCGCGAAATCTATCTCTGACAAAGGACTTTAAAATGACCACGCTGCATGACGATCTCATCGTCTTCGACGGGCTGATCATCTCGGACTGGGGCCGCCCCGTGTTCGAGGCGATGGCCCAGGGCGGGCTGACCGCAGCCAATTGCACCTGCTCGGTTTGGGAAAACTTCCGTGACACGATGCTGGCCATCGGTGCCTGGAACACCCAGTTCCGCGACAACGCCGACCTGATTGTTAAGGCCAAGACCGTGGCGGACATCCGCCGCGCCAAGGTCGAAGGCAAGGCCGGCATCGTCCTTGGCTTTCAGAACACCACCGCTTTTGAGGACCGTTTGGAAACCATCGAGCTCTTCAAAGAACAGGGCGTCGGCATCGTTCAGATGACCTACAACACCCAGAACCTCGTGGGCTCTGGATGCTATGAGAGCACAGATAGCGGTCTGTCGGATTTCGGCCATGAGGTAGTGGCCGAGATGAACCGCGTCGGCATCCTCTGCGATCTCAGCCATGTGGGGCCGAAGACCTCCGAAGATGTAATTCGCGCATCGAAAAAGCCGGTCGCCTATTCACATTGCCTGCCCGCCGGGCTCAAGGCGCACCCGCGCAACAAATCCGACGACCAGCTCCGTTTTATCGCGGATCACGACGGCTTTGTCGGTGTAACGATGTTCCCGCCCTTTCTGGCGGCTGGCAACGGCGCGACGGTGGACGACTACGTGGCCGCGATCGACTATATCGTGAACCTCGTGGGCGAAGAACGTGTCGGCTTTGGCACCGATTTCACCATGGGATACGGCTCGAAGTTCTTTGAGTACCTGAACCGCGACAAAGGCTATGCCCGCCAGCTCACGGAAATCTGGGAGGTCGAATTCCCCGACGGTCTCGAATCCATTGCCGATTTCCCGAACCTGACCGCCGCTATGGAGCGGGCCGGGTGGTCCGAGATCAAGATTCGCCGCGTGATGGGCGAGAACTGGCTGTCGCTGCTCGACCGCGTTTGGTGATCTCCGGCGCCGGGGCATTGCCCCCGGCGTCTATGGTGTTTGCGGGTCAGGATGTTCCGAAACGCCTCAGCTCAAGATCTGTATCTTACGGGTGGCGTCCGGCGACAGCATGGTCGTCATGATGCGGTTGCGGAACACCTCTACATGGCGGGCGGCGACGCGTTCGGCGCCCTCCGTACCCTGCTCGCGGATGCCGGAGAGTGCAGAATCCTACGCTACGGCGGTTTGATCACTTTTTTGACCACCTGTATTCACCGGTGAGAAAGGTGTGGGCCCAGGATTGCCGAGTTCTCCTGACTGAAAGCGCCTTGGCATCAGACCAAAGTGCGCAGCCACTGGGGGAGAGCGAAATCGGCTATAAAGGTCATTCTTTATGAAATTTTGTATCAATAGACTGTGCCGGCGGGATTCAGCCCCATTGAAAAGAAAAGATTTTTAAGATGTTGATAGGTAATGTCAGATGGAACGCCACAGTTGTGGGACCCGGCATAAAATGACCATTCCGGCACAGATCAAATGACCATCGGCAACCCAAGTTGCCGATGGTTTCTTTTTACTTCAATGACTTAATCCTGTTTTTCTCGTTTGCGCTACTGTCTTTGACGCATGTTCGATGCCGTGCTCCGTGCCCTTGCCGATCTCCGCCCTGTTGCGGACAAAAGGCGGCTGACTGACTACCCGACGGTTGCGGGCGATGCTGGAAGAGGGGTTCAGGGCTGAGGGGCCGATGATCATCGAAGCGCTTGTCAGCAGCGCGGAATATGACGAGCTGGTTCTGTTTAAGGATAAGTAGGCGCTCCTCGCGGGAAGGCGCACAAGAGCTTGGGCCGGCCGCAACAAACGTAGCGCTTTAGGGTGCTTCCTGTGTCCAGGACCGATGACCATAATAGCAAAGATCGGCCTTTGACGGACCTATCGGGCGGCGTTGACGACATGAACTGCGAGCGTGTGAGCGGCAACGTTACATCCGCATTCGGCAACCGCGTATGCCAGACATCCTCGGGCTGGATGTCCACGACGCGCTCCGCCCTCTCGAATTCTGCGGCGCGGGCGCGGGACCAGTCGATTCTGGCCCTGCCCGTCAGCAAGAGTGCCTCGCCTGTGGCAAAATCAGGAATGAACAATCCTGCGCGGCCGCAAACCTCGATGTTGCCAAGTGTGTTGTAGTATCGATTGCCCGCATAATCCGGAAAGGAAAGTGAGCCGTCCGCATTCAGACGCAAGACACCAGGCATGCCCCCGCGATGGGAAACATCCGCACCGTCTTCTGCGTAGGTCGCGATGAAGAAGGTGTCCGCCGAAGAGATAATCCGCTGTGCAGTCACATCGTCGATTGCAACGCGTTTACCTGCGTCAGGCGGAAATGACGTCGCAGGCGGTCGGATATCGCGCGTCCGGATGTATTTCGGGCAGTTGCCATAGCTCTGTTCGACATCAATCGACAGAACGTTCTTTGTTGCGGCAGTGATGACCCCATTCACACGGTTGCGCCGACGGGTCGCAAAGTCCAACCCAAGCACCGCCGCCTTGCTGCCTGGTCGTAGGTCCAGACCCAGCGGGTCGGTAAGCACTGGGTAGGTGTGGGCGATCAGCCGTGTGGGTGTTGCTTGCGCCCCGGTTGGCAGCGGGCAAACAGTCGCCCAAGGCCGGCCCTGCATATCCCGCAGGCCGACAAACAGCGCCGGCAGGCTTTCAAAGAAAGCCTGATGTTGCGGGGGCATCTCCGCCCGGATGGCGCGGGCAGCGCGTTCGCGATACTCTGCCGGAACACCGGTGCGGTCCTGCACTGCGCGTTCGCCCGCGTGGAAAACGTAATCAGGCCGGGTCATGGAGCTGTCCTGCACAGGTCAAAGGCCAAGATCGGACAGGCCCGGATGATCGTCAGGGCGCCGACCGAGTGGCCAGTGAAACTTGCGCTCATCTTCGCGGATCGGATGCTCGTTGATGCTGGCATGACGGTGCGCCATCAAACCGTCTTCGGCGAAGTCCCAGTTCTCGTTGCCATAGGCCCGGAACCATTGCCCGCTGTCATCTCGGTATTCATAGGCATAGCGCACGGCGATGCGGTTGCCGGCAAAGGCCCAAAGCTCCTTGATCAGGCGATAGTCCAGTTCGCGTGCCCATTTGCGGGTCAGAAAGGCCTCGATCTCGGCGCGGCCCACCGGAAATTCGGCGCGGTTGCGCCAGCGGCTGTCCTGCGTATAGGCCAGCGTCACCTTCGCTGGATCACGGGAATTCCAGCCGTCCTCGGCCAGGCGGACCTTTTCCTTGGCACTATCTTCGGTGAATGGGGGGAGCGGGGGGCGGCACATTGGCATGTCCTTTTTCAGTTGAAGGGGGGGAGAGGCAGGCGGCCGGATAGGGCCCGGCCGCACTACCAGAGTCAGGCTGCGATCTCGGTTGAATCGACCACCGGGAAATCGATCTCGGTCTGGGCCAATTCGTTCAGGTAGTTGGTCCAGACGTTCAAAGCGACATGCTGCACAATTTCGATGATCTGGCCGTCGTCATACCCGGCCTCACGGACATCGCGCAGATCCTCTGCGGCGACGCGTCCTCGCGCGCCCACCACCTTGACGGCAAACCGCACGGCGGCATCCGCCTTGGCGTCGTTGGAGCGCCCGGCACGGTTGGCCGCGATCTCGGCCTCGTCGAGTTTGGCGAGGTTCTTGCCAAGGTAAGTATGGGCAGAAAGGCAGTAGTTGCAGCCGTTCGCTTGCGCCACTGCCAAGGCCACCCGTTCGCGGGTTGCGGCGGGCAGACGGCCTTTGCCAAGGGCACCGGACAGGCTGAGGTACCCTTCCAGCGCGGCCGGGCTGACACTGGCAAGACGGAACAGGTTGGGGACCGAGCCAAGCTGTTTTTCGACGGCTTGCAACAGCGGTTGCGATGCGTCAGGCGCGGCTGCGATGTTGATGGGATAGGGAATGCGGGACATGAAAAAGCTCCTTTGCTTGTGGTGTGAGGTAGATTTAGGAGCTTCCATATTTTGGCGATAGATCATAAAAATGAGATAAAGATTCTCAAATTTTGGAAAGCATATGACCGACCGCCTTGAGACCATGTCCATATTTGTGTGCGTCGTGGACGAAGGCAGCCTGACAGCCGGCGCCCGTGCCTTGGCGATGCCAATCGCGACGGTTAGCCGCCGGATTTCCGAACTGGAGGACAAACTTGGGGCCGAGTTGTTGCTGCGGTCCCCACGGGGGTTGACACTTACGGATACCGGCCAAACCTATATCGCGGCCTGCCGCAGGATACTTGAAGAGGTTGCAGAAGCAGAGCGCAACGCCAGCGGTGAATTCACTGCTCCTCGGGGGACGCTGACGATGACCGCCCCCATCGTTTTTGGACGGTTGCACGTACTGCCCGTGGTGACCGCCTTTCTAAAGGGCTTCCCGGATATCGACATACGGTTGGAACTGACGGACCGTCCAGTCAACCTGCACGAGGAACACCTTGATCTGGCGGTCCGCATCGGACCGCTTTCGGACAGTATGTTCATTGCGCGCAAAGTGGGCGAGGTGCGCCGCATTATCTGCGCCAGCCCCGCCTATCTGGCGAAACACGACCCCCCAAAAAATCCCGGCGATCTTGCGAAGCTGGATGCCATTACATTCCAAAGCCTCCTGCCGCCGCAGAACTGGCAATTTGACTCCGAGCAACCGCAGAAAGTCATGCCGATGCGCGCGCGCCTGATTGTGAACACAGCCGAAGCGGCGATTGATGCTGCTATTGACGGGTTGGGTTTCACGCGCGTTCTGTCCTATCAGGCCGCCGAGGCGATCAAGGCCGGGAAGCTGGTGCCGCTTTTGCAGGAATTCGAACCCGCAGCCTGGCCCGTCCATCTTCTCTACGAACCGCGCGCCCTGATCCCTCAAAAACTCCGCGCTTTCCTCGATTTTGCCGGACCGAGGATTGCAACCCACATGGCCTGATCCTCTCCACTCCTGCAGTCACCGCCTTGGCCAATCGGGAAACTTATCTCAACAATGTTTGCAGACACCGTTTAAGGTGACCAAGGCCTGTTGTTGGTAATGGTATAAAAGTCCCGGTTTGGATCAGAGATGCTTGACGATTGGCGCAAAGTTTCCTGACGCAGCCCGCTGTACGCATTCAGAAAATCCGCCGCATGGAGGAAAACATGTAAGATGTTCGGTATTCAGCGTGGGAGGTCAGACAAATTTGCCTTTTACGTCACATCGAGTACGTTCTCAGGCAGCCCTATTCCTCCAGAAAATTTTGCTCAGTGCCCTGTCCAAACCGCACCGCAAGATCGCGCGTCGCCTCTTTTGCCGCGATTACCGAACGGTCATGTCGCGCGTCCTTGAATTCCTGATACTCGATGGCAATTGTTTCGATCTCGGCCGCATCAACACCAAGATAATGTGCGCAGGCGGCGATTGCGGGGTCCAGCGCATTCATGTGCGCACGCGGCTCGCCGGCGTCAAATCCGAACTCGCCGCGCGATGACAGGACGACCAGTTTTTTGCCCTTCAGGATCGGCTGGATTGGGACATCGCCCCGCGCCAGGTCAAAGGAAAACGTCCGCCCGATCCGGGCGATGTGATCAATCCAGCCCTTCAAGGCGGCAGGCATCCCGTAATTGTACATCGGCGCGCCCAGCACTATGATGTCTGCGGCCTCGACCTCGTCAATCAGCCTGTCCGACAAGGCCAGTCGTTCGGCCATCCAATCGTCGCGGGCGTCAAGCGGGGTAAAGGCCGCGTGGATAAATCGGTGGTCAATCGCCGGAACGGGGGCGCGCCCGATGTCGCGGGTGATCACATTGGCATCCGGGTTGGCGGCTAGAAATTCGGAGATGAACAGCGTTGTCAGCATACGGGTCAGCGAGCGGTCTTCCAGCTGTGCGCTGGCGTCGATACGAAGCAAGGTCGTCATAGGTTTCTCCTGTGTAGGGGCCGGCATGGCCCCGTCGCAGCAGGAGGTAGCAGTGGCCAAAACCTTTGGCCAAAGCGAATATTTCAGGCATAAGATGAATGAGATTCACCCTGCGAGACAACGATGCGGAAATTGCCACCTTTACACGCCCTGCGCGCTTTTGAGGCCGCCGCCCGGCATCTGCATTTTGCCGATGCGGCAGAGGAACTGGGCCTGACGCCGACCGCGATCAGCCATCAGGTGCGGCAGTTGGAGGACATTCTGGGAGTGACATTGTTCCACCGCTTTCCCCGGCCTGTGCGTTTGACGGCAGCGGGGGAAAAGCTGTTTCCGGTGCTGCGCCGGGCGCTGGACCAGATTGCAGGCACAATCGACCAACTGGCCATTACCACCGCCGAAACACCACTGCGCCTGTCAGTGACCATGGCTTTTGCCAGCCGCTGGCTGATGGCGCGCTTGCCGCGTCTGGGTGCAGAAACGGGGCTGAAAATCACGGTAGAGGCCGCCGACCTGCCCGCCGATCTGCATGCGTCGGATATCGACATGGCAATTCGCTATGCGGGCCAGCCCGATGACCGGGCGGAATGGCACCGGCTTTTTGACGATGCGATCATTCCGGTCTGTGCGCCGGATCTGGTGAACCTGCCGCTGACACCGGATGGCATCATGGCGCTGCCTTTGCTGGACTACCGTTGGAAATCCGCGTCGCAGAACGCGCCCAGCTGGCAGCGCTGGCACGCCCGTGCCGACGTCAAGGCATCACTGCCCGCTGTGGCCCAGACCTTTTCCGAAGAGATTCACGCGATTGACGCGGCGGTGTCGGGGCAGGGCGCGGTTCTGGCCTCACAACAGCTGGTGGCGGATCTGCTCAACGCCGGTCAGCTCGTGCAGCTCTCCGACATTGCGTTGCCGGGCCTGACCTATTGGGCGGTGTTCCTGTCCACTCATTCGGATCAGGACCGGCTGGCGCAACTGTTGGACTGGATGCGCCAGCAAAGCTGAATCAGGCGGCCGAGACGGTCACCGACAGGCCGCGCGGCACGGCGTCTGCGCCATTGATCGGCAACAGATCCATCGGACAGGCGGAGACCACGGCGATCAGGTCCATCTCGGCGCGAAACATAACCGCGTCACCGGCCCGCGAGACCGGCGGCAGCCAGACCATCTCGCCCCCTGCGCGGGCGGGCGTGTTCATCCACAGGTTGAACGGGCAGGGCACCTGCGGCAAGGCCACGCCAATCGCCGCCAGAGCCATTCGTAGGTTGTCGGTGCAATTGTCATGATACCCCTGATGGCCCAGCTCGTGATACCGGTGAATGTCGCAAGAGGCGACAAGCGTGTCATGCACCCCCTCGGAACTGTCAGAGATCAGCGTCAGGATCGCCCGCCTGCGGTTGGTCACCAGCGCATCACCGGCAGAGGGGCAGAGTTTGCGCAGGTTCGGGCGCATATGCTCCATCGACAGATGCTCGCCGGGGTCGGCGGCGCTGAACGCCCAGAAATCGGCCACCTGACTGCCGTGGCAGTTGGTGACGGTCAGCATCTGCCCTTGTTCCACACGGATGGCGCGGCCCTGACGTGCGGGCACGTCATAGACAATGTCCAGGTGCGGCTGGCCTAGATCGCCCACGGTCTCAAATGCTGAAGGGTTGCTGCCATCAGAGCGGGCGGAGTCGAAGGGAAGGGGGAAATCGCTCATCTTGATACTCCTTGAAAGACGGCAGTGGGATAAGGGGTTGCGGGTTCCACATGCGGAGTCCAAGCTCCGCTGTCGCGCAACTGCCGGACATGTGCGGCGATGTCTTCCAGCGGGGCGAACCAGACATCGGGGCGGGACAGAACGGTCTCCAGCCAGCGATCAACCACGCGCCAGCGCGCCAGCCGCCCGGTCAGAAACGGGTGCCAGATTCCGACCCACAATCCGCCCGCTTCATATTGCGCCTCGAACTCGGCAAAGGAGGCTTCCAGCCCCTGCGCGGGGCTCATCACTGGCATCATATAGCCGATCTCGGCATAATGGGCGAAGGGCGGCCAGTCGTCGCTGCCCCAGTGGACGGGCACTTCGATCAGATCCCCTTTGGCGGCGGACAGGACATAGGGCAGGTCGTCGGCCATCATGGATGAATCATATGTCAGCCCATGGGCGATCGCCAGGTCGATGACCCGTGGCGTGACGTTGTAGGCTGGTGCGCGGTAACCGCGCGGGGTCTGGCCAGTGGCGCGTTTGTGAGCGTCCAGCGTCCGCTCGAACCAATAGGTCTGCTCGGCATCGGACATCTCGGTGGGGTCTTCGTGCAGATAGCCATGCAGCCCGATTTCATGGCCGTCTTTCAGAATCGCCTCAACGGTTTCGGGATAGGTTTCCATCACCCATCCGGGCATGAAAAACGACTGTTTCAATCCCAGCCGGCGATAGGTTTCCAGAATGCGCGGCACCCCGGCGTTGGGGCCATAGCGGCCCATGCTGATGGGGTACAACCGCCGATGGCTGTCGTTCGGACGCGCGATGTGGATCAGGCTGTCGGCATCGACGTCAAAGGTGATGGCACAGGCGCAGCGCGCGCCGTTGGGCCAGGGGATCGGGTTGCGGATCATGGGCAATGTCCTTTCAGGTCAAGGGAGTGTTCCAGCTTGCGGGCGGCCATCAACAGGGCACGGTCACAATCGGGCGCGCCGACCAGTTGCAGGCCGATCCATTGCCCCGCAGCGGTCTGCCCGACAGGTAGCGTGACAGCGGGCAGGTCCAGCAAGCTGGCGGGCATGATCAGGCTCAACGCCTGCTGATTTGTCCGCGCATAGGCTTCGGGATCGGACAGCAAGGGTTCAGCCAGTGGTGCGCCAAAGGGCAGGGTTGGCAAGGCGATGATGACATCAGGGGCCGGCCAGAGTCTGCGCAGATGCGCCGCACTGCTGCGGACCTTTGCCATGGCGTCCGGTGACAGTCTCGCCGCCCTCTGCAACCGCGCGGCCACCAGCGGGTCGACCAGCGCAAAGGCCTCCGACTGTATCAGGTCGTGGTACAATTCGGCGGCATCGGCACCACCGGGCCAGCCCTGCGCGGCAATCAGCTCCATCGCATCCGCCAACAGGCTGCGTGGCCTGTGTACCCCTGGCCGCACGCGGCTTCCACTGCGTTGCGAACCGTATCGGAAACCTCGAAGGTGGCCCGCGCCGTCGCATACTGGTCCAGCCAGATCTGCGGCCTGCTTTCCGGCTCCTCCGCTTCACCGCTCAAGATCGTGTCCAGATCACAAAGATCGCGGGCGGTTCCCGTGATCAGCCCAACGGTGTCATAATCAGGCGCAAGCGGCAGTACGCCGGTCATCGGATAGCGCCCGCGCGTTGGGCGAAAGCCGAACAGCCCGTGAAATGCTGCCGGAACGCGACACGACCCGGCGGTATTGGTCCCCACTGCCAGCCGTACCATGCCATGTGCCACCGATGCCGCCGCCAGGGTCCGGTCCAGCGGCATGGCCATCACGCCGCCGCCTTCAACGCAGTGACCCCCAGCAGCACGCCGTCCTCGGGGTGCCAGGAGGCATAGACCTGTTGCCCCGCCCTTGCCGACAGCCGCTCAAGATCTCGTTGCTGAAGCTGCGCGACAATCCCGGTGCCCGCGGCCGTTTCCAGATGCAGGTTGACGACCGCGCCTGCAAACTCTTCGGACATCAAAGTGCAGGGCACCTCGTTTGTGCCCCAACCGGGTTGGGTGGTCACATTGATCCGGTCTGCACGCACCGCTAGGTCGCATTTGGTTCCCGTTTGAACGCTGGCAGGATCTGCGATTTGCAGCAACCCGTCTGCGCTGTCGATCCCGACCTTGCCCTCTCTGGTGGTCTTCAACATCCCGCTGAACAGGCTGATACCGCCGACAAACTGTGCGACAAAGCGCGACTTGGGGCGCAGGAAGATATCCTGCGGGGTGCCCAGTTGTTCGATCCGGCCCGCATTCATGATGACCACGCGGTCGGCTAAAGAAAAGGCCTCCGAATGGCTGTGCGTCACATAGACAAAGGTGATCCCCAGCTCGCGCTGCAACCGCTTCAGCTCGCCCTGCATGCGGATAGACATATGCGCGTCCAGCGCCGACAGCGGTTCGTCCAGCAGCAGCACCTTGGGCTGCAACACCAGTGACCGCGCCAGCGCCACGCGCTGCCGCTGCCCACCGGACAGCTTGGCCACATTGCGGTCGGCGAACCCTGCAATGCCAAGCCGTTCCAGCCATTCGGCACAGCGCTGTTGCCGTTCGGGGCCAGGCACCTTTTTCATGCGCAGGCCGAATTCGACGTTTTCCCGCACGGTCATATAGGGAAACAGTGCCAGGTTCTGCCAGACAAGCGGCGTCTCACGCTGCCAGACCGGTAGGTCGTTGATCTGCTGACCCTCCAGCCGGATGTCGCCGCGCGTCGGTTCCTCTAGACCGGCCATCATGCGCAATGTCGTCGTTTTGCCGCAGCCCGAGGGGCCCATGATGGCAAGAAACTCGCCGGTATCCACGGTCAAGTCGATGTCCTTGACGGCCTCGAAGGTGCCGTAGGATTTGTTCAGGTTGTGCAATTCCAGAAGCGGTTGGGTCATGGCGACACCTCTTTGTTTTTGTGGGATTTTGTGCTGCGCAACAGCAACATCTGCGCGGCAAAGACCATGCTGAGGGTGGCGGCAAAGGCCAGCGTGCCGATCACGTGGATGGTCGGGTCGACCTGTCCTTGCAGGGTGTTCAGCACGGTGACGGGAACGGTCTGTTCCAACCCGCCGACAAACCAGGCGATGGCATATTCATCAAGCGACACGGCAAAGGCGATCAGCGCCGCCGCCCCGATGGCAGGTGCCGCATGCGGCAGCACGATCAGGCGCAGCGCTTGCCCCGGCGTGGCCCCCAGATTTTGCGCGGCGGTTTCGAATTCCCGCGGCAACTGTTCCAGCCGCAGACGGCAGATCGCCATTGCAAAGGGCGTGGCGACAACCACATGGGCCACGATGATCGAACCCACCGTGCCTGACAGCCCGATCCGCGAGAAGAACGCCAGCATGGCAAGGCTGAGCACCGCAATCGGCACCGTCGGCGTCAGCAGGGCTAAAGCCAGCACCATGCGCTGTCCGAAAAACCGGAACCGGAAGTCGGCATAGGCGGCAGCAAAGCCCAGCGTGGTGGCAACCAGCGCCGTGCTCAGCGCGATGGCCAGGCTGTTTTTCAGCGCCTCCAGCATGCGGGCATCTGCAAAGACCTGTGCGTACCATTTCGTGCTGAACCGCGTGATATCGAGGCTCGGAAACCTGTCGACGCTGAAGGAAAAAACCAGAGCAGACAGGATCGGCGCATAGAGGATCACAAAGACCAGCGTCAGCCCCGCGAACCAGGTCCATGCGGGCAATGCGTGTTTCAGATGGGTGTTCATCTCAGTTTCCTTTCTGGCGATAGGCCCAGGCGACGGTGACCAGAGACGTCAGCATCAAGGCCGCCATCATCAGCAGTGACACCACCGCCGCGCGGGGCCATTGTTGGCCGCCCCTGATCAGGTCGGTCAGTAGGATCGGCAGGGTCTGAAAGACGCCGCCACCCAGATAGGTGGCGCTGACGAATTCGGCATAGCTCAGCAAAAAGGCGAACAGCACGCCAAGGCTCAGACCCGGACGGGCAGCGGGAAGGATGATGTGGCGCAAGACGTGCTGCGGGCGCGCGCCCAGATTGACGGCTGCCGACATCTCGGTGCGGTCGACATTGCCCAGCGCAAGCGTTTGCAGCACCAACACCACCGGCAGCGTCAGGGTGGCGTGGCCCAGAAAAAGCGCCGTGTAGCTGTTCAGCAGACTGGCACCGGACAGACCGACGCTGTGAAACAGTTGCGGCAGCACGCCGCCTTCGCCCAGAAACACCTGCAGGGAATAAATTCTGACCAGATAGCTGGTGAAAAACGGTGCTAGGGCGAGGCCCAAAAAAGTCAGCCGTCTGGCCGGGGTGATCAGAAACGCCATCGCGTAAGAGGCCGGAAAGGCCAGCAGTGACACCAAGGCGGCGCTGATCAGGGACAGCCCGTAGCTGCGCCAGAACGTGGACCACAGAAAATCGAGCGACAGCACATAAGACCAGGCCGACAGCGAAAAGTCGGGGGTCAGACGGTAGTTTTGGACCGACCAGAACGACATGGCGATCAGCAGCAGCATCGGGCCCATAAAGAACAGCGCAAACCAGATCGGTAGCGGGGCGGCCCAAAGGGCAAACCAGGCACGCCGGCGCAGTCGCACCTTTGCGGATAAGACGGACATCGGATTTCCTTTGAATGAAGCGCGGCCCGCCCCGCGCCCGTCAGTGGCGGCGTGAAGACAGACTCTTGAGGGTGTCGCTCAGGCGTTTTTGTAGCGCACCCAGGCGTCGTTCCAGCTTTCCAATGATTGCTGGACGGGCAGGCGGCGCAACTGAATGCGCCCGGCGCGGATTTCATCCAGCGCGTTCGCCCCGCTCAGGCTCATGTTCTGGCGTGCTGCCTCATTCGGGTTGATTTCGTTCAGCATCGCCCAGCCCGCCCGGGTCGGCACCATCGCGGGGTACGCCTTGAGCGTGGCCGTCGCCACCTGCCCGCGCGGGCTGATCATGTAGCGGATGAATTCCCGGGCCAGATCCTGATTGCGGGACCCCTTGCCGATCGACAGCGACTCGGTCCATTGCAGCCCGCCCTGTTCGGGAATGGTGGTGGCAACATTGGCTCCGTCGCGTTGCAAGACACCGGTGATCCAGTCGCCAATCCCCGGCATCGCAGCCACTTCACCCGAGCGCAGGGCAGACAGCGTGCCGCCGTAATCATAAAATCCCCGCACCTGTGGCCGAAGCGTCAGTGCCGTATCCTGCACCTGCTGCCACGCCGCGGCATTCAGATCAAAGGGGGCCGGATTGCCTTCGATCAGACTCATTGTGCCAAAGTTGGGCAGATGCCAGTCGAATTGCCCGACCTTGCTGCGCAGATTTTCCTGCCACATCGCCCTGTAGTTGCGCGCCTCCGAACGGCTGAGCGCGTCCAGATTATGCGACAGACCTAGAAAGCCAAAGTGCAGGAACACCGCGTAAAGCCCGTCATCGTACCAATGGCCCTCGAACTTCTGGAACTCGGGGAAAAAGTCGTCAAACGGATAATCTGCCAGGTCGAGCTGTTCGATGTAATCGGCCTGATACAGCTGCGAGACATATTCAGCGTCGGCCAGGATAACGTCGTAGGTGCCGACCGGAGACTGCGCAAACTGCGCCAGCATCTGGTCCCCGCCGACGTATTCCTTGGCGCGGATGCGGACATTGTGCGCGCGTTCAAACGGGCCAACGACCTCCGGGTCGGCGTGGCCTGCCCATGTCAGCATGGTCAGCTCGCGCACCTCCTGCGCCCTTACAATCGCAGGTGTGGCCAGCACAGCACCCGCAGCCAGACCGCTTTTCAGCAGCGCGCGGCGTGAATATTGAAAATTTGACATATCGTTTTTCTCCCTGTTTTGTGTCTGCCACCTTCTGCGAAACGTCCTGTTTGCTACAAATTCGTTTATCTCAGGGGGTCTTGAGCAAAACTCACGAAGGACAGAGGATGCGACGGCTTCCGCCCCTGAATTCGATCCGTGCCTTTGAAGCGGTTGCGCGCTGCCTCAGCTTTTCGGCTGCAGCCGACGAGCTGGGCGTGACCACGACAGCGGTCAGCCATCAGATCCGGCATCTGGAAAGCTATCTGGGCTTTAAGTTGATCGTGCGAAACCCCCGCGACATCGCGCTGACCCCTGCGGGTGAAGAGATGTTTCCGAAATTGCGCGACGGGTTCGACCTGCTGGCCGAGGCCTTTTCGGTTCTGGATGTGGACATCGAAAAGAACGTCCTGCGCGTCACGACAACCCGCGCCTTTGCCGACAACTGGCTGCTGCCACGGCTGTCGGGTTTTCTGGCCGAGAACCCTAAGATCGAGGTCGAGCTTGTTACCGACGATGCGGTGCGCGATCTGTCTTCGGACCGGCTGGATGTGGCGATCCGTTATGGCCATTGCCCGCGGGACGCGACATCCGGCATTTTGTTTGCAGACACCTACACACCAGTCGGGCGCAACGATGTTATACAGAACAAGTCAGGCGCTTATCCGGTCATCGGGTTTCATTGGAATAACAAAGAGCTGGGCGGTCCGGTCTGGGCGCGTTGGGCGGATGACGCCGCGCAGAGTTTCAAGGTGGCGAGCGTCTTGAAATGCAGCGACGAATCTGCGGCCTTCGAGGCGCTGGATCAAGGGTTAGGGTTGCTGTTGTGCAGTAACATCCTTGTCGCAGACCGGCTTGCCGCAGGGACGCACCAAAGGCTGGGAGAGACGTGTATTGATGGTTTCGAATACTATCTCACGGTCAATCATGTCTCTCGCGCCAAGCTTGCAACAAAGGTTTTTGTGAACTGGCTGCAAAACATTGCACGTGAAACTGACCGGAATGTCGACAGTATTCGCAACCATACTCTTAAAGGTTTTGAATGAATTGGATGGCTTTACTGCGCGACATCAGTGTGTGTCTTGACGTTCCATTTTTAGACGGGCGCCGTGTCGGCCCGGATGCGGCTGACATTTCACCCGTTGATGGATGATCCGTTGTCGCTGTCGGTGCTCCGCAAGGGCCGCTGTCCGAAGTCCGGGTCTAAGACATGGCGGAGCTGATCGACATGCCGCTCATCACGAAGGAGTTGGCACCAGCCTCCGGGAGCTGCTCAACGGCGCGTACCAACGTCTCGAAAGAGTCATATCGTCTCGGTTCGGGATGGCCCACGTCGCGACTGCGGGATCCTTGGTCGTGGTCAATCTCGGCATCACGCTTCAGCCTTGCTTGCCCACGTAAGACGGAATGTTTTGGCGGTAGGATAGAAGAGCAGAGACAAAGAGCATTCTGCGTCACGTTTCAGTTGTTAAAGTTCACACTCTCGCACTTATTTCCGCCTATCTGGTGGTTGCAGCCAGACCTGAAGCACCCCACGCTCGCGGCACGATATTGGTTGCGAAATAGTTGAAGCGGAGGCTTTCGACCTCAGAGGTACGAACCGTCGCGTGCAGCGGGACGGCGTGCCTTTTCCTAGAAGACGCGATCACCAGGTTCAAGGCAGAGGAAAAGATGAACTGTCTCATACGTGTTGCTCAGGGTGCGTTATGAAACATGCATCAGCGATGCGCCTGTTTACCTGCTGGCAAACACGAGTGGCCTCCGCAGTCATTTCATTCATCGAATACGAGGCGAGGAATGGCTGAATAATCTCCACGCTGTCGCCGTTGAAGGCAGCCACGACAGGCTTACTGCGTTCAGCGATGCCGCATGAAGTAAGCGCGAGAGACCCAAGACGTGAAAAAACGGCTTTTTCATGATGTAATTCCTTGATCGTTCAAGGGCGTCGCGTCGCCGAAAATGCCATTCAGCTTGTTGATGATTTCCGGAATGTAGACAGGAAGAGCTCCGGAGCAGCAGCCCCACCGGCACCGACCGGCTTCAAGATGCCGTCATCTTTGGCGGTCTTGCCGCTATCCTTTCCACCTTCGTCAGTTTCGCGGGTTTTGATGTCATATCCGGTCAGGGGAATGCCCGGAGGTCGACATTCTCGGGCGGAACTCCGTTCAGTCGGTTTTCAAGGAGCTTGGCAAATGCTGCGAAGTTTTCGAGGTCTGGGGAACAGATATTCCCTACATCAAGACCCGGGAAGGGATCTCGTGTCTGGCGGTCGTGATCGACTTGTTCTCGCGACGTATTGTCGGATGGGCGATGCAGAGCCGACAACCAACAGACCTCATATTGCAGGCGTTGCTCATGGCTGTTTGGCGGCTCAAGCCAACGCGCAAAGTCTTAGTGCCTTCTGATCGGGGTTCACGGTTCACCAGCATAGATTGGGCATCATTTCTCAGGCAGCACAATCTTGAACACAGTATGAGGAGGCGCGGAAACTGCCATGACAACGCGGTTGCTGAACGCTTCTTCACCCTGTTGAAACGCGAACGCATTCGCCTCAGGACATACGAAACCAGAGAAGACACAAGATCAGGCGGGTTTGACTGCATCGAGATGTTCTACAATCCAAAGCGCAAACCCGCCAGGAATGGGATGTTGTCGTTTGCAGCCTTTGAAAGGCAACAGCAACGGAAGCTGTAACGCGTCGAATAAACTCGGGGCTATTCAGGATCGGTGAGAACTGCGGATCATCCACTCACTCCGCAGGAGGGCGTATTGCATGGTATTTTCGTAGATTGGATTACCTGCGGGGTCATTGATGAATGAGATATATTCGACAAAGAGACCCTCCTGCCGCATTCCCAGCCGTTCGCAAAGGCGCTGCGAGGAGAGATTGTGATCTTCAACATAGGCGTAGACGCGGCGTGCTTCCGCTGTGTCGAACACATGCGCAAAGAGTGCGCGCGCGGCCTCCGTCGCATAGCCTTTCCCTGAGAACGCCGGGTTGAAGTTCCACCCGACCGAGATCGTATCCTCTTCGGCATGCGCGAAAAGATCGCCAATAAGCGTATCGGTCTCCTTGAGGCAGACGGCGATCTGTTCATTATCTTGGCTGCGCTTTCTCACCTCGGCCAAAGCGGCATCCATATCCGACAGTTTGAGAGACAGAAAACAGTTGGAAACGGGCGAGCGCAGATAAGCGTAGAGGGCCTCCGCGTCGCTCTCTCTGAAATTCCTGAGAATAAGGCGTTCTGTTTTGATGGGTTGCATATCTCGTTGCCTTTCCAAGATTTTATGGGGTTTTCTGACGATCAATGATGCGATGTCACAGGCAATCTACGGTCCGGTGCAATGATGATGAAGACCACGACCGCCAGCGTCGCGATCACAATGGCCGAGGTGGTCAGCAGCACCGAATGGGTCTGGCTGAAGGCGGTCTTGCCGGCCTCGATCAGTGCCGCGGCTTGTTCGGGGCCCAGTTGGTTTGCCACGATGTAAGTATCACCGATTGTCTGGGCGGCCTGTGCAGCCAAGGCAGATGGCAGGGTGTCGGGCAGCTCTATCGCGCGGCTGAACACGCCCGACATGAACATCCCGAAGAAGGCAATCCCCAGACCGGTTCCCAGTTCATATCCGGTTGCCTCCAACGCCCCGGCGGCGCCGCCTTTGCTGGCCTCGATTGCACCCATGATCGCGATGGACGAGGCGGTTAGCCCAATGCTGAGCGTCAGCCCAAGGACGGCAAGTGCCAACGGCACCAGAGCGCCTGGCTGGTGGAAATCGCTTTGCGCCAGAAACAGCAGCGCCGCCCCCGAGATCAACAGTGACAGGCTGGCAACGCGGCGCAAGCCGAAACGATTGGACAGGTAACCTGCGACCGGCCCGCCTAGGGCAGCCGCGGCCATGATCGGGATCATGAACAGGCCAGCCTGCAGTGGGGTCTTTGTCAGCACATATTGCAGTTCTTGTGCCAGGGTCAGTTCGACCCCGGCTAATGCGCCCGAGGCAACAATCGCCATCATCAGACCAGCGACAATGGTGGGATGGGACAGTAGAGAAAGGTCCAACATGGGCGCAGTCGCGCGCAATTGCTTGCGCGCAAATAGCGTCAGAATTGCAATGCCGAAAGTGAGTACAAGGACGACGACCGGCAGGGGCTGCTTGGCGCCGAAACCGGCCTTGATCGCGTAGACGACCGATATCATGCCGACAATCAGCAACAGCGCCTGACCGATGGGCCATTTGCCCGGCGTGGTCTGTTCGATGCGGGGCAACAACAGCCAGCACGTCGGGGCCACGATCAGCATGACCGGCACGTTGATCAAGAAGACAGACCCCCACCAGAACTGTTCCAGCAGGGCCCCGCCGATCAGCGGCCCGACAGCGGCTCCTGCCGCGCCGACCGTGCCCCAGAGTCCAAGCGCCATAGCGCGCTCGCCTTCCTCTTCGAAGGTCTTGCGGATCAGGCCCAGAACGCAAGGCATGATCATTGATCCCCCCAGCGCAAGGAAGACCCGCGCGGCAATCAGGGCGGTTGCACTTTGGGCGAAGGCTGCCCAGGTCGAGGCGGCGGCGAAGAGGGTCAGCCCGGTCAGTAGGATCCGGCGATTGCCGACCCGGTCGGACAGCGTACCCATCGGCACCAGTAATCCGGCCATCAGCAGGGGGTAGATGTCGATGATCCACAAGACCTCGGTCCCCGAGGCGTTCAGTGTCAGAGTCAGGCTGGGCACCGCGACATGCAGGATCGTCATGTCCAGCACCACGGGCAGAAAGGCCAGCATGACCGCCAGCAACACAAGCCAGCGTTTCGGATCGGGGGCATGGGCAGGCATGTTTCACCTCAGGATTCGGTTGCATCCGTCGATATAAATACATACGTATGGATTTCAATGGGGATGTGAACGGATCAGGGGACAGATGGGTAGGACACCGACAATCAGTCGCGACAGGTTGCTAGATCTGGCAGACGAGATCGTGCGCAGTGGGGGCGGCGCGGCGTTGACCATTGGCGCATTGGCGCAGGCGGCCGGTATCTCGAAAGGCGGCGTGCAATATTCTTTCGCCAGCAAGGACGCGCTTGTACGCGGCCTGATCGACCGCTGGACCATACAGTTCGAATCCCTGCTGGGTGATGTGGAGGCGACTGATCCGATCAGTTTCGTCCAGCGCTATATCGCGGCGACCCGCGCGTCGCAGCAGGCGATGAATGCGAAGATGGCGGCGCTTTTGGTCAGCTATCTGGAGGACCCGGCCAATTTGCAGGAAACACGTGACTGGTATCGGAGCATCTTCGCGCGCCTTGCCGAGGCGACCCCTGACGCGCAGGCTGCGCGTGTGGCCTTTCTGGCCGTCGAGGGCCTTTTCCTAATGCGGATCAATGGGATTGACGAAGATGGAGTCTGGACGGGCCTGCTGGACGATGTCGAGGCAATCCTGCTGCGCCTGACGAAATGACAGCCACAGAGTTCGGCAAATCAGCCGCGACAGACCCCGTCGCTGTCTGCAAGGCCGCGCCAACCGGCCAGTGGGGCAGGCGGCCTTGAAGGTAGAACTCCGAATCCATGAGCGCAAGATATTATGGCTGGTTCACCCGGACGATCCAAGATGGTGATAAGAGCGGCAGTTGTTGGCTCGGATAAGGCAATTGTTTTGAACGTGGCACCTGCACATCGGCGTGATGCATGTGTTGAGGCTTGCAGTACGCGTCATACCCTGACGTTTTCCATGGCTGTTGGGAAGGGGATGGCACAGATCACATGTCGGAAGAGGTCGCCCACAACGCTTCAAACAATTGCCGCTGCATTGCCGCGAACTCTACGCTTTCAATGATCATGCCATAGTTTTCGCGCATGGATGAGATGAGGCAGACTTTGTCGTCATAGATAAATGTGGTCATCGACAAGAGAACGTTCCCGGGCGCGAAGCGGAGGTGGCGTAGGTCGTTTGGGTCGGAAGGCCAAATGGAGGCCACGTCTTTCGTGCGGGATCTGATCACCCGTAGCCAAATCCCCTTCTCTATCCGAGAGGCGATAAATTGCTCCATTTCCTCAAGTCCCGGAACGTCGCGCAGCTCATCCATGGACAAAATCCCCATCAACGTCGGCTGTGCCCCTTTGATGGTCAATGTGTCTTTCAGCGCGATTAAAATACCGTCCCGCCCCTCGTAATACCGGATGCGCGGTTTGCCTTTCGCGCGATTGTAGAGCGATCGCAATTCCGGCATGACGTCGCTGAGCATCTGTTTGCGGGCTTCTATCCGCTCCAGCAACACAGATGGATCTTCGGCGACGACAATGCGCTTGTTGCCACTTTTTACGATGGCAACGAGGCCCTCCTCCTCCAAACGGGAAAGCGCGTCATATGCCGTGGTGCGCACCAATCCCGCCCGTGTCGCGACATCAGAAATTGGCGCCTCGCCCAACTCGATCGCTGCCACATATAACCGATAGAGCGTGCCACTAATGCCGAGCTTCGACAGTTTGCTTTGAAAGTCATACATCAGGCACTCCTCAATCCTCTAAGTCTATAAAATAATGTGGCTTCATATCGCATACAAGGGAATCTTTCCTGTCGAAATTACTCGACATGTTGTGAGAGATTCTTGTCGAAAATGATCGACATAATTTTAAGTTCGTAAAAATATTGCACAATAAGTGAGCAATAATATCATGATTTGGCGATATATACGCCAATTTTCCCGGTTATTTCCGAATTTCATGTGTGGAATTGACACGAAGCCTCAAAATTAGCACAAAATATGAGTGTCTATAATTATCGACTAAATGAGGTGACGGATGACTTTCAAAGCGGCAGTGATTCAGGCAGGGGCTGTGCCATTCGATATCGAGGCAAGCCTGTCCAAAGCGGAGGCGTTGATTGCCCAGGCTGGAGCGCAGGGCTGTCACCTTGCCGTCTTCCCCGAAGCTTATATTTCGGCCTATCCCAAAGAGCAGACCTACGACATCTCTGTCGGCGTCCGGACCCAGGCGGGCCGCGAAGAGTTCCGTCGCTATGCCGACAGCGCCATTGAAATCCCCAGCGCCGAGACGGATCGTTTGGGGCAGGCGGCAGCCGCAGCCGGGCTTCATCTCGTCATGGGGGTCATCGAACGCGATGTGGGCACGCTCTATTGTACGGTCGTCTTCTTTGGTCCCGACGGGCAGCTTTTGGGCAAGCATCGCAAATTGATGCCGACGGGTGCAGAGCGTCTTGTTTGGGGCTTTGGCGATGGCTCGACCTTGCCCACGTTTGATACCGAAATCGGCAAACTCGGCGCGGTGATCTGTTGGGAAAATTATATGCCGATGATGCGCATGGCCATGTATGGGCAGGGCATCAACCTGTATTGCGCCCCCACCGCCGATGATCGCGACAGCTGGCAAGCCACGATGAAACACATCGCCCTCGAAGGGCGTACCTTTGTGTTTTCAAGCTGCCAAGTGCTTTGGGAAAAAGATTTCCCTGAGGATTATGCGTTCAACCGCACCGACCCCGAGCGCATCATGATGCGGGGCGGCAGCGTGATCCTTGACCCCTTGGGCAATGTCCTTGCCGGGCCGTTGTTTGACGAAGAGGGCATCCTTGTCGCGGAGATCGACCTTGACGCTGTGACACGGGCCAAACTCGATTTTGACGCCGCAGGGCACTACGCGCGCCCGGACGTTTTCGAACTGCGGGTGAATACGACAGCCCGCGCGCCTGTCACCTATTCCAAAGCTGATGGGTGAGGGGTCGATGATGCAGCGCCTGTCCACCTTTATAATCCAAACGCTCGACCTGCTCTCGGGGGGCGCATTCGCCGCCGCCCTGTTGATCAACGCCGCCAATGTTGCGGGGCGTTACCTGTTTCACAGCCCGATCTTTTGGGCCGAGGAGGTCACAACCCTACTCATCATCTGGTCGGTCTGCCTGATGTCATATCGGCTGACCTTGCGCGGGGAAAACCTGTCCGCTGAAATTCTCAAACCGCTGCTGCCGCACTCCGCACAGCGATGGGTCGCGTTTGGCCTTGCCGCTGCCGGTACGGCCCTGTGCGGATATTTCGCCTTTAACGCATACCTCGTTGTCGAACTGGTCGCCCGCTTTTCACAAGTGACCAATGTGGCCGAAATCCCCAAGCAATATGTCAATGGCTCTATCCTCGCCGCCTTCGTGCTGGCGTGCCTTGGCGGCATGACGCGCAGCCTCTCGCTTCTCGTCTCAGACAAACTCCTTAACGCCTCTGACCCGGTTGAGGTCCAAGAAGCACTGGCAGGTTCCAAATGACACTTATTGCTATCCTCGGCGGCTTGCCGTTGCTTTTGTTGATCGTGGGTCTGCCAATCTATTTGGTCCTGCTCACCACCGCGAGCGTCGCAATCATGACACAGATGAGCGTACCCGCCACGATGGTGCCGCAAATCATGTTCGGCGGTCTTGATAAATTCGCGCTGCTCTCCGTGCCGTTCTTTATCTTCGCAGGCGAAATCATGTCGCGCGGCGGCGTTTCGCGCCGTATTGTCAATTGCATCTTGATGCTCTGCGGTGGATTGAAATCCGCCCGACCGATGACCGCCATCGGAGCGAGCGAGTTTTTCGGGGCGGTCTCCGGGTCAAGCCCCGCGACTGTCGCAGCCATCGGCCGACTGATGTATCCAAGCCTGCGCGAAGGGGGATATAGCGAGAAATTTTCGCTTGGCCTCATCACCTCTGCGGGCGGCATCGCCAGTGTCATGCCACCAAGCATCTTGATGATTCTCTATGCGGCATCGTCTGAGCAATCCGTCACCGCGCTCTTTGCCGCGGGGATCGTGCCCGCTTTGTTGCTCGGCCTTGTGATTGCCGGATACATCCTTTGGGTGTCGCGCAAAATGACCCCCTCCACCGCCAACAAACCGCAAAAAGGCGAGGCGCTTTCGCTCTTTCTTGCTGCTCTGCCTGCGCTTGGTACACCTGTGGTCATCCTTGGCGGCATCTATTCGGGTATATTCTCACCGACGGAGTCGGCGGGCATGGCTGGCGTCTACGGGGTCTTGGTCGCACGGTTCTTTTATCGCGAAATCACTTGGCGCGAAATTTGGAGCGTCGTGCTCAGCTCCGCCCATCTGACCGCGCAAATCCTGCTCGTCGTCGCGGCCTCCGGCGTATTCTCATGGGTGCTCACGACCAGCGGCGTCCCACAAACACTCGTCAATTTTGTCGAAGCCGCATCGAGTGAACCCTGGGTGGTGTTGCTGACCATCAACGTGTTCTTGTTGATCGTCGGCTGTCTGATGGACCCGGTTTCCGCGATCGTTCTCTTGACGCCGATGCTGGTGCCTGTGGTCACGCATCTTGATGTGAACCTCGTCCACTTTGGCGTCATCATGGCCGTGAACCTGAGCATCGGGATGTTCACACCGCCCTTCGGCCTGAACATTTTCACCTCTCACGCCCTGTTCGGCGTTCCGATTTCGCGCATCAGCGCCGGGTTGGTGCCTTTTATCATCCTGCAAACGCTGGCGCTGCTTCTGATCACCTACGTGCCAGCGATCTCCCTCCCCCAACTCTTGTTTTGACCTGACACACCCTCCCTAACCTCAACATGAATGGAGCTCTCCTATGTCAATTTTTCGTCCCAACCGTCGCAATATGGTCAAAGCCGCAAGCGCATGCCTCTTGCTCGCTACCCTCGGGGCCACACCTGCCCTTGCACAAGAGTTCACAATGAAACTTGCCACGGCCACAGTGAATGACGTGCAAACCGAAGCCATCAAACGCTTTGCCGCACGGGTCGAAGCGCGCTCCGAAGGCCGGATCAAAACCGAGCTTTATCCCGCCGCACAGCTTGGCTCGAACGCCCGTATGATCGAGGGCCTGCAATTCGGCACCGTCGAGTTCTACACCGGCCCCGCCGCCTATCTCGTTGGCGTCGACTCGCGCTTTCAGGTCACCGACCTGCCCGCAATTTTTGAAGACGCCCGCCACGCCCAACGGGTGTTCAGCGATCCGACATTCCGAGAGACATTTCTCAATCTCGGCACCGACAAGGGCCTCGTTGGTCTCGGCACCTATATCTACGGCAACACCGCCTTTGCGACCGCCTTTCCCGGCGATACGGTTGAGGCCTTCAACGGCAAAAAACTCCGCGTGCTCGCCTCAAAGGTCGAGCGTAAAGGCGTGGAACTCATGGGCGCGACCGCTGTCCCGATTGACTTCAGCGAAGTCGCGACGGCCTTGCAGCAAGGCACCGTCGATGGGATGAAAAGCTCCCCGCCTGCGTTCACGTCGCTCAAACTTTACGACATCGTCAAACACATCACCGCCACCGAAGATGGCGTGATGGGCGAAGTCATGATGGTCAGCAAAATCTGGTGGGACACTTTGCCGGAAGACCTGCAAACCATGCTGCGCGAGGAGGCCACCGCGCTCGAGCCGGAACTCTACGACTATGTTCTGGAAGATCAGGCCAATGCTTACAAAACCTGGGAAGAGATGGGTGGCACCGTCCACTACCTCCCCAAAGAAGAGCGCGATGCCCTTCTTTCTGAGATGCGGGTGGCCGTTCTTGAGCTTTTGAACGACGATCCGAAAACCGCCGAAATGCTCGCGGTCCTGCTTGACGCTGCAGACCGCACAGCAACACAATAAGATCGCGCCGCCCTGTCATTCAGATGCCAGGGCAGCCATATTTTCAGAGGGTTTTCAATGCAATACGATATGACATCCTTAGAGGCCCGGAAGCGATATAAACTCCTGTCTTCCCTTGTGGTGCCGCGCCCGATCGCATGGGTTTCCACCCTTTCTCCCTCCGGCGTTGTCAATCTTGCTCCCTATAGTTTTTTCAACGTGATGGGCCACGATCCTGCCGTGGTTGCGCTTGGGATTTTGGAACATCCCGAAAAATCGCTCAAAGACACGGTGCGCAACATCACGCAAACCGAGCGCTTTACGGTGAATTTGGTGACCGAAGAGCTTGCTCCGTTGATGAACCAAACCGCAACAGATTTGCCCTATGCCGAGAGCGAAGCAGATATGGCCGCGGTTGCGCTTTGCCCGGCCGCCACCAATGGGGTTCCAGGCATTGCGTCCTCTCCCGTCCGGTTGGAATGCCAGTTGATGCAAATCATATCGACGCGCACGCAACAGAAAATCGTCCTGGGAGAAATCCTGTCGCTTTACGTTCAAGATGAGTTGATGATCGACTCACGCACGGCCACAATTGACCTTGATGCTTATACCCCCATTGCGCGCATGGGAGGCGCGGGCCTCTATTGCAGAACGTCAGATCGTTTCAATCTCGCGCGCCCCGACAGTCACACTCAGCCGCTTGAGTGACTTTGGGCCTGTCGCGCTTTTGTGCCGTCCCAAGTTCCCGTTGAGGCCACCTGTCGCTCGAAGGCCGACCGGGATTGCATCCGAGTGCTGAATGGTGCGTTTTTTGGGACGTATGGGCGCAGTGGCCCGTTCGTATTTTCATTGCTTCGATGTTGCCACGGACTTTGAGGAACACAGAAGCAGACATTGATGCCGGGGACTGACGTCAGTTTTCGTGTTGGGCCATTTCCGCCCCCTGATCCCATGGCAACGACTTGCACAAATGGCCCGGCAGATTCTGTAGGGATTTAGCAATGGCGTCGCGAACAGCTTCAGCTCCGCGCCGGTCCAGAGTATGATCCATCTCCTTGATCCAGGCCGTTTGAATGTAGAAGCCGTTGCTATTTCTGTCTCGTGATCAGACCGGGGGATGGTTGAGATCGGCGTACTTCTGCTTCCCGGCATGTCGGATCGTTCAGCGCGCCTGGGATGAGCGGGCGAGTTCGCGCGCAAGGTCGACAAAGACCTTGAAGGCCGCAGGCGGATTGCGACGGCTGGGATAGTAAAGACACAGTGGCGCGATTTTGGGCGTCCAGTCTTCAAGAAGCCGCACCACCCGTCCGGCCTCGATGTCATTGAGCACATCGGATTCCATGAAAAAGCCAATGCCCACCGAATTCAGCACAGCCGTGCGCGCCAGACTGGCTTCGTCCAAAGTGACAGGGCCGCGCACATCTACCTGTAAAAGTTGATCGTGGTCTTTGAACTGCCAGCGAAACATCGCTCCATTTGGCAAGCGTGTGCAGACGCAAGCGTGTGCCAGAAGGTCGGAGGGCACGCGGGGCTGATCGCGAGTTGCGAGATAAGAGGGAGTTGCGACCACCGCGTATCGCCGCGCAGGACCAAGAGGGATCGCAATCATATCCGCGGGGACGCGATGTTCGCTGCGCACCCCGAAGTCAAAGCCTTCGGCCACGATGTCGACGAAATTGCCTTCGGTCACCAGATCAATGTGAACTTCGGGAAACCGTCGCAGGAACGCGATGATCAAGGGTTCGATGATCTCGCGCGCGGCCGTCGCGAAGGCATTGATGCGCAATGTGCCCGACGGTGTCTCTTGTTCGGAGCGCACAGTGTCGAGGGCTTGATAGATGTCCTTCAGGGCAGGTGTCATCTGATCAACAAATCTGCGCCCCGCATCGGAGAGCGAGACACTGCGCGTCGTCCGATTGAAAAGTCGCACGCCCAACTGCCCCTCCAGCTTGGCAATCGCATTGCTCAGAGCCGTGGTCGACAGTCCGAGGTCAAGCGCAGCGGCACGGAATGAGCCTCGACGGCTTATTGCAATCACTGCATCGAAATCTGTGAGATTGTAGCTGCCCATTGTCCCGAAAATCGAAATTCCTCATCCATATTTGTCCCTATTATCAGGATTCAATCAAGACCCTAAGGTGTAAGCACACAGAAACGGAGCAAGAAAATGCAGTATTACCAAGCCTTCATCAGTGCCGAACAAACCGCTCAGGCATATCGAATTCTCGATGCACTCATCGCCAAGCAACTTGTGTTTGGCGGTCCGGTGGTTGGCGGTCCCGCAAAGTTCTTGTGGAACTTCAGGGACAGCGATGTGTCGGCAAGCCTGCGAAAGTCCAAGCTCTATACCCTTGATCAGGATTACAAATACATCATCACCTACACACGCGAAGATCTTAAGGATGAGCTCATCGAGGTGGCTGAAGCAGCTTCGCTTGAAGAGGTCTGCATGATCTCCTTCCTGCCGATGGAGACCAACAGATCCCTGCGTTTGTTGCTTGATGCATCCTTTGAAGGCCGCGACGCGCATGCCCAGCCCGAAACCGTCGACGCGGTTGCTGCTCTGACCTTCGTGCCCAAGGCGCAAATCTCGACCCGCACCAAAAGCTCGGACGGCCCCGTTGGCGGCCGCCGCTGATCCCCCCAATTCAAAGGAGACACGTCATGTCCATCGACCTCCCACCCCCGATCGCCGCATATTTCGCCACGGACAAAAAAGGCACTGCACAGGCGATTTCCGAATGCTTCACGCAGGACGCCGTCGTCATGGATGAGGGCAATACATATATGGGCCGCGATGCCATCCGGCAATGGATGGCGAATGCGTCCACACAGTACACCTATACGGTCGAGCCCTTTTCCATCCATGAGGAGGGCGGGAAAACTGTCGTCAGCAGCCATCTCGTGGGAAACTTTCCCGGCAGCCCAGTGGATTTGCGTTACTTCTTTGTCCTTGAAGGGGACAGGATCGACGAGCTGGAGATCATCGTGTAACATCCTTCCCGGACCTGAAGGGGAAATGCGCCGCCCAGCGCGTGCCGACCTCATGGGCCTTATGGGACATGAGGGTAACCACGCTGCCGGGAGGCGTATTTTGACAGTGTTGCCTCAGCCCAAAACGGATGTCACTGCTTTTGTCGTGGCATCGACCACCTTGTCGGCCTCTTCTTTCGTCAGGCAGAAAGGCGGGGCAAAGCCAAGGATGTCGCCCTGCGGCATGGCGCGTCCGATCACGCCCTCAGACAACAAAGCCGCGGCCAGCGCATACCCCACCTTATCCGCCGGATCGAAGAAGGTGCGCGTGTCGCGGTCTTTGACAAACTCCACCGCACAGAGCATCCCCTCGCCGCGAATGTCGCCGACATGCGGGTGGTCGCCCAAAGCCACCTTCATCGTGTCGTTGAGATATGTGCCAACGGTTCCGGCATTCTCAATCAGGTTCAAATCGTCAATCAGCTTGAGATTGGCCACCCCCGCCGCCGCACCAATCGGATGCGCCGAATAGGTCCAACCATGACCGATGGGGCCGTTTTCATCAGTGCCTTGCTCCAGAACCTGCCATATTTTGTCAGACACGATGGACCCCGAAAGCGGCGCATAGGCGGAGGTCAACCCCTTGGCGATGGTGATCAGATCGGGTTTCATCCCGTAGTGATCTGAGCCAAACATGGACCCCAAACGGCCAAAGCCCGTGACCACCTCATCCGCGACCAAAAGGATGTCGTGTTTGTTCAGAACCGCTTGGATCGCGTCCCAATAGCCCGCAGGCGGCGGCACAATTCCACCCGTGCCCAACACCGGCTCGCCGATAAAGGCGGCAATCGTGTCCGCGCCTTCGCGGGCAATCAGCTCTTCGAGCTTGGCGACGCAATCGGCGACAAACGCCGCCTCCGACATGGCAAGATCGGCACGGCGGAAATAATACGGCGCTTCTGTGTGCACGACACGGTCGAGCGGCAGGTCGAATTTCTTTTGAAACGCTTCAAGCCCGGTGAGAGAGCCAGTCATCAACCCAGAGCCGTGATACCCGCGCCACCGCGAGATGATTTTCTTTTTCTCAGGGCGACCAAGGATGTTGTTGTAATACCAGATCAGCTTGATGTTGGTCTCGTTGGCGTCTGAGCCGGATTGGCCGAAATAGACTTTCGACATGTGATCCGGCGCCCGGTCCAGCACCATTTTCGCCAGCGTGATAGAGGCTTCGGTGCCGTGGCCGACATAGGCGTGATAATAGGCCAATTCGCGGGCCTGATCGGCAATCGCTTCGGCAATTTCCTGACGTCCGTAACCAACATTGACGCAGTACAGCCCGGCAAAGGCATCCAATGTTTCCTTGCCATCGCGGTCCACAATATGCACGCCCCTGGCGGTTTTGATCACCCGCGTCGGTGTTTCACCGCGCGCGTGTTGTGCCAAATGTGTGGAGGGGTGAAAGAAGTTTTCGCGGTCCCATTGGCCAAGTTGATCATTTGTCAGCATGTTATTTCCTTTTCCGTTCAAGTCTTTGCGTCCGTGTGCGGGGTCAGCCCCAATCGCGACAGACGTATTTCAGGTCCATAAACTCCTGCATCCCCATCCGCGCACCTTCGCGGCCCAGACCGGATTGTTTGACGCCGCCAAAGGGGATCGGCGCGCCGGTGACCTTGGTCCGATTGACCGCGACCATGCCGTAGTGCAGCGCCCGTGAGAGCCGATAGATGCGTTTCGGGTCTTGCGAATGAACATAGGCGACAAGGCCATATTCGCTATCATTGGCGCGTGTGATGACCTCGTCTTCGGTGTCAAATGGCGTGATCGGCGCGACGGGGCCAAAGCTTTCTTCATGCATGATCTTGGCGCTGTCAGGCACGTCAGTCAGCACGGTGGCGGGGTAGAACAACGGGCCAAGATCTGCGGGCGCACCGCCGCAGGCCAGTCTCGCACCCTTGGCCAGAGCGTCGTCGACATGCGCCTGTTGTTTGGCCACAGCGCGGGCGTTCATCAAGGGGCCGAGATCGGCGTCCTCCATGCCGGGCGCAAGAGTCAGCGCTTTGGCCGCCGCCACGAATTTCACGCAAAATGCGTCATAGATCGGACGTTCGACATAAATCCGGTTCGCGCCCAGGCAATCCTGACCCGAGGTGGCGAATTTGGCTTTGATCACCTCCGCCACAGCCCGGTCCAAATCGGCGCCTTTGAACACGATCACCGGTGCGTGGCCACCGAGTTCAAGCACCAATTTTTTCACCGTCTCCGCCGATTGGCGATACAAAAGTCGCCCGACTTCGGTAGACCCCGTAAACGACAGCGCCCGCACGCGGGTGTCTTTGGTCCATGGTTCCACCACAGTGGGCGCATCTCCGGTCACGACGTTGAACACGCCCGCGGGCATCCCGGCGCGCTCGGCCAATTCGGCCAATGCCAATGCCGAATAAGGGGTCTCAGTCGAAGGGTGCGCCACGATGGTACAGCCCGCCGCCAAAGCCGCCGCCGCTTTGCGTGTCAGCATGGCGGAGGGAAAATTCCACGGCGTGATCAGGGCGACAACGCCCACGGGTTCGAGCCAAAGCTCCACCTCGGCGTCGGGCAAATGCGAGGTCACGCCTTCGACATTCGGCCGTTTTGCCTCTTCGGCGTAATAGTCAATGAACGCTGCGGCATAGTCGATCTCGCCGCGCGCTTCCGACAGCGGTTTACCCTGCTCAAGCACCATGATCCGCGCGAGGTCCTCTTTGGCCGCGATCATCAAATCATGCCAACGGCGCAGCACCATAGCGCGCTCTTGCGGCAAACGCTGTGACCAGGCGGGAAAACCCGCTTGAGCGGCGTCAACCGCGGCGGCGGATTGCGCGGCGCTCAGTGCGGCGATATCGCCCAAATGCGCCCCTGTGGCCGGATCGGTCACGGCAAAACAGGCGCCAGCCTCGCCGGAGGTCCATTTGCCATTCACATAGGAAAAGCCCCGCAACAGACGTTTGTCGCCAATATCAGTACGGGCAGAAATCGCAGTGTCACGCATGTTGGCCTCCTTATCCCCGGTCACTGTGACGGATCACGGCAGAGGGAGAGACCAAAGTGCGGGTGAATGCGCGGTATTCGGACTGCCGGGGTGGGATGTTCTAGTCCAAATGGTCTGTGAACAGCCCAAGCGGTGGGGTGCCACCGCCTTTGACCTGTTTGGTGACAATATAGGTGAAATAGCGCGCAATGCCGATGCGCGCGTCCAACAGCGTGTCGATCAGCCGTTGATAGGCGTCGATGTCGCGGGTGACGATCTGTAACAGGTAGTCAAACCCACCACCCAAGGCCCAACAGCCCAGGATTTCCTCATGCGATTGCACCGAGGATTCAAAGGTCTGAAACGAGGCTTGGGTATGGTCGGCAAGTTCGGCGGCGACGAACACCGTCACGGTCGAACCCAATTTGCGCAGGTTGATTTCGGCGTGATAGCCCTCGATCAACCCGGCTTTTTCCAGCTTTTTCAACCGCTCCCATGCGGGCGTGGGTGAGAGGCCAATGGCCTCGGCCAGACGCGTCTTTGACATCCGTCCCTCCCGAGACAGGGCGCGCAGAATGTCGAAATCACGGGCGTCCAGTTTGATCATGGGGCAAGGTTACGCGGAAATCACCGTGCCCGCATCCCCCAAACGGGTCGCGACATGGCTGGCGATGGCAGTGTCCTGCACGCCGGTTCCGGTCAGATCGCAGATTGTGATCTGACGCAGATCGGTGCGGCCCTGGGCGACTCCCGTGATGATCTGGCCCAATTCCGGCGGAGTATGCCGCATCAGCCCTTGCGCACGTGCCGCCCGCAATTCGCCCAGCACCTCGCATTGGCTGACCCGATCACAGACATAAAGATCGGCGGTGGCCAAGGCCTCTGGCGCGATCTCGTTTTTGCCCGCCTGATCCGATCCCATGGCGGTGATGTGCACCCCGTCATGGAGCATGTCGGCGGTGATCAACGGCGTCGTCGCAGGGGTTGTGGTGACCACAAGCTGGCTTTGCGCCACAAGCGGTGCGATCTCGGTCATCACCGCCACCTCGACCCCGGTCATCGCGGCAATATCGACTGCGCAGGCTTTGGCCTTTTGCGCATCACGCCCCCAAACGAGACAGCGTTTGAACGGGCGCACCAGATGCGCCGCCTGCATTTGCAACCGCGCTTGTACGCCAGTGCCGATCACCCCCGCCGTCTCGACATCGGGCGCAAGATGGCGCGCGGCCACCGCGCCCGCCGCCGCGGTGCGGATGTCGGTGAGGTAGCCGTTGTCCAAAAATACCGCCTGAACCAGCCCGGTTTTGGTCGAAAGCAGGATCATCAAGCCATTGAGGGAGGGCAGACCCAATTGGGGATTGTCGAAAAATCCGGGCGAGACTTTCAAGGCAAAGCCGTCCACACCTGGCACATAGGCGGTTTTGACATCGACTTCGCCATGATGGGCCGCAATCGCCATGGACAGCACCGGCGGCATCACCACGCCGCCTTCGGCCAAGGCGCGAAAGCCGTTTTCGATCACATCAATGGTCTCAAGATCAAGCGAGACAACCCCGCGCAATTGCGCTTCTGTAAGGATGCGGATGTCGGGGCGGGGCGCGCTGGCCTGTGCCTCAGTCGTCATAGGGCGTTCCTTTTACAATCACATCACCAAGCCGCACATCTTGGCCCGTCACCACGCGGGTGAATTGCGCCATATCGACATTGCGCCCGGTGATCACGGTGCCCATCTGTCGGCTTGGCGCGATCTTGCCCGCCAAAAGCGCGGCGATGCCGACGACACAGGCCCCTTCGGCGACCAAACGGTCCTCGTAATAAAGCGCCTGCATGGCGGTATAAATCTCGTCTTCCGTGATCAAAACCACCTCATCCAAAAGAGTGCGGCAGAGCGGGAAGGAAAACCGGTTTGACAGCCCGATCCCGCCACCCAGACTGTCGGCCAAGGAGGCGACCTCTTCGACCTCAACCGGCCGGCCCGCTGTGATCGAGGCCGCCATCGCCGCGCCGCGATCCATGCTGACGCCGATCAGGCGGATGTCCGGTTTGATCGCACGGGCCGCAACTGCCATACCCGCCGCCAAACCCCCGCCGGAGAGCGGGATCATCAACGTGTCGAGATCGGGGCGGGCGCGCAGCATTTCCAGCGCAATGGTGCCTTGTCCGGCAATCACATGCGGATCGTCAAAGGGCGGAATGTCGATCAACCCATCGTCGCGCGCCAACTGTGTGGCATGGGTTTGGGCCTCGTCTTGCGAGCGGCCGTGGATGTGGACCTCTGCGCCAAGCGCGCGGATGCCGTCGATTTTGGCCTGCGGCACAAGGTCGGACATACAGATCACGGCGCGCAGGCCCTTTTGCGCCGCAGCATAGGCCACAGCGCGACCATGATTGCCAGTGGAACAACAGGTCACGCCTCTGGCCCCATCCGGCACATGCGCCATCGCATTGACCGCCCCGCGCAGTTTGAATGCCCCCATCGGCTGGCAAATCTCAAGTTTGAGCCAGAGATCGCCCCCGAGCTTTTGCGACAGGTACGAGGGCACAAGTGGCGTGCCATCGGCCACGCCTTTGATCACTTCTTGCGCGGCCAAAACATCCGTTAAGGCCAGCATCAGCCCGCCTCTTTGACCGCGCTGAGGAATTGCTGCGTCCGCTCCCTTTGCGGATTGCCAAACAGCGCGTCAGGCGCGCCTTGTTCCTCAATGGAGCCATCGAAAAAGAAACAAATGCGGTCCGAGATGTCTTTGGCAAAGCCCATTTGGTGGGTGACCATCAACATGGTGAGGTTGTGTTTGTTCACCAGATCGCGGATCACATTGGTCACTTCACCGATCACCTCAGGGTCAAGCGCGGATGTGACTTCGTCAAACAGCATCACCTTGGGCCGCATCGCCAAAGCGCGGGCAATGGCAACACGTTGTTGTTGCCCGCCCGAAAGACGCGAGGGGTGCTGATCCTTCTTTTCGATCATGCCGACAAGTTCCAACAGGTCCTCAGAGCGCTTGCGCGCCTCGGCTTTGGACATGCCCAGAACCTGAACCGGCCCTTCCATGCAATTTTCCAAGGCGGTCATGTGGGGGAACAGATTGAAGTGCTGAAAACACATGCCAATCTGGCTGCGCATCATCCGCAGGTGCTTGGGGGAGGCGGGCACGAGTGTGCCGTTTTTCTCCATATGGGTCAGCGGTTTGCCATCGACGTAGATCACACCTTCATTGATGGTCTCAAGCGTCATCAGCATTCGCAACACAGTGGTCTTGCCCGAGCCAGACGGACCGATCACGGTCACCATTTCGCCCGTTGCCACATCAAGGTTAAGCCGATCCAAAACGGTCAGTTTGCCGTAGCGTTTGGTGACGTTCATGAACCGCACCATCGGGATATCATCGCCAGTCAGTTCCAGCGGGTATTGCGACATATCTTCCATTATTTCAGTCCAAGTTTGCGGCGCACATAGGTTTCAAACACACGGATGAAACCGGCGGCAGGAAGGGAAATGGCGAGGAAAATCACGCCGACGAGGGTGTAGGGTTCGAGGAAGCGATAACTTTCAGATCCGATCGCATTGGCGGTGTGCATCAGTTCCGCAACGCCGATCACCGAGAGCATTGGCGTGTCCTTGAAAATCCCCACAAGATAGTTGCCCATACCCGCCAAAGCGGGCGGCACAGCCTGCGGAATGATGATCCGGGTATAGGCCTGGCGCGTGCTCATGTTGAGCGCTGTACAGGCCTCCCATTGGCCTTTGCCCACACTGTTCAAGCCACCGCGATAGACCTCGGAGAGATAGGCCGAATAATGCAACCCGATGGCGATCATGCCAGAGGTCCACGGGCTCATCCGCACTCCGAATTGCGGACCAACGTAGAACACGAAAAAGATCTGAAGGATCAGCGGTGTCGAACGGATGAACTCCACAAATTCGCGCACCACAAAGGTCAGTGCCCGGTACGGCGTGCGCTGCGCCAGTGCCAGGACCAGCCCCAACACGATGGCGATGGCATAGCCCGCCCCCGCTGCGATCAGGGTGTTGAGCGTTGCCTCAAGCAGACGCGGCAGGATTTCCCAAGTGAAATCCCATTTCCAATGAAATCCCATGGCTTAGGCCCTCCCCAACTTGCGGCGCATGACACCTTCGAGCCATCGCATAAAGGGCGTGACGATGAACCGCGCGAAGACGTAATAAACGATCAGCGCAAGACCAAAGGCCTGAGCCGAGAGGAAGGTCGATCCGTTGATCTGTTTGGCCACGAACATCAGGTCGGTGACGGAAATCAGCGACACGAGGGCGGTGTTTTTGAGAAGCTCGATCAAAAGATTGCCCCAGGGTGGCAACATATTGACCAGAGCCTGCGGCAAGATGATCCGCCACATCCGTTTGGCCGGGCTCATTGAGAGCGCATAGGCGGCTTCCCATTGCCCTTTTGGCACGGATTGAATGCCGCCGCGCACAAGCTCGGCGCCGTAAGCGCCCAAGTTCATCCCAACGGCAACAAAACCCGCGGTGAACTTATCCAGCGTCACGCCGAACAGCGGCAGCACAAAGAAAATCCAGTAAAGTTGCACCAAAAGCGAGGTGCCACGAAAAATTTCGATATAGGTCACCGACACGCCGCGGATCACGGCATTGTGGGACAGTTTCATCAATCCGGCCACCAATGCGATCCCGATCGCGAGCATCGTGGCAAGGATGAATTGGGCGGCGGTGATCCCGGTTCCTTTCAGGAAATCGGGCCAATACGTCGCGATAAATTCCCAGAGGCTCAAGGGCATCTCCCGAGGCTGAAAATGACGTGCGGGCCGGAACCGTTGTCCCGGCCCGCATCAATCACTTGGATGGATCAAAGAGAGCGTCGATCACTTACTTCATGGCGCAGGCGTCTGCGGTTTTCATTTCCCCCGGCAGGTTGCCTGTGGAGTAGCCATAGGCGGACACGGCCCCCATCATCGCATCGGAGCCAAGGTATTCGGCTTGGGCGGCGTTGAATTTTTCGACGAAATCCGCGTCCTCATCCCGAAAGCCGATGCCGACCCAGTTTTGGGTCCAGTCGGGGAGTTGACTGACGTCGGAGACTTCGACATCGCCGCCGGATTGTTCGGCCAAATTGAGCGCGGTGAAATAGGTCACCCCACCGGCATCGGCACGTCCGGCGCGCACAGCGGCGAGAATTTCGGTCGGGCCGGGTACAGTCATGACTTTGTCGTCATCAACGCCACCGCGCTCCGCCGCTTCGATTTGGTTGTAGCCCGCGCCAGTCACGAAAATCGCGTCTTTTTCGGCAAGCTGCTCGTAGTTGTTGAGGTCTTTGGGATTGCCTGCAGGCACGATGAAGGCATCGCCCACTTTGGCCATCGGCTCGGAGAACGTCATGTTTTCGCAGCGCGAACCAAGGATATACATCCCGCCGGTCACAATGTCGAAACGGCCCGCGTTGAGGCCAGGGATGAGGCCGCCCCATTCGGTGACGACCGGCTCAATGTTGTCATAGCCCATCGTTTCGAGCACGCCGATGACATAGGCATTCACAAACCCTTCGGCAGCGCCGTCTTCACCCGGATAGGCCCAAGGCACTTCGTTGGCAAAGCCGATACGGATCGGATCACCGTTTGCGATCCGGTCACTCAACGTCCCGGCCATGAGGGCGGTCGCGCTTACGCCCAGCGTGAGACCCGCAGCGGCGACGGTTTTAAGGATAGGTTTCATAAGTCACTCCCGATTATTTTCATTGACGAGGAAACAGGGCTTCCCTCAACTGATGTATACAACATTAGGCGAATCGCCTGAGTGTCAAGGAAAACGGCCCAAAAACATCCTTATTTTTCGGCTTTACATGCGGAAACGTCCTATAGAATCGCACAAGATGTGCACAATAAGCGAGAAGTACATGCCTATTGAGAATGCCCCTTTCTCCCGTTCCGAGTATGAACGGCGCATCCATTTGACACGCGAGGCGATGAGTGCGTCTGGAATCGACATTCTTTTCGTCACGAATCCGTCGAACCAAAACTGGCTCACCGGATATGACGGCTGGTCATTTTATGTGCATCAAGGCGTGATTTTGAGTCTCGAGGGCGACCCGATCTGGTGGGGACGGATGCAAGATGCCAATGGCGCCAAACGCACCGTCTGGATGGAAGACGAGAACATCCTCCACTACGCGGATCGCTATATTCAGGCCACCGACATCCATCCGATGGAAGACCTCGCTTCGCATCTGCGGATCATGGGATATGGCGACAAACGCATTGGGATCGAGATGGAGACCTATTACTTCACCGCCCGCGCCTTTGCCGTTTTGGCGCAGGGGTTGCCGGAGGCCGAACTGGTAGATGCCTCCAGTTTGGTAAACTGGAATCGGCTGATCAAATCCTCTGAGGAATTGGATTTCATGCGCCGGGCCGCCCGCATTTCCGAACTGGTGATTGAGCGCGCGATTGAATTGGCCGAACCGGGCATGCGTAAACACGATCTTGTCGGCGAGATGTTCAAAACGTCGGTGCAGGGCGAAAACGACAGTTGGGGCGACTACCCGGCCATCGTGCCGCTCTTACCCTCGGGCGCGGATGCTTCTGCGCCGCATTTGACATGGAATGGCGAGGCGCTGAAGCGGGGCGAGGCGACGTTTATCGAACAATCCGGCTGTTATCGCCGCTACCACGCGCCGCTGTGTCGGACGATCTTTTTCGGCAAACCACCCCGTTTTATGAGCGACGCGGCAGAGGCGCTAACCGAAGGGTTGAACGCCGGGATCGAGGTGGCGCGCCCCGGCAACCGGGCCTGTGACATCGCCCGCGCTTTGGATGCGGAACTGATCAAAGTGGGGATCGAGCGTCCGAACCGCTGCGGCTATGCAGTCGGTCTGTCCTATCCGCCGGATTGGGGCGAACACACGGTCTCCCTGCGCGCCTTTGATGAAACGGTTTTGGAGCCGGGCATGACCTTTCACTTCATGCCGGGGCTGTGGATGGACGGCTGGGGCATGGAGACGACGGAGACGATCCTGATCCGCGATGACGGGCCAGCGGAGCCTTTGTGCAACGTGCCGCGCAAGCTGTTTGTGAAGGACTGATCATGTCCGATCTCGACCGCTGCCAAAGCATGCTGGCCGATCTCATCGCCTTTCCCTCGGTGTCCTCCGAGAGCAACCTGTCCGTGATCCACTATATCGCGGACAGGTTGGAGCGTGCGGGCGCGCGGGTGGAGGTGCTCAAAGACCCGAGCGGCACCAAGGCCAATCTGTTTGCCACGCTCGGGCCGGAGCGTGCGGGTGGGTTGGTCCTGTCCGGGCACACCGATGTGGTGCCGGTGGCGGATCAACCGTGGCGCAGCGATCCGTTTAAAATGGTGGAGCGGGACGGCAGGCTCTATGGCCGCGGCACCTGTGACATGAAAGGGTTCATCGCCACCTGTCTGACCAAACTCGACACGCTCAAAGCGGCGACATGCGACCACCCGATCCATTTCGCCTTTACTCATGACGAAGAGGTCGGCTGTCTCGGCGCGCGCGATCTTGTCGATGTGCTCAAGGCGCGCGACATCCGGCCCGCGATGGCGCTGATTGGTGAGCCGACGCAGATGCGGGTGATCGAAGGGCACAAGGGCTGTTGCGAGTATACCGTGACCTTTACCGGCGCGGAGGGGCATGGATCGGCCCCGGAGAAAGGCGTCAACGCAATCGAATATGCGGTGCGCTACATCAACCGGCTGCTTGTTTTACGACAGGCCTTGATCGACCGCTGCCCGCCGGGATCGCGGTTTGACCCGCCGCACACGACGATCAACATCGGCGGCCTTAAGGGTGGTCATGCCCATAATGTCATCGCGGGCAAAGCCACGTTAGAATGGGAAATGCGCCCGACCTCTTTGGCGGATTATGATTTGGTGCAGCGAGATCTGGCGCAATATGTCGGCGACGTGTTGTTGCCGGATATGCAGGCGATCGCACCGCAGGCGGAGATCACCACCGAGGTGATTGGTGAGGTTGCGGGCCTCACACCCATGGACGAGAACGCCGCGCGCGATCTTTTGTATCGCCTCACCGGGGCCAACACCGCCGATGTTGTGCCGTTTGGAACCGAAGCCGGGCTTTTCCAAGAGATCGGCATGAGTGCGGTGATTTGTGGTCCCGGCTCCATTGACCAAGCTCATAAGCCCGACGAATATGTTGAACGCGATCAGCTTTGCCAAGCCATGGCAGTGCTGGATCGACTTGGGGAGACCTATGGCAGACACGACAGAGACTGAACCGATGGACATGATGCCCGAACCGTTGCGGGCCCGCGAACGTGCCGAGCGCATCCATGCGGACATCCGCAGCCGCATCTGCATGTTGGACTACCCGCCGGGCATGAAACTTTCGGAAACGGCGCTGGCCGCCGAACTTGGCATTTCACGCACCCCCATCCGCCGCGTTTTGGCGCGGCTTGAGGATGAGGGGCTCGTGACCTCGGTTCATGGGGTCGGCACCATGGTCACCAATGTCGATTATAGCGAGATGTCACAGGTTTATCGCCTGCGCAAAGAATTGGTGCTGTTGCAAACCGTGCTCGATCCGATTCAACCCGATGCCGCGTTTTTGCAACGGTTTCAGGCCTTGTATACCCGCTCCGAGGCCCTCAAAACCGCCCCATCGGCACGCGACTTTTCGCTTTTGGACCAAGACACGTTTCTGACCTTGTTAGACCTCACCGCCAATGCCCCGCTGCGGACAATGGCGGAACGGCTGTATTTTCGCACTGCCCGCATTTGGCTACAACAGGTGACCAGTTCGCATATTGATTTGATGCAGGAAATCGACATTTACGCCCGCGAACTCCAAGACCTGTTGGGGGCGCTGGAGCTCGGCGATCTGGATGCTGTCGGCCATATCCGCCGTGGCCATATTTCCATGAGCTTTGCCCGCATGCGGGTCTAAAGCCCCCGCCAACTGGGGCGCAGTGCCCAGAGGCAGGCACACACCGAAGGGATTATCGCCCAAAGACAGCATCCGGCAGACGCAGGATCAGGTTGGGGTCCGGGCTGATGTCTGACCAAACGGACCAAAGGCTATCATGGCCAACGCCAAAGAAATTGCCGCCGGTTTGGGTCAAGAGGCTGGTGATGATCTGAACATGCAAATGCGGTGCCCAGCCGCCGTTCTCATGCCAGTCCCCGAGCGGGGCAAGGTCTTGACCGATGGTAATCTCTGCCCCTTCGGCGAGGCCGGGGAGGGGGACGCCAAGGTGCCCATAAAGGGTCCAAAACGGCAGGTCCTCCGCCGTCCTATGTTCCAAAATCACCGTATGGCCGTAATCCAAAGGATCGGCATTATAGGCCAGGCGATGCACCCGTCCGGGCAAAGGCGCGCAAATCATCGTGCCAGCGGGCGCGAAAATGTCGATGCCCAAATGACGGCTGCGTGGTTCGGGACCCGAGGCATCGCGGTATTGATCGGCCATATAAACACTGCGCTGTTCGCCATAGAGGCCATAGCCGTAAAACGGTTGGTCGGCGGGCAGATCGGGCGCGCGTTGCCCGGTGAACCACGCATCAAAGGCGCGGTCGGAAAAGGCGGGCATCCCGACGCGATCCGAAGGCAGCGGCAGGAATGCGGTGCCATTGGGGTCAGGGCGCATCACCGGGGCCACCGCCACGCGCGCAAGATCGGCGCGAATGGCCGCCGCATGGGGGATCGGCGCATGGCCCAGCCCATAGCGGATCACAGCGGTTAAAAACGCCGGGTCCAGCGCCTCAAGCCTTTGAATGAGGGCGGCATCCTCAATTGGATCAAGAGCGGCACAGACCTGATCATAAAGCCTGTCTGCCTGATCTTCCGCCACAAACACGCCTGCCACAGACACCCCGTCGAGACAGGCGACAATCGCCCGGTGCAGATCCGGCGCATCGCGCAACGTCATGGCCAGCTTTTGCGCCAATTGGGCGGGCATTTCAATCTGGTGCATCAGGGGCCTCCTTAGCAGAGCGACAAGCGGAACGGCAGAGGATTACAGCATTGAGCCAGTGTCAATAAACCTTTGATGCCAACTTAGAGCCTCGCGCAGATCATGCGGCGTATGGCCGCCAAAGGAGCTTTTTTTCGCCCGCTCGAAATACTCCCGCAGCGCATCGCGATACATCGGATGGGCGCAGTTTTCGATGATCAAAGCGGCCTTCTTTTTCGGGTCCAAACCGCGCAAATCGGCCAAGCCTTGTTCGGTGACAATCACCTGCACGTCTTGGTTGATGTGATCGACATGGCTCGCCATCGGCACAATCGCGGAAATGGCACCGTTTTTGGCGGTCGAAGGTGTCATGAAAATCGACAAATAGCCGTTGCGGGCAAAATCGCCCGAGCCACCGATGCCGTTTTGAATGCGCGACCCCATGACATGGGTCGAGTTCACATTGCCGTAAATATCCGCCTCGATCAGCCCGTTCATCGCGATACAGCCAAGGCGGCGCACCAGTTCGGGGTGGTTCGAAATTTCTTGCGGCCGCAGAATCAATTTGTCGCGGAACAGCTTGGCATGGGTGTTGAAATACTCGGCCTTTTCGGGTGAAAGCGAAAAGGCGGTGGCGGAGGCGACGCGCAAGGTGCCCGCCTCGATCATATCAAGCATGCCGTCCTGTATCACCTCGGTGAAGGCGGTCATTTGTTCAAACGGCGCTTTGATCAATCCGGCCATCACCGCGTTGGGCACGTTGCCGACGCCCGATTGCAATGGCAACAGGCTGGGCGGCAGGCCCGCGCGTTTGGCCTCCCACATCAGGAATTCAAGGATGTGATCGGCAATCGCTTCCGCCGTGTCGCCGGGGGCGGAAAACGGTGCGTTGCGGTCGGGGGCGTCGGTTTCGACAATGGCGACGATTTTGGAGGGATCGACCTTGAAATGCGGCTGACCGATGCGATCGTCGGGCTTGTTCAACGGGATCGGCACGCGGTTCGGCGGCAAGGCTGTGCCGTAGTAAATGTCATGCATCCCGTTGAGCATTTCGCTTTGCCAACTGTTGACCTCAAGGATGATTTTGTCGGCACGTTCCAGCCATGTTTTGTTGTTGCCAATGGAGGAGGAGGGGATCAAATCGCCTTCGGGTGTGATGCCGGACACCTCGATGATTGCGGTGTCGAGCGGGCCCAAAAAGCCCTGCCATGCCATTGGCGCGACTTGCGACAGATGCATGTCGACATAGTTCATCTCACCCGCGTTGATTTTTTGCCGCGCGATGGGATCGGAGTTGTAGGGCAGGCGGAAATCAATGCCATCGGCCTTGGCCAAAGCACCGTCAAGCTCCGGTCCCGTCGATGCGCCAGACCAGATTTTGATCCGAAACGGATGGCCTGCGCTATGCTCGGCCTCAATGCGCGCGGCCAGAGCGAGCGGCACGGCTTTGGGATACCCCGAGCCGGTAAATCCGCTCATGCCCACCGCCGCGCCATTGTGAACAAGGCTTGCGGCGTCTTCGGCGCTCATGATTTTGGAGTGAAGCGATTGTGGCGCGATGCGCGAGGGCTGGGTCAAGGCCGGTCTCCATTTTACACGGATTCCGGGCGTGATGTGGGAGTATCACGGCAAATGGGGTCCCCTCCCTCCATCAGCGCCCGATGTTTCTCGCATCTACGCCTTCGATGGAAGGAGGGTCCAGCACATTCTTGTGATGCAACCCCGCTATGCACATTCGCACAGATATATGATAATTTATTTGCAAAACCGATCAATTGAACCGATTTTGCAAATGCCTTTTGCAGAGCTTTTTGGCGCGGTTTTGAGCGCGCTCAACCGTCGCTTTAGGCCCGGTGTCCACGCGCCACGCGCAGGAAGTGAACCACACGCGACGCAGTGTGCGCGCTCCGCGTGTCTGGCCGGTCCGCGCGGCTGAGCTGATCCCACATCGGATGTCTGCGGGCAGTGCGATCCAGTTTTGCAAACTGCACAAGGCGGTGGTTTTTCATCGGATCGTGGTGGCGATGATGGGCGTCAAAAACAGTGTTGTGGGTCATCAAAAGTCCTCCTCTTGGACGAAAAGCCTAGCAGAAAATCGGCATTTTGTCAGGTCTTGCACGCTGAGAGTAATCCCCAAGCGGGCTTTGGCTCACGCCGCATCTTGCCGCACCCGCCAGCGCCACAGCACGACCCCGGCCACGATGACGATTGCCATCGACAACAAAAACGGCGCGCCGGGCAGGTAATGTGCCGTGCCGGGGCGTGAAAAGACTGCGAAGGTTTCGGTCATGATCAAGGGGCTGAGGATGGTCGCCATGGCGGCGATGGAGCCGATCACGCCCTGTAATTCGCCTTGTTGCGTGTCGGGCGTGGCGCGGCTCATCGTGCCTTGCAGGGCAGGAATGGTGACCGAGGAAATCCCCGACAGCACGGTGACGATCCACACCAGCGGCACGCTACTGGTCACGCCCAAGGTGGCAAACACAACGATGTCGGCCAAAATGCCGCCCATGGTGACGCGATACGCCCCAAAGCGGCTCACGAGCGGTCCGATCAACACCGATTGCGCCAGACCCATGGAGAGGCCAAAGGCAAAGAGGGTCAGGCCAATCATCCGGGCGTCAAAGCCGAATTTTTCAACGCCATAAAACGACCAGATCGCCGGATAGACAAAATAGGCCATCTCATAGAGGCCAAAGACCAGCAAAAGCGGCTTTACCCCGGACAGTGATCCAATGGCGCGAAAGGCGGCGAAAGGATTGGCGCGGCGCCAATGAAACGGGCGGCGTTTGTCGCGGGTCAGGCTCTCGGGCATGACCAAAAGGCCAAAGACCATGTTGAGCCCGGCGATGCCCGCCGCCACATAAAACGGCGCGCGCGTATCAATTCCGGCCAAAAGCCCGCCAATCATCGGCCCCACGGCAAAGCCAACCCCCATCGCCGCATGGACAAGGCCAAAGCGCTTTTCGCGCTCATCAGGCGCGGAAATATCGGCCATATAGGCGGCGGCCGTGGCATGGGTCGCCGCAGTCAATCCGGCGATCAGCCGCCCGATCAGCAACAGCCAGATCGTATGCGCCACCGCCATCACCAGATAATCGAGCATCATCACGAACAGCGCTGAGATCAGAACAGGTTTACGGCCAAACCGATCCGACAGATTGCCCACAATCGGCCCAAACAGAAACTGCATGACGGCATAACCCGTGGCCAAAACCCCGCCCCAAAGCGCCGCATCGGCCAAGGTGCGCCCGGTCACGTCACGGATCAGATCGGGCATGACCGGAAAGATCAGGCCAATGCCGATGCCGTCGATCAAGACGGTGAACACGATGAACAAGATCGGAAGATGACGCAACATGACGGGCCCCTGACACAGACTGCGCCTTTTTGACCGTCAAAGCCGCCGCTGTCTATCCGTCTTTGCGCACAGCCTTGATGAGCAGATCCGCCAGGCTGTCCGGGTGAGAGAAATAGGGGGAATGGCCCGCAGCGAGGCGATGCACATGGCCCTCAGGCCAGTCTTTGACCATTTTTTCCTGCTCTTCCGGCGGGATGGTGCGGTCATCCGTGCAAAGCACATAATCGCGCGGCAGGGTGGTGGAGCGCGCGGTGATCGTCAGGGGCGTTTCTTGCGGGCGGATCGCCTGCGGTCCCAGATGCAGCAGGGCATAGGCCACGGCTTGAGCTGGGCAATCATGAAACAGCGTCGCCTCGACGGTGTCAGGGCGAAAGGTGAAAGCCTTGCCGTCCGGGGTTTTTGCAATCGCGGCCAACACCGGATGAGCACGGGCACTGCGGCGCATGTCACCAAGGCTTTTGCCATCCTCGGGCACATAGGCACACACATAGATCAACTGCGCGATGCGTTCGGGCGCCGCCTCGGCGGCGGCGGTGATCGCATAGCCACCGGCGGAATGGCCGACTAGGATCACCGGCGCGCCGATCTCGGAGATCTTATGGAGGATCGCATCGCGGTAGAGATCAAGCGTCACCTCGGTATAGGGCGTGGGATCATCGCCATGAGAGGGCAGGTCCATCGCGTGAGCCGTGGCCCCGCGCGCGCCGAGCGCCGGGACCAGATCGCGCCAACACCATGCGCCATGGGCGGAGCCGTGGACCAAAAGAAAGACCGGATCAGACGTGCCCAGCTCAGACATGGCCGATCTCCTGTAAGAATCTCGTCAAAAGCGCGGCAAAGGCCTCGGGCGCATCCACGGGCGGCAAATGCCCGGAACGCCGCAGCAATTCAAACCGCGCGCCGGGGATGACATCCAAAGTTTCGCGCATCAAATCGGCGGGGGTCGATCCGTCATAGCCGCCGCCAATGCCCAAACACGACAGACGTAAGCCCGAGGTCGGCGTATAAAAATCCGTGCCCGCGATCGCGGCACAGCACCCCAAATAGCCCTCCACAGAGGTGTCCAAAATCGACTGGCCCCAGCGTTTGGCCACCTCGGTTTTGCGAAATCCGGGGGCGAACCATCGTTCAAGCGTGGGCGCGACGATGCTTTCAAGCCCATGTGCCTCAATCGCGGCGATGCGTTTGTCCCAGACCGAGCGGGTACCGATTTTGGCCGCCGTGTTGGACAGCACCAGCGCACGAATCTGATCCAGCCGTTTGACCGCCAGGCCCTGCGCGATCAACCCGCCGATGGAAATGCCGACAAACACCGCATCACGCACCGCCAAATGATCCAGCAACCGTTCGGCGTCGCGCACCAAAGCGCCCATCGAATAGGGGCCTTTCGGCACGTCAGAGGTCCCATGCCCGCGCAGATCATAGCGGATGATCCGCAGACCTGTGGGCACAAGCGGCAGGACGTCATCCCACAGGTGCAAATGGGTGCCCAAGGCATGACAGAACACGATGGGCGGGCCACTGCGCGGCCCGTCGTCTTCCACGTTGAGAGTAATGTCGCCGAGATCAACCCGCATCTGATCGCTCCTTTAGGGGTGCGGGCAGATCATAGAGGGCGGGGCGGTGGGTCTCAATGGGGGAGGCGGGTCAAAAATCGCGCGATCACATCAAGGCTTTCAGGCTCATCCAAAAACGGCACATGGCCGCGATCCTTGACTTCGGCGCAGATCATATCCGGACGGCGTGCGCACATCTTGTCCATACAGGCGCGGGGCAAAAGCGTGGAGTTTTCACCCCGCAACAGCGCCAAGGGCAGCCCGTCAAGCGCCTCGAACAAAGGCCAAAGATCGGGTACGGCCCCGGTCACGCTTTGCGCCTCTATTGCCTCCCTGAGCTTGGGGTCATAGCGCAACTCAAGCCGCTCCTCGCCCTCGGTCCAAATCCGCCGCGCATAGCTTAGCCATTGATCCCGGCTGACATTGCGGAATTGATCTCCCAAAGCGCGGGGCAATTTGTCGGCGGCATCTTCAAACGAACGGTAGGCCGGGCGGCGACCGAGATAGTCCATGATGTGGCTCAGCCCGCGCGGATCCATCTCTGGCCCGATGTCATTAAGCAACACGCCTGAGAGCCGATGTTTGGCGCTGATCGCCAAGACCATGGCAATCAACCCGCCGCGCGAGGTGCCCAGAATGGCCGCGCGGTCCAGCCCCAGATGATCCAAAAGGGTCAGCGCATCCGCACCCTCTTGCGGTAGCGTGTAATTGAGGACATTCGGGTCATACTCCGACGCCCCGCGCCCGCGACTATCAACGCGAATGATCGTGGCCCGGTTTGCAAAATGCGCCACCACAGGTTCGAAATCATCCATGTTGCGGGTCAGTCCCGCGAGGCACAACAGGGCGGGGCCTTTGCCCTGAACGTCATAGGCCAACGATAGACCATCGGAGGTTTTGAAGGTCTCAGGCATGGGCGGCGATCTCCGGGATTTGGGTCAGATCAGAGAGGATATGAGCGGGCTGTCCGGGCATCCGGTCGACGGGCAGGGCCGCGCGGTTCACCCAGGCGGTGACAAAGCCAAACCGTGCCGCCCCGGCGATGTCCCAGCCATTGGAGGAGACAAACAACACCTCGTCGCGGGCGCATTGGAACCGATCCGGGACCATTTGATACACCTGATCGGAAGGCTTGAAGATGCCGACCGTGTCGACTGAGAGCACATCGTCCAACAGGCGGTCTAGCCCCGCCGATGACACCGCGGCATCGAGCATGTCATGCGAGCCGTTCGACAGGATCGCGGTGGAAAATCCTTTGTCTTTCAGAGTTTGCAGCATGATGGGTACCTCTGGGTAGGCGCTCAGTTCCTGATAAAGCTGTAACAATCGCGCCCGCAACGGCGGATCATCCTCAAGGCCTGCACGCGCCAGCGCCCAATCGAGCGCATCCATGGTGACGGTCCAAAACGGCGTGTGATCCCCCATGATTACGCGCAGCCAACTGTATTCCAACTGCTTGGCGCGCCAATCCTGCGCCAGTTGGGGCCACAGTTGCGCAAGGCGCGAAAACTCGGGGTCATGCGCGGCGCGCTGGGCGGCGGAGGTGACATCGAACAACGTGCCATAGGCGTCGAAAATACAGGTGGTGATGGTCACATGAGCCTCCCTTGTCGTCGGCTCAGACTGTCACGGAGCGTGCCCTGAGGAAAGAGGAGATGGTGCGGGTTTCAGAGCAATCCGGTCAAAAGCCAGAACCCGCCGGTGAAATGCACGGTCAGGGTAAAGGCATAGCTTGCCATCACCAAAAGCGCCTGATTTGGCGTCAGGCGGCTTTGGTTGGGGCGGCGGATGTGGAACAGGCTTTGCACGCCCGCGGCGGCGAGAATCATCATCGCCACCGAGTGATCGCGCAGAGCCGCCGAGGCAAAGGCGGCGGTCATGAACAGTGTGATGACACGCCCGAGACGCGGCCAAAACGCATCTGAAACCGCGCGCACAACCCGACCGCCACCAAAGGGCAGGAAGGGCAAAAGCATGATGAAATTGAACGTGCCCAACATGATTGCGGTGCTGCGCATGACATCGGCAAAGAGGGGGGCGGCCAAGGCAAAGCTGTGAAACAGGCCAAAGGCGAGGATCATCGGCACAATCGCCAAGGCAGGGGCATAGAGCGCGGCAAAGCTTTCCTCAAGCGCGTGATCAAAGGGGCGATCCGAGCGAGGTGCTGCCACAAAGGGCAGGGGGATCAGCCGCACCCGCGCCACCTCATGGCCGATGATCCGACAGGCCAGTGCGGACCCCAACTCATGCAACAGAGCGGCAAAGACAAAGCCAATGCCAAGCAAAGGCGAGGTCAGTGCCGCGACCGCGACGGTGAATGCAAATCCAATCACAACGCCCGTGCCATCAAACCCGCTTGTGGTCATCCGGCCCTGATTGGGTGACACCCCTTTGAGCAGAGGCAGGGAAAATATCCCCAAAAGAATGGCGAGGAAAAGGAATGTCATAGCGATGTGAGGCGGGCCCTTTGGCGTTGGTCTTTGGGTTTTTGATGGGGCGGAAATATGGCGACACTGTGGCAGATGGCAGGTTTGGTTGGGGATAACTCAACGTTCAACGCTGTGTTTCTGAAATGAAAACGTTTAAAAATGCTTTCAAATTCGTCAAAAAATCCATGAAAATGCAAAATTTCAGAACAGGGGATGATTTGTCCGTTCCGCCTGCTAAGTCTATAGCTTGGGTGCCCCTGTTTGGAGATAATGATGAACAGCACGGTTGAGAAACTCCGCGACTCCCTGCGGCAACTTCAGGATCAATTGGAACGGGATGCCTTGGCGGCGCGTGAAAAGTTTCAGTATCGTCTGACCAACGGCCGGGTGGTGTTTGAGGAAGAGGCCCGCAAACGCGGACGGCTTTTGCGGGTGCGCTTGTCGGTGTTTATCCGCCGCGCCCGCCCCTGGGAGGTGATCACCGCCCCGATCATCTACAGTTTGATCGTGCCCTTCGTGATCCTTGATCTCTTCGTCACCGTCTATCAGGCGATCTGTTTCCCAATCTATGGCTTGCCAAAAGTTGAACGCAAAAAATACATCGCCGTGGATCGGCACAAACTGACCTATCTGAACTTTATGCAAAAGCTCAATTGCGTTTATTGCGGCTATGGCAACGGGCTTTTGGCCTATGTCCGAGAAGTCGCCGGGCGCACCGAATATTACTGGTGCCCGATCAAACACGCCAGCCATCTGCCCGATCGTCACGAGCAGTATCAGAATTTTTTGGAGTTCGGTGATGGCGAGGCTTGGGACGAAAAATTCATTGAAATGAAAGGCAAAGCCCGTGCCTGCGAGGATTGTAGTGGTTGTGGCACGGGGGGGTGTCACTAAAGGATCAAGGCCGAAGCATCATGCCCGCCACGTTTTCTGCGATCATCATCGTGGGCGCATTGGTGTTGCCCGCGATGATCTGCGGCATGATCGAGGCATCCACCACACGCAGCCCAGATACGCCGCGCACCCGCCCTTGTGGGTCTACCACGGAGTTTTCGTCCATCCCCATGCGACAGGTGCCGACCGGGTGATAGATCGTCTCTGAGCGGGCACGAATATCCGCGATGAGCGCTTCGTCGCTTTGCAGAGACGCACCAGGTAGAACCTCGGATGCGATATGGCATGCGAGGGCGGGCGCGGCCATCACCGAGCGGGCGATTTTGAGGCCGGATAAAAGCGTTACCACATCCTCGGGGTGACTTAGATAGCCCGCTTCAATCATCGGCGCGGCCCTTGGATCATTGGAGGCCAAAGTGATCCGCCCACGCGATTTTGGCAAAAGGTCGCAGACATGCAACGTCATGCCGTAGCCAAGGGAGGTCTTGCGCCCATGATCGCGCAGATAGGCCGGGATAAAATGGAATTGCAGGTTGGGGCGCGGCTGATCGGGACCCGAGCGCACAAACCCCCCGGCTTCGGCGACATTCGAGGTCAGTTCCCCGCGACGTCTGCGGGCAAAGTCCCAAGCGGCGCGTAGGGCGCGGGGCAGGTAGGTGGGCGCAATGCCAATCGGCAGGCGATTGCGGGCGGCGGACATCACGGTGATGTCGAGATGATCGGCCAGATTTTCGCCCACCTCGGGCGCATCATGCCGCACTTCGATCCCCTGCGCGCGCAACATCTCGCCCGGCCCGATGCCAGACAACATCAACAGATGCGGTGACTTGATCGCCCCGGCACTGAGGATCACCTCGCCGCCGGGATCGAGCACAATCTCACGATCCCGCAGCGCAACGCCATGGGCCTCTGTACCCTTGAACAGCACCCGCGAGACCTGTTCCCCGGTCAAGATCGTTAAATTGGGCCGGTGGCGCACCGGATCCAAAAACGCCCGCGCGGTTGAAAATCGCTTTCCGTCTTTCTGAGTGACTTGGAACAGGCCCACGCCCTCCTGATCCGCGCCATTAAAATCGCGCTGCTCTGCAAACCCTGCCTCAACACCGGCTCGTACAAAGGCGTGTGACAACGGGTTTGGACTGCGCAGATCTGAGACGGAAAGCGGCCCGTCGGTGCCATGATACGCGTCCGAAATCTGTGTATTGCCTTCCAAGCGCTTGAACAGCTCAAACGCGCGCGGCCAATCCCACGCTGCACCTGCCGCCCGCGCCCAAGCCCGGTAATCCTCCGGGTGGCCACGCATATAGATCATCGCATTGATCGAAGACGACCCGCCCAAAACCCGTCCGCGCGGCCAGAACAGGCGGCGGTGGTTCAGGTTTGGGTCCGGGGCGGTGTGATCATTCCAATTATAGCCTTTGAGGCGCGCCAAAACCGCCAGCCCCAAAGGAACATGAATGAAGGGGGAGCGATCCTTGCCCCCGGCTTCGATCAAACAAACCCGTTTGCTTGGATCGTCCGACAGGCGATTGGCCAACACGCATCCCGCAGACCCCGCACCCACAATGATATAATCAAACATGCTGCTCTCTCCCTTGAGGAGAGGCTACATCAGCCGTGCGGCCTGTCAGGTGAGACGTCGCGTCACATCCGTGGCTTTACCCGTGATACAAATACTTAAAGAAAAGCCCCGCACGGGGGCGGGGCTTGGAGCTGTGGCAATCTGGATCGGATCAGAGATTTTCAATCCGGGGCATGCCCATGATGTGATAGCCGCCATCAACGCGGATGATTTCACCGGTTGTATACGCGCCCACATCGGAGGCGAGGTAGACGGCGGTGCCGCCCACGGCCTCAAGCGTTGCATTCGACAACAGCGGCGCGTTTTGTTCGGCGTGTTTATAGGTGCGGCGCGCGCCACCGATGGCGGAGCCAGCCAGCGTTTTCATCGGACCCGGCGAGATGCCGTTGACGCGGATGCCCTCGGGGCCGAGGTCATTGGCGAGGTAGCGGATCGAGCTTTCGAGCGCCGCTTTCGCCACGCCCATCACGTTGTAATTGGGCACAACTTTGTTGGAGCCTTCAAAGGTCAGCGTCATCAAAGTGCCGCCATTGGGCATCATTTCGGAGGCGCGTTTGGCGACGTCGATGAAGCTGTAGCACGAGATATGCAGCGAGTTTTTGAAGTTTTCGACAGAGGTGTCGCGGAACCGGCCGGTGAGTTCGTCTTTGTTGGAATAGGCGATGGCATGCACGACAAAATCAAGGCTGCCCCATTTGGCTTTCAGCGCCGCGAAAGCCTCGTCCATCTGCTCCGGGTTGGTGACGTCGACGTCGACCATCGTGTCCGAACCCACGCTTTCAGCCAGCGGTTGCAGCCGTTTGCCAAAGGCCTCGCCTTGGTAGGTAAACGCAAGCTCCGCGCCCTCGGCGGCACAGGCTTTGGCGATGCCCCATGCGATGGAACGTTCGTTGGCGACGCCCATGATAAGCCCGCGTTTGCCTTTAAGAAGATCTGCCATGGATGAAATGCCCTTTTTGCTTTGCCGGTATTTGACCGTTTTGCGACGCTAGGTCAAGTTTTTGAGGTGTTTGTGGAATGGAGGCGTCTCGGCAATGAGACCCGAGTGCGGCTGTGCGCACGAAGCTATCGTTGCGATTACCCCCAGCCTGATCGGATGTGCTACACTGAAACCAAAGGCATGACCAACATGAAAGATTGATCTATGATTGAACCCGGCAAGAACATTGCAATCAAAGTGCCACTCCATAAGTGGGAAGAAACGGTAGCCTACTACCGCGACCGCGTTGGTCTGAAGGTTACTAAAGAACTCAAGAACAGCATCGGCTTTTCTTTTGGTAATATGACTTTATGGATAGATAGAGTTGAACAGCAGAGCCAAGTGGACATCTGGCTGGAACTCTTCACTGACGATCCCGACAAGGCTATCGAAACATTGGGAAGTCCAGTCCGCGACGAGTTGGAACCGCTGGATGATGTGAATGGTCATTGGACGTCTGACCCGGCAGGCGTGATCCTTTTGGTTCGCAACGAATAGTCCCAGTTCGGCAGGTTGGACTCAGTGCCGACCTTGGCAATTCTCGGTCCAGCCGCGCACAAAGCAAAACGGCCACGCTCGTAAAACGTGGCCGTTCAAAATCATACCCTGAAACCAGATCAGTCGCGGTATTTCGACAACAACATAGACCCGTTCGTGCCGCCAAAGCCAAAGGAGTTGGTCATGACGGTATCAAGCCCTGCGTTCTCCACCAGAGTTGTGGCGATTTCATTGGCGTGGATCGCCGGATCAAGCGTCTCGACGTTGATCGACGGAATGATGAAATCATGTTGCAGCGCCAAGAGGCAATAGACCGCTTCCTGTGCGCCGGTGGCGCCTTGGGAGTGGCCGGTCATGGATTTGGTCGAGGAAATCACCGGAGTGTTGCCTTCGCCAAAGACCCGGCGCACGGCCTCGACTTCGCCAACGTCACCGACCGGGGTCGATGTGCCGTGGGCGTTGATATAGCCGACTTTGCGACCCTCAGGCAAGGTCGAGAGGGCAAGCCGCATCGCGCGTTCACCGCCCTCACCAGAGGGGGCCACCATGTCCGCGCCATCCGAGGTGGCGGCAAAGCCGGTCACTTCGGCATAGATTTTCGCGCCGCGCGCTTTGGCATGTTCCAACTCTTCGAGCACCAAAATCGCGCCGCCGCCGGAGATCACGAATCCATCGCGGTTGGCATCAAAGGCGCGCGAGGCTTTGGTCGGTGTGTCGTTGAACTTTGAGGACATCGCGCCCATCGCATCAAACAGGCAGGACAGGGTCCAATCCAATTCTTCGCCACCACCGGCAAACATCACGTCCTGTTTGCCCATCATGATCTGTTCAGACGCCGCACCGATGCAGTGCAGCGAGGTCGAACAGGCCGAGGTGATCGAATAGTTGATGCCCTTGATCTGATAGGCGGTCGCCAAGTTGGCGGAAATCGTTGACCCCATGCATTTTGGCACCGCAAACGGCCCAACGCGTTTGGTGGCTTTTGTGGCCAAGACGGATTGATGCGCGGTGAACATGGCGGAGGTGGACGGGCCACCCGAACCGGCAATCAAGCCGGTGCGCACGTTGATCACGTCTTTTTCCTCAAGGCCCGAGTCCTTGATCGCTTGGTCCATGGCGATGGAGGCATAGGCCGCCCCCGGACCCATGAACCGCAAGGCACGTTTTTCGACGTGATCTTTGATGTCGAGTTTGATGTTCCCGGCGATTTGGCTACGGAACCCATACTCTTTCATGTCTTCATTGGCAGTGATGCCGGAGGTGCCCGCCTTGAGAGAGGCCAGCACTTCCTCAGAATTATTGCCGATCGAGGAGACAACCCCGAGACCTGTGACGACGACGCGACGCATGGCGTGTTCCTTCCCTGTGGTGTTCATTTCGATCCGCTTTGGGATCAGCTCTCGGAGAGCGCGACTTTCATGTCTTTGACGATGTAAATCACTTCGCCATCGGCCTCGACGATCCCGTCCGCAACACCCATGGTCAGGCGGCGGGTTTGGATCGCTTTGGTGAAATCAATTTTATAGGTCAGCATCTTACGATCCGGCCGCACCATGCCGGTGAGTTTCACCTCACCCACGCCAAGCGCATAACCGCGCCCCTGCCAGCCGCGCCAGCCAAGGTTAAATCCGGTGAGTTGCCACAGACCATCAAGGCCCAGACAGCCGGGCATGATCGGGTTGCCGGGGAAGTGGCATTCAAAGAACCAAAGGTCCGGCGTGATGTCGAATTCCGCCACAACATGACCTTTGCCATGTGCGCCCCCGTCACCCGAAATCTCGGTGATCCGGTCCATCATCAACATGGGCGGGGCGGGAAGCTGCGCATTGCCGGGGCCGAACAATTCGCCCGCCGCACATTTAAGCAGATCTTCCTTGGTGAAACTCGTGGGATACTCGGCCATATAGAACCCTTGCCTTCCTGCAATCTTTCAAAGTCGCATCCCCTCTATCACCCCGCCCCCCAACCACGCAAGGCGCAAGAGCGGCCAAAGTCGGATGGGCGGGAGCGGGTGAAAATCAACCGAGCTGAACCGAAACGACGCCTGATCACGGCTGGCCGTTCCTTGTTGCGATCTATTTTCATTTGAATTTAACCCCGCCATCGCCTTATATTGGCACTTATACCAACGAAACGGACCCCGATGACCCAGTCCCCAGCCCCCGAGCCGACGTGCCAGGCAATGCAAGACAAGACAAAGCGCGACCCGCGTCGCGGTGAGGCGTGGCTGTGTGAGGCGGGGGTGCGACCGACCCGTCAACGGGTGGCTTTGGCAACGTTGTTGGTCGGCGATGGCCATGATCGTCATGTCACCGCCGAAAGCCTGTTTGCCGCTGCGCGCGATGCGGGCGAAAAAGTGTCTTTGGCGACGGTCTACAACACGCTGCGGGCGTTTTGTCAGGCGGGATTGATGCAGGAGGTGACCGTTGATGGGTCGCGCTCCTATTTTGACACCAATATGAATGAGCACCCGCATTTCTTTTGGGAAGATCAGGGCGCATTGACCGATGCGCCCAGCGATGAATTAAAAATCGCGCGCCTGCCCAAAGCTCCCGAAGGCATGGAAATCGCCTCTGTTGATGTGGTGATCCGTCTACGCCCCAAACTTCAGAGTTCGCACTGACCGCTGTGCCGGGCTATCGGGCGATTCTATTGAATAGGCTTGTTTTTATGCGCTTATTTTCGATCTGCGCAGGCGTCGTGACGTTGTGTATGCCGGTGGTGCCAATGGCGCTATGGGCGCAAGGTGCGGTTCCGATTCAATTCGAAACGCTCACCACACCCGGCGAATTTACGATCTATTTCACCGACCTCCAATATTCCGCTGATCAAGTCTGGTTCGTTTCCGGCAGTTGCGAAAGCGCCACTGAGGTGGCGGTGGTTTCGGTCCAGGATTACGCCTATTCCGCCGATTTGACGGTGTTTTTGGCGCGCTACGCCTTTGAAGCGGATCAGGTGGTCTGTGTCTCCAATCCGGGGCAGGCACCACAGACGTTTTGGGACGCCTATCCGCAAAAATAAAGCGTCTCAGTGGGCTGTTGGGGCTTGAGTTTGTCCCAAAACGCGGACAGGTTTCGGCCATGCACGGCATTTCACGGTCCCCTCTATGCTTGGGGGCAACTCGTTTTAGGAGACCGATGTGACACAGCTTTTTACCGGACCTGATGGTCAATCGCGCTGCGCATGGTGCGCCAGTGATCCCGAATATATTCGCTATCATGACGAAGAATGGGGCTATCCGGTTTCCGATGACATCCGTTTGTTTGAGAAAATTTGCCTTGAGGGGTTTCAATCCGGCCTGTCTTGGTGGACGATTTTGCGCAAACGCGAAGGGTTTCGCGCCGCTTTCGCCGGGTTTGATTTTCACAAAGTCGCGCAGTTTGGTGAGGCGGATGTGACTCGGCTCTTGGCCGATGCAGGCATCGTGCGCCACCGTGGCAAAATCAATGCGACGATCAACAACGCCGCCCGCGCGGTCGAGATGGTGGCGAACGAAGGCTCGCTTGCTGCCTATTTTTGGTCCTTTGAACCCATGCCTGACGAACACGGCGCACCGCAAACGGCGTCGATTTCGGAGACCTCAAAACGGCTTTCGAAAGACCTGAAAAAACGCGGCTGGAACTTTGTCGGCCCGACCACCTGTTTTGCCTTCATGCAGGCGATGGGAATGATCAACGATCACGCGACGGGCTGTGTGCATCGCGAGATCGCGGATCAAAAACGTGCGGCGTTTACGCCTCCGCCACAGGGGTGATCACCTCCGCCAATCCGCGCAGCCAGCCCCGGATGGCGCGCGGGTCCACCTCTTCGAGACGGTCCAGATCGCCCGCCGCATCCGCAAGCTGGTCCAAAATGTCGAGCCGCCTGTCATCTATCGCATCCGTGAGGGGCAGGGTGGCCGCTGCCGCCAAAAGCTGGCGCAATTCCTGCACCTCGCGCATCCTGCGAAACGCTTCGATCATCGGCCCGGTCAGGGACGGGTCACTGCGCCAATCGTGTTCAAACAGCTCTGTGACCCGTTGCCCGGCCCCTAGGCAATCAAAGGCGATACAGCCGGAATAGCCGCGCTCCGCCAGATCGCCATGAATGCCACAGGTAAACCCCGCAAGGTTGTGACAGCCCACACCTGCCGCTTTGTCATGGTCAAAATGATCGCCGCGATCAAAGGCCAAGGCCATACAGCACAGCGCGGCGCAGCGGCTACAGTCTGCAGAAAAGAGATCCGGTTTTCCCATGCCGCCATTTGACGCTAAAGCCGCGCCAATTCAACGAAAAAGGCGGCACGCGGGTGCCGCCTTGTCCATTCTTTGATCTTCATTGCTGCGAAAATACTCAGCCGACTTCAGACGATTTCGACCAGTTCAATGTCAAAGGTCAGGTCTTCGCCGGCCAAACGGTGGTTTGCGTCCAGAATGACCTCTTCGTCGGTGACGGAGACCACGGTGACCGGGATCACTTGGCCTTGCGGGCTTTGCATCTGAAGTTGCAGACCAACTTCGAGCGGGATTTCCGCCGGGATTTGGGCGCGCGGCACCGGTTGTTGCGCGTCGTCATGGCGCGGGCCATAGGCCTCGTCTGCCACGGCGACGATGGTTTTTTTCTCGCCCACGGTCATGCCCGGAAGGTGCTTGTCCATGCCGGGGATGATTTGGCCGGACCCAACTTCGAACTCAAGCGGATCACGACCCGCCGAGCTGTCGAACACGGTGCCGTCTTTGAGGGTGCCTGTGTAGTGAATGCGAACTTTGTCGCCGGATTTGACTTCGGACATCAGAAAACTCTTTTAATTTCGGGTGGATTTTGGGCGATTTCGGGTGAATTTTGAGGCCGCTTTGGTCCTGTTGGGCGCGGGTGCTCGTCGATTGCGGCTCAAGATAAGGGCTTTGAAGCAGATGTAAAGGGTGGGTTCCGTCGCCAAAGCGGCTAAAATCCCGTTAAAACCCCATTAAAACCACTGTCCCGGCTCCATCAGGCCCAGATCGAGCAACTGTTGGCTGTGCCATTCGAATTCGGTCGAATTGTGCCAACGAAAACTGTCGATGTCATAGGTCGAGCCGGAGTTGGTTTTGAGCGCCTTGGCGGTGCGAAAGGACACGATGGTCGCTGTGAGATTATGGTGCCAGGGGCAGGCGTAGGTGTTGTATTCTTCCTCGTTGAACAGGTGGGTTTCCGACAGGGTGAGGCCTTTTTTCGCTTTGAAGATTGCGATCCTGTCGATGTGACGGCGGTTGGCGGGAATATGTTCCTCAAACCGCCAGCGCAGCCCGCCGAAAAAGTCGAGTTGGCGTTCTTTTGGATGACCTGCGGCGTCCATGCGGCCCAAAGCGTAATAGCCGGATTTGTCGAGACAGGCATCTTCGAGCGAGACCGCATTGGGCGCGTCATGCAAATCACCCGCATACAGATCCACCACATAGGTCAACATCCCGCCGCGGCGTTCCTCGGTGTGGAAGGTCAGCATGTCGGTGATACTGCGGGTCTCGCAAAACGGGAAAAACAGGTATTCGGCGTTGTAGCAATAATACATCCAAATCCCCGGCGCCGCCGCGATGAGGCGATTGACCGCTTGGGTCAGCATATTGGGCGCGCGGGTGGCGTAGCGGATGCGGTGAATTTGTAGCTCAAGCCCCTCAGGCAGCGTCAGCTCATCGGGCGCAAACAACAGCACGGCTTTGAACCCAAGCGTGATATGATGGCGCAGGGTCGTGTCCACCTCGACCAGATCTTCGGCAAAGACCATCGCGACCGGCCCTTTGATCAGGGCCTCTTTGCCATCGGAAAGAAAAGTGTCGAGGCTATCGTAACGCATAAACTGTCCCTATTCGGGGTGGCGGTGTGTGTGACTGTCCCCGATAGCAGTAAAAAAGCCATGAAGAAGAGGGGATTGCAAGGATTGAGGAAACAGTTTGGGCGGTTGTCGCGACAGGGCGGCAGATCGGTCGCACCTGTCAGGCGCATGATCCTACGCCCACAACCCACAAACCCGTTTGCTCCCGCACCCCTCATGGGCTAGAGAGGCGACTTAAATTCCCCAATCATCCTGGACCCAAGGTCATGTCTGACACAAAAGCCAACACCAAAAAGCTCTATATCAAGACCTATGGTTGTCAGATGAATGTCTATGACAGCGAACGCATGGCCGAAAGCCTTGGCGGCTCGGGCTATGTCGAAGTGTCGAGCCCGGAAGAGGCGGACATGATCCTGTTGAACACCTGCCACATTCGCGAGAAGGCGGCGGAAAAAGTCTATTCCGAATTGGGGCGCTACAAAGACCTCAAGATCGCCAATCCCGATTTGAAAATCGGCGTGGCCGGGTGTGTGGCACAGGCCGAGGGCGCGGAGATCATGCGACGGCAGCCGATGGTCGATCTGGTGGTGGGGCCGCAATCCTATCACCGCCTGCCAGAGATGGAGGCGAAAGCCGGGAATGGTCAAACCGCGCTCGACACCGATTTCCCCGAAGAGGACAAGTTTGAACATCTCAAAGCCCGGCCCAAAGCCAAACGCGCGCCTGCGGCGTTTTTGACGGTGCAAGAGGGCTGTGACAAATTCTGTGCCTTCTGCGTTGTGCCCTATACGCGTGGGGCCGAAGTGTCGCGCCCGGCGGAGCGCGTGATGAGCGAGGCGCGCGATCTGGTCGAACGGGGCGTGCGCGAGATCACACTTTTGGGCCAGAATGTGAACGCCTATCATGGCGCGTTCGAGGGCGGGACTTGGGGGCTGGCCAAGCTCATTCGCGAGTTGGCCAAGGTCGATGGATTGGAGCGCATTCGGTTTACCACGAGCCACCCGAATGACATGGAAGACGACCTGATCGCCGCCCATGGCGATTGCGAAAAATTGATGCCTTACCTGCATTTGCCGGTGCAATCGGGTTCGGATAAAATCCTCAAGGCGATGAACCGCAAGCACACGGCAGAGTCGTATTTACACCTGATCGAGCGCATCCGCGCGGCGCGGCCGGACATCGCGCTGTCTGGCGATTTTATCGTTGGCTTCCCCGGTGAGACGGATGCGGATTTTGAGGCAACGATGGATCTGGTGCGCGAGGTCAATTACGCCTCTGCCTATTCGTTCAAATACTCGCCGCGCCCCGGTACGCCCGCCGCTGAGAAGGGCGATAAGATGGTCGATTTCGATGTCGCCTCAGAGCGGCTTCAGCGCCTGCAAGAGCTGATCACACAGCAGCAACGCGCGTTCCAAGACGCGATGATTGGCCGCGATGTGTCGGTTTTGTTTGAGAAAACCGGACGGCAGGCCGATCAAATGGGCGGCAAATCCGAGTATCTTCACGCGGTCCATGTCACCGACCCAACGGTGCAAATCGGTGAGATGCGCCGGGTGAGAATCATCGAGAGTCGGACCAATTCTTTGTCCGGTGTTGTTCTTGGTTAAGCCAAGCCGTTGACGTTACGATAGTTTTTTTGGCGCGTGGCGCACCATGTGCGCAACAATCGCCAAAAAATGCACGCTTCGTTGCGGGCGAAGATACAATATATGGTATTTTTCCTTCACAAACCAACGAAGTTTGCTATCATTTAGACATATTTATGGTGAATAACGCGCGGCAACCAAAGTGCCGCTCGGGTGGGGTTAAATTGGCCCGAAAACGGGACCATTGGGGGACGAAAGACGTGATCAACGCATTTCTTGAAAAAGGGCGGGCGGTGATGGCCTGTGCTGCCATCGCCGGGCTCTCGCTCAGCACTGCCGCTCAGGCGCAAATGATCTCAGGTGTGGTCAACGGCGAACGCTATGCGCCGACAATCTGGATTGACCCGGATGGCTGTGAGCATTGGGTCATGGACGATGGCGTTGAGGGCTATATGGACCTCAAAGTCGATCGTCAGGGCATTCCAACCTGTCATCCGGTTCAGGCCTGTGCGGTGATGAATTCGGATCAGTTGTTTGCCACCGACCGCTACACTATTTCAGCATCGGGCCGCAAACGTCTGACCGATTTCTTTGCTCAGGCGGGGGCCACCGCCTATATCATCATTGGTCACACCGACAGCCGTGCCTCGGATGAGTATAATATGAAACTCTCCTACAACCGCGCCAATGCTGTGGCAAAAATCGCCCAAAGCACCGGCGCGCGTATCGCGGATGTGCGTGGCTACGGCGAGCGTATGCCTGCGGCCTCGAATGCGACGGCTGCCGGGATGCAGAAAAACCGCCGCGTCGAAATCATCTGTATCAAGTGAGGAGTGGACCGATGAAAGCACTGAAAGCAATCGCCCTTCTCGGCCTTTTGGGCGCGACATCCGCCTGTACGGAAGCTGCCCTTGGCAACATGGGGTACGAATCCCATAAGAAAGACAAAACCGTCGACCGCGGCTTTGACAGCAAACACCTGTCGCAGCTTCAGGCCGGGATTTGGATCGACCCGCAGGGCTGTGATCACTGGATCATCGATGATGGTGTCGAAGGGTATTTGAGCGCACGCGTCGACAAATACGGCAAACCGGTCTGTTCCGGCATTGCGTCGCCTAACACAGCCGTTGGCCCGTATAAAGATGGCTCCAAGTTTGGCGACCCGATCTAAAGCCTCTAAAAATTTAAAATCTATGGCGGCCATCCTATACGGGGTGGCCGCTTTTCTTTTGCATGTTTTTTGGGCGCAGGCATGTTTTTTGGGCGCGGTTCCGCCGGGCCTAATGCGAAGATTTTGTGTCCCCGCTTGCCAGAACCGCAATCGCTTGGCACCATGAGGGTATAGGGACCTCTAGAGTCGGAGATATTATTTGGGCCTAAGCGCGCTGACACCCCCGAAATCGCAGGACGCAGTCCACGAAACGCTTCTCGAATTTCACGACAACAGGTTGTTGATTGACCTGTGTGGGGAGTTCGACAGAAATCTCGCTCAGATCGAGCATAAGTTGGAAGTGCAGATCGTGCGACGCGGCAACATGTTGTCGGTGATGGGAACGGGGTCTGCGCGCGGTCGCGCGGCGGCGGTGCTTCAGGAACTTTATAGCAAATTGGAAGCCGGGCGTGACGTGGAGCCGGGGGACATCGACGGTATGATCACCTTGGGCAATGCCGAGGTCGAAAAGGGTTTGCCGGGCGATCAGATTGAGATGTTCCGCGGCAGCGACGTTGAGATCAAGACCCGCAAAAAACTTGTTGAGCCGCGCACACCGGGTCAGAAAGCCTATGTGCAAAACCTGTTCAACCATGAGTTGGCCTTTGGCATCGGGCCTGCGGGCACGGGCAAAACCTATTTGGCGGTCGCGGTCGGCGTGAACATGTTGATCAACGGCCATGTCGATAAAATGATCCTGTCGCGCCCTGCGGTTGAGGCGGGCGAGCGGCTTGGGTTTTTGCCGGGCACACAGGACGAAAAAGTCGATCCTTATATGCAGCCGCTGTTCGATGCGCTCAACGATTTCATGCCCGCCAAACAAGTGGCGAAGATGCGCGAAGAAAAGACCATCGAGATTGCGCCTTTGGCGTTTATGCGTGGGCGCACACTGAGCCGCGCCTTTGTGGTTTTGGATGAGGCGCAAAACGCCACAACGATGCAGATGAAAATGTTCCTCACCCGTCTGGGCGAAGGCTCTCGTATGGTGATCACCGGCGACCGCTCGCAAGTCGACCTGCCGCGCGGTGTGCCATCTGGGCTGCGCGATGCCGAGCGGGTGCTGGCGGGCATTCAAAAAGTGTCGTTCAATTATTTCACCTCCAAGGATGTGGTGCGACATCCGCTTGTCGCCGCGATCATTGAGGCCTATGAGGCAGATGAAGCGCAGTAACGCGCACCTCGTTTGGGCAAGATGACCGCAAAAGATGACCATAGACGTCGTATATGAAGACCCGCGCTGGCAAGAGGCGGGGTTGGATGATTTGGCCGAGGCCGCAGAACATGCGACCTTGGCTTTTCTCGGGTTGGACCCGGATCTCTGCGAGGTTGCGGTTTTGGCCTGTGATGATGCGCGCATTGCCGAATTGAACGCCGAATTTCGCGAAAAACCGACGCCCACCAATGTTTTGTCATGGCCCTCCGAGGAGCGCGCCACCCCCGGCGCGCGTCCCGATATGCCCGAACCTGACATGCCGGGCATGGAAATCGAACTGGGAGATATTGCCATCGCCTATGAGACCTGCGCCGCTGAGGCCAAGGCGGGCGGCACGCCATTTAACGATCATGTGACCCATTTGCTTGTTCATGGACTGTTACATCTGTTGGGTTATGATCACATAACGGACGAAGATGCCGCGATTATGGAAGGCATTGAGACCGAGATACTTGCAACCATGGGTATCAAAGACCCATATTAGGCGAACGGTCGATTTGGGCCGCAAACCGATAGATTTGATTTCTGGAAAGGACGCATGGGCGACACCGAGCCTGGGTCTTCTACGGCAGCGCAGAGCGCGCCGACGGACCCCATAAGTAGAACGCAGACCACACCCCGAGCCACGGCGCGCAAACGCTCAAAATGGCTGGGTCGGATGGCAAAGGCGTTTTCTTCCAAACCCGCCACACAAACGGATGCAGCCGGGGCAAAATCTGTGCCCCAAACGGCACTGACCCCGCGTCCCGGCATGATGAACCTGCGCCGGATGCGCGTCGATGACGTGGCCATTCCAAAGGCCGAAATCGTTGCTGTGCCATCTGATATCAAAAAGGACGATCTGGTCGAGGTGTTCCGCGAGAGCGGAATGACGCGATTGCCGGTCTATAAGGGCACGTTGGACACGCCGGTGGGCTTGGTTCACCTGAAAGATTTTGCCCTCAATCACGGCTTCAATGGCAAGGGCGAGCGTTTCAACCTCAAAAAGATGTTGCGCCCGCTGCTCTACGCGCCACCCTCCATGCCGATCGGTGTGCTGTTGCAGAAAATGCAAAGCGACCGGATGCATATGGCCTTGGTGATTGACGAATATGGTGGGGTGGACGGGTTGGTCACGCTCGAAGATCTGGTCGAACAGGTCATTGGCGAGATTGAGGACGAACATGACATCGACGAGGATGTGTTTTGGACCCAATCCGCGCCGGGGGTGTTTGTCGCCCAAGCCAAAGCGCCGCTGGATGAATTCGAAGCCGCGATTGACATGCGCCTGACGACGGAAGAGGACGAAGAAGAGATCGACACTTTGGGCGGTTTGGTCTTTTTGCTCTGCGGTCGGGTACCGGCGCGTGGCGAGGTGATCCCGCATCCCTCTGGTGCGGAGTTTGAAATCATTGACGCCGACCCGCGACGGATCAAACGCATTCGCGTGCGCTTGCCCTCGGCGGTCAAACCGAAAGCAGAGGCTTAAACCATGCGCGTGATCCCTGTGCTGCGGCGCGGGTTTGCTCCGCCGCGGCTGTTTGCCTTGGCGGCGGGGGTCTTGGTGGCTTTGGGGCAGGCGCCGTTAAGCGCCTGGCCATTGGCGCTGACGGGATTGGTCATGGCGGTGCTGTCGTGGTCCGAGGCACTCACTGCGGGAGAGGCGGCGTGGCGCGGCTGGACGGTCGGTTTTGGCGCCTTTTTGATGTCGCTCACATGGCTGGTGAATCCCTTTCTCGTCGATCCCGTGCGCCATGCAGGGATGATCCCCTTCGCGCTGTTTTTCATGTGTGGCGGCTTGGCGCTGTTTTGGGCGCTGGCTTTTTATGCGGCCAAAAGGCTCAGGCTGGGCTTGCCAGGTTTGGTGGCATTTTGGGGGCTGGCCGAATTGGCGCGCGGGCATCTGTTCACCGGATTTCCATGGGCAATGCCCGGCTATATCTGGCTTGATCAAGCCCCGGCGCAGCTTGCAAGCCTCATCGGCCCCTATGCTCTGACTGCATTGACCTTCGCTTGGGCGGCACTGGTGGCGCGTGCGGTGCTGCGCCGCTCGGGTCTCACCGGCGGGGCGGCTCTGATCCTGATGATCTTGGCCTATGGATACGGATGGGCCCGCCTGTCACAGCCGCTGCCACAGGATCGGCCACAGTCGATCCGCGTCGTGCAACCCAATGCGCCACAACGGGAGAAATGGGACCCCGAACTGGTCTGGACCTTTTATGAACGCGCCCTGAGATTAAGTGCGCCAGAGGGGGCCGATCTGGTGATTTGGCCGGAAACCTCCGTTTCTGTGCCGCTTTGGGCCGCCGATCCTTATCTTACTGAAATCGCTCAGAATGTTTCTCCCGCACGCGCCATTGTCGGGCTGAACCGGGTCGAGGGCTATCAGGGCTATAATTCCGCCGTTCTGGTCGGCCATGATGGCCAGCCGCAAGAGATTTACGACAAACACCACCTCGTGCCCTTCGGGGAATATATGCCGATGCCCGCACTGTTGGAGCGGATCGGTCTGCGCGCCTTTACCGCACAGGAGGGCTATGGTTATTCGGCGGGGCCGGGACCGCGACTGATCGACACGGGCGGCACCGGTTTGGCGCTGCCTTTGATCTGTTACGAGGCGATTTTTCCGCGTGATCTGCGCACGGATGAGCGCCCGGACTGGCTACTGCAAATGACCAATGACGCGTGGTTCGGCACGTTTTCCGGCCCGCAACAGGCCTTGGCCCAAGCCCGGTTTCGCGCGATTGAGACCGGCCTGCCGATGGTCCGTGCCGCCAACACCGGAATTTCTGCGGTGATTGATGCGCATGGCGACATCCGTGTTGCGATCCCATTGGGCACATCGGGGGCGGTAACTTCCACCCTACCGGGGGCTTTACCAAAAACGCTCTATATGCGCTATGGTGAGACGGCCCTTTTGGGTTTGTTAACTCTTTTGATGGTATCAGGTCTGAGCGTCTCAAGACTGGGCACAGGACAGGGACAACGTGATCGCAGAACCCGAAAAACCGATTGACCCTTGCGTAGGGCAACTATATCGCATTTTAAGTATCGACCCGCACAACGGCTTCCTGGCGTGCGGGACACATGAACCAATGGAGCACCACCCACATGTCCCGTAAAGACTTCGTTTTCACTTCGGAATCTGTGTCCGAAGGTCACCCTGATAAGGTCTGTGACCGTATTTCCGACGCTGTGCTAGATGCGTTTATCGCCGAGGAACCCGAAGCGCGGGTCGCCTGTGAAACCTTTGCCACCACCAACCGTGTGATCATCGGCGGCGAAGTGGGCCTGTCCGATCAGGATAAACTCCACGCGTATATGGAAAAGGTCGATGGCATTGTGCGCGACTGCGTGCGCGACATCGGCTATGAGCAGGATAAATTCCATTGGCAAACGCTGGAGGTGCAAAACTACCTCCACGAACAATCCGCTCATATCGCGCAGGGCGTCAATGCCTCTGGCAACAAAGATGAGGGCGCGGGCGATCAGGGCATCATGTTTGGTTTCGCGACCAATGAAACAGAGGCGCTTATGCCCGCGCCGATCCAATATTCCCACGCGATGCTGCGCCGTTTGGCCGAAGTGCGCAAAAACGGCACCGAACCCGCGCTTGGCCCTGACGCCAAGGCCCAGCTTTCAGTGCGGTATCGCGATGGTCTCCCAGTGGAAATTGCCTCCCTCGTGCTCTCGACCCAGCATTTGGACGAGACCATGACTTCGGACGATGTGCGCGCGCTTGTGGCCCCTTATATCGAAGAGGTGCTGCCCGACGGGTGGCTCACCGCCAACACGATCTGGCACGTCAACCCGACTGGGAAATTCGTCATCGGCGGCCCCGATGGCGATGCGGGTCTGACCGGACGCAAAATCATTGTCGACACTTATGGCGGTGCCGCGCCGCATGGCGGCGGCGCGTTTTCGGGCAAAGATCCAACCAAAGTGGACCGCTCCGCCGCCTATGCCGCGCGCTATTTGGCGAAAAACGTTGTGGCCGCAGGCTTTGCCGACAAATGCACGATTCAGCTCTCCTACGCGATCGGTGTGGCCGCGCCCTTGTCGATTTACGCCGATTTGCATGGCACGGGGAAGGTCGAGCCGTCTCAGATCGAAGCGGCGATCCCAAAGGTCATGGACCTCACTCCGCGCGGCATCCGTACCCATCTCGATCTGAACAAGCCGATCTACCAACGCACCGCGGCCTATGGCCATTTCGGCCGTGCGCCGGACGCGGATGGCGGGTTTTCATGGGAACGCACCGATCTGGCAGAGGCTTTGGCAAACGCTGTTTGAGAGCCGGGACGTTTTGAAATATAAAATCAACGGGGCGGGATTTCTCGCCCCTTTTTGATGGGAGGCACCTCATGGTCACAACCGATACATCGCATTTGACTCAACTTGGCGGCGCAACCGCATTGCCCGCCTCGCCAGAAGAGGCGGTGTTGGAGCGGGTGCCGCACACCCACGCGGGTGAGCGCTACGTGGTGCGGTTCACCGCGCCGGAATTCACCTCGCTCTGCCCGATGACGGGGCAGCCGGATTTCGGTCATCTGATGATCGACTACATTCCCGGCAATTGGTTGGTTGAGAGCAAATCGCTGAAACTTTTCCTCGGCTCATTTCGCAATCACGGCGCGTTTCATGAGGATTGTTCGGTCTATATCGGCAAACGTCTGGCCGAGCTTCTGGACCCGGAATGGTTGCGCATCGGTGCCTATTGGTATCCGCGTGGCGGCATTCCGATTGATGTGTTTTGGGCCACCGGGCCGGAGCCAAAAGACGTTTGGATCCCCGAACAAGGCGTGCCACCCTATCGCGGACGCGGGTGACGGCCGTGTCCCGGCTTGCTCTCGCGGCGAAAACTTGGCAAAAGCCCGGCTGAAAGAGGCGGGGTTTTCATGTCTGATACGAGCAAACACACATCCGGGGTCCAATCTGACGGCCAGTCTGACGATCCGACGATGGCACAGTCCGATGATCCACATGCCTCCGCTACGCATGACTCTGGCGCGCCGTGGCGCAATTTCTATGGTCGCATCCATGGCAAGACGCTCAATCAGGCGCAAAAGGATTACCTCGTCGAGGACCTAGACGGCCTGTCGCCCGGCCCAGTGACTTGGGAAGAGAACCCCGACCGCACGCCGCTTGACTTGGCCGCGCGCTATGGCGGCAAACCGATCTGGCTTGAGATCGGCTTTGGCGGCGGCGAACATTTGGTGCATATGGCCAAGACCTATCCCGATGTCGAACTTATCGGTTGCGAGCCCTATGTGAATGGGGTGGCGGCGCTTTTGGGACGGCTGCGGCGCGCGCCTGAGGTCAAAAACGCCTCAATCCATGCGGGCGATGTCCGCGATCTGTTTGACGTGTTGCCTGATGGTTGCATTGAAAAAGCGTTCCTGAATTACCCCGATCCCTGGCCGAAAAAGCGTCACCATCGTCGCCGTTTCGTCACCGCCGAACATCTTGAACCGCTGCACCGGGTTCTCAAACCCGGTGCCGAATTCCGGGTCGCGACCGACATCCCGGACTATGTGCGTCAAACCATGGAAGAGGTGCCGCAAGCCGGGTTTGAATGGCTGGCCGAGGGCCCGGAGGAGTGGCGTAAACCATGGGCTGATTGGCCCTCAACGCGCTATGAACAAAAGGCCATTCGCGAAGGTCGCACGCCACATTACATGACATTTCGCAAGGTCTGAGGCGCAGTCATTTCGCGCCGGTTTCGCTTGGGTGTGCGCAAGCGGCCTGCCCTGACGAAGACGCGGTAGACCGGGCCGCAGGGTTGCGCTATCAGGTCTGCGAAGAATGTGAGGAGAGACACATGTCGAGCCATGGCACCCCGATCCCGATGACCGCGCGCAAATCCGGCCCCCTCAAGGGCACGGCGGCGGTGCCGGGGGATAAATCCATTTCCCACCGGGCGCTGATTTTTGGCGCGATGGCCGTGGGCGAGACCAAGATCACCGGGCTTTTGGAGGGTGAGGATGTGTTGGACACCGCCAAAGCGATGCAGGCGCTGGGTGCGGATGTGGTCCGCGAAGGTGCAGGTGAATGGACCGTGCATGGGGTCGGCGTTGGCGGCTTTACCGAGCCAGCCGATGTGATTGATTGCGGCAATTCCGGCACTGGCGTGCGCCTGATCATGGGGGCGGTCGCGACCCATGATTTTTGCACCACGTTCACCGGAGATGGATCGTTGCGCAAGCGTCCGATGGGGCGGGTGACCGATCCTTTGGCGCTGTTTGGCGCGCGCTCCGTTGGCCGTTCGCAGGGGCGGCTGCCGCTGACGCTGATCGGTGCGGCGGAGCCTGTGCCGGTCGAATATGAAACGCCGGTGCCAAGCGCACAGGTGAAATCGGCGGTGTTGCTGGCCGGGTTGAACGCGCCGGGGCAGACCGTGGTGATCGAAAAGGAAATGACCCGCGATCACACCGAACGGATGTTGGTGGGATTTGGCGCAGAACTTAGCACCGAGACCACACCGGAGGGTTATCACAAGATCACTCTGACGGGTCGGCCGGAATTGACCCCGCAAGAGGTCGCGGTGCCGCGTGATCCAAGTTCCGCCGCCTTCCCGGTCTGCGCGGCGCTGATCGTCGAGGGGTCCGAAGTGTTTGTGCCGGGGGTCAGCCAGAACACGACCCGCAACGGGCTTTACACCACATTGGTTGAAATGGGCGCGAATATCAGCTTTGAAAACCCACGGACCGAGGGCGGCGAACCCGTTGCCGATCTGCGGGTGAAATATTCCAAACTCAAAGGCATCGAGGTCCCGCCCGACCGCGCCGCCTCGATGATCGACGAATTCCCGGTCCTTTCCGTCGTCGCGGCCTTTGCCGAAGGCACGACGGTGATGCGCGGCGTCAAGGAATTGCGGGTGAAGGAAAGCGACCGGATTGATGCCATGGCGCGCGGACTTGAGGCCTGCGGTGTGGAGATCGAAGAGGATCACGACACGCTGATCGTGCATGGGCGTGGCGCCAAGGGCGTCAAAGGTGGCGCGACCTGTGCCACCCATATCGATCACCGGATCGCGATGTCGTTTTTGGTCATGGGGCTGGCCTCTGAGCAGGCTGTCACCGTGGATGACGGCAGTCCGATTGCCACCTCTTTCCCGGTGTTTGAGAAATTGATGGCGGGCCTAGGTGCTGCGATCACGCGGAACAACTGAGGCCCTTGACCTTGCGCGCGTGAGCGGGCAGCGTGAACCTCCCTTAGAAGGAAAACGCCATGAGTTTTTGCGTCGCAATTGATGGACCTGCCGCCGCTGGAAAAGGCACGATCGCCAGGGCGGTCGCAGATCATTTTGGCTTCGCTCATATGGACACCGGCTTGCTCTATCGCGCGACAGGGGTGAAGACCTTTCAGGGCCTCTCACCGCTTGAGGCGGCGCAAAACCTGCGCGCCGAGGATCTCAAACGCAATGATTTGCGCACAGGCGACGCGGGACAGGCGGCAAGCCGCGTGGCGGCGGAACCCGAGGTGCGCGCGGCATTGGTTGATTTTCAACAGGCGTTTGCGCGGCGTGAAGGGGGGGCGGTTTTGGACGGGCGCGACATTGGCACGGTGATTTGCCCGGACGCGGAAGTGAAACTTTTCGTCACGGCCACCGATGAGGTGCGTGCGCAAAGACGCCATGCGGAATTGCGGGGGAAGGGTGAAAGGGTCACTCTGGAACAGGTGCTTGAGGACCTGCGCGAACGGGATGCGCGTGACAGCGCGCGGGCCACCGCCCCATTGGCGGCGGCCAAAGATGCGGTGCTGATAGACACCTCCGAGATGAGCATTGACGAGGCGGTGGCACAGGTCGTGGCGCTGATTGAGGCCCGCCGTAGGGGATAAGATGGGGGGAGGGGTGTTTGCGGCCTGCGCATTGGCGCGCAGCGACTGAGCGCGCTTGCACCATTGTCAGTTTTTTCTTTTTCTATCAATTTGTTAGTGGGTTCCTGGACATGATACTCTGTGAGGGATGTGCGCTTGTATGATGGGGTATTTGGCCCATATTTGAGCGTAAGACATGCAGAGCACGCGTGCCATTTCCACCCACCAAAGGACTGAATTGATGTTTCTTGATAAGCTCGACTGGCGCTACGCCACCAAAAAAATGGACCCGTCCAAACCCGTCTCCGAAGACAAGGTTGCCCAGATCGTCGAAGCGATCCGTAAAGCGCCGACCTCTTCCGGGCTTCAGCCGTTCCACCTCTTTGTGATCCGCAATCCGGAGCTGCGTGCAAAACTCAAAGCCGCGGCCTATGGTCAAGAACAACTGACCGATGGCTCGCATCTTTTGGTTTTTGCAGCTTTTGATGGCTATAACGATGCACGCATCGACGCCATTGTGGACCAACATGCGGATGAGCGTCCCGGCACCCGCGAGATGTTGGAAGGCTATTACAACAACCTCAAATCCATGTATTTGCCGCGTGAAGATCATGTGAACTTCGAACATGCCGCGCGTCAGACCTATATCGCATTGGGCTTTGCCTTGGCCGCTGCCGCCGAACTGGGCGTCGATAGCACGCCGATGGAAGGCTTTGACCCGGCGCAATTCGATGAGATTCTCGGGCTGAAAGACAAGGGTCTGAAAACCGTTGTGATCCTGCCGCTGGGCACCCGTGCTGAGGAGGGCGACTGGTTGGCTCCGATGAAAAAAGTACGCAAACTGGCGGAAGATTTGATCACCGAGATCAATTGAATCCAAGATGCGACAAGGCCGGGACTGATGGTATCAGTCCCGGCCTTTTTGTGCGGGGCCCTCTGATTAAGAGGGGTTATCTTGATTTTATGCGATGAAGCAGCACGAAATTCAAGACAGGTGGCAGAAGCAACAAAACGGTAATAAGTCCAAGCATGTCACCCAGCGCGAACTTGATGGCATTGATCCGAATGTCGACTGACTGCGTGTTGGGATAGATGTAGAAAATATGGATGAGGAGGCTGATCATGACGGAGGACAAAAACCCCACAGCGATCAGTTTGCGCCAGCTCAGTTCCGGGCGTGGGGCTGGATGATGCACGCAGTGTGATGCCCAGTTTACGGCTGAAAAGATGAGGGGGGCGGTTCCATAGCTGATGCACAATGAAATATAGGCGTAGCTTGTAGCCCACGATAAATCCATGAACAAGACCGATGAGAGAACGGCTCCGGGGAGCAAGTATAAAACCGAACGCCACCCCTCGAAAAAGGCCGAGATGATTTTGATCCCGAAGGGGAGGTAGATCAAGGTGGCGCTGATGTTTTGCACCTTTGTTTGAGGCAGGATCAGTTTTTGGAGTGGCGAGATCACAAGCCAGGTGATCGCCATGGCCAAAAACAACGCTCCGCTATGAACCGCGACCGGGCGCAATACGGACAGAATGGCAAAGTAGGTGACGCGGGTCGAACTCAACATGCGCATCCCCTGACAATTGGATTTTTTACAAAGGCCGTTATGTGTTTTGTACGTTTTGACCTTTGATCCGGTAAGCTCCGTGCGGGAGATCGTCGGACTTTTCGATGAATCCTTTTTCGATCAGCCGTTTGAGAGCGCGGTGAAACGTCGGCTGAGATACATCCCGCACGGTGGGTTGAGCTCGCACGCGTTCGGTTGTACATGTTCCGGCATTTGATGCGGCACAGAACGCAAGAAAAATATCTTTTTCGTTCCGTGACAGGGTGCTGAGACCCAAATCCGTTTCCATATTGTGCAGTAAAATTCGCAATTGTGCGATCTGTGCAAAAATAGTCTGATCCATTCCCATCAAGCCTTAGTAACCATCTGACATGTACTGGCCTCGAATTTAGACCTATAAAAATATAGTCAAGATGCGTATCACGACTTTGATTTGGATCAAAACACATTTGATCACTTTTCCTAGCTGGGCAGATCTCTCTGTGCGTATTTGATATAGCTGCACTATAATATTCTACAGCTAATAAACCTATAGTTGTTTTTTACTCGATTGGGTAGAGTAAAGCTTGAAATTGGCTATAGGGTGGCGACGTGTCGGCGGCATCTTGCGAGTGTGGGCGAGATGCCGCCTATTTCTAAATGACTGTACAGCTGAGCAAACGGGCCTCGCGATTCGTTGCGAGAGCGTAGGCTGGGAGCACATATTTGGCATCAAGGCCTCTGATGTCCGGGAAAATGGCAATGATTTCTGCAATGTCTTCGGAAGTGAGGCTACGAAGGCCAACTTGACCCAAGAGAAGGGTCTCGGTCGCGAGGCCATTTGAGTGGATCACGCAGTGGGCGTCGCAGAGGATGTGGTAATACGTCACTTCATTTGCGTCGAGATGTTGGGATGCCTGATGCCCGATGAAGGATTTTGCCGGGCACAGGGTTTCCTCCATCCCGAGAAGCAATTCGACCGCGTGACCCTCGATGAGGACACGGTGTTGTGGCGAGACGTAGAGGTCCGTATGGGGGCGGCCCGGTCCAAACGCATTTGCGTGGATGCAGATCGGAGCCAGACGCTTGCGCGTTTCATGGCAGGTGATCTCACGCAGGGGGATCGTTTTTTTACCGATCCATTTGATTTCTTGTGGAGACCCATCAATATCAAGTACGAAATCACCGGGTTGAAGGGTCTCCACGGCACGCTCTCCACTGGGGGTGAGAATAAGCGTGCCAGCGCCAAAACATACCGGGGTGAAGTCCGAGTATGGCGCAGGGGAAAGGTCAATGACGACTGCCACAGCAGAAAGCAGGTTGGGGGGGCCGTCCGGGTAGCTGAAATAGATTTGGCCGCCAGCTTCAAAAACGACGACGTCCACGGATGTACCAAGCGGGATGACCACGCCCAGCACTTCAACGCCTGGGGTGGCTGTCCCAGACCCGATATATGTCACGGTCTCACCGTTGAACGTGGCCACGCCATCATCATTGGAATCGAAGGTCGCGTCGTCGTTTGTGAAGGTTCCTGTAGAGGTGCCGCCAAAACTAGAAAGCACGAGCGTTTGCGATCCCGAGAGCAAATCCAAGGAGAGGAGGGAGCCGTTATATGCGACTGCGTCAATCGTAGAACTGGGCATGGGTGCTCCATGGTAAATTCATTCTGAATACAATCACTGTGACTACACGTATTGGGCGAGTCAAATGCATTTGAGCGCCGGATTCTGGATTCGAATGTGATTATTGTTAAATTGTATTATAAAACAATTGGTTAAATTGTATTCTCTGGGTTGTTTCCATATTGGAAATTATGGCGCGCAACTGTTGATTGGCCGTAAATCTAAGCAATTTGTTGTTTTTGAGATAAATTTTCAGCATTATTATAGTCATTTTGGGCGAAGTGAACCCGCACGGTGAATCCCCAATGTGTGTATCTGAGCGTCTATCTGGCATTGATTCTCAGCACGGGGGTCACGAGGATTGGATGTGCCATCAGGCTGTAGATCGCATGGCGGGGCATCATTTCTTGCAAAACCGGAGAAACTCTCCTATATGCGCGACTGCTAACGAGGCAATCAGGTAGCACAAAGCCAATGAATCGGGGTTGGGGCGATACTCACCCTGATGGTTTCGTGTTCGAAGAATGAGCAGGCAAATCGTAATTGAAGACCGGCGGAGACAACCGCATGGCCCGTATAAACGTTTGAAAAGGAAATTGAGACCACATGGCTCAGAACGTATCTATGGAGGACTTCGAAGCCCTCTTGAATGAAAGCTTCGAAATTGACACCCCGGCAGAAGGCTCGGTTGTCCGCGGCAAGGTTCTTGCGATTGAAGCAGGCCAAGCCATCATCGACGTCGGCTACAAAATGGAAGGCCGCATCGATCTTAAAGAATTCGCAAATCCTGGTGAAGCTCCCTCCGTTGCCGTTGGTGACGAGGTCGAAGTGTTCCTCGACCGTGTCGAGAACGCCCGTGGCGAAGCTGTCATTTCGCGTGACAAAGCCCGCCGCGAAGAAGCCTGGGATCGTTTGGAAAAAGCCTATGCATCCGAAGAGCGCGTCGATGGCGTTATCTTTGGTCGCGTCAAAGGCGGCTTCACGGTCGACCTCGGCGGCGCTGTTGCGTTCCTTCCGGGCAGCCAGGTTGACGTGCGCCCCGTGCGCGACGCTGGCCCGCTCATGGGTCTCAAGCAGCCGTTCCAGGTTCTCAAAATGGACCGTCGTCGTGGCAACATCGTTGTGTCGCGTCGTGCGATCCTTGAAGAATCCCGTGCAGAACAGCGCGCAGAAGTCATTGGCGGTCTGACCGAAGGTCAGGAAGTTGACGGCGTGGTCAAAAACATCACCGAATACGGTGCGTTTGTGGACCTCGGCGGCGTTGACGGCCTGTTGCACGTCACCGACATGGCATGGCGTCGCGTGAACCACCCGTCCGAGATCCTCGCCATTGGCGAAACGATCAAGGTTCAGGTGATCAAGATCAACAAAGAAACCCACCGTATCTCCCTCGGCATGAAACAGCTGCAGGACGATCCGTGGGATGCTGTTGAGACCAAATACGCGCTCGAAACCGTTCACATGGGCCGCGTGACCAACATCACCGATTACGGCGCATTTGTGGAACTTGAGCCGGGCGTCGAAGGCCTTGTTCACGTCTCCGAAATGTCCTGGACCAAGAAAAACGTCCATCCGGGCAAAATCGTGTCCACAAGCCAAGAAGTGGAAGTCATGGTTCTCGAAATCGACACCGCGAAACGTCGCGTGTCCCTCGGTCTCAAACAAACCATGCGCAACCCGTGGGAACTCTTTGCTGAGACCCACCCGGAAGGCACCGTTGTCGAAGGCGAAGTCAAGAACATCACCGAATTCGGTCTGTTCGTGGGTCTGCCGGGCGACATCGACGGCATGGTTCACCTGTCCGATCTCTCGTGGGACGAGCGTGGCGAAGACGCCATCCAGAACTACCACAAGAACGACATGGTCAAAGCCGTTGTCACCGAGGTCGATGTTGAGAAAGAGCGTATCTCTCTCTCCATCAAAGGTCTCGACGACAGCTTCTCCGGTGCGGTTGAGGGCGTGAAACGCGGCTCGATCATCACCGTGACTGTGACCGCGATCGAAGAAGGCGGAATCGAAGTGGAATATGAAGGCGCGAAATCCTTCATCCGCCGCTCCGACCTCTCCCGTGATCGTGCCGATCAGCGTCCTGAGCGCTTCCAGATCGGGGATCACCTCGATGTGCGCGTGACCAACGTTGATCAGAAAACCCGTCGTTTGGGTCTGTCGATCAAAGCACGCGAAATCGCCGAAGAAAAAGAAGCCGTCGAACAATATGGCTCCTCCGCTTCTGGCGCGTCCTTGGGCGATATCCTCGGCGCGGCTCTGAAGTCCGGCGACGAATAATCACATCGCTTAAGTGCGACCAAGACTTTGAAAAGGCCCTGCTTTATCGCGGGGCCTTTTTGCATGAGCGCGATGGGCGCCTTCCCCTGCGGCAGCTCTCCCGAATCGCCTTGGCCACGCCGCGGCGCAGCGTTCCTCCGGATGTGCCCCCGGCGGGAAAAATTCTGAGATTTTCGAATTTTTGGGCTAAATCTCAGCACATTAGGGGTAAAAAAATTCATTCCGTGTCTCGGAGCCTATTCCCCGCAAAACGATCCCATCCTATAGTCGTTGGACAAATGAGAACGTCAAAGCGTTCCGCCAAAAATCGAAAACTGGGCTTTGGTGCAATGCCGTATGACAATGTTTGTTGTCAGCGCTTCGCATGATCCTATATCTCAGACGAAAGGCGTCACGCTTGAAAGAAACGTGCCCAAACCAAGGGGGGACTTCATGATCCGGTCTGAACTGATCCAGAAGATCGCTGATGAGAATCCGCATCTTTATCAACGCGACGTTGAGCGGATCGTGAACACGATTTTTGAAGAGATCATCGAAGCGATGGCGCGTGGCGACAGAGTCGAGCTGCGCGGATTTGGCGCCTTTTCCGTCAAGAAGCGGGATGCAAGACTGGGGCGCAATCCGCGCACTGGCGAAAGCGTTCCGGTTGATGAAAAGCATGTGCCGTTTTTCAAAACTGGTAAGCTGTTGCGCGATCGTCTAAACGGCGAGTGAGTTTTGACATAGAGGAAGGGGGCGCTGATGCGCTACATCCGTTACGCGTTTCTCGCGGCGCTTGCCGTTGTGCTGGTGACTGTGGCCTTGGCCAACCGCGATGTCGTTGTGCTCCACCTTTTGCCCGCAGATCTGGCCAGCCTCACAGGCCTGTCCCTGACCTTGAGCTTGCCGATGTTTGTGGTGATCTTTGGCGCGATCGTGGCCGGGCTTTTGATCGGGTTTGTCTGGGAATATATGCGCGAGTATAAACACCGCTCCGCGGCTTCGGGCCACAAGCGCGAAAAAGAAAAACTGGCGCGTGAAGTCGACAAGCTGAAAACAGCCAAAGCCAAGAGTGAGGGCGACGAAGTCCTGGCACTTTTGGAAAACTGATTGCACTAGAACAGGTCCATGGACACACGCGTCAAAATTTGCGGGCTGAGCACGCCCGAGACGGTCGACGTGGCTGTTGAGGCCGGGGCGCAATACTTGGGCTTTGTGTTTTTTCCGAAATCCCCCCGCTATGTCGATATCCCCAAAGCGCGCGCGCTGGCGGTTGAGGTGCCTATGGGCGTGGCCAAGGTCGCTTTGGTGGTGAATGCCACCGATGCGGAACTGGACCGGATCACCGATCAGGTGCCGCTCGATATGCTGCAACTTCACGGCACGGAAAGCCTTGAGCGGGTGTCGGACATCCGTGCGCGCTATGGCTTGCCGGTGATGAAGGCTGTGGGGGTTTCTGGACCTGAAGATTTGGCCGCCTTGGATGCCTATGGCATGGTAGCGGATCAGATTTTGGTCGACACCAAAGCCCCGAAAGGTGCGGTTATTCCCGGCGGAAATGGTCTTTCCTTTGATTGGCGGTTGATTTCCAAACGTGCCTGGAATGCGCCATGGATGTTGGCCGGTGGCCTGACGGCGGAGAATGTGGTTTCTGCGATCCAAACGACCGGCGCGAAACAGGTTGATCTCTCGTCCGGTGTTGAAAGCGCACCGGGGGTGAAGGATCCCGCCAAAATCCGTGCCTTTATGGCCGCCATTCGGGACGCCTGACCGGCTTTTTCGAGTATTTTCCCTGCAATGAAGACGGGCGCGCTTTACCGGCCCGCGCCTGTGAGCTACATCCATGTGGATCCGCAAAGGAGCATCGCGATGAACGATCTTTTCAACAGCTTCATGAATGGCCCTGACGAAAAGGGCCGCTTTGGCAATTACGGCGGGCGGTTCGTGTCTGAGACACTGATGCCGCTGATCCTCTCACTCGAAGAGGAATATGAGAAAGCCAAGGTCGATCCCGAATTTTGGGCCGAAATGGAAGATCTGTGGAAACACTATGTCGGTCGCCCGAGCCCGCTTTACTACGCGCAAAAAATGACCGAAGAGTTGGGCGGCGCGAAGATTTATCTCAAGCGTGACGAGCTCAACCACACTGGTGCACATAAGATCAACAACGTGCTGGGCCAGATCATTTTGGCACGGCGCATGGGCAAAACCCGGATCATCGCCGAAACTGGCGCGGGCCAACACGGGGTTGCCACGGCGACGGTCTGTGCCAAATTCGGTCTGAAATGCGTGGTCTATATGGGGGCGCATGATGTCGAACGGCAGATGCCGAACGTGTTTCGGATGCAGCTTTTGGGCGCTGAAGTGGTGCCGGTGAAATCCGGTCGCGGCACGTTGAAAGATGCGATGAACGATGCGCTGCGCGATTGGGTGACCAATGTGCGCGACACGTTTTATTGCATCGGCACGGTGGCGGGGCCGCACCCGTACCCGGCGATGGTGCGTGATTTCCAATCCATCATCGGCAAAGAGGTCCGGTGGCAGTTGCCCGAGCAAGAGGGCGAAGGCCGTTTGCCCGATACGGTGATCGCGGCGATTGGCGGCGGCTCCAACGCGATGGGGCTGTTTTTCCCGTTCCTCGATGACGAGAGCGTCAATATCATTGGCGTCGAAGCGGGTGGCAAAGGCGTGAACGAGAAGATGGAACATTGCGCCTCGCTGACGGGCGGGCGTCCGGGCGTGTTGCATGGCAACCGCACCTATTTGTTGCAGGACGACGATGGGCAGATTCTCGAAGGCTTCTCGATTTCTGCCGGTTTGGACTATCCGGGCATCGGGCCAGAGCACGCCTGGCTCAATGACATCGGCCGCGCCAAATATGTCTCGATCACCGACACAGAGGCTTTGGAAGCGTTTCAGTTTTCCTGCCGCACCGAAGGGATCATCCCGGCGCTTGAGCCGTCGCATGCGCTGGCGCATGTGATGAAATTGGCTCCGACCCTGCCCAAAGACCATATCATCGTGATGAATATGTGTGGGCGCGGCGACAAAGACATCTTTACTGTGGCGCGCCACCTGGGCGTGAATATCGCAGGCTCTGAAGGTCGCGATCTTAAATAATATAAAGAGATCAATGCGCTATGAGGGCCGTTCCAATGGGAGCGGCCCTTTTTCATGCCCTAAACTCAGGTTTAGGGTCGTGGGGCGGGGGTTTATGGGGCCGGGTTTAGGCCCGTGGTTGGTAGAACTCGGTAAGGTTTGTCGGTGAGAGTGCAGTCGTTCCGGGGTGCTCTCGTACCCCGTTCATTGAAACCTGATTCCTCCGAAAGGAACGACCATGCATAAAGTACTTTTGACCTCCATCGCCTTTCTCGCTGCAGGCGTACCCATCACGGCATTTGCCGAGATGACCACCGAAGAAATCGTCGATATGTTCCCCGGCGCGCAAAAAATCGAAATCAAACGCCGTGCCAACACCACCAAAGTGGAAGTGCTTGTGGATGGTGAAAAGATCGAAGTGACATTTGACAATGCCACCAACCAAATCCGCAAACGTGAGACCGAGCGGCTTTCTGACAATGATTTGGCTGATGAGCTTGATGACATTGAGCAGCATAACGGCGATACTTACGCTGACGAAGATCATGATCGTGATGAGGCCGATGATGACAGCGATGATGATCGTGGCAGCTCTCATGACAATGATGACAGTGACGACAGTGACAGTGACGACAGTGACAGTGACGACGATGACAGCGATAACGACAGTGACGATGATGGTGGCGATGACAGCGATGATGACGAAGGGGATGATCGCTAAGCCGCGCAGACAATCTGCCTGTCGCATGGCGCATCCCCGCGCCAGATGATAAAAATGACGTCCCCCGCGAAACCGCGCGGGAGACGTTTTCAAGGTGAGGATAGACGATGAATCGAAGACGCTTTTTCATAGGGTTGTCTGCGGCGCTCACCATGGGCGGGGCCGCATTGGCGCAGCCAGCCGAAGATATGATCCTCGCGCAATTGCGTCAGCAGGGGTTCAAAAAAATCACAGTCGGTCGCACCCTATTGGGGCGGACGCGCTTTGTCGCGACGGGCAACGGGCAAAGGCGTGAGATCATTCTCAATCCGGTCACTGGCGAAATTTTGCGTGATTTCTGGCAGGATGAGGTGGGGAACAAAGCCCCGCGGATTGTTGACAGTTCCGGGTCGCGTGATGCCGGTGACGGGCGGGAGGACGATACATCGCCTGATGAGGGCAATGAGGCCGAGGACGACGACGATCAGGACAGCGACGATCAGGACGACGACAAAAGCTCCTCAGACCGCGAAGACCGCGAGGATAGTCGCGACGAGAGCGACAAAGAGGATGATGGTGGAGACGACGACGAGTCTGACGACGACAGCGAGGACTGAGCAGGGGCCGCACAGCCATTTATGCGGCAAGGGGAGGGACGCGTTTGCAAGAACGCTACATAATTTTGACCATTTTCATCGTGCAGGCCATCTGCGCGTTTTTCTTTGTGTCGGACATTCTTGGATCTGTGATCGGCCTTCGTGCCAGCCCGATCGCATGGCAAACCCGTGAGCTTATTGAAATTTTGGCCGCTGTTGGGCTGCTCCTTGGCCTTGGGCTGGGGGGCATTGCTCTGAATCGCTCGTTGCGTCACCGGCAAAGGGCCGAGGATAAATTGCGCCGCGCCTCATCGGCCTTTGTTGATGTGTTGGAGGAACGGTTTGCGATCTGGTCGCTGACGCCCGCCGAACGCGATGTGGCGTTGTTTTTGATCAAGGGCCTGTCCATTTCTGATATCGCGGCAGTGCGTGCCACATCGGAAGGCACGGTCAAGGCACAGATGGGCGCAGTCTACCGCAAAGCGGGCGTAAGTGGTGCTGCGCAACTGCTGAGCTTGTTCATCGATGATCTGATGGATGGCGTCACGGTCGAGACATTGCGCGACGATGAAGCCGCCTAGAGCGTCTCAATGGCGTGGGCTTTGAGCACCTCAAGAGGCACAATCTCAAGCGCGCGGACATGGGTCGAGGCCAAAGAGACTTTGGGCGCACAGCCTTCATCATGGGCCTGAAAAAAACGTGCGGCACAGAGGCACCATGCATCCCCCGGTTTGAGGCCGACAAAGCCAAACTCCGGTCGCGGTGTCGACAGATCATTTCCGACATATTTGGAATAGGCGAGGAATTCCCCGGTCATCACCGCGCAGACGGTGTGCGAGCCGGTATCTTCAGCGCAAGTGTTGCAGGCGCCATCGCGAAAATAGCCCGTCATCGGATCGGTGGAGCAGGGCGCCAAAGCGCCGCCCAGAACATTGATCGAAGGGGAGGGGGTGACCATCGCGCATCTCCTTTCGGGTCAAGGTAGAGGGTATGGCACCGTGGTCAAGGGGAGAGGATCAGCGGAATTTGTCGCGCAGCGTGTCGAAGGGCGATTTTGGTGCCTCAGGCGCGTTTGATTTTGGGGCAGGCGCATCGGTTTTGGGAGCGCGGGCTTTGGTCCCGGTCGAGGGCCGGGGCGGGCTTGTGCGCAAGGCGACGGCATTGGAAAACTTTGCAGTATCACCAGCCGCCAGAGAGGCCGCTCCATCGGAACAGCCCCGGATCACATCGTCGAGCCAGTCCTGATCAGCTTTGGCAAAATCCGACAAGACATAGGGGGCAACGCGGTCCTTGTGGCCCGGATGGCCAATGCCCAAACGCACCCGGTCATAGTCCGCCCCGATATGTTGATGAATAGAGCGCAACCCGTTGTGCCCGGCATGGCCACCGCCGGTTTTGACCCGAACCTTGCCGGGCGCGAGGTCCAACTCGTCATGAAACACCACCACGTCGGCCGGGGTGAGTTTGTAAAACCGCATCGCCTCGCCCACCGATTGGCCGGAGAGATTCATAAAGGTTTCGGGCTTGATCAGGATCACCTTTTCGGACCCAAGTTTGCCCTCAGACACCTGACCCTGAAATTTGGACCGCCACGGCGCAAACCCGTGATCTTCCTGGACCCGGTCCACAACCATAAAGCCGATATTGTGGCGGTTTCCCGCATATTTCGTGCCCGGATTTCCGAGGCCGACAAACAAACGCATGACAGTCTCCTTTGGCGAAGACCTAGCGTGTCATGGCGCTTTTGGCGAGTCCTGAGAGGTGCGAAAGGCATGAAAGGCCGAGACGTGATCGGTGTTGAGGCACCCAACGCCCCAATCCCGGATCTGGGCAAAAAGCGCGGGCGAGACTGCGTCGGAATAGACCTGCGTGGCCAACCCTGCCGCCTGTGCCGCCCGGACGTTTTCAAGGGTGAAATCATTCTTGGCGTCATCGCAGGCATAGAATTCGACGATGGTGGCGTCAAATTTGTCGATCAGCGTCTCAGGCGTTGCGCGCCGCCAATGCACCATCTGGGCGACATCGGGGGCCGCGCGCAGCATGTCGAGGTGCATCTGTTCCGAAAAGGAGCAGGTGTAACACTGTGCGGCGATGTCGAGGCGATGGATGATTTGGGCGATGGCGTCGCAATCGGCCCATTTGACTTCGATGTAGAAGGCTGCGCGGGATTTGAAGGCGTCCAAAAACGCATCGAGACGGGGAACGGGCGTTGTCGCAAATCGAGCATCGAACCAAGCGCCCGCATCCAGGGCATCGACCTCTTTCGATGTCATGTCGGCGATCGGGCCGGTGCCGTTGGTGGTGCGGTCCACGGTCTCGTCATGCATCACATAAAGCACGCCATCACGGGTTTGGCGCACGTCGAATTCAAGAACATCCCCGCCCTGCGCCAAGGCAGCCTCGAAGGCGGGAAATGTGTTCTCAGGCGCGCTGAGGCGTGCGCCGCGGTGGCAGGCAATCTGTGTCATCATGCGCCCGTGCTAAATGGGCGAGATCACAGGGGCATGACGTTTGGCGTGGAAATGGGGGGCAAAACGAAAAACGCGAGCCCCAAAGGACCCGCGTTTCCATGCCTGAACAGGGCGGCTGAGGATTATTCCTCTGCAGCGGCCTCTTCGGTTTCTTCATCATCCGAGCTGCCAAGGCCAGCCGGTGCGGTGATGTTTGCGATGACGAAATCGCGGTCGATCACGGCTTTGGTGCCTTTGGGGAGTTCGATGTCGGAAATGTGGTACACATCGCCGATGGTGCCTTTCGAGATGTCGAGCGTGATGTGATCGGGGATATCCGCCGCAGTCACGATCAGTTCAACCTCGGTGCGCACATGGGTGACAACACCACCTTTTTTGATGCCCGGGGACACTTCCTCGCCGACGATTTCAACCGGAATGAACAGGTTGATGCGGGAGTTGCGGTGCAGGCGCATGAAATCGACGTGAGTCGGAAGGTCTTTCACCACGTCGCGCTGAACGCCACGGCAGATCACGCGCACGTCGTCCTGGCCTTCAACTTTGAGGTTGAACAGCGTGGACAAGAAACGGCCCGCTTTCAGGCGTTTCAACAGCACGTTGAACGGAAGGTTGATCGGCATCGGTTCTTTGTCGTCACCGTAAACGATACCCGGTACGAACCCGTCACGACGAGCTTGGCGAGCGGCGCCCTTGCCTGTCCCCGCGCGTACCGTGGCAATAAGATCAGGAATCTCACCAGCCATTTTAAGTCTCCAAATGTTAGGGCGGGACTCCTCCAAGGCTGTAGTCCCGCATGAAGTCGCGCGTATAGGCGAGATTCTCCCAAATTGAAAGCCCCATCTTGCTTGCCCCGGCACGCGAGGGTGCAAATGCGACTTGTGGCCCGGGCTGCTTGCGATATACCTTATCCAAAGCGCTTTGAATAAAGCGCATCCAATCCGATTCAGTACAGCTTTGGAGCCTGATATGGCAAAGACCTTTTTACGCGCGCTTACGGTTTCGCGCGGTCCTATTTTGGCGCTGGGCGCCGTCGGCGTGGTCTGGGGCACGTTCGCCGCGATGGTCCCTGTCATTAAAATTCAGGCACAAGCCAGTGATGCTGCCTTTGGCGCAGCCCTTTTGGGGTCTGCGGCTGGGGGGATGGTGGCCATGTATATTGCCCCCAAACTCTCTGAGACCCTTGGGCGCTTTGTCTTGCCCCTTTTGGCAGGTCTGTCGATGATGGTGCTGCAATTGCCGATTTTTGCCGCATCAACCGCCCTGCTTTTCCCCGTGATGGTTGCGCTTGGCATGGCCGTGGCCAGCCTCGACATCAACGCCAACCTGCGGATTTCGCAACTTGAAGAGCGCCATGGCCTGCACCTCATGAACCTCAATCACGCGATGTTTTCCCTGTGTTTCGGTACGGCAGCGCTGTTTGTGGCGACGTTGCGACAGTCCGGCTGGAGCATCGCGCAGGTCTTGCCTCTCATGGGTGGGGTCGTCTTGGTGTTGGGTCTTCTCACATTTGAAGCGCGCGATCCGGAGGTCCCGGACACGGACGAAGCGACCACGCTTGAGACGCCCGGTTTGCCATGGCGTCCGATCCTGTTGGTCGCTTTGATGTTGTTTGTGTCCTTTGTGGGCGAAAACGCCATCGAATCCTGGTCGGCGCTGTTTCTTGAGCGCGAGCTTGGTAGCGCGGCAGGGCAGGGCGGTTTCGGCCCCTCCACCCTTGGCTTTACCATGGCCACGTTTCGTCTTTTGGGGCATTTGGGCACACAGCGGCTCGGCGAGGCACGTGTGGTGCTGTGGTCAGGCGTTTTGGGCGTGATCGGGGCGCTGATCCTGTCTCAGGCCCAAACCCAACCGATCGCGCTGTTTGGGATCGCCGTCACCGCAATCGGCATGGCGGTGATCGTGCCAACCGCGACCTCTCTTTTGGGCAAACGCGTGTCGCGTCGCCATCGCAGTCTCGCCATTTCCCGCGCGTGGATGTTGGGCTTTGTCGGTTTTTTTGTCGGACCCTCAACCATCGGTTTCGTGTCTGATCATTTTGGCTTGCGCGTGGCGTTTTTATGCGTCGCAGGGATGCTTTCTGTGATCATCCCTGCGGTGCTTTCATTGACCCGTGCGCGGAACTGACTGGGGTTACGCCCAGCGACCGGCGAAATCTTCGGGCACCAAAACCATATCCCGGTCGACCTGATCCACGGTTCTGCGGCCACAGAGCGCCATGGTGGTGTCCATTTCCTTTTGGATCACTTCAAGCGCCTTGGTCACGCCTGCCTCGCCCATGGCACCAAGCCCATGGACAAAAGCGCGGCCAATATAGGTGCCTTTTGCCCCCAGAGCCAAGGCTTTGAGCACGTCTTGCCCCGAGCGAATGCCACTGTCGAGGTGCACTTCGATCTTGTCGCCGACCGCGTCCATGATTTCGGGCAGCATCCGAATGGAAGACAGCGCGCCATCAAGTTGGCGTCCGCCGTGGTTGGAGACCACAATGGCGTCCGCGCCGATATTGGCCGCCTGTTTGGCATCTTCCGCGTCCAAAATGCCTTTGAGGATGACGGGACCGTCCCACATCCGGCGCAGTTCGGCGATCCGGTTCCAGTCAAGCGACTGATCAAAGGCTTCTGCGGTCCATGCGCTCAGAGAAGATGGGTTGGTGACGCCCTTGGCATGGCCGACAATGTTGCCAAAAAAGCGTCGTTTGGTGCCGAGCATTTCAAGGCCCCATTGCGCCTTGGTCATCATATTGGCGATGGATTTCGGTGTGAGCTTGGGCGGGGCGGAGAGACCGTTTTTCAGGTCTTTGTGGCGCTGGCCCATGATTTGCAAATCGACGGTGATCACCAGAGCGGAACATTTGGCATCTGTGGCACGGGCAATCAGGCGACGCATGAAATCGTCGTCTTTGAGGGTGTAAACCTGAAACCAAAAGGGTTTGTCCGTGTGTTCGGCGACGTCTTCGATGGAACAGATCGACATGGTCGACAGGGTGAAAGGCACGCCAAATTTCGCCGCCGCCTTCGCCGCTTTGATCTCGCCATCGGCGCGTTGCATCCCGGTCAGCCCCACAGGGGCAAGGGCCACGGGCATGGCCACATCTTGCCCAATCATTTTAGAGGCGGTCGAGCGGCCCGTCATGTCCACAGCGATGCGTTGGCGCAGGCGGATCTTGTCAAAATCGGTGACGTTTTCGCGAAAGGTCTGTTCGGTCCAGGACCCGCTTTCGCAATAGTCATAAAACATCTTTGGCGTGCGCATTTTATGCAGCCGTTTGAGATCATAAACATTGGTAATGACGGGCATTGCTGATCCTAGATGGTGGAATTGGTTTTCTAACTTAACCAATTTGCACATATTGAGACCAAAGCCAAGACCAATTGCTGCGGCGTTTTGTGCGGGCACAGTGACACATCGGATCAGCCCAGTTTCAATATGGTTGTGTTGCCCAAAGTCTGATCTCCATGGGGGGCGGTCGATTACAGGCTCATAAAAATGGCAATGTTTTCGTGCAGCTTCGCGTCCAAAAACTCAATGCCAAAGGACATGTCTGGCAGCAGGTCGATCATGTCTTGGCCATTCGGGTCTTCAACGACCCCTTCAAACAGCGTTTCAAGGCCAACCCAGTCCTGCCACGTGTTGAACGCCGCCTGTTCAAGCGCATCTGGCTGCGTAATAGGGGATTGTGCCGGGCGCACGAAAGTCAGATCAAAGATATTCTGATCGAAGGTCGCAAGGATGTCTTTGAGCTTCTCCACTTGTGCTGCACCTGCTTGCGCCCCGCGCGCGAGATGAATGAGACAGGCCTCTTTGCCCGCCTCTTGCAACAGTCGGCTTTGATTTGTTGCGGTGGCAATGATCCGGGTTCGGACCAGTTTTTCTGGCGCTTGGTTCACCGAGGTTTGAAGTTCCAGGGATTGTGAAACATTGCGCCAGAGTTTTTCCAGAGATTGCGATTTAAACGTGAGTTTGAGCACCTCTTCATCTGTCAGACCTGTATCCGAGAGAAAGGCCGCCACTTTTTTGTCGAGTCCTTTCCAAACCATCTCAACAGAGCCAATTTGGGTGCGGATGTTGCCGTTTGTGATCGGGGGGATGGCATCGTTGCCCTCAGTGAGGGCGACAAGCGCTACAGAAATCTCCGTGCGGGTCTGTTCGACCACCCGACGATTGCGTGCGACATCAATTCCGGCCTGCGCGAAACAGATACTTCTGACAAGACGGTGACCAAGCGCGCTTTGCTCCCCGATCAAGAGCACATGTTGGTCATACGATGCCTCTACCTCAGAGGCGCGCAGGGGGCCGATACTGGAGACCACTGTTAAACAAATCACAAAGAGGAGGCGGATGAGGGGCATGGACGTCTCGCTGGTTTCACTGCGCTGACCTTGTGCGATTCGCCTTTCCATTCTCTTAAATTGCGGCCAGAGACCATAAAAAAGCCCGCCAAACAGCGGGCTTTTCAGCGTGGAGAGGTGGGTTTAGGCGTCCCAGGCTTTGTCTTCGCCGCCAAGGCCGCCGATCTGAACACGGGTCGGAAGCCCCATTTTGTCCAGCAGCGTAAAGAACGGTTTCGGATCCATTTCCTCAACGTTTTTCATGGTCTTCGCATCCCATTCGCCAGAGGCCACCAACATCGCAGCCGCAACAGGAGGCACACCTGCCGTGTAGGAAATGCCTTGGCTGCCGACCTCATCAAAGGCCTCTTTGTGATCGGCGACATTGTAGACAAACATCTCGATGTCCTTGCCGTCTTTCACGCCCTTCACCAGATCGCCGATACAGGTTTTACCGGTGTAATCGGGTGCCAAGGACGACGGGTCGGGCAACACGGCTTTGACGACTTTGAGCGGCACAACCTCTTGGCCTTCCGCGGTCATCACCGGCTTTTCGGACAAAAGGCCGAGGTTTTTCAAAACGGTAAAGACGTTGATGTAATGATCGCCAAAGCCCATCCAGAACCGCACATCGGCTTTGGGGTAATTGGCGGCGAGGCTGTGCACCTCATCATGGCCCGATTGATAGGCCTTTTGCGTGCCCACAACCGGCAAGTCCCATTCGCGGCCGGAGGCGAACATCGACGTCTCTTTCCATTGCTGGTCTTCCCAGTAATAGACCGTGCCGGTGAATTCGCGAAAGTTGATTTCGGGATCGAAATTGGTGGCGAAATATTTGCCATGCGACCCGGCGTTGATGTCGACGATGTCGATGGATTTGACCTCGTCCATCTGATCGGCGGCAAAGCGGGCAAAGGCGTTGACCACACCCGGATCAAACCCGGCCCCAAGGATTGCGGTGACACCCTTCTCGGTGCACAGGTCGCGCTTTTTCCATTCATAATTGCCATACCATGGCGGGATTTCACAAATTTTCGCCGGATCTTCGTGGATCGCCGTGTCGATATAGGCCGCACCCGTCTCGATACAGGCATCCATTACCGTCATGTTGACAAAAGCGGAGCCGACGTTGATCACGATCTGGGCACCGGTCTCGCGGATCAGGGCCGCCACCGCCGCACTGTCCATCGCATCGACCTGATGGGCCGCCAGAACGCCCTCTTGTTTCATCGCGCGTTTGGCATGCACGGTCTCAAGGATGGATTCGCATTTCGAAAGCGTCCGGCTGGCGATATGAATATCCCCCAGCACATCGTTGTTTTGAGCGCATTTATGCGCCACGACCTGAGCGACGCCGCCAGCGCCAATGATGAGTACGTTCCGTTTCAACGGTCGAGACCCCCTATCGTTTGGGTGGTGAGTGAAAGCGGCCTCAGCCGAGCGCCGCGACGAAATCCGGATACCCGAAGGAGCGGGCTATGGTGATGGACCCATCCAATTCGCGCAGGGCGATGGAGGGCATTTGCACACCGTTAAACCAGTTCTTTTTAACCATTGTGTAACCAGCGGCGTCCTGAATCGAGATTTTATCGCCAATTTCGAGCGGTTTGTCGAACAAGGCGTCACCAAAGATGTCCCCGGCCAAACAGGTTTTGCCCGCGATTTGATAGGCATGCGTGCCGTTTTGCGGCAATTTCGCCGTCTCGCGGTAGATCAACAGATCCAGCATATGCGCCTCGATCGAGCTGTCGACGATGGCAACTTTTTTGCCCCGATCTTCACTTTTGGTGTCGATGATGTCGAGCACGGACACTTCCAACGTGGTCGAGCCGGTGATCGAGGCCTCGCCAGGTTCAAGATAGACCTGAACACCCATCGCATCCGAGAAGGCTTTGAGGCGATCCGCGAGCTTGTCCAAAGGATAGTCATCGCCGGTAAAATGAATGCCGCCGCCCAAAGAGACCCAGTCCAAACGTTTCAAAAACGTGCCAAACTCGGCTTCGATCCGGGTCAATTGATCGGAAAACAGATCGAAATCGCGGTTTTCACAATTATAGTGGATCATCACGCCGGTGATGCGATCCAATGCGCTCTCAAGCCGATCCATGTCCCATTCGCCCAGCCGCGAAAAGGGCCGCGCCGGGTCCGCAAGATCAAATCCCGAGGTCGAAAACCGTGGGTTCAGGCGCAGTCCGGTGGCAATGCCTGTCGCCTTGGCTCCGAAACGATCCAACTGCCCGAGAGAGTTGAAAATCAGCTTGTCAGCATGGCTGACAGCTTCGTCAATCTCGTGATCGGCCCAGCCGACGGAATAGCCATGGGTTTCCTTGCCGAACTTCTCCGCCCCGAGTTTCAGCTCATAGAGTGACGACGAGGTCGTCCCGTCCATATAATCGCGCATGAAATCGAACGCCGGCCATGTGGAAAAACATTTGAGCGCCAAAAGCGCTTTGGCACCGGAGCGCTCACGCAGCCGGGCGATTTTTTCCATGTTGGGCAACAGGCGCGCCTTGTCGATGAGGTAGTAAGGCGTCTGGATCATCGTGGGTCCCCTCACGGTTTCAAAAGGGATGAACGGTGTGAGGGGCACTTAGGGCGATTCATCCTCTAGGGCAAGGAAAATACGGATGTACCGCCTCTGCTCTCATATCCGTATTGGGAGGTGGACCGGGTAAAGCATTGCGCTCCCCCGACCAGAAATGCGCTACGTTTTTGGCGTATTAAAGAACGGGTTAGGCGCGATGTGCGCCTTCGGCCAAGGCGGCGACATAGGCGATGATCTCATCCACCGACTTGCCCTGTGCGATCTCATTGACAATCGCGGACCCAACCACGGTGCCGTCAGCCACGCTTGCGATCTCTTGGGCCTTCTCGGGGGTCCGAACGCCAAAGCCCACGATCACTGGCAGGTCCGTCTTGGCCTTGATCCGCGCCACTTCCGGGGCGACGTCGGCGCCAGAGGCGGCGGCGGCGCCGGTGATCCCGGTGATCGAGACGTAATAGACAAAGCCCGAGGTATTGGTCAGCACTTTCGGCAGGCGTTTGTCATCGGTGGTCGGCGTGGCCAAACGGATAAAGTTCATTCCGGCCTTTTGCGCCGGAATGCACAGCTCGTCATCTTCTTCGGGCGGCAGATCGACGATGATCAACCCGTCAATCCCGGCCTCAACCGCATCGACCAAAAACTTATCGACACCGCGCGAATAGATCGGGTTGTAATAGCCCATCAAAACGATCGGGGTGGTGTCATCGCCCTTACGAAATTCTGCTGCCATATCAAGGGTCTTTTGCAAGGTCATGCCGTGATCCAGCGCGCGCTGACCGGCCAGTTGAATGGTCGGACCATCGGCCATCGGATCGGTAAAGGGCAGGCCCAGCTCGATGATATCCACGCCCGCACCGGGCAGGGCTTTGACAATCTCAAGCGACTTTTCAACATCGGGATCACCCGCCATCACATAGGCGACAAAGGCTTTTTTGCCCTGAGCTTTGAGCTCTGCGAATTTGGCGTCGATGCGGGTCATAGGGGCCTCCGGCTTGCAAGTCTTCACCGGGTTTGGCCGATCTTTGCGCCAAGTGCAATGGCGAAGGCTTGCGCGAGGCCTCTTTGCACCTTAGACACGCGTGGAATCTGGACAAAGGGACGCGATATGGGCTTTAAAATGGGAATTGTCGGGCTGCCGAACGTGGGCAAATCGACGCTGTTTAATGCTCTGACCAAAACGGCAGCCGCGCAGGCGGCGAATTTTCCGTTCTGTACGATTGAGCCCAACGTGGGCGAGGTTGCAGTGCCGGATGCGCGTCTGGACAGTTTGGCCGAGATCGCCGGGTCAAAGCAGATCATTCCAACGCGGATGACATTCGTTGACATCGCGGGTCTGGTCAAAGGTGCCTCAAAGGGCGAGGGGCTTGGCAACCAATTCTTGGCCAACATCCGCGAATGCGACGCCATCGCCCATGTGGTCCGTTGTTTTGAAGACGGCGATGTGACCCATGTCGAAGGCCGGGTTGACCCGGTCGATGATGCGCAAGTGATCGAGATGGAATTGATGTTGGCCGATTTGGAAAGCATCGAAAAACGCCGGGCCAATTTAGCGCGCAAACTCAAAGGCAATGACAAGGAGGCGCTTCAGCAAGATCGCCTTCTGGCCGCAGCCCAAGCCGCCCTTGAGGCCGACAAACCGGCCCGGTCCGTCGAGATCGACCCGGATGACATGAAACAATGGCGGATGCTGCAACTTTTGACGCAAAAGCCGATCCTCTATGTCTGTAACGTTGAGGAAGAAAACGCCGCCAAGGGCAATGCGCACTCAGAAGCGGTCGCCAAAATGGCCGCGGAGCAGGGCGCGGGCGCGGTGGTGATTTCGGCCAAGATCGAGGAAGAAATTTCTCAGCTTGAGGCGGAAGAAGCCGAGATGTTCTTGGGCGAAATGGGATTGGAAGAAGCCGGTCTCGACCGTCTGATCCGCGCAGGCTACGAGTTGCTGCATCTGGAAACCTATTTCACCGTCGGTCCGAAAGAGGCCCGCGCTTGGACCATTCAAAAAGGCACCGCCGCACCGCAAGCTGCGGGTGTGATCCACGGCGATTTTGAAAAAGGCTTCATCCGCGCGGAAACCATCGCTTTTGCAGACTTTGTGCAATTTAAAGGCGAAACTGGCGCGAAAGAAGCCGGCAAAATGCGCGCTGAGGGCAAGAGCTACATCGTCCAAGATGGCGATGTGATGCATTTTTTGTTCAGCCGCTGAGGCAGTTTCCAGCAGATCTAAAATCTTTGAGGGCCGTCCGTTTGGGCGGTCCTTTATGTTACATAAAGCTGCGCAAACGTTTGAGAAGCCGGGCTTTGAGGCCTTTGAATGGGGGCTCCACCAAAGCCATCCCGTTCCACTTCACTTGGCGGACCACGGGTTTGAGATGGGAAAACGTCTCGAACCCGGCGCGGCCATGATAGGCGCCCATGCCAGAGGCACCGACACCGCCAAAGGGCAGTGTGTCAAAGCCCACATGGATCACCGTGTCATTGACTGTCACACCGCCCGAAATGGAGTGATCGAGCCACAGGTTCTGCTCGGCGCGGTCCTCGGCAAAGACATAAAGTGCGAGCGGATGATCGCGCCCGGCGACAAAATCAAGCGCCTCTTGCGGCGTGTCATAGGGCAGGATCGGCAGGATTGGCCCAAAGATTTCCTCCTGCATCAAGGCGATGTCCAAAGGCGGGTCGAGCACGAGGGCGGGGGCGAATTTGCGGGCATTCCCGGTTCCGCCGTCAAGCCGGATCACCTCGGCCCCGCGCATTTTTGCCTCCGACAACAGCGCGTCAAGCCGGGCCAGATGACGCTCCGTGATGATCCCGGCAAAATCAGGGCTTTGCGCGCCTTGCGGATAGAACCGCATCATCGCGCCCATCACCGCGTCGGCCATGGGGCCAATTTTATGACGCGGCACCAAGACATAATCGGGCGCGACACAGACCTGACCGGCATTGGCGGTTTTGCCCCAGGCGATGCGCCGCGCGGCGCGGTCCAGATCGGCGGAGGGCATCAGAATGGCGGGGGATTTGCCGCCCAATTCCAAGGTCACCGGCGTCAAATTTCGCGCCGCCGCCTCGGCCACTTTGCGGCCCACAGCGGTGGAGCCGGTGAAAAACAGGTGATCAAAGGGCAGGTCGGAAAACGCCGCCGACACATCGGGGCCGCCGGTGATCACACTGATTTCGTCGGGGGCAAAGGCATCGGTGATCATGTCGCGCAAGGCGGCGGAGGTGCGCGGCGTCAATTCCGAAGGTTTCAGCATCACCCGATTGCCCGCAGCCAGAGCAGCCGCGATGGGCGCAAGCGACAGCATCACCGGAAAATTCCACGGTGCGATCACGCCGACCACGCCCAAGGGCTGGGGTCGGATTTCAGCGCGAGCAGGTTTGTAAATCAACGGCGTACGGATGCGCCGGATTTTCATCCAGGCTTTCAGGTGGCGTTTGGCGGTGCGAATCTCACCAAAACTCACGTCGATGTCAAAGGTCTGGCTTTCCTGTGCACTGCGATGGGAAAAATCGTCGGACATGGCGGTGAGCAGCGTGGGCTCCGCTTTGGTCAGGGCGTTCTCCAGCCGTGTGAGGCGGTCGAGGCGCACCTCATAGGATACCACTGGCTCCGCGCGATGGGCACGGCGCATGGCCTCGAAAACGGATGGCATCTCGGTACTCATATGACGTCTCCCCCGGTCTGTTCGGCATTGAGCCAGAAAACAGGAGCCATAGGAAGGCGGCAGATGCGTTGTGTCGTGACGTCAGAGGCCCAAAAGGCGGCGCATTGTGGCGCGAATGCCGTTTTGCGACGGTTCCAACAGGCATGCCAAAACGAATGCGAAAGGTCTGATCTCGGTCATGTTGCAGGTTCCTACGCCTGATTGTCTCTCATATGCCCCTGTTACCTCTAAATTGTCTCGATTGCGTGACAGATGGGGCAGGGGCGCGCCCAAAAAATCACCTGTTTCAACGTTTCATTAGGAGCTTTGTGGTTTTGTGGCGGCATGGATTGGCGGGGGCCGATTTTGTGCCTGTGGGCACAGTTTTGTCACGTGGGGTGAAAACATGTCAAAGATCGGAAAAAGCCTGTTCTCACGCCCTGTGTGTCCGCGCCTTGGGATGCTGATGCTTTTGGGTGTGATGGCGGTGAGTGCGCCGCAGGTGGCACTGGCGGCGTTTCCAAATCTGAAAAACCGCGCGGCTGTGCCGATGGGCGATCCTGTGGATCAACCGCCCGTGAGTGTCGGGCGTGGAGAAGGCGAAATTTCACCTTTGCCCAAGTGAGGCGCTTGGGGGGTTTATCCCGCCTCGACCCGCTTACAGGCGCAATATTTTGAGTGTGATCGGCCGATGACGTGCCGGATTTGTCTCATATATGAGGGCATTGACGATCTGGGCTAGATAGGCGCGTGCGCTTCCTCTATCACGTTCGTGTCTGAGGTTTGTCCTCTCATACGAAAGGGTCCCCATGAAGATCGCAGTCGCTGGTATTGGGTATGTTGGGTTGTCGAACGCGGTTTTGTTGGCGCAGAACCATGATGTTGTGGCCGTGGATATTTCTCCCTCTCGTGTCGATATGCTCAACGCGCGCACATCCCCCGTCGCTGATGCCGAACTTGAAGAGTTTCTGGCGCATAAGTCTCTTAAATTGCGGGCGACGACGGATGGAAAAGCGGCCTATGCAGACGCAGATTTTGTGATTGTGGCGACGCCGACGAACTATGACGCCAAGTCCAATTATTTCGACACGTCGAGCGTGGAGAAAGTCATTTTACAGGTGCTCGCCGTTAATGAAACAGCGACGATCGTGGTGAAATCGACCACTCCCGTAGGCTTTGTCAACCGGATCAGAGAGGAATTCGATACCGATCAGGTGATATTCAGCCCTGAGTTCTTGCGCGAAGGCCGTGCGCTCTATGACAACCTGTATCCCTCGCGGATCATCGTTGGCGAACGTTCGGATCGGGCGCGGGTGTTTGCGGATTTGCTGCTTGAAGGCGCGATCAAAAAGGACGTTGAGGTTCTGTTCACCGATGCGGATGAGGCCGAGGCGATCAAATTGTTTGCCAACACCTATCTCGCGATGCGGGTGGCGTTTTTTAACGAATTGGACAGCTATGCGATGGCTGGCGGGATGGACAGTCGCCAGATCATCGAGGGCATCGGTTTGGACCCGCGCATCGGGTCGCATTACAACAATCCGAGTTTTGGCTATGGCGGTTATTGCCTGCCGAAAGACACCAAGCAACTCTTGGCGAATTATTCGGAAGTGCCACAAAACCTCATTCGCGCCATTGTGGATGCCAATCGTACCCGCAAAGATTTCCTCTCCGATCAGATCATCGCGAAGCGTCCAAAAGTGGTTGGCGTGTACCGTTTGGTGATGAAGGCGGGGTCCGACAATTTCCGCCAATCCTCGATCCAAGGCATCATGAAACGTGTCAAAGCCAAGGGCATCGAGGTCATCGTCTATGAGCCGGTGATGACGGAGAGCGCGTTTTTTGGCTCGCGTGTGATCAATGATCTGGCCGCGTTCAAAGCCGAGGCGGACGTGATCGTCGCCAACCGCGTCACCGATGACATTTCTGATGTTTCTGAGAAAATTTTCACCCGCGACCTGTTTGGCGCGGATTGAGGACAGACCCTATGCCCACAGCTCTCGTCACCGGCGCGGCCGGATTTATCGGCTCTTTTGTCTGCCGCACTCTATTGGAGGACGGCTTTCGTGTGATCGGTCTGGATTGCCTGTCCGATTATTATGACGTGGCCCTCAAGGAGCGCCGTGAAGACACGTTGTTGGCCTATGATGGCTACCGCGCGGTGCATGATAAGGTCGAAACACCGGGCCTTTTGATGTCGCTGTTCGAAGACGAAAAGCCTGATGTGGTGATCCATCTCGCGGCTCAGGCGGGGGTGCGTTATTCGATCGAGAATCCGCGCTCCTATCTTGAAAGTAACCTCATCGGCACGTTTGAATTGTTGGAAGCGGCGCGTGCCTTTCCCCCCAAACACATGCTTTTGGCCTCCACCTCATCGGCCTACGGTGCCAATACCGAAATGCCGTACCGCGAGACCGACAAGGCCGACCATCAGATGTCGTTCTATGCCGCGACCAAGAAATCCACGGAAAATATGGCGCATTCCTACGCGCATTTGTTTGACCTGCCGATCACCATGTTCCGATTCTTTACCGTTTATGGTCCCTGGGGGCGCCCCGATATGGCGCTGTTCAAATTCACCAAGGCGATCTTGGAGGACAGGCCGATCGACGTCTATAATTTCGGCGATATGAAGCGCGATTTCACCTATGTCGAAGACCTCGTGCATGCCATCCGCCTGTTGATCGACGCGGTGCCGGTGCGGCCCGAGGATGGCGTGGTGGAGGAGGGCGACAGCCTGTCGCCAGTTGCGCCTTTCCGGGTGGTGAACATTGGCAACTCCGACGCCGTGCAATTGGTGGAGTTCATCGAAGCCATCGAGGCCGCGACCGGCAAAAAAGCCACGCGCAACCTCATGCCGATGCAAGCCGGCGACGTGCCCGCCACTTGGGCCAATGCCGATCTGTTGCAAAAACTCACCGGATACGCGCCGAAAACTGCAGTGAAAGACGGCGTTGCCAAATTCGTAGGGTGGTATCGGCAGTATTACGACAAGTGATCGCCGCCCTGGCACGCAGATCGCATGCAGAAAAACATGCGCTCATAGGGTGTCATTTTATCTTGTGTCTCTGAAACGCCTCCATTACACGGGTCGGCGGAGACGTGGCCGAGTGGTCGAAGGCGCTCCCCTGCTAAGGGAGTAGGCCCGGAAGGGTCTCGAGGGTTCGAATCCCTTCGTCTCCGCCACCCACCATTTTGGTTGATTGGCATCCGGTGCTGTTCTACCTTCTAAGGTACTGAATAGACACATCGTTCTACTCACTTTCAATTGCGACCACCTCATATCGGTTACGCTCGGTGGTCTTCATTCCGAACGTGTCTACGATGACAATGACGTTGAGCTGGATCTGATTGCGCCTAAATCAAAGCGTGCGCAGTGGCGGCACAAGGGTGTCGGTCCTGCGTACCTGTGCTTTGACCGCCGCATCAAATAGAGTGGCCACGATCTGAATTCTTGGGAACAGTGTGCGGGTCGTGACCCCGAGGCCACCTGACGCACAAAGCCCCGCACTGGGCGGGGCCTTGCAAAGTACGATCTGCACCATCTTTGTAGCCCGTTCCCGTCCACCTCAACGCCTAGGCTGATTGCTGTGGACTCTTCAGGTTTCGTGTCTTCCTCATCGCCGACGCGGTCATACGGTGATGAGGCTGACGTCTCTTTAATATGTAGGCTGTATCAGGATTTTTTCTTCATCGCGTCCAACAAGGCGGCCCCGAGGGCGCTGTTGCCGCTTGGGGTTGGTGTGCGGTTCTGCGGCGCTGGGGCCTTTTTATGATCTTTGGAGCCGCCCGGTTTTCCACCCGCTTTGCCCGATGGCGCGCCCTGCGGTTTGGCGGCGAATGTCCCGCGCGCGGTAGGCGCATCGCTGCGGCGCCCATCGTTGGCGCTATTGCCGTCTTTGCGCATCGTCAGCCCGATCCGTTTGCGCGGAATGTCGACTTCCGTCACCCGCACCCTCACAACATCCCCGGCTTTCACCACCTCATGTGGGTCTTTCACGAACCGGTCGGCCAGTTGGCTGACATGGACCAACCCGTCTTGGTGCACGCCGATGTCAACGAAGGCACCAAAGGCGGCCACATTGGTCACGGTGCCCTCAAGGCTCATCCCCGGTTTCAGGTCCTTGATGTCCTCAACCCCGTCGGTGAAGCTCGCGGTTTTGAATTCTGGCCGCGGATCACGGCCCGGTTTTTCCAGTTCGGTGAAAATGTCGCGCACGGTCGGCAGGCCGAAATCGCCGGTGACAAACTCCTCGGCGCGCAGGCCTTTGAGGGCGGCGGTCTGCCCCATGATGTCGCGAATGTCACGACCACAGGCCGCCACGATTTTGCGTGCCACATCATAGGCTTCGGGGTGCACAGAGGAGGCGTCCAAAGGCTCCGCCCCATCACGAATGCGCAGGAATCCGGCGCATTGTTCAAAGGCTTTCGGCCCCAAACCGGCAACTTTCAAAAGCGCCTTGCGCGACGGGAAGGCGCCGTGTTGGTCGCGGTGCAAGACGATGGCATGGGCCAAAGACGGACCAAGCCCCGCGACCTGTGCCAACAGCGGCGCCGAGGCCATGTTGAGGTCCACGCCCACCGCGTTCACCGCGTCTTCGACCACAGCGTCAAGCGCCTGCGACAACCGCCGTTGGTCGACGTCATGTTGATATTGGCCAACGCCGATGGATTGCGGCGTGATCTTGACCAGTTCGGCCAGAGGGTCTTGCAGGCGGCGGGCAATCGAGACCGCGCCGCGCAGGCTGACATCGAGATCGGGGAATTCCTGTGCGGCCAATTCGGAAGCCGAATAGACCGACGCACCCGCTTCGGACACGATGACTTTGGTCGGCACTTTGACGCCCTGCGGCAGGCGTTTGAGCGTGTCTGCGACAAGCCGCTCGGTCTCCCGGCTGGCGGTGCCATTGCCGATAGCGATCAGGGCGATGTTATGCCGTCCTATCAATTCGATGAGTTTGGCCTCTGCGCCGCGCACATCCATTTTGGGCTGAAACGGATAGATCGTTGCCGTGTCCAAAACCTTGCCCGTGGCGTCCACAACGGCGGCTTTCACGCCGGTGCGAATGCCGGGGTCCAGGCCCAGCGTGGCTTTTGCACCTGCCGGGGCGGCCAAGAGCAAGTCTTTGAGATTGCGGGAAAAGACGTTGATCGCCTCGTCATGGGCGCGCTGACGCAATTCGCCCAACAGATCGATATAGAGCGAGATCGAAAACTTCACCCGCCACGCCCAACGCGCCACACCGCGCAGCCACTCATCGCCGGGCAATTGTCCCTCTGTGCCCAAAGCTGCGCCGATCATGGCGATGGCGCGCGGTTCGCCCTCCTCAGAATCGGGGCCGATTTCCATCGTCACGATGTCTTCTTTCGCGGCGCGCAGGATCGCCAAAGCGCGGTGGGACGGAATATCCGACCAGCGTTCGCGGTGGTCGAAATAATCGGAAAATTTCGCGCCCTCTTGGTCCTTGCCCGCAATGAGTTTGGCGGTGACAAAGGCCTCGCGTCGCATGAAATCACGCAGCTTGCCCAAAAGATCAGCACGCTCTGACAGTTCCTCGGTCAGGATGTCGCGCGCGCCATTGAGTGCGTCTTTGACGGTGGGCACCGCCTCGGTCACATAGGCTTCGGCCAGGGTTTCGGGCGGAGCCGTCCGGTTGGTATCAATCGCGCGCAGCAAAGGCTCCAAGCCGTTTTCACGCGCGATCATCGCCTTGGTCCGGCGTTTGGGTTTGTAGGGCAGGTAGATGTCCTCAAGCGTCGATTTGCTTTCGGCTCCGGCAATGGATTTGGCCAGATCGGCGGTCAATTTGCCCTGTTCGGAAATGGATTTCAGGATGGTCGCGCGGCGGGATTCCAGATCGCGCAAATAGGTCAGCCGGTCGGACAACATCCGCAATTGCGTGTCATCCAAGCCGCCCGTGACCTCTTTGCGGTAACGCGCGACAAAGGGCACGGTCGCGCCGCCATCCAACAGATCGACCGCCGCGCTGACTTGCGACGGGGCGGCGGAGATTTCAGTGGCGATGGTGCGCGCGATGCGGGCGGCGATGGCGGCAGGTGAGGTGGCCGGTGCGGCGGTGGCGTGATCCAAAACAGGCTCCATGTCTAACAGAACCGCAGTCATACCCGCCCTGTCGGGCGAGGCCAAGTCACAAGCCGCGTGGGCCAAATGAAAACACCTGTTGAGGCGGCCCAACCGAGGCTTGCTCGATTGGACCTGAAGACGTGTCGCCCAAAGACCTCAGGCCGGTTGATCGGCGTCCAGTAATTCATTGGCGCGGTTCAAAATCGCCGCGCCATCCAGGCCGCGGTCATTGAGCTTGTCGATCCAGGCCTGATGTACTGGCTGTGCGATCTCGCGCCATGCCGAAATTTCCTCTGCCGCGATCTCACCGATGGTGTTGCCCTGTTTGATCACCACCTCTTTGCCCATCTGTTCAAACGTATCAAATTGGCGGCCAATACGTTGCGACAGCGCGATGCCGGAATGATCGTCGATCACCTTGCGCAGATCGTCCGAGAGGTTCTCATAAACGCGTTGGTTCATCAGCATCGAGAAGGTGTTGGCATACAGCCCACGCGACGCGGGGGCAGGGGCGGATGAGAATTTGGTCAGTTCTTGTAGCTTGAACGCGGGCACCACCTCATAGGGCAGGCAACAGCCGTCGATCACCCCATTTGAGAGGCCAACAACCATTTCGGTCACCGGGAAAAACACCGTCTCCGCGCCCATCAGTTCAAGCAGCTTGCCCGTCGCCTGATTGGGGGCGCGCAGCTTGAGACCTTTGAGATCATCGGCGGTGTGAATAAGCCCCTCGCGGGTGTGGAATTTGCCGCCATCATGGGTGTGAAACCCAAGCGTTTTGGTGCCCGGATATTCATCTTGGCCAAACTCATCCATCAGCTTGTGCATGACCACGGAGGTCTTTTCGGCATTGGTCACCATAAAGGGCAGCGCCAACGTTTCGGCCACCGGGAAGCGATCCGGCGAATAGACCGGAAGGGTCCAGCTTATGTCGCAAATGCCCTGACGGACCTGATCAGGCAACTGACCAGGTTTGCCGCCAAGCTGCATCGACGGGAACAGTTGGATGTCAATCGCGCCCTCGGAGGCGGTGCGAATTTCCTCGATCCAGGGTTCAAAAAACTGCGTGTTCATTGTTGCCGGGGCGGGCAACATCGAATGGAGTTTCAGGGTCACTTCGGCGGCATTGGCGCGCTTCAAAAACGCCGGGGTGGCCAGTGCCGCCCCCATGCTCGCCAAAACCGTGCGGCGGGTGAATGATGTGGTCATGTGGGTCTCCTCCCTTGTGTTCCGACGGCGTTGCGCCGGTCATGCGTTGGTGCGCTTCAATCTGGCCTGCGCTTTGCCGCCTCCTCCTGCGGCAAAGGGGCCGTTTCGGTCAGTCCACGGTAACGGGCAAATGCACCACAAGCCCGTCTAAATCCTCGCTCACTTTGATCTGACAGCTCAACCGCGAGCTGGGCCGCACCTCGTCTTCGGCACAGTCCAACAAATCCTCTTCGCCTTGGCTCGCCTCTCCGGTGCGTGCGTCTTCAATGTAGCAATGGCAGGTGGCGCACATCATTGCGCCGCCGCATTCGGCGAAAATACCGTCGATGCTATGGGCCAGTGCCGTCTGCATCACGCTGTCTCCTGCGCGTGCGCTGACGGTCTGGCTGCGGCCGTCGGGTTGGACGAATGTGATTTTCGTCATGGTTTAGTCCTCATTTAGTGCGTTATATTGATATTAGGCCAATGTGACTGGCAGGTTCAGTGGGCCACGAAAGCCAAAGCCACTCCAAATCACCTCCTTCGGGTCGGTCAGGGCCATGTTGGGAAAGCGCTCGAACAAAAGCGGCAACATGATCTGCCCCAGCGTGCGGCGCGCGACCTGCGCCCCGGCGCAATGATGCGGGCCGCTGCCAAAGGCCTGATGCGGATGTTTGTCGCGAAACACGTTGAACGCCTCGCCATCGGCATAGATCGCCTCATCGCGATTGGCGGAGGCTTGGATGGTCATCACCGTCTCGTTTGGGCCGATCACATGATCGCCGATCTGCACCTCTTGCGTGGTGCGCCGACCCGACACCTGAATGGGCGCGACCCAGCGCACACCCTCCTCGAAGGCGTCAAGCCATGCCTCTTGGCGTTTGACCTCTTCGAGTTGCTCAGGGTTGGTCAACAGCCCGTAGAGAATGGTCGCCAAAGCATCGCGCGGTTCGTTGATGCCGCCGCCAATGGCGATTTTGATATTGGCGTACATCTGACTGACCGGGATCGGCATTTTCGCATTCAACATGACGGAAAAGGCCGAATTGTTTGGCGCGGCGATGTGACGGGGCATGACCTGTTCGAACAGCGCGTTCATTTCGGCATTGGCCGCGTCGGAGAGGGCAAAAAGTTCAGGGTCATTGCCAAAATTGCCCGCCCCGTCGATCAGGCGCTGGGACCAGCGTTGCATCTGTTCGTCCGTGGCCTCTTCCAGCCCCAACATATGCGCCAGAATGCGCGCGGCGATCGGGCCGCAAAGGTCGGCAAACAGGTCCACCGTCTCACCTTTGGGCAGGCGCGAGACATAGTCTTCTGCCAGTTTGGTATAAAGCTCGGCCCAGTCGGTGCGGATCACTTTCGGCGAAAAGGCGGGCTGCATCGCCATGCGTTCGGCCCGGTGTTCGTCACCATCCTTGCGCATCAATGTATGGGCCTGAAACGCCGGTTTCATCGGAGTCATTGGATCATCCGAGCTGAAAATCTCCGGGTTTTCCTTGATCCATTTTGTGTGCTCAAACCGGGTGACGAAAATCCGATTGGTCTGCGCCACGCGCACCACAGGCGTCTCGGCCCGCATTTGGCGATAGATCGGGTATGGGTCTCGGGTGAGATCGGCCAATGTGACCGCCTCATTCACGGGAATGTCCAACATCAACAGATCTCCTCCCAAAGCTGTGATCCTGTCAGGAAAGCAGGGCAGAGTTCATCAATCAATGCGATCAATTTGATTTCACATATCTACCAAATAGATTTATAAAACCGCTCAACCATGGCCCAAAGGAGCGTGACGTGAGCAAGCCCATCGACCTTCTCGCCACAGATTTTCGCGCCCTTGATGTGTTGGTCCGGGTTTACCGCTTTGGCTCATTCACGCGCGCCGCCGAAGATCTTGAGATGAATCAATCGGTTGTCAGCTACACCATCGATAAGCTCAGAGGCGTGTTCGACGATCCACTGTTTGTTCGCGAGGCGCGTCGGCTGATCGCGACGCAGCGCTGTGAAGAGGTGGTGGCGGAGGCGGGTCAGTTGTTGGAACGGTTTTCCCAACTGACGGCCAATCGCGATTTCGATCCGAAAGAAAGCACTCAGACGGTGACCATCGCTTGCAACTACTATGAGCGCGAGTTGATCATTCCGCACCTGGCCCATTTGATCCGCGCCGAAGCGCCGAACCTCAAAATCGAGATTATCGATTCTTCCTATCTCGGCCATGATAAACTGTTGCGGATGGAGGCGGATTTGCTGATCGGTCCCTTCGTTCAACTGGGGGCCGCGTTTTATACGCGCACGCTCTATGAGGACCATTATGTTTGCATGATGGACCCGGCCCATCCAAAGGCCAAAACGGCGCTGACGATGGAGGATTACCTGACCCTCGATCACGTCTACATCACCTACGGCGGCAAATGGAAATCGGGCTATATGCAGACCTTGGAACAAGAGGGTCACGAGATTTCCATCGCGATGCGCACGCCCAGCCCGGCGGGCATTCAAAGTCTGATCAAAGGCACCGGACTTGTCGCGACGGTGCCCGAGCGCCTGTCGCGCAAACTTGGGACGGGGCTTTTCATTGCGCGTTGTCCGGTGCCAACACCGGTGCAAATTCAGATGGTGTGGACCGCGCGCACCCATGCCTCGCGGATGCACAAATGGCTGCGCGATCTGGTGGTGCAAAGCGCGCGCAGGATGTAGTCCGCGGACAGTTAGACCGGGTTTTTGAGCCGGTAATCCAATTTCGGACGGCTCAGGCCCAATAGGCGGGCGGCGGCGGAGACATTGCCATCGGCCTCTGCCACCGCCCGCTGTTCGATCCGCGACACCAATGCATCCACACCGATCCCCGCCTCAAAGAGTGGCACAAGCTGATCCCAAAGCTCGACAAAATCATCCTCGCCCTGCGACAGTGAGGGGGCCGAAGGCCGTGGATCAAGTCGCGCGGAGTCGAGATCATTGCGGTCAATCACCGGCGGCGCGGCGGCACAGAGCGCGGCGCGCATCAGGGTCGCACGCAATTCGGGCAGGTTTCCGGGCCAAGCGGCGGTGCGGATGAAAGCCTTCGCCTCTTCTGTGAGCGAGGGTGCCTCAAGCCCCGGTTTTGGCCGCATCTGGGCCAGATAACACTCTGCCAGATCGGCAAGGTCATCCGGGCGCGCGGACAGCGGCGGCATTGCGGCAGGCAGGACAGAGAGCGCGTACATCAACTCGGACCGCAGCGCCGTGTCGCGCCTTAACAGTTGCAGCGGCAGATGCGATAACCCGATGACAAGAAGGTTTTCAGGGGGGATGCCATCGGTTTTGATCATGTCGATCAACGCCACCTGAAGATCATCCGCCAACGCGTCGATCCCCTCGATGATCAACGTCTGCCCGCGCACGCCGGGGGCGGAGATGGTTTGGCGCAGGCTGTCCAAAAGCGCGGGCAGCTGTGGCGATGTGGCGTGACAGCGGTGGGTCTTGCCGTGACCAAACCGCGCGACATGGAGCCAATCGGCGGCGATGCGACAGCCCGCCCCCTCTGGTCCGGTGATCAACGCGTTCAGCCCAGCGTGAGCGATTTTTTCCAATGTGTGACGAACGGGAGCGACAACCCGGTCTTCCAATCCCGCGCCCTCCATCGGCGCGGACTTGCCCGCAGCCTTTCGGAGGCGCGAGGGCATTTCGGCCCGGTTGACCAAGACCTCATCCAGGAACATCCGAACAAAGGGATCATCCTTGCCCCAACCGTCCACGGTCTTGCCCACCACGCGGCAGGATTTGTCACCCATCGCCGCACAGCTCACCTCTTTGTAGAGCACGAGTTTGCGAAAAAAGACGCTGGCGTAACCTGCCGCATAGCCGGTTTGGGCCCAGCAGACCGGGGCAAGCGCGCGCCCGTGGCGGCGTTGATATTCGACGGCTTCGACGGATTGATGCCATAGGAAGTCACCGGAAAACCGATCTGTTTTGAAATCAAAGTCGTTGTGCAGGGTCTCCACCCGCACGGTGCCCGTCACCATATGTAGTCGAGTTCCGGCGGTGAATGCGTCGCCAATGTCCAGATTCGGCCAGCCTTGGCGAATGAATTCCGCATCCTCGCGCCCGTTGCGATAGCCCAAGCGCATCATGAGCACCTTGGCCTCGTGTTCGCCAAACCGGCGGACCAATTCGTCCTGAAGATCGGCGCCAAAGGTCGCGCGAGACAGCACCATCCGTGCGCCATGTAGCTCAATCGCTCCTTTCGAGGGGCTGAACTCAAGCGTGTCGATCAGGTCCGCCAAGGTCGGACGGCCCCCGCGGTGGAGGAGTTGTTCTTCGTCATCTGATGTTTTCATGACGGGATATTACGCAAATGATAAAGTCATTTCACCATATAATTAATCTGCACCGCAGAAAGACTGCGACATTCTGGCACAATGCGAAGTTTTTATCGCAGGTAACCCCATGACATAAATCGCAATTCCTGGGCATTTTGCCCGTGCTGCAAAGCGGCGTAAATTATTTGCTTTGACGCAAATCCTCCCGACCGATCTGTTGAGTGCTGCCCTTGAAAACGGGCGAAAGGGAGGACTTATGACACAGCAAAACCTTATCACGAAACTGCCGCCGGAGCCGCATGAGGCGATGATCAATCGCTTTGGCAAAGAAGGGGCGTTCATCCCCGGAGATGACAAAAATAACCCTTGGGTGCCGTTTGGCGACAGTGCCGCGATCAAACATCTGGCCTTTGATGTGCGCAGCAATTCGGTGGCCAATATTCTCTGGGTCAAAGGCGGTGGACGGATCGGCACGCACAAACATCGCGGTGTCGTTTCGGCGGTCACATTGGAGGGATCTTGGGGCTATTACGAATACGACTGGATTTCTCGTCCGGGCGATTTTGTTTATGAATTGCCGGGCACGGCGCACACGCTCTATTCCGACGATCCCAATGGCATGAAGGCGCTGTTCTGGATCAACGGGGCGATCGAATTTTTTGACGATGAAGCCAAGTATGATTTCACGGCGGATGTGTTTTGGTTCATCGACCATTACGTCAAGCATTGTGAGGCCAATGGCCTAGAGATCAACAAAGATATGTTCATCTGATCCTGCGGGACCGAAGGGAGGAGACCGCATGTCTTTGGAGAGCATGTTCGATGTGGCAGGCAAATCTGTCCTTGTGACGGGGGCCGCTTATGGCTTGGGTCGAGCCTATGCCGAGATCATGGCCGCGCAGGGCGCGCATGTGAGTGTGCTTGATCTGAACGCGGATCAGCTTGCGCGCACCGTGGCGGAGATCGCCGCCACAGACCCGCGCGGCACGATCCACGCAGAGGTGGTTGACGTGACCGACCGCGCGGCAATGGATGCGGTGTTTGACACCGTCTCAGTGCGTCAGGGCGGCATCGACGTGGTCTTTGCCAATGCGGGTGTGGATGCCGGGCCGGGGTTCTTGACCCCCGAAGGCCACCGCAACCCGGACGGCGAGATCGACAATCTCGATGACGCCCATTGGGATAAGGTGATCGGGATCAATCTGACCTCGATCTACTACACGATGAAACTTGCCGCCCGGCATATGAAACGGCAAGGACGCGGCGGTTCGATCATCGCCACCTCGTCAATTGCGGCCTTTTATGTCGATGGCATCGTCGGCACGCCCTACATGCCCGCAAAGGCCGGGGTCAGCCATCTGGTCAAACAGGTGGCGATGGAGCTTGGCCGCTACGGCATCCGCGTCAATGCGATCTGTCCGGGGCCGTTCATCACCAATATTGCCGGGGGGCGGATGGCGAATGTGGAGGATCGTCAGGCTTTCGTTCGCTGGTCCTGTCTGGGCCGTGTGGCCGAGACCGAGGAGATCAAGCCGCTGGCGCTTTATCTGGCCTCGAACGCCTCCGGCTATGTCACCGGATCGCAAATGGTGATCGACGGCGGGCTGATCCTACGCCCCGCGCCGGAACTCGACTGACCACGGCGTGCGGCCCGCGAAGGCCGCCCGCCATACAGCACGACATAGCACAGGCGTCACGACCAAGGGCTTGGAGGAGCTCCGTGACGCATAAAATTAAGGGAGGACCTAACATGACACTGAACATCCATCCGCACAGCCATCTTGACCGGCGCAGCCTGCTTAAGGGGTTGGGGGCGGTCACCGCCGCCACCATCGCACTGCCCCATGCGGCACGGGCCAAGGGGGCAAAGACCATCAAGATCGGGGTGATCAGCCCGATGACCGGACCGCTGTCGCTGTTTGGCGACACCGATGATTATACCGTCACCAAGATCATGGATTTGGTCAAAGACGGGATCGAGATCGGCGGGGAGACCTATAATGTCGAAATCCTGTTGAGGGACGCGCAATCAAACCCCAACAAAGCCGCCGAACTTGCCGGAGATTTGATCCTCAACGACGAGGTGCATTTTATGTTGCCCGCCTCGGCCACGGACATCAACAACCCGACCGCAGATCAGTGCGAACTCTACGGCGTGCCCTGTATCTCGTCAAACTCGCCCTGGCAGGCCTTTGTCATGCCGCGTGGCGGGGCCGAACAGCCGTTCGATTGGACCTATCACTTCTTTTGGGGTCTTGAGGACGTGTTGGGCACGTTCACCGGCATGTGGAAATCCATCGACACCAACGGCAAGGTCGGGATGCTGTTCCCACGCAACGCCGACGGTGAAACCTGGGGCAGCGACGAATACGGTCTGCCGCCTGCCGTGCGGGCCGCGGGCTTTGAGGCCTTCGCGCCGTCGATGTTTGAGCCGCGCACCAATGATTTCTCCGCCCAGATCGCAGAGTTCAAAAACAACAATTGTGAGATCGTCGGTGGCATCACCTATGTCGCTGATCTCAAAACCTTTATCACCCAGTGCAACCAACAAAACTATCACCCCAAAGTGGTGACTGTGGCGGCGGCACTTTTGTTCCCGTCCGGGATCGAGGCGATGGGCGATTTGGGCGTGGGGATGTCCTCTGAAGTCTGGTGGACGCCTGCCTTCCCTTACACCTCTTCGCTCACCGGCCAAACCAGCCGCGACATTGCAGATGCTTGGGAGGCGGAAACCGGCAATCAATGGACCCAACCTCTGGGCTATGCGCATGCGCTCTGGGAGGTCGTGCTCGACACCCTCAAGCGCTCCGTGGACCCTCTGGACCGCGCGGCCAACCGCGATGCGCTCAAAGCGACTGATCTGGCGACGCTCGTGGGTCCCATCCGCTTTGGCGACGGTCCGCATCCGAACATCTGCAAAACGCCAATCTTTGGCGGCCAATGGGTCAAAGGTGAAACATGGCCGTTCGATCTCAAGATTGTGGACACGTCGCTTCACCCCGACGTGCTTCAACCCGAAGCGGAAATGCTCCCGCTGGACTGGTCATAAGGCGCAGCCATGACAGATCAGGCGATTTTGTCAGCGAAAGGGCTGACCAAGCGCTTCGGCGCACTCACCGTGGTGGAAGACGTCAGTTTTGACGTTGGCCGCGGTGAGGTGCTGGGCATTCTCGGGCCGAATGGCGCGGGAAAAACCACGTTGTTCAACCTGATCAGTGGCGATTTGGCCGCGAATAGCGGGGAGCTGTCTTTGGACGGCTCTCCACTGCGGGCCGAGCCACCGTTCAAACGCTGTAAACGCGGGATCGGGCGCACCTATCAGGTGCCCCAACCCTTTGGTGCGATGACAGCCTTTGAAAACCTGTTGGTCCCGGCGATGATGAGTGCGCGGATGAGCGAAGCGGAGGCCAATGACCATTGTGCCGAGGTGCTGCGTGACTGTGGGCTGTTGCCCTATGCCAACACGGCGGCGGGCAGTCTGACGCTGTTGAACCGCAAACGGCTTGAACTGGCGCGTGCACTTGCGGGGCGGCCCAAACTTTTGCTGCTCGACGAGATCGCGGGCGGTTTGACCGAAGCGGAAGGCGCCGAACTGGTCGGCTTGGTGCGCCGGGTGCGCGACCAAGGCGTGACCATCATTTGGATTGAACATGTGCTGCACGCACTCATGGCGGTGGCGAACCGGGTCATGGTGCTCAATTTTGGCGTCAAGATCGCCGAAGGCACCCCCGACGCCGTCATGCAAGACGCCGAGGTGCAGCGCGTTTACATGGGGATCGAAGCATGAGTGACACACCCATTTTATCGACGCATGGCCTCACAGGAGGCTATGGCGATTTTCAGGCGCTGTTTGGCATCGACATGCACATTGATGCGGGCGAGGTCGTTGCCCTGATCGGTGCGAACGGAGCCGGGAAATCGACGTTTCTGAAATCCATTTTCGGGCTTTTGCCGGTGGATCGGGATATGGTGAAATTCGAAGGCAACCCTGTTGGTGGGACGCCCGCCCATATGATGGTTCGGCGCGGCATCGCCATGGTGCCCGAAGGACGCAGGCTTTTTGTCGGCATGACGGTCGAGGAAAACCTGCGCATCGCGATTGACAATGCGCGTCTGCCGGAAGGCGAGGGGCCATGGACCCGCGAGCACCTGTTCGATCTGTTTCCGATCCTGCGTGAAAAACGGCGGCAACCGATTGAAGATCTGTCCGGCGGACAACAGCAAATGGTTGCGATTTCGCGCGCGCTTTTGTGCCAGCCCAAGGTGCTGTTGTGCGATGAGATCAGTCTGGGTCTTGCGCCCAAAGTGATCCGTGAGATTTACGAAATCCTCCCGGAAATCAGCGCCTTTGGCACCGCTATTGTGTTGGTCGAACAAGACGTTGGCCTCGCGCGGGAGGCCTCAAATCGGCTGTATTGTATGCTCGAAGGACGCATCACATTGACCGGCGTCTCACAGGACATCTCCCGCGATGCCATCGCGGCGGCTTATTTTGGAGCGTCTCATGCAGTGGCTTGATGCAGTGATCCAGGGCGTCCTTTTGGGCGGAATGTATGCGCAATATGCGCTGGGCATGGCGTTGATGTTCGGTGTGATGCGGATCGTCAATATCGCCCATGGCGATGTGATGATCCTCTTGTCTCTCATCGCCGTCTCATTGGCTGGAGTGCTGCCCTTTGGCAATCTCGGGCTCATCGTTGTGATCGTGCCGATCGCGGTGGTGATTGGGTGGATTTTACAAAAGTTCATCCTGAACAAAGTGGTCGGCGCCGATCCTTTGCCCTCGCTCATAGCCACCTTCGGCCTGTCCATCGCCTTACAGAATTTCATGTTGGAACTCTGGTCGGCGGACACGCGCAGCCTGCCCAATTCCGACATCGCCAGCGCGAGTTTTCAGATCGGTTCGATCTATGTCGGGCTCTTGCCGGTGATCGTTTTGATCACGGCTCTGGTGCTGACCGGCGGGTTGGATGCGGTGCTGCGGTTTTCCCGCTTTGGCCGGGGCTTGCGCGCCGCCGCCGCCGACACGGAAGCCGCCGCGATGACCGGGGTCGACCCCAAACGCATTTATGCGATCGCCACAGCCATTGCCGTTGGCATTCTGGGGCTGGCCGCCGTGTTTGCCGCATTGCGGGCCACGGTGTCGCCCTCTGATGGTTCGGCCCAGTTGATCTACGCGTTTGAAGCGGTGATCATCGGTGGCATGGGCTCGGTCTGGGGGGCGTTTCTGGGCGCGATGGTGCTTGGCGTGGCACAGGCCATCGGTCTTCGGATTGATCCGGGTCTGGGTATTCTTTTCGGACATCTCGTCTTTCTCGCGGTGCTGGCCACACGGCCCGAAGGCATCATGGCGCGCAAAAAATGAGGCAGGGACACATGACATCAAAAACACATCACACCGAAGTCGTCCGCGCGACCCGATCCAGCCGGATCGCCATGACGCTGTGCCTCGCTCTTCTCTTGGCCCTCATCGCCATGCCGTGGTGGGCCAGTTCGGGCAATATCCGCTGGGCCATTGAACTGTCGTGCTACATCGCCATTGCGCAGATGTGGAACCTGCTGGCGGGCTATGCCGGGCTGGTTTCCGTCGGCCAACAAGCCTTTATCGGCGTCTCGGGCTATCTGCTTTTCGTTCTGGCGCAAAATTTTGGCGTGAACCCTTTTGTCGCCGTCCTCTTGTCGCTGATTGCGCCTGCGATCCTAGCGGTGCCGACCTACCTGTTGCTGCGGCGTCTGGACGGACCGTATTTTGCCATCGGCACATGGGTCGTGGCCGAAGCGGTGCGGTTGGCGACCTCGAACATTGATTATGTCAACGCGGGGGCGGGTCTGACCTTGCGGGTGATGACCCAATATAGCCAGCATGAGCGCGAGGTCGGCTTTGTCCTGCTCTGTGCGCTCCTGCTGCTCACCACCATTGGCGGCAGCTATTGGTTGTTGCGTTCGCGCATTGGGCTTGCACTGACGGCGATGCGTGACAATCCAGTGGCCGCTGCCAGCCAAGGCGTCAATGTCGGTCGGTTGCGGTTCTACATCTTTATCGCGGCGGCGGTTGGCACAGGCTTTGCCGGAGCGATCTATTATATGGCGCAGCTTAGGATCACACCGTCGGCGGGCTTTGATCCGTTCTGGGGCTCGATGTCGATTTTCATCGTCATGGTGGGTGGCATTGGTGCGATTGAGGGCGTGTTGATCGGCGCGTTGATCTATTTCCTCGCCGACCGCCTGTTTGGCGAATTCGGCTCGGCCTATTTGATCGTGCTGGGCCTGCTCACCTTGGTGATTGCGCTCTACGCGCGGGGCGGGGTCTGGGGTCTTCTCCAAAAATGGGGAGATCACGCGTGGTTCCCGGTTCGGCGTAAATTGATCGTGGAGGAAAACCCATGAAGGCCGCCGTTTTCAAGGCTTTGGGCCAACCGCTTTGCCTCAATGAGGTGGCGCAACCCGAGGCGGGGCGTGGGCAAGTGCTGCTCAAAGTCTGTCGATGTGGCATCTGTGGCTCGGATTTGCACATGACCGAAGACGCCACCTTTGGCCTTCAGGGCGGCGAGGTGATTGGTCATGAATTTTCGGGCGAAGTGATCGACGTGGGCGCGGGTGTGACCCACCTCAAACCCGGCGATCACGTCTCGGCCGCCCCGCTCAAAGGCTGTGGCACCTGTCCCGCGTGCCTGCGTGGCGAACCGGCGTGGTGTCCAAAGTTTACCCTCATTGGCGGTGGCTTTGCCGAATATGCCGCGCTGGATGAAATGCAGTGCCGCAAATTGCCGTGGGGTATTTCCGCCACTGACGGCGCTTTGGCCGAACCTCTGGGCGTGGCGCTGCATGGGATCATGCGGGCAAAGATGAGGCCGGGGGCGCGCGTGGCGATCATTGGGGCCGGGGCCATCGGCCTTGCCGTGGCGTTTTGGGCGCGGCGCATGGGCGCGGCCTGCGTCGTCGTGGTCGACATGCATGATCACCAACGCGAGCGGGCCATGCAACTCGGCGCGACGGATTTCATCGTGTCAGACCTGGAGCTTGCTCACAAACTGACCCAGGCCTGCGACGGCCCGCCAGAGATGGTGTTCGAATGCGTTGGAAAACCGGGGCTGATTGACCATTGTGTCGATCTTGTTGCCCCACGTGGAAAGGTCGTTGTTCTGGGGCTTTGTACTGCTCCCGATCACATGAACAGCTTTCGCGCCATCTCCAAAGAGGTCGAGATCGTGATGTCGGTGTTTTTCAACATGGCAGAGTTTGAAATGGCGATCCGCGCGCTGGATGCCGGAACCTATGCGCCGCAGCATTTGATTTCGGACACGGTGACGCTCGCCGAGATGCCACTGGCGTTTGAGGCGCTGCGTCAGCGCACGACACAATGCAAAGTGATGGTCGATCCAAGTGCCGGCTGACATGGGTTCGGTGAACCCGGCAGACATATCGTGCTACGTGTGTTTAAAGAGGAGAAGCGCCCGCATTTGGGCGTTTCATGTCGCGTTTGAGCCAGGTGAGGCACGCGATCAGGTGCGGGTGATTCGCGCGCTCTTCTGGGCGCAAAACCCAATAGCTCTCGGGGGACGTCACCGCTGGCCCAAATGGCTCCCAAAGTCGCCCTTGGCGAAGGTCGTCTTCGACATAAAGCCGCGGCACCACGGCCAATCCGAGCCCAGCACGGGCTGCTGGGGTAAGCAGGCCACTGTGGCCCAGCCGCACGCCCCGGATCGCGCCGCTGTGCGCGGTGCCCGAGAGGCGCAGCCATGTCATCCAAAGACTCGGACGGGCGGCATTTTGCAGCGTGGGGATCTGTGCGAAATCGAGATGATCCAAAGGGGCGCCGGGCGAGATCAGCGTGGGAGCGGCGACGACGGTGAGTGTTTCGGCGCAGAGCCGATCACTGCGTACATCAGAAACCGCACCGGTGCCTCGCACAATGGCCAGATCGGCGGGAGATGTGGAAAAGTCACAGGCCCCCTCCGCCTCTATCACCTCTAAAATAACCTCTGGGTGGGCGGCGAGAAATCCGCCGAGCCGCGGCAAAAGCCAACATGCGGCAAACCCGGGACTGGTCTGAAGAATCAAAGCCTCTTCGCGCCGTTGCCCGCGCACAGCATCCAGCGCCGCTTTTTCCAATCTGGCCAAAAGCGGGTCAATCTCGCGCCAATACTGCGCCCCCACCTCGGTCAGCACCAGCCGCGATCCAATCCGTTGAAACAGGCGCACCCCGAGAAACTGCTCCAGCGTGCCGATCTGTCGGCTCACCCCGCTTTGGGTGAGGCCAAGGTCTTCGGCGGCGCGGGTAAAGCTGCGATGGCGCGCGGCCAGATCAAAGCACTCAAGTGCGGAGAGGGAGGGGATGAAACGGCGCAAGGACGCGCTCCTTTTGGAACAGGCATGGTGAAGATTATCATGAGTAAAAGTCATGACAGAATGTACATTTCAACCATTTTATTTTCTCTACCATGTGTCATTGTCATGAAAGATGTCCGGTCGTGCCACAGGCAAAGGGACCACATCACAGTCTTTCTGATTTCAAATGGACCCGTCATGACACAGCCGCAGGGCAAACATATCGCCGTCATCGGCGCCGGAATTGTCGGCATCAGCACCGCCGCTGCACTTCTGAAAGATGGGCACCGTGTAACGGTGATTGACCCGGCCTCGCCCGGAGGCCCCCATGCCGCCAGCTATGGCAACGGCGCGTTCATCAGCCCGGCGTCGATCCTGCCGGTGTCGCAACCCGGTCTGTGGCGCAAAGTGCCGAAAATGCTGGCCGATCCACGCGGGGCTTTGACCATCCGCTGGCGTGATCTGCCTGCGTTGATGCCGTGGCTTGTGCGGTTTCTCTGGGCCGGGGCGACCGGGGAGAAAGTGGCACGGACGGCGCGTGCACTCTCCAGTCTTTTGGCGGATGCGCCGCAGCGCCATGCCGATCTGGCCGCCCGTGCGGGCCTGTCGGATATGATCGTCCAAAACGGCTTGCTCTACGCCTTTCGGGAGCGGGCGGAGTATGAGGCGGAGGCGTTTGGCTGGGGGCTGCGCCGCGACACTGGCGTGGCGATGGCTGAGATTGAGGGGCAGGCTTTGCGCCGCGCCGCCCCCGCGCTTGATCCTGCGTATCGGTTTGGCGTCCTGATCAACGACGGGGCGCATTGCACCGACCCCGGCGGCTATGTGGCCGGGCTTGCCGACTGGCTAACCGGGCAGGGCGTGGTGGTCCGGCGGGACCGGGTGATCGGGTTTGACCTCTGCGTGGGGCGATTGCGCGGGCTGCGCTGTGCCGATGGCAATCTGGCCTGCGATCTGGCGGTGATTGCGGCGGGTCTGGCCTCCGCTCCGCTTGCCGCGTCCTTGGGAGACCCGGTGCCTTTGGCCGCCGAGCGCGGCTATCATGTGGAGCTCAGAGAGGCGCCGTTCACGCTCGACATTCCGATCATGCCGCAGGATGGCAAAATGGCCAATGTCACCACCCGTGGCGGCCTGCGCGCCGCAGGACAGGTGGAACTCGCCGCGCCAGATGCGCCGCCAAATTGGGCGCGGGCCGAAATCCTTTTTGAGCATCTGAAACAGAGCTACCCGGCTCTGTCAGGGGCGACAGTTTCACAGGCGGCGCGCTGGCAAGGCAATCGGCCCTCGACGCCGGACGGCAAGCCCGTGATCGGTCGATCCACCCGGTCCAAAGATGTGGTCTACGCCTTTGGGCACGGCCACATCGGCCTCGCATCGGCTCCGATGACCGCGGCGTTGGTCGCGGATTTGGTCGCTGGACGCCACCCCGCCCGCGACCTAACGTCTTTCTCACCGACCCGCTTTTCCCTGAGACAAAGAGAGACCCGATGACATCCTCCAAACCTCTGACCGCTTTCGGTCCTGATTTCACCTTTGCCTATGATGATTGGCTCGCCCATCCGGCCGGGTTGGGCACCGTGCCGGGTGACAGCCATGGTGCGCAGGTGGCGATCATTGGGGCTGGTGCCGCAGGCGTGATTGCGGCCTATGAGCTGATGAAGCTGGGACTGCGCCCGGTGATTTACGAGGCCTCGCGTTTTGGCGGGCGGCTGCGCTCTGAGGTGTTTGATGGCACCCAAGATGTGATTGCAGAGATGGGAGGGATGCGGTTTCCGATCTCGTCCGCGAGCTTTTATCACTACCTAAACTTGATGGGATTGCAGACAAAACCTTTTCCAAATCCGCTCACAAAGGCCGCAGGGTCCACCGTGATCGACCTTGAGGGCGAGACGCTTTTCGCGCGCGATCTCAATGATTTGCCCGATATGTATCGCGAAATTGCGGCAGCTTATAGCGATGCTTTGGAGCAGGGGGCCGGTTTTGGCGCGTTGCAAGCGGCCATTCGGAACAAGGACGCAGCGCAGGTCAAGGCGCTCTGGGATCCCATCGTAGAGGCCTGGGATGAGCGCACTTTTTATGACTTTGTCACAAGCTCGCAGGCCTTTCAAAACCTGAGCTTTCGCCATCGCGAGGTCTTTGGCCAGGTGGGATTTGGCACCGGCGGTTGGGATTCAGATTTCCCCAATTCCATGCTCGAAATTCTGCGGGTCAATCTTTTGGGCTTCGATGACGATCAACGCTATGTGGTCGGCGGGGTCGAGAGTGTCTTGCGCCGTCTTTGGACCGCCACGCCGCCCTGCGCGCATTGGCCGGAGGGCACCTCTTTGGCCTCTCTGCATGGTGGCGCAACCCGGTCTCGGGTGACGCATATTTCCCGTGCGGCGTCTGACACATCCTTCACGGTGCGCGACCAATGGGACAACGAAGTCGCCTATGAGGCGGTGCTCGCAACCTGCCAGAGTCACCTTTTGACCACCGCGATTGATGTCGAAGAGGACCTGTTTGCCCAACCGCTTTGGATGGCACTTGATCGCACGCGCTACATGCAGGCGGCGAAGACATTTGTGATGGTGGATCGACCATTCTGGAATGACATTGACCCGGCGACCGGGCGACCTCTGTTGTCGATGACGTTGACCGACCGGATCACGCGGGGCACCTATTTCTTTGACAACGGGCCGGACGCGCCGGGGGTGATCTGTCTGTCTTATTCCTGGATGACGGATGCATTGAAGCTTCTGCCGTTGTCGGATGAAAAGCGGGTTGATTTGGCCTTGAACGCTTTGGAGAAAATCTATCCCGGCGTGGATATTGCCTCTCATATTCGTGGCGTGCCGAAATGCATCAGTTGGGAGGCGGACGAGAATTTCCTTGGGGCGTTCAAGGGCGCTTTGCCGGGGCATTATCGTTATAATCGCCGTGTCTATGGCCATTTCATGCAGGCGGATCAGCCCGCCGCACATCGCGGTATGTTCCTTGCGGGCGACAGTGTGAGCTGGACGCCAGCATGGGTCGAAGGCGCGGTTCAGACCGCTTTGAACGCGGTTTGGGGCATCATGACCCACTTTGGTGGGGCCTCAAATGCGGTCAATCCGGGGCCGGGCGATGTCTATCAGGATCAGGGTCCGGTGGCCCTGTCTCAGTAGCGAAACAGGACGTTTTTGCCAGCCGTTTTACCCCTAAGTCCGCGACGGATTTAGGGGTGTTAAATGTGATTTAAGATGTTGTTTTTTATTTACAAAAATTCATTTTGATGGTTGTTTTGGTGAGCTTTCCTCCTGACAAAAGGCCCGCCTCCATGACCGAACATCACAGTGCTTCGCAGCGTAAAATTGGCATCATTGGTGCGGGTAAAATCGGCTGCGCCATCTACGAGGCCCTGGCCGAGATGGCGGGGGTTGAGATCTCCTATATGCTGGCCGGTCGGCGCCGTCCCGAAGGGGTGCCCGAGGCGCTGATCCTGACGGACATGGCGCAGGCGCTGGCCCGAGATGTGGACTTGGTGATCGAAGCCGCCGTGCCGGAGGTGATCCACGAACACGGCGCGGCGATCTTGGCCAAAAGCGATCTGTGCGGGTTTAGCTGTACCGCGCTGTCCGTGCAGCAGACCGAGCAGGCGTTGCGCACGGCCTGTGCCACACATGGCACGCGGTTTTTTGTCCCGCATGGTGCCGTTCTGGCGCTGGATGGTTTGGCCGATGGGCGCGATGTGATTGAACGCGTGAGCATCACGACGATCAAAAGCGGGCCGAGCCTTGGCCTGTCTGAGACGGCCGAGGGGGCGGTTTTTGAAGGCTCGGCGCGTGAGGCCTGTCTTACATTCCCGCGCAATGTGAACGTGCATGCCGCCGTTGCACTGGCCGGGCTTGGATTTGACCGCACGGTCAGCCGAGTGGTGGCCGAGCCGGGTAAAAAGACGATGGAGCATCATATTCACGTTGAAGGGCAGGGGCTTGAATGGGACATCCACGTGGCGTCGCAGTCCTTGGGCGGGGTGAGCGGGGCCTATACGCCGCGGTCTGCCGTGGGCACGGTGCGGCGTATTCTGGGTGGGGCGGGCGTGACCATCGCGTAACGCCCGTGCGCCACTGGTCACATTGAAAAGGCTTTCATCAACATCCGCGCCGCGGTGATCAACAGGAAGACGGCGAAAATCCGTTTGAGCTTTTGCGCCGGAAGTCGATGCGCCAAGGCCACGCCCATTGGAGCGGAGATCAGCGTCATCGCGATGGTGGCGGCAAAGGCCGGGAGGTTGATAAGGCCCAGCGAAAAGGGTGGCTTGCCTTCAAGTGCCCAGCCATGCAGCGCGAAACTCACCGAAGATGGCAGCGCGATCAAAAGGCCAAAGCCCGCCGCCGTGCCGACCGCGCGGTGCATCGTCAGGCCCGATAGCGTCAGGACCGGCACCCCAAAAGAGCCGCCGCCGATGCCCATGAGCACCGACAGAAAACCGATGGCCGAACTCAACGCCGAGCGAAACGGTTCGCGCGGCAGGCGTTCGGTTCCGGTCTCTTTGAGGCCGCCAAAGGCCATTTGGGCCGAAACGATCATGCCCAAGACACCGAAAATGCCCAACAGGATTTGCGAGGACAGCCGGGTGGCGACGAAAGCGCCAATCACCGCGCCGATCACGATGCCGGGCGCCCAAGTTTTCAGGATGTCCATATCGACCGTGCCGCGTTTGCGATGCGATTGAACCGAGCGCAGGGAGGTCACGACAATGGTGGCCAACGAGGTGGCAACGCAGACCTGCATCAGATGCGCGCTCTCATATCCCATTGAGGAAAAGAGAAAATAAAAGGCGGGGACAAGAACAATGCCACCACCGAGGCCCAAAAGTCCGGCAATAATGCCCGCGATGAAACCGGTGGCGATGAGCACGGCGGCCAGTTCGAGGTAGAGCGTGATGTCGGTCATGGTCTGGATCAGCCTAGGGTTAAGCCGCCATCGACATGCACGGTCGCGCCGGTGATCTGACTGGCCTCTGAGGACAGCAAGAAGGCGACGGTTGCAGCGATGTCGGTGGGTTCGGTGAGCCGCCCGGTGGGGGTGGCGGCCATGGCGGCAGACAGAGTGTCTGTTGACACCGCGAGATGGCCACCGCCCTGTTTGCGGGTGAAGCCCGGTACCACCGCATTCACTGTTGTGCCTGAGGGCGCAAGTTGCAGCGCAAGGGCGGCAACCAAGGCCTCTAGGGCGGCCTTGGCGGCGGAAGTGGTGGGAAAGCTTGTGCCCGCTTTGCCGTGAACATGGGCGACGAAAGAGCTGATGGCGACCACGCGACCGCAGGGCGAGCGTTCAAGATCGCTTAGGGCTTCTGACGCCAAAAGCGCAAATGCGCCGGGCATCATCGCAAAGTCGCGCATCAAATCATCATGGGTGAAGCTGCCGAAAGGGGCCTTTGAAGCCTTTCCAGCGTTGCTGACGATCTGGTCGATCTGGCCGAACGCGGATTGAGCCGAGGCGATCAAGCGGCTGCATGTGGCAGGATCAGCAAGGTCGCCGAGTTCCAACACCACGTCTGAACCCGCCGCGCGGCAGTCTTGGGCGACCGCGTCAAGAGCGTCGGCGTTTTTGCCCGTGTGAAGCAGAAGGGCGGTGTCAGGAGCGGCAGAGCGCCGGGCGATGGCTGCGCCGATGCCGCTCGCAGCGCCGGTGATTAGGAGGGTGCGTTTCATTGGGTCAGTCATGTCTTTCGTTGCGCGTGTCCGCCGCAATCTTTCGGTCAGCCGCCTTGAAAGCGCCGCGCCGAACGCGTCGGGCGGGGCAGTCATATGGGATCTGTCAGTCGCAGTGCGGCACTTTGTGCGGCGTATTTTGGAGCTTGAGGGGTGGGAATGCCTAAACTCAATTTTTTGTATATGGTATACTAAATTGACTGACAAGTGATTTTCAGACTTTTCAGACTACCGAGTTGTTTGGTCGGAAAATGCACACTATCTAACGCTACGTCATGCGGAATGCCTTTATTTTTAACGTAAGTAGCGTCTCTAGGCGGCTGAATCCGTGCGGGGCATCGTTTGGTGAAACGCTCTCTTCCGATTCTGCTGCACTGCAATATTGGATACAGATTTTGGGATTTTCCGCGCTCACGCCCCGCGTTTCGTATTCTGTTTCGCGTGTTTGACGCCTGAGGTGTGGTGATTTTGCATAATAATTGTGCGAAAGTTGAAAGCTGCCGTCCCCTGGCCTTTTTGTTGTCACGAAGTCGTTGACAGTTTTTTCGACTGCTTCCTAGGCTGGGTCAGGGAATGTCGGGACTCGTCAAAAAAACACCTGAGCCAATCAGGCCATGACCTCCTTAGCCAACGGGAAAAAAGATGAACGCACTTACACGCACCGCTTTCCGGGCCACGCTTTCGCGTGCGCTCTTATCCTCGCTCTTTCTAAGCGCCGCCGTCCCGCTCTATGCCGCCGGACTGACCATTGCCATCGGGTCTGAGCCGACCACCCTCGACCCGCAACAGCGCGACGACGGGGCGGAGCGGGCCATCACCGACAATATTTTTGAAACGCTGTTGGAGCGCACCCCTGATGGCGTGCTCATCCCTGGCCTTGCCGCAGAGATGCCGACACAGGTCGATGCGCTGACCTGGGAATTCAAGCTGAAGCCCGATGTCAGTTTTACCAACGGCGAGCCGTTCAATGCCGATGCCGTTGTCACCTCTGTCCTGCGGATCATCAACCCGGATTACAATTCGGAACAAATGGCCTATCTGGGCACGATTGAAAGCGCCACAAAAGTGGACGATCTGACCGTGCATATCACCACCAAATCCCCCGACCCGGTGCTGCCGGCGCGGATGTATTGGATGAAAATGGTTCCGGCGAGTTATTCCGCAGATCCCGAATTTGGCATGAAGCCCATCGGCACGGGTCCTTATGAGATCTCCGGTTGGGAGCGTGGTGAAAGCATCACGTTGGTGCGCAATGACGCCTATTGGGGCGATGTGCCGGAGATCGACGATGTCACCTATCGCTTTGTTAGCGAGCCGGGCACGCGCCTGTCGGGGTTGATGGCCGGGGAGTTGGACGTGATCCGCAACCTCTACCCCGAATTTGCCGCAGCCGTGCCAAAAGCGATCACCGCGCAGGGGCTTGAGACCTCGACGCTGGTGCTGTCCACGGCCAATCCGGTGATGCAGGACCCGAAAGTGCGCAAGGCGATGAACCTTGCGATTGACCGTGCGGCTTTGGCCGAGGCCTTGTTTGTCGGCAATGCACAGCCGGTCAAAGGCCAGCTTGTGAACCCGAAAAGTTTTGGCTTTAACACCAGCTTGCCCGCCTACAGCTATGATCCAGAGCAAGCCAAGGCGCTGATCGAAGAGGCGGGGGCCACGGGTAAAAAGATCACCCTCGTCGGGGAATCTGGCCGGTGGTTGAAAGACCGCGAGTTGATCGAGGCCGTGGGGTCGTATTGGTCGGAAATCGGTCTGGATGTGGACATACGCATCGAGGAATTCGGCGAATACCTCAATCAGCTCTTTGATAAGAACAGCCGTCCTGACGCAATTTTTGTGACCAATTCCGACGAGTTGCTTGATGCGGACCGTCCGCTGACCGCAGCTTTGGAATTTGGCGCAAGCTATGCCTCCAACGTCGATGAAGAGATGGCCGCCGCCATTCAGGCTGCCCGTTCCGAGACCGATGTCGAGGCCCGCGCCGCGCTGTATGACGAGATCACGCAAAAGGCCTATGATCTTGACTACTTGGCACCGCTGCTCAATCAAGAAGACGTTTATGGTCTCAGCGAGCGGTTGAATTGGACGCCCCGCATCGACGCCAAACTTTTGGTCAAGGAAATGTCCGTGATCGAGTGATCGGTCGATATTTTCCAACCTCACAGGCAGAGCGGACCATAGGTCGGCTCTGCCCCTCGCAATTTTCAGGAATGGAGCGGACTCATGGGGACGTTCATATTAAGGCGATCTCTTCAGGGATTCCTTGTGGTGCTTGGCGTAACGATTGTGGTGTTTGTCGCAACCCGAATGATTGGCGATCCGGCGCAAGTGATGTTGCCGCTGTCGGCCACGGATGCACAACGCGCCGCGTTTGAGCAACAATTCGGGCTGGATCGCCCGCTGGATGCGCAGTTCATCAGTTTTGTTGGCGATCTAATGCGGTTTGATTTTGGCGAAAGCCTGTGGCAGCGCCGCGCGGCGCTTGAGGTGGTGCTTGAAAAACTGCCCAAAACCCTCGAACTGATCGGGGTGGGGCTGTTGCTGGCGACGGTGGTTGGTATTCCGCTTGGCGCTTTGGCGGCCGTGCGCCCGGATGGTCTGTTTGACCGTGTCGTTGTCGGGCTGAGCCTGACGGGGCTGTCCGTGCCGCAATTCTGGCTTGGGCTTTTGCTGATCATGGTGTTCGCGGTGGGGCTTGGTTGGGTGCCGACCTTTGGCTCCGGCTCACTCGCCCATATGATCCTTCCGGCGATCACGTTGGCGGTACCCTCAATGGCGCGGATCATGATGCTGGTGCGCTCCTCGGTGATCAACGAGTTGAACCAACAATATGTACGCACCGCAAAAGCGCGCGGAATGCCGTTTGGCCGGGTGCTGTTTCAACACGCCATGCGCAACGCGCTTGTGCCGGTTTTAACGCTCGTCGGCTGGGAAGTGATCAGCGCATGGGCGGGTTACACGGTGGTGGTCGAGACGGTTTTTGCCTGGCCTGGCCTTGGCTTCACCGCGATGAAGGCGATCAACCACAGCGATCTGTTCTTACTGCAAGCCATCGTTTTTGTCGTCGCTGTCGGCATCGTCTTGGTCAATATTGGGCTCGATGTGCTGTTTAAACTGATCGACCCACGGATCAAGGAGGCTTGACCCATGACAATCACCTCATCCTCGATGTCTGACCGTTCCACGACACCCTCCATGATACAAGGGGCTCTCATGTCAGTCGCACCCCTCGGGCGCTTTCTCAAAGAGCTGTGGCGGGACAAGGCGGGCTTTACCGGCTTTGCCTTTCTCGTCCTTTTGGTGCTCGCCGCCCTGTTTGCGCCTCTGCTGGCACCCCATGATCCGGCGGCGCAATCGGTGTTGGCCCGGCTCAAACCGCCGATTTGGATGGAGGGCAGCGTCAGCGGCCATTTGCTTGGCACCGACATGCTGGGCCGCGACATTCTTTCTCGGCTCTTGTTTGGCGCGCGCTCGTCCTTGTTGGTCTCCGTGTCCGTTGTGGCGCTGGCCGGGTCTTTCGGCGTCATGGCCGGGCTTTTGGCGGGGTACAAAGGCGGGTTGACCGATGCGTTGATCATGCGGGTCGTCGATGTTCAGGTCGCCTTTCCGGGCCTGCTTTTGACCCTGCTTTTGGTCGCCGTGATCGGGCCATCCACCGCGACGATCATCATCGTTTTGACCTTTTCCAACTGGATGATCTACACCCGCGTCGTGCGTGGGATCGTGATGTCGCTGCGCCAAACGCCCTTTGTCGAAGCGGCAGAGGTCGTTGGTTGCAAAAGCGCGCGGATTATCCTCAAACACATCCTGCCAAACTTGATTTCGCCGCTCCTCACGCTGGCGATCCTTGAGTTCACCAACATTATTTTGGCCGAAGCGGCGCTCTCATTTCTGGGTCTCGGGGTGCAACCCCCGGCGACAAGTTGGGGCCTCGATGTAGCGGGTGGCAAAAACTACATGATGATCGCGTGGTGGCCGATCACCTTCCCGGGGCTTTGCATCGCGATGACGGTGCTTTCAATCAACCTTTTCGCCAACTGGCTGCGCGTCACGACGGAACCTGCCGAACGTGAAAAACGCTACGCCCGTGGCCGTGCCGCCAAAATGCGGCGCGCAAAAAAGACCTGACATCAGATCAGATCGGAAAGTGAAAAAAATGGCATACGCACAACCCACTCCCATCCTGGAAGTCCGCGATCTTCATGTGGAATTCGATACAATGTCGGGTCTCGTTCAGGGCCTGCGCGGGGTTTCTTTTTCGGTCATGCCGGGGGAAACTTTGGCGCTGGTCGGTGAAAGTGGCTCCGGCAAAAGCGTGACGGCGCAGGCTGTCATGGGGCTTATTGGCCTGCCGGGATCTATCGTCTCGGGGGATATTCTTTGGAAAGGCCAGTCGCTTTTGACGCCGGAAGGGCAAAAAAAGGCGGCCAGTTTACGCGGCAAGTCCCTGTCGATGGTGTTCCAGGATCCGATGACCTCGCTCAACCCGCTGATGACCATCGGCGCGCATCTGGTTGAGGTATTGCGGCGGCATATGAAGCTCTCGAAACCCCAAGCCTTTGCGCGCGGGGTAGAGTTGCTGGAGGCCGTTGGCATCACCGAACCGCGCCGCCGTATGGCGCAATATCCGCATGAGTTTTCCGGCGGGATGCGCCAGCGCGTGATGATCGCTCTGGCCATCGCCTGTGAGCCGGAGCTTTTGATCGCGGACGAACCGACCACCGCGCTTGATGTGACCATTCAGGCGCAAGTGCTTGATCTTTTGGCCGATTTGCAAAAATCCATGGGGCTGTCCATTGTTTTGATCACTCATGATCTTGGCATCGTGGCCGGGCTATGTGAGCGGGTAGCGGTGATGTATGCGGGCTCGATTGTCGAGGCGGGCAGTGCGGCCACCGTGTTTGAGCAGGCCGAACATCCTTACACCCAAGGCCTCATTCGCTCGACCCCGCGTCTGGACGATCGTCGTGATCGGCTCGTGTCCATCGAGGGCGCGCCGCCGAGCCTGTTGCACCCGCCAAAAGGCTGCGCGTTTCAGTCGCGTTGTCCGGTCGCGTCACGCCAATGCGACACCAAACCCGCCCGGCAAGAAACGCCAGCGGGCGGGTCGGTGTCCTGTTGGACGCCCTCACTTCCGGCTTGGGCAGATGTGGCGAAAACCACGGAGGTCCATGCCCGATGACCGATTTATCCAACCGATTCAACCCCGCCCAACCTGTGCCATCCGAGCCGCCGATTTTATCGGTGCGCGGGCTGTGCGTGACCTTCGATGGTCCACGCGAAGGCCTTTGGGGGCCACCGAAAAAGGTCCAGGCGCTCGACAATATCACCTTTGATTTGGCGCGTGGAAAGACGCTTGGCCTTGTCGGCGAGTCCGGTTCCGGCAAGTCCACGCTGGGCCGTGCGATCATGCGCCGCCTGCCCTTGTCGAACGGGCGGGTGTTTTTTGAGGGCAAGGATATCACGGCCGTCAAAGGTGAGGCGCTGCGGCGTCTGACCCGCAACATTCAGCTCATTTTCCAAGACCCTTACACCAGCCTCAATCCGCGGATGACGGTGCTTGAACTCATTGCTGAACCTCTGTTGGTGCATGGTCTGGTGTCCTCCATCGACGAGGCGCGCGATCAGGTGGTCGAGCTGTTGCGCTTGGTGAACCTGCCCGTGGAGACCATCGACCGGTTTCCGCACAGTTTTTCCGGTGGCCAACGGCAACGCATCGGCATCGCGCGGGCACTGGCGCTCAAACCGCAGCTCATCATCGCCGACGAACCTGTCTCGGCGCTGGATGTGTCGGTGCGCGCGCAGGTGGTGAACCTGATGCAGGATTTGCAACAGGAATTGGGGCTGACCTATGTTTTCATCGCCCACGACCTGTCCGTGGTGCGCCATATTTCCCATGACATCGCGATTCTGCATCGCGGGCATATGGTGGAAATGGCGGGTCGAGACGCAATCTATGAGGCGCCGGAACATCCCTATACCAAGGTGTTGTTGTCTGCGGTGCCGGAGCCCGATCCAAGCCATCGTCGCAACGGCGGGGTGAATGCGCCCAAGACCCTGCCGACCCAGACCTTAGCCTTTGATGGGGTCGGGTGTCGGTATCGAAAATGCTGTGACAAGGCTGGCGGGCATTGCCAACGCGAAGCGCCGCCTTTTGCCAAACATGAGGGGGGGCATTGGGCCGCCTGTTGGCATGTTGGAATGACGTAAGATTGGTCTCACGGATCATAAAAGGGGCGCCCCTTGGAGCGCCCCTTTTGGTTTTTAATGGTTTGGTTTCTTGTGGTTTAGCGCCCCAATGTCGTGCCGTCCTTGCGTGGGTCCGACCCGGCGATCAGCCCGCCATCGGGCGCGCGCACGACGCATTGCGCCCCGCCAAAGTCACTGCGCCCGCCCAATTCACCCGCGCCCGTCGCATCCTCAAACCCTGCCGCTTTGAGCGCCGTGGCAAAGGCCGGATCACTGCCCGGCTCAAGGGCGATGCGCGTGTCGCTTTCAAGTCGCCAGCGCGGCGCATTGATCGCCTCTTGCACGTCTTGCCCCCATGCCGCCACGCGCAGCATCAGCTGAATATGGCCCTGCGGCTGCATCAACCCGCCGACCACGCCAAAGACTGCATGAAACGCGCCATCCTTGAGCGCCGCCGCCGGGATGACGGTATGGTAGGGCCGCTTGCCACCCGCCACACCATTGATATGCCCCGGTGCGGAAAATCCGTGGCCGCGGTTTTGCAAGCAAATGCCCAGTTCCGGCACGCCAATGCCCGATCCAAACCGTTTGAAGACGCTGCTCATCAGGGTGACGGCAAAGCCCTCGCGATCAACAATGGCGGTGCATACGGTATCGCCGGACGGATCGGCGACGGTGTTGCGAGCGTATTTCATGCCGTCACGGGTGGCTTTGACCACCTCGATCATGCTCATAGGATCGTCCATCGGCAGGTCCAGTGTGTCGAGTGTCTCAAGCGCCTTGAGCACGCCGATGCCGTGGGTGTTGGGCGGGCATTCGAGAATTTCGATGCCTTTGAACATGCGCCGCACCGGAACATCAAAAAAGCCCTCATGCGTGGCAAGGTCTTCGACGGTCAAAAGCGCGCCGCGCGCCCGTGCGGCTCGTTCGATCGCCTCTGCCGCCACACCTTTATAAAACGCATCCGGGCCGTGGGTAGCGATGGAGGCCAAAAGATCCGCCAATGCGGGATTGGCAAAACGGTCCCCGGCCTTTGGGATGTTCGCGCCGTGATATATCAAGTTCGACGCCGGGTCGTTTTGAATGATATGCGCAAAAATCGCCCATTCACGCGCGCAAACGGGCGCAACATCAAAACCATCGCGCGCAAGCTCAATCGCAGGAGCGAGCAGATCGGCAAAGGGCAGGCGACCAAAACGGGCGTGCAAATCCCCCCAGCCGCGTGCCAGACCGGGCGTGGTGACCGAATAGGGGTGGCGTTCGGGGATTTTTTGATCTGGGAAGGCTCTCACATGATCGGGGGTCAGCGCCATCGGCGCGCACCCGGTGCCATTATAAGTCAGCGGGGCCTCATTGGGGGGCAGCAGCATGGCAAGGCTGTCACCGCCCAGCCCGGTCGCCATCGGTTCCACCACACCAAGCACTGCATCCGCCGCAATCGCGGCATCAACGGCGGTTCCGCCGCGTGCGAGCATCGCCATGGCGGCAGCGGCAGCACGCGGATGTCCGGTGGCGACGGCTTCGGTCGCGCTTTTGAGGGCGGTCGGGGCGGGGGCTTTGGTCATGGTGGGGTGACGTCCTTGTGTCGGAGATTCTCTCTCGGCAATCTGACATATAAATTCAAAAAAGTATGTAATTTGTATTTCTAACAGTGAGTGTTATTTTTGCATAAAATTAAAAAATACATTAAAAACATGGTGATGAGTAAATTTTAACTTTTTGGATCATCGTGCAATAAGCTGTAGACCTTAAATTTGGTATACAGTATGGTGACTATAGGAGCTCAAAGACTCTTGCAATCTGCTGGTGTCGGCAGGGTCCCGCACAGATAAAAACCAACACGGAGAGACGGAAATGGGCCAAGTCCTGAATCCCGATGAACTACGCACAGCCCTCGAAACAGCCATCAAGGGCAACACCGCCAACGCGTCCCCGTTTAGCCTTGCTTGGGCGAGCGGAAAACTGTCGCGCGACCATCTCGCGCGCTGGTGTGAAAACCATTATCACTATGTCGGCCCCTTCGCCGAATACCTCGCATATGTCTACGCACGCCTTCCCGCAGAGTTCGAAGAAGCCAAAGATTTCATGCTTCAGAACATGTATGAAGAAGAGCTGGCGGCAGATCGTCACACCGATCTTTTGATCCGTTTTGGCGAAGCCTGTGGCACAAATCGCGCGCGCATCCTCAACCCGGACAACATGACCGCCACCACACGTGCACTTCAGGCGTGGTGCTACACTGTGGCGATGCGCGAAGATCCGATCGTTGCCATCGCGGGCCTTGTTGTGGGTCTCGAAAGCCAGGTGCCGTCGATCTACCGCAAGCAAACTCCGACATTGCGCGACACATACGGTTTCACCGACGAAGAGGTCGAATTCTTCGATCTGCACATCGTCTCTGATGAAATCCACGGCGAGCGCGGCTATCAGATCGTTCTGGAACACGCCCGCACCTATGAGCTTCAGCAGAAATGTTTGAAAATCTGTGAAATCGGCGCGCAGATGCGTCTGCTTTATACCACGGCACTCTATAATGAGTATGTGGGCGCAGAAATCCCGCTCTCCGACCTGGGCCTCGCCGCCTGATCTGACCCCTGAGAGGTGGGTTTCGGCCCGCCTCTCCCAGCCGGAAAATCTCATGCCAAAAGTTATCTTGCACAAGGGCGGCGAGGTGTTTGAGGGCGACGTTGCGCCTAAAACCAACCTTGTGGTCAGCGCCGGAATCCGTAAGTTTCCGTTCCCCAATCTGGCCTATAAATGCGGCATGGGCAAATGCTCGACCTGTACCTGTCGCATTCTGGCCGGGGCGGACCATTTGGAGCCGCCAAACTGGAAAGAGAAACGCCAACTTGGTGAACGATTGGACGAGGGCTACCGCCTCGCGTGTCAGCTCTGGGTCACCGAAGATATCGAACTCGCACAAGACGTCTAAGTCTTTGTATCGCCCCAAGGGGCGGTGCTTCCTTTATCCTTGCCGAGGGCTGTCTCATGTATGTCATTCTGACCACCAAACCCGATGAATTCCGCACAATCATGGGCGATGGCGTCGTGCTCATCGAATCCTATGATTACATTTTTTATGGTCGCAAGCGCGCAAATTTCACCATTGCCGAGATCGTCGATGCCGACCGCATCACCATCGTCGAAGACGAGCCGCCGCATATCGTCAACAAGGTGCCGTGCAAAATGTTCGAGTCCTTTGACACGGTCGAAGAGGCGCGGGCGGAACTGAATGTTCTGACCCATTTCGGCAGCATGGATATCGAGCTGCGCGCCGTGTGAGCCGCGCCAAATCGTCTCCCCCGGTCGCCTGACCAAATCATAGAACGCACAAAGACAGGCCATGGATAAGATCAACATCACCTTTATTCCCAACGACAACAAAACCATTTCTGTCGATGCGGGCAGCAATCTTTTGCGCGCCTCGCTGCGCGAAAAGGGCGGTATTCCGTTCAAATGCGGCGGCGGATTTTGCGGCACCTGTCGCTGCAAAGTGGTCGAGGGGTTGGAGCATACCGACGACGTGAAAGCCAAAGAGCGCAAACATCTCACCGACGAAGATGTGGCCAATGGGTTTCGCATGGCCTGCCAGACCTTCGTGCGTGGCGATGTGAAAGTGTCTTGGGGTGAAACCCCTTCAAAAGAAACGCAAAAGCGCGCCTGAATGGGCGGCGCGACACAAGGGGCAAACATGTCTTATCTCAATTTTATTGGCGGGGACTGGGTTCCGGCCCTCTCCGGCGAGACGTTTGAAAACCGCAATCCCGCCGACCAAACCGACCTCATCGGCCTGTTTCCGAATGGCGGGATGGAGGATGTGGCCGCCGCCGTCGAAACCGTGTCCGCCGCGTGGCCGGCATGGGCCGCCAAAGGCCCGGAGGCGCGGGCGGATGTGCTTTACAAAGCGGCCGATATTATCTCGTCGCGCATTGACGCCATCGCCGCGGAACTGACCCGCGAGGAGGGCAAGACCCTCACCGAGGCGCGCAATGAAACCAGCCGGATCGCCGCCAATTTTCGGTTTTATGCGGGGGAGGCGTTGCGTCTGAAGGGCGAAAGTTTCCCGATGCCTGAGGGGCAAATCGCACTGACGCTGCGCCAGCCTGTGGGGGTTGTCGCTGTGATCACGCCTTGGAATTTCCCGCTGTCGATGGCGGCGCGCAAAATCGCGCCTGCGCTTGCGGCGGGCAATGGGGTGATCTTTAAGCCGTCCGAAATGACCCCCTTGATGGGTCAGCGCCTAGTTGAGGTGTTGTTGGATGCGGGGCTGCCAAAAGGCCTCATCGCCCTTATTCACGGTCGCGGCGCTACCGTGGGCCAGGCCATCACCTCGACGCCGGGGATCGACGCGCTGACCTTTACCGGATCTTACGGGGTGGGGATGCAAATCGCGTCCGCTTTGACCACAGATACCCGGTGTCAGTTGGAAATGGGCGGCAAAAACGCCACTGTTGTGTTGGAAGATGCCGATCTGGATCGCGCGGTGGACATCATTCGGCGCGGCGCTTTTGGTCTGACGGGTCAGGCCTGTACCGGCACAAGCCGCGTGCTTGTGGCGCGCACCCATTATGACGCGCTGGTCGAGAAATTGTCGGTGGCTGCTGCTGGGATCACCATCGGTGCAGGCACGCGCGAAGGCGTCAATATGGGGCCGCTGGCCACCAGTGCGCAGCTTGATAAGGTCAAAGCCTACCTTGGCATCGCCAAGCAGGAAGGCGGGCGGATCACCACCGGCGGCTTGCCCGAGGCCTCTGCCGATCTGGCCAATGGCTTCTTTATCCGTCCAACCGTGATTGCCGGCGTGCCTGCGGACAGCCGCCTGTTGCGCGACGAAATTTTCGCGCCGGTCGTGGCTGTGCGTGCCGTGGATGGCGTCGATGAGGCGATCGAAATCGCCGATGATACCGAATACGGTCTGGCCATTTCCCTTGTGTCCAATGACATGGCGTCCATTCTCAAAATTGCGCAGAAAACCCAGCACGGTGTGGTCAAGGTCAACAGCCCGACCACGGGTGTGGCGCTCAACGCCCCCTTCGGCGGGTTCAAACATTCCTCCAACCAAAGCGCGAAAGAGCAAGGCGGGGCCAATGTGATGGACTTCTACAGCCGGATCAAAAGCGTCTACCTGGGGGGCTGAATGGAATTTGTCCACGATCTGGTCGGTGGAAATCTATTAACCCTGCATGTCTTGGGTATGGTGGCGATGGTCTTTGTCGCCGCCATTCTCCAAGGCGTGGGGGGCTTGGGCTTTGCCATGTTCTCGGCCCCGCTGTCGGCGCTGTTTTTCCCGGAAATGGCACCCGGCCCGCTGCTGGTTCTGGGGGGATGCCTGTCGGTCATGGTGGTTCTGCGCGAACGCTCCGCGATCGATTACAAATCGGCGGGCATGATGATCACAGGCCGGGTGATTGGCAATTTCATCGCCGTGGCCGTGATGACACTGTTGAGTGCGACAAGCTTTTACATTCTCTTCGCGGTGCTGATCTTATTGGGCGTGGCGCTGAGCTATAGTGGCCTGAGGATCGTTGCCAATTGGCGCACGTTGGGGGCGGCTGGGATCACGTCGGGCATTATGGGCACGATCACCTCTTCGGGCGCGCCGCCCTACGCGATCGTCATGCAAAACGCGGCCCCCGCCACCTTGCGGGCGACGCTGAATTTCACCTTCTTTTTTGGTGCGACAACCTCGCTGCTGTTGCTGGCGTCGGTGGGGCGCTTTGGCCTACATCAACTGCTGTTGGGTCTGTTGTTACTGCCTGCGCTGCTTTTGGGTTTCACCGTTTCAACACACCTTGCGCGGCATGTGCCAAAAGGCGCGATCCGTCATGTGCTTTTGGGGCTGTCCGCCCTCAGCGCGGTCGGGCTTTTGCTGCGGGCGGCATTTTGAGGTGGATCTGCGGGGCCTTAGACCTCGTCTGTCGCCTCCGGCGTGTCGACCGAATTATACACGTGGCGCGCCGCCAAAAGGGCTGCAAGTTCTTCGTCTCCGGCAATCACCGCGCGCAGAATGTCGGCGTGCTCCTGCCAGCTCTTTGACACTTTCACCGGGTCATCTTGCTTAAACAGCATCGCGGTTTGGTCGCGCAGCGTGCGGATCAGGTCCTGAAGGGTCGCATTGCCCGACACCTGACCAAGTGCGGTGTGAAACGCGTCGTTATGGGCGCTGATTTGGCTAAAATCACCCTCTTCGATGGCGTTTTCGCCCGCCGCAAGAACACGCTGCAATTCGGCGATCCGCTCTGGGTCTTTGCGCTTGGCCGCGAGCTTGGCATTGAGCGATTCAAGCGTCGCGCGCACTTCGATCAATTCCATTTTCTGATCGGGCGCGGGCATCGAGACGGTCGCCCCGCGCCGGGGAATGATCTTGACCAGACCTTCGGCGGCCAGTTCCCGCAACGCCTCGCGCACGGGCATGCGCGACACGCCCATTTCCTCGGAAATCCGACCTTCGACAAGGCGGGCGCCGGTTTCGAATTCGGCGTTCAAAATCCGTTGGCGTAGCGCATCCTTGACCATTTTCGTCAATGGTGTGTGCGCGTCTCCCAGAGCCACTGTCATCTGTTGTCCTGCCGTCTCTTTTGTGGCGCGCGGTCGGGGTGGGCCGCGCGCGTTTCATGAAGTTGTATACCAGATAGCAAAGCGGCTTGCCAAGTCGTGAGGCGGCATGATCGGGTCCTGGGCAGGGCTTGGGGTAACCGGCGGGAATCGCGGTTTTCATCCGCAGGACAGAGGTGATCTGTGTCCTGTCTGGCGTTTGCTTTTGAAACATATATCATTTGGTATACTAAAAAATGACATATGAAGAGTTATTTGGCGTATTTCGCTAAAAATATGTTGCATAAGCGGGCTATTTTTGAAAACAGTATACAAAATAAAAGTTACAATCGCACAACTCAAGAGATGATCCATTGAAAACTGTCCTCAGACTTCAGTCCGAAGAGGCGCGCGTGATGATCGCGGCCGCTGTTGAAAAATCCAAAGAAATCGGGGTGCTCGAAACAATTTGCATCGCGGATGATGGGGGATTCCCGATCCTGATCGAACGTATGGATGGTGCGCGCGTCACAGGCCCGCAAATCAGTTGGAATAAGGCCTTTACGGCGGCCACGCACAAACGTTCGACCCATCTGTTCAACAAGGCCCCCAACGGTCCGGCGCTGCCGGGGAATGAGGCCTTTGGTATCCAATTGTCCTTTGATGGCAAGTTCGCCGTTTTCGTTGGCGGCTTTCCGATTGTCGTCGATGGCGAGGTCGTTGGCGGCGTTGGCCTGTCGGGCGGCAATGGCGAACAGGACACAGCCGCAGGCGTTGCGGCGCTGCAAGCCCTGTCCGATCTTTTGAGCCCGCAAGGGCATGAGGTTCTTGTCGCCGCCGACATCAAAAAGTGAGGCCATCATGACTATCATTCGCGCAGTTCACAAAGTCGAAGAGGGCACGTCGGAAACTGCGGCTCTGCATGTGACCCTGGCCGAAACCGGCAAGACCTTTCCGGTCCAACCGCATGAATCCGTGCTCGCGGCGGCTTTGAACGCCGGGATTGAGTTGGCCCATGAGTGCAAGACCGGGTTCTGTGGCTCTTGCCGGGTACGGGTTTTGGCGGGCGGTGTCGCCTATGCGGATGATCCCATTGGATTGAGCGACCAGGAGCGCGGCTGTGGTTTTGCGCTGGCCTGTCAGGCGCGGGCGCAAACCAACCTCGTGATCGAAGCGCCGTTGATGCCAACAGATCGCCCCGAACCGTCCCAAATCACGGCTCAGGTTTTGGCCGTCGATCAGGTTTGCGGTGACATCACCCGGCTGCGGTTGTCGCCTGTTGGCGGCATGCCGGCGTTTCTTCCGGGGCAATATGTGGATGTGGTCACACAGAGCGGTGCCACGCGGTCGTTTTCGATTGCCTCTGCCCCAGATGAGACCATGATCGAATTGCACATCCGCACCATCCCCGGCGGAATGTTCACCGCTGGCATCGTCCCGGCGCTCAAATGCGGGGAGGTCGTGGCGCTGCATGGACCGCATGGGCTGTTCCGCCTGCGTCTCGATGATTTTCGCCCCCTCGTTTTGGTCGCCACAGGCACGGGCATCGCGCCGCTGCGCGCCATGCTTGCGGCGCTTAAGGGTGATCCGGACTGTCCACCCGTCGCGCTCTATTGGGGGATGCGTGAGGAAAGCGAGCTTTACCTCGCCGATGAGATCGCCACGTTGGGCGCGGCGTTGGAGGATTTCACCTTTGTTCCGGTCCTGTCGCGTGCCGCAGAAAGCTGGTCGGGGCGGCGAGGCTATGTCCAGGATGCGGTACTCGAAGATCTGCCCGATCTGTCAGAACATGCGCTCTATCTGTGCGGCTCGCCGGCGATGATCGGCGCGGCACGTGGGCGGTTTCTTGAAGCCGGGGCGAGCGTCAACCACATCTATGTGGATAGCTTTCACTTCGCTCACAATCTGTAACCGGAGCCGCCTTTGCACGCGCTCGCAACACAGGGGGATCGAGGCACCATGTCCTCGTCCATATTCAAATATTTTCGCTGGAGCTTTGCCGTCACCGTGATCGGGATTGGGCTCTGTATCTGGCTCGGCTGGGCCTATACCGGGCGGGTCTCCGGCATGATCGCCTTTGCTACAATTGGGGTTATTCTCTCAGTTCTGGAAATCTCGTTGAGCTTCGACAATGCCATCGTGAATGCCAATAAACTCAAAGATATGAGCGACGTCTGGCGGCGGCGCTTTCTGACTTGGGGCATTCTGATTGCCGTCTTTGGCATGCGGATCATCTTTCCGCTGGCTGTTGTTTCTATCGCCGCCAAAATTGGTCCGATTGAGGCCATTCGCCTCGCGGCCAGCGAGCCCTCCGAATATGCGCGCCTGATTGGGGCCGCGCATCTGTCGATCTCGGCCTTTGGTGGGACGTTTTTGATGATGGTGGCGTTGAACTATTTTATCGACCCCGACAAGGAGGTCGATTGGCTGCGCCCGCTCGAAAATCTTTTGCGGACATGGGCTTCCGTGCGCGGAGTGGCGATTGGTTTGGTGTTGCTCATCGTCTTGCTGATCTCAGGGTTTCTTGATCAGGCGGAACGCGGCTCATTTCTGGTCGCTGCGATTGCGGGACTGGTGGCCTTTATCGCGGTCGAAACGCTCGGGCATGTTCTTGATCGTGGCCCGATGATGGCGGCGGGCGGGTTCGGCGCGTTCATGTATCTCGAAGTGCTGGATGCCTCCTTTAGTTTCGACGGGGTGATCGGGGCCTTTGCCCTGACGCAGAACCTGTTTCTCATCGCTATCGGTCTGGGCATCGGCGCGATGTATGTGCGCTCGATGACGATCATGTTGGTGGAAAAGGAAACGCTGACCGAGTTTCGCTATCTCGAACACGGGGCGTTCTATTCGGTGTTTGTGTTGTCTTGCGTGATGTTCGTGCAAAGCCTCGTGCATATCCCAGAGGTGATCACCGGGCTGATCGGTGCGGGCTTTATCCTGCTCTCGCTTGTCTCTTCGCTGCGCTACAACAAACGCCATGTTCATCCGGCGGCGGCGGAATAGACCGTATCCCTTGACGGTCTCTCTAAGGCGCTTTTTCGGGGTCCCCTTGCCCGAGAAAGCGCCTTATTTTATCGGGGCAGGATTTTATCGGGGCAGGGCGAAACTCAGCCCCCTGCATCGACAGGGCTTCTGGCGGATAGTCTGTGAGTTTCGGAAGATCAACGATCAAAAGCGTCTCGTCACGACCTGCCTGCGCCAGCGCGCGCCCATCGGGCCCGGCAATCACCGATCCGCCGCCAAATTGTATGCCGTTTTCGGCGCCGCACGAGTTGGCATAGGCAACAAAGCCGCGGCTTTCATGGGCGCGGGCCGGGACCAGCACGTCTTGGACGTGTTCATAGCCGGCGGGATTGGCGGTTGGGACAAAAAGGACCTCCGCTCCGGCGCGCGCCAGTGTTGCAGCATGGCCGGGGAACTCGATGTCATAACAGATCAATATCCCGCATCTGCGCCCGGCAAGTTGGAAGGTCGGGGATAGGTGATCGCCCGCTGTAAAACTCGCACGCTCCATGTCACCGAAAAGCTGAACTTTGCGGTAATGGGACAAAATCGCGCCATCTGCACCTATGCAGCTTGCCGCGTTATAGACTGTTGACCCTGACCGTTCGGCCCAACCAAACACCAACGCACATCCCGTGCCCGCCACCCGCGCGCGCAGATCATCCATCCAAGCGCCCGCGATCGGCTGAGCCTCGGCGTGATGTAAATCGGGCCGATTGTATCCGGGAAAAAACAATTCGGGCAGCACAAGCACGTCGGCACCTTGGGCAGCGGCTTCTCGCAAAAGCGCCTCTGTCCGCTCAAATGAGTGGTCGGCTGGCGCGGATTGAAACAGCGCCAGTTTCATGTTGGGCTGCCTGTGTAAGGTGTCGTGGTCAAAATGCCCCTCTCTTTCGTTCAGCTATAGCGTTCAATCAATGTAGTCGTATCCGTCACATCACCAAAGAACAGCGCGAAATTGATCAAGGCAAAGGCGTGTTCGTCATCGCGCAGGGAGGCACAGGCATCATGCACCATAGTTGTCCGAAAGTTGAGCATCATCGCGTCCCGCGCGGTGGAGTCACAACAGGCATTGGTCATGGTTCCTCCCACCAAAATCGCCTCAATACCCGCCGCGCGCAGCCTATGTTCCAAATCGCCTGCACCTTGGATCACCCCACTATAGCGGGTCTTTTCAACGATCATATCCTCGTCGCGTACATCAAGAGCAGGCCAAATTTGCGAACCTTCGGCCTCGCGCTCCAACGCGGCACAACGGGTTTCGAACCGCGCGGGCGTCAGCAAGGTTTGATGAAAATGCGGGATCTCGGCCAGCGCCTGTTCGGTGTAGAGCGTTCTGATCCAGACCACGGTTCCGCCCGCTTGGCGTAACGCCTTGGCCAGCCGGTTGATGTTGCCGACGATGGCCCGTGCATTGGGCACACTGGCACCGCTTTGCGGATCAAGAAAATAGTTTTGCATGTCGACCACGACCAGAGCGGTCCGATCCGCAGGGAGGGAATCGTGTACATGCAGGCGACCTTGGCGGGCGTTGATGCGCTCAACGGCCCAGTCCGGCATCTCAAACGGGTGCACTTTGCTCATTTTGTGATCTCCATGGTCGGTTTGTGCGCAAATTATTTGCTCTTGCTGGGGTATTTTAGTGACCTCAGTTCAGTATATTGTATACTGCAATTCAAGTCGATAGGTCCAGATCACAACACTTTCGGCAAAAAATACAACACTCTCGTCAACAGGAGGTATTATGAAAATCGCACGCACTCTTTCCTTTATCGCTGGCATCACGGCGGCAACGCTGACGACATTGCCCACACCGGCTGCCGCCGAAGATGTGACCAAAATCTCCTTCATGGAGGTCATTCACTCGCTGTTTTATTCGCCGCTCTATGTCGCGATCGGCAATGGTTATTTTGAGGAAGAGGGCATCGCCTTTGATCTCATCGCCGGTCAGGGCAGCGACAAGGTGACGGCCGCCTTGCTCTCGAACTCTGTGGACATTGCGCTCGCCGGGCCAGAGACCACGCTTTATGTCGAGACTGGAAAGTCGCCTGAGAAAATTCGCATCATTGCCGGGCTGACGGCAACGGATGGCTCCTTTCTGATCGGGCACGACCCCGCGACAGGCGACTTTGATTGGTCCTCTTTGAAGGGCAAAAAAATCCTGGGCTGGCGCGAAGGCTCGTCCCCGGCGATGTTCCTGCGCGCGGCGCTTGAAAAGGCCGGTTTGAACCCGGACGAAGATGTTGAAATCATCACCAACGTTGCCATTCCCGCCCGGATGGGGGCCTTCATGTCGGGCGTTGCCGATTATGGCACCTTCTTTGAACCGGATGTGACCACGCTTGAGGCCAACGGTCTGTATGCCCAAACCAATGTCGGACAAGCAGTCGGTGACATCGACTATACGGTCTTTATTGCCCGCGAAGCCTATATCGCCGAGCATCCAGAGGTGGTTGCGGGCTTTGTCAAAGCAATCGCCAAGGCTGAGGCCTGGATTGCCGAGGCCCCGGAGGCCGATGTTGCACAGGTTTTGCAGCCCTATTTCCCCGGCGTCGGTCTGGATGAGTTGGCCCAAAGCGTGCTGCGGCACCGTGCGGCAGGCGTTTGGAAAACCACGCCTGCGGTTGCGCCTGAGGCCATTGATGCCCTTCAAGACATGTTGATGTACAACGGCCTTTTGGCCGTTGAGACAAAAGTGGCTTTTGAAAACGTCGTCGATCCCAGTTTCTTTGCGCAGAGTGCGCAATAATGACGGGCGATACCACAGGGCGGCCCCTCGCGGTGCCGCCCAAAATTGAATTTCGCAACGTCGAACTGCATTACTTTTCGACCAAGGGCGAAACCCACGCCGTGAGTGACATGAATTTCACCGTCAACAAAGGGGAATTCATTTCCATCGTCGGGCAATCCGGCTGTGGCAAATCGACGTTGCTGTCTCTGCTGTGCGGATTGATGCAAACGACTTCGGGACAGGTGCTGATCGACGGGAAACCCGTCAAAGGCCCTTCGCCGCAAGTGGGGTTTATGTTGCAACATGACAGCTTGTTTGAATGGCGCACCATCCTTGAGAACGCGCTGCTTGGGCCGGAAATTCGCGGCATGGACATGCCCGCCGCACGAGCGCGGGCCGAGCGGATTTTGACGAATTACGGTCTTGGGCAGTTCCTGCATCACCGTCCAACGCAATTGTCGGGCGGGATGCGTCAACGCGCGGCGTTGGGGCGAACCATGTGTATGGAGCCGGATATCCTTTTGCTTGATGAACCGTTTTCGGCGCTGGATTTTCAGACCCGCATGTCGATTTCCGAAGAAATCGGCGAGATCATCCGGCGCGAGGGCAAGACCGCGATCCTTGTCACCCATGACATCCCTGAAGCCATCGCCATGGCCGACCGGGTGATTGTTTTGAGCCCGCGCCCCGGACGGCTCAAAAACATTCATGAGATCACCTTCCCAAGTTTGGGCGAGGTGCGTCCCGGCTGCATGGCGGTGCGCGATGCGGAGGAGTTCAAAGACTATTTCCACACAATCTGGACGGAGATGGAATCCGATGGCTGACACGACCCCGAACGCGACGCCAAGCGTCGCCTATCAAAACTGGGCAGCACGTCAGGGCCGCGCCCGCCGAAAAGTGATCGTCGGGCGCCTGCTTTTGCTGTTGGGCTTTTTGGCTCTCTGGGAATATGCGCCGCGCAACGGCATGGTGAATCCGATGCTCACCAGTTACCCAAGTGCCGTTTGGGACGGGTTTTGGGACCTGATTGCACAGGGCAAACTGGGGCTTCATATTGGCGTCACGCTGATGGAGGTGATGATCAGCTTTGCCATCGCCATGATCCTCGGCACAGTGATCGCCATTTGTTTATGGTTGTCGCCGATGTTGGAACGGGTGCTTGATCCCTTCTTGGTGGTGCTCAACGCCTTGCCAAAAATTGCCTTGGTGCCGATCTTTTACATCTGGTTGGGTCCGACCGGGTCGATCTATGCCGTCGCCATTGCCGTGGCGTTGTTCATCACGATTCTGATGCTCTACACCGGGTTCAACCAAAGCGATCCCAACAAGATCAAACTGGCGAAAACCCTTGGGGCAGGACAGGTGCAAATCCTGACCAAGGTGATTTTGCCGGGCAATGTTCACACCTTCATGGCGACGTTGAAAGCCAATGTCGGTCTGAGCCTTGTGGGGGTGATTGTGGGGGAATTTCAGGCGTCCAAAGCTGGTCTTGGCTATTTGATCGTCTATGGCAGCCAGATTTTCCGCATGGATATGGTGATGGCCGCCATTGTAATCCTCAGTCTGATTTCGGTTGGCATCTATCTGGTCGTGCAAAAAGCCGAAGCCTTGCTGACACGCTGAACTGCATTATGGAAGGGGCGCGGGGGGCATGTGTCATCCCCGCGCCTTTTCACCGTTTTGGACCCTGTGGTCCTGTCTTAAACCCGTTTGCTCAGAATCTCGGCCAGAACGGACACGGCGAGCGAGGACGCATCGCGCGCGGGTCCAAAGAGACCGATTGGACCATGCAGCCGGTCCATCGCACTTTGCTTTAGCCCCGCAGCGGCGAGGCCTTGCCGCCGCCGGTGTTGTGTCTGTCTGCCGCCAAGACAACCGACATAAAACGCCTCGCTTAGCAGTGCTTGCGCCAGCAGCGGCTCCTCATCTTCCGCACTGTGATGCAGAAATGCGATGGCGGTCTGGGCGTCGATCTCGCCCAATCCGTGCTGCCGACCTCCTCTTGTGATGCCCACATCCGCAGCCTGCGCCACCCCAATCAGCGCTTCAGCCTCAAGGCTCTCGCCCGTGACGACGATCCGCACGGGCGGGGTGAAATGGGTCACAAACCGTGCGTCCTGCCACCCGGTTTGGGCGGTGCTCGGTTCGGCCATCACCTGCGCGCTGTCTTTGTCATAGACCAGTGTCGCGGTCTGACGGCGCTCTAGCCGCGCCAAGACATCCCGGATCGGTGCGCCGTCGCGCAACACATGCACCAAAAGCTCAAGCCCACCACCACAGGGGAGGGTGATGTCGAAAAAGGGCGACCCCTTGCCGAAACGTATCAGGCGATCCTGACCGGTCTGAAGGGCGGACAGGGCCTCCGTCGCAACCGCGGCTTCGACACATCCGCCCGAGACGTAGCCACAATAGGCACCGTCTTCACGCACCGCCATAATGGTGCCTAAACTGCGTGAGGCACTACCATCGATCCCGACCAAAAGCACCAAGGCCGCCGCCGGACCCGACTCCATCGCCTGGCAAAGAAACTCCAACACATGCTGAGGGCGATCCGTTTTTTGCGGACAAAACGGCGTCCTGTCCGCGACCGAACCCGGTGCCGACGCGAGGGGGGCGTGCTGTGGGCGGGGCATCGGTGCTTCCATGTTACGCGCGCTCTCAGATCACTCTGAAAAGGCAATCGTATTCTCGTGCCAATGGCGCGACAGATGCGCCAGGTCGACACCTGAACTGAGACCGTCGATCAGCCCCAACACCCGAGGCGCGGTCAGAGGCAGGGCGTTCACCGGGGTTCCGATGGCATTGGCCACAGCGCAGGCAATGGTTGCACCCACGTTCAAAATTGGCACCTCTCCGGCGCCTTTCGTGCCCAAAGGCCCACAAGACGGTGCCCCCTCATAGAGGTGATAGTCGATTGGCAGGGTGTCGAGCGCGGTCGGAATGCGGTAGGAAGAAAAGCCGGTCTGATCAAACGCACCCTCTGCATTGATCGTGATTTCCTCATGCAAGGCGTAGCCAATGCCCTGCGTGACCCCGCCCTGAATTTGACCATGGATCGCGCGGGGATTCAGCGCCCGACCGACGTCTTGGATGACGCGGTAGGCGAGGACCTCGACCTTGCCGGTATCCGGGTCGACCGCCACATCGCAATCATGCACGGCAAACACCGGAATATCTATCGCATCGATGAAATGCCCCGCCGCACAGCCCGGCATTGCTGGAATGCCCGGCGCGGTAAACGCCCCGCTGCCAGAAATCGGCCCGTGCTCCAACTCTGCCTGTGCGATCACGGTTTGAATGGTGGTGCCAGAGCCGGGTCGGTCACGGATTTCCACCCGGCCTTGGGCGAGGACTAAATCGTCTTGCGGCGTTTGCAGCATTTGGCTGGCGACGGCCAAAAGTTTGGAGCGGACCTCGGCGCAGGCCTCTTGGCTGGCCGCGCCAATCGACACGGTCGTGCGCCCGCCGCCGACGCCCAGATCGCGCCCGGAAGCATCCGTATCCGCGGTTTTGACGATGACCGCATCCGGGTGAATGCCCAGATTGGCCGCCACGATTTGCGGCAAGGATTGCACCATGGTGCCCGATCCGATTTCGACGCCGGAGGTGACCAACGTGGCGCTGCCATCGACGTTGAGATTGACCGTGGCGCTTGACGGGCCGACAAAAATGAACCAGGTGCCAACCGTCGTGGCGCGCCCGTAAAGCCGTCCATCGGGGCCTTTTTTCGCGCGCTCATGCGGCCCATAGGTGTCGATGGCCAGATCCAGCATCGGCCCAAGCACGTCACCCTCAAACACCTGTCCCGTCGCGCCGATGTCGCCATCTCCCACCACGTTGCGCCGCCGAAAGGCGACCGGGTCCATGCCAATGGCCTTGCAGATTTCGTCGGTGTGACATTCAAGCGCAAAGGTGTTGTACACGCCGTTGCAGGCACGAAAGGCCCCATTCGGCGGCGTGTTGGTGTAGACCGCTTGACTGGCGATTTTCACCGATCCCAACCGGTAATTGCCGCCCAGCGTATGCGCCGTCATCGTGGTGAGGAACACTTGTTCGCCGCCATAAGCGCCGCAATCCATCAACACCGTGGCTTCGCGCCCGACAATGTCGCCCTCTGGGGTCACCGCTGACCGGATCAGGATGTCGGCATTTTCGCGGCTCAAACAGGTCATTTGCTCTTCGCGGCGGGAGTTCACCAGCGACACTTTGCGCCCGGTTTTGCGTGCCAAAATCGCGGCGAAGGGTTCCAGAGAGCAATCGAATTTTAACCCAAACCCGCCGCCAACGGCGGGCACGGTGACATGGACTGCTGCCTCGGGTACGCCTAAAATCTTGGCCGTCACATGGCGCACGGTCCATGGCACTTGGGTCGAGGTGTGAATGTGAAACCGCCCGTCTTCATAGGCGGCCACCACGGCGCGCGGTTCAAACGGCACATGGCTTTGACGCCCGACCCGATAGGTGCCCTCCACAAGGATGACGTCGTCGCGAGCAAAGGCCGCATCGGTGTCGCCGCGCACCACCGTGGCTTCCCACGCGATATTGCCACCGCGTGCCGCGCCTTCGCGCAAAATCTCGTAGCTGGCCCAATCGGGGTGGATCAATGGCGCGTCTTTGGCCAGCGCCTCCGCCATGGTCAGAATTGGCGCTATCGGGTCGATCTCGACCAGAATGGCTGCGGCTGCGGCGCGCGCTTGGGCCAGGGTGGTCGCGGCCACCACGGCCAGAGGTTCGCCATGATAGCGCACCACGTCTTTTGCAAACAGCGGATGGTCGGCGATGCCGATCCCATGCAAACCGGGCGCGTCCTCACGTGTTGCAATCGCTTTGACCCCCGGCATGGACAGCGCGGGGGTGACGTCGATTTTGACGATCCGTCCCGACGCGGTCTCTGAACGGCGTGCAGCGGCGTGCAACATGCCGTGGCTGCTCTCGTCGACGGTATAGCGGGTGCGCCCCAGCAGCTTGTCCTTTGCATCCCGCCGAGGCAGGTTCATCACAGCAGTATTGGGAGGGTAGGGCAGTGTCACGGGCGCACCTCTTCCACGGGGCCAAGACCATTTGATCCAAGCGACAGGAGCGCATCTATAATGCGTTCGTAACCGGTGCAGCGGCAGATATTCCCGGTCATGGCCGATTTGAGTTCGGCGCGCGTGGGCGACGGATTTTCCGCCATGAAATGCGTCATCGACAGCACCATGCCGGGAAAGCACATGCCGCATTGCACGACATCGTATTCCAAGAACGCCTTTTGAACCGCAGTCAGGGTTTCACTGTTGGACACCCCTTCGATCGTTGTGATCTCCGCCCCGGCAAGGCGGCCAACGGGCAGCAGGCAGGACACTTTTGGTACGCCGTCGATCTGAACGATACAGGCGCCGCAAAAGCCTTCGCCACAGACATCCTTGGCCCCGGTGAGGTGCAAATCGTCGCGCAGGACCTCAAGCAAGGATCGGCGCGGATCGCCGTGATAGGGGACCGGGTCGCCATTGATCATCAAAGTCAGCACCATATTTAGGCTCCTTGCGCGGTCAGCGATATGTCAGAGACGGCCTGTGCCACCAAAGCGGGCAACACCCGCAGGCGGTACCAACCTTGGCCATCCACGGCGTCACGGCCCACAAAGTCCTGTGATGCGCGGGCGGCGGCGTGGGCGCGGATGCTGTCCGACGTCATCTTTTGATCGTCGCACAGCGCTTCCAAAGCGTGCCAGCGCCGCGCACGCTCTTCGACCGACCCCACGGCAATCCGCAGGTCATGCAGCGTGCCATCAGGGTGGATTGCCGCCGAGAGGCTGACCACCGCAAGCGGATAGTCCCCGGCCTGCCTTTGCATCAACCGCACATGCGCCGAACGTCTAGAAGTGCGGGGCACGGTGACGTGGTGCAGAATATGAGGCCTGTCGACAGGGGTGTTGAGGTAATCCTCAAGCGAGAGGGTCTCGCGGCCCGAGGAGGTTTCAAGCGTCACCTTTGCATTCAACGCCAGAAGGGCGGGGGCCAAGTCCGCAGAGTGAAAATCCCGCGTGCATAGGTTGCCACCTAAAGTGGCCATGCGGCGGATGGCGGGGGTCGCGGATTTGCCCGCCGCCGTGGCGAGCGCTGCCAGATCGGGCGCGCCGATCACCGCGTTGCATATGTCCTGATGGGTTGCCATCGCCCCCACAACCAGCACCTGATCATCGAGTGTGATGTCTGTGAGGTCTGGAATCTCTGCCAGCGATATAAAGGTCCGCTCACGCGCCTCGCGCATGACCCATGTGCCCCCGGCCATCACGGTTGCCGTCTCTCCCAAACGTGTCAGGAGATCGAGCGCCTGCGAAACGCGGGTCACTGAGATCAGGCTCTGCTGTGGTATCTCCATCATGTCCGTCATCTTTGTAAGAGCGGTCGATCAAGGGCGTGCGGGCCTGCAACGGCCCGCGCACAGAGTGGGGTTAGCGACCGCGCATGATCATGCGGTAACGCATCTGGTCAAAGATCACCGCGAGGATCAAAAGCCCGCCCAAAAGCACCATCTGCATGTAGGAGCTGATCTGGGCGAGGTTCATGCCGTTTTGTACCATGACGATGAAAAACGCGCCCAGGACCACGGTCTGCACCTTGCCGATCCCACCTCTGAGCGAGACACCCGCGATGACACAGGCGGCGATGGATTCAAGCGCCATCGAGCCACCCAAATTGGCCTCGCCGCTTTCCACCCGCGCGGTCAGCAACAGCCCGGTCAGCGACGCGATCAGCGAACAGAGAATGTAAGACACCATCAAAGTGCGCTTGGTGTTGATGGCCGAGAGATGCGCGGCCTTGATATTGCCGCCGACGGCGTAAATCTGTGTGCCCAAAGGCGTGCGCGACATCACCAGCCACATCACCACGATACAGATCGCGGCGATAAACACCGGGACCGGCACGCCGAACCATTTGCCAAAGCCAAACGTGTCGCCAAAGGCAAAGGGCAGGCCGGACACCGGCACGCCCCCGGTGAGAAACAGCGCAAGTCCTGCGCCCACAGAGGAGACACCCAGCGTCATGATAAAGGGCGAGACCTCGAAATAAGCCACACCGACGCCATTGACGAGACCCACCAGCAGGGCGGTGAACCCCCCCGCCGCGATCCCGATCAAAATCGCCAACCAGATCGCATCGGGCATCACGCCCGCCGCCCATGTCATCGACACGGCGGAGACGACAGAGGTCAGCGCAATCGCGGTGCCAACCGACAGATCAAACCCGCCAGAGACCAAAACCAACATCTGTCCCAAGGAGACCAAAACCAGATAGACCGATTGCCGCGCCACATTGACGAGGTTTTGCCCGGTCAGGAATTTCGCGGACATCAACGAGAAAACCACCAAAGCGATGGCCAAAAAGAACGGCAAGACGCCGACCCGCAAAAACAGTTTGCGCAGAACGCCGGAGGTGTCAGCAGATGTGGGTGCAGTTGTCATAGGGTCGGTTCACTTTCAACAAAGAAGTGTTTCAAAACAGTGTCCTCGGTGGCATCAGCCCGCGCCAATTCGGCGGTGACATGGCCATGTGCAAAAACGAGGAGACGGTGAGACAGGTTGATCGCTTCGGGCAGATCGGAGGAGATCACGACCACGGCCTTGCCCGCCTCCGCCAGCGATTTGATCTTGAGATACAGCGCGGCGCGGGTGCCCATATCGACGCCCACGGTCGGCTCATCAAAGATGTAAACATCGGCGTCTTGGCCAAAGGCCTTGCCAAACAACACCTTTTGTTGGTTGCCACCCGAAAGCTGCGAGACATATTTGGTGCGGTAATCATGGGGCAATTCGACGCGATCCGCGATCTCTGCGACCCGCTCACGCACCACGCGCCAAGTGATCCATCCGCGCTTGGACGCGGTGCCCGAGGTCACCACATTCAGCCCGAGATTGTCATTGGAGGTCTTGGCCAGATCCAGCCCCTCGGCCTTGCGATCCGGCGACAGGTAATACAGACCACGGCGGATGATCTCGCGGGTCGAAAGATGGGTGATGTCCTGGCCTTTGAGGATGACGGTGCCCGTTTGATGCGCGGTCAGCCCCATCATGGCGCGGAAAAACCGCGATTTGCCGCAGCCAACCAGCCCCGCCACGCCCAGAACCTCACCCGCCCGCAGGCTCAGGCTGCTGGGGGCCACGCCGGGCGTCGACAGCCCGTTGACCTCAAGCACGACCTCGCCGGGCATGGTCGCAATCACCGGATAAATTTCCGCAATCGCGCGTCCGGTCATCATCTCGACCAAATGCGCCTCATCTGTATCCGTCATGGCGACCGTGCCGATTTTCGCGCCATCGCGCAGAACTGTGACCCGATCGGCAATGCGGGCGAATTCCTGCATCCGGTGGGAAATGTAGACGATGCCAACGCCCTTGGCCTTTTGCTGTTGGATGAAGGCAAACAGGTGATCGACCTCGCGGTCGGTCAGAGAGGCGGTCGGTTCATCCAAGATCAAGACCTTGAGATCGCCGTGAAACGCCTTGGCAATTTCAACCATCTGTTGCTGGGCGCGCGACAGGGAGGCGACCTGTGCCGAGGGGGAGAGGGCAAAGCCCAACGTGTCGAAAATCTCTTGTGCGCGTCGGCGCATTTCGCCGTGATCAATCAAAAATCCGGCGCGCGGCTCTTGGCCCAAAAACATGTTTTCGGCCACGGTCAGCGTCGGGATCAGCGAGAATTCCTGAAACACAGTATAGACGCCATGGGATTTGGCGCGCGCCACCGTGTCGAAATTCATCGTATGACCGTCAAGGTAAATCGCGCCTTCAGAGGGCGATGTGGCGCCCGCGAGCATGGAAATCAGCGTCGATTTCCCGGCACCATTTTCGCCAAACAACACATGAACCTCGCCTGCATTCAGGTCAAAATCCACCGCATTGAGGGCGCGCACGCCGGGGTAGTCCTTGGTCAATCCGTGGGTGGAGAGTAGGGGACGGGGCATAGTGGGCCTCCAAATGGGACAGTGGACCGGGACACATCTGCCCCGGCCCGAGATCAAAGATCAGCCGTTATTCGACGGAGAACACCGGGCGGAACCCATCCGGCGGCAAGATCGCATCGCGCGCCACCGAGCCGATATTGTCGCCATCGACGACAAAGATTTTCGGACCCACATGTTTGATGTAATCCTTGCCTTCGATGAGGCGGACAGCTTGGTCCACGGCGATCCGGCCCTGAATGACCATCGAATCCGCCGGAGCAGCGGCGATCATGCCGCGTTGGATGCCGGTATAGACGCCCGGTGTCATGTAAAACGCCAAAAGGCCGATCTCATCGGTGAGGCCACGTTCGCGCAAAAGACCCTGTGCCGCTTCGGCGGTGACCGCCGTGCCTGCGAGGTATTTCACGTCGGGGTTGGATTGCAAAACGTCTTCGACCAGCTTGAGCTGTGCCTCTTTGCCGGTGTCGCCATAGCGCGGTTCCAACACTTCAACAGCCGAACCTTCGATGGCGGTCATAAAGCCGGTGTTGGCGGCCTCGACCCAACCAGCACCCGCAGGTCCGGGGAACCAACCGACCTGAACCGGGTCCGTGCCAGCGGGATGTTTGTCCGCCAGATATTTGCCGGTTTCAAAACCCATCGTGTAGAAAGACACCAAGGATTTGGCGGAAATGTCCGGCGAGGACACACCGTTGATCACGTCGATCACCGGGATGCCTTTGGCGGCCACTTCGGAAATCACGCTGTTGAGGCCGTCATAGGAAATCGCCCCGATGATCACCGCATCCGCGCCGGAGGCAACGCAATCTTCGATCTGGCTGACCTGTTTCGACAGTTCGGTATAGCCGCCCGCCTCGACAAGGTTCATTTTGACGCCAAGACGTTTGGCTTCTTCGGCCACGCCGTAATCCACGCCAAGCCAATAGGCGTCTTTCATATGCGGGAAAGACACGCAGATGTTATAGGCCTTATCGGCTTTCTCAAGCGCTTCATAGGTCACCGGAGTGGAGGCGCCGTCGGTGGAAAAGGCGGGGGTCACCTCTTCGGCCTCATAGGGATACCACGCATCGGCGAGCGCCGGGGTGGTGAGCATGGCGGCAAAGGCCACACTGGTCAAAAGGGCATGTTTCATGGATCTGACTCCTTGTTGGGTCCATCAGTTGAAATGCGGTCATTGCCGCGTTTTTATTATGAAAGGGGAGCGGGTGCTCCCGGTCGGCATCAGGCCCCTAAGCGAGGGCCTGACGGATGTCTGCGAGCATGGTTTTGCGCGCGGCGCGTGCTGCCAGCGCCTCGTCCATCTTGACACGTTTGAAGGTGACGGGAGTGTTGGGCTGCAATTGACCGATCAGGTCCATATCCGCCGAAATCACCGCGCCCAGGGTAAAATAGCCACCGCCCGAGACCGCATCGCGGTGCAACACGATGGGCTCCAAGCCGCCGGGCACCTGAATCGAGCCATAGGAATAGCAGCCATCCACAATGTTTGAGGGATCGGAGCCTGCGCCAAAGGGTTGCGGACGATCGACAAATTCCATCGGAGTGCCACCACGGAACCGATACCCCATGCGGTCGGCTTCGGGCGCGACCACCCATGCATCATCGAAAAACGCCTTTTGGCTTTTCTCGGTCAGACGGTGCCAATAGAGCCCGGTCAACACCCGCAATACGGCGGGGGTGCCGGGGCGGCGGCGGAGCGCCAGGGGAACAGAGCGCCCCTCCGCCACCACCGCGCCAGTGCCAACCGGGATCGCATCCCCGGCGGCCACGGCGCGCCCTTCGAAACCACCCAAGGCTCCGATGGGATAGGTGGAGCGCGACCCAAGCGCAGGCTCGGTCGCGATGCCGCCGGAAACGGCAATATACAGCCGCGCACCGGCTTTGAGAAAGCCAAAGGACAGCACTTGACCGGGTTTGACGGTGAACGACGTCCATGTCTCGCGCGGATCCCCATCAAGCATCATCGGGATGTCGGCACCTGTGACGGCGACGCTCATCTCGGCTCCGAATTTGATCTCCGGCCCCATGAACACGGCTTCCAATCCCGCCGCGCCCTCGTCATTGCCGACCAAAAGGTTCGCGGCCCGCAGCGCCAAGCGATCCATCGCGCCGCCTTCGGGAATGCCAAGATGAAAGTAGCCGGGGCGGCCAAGATCCTGAACACTGGTTGCAAGTCCCGGTTTGATGATCTCAAGCGTCATTGAGGGCCTCCATCAGCTTGGCGTTGAAACCGGTCATGTCGGCGTTGAACGCGTCGAGATCAAATTTGACCTCGGCAATGCGCGGCGCATAAGTGCCCGCCTCAACCTCTTTGACGATCCGGTCGTAGTCTGTGCGATCAATCGGTTTCCATTTGACGATGTCGCCGGGGCGGAAAAACACCATGAAATCGCTCAGGTAGCTGGTCTTTTGCTCCGGGTCATAGATCGGCATCGGTGTGATCCCGAACATCTGATAACCACCGGCACCACGCACCGAATAGATGCAGGAAAAACACCCGCCATAGCCCACGGTCAGTTTCGGCGTATCGGTCCGGGGCCGTAGGTATTTTGGCACCTCAAGCTGTTTGTCGCGCTCGACCAGTTGGTAGAGAAACGGCAGACCCGACACAAAGCCCACCATCGAGACGAACCAAGGTTGGGAATGATGCGCCTCGATAAAAGCGGCGACGCTGTCATAGCCGTTGATCTTGGCGGCATATTCCAAATCCGACCCACTCGGATCCTGGTGGCGTTCGCGGAACCGCATCAGGGTTTCATGGGTCCACGGGTCTTCATAAAACACCGGAATTTCGATGATCCGGGTCTCAAGGCGTTTCTCTTGCGCCTCCGCCTCGTGTTCCAATTCCTTGATCTTGGCCATGATGGCGTCAGGGGCGATGACATCGGGGTCAAACCGCACCTCAAAGGAGGCATTCGCCGGGCAAATCTCGGTCACGCCGGGGATATTCGCGGCGCGCACCAGTTTGCTTAAGGACAGGCAGATAAAGAAGGCATCCAGAGACATTTCATCGTCGATCTCGACATAGATATGTTCGTCCCCGCCATAGCTGTAACGCGTTTTCATGCGGCGTCTCCTTTGGTTGCGATCAAATGTCCGGCGGCCAGCCACGGTTCCAGCCATTGGGTGTGAAACGCGCCTTTGCGCACCTCAGGGTCGGCCGCCAGCGTAAGGTGCAGCGGCACCGTGGTTTTCGTGCCGCCGATCTCCAATTCGGTGAGGGCGATGACCAATTTATCAATCGCCTCATTGCGGGTCGGGGCATGGACAATCACCTTGCCCAACAGCGAGTCATAGAACGGCGGGATTTGGTAGCCCTCGGAAAGGAAGTGATCAAACCGCACGCCTTCGCCGTTGGGCTCGACCAGTTTCGACACCACGCCGGGCCATGGCATGAATTGCATGAACGGATCTTCGGCACAGATGCGCACCTCGATGGCGTGGCCTGAGCGGGTGATCTGATCTTGGGTCATCGACAGTTTGGCCCCGCCGCAGACATTGATCATTTCCGCCACCAGATCGACGCCGGTGAGCATTTCGGTGACCGGATGTTCGACCTGAATGCGGGTGTTCATTTCGATGAAGTAAAACGCGTTGGTCGCCTCATCATAAAGGTACTCAAGCGTGCCCGCGCCACGATAATTCACCGCCTTGGCCAACGCCACGGCAGAGGCGCAAAGGGCTTCGCGGGTCGGTTCGTCCAAACAGGCAGCTCCGGCTTCTTCCCAGACCTTTTGCCGACGTCGTTGCAGGGAACATTCGCGTTCAAAACAATGCACCGCAGTGTCGCCATCGCCCAAGATTTGCACCTCGATGTGGCGCGGCGACAGGATGGCGCGTTCGATATAGAGGCCACCGTCGCCAAAGGCAGCTTCGGCTTCGGCCTTGGCTTGCGGGGCGAGGGTTCTGAGCTCTGCCTCGTTCGACGCGATGCGAATGCCGCGCCCGCCGCCACCCGCTGCGGCTTTGATCATCACCGGATAACCGATCTCGGCGGCCACTTTCAGTGCGTCCTCGACGTCAATCCGCCCCTCGGAGCCGGGCACCACCGGCACACCGGCAGCTATTGCCGCCTGACGTGCCGCGACCTTGTCGCCCATACGCTCGATCGTGTCCGCGGTGGGACCGACGAAAATCAACCCGGCGGCTTCGACAGCGCGGGCAAAGCGCGGGCTCTCGGACAAAAAGCCGTAGCCCGGATGGATCGCATCCGCACCTGTATCCTTGGCGGCTTTCATCACGGCCTCGATGTTCAGATAGCTGTCTTTGGAGGGCGCAGGGCCGATACAGATGGCCTCGTCGGCCAGCTTGACCGCCAGCATATCGGTGTCAGCTTCGGAATGGGCCTGGATCGCGTGGATGCCCAACGCTTGCGCGGCGCGCACGATCCGCACGGCAATCTCGCCTCGGTTGGCAATGAAAAGACGTTCAATAGCCATCAGATCACGCAAGCTCCGCAAGCACAGCACCGGCGGTCACCGGGGCGGCGTCGTCGATCATGTATTTGACAAAGGTGCCCTCAACTTCGGAGGTCACAGCGATAAAGGTTTTCATCACTTCGACCAGACCGATGGTGTCGCCAATGGCCACCGCATCGCCGGGGGATTTGAACACCGGCTCCTCGGGGGAGGGCTTGTGATAAAATGTGCCGGGGAGGGGGGATTGAATGTTGCTCATGGTCGTTTCCTGTTGGTTTAGCTCTGTTGGCTTAGGCGGTTTCAAGCACGGCGGAGGCCGGTGCAATATGGATGCCGTTTTCGGTCAGAGTGGCGCGGATGGCGCGTCCGATGTCCAGAGCGCCCGGCGTGTCGGAGTGAAAGCAAATCGACTCGAACGCGATGTCGATATCTTTGCCCTCAACCGTGGTCACTTTGCCCTCAAGACAGGCGCGCAGGCACTTTTGTGCAATCGCCTCTGGATCGGGTCGGCCAACGCGGCGGGTGAAAACAATCGCACCGTCAGTGCCATAGTCGCGATCGGCATAGAATTCGCGCACCACTGGGTGACCCAGCCGTTTGGCGACCTCGTAGGTCTTGGACACACCCATGCAATAGATCAAAAGATCGCCGCTGATCGCGCCAAGGCTTTCGATCATGTGGCGTGACAGCTCTTCGTTGCGCGCGGCCTCCATGTAAAGCGCGCCATGCGGTTTGACGTGCTGAAGCCGGATGCCGTGGCGGCGGCCAAATTCACGCACCGCGCCGACCTGATAGATGATGTCGTTGACCAATTCTTCGTGGGTGGTCTGGATGAAGCGACGGCCAAAGCCCTGAAGGTCGCGATAGCCGGGATGCGCGCCAAGCCCGACGCCGTAGACCTGGGCCAATTTGATCACCCGATCCATGGAGTTCGGATCACCGGCGTGAAACCCTGCGGCGATGTTGGCCGAAGAGATCAATGCCATCAGATCTTCGTCGGGCGCTTCGCCCAAGACCCAATGGCCAAAGCCCTCACCCATGTCGCAATTTAAATCGATGATCTTCTGCATGACTGGTCCTTGTTCTCTGTGGAACCAGCATTTTCCAAATTGAGTCTGTTTGTAAAATTCAGAATTCAACTATAGCATTATCTAATTTTCCAAATTCAAAATTTCAATTCAGATCAGATTTTGCGCGAATTTGGGCAAAAATAGGCAACTTCGAAACGACTGCAACAGTCATTATTCTGTTTTTGAGATAATGCTAAGTTCAAAAATTGAATTTCCGAATTCATTGGGCATCCTCTACACTGACATCGAAGCACCGCGCCAAGGTGTTCGGAAAATCCGAAGAGGACGGTCCTGATGAATCTGCGCCAATTGAAATATTTCCTCGCCACCGCCGAGTTGGGTCAGGTCAGCCGTGCCGCCAGTGAGTTGTCGATCTCGCAATCCTCGATCACGACGGCGATCCGCGAGTTGGAACAGGAAATGGACACCATCCTGTTTGTGCGCACGGCGCATGGGATGGAGCCGACCGCATCGGGGCGCGAACTTGTGGGGGCGGCGCGCGACGTGTTGGAAAAGGTCAATATCGCGCGCAACATCGGCCAAGGTCGATCCGAGATTGAAGGCACCATCAACATTGCCGCCACCTATACGGTGATCGGCTATTTCCTACCCTTTCATCTCGACCGCCTGACCCACCGGTTTCCAAAACTCGACATTCGCATCAGCGAGCTGAACCGGGAGAGCATCGAAGAGGGGTTGATGACAAATCGCTTTGACATGGCGGTTTTGCTGACCTCGAACACCGCCAATCCCGAACTTGAGACCGAAACCTTGCTGCGCTCGCACCGCCGCCTTTGGGTGCCGCAAAACCACCCGCTGCACCAGCAGGGCCGCGCGACATTCGAAGATATTGCGAAAGAGGATTACATCATGTTGACCGTCGATGAGGCGGCCAATACGTCGATGAAATATTGGGGGCCAACCGGGCTGACGCCCAACATCAAACTGCGCACCTCTTCGACCGAGGCGGTGCGTTCCATGGTCGCCAACGGGCAGGGCATCACCATCCTCTCGGATATGGTCTATCGGCCTTGGTCCTTGGAGGGGCGCCGGATCGGCACGGTCGCGACCGACCGCGAAATCCCCTCTATGGATGTGGGTTTGGCGTGGCGTCGTACGCAGGACATGAGCGAGCCTGTTCGGGTATTTTACGACTACTTTATGGATGCATTCCTGTCGCCGCAAATGTCGCAACTCGCCGGGCGCAGTTAAGGGTGGCGACCCGTCAGAGTCGCCGCACGTTGCGGTTAGGCCGACAGACGTTGCCGCACGAGCGTGACCCAATAAGAACTGCCCCAGCCAATCACATCGTCATTAAAATTATAGGCCGGGTGATGCAGATTGGCCGACGGTCCATTGCCGATATTGATCATACAACCCGGCACTTTGTTCAGCATAAAGGCGAAATCTTCGCCCCCCAAAGTGGGCGTCATATCCAACGTCACATTCTCCTCACCGGCCACCGCGCGCGCGGCTTCGGCGGCAAATTCGGTCTCTTGCGCGTGGTTCACCAGCACCGGATAGCTGCGTTTATAGTCCAGTGTGCCGACACAGCCATGTCCGGCGGCGATATTGGACACGATCTCACCGACCCGGTGTTCGACATGATCCCGCAGCGCCTCATTCATCGTGCGCACCGTGCCTTTGACGGTGATCTGTTGCGGGATGACGTTATGGGCGTGGCCGCCCTCAATCGCACAGAGCGACACAACATGGGCGTCAAACGGATCGACAGAGCGCGCGCTCATGCCGTGGATGGCCTGAATGATCCCGGCAAGGGCCGGAAACGGGTCAATGCTTGTGTGCGGTTCGGCGGCGTGTCCGCCTTTGCCGGTGATGGTGATGGTCAGTATGTCCACGGCGGCCATAATCGGCCCCGGAGCGGTGGTGAATTTTCCCACATCGAGCCCCGGCATATTGTGCATGCCGTAGACCTCATCACAGGGCCAACGCTCAAACAACCCGTCTTCGATCATCGCCTGCGCGCCCGCGCCGCCCTCTTCGGCGGGTTGGAAGATCACGATCACCGTGCCGTCAAAGGCGCGCGTTTCTGCCAGATGTTTCGCCGCGCCCAGCAACATGGTCGAATGGCCGTCATGCCCACAGGCGTGCATTTTCCCCGGCACTTTCGAGGCATAAGCCAGCCCGGTTTCTTCCAGAATTGGCAGCGCATCCATATCGGCGCGCAGTCCAATCATCCGCCCGGAGATATTGGTTTTGCCGTGGATCACACCGACCACGCCGGTCTGGCCCATCCCCTCGACCACCTCATCCACACCCGCCGCGCGCAGAGCCTCGGCCACTTTCGCGGCGGTGCGATGGACCTCGTACAAAAGCTCGGGGTTTTCGTGCAAATCATGGCGAAATGCGATCAAATCCTCGATCTCGCGCGCCACCCAATTTTCAATCGCCATGTTTTATCCTTTCGTCATTTTATATCGAAAATCACAATGGCTCGCGCCTTTCATGATCGTCTGTGTCCGGGTCAATTCGATCTTCGGGTTATAGCCGACGCAAAAATCGCCATCGCGATTGCAGGACAACAGATGCCCGATGTCGCCCAGCCCCATGTCCTGATACATCTCCGCATAGCGACAGCGCGTGACGTTAAAGGCCATTTGATCCGGCTCAGTCACCAGGACATCCATCTCAAGCGCGTCTTCTTTGGTCCAGTTCGGCAGAATATCGGCAAAATCCGACAGGTTCGGCGCATGGCCCAAATCTTCGGCCAGGGCTTTGCCCTGTTCAATCGCGGAGCGCGAGCAGGTCTCGCCAATCACCGCTTCCGCCTCTTCGCGGCCCGCGCGTTCGGTAATTACGTCGAGCACATGTTTGAGGATCATCGCTTCAATGCGGCGGCGTTCGAGGATGGGGAGGTCTTTCATTGCGTCACCTTTGCTCATAGTTTCGGCTCCTGACGGTCTTTGCGTTGCAACCATGTCAGATAGAGCGGTGCAACCCGGCGACCAATGGCATGAAACGGCAGTGGATGCGGCTCGGTGACCGGCAGGGCCAGCCCGCGCTCATCCTCGCCATCCACGGCCCGCGCGATCTCGCGGCCCAAAGCATTGCCAAGCGCCACGCCGCGCCCGTTACAGCCAATCCAGGTCCAGCCATTCGGACCCAGTTTGTGGACCCGCGGAAAGCGGTCCCAATTCATCGACAGATAGCCGGACCAGATATGCGTCATTTTCGGCGGCGCGAGCTGTGGGAAACTGTCGGCCAGATTGGCCGCGACCTTGCGCGCGATCCGGGCCTCAACGTCGCCACCGCCAAGGATCGCCCCGCCGGTGATCAACCGATTGCGCGCATCATAGCGGAAAAACCGCAAATCGCCACGCGTGTCAGACACCGCCTGACGCCCCGGCAAAAGCGTGGCGCGCAAATTGTCCGAGAGCGGTTCGGTGGACATTTGCCACGAATGCACCGGGATGATGGACCGTGCCAAACGCTGCGCCAACCCGGGGGACAATTCGCCGGTGTAGGCATTGGTGGCAAGGATCAGCGCGCGGGCTTTGACCGTGCTTTTGACTGTGCCGTGGGTGGTTTTGACGACCCACTCCGCCCCGGTATGTGCATAGCTCTCCACGCGGGTTTGTTCAAAAATTTTACCGCCGTGGCGCTCTACCGCCCCGGCCAGTCCGCGCGCCAAAGCCAGCGGGTTGATATGTCCGCCCGAAGGCGCCAACATCCCGCCGTACCAATGATCCGTGCCCATCAATGCGGTGGTGGCGGCGCGGTCAAGGTATTCGACCTCAAGCCCAAACCGCGTCCAGGCCTCCACCCGCTTTTGGCTTAATTTGGTGCGTCCGGGTGAGTGCGCCGGTTGAAACCACCCGGTTTGCTCCGCTTCGGCCTCAATCCCCTCATCGCGGATTTTGTCAAACAACATCCCCGCAGAAGCCCCGATCAATTCGGCAAATTTGCGCCCGGTCTCGCCAAAGCGCGCCACCCACATATCGGGTTCGGCGGCGGTCAGTGTGGGGATCACTTGGCCGTTGTTGCGCCCCGATGCGCCCCAGCCCACGGCCTGACCTTCGAGCACCACAACATCGCGCCCGGCCTTGGCCAGATGCAGCGCGGCAGACAAGCCGGAAAAACCGCCGCCGATGATCACGGTGTCGGTCTCGATCGGGCTGCTCAGGGGCGCGTTGGGCGGACGTTTGGGGGCGGTGTCGGCCCAAAGCGAGGGCGGGAAGGAAACGGGGCTTTGCATTTTGGGTCTTTCGGTAGTGTGATAGGTAAATTCTACGGAATGGGCGTTTTGGCGAATAGGTTTCTATGGTTTGCGGAAACGTGGGTCTGTACTGAGAGGCAAAAGAGGCGAGGCGATATGAGCGACACAAGTTTTGATGAGATTGACCAACGCATTCTCGACATTTTGCAGGTGGACAGCGACCTGCCGATTGCCGAGGTGGCGGACCGGGTGGGGCTGAGCCCGACACCGATTTGGCGGCGCATCAAACGCATGGAGGCGGCGGGGTTGATCCGGGGTCGGGTCGCTTTGATCGATCAAAAACTGGCGAATGTGCCGATGACGATTTTCATCGGCGTGACCGCGCCGCGTCACGCGATGGAATGGTTCACGCAGTTTCGCGCGCTGATCGAAGACATCCCGGAAGTGGTCGAGGCCTATCGTCTGACCGGGGCGACGGATTACATCATGAAGGTCGTGGTGCCCGACATTGCCACCTATGACGTGGTTTACCAGCGGATGATCGAAGAGGTGGAATTTTCGACGGTGAACTCGTCGATCTCGATGGAGGAGTTGAAATTCACCACCGCCGTTCCGACCAAATACCTGTGATTTGGGCGGCTGGGGCAGGGGCATAGGGTGCCCCTGCCGATATGTCGGATGTTTAAGCGGTCTCATGGACGTGGCCGCCCAAATAGGCCTCCGCCACACGCGGATCATTGGCCAAAGCCGAGGCGTCGCCTTCGATCACGATCTTGCCGTGTTCAATCACCGAAGCCGTGTCCGAAATCCGCAGCGCGGCTTTGACGTTTTGTTCGACCAACAGCACGGCATAGCCCTCAGCGCGGATTTTCGACACCAGCTCGCAGATAAAGCCCACCAAGCGCGGGGCGAGGCCCAGCGAGGGTTCGTCCAAAAGCAACACTTTGGGTTTGCGCATCAACGCCCGCCCAATGCAGAGCATCTGTTGCTCGCCGCCCGACATCGACCCGGCCTGTTGCTTCAGGCGCTCTTCGAGACGCGGGAACAGGGCCAAGACATGATCCAATTCCTGCCGCCCCAGTGGCCCAGCCCCGATCACAAGGTTTTCCAACACGGTCATGTTGGAAAAAATCTGACGGCCTTCCGGGGCCTGCATGATGCCGCGCTCAACGATCTCGTGGCTTTTGAGCTTGGAAATGTCTTCGCCTTCCAAAAGGATTTCCCCGCCCGTGGCGTGATAAATCCCGGAGATACAGCGCATCAGGGAGGTTTTGCCCACCCCGTTGGCGCCCAGCACGGATACGATGCCCTGCTCCGGCACGGTGACCGAAATGTCGTGCAAAATGTCCTGAATGCCGATTTTGAGCGACAGGTTTTTGATCTCAAGAATGTTGCTCATCCCTCATCTCCCCCAAGGTAGGCCTCTAACACGCCGGGGTCTTGGCGCACCACTGCAGGCACGTCATCGGCGATTTTACGACCCGAGGCGAGCACCACAAGCCGTTCGCAAATGCCCATGACCAGCCCCATATCGTGCTCCACCAACATGATGGTCAGCCCCTCTTTGTTCAGCCCGGTGATGAAGTGCGCCAGTTCCGTGGTCTCGGAATCGTTCATGCCTGCGGCAGGTTCGTCCAAGATCAAAAGATCGGGTTTCATCGCCAAGGCACGCGCGATCTCAAGGTATTTGCGCTTGCCGTAGCTGAGGTTGGCGGCGAGGTCATCGGCATGATCGGCCAAGCCCACCCGTTCCAACATCTCATAGCTGCGCTCCGAGATGTCTTTTGCCCGCGCCTTGCCGCCGAAGAGCGAGGAGATAGGACCGACGCCAATCATCCCAAGTGCGCCGACGGAGATATTGTCGAACACGGTCATGTTCGGAAACACCCGCAGGTTTTGAAAGGTGCGCGACATGCCTTTGTGGGCGATCTTATGCGCCGACAATCCGGTGATGACCTCGCCCTTAAACCGCACCTCGCCAGAGGAGGGTGGCGTGAAGCCGGAGATCAGGTTGAACAGCGTGGTTTTCCCGGCACCATTCGGCCCGATCAGGCCAAACAGCTCGCCTTGATGGACCTGTGTGCTGACATCATCGACCGCTTTGAGGCCGCCAAAGGCGCGGGTCAGATGGTCGAGTTCGAGAATAGCGGTCATTTCCAACCGATGCCTTTCTCGCCTTTTTTGGCGGCCCAGCCTTGGCCAAGGACACGGCGGGCAAAGTTGAGGGCGGAGACTTCGCCGAACAGACCTTTGGGCAAAAACAGGATGGCGGAGAACATCAGGACACCGACGATGATGTTGCGAATATCCCCAACCGAACGCAGGGCTTCGGGCAGAAGGATCAACAACAACGCGCCGATCAACACCCCCGGAAGGCTGCCCAGACCGCCGACCACAACCATGGTCAGGATCAGGATGGATTGCGAAAAATGGAAGTCATTGGGCGAGATGTAGCCCGTGGTGTAGGCCCAAAGCGCACCGGCGATGCCAGCGAAAAAGGCAGAGATCACAAAGGCTTGGATTTTCATCACGGTGACATTGATGCCCATGGCCGAGGCGCATTGATCGTCTTCGCGCAGGGAACGCAACGCATTGCCATAATAGGAATGGCTGAGCCGGTTGAGCACGAGGATAGAGATCGCAACGATGCCCGCGACGACATAGTAGATGCCCAGATCACTGTCGATTTCTAAGCCAAACAGGTTGATGCCAGAGAACAACATCACACCATTCGGCCCGTTGGTCAGGCCAACCCAATTGAGAAACACCAGATAAAGCATCTGACCAATGCCCAGCGTGGCAACGGCGAAATAGATCGACATCAGGCGCATGGTGGGCAGGGCGACCAAAAAGGCGATGGCGGCGGCGGACAGGCCCGCAAGCGGCAGGCCAAGGGTGAAGCCAATGCCATGATTGGCCCCCAAAATCGCTGCCACATAGGCCCCTACGCCGTAAAGCGCGGCATGACCCAAGTGCAGCAGTCCAGCCACCCCGGTGACGAGGTGAAGCGAGGCCGCGAGCAACATGAAAATCGCGGCGATGGTGGCGATCTGATAGTAGTAGCCTTTGTCAAAACCGACGAGCAGCGCCGGGATCAGGGCAAAGGCCAATACGAGCAGGCCGAGTTTGATGAGGAGCGATTTAGACACGTTCCCTCCTTGCGCCAAAAAGGCCTTGCGGGAAAAAGATCAGGGTCAACAAGAGGAAGGCATAGGCCACCATGTCGGACCAAACGGAGGGCATGAAGCTGGTCGAAAGGCTCTCGGACAAGCCCAAGATGATGGCGGAGATCACAGCGCCGGGCACGGAGGACAAGCCGCCCATGACCATGGCAACAAAGGCCTTGATGCCGGGCGTAAAGCCCATTGAGGGGAAGATCGCGCCGTAATACAGACCCACCAAGATGCCCGCGAGCGCGCCCATGGCGGAGCCGATGACAAAGGTGATGATGATGGTGCGGTCGGTGTTGATGCCGCAATATTTCGCGCCCAACGCGTTGTTTGAGACGGCGCGGATCGACAGGCCGATGGGACTTTTTTTCAGCAACCATTGCAAGCCGCCGAGCATCAGTAACGTGACGCCCAAGATGATCAAATCGCCGTTGACGATGGTGATCGGGCCGATGTGGATCGGTTTGTTGATCAGATAGGCCAGATCGACGGTTTGGAATTGTGAGCCAAAGACCATCTCCATCGCTTCGCGGGCGATGATCGACATGGCGAGCGAAGACATCAGCGTGGCCTCCCGCATGGCGCGCGATTTCAACGAGGCCTCATCCGAGAAGCGGCGGAACGGGCGAAACGCCATACGTTCAAGGCCAAACCCGGCCAAGGCGCCCGCAGCCAATGCGATAAACAGCACCACCAAAAGCGGCGGTCCAAAGGCCGAAATTGCCATAAGCCCGGCAAAGGCACCGATGGTGTAGACCTCGCCATGGGCAAAGTTGACCACGTTCAACACGCCGAAAATCAACGTAAATCCGATGGCCATAAGCGCGTAGATCATGCCCAAGGACAAACCGATGGCCAATTGTTGCAGGATATAAGGATCGAGCACGTCGTCCCCCTTTTTGGTATGGTCCCCGCCCGGTCAGCCCGGAGGCTGTGCGGACGGGGAGAAGGGTTTATTCGACTTCGACAAACACGCCGCCCACTACGGAAGCCTTGGTCAGCTCCTTCAGCGGTTCGCCGTTTTCATCGAATGTGGTGTTGCCGGTGACGCCCGGAAAATCACTCGTGGCGGCCACAGCATCGCGCAGGCTCTCGCGGGTGAGATCCGGGTAGGCTTTGACCACGGCGGCCAACATGATGTTCACCGCGTCATAGGCCTGTGCCGGGAACTGACCGGGGGCGTGATCATGGGTTTTGTCCCATTCGGTGACGAAGTCCTGAACATTCGCATCCATCCGCGTCGGCAAGAAGGTCGCGGTCAGCAACAGGCCTTCGGCAGCCTCGCCCGCCAATTCGATCAACTGGTCATTATAGGCCGCCGAGGTCGAATAGATCGGGATTTCGGCGTCAAGCTGTGCCATTTGTTTGAGGAACTGCGCGCCATCTTCATAGAAGAAGCCGGTGTAGACCGCGTCGGGTGCCTGATCTTCGAGCTTGGTGATGATGGAACGGAAATCGGCCAGACCGCGGTTGAAGAATTCGGTGTAAACCACTTCGCCACCGGCGGCTTCAAACGGCTCGACAAAGCCTTTCGCCACGGATTGACCCCAGTCGGTTTGCTCCGCGATCACCGCGACTTTTTTGATGCCTTTGTCCATCATCCACTGGGCGTTCACGGCGCCTTCTTGGTCTTGGGTGGTGATGTTGCGGAACTGCCATTTGGAGATTTTGGCAAAATCCGGGTGCGACGCGGTTTGCGACAATTGCACCATTCCGGCTTTTTTATACACCTGAGCCGCGGCCATCGACACGGTCGAGGTGAAATCGCCCAAAACGCCGACGATCTCTTTGTCATCGACAAATTTGCGCGCGATGGTCACGCCCTCTTTGGCGTCAGAGCGCGAATCCTCATAGATGATTTCGACCGGAACAGGCAGCGCGCCCGAGGCGTTGAATTTGGTCAATGCGATCTCTGCCGCATCTTTGAAATCCTGACCATATTGCGCGGTGTTGCCGGTGAGCGGCAGTTGGTAACCGAGTTTAACACTGTCTTGGGCAAAGGCTGCGACCGGGGTCAACGCGGTGGCAGCAGCAAGCAAAAGTGCCGTTCTGCGTGTGAGTTTCATGGTGAGTTCCTCTGTTGGTCGGAAGGGTGTTTGAGTGTGAAAGAGCCCGGTTGATCCGGGTCTGAGGGTGTGGACTTTGGCGGGCTTATTCCACCGCCACGGGGCCGGGTTCCACGATCAGGCGGCAACATCCGGTTTGGCCGGGTTTCCAGGTTTCGCCCTTAAAGGTAAACCCTGCCGCGCCAAACATGCCCGCGTCAATCGCGCCCGCCGCACGGCAGAGCATCTCAAGCTCTTCGCCCTCGCGCCCGGCGGCTTCCCAATTGTCTTTGAGTGGGCAGCGGTGAAACTGAATCTCCATCCCCTCAGCGTCGCATTTGCGCAGCTCAGGCGCAAACAGGTGATCGCGGCAGGGAATGCCAGCCAGAAACTGTTCGGTCAGAGCTTCGATATTGGCGGGGCCATGCGGTTTGAGCTTTTGCCCCATTTCGGCACCAAGGCGGTAGGTGGCTTCGCCCATCAATTCGATGGTCTTTTCCGGGCCAAATTCTTCGCGCAGCACATCGAACATGTGCATATAGAATTTGGCGCGCATCGCGTAAGCGCCGGACAGTTGTTCCAGAGTGATTTCGGGGGCGTCGGTCATGTCGGTCTCCTGTGGTCCATTTATATCGGCGCGCCTCACGGGCGTGTTTTCGATCAAGCCGGGGGATGAGACACCACATCCTGTGGCATCCAAAACCCCCGCAGAGCTTCGCAATTCGGCTCAAAGACGGGGCTGTGTTTCAAAGCGGGACGGTCCCGCGCAGCGGCCAGCTCGGCGGCGAGCGTAAGAAACATGTCCCGTTGCGCAAAGGGTTGGCGTTTGGTTGGGGTGTCGATCCTCCAGAAGCCTTTGAGTGTGGCGGGGGTGTTGGCCGCACCGTTTTTATGTCGCCAAAGCCCCTGAGCCACATCCACATCATAGTCCGAAAGGAAGCGCAATCCATTGTTACATATAAACAAAATCGAAGATATGATGTAGTCAACCGTCTGCGCGTCAAAGAAGTAGTTGAACCCCAGCCGCACCCAGCCGGGCCGCATCAGGCTTTTGCCCTGCGCAATCGCGGCCTCATAGGCGGTGGCGGTCTCTTGCGGGATATGCAGCAATTCGTGACCATAAGGGCCAGCACAAGAACAGCCACCCCGCGCCTGAATGCCAAACAGATCGTTGAGCAGAGCAACGACATAACCATAATGCAGCATTCGCCCTTCACACGAGATGTTGAAGGACAAAACCCCAAGCCGATCCGTGTCCAGTGGCCCAAGAAGACTCAGACCCGGCGCGGTGGAGAGGCGGGCAAAGGCCTCGCGCATCATCGCGCGTTCGCGCCGTTCGATCTCGGCTGATCCCACCGCCTCTTTCAGCGCCATGACGGCCCCTGCGCGGATGTCGCCGACGATGCCGGGCGTGCCCGCCTCTTCGCGCCGTTCGATGTCGCGCACATAGGTGTGGTGGCCTGCGGTGACATAGCTCACCGTGCCGCCACCTGTGACGCCGGGGCGGGTGGAGGTGAACAGCGCCTTCTCCGCCACCAAAACGCCAGAGGCACCGGGGCCACCAATGAATTTATGCGAGGAATAGAAAATCGCGTCGATCCGCGCATCCGGGTCCGTGGCGTCAAGGGTCAAAGACATGTCGACATAGGGAGCCGCAGCGGCGAAATCACAGACGAAGCGCGCGCCATGTCGGTGCAGCAGCGTCGCGATGGCTTTCAGATCTGAGCGCACGCCGGTCACATTGGAAGCGGCGGAGAAGGCACCGATTTTAAGGACCTCTTCCGGGTGGGCCTTCAGGCGTTCGGCCAGATGGGCGAGGTCGATTTGGCCCAAAGCGTCAAGGCCGATACGCTCCATCACTGCGCCGGTTTCGCGCCAGGGCAGATCGTTTGAGTGGTGCTCATAGGGGCCGACAAAAACCACCGGAGCGTCGCCCGCGCGCACTTTGGCCTCAATGTCCATGCCGCGCACCAGCCGATCCACCGCCGCCGTCGCGCCATTGCCGGTGAAGATCACCACATGGTCGTTGGTTGCGCCAAGCGCATCGGCGATGATGCGTCGCGCCTCTTCGCGCAGGGCCGTGGTTTCGCGCCCGGTATAGGAGGTCTCGGTGTGGGTGTTGCCATACACCGGCAGGGCGATGTCCGTGATGGCCGCTTCGATCATGCCAAGCGAACGCCCCGAGGCGATGAAATCGGCATAGACCAAAGGGCGTGGGCCATAGGGGCCGGGGATGGCTTGACCCTCGCCGATGACGCTGTCGCGGATTCGCGTGATCAAATCCTCTTTGGCATCGAGGTCAAAGGTGACCTCTGTCTCAGGATGTATCGGAGTTGCCGCAGGGTGGACCATCGTCAAAAGTTCCTCGCATGATCTTCATGTGCCACCGGGGCTTGCGTTGATGTCGGGCATGCCGGTGATTTGAGGAAAAAGTGACACCTATTCGTCATATTGAGCAATAGATTTCTAGTATTAGTCATAAGAAAGCAAAATAAATCTAGTATATGTAATTTTTGAGGGGGGAACAGAGCGGTAAATTTGCAAGAATGGCGATTTCGGAGAAAAATTTTCGACAGTTTCAATCTGTTGAAGAAAGCCCCGTGTTTCTGATGCCTGTTTTAACGGCAAAATGAAAACGAGGAGGCGCAGGCCTCCCCGCCTAAATCGTTCTTAAACCGCATAAAAACTGGGCTAAATGGCGATGCGGCACCAGACACAGTCATGATCTGCCAGAGGCCGACCTGTGGCGTCGAGAGAGGTGAGAATCCCCTTATCCCGGCTCACCAGATCGCGACCGGCCAGCCAATCGAGCTTCATCACCCGCTCCGGGTGCGGCGTGATCAGAGAGGGGCGTGTGGTCATGCCCTCGGCGGTGAACTCCCAACTGTAGCCTTGCTCTTGGCCAAGGGCAAAAAGCGTCTCTTTGCGCCAATCGAATTCTGGCGGCATGTGATTGCCGGTGTTGAGATCGCCACCAATGAGCACGGGCATATTCGGTGCAAAGTCCTCCACCGCCTTGAGCAAAATCTCAAATTGCGCGTGCCGATGCACGGGGCCCGCGTTGCTTTCAAGATGGGTGGAGACGACGCAAATCGGCCCGCGTTCCGTCGGTACAATCGCAGCCAGTGCCATCCGCCCGCCCAAACGCGGTTGATCCGGGTCGGCGCCGCTGTCGGTGCTGAACCAATGGCCATGATCATCCAGCCGGATCAGCGTCACCGCCTCAAACGGCACAGAGGACAGGATCGCGTTGCCATGCCAACCGAGTGCATTGAAATCATCGGTGCAATAGGCCCGCTCGGTCGCGCCGCCCAAATCCAACTCATGAAACTCGACGCCAAAAGCGTAGACCATGCCCAAAGCCTCGGCCATCTCCGCCGTGGTGTGGCGCTGGCCGGTACGGGCCATGCCGTGATCGACCTCGGAGAGCAGGACCACGTCAGGGGCGAGCGCCCCCAGATGCGCGGCAGTGTCGGCGGGGAACAGGCAGCGTTCGACATTCCATGCCGCAACCGTGATCTCGGCGGGCAGGGCGGTACGGGTGGTTTGGCCTCCCAATTGCACCGCGTTCATCGCCATCACATCGGCCATCAGCGCGCGATGGGCCTCGGCGGTGCGCGGCGCGGCAAGAAGCGCGCTGCGTTGTTCGGTAGTGACGGGGGGGAGGCGATCCAACAGCGAAATCACGCCTTGCTCTCCACCGTGGTGTTGGATCGCGCCTGCGGTGTCGCCTTATGACGCACATCCATCCGTTTGCCGGTGTCCGGGTGAAACAGGCACAGATGCGAGGGATCGCAGGACAGCCGCAGTGGGCCGGTTTTGGCGGCGATCTCTTTGGCCAGATGCACGGTCAGCTGTTGTCCTTCGACGCGCCCATGCAACAAACGATGCGCGCCAAGTTCTTCGACCAGATCGACCTCCATCGCAATCGGACCTTTGGCGTCGATGAACAAATCCTCAGGCCGCAGGCCAAGCGTGACCGGGCCGCGATGATCCACCGTCATTGGCACGTCAAGCCCGGCAAAAGACAGGATGCCCTCTGACAATTCGCCCGCGACAAGGTTCATCGGCGGAGCGCCCATGAAAGAGGCGACAAAGGTCGAGGCCGGGTTGTGATAAATCTCGGAGGGCGTGCCGATTTGTTCGATGCGGCCCCCGTTCAACACGATGATGCGGTCGGCCATGGTCATGGCTTCGACCTGATCATGGGTGACATAGATCGAGGTGACACCAAGGCGACGTTGCAGCGCCTTGATTTCGATCCGCATCTGATTGCGCAGTTTCGCGTCCAGGTTGGAGAGCGGTTCGTCAAACAGGAACAGCGCCGGATCGCGCACGATGGCGCGGCCCATGGCAACACGTTGGCGTTGCCCGCCCGAGAGTTGACTGGGCTTGCGATCAAGGTAGTCATTGAGGTTGAGCATCGCCGCGGCTTCGGCCACTTTCGCGTCAATTACGTCTTTCGGTGTTTTACGGTTTTTCAGGCCATAGGCGATGTTTTTGCGCACACTCATATGTGGGTAAAGCGCGTAGTTTTGGAACACCATGGCGATGTCACGATCCGCGGGATCGACGTCATTGACGATGCGCTCCCCGATGGAGAGCGTCCCTTCGGTGATGTCCTCAAGCCCTGCGATCATCCGCAACAACGTGGATTTGCCACAGCCCGAGGGGCCAACGAGGACAACGAATTCGCCATCTTCGATGTGGAAAGAGGAAGGGGTCACGGCCTCTGCGCCGTTGGGGTAGATTTTGCGGACAGAGTCCAAGCTAACCTGAGCCATAGTTGTAGTCCTTATTTATCGGATTCCGTGAGGCCCTTGACGAACCAGCTCTGGAAGAAAATGACGACGAGCACGGGCGGCAGAATGGCGATCAGCGCCAACATATTGGCCCGGCCAAATTCGGGGATGTTGTTGCCTTCGAGCGTCTGCACGATCTGTTTGATGCCGCGCACGAGGGTGTACATGTTCTCATCCGTGGTGATCATGGTGGGCCAGAGATATTGGTTCCAGCCGTAGACAAACATGATGATGAACATCGCCGCGATCATGGTCTGCGAAAGCGGCACAAGGATATCGATGAAGAATTTGATCGGCCCCGCCCCATCAATCCGCGCCGCTTCGATCAACTCTTCGGGTACGGAGCGAAAGAACTGGCGAAAGAAAAACGTCGCCGTCGCGGACGCAATCAGCGGGATGATCAGGCCCTGATAGGTGTTCATCATGCCGAGTTGTTGCACAATCTCGTAGGACGGAAGGATGCGGACCTCCAAGGGCAACAGGAGCGTGGTGAAGATCAACCAAAACGCCAAAGTGGCAAAGCGCAGGCGGAAATAGACGATCGCATAGGCGGCCATCATCCCGATCACGATTTTGCCCAAGGCAAAGCCAAGACCGAGGATCATCGAGTTTTTCAGCATGTTCATCCCGGTGTTTTGACCGGAAAAGCCCGAGGCTTCGAACATCGCTTTGCGAAAGTTGTCATCAAGCTCAGTGCCGATGGTGAAAGTGGGCCCAAGTTTCATCGTCTCAAGGTCCGGCGTGGTCACGGTTTGCAACATGATCAACAGCGGCAACAGCATGAGCAGCGAGCCCAAGATCAGGATCGCGTGATCAAACACGGTTTCAAGTTTGAACCATGTACGTTTGCGCGTCTGCGCGATGGCATGGGCGTGGGCGGAAATGTCAGTCATGTCAGATCCTCAAGTGTAATGAATGCGCCGCTCAATCAGGCGGAACTGAAAGACGGTGAGGGCCAGGACGAGGATCATCAGGATCACGGATTGCGCCGAGGAGCCGCCAAGATCATTGCCGCGGAAACCATCGACGAAAACCTTGTACACCAGCGTCATCGGGTTGTTGCCCGGCTCGCCTTTGTTGAGCGTATCGATCACGCCGAACGTGTCGAACAGCGAATAGGTGATGTTGGTGATCAGTAGGAAAAACCCGGTCGGCGCGAGCAGAGGGAAGGTGATGTCCCAAAATCGACGGGTGCCAGAGCGGTTGTCCAAAAGCGCGGCTTCGCGCACGGAGCGCGGGATGGATTGCAGGCCGGAGAGGAAAAAGATGAAATTGACCGGGACCTGTTTCCACACGGAGACCACGATCATGGCAAAGGCCGTGTCAAAATAATTGACGCCTAAGGTAAAGTCCCAGCCAAAGAATTTGAACAAATCCGACAGCGGTCCCCAGGTTTGGTTGAACATCAAAAGCCCGATGAAACCCGCAACGGGCGGGGCGACCGCATAGACCCACATCAACAGCGTGCGGTAGGTCTTGGCCCCGCGCAGAACCTTGTCGGCCTTGACCGCAAACAACAGCGCCAAAGCGAGCGAGAAAAACGTCACCAACACCGTGAAGAGCACGGTGAACTTCGCCACTTTGAGATATTCGACGGAGCTGGTGAGGTGGGTGTAATTCTCAAGCCCCACAAAGGTCTGACCAAAGCCAAACGGGTCTTGCAGGTAGAACGAAGAGGTCACGGCATGCAACGCCGGCCAATAGAAAAAGATCGCGATGATCAACAGTTGCGGCAAAAGCAACAGGATCGGCAACCATTTGGTGGAGAAACCAGCGCGTTTCATGGGGGAGGGCCTTTCTGAGAAAGCCTGACGGCCGCAGCGGGTGCGGCCGTCAGTGTGGTGTCACAGGCAAGGCTTAGCCTTGGGTTTTTGCGAAACGGGCCAAAAGCTCGTTGCCTTCTTTTTCGATCGTCGCCATTGCGTCATCGACCGTGGTCTCACCCGACAAGATGCGGCTGAACTCGCGGTTTTCGACGTCACGGATTTGAACGTAGAAGCCCATGCGATACCCTTTGGTGTTTTCACCAGAGGTCAGCATCAACTGTTTGATGCCGGTTTCAGCAGCCGGGAAACGGTCATAATGGCCGTCTGCTTTGGCCATTTCATAGGCCGCAGTGGTGATCGGCACATAGCCGGTTTCACGGTGCCACATGTACTGAACTTCCGGCGAAGTCAGGTACCGGAAGAACTCAGCCGTGGCTTTGTTTTCCTCGGCGGATTTGCCGGACATGGCAAAGAGGGACGCGCCGCCGATGAAGGTTTGGTAACCCTCTTCGGTGATGGAGGACCAGAACGGCAGGTTGGTGGCGGAGAAGTCAAACGGAAGGTCTTTTTTCATCAACCCGCCGAAGGAGCCGGAAGAGCCGATCCAAAGGCCAACTTTGCCCTGTTCGAACTGGGCTTGGTTGTCGTTCCAACCGGTGCCGTAAAAGCCAAAATAGCCATCGTCCAGCCACTGCTTGACATGAGTCCAATGCATTTTGAATTCGTCGGTGTTGACGAGAATTTTGGTGCCCTCAGAACCATCGTAGCCATTGTCATTGGTGGCAAACGGCAGGTTGTGACGGCTAAAGAAGTTCTCGGCAAATTCCCACGGCAGGTGCGATTGTACGAGTGGCACGTAACCGGCGGCTTTCAACGCGGGGGCGGTCACGGTTTCGAACTCTTCATAGGTTACAGGAGCTTCAACGCCCGCCGCTTCAAGCGCCTGTTCGTTGAAATACATGATGGGGGAGGAGGAGTTGAACGGCATGCCGATCATTTTGCCAGCGTTGTCGGCGTAGAAGTAACGCACACCGGAGATGTAGTCTTCGATGTTGAAATCCACGCCATTCTCGGACAGCAGATCCTGCACCGGAACAGTCGCGCCTTTGGCGCCGATCACGGTGGCGGAGCCTGCGTCAAACACCTGAAGGATGTTCGGCTGTTCACCGGCGCGGAACGCCGCGATGCCCGACGTCAGGGTCTCTTCGTAAGAACCTTTGAACACGGGAGTGATTTTGTACTCATCTTGCGAGGCGTTAAAGCCAGCCGCGATTTCATTGACGGTTTCGCCAAGATCGCCACCCATCGCGTGCCACCACGTGATTTCGGTTTCGGCAAAGGCGGCTGTGCCCAACAGGGTGAACGCTGTTGCGGCCCCCAGGATTTTCGATGTTGTCTTGATGGTCATGTCACATCTCCGGTGTCTGTTTAAATCACGCAGGCATCCCAAGCGGGGCGCAAGCGTCGAAAAAGGTCCGTCCTCCCTCACGGGAGAAACGCGCAAGACACGTGCAGGCCCCGGATGTCCATCAGGGCCTGCACGCCTGTGCACACGTGTTCAGATACCCGGCGGATGTAATGGGAATGTGAAAGATTTTTATCATTCTTGACAAAATATGACCCAAAGCCCGACAGAGACGCCGTGGATCAAGACAAGCTCATAGCCCCCAAGCGTCACCGCCGTGTGACAGCTCAAGACGTGGCCGAGGCCGCGGGCGTATCGCGTTCCGCAGTGTCACGCGCTTTTACCGAAGGCGCGTATCTGGACGAGGAAAAACGTGAGCGCGTACGCGACGCCGCTCTCAAACTGGGCTATCGACCAAATGCCTTGGCGGCGGGGCTTCAGGGTGGGCGCTCGCATCTGGTCGCGATTTTCGTCGGCGACATGCGCAATGCCTATGACACCGAAGTCGTCACCCGCCTTGTCGGCGCACTGAACGCCATTCAAAAATGGCCGATCCTGATTGATGGCGGCGGGCTTTCATCCGTCAAAGAGGCGATGGGCGAGGTGCTGCGCTATCCTTTGGATGCGTTGATCCTGCGCTCCGGCTCCATGGACCCCGCCATTGCCAGAGAATGCACCAAGCTGCACATCCCGGTGATCTCGTCGGGGCGCGTCCTCAATCATCCGCAAATCGACAATGTCTGTTGTCGCAATGCGCAAGGAAGCCAGGCCGCCGCCCAGCTTTTGTTGGACCGTGGCCGCCAAAATTTTGGCTATATCGCTGGACCCTTGGGCTATAGCTCCTCAAGCGCGCGCCAAGACGGCATGATGCGGGCTTTGGCCGCCGCCGGGCTGGCACCTGTTGCCATTGAGGCCGGGGATTTTACGGTTGAGAGCGGGTTTGCCGCCGCCGAACGCCTGTTTGAGCGCGCGCGCCTTGATGCGCTGCTCTGTGCCAATGATGCCATGGCCATCGGCGCGCTGGGGGCTGCGCGCGCGCGCGGGATCGACGTTCCGGCCGATCTGTCCATCGTCGGATTTGATGATATTTCCATGGCGCGCTGGCCGGGGATCAATCTGACAACCGTCTGCAATCCGATCGACATTTACGCCGATAAAGTCGTCGAATTGCTGAGCGCACGTCTGGCCGATCCCGAAAAGCCCAGTGACGTGGCCTATATCGACACGCATCTGGTTTTGCGCGGGACTCATTAGGTCGCAGCCTCTGTTGCAGCCCTCTGGCCCGGATCACATCCGCCCGAATTTTGACCCCCTGACCCGAAAATCGCCCGTAGAATGACCAAAAGCCCCTGTCGGAGGATTTCCCCTATAGGTTGTGGTCTTCACCTGATCCGTTGCCGCATATCCTGATCTCAGTCAACGCGATCCGCCTGTAGATCGTCCTGGGGAGGAGGATACAGGCCTTATTTGAAAGAGAGAGATATGTTTTCAGTCTTGGATTTCCGGGCATTTTCGTCTGGGCAAGATTCGGTCGGGTTTACGACAGCACTGGGGGAGGCCTGTCGCGACAGTGGCGTTTTTTTTCTCACACATCACGGCATTCCGCGCGGGCTTTTGACGGATGTGGGCGAGGTGGCCGATACGTTTTTTGCCCTGCCAACGCGGGACAAAACCCCCCTCGACATCCGCCATTCCAACACCAATCGCGGCTGGGCGGGCTATGGTGTCGAAGTGATGGCGGACCGCCCGGATGTGCCTCTGTACAAAGAGAGTTTTAGCATCGGCTTGGATCTTCAACCCAACGATCCGCGTGTGCTGGCACATGAGCCGTTTCGCGCCCCAAACGCGTGGCCCGCGATCGACATGTTTCGCGATGTGATGTTGGATTATTACAAGGAAATGCTGGCGCTGGGGCGGCTTTTGATGCGCGCGGTCGAACGTGATCTCGATCTGCACGCCGATTTTTTCCAGCCGCATTTCACCGAACCGATGGCCACCCTGCGCCTGTCACATTACCCGGCCAACCCGTGGGACATTGCCGCCACTGACACCGTGGACGGTCCGGCACAGCATGATTACGGCGCGTTGACGATGGTGCTGACCGATGGCTCCGCCGGGATTCAGGTTCAGGACAAAGCGGGCCAATGGGTCGATGTGCCGGACATGCCGGACAGTTTGTTGGTGTTGGTCGGGGATTGCCTGATGCGGTGGTCCAATGATCAATATCGCTCGGCGCCGCATCGGATTTTACCGCCCGCCGCGCCGCGCCGTTTGGCGGCCTTTTACCTTGATCCCAATCCCGACAGCCTGATCACCCCGCTGCCCGGCACGGGTGCGGCGCATTACGCGCCCATTCGCGCCGCGGAGTATTTACGGGCGCGTTTGGACGAGATTTATCTTTCGGCGGCCGTGGCGCAGTAGCGTTGGATTGAGACTGGCTGGACAGGGGCATGAGCGGCCAGTAAGGCTGCAGTATGACCCATATTTTTGATCAAGACCTCGATGCCATCGACCTGTTGTGCCCGCTGCCCGTGCTCAAAGCCCGCAAGCGGCTTTTGGCGATGGCACCGGGCGAGATATTGCGCCTGCGGGCCTCTGATCCGGCGGCGGTGATCGACGTGCCGCATTTTTGCGCCGAGGCGGGGCATGAATTTGTGTCGATGTCCGACGAGGATGGCGTGCAGAGCTATCTGATTCGCCGCAGCAAAACCACGCTTTAAGAGGTCAACATGGCTTCGGCGCGGGCGAGGTCTTCGCGCGTGTTGATGTTGAAAAACGGATCAAACGACGGGGATGTCTCAAACACCACCGGCACCACGCCTTTGCTCTCGGCAAACTGCCGCATCCGCCGTTGATCGTGCCGCAACGCCTCCCGAAGCTCATCGCGCAATGCCACCGGCCAAAGCGCGAAGGTCGGATGCCAAAACCGTCTGCCTTCTGCCTCGGTCACGGCCAGGCCAAAACCTACGGGCGAGGAACCCGCTTGCAGCCGTGTCACAAGGTCGGTTGGGAAAAACGGCGTGTCGGTGGCCACCGTCACAATCGCCTCAAAGCTCATGCGCGCGGCCCAGTCCAACCCGGCCAAAACCCCCGCCAAAGGCCCCTGCGACTCTATGCTGCCATCGGAGAACACCGGATAGCCAAAGTCGGCAAAGCGGGTCAGGTCGCCATTGGCGCTGATCGCGAGTGTGGCGCATTGCGGCGAAAGCCGCGCGATCACCCGCTCGATCAAAGGTGCACCGCCAAGCCGCATCATGCCCTTGTCCTGCCCGCCCATTCGGGTCGCTTGCCCCCCCGCAAGGATCACCCCGGCGATCTGCGTTATTCTTGGTGTCACTGCGTGCTTTCCTCTCTGGCGTTCCGTCTGTATGTCCAGATACCATCCAATCAAGGCTCGCGGACTGCAAGGGCCAGACAGATCAAGGGCTGGTTCATGTTGGGATATGTGATGATGGCGGGGCGCGGCGAAACCGATGCGGTGTTATGCGCCTTGGCCGACCGGCTGATCTCCGAGGGCCGCCGTCTCGCGGGCGCGGTGCAAATCAATCGCGAGCGTCCCGGCGCAAGCAAATGCCATATGGAACTGAAGCTGCTGCCCTCGGGGGAGAGCCGATCCATCACGCAAGCCTTGGGTGAGATGTCGCAAGGCTGCCGTTTGGACGCCGAGGGGCTTGAACTGGCCGTGGCACAGGCGGAACGGGCCTTGGAGGCAGGGGCGGAGTTGGTTGTGATCAACAAATTCGGCAAACAGGAAGTGGCGGGCCGGGGCTTTCGCGCGCTGATCGCCGAGGCGCTGCATCGCGGTGTCCCGGTAATCCTTGGGGTCAATGAGAAAAACCTTCACGGCTTTGACGCCTTTGCTGGCGACATCGCCGAACCGCTTGCGCCCGATCTGACGGTGCTGTTGGAGTGGTGCCATGCAAAGTTGCATGTCGATTAAAAAATATGCGCATAAGCTTAATTTTTGACATATTGCCAAAGGGCACAGCGCGCGCCGCGCGGGAATCGTTTACTTTATAGGCCGATCGCCGCGATCTGAGGCCATGAGTGCCCCCCTATCCATCATCGTCGTCGAAACCGACCGCACCCGCGCGCAGCTGATCGTGGACAGCCTGCGGCAAGCGGGTGACTTCGACATTTATATCATCGCCGAAGTCACTGGGCTGGCGCGCCAAATACAGGCGCGTAACCCGGACATCGTGCTGATCGACATCGAAAACCCGTCTCGTGACACGATGGAAGAGCTGACCTTGGCCTCCGGTCCTCTGGATCGCCCGGTGGCGATGTTTGTGGATCGTTCGGATGAGGGCCTGTCTGCCGCTGCGATCGAGGCGGGGGTCTCGGCCTATATTGTTGACGGATTACATTCAAACCGGGTCAAACCGATTTTGGATGCCGCCATCGCCCGGTTTCGGATGTTTCAGCGGATGCGCACGGAATTGGCTGAAACCAAAAAGGCGCTGGAAGAACGCAAGGTCATTGACCGCGCCAAGGGCATGTTGATGCGCGCGAAAGGCATCGGCGAAGACGAAGCCTATGCGCTTTTGCGCAAAACCGCGATGGACCAGGGGCGTCGCGTTGCCGATGTGGCGCAGGCTTTGGTCACGGCGGCGGGGCTTTTGGCATGAGGGCGGTGACGGTTTCGGTCGGGTTCATACCGCTCGTCGATGCAGCCCCTTTGATTGTGGCACAGGAAATGGGATTTGCCGCCGAGGAGGGCATCAACCTTGCCCTCAAACCTGCGCCCTCCTGGTCCTCGCTGCGCGATATGTTGTCTTTTGGTCAGGTCGAGGCGGCACATATGCTGTCGCCGCTTCCAGTCGCCACGGCGTTGGGTCTGGGCGGGGCGGGGGCGAAACTGTCGGCCGTCTCAGTGCTGTCGGTGAATGGCAACGTGATCGGCGTGTCCAATGCTTTGGCTGCGCGGCTGCACGATCAGGGCCATGATTTCGGCTTTAACGATGCCTATAAGGCGGGCACCGCCTTGATCGCGGCCGCCAAGGGGCGGTTGCGGATCGGTGTGCCATTTCCGTTTTCGATGCATGCCGAGCTTTTATATTACTGGCTCTCGGCGCTGGGCCTTCCTGCGCCGCAATCGGTCGATATCCACACCGTGCCGCCGCCTTTGATGGCCGATGCGATGGAGGCAGGCGACATTGACGCGTTTTGCGTCGGCGAACCTTGGGGGTCGCAGGCGGTGGACAATGGCGTGGGGCAGCTTTTGTTGCCTGGATCGGCAATCTGGTCCTGTGCGCCCGAAAAGGTCTTGGCGGTGCGCTCAGACTGGGCCGAACAGGAAAGCGCCTTGATGGGTCGGTTGATCCGGGCCGTGTGGCGCGCGGGGCGTTGGTTGGGCGAACCGGACAGCCGGATGTTGACCTCCGAACTTTTGAGCCGCCCCGAATACCTTGATCTGCCCTCGGACATGCTGGAGCGCGCCTTGACGGGGCGTTTGGTGATCGGACCTGCGGGCGAAGAGCGTCATGTCGACGGGTTTGTCGAATTCTTCAAAGGGGCTGCGACTTTCCCATGGCGGTCGCAGGCCGAATGGATCGGAATGCAGTTGGCCACCCGGATGGGGTTGGATCAGGTGATGGCGCGCAGCGTGGCCGCCGGAGTGTTTCGTTCCGATCTTCACCGTCAGGCGCTTGTGGGAACCACCGCGGATTTGCCGGGTGCCTCCTCGAAAGTCGAGGGCGGATTGGATGCACCCATGGCGGTGGCTTCTGAGGCGGGGCACTTGATCCTTGGTCAAAATCGGTTCTTTGATGGGCGTGTTTTTGATCCAAAGGGGGATTGATGCGCAAATAATGGGCAAAACTGTGCGTTTGCAGCATTTTTTGGTCCGCACGACCCGACGCCTTTTGCATGTGCAGCGCGATTCCACGCATAGATAAGACATCGAAGGCAACGATGCCGCGATACGAGATTTCCATCCCGATGATCGGGATGACTGAGCAAAGCCGCTCGACAACCGCCCCCTCCTCCCGGGCGATTTGTCGGCGGCTTTTTTTTATTTTTCGCCTCCAACAGGGCATGCACTGACTAAGGGACACACAGATGAAACACCTTCTTCTCGGCCTCGCGGCCACCACGGCGCTCGCCACTCCTGGCTGGGCTGAGATGCTTGATCTCGAAAAAGATCAACTGACCTTTGGTTTTATCAAGCTGACCGATATGGCGCCTTTGGCCGTGGCCTATGAACAGGGTTTTTTCGATGACGAAGGCCTGTTTGTGACGCTGGAAGCCCAAGCCAACTGGAAAGTGCTTCTGGACGGCGTGATCGACGGCACCCTGGACGGCGCGCATATGTTGGCCGGGCAACCCTTGGCCGCGACCATCGGCTATGGCACCGAAGCGCATATCATCACGCCGTTTTCGATGGATTTGAACGGCAACGGCATCACCGTGTCGAACGAGGTGTGGGATGAGATGAAGCCGAACATCCCATTGGATGCGGAGGGCAAGGTGCAGCACCCGATTTCCGCCTCGGCTCTGGCTCCGGTGGTTGAAAGATTCCGTTCCGAAGGCAAGCCCTTTAACATGGGCATGGTCTTTCCGGTCTCCACGCACAACTACGAGCTGCGCTACTGGTTGGCAGCGGGCGGGTTGCATCCGGGGTTCTATTCCACCGACAACATCACCGGCCAGATCGGCGCGGATGTGTTTCTCTCCGTCACGCCGCCGCCGCAGATGCCGGCCACGTTGGAAGCGGGCACCATCAACGGCTATTGCGTCGGTGAACCGTGGAACCAACAGGCCGTGTTCAAAGGCATCGGCGTGCCGGTTGTGACCGATTACGAACTGTGGAAAAACAACCCGGAAAAGGTGTTTGGCATCACCGCTGAGTTTGCCGAGGAGAACCCGAACACCACCAAAGCGGTTGTCAAAGCGTTGATCCGCGCCGCGATGTGGCTGGACGAAAACGACAACGCCAATCGCGCAGAGGCCGTCAAAATCCTGTCGCGCCCGGATTACGTCGGGGCCGACGAAGAGGTGATTGCCGCGTCGATGACCGGGACTTTTGAATATGAAAAGGGCGACAAACGCTCGGTTCCCGATTTCAACGTGTTCTTCCGCTACAACGCCACATATCCGTTCTACTCGGACGCAGTGTGGTATCTGACCCAGATGCGCCGTTGGGGGCAAATCTCTGAGGCCAAGCCGGACAGCTGGTACGACGAGGTCGCCAAATCCGTTTACAAGCCGGAGATTTATTTGGAGGCTGCAAAACTGTTGGTCGAAGAGGGTCTGGCCGATGAGGCCGACTTCCCGTGGGACAGCGATGGCTACAAGACCCCGACCCCGGCCGAAGATGTCATCGACGGCATCGGCTATGACGGCCGCGCGCCCAACGCCTATCTCGACAGCCTGCCGATCGGCCTGAAAGGCGAGCAGATCGTCATTGGCACCGAAGTCAAAGGCTAACCCATACCTCCCCTGGGGCGCGCTTTCGGGTGCGCCCATTTTTCCGCCCCTGATTTTCCCGCGAGGACCCTGCAATGACCGCCATAGATCCGCACGCTCTGGACACACAGGCCAAAGCGGCCCGCCGTGCGAAACTGTTCACCCGCATCAACAAAGCCGACACTTGGTTTCAGGTCTTGGGTCTGAGTTGGATGACCCCGATTTTGAAAGCCATCGCGGGCGACAACCCCAAGGCACAGGTCAAAGAGATCTGGAAACTCTTGGGGGTGCCGGTTTTGGCGATCCTGTGTTTCTTGATGCTCTGGGGCACATTGGCCCCGAAAGTGCAAACCTCATTGGGCGCAATCCCCGGCCCCTCGGCCGTTTGGGAAGAGGCCGTGAACCTACATTATGACGCGATGGCCAAGGCCGAAAAGAAGGCCGCGTTTGAAGAGCGCGTGGACAAACGCAACGCGCGGTTGATCGAACAGGGCAAAGCCGACGAGGTCAAAGACATCGCCTACACCGGCTCGCCGTCCTATTACACGCAAATCTGGACCTCGATCAAAACCGTGTTTTTCGGCTTTCTGATCGGCTCGGCCATTGCCATTCCTTTGGGGATTTTCGCGGGTCTGTCGCCCTATGCCAACGCCGCAATCAACCCTTTGGTGCAGATTTTCAAACCGGTGTCGCCGCTCGCATGGTTGCCGATTGTGACGATGATCGTCTCCGCGCTTTACACCAACAATGACGGGATGTTCGCGAAATCCTTCCTTGTCTCCGCCATCACCGTGACGCTGTGTTCGCTCTGGCCGACGCTGATCAACACATCGCTGGGGGTCGCCTCCATCGACAAGGACCTGATCTCGGTCTCCAGAGTGCTCAAAATGAACACCTATTCGAAAGTCACCAAATTGGTGCTGCCCTCGGCTTTGCCGTTGATCTTTACCGGGCTGCGTCTCTCGCTCGGTGTGGGTTGGATGGTGTTGATCGCCGCTGAAATGCTGGCGCAGAACCCCGGCCTTGGCAAATTCGTCTGGGATGAGTTCCAAAACGGCTCCTCGCAATCTCTCGCCAAAATCATCGTCGCGGTGCTGACCATCGGCATCATCGGCTTTCTGTTGGATCGGGTGATGTTCGCGCTGCAATCCCTTTTCACCTTCTCCAACAACCGGTGACCGACATGAGCATTCTCACATTCGACAATGTCTCCAAAGGCTTCGGTCAGGGTCTCACGCGCTCCGAGGTGTTGAAACATATCAACCTCGACGTGAAAGAGGGCGAGTTCCTTGTGCTCTTGGGCTTTTCCGGGTCGGGCAAGACCACGCTGATCAATCTGATGGCCGGGCTTGAAACGCCGTCTGAGGGGACCGTGTCGTTTAAGGGCAAGCCGATCACCGGGCCGGGGCCTGAGCGTGGCTTGATCTTTCAAAGCTATTCTTTGATGCCTTGGCTGACGGTCAGCGGCAATGTGCGCTTGGCGGTGGATACGATCTTTCCGGGTCTGTCCAATGCCGAGAAAGAGGCCAAGGTCGATCACTATGTCGGCATGGTTGGCCTGTCGCATGCCGCCGCGCGCCGCCCCGCTGAATTGTCGGGTGGGATGCGCCAGCGCGTCAACGTTGCCCGCGCCTTGGCGATGAACCCTGAGGTTCTGTTGCTCGATGAGCCGCTGTCGGCGCTTGACGCCCTGACCCGCGCCAATCTGGCCGATGAGATCGAACATATCTGGGAGGCGGATCAAAAGACCTGTGTCCTGATCACCAATGATGTCGACGAGGCCATTCTTTTGGCCGACCGGATCATTGCGCTCAATCCCGATGGGACGCTGGGCCAAGAGTTCACGGTCACCATTCCGCGCCCGCGCGACCGGATTGCGATGAATACGGATGATGGGTTTAAAATGCTGCGCGCGCGAGTGACCAAATATCTGATGGATGTCGGGATCGAAAGCAAAGCCGAGGGCACCAAGGTTCTGCCCAATGTCATGCCGATCCATTCGGTACCCGCCGCCGTCGCCAAGGCACAAGAAGGCATGATCGAAGACCGCTTCCTCGATTTCTCGCAAATCCATAAAATCTATCCCACCCCCAAAGGTCCGCTGACCGTGGTTGAAAATTTCGACCTGAAAGTGAACCGGGGTGAGTTCATTTCGATCATCGGCCATTCGGGATGCGGCAAGTCCACGGTCCTGACCATGGCGGCAGGGCTCAATGACATCTCCAAAGGCGTGATCAAACTCGACGGTTATGAAGTGCGCGGGGCGGACCCGGAACGCGCCGTGGTGTTTCAGTCGCCGAACCTGTTCCCCTGGCTCACCGCCAAGGAAAACGTGGCGATTGGGGTGGACAAGGTCTATCCGAAAGCCTCGCAGGCCGAGCGTCAGGACGTGATCGAATATTACCTCGAACGGGTCGGTCTGGCCGATGCGATGGACAAAGAGGCCGCGTCGATGTCGAATGGCATGAAACAACGCGTCGGCATCGCCCGCGCTTTTGCCCTGTCGCCGAAACTGCTGTTGTTGGATGAACCGTTCGGCATGCTCGATAGCCTCACGCGCTGGGAGCTGCAGGAGGTGTTGATGGAGGTCTGGGAGCGCACCAAAGTCACCGCGATCTGTGTCACCCATGACGTCGATGAGGCGATTTTGCTTTCGGACCGGGTGGTGATGATGACCAACGGCCCACAGGCGACCATCGGCAAAATCACCGACGTCAAACTGCCCCGCCCGCGCACCCGCAAGGCGCTGTTGGAACACCCGGATTATTACCACTACCGCCAAGAGGTGCTCGATTTCTTGGAGGAGTACGAACATGGCGCCAAGCCCAAATCCATTCCGACCCCAAAAGCCGTTGCGGCGGAGTGATCTCGATGGATGATCCGAGCATTTTTTTCGTCGGGGGGGCCCTCTGATGCCACAGCGGCTTGTCATCGTCGGGGCGGGGATGGCCTCTGGGCGACTGTTGGAGCATCTGTTGGCGCAGGCCCCTGAGGCCTTCGACATCACCCTGTTCAATGCCGAGCCGCGCGGCACCTATAATCGCCTGATGCTTTCGCCCGTTTTGGCCGGGGAGATAAGCTATGACGAGATCGTCACCCATGATGATGCATGGTACGCTCACCATAACGTGACCTGCCGCTTTGGCGAATGGGTCATCGCGATTGACCGCGAGGGCAAGCGGGTGATCGGTACAAAGGGTGCGGTGCCCTATGACCGTTTGGTCATCGCCACGGGCTCGGCCCCCTACATCCCGCCGCTGCCGGGGCATGATCTGCCCGGTGTGATCGCCTACCGTGATGTTGAAGACACCGACCGGATGATCGGGTTGGGCGCGGGGTCCAAGGCGGTGGTGATCGGTGGCGGGCTTTTGGGGCTTGAAGCGGCGGCGGGGATGGCGGCGCGCGGGGTTGAGGTCACCGTGGTGCAGCGGGCGGGTCATCTGATGAACCGCCAACTCGATGCGCCAGCCGCCGATCTGTTGCAACAGGCGCTTGAGGCGCGCGGCATTACCGTTGTCTGCAACGCCCAGTCGCAAGAAATCCTGGCCGATGCCGCCGGACAGGCGCGGGCGCTGCGCTTGGCCGATGGCTCTGAGCTCCCCTGCGATCTGGTGCTGATGGCCGTTGGGATTGTGCCCTCTGTCGGCCTTGCGCGTGAGGCGGGGTTGAGGGTCGGGCAGGGGGTTTGTGTCGATGATCAACTCCTAACCTCTGATCCATCCATCTATGCGCTGGGCGAATGCGTTGAACACCGGGGCGCGGTCTTTGGTCTTGTCGCGCCGCTGTTTGATCAGGCCAAAGTACTGGCCCAAACCCTGCGCGATCTGCCCGGCTGTTTCGTCAACAAAGACGTCTCCACCAAGTTGAAAGTCACGGGCTGCGATCTCTTTTCCGCTGGCGATTTTTCCGAGGCAGAGAGGCGTGAGAGCATCGTCTTTTCCGATCTGCGCGCAGGCGTTTACAAACGTTTGGTGATTGAAAACAACCGTCTGATCGGCGCGGTGATATACGGCGACACCCAGGATGGTGGCTGGTTTTTCAACCTGATCCGCGACGGTGTCGATGTGTCTGCGCTGCGTGACACGTTGATTTTTGGCCCGGCCTATCAGGACGCGCCCAAACCCGAACCCGCTGCGCCTGCGCCGGTTGATGTACCCGTTTTTATGGAGGTTTTGGCATGAAACGCCCCCAATCCGCCTGTTCTTTGCGCTCAACCTGCCCCTATTGCGGGGTCGGGTGTGGCGTCCTTTTGGCGGTCGATGATCAAGGCGCGCTGGAGGTCCGGGGCGATCCCGATCACCCGGCCAATTTCGGGCGGCTCTGTTCCAAAGGCTCGGCTTTGAGCGAAACCGTCTCCCTCGATGACCGCCTTTTGACGCCGCGCGTCCATGGCCAGGACACAGATTGGGACAGCGCGCTGGATCTGGTCGCAACGACGTTCAAAGACACCATCGCCAAACACGGGCCAGATTCGGTTGCCTTTTACGTCTCGGGTCAATTGTTGACCGAGGATTACTATGTCGCCAACAAGTTGATGAAAGGCTTTATCGGCTCCGCCAATATCGACACCAATTCGCGCCTTTGCATGGCCTCGACCGTGGCCGGGCACAAACGCGCCTTTGGCACCGACACGGTGCCGGGCACCTATGAGGATCTGGACGAGGCCGATGTGATCGTGCTCACCGGATCGAACCTCGCGTGGTGTCACCCGGTGCTCTATCAACGTATCCTTGCCACCCGCAAAGCACGCCCGGATCAGAAACTCGTGGTCATCGACCCACGCCGTACCGCCTCTTGCGATCTGGCGGATTTGCATCTGCCGCTGGCGCTTGGTTCGGATGTGGCTCTGTTCAACGGGCTTTTGGCCGAGATCGAAAAACGCGGCCTGATTGATGCGGAGTTTGCCAAATATGTCTCCGGACTGGATGCAGCTTTAGTGAGCGCACGCGCCGATGATCTCGCGGCCACCGGCCTCTCTGATGACGTTCTGGCCGAGTTCTTCGATCTCTGGTGCGGTACGAAAAAGGTTGTCACGATCTTTTCCCAAGGCGTCAATCAATCCTCGTCGGGCACCGATAAAGTCAACGCCATCACCAATTGCCACCTCGCCACCGGGCGGATCGGCAAGCCGGGGATGGGGCCGTTTTCCGTCACTGGCCAACCCAACGCCATGGGCGGGCGCGAGGTCGGCGGATTGGCCAATATGTTGGCCTGTCACCTCGATCTCGAGAATGCCGATCATCGCAACGCGGTCAAAGACTTTTGGTCCGCTCCTGTCATGCCAGAGGTTGCGGGGCTGAAAGCGGTTGAGATGTTCAAGGCGGTGGGCGAGGGCAAGATCAAGGCGCTCTGGATCATTCACACCAACCCCGCCGTCTCCATGCCAGACGCGGATAAAGTGCGCGATGCCATTGCCGGATGCGATTTTGTCGTGGTTTCCGACATCACCGTCGCCACAGACACCGCCCGTTTGGCGCATGTGCTTTTGCCCGCGACCGGATGGGGCGAAAAGGACGGCACGGTGACCAATTCGGACCGGATGATGTCGCGTCAACGTGCGGTTTTGCCGGCGCCGGGATTGGCCCGCCCCGATTGGCATCAACTGGCCGAAGTCGGACGGCGCATGGGCTTCAACGCCGCGTTTGAATATGAAACCCCGGCGGAGATTTTCCGCGAATATGCGGCCCTTTCGGGGATTGCGGGCGGCTTTGGCCGCGATTTTGACATATCCGGCCTCGCGGACCTCTCGAACACCGCTTATGCCGATCTTGCGCCGACCCGTTGGCCGGTTTCAAGCGGCAAAAAGGGCGGTCGCTTCTTTGCCGATGGCGGGTTTTTCACCCCTGATGGCAAGGGGCGGATGCTGCCCGTGGCGTGGAAACCGCCGGTGGCCAAAACAGAGAAACGTTACCCGTTCCGTCTGAACACCGGGCGCATTCGCGATCAATGGCATACGATGACCCGCACTGCGCGCTCACCACGTCTATCGGCGCATTTGGCCGAACCTTTTGTGGAAATTCACCCAGAGGATGCGAGCGCACAGGGTATTGGCCCGACCGCATTGGTCCTGCTCAAAACCCCGAATGGCCGGGCGATCGTGCGCGCGATGATCACGGATCGGACTCCCAAAGGCGAGGTTTTTGTGCCGATGCACTGGACCGGGGAAAATGCCCCCTCGGGGCGGATTGACGCTTTGGTGCCCTCGGTCACGGACCCGATTTCCGGCCAACCCGAAAGCAAAGGCGCAGTGGTTTCGGTCACGCCCTTTGCCGCCAAATGGTACGGCTTTGCCATTTCGCAAATGCCGATCAAACCGAAATACGACTATTGGGCCTTGGCCAAAACCTATGCCGGATACCGGGTTGAATTGGCCGGGATGACCGTGCCCGAAGATTGGATCGAAGAGGCGCGCACGCTGTTTGGCCTGCCTGATGCCGATGTCCAGACCATGTTGGACCCGGCCAAAGGCACGGCGCGGGTGGCGTTTCATGTCAACGGTGCCTTGGTCGCCGCTTTGTTCGTCTCACGCACGCCCGTCGCAGTGATGCGCGACTATCTGGCGGCTCTGCCGGGCCAGGAGGTGCCGGGCGTGTTGGCGGGCAAGTCGCCTGCCAATCAACCGGACCCCGGTCCCGTGCTCTGCTCTTGTTTTAATGTCGGGATCAACACTATCTTGGCGGCAATTGAAACGCGCGGGTTGATGAGCGTGGAGGCGATTGGCGCGGCATTGGATGCGGGCACGAACTGTGGCTCCTGTCGCCCGGAAATTTCCGCCCTCATCGCCAAGGCCCAAACCAAAGAAGCCGCTGAGTGAGCCCCGATGAGCATTGCTGAATTTGTCCGCATTCTGGGCCGTGGCCCCGGTCGGTCCCGATCCTTGACTTTTGAGGAGGCGCAAGAGGCGCTGTTGCGGGTGTTGCGTGGGGAGGCGGCACCCGAAAGCGTCGGCGCGATGCTGATGCTGATGCGGATGAAAGGCGAGGTGCCCGGCGAGATCGCTGGCTTTACCGCCGCGTTGCGTGCCGGTTTGACCGCCGTGCCGAGGCCGGATTTGGACTGGCCGTCCTATGCCGCCGGGCGCACGCGTGGCCTGCCGTGGTTTTTGCTCTCGGCGCGGCTGATCGCTTTGGGCGGGCATAAGGTTTTGATGCATGGTTGGAACGGGCTGGGCGAAAACGGTCATTTGATCCGCGAGGGCCTGCCCTTTGCCGGGATCGAGAGTTGCGACAGCCCGCGTGCTGCGCGCGACACGATGGAGCGCGCGGGTATTGCCTATCTGCCGCTGGAAAATTTCTCGCCCGAGCTGTTGCGCCTGTTGCAATTGCGCGCCGATTTTGGCCTGCGGTCTTGCCTCAACACCGTGGCGCGGATGCTCAACCCCGGCGGTGCGCGGGCCTCGGTCCAAGGTGTGTTTCACCCGCCCTACCGAGAGCTTCAGGCCGATGCCTCCGCCCTTTTGGGCCTGCCCGCGATGACGGTGATCAAAGGCGGCGGCGGCGAATTTGAACGCAACCCGTCAAAGGACATTCAGGCCTTTGGCTTGCGCAATGGGCAGAGTTGGGAGGCGCTTTTCCCGCCTGCCGGGGAGGAGGCGCGCCGGTTGAACGATGGCGAAACGGAGCTGTCACGCCTGTCTGATCTGTGGCACGGGCGTCTGGATGATCCGTTTGCCGAGGCGATTGTCCTCTCCACCGCAGCTCTGGCGCTTGACACGTTGGGCGAGGTGGCGCCGGAGGAGACGGCGCACAGGCTTTGGGCCCATCGCTTGGCGTAAACGTGGCATTGGGCGCCCTGTCTTTACCTTAAATTCCTTCGGCTTTTACCATGCCCTTGCCCGATTTTTGCCGTTTTACACCAGCACTGTGAGGGCATGACAGGCGATGGAGGCCCGGAACATGGACTATGCACTCGACTATGCACATATGGCACAAGAGGCGCTGACACAGTGGATGGCGGGGCTGGATGCTGCTGATCAGGTGACGATGATGGCGATTGGATTTGGCCTGATGATCTTTGCGGTCGCAGCCCTGATGATCCAACGCCACCGCGAGGTCAAAGCACAGCACCCGACCCGCAGCACGCTGGTTGAGGAGAGCGCGAGCTATGTGACCCCCGGCGAACGCCATATTGCGCCTGCGGGCAAGCAAAAGGGCGATGCGTTCCTGCGCCGGCTTGATCACTTGGCCTAACCAAAAATGGCCTAACATTCTCATTGTATTCAGATATTTTCCACGAGCGTTTTATGTATAAATTGGTTCTTCAGGCGGTTTTATTTTCGGCACTGGCGATTGGATTCGTCGTCTTTAAATCAGACGGCTTGCGTCAGGCGGCGCAGACTGGGGACATCTCACACCTGTCCTCAACCAGCGTAGCCGCCGCGTCCTATATGTCGTTGACCGATCAGCTTTCGGGCAAGTCTGGCCATGCTTCCGCAGGCTACGGTATATATGATGCCTATGGCAGCCCGAGCCAACCGTGGTACGCCAAATATGACCCGCGTCAGCTATGGCGCGCGCACCCGAGACAGATCAAATTGAACCCCAAAACCATCCTCGCACCGCACAGTGACGGGGAGAGCCCCGACAGCCTTGCCGCGCAACTTGCCAAAAAGGGATTGAATGCTGAAGATGTGAGCGTGGTCAAATTGAACTGAGCGGCTCGCGCCCGGTTCAAACCTGATCAAAAATCGACGTCAACATTGGGTAATTTCAGCTCTTTCATCAAGTCGCGAAGCTCCTGACGGGCGGCAACGTTGGAAATATTGAGCGCCGATTTCACACCGATGTCTTTCAAATCCAAAAGCGTCAGACCGCGCGGGAACAGTTCGCGGTAAATCACCCGCTCGGAAAACCCCGGCGCGACGCGGAACCCGATCCGTTTCGCCAGCTCCTCCATCGCGTCACCGATCTTTTTCTTGTTGTGCATCTGTTGCGCGCCCAAACGGTTGCGCAAGACCACCCATTCGATCGGTTTCAACCCGGCCTGTGCCCGCAATTGCCGGGCGTTCCAGACCATTTCGGAATAGACGGAAGGGCCGAGAATTTTGTTGGTGTCAGGATCAACCCGCGCCAAAAGGTCAAAGTCGATGAAACTGTCATTCATCGGCGTGATCAACGTGTCGGCCAGCGAATGCGCCACCTGAGACAGGCGGGTGTGTGAGCCGGGACAGTCGATCAGGATGAAGTCACAGGATTCCTCAAGCCCGGTCACGGCCATCGACAGACGACGATCATAGATGTTCTCGCCCTCGGCCAAATCCGCGGCCTCGATTTGTGGCAGGTCGCGATATTCGGGCGTCGGAAGGTCCATGCCTTCACGCACGCAATAGGACAGGCGATTTTCCAAATAGCGGGCGAATGTTTTTTGGCGCAGATCCAGATCCAGCGCGCCCACCCGTAGGCCCAGACGGGACAAAGCCGTCGCCACATGCATGGACACGGTTGACTTCCCGGCCCCGCCCTTTTCGTTCCCGACGATGATAATATGCGCCACGTCCCGTATTCCCACTTCTCTCGGCGCGCTTGTTGGTCTGCGCGCTCATGTCGTTTGAGTTCTTGTATGCCGTTGTTCGGGGCTTTTGTTCAAGTGCGATCAACATGCGGGAAGGGGCAACCTCAGGGCCGTTGCCGAAATGTGGCATTGCTGCGCGGGGGGGGGGCTGGGTCTGGTTTGGCCGAAGCCCAGAGATGCGGGCAGGACTGGAAAAGAGGGACAGCGTGCTCGCAACGAAAAACGCCGCCCCATGGGGCGGCGTTGATCATCATAAACGGGGATTGGCTTAAAAGCCGAGGCCCGCATATTTGTTTTTGAACTTCGACACGCGACCGCCAGCATCCATAAGGCGCGAGCTGCCGCCGGTCCATGCCGGGTGCACGGTCGGGTCGATGTCGAGGGCAAGCTGGTCGCCTTCGTTGCCCCAGGTGGAGCGCATCTGAAGGATCGTGCCGTCGGTCATTTTGACGTCGATGAAGTGGTATTCGGGGTGTGTATCTTTTTTCATCGGTCAGATCCTTACGCGTCTGCGCCGGAAAGCGGCTTGTAATTGGTGACTTCGGCGATACGTGCGGATTTACCACGACGATCACGGAGGTAGTACAGTTTGGCGCGACGCACACGGCCACGACGCACAACTTCGATCGACTCGATGTTGGTCGAGAACAGCGGGAACACACGTTCCACGCCTTCGCCAAAGGAGATTTTACGCACGGTGAAAGAGCCAGCGATGCCCTTGCCGTTTTTGCGGGAGATGCAGACACCTTCGTAGTTCTGCACACGGGTGCGCGTGCCTTCGGTCACTTTGTAACCGACGCGGATGGTGTCACCGGCTTTGAAATCCGGGATGGTCTTGCCGAGGGCAGCAATCTGCTCGGCTTCCAGTTGGGCGATAAGGTTCATCGCTTTACTCCAATGATGCTCACGGTTTTGGCCCGTGAAGGTTTACGCGTCCTCAGAGCTCTGTGTCTTCTATCGGGTCCGCTGATGCGCCCGCCAGAGGTTCAGGTCGTCTTTGCTTTGGTCATTTTCCGGGTCTCAGGTGATGCCGAAGAAAACATCAGACCAAAGAAAAAAGATCCGCGAACCGATTCCGGTCCCGGATGGGCGGTGTATAGGGCCATCCAGCCATTCGATCAAGAGGGTTTTCCCCTTTATTTGTTGGATTTTTCGGCCTCATAGGCCGCCCACATGTCCGGCCTGCGTTCGCGGGTGATTTTTTCGGACATCTTTTGCCGCCACTCCGCAATTTTACCGTGATGACCCGACATCAACACCTCTGGGATCGGCATGCCGCGCCACTCAGCGGGTTTGGTGAATTGCGGATGTTCCAAAAGGCCGTTGGAATGGCTTTCGTCTTCGATGCTCTCGGCATTGCCCAAAACGCCGGGCAAAAGCCGCACCGTGGCGTCGATCATCGCCTGTGCTGCGATCTCGCCGCCAGTGAGGACGAAATCGCCAAGAGAGACCTCTTCGATGCCGTAGTGAAACAGCACCCGGTCATCGACGCCCTCAAAGCGGCCACAGATCATCGTGATCCCGCGCGCCTTGGACCAACGTTTCGCCGTCGCCTGATCAAACCGTTTGCCGCGTGGCGACAGGTACACCAGCGGCCAGTCTTCGCGGTTGGGCGGTGTGCCGTTCATGGCAAAGTCAATCGCCCGGCCCATCACGTCAGGGCGCAGCACCATCCCCGCACCGCCCCCCGCAGGCGTGTCATCGACATTGCGGTGTTTGCCCTCGCCAAACTCGCGCAGGTGGATTTGCTCCAACTGCCATGTGCCCTCTTGCAATGCTTTGCCGGTCAGGCTTTCGCCCAAGACTCCCGGAAAGGCCTCAGGAAACAGCGTGATGATTTTTGCTTTCCACACCCCCATCAGGTCCGGCGTGTTGGTCATCAACTCGCGCGGCGCCACGGTGGGGCGCACGGCGAGGCGGCCATGGGATTTCATCGGCTTTGGGGCGGTGGAGTCGGATTCGTCAGACATACCGCCATATAGCCGTGCCCAAGAGATGCGCCAAGGGCGAAAGGAAACGTGAAAGCTGATCCGCTTTAGGTGCCGTTGGGTTTACAATCGCCTCCTGCGCCATTTGATAGGCGGGGATCTTCGATGTCCAACAGCGAAAAGAAATCAATGGCGCGGGCTGAGACCTTGGTCTTGGTGGCTTTAGGCGTTACCGCGATGGCCCGACAAACCGAGAACCGCGTACCATCGCGGCGTCAAAAGCACGCGGTCTTGTAGGTCGGCTTCAACATGCGGCGCAAGATGGCCACGTTGCGAAACGAAAATGTCTTGGAGCGTCGTCGCGCCGGTTTTGTGAAACCCGGCATGGATGAGAATCCGTCGGCTCACTCAAACAGCCCCTCCGGCGGGTCCGCGATGATCCGGCCAGACGCCAAATCCACCGTCGGCACAACCGCCATCGTAAATGGCATCAACACCGAGGCTTTCAACGCAGGCCCTGAGACTTCCAACAAATCACCCGCGCCGTGGTTAAGCACATTACTCACCGTGCCCAACACCGCGCCGCCCGTATCCAGTACAGTCAGCCCGATCAAGTCGGCGTGGTAATATTCGTCGTCGGGCAATGAGGGCAAAACGTCCCGCTCGGCATAAAGCACGACGCCTTTGAGTGCGTCGGCCTCTTCCTTGGTGGTCACACCTTCCAGATCGGCGGCAAAGCCGTTTTTGATCGCGCGGGTGAGGGTGAGGTTATAGGTGGTTTTACCGTCCTCAGAGGTGAGGGGCGAGTAGTCGCCAATCGCCTCGGGATCAGCGCAGAAACTTTTGATCCGCACTTCGCCATGAACGCCAAACGCGCCCGCAATGGCGCCAACGATGATTCTTGTATCCGTCATATCCAACTCTCGACTGGCCTTTGCGGCGCTTCAGATTAACGGTCCAGAATGTCCGGGCAAGGGTGACGTTTTTCCCACCCAAGGCGTTCCAGTTCCGGCAGTTCCGTGTCTTCTTCGGGGTGCCCGATGCAAAGATAGCCGATCAGGCTCCATGTGTCTGCCACCTCAAGGTCGCGGCAGAGCGCCTTGGGGTCAAGGATCGAGACCCAGCCCAAACCAATGCCCTCGGCGCGCAGCATCAGCCAAAATTGCATGATTGCGGAGACCACGGAATAGCGCAGCATTTCGGGCATGGTGGCCACGCCCAAGCCTTTGCCCTCCGTTGTGGCCTCGTCACAAAATACCGCGATTTGCACCGGGGCTTCGCGCATCCCGGTCAGTTTCAACCCGGCATATTGTTTGGCGGTCTCGCCGCTATAGCCGGCCAGCGCGTCGGCATTGGCGGCCTCGAAATTCTCAAGCGCGGCTTTGCGCGCAGTTTCTGATGTCAGGCGCACAATCCGCCACGGTTGCGACAGACCAACCGAGGGCGCCAAGGTGAAGGCATCCAGGCATTTGGTCAGAACCGCCTCATCCACCGGATCGGTGCGAAACCGACGCACGTCCCGCCGCCAGCGCAGCAGCGCATGCAGATCGTTTCGAAACGCTTGTGAAAACTGGCCGATGTGAGATGTCGTCATCTGTTTGATCCTGTATCGCATCCATCCGCCTCATGCCGCGTGAGGTGGCACCATAGGCAGGTCTTTCGGGTCAGAAAATCACCCCAAAGGGGAAACGCCGGACCTACCAAACGGCAGACCCGGCGCAGAACAGCAGGGGTCAGGTCAAAAGGCCTGGTGCCCCGTCCGATACCGATGCGGACGGGCCGCAGCGGTCCAGAGCTTATTCCTCAGCAGCAGCTTCGGCCGGCGCGGCAGCGGCTTCAGCGGCAGCAGCAACTTTTGCAGCTTTCTCTTCAGCGCGCTCGACGGCTTTTTTGCCCGGCTTGGCTTTGTTCGGGTTGGCGCGGACTTTTTTCTCAAGAACGCCAGCCGCTTCGAGCATACGTGCCAAACGGTCGGTCGGCTGTGCGCCTTGGCCGAGCCAATATTTCACGCGGTCGAGGTCCATTTTGACGCGATCTTCGGAGTCTTTCGGCAAGAGCGGGTTGTAGGTGCCCAGCTTTTCGATAAAGCGGCCATCACGCGGCATGCGCGCGTCGGATGCAACGATGGAATAGTGCGGGCGTTTTTTGGAACCGCCGCGGGCGAGACGAATTTTCATAGCCATGGTGTAATCTCCTGATTGAGCTATTGAGCTGAGACGTGTTTGAAAACGCTCAGCAATCCTGATGTTTTTCGTGGTGGTGAATGACTTCCTGAATGATGAATTTCAGGAATTCCTTTGCGAATTCCGGGTCTAGATCGGCACGTTTGGCCAAGTCTTCGAGCCGGGCAATTTGTTTGGCCTCCCGATCGGGATCGGAGGGCGGCAGGTCATGCGCGGCTTTGAGTTTGCCGACAGCCTGTGTGTGTTTGAACCGCTCGCCCAGCGTATAGACGAGGATCGCATCGAGCCGATCAATGCTTTCGCGATGCTCTTTGAGGATTTCCTGAGCGCGGGTGACATCATTGCTCATGCGTAGGCCTCCATTCCGCCGTCTTGCAACGCCTCTGGCGAGGGGTGGCGATAGACAAGGCAGTCCTCTTGATCGGGTGTGTCGGCGGTTGTGTCCAACGTCGCGCCCAGCCGTTCGGCCAGCGCAATCGAACGGACATTGCCCGCGTCGATGTAGGACACCAACGTGTCGTGACCCAGTTCGACATAGGCATAGGAGCGGGCCATTTCGGCGGCTTCAAAGGCGTAACCATGGCCCTCAAACCCCTCCATCATGAACCAGCCGAGTTCGAGTTCCGGGAAATGCGGCGGTTTGTTGAGTGCAACCTGACCAACAAACGCCCCGTCTTTGAGCCGCTCAATGCCCCATGCGCCGTGACCGAAAAGATCCCATTGCGCGATGTCACCACAGAACGCGAACCAAGCCTGACGGCGGGTCAGCGGCCCATGCATAAACGTCGAGCGCTCGGAGGCGAACATGTCAGCGAAGTGATCGAAATCACTTGCAACATGGCCGCGCAACCGCAGGCGCTGGGTGTCTATGGTGGGGGCGAGCGTCATGACTATTTCTTTTTGCCCAGACCGGAGAGATTGGAGGGCAGGCCCATGCCGCCGCCCAGCCCCGGAAGACCGCCCGGAAGGCCAGACATGCCCTTGGGCAATGCGCCAGAGAGCGCCTTGGTGGCTTCGGCCATTTTTGCCGGGTCCATATCTTCGAGACCTTCGGGGCCGCCTTTGCCAAACATGCCTTTGACCGCCTGTTTCAACATGCCGCCCTTGCCCATTTTGCCCATCTTTTTCATCATGTCCGCCATTTGGCGGTGCATTTTCAAAAGTTTGTTGAGCTCGGACACTTCAAGACCTGCACCCTTGGCGATCCGCTTTTTGCGTGAGGCCTGCAAGAGCGCCGGGTTGGCGCGTTCTTTTTTGGTCATGGATTGCACGAGGGCGATTTGGCGGGTGATGACCTTGTCGTCAAAGCCCGCATCGCTGACCTGCTTGGCCATTTTTCCCATGCCGGGCATCATCCCCATGATGCCTTCCATGCCGCCCATTTTTTGCATCTGTTCAAGCTGCATCTTCAGGTCGTTCATGTTGAACTGACCCTTTTGAAAGCGCTTCATCATCCGCTGGGCTTGGTCGGCCTCGATGGTTTCCTGTGCCTTTTCGACAAGCGCAACAATGTCGCCCATGCCTAGGATGCGACCCGCCACACGGTCCGGGTGGAACTCTTCGAGCGCGTCCATCTTTTCGCCCAAGCCGACGAATTTGATCGGCTTGCCGGTGACCGCACGCATGGAAAGCGCCGCACCCCCGCGACCGTCGCCATCCATCCGGGTCAACACGACGCCGGTGATGCCGATCCGGCCATCAAAGTTTTCGGCGGTGTGCACCGCATCTTGGCCGGTTAGACCGTCCACCACCAAAAGCGTCTCACGCGGGGCGGTGACGGCTTTGACCTCTTCGACTTCGGCCATCAACGCGTCGTCGATCGACAAACGACCGGCGGTGTCGAGCATATAGACGTCATAGCCGCCCATCAGCGCCTGTTGTTTGGCGCGTTTGGCGATGTCGGCGGGCTTTTGCCCCGGCACGATCGGCAAAGTGTCGACGCCGATCTGATCGCCCAAGACCTTGAGCTGATCCATCGCCGCCGGACGATAGACGTCAAGCGAGGCCATCAACACGCGCTTGCCCTGTTTGTCTTTCAAACGCTTGGCAAGTTTCGCGGTGGTTGTGGTTTTACCACCACCTTGCAGACCGACCATCAAGATCGCGGCAGGCGGGTTGTCGACCTTAAGTTGACCGATTTCGGCACCGTCTCCGGCCAGAACCGCGATCAATTCGTCATGGACGATTTTGACAACTTGCTGACCCGGAGTCACGGATTTAGTGACGGCTTGGCCGGTGGCCTTGGCTTCAACCGCTTTGACGAAATCACGCGCCACGGGCAGCGAGACATCGGCCTCAAGCAGGGCCACACGCACTTCGCGCAGGGCGGTTTTGACATCGTCTTCGGACAAAGCACCCTGTTTGGTGAGCTTGTCGAAGACGCCAGAGAGGCGTTCGGACAGATTTTCAAACATGGGCCGTTCTCCTTTTTCGATCCGTTTTGGGATCAGGGGCCGTTAACGATGTGCTCTATGTGGGGACAGAGCGGCGAATTGCAAAGCCCAAATGCGGTTCCGCCCCCGTGGGCGTATAACGCTGACGGGGGGCGATCCTGGCACTCGGCCTGAGGACCGGAAGACACGACTTCCGGGGAATTTGATCCGGGCAATACGCGCCTGCGTATGGAGAGTCAAGACAATGAGGCGTCAGATCCGCGCACAACGCGCTGGTCGATGGGCCAAATCACTCTAATATTTAATCTACGGCTCAGGGGGAGAGACCAGATGAAGGACGCACAGATGACAGTCCGCGCACAAGACGCCTGTGAAACCGGGGTGCTTTATGTGGCGGGCGGGGCGGATTATGTGGATTTGGCGATCCAATCGGCGCGCTCCTTACGGGCACAGGACCCCGATATTGCCATTGATCTGGTCACCGACCTGCCGGAAAACCTGCCGCGGGATTTGTTTGATCGGGTCACCGCCTGTCCTGACATGCACCCGCGCGAGAAGCTGCGTGCCATGTCCGCCACCCGGTTTCAACGCACGCTCTATGTCGATTGCGACACGCTGTTTGTTGCACCTCTGGGCGATCTCTTCGCGGTACTGGATCGGTTTGAATGCGCGCTCACCCATGATGTGCGCCGCGATTGGGCGTTGATCCAGGAGGGACGCGACCACCAAACCCCTTATGCCTTTCCGCAACACAATTCTGGGGTGTTTCTCTATCGCCGCTCGGAACCGATGTGGGCGTTTCTGGCCGAATGGGCTGATCGGTTTTTCGCCGATGATGCGATTGAGCGCGATCAGATCATTCTCAAGGACCTGTTATGGGAAAGCGATTTGCGCTTTTACGTTTTGCCGCCCGAATTCAACCTGCGCCGGGTGACGGTCTTGGATGCGTGGGAGCCGCTGGATGCCCGCCCGACCATTCTCCATTCGCATCGGTTTCAGGACCACATGCGCGCCAAGGACGGTCAGGCCGCAGAACGCATTTCAACGCTGGAGACGCTTTTGGCGGTCGAACGGGTGGCCTTGGCGCAGGAATGGGATGCGGCGCTGCCTGAGCAGGCGCAGCGTTGGGCGCATTTGCGGAAATAAAGGAATGCCCTTGCAATTTTGAACGGACGGCGTGAGTGTGGCGGGAAAGCGTTCCTTGCTGCACATGAGGTTGTTGATGTCTGTTGAAAACTGGGATGAATTTCGCACCGCCTTTCATGTTGCCAAAATGGGCACTGTCTCAGGGGCCGCTCAGGCGCTTGGTGTGCATCATGCCACCGTGATCCGCCATATCGATTCTTTGGAATCGCGCCTTGGGGTCAAACTGTTCCAACGTCATGCGCGCGGCTACACCTCGACTGAGGCCGGGCTTGATCTGTTGAAAATTGCCCAGACCACCGACGATCAGTTTTCGCAGCTCGTCTCACGCATCAAAGGCCGTGGTGAAAAGGTCGAGGGCGAATTGGTGATCACCTCCTTGCCCGGTGTCGCGCGGCTTATGGCGCCCGCGATTGCCGAGTTTCAGTACCAACACCAAGATCTCTATGTGCGCTATGTGATGGACGAACGTGTGCTGCGGCTGGAATATGGCGAGGCGCATGTTGCCATCCGCGCGGGCCTGCCGCCGCAGGAACCCGACAATGTGGTTCAGAAATTTTACAGCCAAGCCTTTGGCCTCTACGCGCATGAGACTTACCTTGAACGCTATGGCCGGCCCGATGACGCCGATCTCACAACCAAGCTGCGCTTCGTCGCCTTGGACAACAAGACCTCGCGCGCACCTTTCATGATTTGGATGAATGAGAATGTCGCCGATGATCGGGTGGTGTTTCGCACCTCTGATGGCGAAGCCCTGGCCGAGGCTGTCATAGCGGGGGCAGGTGCCGGGTTCATGCCGACATGGCGGGGTGAGCGGACGTCCGGGTTGGTACAACTGATGCCTCCCACGCCGGAGCTGGAAAGTCAGGGGTGGCTGGTGACCCATGTCGATCTGCATCGCACCGCCAAGGTGCAGGCTTTTCTAAAGTTTTTGAAAGCCTATGCGAAGGACATGGAAGATTTGCCCGAAAGATACTCGGCGTGATGACAACGCACGTCACGGCCCCTGTGCGCGTGCGGGCAATGGACGCGCCCGCACCGTTTCGGTAAGGGGCATGGGGCCAGTTGATCGCAACTGGTTTCACAGGGAGCCTCTCGTGCCACACAAAGCTTCTGCCAATGACCGGCGCAACGGGCATCTTGCGATGCTCACCTTCTCTTTCCTCGTTGCCGGGTCCTTTTCGCTTGGGGCCATGGCTGCCAATGAAATCACCCCGCTTGCGATCAATGGGGTGCGTTTTGTTCTGGCCGCGCTGATCGTGGGTGTTTTGGCGCTTGTGACCGGTGGCATTCCGCGCGCGTCTTTCAAACAGCCATGGCGCTACGCCATTCTCGGCGGGATTTTCGCGCTGTATTTCGTCATGATGTTTGTCGGATTGAAAACCGCGACGCCGGTCTCCGCCTCCGCCGTCTTTACCCTGACCCCGGTTTTGGCCGCGTTCTTTGGCTATCTCATCATGCGCCAAATCACCACGCGCCGCATTGCCGTGGCTTTGGCCATTGGTGCCGCGGGTGCGCTTTGGGTGATTTTCAGGGCGGATCTCAAGGCGCTTTTGGCGTTTCAAATCGGCAAAGGCGAGGCGCTGTATTTCATCGGCGTTGTCGCTCATGCGATCTACACACCTTTGGTGCCGCGTCTGCACCGGGGCGAGCGTACCTTTGTCTTTACCTTCTTTATCCTTTCCGCAGCCTCCATCGTGATCCTCGCGTTCGGCTGGCGCGATATTCTGGCCACCGATTGGGCCGCGCTGCCCTCGATCGTCTGGATCACCTTGGCCTATCTCGCTGTTGTCGCCACCACCATCACCGCCTCGCTTTTGGCCTTTGCCTCCGTGCGTTTGGCGGCGGCAAAAGTCATGGCCTACACCTATCTTGTGCCCTCATGGGTGATCATTTGGGAAATTTTTCTGGGTCATGGCGTGCCGCCGATGTTGGTGTTCGGTGGGATCGGCTTGACGATTTTGGCGCTCTATTTGTTGCTCAAACACGAGGCGTAAACCTGTGTCGAAGCGCATCACAGTGGCGCTGAACGGCTTTGGCCGACAGCGGGCCACCGTGCCCGAGAAAAAACGCGCGCCCGCCAACAGACAAAAGACGTTGCAAGGACGCGACGACGTGTAGGGGCTCTTCTTCGAATGGCGGCGATTTCGGCCGGGCGCGGCACGCGATACCGCCCAGCAAAATCCCGGATGCCGCCAAATCCCCGGCGATGACGCGGCCGTCCTCCAAAAGAACCGACACGGACCCCGGCGTATGGCCGGGCGTGTGGAGCACCTGCGCCGCAATCCCAAACTCTGAAAGATCAAACCCGTCCGTGGTCATGATCACATCGGGCGTCACGGCCTCAAACGGTCGTTGGATCGCACCCGTCCTGTAAAACACCCGGCCAAAAGGTCCGCTTGGTCTGAGCCGCGGCGGCTCGCCCTGACAATAGGGAAGCTCATCGTGATGCGCGAGCAGGGGCGCGGCGCTACGCATCTGCACACGGGCGGCGGAGCCGGCGTGATCAATGTGAGCATGGGTGAGAAGGATGAGGGTGAGATTTGACCAATCCAAGCGCCTTGCGTTCAGCGCCTTTTCGATCTTGGGCTCTGAATTGGGCAGGCCTGTGTCCACCAAAACGGCGCGATCTCCCCGACTGATCAGAAAGGCATTGAGCATGCCAAAGGGCAGCATGGGGATGGTATCGACAAATGTTTGGGTCATGGCGCGTGTCTCGGATAGGATCAGGATGCAATCGGTGATGACATCGCCGCCAGACGCCCGCAATTGGGCACTTTTTTGTAACCGGAGGACCAGATGCAGCATATGAGGCCGCCCCAAAACCGTCCGTGGACTGTCCCAGAGACGGGCGCTTGCCCTGTGGGGGAGACGCTGCGGCTATTGGGCGGCAAGCACGGCCCATCTGTGCTTCATTGTTTGCTGGGGGGAGAGATGCATTTCCTCGAACTGACCCGCGCCCTCGATGGCATCAGTCGGAAGGTTTTAAAGGCGCAGTTGCGGGCGTTTGAAGACAATGGATTGGTGTTGCGGGTCGCCAAATATGACGCCCGCCGACGGGTCGGCTATTCTCTGACCGACAAGGGCCGCGCGCTGGGGGAGATCGTGGGACAGCTTTACGATTGGAGCCAAGAGTGGGCATAGGGGACGTTTAGTCTTGCGGCAGTTCCTGCGCTAAAAACCGTTCCAACCCATCAAGGTCCAGTTCGACGAACTGCCCAAACCCCTGCATCCATACAGAGGAGGCGCGGATCGCGCTCGGGTCGAGTTTGCACCATTTCACCCGACCGCGCTTTTCTTGCACGATCAATCCGGCGCGGGTGAGGATGCCAAGATGTTTGGAAATCGCCGCCAGTGACATCTCGAACGGTTCGGCCACATCGGTCACCGCCATGTCGTCCTCAAGCAACATCTCAAGGATCGCCCGACGGGTCGGATCAGACAGGGCGGCGAATATGAGATCAAGATCATGCGACATATCAAATCCGTTAGGGCCACACGATGCTTTGGTCAACCATTTGGTTGAATAACGAAAACGCGAGCGGCGAGCGCTAACAGCGGCAAAGGCATGTTGGGTGCTGCCTTTATTGCGATTGAAATACTCAATTAAAACATATGGTTAAGCCATTTTAAAATGGGGTATTCCCGTGTTGACTCTGAATGCCCTCCCGCATAGCTTGCCGCCAAGCAACCAAAGGGGCTTTTTGCCATGACCGACCCGCATGATCCCGAGCGCCTGCGCGCTTTGGAAGATCGGATCGAAAAGGCAAAAGGGGCGCTGACGCCCAAAGCCTCCCGCGGTGAAGAACACTTTTCTCAGGCCAATATGGCCTGGCGGATGGTGGTGGAATTGGTGGCTGGTCTCTTGATCGGCTTTGGTATGGGGTGGGGCTTGGATAAGCTCTTGGGCACAACGCCCTTGTTCCTCGTACTGTTCATAGGCTTCGGTCTTGCTGCGGGCGTCAAAACGATGATGCGAACCGCCAAGGAAATCGAAGCTGGGCAGGTGGCAGATGCCGCCAAGAATGATAACGCGGGTGACCCCGCACGTGATGAGAGGGATTGAACGTGGCAACTGAAGCGCATGGTTCCGAGAGCAGCTTGGCCTTCCACCCGATGGATCAGTTCAAGCCGGTGTCTCTGTTTGGCGACGGCACGATCCATTGGTACACCGTGACCAACGTCACGCTTTGGATGGCGATCACCGTTCTGGCGATCGTGCTCCTTTTGGTCGTCGGCTCCCGTGGCCGCGCCATGGTGCCCTCCAAAGGTCAGTCCATTGCCGAGCTGATGTACGGTTTCGTCTATAAGATGGTAGAAGATGTCGCTGGCAAAGACGCCATCCGCTACTTCCCGTATATCATGACGCTGTTCTCGTTCATCGTCTTCGCCAACATACTTGGCCTTCTGCCGCTGTCCTTCACCACCACGTCCCACATTGCTGTGACCGGTGTTCTCGCCCTCTTGGTGTTCTCTTTCGTCACCATTCTGGGGTTTGTGAAAAACGGCTCCAAATTCCTCGCGTTGTTCTGGATTTCCTCCGCGCCGCTCGCTGTGCGCCCGCTTCTTGCGGTGATCGAGCTGATCTCCTACTTCGTGCGCCCTGTCAGCCACTCCATTCGTTTGGCTGGTAACATGATGGCCGGCCACGCCGTGATCAAAGTGTTTGCGGGCTTTGCCGCCATCGCCGCTATCTCGCCGGTTTCGATCCTTGCGATCACCGCGATGTACGGTCTCGAAATTCTCGTGGCCTTCATTCAGGCCTACGTGTTCACCATTCTGACCTGTGTCTATCTCAAAGACGCACTGCACCCGGTTCACTAAGTCCGGTCAGGTTTAGAACTCACTTTTTCAGCCAATTCCAACGTAAGGAGATACCCCCATGGAAGGCAATATCGCAGAACTCGGCAAATACATCGGTGTAGGCCTCACAGCAATCGGCATGGGTGGCGCAGCCATCGGTGTGGGTAACGTGGCTGGCAACTACCTGTCCGGCGCTCTTCGTAACCCGTCCGCAGCTGCATCGCAAACTGCGACCCTCTTCATCGGCATGGCCTTTGCAGAAGCTCTGGGGATCTTCTCGTTCCTCGTCGCTCTTCTGCTGATGTTCGCCGTCTGATCGAACACTCTATCCTTACGGCAGGGTGGGTCGGTTTTCCGATCCACCCTCGCGTAAACTAGGGGTCTCTCCGGCATAGGTTTCGGAGAATTAGGTCAGAGCCAGGAGGATAAGATGGCAACAGAGACGCACGGGGCAGAGTTGGCGACCGCTGAGGCAGGCATGCCGCAGCTCGACTTCGCGACATTCCCCAACCAAATTTTCTGGCTTCTGGTCACGCTTGTCGTGATCTATTTCGTGCTCTCGAAAATCGCCCTGCCGCGCATCTCTACGGTGCTTGCGGAACGGTCCGGCACGATCATGAATGATATTTCTGCCGCTGAAGAGCTCAAGCTCAAGGCCAAAGAGGCAGAAGCAGCCTATAACGCGGCTCTCGCTGAGGCGAAGTCTGAAGCGCAACGGATCTCCAACGAGACCCGCGCTGCGATTCAGGCCGATCTCGACACAGCGCTTGCCAAAGCCGATGCACAGATTGCGGCCAAAGCGGCCGAATCTGAGAAAGCCATCACCGAAATCCGCGATGGTGCGATGGACAGTGTCAAAGCTGTGGCCAAAGACACCGCCAAAGAAATCGTCGCCGCTCTCGGTACAACTGCGGATGCACGCACCATCACCGCCGCGGTCACCGCGCGTATGAAAGGGTAAGGATATGAAAAAACTTTCTCTTCTCATCGCATTGGTTACTGCAACCCCGGCCTTGGCCGCATCCCAAAACCCGTTTTCGGGCGATTTCTGGACGCTGACCAACACCAACCTGATCGTCCTTTTGGGCTTTTTGGTGTTTGTTGGCATTCTGATCTGGAAAAAGGTTCCGGCTCTGTTGGGCAAAATGCTTGACGACCGTGCGGCTGGCATCAAATCCGATCTGGACGAAGCCCGTGCCCTGCGTGACGAAGCGCAGTCGATCTTGGCCTCTTACGAGCGCAAACAGCGCGAAGTGCAAGACCAAGCCGACGCTATTGTCGCTCAGGCCAAAAAAGACGCGGAATTGGCTGCCGAGAAAGCGAAAGAGGACATCAAGACCTCGATCCAACGTCGTCTCGCCGCGGCTGAAGACCAGATTGCGGCAGCCGAAGCTGCGGCCATCCGTGACGTGCGCAACGCAGCCATCACCGTCGCCATTGGCGCGGCCTCTGACATCATCACCAAACAGATGACGGCAGCAGATGCCAATACGTTGATCGAAACCTCGATCACCGAAGTCGGTGAAAAACTGCACTGATCTTTCCCTGACCTGACCCGTCAAACCCCGATCAAAAAACCCCCGCTTTGGCGGGGGTTTTGTTTTGAGTATTTGGCTGCAATGAAAGGGGTCAGCCCCGCGACTGTTCATGCTCAAACCTGAGCCGGGCAATGTCTTCGTTGCGCTCGAATTTCTGCTGATCGCTGAGCGCCGTTTCGACATAATCCAGATGCCGGATCACTGCCGCGCGGGCGGCGTCCGGGTCGCGCGCTTGCAACGCGTCATTGATGGCGCGGTGTTGATCCAACAGAAGGGCGCGGTTGGTGCGTTGTTTGAAGATCACCGAGCGGTTGTAAAACACACCCTCACGCAGCAGATCAAACATTGACCGCATCATATGCAGCATGATGACATTGTGGCTGGCCTCAATGATCGAGAGGTGAAACTCCGCATCAAGCCGTGCTTCGTCCGTTGGATTGCGCTTAGGATGCGCCGCTTCCATTTTTTTAAAGATCGCGTTGATGACGTTTAAATCGGTGTCGGAGGCAAAGCGGGTGGCACGTTCGGCGGCCAGGCCCTCCATGTCACGACGAAACGCGATGTAGTCAAACACCGCCTCGTCATGGCTGCCAAAGAGTTTGACCAAGGCGGGGGAGAAGGCCGACCCCAAGACATCCGCGACAAACACGCCTGCGCCGGCTTTTGTGGTCAAAAGCCCCTTGGACGAGAGCTCTGCGAGGGCTTCGCGCACCGAGGGCCGCGATACGCCCAGACGCTCCGCCAAATCGCGTTCCGAGGGCAGGCGTTCGCCGGGTCGCAAAATGCCACGCAGGATCAACAATTCGATTTGCTTCATCACCGAATGCGACAGTTTTTCGGCGTTGATTTTTTGAAATGGCATGGGCCCCTCCATAAGAGTGATCAAATCATATGACCAGACGCGCAGAGGTGCCACGAAAACACGCATCTGTTGGCCGTGAAAAAGGCCGGGACTGAGCCCGGCCTTTCAAATCGTCCCCTTTTGGCGAGGTCAGGTCATCGGCGTGATGACGATTTCGACGCGGCGGTTTTGCGCGCGGCCTTCTGGGGTCAGGTTGGTGGTCACAGGCGCATCTTCGCCGCGGCCATAGGCCTGAACCCGGCCCGGAGCCACGCCATTGGCGGTCAGGATCGTTGCCACAGCAGAGGCGCGGCGGGTCGACAAGGCTTGGTTGTAGGTTGCAGAGCCGGTGTTGTCCGTGTGACCGATCACCTGAACCGTGGTGTTCGGATAATCCTGAAGGTTATAGGCCAGTTTGCTCAGGTCGCTTTGCAGCGAGGGCATCACAACGGAGCTATCGGTGGCAAACAGAATGTCCTGTGGCATGGTGACAATCAACTGCGAGCCGGTGTTGACGATTTTCACGTCATCATTGCCGAGATCCTGACGCAAATCTGCGGCTTGTTTGTCCAATTGCTGACCGATGGCGCCACCAATGGCCCCACCAATCACCGCACCGACGGCGGCTTTTGCCAATTTGTCGTCATTGGAGCTTGCGCCTAAAATGCCGCCAAGGGTCGCGCCGATAACGGCACCTTGGGTGGTTTTCTGATTGGAATCAGCGCTATAGGTGTCCATGCACGCCGTCAGGCCAAAACTGGCGATCAGCGGGATGGCAACGAAAAGAGGGGATTTCATATCGTATCCTCGTGTTAAAACTGCTCTGGCGCTGGTTTTACCGCTCTATTGCGCCAGAAACACGGTGGATTTTCGCGGAGCACGCAAGTGCGGCGGGTTTCTGCTCAGTCGGGACGTGGGATTGACTGTCGGCTTGCAGGCTTTCATAGGCCAAAAGCGCGCGTTTGACAGGTAGACCCCAGTGATAGCCGCCCAAAGCGCCGGTTTTGCGCAAAACGCGGTGGCAGGGGATCAACCAGCTCACCGGGTTGCGCCCGACGGCGGTGCCGACCGCGCGCACGGCTTTGGGCGCACCAATGGCCGCAGCGATGTCGGAATAGGTGGTGACCTGACCCGAAGGGATCGACAAAAGCGCCTCCCAGACTTTGATCTGAAACGGCGCACCGATGAGGTGCAGTTTCAGATCGCCGCCGCCGATGGCTGCGGTGATGTAGGGGCGCACGGCTTCGGTGTCATCAATGTAGGTGGCGGCGGGCCAACGCCCGGAGAGGTCGGCAAAGGCCGCCTCTCGCGTGGTCTCAGAGATAAAGGCGAGGGCGCAGAGGCCGCGCTCGGTGGACATGGCCAAGGCGTCGCCAAAGGGCGTGGCGAACCAGCCGTATGCGAGTGTCAGCCCCGCACCTTTGCGGGCAAAATCCCCCGGCGTCATCGCATCCCAGCGCATAAAGAGATCGTGCAGGCGGCCCGTGCTGGACAGCCCGGCACCATCGGCGACCTCAACCATTGTATGATTTTGTGCAATCATCGCCTTGGCATGGCCCAAGGTGAGATATTGCTGAAACCGTTTTGGCGACACTCCGGCCCATTGCGAAAAGATTTTTTGCGCGTGATGCGGGCTCATGCCCAGAGCCTGTGCCAGTGCGTCAAGCGGCAAGGGTAGGGGGGCCTGATCCAACAGGTCGATGGCGCGACGGATCACGTTGAAATGGTATTGGTCTTCGAGGGGCTTGTCTTCATAGGTCACGGGCGGCATCCAAGATCAGAGGGTAACGGTCAAACCTTAGCGCCTTAGCGCGTCTCTGCCGACCCGAAACTTGGTGAAACGCCGATGATCCGGGGGCCTAGGCGGCTATGCGACGTGCTGCGATGGCAGAACGCAGTTGCAACGCGAGAGCTTCGCCTCGTTTGAGCATCATGCGCGCTGTTTCGGTGTTCCGGTGGTTTGGTTCGAGTTTTGTGAGGAGGCTCATTACGGTTTCAGACGGAAGCATGGATAGGGTTCGTTCATCCGCAAACAGGCTTTCGATCCAAACGCCTTCGGCCAAAAGCACCTCATGCTCCTTCATGAGAAGATGGCAATAGGCATATTCCGGATGGGGAATCGCATAGGCGGCCTCCGCTTCGGTGGCGATGTCGGAAACGGGAACAAACACTTCGGCTTCGGCAAAATAAAGTTCAATTTGCGGTGCGCTCAGGAGAATATGATGATCCGGCGACAGGATCAGATCGCGTTCCGGGGCGTGTTCGCCCAGAGCGCCCGCGAAAATGCGCAGAGGCTTGATGACATGGGCCTCATCCAACGCACTTCTCCCGACCCAAAGGAGCGGTTGATAGCCGTGATCGCGTGTCAACAACAGATCGCCGGGGCGTAGCCATTCGACGGGTTGCGGACCTTCGCTGGTTTCAATCATCACGCCGGGGCCAAATCCCGAAAGAGATTTGGGACCGCTCCGTGTTTCGTGATCTGGCATCGGGGACTCATCGGACAAAAGCTCCGCCCCCGTCATCCCCATTCCCGCAAAAGGGCTCATATCCGCGAAAGCGTTCATATGTGTGATCCTGAAACAGCCAAGTTAGGGCGAGTTTTTCAGTAAACCCTGAAGACCGGATTAATCGCCCCCGTTCAAAGGCTCTAAATTGTGCGTATTTTCATCTGATTTTAGGAAAATTGCACGCATGTCACCTACGGCTTGCTCCGCGCGGCGCGACAAGGCATTAGAATGCCCATGAAACAGCTTGAGTATCACACGATCAAAGAGATCTTCACCCGGTTCCAAACCGCCGAGGCCGAGCCGAAAGGCGAGCTTGATCACGTCAACGCCTATACATTGGTGGTGGCCGTGGCGCTTTCGGCGCAGGCGACCGATAAAGGTGTCAACAAGGCCACAAATGCCCTGTTCAAAATCGCCGACACGCCGCAAAAGATGCTCGATTTGGGCGAAGAGGGATTGATTGAACATATCAAAACCATCGGCCTCTATCGCAATAAGGCCAAGAATGTCATCAAGCTGAGCCAAATTTTGGTGGATGACTATGACGGTGAGGTGCCCTCGTCGCGCGCCGCTCTTGAAAGCCTGCCGGGGGTGGGCCGCAAAACCGCCAATGTGGTGTTGAACATGTGGTGGCATGTGCCAACCCAAGCCGTCGACACCCATATTTTTCGGTTCGGCAATCGTTCGGGCGTGGCCGTGGGCAAGGATGTCGTCGCGGTCGAACGCGCGATCGAGGACCACATCCCCGCCGAATTCCAACAGCACGCGCATCACTGGATGATCCTGCACGGACGCTACACCTGCAAAGCGCGTAAACCTTTGTGCAGCACATGTTTGATACGAGACCTCTGCGCCTTCGAGGAGAAAAATTTTGACTAAAACCTATCAGGTTGTCGGTATCGGCAACGCCATCGTCGATGTGATCAGCCAGGCCGATGACAGTTTCCTCGACCTTATGGGGATCGACAAAGGCATCATGCAGCTTGTCGAACGCGAGCGCGGCGAAATGCTTTATGGCGCGATGGAAAACCGGGTTCAAACGCCGGGGGGGTCCGTCGCCAACACTCTGGCGGGGCTGGGTATGCTGGGGCTGAAAACCGGCTTTATCGGGCGGGTGCATGACGACGCTTTGGGACGGTTTTATGCCGCCGAGATGGTGGCCGATGGCACAGCCTTTGTGAATGCGCCGGTGCCGGGTGGTGAATTGCCGACCTCACGGTCGATGATTTTCGTCTCCCCGGATGGCGAGCGGTCGATGAACACCTATTTGGGGATTTCTTCGGAAATTTCCGAGGCTGATGTGACCGAGACCGCAGCGGGCGACACGGATATTATGTTCCTTGAGGGCTATCTTTACGACAAACCCAAGGGAAAACACGCCTTTGACCAGGCCGCGAAACTGACCAAAGCGGCGGGCGGCAAGGTTGGGATTTCTCTGTCCGATCCGTTCTGTGTGGACCGTCACCGTGATGATTTTCGGACCTTTGTCAAAGAGATGGATTTCGTCATCGGCAACGAACATGAATGGGAAAGTCTCTATCAGGCTGACCTGTCGACGGCCTTGGAATTGGCAGCCTTCGAATGTGGCCTCGTGGTCTGTTCGCGTGGTGGCTCTGACGTGGTGTTGGTGCGCGGCGATGAAGAGGCTGTGGTGCCGGTCAAACGCGTGCAACCGGTGGATACCACTGGGGCGGGCGATCAATTCGCGGCGGGCTTCCTTTATGGCTACGCCACCGGGCAAAGCCTTGCGACCTGTGGCCGGATGGGCTGTGTGGCCGCCGCCGAGGTGATTTCCCACATCGGCCCGCGCCCTGAGGCGGACCTCAAGGTCTTGTTCCAAAAAGAAGGGCTGATCTAAAGCCTGACTTCGGATCAAAAACGGCGCGCAGGAGGCCCCTCGCGCGCCGTTTTTATGAGTATTTGGACTACAATGAAGATCAGTGCGCTTCGGCCCAATTGTTGCCAATACCGGCATCCACCTCAATCGGGACATCAAGTACGACGGCGGGGTAGGCGGCGTTTTTCATCACATCTTTGACCACGTCGATCACCTGATCACAGGCGTCCTCATCGACCTCGAAAATCAATTCATCGTGGACCTGCAACAACATGGTGGCGGGCAGATCGCGGATGGCGTCGGGCATCCGCACCATGGCGCGGCGGATGATATCGGCGGCGGCACCTTGGATCGGGGCGTTGATCGCGGCGCGTTTGGCAAAGCCGGCCTGCGGCCCTTTGGTGGCGATCTCCGGCGTATGGATTTTACGGCCAAACAGAGTTTGGACATAAAGGTGCTCTTTGGCGAAAGCCACGGTGTCGTCCATATAGGCGCGAATGCCCGGGAAGCGTTCGAAATATCGGTCGATAAAGCCTTGTGCCTCGCTGCGGGGAATACGCAGGTTTCGTGCAAGTCCAAAGCCCGAAATGCCGTAAATCACGCCAAAATTGATCGCTTTGGCTTGGCGGCGGACCATCGGGTCCATGCCCTCAATCGGCACACCGAACATCTCGCTTGCGGTCATGGCATGAATGTCCAACCCGTCACGGAACGCCTGTTTGAGACTGTCGATCCCGGCGACATGGGCGAGGATACGCAATTCGATTTGTGAGTAATCGAGCGAGATCAATTTGCGGCCTTTCGGCGCAATAAAGGCCTCGCGAATGCGGCGGCCTTCGTCAGATCGCACCGGGATGTTTTGCAGGTTCGGATCGGTCGAGGACAAACGCCCGGTCACGGCTCCGGTTTGCACATACGAGGTGTGAACGCGGCCAGTTTCAGGGTTGATGAACCGTTGCAGCGCGTCGGTGTAGGTTGATTTCAGCTTGGAGAGTTGACGCCAATCCAGCACACGTGCGGGCAGGTCCTGCCCCTCTGAGGCGAGGTCTTCGAGGATGTCCACACCCGTGGCATAGGCTCCGGTTTTGCCTTTTTTGCCGCCGGGCAGGGACATTTTATCAAACAGGATTTCACCCAATTGCTTGGGGGAGCCGACGTTGAAATTTTCGCCCGCCAGGTCGTGAATTTCGGCCTCAAGCCCGGCCATTTTTTGCGCGAACGCGTTGGACATGCGCGAGAGCACATCGCGGTCCACCATCACCCCGGCCATTTCCATCCGCGCCAAAACCGGCGAGAGCGGGCGCTCCAGAGTTTCGTAGACGGTGGTGACCTGTTCAGTATGAAGTTTCGATTTGAACACCTGCCACAGGCGTAGGGTGACGTCGGCATCTTCGGCGGCATAGGCGACCGCTTTGTTGATCTCGACCTTGTCAAAGGTGATCATGGACTTGCCACTGCCCAAAAGCTTTTTCGTCGGGATCGGAACATGGTCCAGATAGCGCTCGGACAGGGTGTCCATGCCGTGATTGTGTAGACCGGCGTGGAGCGCATAAGACATCAACATGGTGTCGTCATAGGGCGCGACAGTCACGCCGTTGCGGGCGAAAATCTTAGCATCATATTTCATATTCTGGCCGATTTTGAGGATGCTGTCGTCCTCTAAAACCGGTTTCAACGCGTCCAGAACCATGGATTTGGCCAATTGCCCATCGACAAGGTTCGAGCCGCCGAACAGGTCATCTTCGCCAATCGTGTGACCCAAGGGGATGTAACAAGCCGTGCCCGGCTCGACACAAAGCGAGATGCCGACCAACTCGGCCTGCATCTCATCCAGGCTGGTGGTTTCCGTGTCCACGGCAACATAGCCGCGGGCATAGATTGCGTCGATCCAACGCTCAAGCGCGCCCATGGTCGAGACTTTTTCATAGGTTTCGGTGTCAAACGGCACGGGTTTCGGCGCGGACGGGGCCTCCGACATGGCCGCGGCGGGGGCCGGAACGTCCGGGATCGCAGGGGCCTCGACGCCAAAGCGTTCGGAGACGCGTTTGACGATGGTGCGGAACTCCATTTTGGCGAGAAAAGCGAGGAGATCATCGAGCTTGGGGGTTTGTACTTCCAGACTGTCGAGGGAGAAATCCAGGACCATGTCACAATCGAGTTTCACCAGGTCGCGCGACACGCGGATTTGGTCGACATTGTCGATCAGGGCCTGACGGCGTTTGGGTTGTTTGATCTCTTCGGCGCGGGCCAAAAGCGTGTCTAGGTCGCCATATTCATTGATCAAAAGCGCCGCCGTTTTGATCCCGATCCCCGGCGCGCCGGGCACGTTATCCACCGAATCTCCGGCCAGTGCCTGAACGTCCACAACCCGTTCGGGACCGACGCCGAATTTTTCTTCGACGCCCTCGCGGTCAATGCGCTTGTTTTTCATTGGGTCGAGCATTTCAACCCCACCGCCGATCAATTGCATCAGATCTTTGTCCGATGAAATGATGGTGACTCGCCCGCCGGCCTCGCGCGCCTGACAGGACAGGGTGCCGATGATGTCGTCGGCTTCAAACCCTTCGATTTCGATGCAAGATACATTGAACGCGCGGGTGGCTTCGCGGGTCAGTGGGAATTGCGGCACCAGTTCTTCGGGGGCAGGGGGGCGGTTGGCTTTATAGGCCGGGAAGAGGTCGTTGCGAAAGGTTTTCCCGGAATAGTCAAAGATAACAGCGGCATGGGTGGGCGCATCGCTGCCAGTGTTGGCCTCGATATAGCGGTAAAGCATGTTGCAAAACCCGGCGACGGCCCCGACGGGAAGCCCATCGGATTTACGCGTCAGAGGAGGGAGCGCGTGATAGGCTCTGAATATGAAGGCAGAGCCGTCAATGAGGTGAAGATGGCTGCCTTTACCGAATGTCATGACGCGTGTCCTCTGATCGCAAATCCCGTGCCTTGATAACACGGAAAGCGTGAGGGGCTGCAACCCGGATACGCGTCTTTATGCGTCTGAGAGGCTGTTCTACGCAAGATCGGGTCGCGCGAAGGTGAAATCAGGCGATTGCCCCTTTGGGCACGACTCCTTCTTTCATCCCTTGGGCGATAAAGCTCAGCACGCTATGCCACGCCTTTTCAAGCTCCGTTCCCCAGTCTTCGCCGCCGAATTCGGCGAACACTTCAACGAGCAAGTCAACGACCAGGTCCGATTGGGTTTCCCAAATGCCAAAACCGGAAAAATCGCGTCCCAAGGTGTGTAGCGTGGCAAACATGGCCTGAGGATGATCGAGGGAGAGAAAAGCGATTTCGAGAAGACCATTCACGCGAATGGCTTCTTCCGTCAGGCTTTCCGAATAGAGATCGCGCGTGTGAGGCGCGATTTCAAACAGTCGCTCATAAAAACGTTTGAACATCTCCGGTCGCACCGGCGCGAGGCGCCGGAAATCGTTTCGAACCAAAGAGATTTGTTTCACAGCCAGCACCAGAAACGCCTTTCACATCAATACAATGATGAGGCTAGGTGCAAGACTTTAAGATATCGCAAACATTCGGAATAAGACGCCTTTCAAGCGTCTTTGAGTTTGGCGCTCTCATGGATGAATTTTTTGTCGCAATAACCGCATTCGACATAGCCCTTATCATGGGGAATCACGAGCCAGACGCGGGGGTGACCCAAGGCACCTTCGCTGCCATCACAGGCCACTTTCCAGGTGGAGACCACTTCGGTTTCTGGGGCTTGGATCGCCATGTTTGTCTGTCCCTTTATGACTGTTTTGCCGTGCATCATGCGACCTGAGCGGGGATGTGCGGCGCCAATCATGGGGTCTGCACCACCGCGCTGTTGCCGAAGCGCGTCCAACCGCCTAAGTCAGGTCAGCATGATAACGATCCGTGCGGCGCGGACAAGAGGCATCCGCTTTATCTGACATGCCAAAAAGGGAGAGAGACCATGACCGACGCGATTGAGATCGAGGCTCTGCGCAAGACCTACAAGGGCAGCAAGGGTCAGCCGCCAAAAGAGGCGCTCAAGGGCATTGATTTGACCATCCCGCGCGGGTCGATTTTTGGCCTTTTGGGGCCGAATGGTGCGGGCAAATCGACGATGATCAATATCCTCGCCGGGCTGGTGATCAAATCCTCGGGCAAGGTCAAAATCTGGGGCTTTGATCAGGATGTGAACCCACGGCAATCGCGCGCCGCCATTGGCGTGATGCCGCAGGAATTGAACCTTGATCCGTTCTTCACCCCGCGCGGCGCTTTGGAGGTTCAGGCCGGATTATATGGTGTGCCGAAAAAAGACCGGCGTTCGGACGAAATCCTTGATCTGATTGGCTTAACCGACAAGGCGGACGCCTATGCGCGCACCCTTTCGGGGGGCATGCGTCGTCGGCTTTTGCTGGGCAAGGCTTTGGTGCACAATCCGCAAATTCTCGTGTTGGACGAACCGACGGCGGGTGTGGACATTGAGCTGCGTCAGATGCTTTGGACCAATGTGCGCCGCCTCAATGAGGAACGCGGCATGACCATTATTTTGACCACGCATTACCTCGAAGAAGCGCAGGAAATGTGTGACGAAATCGCCATCATCAACCACGGCGCATTGATCAAACGCGACACGACCAAAAATCTGTTGGACTTGATGGACGCCAAGACGCTTTTGATCGAACCGCAAGGCGCGGCACCGGCGCAGTTTGATTTGCCGGAAGGTGTGCGGATGGAGCGCAAAAAGGACGGCACGTTTGTGTTTGATTATTCGCGCGGCAAAACCTCGGCCAATGCAATTTTGGATGCGGTGAAGGCTGCGGGAATCGTGATTGAAGATGTGCGCACGATGGAGCCCGATCTTGAGGATGTGTTTGTGGAACTGACCTCCGGCAAATAAGTGAGATCACGTAAAACACAAAAGCCCCGCAATTGCGGGGCTTTGTCGTTTTGGGAGCTGGCGTGATCAGCGGCTGGTCAGCGGGCCGATGGGTTCGCCACCCAAAAGATGGATGTGGAAATGTGGCACTTCCTGATGCGAATCTGGGCCGGAATTGGTGATTAACCGATAGCCATTGCCGCCCGAGGCCTCTGACACGCCAAGCTGTTTGGCAATCTGCGCCACCGATTTGAAAAAATCGAGCTGCTCGGCATCTGAGGCAGCCTGTACAAAATGATCAAAGCACCGGTACGCCCCTTTGGGGATCACCAAAACATGGGTCGCTTTTTGCGGCGAAATGTCGGGGAACGCCAATGTATGGTCGCTTTCAAAAATCGGGCTGACCGGAATCTCTTGGCGCAGGATTTTGGCGAAAACATTCTGGTCGTCATAAGCATAGGGCATGGGGTCTTCCTCAGTCGGAAAATAGATAATGCATCGAGACGATCTCGCGCGCGTCATCTTCGGAGATGTCGAGGAAACGTGCAAGCGGGCGGGCGTTTTCCTCGGGGGTTTTGGATTGCGAAATCCGGTCGTAATTCTCAAATTCCGCGTCGCGAATGCGGTCGCCTTCGTGATTGATGTCGGCGCGGATCGTTGGCAACAGCCGTTCCAACGCGTCCTCAGGCGTCTGATCCCCGGCAAGACCGGTGCGTTTGGCATGGCCGGTCAGATACTCATCGCTAAACTCGCATTCGATTTCCAACAGCCGCGTGCCGGAGCGGTCGTTGTAAAAGTCGCGAATGAGGTCGAGACCGGCAGGGTCAATGCAGACGACCATACGGTCTGTTTCGAAATAATCCAAAAGCATCCGCACCCAAGCGCGCCTGTGCCGGGTGCGTTTTTCCAAACTCTTTTCAATGCCGCCCAAATCCGGCAGCGGCGTGTTTTCTTCGCTGAACAGATATTCGAGGCAGGGAATGTCTGTTTTCGCCTTGATCTGCGAGACGAGTCGCTTGGCGACGTGCCATTTTTTGCAAACAATCATCAAAAGTTCGCGGTCACGGCCCAGCGAACTTTCGGTTTCCCAAAATCGCTGAGAAAAACGCCGCCCGTCGCGGCCGCGCCCGGTCAGAAATTCAAACAGGGATCGACCCTCATTTGAAATTTTAAACTGAATCCCCTTGGCCGCAAACAAATCGCCCAATCGTTTCTTCAACTCTTTCGCCTCGGGCGAAATTTTGCGGGCGAACAGATAGTCCTGCGAGATCAGCAAATCATAGTGGTCATTATAAAACACCACGGGCATGCCGTAGTCGGTGAACATCAAAAAGGTCAGGGTGCGGGTTTGGATTTCATGTTCCGGCACAAGATGCGGCACGAGGGTTTGAAAAAAGGTTTCGTCCGGAATCCATGTCGTGCGGAAAAACTGCATGACATCTTTGCGCTTTTTGATGAAATCCAAAATCCACTCGACGGTGCGGCGGCGCAAACACCACCATTGCGATCCAATCATAACCTGTAGATCATCGGGGATTTTGCGTTCAAGGCCAAACCGGCGTTGCCACCAAAAGCTTTGATAAAACAACCACTTTTGGGTGCGTTCATTGAAGAAATGGCGATAAATCAACCGCTCTTCCTTGATCCCGGTCTTGATCCAGTCAGAGGTGAAAAAATCGAAGCTTTCGATATAATCCATGTCATTGCGGTCAAGGAAATCATGCATGTATTCGGCCGTTTTGACCGACATGCAATCACCCGACAGCATGTAAAAATGGGTCGCGCGTGGAAAGGCTGCTTCCGCCGCTTCAAGTGCGTAAATCGTGGCTTGCACAAGGCTCCATTCGCCCCAGCCACATTTGATCCGCTTGGTCGCAAAGGCGACATTCGGATTGTCTTTCAGGCCGTTTTTGATCGCCTCAAAGGTCTCTTTGCCGCCGCGCGCATCAAAGTGAATGGAGATGTAATCTCCGGTGCGGGTCAGGCGGCGCGCCTGGTCAATGATGGCCTCAGGGTCCTTGTGGCACAGGAGAATGAATGCAATTCGTGCCATTTTGGAAACCGTAACCTCATTTTTGCCGCATTGTTCGCATATAAGCGTAACCAATCATTGAATAATCAAGGTAAGTTTGCTTTTAAAGCGAAAAGGGTCACGGACGCGTGGCATATCAGGAGTTGTGGTAAAATATGGGCTTTCCCGGAACTTGGATGACAGAAAGCGAAAGTGTCGTATATCGCGTCGTCCCCAAATGCGCGTGTTCGACCATCGGACAGATCATGTTCTATTCCGATCATGGCGAGTTTTTCGATGGCGACATCCATGATAGCAAAGATCGGATGCACAAATGGGCCCAAGAGGGCAGCCAGCAGTTGATCGAAGCCAATGTGCAGGGTCACAAATCCTACGCTTTCACCTGTGTGCGCAATCCGTATACCCGTGTGCTGTCATCGTTTTTTGACAAGGTCTGCGGCATTCAACGCAATGGCAAACGCTATCGTGGCAATCTTGTCCCGCAGCTGATCCAAAAATACGGCATCGAAGTTGGCGGCGAGGACGGCAAGGACGAGTTCGATCAAATCGCTTCTTTCCGGCGGTTCCTGTTGTTTGTGCGTGATACCATCCGCTGGCGTCGGCCGATGGACCCGGACATTCACTGGTCCGCGATGGCCGGGCATGTCTCGACGTTCATCGTCAATGGCGGCACCTACGACAAGATTTTCTTTACCGAGACCTTCAACGACGGCATGCAGGACGTGCTCGATCACATCGATACCCCGCATAAAGTCGATTTGGCCACGATCCCGCGGTTTAACGAATCCGAAGGTCACGGCCCAAAACGGCTTCACCCGGTTGAGGATTATTTCGACGATCTGTCGATGCATTTGATGTGGGAAATCTACAAAAAGGATTTCCAACTGTTCCAATACGACTTTGAAAACCCCGGCAATAAAATGCCCAAAGGCGACGTCGATCTGGACGAGGTTCACGCCAAACTTGGCGATTAAACCCACTTAAGTGCGACGTATAATTGAGACATAAAACCCCCGCCGACTCGCATCGGCGGGGGTTTATTTTGTCCGGGCCCTGATGTGGGCGCGGAGATTATTGAACGTTGTTCACATCGCGAACGGCCAGCGTGTTGACGCCGTCGTTGGAGAGAACGACAATCGCATCAGAAATTGCCGGACGGGACAATTGCACTTTCACGTTGGTGTTTGCACCAGCGTGTACAGCTTCGGAGCCCAAAAGCGCACCGCGCTCACCGTTGTGGAAATCGTAGATGTAAACCGTGCTGTTGGTGTCAGCGCGTACCAGATCAAGGTTGACGGTCGAGGTCAGCGACTGAGCTTGGCCGGGGATGATGTAGTTCGGGCCAGCGAAAGCGGCAGAACCAGCAACGGCAACAACAGCGGCGGCAGCGAGAGTTTTGAAAGAGTTGGTCATGATAGAAGTCCTTTATCAGCGTTTCATTTAGGGGGACGCGCTGTCTGTGTGTTTTTGCGCGCCTCGATGAAATGGATATAGAGCTTGGTTTGAAGTGTTTAAATGGGAACAAACATACAGGTTTTATCTATTGTGTTGTGCGAAAATGCAGATCACAATTTAGCGATATTATCGTTATTTCGCGTGAGTATTAGGCGATCTGGGCTAATTTTTTTTAAATACGCACATATCAAGGGGTTTTTGCAAAAATGCACATACTTTGAGGATGCGCATTAAGAACTTGTCACATTCGCCCCAAATACCCCAAAACCGCCGGATCAATCCGCCGCGCCAAGGAGTCAAAATCCGTCTCCCCGCCATGAAGTGCCGGATGGGCCATGCCAATGATGAGGTTCAAAATGTCGCCTGCGGCTTGCTCCGGTTGCGGCACTTTATGCTGGGTCAGGCACAGCGCCAAACGGGCACGGGTTTGGGACATCATGGTCAAACTGTCCGGGTCGGGTGGCAATTGCGCTTCTAAATGTTCAAGGGCGTCTGCCCGATGCGCGCGATGCACATGGTGATGGATCACCGCCCGAACCAGCCGCGCCATGGCAAAGGACAGGCTCTTTCCAACCACAAAATCCATCGCTCGAAAAATATCGTCGCGCATCTGGGCGCGCATCTGTCGGATCAGCTCGGCGAAAATCGCCTCTTTTGAGGGGAAATATTGATAGAGAGATCCAACAGACACGCCCGCGCGATCTGCCACCGCATTTGTGGTCACCGCGTCTGCGCCTTGGGTTTCCAAAATGCGAGCCGCCGCCTCAAGGATCGCATGAACCGTGGCCTTGGAGCGTGCTTGTCGCGGTGTTTTGCGGGGCGATAGCGGGGACGTGGAGTTGGTCATGGGATGCGAGTTTCCAAAATGTGAGCAATAGCTCATGTTCGACTCAAAACCCGCCGTTGACAAGCGCGCCCTCGGGGTGTCCGCTTGCCCCAAACAGACAGGACGTCCAATGCCCCATGATCACCACAGCCATGCCGCTCATGGCCACCACCACCACCACATCGACCCGGAGGCGGGTGATGCGCGGATGGCGGCGGCCATCGGGGTCAATCTGCTGTTGACCGTGGCCCAAATCATTGGCGGGGTGATTTCTGGCTCCATGGCACTGATTGCCGATGCGATCCACAATCTCTCAGACGCGGTGTCTTTGGTCATCGCCTTTGGGGCCCGCAAACTGGCCCGCCGCCCGCGCGATGGGGCCATGACCTTTGGCTATGGCCGCGCCGAAGTGGTCGCCGCGATGATCAATTACATCACGCTCATGGTGATCTCCATTTACCTCTTTGCCGAAGGCGTGGCGCGGTTTTGGAACCCTCCGGAGATCGAAGGCTGGATCGTCATCATCATCGCCGGGATCGCGCTTGCCGTCGATCTGGTCACCGCAGCACTCACCTATTCCATGTCGAAAAACAGTCTCAACATCCGCGCCGCATTTCTCCATAACCTCGCGGATGCGGGCACCTCCGTGGCGGTGATTTTCGGCGGGGCGGTGATCCTGATCTACGATTGGCGCTTGATTGATCCGATCCTCACCGTGGTCATTTCACTCTATATCCTCTGGCACGCCTTTGTGGAAATCCGTCCGGTCATTCGCATCCTGATGCTCGGCGCGCCAGACGGCACACGGGCTGACGAGGTCGCCGCGGCAATGGGCGAAGTTGAAGGCGTTGAAGACGTGCATCATGTGCATTTGTGGCAGATCGACGAACACCACAGTTCCGTAGAGGCGCATGTGGTTGTTGCGGGTGAGACTCATGTGGTGCTGGCGCAGGTGAAGGGCCTGTTGAAGGAGCGGTTCTCCATCACCCATTCCACGCTTGAAGTCGAGGCACCGGGGCAGGGCTGTGTGCCCGGATCAGAGGTCTCATAGGGCTATTGGGCCTGACGAAACCAATCCAACCCCTCTTCGGTGCGTTTTTTCGGGATATATTCGGCGGAGACCCAGCCCTGATAGCCGCTCGCATCCACGGCGCGGAAAAACGCCGGATAATCGACCAGACCTTTGATGGGTTCATGTCGATCCGGTGGTCCGGCGATTTGGATGTGGCGCACATAGGGGGCATATTTTTCCCAGGCGAGCATCGCGTCGCCGGTGATGATCTGGGCGTGATAGGCGTCAAATTGCAGCCCAAGGTTCAGTTCCGCCACGCTGTCCAAAACCTCAATCGCCAGATCGAAATCATCCAGGAAATACCCCGGCATGTCGATCGGATTGATCGGCTCAATCGTCAGGCTCATGGTTGGCGCCTCGGCCGCCGCCCATGCGAGGTTCTTTTTAAAAGTCTCAAGCGCGACCAACCCCTTGGCTTTTCCGGCCATGATATGCATGTGCGCGGCACCTAGGAATTGCGCATATCTGAGTGCGCGTTTGAAATCCTTGCGGAACCGATCCTCAAGGCCGGGCACGGCGGCAAACCCGCGCTCGCCGCCGGTGTAATTCGGCGGCGGCGTGTTGATCAGCACCATCTTGAGGTTCAGATCGGCCATGCGTTTGGCCACCTCGGACGCCGGTTCCTCATAGGGAAACAACACCTCAACCGCCTCAAAACCACAGGCTTTCGCCTCGGCGAACCGTTCCAAAAACGGATATTCCTTAAACAGAAAGGACAGGTTGGCGGCAAATTTTGGCATCAGCTGAGATCATCCACGGGGGCGATTGGGAAAAACACGCCCTTGGACCAGACCCCGAACATCGCCGTGCCGTCAATCTCCTGCGTGACAGCATGGTCAACAAGGCGAAAGAAGCTTTTGCGATCAATCAACGCCTCCAATCCCGCCCTGATCTCCACATAGGGCGCGGGCTCGCCGTTCCGGTCGGCAAAGCGCATCGGGTGATCGGGCCCCGCTTCGGCCTCATCCCCCACCGAGGTCTGAAAGGTCAAAACCTGATCCTGCCCTTGGCCCGAAACGGTAAAATCCACCGCCAAAAACGGTGCATCTTCAACGGTGATCCCGACTTTTTCCACCGGGGTGACCAAAAAATAGGCGTCACCTTCGCGTTTCAACACGGTTGAGAACAACCGCACCAATCCGATCCGCCCAATCGGTGTTCCCAGATAAAACCACGTCCCATCCCGCGCGATCCGCATATCCAGATCGCCACAAAACGGCGGGTCCCATTTTTCCACGGGCGGCAAACCGTGGGTTTTTGCGGCCTTGATGGCGGCGGCAATGCTTTCGGCTGAGACAGTCACGCGAAAATCCCCCTTCTGACCTCTTTGTCATTTGTGCTTTGCAGCATAGATCGCTCTAATGGCGAGAGTAAGAGTGACACGGAACGTCCCAAGAGGTGAAGCCCATGACCGAGACCGCCACCACCACAGGCCTTGTGCCCGAAGATCTTGTCACAGAAGATCTTGTCACTGAGATCGAAGCACTGGGCGCGAAGCTGTCGGAGGCGAAATCCTCGATCACCCGCCGCTTCATCGGTCAGGAAACAGTGGTCGATCTGGTCTTGTCCGCCATGCTTTGCGGAGGCCACGCGCTTTTGTTGGGCCTGCCGGGGCTTGGCAAAACCCGCCTTGTCGACACGCTTTCGACCGTCATGGGCCTTAAAGGCGCGCGGGTACAATTCACCCCGGACCTGATGCCCGCCGACATTCTTGGCTCCGAGGTCTTGGAAACCGCCACGGACGGCAGCCGCGCGTTTCGGTTCATCGAAGGTCCGGTGTTTTGTCAGCTCCTTTTGGCCGACGAAATCAACCGCGCCAGCCCCCGCACCCAATCCGCGCTGTTGCAAGCGATGCAGGAAAAATCCGTGACCATCGCCGGGCAGCCGCATGATTTGGAGGCGCCGTTTCACGTCCTCGCCACGCAAAACCCGCTGGAACAAGAGGGCACCTATCCGTTGCCGGAGGCGCAGTTGGACCGGTTCTTGGTGCAAGTCGATGTGGCCTACCCGGACCGCGACACCGAGCGTGACATTTTGATCGCCACCACGGGCGCGATGGAGGAAGAGGCCCATGCCGTTTTCACCGCCGAGGAGTTGATCAAAGCTCAGGCGTTGCTGCGCAAGATGCCGGTGGGCGAACAGGTGGTCGAGATGATCCTTGATCTGGTGCGCGCCTGTCGTCCGCATGAACCCGAAGCCACGCCCGCGATCAACGCGTCTGTGGCGTGGGGGCCGGGACCGCGCGCCGCTCAGGCCTTGATGTTGACCATTCGCGCCCGCGCGCTTTTGGATGGTCGCCTTGCGCCCAGCCCCGAGGATGTGATCGCCATGGCCAAACCTGTGCTTATTCACCGCATGGCGATGACCTTTGCCGCCCGTGCGCGCGGCGAAGATCTGGCCTCGATCATCGACACGGTCGCCGCCACCCTGTCGGAAAATCGGTCCGCGGCGTGAGCCTTTCGCCCCCATCCTCCTTGCGCGCCCGCGCCGAAGCCTTGGCCGGACCCTTGCCGCCGCTTCAGGCGCAGGCCGAACAGCTTGCGCGCACGCTTTTGTTGGGCGGGCATGGGCGGCGTCAGGCCGGGATGGGCGATGAGTTTTGGCAATATCGCCCGGCAGAACCCGGCGATGCGGGGCGGTCGATTGATTGGCGCCGCTCTGGCCGCTCGGACGGGCATTTCGTGCGCGAAAAGGAATGGCAATCGGCGCAGTCGGTGCATCTTTGGGCCGATCTGTCGGCGTCGATGGGGTTTTCCTCTGATAAAAATCACCCGACCAAACAGGAGCGCGCCGGGCTTTTGACCATGGCGCTGGCGATCCTTTTGATGAAGGGCGGGGAACGCGTGGCTTTGGCCTCTTTGGGCACCCCGCCACGCATCGGCGCGTTGCAATTGCGGCGCATCGCCGAAGGCTTGCGCGCTGATCCAAGCCCAGAGCGCGCGGAATACGGCGCGCCAGACGCCACATCGTTTTTGCCCAGATCCCGCGCAGTGTTTCTGTCTGATTTCCTCGGTCCGATCGAGCCGGTTGAACGCGCCATCGGGGCGGCGGCGGATCGCGGCATCACCGGGCTGTTGTACCAAATTCTCGACCCCGCCGAAGAGGCTTTTCCCTTTCAGGGGCGCACCATTTTCACCTCGATGGCGGGCGGGTTGCGCCATGAAACCCTGCGCGCGTCCGACCTGCGCGACCGCTATCTGGACCGTCTGGCCGAACGCAAAGCCCAGCTTGCGCATCTGGCGCATCAGGCCGGATGGCGCTTTGCCACCCATCACACCAACACCCCGGCACAGCCCGCGCTTTTGTGGCTTTATGAGGGTCTGGAGGGGGCACGCTGATGTGGATTTTAGGCCCCGTAGGCTTCACCGCGCCTTGGGTTTTGCTTGGGCTTTTGGCTCTGCCGATCCTGTGGTTCGTGCTGCGCGCCGTGCCACCCGCACCGATCCGCCGCCGCTTTCCCGGTATCGCGCTTTTGCTGGGCCTTACCGATGATGAGACTGAGGCGGATCGCACGCCGTGGTGGCTTTTGCTGTTGCGCATGTTGGCGGTGGCGGCGTTGATCTTGGCCTTTGCCGGGCCGGTGTTGAACCCACGTGTGGACCGTGGCGGCACCGGGTCTTTGGTTGTCGTGATGGACGCAAGCTGGGCCTCAGCCCCTGATTGGGCCTTGCGGATCGGACGGGTGGAACAAGCGCTTGAAGAGGCTGAGGCGGGCAATCGCACCGTGTGCATTTTGACCGCCACCGACCTCTCGGCCCAGCCGTGCGACTTTCTCTCCGCCTCCGATTGGCGCGCGCGTTTGTCGGGGCTTGCGCCCGCGCCCTATGCCCCGGATATGGCCGAACTTTTGACGGCACTTGGCACGATCCAAGGTGGCTATGAAACGCTTTGGCTCTCGGATGGGTTGGACCGTTTGGGCCGCGCCGATGTCCTGACCGTCTTGGACGCAAAGGGGCCTGTGTCGGTGTTCGAAACCCCGCGCGCGCTCTATGGGTTGGGGCCGACTTCGGTCGATGAGACCGGCGTGGATCTATTGGTGCAACGGCGCGGAACGGCGGGCGAGGCTTCGGTGACCGTTTTGGCACATGGTCCGGACCCGGCGGGTGTGCCTCGGGTTTTGGCGCGCCAAGAGGTGACATTCGGCAGCGGCGAGGACGCGGTGTCCGCCCTGTTCGATTTGCCGCCTGAACTGCGCAATCGCATCACTCGGTTTGAGATCGAAGGACAGCGCTCCGCAGGCGCAATCCGTTTGGCCGATGACAGCCTCAAACGCCGCGAAGTCGGCCTTGTGACGGTGCGCGACAGCCGCGAGGGGCTTCAACTTTTGTCGCAACTGCATTACCTGCGCGCGGCGTTGAATGGCAAAGCCGATGTGATCGAAGGTGCCTTGGCTGACCTGATCCAAGCCAACCCGGATGTGATCATTCTGGCCGACATCGCCCATCTGTCCGGCGGCGAGGCCGCGCCTTTGCTGGACTGGGTCAGTGAGGGCGGGCTTTTACTGCGCTTTGCCGGGCCAAATCTCGCGGCCTCTGATGTGGCGCGCGACGCGGAAGACCCGCTTTTGCCGGTGCGCCTGCGCGCGGGCGGGCGCACGATTGGCGGCGCAATGTCATGGGGCGAGCCGAAAACCCTGCGGCCCTTTGCCGAGACCTCGCCGTTTTACGGCCTGCCGGTGCCCGACGATGTCACCGTCTCGGCCCAAGTCATGGCGCAACCCGACCCCGATCTGGCGGTGCGGGTGATCGCGACCTTGGGCGATGGCACGCCGATGGTGACGCGTAAGCCGGTGGGGCAGGGCCAGGTGGTGTTGTTCCATGTCACCGCCAATGCCGAATGGTCCACCTTGCCGCTTTCGGGGCTGTTTGTGGCGATGCTGGATCGGCTGGCCGTGACCTCGCGGGCGGCACAGGCGGAGGCCGATGATCTGGCGGGGCAAACAGTGCAGCCCATGAAACGGCTGGATGGGTTTGGAACGTTGAGTGACGCGGCGGCGATGGTGCCCATTGAAGGGGCGGTCTTTGCCACCGCTAAGGCGTCTGCGGCCACCCCGCCAGGACTGTACCAAGCCCGCGACAGCGTTTTGGCGCTCAATGTTTTGGGGGCAGAGGATCGCCTCATTGCGACGCAATGGCCCGCGGATGTTCCCGTCACGGGCGGTCAGACCCGCAACGAACGTCCGCTGACGCCCATGCTCCTTTTGGCGGCGCTCACGCTTTTGGGGGGCGATGTGATTGCCTCGCTTTGGCTCTCTGGCCGCTTGTTTGGCGCGCGGATGGTGCCGATTTTGCTGCTCGCTCTCGCGATACCGCTCTCCGCCCCGCGCGCCCAGGACGCGCCGGACACCCTGTCTGATCCGTTTGCTTTGGCCGCCAGTACTGAGGTGGCGTTGGCTTATGTGCGCACCGGCGATGCCCGCATCGACAGCCTGTCTGAGGCGGGTCTTGCGGGGCTGTCTGCCGTGCTCAATGCTCGCACGTCGGTGGAACCGTCGCCGCCGATGGGGGTGAGTCTCGACACCGATCCGCTTGGGTTCTTTCCGATCCTCTATTGGCCGGTGACCGCCGATCAACCGATCCCAACGGCTGCCGCCTATATCAAACTCAACGCCTATTTGCGCACCGGGGGCATGATCTTGTTTGACACCCGTGACGCCGATGTCGCGAGCTTCGGCGCGGCGACGCCGACAGGTCTGAAACTTCAGGCTCTGGCGCGTCCGCTTGACATTCCCGCGCTCGAACACATCCCCGAAGATCATGTCCTCACCCGCACCTTTTATCTGTTGCGCGAATTCCCCGGACGCCATGCCGAGGGCACAGTCTGGGTCGAAGCCTCGGCCAATGCCGAACAGGCCGAAGGCATGCCGTTTCGCAATCTCAACGACAATGTCACCCCGGTGGTGATTGGCGGTGGCGATTGGGCGGCAGCTTGGGCCGTGGATGGCACAGGCGTGCCGTTGGTCCCGGTGGGGCGCGGGTTCAATGGCGAACGTCAGCGTGAGTTGGCCTATCGCTTTGGCGTCAATTTGGTGATGTATGTGCTGACCGGCAATTACAAATCCGATCAGGTCCATGTCCCCGCCTTGTTAGACAGGTTGAGCCAATGATCCGCGATCTGATCTTTTCCCCGCATCTGCCGCTCTCCGCGCTGGCGATCCTCGCCGGGATTGCGCTGGTGCTTGTGGGGTTCTCTGCCCTGCGCGGGCTGCGCGGCTGGCCCTTACGGGCAGGGGCCGCGGCGTTGATCCTGATCTATCTCGCCGGGCCCTCGCTGCAACAAGAAGAGCGTGATCCGCTGTCCGACATCGTGCTTTTGTTGGTCGATGAAAGTGCCTCGCAAGACCTCGCGGACCGCAGCACCCAAGTGGCCGAAGCCGTGGCGGGTCTCACGGCGCGCCTCAATGCCCTGCCCAACACCGAGCTGCGGATCGTGCCCTTGGGCGATGCCCCCGACAATCGCGGCACACTGTTGATGACCGCGCTCGCGGAAGCCATGGCCGACGAGCCACGCGGGCGTTTGGCCGGGGCGATTATGGTCTCGGATGGACAACTGCACGATGTGGAACTGGCCTCGGATTTCCCGGCGCCGCTGCACCTGTTGCTTACTGGCGCGCCGACCGATTGGGATCGTCGCCTGATCGTGGAAAACGCGCCCAGCTTTGCTATTCTGGACGAAGAGGTCACTCTGACCCTTAAAGTCGAGGACCAAGGCGCCGTGCCCGCCTCCATTGGCAACACCACTCCGCTGATCGTGTCGATTGACGGCGGTGACGCGCAGGAATTCACCATCCCCGTCGGGCGCGCCATCGACGTGCCGCTGACCTTGGCACATGGCGGGATGAATGTGATCCAATTCACCCTGCCCGAAGCCGCCGGTGAGTTGACCACGCGCAACAATGCCGCGATGGTTCAAATCAATGGCGTGCGGGATCGTCTGCGCGTGCTTTTGGTGTCGGGCGAGCCGCATAATGGCGAACGCACATGGCGCAACCTGTTGAAATCGGACCCCTCTGTCGATCTCGTGCATTTCACCATTTTGCGCCCACCGTCCAAACAAGACGGGGTTCCGGTCACCGAACTGTCGCTTATTGCCTTTCCAACCCGCGAATTGTTCATGGAAAAGGTCGATGATTTCGACCTGATCATCTTTGACCGCTACAAATTGCGTGGCATCCTTCCGCCCTCCTATCTGGACAACATCGCCCGCTATGTCGAAGACGGCGGGGCGGTTTTGTTTGCTGCTGGACCCGATTTTGCCAGTGCCGACAGTCTGTATCGTTCGCCCTTGGCGCGGATCATTCCGCTGGCGCCCTCGGGGCGGATTTATGAGCAGGGCTATCAACCGCGCCTGACCGATATCGGCGCGCGCCATCCGGTCACCGAGGGCCTTGGCGGGTTGCGTGTTGCCACGGATGCGCCGGAGTGGGGCCGCTGGTTCCGGCAAATCGACCTTGATCCTGGCACGGAAACGGGACCGGATGCGCCCGAGGTGGTGATGTCTGGTGTCGACGATCGTCCACTTTTGGTGCTGGATCGGGTCGGTGAGGGCCGGGTGGCTGTGCTGGCCTCCGATCATGCGTGGCTTTGGACCCGCGGGATCGAGGGTGGCGGGCCGCAGCTCGAATTGTTACGGCGTTTGGCGCATTGGATGATGAAAGAACCGGAGCTTGAGGAAGAGGCGTTGACCGCCACCTCTGACGGTGCGAGTTTGACCATTACCCGGCGCAGCCTGTCTGATAGCGACCATGAGGTCACCATTGAGGCCCCCGATGGCACCACCGTGACCGTGCCGATGGAAGAGGTCAGTCCGGGGCGGTTTATGGCTCAGCATCAAGGCGCTGAGATGGGGCTCTATCGTCTCACGGAAGGGGATCAGGAGGCGGTGATGGTCTTGGGGCCCGCAGCGCCGCGTGAGTTCGAAGAAACCATCGCGACGGGGGCTAAACTGGCCCCTGTCATTGCCGCGACCAAAGGCGGCGTCATGGCGCTTTCGAATGGACTCCCGATGATCCGCACCGTGGCCGAGGGCCGGGTGGCGGCGGGACGTGGCTGGATCGGCGTGACCCCGCGCGCGGCGTTTGTCACCCAATCCACCCGTCTGACGCCACTGTTCCCCGGCTGGCTTTGGCTGGTGATCTTGGCCGGATTGACCGTTTGGGCGTGGTTACGCGAAGGGCGGCGGTGAGGCGACTATCGCAGGTCGCGCCCCTTTGGCACAAGGCGGCGATTTGCGGGCGGCACTTGGGGGGCACTTTGTGCTCCAAAGCCACCACATTCGCCACGCAGGGTGTGAAGGTTTGCGGTGCGGGACTTTGCGGACCTTTAGCCGTTTACATTGATTGCAGAAGAAAGCGCGGAGGTTTCCTTGGCTTGAGTTCTCGCTGCTGACGCCTTGACCTAAGGAAGTTCTTGAAGGACAGATGGCCTATGAGGTTCTGTTTAATAGCATCCTTGTGGCTTTGCGTTATCGCACGTGCCGCGTCGGCAGAGATTCCAATGCCCTTTCGTAGTGGTGCCGCTTTCCTCGGTGCTGAGAACGTAGTTTTATGTTCAGATTTTGCGGAACTGAACGCACCGCGCCTATCTCTGTTTCTTAGTGAATTGGGGGGTGAGGTCGCTGCCGCGAGAGTTCTGGATGGCCCTGCTTTGCTTTCTAAAGCCGAAGGTTTCAATGTCTTATTTGTTGTTTCTGGGACTGAGGCATTAGAGGGTACAAAGGAATGTGCGCTCGCCACTGCACCTTATGGTAAGGCCATAGCCGCCGAAATGAATGATACTGTTCAAAGACTTTTGAGTGGTTTCGAGCATCCCAACCCGACAATAAATGCCGCTCTCGGTCCCACAGATTGGTTGAGCTCCTATTACTACCACGAAAGTGAGAACTGGATCACTGTCGTTGTTGTAATGCGAACCCCATCGGCGCACCAAATAGACCACACAATGATACGGCTGTTCGACCAGCCGGAAGACATCTGTGTGCACAATCTGGCGTGCCTAAGTAGGTAGATATGGGCTCATTCCAGACCTTCGCCGCATCATTCACGAACAGGGCTCTTCCTTATTTGCATCGGGATTTGTGTGTTCTGTGCGCCCATTCGGCTTGCTCTAAGGTGAACACGTCTCAGAAAAGGCATCAACCTTCGTCGCGCAGTAAAATTTCGCGGGAGGTGGAGGCGAATTCGCGTCGCAGCAGGATGAACAGGGTGAGCGTTGTGCTCACCAGCAAGCCGACCGGGCCAAGCAGCCATCCAAGCGAGCCAAGCGCGAAATAAATGCCGCGCAAGCCACCGTTAAAGGCGCGGGCCGCTGTGATGTTCAAATCCCCCGCCTTTTGCGCGCGGGGCAGGGCCAAGGGGTCGTTTTTGTCATTCGGCACCGAAGCCATGACCACGCCGCAATAGCCAAACAGCCGGTTGGACCAGATGAATTTTAAAAAGGCGCTGGTGATGAACAGCAGGGCCAACAGAATTTTAACTTCCCAAATGATTTCAGGCGCATCGAGAGCGAGGTTTTGGGCCACGTCACTCAATTTTTTCGCGTTCGAGATCGCCGCCAAGCCACCGCCGATGGCGATCAGACAGGCGGAGGCAAAAAACGATGTGCCCTCGCGCAGGGTGCCTAAAATCGTTGCGTCAAAAATCCGTGGCTGGCGGGTGATCATCTGGATCATCCATTGTTTTCGGTAATTGGCCACCAAAACAGAGGTCGAGATACGCGATCCCAACGGGCGTTCGATGACATAGCCAATCCCGAACCACGCCAACAGCAAATAGCCGACGGCGAGGGCATCGAGGGACGTGAAAAATTTGAGATGATCCATGAGTTCCATATCATAGCAATACGCAAACCATGTAGACTTGTCATTCTGGTAAATTGGTTATAAAAAGTTACCAATGAAAGCGAGGAGATCACAATGGACATGCCGACCCCCAATCCCGACCTCCTTGCGCAAAAGCCAAAACTTGTGGCGCAACTGCGCGCGGTTCTGCCGTCTGACGCGGTGATCGACGCGCCCGAAGAAGTGCGGGCCTATGAATGTGATGCGCTGACCGCCTATCGTTGCGCGCCTTTGGTGGCGGTGTTGCCGAGCACGACCGAAGAGGTGGCCGCCATCCTGCGCATCTGTCACCAGATGGGCGTGCCCGTGGTGCCGCGTGGATCGGGGACCTCGCTTGCGGGGGGCGCTTTGCCGACGGCGGATTGCGTGATCCTTGGGGTGGCGCGGCTGCGTGAGGTGATTGAGATCAACACCAGCGACCGCTACATCCGGGTGCAAACGGGCATGACCAATCTCTCGGTCACCGCCGCGGTCGAAAGCGACGGATTTTTCTACGCCCCCGATCCCTCAAGCCAATTGGCCTGTGCCATTGCCGGCAACATCGCGATGAATTCCGGCGGCGCGCATTGCCTCAAATATGGGGTGACGACGAACAATCTTTTGGGCGTCACCCTGGTTTTGGCCGATGGTGAGGTGGTCGAGATCGGCGGCGCACATATGGATGCGGGCGGGCTTGACCTTTTGGGGGTGATTTGCGGCTCCGAAGGGCAGCTTGGGGTCGTCACCGAGGCGACTCTGCGTATTTTACCAAAACCCGAAGGCGCGCGTCCGGTGTTGATCGGATTTGACAGCAACGAGGTTGCGGGGGCCTGTGTGGCCGACATCATCAAATCGGGTCTGATCCCGGTGGCGATTGAGTTTATGGACCGTCCGATCATCCGCGCCACGGAATCCTTTGCCGGGGCGGGTTACCCCGATTGCGAGGCGCTTTTGATCGTCGAGGTCGAAGGATCGCCACAAGAAATCGCGGACCAACTGGCCCGCATCACCACCATCGCCAAACGCCACAATCCGGTTGAAATTCGCGAAAGCCAAGGCCCGGAGGAAAGCGCACGGATTTGGTTGGGGCGCAAATCCGCCTTTGGCGCGATGGGGCAGATGGGCGATTATATTTGCCTTGATGGCACGATCCCGGTGGGTGCGCTGCCCACTGTGCTCAAACGCATCGGGGAGCTGTCCGAGGCCGCAGGGCATATGGTCGGCAATGTGTTTCATGCGGGCGACGGCAATATGCACCCGCTGATCCTGTTCGACGCGAACGAGCCCGGCCAATTGGAAAGCGCTGAGGCGTTGGGCGCGGATATTTTGAAGCTCTGCGTCGATGTGGGCGGCTGTTTGACCGGAGAGCATGGCGTGGGGGTTGAGAAACGCGATCTGATGACCCATCAATTTTCCCCCGCCGATCTTGAGGCGCAAATGGCGGTGAAGGATGTATTTGATCCGACGTGGATTTTGAACCCGGCGAAGGTTTTCCCGCTTGCTGTGAGCGCGGGTCGGAGGGGTGCGCAATGAGTATTATGGCCACGGTAAAAGACATATCCTGCGACAGTGAAGCGCAGCTTGCCGATATGATCCGCACGGGCGGGCCGTTTGTGGTCACGGGCGGCGGGACAAGCCGGATTGGGCTGGCTGAGGGAGATCGGTTGCTTTGGACCGGCGCGCAGTTTGACTATGATCCGGGGGCTCTGACGCTTGTGGTGTCGGCTGGGATGGCTGTGGATGCGGTGAGCGCACGGCTTGCAGAAGAGCATCAAAGATTGGCGTTTGAGCCGCCTGATTTAGGGCCGCTACTTGGACGCGACGGGGCGCGCAGCATCGGCGGGATGGTGGCGACCAATGCCTCTGGCCCGCGCCGGGTGGCGGTTGGCGCCTGTCGCGATGCCTGTCTCGGTGTGCGCTTTGTCGATGGTCGCGGCAAGATCGTCAAGAACGGAGGGCGGGTGATGAAAAATGTCACCGGGCTTGATCTGGTGAAGCTGATGGCGGGCAGCCAAGGCACGCTAGGGGTCTTGACCGAAGTGAGCCTCAAGACCCAGCCGATCCCGGAAACCACCGCGACGTTGATCTTTGAAGGTCAAACGGAGGTGGAGGCGGTCAACACGATGTCGCGTGCTTTGGGCACGCCTTTTGACATTACGGGTGCGGCGCATCTCCGCCAAGTGGCGGATGGCACGCCCGCGCGCACGCTTTTGCGGCTCGAAGGGATTGAAAGCGCGGTGCGCTACCGGGTGGAGGCATTGCAACAACGGCTGTCTGATCTGGGTGAGGCTGCCGTAGAGTGGGAGGCCGCGCAGAGTGAGGCGACATGGCGCGCGATCCGCGATGTGACGCGGTTTGTCGGCGTGCCCGGCGATGTGTGGCGGCTGTCGGTGACGCCGTCTGAGGCACCGGGTTTGGTGGCCGCAATCGCACCTTTGGATGTGATTTATGATTGGGGCGGCGGTCGGCTTTGGCTTTTGATGTCTGCGGGCACGGATGTGCGCGCCAAGATGGGCAAAGGTCACGCCACTTTGGTGCGCGCCAGCGACGAGACCAAGCGCGCGCTTGGCGTGTTCCCGCCGGAAAACAGACTCGTTGCGCAGTTGTCCAAGGGGCTGCGTCAAAAATTCGATCCAGAACAGAAATTTAACCCTGGGATGATGGGCTGATGCAGACGAATTTTACTCCCGAACAGCTCACCGATCCCGGTATTGCGCGCGCCAATGAGATCTTGCGGTCCTGTGTGCATTGCGGGTTTTGCACCGCGACATGTCCAACCTATGCGGTCTTAGGCGATGAACTAGACAGCCCACGCGGGCGGATTTATCTGATCAAGGATATGTTGGAAAATGACCGGCCCGCCGACGCGCGCACGGTCAAACATTTGGATCGTTGCCTGTCCTGTCTGGCCTGCATGACGACCTGCCCGTCGGGGGTGCATTACATGCATCTGATTGATCACGCGCGCGTGCATGTTGAGAAAACCTACAAACGCCCGATGATGGATCGGCTGCTGCGCTGGACCTTGGCGCGGATCATTCCCTATCCGAACCGGTTTCGCATCGCGCTTTTGGGGGCCAAAATTGCCAAGCCTTTGCGGCATCTTGTGCCCGATCCGCGCCTGAAAGCGATGTTGGAGATGGCCCCGAAGGTCATTCCGCCAGTGTCGCGCAATGACGATGCACAGGTGTTCCCGGCGAAAGGCCCACGTAAAATGCGGGTGGCTTTGATGACGGGTTGTGCGCAAAAGGCGCTTGATACCGATATCAACGACGCCACCATCCGGCTGTTGACCCGGTTCGGCTGTGACGTCGTCGTGGCCAAAGGTGCTGGCTGTTGTGGTGCGCTGACCCATCACATGGGTAAAGAGGCGGAGAGCCACAGTGCTGCGGCCAAAAACATCCGCGCTTGGATGGCGGAAATCGTGGGCGAGGGCTTGGATGCGATTGTGATCAACACCTCGGGCTGTGGCACTACGGTGAAGGACTACGGCCATATGTTTCGCGGCTCTGGGATGGCGGAAGACGCGGCTCAGATCGCCGCTTTGGCCAAAGATGTCTCCGAAGTTTTGATGCAACTCGACCTGCCCGCGGGCAAACAGGAGTTGAAAGTCGCCTACCACGCCGCCTGTTCGCTGCAACACGGCCAACAGATCAAAACCTATCCCAAGGACCTTTTGAAACGGGTGGGATTCGAGGTGGTTGAGCCACGCGATGGCCATTTATGTTGCGGATCTGCAGGCACCTACAACCTTTTGCAGCCCGAAATTTCAAAAAATTTGAAAGCCCGAAAAATAAAAACTTTGTCGGAGAAGACACCAGATGTCGTGGCTGCAGGCAATATCGGCTGCATGATACAGTTGGGATCAGGCATAGATGTGCCGGTGGTTCACACGGTTGAATTGCTTGATTGGGCAACAGGTGGCCAAAAACCGCCCAAATTGTTCTCGAATCGGCCATAATCCCGCCCTGAAGTCCCATTACCGCTGGGGGGCGAACAGGGAATGGGACCTACAATGAAATATTTGCTCACCGTCGTCTTTCTGCTCCTCTCGTTGGGGCAGGCACAGGCCGATAGCGCGCTCAAGGCCTTTCGGACCGGGGACGACAGTCGCGGATGGGAAGCCGTCGGGCGTCTCGATTTCGCCGGGCGCAGCTTTTGCACCGGCTCTTTGATCACCGAAACTTTGGTGCTGACGGCGGCGCATTGCATGTTTGACATCTATTCGCACAAACCCCACGCACCCAGTGACGTGACCTTTAAGGCCGGGTGGCGCAATGGCTCGGCTCAGGCCTACCGCACGGCTCGTGCCATCTATGTCCACCCCAGCTTTTCGATTTCCACCGGAGATCGCCATGATCGTCTGGTCAATGACATCGCTCTGATCGAATTGGACCGCCCGGTGCGTGATGGCTCTGTGCAGCCCTTTCCAACCGCTGCGCGTCCTGAAAAAGGCCAGGCCGTGGGCGTGGTTTCCTATGCCCATGACCGGGCCGAAACCCCGTCCTTGCAGGCGAGCTGTCTTGTGATGGCGCGTCAGGGGGGCGTTTTGGTGACCTCTTGCGATGTTGATTTCGGCTCCTCCGGTGCGCCGATTTTTGACATGACCGGTTCGCGCCCGCGCATCGTTTCGGTGATCTCCGCCAAGGCGCGATATCACGGCCAAAAGGTTTCGGTTGGCACGTCGCTTGACGGCTCCTTGGGCGATCTTTTGAAACTGGCTGCTACCGGAAAAAGCAGCTTTAAAAAGGTCGACGCTGGCCCGTTGCCCGAGTTGACGGACACCGAATTTGTGGTCGGTGTGGCCGGGCATTGAGCGAGCATTGAGCCACCTCTTGAAACCTCTTTCCCCCATCCCCAAATTTACAGGGTCGGACGCCTAGATAGGGTCCGACCCTTCGCCTGTCCTGCCCGATTGGGCGTGTGGAAGGCTTAACATTTGGATTCGCTCACTGGAGGATACCCATGCGTAACTTTGATCTTGCCCCGCTGTACCGGGCCACTGTCGGCTTTGACCAAATCGCGGATATGATGGACCGCGTTCTGACCCAAGAGGTCACTCAGCCAAGCTACCCGCCTTATAACATTGAAAAAACCGCTGATGATGCTTGGCGTATTTCGCTGGCCGTTGCCGGGTTCTCAACCGAAGACATCGCCATTGAACAGCGCCATAACGCGTTGATCGTCGCCGCGCGCAAAGCCGATGGTGAGGACGAAAAGTCCAAAACCTATCTGCATCGCGGCATCGCCACCCGCGCCTTTGAGCGTCGGTTCCAGCTAGCCGATCACGTCAAGGTGACGGGCGCGTCGCATGTGAATGGCATGTTGCACATCGAGCTTCAGCGCGAAGTGCCAGAGGCGCTTAAACCGCGTCAGATCGAGATCACCGGCCCCAATACGGTGGAGACCAAGGTGATTGAAACCGCGCCGGAGACTGTCGAGGTCTAATCGACTTCCTGGTCTACATCCTCAAACAAAAACGCCCGCCATTTGGCGGGCGTTTCCATGTTTTTCAGGGCAGATTACATCTTGCCGATGGACCAGAAGAAGGTCTCACCCGAGCTGTCATCCACACCGTCATTGTCGGTGGAGACAAACATCTCGCCGTCTTTGGTGATGGCAAGGCCTTCGACCTTATCCACCACATAGCCGCCAAAGGATTTCAGGTCCGGGATCAGGTCGCGAACTTCTTCTTTCGACACAACTGGAAGCGCAGAGCCAAGCGGCGCAGGCACCATTTCAGAGGCCGGGATGCGGTAGATCTTTTTGATCTTGGCATTGGCGCCGATCTGATTGTCACGCTCGATGACATAGAAGTAATCGCCATAGGCCACGAGGTCAGACAGACCAACCCAGCCCGCGTCCGGGGTCGCCAGCGGATAGGACACAGCGCCCCATTCCTCGGTCTCAAGGTTATAAGCGACCAGTTTCACGCTGTGCTTGGCGTCGTCTTTCCATTCGCGCTGAACCGGCATCCAAAGCGTGTCACCAACCTTGGTGATGCCTTCAAAGCCAAAACGGGTCTCAACGTTCAGCAACTCAGCCGGCAGGCCGATCTCTTTTTTGATCTCGCCCTTGGCGTTCACATTGTAAATCGCATGGGGGGTGACGCGGTCTGTGCGGCCTTCGGACGCAACCCAGAAGCCGCCTTTGCCGTCCAGCGTGATGCCTTCCATGTCGAGTTTCTGCGCCGCATCGCCATTGGCACGGGTCACGCGGATCGCATCGACGATTTTCGCCGGTTTGGCCGACGGGTCGATTTTGAAAATGGTCGGCTGATAGCCATAAAAGCTGTCGTTGACGGCGTAGATCATGCCGTCTTCATCCGCGACCATGCCAGAGATCGCGCCCCAGCCGGTCAATCCGTCCATGCCTTCAGAGGTCAGCGTCGGGTACTGAGCCGGAGCGTCTTGCAACTCATAGACCATGACATGCGACCGCACGCCGCCGTCTTCGATCAGATCGGCTTCGTTGGCGGTCACAAACAGATTGCGCGACGGGATGGCGATCACGCCTTCGGGCGCGATACCGGAGGGCAGGAGTTGCTTGAACACCGGGCTGGACGCATCGGTCACATCATAGACGGACACGGTCGAGGCGCGCTCGGCCAGAATGAATGCGTAGGTTTTGTCACCGAATGTGGCGACTTCCATGCCCTCAGGTTCTGCGCCTTTGGCGTCGGAGCGTTTGTCTGGGTAATGGCCGGACTGAATGATCGGCGTTTCAAATTCGGAGTTCGATTCCCACACCAATGCGCCATCTTTTTTGAACACGGTGACAGAGCGCGAACCGCCGTCCATGTCGCCTTCGTTGGCAATCATGAAGTGATCGTCGTCGAGCCACTGAACCCCATCGGGTTCGCGCAGGCGGCCCATTTGTTCGCCGGTGAAATCAAGCGCGGCACGTTCGTCTTCGGTGTCAATCCGCACCAGATCGACAGTGCCAGCCGGGAAGTGTGAGATCACCGTACCATTGGCGTCGATCACAACCATTTCGTTGTTTTCTTGCATCGTGACGACGGTTTCGTTCAACCCGTTCACGTCAACAAACTCGGGCTCGGGATCGTCAGCGCCGATTTCGGCGAGACCTGTCACATCGGTGGTTTTCAGAGTGGCACAGTCGGCCAGATCATCCGCGACGGAGACCATCGACACCCAACCTGCGGGCATTTGACCGATGCGGCCATCGCCTGCGTCTTCGTCGCGCTCGTTCTCGATCGCGATGACAACAAAGCTGCCAGCTGCATCATGTGCAGTCGAATCCGGCTGGCCACCCAGATCACAGGTGCCGGTGATGGAGCCGTCGGCCATGTTCACGGAGACCAGTTTGCCCGAGGGTTTGACATAGCTCTCAGAGGTGTTGACGGCGACAAAGGCGGTGTTGCCGATCACGGTCACGGAGGTCGGTTCGCCGCCCATGTCGACGTTGCCTCTGGCAACTGGGTTTTTCGGGTCGGTGATGTCGATCAATCCGATCACGCCCAAGGGGCTGTCGGTGTAAACAAGCGTCATGCCGTCCTCGGAGGCACCGATGATTTCGGCAGAGGTGGGGCGGGCGCGATCTTCGCCCTCGGCCATATTGTCCGGCGTGGCAAAAGATGCGATGCGGTTGAAATTCATCTCGGCATTGGCCGCAGTCGTGCAGAGCGCAAGACCGGAGGCCGCCAGCAACAGGTGCTTTTTCATCATAGATCCCTCGGGGTTTTCGTTCCCACGCGGTGTGGCGCGCCTTGGTATCGTGTTCGTGACGTTTGTGTTTCAGTTTTGTGAAACGCGACTCTGACCCTGCGCTGTGCATGGATGCGCCTCTGTGCTGTGCGTGAATGCGGATCACTATTCATGTCAGCGGTGTTGACTTAAATGCAGCGGAGAGCGAGATACAAAGCAATGGAGGTCCCTCATGAGTCTGTCATCGCTTTTCGCCAGTCGCACATCCCGGATGAAAGCCTCGGAAATCCGCGAGCTTTTGAAGCTTTTGGATCAACCCGATATAAACTCTTTTGCCGGGGGCATCCCCGATCCGGCCTATTTTCCGCGCGACGCCTTTGCGGCGGCGATGGCTAAGGCCACCGATGTGCATGCGGCGGGGGTTTCGCTGCAATACGCCACCTCTGAGGGCTATACGCCGCTGCGCGATTGGATTGTGGGCTATATGGCGCGGCTTGGCGTGACGTGCGAACGCGACAACATCCTGATCACCGCCGGATCGCAACAGGCGTTGGATTATCTCGGCAAAGTGTTCCTCGACAAGGATGACACGGTGATGGTCGGCTGGCCGACCTATCTGGGCGCACTTGGCGCGTTTAATGCCTATGAACCGGTCTATGATCGACTTGACCCGGCCGACAACCGCAGGCCGCAAGACATCGTTGCGGCCGCCGAGCAGAACGGTGGCAAAGTCAAATTTTCCTATCTGTCGCCGGATTTCGCCAACCCCACCGGAGTGACGCTTTCCGTTGAAGACCGCCGGGCGATTTTGGCACAGGCACAGGCGTTGGATTGCGCCATTGTCGAAGACGCCGCCTACCAATCGCTGCGCTATTCCGGCGAAGATCTCCCGTCGATCCTGGCGCTTGAGATGCAAGAGACCGGCGATATCAACGCGTGCCGCACGATTTATCTTGGCTCCTTTTCCAAAACCCTCGCCCCCGGTTTGCGGGTCGGCTGGGCCGTGGCCGCCAAGCCTGTCATTTCGCAATTGGTGCTGACCAAACAGGCGGCGGACCTGCAAACCGCAACGATCAACCAGATCGCTGTCGCCGAAGTGGCGCGGGCGGTGTTTGACACCCATGTCGACACTTTGCGCAGCGTTTACGGCACGCGGCTTCAGGCGATGCTGACATCGCTTTCGACGCATATGCCCGAAGGCGTGTCCTGGACTGAACCTGCGGGTGGGATGTTTGTCTGGGTCACTTTACCGGAGGGCATGGATGGGGCCGAGCTGTTGAAACAGGCGTTGCAGGCCAATGTGGCTTTTGTGCCGGGGGCTGCGTTTTTCGCTGATGGCTCAAACACCAACACGCTGCGGCTGAATTTCTCGATGTCGGCTCCGGCCAAAATTGAACAGGGCATCGCGCGCCTCGCTCAGGTTATTCGAGCGCAGATGTAAGGCAGAGTGAGGCGGTGCAATCCCGCCTCCACTCTAAGTCTTATGATCGCAAATCTCAGTAGCCGAACCGGCCCAGATCGCGAAAATTGATCTGTTCAAGAAGCGGAACGATCACATCTTGTTCGCCGCCTTCCACCTGAACCAAAACGCGCCCTTCGATCAGCGCCGACACTGTGCCGTCCTGATCGACGAATTTTTCGCGCCCCACGCGGATGGTTTTCAGGCCCATCGCCCCGGCGTTTTGCAGCATCCCGCCCATCATCCCGATCATCGGGCTGTCGACGACGATGGTCATGGTAAACTCTTCTCCCGCGTCATTGAAATAGCGTTTCGCCGCTGCCGTGCCGCCGCCCATCATGGCAAAGCCCGCCACCGTGTCGGCGTCGTCTTCCATGGTCCACCCGTCAGGCGCGGCGGGGAAAAAGTCGGACAAGGCGCCCGTTTGCATCTCTTTGAGCAACTGTTTGGCATAGTCGAGTTCGTCAATGGCATAGCCGACATCGCCCTCACCATAGGCTTTCAGTGCGCTTTCAAGCGTGTCTGTGACCTCGTCGGCAAAAGCGGCGGTGGTCATGGTGGTGAGCAAGGCCGTGGTCGTGAGCATTCTCGTGAAACGGTACATAATGGTCCCTCCAGCAAACAATGTATAAAGCTAAGCGTCTCCCTTGGCTTCGGGCAAGGGGGAAGAATAAGGCGCAGGCGTCAGTCTGATCGGTCCAGACAGTTCAGACATCCATTTTTTGTTTGCGACTGTTGGGTTAGGTTGGTGCACCGGACCATAGCACGATGAGCAAGAGGAAAGACAGATGGGTCATTTGGGTGAAAGCGGCGGGTTTTTTGTCGCTGTTGCGCTGCCTGTGGTGCTGATCGGCGCTGCGGCACTGGCGATTCCTTTTGTGGTGACACCGAAAGGGACGCGCTCACAGCGGCGTTTGTTTCTTTCGGTTCTGATGAGTGCTCTCCTCCTGTTTGGTCTGAGTGGTGTGCTGTTTGCGGTGCTCTATCAGGCGGAGGGCAAACCGCTTTGGCAGGTTTTCCCACAGCAATCGCAACAGGTATGTGCCTTTTTGGCCCGCCGCGCCGTGCTTGCCACCCTTGTCTGGGGGCCGCTGATGCTTTTGGCCTGGCTGAGCCTCGCGCGCCGGATTGAACGGATCAAGGCCGAGGAGGGGATGCGTCTCCACCCCATGGACGACGCATCGTAACGGTAGGTGCCTGACCGGCACAGGATCAAAGCCCCTCGCGCTTTTATCGGAAGCCCGCTAAACAGAACCTTGAATATGGGCTGCACGGCACTGTGCCGGATTGGCGCCCCCTCAGACAGGAGAGACAAACATGCTTGGTTTCCTGCGCTTCTTGGTGATCGGTTTCGTGCTTTTGAGCGTGCTTTACGGCCTTTTGATCATTTACGTCCGCTCGCTGACCCGCGAAAGATTAGAGGACGAATGGGCGGAGGAGGGTTCCATTGGCGACAGGGACGCTTATGTGGAGGAGGGGATCAAAGAGTATGAGCGCTCGTTTCGGCCAAAGCTGTTGCTGCTCGTCTATATCCTGCCGCTGATTGCCTTTTGCGTGATCTTCTATGTGACCAATTTTATGTAAGGACGGCCCCGATGCGCTACGTCAAATGGACCCTGATCGCTCTGATCGTTTTGCTGGTGGGGGGATTTCTTCATTACACCCTGCCACAACATGACATTGTGCGGATCGTGAACACCTATGAGGAGCGTCAGGATATTTCCGGTTGGACGTCGATGTTCTGGCAAGCGCCCGACAATGGCTCGACCACAACGCAAAACCGCGATGTGCAATTCATTCAGGCGGTGCGGCCAAACGGCAAATCCATCGTCTACCGCAATGAGGACACCGGTTGGGGCTGGCCGCCCTATTTCAAATTTGACACCGCGAATCTCTACACCGAAGCCAATGACGCGATTTCCAACAAGGAGACCCCGGAATGGGTCTCTGTGACCCATTATGGCTGGCGGTCTCAGGTCCTGTCGCTGTTCCCGAATGCCATGGGGATCAAACCGGTGTCCGGTCCCGACGCGACCATCATCCCATGGGTCAATATCGTGATCCTGACCTTCCTCGCCGTGGTGGCGTTGTTGATCTGGCGGATGCTGGCGCAGTTCCGCGAGCGCACGATTGATCCGCTGGTCGAGGATGTCGAAGACGCGTGGGATGTGATGGATGAGAAAAAGGACAATGCCGTCGATAAGGTCAAAGGCTGGTTCAAAAAACGCTAAAGGAAAGGGGCCAGAAGGCCCCTTTTTCATGTCTCGTTTTCGTGTCGCATCATTCGCCGTAAGGCACCCAAATCGTTTTGACCTCGGTCGCCTGCGCCAACCAATCGCGCGCCGCATAGGTTCGCGTTTGACCAAAGTTGACCCAAGTGCGTTTGAGGTTCCCGGCACTTTCCAATTCGATCGTTTTGGAAATGTCAGCACCGGAAAACGACCACACCGCCTCAAGATCCATGTGACCCGCCATCGGTTTCGCCAAATCGCTATGCGATCCGGTGAGGATATTGACCACGCCCGCAGGCACATCGGAGGTGTCGAGCACCTGATAAAAATCGGTGGCGGCCAAGGGATAGGCTTCTGACGCTACGGCGACCACCCTGTTGCCCATGGCAATGGCGGGGGCGATGACGTCGATCAACCCGCCCAAAGGCCGGTCATCACAAAACGCACCGATCACGCCCACCGCCTCATTCATCGCCAAGGCCACGCCGCGCATCGGCACGGGTTTCGCCGCCCCGTCGAGCTTGTCGGCCCAAGCGGCAAAGGTGAACAGCGTGTCGATGGCCTCCGCCACTTCCTCTTTGGCTTTTGCCTCAGTTGTGCCGGTCAGGTCGCGAATGCGCTGGGCAAATTCATCCGCTCGGGCCGAGAGGTTTTCCCCAACGAAATAGAGCACTTGGGCGCGGTTGTGCGCTGTGGTTTTGCTCCAGCCTTTCGCCCCCTGCGCCGCTTCCACCGCGTTGCGGATGTCTTTGCGCGAGGCCAGAGAGGCATGGCCCAAAAGCGTGCCCTTGGGCGCATAGATCGCTTGCGAATAGCCACTGTCAGGCCGCGCCTGCTTGCCGCCGATGTAGAGTTTTGCTGTGCGATCGAGGTTCAGAACCTCCACCGTGTCGGGTTTTGAATGCGCCATCGCGGGCTTGACGGTGGTGACTTTGCCCTTGGGCTTGGTGTAGGCCATCAGACCCTCCCAACCGCCCTCACGACCAAACCCGCTTTCGCGCACACCACCAAATCCGGCGGCCGCATCGAACATGTTCGACCCGTTGACCCAAACCACGCCGGCGACCAGTTTGGGCGCAATATCAAGCGCCAGATTGACGTTCTCGGACCAAACCGAGGCGGCCAGGCCAAAGCGGGTGTTGTTGGCGACCTGAACCGCTTCTTCGGGCGTGCGGAAGGTGGTCGAAACCAACACCGGACCAAAGATTTCCTCCTGCATCAGCATCGCAGAAGGGTGCAATCCGCTGATCAAGGTCGGCGGGTAGAAACAGCCCTCGGGCGCGGGACAGGGTTGATTGACCGTGCCCTCCATACCGCCTTTGGCAATCAGTGCCTCGATCCGTTCCAACTGTTTCGGGTCCACAATGGCCCCCACGTCGATGCATTTGTCCAACGGGTTGCCAATGCGCAGTTTCGACATGCGGTCAATCAGCCGGGCGTGGAAATCCTCCGCGATGCCTTCTTGCACCAAAAGCCGCGAGCCTGCGCAACAGACCTGCCCTTGGTTAAAGAAAATCGCGTCCACCAGCCCCTCGATGGCGCTGTCAATATCGGCGTCTTCAAAGACGATATAGGGGGATTTTCCGCCCAGCTCCAAGGTCAGAGATTTGCCTGATCCGGCTGTCGCCTGACGGATGCGACGCCCCACGGCGGTCGATCCGGTAAAGGCGATTTTGTCGATGTCTGGATGGGTGACGATCATCTCACCCACGGCCCCATCGCCGGTCACGATATTGACCACGCCTTTCGGCACACCCGCCTCTTGGCAAATCTGCGCAAACAAAAGCGCGGTGAGCGAGGTATATTCGGCGGGTTTCAATACCACCGTGTTGCCCATGGCAATCGCGGGCGCGACTTTCCACGCGAGCATCAATAGTGGGAAATTCCACGGGATGATCTGACCACAAACGCCAAGCGCCGCGCGGTTGGGCAATTCTTCGTCCATCAACTGCGCCATGCCCGCGTGGTAATAGAAATGCCGCGCCACCAAAGCCACGTCGATGTCACGGCTCTCGCGGATCGGTTTGCCGTTATCCAGCGTCTCCAGCACCGCAAACAGGCGCGCGTGTTTTTGCACCAGACGGGCCAAAGCATAAAGCACCTTGGCACGGGCTTTGCCGCCGCGTTTTTCCCATTTGGCTTGGGCTTTTCGCGCGGCCGCCACGGCCATGTCCACCTCGCCCAAAGAGGCTTGGGTCAAATGCGCAAGCACCTCGCCCGTCGCCGGGTTTTTCGCCAAAAACACCTCACCGGGCGCTGTCGCAGGCGCGGTCATTTTGCCATCAATGAAATGGCCAAACCGGTCGCCCCCCTCCACCAGCCACGCCAAAGCCTCCGCCGCCGATTCCGGTGCTGCGCCATAGTCCATGGTCTCGAAAATCTCTTTTACGGTCATCATTGTGATCCTTCTTGCGGGCGCTTAACCGATGGCATGGCGGTAGCCCGCCGAATAGTGACCTGTCACATGATGCTCCAACTGGCGCTCGATGTCGCCCAAAAGCGAGGAGGCGCCAAAGCGGAACAGATGCGGTGACAGCCAATGGTTGCCCAGCTCTTCTTTGATCAAGGACAGGTAGACCAAAGCGTCCTTGGCCTTGGAAATCCCGCCCGCCGGTTTGTAGCCGACGCGGTAGCCGGTGCGGGCGTGGTAGTCGCGGATCGCGCGGATCATCACGAGGGAGACGGGCAGGGTGGCGTTGACACTTTCCTTGCCTGTGGAGGTCTTGATGAAATCGGCCCCGGCCATCATGCAGACCTGCGATGCGCGCGCGACATTGCGCAGCGATCCCAACTCACCGGTGGCCAAAATCGCTTTGACATGGGCCTCGCCACAGGTGGCGCGAAACTCGCGCATTTCGTCATAAAGCGCTTGCCAGTTCCCGGCCAAAACATGGCGGCGCGAAATCACGATGTCGATCTCTTTCGCCCCGGCCTTGACGCTTTCCTCAATCTCTTTGACCCGCAGGTGATAGGGCGACAGCCCCGCCGGAAAGCCGGTGGACACGGCGGCAACCGGGATGCCGGTGCCGTCCAGGGCCGCGACAGCCGTTTCCACCATCTCGTGATAGACACAGACCGCGCCGGTGGTGATCGGCCCCATGCCGAGCGCATCCAGAATGTCGGTGCGCACCGGATGGGCCGCCTTGGCGCAGAGCCGTTTGACCCGGCCCGGCGTGTCATCGCCCGCCAAGGTGGTCAGATCAATCATGGTGATGGCTTTCAAAAGCCACGCCGCCTGGTGATCCTTTTTGACACTGCGCCGCCCCGGCAGGGTGGCACACCGCCGTTCAATCGCCGAGGTGTTGGCCTGAACGCCCCGGATCACATCCAGATCAAGCGCCATGCCCGGATTGCGCGGTTCATGGATCTGCGGCAGATGCATGCCTGAGGTGGCGGCACTGGTGTCAGCTTTGGTCATTTCGGGTGTGCCCATGGAAAGCTCCGTCCTTGCTTACTCACAAGCTGGCATGTGTGGAGGGATTTGGCAATCATTGACCAGTTGGTCAAATGGGCTGGGCCACGCCTTTTTGATGTTTCACCCGGTATTGCCGCGGCGTCATGCCGAAACGGGTGCGAAACAGCCGATGAAAATGGCTCATGTTTTGAATGCCGATTTCCTCAGAAATCTCAGAGAGCGAATCCGGCGTGCCGCGCAATTGCCGGGCGGCATAATCCATGCGCAGCCCGTTTACGAAATCCGAGGGTGTCATTCCCAAAGACGCCTGCATCGTGCGCGCGACATGGGCATGGGCTTTGCCGCATTGCGCCACCAACCCGGAGGCGCCATCACGAAACACCTCCGGTTTCTCCGCCGCGATCATGGCCTCATTGAGCCAAACCGGCATGGCGACGCTTTGATCGCGCGCCTCACTGGCCAGTTCCGCGATCAGGGGCAAAAGAAAGGCTTCGAGGTAGAGCGCGGTGCGTGGCGCGGCGTCCAGCGCCTTGGCGGCCGCCGAAAGACGCGACAAATGCCGCATGTCGCGATGGACCACGGTCGGTGCGGCACCGGGGCCGGGGAACACCTGTGCAACCTCTGCAAATCGCGCCAATACCTCTTTGATTCGGCGCTTTCGAATGATGACATTGACGATATGGCTTTCCTCGCCGACGCCTTGCAATCCATGCGGATGACCCGGCGACAAAAACACGATGTCACCTTCATTCAGCGCCAGTCTCGCCTCAGGCGTCACAAGACGCGCCCGTCCATTGTGCAACCAGAACAGCTCGTAAAAATCTTGGTTATGCAGCGCTTTTGGCCGCGCACGAGACAAAACTGAGCGTGAAAAATGAAATTCCTCGCCCTTGGCTAAAATGTCTTTGGCCCAAATGTCTTTGGTCGCAGTCTCGATGGGGATCAGTTTCGCTGGCATCATGTGCAAAACCTAACACAGGACCTTCTTTGGATCGCATGAAATTCCGCCACGTCATGAAAATTTCGCGATGCAATCGCGGTTTTGCTGCATTCGCGAGCATGGTGCTCTTCAGGTGACAGCGCGGCCTAAACCGGGTAAGGCCACGGGCAAGCATAGACCACCCTGAGGAATCGCCCAGATGACCGACATTCTTTTCGACCGTTCCGTGAAAATTGCCCCCTCCATTCTCGCGGCCGATTTCGCCAATTTTGGCCGTGAGATCGAAGCCGTTGAGGCCGAGGGCGCCGATTGGATTCATGTCGATGTGATGGACGGGCATTTCGTCCCGAACCTGACCTTTGGTCCGGCAATGTGCAAGGCGATCCGGCCACATATCAAGACCGTGATGGACGTGCATCTGATGATCTCTCCGGTCGATCCCTATATCGACGCCTTTGCCGAGGCGGGTGCCGATATCATCACCGCCCATGTCGAGGCCGGTCCGCACATCCACCGCACGCTGCAAGCCATCCGTGGGGCCGGCGCAAAGGCAGGGCTGGCACTCAATCCGGGCACCCCTGTTGAGGTGGTCGATTACCTGTTGGATATGGTCGATCTGGTCTGTGTGATGACGGTGAATCCGGGCTTTGGCGGTCAGAAATTCATTCACTCTCAGGTCGAAAAAGTGCGCAAGCTGCGGGCGATGATCGGGGATCGCCCGATCCACATCGAGATCGACGGCGGCGTTGATCCGATCACAGCCCCGTTGGTGGTGGCCGCAGGGGCAGATGCGCTTGTGGCAGGATCTGCCGTGTTCAAAGGCGGTTCGGTGAACAACCCGGCGCCATATGGCGACAACATCCGCGCCATCCGCGCCGCTGCCGCAAAAGTGCTATAAGCGCCGAAAGGGTCGTTAGCCTGCAATGGTCGCAGGCAATAGGAATGTGATGTCATCGCGGGCGGACAGTTTCGCGATGTCTTCTTCGTAATGCTGCGTGACCATATCGATCACGCCAGCGTCCCAACCCGGCAAATCACAGGGCTCATCAAGCGCGTCTTCTTTGCCGTATTTATCCAAGAATGCCAAAACCGTGCGTTCATATTGGGCGTCGGTTTCGGGCGGATGTTTGGTCAAAAACACCTGAAGCCGTTTCAACCCCTCCGGTTGGATCAGATCGCGCAAAGCGGCGAAACTGCCGCGCAATTTGGCGTCGTTGGGCAGGCCTGCGATCTGGCGCATCACCCGCGGCCAGATCAGCGGCGTGTCCTCTTCGCACCACAGCGTCAAGGGCACGTTGGGCAAGGCGTTGCGCAGGGCCTCCACCGTGTCGTGCCAGCGTAGGTTTTCCGGCTGGACGCTGCGCAAAAACGAACTCGTCGCCCCCCGCGCCTTGCCGGAATCCTGTAGGTTTTGGGCAAACACTGCCGGGTTGCGCAGGGCCAGGCTGAGGCGCAGATCCGAGCTTTCAAACAGTTCGGCAATTGGGGCAACCCGCGTTCCAATGTCGGGGTACAGCCGATCTGCATGAAGCGCCTCGGCCAAGGGCGAGGCCCAGTTGGCGTCGGCCATGATCACCGTCTTGGCGGCGTTGCCCTGAAGAATTTCGTCCAAAAGCGCGATCTCTTCCGCTTCAATCGGTGGTAAACCGTCCAGACGCTCCAAAAGTTCGGTCATCGCCCGTCGATAGAGACGTGCTGGCGGTGTGCGAATGTCGCGTTCGGCAAAGCCTTGCGAATTTTGCCGCAAACCCTCGACGATTCGGGTGGTCCCGGCAAAATGAAGGCCAATATGCAAATGAACCCGCTTGCGCACAGGGGGTTGATCAGTGGTTTGATCGGTCTCGGTCAATGCACCGTCTCCCCTTTGTCCACGGTGAAAAAGAAATCCTCGTCTGGGTCTTTGGCGACGATTTCATCAGGGACGGTTTGTGGCCCATTCAAAAAGACATTCGCGCCAAAATGCCGATGCATCCGCGCCAGTTTTTCCATCCGCCAGCCAGTCAACTCCTGGTAAAACGCGGCGTAGTTTTCTGTGGCACGCAGCGCGTCGATTTTCTCGCGGTGCGCTTTGACACAGGCCTCATGCTGAGCGCGGATGTCAGGGTCGGCCATCAGGCGGTCAAATTCCACCTGCAACTGCGGGATCATCCGCTGAATCGAAGTTTCTTGCTCGTAATTGTTGTTCATGCGGAACCAATAGGCCAGCCCCTGATCGCGGTCCACATGGTTCACCCGGCCCCGGTCGCGTTTGACCAAAAAGCTTTCGGCCGAGCGCACGGCATAGTGATTGAGCTGCACCACGTCATAGCCATAGGTCGAGGCATTCGAACGCCAAGCGTTGCGAAACTCGTTTTTCGGCATCGGCTTGGCCGAGCCGTTGTACCAGCGGATTTTGTCCCAGATTTGCGGTTTCAGCCCCTTGGGCCGATGCACGCCGAGTTTTTTGAACAGGCCGACATTTTTAAACAGGGTTTTAAAGCCCCAGGCCTGATGCGGTTTGTTGGCAAACTCCGGCGCACAGCGATCAAACTGCGCCAAGAGGAATGCGTCCTCATACTCATGCACATCAGCATTGCCGAACAGCCGCCATGTGCAGGAAATCAGGTTGGCATCGGGCACCACATCAAACAGCGCGCTCATCGTGCCATCCCCGACTTTGATGTTGATGAACTCATCCACATCCATCGAAATCGCCCAATCCGCGCCCGTCACCACCTCTTCGTTCTCGGCACTTTGCAAGGCGTGGTGCTGTGGTTTGAGGCCCGTGTCGTGGAACTTATTGTCGCGGTGTTGGACATAGCCCTTGGCTTGCAACAGGTCCAAAAACGTGTCGGTGCCATCCGTGCAATCATTGGTGTAGACCAAAAATCCCTCGACCCCGATGGCGCGGTGATAGGCGATCCATTCCAAAATGAACGGGCCTTCGTTTTTCATACAGGTGACAATCGCCACCGAATTGTCGCCGCGAGGCGGTTTGGCCACCTTTTCTTCGGGCATCAAAATCGGTTTGTGACCCCATTCCGAGGCGGCCATGTCAATGAGCGCCTGCGCATGAATAAGCGAGGCTTTCGGCACGATCCGCGACACGGTGGGCGCGACGTGGCGCAGCGCCATGTAGCGGTAAAACCCGTAGCGCGTGGTTGGTTCGACCCCGCCGACCCGAACCAGCCGAAACACCGCCCCCTCGGGCAGTTTGGCGGGGGCCACACACCAGCGCCCCCGGCGCTTTTTCTCATCGAACTGGACGCAAACGTGATCGCCAAACTGTACCGTGTCGCCCTCGCGCACCCGCCATGGATAACATTGCTGGCCGATCAGTTGCACAACCCCATGTTCGGCCTCTTGTGCCAGATCGAACACGGAGCCTTCGGGGGCGGGCGGGATCAGGTCATAGACCTCGATGTTGGCCACGGCGCGGGCCTGATGCAAATACAGGTGCCGCAGGATTTCATAGACCAAGACATCCGCCAAAGGCGCGCTCCACGGATCGGCCTCGGGCACCTCCATCCGGTCCTTGCCGGGCGCGCCGGGGGTGACATAGGGATGGGTTTCAGAGGGCAAATGGGGATGGCCCAGCGGCACATCACAATTCACCAAAACCACCGCCATATCGCCACTCAGCTCCGGTAGCCCCTTGGCCAAAGCCTCGGCAAACCCACCATCCGCGCCGGGACGTGCCCGGTCCAAAATCACCGCCCCGTTCATGCCCTGATGCACCGCGTGATAGCGCAGCCACTCCAAAACCACCTCCGCGCTCTCGCCATTGCGGGTGGAGAGCGCCACGTTGCGCCCGGCCATATGCGCGGGCTCGGGGGTGATCGGGGTGATGTCGCAAAGCGCCCCTTGGAAATAGGCGCGGATGCCCTCGGGTGGGACAGTGCCGGTGATCCAGGGCGCATCGCCGACGGATTTCAATTCAGCATCCAGCAACAGGTTTTGTGCCACCGCCTCGCTCATCTGAGTGCTGCGGCTGAAAAACAATTCGGCCTTGCCACTTTCAAGCCCGATGGCTGCCAAAAGCGTGGCGGGGCCAAGTGTGCGGTGGGTCAGGGTGCGTGTGATGAGGTGGGTCATGGGGGAGGAGGGGCTCATGCCTTGGGTCAGGCCTCTGGTGTCAGGGTTTTGAGCCGCGCCAGATGCGCGGCCAATTGCGTTGGGCCGGGCGGGGTGGAGCCGCCCATGAGGGTCAGTTGCCACATCAATTCCACCACATCGCGTCGCGACAACAAGGTTTTGAGCCGCGCGCGATGGGCGGCGACACTGGCCTTATGCAACGGCTCAAACGCCGCCATTTCGGCACGCACAGCATGGGCCACGGGCCGCATGGCGGCGATGCGTGTGTCTGAGGTGACGTTAAAATTCCGTTCGGCCCAATAGCCCGCGCCGATCGGCTTTTGCATATGATTGGGCAGGCCGCGCGCGGATTTGAGCACGAATTCTTCGATCGACCGCACGGAGTAATGATTGAGCCAAGCGCGCTCTTTTTCATGCGGCACGCCGAACAGGTTGATCCGGGCTTGGGCCATGGCAAAGGCCGTGGGCAAGGCGGCGCCACTCGCGGACACCCAATTTGGCAGATCTTGGTCCTTGGGGTTTTTCGGACGATGCACGCCCAAGTCACGAAAGGCTTTGGGCCGGTGCAGCGTTTTAAAAAAATGCGCCAGGGGCAAGGCGATGCCGTCAGGCGCAGCCATGGTAAAGCGCTCGGGCACCGGCACATCATCCCATGTGCCAAACCCGTTGTTGCCAAACAGATGCCAGCGCAGCGGCATCGCGTCTGCCGTCTCTGGCATCAATTCCGCGACAGACCTGGGGTCTTGCATCACCAGATACTCATCGACATCAAAAAACAGCGCCAGATCGGCGCTCCGGTAGCGTTTGTGTTTGGACAGGAGTTTCATCGCCTGCCATTGCACCGATTTTTCGCCCTTGGGCACAAAAGGCACATGGGTGATGAGACCCGCCGCGTCCAAGGCATCGAGCATCTGATCACTGCCGTCGGTGCAGTCATGTGAGGCGATGAGAAAATGGGTAAAACCGGCGGCTTTATGATGGGCGAGCCAATCCAGAAGCCAAGGCCCCTCGTCGCGGATGCATGTGATCGCGAGTGTGTTCACCCTTAACCTACCCGTAGCTGCGGCGCATGGTCCGCGCGTAACTCTTGTGCGACTCTGTCATTCGGCACCGTGACGGAGCCTGATGTCCAAACTGTGCCAGATGCCTGCCAAGTTCGACCGTTTCGGCCCTGTTTTTCTGGCCTTTGTGGTCTCATATGGCCCGGGCCAAGTCAAGCGCGCGGGAGCAAAGGTCTTGGGTCGGTCTCGGCCTAGACCTATGTTTCGCGCTCAGAGTGCGCATTTGTGTCGCAATCGGTTGAAGTGGTGCGGCGGTGCCGCAGTTGTTTTCCCATTCGAAACAATGCTGTTTTCAACTGTATTTTGGGATGCTTCTGCGATATGCGTCACAGTCGATAGTCTTTTGCTCTGGAAGGGAAAAATGGCACAGTTACCAGTGATCGGTGCGTTGTGGATGGAAGGTCCGCTGAGTTACCTCGAACAGCTTTGTCTGAAATCCTTTGTCGATGCAGGGCATAAGGTCGTTCTGTATCATTACGGGCCGCTTGAGAACGTCCCAGAGGGGATCGAGCTTGGCGATGCCAATGAATTCCTGCCGCAGACGAATTTCCTGCAACATGAACGCACCGGCTCGCCCGCGCTGCATTCCGATCTCTTCCGCTATAAAATGTTGGAAAAAAGCGACAATGTGATCTGGGCCGACACGGACGCCTATTGCATGCGCCCGTTTGAGACCGAGACCGGCCACTATTTTGGTTGGGAAAGCGACAAACACATCAACGGTGGTGTGCTGGGTCTGCCGAAAGACAGTGATGCGTTGAAGGCGCTGTTGGAGTTCACCTCCGACGAGTTTTCGATCCCAAGTTATTACGGCGAGAAATACCAAGCCGAGTTGGAACAAAAAAAGGCCGAGGGCACGCCGGTCCACGCCTCTGAACAACCATGGGGCGTCTGGGGGCCACATGCGGTCAGCCATTTCTTGCACCAAACCGGCGAAGAAAAATACGCTTTCCCACAGGAGGTGCTCTATCCGTTCACCTTCAAAGACCGCCGGATCATGTTGAAACGCGACGTCGATGTGTCGCCCTATGTGACCGACAAAACCACCTCTGTGCACCTCTATGGTCGCCGGATGCGGATGCGTTTGATCGAGAAAGAGGGCGGCGCACCGCACCCGAAATCCTTCCTCGCCTCGCTGTTGCGCAAGCATGACATTGATCCGGCCAAAGCGCCGATCATGACCCGCCACAAACCGCAGCTCGATGACAGTGCGGTCAAAGACACCGCCGCCAAAGACAACAAGGCGAAACCCTCCGACCCCGCGCAGGGTTTGGTCATTGGCGACCCGGCCTTTATGGCGCGGATTGGTCTTGAGGCTCTCAAAGGCGATAAATCTTTTGGTCAGGTTGCCAAAGAATTTAAGGTCGATAACAAACTGGTCCGCGCGTGCCGCGACCGTATTCGCGACCATGCCAGCGACCTGTTCGTTCCGGTCGACGTGGGCGGTGTTTCCGCCTCCGATCTGATGGCGAATTACATCCATCGCCGGCATTTCCTGCAAACCGCGAACCTGTCGGCCTTTACCCCGCCGGGATCGAAGTTTTTGTTTATGAAGACCTCAAAAGCGGCCTGTTCGACGGTGATGGCCACCTTGATCCGGCAAATGGCACGGGCGCGGGGCGACGAGGGAAATGGCGTGATGGAAACGCTGAATTCGGTCCACTCCCCACCCGCCAACCTGGTGATGAGCGGTTTGAAAGCCTTGAACGAACAGATGATCATGAACGCTTTGGCGGACCCGGATGTGTTCAAATTCACCGTGATCCGCGACCCGATCAGCCGCACCGTGTCGGCCTGGGCCGATAAGATCGACGGCAATGAAAAAGAAAAAGGCCGCCTGATGCGCTATCTTGGGCGCGACGAGAACAGCAATATCACCCTCAAACAATTCATCGCGCTTCTGGCCGAGGATGAGGGCGCGCGTGATCTGGACCGGCATTGGCGGCTTCAGCGCAAAGAGACCAGCTATGATTTGATCGACTATGATTACATCGGGCTGGTGGAAGAGATGGATGCGGCGATGGAGAAAATCGTTGGCACCTGTTTTGGTACAGAAGCTGCGGGGGAGATCGTCGACACAAGGCGCACCCTTGGCCACAAAACCAAATCCTCTGAACTGATCAAGACCCTGTCTGCGAAGGATTTGAAAAATCTCGAAAAGGCCTTTGGCCCCGATTTCGAAATGTATGAAGAGGTCAAAGCCCGGCTGAGCCAATCCGCCGCCGCGTGATCAATTCGTCAGAAACAGTCAAAACGGATCGGGGATCAATACCCGATCCGTTTTGCGATTTTGGTCAACAGCGTTGGCGCCACGGCCACGATGATCACGATCCGCACGAGGTGATGGATCGAGATATAGGCGACTTCTGCATTCATCGCCAAAGCCACCAAGGACATTTCGGTTAAGCCCCCCGGCGCATAGGCCAAAAGCACTTGTTCCACGGTTTGCCCAAACAAAGTGTGAAACAGCATGGCCACCGCCAGCGACAGCGCCATCATCAAAAGCGTGCCACCCAAAGTGAGCAACAGCGTTTGGGCCACAAGCCGCCCCCCAGCGCCCTTGAACCGCGCGCCCATGGACGAACCAAGGATCACCTGTGCTGCCACGATGATTAACGCCGGGGGCGAGGAATGGGTCAGCCCGGAAATATGCGCGGCCGCTGACAACAAGAGCGGCCCCAAAAGTCCGGGTGCAGGCAGGCGGAGTTTGCCGCCAATCCATGCGCCCAAAACCGCACAGCCGATCAGGATCAAGGCACTTAAAGCCGTCATCGACGTGGCCGGGCCCGAGGCCAAGGACACGCCACGGACCTCATAGCCCAGGATCACCCGAAACCACAGCGCGATGATCGAGATCGACACGACGATCCGCCCGGCATGGGCCAGAATGATCCGCTTTTCATCGCCGCCGAGCGCGCCGCCAATCACCGTCATCTCATTGAGGCCGCCGGGCATGGCGGAGAAAAACGCGGTGATCGGATCAAGCCGCCCGACCTTGATGTAAAACGGCACCACCAGCGCCGCAGCCATCGCCAGATAGATCGACAGCCCCGCCAAGGAGAGGCCCCAACGCGCCAGATGGTGAAAGGTCTCGGGGGTGAAACTTGACCCAAGCATCACCCCGATCACCGGGATCACGATCGGGCGCAAGGCGTTTGGCGCCTCAAGCGGCGCGCCCGCCATCACGCAGGTGAAAATCACCAACATCGGCCCAAGCATCCACGGCAAGGGCAAATGTGCCAGATAAAATCCGGTGCCGCCCGCGGCACCGAGGCACAGGGTCAGCACGATCAGCGCAAGACGCTTGGGGTCGGGGCGTGTGGGGGACAGGGGCTGGGGCAAGGTAACGACCTCGGCTCTTTCGGTTGGGGGCACCATACTGTGCTCAGGGCATGGAGCAAGGTAAGTTGCACGGTTTTTGCGCACATGGGTTCTGCGTGATCTGCGATTTTGGCGCTGAGGCGCGAAAAGAGGGGCAGGGGGGCTGTTACAAATCTTTTGCCGGAGCGTCACAAAGAGGTTTCAGACTCTGTGCTTTATCCCCGCAACGAGATGAGGGGATCAGAATGCTCGAAGTCAAAGGCCTGACAAAGCGGTTTGGGGGCAACCTCGCCGTGGACAACGTCAGCTTTCGCGTGGACCGCCCGATGATGATCGGGATCATTGGCCGTTCTGGTGCGGGCAAATCGACTTTTTTGCGGATGATGAACCGGCTGACCGAGGCGTCTGAGGGTGTTTTGGCCTTTGAGGGGCGCAATGTGTTGCCGCTCGCGGGGAAGGCCAAGCGTGAATGGCAATCGACCTGCGCGATGATTTTTCAACAGTTCAACCTTGTGCCGCGGATGGATGTGGTTTCGAACGTGCTGCATGGCACGTTGGGCCGCCGCTCGACCCTGGCGACGATGTTCAACCTCTATCCCGAGAGCGACATTCACCAAGCCATCGACATTCTCGACCGTCTGGGCATCGCCCAACATGCCGAGAAACGCGCCGAGGCGCTGTCTGGCGGACAACAACAACGGGTCGCGATTGCGCGCGCGTTGATGCAAGACCCGAAAGTGATCTTGGCTGATGAACCGATCGCCTCGCTCGATCCGATGAATGCCCAAACCGTGATGGAAGCACTTAGACGCATCCATGACGAGGACGGCCGCATGGTCATCGCCAACCTTCATACGCTCGACACCGCGCGGCGCTATTGCGACCGCATCATCGGGATGCGTGACGGGCGCGTCGTGTTTGACGGCACCCCCGCACAGCTCACAACCGGTGTGGCGCGCGACATTTATGGCGCGGGCGCGGATTTTTCCGAGGCCGCCACATCCACCGAAATTCGCGATCACCACGACATTGAAGCGGCCGAAATCCGCAATGCCGAAGTCGCGATCTAATCGCTTTCATCCCGGCGCGCCTCTTACCGAACCTTGGGCGGGCCATACAACCTGGAGAGACAGATGAAAAACCTGCTTGCTGCTGTTCTTGCGACCACCGCCTTTGTCGGCGCGGCGCATGCTCAAGAGATCAAAGAATTCAACATCGGCCTTTTGGGCGGCGAAAACGCCCAAGACCGTCTGAATTCCAACGAATGCCTGCGCGCCTATGCCGAAGAGGCCCTTGGCGTTCCGGTCAAACTTTTTGCCCCCGCCGATTATAACGGCGTGATGCAGGGCCTTTTGGGCGGCACAATCGATATGGCCTGGCTCGGCGCGTCCTCCTACGCGGGGATCTATGTGCAAGACCCAGAGGCTGTTGAGCCGGTTTTGGTGAAAATCAACCTTGATGGCTCCTATGGCTACCACTCCATTGGCTTTGCCCGCAAAGAGACTGGCATCACCTCGCTCGACGACATGGCTGGCAAGAGCTTTGGCTTTGGCGATCCGAACTCCACCTCCGGCTATCTGATCCCCTCCATCGAAATCCCGCAGTACAAAGACGGTATCACCATGGAGTCCGGCGACTATTTCGGTGAGGTTAAATTCACCGGTGGTCACGAACAGACCATCGTTGCCGTCAACAATGGCGATATCGACGCTGGCGTGACCTGGGCCGATGGCCAGGGCGCATGGGAAGACGGGTACAACTCCGGTGCCTTCCGCAAGGCCGTGGACGCGGGTCTTGTGGACATGAACGATTTCGTGGAAATCTGGCGCTCCAAACCGATCCCTGAGGGTCCGGTTGTGCTGCGCAAATCTTTGCCGGCTGATGTCAAAGCCACCATGACCGCGCTGGTCGAAAATATGATCAACACCGACGCCGATTGCACCTACGGCATGGCTGCGGGCGAAACCTTGGGCTTCCAGCCGATCACCCATGCCGCCTACGAATCCATCGTGGCCGCACGTCTGTCGCAAGCCAACTGAGATCATTTGATCTGACCAAGACCCCGCGCTTTGGTGCGGGGTCTTTTTACAAGGACCTCCCGACATGGCCGATCTCTCCGCTGCGCCCCTGGACGCGACGCGCGCTCATTATCTTGCGCTGACCCGTCAACGCCGTCTCTATGGCGGGATCATGCTTTTGGTCTTTGTCCTACTGATGGCCTCCGGCTTTGGCATTGCCAATGACCGCAATGCCGGCGGGTTTTTGCCCGGTCTGCCGCATATTCTCGATTTCCCCGCCGAGGTGATGTCCGAGGCCTGGACCAAACGCGCCAACCTGCCGGATCATTTGAAGAATGCCCTTCCGGCATTGGTTGAGACCATCAATATCGCGGCAGTTGCCACGCTGTTTGGTGCATTCTTTGCCATTCTCTTGTCGATGCTGGCGACGCGGGGCCTCGCGCCTTGGCCGCGTTTGATCCCGGTGTTTCGCCGGATCATGGACCTGATGCGCGCCGTGCCTGAGATTGTCATCGCGCTTGTATTGATTTTCGTCTTGGGCGGCGGGCCGGTGCCCGCGGCCATCGCGATTGCCTTTCACACCGTCGGGGCGCTGGGCAAGCTGTTCTCCGAGGTCAATGAAAACGCCGATCAAAAGCCGCTCGAAGGCCTCGCCTCTGTCGGGGCGATCTGGCCGCAGCGGATGCTTTTGGGGCTGATCCCGCAGGTTGCGCCGAACTGGTTTTCCTATGCGCTGCTGCGTTTTGAAATCAACATCCGCGCCTCCGCGATCCTCGGCTTTGTCGGCGCGGGTGGCATTGGCTACGAGCTTAAAAACGCGATTTCCTGGGGGCAGGGCAAGTTTGACGAGGCCGCTGCCGTGTTCATCCTGCTGTTCCTGACCATCGTGTTTTTCGACCAACTTTCGTCTTATGTGCGCAACCGCCTGACCTATGGATCTGACAAAGGAGCCGGCAAATGAGCTTTGTGTCCCCCTCTGATGATCCCAAACATATGCACAATCGCGCCGCCGCGATGATCGCCCGCAAACGGCTTTTGACCTTTGTCGCGCCGGTGTTGGTGTTGGGCTATTTCGTCTATATTTTCTTCGCCTTCGACATTATGGGACTGGCTGAACGCGCCCGCCTCGATAATGCGGTGACGCTTGTCTCGGACACATACAGCTACAAAACCGTGGTCGAGCGTAACAACCGGACCGGCACCATTGACGTCGCGGTCGAAGGCGAACGCAAAGGCACCTATGACGCCAGCAACTATCCCGGCTGGGTCACGGTCGGAGATGACGCCGCTGTGATCACCCTTGATGATGGCGGCACCATTGAGATTATCGGCGACATTGTCCGCTATGACGTGCCGGGGTTTGGCCTCATCGAGGCGACGCAAAACCGAACCGATGGCGTGACGCTCAATCTCGATACCACGGCTTTGCCGGACTGGATTTCCTATTCCAAAACCCGCGTGACCATAACCACCGACGCGGCGCGCCTGTCGCTGACCAAAGCGCGCACCGAGGTCTTTGTCTATGACTTCGGCTGGGAGTTGTTCTGGGTCACGTTGGACAGCCCCTATTCGGGTCATTCGTTGATGGAGGTCCTCACCGGGCCGCAACTCGACCCGACCCGACCGAACATCGCAGGCGCATGGCATGACTTTTGGAACAACGCCATTTGGCGGCATGGCGAGACCGCTTGGGCGCTGTTTGAAACCATCCTCATGGCCTTTCTCGGCACTTTTGGTGCGGCGATCATCGCGCTGCCTCTGGCCTTCATGGCGGCCAAAAATTTTGCGCCCTTTATCGCGGTGCGGCTGTTGGCCCGACGGTTGTTTGACTTTCTGCGCGGTGTTGATGGTTTGATCTGGACCATCCTTTTGTCCCGTGCCTTTGGCCCCGGACCGATGACCGGCGCTTTGGCGATGCTGTTCACCGACACCGGTTCTTTTGGCAAATTGTTCTCGGAAGCCTTGGAAAACGTCGACGGCAAACAAATCGAAGGCATCGCCTCCACAGGTGCGAAACCGCTGCAACGCTACCGCTTTGGCGTCCTGCCGCAAATCGTGCCCGTGCTCTTGTCGCAAGTGCTCTATTTCCTCGAATCGAACACCCGGTCCGCCACCATCATTGGTGCGATCACCGGCGGCGGTATCGGGCTTTTGCTGACCCAAGCCATGATCACCCAAAAGGATTGGGAAGAGGTCACCTATTACATCATTCTCATCGTCTTGATGGTGATGGGGATGGACACGATCTCAAGCTGGCTGCGGCGCAAATTGATCAAGGGCGACTGAGTATTTGATCTGCAAAGAAGACAGCACTTGCAGTCTTTATCGTGATCGAAATACTCCCGCCGGAGGCATCCGCGATTTCAACGAGGTAAATCATGCCAAAACTCAGTGCCACCGCCCCCTTTATCCATGACGGAGCCGAGGTGACCCGGTCGACCTTTGGTGCCTATTGCGAGGTTGGTAAAGGCGCGCGGGTCTTGAACTCCGAATTCATGGATTACGCCTATTGCGATCAATACGCGGACATCGCCAACACCACTTTGGGCAAATTTGCGAATATCGCTGCTTTCACCCGGATCGGCCCCACCGATCACCCCTATAAAAACGCATCCCTGCATCATTTCCTTTATCGCTCGTCTTACTATTGGGACGATGCCGAAGACGATCCGGCGTTCTTTGCCGCGCGCTCTGCCCGGCGCTCGATCATCGGCCACGACACATGGATCGGCCATGGCGCGATCATCAAACCCGAGGTAACCATCGGCAATGGCGCCATCGTGGCCTCGGGCGCGGTGGTGACCAAAAATGTCGCGCCCTATATGATTGTCGCGGGCGTGCCCGCCGTGCCGCTGCGGGCGCGCTACCCGGACGGGATTGCCGAACGGATGGAGGCTTTGGCCTGGTGGGACTGGAGCCATGCGGCGCTGAAGCGCGCGCTTGCCGATTTTCGCGCTCTGCCTGCCGAGGCGTTTCTTGAGAAATACGAATAGGCGGACGGGTAGGTGGACAGGCGGCGGGTCTATTCCGCCGCCATCCGCACATCCCGACCGGAGCGCGCCAAGCGTTCTCCGACCCGCCCCGACAGATAGGCGATGCGGCCGTTTGAGATTGTGGCTTCGATCTCGCGGGTCTCTTCATCCATGATCACGAAATCGGCGCGTTTGCCAAATTCAAGATTGCCGCGATCAGACAGGTTCATGATCTCGGCGGGTTTGGTGGAAATCATCGCCCAGGCGGCAGGCAGGGGCAACACCCCCTTGTCCACCAAGGCCCAAGCCGCCGCCGCCAAAGCCGGGTAATGATAATCCGAGACCAGCGCGTCACACAGGCCGCGTTCGATCAGGCGTTGGGCCGAGATGTTGCCCGACTGCGACCCGCCACGCGCCACATTGGGCGCGCCCATCAGAACCGGGTCATTCATCGCCTTGGCAGCAGCCGCCGCCTTTTCCGAGATCGGAAATTCGGCGACATGCGCGCCCAAAAGGCGGAATTCTTCGCGGGTTTCCGCGTCCGGGTCATCGTGGCTGCCATAGGTGACGCCCAGCACATCAAAGGCCTCGGCCAGCGCGCAAAGGTGACGCGGCACTTCGGATTTGCGATCCTTGGCCTCGCGCAAAACCTTGATGAATTCTTCCGAACTGCGCCCGCTGCGTTTGGCCCATGTGGCGAATTCCATCGGGTCTTTCTTGGCGACGTCAATCGCTTCGGGCAGGTGGTTGTTGAAAATCACGTAATCGACGCCAAACCGGCGGATCGCGGCCAAAAGCCGATCCCGACTGTCGACCATATGGGTTTCACAGCGGATTTGCAGGCGAATATCAATCAGGGCGGTTGGGGCAAAGGCCTGCAACACGCCGAGCAACTCCTCGGCATAGTCCGGCCCGCGCAATCCGCCTTCCCAGCTCCAACACTGGGCAAACCACGCCGTCGTGACCCCATGCGCCGCCGCATCGCGTGCGGCAGAGGAGAGGCCCGAGCGGATCGGGAAGGGCGCGCGCGGACGCGGCGCGATGTGGCGTTCAAACGCATCGCCATGCAAATCAATGATGCCCGGAAGAATCAGATAGCCCGACAGATCGACCTCGGGAAAGGCGCCGCGCGAAATCCGGCCCTGTTCGACACAGAGCGAACGGCGTTGCAATATGCCGTCACGAAGAAGGGTTGCGCCCGTAAAGCGCAGCGGGGGAAGGATCGCCATAACTCACACCTGCCACTTAAGACGTTTCTAATAATTCAGGAATAAATACAGAGGCTTTGTATCGCCTGCGTGACGTTTGGATCAGTCCGGTGTGACAGTTAGCGTCACCCGATCTCCGGCAAACCATGTCAGGCCACGCTCGACGGGGATGCCGTCGAGCGTGGAGTTCAGGCTGACGGTGTGCAACAGCGGGTCCCCTTCGCGCAGGCCCAAGTGCAGCGCCTGAGTGGTGGTGGTCCTTTCGGCACTGACGCGGGTTTCGACCCGTACATAATCTTCGATCCCAACGGCTTTGAGCCCCTCCGTCACCGAGGTGGTTTGGGTCAAATGGGTGTCGAGACCAGCGAGCCGGGTGATCGGGAAAATCGAAATGAAATGCGCGACGGACGTGTCGCCTGACAGGGATAAGCCTTCATAAATCAAAACGTTTTCTCCGGGGGAAAGTGCCAAAACACTGGCCTCAGTGGCATCACAGGGCCGGGTTTCAAGGCGCAACACCCGGCGGTTGGGCAACCGTCCCGTGGCGCGGATATTCTGGTGAAACCGCACCCGTTTGCCGAGCGGATAATCCACCGGTGCGCTTTGCACAAACACCCCCGCGCCACGCCTTGAACGCACGATGCCGCGCTCGCCCAGATCGGACAGGGCGTGACGCACCGTATGCCGATTGACGCCAAACCGGGCGGACAATTCCGCCTCGGTTGGCAATTTATCCCCCGGCTTATAATGCCCGCGCGCGATCTCTTCGCTCAGGGTTTCGGCGATGGATTTCCATACGGGCGTGCGGGGCATCGTGCGGGGCATGGGGGTCTCCGTCATAATAATTTCACGAATTAGGGCTTGCTGTATGGGCGCGGATCAGGGATGATTTGTCTAGTTGTATAGGATAACAGACAAATCCGCAAGGTGTCTAGATGAACAAAATGAACCCGACCCCCAGTCAAGATGAGGCGCCAGATTCCGCCGCACGAAAGGCTTGGATGAGTGTTTTGGCAAAGTCCAATCCCAAAGATTTGAATGCGGCAATCACGGCTTACGGTGCGCTTCCGGCGTTTGACTGGCTGCGTCGGCCGGAGATCGGCGGCGTGATGGTGCGCGGCCGTATGGGTGGCACGGGCACAGCGTTTAATCTGGGCGAAATGACTGCCACGCGCTGTTCGCTGCGCCTTGAAACGGGCGAGGTCGGCCACGCCTATGTGCAGGGCCGCGACACACGCCACGCCGAACAGGCGGCGATCGTGGATGCGATGATGCAGGGGGCAAACGCGTCCACTGTGCAGGAAACGATTGTGACGCCATTGGCAGATGGGCTTGCGTCAGAGCGCGTTAAGCGCGCCGAAAAAGCAGCCGCCACAAAGGTTGATTTCTTTACGATGGTGCGGGGAGAAGATTGATGGACATGCAAAGCCTCTCAGGTGGTTTCACCAACCCACCACAGGACTCGTCGCGCGCCTTTCGCGCTGCTCTTGAAACGCTGGCGCGGCCCGGAACGATCCATGACATTTCGGGCGCCAAGGCCCCAGCACCCGTATCCGAAGCGGCGGCAACCCTGATCCTGACGCTCTGTGACCCGGAGACACCGATCTATCTGGCTGGGGCGCATGACACGCAGGACATCCGAGATTGGGTCGCCTTTCACATCGGCGCGCCGATTGTGGGTCCAGAGCGCGCGATGTTTGCGCTTGGAATATGGGAGGCCCTTTCGCCGATCACAGCCTTCCCCATCGGCACCCCGGAATACCCGGATCGCTCAACCACGGTGATCGTGGAGATGGAGGCGCTGCGCCAGGACGGGATGCGCCTGAGCGGGCCGGGGATCAAAGACAGCGCCCTGTTGGCTCTGCCCGATCTTGCGCCGTTTCAAATGAATGCCGGGTTGTTCCCGCTGGGCCTTGATTTCTATTTCACCGCCGGAACCCGACTCGCGGGTCTGCCGCGCACGACCAGAGTGTCCGATCTGATGGAGGCGAACTGATGTATGTGGCTGTCAAAGGCGGCGAGCGGGCGATTGACAACGCCCATGCTTGGCTGGCCGAGGAGCGCCGGGGCGATCCCTCTGTTGCGGAACTGTCGGTGGCGCAAATTCGCGAACAATTGGCGCTGGCCGTCAACCGGGTGATGACCGAAGGCTCGCTCTATGATCCCGATCTCGCGGCCCTTGCGATCAAGCAAGCGCGCGGCGATCTGATTGAGGCGATTTTCCTCATTCGCGCCTATCGTACCACCTTGCCGCGCATCGGCCATTCGCGTCCGGTTGAGACCGAAACCATGCTGTGTGACCGCCGGATTTCCGCAACGTTCAAAGATGTGCCGGGCGGGCAGGTGCTTGGGCCGACCTTCGATTACACCCACCGTTTGCTGGATTTCAAACTGGCGGCGGATGGCGAAGCGATGGCGGCACAGATGGCCGCGCCGCGACTGGAGTCGACACCGCATGTGACCGAGTTTCTCAACAAAGAGGGGCTGATCCAGACCGAGGACCGTTCGGAGGACACGCCGCCGGATTTGACTCGCGAGCCGATGGAACTGCCCGCCAACCGCGCGCTGCGGCTTCAGGCATTGGCGCGGGGCGACGAGGGCTTTGTGCTTTCCATGGCCTATTCGACCCAGCGCGGCTACGGCAACAGTCACGCCTTTGTCGGTGAGTTGCGCATCGGCAAGGTCGCGGTGGAACTGGATATTCCCGAACTGGGGTTTGCCATTGAGATCGGCGAGGTCGAGTTGACCGAATGCGAAACGGTGAACAAATTCGCCGGCTCCAAGATCGAGCCGCCGCAGTTTACCCGCGGCTATGGCCTGACCTTTGGTCAAACCGAACGCAAAGCGATTTCCATGGCTCTGGTCGATCGTGCGCTGCGGTCCAAAGAGCTTGGCGTCGAGATGTCGAACTCTCCGGCACATGACGAAGAATTCGTCCTGTATCATTGTGACAACATTCAGGCGACCGGATTCTTGGAGCATATCAAATTACCACATTATGTGGATTTCCAATCCGAGATGGAATTGGTCCGCAAAATGCGTGCGGAAATCTTTGCAGCCCAGCATAAGGAGGCGGCAGAATGAGCGACTATAACTTCGCCTATTTGGATGAACAAACCAAACGGATGATCCGCCGCGCGATCCTTAAAGGCATTGCGATCCCCGGCTATCAGGTGCCGTTTGCCTCCCGCGAAATGCCGATGCCCTATGGTTGGGGCACCGGCGGGGTGCAGGTGACGGCGGCCTGTTTGACGCCGGAGGACACGTTGAAAGTCATCGACCAAGGCGCCGATGACACCACCAACGCTGTGTCCATCCGCAAGTTCTTTGAAAAGACTGCCGAGATTGCCGTGACCGAAAAAACCGGCGATGCGACGGTGATCCAGACCCGCCACCGCATCCCGGAGGAGCCTTTGGGCGAGGGGCAGATTTTGGTCTATCAAGTGCCGATCCCAGAGCCGTTGCGGTTCTTGGAGCCGCGTGAGACCGAGACGCGCAAAATGCACGCGCTTGAGGAATACGGCCTGATGCATGTGAAGCTCTACGAAGACATCGCGCGCCACGGTCATATCGCCACCTCCTATGCCTATCCGGTCAAGGTTGAGGGGCGCTATGTGATGGATCCGTCGCCGATCCCGAAATTCGACAATCCGAAAATGGACATGGCGGCGATCCAACTGTTTGGCGCGGGTCGCGAACAACGCATCTACGCGGTGCCGCCCTATACCAAAGTCGTCTCGCTCGATTTCGAAGATCACCCGTTTGACCCCTCCAAAGCCGATCACCCCTGTGATCTCTGCGGTGCGGAACACACGTATTTGGACGAGGTGATCATTGATGATGACGGCGGGCGGATGTTTGTCTGCTCCGACACTGATTATTGCGCCGGACGGCAGGCCAAGGGCCACCGTGGGCGCCTCAGCCCGACCGAGGAGGCCGCCCAATGAGCGCACAAATCACCCCGCCTTTGCCCATCCCGCTTTTGTCTGTCAAAGACATCCACAAAACCTACGGCGGGCGGATCGGGTGTACCGATGTGTCGTTTGATCTTTATCCCGGCGAAGTCATGGGAATCGTGGGCGAATCCGGCTCCGGCAAATCGACGCTGTTGAATTGTCTCGCGGGCCATATTCCGACCGACAGCGGGCGGGTCCTGTTTGACACCCGTGATCGCGGCTTGATTGACACGTTGACCATGTCCGAACCCGAACGCCGGATGCTGGCGCGTACCGATTGGGCCTTTGTCCACCAACACGCCCGTGATGGCTTGCGCATGTCCGTGTCCGCAGGCGGCAATGTTGGCGAGCGGTTGATGGCCGTCGGTGCGCGCCATTATGGCGATATTCGGGCGCAGGCGGTGGATTGGCTTGGCCGGGTCGAAATCGACGAGGATCGGATGGATGATCGCCCCACGGCCTTTTCCGGTGGGATGCAGCAGCGGTTGCAAATCGCCCGCAATCTGGTCACCGGCCCGCGCCTTGTGTTCATGGACGAACCCACGGGCGGCTTGGATGTCTCCGTTCAGGCGCGGCTTTTGGATTTGTTGCGCGGATTGGTGCGCGAAATGGGCCTGTCTGCGATTATCGTCACCCATGACCTTGCGGTAGTGCGGCTTTTGGCCGACCGTCTGATGGTGATGAAATCAGGACATGTGGTGGAAACCGGGCTGACGGATCAGGTTTTGGATGATCCGCAACACGCCTACACGCAACTGCTCGTGTCCTCCGTGCTTCAGGTTTGACACCATGCTTTATGCCTACCGCCTTGTGACCTCTGGATTGGAACTGATGCCGATTGAAAGCGACCTCAAAGAGGCGCTTTGGATCGACCTTCTGAACCCATTACAGACGCAGGTGGAAGCGCTGGCGGCTCTCGGTGTGACTGTGCCGACGCTGGCGGATATGGAGGAAATCGAGGTCTCCAATCGGCTCTACCGCGAAGGCGATACCGAAGTGTTGACCGTGGTTTTGCCGGGGCTCAACAAGATGAAGGAGCCGAGCTTTGGCCCGGTGGCCTTTTTGATCACGCCGGAGCGTTTGGTCACTGTGCGCTATCACACACCGCGGCCGTTTGAAACCTTTGCGGCCCACGCGGGCCAATCAAGCGCGGGCTGTTCCGGGCGTCGGCGGGTGTTTTTGGGACTGGTCGAAGAGATCGTGGCGCGTCTGGCCGATTTGCTCGAAGGCGTTGGCAAAGCCTTGGATGCGCAATCCCATATCGCGTTTCGCGACCCGCCGCCGCGTGGGGATGAACTGGCCTCGGCACTGCGGATTTTGGGGCGGCAAAGCGAACAGGTGGCCAAATACCGACATGCGCTTTTGACGGTTGAGAGGGCGCTGTCGAGTTTTGGCCTTGGGTTGGATGAGCGCGGCGACAAGGCGCAGCGCGAGATTTTGAAAGCTTTGGTGCGCGATTGTCAGGCGCTTGCGGTGCATGGCGATTTCTTGTCGGCGCGGGTGTCGCAACTGACCGATGTGAACTTTGGATTGATCAATCTGGAGCAAAGCAACACCAGCCGCATTTTCTCTGTGGTGGCGGTGTTGTTCATGCCGCCCACCTTGGTCGCCTCCGTCTATGGCATGAACTTCCCGAACTTGCCGGGGATTGAAAACCCCTACGGCTATCACATCGCGACAGTGCTGATGCTCGGCTCGGGGCTTGGCACTTATCTTTTATGCAAATGGAAAAAATGGCTGTAATCCTATGATCCATCTCGAAAATGTTTCCAAATCTTTTACGCTGCACAATCAAGGCGCGGCGGTGATCCCGGTGATGGCGGGGGCGACCTTTGATGTGGCCCCCGGAGAATGCGTGGCGCTGATCGGTAATTCAGGCGCGGGGAAATCCACGCTGATGCGGATGATTTACGGCAATTATCTTAGCCAATCCGGGCGGATCATGGTGGGCGATGTCGATGTCGCAACCGCCGAGCCGCGCGAAATCATCGCGCTCAGACGCGCCACCTTAGGCTATGTCTCGCAATTCCTGCGCGTTGTGCCCCGCGTGCCGACGGTTGAGGTTGTGGCCGAACCGTTGCTTTCGGTTGGCACACCGAAAGAGGTGGCTTTTGCCCGCGCGCGTGATCTTTTGGCCCGGCTCAACATTCCCGAAACGCTCTGGTCGCTGTCGCCCACGACGTTTTCGGGCGGCGAACAACAGCGCGTCAACATCGCGCGCGGCTTTGCCCATACCTATCCGGCGATGTTGCTGGATGAACCGACCGCCTCGCTCGATGCGACCAACCGCGAAACCGTTTTGACCCTGATCGAAGAGGCCAAGGCGCGCGGTGTCGCGATCATCGGGATTTTCCACGATGCGCCCGCGCGCGCACGGGTGGCGGATCGCGAGATTGATGTCTCCGATTTCACCCCCGCGAAGGAGGTCTGAGATGGTCGGTCGCCTTCATGCCGTGGTCGGGCCCTCTGGGGCGGGCAAAGACACGTTGATTGACGCGGCGCGCGCGGTGCGGCGCGATCTGGCGGTGGCACGTCGGGTGATCACCCGGCCTAGTGCCGCAGGCGGCGAGGATTTCGAAGGTGTCAGCGTCGAGGAATTTGACCGCCGTCTGGCGGCCGGAGAGTTCGCGCTGCATTGGGAGGCGCATGGGTTGAAATACGGCGTTCCGATCGAGATTGAGACGGCGCTCAATGAAGGCCGCGACGTGCTGTTCAACGGCTCGCGCGCGATCTTGCCCGAGGCCTATGCGCTTTATCCCAACATGGGTGTTTTGCTGATCACCGCATCTCCCGAGGTGCTGGCCGACCGTTTGGCGTCACGCGGGCGAGAAACCCGCGCCGAAATTGAAAAACGGCTGGCCCGCGCCGAATATGACATTGCGCCGGGCTTGCCCGTGCGCCGCGTCAACAATGATGGCGCCCTCGACGAGGCGGTCGCGGCCTTTCTTGCCGCCCTTCAGCCCGAAAGAGTGTAACGGTGGACCAGATGAAACCGACCATCATCTGCCTCGCCAAACAAGCACAGGTCACGGATGACAAAGGGCGTGGGCAGCAGCGGGGCAAGGATCGGGGCGAGGGCGTCCTTGGTGGCGACGGCCTCCTCTTTGGTCAGTTTGCCGGACAGGGTGAGGTGGAATTTGAACTCCTCCATCACATAGGGATAGCCCCACTTGGCCAACAAGGCCTCTTGCCGGGGCGTCAGGCCCGCCGCGCGGCGGCGCGCCAATTCGGCCTCGCCAGCGGGCGCGCGGTGGGCATCCAAGGCGCTCACGACTTCCCCCGCCAGACGTTCCAAAGGTGCGAGATCGCCCGTGGGGGTCAGAGCCAGAAACCGACCTATTTGGCTCAGACGCAGCCCATCCAAAACGACCGGTGCGTGGGTGCGGCCAAAGGCTTCGAGATCGGCAATGAGCGCCTCCAGCGGCCCAGAGAGGCGAAATGGCGGCTTCAACGTGCCGTGAAACCCGTATTTGCGCGGGGCCTCGGTGATCTGTGCCACGGGGCAAGGCAGGCCGGGCAGATCCGGGTGTGCAACGACCACACCCAAAACCGGGTCCCAGCCCAACCAAGCCGCGGCGAAATCCGCCAAGGCCCCCGGTTCGGGGGCGTAATAGATCGCGTATCTTTTAAACTTTTCCATGGCGCAGTCCTTAGCCCTCTTGTGTCACACCTCTGTGACATTGATCGGGCAAACCCTGCGTCTCTCAACAGGACGACACGATGACTGATTTTACGCTGACCAATGCCCGAATTGTACTTGAGACCGAGGTTATCCAAGGCACTCTACGCGTGGAAGGGGGCAAAATCGCCGATGTGAGCACGGGCGGCAGTTCTGTACCCGGCGCCGTTGATGTGGCAGGGGATTTGATCATTCCGGGGCTGATCGAGTTGCATACCGACAACCTAGAACGCCACATCGAACCGCGTCCCAAAGTCGATTGGCCGCATAAGGCGGCGATCATCGCCCATGACGCCGAACTGGCCTCGGTTGGTATCACCACGGTGTTTGATGCAATGCGGGTGGGCTCCATCATTCGGGCCGGGGATGCGGGGGGCTATGCCAAATACGCACGCTCCCTGTCACGTGAACTGATGATGCTGCGCAATCAGAACGCTTTGAAAATCAGCCACTTCCTGCATCTACGTGCCGAGGTGTGTTCGGAAACGCTTGAGGCGGAAATGGCCGAGTTCGGCCCCGAGGATCGCATCGGTCTTGTGTCTTTGATGGACCACACACCGGGGCAACGGCAGTTTCGCGACATTTCCAAACTCAAAGACTATGTGCAGAAAAAACGCGGCATGTCCGATACGCAATTCGAAGAGCATGTCAGCCATCTTTTGGAGCTGCGCGACACCTATGGCGCGCGTCACGAAGAGGTCGCCGTGGCCGAGGCAAACCGATACGGTGCGGTTTTGGCCTCGCATGACGACACCACAGCGGATCATGTTGAGGTGTCGCGCCAGCATGGCGTGCGGGTGGCAGAATTTCCGACCACGGTGGAGGCCGCACAGGCCTGTAAATTGCACGGTATCGCGGTGATGATGGGCGCGCCGAACCTCATTCGCGGCGGCTCGCATTCCGGCAATGTCGCCGCCCATGATCTGGCCGAGCGCGGGCTGTTGGATGTGGTGTCCTCGGACTATGTGCCCTCGGCGCTGATGTCCTCGGCCATTCTTTTGGCGGATCTGTGGGACGACATCCCGCGCGCGATTGCCACCGTGACAACGAATCCGGCAAATGCCGTGGGTCTGATGGATCGTGGCCGCATCGCGGAGGGGCTTCACGCCGATCTGGTCCGTATCGCGCGGATCGAAGGCACCCCGGTCATTCGCGGCGTCTGGTCGCATGGGCGTCAGGTGGGGTAACATCGCCCCGGGTCTGGGGCGTGACCAAATATGCCACCTGAAAGGAATGTTTAGCAGGGCATGTGGCAATCCCCGCAGCGTTTGCGCCCGGATTTTCTCTTATGGACTTGTCACGTTTATCTGTCGCCCCAAGTGCTCGTTTAAGCCACCTTCCGTTCGAAAGCGACGGGGCCTTTCCAGCCCAATGCTGAGTGCCGTCAGCGCGGATTGTAGAAGCCGTTGATGTATTCAAAGATGGTGATCTCGGCCGGTCTGCGGCTGCGCAAATGCCCGCTTATCCGATTCCGGCGACTGGCAGCGGCGTCGCATTGTTTCTAAGGTGTGTCTCAACACGAACGGGACGGGTAGATCACCGGATAATGAGATGAACGGAACGGTGGCGCTGAGAGGCAAGAAGAAGATGTGGATGCTGAGGCAGGTGTCAAACGACCTTGGGACAGGTGGCGTTCGAATCATCTCGGGCGTAGCTTGTCTGCTCCAATGCGTTTTTGCTTTGCAAGCACATGCCGGTGAATGGGATGAAGCCGCCTGGGATTGGCGCGCCGGTGACCTCATTTTCCGATCCGGTATCGACCCGATGGATGATCTCATTGCTCAGGCTTCTGAGGCTGAATTCGGATCGGTGGCGATTGTTCGGGCAGGGAGCGGCGGGCCGCATGTCGTCTATGTCGATCCGCTGCGCGGTGTGACTGAAACGATGCTGGACGACTTCATCGCGGACCTCGGAGAAGAGAACTATGCCGCCTATCGCGTCAAGGACATGGCCGATTGGGGCCAAGGCGACAGCCCGATTTCTTACAACGCGCTTCTCGTGGCATATGGCCATGATGCAGATCGTTTTCGTCTCCTTGGGGGTGATGCGTATTATGGCGCAGAGATGGTATTTTTGGCGGCTCTTGGCGCAGGTGTCGCGCTTGGCGCTTCTACAAAACGTGCCGAACTCGCGAAGAACAGTCCGGATCTCAAGGAGGCTTTTTTGGCCGATTGGCAGGAAAACCCCTACTGCACCTATGTCACCACCCGAAAGGAATGCTGGAGCGCCATTCGCGGGACCGCGGTCTTGACATCTGGGGCGATCCAGAGTGATCCGGGGCTCGAAAAAGTCTACCCCTTGCCTGATTAGGGCCTGATTAGGTCCTCGTTCCGACAGTCGCCTAGATGGAGATCCCCCTTGAGACGCAGAGAATTCGTATTGGGAACCGCCGCATTGTCATTTTCGGGCAGCCATGCAACGGCAAGGCCGGACGCCGACAGCTATATGGACCGCATGGAACGTGAGTTGTCCGCGCGCATTGGAGTCTATGTCAAAAACCTCGGGACAGGGCAGGCCTATCAGCGTCGCGCAGGTGAACGTTTTGCGATGTGCTCAACATTCAAAGCCTCCTTGGCTGCCCTGTGTCTTTGGCGGTCGGACCATGGGGAACTTGATCTGAACGAAGCTCTGGCTTTCAACGGCATGAGTTTTCTGCCGACATCCCCCGTCACCAAAGACCACGCCAGTGCTGGCAAGATGGACATTCGATCCCTGTGCAAAGCGGCGGTTGAATTCAGTGACAATACGGCGGCAAATCTGTTGCTTGCGCGCGTCGGCGGCCCCAAGGCGGTGACCGCATTTTTCCGCGAAATGGGCGATGACATAAGCCGGTTGGATCGTATTGAACTGGCGCTCAACTCTAACATTCCCGGGGACGAGCGGGACACCACGACGCCTCTGGCCATGGCCCACAACCTCCAACAGATGACAATGCCCTCAGGCGTCCTGTCCGTTGCTTCCACCGACCTTCTCACCAAATGGATGCGCAATGAACAAAACGCGAAAAATCGGATACGCGCCGCTGTATCGAGCGACTGGGTGGTCGCCAACAAGCCAGGGACAACACCGAATGGTGCCGCGAATGACATAGCCGCGCTTTGGTCTCCGGGAGGTGACGCGCTTGTCATGGCCATCTACATCGACACTGAAAAAGGCAACACGCGCGCCGCTGTCGCCGCCATACGCGATATTTCCGCATCAGCACTAGGCATGGTGTCGTGACAGCCAGAGCCGACCACTCAGCTTGTTGTCACCGCCTGACAGGTGAGCGACGATATCGGTGCGAGGGCTTGGCTGGGCAGTTAGCCGAATGTGGAGTGGTTGCTCGGGGGCCGGGGCTATGACGCCGACTGGTTCAGAGAAGCATGGGAAGACAAAGGGATACGGGCCAGCATTCCCGGACCTACAGCGCCAGACCACCGTAAAATACGACAAACACCGGTACTAACACCGCAACCGGATCGAAATCATGTTCGGCAGGCTCAAGGATTGGCGGTGCATGACTCCCCGATGCGACAGATGCCCAGAGATCTTCCTCTCCGCCGTCGCGGCAATCGCTCTTTACTGGCTTTGAAACTCAATGCGTCCAGAGCCGAGTTAAAGCTAAGCAGATGGCCCGTATCAACCTTTCCGCAACGAGATCGAAAACATCCGTGTTTTCATTCATAAAAATGGCTACCAAGCCTACTCGTGGAAGAATGGAGAGAGTGTTTTGGTTTTTTAGGATCGGTCCCGTCCCGCATGGGGCCCGCGCTTTCGTCTGGCGCACTCAGCGTAGGTATGGCTGAGCCGACGCGATCCGATGCCGTCCTGGCAACAGGACCCAAGCCAGCGCCACCGCGAGGATGGGCAGGGCTCCGATCGCGAGGATGGTCCAGCCTTGGGAGGTGACGATGGCGCCCGAGGCAAAAACACAGATCGTTGATGCCAAGGAGATCCGCGTATCGTTCACACCCTGTATGACCGGTCTTTCATCGACCGAGACGGCGCTGGTCAGCAGGGTCGTGGTGCCGATGAAACCGAGATTTCAACCAACTCCCAGCAGGCTCAGCGCCCCATAGAAGTGATTTTGGCTGATCCCACTTGCTGCGGTCAGGGCCGAGGCGATCGGCAGGGCCAACCCGGCGACCATCACAGATCTGGTACCGAACCGTTTGATGACAAAGCCCGTTGCGAAGCTGGGCGCGAACATCGCGACCACGTGCCAGCGCACGACATCCCCCGCCAAAGCCTCTCCATAGTCGCAGCCGATCATGGCAAGGGGCGTCGGGGTCATCAGCAATACCATGATGCCTGGCGAGACAGCGCCCACGCAGACGGCGATCAGGACCGGGCCGCGTTTCAGGATGGCAAAGATCGCCGCGCGGGTCGGGCGGGTGCGCCTGCCGTTTTGCACGGCTCGGCGGATATGGACGAAGGCGAGGGGCACCATCGCAGCATGATCAAAGCACGCTGGACGGCAGTTCAGGGCCGGGAGCTTCAGGCAGTAGGAAGCCGGAGGGACCGCGCGGCTTGTCCGCTTCAGCGGTTGCGCCGCGGCATCTGGAGTTGACGGTCAAATAACCAGTTGCTTGCAGACAAAGTCGCCGCGTGATCCGATGTCGGCGTACGGCAGCTCCGTGATTTCGTATCCGAGGGCGGTGTAGGTCTCCCGCATGGCAGCACAGGCCGCTTCGGCCTCGGCGCGGGTCTGCTTGCGCTCGGTGTCCTGTGTGAAGATCTCGTCCCAGAACGGGGCCAAAAAGACGCGGGCGTTGTAGCGGGCAGTCTTGGCTACTGCGGCGACGTGGGACGGCACGAGGAGGCCGCTAAGCGTCAGGTAGCCCATGATATCAGGAATGCCCCGGTCGAAGATTACGGGGCCTGAGAGGGACTGTGCGGCGCTGTAGGCGCGCAGGTCCAACTCCAGCATCCGTTCGGCATAGGGCCATAGGGCACCTCTCCTTGCGCCGTTCCAAGTGATCTCGGATAGTGGTAGAGGACAAGGCTCTGATTGCCGTCCTGGATCTCGGCCATATACTCTGTGCTGGCCCAAGGGAGCGAGATTACTGCTTCGTCGTCGTGGTTGCCGATGATCAGATGCTTGCGGCCGGGCAGGCTGTGAAACCAGTTCTCGAACTGTGCCGTATCATCAGCGCGACCGAAGGCGAAATCACCCAAAATCCAGAGGTCATCATCATGCGCGACGCAGGCCTGGAAGTTGGCAATCAGCGCCGCGTTCATCTCCGCGGTTGAGGCGAAGGGGCGCCTGCAGAAGTCGATGATGCGGTGGTGGCCGAAGTGCAGGTCGGCCGAATACCAGTTGGCCATACCTGTGCCCTCCGTGTTCGTCAGACCTCAGTTTAGGGACGACATCATAAGGGGGCAAATGTCTGTCAGTTCAGAAGGATTCTGGACGGTGAGACGTTTGGAAAATTAGCAGATGCCAGTCTTGCCCGGGCAAGATGCCAAGTAGAACCGGATAAGTTCCAATCTTTGGCGAACATCACACAAGGTGTTGTGATGTCCGGTCAAAATTGGAATCTGACACATTCTCAAGTGATTGATCCAGAATGTTTTTCTATCTTGGGTTCACAACCAAGTTGGGATTTTGTCCGGGGAAGAGTGGAATCTCAACGGCGTCGCGCTGAAAAGTCAATGAAACGGCCACTCAGATCGCAGTCTTGCCCGTACGATGATGCCCCGCTGAACGCATTGACCGACAGCGCGCCCATTTCGGTATCGCCAGAGAACATCGAGTACGCGGGCAGAGCGCCTCCCTTCTTGGCACCCAGAATGCGTTCGCCCTGCCGCGCAAGCGACAGGGCGAAATTTAATCTTACAGTTAAGATGGTTAAGGCGTTTCCCCTTCTCGACCACTCGGTCGTAGGGCTAGCTATCTCTTGCGGTCCGGATGATGTCGGAGAGCATATCTGAAATCAGAGCGCCAAGATCGTTTCACGCACATACACTCGCGCGTCACCACCTGAAATTGCCGAGCCAAGCCCCGCGGCCTTGATCCGCATCATCATTGCCATCGGCGATACACCGAGGTGTTGGGCGGCTGTCTTCGGCGTTTGAAACTTCTCGAGGAATGCCTCGAGTTCGTCATAAGTGACGAGTTCGGCGGCGGCTCGTAGTCCGTTGCGACGTCGCCGCTCCGATGGGAGTAATCCAGCAGAAACAACTTGTCGAATTTCGCGGCTGCTTAGCGCCAGGCGTTGCCGCACCTCCTCCAACGTCATGTCGGAACGCTCTTGGCGACGTATCGCGGCGAGCAGCTCTTTATGGCTAATTCGGAGCCCCGACAGCCCGATCGCAGTTCGGTCAATATAGGAACCGGGCAGCTCACCCGCCTCGAGAAAGCGAAGGATTTGCCCCGCCGGACACCGCAAGACGAATGTGGCATGCGAAAGGCTGATCATGTCGTGGCGGACACCATGGCAGGACTGAAATGTCGCCTGAGCTTCCATTCCCTTGAGAAGATCATCCAGCACATCAATACTGAAACGCGGCTTCTTGAATGCCTTTGTCGCAATGCACGTGACCACCCTTTCTGACACAAGACCGTCGAACATGGTGATCCCGATGCCCAGAAATTTTGCGCTCTGCTCCGCCCCGAGGCTCGTCGCCAGTGTTGTTATATGCGCGGTGCATGCCCTGAGACGTGATCTGACATTGAAACCGTCGGGAATTCGCCCATCCGGTAAAAAGCCGTCGAGGATCAACGCACGCCCTACCCACTTTCTGGAGCGGTCGGTTGTCTCTGCAAGCTTCTTTATGCAGGCATCCACCTGCACTTGGGACGGGGCATAATGATGTCTGGACAACAGGCAGTAGTCGCCTTGATCCTTGATAAGGCCCAGCATGATGTCCCGAAACGCTTGCCGCTCGTCCCGCATTGAGGCCTGAAGCGCCCAGCCGTGGAACCAGGTCTTACTGAGCCTTGTCGAATGACGTCCGAGCGCTTGGTCGACCTCATCTAGCAGTTTCCCGTGGCCCACACGGGTGATCGAGAAGCCCAGCTCAGTGAGCTCGCGCCGCTTTGCAGGTGGAGACGCATTGGGTCGTAAGGTGCCTTCGGCGATAAAGGCGCCCAACCCCAGGCACCATCGCTCCAAGGTGTCGATCTGGATATCACCCAACCAGTCGATCATCAGCGTGTCAGCTTCAAGTCTCAGAAGAGCCGCGCGTTCGAAGTCCGACAGCGCTTGCCGTTGTACCCGTTCCTCCAATCGATGCAACCATCCCCCCGACAGTTCGGCGCGCAGGACATGATCATAGCAGGTCGTGTAATCTGCGTAAGGCAGCTCAATCAGCGCTGTTTCGTGGTGGCTGCAACAGGGCATGAAACGTGGCAGCCATTGCCATCGGATCGCACAGCCGTCCGCTTGGCTACCCGTCGACGACAGATCCTCCAGCCAGCAGTTGGGGCAAATGGACAGATCGTGTTTGCGGATGGACCGGGTCAGAAAACGCTGCCCATGCAGGTCAGTGTATTTCTCACTGACCTTGCGTGGACTGTGTAAGATCAGGTCTGAGCCAGACGAGCCGGTGAGCGCTGCCAGGGCTTTGAGATGCTGCGGGTCACCTGCACAGATAGCCGCTTTGCCAAGTCCCATTGCCGTGCAAAACTCGGCGGTAGACCGCGAAGCATTTGCCGAAGCGTTTCGGGACAAGGTCGAGAATGCCGGCTCGCCCACCGTGGCAGCCAAGGCGATGGGGAGCGCAGAGATCGCTTGAGTTTCCATGTGCAAAGCTACTCCCCCCACCTGTCCAGGTTGACATCTGCGGGTATGCTGACGAAGTCCTCAGCGATGAACGGGTTCATCTCTGGAAGGCAGTCGAACCTTTGCGCGTGGGTTGATCGAAAATGTTCAATCTCCAGCACCTTGTCGCCTGCGACCAGTGCCGCTTTCAGGGCCAAGATGCAGATTTCACACAATTCGCCGAACGCGTAATAGGATGCGTGAAGCAGCCTCTCGGCGAAATCTCGTGTCTTCACGGTCTTGCTAAGTTCCAGGCCCACTCCCTGACAGTAGCACGCTAGAATTTTGATTGCGCGCGATGCGTCCACGCCGGGATCAAGGTCGGTCATATGCACGACGCTGTACCGGCGCTTGAACTGCTGGTCTGAGTTGAGGATCTCCGCGAAATCCGGGGTGCCGATCAGGATGGGGACGACCTGCCCTTTCTGGGGCTGTACCAGTGACTTGAGGGCGTCCCGCATGGACTGGCGGTCTCTGGCCCCGGCGGCACGAACATGCTGGATTTCGTCCAAGACCAGAACTCGAGTTTCCAATCTCTCGATGTAGGCGGCGACATACTGCCATATGTCCTCTGCGGAATCTCGGGCCTTCGGCGTCCAGCCATACTCCAACGAAATCAGCATGCGGAGCTTGCGGAGGGTCACATCGTCCCGAAGCGGAACGAACACGTGACCGCGCGGAGAATGCCCTACGGCCGTCCGTTGCAGACCGAGCGTTTCAAGAGCGCGCAGAACGCTCTTGGTCTTCCCGGTGCCGCTGCGCCCAAGAACGACGACACCCCGAGCGTCGGCGGGGTGTCCAAGTTCTCTTGCGGCCATAAACTCCCGAAGCGAGTTTTCTATCTGACGCGCAATGCGTTGCGCGTCAGCGTGGTCGATGAAAATGTCGCGGCGCAGTGCCTGAACTCTGCGATCAACGTCGCTCGGTCGGAGGGCGAGAGTCATAGATCCTCTCCTTCCTGCCACCAGTCGGTATCTTCCTCAGGGTCATCGAGATCGACTTCTTCATCGTCTGATGTGGAAGGTGCGTCGCCCGGTAGCGCTCCGCCTTGGCCAGCGTCAGGGTCGCCGATGACGTAGCCGATCCCGTCGTCAGCCAAATCGAGCGCGTCCAGTTCCGGTATTTCATTCTCGACGACAGACAGGCCGAGGTAGAGTTCCTTTTCCAGGCGCGCGATATCCTCCGCAGTTGCCTGTTGAGGTAGCACGCCCATGATCCGCATGGCTTCATTCGCGCGCGACCGCATCGCCTGAAGCGCATCCCATATGGTATCGGCGGCAAGGGCCGCTTGCCCAACGTAACGGCGTCGCAGAATTCGTCCGACGGCAATCCATTCGTCGAGTTTCACCCCGTGGAAATTCTCGACGCTGCACTCGACCTCGAGCCATTCTCTCCCGGTCCACACACTGATCATTCCTATGTCATTTGGCTCCAGGTGAAGCGTAACTTTCGTATTCTCCGGCCGACGTCTGAGTTTCTGCAGTTCGCGGGAGTTATAGGCCACGCCGAGCACGGTGATGCCTTTTGACGTTACCTTTCGCTCCAGAGATATCCCGAACGCCCTCCGTCGCATGGATCGGGGCAACTGTGGCGGAAGTCCAACTGTGCCGCTGAGACGCTCCAATGCCTTCGCAGGGGTCTCTCTGAAGAGGCCGGCATTGGGCGTGTTGTGGTAGACGTCGACAACATACCGAATGAAGATCAGGGCCAATTGGTCGTCCGTCAGGACGGCCGTTTCCTCCGTCGGATAATCGCCGCGTTCCTTGGGGTTTGCGAAGGTTTGTCCAGGCAGATAGGGCATCACCCTGTATGTGAAAGTCAAAAATGGGCGCTCGATCGTCCCGCGAAACTGTGGCTCTCCCACGGTGGGATAGGAGTAGGCGGCACATGTCTCATTGACCGCTCGAGTGGTCGCGCCTGCGCGGAAAGCAGATCCGGTGTCGCTTTCGACGCCTTCAAATGGAAATCCGTGCCAAATGGACTCCGCGCCTGCGGCAGCTGCCAAATCCGACTTGTCTCGTGTAGACATTTCCAGCGCTCGAATGGCTGACGCTGAATTTTGTGATGACGCAACGAGCAAACCCACGATGTATCTGGTCGCGACGTCCAGGACGACGTAAAGCCATCGACGCCCGCGTGGCAACCGGTCGATCGTCTTCTGATCGAGCCCCTCTCTGATAGGCCCATTCATAATAATCGTACGCGCATCAATCTCCCACTCGTCCACTTGGAATGTCTGACCAGGACGGGTTGCCCGATTGGTCTTGCCAACACCCAAGTAGCGGCGCTTTGCGATCGCGCTGCCCTCACGACCAGCGTCGACCTCCAAGCGATCAAAACGCTTCAGCCATTCCCACAGCGCGGTCTTTCCACGTGTTTGTAACAGCGGAAGCATGGCGGCCTCTCGTCGCTCGTTTTCGCGACGCAGCGCGTTGATCGTGTTATCAACGACTTCACGGCCTGTATGGCGCTGGTTCAGGAGAAACTCTCTGAGTTGCTGTTGGATGAAAAGGTAGCTGTCTTGGTTGATATCGAGCTTGGATGCCCTTCCGCGCTTATCGATAAGCGCATCCATACGGCCACCGGCTTTTTTGACAGCGCGGTACCACCGCAAGATGCTTGCCGGGGATGCGTCGAAGCCAAAGCTGTTGCCGTTTGAGCTGAAGTACTTAGCCCCGTAGATCTCATGGAATGTCTTCCACTCCTCTGCGGCATAGGCTTTGATGTGAGGGTAATGTTGTCCGACGTCATCGGGTCGAAGGGTCAGTCCACCTTCCGAATACCTCCTTGTCAGACCACAGACGAAAAACCACCGGTTACAGACAAGAGTTTGGTTCGTCCGCGATAAAGCAGAGAGGCAGATGTGGGGCTGAGGTCGAGACTTCGCTTCTTCGACGCTTTGGGGGAGCTTTTCGTAATTCCAGTCTGGTCGCTTCATGATGTCTTGCAGGGTGGCCCAAGAAAGCCTCTCGACCGCGGCCGATCCGTCATCTCGTCGGAAGAACGCGTGCTGGTCGTCGGCATCCTGGAAGAAATATGGGATCGAATTGATGTAGTAGCGTGTGACCCTGTCGAAATTCATTCGGATTGTCATTGCGGCCTCCGAACGATCGAGTGGAGGTTGATGCTTCCGCTGCTCACCAAGCCCAAGCGCCGTTCAAAGATGGCCCGGTACACAGCACGGAAACCCCGAGAGCCGGTGCGACTGAGGATAATCAGATCAGCAATGGTCAGCTCCCCCTCGAGTTTTGCCACCGTCTCTTCGAGGCGAGCATCAGCTTCAGTATCCGGGCACAGAGCGAACCGCAGATAGGTCGCCGCATTCATGGCTGCTGTACGTGAAAAGCACTGCTCTGTGACCAAGCGGACTTCATCCACCAAGCCCGGCACCACGGCACGCCTAATCTGTTCCAGCTCGGCTAGAAAGCGACCGGATGCCAGGCGAGACGTTGGTTTCACAGCCACCGCAACTCTGCGTCCGGTCTTGTGGGTGATCAGCAGGTCGAAATAATGTGTGCCCTTGGTTCCATCCGGCTTGCGAAACTTCACCGGACCGAATTGCTCTTGGACTTGGCGAACTCTCGGATCGACCAGCGTGACCACCAAGTTGCCGTGTTCAATTCCACTGTCCATGCCATAGATACGTGGCAAGCCGGTCTCAAGGTCGGGATACACGGCGAAGATTCTGCATGAAGATCGCGACCTTGGATTGATCCGACGCTGACCGCGGTAAGCGAGCACGGGGTAATCTTCGCGAATGACTTCCCCCATTAGATCATCGGGAAACGCTTTTGTGGCGCCGTAGGCCCTGCGGAAGGCTTCAGGCATCCCGGATAGGTCGCGACCGACCGGCGTGACCGGGGCGTTTAGACTGCGTTCGATTGGCATATTCATGGCAAAGCATCCCTGTTTCCGGGCCAGTGGGCACCGGATTGCGAGGACACGCAGGAGCAAGCCGCTCACGCATGCCTGTTGACTTTTCGCTGCTGTGGTGGGATGAAAGAGGTGCTTAAACCTTCAAGGGCTCTGCATGCTTCGCGCTGCGGAGCCTTTGTTCTTTCATCAGGGTCGGTTTCGCTAGGTCATTGAGACAGCTCCTTCTGGTTGGGCAAGGAGCGAAGCCAGTTCCTCGGGGTCCTCGCCAAGTAGGCGTGCGATTTCTGTTATGACCGGGACGCTCTTCCGGTGACCGCCAATGACCAAGCTGATCGTCGAAGGATTGCGCCCAAGACGGGACGCAAGTTCTTTGATCGAAAGGCCTGCCTCTATCCGCAGACGACATTTGATGATCTCGGCTGTGCCGCGAAATTTCATGTACGAACCTTGGGCAATTTTTGTTGACGGATACCCGAATCATGTGGGTTCGCGATTCGCAAGTCAACAACCATCCGCATCCATGAAAACTCAACCGTGTCAATATAGTTCAGAGTTATTTTGACAATTAACATGTGCGCGCGATTCCAGTTGCACTGACTATCTGCACTTCTGTAATCGATGGAAAACTAGGCGTATCCCGTGGATCGGCACGAGGAAAAGACACGTTGGTACGACCTGATAACGACCGATCAACGTTGTTATCGCCTGATTTACCTTCGATCACGCGAGGCATGGGTCCAAAACTGCGATGTTCATCGCTTCAGCCAACGCCAGATGGCCGAAGCCGCGGTGACTGGATCAACTTCTGAATCAGGAGAGCAGCGGCTCGATCCCACTCACGTCCACCTGCCTAGCCGCAGTGCGCATATCGAAATTGGTCTGCATGTTCATCCAATATTCCGGCGTCGTTTTGAACACACTTGCCAGCAGCAGCGCGGTATCGGGCGTCATGCTGGTTGAGCCCTTCACCAGCCGCTCGATGCGCGTCCGGGGAACATAAAGGCGGTGAGCCAGCGCGATCGCGCCCATCTCAAGCGGATCTAGGTACAGTTCTTTCAGGACTTCACCTGAGTGCATCGGGTCTTGAAGCGGGCTCATGATGTCTCATTTCAGCGTCAATCGACGATCTTGACTTCGGCGGGGCCATTCTGCGTCCAGACGAAGCAGATGCGCCACTGCCCGTTGATCCCCACCGAGTGCCGACCGGCGCGATTTCCCTTCAGTTGCTCAAGGTTGTTATCTGGCGGAAAACGCAGGTCTTCCACCGCAACATCTGGGTCCAGCACCGAAAGCATCGCCCCCTGCGCCTCAAGAAGTCCGCCGGGAAATCCTTGCCGTACTTGCCTTGCAGCACGTTTGCCTTCGGTGCTCTGGATCATGTCCGCAATGTATCATTATGTGATACATGTGCGCGATGACTGTGTCATTGGAAGCTTGCCTGGAAATTAGTGGCGGTGAGGGTGACATGAGCGTCGAGCGGAGGCCGTAGTTCGAAGGCCTGAGGGGCGCGAGCGAACTCGTAAAGTCTGAACAGATACCAGTCATCCCGGCGTTCGTTCGCAACCTCCAGTTCGTTACGTGAGATGTGGAACGGTGTCCGCTCCCAACCGTTTGTCGTCTTCACCTCGATGAGGCGTTCGCGACCTTCGATTGTGAAACTGGCGATGTCATAGCCTGCGCCGTCGCCGTCCTCCTTGGAGACCCAACGCACACGCCGAGCTAAGGCGTCCTGGCCGTGTTGCCGCAAGGTCTGACGTTCGTGATGAAAAACTCGTTCCTCACCCGCATGACCGAGAGCCCGATTGCGCTCGTCCCGCCCCGCGACATCGAAACGCCGCGCCACCCTTTGCATTTGCTCCAGCTCTTCTGGGGGCGGTGTATTCCGCAAGGTAGGTGCTGTTCCGACGTAGAGCGCCGGAGGCTCAGCCATTGTGGAAGCGTCTTTGCGGTGAAGCGCGAGCTCCCATTCTGGATGACGCGCCAGCCAGCGAGATGCGGCCTCTGCAAGAGACATCTGGAAATTGAACCGCGGTCGATAGCCTTTGATGATGGGAAGCCCTAATCCGACACAGGCCGCAGAGACGTTGCAGAGTTTGAACTCGATGGAGCCACGGCTCCGTCCTGTCTGATCTTGCAACGCCCGGTTCTGCGCAGCTTTGTTATAGCTGCGCACGGAGAGCTCATCGCTGAGCATCCCGAAATAAGACGCAACGACCGCGTCGTTCTCTGTGTCGGACCAATCACCTGAATTCATTTGGTCAGGTTATGTTGGCCAGGAGGGATTGTCATTGGTCTTAAGATGGGCAGCTATGAGCAGGGAGGCCCGGAACCTGTTCAGACAAGCAGAACCACCTCTGAAGCAGATCGAAAAATTACACGAACCCGCCCCTCTCAAAGTAGGTGAACGGCGATCGGGTCAGAATGCCGAGTCAATCCCCATCCTCGCATGGACGAAGCCAGTCCAAGGTGCCGCTTGACTTGCAGCGGCGAACGTTCACCACTCTCAGGACCGCCTGTTCAAACTGATGCTCGTCACCTGCTTCAAACGCGTGACGGATCAGATCAAACTGCTTGTCCAAACAGTTTCCCAAATCATAATCTGAGACATCATTCATTTTAGAGCTCCTCTTGCAGCCGTCAGTGAGATTTCCTCTTCATGGCACATTTGACCAATTCCTACTTCGTCAGGATCGCTCCAATCAAGGCTCAGACCCTTATTCGTGACGATCATATAGCAACAAGAATCGAGTAAAGTTTTTTTGCCATCATGGCCTTCTGCGAACTTCCCGCCAATCGAAACGATTCGCTGCGGGTCGCTCGACCTGCAGCAACGCGCAGAATACGCCCTTTGCAAAGCCGCGGTGGCAGCGCCCGCCGGAGCGACGCCACCGGCCCAGAGCCGACCTTCAACTCTGGATCAGCATGCCGCAGCGCAGCCTGTCAAAGCCGCCGTTCGCCGCGCTCGCAAATCAGAACGGGGTCGCAAGGTCTGCTGTGCGGACGAAGCTGACTTTGGCTGCGGTTACTCCAATGACCGCAAATAGCAAAGCCGCTAAGGCGAAACGCCATGTCGTGGTCAAACTCGAAACGATCTCGCTGACGCAGGCAGTTGAAAATCTACATCCAATTGAACAGGCATTGATGGGGCGCTGCCCATAGGATCGAGACCGTCGGCTGCAAGCTGGTTGAGCCGCTCTCTCTGTTTATAATCCAAAGCTTGGAACCAGTCGGGATTGAAAAAGACGTTCTCCACATGCTTCATTACAAACTGAAGGCACGCTAAAGCTCGTTGATCATCCGGCAGCGCCAAAAGCTGATCTGCGATGACCTGCCCGGGCGCGCCCTCAATATTTCGCCAAGAAACACAAATCGTAGCGCTGGAGTCACCAGCAAACGAAGAAACGAAAATCTGTTCAAGAAGTTCGTCCGCATACCCTTTCTGAAGCTCTACGCCATGGAGGTCGGTAAAGGGCGACCAAGCGCCTGCAAACATGAATGGTAAAGGTGCCGCAAATTCAAAGACAACCGAACTAATTGTATCGAGACGGTCATCCACCAGTGCAGTGGTCAACGCATCATGCGTAGCCTTTAGTTCGCGTCGCGCAGCTTCATTCCCGATGTTAATCTCGTCCAATATCTGTTGAAGCATGAATTGCTCGAAAGGTTTCAAACCCTTGTCGGCCTCCCGCAACGTTTCTCGCAAGTGCGCTCCAGCATCCTTCCCATAGAGTTCTCTGCTCATTGTGCGATAGGCCACAGCAAGGCACTGATCGGGTCGTCCCGCAAACATCTCATTCTCGATACAGGAGAAAAGCTCTCGGTCATGCTTGCTGCAAAAGCCGTGGAACACTGACGCATCTTTGATGCCGATCTTCTTCACAGATAGCTTTCCGCCGTTCTTTTTCATGTCCGATATGCTCGCAACATAGTGCAGCACGTGGCCATCTTTTGCGATCTTGGTCAGGTTCGGTCCGCGCGAGACAGTATGAGCTTTGATCACGCTGCCATCACAATCACCTAAACCTACGTCGCGCGCACAGCACTTCTTTTGGGAAAAGGCTTTTCGGTTTACATTCACAGCGTCCCAGGGATTTCCCTTCGGCTGAGCATCTCGGCCGAGATGGCACTTTTTGAACTTCTTGCCAGAGCCGCACCAGCACGGGGCATTTCGCTCTCTACCCTTCATGGCTTGAATTTCAGGTAAACTAAGGGTCTGATTTCATTCATAATGTGCACTCTAAGAGTTGTCTTCTTCTTTAGCGAATAACCCATCTGATCAGATTGAGGCCGCTCATGCAACGCGCAGCATCGGTCACTATGGGCTCGAACCGGACTTTCGCCGCAGGCAGCAGCAAGGTCCGGTGAGCGGATAAAGTGCGCTTTCGCCGCAATGACGGCGAATGGCTGCTTTTTTTGGCGAAGGTTCACAAACGTTCCGAACTTTTCTTATTCTATGTGCCACTCGTGGGATGCAGCAACCAGCTCGACGGTATTGCCGTCCGGGTCGCGTGTGAACAACCCGCGCCAGCCGGTCCAAGCAAAGTCTTCGAACCGCGCGTCGTAGCCTTCTTGCCGAAGCCATGCTGAGGCGTCTTCCTGCTCGTCCCAGGACAGGCTTAACGCAAGATGGTGCAGCGAAGATTGGCGTCCAACGGAAAGGGGGTCATCCTCGGCATCCTCGGCATCCTCGGCATCCTCGGCAAAGAGCGCTAGTACCGCAATATGACCTCCAAAGCTCTCGCCGAAGCGATAGAATGCGATCCCATCACGATGTCCGCCCCGATCGCTGGGTCGAAGGCGGGGAAGGCCCAACACGTGTCCGTAAAATTCCTGCATCGCCTCGAAGTTGCGACACCGGATAGCAATCTCGCCCAAAGCACGAAGTTGGAAGGGCCGATCCATAATGCCGCACAGACCTTTCGTTTTCCAGGGGATGCCAGAGAGCCAATAAGAACTCTATAGAATCTCTCGAGCGAAAACCATGAAAACCGAGAGCGGTCATCTACACATCGTGGAGCGTCCAACAGAGAGGGCTCGTTCCCGACCTTCGCTGCGCCGCAGGGCCAAGCGCCTGGTCGCCCCTCGCGCGGTGTCGCTGCCGGCCCTTTGCGGATGAGGTGGGTGGCTCCTGCTCCAC
>NZ_AMRK01000006.1 GCF_000299875.1 Celeribacter baekdonensis B30
ACACTAACGGCCATCTGACCCGAAGGATGTTCTAACACAATCTCCAAAGGTCCACGCTCAGGCACTGAACAGAGACCCTCGGCCACTGAGCCGGGCAGCAAAAGGCAACTGGCAAGGCATTGTGCGCCGGTCACCGCCAAGGTCGGATGACAGCGTACGGGCATGAAATACCGCACTGACGCTTGTCCACCCTGCTGTGCGGGCGCGATCAGGGCAAATTTGGGCGTGACGCTATCGGACACGTCTCCCATCCCCATCAGTGCCCCTGCCTGGACTCGTATTCTTTCGCGACGTGCCGTGAAAACCATATTATCGTCAAGCTCTTGCGCCGTCTCATAGCCTGTGAGACCAAAGGTGTCGGCGCGTGCAATCACCACCGGCATCGCAACGTCAAGACAAGTGACTGGAATCCCGTCGATCACATCAAGAGGCAGGCCTGTCGGCAACATCATGCCAGTGCCTGCGCCTACGGTTTCGCGAAACATCAATGAGACGGGGGCCGCAGTGCCTGGAACACCGTCGATCGCAGCAGCGCCTTCATAGTGCATCTGCGCATTTGGCGTCTGGATCACAATGTCAATCAACGCCCCGGTATTAACTGCGCGCACCCTCACCGGGGTTTCCCGCTGTTGCGCCGTTATCAATCCCATCTCAATGGCCGCTGGACCAACCCCCGCCAACATATTTCCGCAGGTTGGTTTGAAATCGACACGCCGCTCCTCCACTGAAACCTGAGCAAAGAAATAGTCGATGTCGACATTGGGATCGTCTGACCGCGACAGCATTGCCACCTTCGTGGTGACGGCCACACCACCGCCAATCCCATCAATGTTGTTGGGTTGCCCCGCGCCCATAACTGCGATTAAGACTTGGGCCAATTGCTTGCTGTTTTCGGGCAGGTCCGCACGATTGAAAAAGGGCCCGCGCGACGTACCGCCACGATAAAACAGAAAAGGGAGGGGATGTTGTGACATGGCAAAGCTCTCCTGTCAGGGCGTCACTGGGGGCGCTCCGTTTGGTTCATGAAAGGGCTGGGGAATGGGCGCGGAGAGGCACCCCTTCGGGCGATCAGGTTAGCGCATCGCGAATATGCAGCCGATAAAGCGGATCTGTCTCAAGCGTTTCGCGATAGGCCAAAAGATGTGGCAGCTTCGGAAGGTTTGGCTCCTGCGCGCTCAAAAGCCCCAATCTATACACTGAGGGGGCCGCCGCGATGTCTGCCAGACTCAATGTGTCGCCTGCGATAAACGGGCTTTGGCCCAATTGCCAATCAAGCAGAGTAGCGGCCTCGATCACCGCAGCCAATTCGCCTTCGCCACCTGCCGCTCGCACTTTGCGCAGCCGAGTCAAAGGTGGCGTCAGTGACAGGGAAGTCCAGTCCATCCAGCCGTCTATTCGGGTCTGTTGCCTCTGATCTTCGGGCCACACGGTGTTGCGCTGTGTGCGTTTGGCAAGAGACCGCAGAATCGCGTTTGATTCCCATGCGACCAGCGCCCCATCGGTGATCACGGGAACCTTGCCAAACGGGGTGAGGCGTTCAAACGCAACAGTGTCCCGCGCGCCAGATCCGCGTCCCATAGGGATAAGATCAAAAGGCAGATCAAGCAGATCGAGTAGCCAAAAAACTTTGGCGCAATTTGAGGAATCGCGGCGAGCGTATAAGGTGATCATCAGCAGGCCTCCTTGGCGGAAACCCGTTGGAGGAGGTCTACGAGACTGTCCTGAGGTTGCAACGCAAGGCAGGCGGAAAAGGCCGCGCACGCACCTTGTTCGCCCAAAGTGCCTGCGGCACAATCGGTGAACTTCTCTTTCAGTTCTGTGTCACTCATTGGGTTGGTCGGGCCGCGGCCAAATCGGGTGGAGGCGTCGGCTTGTAAAATTGTCCCATCCGTCAAGGTCACGGAGACTTGGCCAAAATAGGCGTCCTCCTTTTGATGTCCTGTCGAGGTGATCTTTGGCAAAACGGCGGCACATTCAGGGGTCAAAAAGCTGTCATCCGCAAAATCCCCAAGGCGCAACCGCCCTGCCGTCAATGCTTTGGCGGTGAGGAACTGCACTGAAAACTTCGCATCAAGACCGGACTTTGGGTCGGAGCGATTGGTATGCGCCAAACGGCGTTCGTGGGTCTGAGTGGCAATCGAAGCGATGCGCTCGGGTGCGAAAATGCCATGTTCGGATACCAAGGCCAGCGCGGCATCAATGGCGGAATGGGCACTGCCGCAACAGGGGTGTTGTTTGATCGCAATGCCTGGATCAAGCAGTTCCAACGGCCCGTCCCAGCCCGTCAAAATCGCCTGGATGTCATAGGTGCCCGCACCATTGAACAGGTTGAAAAAACCGTAATTATGTTCAAACGCTTCTGGATTTGCACTCATGCCCTGCTGTGTCAACAGGGCGGCCAAGACGCCGTTATGTGCCGCTTGCCCCACATGTATCGGTTTGACCGGGGTCCCAAAATTGGATTTTAATCCTGTGGCCATTGATGCCGCCATGGCCAAAGTATTGGCCATAGCGGCAGCGTCAAAGCCCAACATGCGGGCAGAGGCGGCTGCCGCGCCAAAGACCCCAAGCGTGGCGGTCGGGTGCCAGCCTTTTTCGTAGTGATGCGGCAAAAGTCCGCGGGCGAGACGGGTTTCGACCTCGACCCCCGTCACATAAGCCTCAATGGCCTGTCCCGCGGAGGCATCAAGTTGCTCTGACAGGGCCAAAACTGCAGGCACGATTGGGGCCGACGGGTGCCCGCCCATCGTTGTCGAGCAATCGTCAAAATCCAACGCGTGCGCTGCCGTACCATTGACCATCGCGGCATGAAGGACCGACGCCTTTGCGCCACCCGCTCCCCAAAGAGTGGCCTCTCCTACGGCTGATGTGATCTCAAGCGTTGCCTCAAGAGTGGTCAGATATGGAACGGAGCGGCCGGCAAGGGCAACGCCAATCGTATCTGCGACAGCGCGGCGCGCGATGTGAAGGGCCGCATCAGGGAGCGTGTCGAGCCGGATCGACAGGGCGCATTCGGAAAGGTGTTTTGCGAAACTCATAGTGTTTTCCTCTGATCTACAGCGTGGCGGAGGCGATGGTGGTTGTGAGCTGTGCCACATCGGGCAACGAGTCGAGGCGCATCAGCATGTCAAACACCTCCGCAGTTCCTGCATCGCTCAGACTGCGGCTGGCGCAGTCGCGAAATTTGGCCTCAAGCATTTCCTGTGGCAGTGGGGATTCTGGTCCGCGCCCCAGGGGAACGTCGACGAACGCGCGAACTGTGCTGCCATTCTTGAGACGTACCTGCACCTCGGCACCATAATCGGAAAACTCGGGGTCGGTTTCTTCCATTCGAATAAGCTCCATCACCCGAGTGACCTCGGGATCGTGCAAGGCGCTCTCTTCGAAATGCTCAAGTTGCACTGCACCGTTCACCAACCCCCGCGCGACAGCATAAGGCAGGCTGAATTTGGCATTCAAAGCACTGGTTGCCGGATTGCGCACATGCGGCAAAAGTCGGCGCGGGTGCATCCGGACCACGACATCCGCGATCTGTGTGCTGTCGCTCAAAGGGCCATTGTGCAGTGCGATCACCGCATCAATCGCCGCGTGAACACTGTACACACAGGGGTATTTTTTGATCGAAATGCCAGGGCTCATCAGATCAAGCGGCGCGCCCCATCCGGTCAGCATCCGCTCAATTTCGTAATGGCCTTTGCCGTTGAAGACCTCCAAAAAACCCTGAGGATGTTCCATTACGGTGGGGGAGGCGTTGACACCGTCTGCGGCCATCAAGGCGGCAAAAAGACCATTTCGCGCAGACAGCCCTGCGTGAAGGGGTTTGGTGTCTGTGCCAAAATTGGCTTTGATGCCGGATGCCAAAGAGGCGGCCATGGAAATCGCATGGGCCATTTTTTTGGTGTCAAGTTTCAACAAAATGCCCGCCGAAACCACGGCGCCAAAAATCCCAAGCGTGGCGGTTGGATGCCACCCTTTTTCGTAATGGGCAAAGTTTACGCCCCGCGCAAAACGGGTCGCGGCTTCGACGCCAATCACATAAGCGTCGAGCAACTCTCGCCCGGTGGTCCCCATGGTTTCTGCCAGTGGAAGAATGGCCGGGATGATGATGACGGTCGGATGCCCTGAAAGCGATTTGCTGGTGTCGTCGTAGTCAAGTGCATGACCGGAGACACCATTCACAAAGGCCGCATCAAGGCGACTCAACCGCTCATGACGACCCAATACATGGCAGGGTCCAGTGCCATGAACGCCGGTCAAAAGCGCGGAGTGTGTGGTTTGGCTTTGGGCGCCCAACAAAGCGCAACCGATCATGTCGGCAATCGCCACACGGGCAAAACCCAAAGCCTCTGGGTCGAAATGTTCGGGATCAAGCGCTTGCGCGCGCGTGGCAAGCTCAAAAGACAAAGACATGGTTTCCTCCGGTCTTTATTTGGGGGGCGGGGGGCATATCGCAGCGGTGATCGGCGCGAGCGAGGGGAAGGTTTCAAGCTGCATCAAGGCGTCAAACAGCGCGGTGCTTTGATCCGAGGGCGGGACGCAATCGTGGAATTTTGCGCGGACCTGTGATTGGGTCATCGGATTGGACGGGTCGCGTCCCATGGCCACGGTCGCCTCTGCGGACAAATGCCGCCCATCCGCGAGCCAGACATGAACAAGTCCCATCGAAAGCCCCTCCTCGTGCGGGACCAAAGCGACCTTGGCGGCCAAAGCGACCACAGTTGGGTCAAGCACCCGTTCTGGATGAAAATCATCCAAGCCGACGGTGCCGTCGATCAGGGCACGGGCTGTGAGGTGCTGGGTTGAAAACTTGGCATCCAACCCGTCTTTTGGCATTGGGCGATCAATGTTTTTGAGCCGTTTGTGATGGAGCGCCACCTCAATGCGCTCAATCTGAGCGGTCTTGATGTCACCGCGCAGCTGAGCGGCGGCATCGATCGCGCAGTGAATAAACGCACAACACGGATATTGCTTGATCGCGATCCCAGGCGACAAAAGTGCAAAGTCTTTGCCCCAGCCGTCCAATGCGGGGCCCGGATCAACATCAAAGCTGTCACCAAAGGCTCGTAAAAAACCGAATTTATGTTCAAGCGCACTCAGGCGCGCGGTGTAGCCCGCTTCGGCCAACAAAGCCGCCTGAACACCATTGCGATTGGCCTGTCCGGCGTGAAACGGTTTGGTCATTGTGCCGGAATTGGCCCGAAGCCCCGCCGCAGAAGAGGCTGCTATCGACATGGCGGTGGCGGTATGTTCCGGCGATAAACGCATGAGATGTGCGGCGGCCACTGCAGCCCCGATCACGCCAAAGGTCACCGTCGGATGCCAGCCACGTTCCGCATGGGCAGGATTGGCGATCCGCGCGAGGCGAATTTCGGCCTCCACCCCGGCGACATAGGCGGTCAGGACCTGTGCACCGGAGGCGTTGCGTGCTTCGGCCAGTGCAAAAAGGCCGGGGACAATGGACACGGACGGATGGCCGTCCATCTCCAAATTGCAATCATCAAAATCCAATGCATGAGCAGCAATGCCATTGATTTGTGCGGCATCCAAAGGATGCAGCCTGTGCCCGGTTCCAAACACCAGGGAGGGGCCGGGGCTTGCGGGCAAAACGCCCACAGCCAGTCGCACCGCAGGTTCATTGACCCCGGCCAAAGCGCAGGCCAGCGTGTCCGTGATGGCGCGTTTGGCCCAGTGCTGAGCAGGGTCAGAGAGGTCACACAATCTGAGCCCTGACGCGAGGCGCGCAAGGTCGAGTGTCAAAGCGGACACGAGGGATCTCCTTTAGCCAAGAGAGTATGTGGGTTGTAAAAATGTGGGGCGGATCAGGGGAGAACCCGCCCTGGGGAGGCCTTAATGTTTGAGGATTTGTTCAAGGAACAAGCGCGTCCGCGGGTTCTTTGGATTGCCAAAGAACTCTTCAGGCGTGCCGCTTTCGACCGTTTTTCCATCGGCCATGAGGATCACATTATCCGCGACAGTACGGGCAAATCCCATCTCGTGGGTGACACAAATCATCGTCATGCCGCTGTCCGCCAGTTCAATCATGGTATCGAGCACCTCTTTGATCATTTCAGGATCAAGCGCAGAGGTTGGTTCGTCAAACAGCATGATTTCGGGTTGCATACAGAGCGAACGCGCAATCGCGACACGCTGTTGTTGGCCGCCAGAAAGTTGAAGCGGGTATTTTTGTGCCTGCTCTGGAATGCGAACCTTTTCAAGGAACTGCATCGCCAACTCTTCGGCGTCTTTCTTTTTCATGTGCCGCACCAGCATCGGTCCGATGGTCAAATTGTCGAGGACATTGAGATGTGGAAAAAGATTGAACGACTGAAACACCATGCCAATGTTGCGGCGGATTTTTTCGATGTTTTTTACATTGTCGGTCATCTCGATACCGTTGACGATGATCTCGCCTTTCTGGTGTTCTTCGAGACGGTTGATGCAGCGAATAAGCGTGGATTTTCCCGACCCGGAAGGGCCACAGATCACCACACGTTCGCCTTTACGGACGTCAAGGCTGACATCGTGTAACACCTGAAAATGGCCATACCATTTGGACACATCCCTGAGCTTGATCATGGGCCCTTGGTCAAGCCTCTGAGAGGGTGAGGGTGAGGGTGAGGGTGAGGGTGAGGGGGATTGAGTTTGGGCGATGATGTTGGACATGAGTATCTCCTATCCGGGCACAGTCAGATGCGACCCGAGTTGATCCATTTTTCGACTTGGCGTGCATAGAGGGAGAGCGCGTAGCCAAAAAAGAGATAGACAGCGGCGACGAATAGATAGGCTTCGATATAATAGCGGCGCCATAGTGGGTCCTGCATCACGGCAGTGGTCGCCGTCAGAATGTCAAAAAGCCCGATGATGATCACGAAAGACGTGTTTTTCATGGCCGCGATGATGTGGTTGGTGATCGCCGGAAGGCTGATACGCAGCGCTTGCGGCAAAATGATTTTGCGGGTGGTTTGCCAATAGCTCATGTTGAGCGATGCCGCTGCTTCATATTGGCCAGTGGGAATGGCCTGTAGCCCGCCGCGGATCACCTCCGCCTGATAGCAGGCAAAGAAGATCGCAATGCCCACTGTGATCCGCAACAGCTTATTGACCTCAACCCCAGCCGGTAGGAACAACGGAAACACGTTGACCGCGACAAAGAGGATGGTGATGAGCGGCACGCCACGGAGCGCCTCGATGAAAACCACGGAGACGCCGCGCGCCACAGGCATCGGCGAACGCCGCCCCAAAGCGAGCACAACGGCAACGGGCATCCCAATCAGAACCGTTCCGGAAAACAAAATCATCGTCAGCGGCAGCCCGCCCCACTCAGACGTCGGAACGTAAACGAGACCCAACACGCCGCCGAACATCAGGATGCCAATCGAGGTCACGGAAAGAATCCACAGTGGGATGAGGATTTTAAAGTTCCAAAGCTTTGGCATCAACGACGCCACGATCGTGGAGAGATAGACCACCATCATAATCACCAGACGCCAATGTTCGTCATAGGGATAAAGCCCAAAGAGCATCGGGCGGTGTTTTTCCACGATCACGGCCCAACAGGCCCCCGCCGCCGCGCGGCAGACGTCCGGGTCAGGGGTGTAGAATACGGCGTCAATCACTCCCCATTTTAACACAAACCAGGCAAAGCGAAGCAGGAGCGCCGCAACGACAAGCGTCATGAGGCTTTGCCAAAGGGAGGTGAACAGGTGTTTTTGCACCCATTTGGCAAAGGGTACTTTTGCATTCGGATCGAATTGCATCACGGGTTCAAGGGGGGTGGCCATTTTCGGCGCGTGTTGAGACTGTGTTGTCATCTTTTAACGCTCCTTGATCGCCACGAGGCGGTTGTAAAAGTTCATAAAGGTGGATGTGATCAGGCTGATGGTCAGATAGACGAGCATCATTACGGCAATCGCTTCAACGGCCTGCCCCGTTTGGTTCATAACTGTATTGCCGATATTGACGAGATCAGGATACCCGACCACCACCGCAATCGAGCTGTTTTTGATCAGACTCACGTATTGGCTGGTCAAAGGCGGAACGATGACACGCAAGGCCTGCGGCAGTACGACATAGCGCGTCACAAACCATGGACGAAAGCCCATCGAACGGGCCGCTTCGATCTGTCCCTTTGGCGTGGCCTGAAGACCGGCACGCACGATTTCTGCGATAAACCCAGAGGCATAGAGTGCGATCCCGATCAAAAGGGCGGTAAACTCCGGCGAGATGGTGACGCCGCCTTGAAAGTTAAAGCCTTTTTGCACAGGATAGCTAATGGCAGTGGGCGCGCCGCCAAACAGCCAAGCCAGAACCGGAAGCCCGATAACAAGTCCGATAGAGGGCCAGAGCATATTTACGTATGTTCCGGTACTTTCACGATGGCGTCTGGCCCAAATCGACCCGAGAATGGCCAAGACGATACCAGCCACAAGTGCAATTCCCATCGTAGAATGGATCGGATGCGTTGCGGGCACAGCAAAGGTCAGACCACGATTGGTGAGAAAGCCGACGCCATACACCTCAACCGCATTGCGCGCATTTGGCAGGTTGCGCAACAGCACCGACCAAAAGATTACCTGCAGGATCACCGGGATATTACGAACGATTTCAACATATCCTGTCGCCACTTTGGACAGCAACCAGTTGCTTGAGATCCGCGAAATCCCGACGGTGAACCCGATAAGGGTCGCCAAAAAGATTCCGGCTGCGGAGACCGACAGAGTGTTCAGCAGCCCGACAACAAAGGCGCGGCCATAGCTATCGCGCGCGCTGTATGTGATCATCTTTTCGCCAATGTCGAATTGCGACGTTTGTTCCAGAAATCCAAATCCCGTCGCGATATTTTGCGCCCGCAGGTTTTCGACAACATTTTGGTAAAGAAAGAGACCGATAAAGATAACGACTGCCGCCATGACCACTTGGGTCACAGCCGTTCGAAAACTCTTACTGTAGAGAAGAGTACTGAGCGTCTGGCGCGGTTTGGCCCCGCGCTGATCACTCCCATCAATATGTGTCACTGATTGCTCCCGTGAGGTTTTGGATATCATGCTTCATACGGCTGTCGCCGGACTTCAAAACGTCACAGCCGGGCGACAGCTCCCGCAAGCGGGTTACTTGATTGGGAAACCGTAAAGCAGACCTCCATCGACCCAAAGAGTGTTCAGGTCGCGATCCAATTCCACCGGGCTGCCCGGGCCAAAATGGCGCGCATAGATTTCTGCATAATTTCCGACTTGGGTGATGACGTTATAGGCCCAATCCTCACTCACACCGAGCTTGGAGCCATAGTCGCCCGTGACCCCCAAAAGCGATTGAATATCCACGTTGTCAGAAGATTTCATGTCGCCAGCATTCTCAGAAGTGACGCCCAACTCTTCGGCGTTAAACGTGGCATAGGTCACCCATTTCACCAAATCGTACCACTGGTCGTCGCCTTGGCGTACAGCCGCGGCCAGCGGTTCTTTGGAAAAGATGCCGGGCAAAAGCACATGTTCTGCCGGGTTTTCGGTGTCATAGGCGCGCACACCTGGAAGAGCGGCCTTGTCTTTGGTCAAGGCGTCACATCGTCCGGTGACATAGGCATCGACAAGCTGTTTGTTGTTTTCGATCACAACAGGTGTGTAGTCCATGCCGCGGGTCGCAAAAATTTGCGCCACATTGCGTTCTGTGGTTGAGCCGGGGGCAACACAAATGGTGGCCCCATCCAGATCTTCGACCGTTTTCACGCCAGAGTCGGCATGCACAAGAAAACCTGTACCAGTGTAGAAAATCGGTGGCGCGAAGTTCAGGCCAAGTGCCGTATCACGCCCCAGCGTTGCAGTCACATTGCGCACCAAGACATCGACCTCGCCAGACTGAATGGCAGGAAAACGTTGTTGCGATGACAGGGCGACAAACCGCACTTTGTCCGCATCGCCAAAAACCGCGGCGGCAATAGCGTGGCAGTAATCCACTTCAAAGCCATCCCAATGCCCTTTGCTGTTTGGCGCAGCAAAGCCGTGACGTGCCGGATGCACGCCGCACAGCACTTCACCACGCTCTTTGACGCTTGCAAGCGTATCGCCCGAATCAGCAAAGCCAGCGCTCCCCAAAGTGGCAAGGCCGATGGCGCACAACGCGGTTTTCAGTTTGAAATCTTTGTTCATTTTTAGTCCTCATCTGTTGGGTCTTTGGCGTTCTTGGGTCCGTTCGCACTGACGGATTTAGTCATGTCGTTGACGCCTTCTGATTCTGTGTATACAAATGTTTTCAGTAGAGTGCAACAGCGAGCAAAAGCATCGCAAAGACGCCGCGCATACCGAAAATGACAAGGAATCCTCGTTTATGACCTCTGATGACATGGAATTTGACACCCAACTCACACAGTGCGGACGCAACCCAGCTCAGCACTTTGGTGCCGTGAATACCCCGGTCTACCGTGCTTCAACGATCCTCTTTCCCACTCTCGCCGCATTGGATGTCAAAGAGGGCGCGCGCCTGCGGTATGGACGTCGTGGCACGCCCACAACCCATGCCCTCGAAGATGCCGTTTGCACATTGGAACACAGCGAACGCGCTCTGGTGACTCCCTCTGGTGTCAGTGCCATTTCAAATATTCTGATGAGCTTTGCAGAACCCGGTGCCCATTTTTTGGTAAGTGACAGTTCCTATGGTCCAACCCGGAAATTTTGTGATTTCGTATTGCGGGGATTGGGTGTGGAAACCACCTATTACGACCCCACGCTTGGCGAACGTATCAGCGAATTGATCCGCCCTGAAACCAAACTCATATGGATGGAATCTCCCGGATCGCAGACCTTTGAGGTCCAGGATGTCGATGCTATCGTTGCTGTTGCGCGCGCGCATGGCGTTGTGACAGCAATCGACAACACATGGAGCGCTGGCTACTTTTTCCAGCCGATGACACATGGTGTCGACATTTCCATGCAAGCTGGCACCAAATACATCTCCGGGCATTCCGACATCATGCTGGGCACCATCGCCTGCACAGAAGAGATTTATGATCGTTTGCGTGAAACCTATCTGCGGTTTGGATTTTGCGTCAGCCCAGATGACGCCTATCTCGCCTTGCGTGGATTGCGGACCATGCCACTGCGGATGCGCCAGCACCACGCCAGCGGGTTGGCCATTGCAGATTGGCTCGCGCAACAAGGTGAGGTGATCCGGGTGATGCATCCCGCGCGCCCACAAGACCCGCATCATGCGCTTTGGAAAAACCAGTTTTCTGGCGCGTCCGGTTTGTTTGGCTTCGTTATCAGTGAAACGGATCGCGGCCGTCTCGCCCGGCTGTTCGATGGCCTGCAATTTTTTGGCATGGGCTCAAGCTGGGGTGGTTTCGAAAGCTTGCTTGTTCCCACAAATCCGACAGTTTATCGCACCGCCACCGATTGGACTCCAATGGGTCAAACCATACGCATTCATGTGGGGCTTGAGGATCCAAAAGACTTGATCCGTGACCTGCGGACGGGATTTGATCGTTTGCATGATGCGTAGCCACACGTGCGACGCACTTGTGGCGCTGTGCGGCATAGTGTCCTTGAGGTCAAGCTTGGCTTTCACTGGGACCTTATGTATACAGACCTGGCGCGGCCCATTCCTTTCCGGGCCGTGTATTAGGGTGCCCCAACAGAAAGTTTCATCGGTCATGAAAGCCATAATGGAAAAAAACATGCATCGCGGCACGCCTTTGGAACAACTCCTGGATGCCATCGAAGATGGGAAACTGACACCGGGCACTCGGCTGCGGGAAACCGAATTGGCCGAGCAACTTGGGATTTCGCGCACCCCGGTACGCGAAGCTTTGCACCGGCTTCATGCGATGGGACTGGCCGAACATGGGCCACAGCGGGGATTGATCGTCTCACATCTGGATTACGACCATTTGCGCCAGCTCTTTGCTGTGCGTGAAGGCTTGGAAGGTATGGCCGCGCGGCTTGCCGCGGAATACGCCACCCCTGCCGAAATTAGCCTGTTGCGAGAACTCGTCAGCTTAGATGTCGGGGTGGACAATCCCGACACGCTCAAAACCCACAACAAACAGTTCCATCTGCAAATTGTGCGCGCCTCTCACAATGCTTATATGATTGATGCGCTCGCAAACCTGCGTATTCATCTCAGCTTGTTGCCCGGTTCAACCTACAGCATTGCGAAACGGCGCGTCCAAGCACAGGATGAACATCAAGCGATCATTGACGCGGTTGCGGCGCATGACGGAGATGCTGCGGAACACGCTGCCCGTGTGCATATTAAATCTGGGTACCGGGCGCGTTTGGAGCTATTGTCGTCTCAGCAAGGCTGACGATCCAAATCCGCTCCAGTCCTTGGACCAAAGATTTCGCCCAAAATGGCAGCATGAGCCCGCCCTTCCCAAGCTTCACAAACTAAGGCCTTTGCCAGAGGTTTTGTCAGCATGGAGCGTGGACGCCAAGCCACGCTTTGTGGCAATGAACGCGGCGAAAAGCTGGATCGCTCCACCATCACCTCGAACGGTGAATGGTCCTGTGTGGATGGCTCCTGCATTGCAAAAAACGACAGACCCTGTGCCCGTTTTAATCGGTGATTGAGGGTGGTATCTTTGCTGCGATTGATCCTGCGGATCTGGAAAGATTTTGTTGTGATATCAATGCTATTTTCTGCAATGCGGCGTGGTGGGTTGAAAAAACTCTCAAAAAAGACTATCTATGCGACGTGGTCCACGCGGCGGACCCGTTCGGTCTCTCATAGATCGACCCGTAGAGCGCGACGCCTTTCTGGCTGGTCTTTGCTCCTTGCCGCGCTGCCTTGGTGATGAGGCGGGTGGGGCGCGCAGAACCTGAATAACAGAACAGACCTTAGAGCACCCAAAAGGAGCTCCCCATCAAGGATTCTATCTCCCATACCCCGTCGCTTCCCTACAACCGCATCGCTGTGCTTGGCGCAGGCAGTTGGGGGACAGCGCTCGCTACCGTTTTGGCCCGCAATGGACGTGAGGTGCGCCTTTGGGCACGCCGCCCCGATCTGGCGGAACGGATCAATCTCACTCATCAAAACTCTGACTACCTGCCCGAGGTCGACCTTCCAAACGGTCTGACCGCCACTGCCGATCTGGCTCATGCGCTTGCGGGTGCTGAGGCCGTTTTGATGGTGACGCCCTCGGCCACGTTACGTCCGATGTGTCAGGCCATAGCAAGCCACCTGCCAACGGGCATTCCGATCGCATTGGCCTGTAAGGGCGTTGAACGTGGCAGCGGATACCTTTTGTCCGAGGTTGTGTCCGAAGAACTGCCCGGCCATCCGGTTGGTGCGGTTTCCGGGCCGACCTTTGCTCATGAAACCGCTTTGGATCATCCGACAGCGGCCACAGTGGCCTTTCCCTTCGCCTATCAGGATCGGCTGACACCGGAAAGCAGCCCGGCTGTCCGCCTCTCAATGTCACTGTCTGGCGGTGGGTTTCGGCCCTATGTTTCTGACGATCTTGTCGGGGTTGAAGTCGGTGGGGCAGTTAAAAACGTGATCGCCATTGCCTGTGGGATGATGTCGGGCGCGGGTTTTGCCGAGAACACCCGCGCGGCGTTTATCACCCGTGGCACCGATGAGATGAAGCTTTTGGCCCAGACGCTTGGCGGCAAACGCGAAACCGTCACCGGCCTGTCCGGGGCGGGTGATCTGACGCTGACCTGTTCTTCGACCACCTCGCGCAACATGTCCTTGGGCTATCAATTGGGTCAGGGCATCGCACGCCCGTCCTGTTTTGAGGGGCGTTCGGTCGTGGTCGAAGGCGAGGTCAACGCCGCCTCTGTGACCGATCTCGCGCGTCGTCTTGGAGTCTCCATGCCGATCTGTGAGACGGTGAATGCGGTGTTGCACAAAGGGTCCGATTTGCGTGAGGCCTTCACCGCATTGTGGTCTCGCCCGATTGAGGCCGAACCCTATGCGCTTGATCTCTCAATAGATCATCCTTCCCCCGATCTTCCGCTACAATTCGGAGCCGTTTGACTCATGAACGTACACACCACACCGCGCCCGGCCATCGCCGCGCGCCGCTTTACCCTTGCGACCGACCTTGATGGCACTTTCTTGGGCGGCACGCCTGAGGATCGCCAACGCCTTTACTCTTGGATCGAAGAGAACCGCGACAGCGTGGGTCTGATCTTTGTCACCGGACGCGACCCGGAATTTATCATGCAGATGTGCCGCGAGCAGGGCCTGCCGTGGCCGGAATTTGTTGTCGGCGATGTTGGCACGACGATTGCCGAGGTCCGCCCGGACGGGTCCATCGCCCCGATTGCCACCCTCGAAGAAGACATCGCCGCACGGTGGAACGACCAAGGCCAAGCCGTGCGCGAGGCCTTTGCCGATCATCCGGGGCTCAAGCTCCAGCCCACCGAATTTCGCTATCGCGTCAGTTACGATCTGACGCCGACCGGCTATGACGTGACGGCGGAAGCGAAGGTCGAAGCGATGGGGCTCGATTGGCTCATCTCCGACAATCGTTATTTCGATGTCCTGCCAAAAGGTGTGTCAAAAGGCCCGTCGATCCGGCGTTTGATCGACCATCTAGGCATTCCAGAGGAGCGTGTTCTTTGCGCCGGGGACACGATGAACGATCTGTCCATGTTGATCTCTGGCCTCCCATCCGTGGCCGTCGGCAATTCGGAAACCGCCCTCATGCAGCGGCTTCATGACATAGATACCGTGTATCACGCCAAGGCCCATGGGGCCGCCGGTATTTTGGAAGCCATCGCCGCGTTCGAGCTTCACGATATCCCAAAAGGAGTCTGATATGTCATCTAATCTTGTCATCGTTTACCACCGCCAACCTTATGAAGAGGTCGAGGTGGATGGGAAAATCGAATACCGCGAAAACAAAAGCCCCAACGGCATTGTGCCCACGCTCAAAAGCTTTTTCGGGCGTGTCGACAAAGGCGCGTGGATCGCGTGGAAACATGCGAAAGACCCCGCCAACCCCGAGTTTGAGCGGGTGATCGAAATTGACGATGCCTATGGCACCTATACCGTCTCGCGCCTGCCGCTGACGCCGGAACAGGTTAAAAGTTTCTATCATGTCTCTTCGAAAGAGGCGTTTTGGCCGATCCTGCACGGGTTCAAAGAACGCTACAACTACGATCCCGTCGATTGGCCGACCTTTCGCGAGGTGAATTGGGCCTTTGCCGAAGCTGCCGCCGCCGAAGCCGCCGAAGGGGCGGTTGTGTGGGTCCATGACTACAACCTCTGGCTGGTGCCGGGCTATTTGCGCACGCTGCGCCCGGATGTCAAAATCTCGTTTTTCCATCACACGCCCTTTCCGAACGCCGATATTTTCAATGTGCTGCCCTGGCGCAAAGAGATTTTGGAAAGCCTCTTGGCCTGTGATGTCATCGGCTTCCACATTCCGCGCTACGTGAACAACTTTGTGTCCTCCGCCCGCTCCCTGTTGGAGGTCGACACGTTGAAACGCGAAAAGGTTCACCCGGATATGGTGCCCGAAACCTCTGCGCTCTCGGAACAAAGTGTGGTCACCGAAATCGGCTATGAGGGCCGCACGGTGCGCCTTCAGGCCAGCCCCGTGGGCGTTGATGTCGATTATATCGAAGAGGTGGTGGCCAATGAGGCCACGGCCAAACGGGTCAAAGAGATCAAGCAAGAAATCGGCGACGGACAGCTCATCCTTTCGGTCGGGCGCACCGATTACACCAAGGGCGGGATCGAACAGCTGCAAAGTTTTGAGCGGATTTTGGAAACCCGTCCTGACCTGCGCGGCAAGGTGCGTTTGATGCATGTCTCGGTGGCGGCCAATTCCGAAATGACCTCCTATGAGGAAATCCAGCGCGATCTTGAACATCAGGCGGGGATGATCAATGGCCGCTATGGTAGCTTCGATTGGCAACCCGTCGCGCTGATTTCCCGGCCGGTGAAATTCACCGATCTCGTGGCCTATTACCGCGCGGCCGATGTGGCGTGGATCACGCCTTTGGCCGATGGGATGAACCTTGTGTGCAAGGAATATTGCGCGGCGCGCACCGATGGTGACGGGGTCTTGGTGCTGTCCGAATTTGCCGGGGCTGCGGTGGAATTGGCCTCGGCGGTGCCGACCAATCCGTTCTCGCATAAGTCGATGGATGGCGCGATCCAATTTGCTTTGGAAATGCCAGAAGAAGAACGCCGTGGTCGGATGAAGAAAAACCGCGAAAAGGTCCGCACTCAGGACATTCGGTTCTGGGCCGAGGACCAAATGCGCGCCTTTGGCGAAGAGATTTTGCCCGCGCGTCACGCAGAGAATGCAGCGTAATCTCCTCTCTCTTTGGCTCGGTTCGAAAGGATCTCTCTCGATCTTACGCCTGATCCACGCTCTCACGCGGGATCGGGCGTTTTTTTCCAAAGTGCAGATCATCCAAAACCGCGACCACAGCGGGCGTCACAAACAGCGACAAAACCGTCGCAACCGTTAGGCCAAAGGCAAGGCTGGCGACAATCGGGCGCAGAAATTGCGCCTGTGTGCTTTGCTCAAAAAGCAATGGTCCAAGCCCGACCACCGTGGTCAAGGAGGTTAGGAAAATCGCCCGAAACCGTTCCCGCACCGCCTCGCGTCCGGCCTCGATGATCCCGCTCCCAGCGTTGCGTTTGTCTTGCATGAAGGCATCCAAAAGGATCGAGTCATTGACCACGATCCCGGCCAGCGTCGCCAGTCCCACAAGGCTCGGTAGCGACAGTTGCAATCCCAAGGCCATATGCCCCCAAACCACGCCGACCAGCCCAAGCGGGATGGCGGCGAGAATGGCGACGGGGCGCAGGAAACTTTTGAGATGAAACGACAAAAGCAGGAAAACCCCGATCAAGCCGACGATCATATTGCGGCCCAGGGAGGCCCCAGTGGTGGCGGTATCTTGGGCCTCACCCAAGATCGAAACAAAGACGCCGGGATGGCGCTCTGGCAAGGTCGGTAGGTAGTCCGATTTGAGCGCGACCATCAGTTCGCGCGCATTGGCAATGGCCGGATCAATCGAACCCTGCACACGCACCGTGCGTTTGCCGTCGACCCGCGTGATCGTGTCAAAGCCACGGGTCAGGCGCAGATCGGCCACGGCGCTCAGCGCCACATGAGTGCCATTCGCGGCGGGAACGCGCAGGTCAAGGATATCGGACAGGCTGCGCCGATCGGTGGCGGCAAGGCGAGCAACCACATCGACCTGACCGTACCCATCGACAAAACTCACGGCACTGTCGCCCTTGAAGGCTGCGCGCAGTTCGTTCCCGATGGCTTGAGGCGTGACGCCAAGAGCATTGGCGACTTCAGAGCGCAGGGTCACAACAATCTCGGGCTTGCCGGGTTGCAGATCAAACGTCACATCGCGCACACCGTCAAAGTCGCGGAAAAACCGCCGAATTTCACGCGCGGTGACGGAGAGTTCATCCAGATCATCGCCGGTCAAGCGCAGGTCAATCGGCTTGCCGCCCGCACCGCGTTCTTTGTCGGTAAAGCGTAGCGCGGCCATGTCCGGCATCGGCCCGGTGAGTTTTTTCCATTGGCCGAGGATGTCTCCGACCGCGGTTGTGCGCACACCTGCGGGTAAAAGCGCGGCGCTGACCGTGGCCATATGCGCGCCCGATCCCGCCGCATCCGTATTGACGCCATAGGTGATCGTGTAGCTTTGGACCAAGGCCTGTCCGTCCGGTTGATCCGGGGTCCAGTCGGCGTTCATCTGTTCAAGGGCTTTGACGACCTTGGCGACCCGTTGCTCGGTCCGTTCCAGAGGTGCACCTTGCGACAGCAATAGCCGCGCTTCGACCGTGTCGCTCTCAAGCGTCGGGAAACTTTGATATTTGATGAAACCGCCGGTATAGGGCGCCACGGAAAACAGAATGACAAACAGCGTCAGCCCAACAGTCAGATAGCGATAGCGCAGCGCCAGTTCGGCCAAAGGCACGATGGCGCGATCTCTGAGGCGCTCAAACAGACCATTGATCCACCGGCTGATCTGCCCCGGACGCATATCGCGGTCCAGCGCATGACGCATATGCGCCGGCAAGATCAAAAACGCCTCAACCAAACTGACGGTCAGCGTGATCAACAGCACAATGGGAATGTATTTCAGGATCGCGCCAATACTGCCCGCCATATAGGCCAGCGGCCCAACGATCATCGCAGTGGTCAGAAACGAGGCGATGACACTGGGCAACACCTGACGCGTACCATTGACGGCGGCATCGCGGGCGCTTTCCCCGGCCTGGCGGCGGCGCACAATGTTTTCAGAGATCACAATTGCATCGTCCATCAACAGCCCGACCGCGACCAACAGTGCCACCATGGTCATCATGTTGATGGTGTAGCCCAAAAGCTGCATCGCAAAGATTGCGCCGAGGAAGGACACCGGAAGCCCAAGGGCGACCCAAAACGACATGCGAAATCCGAAAAACAGCCACATGGTGAAGAACACCAAAATCAGCCCCTGAAGGCCGTTGTCTCCGATGATCCGAAGCCGATCACGAATATTGCCTGTTGAGTCTTGTGAAATGGCGAGGGTGATGTTGCCGGGGGCGTCGCGTTGCGCCTCTGCAACTTGACGGTCGAGCGCGGCTTTGACCCTGAGGGCGTCTTGGCTCGCGGTTTTGCTCACGGCAACAATCGCGGCGCGGTTCTGGCCGAAATAGCTGGCCTGAGACGGATCATCAAAGCCCGCGCGCACCGTGGCCACATCGCCCAAGCGCACATCTCCGCCGCCGGAGCGGCTGATCAAAGGGATGGTTTCCAACTCGGCGGGCGTGCGTTTTTCGGCCAAGAACCGGATTGCGGCATCGCCGGAGGCGCTTTCGAGCGAGCCTGCGGGCATATCGAGGCTGTGTTTGGCCAAAAGAGCGGTGATTTCAGACATGTCGAGGCCGAAGCGTTCGAGCGCAGATGCATCGAAAGTGATGGCAATTTCGCGATCCGAGAAGCCGTTGACTGTGACTTGCGAAATCTCGGGGTCGGTGCGCAGGCGATCTGCGAATGTTTGGGCATAGGCAAAGAGTACCGCCGGATCATCCGGCCCGATGACCGCGACAGAGGCCACAGATGCCACACGTTCGACCACGCGGGTGACCGGGTCATTGGCCTTGGCGGGTAGGGTGGAAATGCCGCCCACCGCGTCTTTGATGTCATTGTGGAACCGTGTCATATCGGCCCCCTCAAAGATCACAGCGGTCAACACGGCGGCGTTTTCTTGCGACAGACAGGTCAGTTCATCCAGGTTGTCGATCTGCAAAAGCGGCTCTTCGACCACGCTACAAATCCCGGTTTCGACCTCAGAGGGCGCAGCGCCGGGATAGGGGATGCGAATTTCGACATCCGTTGGCGCGACCAGAGGAAAGGTGTCACGTTGCAACATCGGCAGAGCCAAGAGGCCCAGCCCCATGAGGATGATCATCAGGATATTGGCCGCCGTCGGGTGCGTGGCGAAAAGACGGATCATTCCTGCGGCTCCGATTTTTTACCCATGCCGGATCCTTGGCCGGATCCTGCGCCTGACCCGCCACCTGAACCGGGAACAGGCGCACCCGCGGGTGTCCCCAAAGCGGCGGCGGCGAGACTGGCGATCAGGGCCGTATCTTCGACGGGTTTGACCGCCATGCCGGGCACCGCAATGGTCGGATCGGTGACGACAAGCACGTCGCCCGCGCTCAGGCCTTGTGTGACCACCGCGATGTCATCCGAGGTGAAGCCAACCACAACTTTGCGGTTTTCAAGCGTGCCCTCGGCGGAGACCACTAAAGCCGTGCCGTCGCGCACCGCGTCACTTGGCACAACAATTTGCGCTGATTTGGGGGCGGACAGAACCACCTCCACAAACATATTGCGGCGCAATGGCGGGCGTTCCCCGGCCACGCTTTGCCCCAGCGGATCAGTAACGCGCACAACGATGGCCGCGCTTTGGGTTTGGGCATCAATCGCCTCGCCAACACGTTCGACTGTGGCGGGCCAGATCACGGCATGGTCCGGCGCGGGAATGCGCACCTGAGCCCGTAGATCGAGCGCGCTCGTGCCCTCTCCCGCCAGTCGCAACAGCGGGCCAATGCGGCCAATCGGAAACTGCGCAGCAATGTCCACAGCTTCGGTGCCCTCTGCGGACAAAAGTGTTTGCCCAGCCCCGACAAATTGACCCAGATCGGCGGTCACCTCCGTGAGACGCAACTCATAAGGCGCGCGAATTTCGGTAAAGCCAAGGGCACGTTCGACGGAGGCGCGTTGGGTGGCAAGCACATCGCGATTGGCGACATTGAGCGCGCGCTGATGTGTCAGCTCAAGATGTTTGGTGCGGGCTGTCAACTCTTGTCGCCGGGTCGCGTCAAGCGCGGCTTGGGTGACCACGCCTTGCTCCGCCAGCGTTTGTTGCCGCGCCAATTCATTTTGCATCAGGCTCAGGTCGGCCTGCGCCAATTCAAGACTGGCACTGATCGTGTCGTCTTGCAGCCGGGAGGAGGCCAGCTGCGCGTCGATTTGCGCCAAATCCAGACGCAGATCGCTGTCATCTATCCGAAACAACAGTGCGCCTTCGGGCATCACCGCGCCGGGGGCAAGCCCTTTCGCTGTCTCGATGATGTCCCCCGGAACCCGCGCCACGGCGCGCCATTCGCGCACCGGGGCAACGGAGCCATAGCCGATCACATGCGGCACCATGTCGATCGGCTGCACGGTGATCACGCGCACGGCGGTGGGCGGACGTTTGACCTCTGCGGCGGCGGGGGCCTGTCGCAGGGTGTCCGAGTACAAAACACTGGTGATCCCAAGGGCTGTTGGCAGGGCAACAGCCAAAGCCCGAAGAAGAAGTGTGGTTGATCGTGCCATGGTGCCCCCGGTGTCCGAATCTGATATTCATATAACTCTATACAAAAGATTGGGCCCCGGGATGTGAATTAAAAAATTTCAAACAATCCCGCCGCGCCCTGGCCACCGCCAATGCACATTGAGACCACACCATAACGTGCAGCGCGGCGTTTGCCCTCAAGCAAGATATGCCCGGCCATGCGCGCGCCCGACATGCCATAAGGATGGCCGATGGAGATCGCACCGCCGTTGACGTTGAGTTTTTCATCAGGAATGCCAAGCGTGTCGCGGCAATAGAGCAATTGCGCGGCAAAGGCTTCGTTGATCTCCCAAAGATCAATATCGTCGATGGTCAGGCCTGCACGTTTTAAAAGTCGCGGAATGGCATAGATCGGACCGATGCCCATTTCTTCGGGGGCGACCCCTGCCACGGCAAAGCCTCGGAAGGCGCCAAGCGGCTCTAATCCACGTCTTTCCGCCTCTTTGGCCGACATGACGATACAGGCAGAGGCCCCATCCGACAGTTGGCTGGCGTTGCCCGCCGTGACGGATTTGTCCGGGCCAAGCACGGCTTTGAGACTGCTCAACCCCTCAAGCGTTGTACCGGGGCGATTGCATTCATCCGCCTCCAGCCGCACGGTCTCCTCATGGCTTTCGCCTGTGGCTTTATCCGTCACGGTTTTAATCGCCTCAACAGGGACGATTTCATCGGAGAATAGACCCAAATCCTGGGCCATTGCGGTTTTTTTCTGCGAGGCCAAAGCATAGGCATCCTGCGCCGCGCGCGTAACGCCATAACGTTCGGCCACCACTTCGGCGGTTTCGATCATCGACATGTAATAGGCATCCGGCACGCCCGGAGATGGGTAGCGGTAGCCGTTCCAGTGAGTGTTTTGAACCAAGGAAATAGAGTCTAATCCCCCTGCAAGCGCCACATCGACGCCCTCCGCCATGACCATATGGGCAGCCGATGCGATGGCATTGAGACCCGAGGCGCATTGCCGATCCAGAGTGACCCCCGCGACCGTATCGGGCAGCCCTGAGGCCAGCACGATATGGCGCGCGACGTTGATGCCGGTGGAGCCTTGGGTCAGGGCCGATCCGAAAATGGCCTCTTCAATCTCACCCCCTTCAAGACCTGCACGCGCCACGGCAGCACGCACCGCATGGGCGGCCATGGCCGGGCCTTCGAGGTTGTTGAACGCGCCACGATAGGCTTTGCCAATCGGCGTGCGGGCGGTGGAAACGATAACGGCTTCGCGCATGAGTTCGGTCCTTAAATATTTTCGACGCCGCACCAATCGGCGATGAACAGGGCCGTGGCCCCTGTGATGCGGCGGATGCTTTCCAGCTCCACGCGTTCGTTAAATCCGTGGATGGCCTCGGCGCGCGGGCCGTAGACCAGCGCGGGCGTGTCGGCGTAAAGGCCAAAGAACCGCGCATCGGTCGTGGCGGTGATGGCCGCGTGATCCAAGGCCTCGCCCGTGGTGGTCAAATGTGCGCTCTCCAATGCCCCAATCGCGGCCTGTGCCGTGGCGGATGTGTCTTCTGAAAGCGCATATCCTTCGGCCATAAAGCCGTGATAGATTACCTCCGGCAGTGCATTTTTGAGAAAAGCGTTTTGCCGCGCGGCCTCATAAATGGTCTGTTCGATCTCCACCTTTGCGGCCTCGATGTCCTGGCCCGGAAAAATCGCCATGCGCACGTCTATGACCGACCATGCGGGCACGGAACTGGTCCAGTCGCCGCCTTGGATTTTACCGATATTGAGGTTCAGCGCATGGTCGTGATGGGCGAAATCTTTGTGCCGTTTGTCGGCAGCGTTCCAACGATGTTCCATTTCGTGCAGCGCATGGATCAATGGGATCGCCGCCTCAATCGCGTTCGCGCCACTGCCCGCATATGCAACGTGGGTCGGCACGCCCTTAAGATGCACCTGAAACCAAATCACTCCGATCTGCGCGGTGACGAGTTTTTCCTCAAACGGCTCGGGGATCAGCGCGGCATCGGCTGTATAGCCCCGCGCGAGACACGCCAGCGCGCCGTTGCCGGTGCATTCTTCCTCGACGACGGATTGAAAAAGCACGTCGGCAGCGGGGGCAAGGTTCAGATGACGCAGGGCATCAAGGGCGAAGAGGTTTGACGCCAGTCCCGCCTTCATATCACCACCGCCGCGCCCATAGAGCCAGCCATCGGCCACATGCGGTTCAAACGGCGGCTTGTCCCACATGTCGAGCGGCCCGGCGGGCACCACGTCGATATGGCCATTGAGGATCAAAGAGCGGCCCTTTTGGGTTCGGCTTTTATGGGTGCCGACGACGTTTTGGGCATCCTCATACGGGCCAAGCACGGGGGAGAAGCCGGGCAGATGGCTGATGTCATCGACGTTGATCTGCCATTGATCGACCGCCATACCGCGCGACGTCAGTTCGGAGGCCATAAAGGCCTGCGCGCTTTGCTCAAAGCCACGCGTCGAGGGGTGCGATGTCAGCTCAGATAGAAACGCGATCTCCTGATCAAACAGGTCATCGACCGCTGACAAAATGCGGGTGGAAAGCTCTTGATCCATGGGATGCCTCAAAAGGTAGGAATGTCAGTGTCAGGTACGATCAATGGCGCGCCCGTGGCCTCGGTGACCTCTTGGACGGTGACGCCCGTCGCCAATTCGCAAAGCTCAAATCCATGTGCCGTTACGTCGATCACCGCCAGATCGGTAAAGATCCGTGCCACGCGGCGCTGGGCGGTCAGGGGCAACGTACACTGTTGCAGCAGCTTCGGATTGCCGTGCCGATCCGTGTGCGTGGTCATCACCACCACACGCCGCGCCTTTTGTGCCAATTCAATTGCGCCGCCTGCGCCGGGGGAGAATTTTCCGGGGATTTTCCAATTGGCCAAATCGCCGTTTTGTGCCACTTCGAACGCGCCCAACATGGTCAAATCCAGCCGACCAGAGCGCACCAACGCAAAGGACACGGCACTGTCGAAATAGGCGGAGCCGGGGATGGGCGAGACATAGGCCCCGCCCGCGTCGATCAGGTTTCGGTCAGCACGCTCATAGGGCAGGGTGGCGCCAATTCCGGTCATGCCGTTTTCGGTATGAAGGCAGACGGGCAAATTGGCGGGCAGGTGATTGATCACTTTGGTCGGCAAACCGATGCCAAGATTAACCACCATACCGGCGGTGATTTCACGGGCGGCGCGGGCGATCATGCGGGCGCGTGCGTCAAGGGGGTTAGCGTCTGACAATGCCGTAATCCTCAGAAAGTTCAGAGAGTTCCGCGACGTGATCGACAAAGGCTCCGGGGGTTTCAACGGCCTCGGGGGAGAGACTTCCCAAAGGCCCGAGGGTTTCGACTTCAGCGATCACCATAGGGGCAGCCATGGCCATCAGCGGATTGAAATTCCGTGCCGTGGCGGCATATGTGAGATTGCCAAACGGATCGGCGCAGTCGGCATGAATGAGGGCAACATCGGCGCGTAGAGCGCTTTCGACCAAAAGGCGTTTGCCGTGCATCTCCACCACCTGTTTGCCCTCGGCCAATTCTGTGCCGAGACCAATATCGGTGACAATTGCGGAAAGCCCCGCCCCCCCGGCGCGAATGCGTTCGGCCAGGATGCCTTGGGCACAAAATTCGACCCTAATCCGGCCCGAATTGAGGGCGGAGATGGCATTGGCGTTGAGGCCGATATGGGTTGAAATCAGGGTTTTCACCTGTCCATTTGCAATCAAAAGGTCGATGCCCATCCCGGTTTCATTGGCATCGTTTTTGATCAGGGTGAGGTCTTTTTGACCCTGACGCACCAATTCACGGATCAACGTAAAGGGCGTGCCGGGCACGCCAAAGCCCCCGACCATGATCGTCGCCCCATCAGGGATGCGCGCCACGGCCGCCTCGATCGTGGTGGTTTTGTCCGGCAGGCTCATTGGCCCATCACCGGCAGGTCGTGGTTGGCGGCAAAGGCGTCCAAACTGTCGATCAAAATCGCCATGATCTCGTCAATCTGCGTCTCAGTGATGATCAGTGGCGGGCAGACGAGGAAGTGATCGCCCTCAACGCCGCCACGGGTGCGGCGGGAATAGAGGATGAGACCGCGCGCATAGGCCAGTTCGACCAGCTCGGAATGGGCGTTCATCTCTTTCGGCAGGGGATCTTTGGTGTCGCGATCCGACATGAGTTCAAAGGCCTGCAACAATCCCTTGCCGCGCACATCACCGATAAAGGGATAGCGGTCCATCAGGGTCTTGAGCCGGGCGTGTAAAACCTCCCCCATCGCCGCGCAATTCTGAACGATGTTCTGTTCTTCCATCTCTTCCAAGACGGCCAAACCGGCGGCGCAAGCCAAGGGGTTTCCAGCATAGGTGAACCCGTGCAAAAAGCCTCCGGCCTCCATCAAAGCATCGACCATCTCGCGACGCGCAGCGACCGCACCCAAAGGCGCATAGCCCGCGCCCAAGCCTTTGGACATGGCGATGATGTCGGGGGTGGCACCCCAATGTTCACAGGCCAAAAACGTCCCCGTGCGGCCCGCGCCGGTCATGACCTCATCAAAAATCAGGATCACGCCGTATTCGTCGCAAATCTCGCGGATGCGTTTGTAATAGCTGTCCGGGGCGACCAGCGCGCCAGTTGACGCGCCGCCCACGGGCTCCATGATAAAGGCCAAAACCGTGTCCGCGCCCTCCGCCTCGATCCGCTCGCGCAGCATTTCGGCGTATTTGATCCCGCGGTCTTCGTCACTCAGGTTGTCACGATCCAAATAACAGGTCGGCGCTTTGACATGCGGCATATCTTGGAACATCGGCGCAAAGGGGCCAGCAAAGAGTTTACCCCCGGTGAGCGCCAGCGCGCCCAAGGTGCCGCCGTGGTAGGCGGGCGTGCGGGCGATGACTTTCCAACGGCTGCTTTGGCCCTGGGTCACGGCATATTGGCGGGCGAGTTTTTCGGCGGTTTCCACCGCTTCCGAGCCCCCGGAGACAAAGAAAATCCGGTCCAACCCCTCGGGCATCAAACCCGCAAGTTTTGTGGCCAAATCTTCGGAGGGGTGGGTGCGGAAATGGAGGCGGTAGCCGAATGTGGCTTTGTCCATCTGCGCTTTCATCTTGGCCAGAACGCGTGGGTTTGAGTGGCCAATGTTGGACACCATCGCGCCGGATGAGCCGTCGATGTAGCGCTTGCCGCTTTCGTCATAGAGGTAAATCCCCTCGCCATGATCCAGAAACGGTCGCGGTTGGGTGGCGAGGTAGAACAGGTTGGACTGCTCGGTGGTCATTTTGCACCTTCGTTGGTTTGTGCGGCAGTAAGGGCCGCCGCTTCGGCGGCGTTTTGGGCGTGATGCTGGGCAAGATGTTTGCGCAGAAATTCTTTGGTCCGCTCTTCTGTCGGGTTTTGAAACACGACGCTGGGCGGGCCTTGTTCAACGACAACGCCCTTGTCCATAAAGATCACCCGGTCACAGACGGAGGCGGCGAAATCCATTTCGTGGGTCACGATGATCATCGTCATGTGTTCTTCGGCGAGGCGTTTCATCACCAGATTGACCTCTTCGACCAGCTCCGGGTCGAGCGCCGATGTGGCCTCATCAAACAGCATCAATTTCGGCTGCATCGCCAAGGCGCGCGCGATGGCGACGCGCTGTTTTTGACCGCCGGAAAGTTGCGAGGGATAGTAATCAATCCGCTCCAACATGCCGACGTGATTGAGCTGTTCTTCGGCCAGCTTGTCGGCCTCTTTGTCGGAGAGACCTTTGAGCAGCTTTGGCGCCATGGTGACGTTGTCGCGCACCGAGAGATGCGGGAAGAGGTTGAAGTGTTGAAACACCATCCCGACCTGTTGGCGCATGGCATTGATATGTTTTTCATATTGGCGATAGGGCAGGTCTTTGTTGATCTGCACGCCATCAAGCCAGACCTCGCCGCCGGTGAGCGAATCCAGATCATTGATCGCCCGCAACAGCGTGGATTTGCCCGACCCAGATGGGCCGATGATGGCAACGATTTCGCCTCGGTCCACGGTAAGGGAAATGTCTTTGAGCACCTCAAGATCGCCATAGGCTTTCTGGGCGTGACGGATGTCGACGAATTTATGAGCTTCGGTCATGTCAGGTCCTTAAAGCTTAGCGAGAGAGGGAGGTTTTACGTTCGATGCGGCGCATAACGGCCTCCATGCCGAGATTGACGACGTAGTAAAACACGGCCGCGACGGCGTAGAATTCAAACGGGCGATAGGTGCGGCCAATGGCGAGTTGTGACGAAAGCGTCAGTTCCGATACGCCGATCACGGAGACCAGGGCGGAGTCTTTGAGCAGCGCGATCATGTTGTTGCCAATCGGCGGGATCACATCACGCACAGCTTGGGGGATCACCACCTTGCGCAGGGCTTGCGCGCGGGAACAGCCAAGGGTGCGCGCGGCCTCCATCTGACCGTTGTCTACGGCCAGGATCGCGGTTTGGATCAGTTCAGAATTATAGACCGCAAAGTGCAGGCCCAGCCCGATCACACCGGCGACAAAAGCAGGCAAATCAATGCCAAGCTCGACCAGCCCGAAATAGATCAGAAACAACTGCAACAACAACGGCGTGCCCATAAAGAGCCATGCGAAAAGCCGCACCGGAAGCCGGAGGAACCACGGCGCGTAAAGCGCGATCACGGCAAAGAGGATACCACCGAAAAAGCTCAGGAGGGCGGCGCAGACGGTGATGGCGATGGTCCACAACACACCGATCAAAATCGTGTCGAGGTAGGCGGGGACAACGGTGAAATCAAGACCCATGGCGCGCGCCTTTCATGCTGGATTTCAGGACAGGACAATGGCTCATGGCAGGCGCACCTTTCGGTCGAGATAAGAGATGCCTTTGCCCGTCACGGTGATGATGAGGATGTAAAGCACGCCCGCCAAAAAGAACATTTCGAACGGCTTATAGGTTGAGCCGATATAGCGCTGGGCAGTGTAAGTCAGTTCGACCACAGAGATCGCGGCGACAAGGGCGGTGCCTTTGATCTGGGCGTTGATGTTGACCCCCAAGGGCCGGATCATCAGGCGCATGGCTTGTGGCAATGTCACCTTTCGAAACGCCTGAGTGCGCGACAGACCCAATGTGCGCGCCGCCTCGGTTTGACCTCCGTCCACGGACACAATCGCCCCGCGCATGGTTTCGGCCATATAGGCCCCGATATTGAGGCCAAGCCCAATCACCCCCGCCTCGAACGCGTCGAGTTGGATGCCGATTTGCGGACCGCCGAAGTACAACAGGAACAGTTGGATCAGCGCAGGCGTGCCGCGAAAGACGCTGACATAGACCGCGCCGATGATGCGCAACAGGCGAAAGCGCGACATCCGCGCCGCAGCCGCCAGCGCGCCACAGATCAGCCCAAGCAGAACCGTGAGCACGGACAGCTCAATGGTCACCACCGCAGCTTCGAGAAAATAGGGATAAACCTTGAGGATAAGCTCTATGTCCATAGCGACAGAGGTCTCTTTGGGTCAGGGAAAGAAGGGGCGCAAACGAGAGGTCAAAGGGGACGCGCAGATCACGCGCCCCCTATCGAGACCCTGTGCGGCTTAGCGGATGTCTTCGCCGATCCACTCTTTGGCAATGGCAACGTAGGTGCCATCGGCCATCATCTCGTCAAGGGCGGCTTGCATTGCGGCCTTCAATTCGGGGTTGCCTTTGCGAATGGCGATGCCGGCACCAAAGGGTTCGGTGTCCGGGTCGTCAAAGCTCGTGTAGGCGTAGCCGTTTTCTTTGAGCGCCAAAATCGCAGCGATGGAGTCGTTGACGATCACATCAACGCGACCGTTTTCAAGCTCCATGATCAGCTCCGGCAGACCTTTGTAAGTGCGTACGGTGTAGCCTTTGTTCTTGGCCCATTCCTCGTGGGTTTCGCCCAAAGTCACGCCAACTTTTTTGCCGTCCAGATCGGCGAGGGTTTCGATGCCGCTGCCGGGTTTGGAGAAAATAGCGCGGCCCGTGGTGTAATAGGGGCCAACAAAATCAACCACTTCGGCGCGCTCATCGGTGATGGTCATTGAGCCGACGATGGCGTCATATTTATTGGCCAAAAGCCCACCGATGATGCCGTCCCATGCCGTGGTGACGATTTCGGTCTCAAGACCCATGCGTTTGGCGATCTCGGTCCCGATGGCCGGATCAAAGCCCACGACTTCATTTTTGTCATTCACAAAGTTGAACGGAGGATAAGCGCCGGACATGGCGATCCGCATCACGCCTTTTTCTTTGAGGGTCTCAAGCTCGTCTGCGGCCACAGGGGCGGCAAGGGTCAGCCCGGTCAGTGCGAAAGCCGAAACGGCGACAGCGGTTTTCAAGAAAGTTCTACGTTTGGTCATCGTCTTCTCCAGTTGGATCCGAACCGCCTTTGAGGGTGGACCTCTCGGCGGGGATGGTTTGAATGGTGGTTCTGGCCACCTTGGTGAAAAGGCTTGCATGTGTGAATACATTGCGCAAATAAATAATAAGAATGTTCAACATAGATGTAATTTATGGCTAAACCTTACGAACAACGCTTTCCTTGGCATCTCGACTGGAACCTGTTGCGCACATTCATGGTGGTGGTCGAACAACGCGGCATTTCGCGCGCGGCTGATTTTTTGGGCCTGAAGCAACCGACAATCTCCTCCGCTCTCAAGCGTCTCGAAGACACGGCCGGGCATCAGTTGATCGTTAGAAAATCGAATGAATTCAAAGTGACGCGAGCCGGGCAGTTGCTTTATGCCGAATGTTCGTCGATCTTTGGCGCGGTGTCGCAATTGCCGTCTTTGTTGGAAACGGGCACCGAAGACTTGCGTGGCCATATTTCCATTGTCACCACCTCCCATGTGATTTCGGATCACTTTGATGAGGTGTTGCACCGCTTTGTCACGCGTCATCCAAAGGTCAGCTTTTCTTTCACAGTCGCGGAAAGCGACGAAATTGTCAGCCGTGTCAGTCAAAATCGCGCCAGCCTTGGGATTTGTTTGCTGCATAAAATTCCGGCAGGTTTGAAAGCGGACGTGTTGTACCGTGAATATTTTGGTCTGTTTTGCGGCCCCAAACATTGGCTGTTTGGGCGTGATATGATTCCCCTGTCCGAACTCGAAGGCGAGAGGTCGGTGTCATTTCAAACGGAAACCGATGGCGGGCCTTTGGAACCCGTGGCAAAGCTGCGGATGCGGGCCAAAATCGCGACGGGGTGGAGCGGGGTGTCTTCGAACTTGCATGAACTCAGGCGCATGATCGTTGCCAATATCGGCATTGGCGCGCTGCCATTGCATGTGGCCAAGCGCGATGTCGATCTGGGGCGGTTGCGTCAATTGCCGCCCTATGACGCCTTGCCTTTGGTCAGCATCTATCTTTTGACTAACCCGCGCCGCAAGTTGTCAGAAGCCGAGGCCGGGTTTTTGACTATGTGCGACGAGATGCTTTCATCCGTTGATTTAGAATTGCGCACCTATCGATAAAGCGCATCGGGATAAACGTGCTCAAGGCGTTTGTCCCGAAACGCCCACACCCTAAATCAAGTTTCGCGTGTTTCGGATTTAAGTCGTGTCTCAACTTAAATCCGAAACACTTTAAAGGCTAAACGACCTTCATTTTGTTAGGATCAATTTTTGCGCGCGCGTGATCCGCAGGGTGTAGATTTGGCCATCAAGGATGATTTGCCGGGTTGAGCCGTCTGAAATCAAACTGCGGGCATCAATTGGGGGAAGCTGGGTCTCCGCAGCTTCCATCTTCGTTACATGTAGGGTCATTGGCTTGCCTTTTGTCATGTCCGTATTCCAGGCCAAGGGCCTGTCGCCCCTCTGTGGGAAGCGGATGGTGTGTCAGTAATTGAAACACCAAGACTGGCTGGGCTTTGCGCCATGGCGTGCCATTGGATGTCGCGGTTCAAGGCGCCGGACGGCGCGATCTCTAGGAAGATAAATTAACCTTAGTCTTTTTGTCAACTTATGGATGCAAAATTTTAGACTCCAACATATGTGCAGAAAAGACACGCGACATACCTTTGGTCTTCAGGGAGACTACACCAATATGGCCGAAAATCAGGGAATCTGTACGAACCGGGAAAGTTAGATTTGACAAAACTGTCAATTCGGCTAAATGAGAGGCTTAGCTTTTCGATATGTCAGGGATATTCATGAAAGTTCCAACGCTCTTGGGTCTGATCTGGCTCATCCTAACCCCGACGCACATTTTGGCCGAAGTGCCTTTGGCGGTCGAAATTATTTCCGCCAAAAGCGCAACAGTCGTTCACGAGATCAAGGTTGTTGGCTCTGTCGAGGCGAAAGACAGCTTTCCGGCCGCCTTTCGCAGAGGCGGTCAGATCGACTATCTGGATGCCGAGGTCGGGCGCCAATTGAGAGCCGGCGAGGTGATTGCACGCATTGATGCGACCAATATTTCCGCTGCACTTGATGCGGCCCGGGCCAATTTGAATGCTGCCGAAGCCGCATGGGTTCAGGCCGAACAAGCCCGCGCCCGAATGGATACGCTTTTGGCGCGCGGCGTGGGCACGCAGGCGCAATATGATGAGGCGCAGCAGGCCTTTCTGGCGGCGCAGGCCAGTCGAGATCAGGCCCGCGCCATGTTGGAAACCGCCGAACAAGCGCTTGACGATACAGAGATTCGTGCCGAAGAGGACGTGACCGTGATCGAAAAATATGTCGATCTGGGCGAGATCGTTTCCGCCGGGGCTCCTGTTGCCACCCTCGCGTTGAAGGGCAAAAAACAAGCGGTGTTTTTGGCCCCGGATGCGGCAGGGCTGTCGAAAATTCTCAACCATGAGGTCGAGCTTGATCCCAGTGGTGCGGATGCGCCGTTCACATCGACGATCACCGAAGTCTTGCCGGTTTTGACCTCCACCGGAACAGTTGAAATTCATGCGGATATTCCCGAAGAGATGTCGACGCAGATCCCGATCGGCACGTCGATCTCAGGCCGCTCCACGATCGAAATCGACCAACGCATTGTTCTGCCATGGAGCGCGTTGACGTCGGATTCCAAAGGCCCGGCCGTCTGGGTGGTCGATCCTGCGACCTCCACCGTGTCACTCAAATCTGTGCGCGTGGGCTCTTATAACGATAAGACCGTTGAACTCACGGAAGGCCTTGTCGAGGGTGATCTTGTGGTCGGGGCCGGATCACAAATGCTGTTCGACGGCCGCCCGGTGGTCGCAGGGGAGACGATGCAATGATCAAACCGATGCGGCTCTTGGCTGTGATGCTTGTTTTTTCGGGTCTGGGACAAATGGGGCTGGCTCAGTCCGATATGGGTGAAACTCCGGCGCTGCGCCCGGTGATTTCCGAATTCGTGTCAACCGACCCGGTGGTCAAACGTCAATACTCCGGGGTGATCCGGGGCCAGGATGTGACCGCTTTGGCGTTCCAAACCAGCGGCCGTTTGGCGACGCTCAATGTGGCCGCCGGGGATCGCGTGACCAAAGGGCAGGTGCTTGCAACCCTTGATCAAATCACATTGGCGCAAGATGTCGCCGTGGCCGAAGCCGCTGTGTCGGGGGTCCAAGCGCAGGCCGAATTTGCGCAGACCCAATATGAACGTGTTTCGGCGCTGGTGGCGCGCAATGTGGCCACCACCGCCCAACTCGAAGCGGCGCGCGCCAATCGCGATGCCACGGCGGCCAAACTCGAAAGCGTGCGTGCCGATCTGGCCCAAACCACGGAGGCGGCCCGCTATGGTAGCCTTGTCGCGCCACGGGATGGGATTGTCCTGTCCACCTCAGTCGATCCCGGCACGCTTGTTAGCCCCGGCGTGAGTGTGATGGAGATTGCCGATCCTTTGGGGCGCGAGGCGATCATTGATGTGCCCGCCTCTGTCGCCGCGATCATGCCGGAAGGCGCGGGATTCGTGGTGCGTCACCGTTCGGGTGGTGTTGCCCCGGTGATGGCGCGGCTGAGTGTGATTGAACCCGTTGCCGACACAAGTCTGGAGACCCGTAGATTGCGGCTTATGCTGATTGCGCCGCCTGAGGATTACCGTATCGGCACCTTGATCACGGCGGCCTATAATCGTGGTGCGGCCCCTGCGATGACCCTGCCCATCAGCGCCATTGCGGGCACGCAAGACAGCCCTGGCGTTTGGCGCGTCACGCCGGATCGTATGGTGACATTTGTGCCGGTGACGCTGGGCGCCATTGTGGGAGACCGGGTGGTGATTTCCGCAGGGCTTTCTGAGAATGATGAAATCGTCGTGCGCGGAGTACACGCACTTGAAGACGGACAAAAAGTTGGGGAGCGGCTCGAATGAAGGGGTTCAACCTATCGGATTGGGCACTGGGGCACCGCTCCTTTATCTGGTTCATGATGATCATTGCTGTGGTCGCCGGATCGCTCAGCTACATGAGGCTTGGGCGCGAAGAGGACCCGTCGTTCACCATCCGCACCATGGTGGTGACTGCGAGTTTGCCGGGGGCCACCGCCGAGGAAACCGTGACGCAGGTGACCGATCGCATTGAACGCAAACTGCAAGAACTCGCGACCCTCGATGGTACGCGCTCGGTGACCTATCCGGGGATCGCATTGGTCTATGTTGATTTGCGCGACAATGTTCCCGCCTCCGAAGTGCGCCCGTCCTGGACGCGTGTACGGCAAATGATGTCGGATATCCGAAGCCAGTTCCCTCAGGAGTTTCAAGGCTTTGCCTATGATGATGACTTTGGGGATGTGTTTGGGACGGTCTATGCCTTTACCTCGGATGGCTATGCGCCCGAGGAGGTCAAAGATTATGTCGAAGACGTCCGCGATGTGGTTCAAAGTCTTGATGATGCTGGCAAAGTCGAAGTGTTTGGCACTCGTGATCAGGTCATCCATATCGAATTTTCTGCCCGTCGTTTGGCCGCTTTCGGCCTCGATGGGCAAACCGTTTTGGGCTCTCTTGCGGCGCAAAACCAGATCGTTCCATCGGGGATGATCAGCACCGACGATGAAAACATTTTGCTGCGGGTTACCGGGCAATTCGACAGTGTAGACGCCCTCGCCAATGCGCCGCTGCGCTCGGGCGATATTTTTTTCACGCTGGCCGATGTGGCCAATGTGACCTCGGGCTACGATGATCCGCCGTCCGAATTGTTTCGTTACAATGGCGCGCCCGCAATCGGTCTGAAAATCGGGATGCGCGAAGGCGGCAATGTGCTCGATTTTGGTGCGGCTTTGGATGAGACCATGGCAGAACTCACCACGACATTGCCAGTGGGTATCAATGTCCACCATGTCGCCGACCAGCCGAAAGTGGTTGAGGAGTCGGTGGGCCATTTCGTGAAGGCGCTGATCGAGGCGGTGGTGATCGTGCTTGCCGTGAGCTTCGTGTCTCTCGGTGTGCGCGCGGGGTTTGTCGTCAGCCTGACGATCCCCTTGGTGTTGGCCCTGACCTTTGTGTTCATGGAGGTTTTGGGCATCACGCTTCAGCGGATTTCGCTGGGCGCTTTGATCATCGCGCTGGGCCTTTTGGTGGATGACGCCATGATCGCGATTGAAACGATGATCTCGCGTCTCGAACTGGGTGAAAGCCGTCACAAGGCGGCTGCCTATGCCTGGACATCGATCGCTTGGCCGATGTTGACGGGCACGTTAATCACCACCGCTGGTTTTATCCCCATCGGTCTCAACAGCAGTAATGCCGGTGAATACACCATCACCTTGTTCTATGTGATTGCCATTTCGTTGGTGCTGAGCTGGATTGTCGCCGTGTTGTTTGCGCCCGTGTTGGGGGCAACCTTTTTGCCGAAACAGTGGAAACATGTACACGGCGAACCGGGATGGTTGCGGCGTCGGTTCCATCATTTGTTGCGGCTTGCGATGCGGTTCCGCCTTTTGACGGTGGTCATTACATTTGCGGCTTTCGCACTGGCTGTGATCGGTATGAGCAAGGTCGAACAACAGTTTTTCCCAAGTTCGGATCGCCCGGAGGTTTTGATCGATGTGACGCTGCGCCAAAACGCCAGTATTTATGCAACCGATACGGAGATTGCGCAGTTTGAAACATGGCTGAGCGCTCAGGACGAGGTTACATTTTGGACGACCTATATCGGCAACGGTGCGCCTAGGGTTGTGTTGACCTTGGAGGCGCTGACGCCGGGGCCGAACATTGGTCAGCTCTTGATCCTGACGACCGACCTTGAGGCGCGTGATCGCCTTTTGGCGAAAGTACGGGCCTATTCCGAGGCCCGGCTTGGCGTCGAATTCTATCCCAAAACCTTTGAGCTTGGGCCGCCAGTTGGCAAGCCCGTGCAATACCGGATTTCCGGTCCTGATTACGCTGAATTGCGTGACCACGCGCGTGAACTGGCTGCGGTTTTGTCGAAAGAGGAGCGGTTGAGCGCGATTTCACTCGATTGGAATGAGCCCTCTCGGGTGGTCCGTGTCGATCTGGATCAGGCGCGGTTGCGGCAACTTGGGTTGACCCAATCGGATGTGGCGGGGGTGATGTCGAGCCTGTTTGAAGGCTCCACCGTGACTCAAATTCGCGATGCGCGCACATTGATTGATGTTGAAATTCGCGGCGCCGAGGAGGATCGCAAAACCTTGACGGCCTTGGAAAACCTGCAATTTGCCAATGCGCAGGGTGTGTCCATTCCACTGTCCTCGATTGCGACATTGGATTGGGTGACCGAACAGCCGCTGATCCGGCAAGAGGACCGCGCGCCTGTGATCACCGTGAAAGCGGCGATTGGGTCGGATGACTTGCCCGCAACCTTGGTCAATGCGCTCAAACCGGCGATTGCCAGCTTTGAACAAACCCTGCCGCGTGGCTATACTGTCGAGGTCGGGGGCACGGTGGAAAGCAGCGCCGAAAGTCAGGGTCCAATTGCCGCCGTCATGCCGATTATGGTGTTGATCATGCTGACGCTGACAATGATTCAGGTCCAAAGTTTCCGCCTGATGTTTGTCGTCATTGCGGTGGCGCCATTGGGCCTGATCGGCGTTGTTGCGGCACTTTTGAGTGCCAGTGCGCCAATGGGGTTTGTCGCCCTGCTTGGGGTGCTCGCCCTCGTCGGCATTTTGATCCGAAATTCGATCATCCTCATTCAAGCCATCGAAGATTTACGCCGCGAAGGCAAATCGCGTTGGAACGCCGTGTTTGAGGCCTCCGACAGCCGGGCGCGTCCGATCCTGTTGACCGCAGCGGCGGCCTCTTTGGCCTTGATCCCGATTTCGCGTCAGGTGTTTTGGGGCCCGATGGCCTTTGCGATGATGGGCGGCATTATCGCCGGGACATTGATCACATTGCTCTTCGCGCCGGCGCTCTATTGTCTTGTGTTCCGGGTCAAACCGGAGGCGAAGGAGGCGACGTGACCGAAGAGATCCGTCAAACAGAACCCGTCGATTACCGTACCCGGATCGGACAGGAGCGCCGTCAGCGCACCTATGATCGTCTGGTCGAAGCGGGCACCATGGTCTTTGCCGACCGTGGGGTGAATGGCACGGTGATTGATCATGTCGTGCGCCGCGCGGGTGTGTCGCGCGGCACGTTTTACAACTATTTCGACACGATTGATGATGTCTTGGTTGCGGCCAAACGGGCCCTCGCGCGCGAAATCGTCTCGCTGATCTTCGAGGCGATTGATGAGGATTTGCCCCCGGCGGAACGGCTGGCCTATGGCGTCAAAGCCTTTGTCGAACTGGCCCGCGCGCATCCGCTTTTCCTCGAATTTACCGCGCGGATTGGTCGGCATGCCTATGGGTTTGGTCAGGTCTTGGATGAGGTCGCGCCCTGTTTCGTGCGCGACTCAATCATGGCGGGTGACTTTTGCCCGATGCCGGAAGAGATGGTGACCGACCTCTTGGAGGTCGGCACGCTCGCGCTTTTGCGCCGGATCGTGGCGGGTGAAGACGTCGATGTTCCGGCCTTTGTCGCCGCGATTTTGCGCATGTTGGGGGTCGCGCAGGAAGAGGCCACGCGCATTGCGGCGCTTCCGGTGGTTTGTCCCGTGGTGCCGAGTGAGGCGCTTTTGGCGCAAAGCAACGCCGCGTGGATCAAATCACACTGAGCTTTGATCCACCACCAATGCCTGCGCCAAAAGCGTGGCCGCCCGGACTCCGTCGATCAGAACCACGCCTGAGCGTTTCGTCAATGTGCCGTGATGCGCGGACATGCCCGCGCATCCCAAAATCACCGTCTGCGCCCCGCGCGCGCCCATGGCTTTGATCTCGGTTGTAAGGTGATCCAAGACGGCAGGGCGGCCCTCTTCGACGTCTAAAACCGCAATGCCACTGGCCGAAACCGCGAGGCAGGCGGCCTCAAACCCATGACGGCGGATATTGCCCTCAATCACCGGGACAGAGACGCCAAGGGTCGTCACCACGCCGTAGCTTTGGCCTTTGAGCAGGGCAAAATGATAGGCCGCTTCGCCGATCCCGATCACCGGACAATGCGCCGCCGCGCGCAGGGCCTCCAATCCCGTGTCATCGAAACAGGCGATGACGATGGCTTCAACACCCTCGTCGCGCGCTTTCGGCAACACTGCCATTAGGCCAGGGATCGCCGCCGCACCATCTTCAGGACCTTGAATGGCGGGCGGGCCGTCGGCATTGGTCCAGCCTAAAATCTCCGCCTCAGGCAAAAGCGCGCGCGCGGTCGCCACAACACTCTGCGTCATATGGGCGGAGGAGTTTGGATTGAGAAACAGGATTTTCACCTCAGACCCCTTTGCCCGCATCGGACCCAAGCCGCGCGCGGCGTTTGCCCAAAACCCACACGGTCAAAAGAAACGCGCCGATGATCAAAAGCGAAAACAGCGTGGTCATGGTGCCAAGCGCGTAGATCACCGGCGTGGTCACATTGGTGGTCATGCCGAAGATTTCCAGCGGCAGCGTGTTGTACGATCCTGCCGTCAACAAGGTGCGGGCGAATTCGTCATAGGACAGGGTAAACCCAAACAGGCCTACGCCAATGAGCGAGGGCGCAATGATCGGCAAAACCACATAGCGCACCGTTTGCCACGGCGAGGCGCCTTGGTCGCGCGCCGCCTCCTCAAAGGATTTGTCAAAGCGGTTGAACACGGCAAACATGATCAGCAAACCAAAGGGCAGCGTCCATGTCAGCTGTGAGCCGAAACCCGAGGTGGCCCAATGGATTTTAAACCCAAGCTGGCTAAAGATCAGACCGACGCCAAGCGAGATCAGGATCGACGGGATCACCAGCGAGGCGATGATCAGGTAAAACAAGATGCCCGAACCATAGAACCGTTTGCGAAAGGCAAAGCCGCCCATGACCGACACCACGACGGTCGTCACCATGACCATCAGCCCAAGCGCGAGAGAGCGTCGGAAAGCGCCCCAAATATCGCCCACCGCCTGTTGTTCAAACAGGTCGCGGAACCAATGCAGTGACACGCCGCGCATTGGAAAGGTCAATCCCCCGGTCGGCCCCTGAAACGACAGGATGCCAATGGTCAGGGTCGGACCGTAGAGGAACAGGATGAACAGGGCAAAGACCGCGCTGAGGACGTAGAAGGAACCGGGACGTTTTTCCATGATCAAAGCTCCTTGCGAATATCGACAAAGCGCAACAGGATGCCGATCACGATCAACACGGTGATCAACAGGATCACGGCGGTGGCGGCGGCGGAGGGGTATTGCAACAGGGCGATGTCATTGGAAATCAGCCGTCCGACATTGGCCTTTTGCGACCCTGACATGAAGCGCACGGTGATGAAATCGCCCATCACGAGCGTGAGCACAAAGATCGTGCCAATCATGATTCCCGGCTTGGTCAGCGGTACAATCACATGCCGCAGCGTTTGAAATCCGCTCGCACCATTGTCCCGCGCCGCCTCGATCAAGCTGTGGTCAATCCGTGTCATCGTGTTGAAAATCGGCACGACCATGAACAGGGTGTAGAGATGGACAAAGGCCAGGATCACCGAGAAATCCGAATATAAAAGCCACTCCAGCGGCTGATCAATCACACCCCAGGATTGCAGTGCAGAATTGGCAATGCCGTTGCGGCCAAGGAACGGAATCCAAGAGATCATGCGGATGATATTCGAGGTCCAGAACGGGATCGTGCAGAGCAAAAACAGCGCGATCTGCATGGTCTGGCTGCGGATGTGAAAGGCCAGATAATAGGCGACGGTAAAGCCGATCAAAAGTGTGAGCGCCCATGTGATCGCCGCATATTTCAATGTGGCGTAAAACACTTTGTAGGTGACCGATGAGCCAAACAGGAATTCGTAATTTTCTAAAGAGAAGTCGGGGATGATCGAAAACTCGGTGGCGCGCCAAAAGCTGACCACCACGATGGTGAGGATCGGCAAGATCAGGAATCCAATAAGGACAAGCGTCAGGGGAGAGGCCTGTAGCCATCCTTGGATGTGACGGTTTTTCAACATCTGTCCTCACTTAACACCGGGCCCGGCCCGCGCGTTTCTTTTGTCTGAAAATATCCCGGGGGAGGAAGGTGCGGCCCCGTGGGGCAGCACCGGAGGGGGCAGCGCCCCCCTCATGTTAGGAGGCGATGAATTCGTTCCATTTGCGGACCATGTACTGGTTCTCATCCATGACCGCGTTCCAACAGGCCACTGAGCCCATCCGATCGTAGAAAGATCCGCCATCGCGCGTCTCGCCCGCTTTCGCCAACACGTCGCCAAACGGCGAGGTGATGTCGCCCGTGGCCGGTTTGCCTTCAAACCAATAGCCCCATTCATTTTCGGACATATAGTCTTTCGAGGTTTCCGGCACGGCGGAGTAATAGCCTTGACGCATCAGGAACCCGCCGACCCAGCCATCAAGATACCAGTTGATGTATTCGTACGCCGCATCCAATTCCATGCCCGTCAGGGATTTCGAAAGCCCGATGCCGCCGCCCCAGGAGCGATAGCCCTCTTTCAGCGGCTGGTAGACACAGTCGATGCCGCGCGATTTCACTGCGGTGATCGCCGGCGACCACATGGATTGGATCACAACTTCGCCCGACGCCATCAGGTTCACCGACTCGTCAAAGGTCTTCCAAAATGCGCGGAACTGACCGGCTTTTTTGGCTTCGGTGAAGATCGCAAAGGTCTTGTCGATCTCGTCCTTGGTCATGTTGCCTTTGTCGGCATATTTGATTTCACCCATCGCTTCACAGACCATTGCCATGTCCATGATGCCGATCGAGGAGATGTCGAGAATCGAGGCTTTGCCTTTGAATTCCGGGTTCAGAAGCTCGGCCCATGTGTCGATCGGACGACCGATCAGGTCGGGGCGGATGCCCAGTGTATCGGCATTATAGATCGTTGGGATCAGGGTCATCCAGCCGGTTTCTTCGGTGGCGAAAGCGGTTGCGCCCGGACCTTCGACAAAGCCGACGGTGGAGGGCGCGGTGCCTTGGGCGATCACGCTTTCGGGGGTCAGTTTGCCGGATTTGAAAATGCCGACGATCTTGTCGTAATTCTTGATTTTGGAGGTGTCCATGGCCTGAAGATTGCCCGTCGGCCAGACCTTTTTACAAATCCAATATTCAATATCAGCGATGTCAAAGCTGTCCGGTTGGGTCGCGGCGCGTTGGGTCACGGAATCGGAATCCAATGCGGTCATCTCAAGCGTGAAGCCCAGGTCTTCTTTCACTTTTTGCCCAACTTCATTGAGGTTGGACACGCCGGTGCCGAATTGGCGCAGGGTGATATCTTTGATTTCCTGTGCCCAGACCATGGGCGCGGGGAGGGCTGAGGCCGCGGCCGCGGCAGCCCCACTCTTAAGCACCGCGCGGCGCGAATAACGCATTTTAGACATGACAATCTTCCCTTGTTGCAGAGGTTTTGGAGGAGAGGTTAGGCTTGGAGGCGGTGGACCCGCCCCTCGTCCCAGGCAAGCCGCACGGCATCGCCCGGATTTTTCGGCGTTTGAAAAAATTGCTCTTCGGGCACGAGGGCCAGGACCTCTTCGCCCGCGTCGGTCATCGAGGTCATCGCCACATGCGCGCCCTGATATTCGACCGAGGTCACAGTGGCGAGCAGTCCGGCCTCGCCCAATGTCACCTCATCGGCGCGCAGGGCCACCTTGGCACCATTCAGAGAAATCACATTATGCCCGCCCATGAACCGTGCCACGAATTCTGTGCGCGGCGTGTTCCACACGCTGCGCGCGGGGCCGGCCTGTTCGATCACCGCATTGTTCATCACCACGATCTCATCGGCCAGCGCCAGCGCTTCGTCCTGCCCATGGGTGACGTGCAAAAAGGTGATGCCCAATTCGCGTTGAATGCGTTTCAATTCGGCTCGCACTTTGATGCGCAAAAACGGATCAAGGGCGGAGAGCGGTTCGTCGAGCAACAACACCCGCGGCTTGGTCACCAAAGCCCGCGCCAACGCGACACGTTGCTGTTGTCCGCCCGAAAGCTGCGCCGGAAGGCGATCGGCAAAGGCGGTCATGTGCACCAGATCCAACATTTCATTGGCGGCCTTATGGCGCTCTGGCCTGTCGATGCCTTTCATCCGCAGCGAGAAGGCCACGTTGTCACGGACGTTCAAATGCGGGAACAGCGCGTAGTTTTGAAACATCATTGCGGTGCCGCGTTTGGCCGGGGGGAGATGAGAAATATCGAACCCGTCCAACAGGATAGACCCGTCAGAGACGCTTTCATGCCCCGCGATCATTCGCAGCGTCGTGGATTTACCGCACCCAGATGGCCCCAAAAGACAGACATAGCTGCCATTCTCAAAGACATAATTGATGCGATCAACGGCGACAGTGGTGCCATAGCGCTTTGTCAGAGTGACGAGTTCAAGATCTTTGCCAGAGCGCATGTGCTATCCATCCTTTGAGGTCCGAATGGTGTTTACGCTTGTCCGGTTTTTTGCACGGCAGAAGATTTTTTCGCAGTTACAGTGGGGGCGCACATCAAATGCCTATGGATTGGGCGCTCTGTACATAAAGGTGCATTAATTATGCGCCAAATTCGTATACAATCTTGTGGACGATATAATTCAATCAACGGGCTTGAGAATCAGGTCGCACGGCGAAAAGCTCCAAACACAAAGACACGAAGGATATTGGTGATGCAGGTTATGGTGGAGCACAGCGGCGGTGGCAGCGGCAAAGTTGCGGACAGTCTGGCGACGGCCATTCATGAACACCGTCTGTCGCCGGGGATGAAGCTGAACGAAGACGAGGTGGGCGAGATTTATGGCGTGAGCCGCACCGTGGTGCGGGCCGCCTTGCAACAGCTTGCCCATGAGCGCCTTGTCGAACTCAAGCGCAATCGCGGTGCCTTTGTTGCTCAGCCTTCAGTGCGCGAGGCGCGCGAGGTGTTTGAGGCTCGCGCGCTTTTGGAACCGCGCACCGCACGTTCCGCCGCAGAACGGGCCAAAGCGACCGATATAAAGGTCCTGCAAAAGCATATAGACGCCGAACATGCCGCATTGCATGCGGGCGACACCGGACGCGCGTTGCATCTTTCGGGGATGTTTCACATCGAAATGGCCCGGATCGCAGATCAAACCACCATTGCGGACTTCATCGCCCAGCTTGTGTCGCGCTCCTCGCTGATCATCGCGCTGTATTGGCAACGCCGCACGGCGCTTTGCGAAAGCCACGCCCATGATGCGTTGATCAAGGCGCTCGGACGCAATGATCCTGACGCGGCCGAGGAATTGATGAAACACCATCTGGTCGATCTGTTGACCTCACTCGATCTGCGCGATCAGCCCTCTGTCGCGAAATCGTTGAAAGATGCGTTGAAATGAACCTGCGACCCGCGACCCCAAGAGATCTGGTACAGGTTTTGCAATGGGCCGCCGCAGAAGGGTGGAACCCCGGACTGGACGACGCATCGGCGTTTTGGGGCGCGGATGGGGACGGGTTTTATGTGGCCGAGGTCGAGGATCAAATCGTCGCGGCGATTTCTGTGGTCAATCATAATGCGGATTTTGCCTTTCTGGGCCTCTATCTGTGCCAACCTGCATTCAGGGGGCGCGGGATTGGTTATGCGCTTTGGACCGAGGCGTTGAAACACGCCGGATCGCGCACGGTTGGACTTGATGGGGTGGCCACGCAAGAGGCCAATTATGCCAAATCCGGCTTTGTCAAAACCGGGTCCACGGCGCGGTTTGAGGGGGAATTTCCTGCGGTGACCTGGGTCGGTCTGCGGCCTGCAGCGCAGGATGATCTTGCCGCGATTGCCACTCTGGATCGGCTGGCCAATGGCTATATGCGCCCGCGTTTCCTGTCTGGATGGCTTCTGGGAACCGAGACACGGCAGAGCTTTGTTTGCGAGACCGACGGTCAGATCGCCGGCTTTGCCACGGCGCGTCTGTGCGGCCACGGATGCAAGATCGGACCGGTGATTGCCCCGGATCAGGCAACGGCTTTGGCATTGATGAGCCGTGCGGTGCAGGCCTTGGGGGCCTCATATGCCATCGTCGATGTTCCTGATCTGCAACAGGACTTTCGGAAGGCACTCATCGCCCAAGGCTTTGAGGTGACGTTTGAGACCGCGCGCATGTATCGCGGCACACCACCCAGTCCCCTTGCGGCACAGACGCTGTATGGTATCGCGACGATGGAACTTGGTTGAAAGTCGGTTTGCAATTGTCTCCCCGCACCTGCCTCGCTACCCTGTGTCGGGCTGAGGGGCTGGAAGAAGGGGGTGACATGTTTGATCTGGTGATCTTTGATTGCGACGGCGTGTTGATTGACAGCGAAGTCATTTCCGCGCGGATGTTGATCTCAGAACTCGAGGGCTATGGCGTGAGCATCGACACCGCCTATGTCGCCCGGCATTTCCTTGGCCGCAGCTATCCCGTGGTGCTGGATCAAATCCAAAAGGAATTTGGCATTGCCTTGCCCTATGGGTTTGAGGCCGAGTACCGTGCCCGGTTGATGGCGGCGTTTGAGGCGGATTTGAAAATCATGCCGGGGGTGCGCGAGGTGATCGAACGGCTGCGCGTGCCCTATGCATTGGCGACCAGTTCAAGCCCGCCGCGGCTGGCACAATCTCTGTCAATGGTGGGGTTGACCGATCTGTTTGAGGGTCGCACTACGACGTCCAAAGAAGTGTCGCGCGGCAAACCCGCTCCGGATATGTTCCTTTTGACGGCTCAGAAAAACGGGGCCGCACCCGAGCGCTGTTTGGTGATCGAGGATTCTTTGGCGGGGGTTCAGGCCGGGCTTGCTGCGGGAATGACCGTGTGGCGGTTTGTCGGCGGAAGTCACCTGATGGGACTGGATCTCGAAGCGTCCGCACCTTCGCAGGCCCATCGTATATTTGCATCCTATGGCGACTTTTTTCATTCTGCCGAAAATCTTATGAAGGACATGTCCGACCATGATGCAGGCTAAACCTAAGGGTAACGTCGACGATACAGACATCTCGCCGCGCGATTTGGCGGCGCGTGCGGCGTGGTTGTCCTTTGTCGGTGGGCTGACCCAAGATCAGATCGCGCAGGAGCTTGGCATTTCGCGGCAAAGGGCGCAGCGGCTTGTGGCGCGGGCTTCCTCGGAGGGGTTGATCCGGGTGCGGATTGAACATCCGATTGCTGAATGCCTCGAATTGGAGAGGGCCTTGAAGGCGCGGTTTGGTCTGACCTCAGCTTGGGTGTCGCCGGGGCTTGGGGCGGGCGTTGATCCGCTTCAGGGCCTCGCCCCTTTCGTTGCCCCGGTGCTGGAGCGGCTGTTTTCCTCTGATGAGCCGAAAGTCTTTGCTTTGGGCACGGGGCGGACGCTCAAAACTGTGGTCGATCAATTGCGCGCGGTCGATGGCTCGCGCCACAAACTTGTGTCTTTGATTGGCAATGTTGCGCCCGACAGTTCGGCTTCGTTTTATGAGGTGATCATGCGGTTTGCCGAAAAGATTCAGGCCCGCCATTACCCAATGTCGGTGCCCGTTGCGGCGCGCGATGATGTTGAACTGAACCTGTATCGCTCTCTGCCACATGTCGCGGCCTCGCGCGAATTGGCGAAATCTGCCGATCTTGCGATCGTCGGGATTGGTCAAATGGGGGATGACGCGCCGCTTTATGTGGATGGGTTTCTGACCGCCGATGAACTGACCGCTTTGCGCGCTTCTGGAGGTGTCGGCGAGATCTGCGGTCACATTTTTGACGCCGAGGGCCGATACCTTGATCACCCCGTCAATGACCGGATGGTGGGGGTGCGTGTGCCCGAAGGAGACATGCCAGTTTATTGCATTGGTGCGGGCGCGAGTAAGCTTGCGGCGCTCAGTGCTGCGCTGCGAGGCGGATTGATCGACGGATTGTTCACCGATGAGTGGACAGCTAAGGCTCTCATATCTCAATAAGAAACACCTTCCAAAGGGCTTTTGTTTAATCGCTCTTGACAGAATCCATGTTTATGAGTGAGCATTGGTCCATGAAATGAGCAAATGCTCAGATCGTAAGGGAGGATACCATGAATACGACATTCCGCACCCTCATGGGGGCGTGTGCTCTTGCTGCATTGTCAGCGGGCGCTTTTGCCGAGACCATCACCGTCGCCACCGTGAACAACGGCGACATGATCCGCATGCAGGGTCTGATGGATGATTTTTACGCCAAACACCCGGATATTGAGGTTGAATGGGTGACCCTTGAGGAAAACGTGCTGCGTCAGCGCGTGACCCAAGATGTTGCCACCAAAGGCGGCCAATTCGACGTGATGACCATCGGCACCTATGAGGTTCCGATCTGGGGCGAACGTGGCTGGCTCGTGTCGCTCAATGATCTGCCGGACAGCTACGACATTGACGACATTTTGCCTGCGATCCGCGATGGTCTGACTGTAGACGACGAACTTTATGCGGCACCGTTCTACGGCGAAAGCTCGATGGTGATGTATCGTACCGACCTGATGGAAAAAGCCGGTCTGACCATGCCCGAAGCCCCGACTTGGGATTTCATCAAAGAGGCTGCGGCCGCGATGACTGACAAAGAGGGTGAAGTTTACGGCATCTGTCTGCGTGGCAAGGCGGGCTGGGGCGAAAACATGGCCTTCCTGACCGCCATGTCCAACTCGTTTGGCGCCAAGTGGTTTGACATGGATTGGAAACCGCAATTCGACTCGGAAGAGTGGAAAACCACGCTCAACTTCTACCTCGATCTGATGAACAACTACGGCCCTCCGGGCGCATCCGGCAACGGGTTTAACGAGAACCTCTCGTTGTTCCAAACCGGCAAATGCGGCATGTGGATCGACGCCACGGTTGCGGCCTCTTTCGTAACCAACCCGAACGACTCCTCGGTTGCGGACAGCGTTGGTTTCGCACTTGCTCCCGACAATGGGCTTGGTAAACGCGGCAACTGGCTTTGGGCGTGGAACCTCGGTATCCCGGCCGGCACCCAAAAAGTCGATGCGGCGAAAGCCTTTGTCGAATGGGCCACCTCGAAAGAGTACACCGCTTTGGTTGCGTCGAAAGAAGGCTGGGCCAACGTTCCTCCGGGCACGCGTCAGTCGCTTTACATGAACGAAGAGTATCAAAAAGTGCCCTTTGCGAAAATGACGCTGGAAAGCATCCTTTCTGCCGATCCGCAGCATCCGACCGTGGATGAGGTGCCTTATGTCGGAGTCCAATTTGTCGCCATCCCCGAATTCCAGGGCCTCGGCACTGCCGTGGGGCAACAGTTCTCCGCCGCATTGGCTGGACAAATGTCAGCGGAACAAGCGCTTGATAACGCTCAAAAACTCACAGAACGCGAAATGATGAAAGCCGGTTACATCAAGTAACCGCGCCCGCTTTACGCTTCTCCCAGTGACGGGCCGGTTCCTCAAATCCCGGCCCGTCCATATCCCTCACGCAGACACCGAGGCACCCCATGGCCACGAAACATTCTCGCGCCAGCGCCCGGATTATGATCTCCCCCGCAGTGATCTTGCTGCTCGGGTGGATGCTGATCCCGCTCTCCATGACGCTCTATTTCTCCTTCCTGCGCTACAACCTGTTGATGCCGGGCATGGAGGAATTCACCGGGCTGACCAATTATAAATACTTCCTCACGGACCCCGCGTTTTTTGCCGCGCTGACCAACACGATCCTTTTGGTGTGTGGCGTGCTTTTGGTCACGGTGATTGGCGGTGTGTTTTTGGCGCTGTTGCTCGATCAGCCGTTTTTCGGTCAGGGCATTGTGCGCATTCTGGTCATCGCGCCGTTTTTCGTGATGCCGACCGTCTCCGCACTGGTGTGGAAAAACATGTTCATGAACCCGGTGAACGGGCTGTTTGCGCATCTGTTCAAATTCTTCGGGCTTGAACCGTTTGATTTCCTCGCACAGGCGCCTTTGGCCTCAATCATCGGCATTGTGTCCTGGCAATGGTTGCCCTTCGCCACGCTCATCCTGTTGACCGCGTTTCAGTCGCTCGACCAAGAGCAATTGGAAGCCTCAGAAATGGATGGCGCGCCGTGGATTAAACGGTTTTGGTTCATCATGCTGCCGCATCTGTCGCGCGCGATCACCGTTGTGATCCTTATTCAAACCATCTTTTTGCTTTCGGTTTTCGCCGAAATCCTTGTGACCACCAACGGCGGTCCGGGCACTGCGTCGACCAACCTCACCTACCTCATTTATATGCAATCTCTGTTGCAATTCGATGTGGGCGGAGGCTCCGCCGGTGGCGTCGTTGCCATCATTCTCGCCAATATTGTTGCGATCTTCCTGATGCGGATGATCGGCAAAAACCTCGACGCGTAAGGAGGCGATCATGGCACGTTCTGTTTCGACCAACCGCAAACTCGTCACCACATTTTTCGCCTGGGTTGTCGGTCTCGCGATCTTCTTTCCGATCCTCTGGACCATCCTGACCTCGTTCAAAACCGAGGCGCAGGCCATCGCAGACCCGCCGATTTTCTTCAATTTCCACTGGACCTTGGAGAATTACGTCACGGTGCAAGAGCGCTCAAACTACTTCCGCCATTTCTGGAATTCGGTGGTCTTGTCCGGTGGCTCAACGCTGTTGGGGCTGATCATCGCCATCCCGGCTGCATGGTCCATGGCCTTTGTGCCATCGCGCCGGACCAAAGATATTTTGATGTGGATGCTCTCCACCAAAATGTTGCCGCCGGTGGGGGTTTTGGTGCCGATGTACCTGATCTTCCGCAACCTCGGCCTGTTGGACACGCAGATTGGTTTGGTCATCGTTTTGACCCTGATTAACCTGCCGATCATCGTCTGGATGCTCTACACCTACTTCAAAGAAATTCCCGGCGAGATTTTGGAAGCCGCACGGATGGACGGGGCCACGTTGCGCTCGGAAATCCTCTATGTGCTCACGCCCATGGCGATTCCCGGCATCGCCTCGACGGTGCTTTTGAACATCATTCTGGCCTGGAATGAGGCGTTTTGGACGCTCAATTTGACGGCTGCCAAAGCCGCGCCTCTGACCGCGTTCATCGCCAGCTATTCAAGCCCTGAAGGCCTTTTTTATGCCAAACTTTCGGCGGCCTCGACGATGGCAATTGCACCGATCCTGATCATGGGCTGGTTCAGCCAAAAACAACTTGTCCGCGGCCTCACCTTTGGTGCCGTGAAGTAAAATATCGACAGAAGGAGCGGACATATGGGACGCATTACACTTGATAAAGTCAGTAAGGCTTTTGGCGATGTCGAAGTCATCCCGCCATTGGATTTAACGATTGAAGACGGCGAGTTCGTGGTCTTTGTCGGGCCCTCTGGCTGTGGCAAATCCACGCTTTTGCGCCTGATCGCCGGGCTCGAAGATGTCTCTGGCGGCGAGATCCGCATCAACGGTCAGGACGCCACCCAAACCCCTCCGGCCAAACGCGGTCTAGCGATGGTGTTTCAAAGCTATGCGCTGTACCCGCATATGTCGGTGCGCAAAAACATCGCCTTTCCGATGCGCATGGCCGGGATGCCGAAAGACGAACAAGACCGCCGGATCGAAGCGGCGGCCAAGGCGCTCAACCTCACCGATTATCTCGACCGTCGTCCGGGGCAATTGTCCGGGGGGCAACGTCAACGGGTCGCCATTGGCCGCGCCATTGTGCGCGAACCGGATGCGTTTTTGTTTGACGAACCGCTGTCCAACTTGGACGCAGCACTTCGGGTCGGGATGCGGTTGGAAATTTCTGAACTGCACAAACGCCTGACCACAACCATGGTCTACGTCACCCATGACCAAGTTGAAGCCATGACCATGGCCGATAAAATTGTCGTGTTGCAAGCGGGGCGGATCGAACAGGTCGGCTCGCCGATGGAGCTGTACCGCAGCCCGCGCAACGTCTTTGTCGCGGGCTTTATCGGCTCGCCCAAGATGAACCTTTTGACGGGCCCCGAGGCAGACAAACACAGCGCCACCACCATCGGCATCCGACCGGAACATATCGCGATTTCATCGGATGCGGGGGCATGGAAAGGCACGGTTGGCGTGTCGGAACATTTGGGGTCGGATACGTTTTTCCACGTCACGGTTGAGGGGTTCCATGATCCGCTGACTGTGCGGGCTTCGGGCGAGGTGGCGCTCTATTATGGCGATACGATCTATCTGACGCCCGACCTCGCGCACCTGCATCGGTTTGACGCACAGGGGCTTCGCATCGCATGAACAGGCTTTCAGGAAAGACCGCGCTGATCACGGGTGCGGCGCGCGGCATCGGCTATGAATTCGCCAAGGCCTATCTGGCGGAGGGTGCGCGGGTCGCCATCGCTGACATCAACATCGCCCGCGCGCGTGAGGCCACCGCAGAGTTGGGGCAGGGGGCCGTGGCGGTTGAAATGGATGTGGCCTCGCAAGATAGCATTGACGCGGCGGTCGTGCAGGCGGCTGAGGCGTTGGGCGGGATCGATATCCTGATCAACAACGCCGCGTTGTTTTCGGCTGCACCTTTGGTCGAGATCACCCGCGACGATTTTCACCGCCTGTTTGACATCAATGTTGGCGGGACGTTGTTCACGATGCAGGCGGTCGCCAAACATATGATCGCGCGCGGTAAAGGCGGCAAGATCATCAACATGGCGTCGCAAGCCGGACGGCGCGGCGAGGCGCTTGTCGCCACCTATTGCGCCACCAAAGCGGCGGTGATTTCGCTGACCCAATCGGCGGGGCTGAACCTGATTTCCCATGGCATCAATGTCAACGCGATCGCCCCCGGCGTGGTCGATGGCGAGCATTGGGACGGGGTTGATGCGTTCTTTGCGAAATATGAGGGCAAGCCTTTGGGTCAAAAGAAAAAAGAGGTCGGTGATGCAGTGCCTTATGGCCGCATGGGCCGGGCCTCTGATTTGACCGGAATGGCGATTTTCCTCGCCACGCATGAGGCCGATTACATTGTCGCCCAGACGTATAACGTCGATGGCGGCCAGTGGATGAGCTGAGGTTCAGATGAAGACACTTTCAAACGCAACGCTCGCCTCTTTGCCAGATGCAATCACGGTTCCGACCTATGATCGCGCGCGCCTTTCGGCCGGTATCGTTCACATCGGTCTGGGCAATTTTCACCGCGCGCATCAATCGTGGTATCTGCATCGTTTGATGCAACAGGGATTGGCGCATTCTTGGGCCATCGTCGGCGCGGGCGTGCGGCCCTATGACGAAGACATGCGGCGTAAATTGGCGGCGCAGGATTACCTGACCACTCTGATCGAACTGGACCCGAACGGATCGTCGGCGGAGGTGGTTGGCGCGATGATCGACTATGTGCCAATTGAAGAGGGCAACGGGGCCTTAATCGAACGCATGGCGCAGCCAGACATTCGCATCGTCGCCCTGACGGTCACAGAGGGCGGGTATTTCATCGACCCGGCAACCAAAGGCTTTGACGCCAGCCATCCCGACATCGTCCATGACGCCGCCCAACCGCGGCAGCCGCGCACGGCCTTTGGGGCGATGGTCGCCGCTTTGAAACGGCGCCGGGATCGTGGGATTGGCCCTTTTACCGGGCAATCCTGTGACAATTTGCAGGGCAATGGTCATGTGCTGCGGCAAACGGTGGTCTCATTGGCGCGCCTGTCTGACCCGGAACTCGCGGACTGGATCAATACGCACTGCACCTTTCCGAATGCCATGGTTGATTGCATCGTGCCCGCGACCGGACCAAAGGAGATCGCACTGGCGCAGGGGTTTGGCGTCGATGATGCCGTGCCGGTCAGCCACGAAAACTTTCGCCAATGGGTGATCGAAGATGCGTTTTGCGCCGGACGCCCGGATTGGGACCGCGCGGGTGCGACGTTTTCCGAGGATGTTCACGCCTATGAGACGATGAAAATCCGCATTCTCAATGGCGGTCATCAGGTGATTTCTGACCCCGGAGAGTTGCTGTCTGTCGAGACGATTTCCGGCTGTATGGCCCATCCGCTGATCTCCGCGCTGTTTGAAAAAGTCGAGCGAGAGGAGATCATGCCGCATGTCCATGCGGTGCCGGAATTCACGCCAGAAGCCTATGTCGATCTGATCAAAGCGCGGTTTTCCAACCCGAAAATCATCGACACAACCCGGCGCGTGGCCTTTGACGGCTCCTCGCGGCATCCGGGCTTTATTGTGCCTTCGATCCGCGATGGTTTGGCCAAAGGCACCCCGGTCACTGGCCTTGCCCTCGTCTCCGCACTCTGGGCGCGCTATTGCCTTGGCACCCGCGAAGACGGGTCGGAGATTGCGCCGAACGATCCGTTTTGGGCCGATCTCACCGCGATGGCAGCCAAGGCAAAATCTGACCCGACGGCTTGGCTGTCGATGCGCCATATTTATGGCGATCTGAGCCAAGAGCCTCGGTTCGCAGACGCTTTCACCCACTGGCTGACACTGATTTATAGCGAGGGTACAGAGGCCGCTTTGGCCGCTTATCTCGCAGACTGACCGCGCAACACGCGGACCAGATTTGCCAATGTAAACAACAGGGCCGCCACGCAAACGATGGTTGGCCCTGTTGGCGTATCAAAGGCAAAAGCGCCCTCTATTCCGCCAAAAATGGCGATACCGCCGATCACCATGGCAATCACCGCCATGCGTTCGGGCGTGCGTGCGAAAGGGCGGGCGGCGGCGGCGGGGATCAACAACATGGCGGCGATCAACAGGGTGCCAACGACCTTGATCGCGACCGCAACCACAAGGGCGAGTGCCAGTGACAGGATCAATTGTTCGCGTTTGGGCGAGACGCCAGAGGCCATCGCCAAATCCGGGTTCAGCGTTGCGGTTAAAAGTGCCGACCAGCGCCAATACAAAAGCCCACTGACCAAAGCGGCCCCGACCCAGATCACCGCCAAATCGCTTCGCCCCACGGCCAAAATATCGCCGAACAGATAGGCCATCAAATCGACCCGCACACCATGGACAAAGGACACGGCAACAAGGCCAAAGGCCAGGGAACTATGCGCCATCACGCCCAAGAGCGTGTCCATGGCAAAGCCGCGGCCATTCAGGCTTGAGACCGCCAGGGCCATGATCAAAGCCACAACCAAAACACCGGCGAAAATCGACACGTTGAACGCCAGCGCCAAGGCAACGCCGAGAATTGCGGCGTGGGCGGTGGCGTCGCCAAAATAGGCCATCCGCCGCCAGACCACGAAACAGCCCAAAGGGGCCGCCGCGATCACAAGGCCGAGGCCCGCAAGGATGGCGCGCACCATAAAATCATCAAGCAGGCTCATGCGCTTTGCTCCTCATCTGTGTGTGCGCCGATCTGAGGGGCGTGATCATGATCATGATCGCAATGCTCATGACTGTGTTCGTGGCGATAGAGCGCCAGCGCGCCATGGGTTCCGTTGCCAAAGAGCGCGCGGTATTCTGGGGCGGAAGCCACATGTTCGGGGGTGCCGTGGCAACAGACGTGGCCATTGAGGCAAATCACCCGATCCGAGGCCGCCATGACGACATGTAACTCGTGGCTGACCATCAAGATGGCACAGCCCTTGTCGCGGCGCACCGCTTCGATCTGGGTGTAGAAATCTGCCGATCCGGGTTGATCCAGTCCCTGCGTGGCCTCATCCAAGATCAGTAGATCTGGATTTGAGAGAAGCGCGCGGGCCAGCAAGACACGTTGAAACTGTCCACCGGAAAGATCCGTCATTTGGTGATGACACAGATGCCCCGCACCTGCGTCGTGAAGCGCAGTATGGGCGTCATCATCGCTGACACGTTTGGGCAGCGACAAAAACCGCCGCACGGTGAGGGGCAAGGTGGGATCAATATGCAGCTTTTGCGGCACATAGCCGATTTTCAGCCCTTTTTGGCGCAAAACCATGCCGTCGGAGGGCTTTATCGCGCCAATGATGGTGCGCAAGAGCGTGGATTTACCCGACCCATTCGGCCCAACGATGGTGACAATCTCACCGGGTTCCAACGCCAGCGATACGTCTTCCAACACTGTCCGCCCGCCAAGGCGCACATTGACGTTCGCAAGGGTGATCAGGCTCATTTATCGGCCTTTTCACGACAGTTTGGACAGGTGCCTTCGGCCTCCAAAACGGCGCGCGCGATCGTAAAACCGGTGGTTTCTGCGATCTGGCTGAGCAGACTGTGGGACGGATCGGTTTCCGCCTCGGCTACGGCGTGACAGGTCGTGCAGATCAAAAAGGCAGGCGTGTGCAATTCGTTGGGGTGGGCGCAGGCGATAAAGGCATTCAGGCGCTCGATTTTATGTGCCAAGCCATGTTTGGTCAAAAAATCCAACGCCCTGTAGGCCACCGGAGGTTGCGCGCCAAAGCCCTCTTCGGAGAGCCGCGCCAACACGTCATAGGCGCCAAGCGCACGATGTTCTTCCAACAAGATGGAAAGCGCGCGTTTGCGCACAGGCGTCAGTTGCAATCCGGCATCGCGGCACATCCGGTCGGCCGCTGTGATGGCATCGCTGATGCAATGGTCGTGATCGTGTTTGGCAAATCCAACGGTGTTCGGGTCCATGGCGCGGTCTTTTCTAAGAATCTGGCTGTGAGGGCTTGATATGTTATAGCATGCTCTTTATCAAGGCGCTTGATGTAATAACATAACGTTTGAGGCTGTCATGACCCTTCGCCCCTCCCTTTTTGCTTTGGCGCTTTGCTCCACCGCTGCCGTGATCACCGCCGCCGCACAGGCCGAGGTTCCCAATGTTGTCACTGACATCGCCCCGATCCAGTCGCTTGCAGCGCTGGTCATGGGCGATCTCGGTGCGCCCGTCGCGTTGATGCGCCAAGGGGCTTCGCCGCATGATTACGCCCTGCGCCCTTCTGATGCAGAGGCGTTGCAATCTGCCGATCTGGTGCTTTGGACCGGGCCGGAGCTAGCGCCCTGGCTGGCAGAAATGGTCGGAAAGGTTGCACCGGAAGCCGTGTCTGTTCCGTTGGCGGAACTTGACGGGGCTGTTGAGCTGCCGTTCCGCGAGGGTGCGACGTTTGAAAAGCATGTACATGGGGAAGAGGGGCATGATGATCATGCGGATGACGATGACCACGATGCACATGATGACCACTCAGACGATGACCATGCGCATGATGATCACGCAGGCGATGACATTGCGCATGATGATCACGCAGGCGACGATCATGCAGATCATGACCACGCGGGCGAAAGCCATGATCCGCACAGCTGGTTGGACCCGATGAATGGTCGAATTTGGTTGGGCGAGATCGCCACGCAACTGGCGGCGCTCGACCCGGACAATGCCGAGACCTATCGCGCCAATGCCACCACGGCTCAGGCGCAGTTGGACGAGATGATCCAAACCATCTCAACCGAGATGGCGCCTTTGCAGGACATGAAGTTCATCGTTTTCCATGATGCCTACCAGTATTTCGAAAACCGATTTGGTCTCTCTGCCGCTGGGGCGATTTCTTTGAGCGATGCCTCGGCACCAAGCCCCGCGCGCATCCGCGAGATTCAGGACGAGATCAAAGCGCAAAACGTCACCTGCGTGTTTTCTGAGCCGCAATTTAGCGCCGCTTTGGTCGAAACCGTATTGGATGGCACTTCGGCCAAATCCGCCGTGATCGACCCGCTTGGCGTTGCAATCACCCCCGGTGCGGAGTTTTACGGCGATTTGATCCAAGGGGTTGCGGCGGCTTTTGCCAGCTGCGCCGCAGAATAGTAAAAAAAGGGCGCGGCGCATGGGGTCGCGCCCTTGTTTGACCGGCCTTGGGGATTTACATCCCAAGGCATGAAAACACACATCCCCTTTCTCAACACCCCTCCACGGGTCAATGTTTTGCGCCTCAATGGCGCAATCATGACCCGTCAGGGCGGATTGAATGACCAAAGCCTCGCCTCCTCCATTGAACGCGCCTTTCGCAAAGGCAAACCTGTGGCTGTGGCGCTGTCGATCAACTCGCCCGGTGGCTCGCCGGTGCAATCTTCCTTGATTGCCGCGCGGATCACGCGGTTGGCAAAGGAAAAGGAGCTGCCCGTTTATGCCTTCGTCGAAGACGTGGCGGCTTCGGGTGGCTATTGGTTGGCTTGTGCGGCCGATAAGATTTTCGTTGATTCAAGTTCGGTTGTCGGCTCCATCGGCGTGATTTCGTCGGGATTTGGGTTTGATCAATTCATCGCCAAACATGGGGTCGAGCGGCGGGTCCATACCTCTGGGCGCTCGAAATCCATGCTGGACCCGTTTCGCCCGGAAAATCCCGAAGATGTGGTGCGGCTCAAAGCCTTGCAAGAAGAGATTCACCACGCTTTTATCGCCCATGTCAGCGCCGCGCGCTCTGAGAGACTGAGCAAAGAGGTCGAGCTGTTTGATGGCTCCTTCTGGACTGGCAAAACAGGTGTGGATTTGGGGCTGGCCGATGGGATCGGCCATTTGGTCCCGACGCTCAAAGACATCTACGGCGATAAACTGCGCCTGTCGGTTTTTGGCCCAAAACGTCCGCTGTTGCGCCGGTTTGGGGCCGAATTGTCGGCGGGACTTGTTGCTTCGGTCGAAGAACAGGCGCTTTGGTCACGGTTCGGGCTCTGACATGGTGTTCAAAATCATCACGGTCTTTTTGATCTTCATGATGGTTCTGGCCATTTTCGGACGCTTGCGTTTCCCCGGACAAGACAAGCTCAAAGATATGAAATGCCCGCGCTGTGGGCGCTATAAAATTGGCAAAGGCGCGTGCGCCTGTGGAAAAGGTGGACGCTGATGGATTTTTTGATGGCCGTAGCCGGGCTGGTACTGTTGTTGGTGGCGGGCGACCTTTTGGTGCGCGGGGCGGTCAATTTGTCCTTGCGCCTCGGTGTTCCGGCGCTGATCGTGTCCCTGACCGTTGTGGCCTTTGGCACCTCCGCGCCTGAGTTGCTGGTTTCTGTATCCGCCATTGTCGATGGCGTACCCGGACTTGCGCTTGGCAACGTGATTGGGTCGAATACGGCCAATATCCTGTTGGTTTTGGGCATTCCGGCGATGATCACAACGCTGCATGTGATCGACAATTCCACTCGTGCGTCATACCTCCAAATGCTTGCTGCGACGGTGTTGTTCATCCTGCTCGCGCTGCGCGGCGAGTTTGATTGGATTGCCGGTGTGACCCTGTTGGCGGCACTGGCCGCCATGCTTGGCCATGCGGTCTATGAAGCGCGCTGTCACCGGGCTGCGGTCAAAGAGGCGGCGTCTTTGGCCTGTGAGCCCTCAGAGGTCGAAGGCGCTGACCCCGACATGCCATGGTGGAAAGTCATCACCTTTTTGATCCTTGGCTTGATCGGCCTGCCTATTGGTGCGCAGCTTTTGGTGGACGCTTCCACTAATATCGCCCGCGCCTATGGCGTGTCTGAGACGGTGATCGGGCTGACTTTGGTGGCGCTGGGGACCTCCTTGCCGGAGCTTGCGACCACTGTGATGGCGGCGCTGCGCAAACAGGCGGATGTGGCTTTTGGCAACGTCATCGGATCTAACATGTTCAACTTGTTGGGCATTATTGGCATATCGAGCCTTATTGGCAAAATCCCCGTCGATGTCGAAATTATGAAGTTTGACATTTGGGTGATGTTGTCCGTGTCGGTTCTGCTTGGGATTTTCGTGCTGCGCCGGATCGATATCACGCGGATCTGGGGTATTGTTCTTTCCGCCCTATATGTCCTCTACGTTTTGGCGGTGCTGAACTAACGCGTCTCGGGAAACGCCTGACACGAGAGGGCCGCACGCGACAGAGGAGAGGATCATGGCTTTGAAAAAGGCGCTTGTGACGGGTGCGGCTCGACGGCTTGGCCGGGCGATTGCGCTGTCGCTGGGGCAGGCGGGCTATGACGTTGCCGTGCATTACCATCGCTCAAAAGAGGAGGCCGACACGGTAGTTGCCGAATTGCGCACAATGGGTGTCCGGGCCGAGGCGGTTCAGGCCAATCTTTTGTTGGAGAGCGAGGTGGAGGGCCTCATGGCGCGGGCGCGTGAAGTCCTTGGCGGGCCGGTGACGCTTTTGGTCAACAACGCGTCTGTGTTTGAACCCGATGAGATCGACACCGCCACGCGCGACAGTTGGGATAGGCATTTTGAAAGCAATCTGCGCGCGCCGTTTGTGTTGATTCAAGACCTGGCGGCACAGGCGCCTGATCCGGTCATGGATGATGCAGGCCATCCTGTTGCACAGGCGCTTGTGGTCAATATGATCGACCAGCGCGTGCGCAAACTCACGCCGCAATTCATGTCCTACACTCTGGCCAAATCCGCGCTTTGGACCCTGACCCAAACGGCGGCGCAGGGCCTTGCTCCGCGTGTTCGGGTCAATGCCATCGGTCCGGGGCCGACCCTTAAAGGCGCGCGCCAGTCGCCCGAAGGCTTTGCCGCCCAACAGGATGCCACAGTTTTGCGCCGGGGATCTGCACCCGCCGACGTGACCGCAGCGCTCGCGTATTTCATCGCTGCCGAGGCGGTGACAGGACAGTTGATCTGCGTTGATGGCGGGCAACATTTGGCTTGGGAGACGCCGGACGTTTTGGGGCCTGAGTGATCCAAATCAAACAGGTGCGACAAAAGTTTTGCACGGGGCGCAGATTTGTTTCAGCTTTGTTACCAAAATGTAAATAAATTCAATGATTTGCGCGGCGTTTGAAAAAAATACAACAAAAACAGCGCCTTGATAAATTGACTATTTTTTATGCATTTGGGCGAAGCAGCCCGTTTTCAAAGGAAAACTCCTGTTCACGAAAAGTTATAAGCACAGTTATCCACAGAAATGGTGGATGAGTTTCCTCTTGCTCTCAAAGCGATAAGATTGCAGCCAGAGGTAGGAATCAGACAAAGAGTCACATGAGCGAAAAAGACGACATAACCGCCCTGAGCGACCCCCACAAAGACGTCCCGCGCGGTCATGCCGTGATCGAGGGCTATCTACGGATGTTGGATGGGTCCCCCGGTGTGTACCGGATGCTCGATCCCGATCATCGGGTGCTCTATGTTGGCAAGGCCAAGCACCTGAGAAACCGGGTGTCGAACTATGCGCGGCCAAGCGGCCATTCCGCGCGCATCGCCAAGATGATCTCGGAAACATCGCAAATGATGTTTCTCACCACGCGCACGGAAACCGAAGCGCTGCTGCTTGAGCAGAACCTGATCAAGCAACTCAAACCGCATTACAACGTGCTGTTGCGCGACGACAAATCTTTCCCGAACATCCTCGTGACCAAGAATCACGACTTCCCTCAGATCACCAAACACCGCGGCGCCAAGTCCAGCAAAGGTGCCTATTACGGTCCCTTCGCCAATGCGACGGCGGTCAATCGCACGCTCAATCAGTTGCAAAAGGCGTTTTTGTTGCGCACCTGCGCCGACAGTGATTTCGCCAATCGCACCCGGCCGTGCCTGCAGTATCAAATCAAACGCTGCACCGCGCCTTGTGTGGGAAAAATTTCAAAAGAGGATTACGCCACCCTGGTGAATGACGCCGAGCGATTCCTTCAGGGCAAGGATTCGGGGATGCAAAAGCGCCTCGCAGAAGAGATGCAAGCGGCGTCTGACGCGATGGAATTTGAGGTAGCTGCTGGTCTGCGCGACCGCATCCGCGCCATGACCCAAGTCCAGACCGCGCAGGGCATCAATCCACGCACCATCAGCGAGGGCGATGTGATCGGTCTGCATATGGAAAGCGGGCAGGCCTGTGTTCAGGTGTTCTTTATTCGCGCCCATCAAAACTGGGGCAACCGCGATTTTTACCCGAAAACCAATGGGGCGGAGGCCGAAGAGGTGCTCAGCGCCTTCATCGGTCAGTTTTACGATCAAAAGGAACCGCCGCGCCAAATCATCCTGTCGCATGATCTCGAAGAGCGGGAGTTGATCGAAGCGGCGCTGTCGGAAAAGGCCGGGAAAAAGGTCGAAATCCTTGTGCCGCAACGGGGCGAAAAGGCCGAGATTGTCGCGGGGGCTGTGCGCAATGCCCGCGAAAGTCTGGGCCGGAAAATGTCGGAAACGGCGGCGCAGGCCAAACTTTTGGCCGGGGTGCAGGCGGCGTTTGATCTACCGAACCTGCCCGCCCGCATCGAGGTCTATGACAACTCCCACATTCAGGGTGCCCATGCGGTGGGGGCGATGATCGTGGCAGGCCCCGAAGGGTTTATGAAAAACCAATACCGCAAATTCGACATCAAGGGCGACGAGATCACGCCGGGCGACGATTTTGGCATGATGAAAGAGATGCTGACGCGGCGCTTCAAACGTCTGCTCAAAGACGACCCGGACCGCAGCAAAGGGCTATGGCCGGACCTGTTGTTGATCGACGGTGGCGCGGGACAGGTGTCTGCGGTGCGCGAAATCATGGTGGAGCAGGGCGTGACCGACATCCCGATGGTCGGTGTGGCCAAGGGCATTGATCGCGACCAAGGCAAAGAAGAATTCTACCGCACGGGCAAACGCCCCTTTGCGCTGCAACGTAACGATCCTGTGCTGTATTTCATTCAACGCCTGCGCGATGAGGCACACCGTTTTGCCATCGGCACCCACCGCGCCAAACGGTCGAAAGCCATTTCTGCCACGCCGCTCGACGATGTCCCCGGCGTTGGGGCCACACGCAAACGCGCGCTTTTGGCGCATTTCGGCTCGGCCAAGGCAGTGTCATTGGCCAATCTGGCGGACCTCAAAGCCGTCACTGGCATTTCCGAGACCATCGCCCAAACCATCTATGACTTCTTCCATGAACAGCGCTAAGCGGATAAAGAGACATCTATGACCTGGAACATTCCCAATATTCTCACTGTGTTTCGCCTGCTTTGCGCCCCCGGCGTGGCTTTGGTGTTTTTGATCCTGCCGCGTCCACTGGCGGATTGGGCGGCACTGATCCTGTTTGTCTCGGCCTCTACCACCGATTTTCTGGACGGCTATTTGGCGCGCAAATGGGACCAGATGTCAAAGTTCGGTACGATGTTGGACCCGATTGCCGACAAGGCCATGGTGGTCACCGCCCTTGCGGTGTTGACCATGTTGCATGGCATCAACGCGCTGGTTGTCATCCCGGCGGCCTTTATCCTGTTGCGCGAAACCTTCGTGTCGGGATTGCGCGAATTTTTGGGCGACACGGCAGGCACATTGAAAGTCACCAAATTGGCCAAATGGAAAACCACGGCACAGATGGTGGCGATTGCGGCGTTGTTTGGCTATGGTGCTTTGGATTTTCCGCCGCTGTTCACCTTGGGGATTTTGATTCTGTGGGTTGCGGGTGTTTTGACCGTGTTGACGGGATGGGATTACCTGAGCAAAGCCCTGCCATATTTGCGAGATGACCATGACGCTTAATCTGCTCTATTTCGCATGGGTGCGCGAACGCATCGGGGAGCCGCGTGAAACCGTCGAGACCTCTGCTGAGACGGTGATGGACCTTGTGGCCGAGTTGAAAGCCCGTGAGCCGCGCTATGAATTGGCCTTCTCCGATCTCGCCTCCCTAAGGGTGGCGTTGGATCAGGAATTGGCGGAATTTGATGCACCTTTAGCGGGGGTACGCGAAGTGGCGTTCTTCCCGCCGATGACGGGCGGCTGAGCATGGCAGTTCCGGTGCGCATTTCGGTTCAGGCAGAGGATTTCGACCTCGCCACGGAGTTGAGCGGCTTTGGTCATGCGGCCAACACCGGCGCAACCGTGACGTTCACCGGGTTGGTGCGCGATGACACGGGCGCATTACAGCACATGGAAATTGAACATTACCCCGGCATGTGTGAGGACGCGATCCGCAAAATCGCCGACGAGGCTGCTAACCGCTGGGCGCTCACTGATTGTCTGGTGATCCACCGCTTTGGGCGCCTTGTGCCAGGAGAGCAGATCATGATGGTCGCCACTGCGGCCCGGCACCGATCAGAGGCCTTTGCCGCCGCTGAATTTTTGATGGATTATCTCAAATCCCGCGCACCGTTTTGGAAAAAAGAAGTCACCCGCGAAGGGGCCGAATGGGTCGCCGCCAAAGACAGTGACGAAGACGCGCTGAGCCGTTGGTAGGCGCATCACAGATGAGGGTCAGCCTGCGCTGTGCTTTTCGATATAGGCGCGCAGCTCTTCGGCCTCTTGCCGCGCCTCGCGCAGCCCGTCCATCGCGGCGCGCAACTCTGCATCTGTTTGGCTTTGCTGATTGATCAACTCGGATTCACGTTGCTGGTAATAGGTGATCGCCTGGTCGCGGACCTCTTCGGCTTCGTGAAGTTGCTGCGCCATTGTGTCGAGATCGCTCATTTCGCCTTGGCCAACGCGTACAAAACGGTGGACCAGCCAATGCGCAAACCATCCCATCAAAAAGGCGATAAAAAGCACGATCGCCGTGGCGATGATCAATTCAATTCTGTTCATTCGGTTGTTCCGTCCGTTGTCTCGCCCGTTTTATCGACCTGGGCCTCACCCGCAGTCTCGTCTGCGGGGGCGTCAGGGGCCGCCTCGGGAGTCACATCCGTGCCGTCGGCCTGTGCGTCTGTCGGCGTTTGCGCGCCCCCGTCGATGAGTTTGAACTCAATGCGCCGGTTCGCCTCCCGGCCTTCTTCGGTCTCATTGTCGCCAATCGGATTGGCCTCGCCATAGCCTTTGGCGGTAAAGCTCACACCGGCCACACGCCGCATCAAAAGCCCGTCCAAAACGGCGTTTGCGCGCTGGGCCGACAGGTTGAGGTTCATTTCCTCACGGCCCTGACTGTCACTGTACGCGCCGATTTCCATTTCGACGTTTTCGCAGTCTTTCAGCGTCTCGGCGATGCGATCCACTGTCTCATTGGCGGCGGCGTTCAATTCCGTGGACCCGGGATCAAACACGATCTTTGAGGCCGCCAAAATTTGGTTGGCGTTTGCAACGCAGTCCGCAGGTGTCGGCAGGTTCAGGACCGGATCGAGTTTGCGGATATAGTCGACAGAGATGTTGAAATTCTGTCCCTCACCCAGTTTCTCAGACAACAGCCCGGCGATCGCGGCTTTGGCATTGGGGTCGCCGGTTTGACCACGCACATCAACGGTATTGGCGGTCATGGTCACGGCGCCTTGGTTGAGTTGCGAGAGCGCTTCGATGGCGGCCATCGCGCGCACGGACCAGCCCTCGGGCAGGCTGTCATCCACGCGCATCGCCGAATAGACGGATTGTGCACCAAAGGCCGCGCGGGCCAAGGCTTCGGTGGCCAATTTGCTGCGTTCATCCGCGATCCGTCCGCGCAATTGGGTCTGGCCTTCGGGCGAACGGGTCACGGTGAATTCCGGGCGGGCGTTTTCTGCCTCGGCCACGTCTGGTTCTGGCAAAATGCTGTGCAGGGTGAAGGTCGGTGGTAGGTCCGCTTCCAATTCGCCAACCACTTTGTCAAACAGCGCTTCTGAGGTGCCTTGACTCGCGATCAGGCTGACATCGCCGTCCGAAAAGGTCACCGATCCACTACCCAATTCTTGCAGTGCGCGCATCCCGGTTTCGACCGCCTGTGCCCATTGCGCCGAAGGGGCACCAAGCCCGATGGTGCAATTTGGATTGGCAATGCCTGCAGCACGCGCCGCGGCAGTGATCCGGGCAAGGCCTTGCGGGGTTTCGGCGGCGCAGGCGTCAAACCGCGGGCCCGTCTCATCAATCAAGAACCGCACGGTGAACGGCGTGATCACCGGGCGTGGCGCCGATATTTCGATCGTCACGGGGATGGCCTTTGGGCGTTCCTCTTTGAGGGTTTTCTCAAATGACGCCTTTTGCGTCTTGCTGTCGGCAAGGGCCGTGACGGTGATTTTGTCTGCGGCCAAGGAAATTTTGGACCGTGGCAAAAGGCCGATGGCCTCCAGGCCAAATTCCATCGCTACGTCCCAATGTTCGGGGCTTGGATAATCCGCCTTTTCGAGGAAATCAGCGATTGACCCTGTGCCACCGGCCTTTTTCAACAGGTCGATGAACTTCGGATGATCCCAAGACGACGGCACCAGCCCGATCAGAGAAATCCCATCGTCATTGCGCAGGATTTCGATAGAAAATCGCGGGGCAGGGATGGCCTCTTTTTGGACCACGCTCATCACATTCATCACCCGCGCCGGATCGACCACATGGCCTGCGGCCCGCTGTGCGGCCAATTGAGTTTGCTCGTCGGGCGCGATGCCTGTCAGGACGATTTGCAACCCATCGCCTTGCACATCCACCCATTCATAACCACGCAGGTTCATTTGATTTTCAACCGCATGGGCCGACATCGTTTCAATCGTACGGGCCCCAACGGCAGCGGCGGCCAGACTTAGGACGGCTCCGGTGAGAATGGCGGCGAGGATGGGTAAAAACTGTGTAATCCGCATGGGCTGCGCTGGCCTATATATTCAATTTGGCCTTTGTCTTAGGGGCATATGGCCTTTGCTGCAATCAAAGGAACACAGATACGGCAAGAAACAGCGCAGCCAAAAGCCCTGTATCGCGGTTGGCGCGGAACAGTTTGAGGCACATGTCTGGGTTTTCGGTGTCAAGTTTGGTCATCTGCCACGTCATATGAAGCCCCATCGCCCAAGGTGCGCCCAAGGCGACGACAAGCGCCAAAATCGAGCGGTCCACAAGGGCCTCAACCACGCCCGCCCCCATCAACACAACGGTGATGACCAAAAACCGTCTGAGCCACCGCGCCGTATCGTCGCCAAACAGAAGTGCAGTGGATTTGATGCCGATCATCGCATCGTCGTCTTTGTCTTGGTGAGCATAGATCGTATCGTAGAAAATCGTCCAGGCGATGCCGGCGAAATAGAAAAAGAACGGGGCGGTGCTCAGGCGACCGGATACGGCAGCATAGGCCAAAATTGCGCCCCAGTTGAAAGCGAGGCCCAAAAACACCTGTGGCCACCATGTAAACCGCTTGGCGAAAGGGTAAATCATCACCGGGACAAGCGAGAGTAGTCCCAGAAGGATCGCCAGCTTGCCAAAGCTCAACAGAATCACAAGGGCGATCAGAGCCTGGAGGACCATCCAGATCGCCGCCTGTTTGACGGTGACTTGACCCGAGGGGATCGGGCGGCTTTTGGTGCGTTCAACTTTGCCGTCAAAATTACGGTCTGAGATGTCGTTCCAGGTGCATCCCGCGCCACGCATCAACCACGCGCCCAAAGCACAGCCGATCATGATCCACAGCGTGCGCAGCCCAAATGTCCCGGTTTCCGCCGCCGCCAATAACGCGCCCCACCAACAGGGGAGCAGGAGCAACCAAGTGCCAACAGGCCGATCCGCCCTTGAGAGGCGCAAATAGGGCCGGGTCCATGCGGGCGCATGACTATCGACCCAATTGCCTTTGACAGCGTCAAAAACCTGTCCACTCGTCTCTGGTGCTTTCGGTGTGTCGATCATATGTTTGCTCCATGAGCGAAGAACAGTTTCAGGCGAAGATCCGCCTCTATGTAGATCACCCTCTGGCCGAGGGGCAATCCATTCCTCTGGAGAGGGATCAGGCGCATTACCTTTTTGGGGTGATGCGACAGCCAGAGGGGGCGTATGTCGCGCTGTTCAATTCGCGCGATGGCGAATATGTGGCCGAGATCACGCAGGCGGGCAAACGCGGTGGGGAACTGACCTGTCGGATACAGAGCAAACCTTTGCAACTGCCGCCCGATCTGTGGCTTTTGTTCGCGCCGATCAAAAAGGCACGCACCGATTTTATCGTGGAAAAAGCCGCCGAGATGGGCACGCAGCGCATTGTGCCTGTGCAGACCGAGTTTACCAATTCGGAACGCATTCGTCAGGATCGGTTGCAAGCCCATGCCATTGAGGCGGCTGAGCAATGTGGTGGGACCTATGTGCCCGAAGTGGCGGGGCTTCATCGTCTGGACCGGATTTTGGCCGATTGGGACCCGGAGCGTCAGATTATGTTTTGTGACGAAACCCTCGTCGGGGCGGCGCAGGCCTTGCAAGCGGTCGAAAGCGGCAAATGGGCGATCTTGATCGGCCCTGAGGGCGGGTTTTCCGAGGCCGAGCGCAAACGCCTTCACGCGCTGCCCTTCACCCATGCCGTCTCGCTTGGTCCGCGCATCCTGCGCGCAGACACCGCCGCCGTCGCCGCCTTGACGATCTGGCAAACCCATCTTGGGGATTGGTCCTGATGCGACCCGAGGTCAAAGCGATGCTGTGGCGCTGGCGCGAGGTTGCCGTAGCGCTCGTCGTTGTGGCGCTTTTGGGCTGGTGGGCGGTGTCCTCTTTTGGCGTGATGCGCTGGATCGCCTTGGGCTTTACCGGACTGGCCATTGTTTTCGCGGTGGCCGCCGTGCAGCGCGCGCGCTTTGCCCATAAGGGCGATGGCTATGGCTCGGTCGAGGTGGACGAGGGCGTGGTCAGCTATTTCACCCCCTACACCGGCGGTCAGGTCGAGATTGACGCGATGACCTGCGTGACCTTGCTTCCTGCTGTCAAAGGCCCGGCGCATTGGCAATTTGACGCACCCGGTCAGCCGCCACTTTTGATCCCTCTGGATGCGTTTGGGGCGGATCGGTTGTTTGACGTATTTGTCACGCTGGATGGGATTGAGACCGAAAAAATGCTGCGACAAATCAAACAGACGCCCGATCATCCAGTTGTGATCTGGCGGAAACGCACAGCGCTTCTGCGCTGAGATGCGAACCGAATGATGGCCTTCGCATTGACTTCATGATCCTCTTGACCCAAGTCTACCGCACTGAATTCAACGCTCCGGAGTAGCCCCATATGTCCATTCCCCAATCCGGCGGAGGCTTGATCGAAAGCTATGACGATCTGGTCAACTTTTTTGCAGAAGGCTGTAAACCTCGCGAAAATTGGAAAATCGGCACCGAGCATGAAAAGTTCGGCTATTGCAAAGACACGCTGAACCCTCTGCCTTACGCGGGCGATCGCTCGATCAAAGCGCTGCTTGAGGGTTTGCAGGATCGGTTCGGTTGGGACCCGGTGTTTGAAGGCGAGCACCTAATTGGTCTGACGCTCAATGGCGCAAATGTGTCGCTTGAGCCGGGCGGGCAGTTGGAATTGTCCGGCGCGCCTTTGGACACCATCCACCAGACCTGCGACGAGGTGAACGAACATCTGCGCGAGGTGCAATCGGTCTCCGACGAGATGGGCGCGCGCTTTATCGGTCTGGGCATGGCGCCGCATTGGACCCATGACCAGATGCCGTTGATGCCCAAGGGCCGCTATAAATTGATGGACGCCTATATGGGCAAGGTCGGGACCACCGGCACCCAGATGATGCGCCGCACTTGCACGGTTCAGGTGAACCTCGATTTCTCCTCCGAAGCCGATATGGTGCAAAAGTTCCGCACCGCTTTGGCGTTGCAACCTGTTGCCACCGCATTGTTCGCCAATTCGCCATTTATGGAGGGCAAACTCAACGGTCATAAATCGTGGCGTTCTTACATTTGGCGTCACCTTGACCCGTCGCGCACCGGCATGTTGCCGTTTGTGTTTGAGGATGGGATGAGTTTTGAACGCTACACCGAGTATGCCCTCGATGTGCCGATGTATTTCGTCTACCGCGATGGCAAATATATCGACGCGCTGGGCATGTCGTTCCGCGATTTCTTGAAGGGCAAATTGCCCGCTCTGCCGGGTGAAAAGCCAACACTCTCTGATTGGGCGGATCACCTCACCACGCTGTTCCCCGAAGCGCGGATCAAGCAATATATGGAAATGCGTGGTGCCGATGGCGGGCCTTGGCGGCGTCTTTGCGCGCTTCCTGCCTTCTGGGTCGGCTTGATGTATGACCAAAACGCGCTGGATGCGACGACCGACCTGATCAAAGGCTGGACGCCGGAGTTTCGTGAGAACCTGCGCGTGGCCTCCTCTGTTGAGGGGCTGCAAGCCCAGGTGGATGGGGTCAAAATGATCGACCTTGCACGCGAATGCGTGTCGATTGCCGAAGCGGGCCTGAAAGCGCGCGGTTGCCCCGGCGCCGGTGGATTGGTGCCGGATGAAACCCATTTCCTGAACGCGCTCAAAGAGAGCATCGAGACCGGACATGCTCCGGCCGACGAACTTATTGAGAAGTTCGAAGGCGAGTGGAATGGCGATGTAACCAAAGTGTTTGGTGAATATTCCTACTGAGACCTCTGAGGTTTCAAACATGAAAAAGGCGGCAAACCAGATGGGTCTGCCGCCTTTTTTCTTGCCATGGATGGCTTATTCGCCGCGATTGACCGGCGGGATTGCACTGTCTGTGTAGCTCAACGGAGCCTCTTCGCCCGTGATCGGGTCGGGGCCAAACCGGTTCGGACCGGATGTGCCTTTGGATACAGCCCAATAGAGAATGAGGAGGACCCCGACGAGCGGCACAAAGCAAATAAAATACCACCACCCGGATTTATTCACATCATGCAAACGTCTCACGAGGACTGAAAGCGACGGTAGAATGATCGCGATAGAGGTAACAGTATAGAAAATCGGCGGCAAACCCAGATTGGATGCGAGCACGATATCAAGTGCCAACGTGCCGAAGGTGGCGAGAAGGGTAAACAGAGCGAAATACCAATATTCTGAGCGTGAGGCGCGGCCACTGAAGGTGATGTATTTCGAGAAACAGGTTTTGATTGCAGTTAAAAAGGTCATGTCATCTTTCCAAATAGAGTCTGATGCGACCTTTTTCTGATCTTACTGCGCCCTACAAGGGGAAAAATACGCCTGATTACACGGTCTTTCCCAAAACGCGCGTTTTGTAATACTCTTGGATTTCCCGACGGCGGGCGTCTTCAAACTCTTCTGAACTGGCCCCACCGACATCCGGCACACGCATCAACGCAGCATAGGCCGAGGTCGAAGAGGGGCTATTGCCCCACCGTTGATTGCCGCCATTCGGCGGCGGTCCCCACCTGTTTTCGCGGGTCTCAGAGGGCAAGATGTAAAAGATGAGAAGGACAAGCGACCCAATGGGGAGGACGCTCAGCAAAAGCCACCACCCGGACTTTCCAGTGTCGTGCAATCGGCGGAATTGGAGTGAGAGGTTGGGGATGATGTTGAGGACAAAGAACCAAACGAGTAATGTGCCGCCTTTGTACAGGTCAATACACAAAAGCCCGAAAACAATCGCGTAATACAATGCAAACCACCAAAATTCAGACCGCGATGCGCGCCCCGAAAAGGTGAAGGCTCTGAAATAGCCGTTCTCAACGGCTTTCAATGGTCCAGCCATACTCGTATTCCCAACCCAATGTCGTCATGGTTAAGCTGACGTCAAATCGGGACAGGAATGGGGCGCAAAGCGCTCTATTTTACGGAAATCAGCCCTTTTTGCCGATCTTTGTTTCCGTGCCGGCTTTCAGGCGGGCGATGTTGTCGCGATGTTTGTAGAAAATCAACGCGGTGAGCACCAAAACAAGGATCGCGCCGTGTAAGTGATAAAACGCCGCCGTGTAAATCGGGGCCATCAATGCGGCGACCAAGGCCGACAGGCTGGAGTAGCGCGTCACAACGGCGACCAAAAGCCATGTTGCACAGGCCAAAAGCCCGACCGGGAGTGAGAGCGCCAAGAGGGTCCCAAGGAAAGTGGCAACGCCTTTGCCGCCTTTAAAGCGCAGATAGATCGGGTAGAGATGCCCCAACATGGCGCAAAGCCCGGCGATCCCGGCGGCCTGTTCGCCCACCAAAAGACGCGCCAAAATCACCGCCAAAGCGCCTTTGCCACTGTCGCCCAAAAGTGTGAGGAAGGCGGCCAGTTTATTGCCGGTGCGCAAAACATTGGTCGCGCCAATGTTGCCCGACCCGATCTGACGCAAATCGCCAAGTCCAAACAGGCGCGCCATGACGATGCCAAAAGGGATCGACCCCAAAAGATAAGCGACCAGCGCGGTGACAATCAGCATCAATAGCGTCATCGGTGTTCTCCGTGGAAAATGAGGGGTCGATTGACGGCGTCTCAGCCTTCGAACACCCGCAGGCCATCGACCCAAGTGCCGATGACTTTGCCTTGCATTCGCGCGCCGTCAAAGGGGGTATTTTTCGATTTCGAGCGCAGTTTAAACCGATCCAGCACAAAAGGCGCATCCGCATCAAACAACACCAGATCCGCGGGCGCACCTTCCGAGAGCCGACCCGAGGCCAGCCCCATGCGATGGGCGGGGTTCAGCGCCATCGCCCGGAACAATTGCGGCAGGCCGAGTTGTCCCGAATGATAGAGGCGAAGCGCGGCGGGCAGCAGTGTTTCAAGAGCGACAGCACCGGACGCCGCCTCTTCAAACGGCAAGCGTTTGCTTTCCTCATCCTGCGGCGTGTGCATCGACGAGATCACATCAATCAGCCCGGAGGCCACACCCTCGACCATCGCCAAACGATCATCTTCGGATCTGAGCGGCGGTTTGACTTTGAAAAAGGTGCGGTAGTCGCCAACGTCCAAATCATTGAGCGTCAGATGGTGGATCGACACGCCTGCGGTGACATCAAACCCGTTGTGTTTCGCACGGTCCAAGGCGGGCAGGGCGCGCGCGGTGGTCAGTTGGTCAAAATGATAGCGCACGCCGGTCATCTCGATCAGCGCCAGATCGCGGTCCAATCCCATCCGTTCGGCCATGGGTGACACGGCGGGCAGGCCGCGCAGGGTGGCGAATTTGCCGGATGTCACGGCGGCACCTTTTGAGAGGCCGGGGTCTTGCGGGTGACCGATGACCAGCGCGCCACAGGAGCGCGCATAGGTCAGCGCGCGCTGCAACACTTTGGTGTCCTCAACCACATGATCGCAATCGGTAAAGGCCACGGCGCCCGCATCCAACATAAAACCGATTTCAACCATCTCACGGCCCGCGCGGCCCTTGGTCAGCGCGGCCATATGTTTGACCTTCACAATGGCGTCCTCCGCCGCGCGGCGTCTGACAAATTCCAACACTTCGGGGGTATCAATCGCGCTTTGGGTGTCGGGGCGGGTGATCATTGTGGTCACACCGCCCGCCGCCGCCGCCCGTCCGGCGGAGGCGAAACTTTCTTTGTGACGCTCGCCCGGTTCCGACACTTTCACCCCAAGGTCCACGATCCCCGGTGCAAGACATTTGCCGCCGCAATCAATGCTTTCGCCCCGTGGTGGTGTGCCCGTGCCGGTTTCTGCAATCACATTGCCTTCCATGCGGAGCCAGCCCAGATCATCGGTCAGGGTTTCGGGATTGATCAGACGCGCATTGGTGAAAATCGTCATGCTTTGCCTCTCTGGATGTCGCGGATCAGCCCAAACACATCTCGGGCGTTTTGAATTTTGGTAAACATGGGCGCGCCATCAAAACGCGTGCCCACAAGCGGTGTGGCCTTATCGAGAAACCGCAATGTGCCGGGGTCCTTGCCGTCGAATTCGATCCCAAGCGCGGGCGTTAGGTCCAGCGCATTGAGGGTGGGACCGACAAAGGGCAGGTGCGTGGCAAAAAACGCCCGACGATTGGTCAGCGAATACCATGTGCGCGAGGCCACAAACGGCATGACGAAAATCGGCCCGATCGCCACGGCCAGCCCGGCAAACAGATGGATCAGGCCAAAGACCCAAATCGTCCCCGCCCGCATCGCCATCGACATCCAAAACACCGCAAATCCCGCGAACATCATGCCGAACAAAAAGACCGGAATCTGTCGCGGCGACAGGCGGGGCGGCACAGACGGCTGTCCCTGCCACAGCACATGTTCGCCGGGTGCCAGGATATCCTGCCAGCCATTCGTCATCTGCCGACCCAGACAAAGGCGGCGACAAACACCGCCAAAAACAGCAAAACAACGGTCGCGACCATGCCCGACATGCGCGCGGATGACATGGGGGCTTTGCCTTCGGGCAATTGGCCAAGGGCGCTTTCGGATGTGATGTCTTCGGGCAAGGTCAGATCCGTGGTCAAGCCATAGCGCCCGATCAGACGGAACGGCGCGTCGGGGTCAAACCGGCGCTCGGCCTCGGCCAGGCCTTGGGAAAACACCACCAAGACCGGGCCGGTGAGCGCGTTCAACATCGCCGCATCATTGCCCACGGCCATGCCATTGGCCTCGCTGAGGTAACGCGCAAATCCGTAGTCTTCGAGGTGTGAAAGATCAAACCGCTCCATCGCCTCAACTTTTGGCGCGCTCCATAGCCCCAAAGCCTCCGCCAAGGCCTCGGGCGAGAGCGCATCCAGTTCGTCGAGCGGTCCGTCAAAGGCAAAGACCCAAACACGCCGTGTTTCACCGCCGGGGATCTCAAAGGGATCGCTCACACCATCACCCCTTGGCCCGAGGTTTCGCGTGAGGCGCGCAGGTTTTGCGCCAAAAGGTCCATCGCCGCCATGCGCACGGCGACGCCCATTTCGACCTGTTCCTGGATCACCGAGCGGTTGATGTCGTCGGCAATGGTGCCGTCAATCTCGACGCCGCGGTTCATCGGTCCGGGATGCATGACAATCGCGTCGGGTTTGGCATGAGCCAGCTTTTCGGCGTCCAAGCCGTAGCGATAGAAATATTCGCGCTCGGACGGGATAAACCCGCCATCCATCCGCTCTTTTTGCAACCGCAACATCATCACCACATCGACATCTTGCAAGCCTTCGCGCATGTCGTCGTAAATTTCGCAGCCAAATTCGCGAAACTGTTCGGGCACCAAGGTCGGCGGGCCGACCAAACGCACACGGTTTTCCATTTTACCCAAAAGGATCAGGTTAGACCGGGCCACGCGGCTATGGGCAATATCGCCGCAAATCGCGATGTTCAGGCGGTGCAACCGGCCTTTGGCGCGGCGAATGGTCAGCGCATCCAATAGCGCCTGTGTCGGGTGCTCATGCCGCCCGTCACCGGCGTTCAGAACCGCGCAATTGACTTTTTGTGACAAAAGATCGACAGCCCCCGAATGCGGGTGACGCACCACCAACAGGTCCGGGTGCATGGCGTTGAGCGTCAGCGCCGTATCAATCAGCGTCTCACCCTTTTTGATCGAACTGGCCTGCATCGCCATGTTCATCACATCCGCGCCAAGTCGCTTGCCCGCCAATTCAAACGAGGCCTGCGTGCGGGTCGAATTTTCAAAAAACATGTTGATCTGGGTGAGGCCTTTGAGCGCGTCGGAGTGCTTATTGGCCTGACGGTTCAGATCGACATAGCGATCCGCCACATCGAGAACGGTTTTGATCTCTTCGGGATGAAGCGGCTCGATCCCCAAAAGGTGTTTTTGCCGGAATGCCATGATGCCCTCTCTCAAACGATCGTGCCTTTGCAGTGCTTATAGAAAAGGGGGCGCGGGCGGGCAATGGCTGCTGTGGCCCTGTCACCGATTTACCTTGGCGTTCGCGCATTGTAGCGTGGGCGAATGGAGACTCAGATCGACTATTGGCAAGCACATGCTCTTTTGGAGTGGCAGATCGAACTCGGCGCAACCGAGGCGATCGCGGAGACACCTGTCAATCGCTATGAGGTCGCAGCCGCTGCGCCCACACCTGCGCCTGACGCGCCCGCTGCGGCTCGCCGCCCCGCCCCGCCCGTTGTGGCGGCGGCCAAGGAGGTTGAGCCGGTTGAGGCGGCGATGGCGCTGGCCAAATCTGCCACTTCATTGGAGGCACTGCGCGACGCAATGGCCAGTTTTGATCTGTGCGATCTCAAACGCGGCGCGCGCAATTTGGTGTTTTCTGACGGCACTCCCAAGGCGCGGGTGATGATCATCGGCGAGGCGCCGGGGCGCGAAGAGGATCAACAGGGCAAACCCTTTGTTGGTCGTTCGGGTCAGCTTCTGGACAAAATGTTTGCCGCCATCGGCCTGGACCGAACCTCACCTGACAGCGAACATGCGCTCTATATCACCAATCCGATCCCGTGGCGCCCGCCGGAAAACCGCGATCCGACGCCTGCGGAAATCGCCATGCTGAAACCGTTTTTGATCCGTCATATCGAATTGGCCGACCCGGATGTGATCGTGCTGATGGGCAATTGGGCCTGCACAGCTCTGTTGGGTCGCGCCGGGATCACCCGGCTGCGCGGCACTTGGCAGACCGTTTTGGGCAAACCCGCCATGCCAATGACCCACCCGGCCTATTTGCTGCGCACCCCCGTGGCCAAGCGCGAGGCGTGGGCCGATCTTTTGGACATCCAAGCGCGGCTCCGGACCCTCACATGATTGTCGATCCGCTGACACTCGCGGCGTTTGTGCCTGCGGCTTTGGCGCTCAATCTAACCCCCGGCGCGGATATGATGTTTTGTCTCGCCCAAGGCCTGCGTGGCGACCGGCGCGCCGCCGTGGCCGCCAGTGCCGGGATTTCTGCCGGTGGCATGATCCATGTGACCTTGGCGGGTCTTGGCCTCGGTGCGCTGGTTGCGGCGAACCCGGCGATTTTTGGGGTCATCCGCTGGATTGGGGTCGCATATCTGCTCTGGCTTGCGCTCAAAACGGTGCTGACCCCGCTGCCTGCGATGCGCTCCAACATCACTCTCAAAAGCCGTGCGCGTGCCTTTCGTGACGGGATGATCGTCAATGTTTCGAACCCCAAGGTCATCCTGTTTATTCTCGCCTTTGTTCCTCAATTCGTCGATCCCGCACGCGGGTCCGTATTGGGTCAATTCCTCATTTTTGGCGCTGTGATTGGCCTCGGGGGCTTTGTGATCAATGGCCTTGTCGGCTGGTTCGCGGTCGGGTTGGGCGGCGTTTTGGCACGGAGCCGCGTGATGGAGCGTGTGTTACGCTATGTCTCTGCCAGTATCTTTGGCGGTCTCGCCTTTAAACTGGGTCTCGATTTTACCCGTTAGATTTCACCATGGAGCGCCGCGCATGAGCCGTATTGACGACAGCCTTGACTTTATCCCCATTCGCATCGCGGTTTTGACCGTCTCAGACACGCGCGGGATTGAGGAGGATCGGTCCGGTGCCGCTTTGGTGGAGATGATCACCGAGGCCGGGCATATTTTGGCGGACCGCCAAATTGTCACCGATGATCGACCTTTGATCCGCGATCAGCTTCAGGCCTGGATCGACAGTCCCGAGGTCGATGTGGTGATCTCGACCGGCGGAACGGGGCTGACCGGGCGTGACGTCACGGTTGAGGCCCATCGCGATGTCTATGAAAAGGAAATTGACGCTTTCGGGACGGTCTTTACCATCGTGTCGATGCAAAAAATTGGCACCTCCGCCGTGCAGTCGCGCGCCACGGGCGGGGTTGCGGGCGGCACCTATTTGTTTGCGCTTCCGGGCTCGACAGGGGCCTGTAAAGACGCGTGGAACGAGATCCTGAAATGGCAGCTAGATTATCGCCACAAGCCCTGCAATTTCGTGCAAATCCTGCCGCGTTTGGACGAGCACCTGCGCCGTAAGTGACCCCTGACGGAAACGTGAGCACTGAGCGCGACGGGTTTTTATCGTTTGTGCGTATGATACTCTGTCGTGGACTGTGCCGGGCCAAGCCCTAACTCTATTCAAAATACGCCTCTCGGGGGCATGAACCAAAGGTTTTACGGAATGCGCTTTTTCCGCCGCTCTTTGATCGGTCTTTTCCTTGTCTCTCTGACGCTCGCCTTGCTGGCGGGCGCGGGCTATCGGTTTTATGCGGCCTTTCAGGCGCGTCTCGCGGCGGAAAGCGTGCCGCCACAGGCGCGCGAGCGGCAGTTTTCGGTTAATGTGATGGAGGTGGTGCCAACCACGGTCACGCCGGTCTTGGTCAGCTATGGTCAAATTGCGGCACGGCAAACCCTGGAGTTGCGTGCGCCAGTGTCAGGGCGGATTGTCGCCTTGGCCGATGGGTTTCAAGAGGGCGGTGCGGTCAAGGCAGGTGATGTGATCTTGCGGATTGATCCGGCGGATGCCGAGGCCGCAGTGCGTGTGGCCGAAGCCGATTTTGCAGAGGCCGAAGCGGGCCTGCGCGAGGCCGAGCGGTCGCAGCTTTTGGCGGTGGATGATTTGGCCGCCGCAGAGGCGCAGCGGGATTTGCGATTGGCCGCGCTTGAACGACAAAAGAATCTTTTGGATCGTGGAGTTGGTAGCCCGAGCGGCGTCGAAGATGCGGCTTTGGCCCATGCCTCTGCGGGTCAGTCGGTTTTGTCCAAACGTCAATCCTTGGCCGATGCCGAGGCCAGCGTGGATCGGGCGCACACCGCCGTTTTGCGTGCCCAAATTGATCTGGACGAAACCCGCCGCCGTTTGGATGACACCACAGTCATCGCCGCGTTTGACGGGGTTTTGAGCGACGTCTCCGGCGCCTTGGGCACGTTGTTGAGCAGCAATGAGCAATTCGCCACGCTGATCGCGCCAGACGCGCTCGAAGTCGCCTTCCGCATCTCCACCGAGCAATATGCCCGCCTTGTGCAAGACCGCGGCGCGCTGCCCGATATGGCCGTGACTGCGACGCTCGATGTGTCGGGGCTTGATCTGGTTGCCATGGGCACGGTCACGCGCGAAAGTGCCGCCGTGGCCGAGGGGCAAACCGGGCGGATGCTTTACGCGCGTTTGGACAGCGCCCCCGGATTTCGACCCGGCGATTTCGTGACGGTTCAGGTGCGAGAACCGGAGTTGGCCAATGTTGCGCTTATCCCTGCGCGTGCGGTTGCGGCCAATGGCACGGTGCTTGCGGTCACCGATCAAAGCCGTCTTGAAGAGGTGTCCGCGCCCCTTTTGCGCCGTCAGGGGGACGATGTGATCGTCGATGTCCGCGCGATTTCCGGGCGTCAGGTCGTTTTGGAGCGCTCGCCACTTTTGGGCGCGGGCATTCGCGTCAAAGTCAACGGCGCGCAACGCGGTGACGCGCAAGCTCCAGAGGGAGTGGAGGCCACACTGGTCAAACTCACCCCGGAACACCGCGAAAAACTTTTGGCCTTTGTCGCCAGCAACACGCAGATGCCCGAAGAGGTGCGCGCCCGGATCACCGAACAACTGGCCGCCGATGAAGTGCCGACTGAGCTGATCACCCGCCTCGAAGACCGGATGGGGAGCTAAATATGAACGCCACATTGGGCAAAGCCAAAGGCATCCTGTCGTATTTCACCCGTCACGGCACGGCCGCAAACCTTGTTTTGGTGATCTTGATCGTAGCGGGTCTGGCCGCGCTGCCCCGGATGCGGGCGCAATATTTTCCCGATGTTGTGGTTGATACGGTGCGGGTTTCGGTCGCGTGGAAGGGAGCCGGGGCGGAAGATGTTGATCATGCCATCGTCCAGCTTTTGGAACCCACGCTTTTGGCCGTCGAAGGCGTCACTGAAAGCAGCGCCAGTTCAACCGAGGGGCGCGCGTCGATCAGCCTTGAATTCGAACCCGGCTGGGACATGCAGCGCGCCGCCGACGACGTGAAGGCGGCGATTGATGCCGAGACCGAGTTGCCAGAAGGCGCGGACGATCCGGTCATTCGTTGGGGCGGATGGACGGATTCGGTCACCGATGTGGTGATTACCGGACCTGTAGGTCTCGATCAATTGGCGCGGTTTGCCGATGAATTGGTGGCGCGGCTGTTTGCCCGCGGTGTGACGAAAACAAGTATTTCAGGTGTTGCTGCCTCCGAAATGATTGTCGAAGTGTCGACCCTCAATCTCATCCAGCACGACATTTCCATGGCCGAGATCGCCAGTGCGATTGCGGCCGAGACCGACACAAGCCCGGCGGGCAATGTCGGCACTGGTGGTGCGCGGGTGCGCGCGGGGGTTGAGAAACGTGAGGCGGCGGATATTTCCGCCATCGTGTTGCGCCGCAATGAGGATGGGTCGGAATTGACCATCGGCGATGTGGCGACGGTGCGGGTCAACGGGGTTGACCGCAATGAGGCGTTTTTTGTTGGCGACAATTCGGCGGTCTCGGTGAAAGTCGCGCGCTCGGATCAAGGCGATTCGATTGAGATTCAGCGGGTCGTTGAAGAGGTCAGCGCCGAGATGGGACTGACCCTGCCCGACGGGGTGACACTCGATCTGTTTCGGACCCGCGCCGAGGCGATCCAGGCAAGGCTCGATCTGTTGCTGTCCAATGGCGCGATGGGGCTTGGGCTTGTCGTGATCTTGTTGTTCCTGTTCTTGAACGCGCGCACGGCAATCTGGGTGGCAGCGGGCATTCCAGTTGCGATGTTGTCAGCGATTGCGATGATGTATTTGGCCGGGCTGACGCTCAACATGATCTCGCTGTTTGCGCTGATCATCACCTTGGGTATCGTTGTCGATGATGCGATTGTCGTTGGTGAACATGCGGATTTTCGCGTCAGACGGTTGAAAGAAGGGCCGGTTGAGGCGGCGGAAAATGCCGCGCGGCGGATGTTCGCGCCAGTGTTTTCCTCAACCATCACCACGGTGATCGCCTTTTTTGGCCTGACGGTGATTTCGGGTCGCTTTGGCGATATGATCTCTGATATTCCCTTTACGGTGATAGTGGTTTTGATGGCCTCGCTTTTGGAATGTTTCATCATTCTGCCCAATCACCTCAGCCATTCCATCGCCTCCACCGCAAAGTCGCATTGGTATGACTGGCCCTCACGTCAGGTCGACAAGGGGTTTCATGTCTTTCGCGAACGCCTGTTCCGACCCTTGGTCGGCTGGTCGGTCAAACTGCGCTATCCGTTGCTCGCCGGGATCGTGCTTTTGCTGGCGATGCAGGTGTCTTTGGTGATCACCGGACAGGTGCAATGGCGGTTTTTCAATTCGCCGGAACAGCCGTTGATCTCTGGCAATTTCGCCATGGTGCCAGCGGCGGAGCGCGCTGACACATTTGCCATGATGCGCGAATTACAACGCGCCACCGAGGCCGTAGGCAGGCGCTATGAAGAGCAATATGGCACCAATCCCGTCGCCTATGCCGTGGCGCAAATCGGGTCGAATGCCGGGCGGGGCCTGTCTGGGACGGACACCAAAGAGGACTACCAACTTGGCGGATTGTCGATCGAATTGATCGACGCGGACCTGCGGCCCTATTCGTCTTATGCCTTTGTTGAGGACCTGCAAGCCGAGGTGGTGAACCATCCTTTGGCGGAAACCGTGTCGTTTCGGCGTGGCCATTTTGGCCCCGGCGGTGATGCGATTGATGTCGATCTTTATGGTGCGGAGTCGGCGACACTCAAGGCGGCGGCAGAGGCGCTCAAAACCCGGCTGGCACAGTTCCCGGAAGTTTCGGCGTTGGAAGACAGCCTCGCCTATGACAAAGAAGAGTTGATCTTGGAGTTGACGCCACAGGGCGAGGCGCTCGGGTTTTCCATCGACACATTGGGCACGACCTTGACCCATCGCTTGGGCGGGATCGAGGCCGCGACCTATCCCGAAGGCGTGCGCACCGCGACGGTGCGGGTCGAATTGCCCGAAGGCGAACTGACCGCCGATTTCATGGACCGTACCCAAATGCGCGCCAGTTCGGGCGTTTATGTGCCGCTGTCTGATATCGTCTCGGTGACGCGCCAGACCGGGTTTTCCACGGTACAACGCGAAAACGGTCTGCGCCTTGTCTCGGTCTCAGGTGATTTGAGCGAAGACAACCCGGCCCGCGCTTCAGACATCCAAGCAGCGATCACAGACGAGATCTTGCCCGCCTTGGACGAAGAATTCGGCATCACCCATCGGGTCTCTGGCCTCTCAGAGCAAGAGAACCAATTCCTCTCCGATGCGATGTTGGGTCTGGGCGGCGTGTTGATCGGGATTTACCTGACGCTGGCGTGGATTTTCTCAAGCTGGACGCGGCCTGTTGTGGTCATGTCGGTTATTCCCTTTGGCCTCATCGGTGCCATTCATGGCCATGCGATTTGGGGCATTCCCCTGTCGATGTTCTCCGTTGTCGGCCTGATCGGCATGACCGGGATCATCATCAACGATTCGATTGTTTTGGTCTCGACCGTGGATGAATATGCCAAAGAACGCGGGCTGTTTCCGGCGATCATTGATGCCGCAACCGACCGTTTGCGCCCCGTGATGTTGACGACGCTGACCACGGTTTTGGGTCTTGCGCCGCTCTTGTACGAACGCTCCGCCGATGCGCAGTTTCTCAAACCGACGGTGGTCACCCTGTCCTATGGGCTTGGGTTTGGCATGGTGGTTGTGTTGATGCTGGTGCCTGCGATTCTTGCGATGCAACTGGATGTGGCGCGTCAGATGGCGGCCCTGCGCCGCGCTGTGCGCCATCCGCGCCGGGCCGGGCTTGTGGGCTCTGCGATCTTGGCTGCGGGGGCTTTCGCGGCTTTGTGGTTCGCGCTGACGCTGGGGCAAGTGATGGTCTTTGGTGCGCTGTCACCGCTCTTGGGCGGTGGCGGGATTGGCGCGGCTTTGGCGCTGTTCCTTGGCGGATTATGTGTGAGCTTTGCGCTGTTGTATGTCGGTATCGCAGGGCGGATGGCGCGTCGGCACAAAGCGAGCTGATTGCTTATGATCCGCCGGTACAGCCCTGTGCCTCATAGGCCTGCCCGCCGCCGATGACGGTGATGGTCAAGGCCGAGCGATCCACCATAAACGGTTGCGCGTCAGATGGGACCAGATCGCTTTGCACCGAAACCGAACTACCGGTGCGGGTGACCATCGCCTCCGACACCCACATATAGCGGTCCGGGTGTTCAACAATCGCCACTTCGCGCGGACCCAAATGCGGTACATTGAGCGTTGCGGTCAGGCGCATCCCGTCGGACAGGGGGGTCGCGCTACAGCGCGCGCCCGTGATCTTTTGCGGTTGATCGGTCAGTGCTTTGCGGATCTGGCCGCTGTCCGCAATAGAACCTGTCCGGGCATTTTGCGCGAATGTTGCGCCGATTGCGGCCTGTAAGGGCATACAAATATCGTTGCACACGCCAAGGTCCATCACCCCATCCAGAGCAATGTCTCCCGCCGCGTTTGGCGTGATCTCGATCGGCAAAACCACCTCGCGCTCATAGCCCAGATACCACATGCCATTCTGGGAAAAGAGTTCGGGCACCGGCCAGTGCACGGTGACGGCAGAGACATTTTCAGACCCGCTCCAATCAAACTGTGGCGGAATGCCCGCCTCGCCGGGCGCGCGCCAATAGGTGTGCCAGCCGGGGGCCAATGTGATGCGAATGGCGGCCATCTGATGGCCATTGTCCATCTGCCATCCGGGCAGAACCTCGATCCGCGCCATATCTGCCGGGCTTTCGGCCAAGGCAGCAGGTGCAAATCCAAGACTGGCAAAACCAAGACTGGCCAAACCAAAACAGGCGGCGACGAATGTGTTTGAGATCGGGTGTGTCATGGCACCCATATAGACACGGGATGCGGTCACACAAACTCACATTTGAGAGACAGCGCCGCTCGCGCGGCTTTGTGTTGCGGCGCAACCGCGATTTTGGCGAGGAATGCCTCGCGCCCACTTGCGTTCAGGGCTGGCTTCAGGTGAGGTGGGGGTATGGTACACCCCGCTCCCATAGAGACCTCAGAGTTGACTGGAAAGCTTTTGATCGCGATGCCGGGAATCGGCGATCCGCGCTTTGAAAATGCCGTGGTGTTTCTTTGTGCTCATTCGTCTGACGGCGCGATGGGGTTGATTATCAACAAAACCTCAACCGAGATCGCCGTCTCCGATGTGTTTGAGCAACTCGACATTCGTGCCACACCTGAGATGCAACCGATCCCGGTCTATTTTGGTGGCCCGGTTGAACTGGGCCGTGGCTTTGTGTTGCACAGTACGGATTATGCCGCCGATCATGCCTCGATGCATGTGGGAGAACAGTTTTCCATGACGGCCTCACGCGAGATTTTGCGCGATATGGCGCGCGGTGCCGGGCCGGATGAGCGCTTGCTGTGTCTGGGATATGCGGGTTGGGGGCCGGGCCAGTTGGAGGAGGAGATTGTCAAAAACGGCTGGCTGGCCTGTGATGCGAACCCGGAGATTGTGTTTTCGACGCCGGATTGGGCCAAATGGCAGGCGGCGCTGAAGTCACTTGGCGTGAGCCCGGCGGTTTTGTCTTCAAATGCGGGCCGCGCGTGACGCAGCGTTTGGGTTGGGTGCCCGCACCCGCTTCGTTACGCTTCTCGTCAATCGTCGGGGTGTCCCGACCCAGGCTTGACAAAAATCTGCTGCAACATGTCGATGTTTTGCGAGCAGAAGGAGACCCACATGACCTATCGCGCCCCGGTTTCTGAGTATCAGTTTATCTTTGATCACATCGTTGATTTTGCGACTGTTCTGGAAACGGACACCTTTGCCGAGATTGATGCCGACACGGTTCAGGCCATTCTGAATGAGGCGGCCAATCTCACCAGCGATGTGATCGCACCGCTGGATCGGGGCGGGGATGTGACGCCCGCCACTTTGGTGGATGGCGTGGTTAAAACCTCTCCGGGGTTTGGCGATGCCTTGACGCAAGTGGCCGAAGGCGGGTGGATCGGCATGTTGGCAGACCCGGAAAATGGCGGGATGGGTCTTCCGCTTACGGTGGCGACGGCCGTGAATGAAATGATGTCGGGCGCTTGCCTGTCTTTGTCGCTTTATCCGCTGATGACACAGGGGCAAATCGAGGCCTTGGAGCATCACGCCAGCGACGAGATCAAAGCGCTTTACCTGCCGAAGCTGATTTCGGGCGAATGGTGCGGCACGATGAACCTCACCGAATCCGGGGCGGGCTCTGACGTGGGCGCGCTGCGGACCAAGGCGACGCGCAATGCCGACGGGTCTTACGCCATCACCGGGCAGAAGATTTTTATCACTTGGGGCGACAATGATTTTTCCGAAAACGTCTGTCACCTTGTCTTGGCGCGTTTGCCGGATGGGGTCGAAGGGACCAAGGGCATTTCGCTGTTCATGGTGCCAAAGATCATCCCGAATGCGGATGGCTCGTTGGGAGAGACCAATAGCCTCAAGGTTGTGAGCCTTGAGCATAAGCTCGGCATTCACGGGTCTCCCACCTGTGTGATGGCCTATGAAGGGGCCAAGGGCTGGCTTGTCGGGCGCGAGCACGAAGGCATGAAATGCATGTTCACCATGATGAACAACGCCCGCTTGGGCGTGGGGGTTCAGGGGGTTGGTATCGCCGAGGCCGCAACGCAAAAGGCGCTGGCCTATGCCGAAGATCGGGTGCAAGGCGCATCTCCGATTGGTCGGGAGGACGGCAGCATTCTGGATCATGCCGATGTGCGTCGGATGGTGGCGACGATGCGGGCTGAGACCTTTGTGGCGCGGTGTCTTTCGTTGGCCTGTGGTGTGGCGCTTGATCTTGGGCGTACGGAGCCGGACCAACAGGCGCGCGGGGCGTTTTTGATCCCGATCACCAAGGCATTTTCCACCGACATTGGTCATGAGGTCGCCCAAACCGGCGTTCAGGTCCATGGCGGCATGGGCTACATCGAAGAAACCGGTGCGGCGCAATATGCCCGTGATGCCCGCATTACCTCGATCTATGAAGGCACGAACGGCATTCAGGCGATGGACCTTGTGGGGCGTAAATTGATGGATGGCGGCGATGCGGCCTTTGCCATTTTGGACGAGATCGAAGCCTTTGCCGAAGAGGCGCGGGCGGTGTTGCCGCGTCGCGCGATTGCGGTGTGGAATGCGGCGGAGACCCTGCGCGAAGGGGTTGAGACCATGTTGGCGTTGCCGATGAATGACCGTTTTGCCGGCGCTGTGCCGTTTTTGCGGGCCTTTGCACGGGTGCTGGGCGGGCATTATCACCTCAAAGCGGCGATTGCCGAGGGCGGTGAGGGCAAGCATTCACGGCTTGCGGCCTTCTATATTAAACGTCTATTGCCCGAACACACCGCTCTTTTGGCGCAGGCGCGCCTTGGCGCGGCGGATGTCTATGCTTTGAGTTCTGAGGATCTGACCGCCTGATGACTGCTCCCATCCGCACGCCGTTTGATCCGCCCGAAATGGGCGAGGTCGTTGAGATTGCGCAAGGTGTGCTTTGGACCCGGATGCCTTTGCCGATCCCTTTGGCGCATGTGAATTGCTACCTCTTCGAGGAGGCCGATGGCTGGACCGTAGTGGACACCGGCGTCGATACCGCCAAAACGCGGCGGCTGTGGCAGCGGTTGATCGACGGGGTTTTGGGCGGCAAGCCGATCCACCGCGTCATTGCCACCCATCATCATCTTGATCACATCGGTCTTGCGGGCTGGTTTGTGTCCGAACATGGCGCGGGCCTAACCACCACCCGCACCGCCTATCTGATGGCGCGGATGCTGCAGCTTGATGTGCAAGAGGCTCCAACCCCTGAAATGTGTGCCTTTTGGCGCTCCTGCGGCATGGCGTCCGAGGTCTATGACAAACGTCTCACCGAACGCCCGTTCAACACCGCCGATGCGGTGACGCCAATCCCGCTTGGGTATACCCGCCTGCGCGAGGGCGATGAGATTGAGATCGGTGGTCGCATGTGGGACGTGCGCTGTGGCAATGGCCATGCGCCGGAACACGCGACATTTTGGAGCCGGGATGCGGATTTGGTGATTGGCGGGGATCAGCTTTTGGGCGCGATCTCTCCCAACCTCGGAGCCTCTGCGACTGAACCTTTGGCCGATCCGGTAGGGGAATGGATCACCTCTTGTGAGGGCTTCGTGCCCCATGCGCAAGACAGCCATCTTGTGATGACTGGGCATAAATTGCCCTACACGGGTCTGCCTGCGCGGTTGCGGCAATTGCTTGACAATCACCACCATGCGCTCGCCCGCCTGATTGAGACCCTAAAAGAGCCACATACTGCCTGCGATTGTTTCGATGTGCTGTTTCGTCGCAAGATCAAGGAGGGCGAATACGGCCTTGCGATGGTCGAAGCCATGGCCCATTGCCGCCATCTTGAAGCACAAGGGTTGGCCACCGGGCACGTCCGCGAGGATGGGGCGATCCTGTGGCAAGTGACGCAGGTATAGGCCCTGGATGGCTCAAGCAAAGCGACTTGTGGCTGATCTGAAACAGATTACCCCCTGATCGCACCCTCTGGATGCAAGCAACGGGTGACAGGCCGATCTGAATCGTCTAATTCAATGCCAAAGAAGATAAAAGGACACGCACAATGGCTGAGTATAAACACGGCGAAATGGATACTTCGGTTCAGGAAAAGACCTTTGCAGGCTTTATCAAATGGTCCACCTGGGTGGCAGGCGCTGCGATTTTCGCTTTGATTTTTATGGCTGTTTTCAACAGCTAAGCCTCGTTTAGGAGTCGGACAGTTCGGATGTTCTCTCGCGTTTTCTGGCTCCTGAGCCTTTTGGTCCTGACGGCCTGTGGAGCCGCCGAGCCCAAATGGGCCCCTGACGATGAGGTCGCGCGCGCGCATTATGTGCATGGCGCGCCCTACACGTTGACCCTGTTCACGGTGATCGGCAATCGCAGCGGCGGCGGGGCACATTCATCCTTGTTGGTCAATGCGCCGTCCGAGCGTGCGATTTTTGACCCTGCAGGCACGTTTTACCACCCGCATTTGCCCGAGCGTAACGATGTGCACTATGGCATGAGTGACGCCGCCGTGGCCTTTTACATAGATTACCATGCGCGCGTGACGTACCATGTGGTTGAACAGACCATCGTGGTCAGCCCTGAAGTCGCGCAGCTCGCGTTGTCAAAAATTCAGGCCCATGGCGCGGTGGCGAAGGCGCATTGTACCGATAGCATTTCGGGTATTTTGTCTGATCTGCCGGGGTTTGCCGGTGCACCAAACACGATGTTCCCCAAAAAACTGATGACGTGGTTCGGCACGTTTGAGGGCGTCAGCGAGAAAAAGCATTATGACGACAGCCCGGATGAGAACGGGCGCCTCATTGAAGCCCCGCCGCTGTTGCTACGTCACAGGCAGGGTGCCTGAGTCACCCTATCAACGCGCCGAAGCCGAAAAACAGCCCAAGCCCGATCAAAATCGCCCAAAGCACATTGCGGGTCAAAATCCCCACGGCAATGGTGGCCGCTGCACAGCCCAATCGCAGTGGGTCAAAGGCGTTTTCACCCTGCCCCAGTAGCATCGGTGCAACCACTGCGGGCAGTACCGCCACGGGCGTATAGCGCAGCAGGCGCAAGAGCCAATTGGGCAAAGGACGGTCACCGACAAAGCCCAAAAATGCAAAGCGGATCAAAAACGTACCCGCCGCCATAGACAGGATGATGGTCCAGATTTGACCTGTCGTGGCTTCGATCATGATGCGGCCTTTCGGTGTTCCATCCAAATCTCAACCTGTGCGCCAACGACCAAAGCAACCGCCGCAGCGACCAAAAGCCCGGAGCCAAAGGGCATAAAGCTCAGGGCCAGCACCAACACGACAGAGGTAAGCGCCGCCGCCAAATGCGCCAGTGTTTTCAACATCGGTGAGACCACGGCCAAAAAGGTGATTGGCACGGCGAAATCGACGCCGAGATCGGTGGGGATTTTCTCACCCAAAACCGCGCCGGTAAAGGTCAGCGCATACCATCCAATGCCGAGCGGGATGGCGACGCCAAAGAAATAGCCGAGCTTTTCAGAGACGCTCAGGTCGGGTTCTTTTTCGAATTTGATCGTCGAGAGCGCATAGGGTTGATCATAGAGCATATAGGCGGCAAAGGCGCGGGTCAGCAGCGAGGATTTGCCAATATGCGGGGTGATCGAAGCGGAATACATCCCCATGCGCAGATTGACGGCCAAAGCGGTGGCGATGACGATCACCGTGGGGGCGTTTTCCGTCATCAATTGCAAAGCGGCCAATTGCGCCGATCCGGCGATGACAAGCACGGAAAACCCCATGACTTCCACGATGTTCAGCCCGGCTTGCGTGGCAATTGCGCCAAAAATTGCGGCAAAGGGCCAGAGCACGATGTGAAACGGCAAACCGTCTTTGATGCCTATAAGGAACTGTCGCGAGGCGGGAGATTTAAACATGGATCTGTCACTTTTGGGGTCATGCCAACCTAAGGCATGTGTTCGCGCATGACCAATGTCGATTTGTGAATATGGGTTTTGCAAATGGTGATCAGACGGGGTCGATCAACAGGCGGGGTCGATCAATCAAACGTCCCGGTGACCCGCCCCAAAAGCATAAAGGCACGCGCGGTACGGGTGTCGGAGAGGGCGGAAATTTCTTCGTCCGTTGCGGTCTGTTCAAACTCGGCAAATGTTTTGTCGAATTTGCGCAGGAAATGGTGCACCGCATCGCGAAACACCGCATCCTGTTTCATCCGCCCCGAAGCCAAAGCCAAAGACGACCGATCCCGAACGCCGCCCAATGGCGCGACCGAATGGCCACGCTCTCCGGTGGCGAAGCGTCGCCACACCTCGGGCTTGGCACGGTCAGGACGCAGGTCGTCCATGTAAATCCCGTCTTGTGACAGCAGGGTCAAGACGTCCTGTGCGGCGTGAACCAATTGGCTGACCTTACGGTCAGACAAGGCGCGGCGCAGGGCGCGAAAACCCTCTTTGTCCTCGGCGGTTTCGGGGAAATTCAAAGCCTTGATAAAATCCGCGACCGAAAGGGGCGGTGCGAGGGATTCGGAGGGGGTGCCAAGCGCCAGCGAGGCCTGTTCTTCGATCAGCGCAGGCGAGGGGATCGCCAATTTGTCCTCCGGCGGCGTGGTGCCGGGGCGGATCGAGGTGAACATCGCAAGGGTGGATTCGGTTTTTCGCTGAGCCGCGACAATCTCTTCGAGCTTTTTCTCAACGCTGCTGGATGCCGTGCCGCCGTGTTGTTGCGCCAGATAGGATTGGCGCATGGCGGAAATCGCCGCCTGAAGGCGGCGGCTCTCCTCTCGCATCGTGACAGAGGCCCGCACCGCCAAGGCGCCGACCCAAATCATCGCCACGGGCATGAAAATCGCGATCAACATCATGACAAAGCGGATGCTGTCAAAATCGTCCGTGCCTTTGCCGACGATCAGAAAATAGCCAATGGTCAGCGCCAGCCAGAACAACGACAGGACTGCCGCGATCATTTCTGTCGCGGTGATCCGAGGGGCGTCATCGGGGCGTTGATACACGCCAAGTTCAATTTTTTTGGGACCTTCGTCTGCCAAAGGGGCCTCCACGACCGCGTCTATAAGGTTAAATATACGCGATCTTGAGGATTTCGTAGCTCTTTTCACCGCCGGGCGTGCGCACTTCGACGCTGTCGCCCTCTTCTTTGTTGATCAAGGCGCGCGCCAAGGGGGAGGCGATGTTCAACAGCCCGTTTTCGATATCGGCCTCGTGTTGGCCAACGATCTGATAGGTTTTCTCTTCGTCGGTGTCTTCATCCACGATTGTCACCGTGGCGGAGAATTTCACAGCGCCGGAAAGTGTTTTTGGATCAACGACTTCGGCCAGGGACAACACGCCCTCAAGCTCCTTGATCCGGCCTTCGATAAAGCTCTGTTTTTCACGCGCAGAATGATATTCGGCATTCTCTGACAGATCGCCAAGCTCGCGGGCTTCGGCAATCGCCTGAATGACAGCCGGGCGTTCCACCGACTTGAGTTTTTTCAGCTCGCTGCTCAACGCGGTGTTGCCCGCGCGCGTCATGAGAATTTTTTCCATCAGGCCACTCATCTGCACGAAAAAAGCGCTGCGAGGTCGGAGCCTCCGCGCGCTTTGGTTATCACAATTTATACTCCCAACTGACCCGGAATAGGGGCAGATTGCAAGGGCTCAGTTGTGCGACGTCCGACATGATGTCTGACATGGCGTGGTTTTAGGGGGTGGCCTGGTTGATGAGGGGCGATTCTTTTGGGGCAGACTGTGTGCTCTGCATGTAGCCTTATGAGATAATTGAGGTGTGGCGCGGGGCTTTGGTCACTTTTGATGCGGCGCTGCGGCGCTTTATCGATGTTTACGCCCAAGGGACGCCACGAAAAACACCATCTGAAATTGACCCGGCTATGGCTTAGCGGTTAGGTAAGCGCCGGAAAGCTGTTTGATCTGGGAGAAACTTTATGTCGAATGTCGAACGTGAGGCGATGGAATATGACGTCGTTATCGTTGGTGCCGGACCTGCGGGTCTCTCTGCTGCGATCCGCCTCAAACAGCTGGATGAGGACCTCAACATTGTTGTGTTGGAGAAGGGCTCCGAAGTGGGCGCGCATATCCTGTCCGGTGCCGTGCTCGACCCCTGTGGCCTTGACGCGCTGATACCGGATTGGAAAGAGCGCAGTGCGCCGATTTCCACCAAAGTCACCGAAGATCATTTCCACCTTTTGGGCGAAGCGGGTTCCATTCGTATCCCAAATACGCCGATGCCACCGTTCATGTCGAACCACGGCAAATACATCGTCTCCATGGGCAATGTCTGCCGGTGGATGGCCGAGCAGGCCGAAGGCATGGGCGTCGAGATTTTCCCCGGCATGGCCTGTTCCGAGCTGATCTACGGCGACAACGGCGAAGTCAAAGGCGTGGTTGCGGGCGAGTTTGGCCGTGGGCCGGATGGCGAGCCGACCGAGGCCTATGAGCCGGGTATGGAGCTGCACGGCAAATATGTTTTGATCTCCGAGGGCGTGCGTGGATCGTTGGCAAAAGAGATCATCGCCAAATACGACCTGCAAAAAGGTCGCGACGTTCAAAAATTCGGTCTCGGCATGAAGGAAATCTGGGAAATTGACCCGGACAAGCACAAAGAGGGCAAGGTGTGGCACTCGATGGGCTGGCCTTTGAATTCAAATGCGGGCGGCGGTGGATTTATCTATCACGCCGAAAACAATCAGATTTTCATCGGGTTTGTGGTCCATCTGAACTACAAAAACCCCTATGTCTTCCCGTACATGGAGTTCCAGCGCTTCAAACATCATCCGCTGGTGGCGGAGCTTTTGAAGGGCGGCAAACGTGTGGCTTATGGCGCGCGTGCGATCTCCGAGGGCGGCTATCAGTCGATGCCAAAAGCGGCCTTTCCGGGGGGCGCACTGCTTGGCTGTTCCGTCGGTCTGGTCAACGTGCCGCGGATCAAAGGCAACCACAACGCCATGCTGTCCGGCAAAGCGGCGGCGGAGCATGTTGTGGCGGCTCTCAAAGAGGGCCGGTCTGGCGACACGTTGGAAGGCTATGAAACCGAGCTGCGCACTGGCGCTGTCGGCAAGGACCTGAAACGCGTGCGCAATGTCAAGCCGCTCTGGTCGAAATACGGCCTGACGGCGTCGCTGATGCTCGGTGGGTTGGATATGTGGACCAATACCCTGTTTGGTGGCTCGCTGTTTGGCACGGTAAAACACGGAAAAACCGATGCGCAATCGACCAGTAAGGCCGATAAATTCAAACCGATCGACTATCCGAAACCCGATGGTGTGATCTCGTTTGACCGGCTGACCAATGTGTCATTTGCCGCGACCAACCACGAAGAAAGCCAGCCCTGCCACCTCAAACTCAAAGATCCGCAAGTGGCGATTGATGTGGATTACAAACAATTCGGCGGCCCGTCCGCCCGCTATTGTCCGGCGGGGGTCTATGAATATCTGACACCCGAAGGGGAAGAGCCGAAATTTGTGGTGAACTTCCAAAACTGCGTGCACTGCAAAACCTGTGACATCAAAGAGGCCAGCCAAAACATCACCTGGACCGTGCCGCAGGGTGGCGATGGCCCGAACTATCCGAATATGTGACTCTCTCACGCCAACGTGTTGACGCAAATGACAGAACGGGGGCCCAGGCGGTCCCCGTTTGCGTTGCAGCCGCCCGGTTTGAACGATAGGCTTTGCGCAGATAACGCGAAGGAGATTTCTGGTGACACACCGCGCGGGTTTTTCGCTTTCGGCCCTGACCGCCGTCGGACTGATTTTAGGCGTCGGGCTTTTCAACCCGTCTCCGGTCTCGGCGGATGCGGGTGCCTATCTTGCGGCGCGCCAGGCGACAATGGATCGCAGTTTTCGCGACCTTGTGGGCTATGCGACGCGCTCGCTGGCCTCTGATCCGCAAAACCCGGTCCTGCTCGAATCCGTGATCTCGGGCCATATCTCCATGGGCAACTTTGATCAGATCAAGGGTTACGCCACCGTGTTGCGCAACCTTGAACCCGGCAATCAAATCGCCGCCATGGGCAATCTGACGCTACTGGCGCGTGATGAGGATTATGACGGTGTGATTGCGGCCCTTGATGAGGGACAAAGCATTTCTACCGTCGTTGACGGGATGGTGCATGCTTGGGCTTTCGTCGGCAAAGGCGATATGTCCAGTGCTCTGGCCCTGTTTGACAGCACGGTTGATGCGGGGCAGGGATTTGAGTTTTTTGGGCCTTATAACAAGGCCCTGGCCCTCGCCCTCGTAGGGGATTACGAAGGCGCGCTTGAAACGCTGTCTTCGGTTGGCATGCCCGCTACGCGTTCTGCCGTCATCGCACAAGCCCAAATTCTTAGCCAATTGGAGCGCAATGACGAGGCGCTTACCCTGATCAATGACAGTTTCGGACCGGCCAGTGATGCGCAAATCGACGCTCTCAAAGCCGCCCTGAGTGCGGGCGAAAACGTGCCGTTCACAGTCGTGCGCAGTGCGCGGGACGGTATGGCGGATGTGTTTTTCGCCGTGGCGTCCGCCCTAGATGGCGGGCTTGATGATGGCTACACGCTTTTGTACGCGCGCATTGCCCAGGAATTGCGCCCGGATGAGGCCAATTATGCGTTGTTCAGCGCTGCGCTTTTGGAGCGGCTCGACAATTACGATCTTGCCACCACCGCTTTTGACGCCATTGGTGTTGATGATCCGGCCTATCCGATGGCCACGCTTGGCCGCGCCGAAGCGCTGCGGGCGGCGGGCAAAGACGATGCCGAGCTTGAGGTTTTGCGCCAGTTGACGAAATCCCATCCTGAATTGGATGACGGGCATATCGCGCTTGGCGATGCGTTGCGTCGCCATGAACGCTATGCGGAAGCGGCCGAGGCCTACACCGTTGCAATTGATCTCAATCGGCCGCCCAGCCGAGCACAATGGCCGCTCTATTTCACCCGTGGCATCGCCTATGAGCGCGAAGGTGTTTGGGACAAGGCCGAGGCCGATCTGCGTCAGGCGCTTGCACTGGAACCCGATCAGCCGCAGGTGCTGAATTACCTTGGCTATTCTTTCCTTGAGATGAAAACCAACCTTGATGAAGCCATGGGGATGATCCGCAAGGCCTCTGCTGCGCGTCCGAATGATGGCTATATCACCGACAGTCTGGCGTGGGGGCTGTACCTTTTGGGTCGCTATGATGAAGCCGTCGATCCAATGGAACGCGCCGCCGCATTGATGCCGGTCGATGCGGTGGTGAACGATCACTTGGGGGACGTCTATTGGGCGGTGGGGCGCGAACGCGAAGCACGGTTTCAATGGGAACGCGCCCTGTCCTTTGATCCCGAGGAGGATGAGGCCAAGCGTATTCGCCGCAAATTGGAGGTGGGGCTGGACCGGGTGTTGGGTGAGGAGGGGCTCGCGCCCACGCGCCCCTTGGATGATGGCTAACCCCATATGATCACAAAGATTTTTGCTCCGGCCAAGATCAACCTTGCCCTACATGTCACCGGGCAACGGTCGGATGGCTATCACCTGTTGGACAGCCTTGTGGCCTTCGTCGATCTCGGCGATCAGATCATCGCCGCACCTGCCGTGCAATCGTCCCTGACGGTGACGGGTCCCTTTGCCGAGGGTGTGCCTGCCGATGGCACCAACCTTGTGTTGAAAGCGGCGGCTTTGGCCGGGCGGCCGATGGCCCTGACGCTTGATAAACATTTGCCGCCGGCCTCCGGCATTGGGGGCGGATCGGCGGATGCGGCGGCGACATTACGCGCGGCGGCCCGTTTGGGAACTCAGCCGGTGACCGCCGATCAGGCGCTGTCGCTGGGCGCGGATGTCCCCGTTTGTTTGCGCTCGAAACCGGTGCGGATGTCGGGGATCGGCGAGGGGCTGACCCCCGTCGTCATGCCCGCGCTGCATCTGGTGTTGGTCAACCCTCGGATCGAAGTGTCGACGCCGGAGGTGTTCGCCCGCCTTGAGCGCAAAGACAATATGCCGATGCCCGATAAGTTGCCGCGTTGGCCGGACACCTTGGCTTTTGTCGATTGGTTGAGCACTCAGCGCAACGATCTTGAACGACCTGCAGTGAAACTTGTGCCCGAGATTGCAGCGGCTTTGGCGGCTTTGGTGCTGGCCCCAAAAGTACAAATGGTGCGGATGTCGGGGTCCGGTGCGACCTGTTTTGGTCTTTTCGAGGATCGTTTGTCTGCGGATGCAGCGGCGGCGCAAATGGCCGCAAGCAATCCGTGGTGGTGGGTCAAATCGGCCAGCACGCTGCCGGGCTAAGGCGCGCTATCGTTTGGCGCAGCCGAGCCACATATTAAATTAGCGCAGCCGAGCCACGACATAATCCGCGATGTCCGACAGCATGTGAACAACCTCACCCGCAGGCAGCACAGACAGCGCCGCCTTGGCTTTTTCCGCCCAGTCCAGCGCCACCTCTCGGGTCTCTTCGAGCGCATTGTGGCGGTTCAACAGTGCGATGGCATGGTCCAGATCGCCCTCGTCCTGTTTGCCTTTCTCGATGGTCTTGACCCAAAAGGCGCGCTCTGTCTCGTCCGCTTTGGCAATCGCTTTGATCACCGGCAGGGTCAGTTTGCGTTCGCGGAAATCGTCACCGATGTTTTTCCCGGTCTGCGCCGAGCCCCAATAATCCAAAAGATCATCGACGATCTGAAATGAAATCCCAAGCGCATCGCCATAGTCAAACAGCGCCTTGACCACCGTGTCATCCGCCTCGGCCAAAACGCCGCCGACTTCGGTTGCCGCCGAAAACAGCGCTGCAGTTTTGCCGCGTACGACTTGCAGGTACACGCTCTCGTCGGTTTTCAAATCTTGCGCGGCGGTCAGTTGCAACACTTCGCCCTCGGCGATGGTCGCGGAGGCGTTGGAGAGGATTTGCAACACGCGCATGTTGTCGGCATCTGTCATCAACTGAAATGCGCGGGCAAAAAGATAATCCCCCACCAGCACCGAAGATTTGTTGTCCCACAACAGGTTCGCCGTGGGACGCCCGCGCCGCTGCGCGCTTTCATCGACCACATCGTCATGCAACAGCGTGGCGGTGTGGATGAATTCGACCGTGGCGGCGAGGTGAATGTGATAGGGGCCCATGTAGCCACAGGCCTTGGCCGCCGCCAAGGTCAACATTGGACGCAACCGTTTGCCGCCCGCCTCGATCAAATGCGCGGTGACTTCGGGAATGCGCGGCGCGTGCTCCGAGGACATGCGTTCACGGATCAGGGCGTTGACGGCCTCAAGCTCGGGCGCAAGATATGCGGCCAATTGCTCATGCGGTTTGATCGCCGCTCGTTTTGTCGCCTCACCCAAACTCATGGGACACTCCTTGTCTCGACAAACCCCTCGGTCTGTCTTTAAATCAAGTGATGAAACAGCTCCTGCGCACAACCGACCTGACCCAGATCATCTATGCCAAAGCCATCTTGTCCGGGGAGGATATAGACTGCTTTGAAATGGACGTCCATATGAGCGTCCTTGAGGGCAGTCTTGGCATATTGCCGCGTCGATTGATGGTCTTAGACGAGGATCTCAATCAGGCGCGGCGGATTTTGCGCGATCATGATTTTGAGTTGGAAGATCTGTGAGTTCGGAGACGACGGAGACCTGTGACGCGTTTTTGGGCGGGCGGGTGCAGCTTTACCAACCGGCAGACGGCTATCGCGCCGGTGTCGATCCGGTTATGTTGGCGGCGGCGACGCCTGCGCAGCCCGGACAGCATGTGTTGGAATTGGGCTGTGGGGCAGGGGCCGCGTTGCTGTGCTTGCATGCGCGCGTTGCGGGGCTGTCGCTGACCGGGGTTGAGATGCAGCCGATGTATGCCGATCTGGCCCGACGCAATGCGGCTCTGAACGGTGCCGATATGAGGGTTGTGGAGGCCGATTTGCGGCATCTACCGCCGGATATAAAGACGCGCGGATTTGATCATGTGATGGCCAATCCGCCTTATTATGATCGCGCCCGTTCGACGTCTTCTCTCAATGCCGGGCGGGATATGGCCCTTGCAGGTGACACGCCGCTGAGCGATTGGATTGACGTGGCCGCGAAACGGCTTGCGCCCAAAGGCTATCTGACGATGATCCAAAAGGCGGATCGCCTCCCGGACATCTTGACACCGCTGATGGCACGGCTTGGCTCTGTACGGGTGCGTGCCATTCAGCCGCGTGTGGGGCGTGTGGCCGAGTTGGTGATTGTTCAGGCGCGCAAGGGCGGGCGGGCGGCGTTTGTGATGGAGCCGCCGCTGATCATGCATGAGGGCGAGCGACATCTGCGCGATGGTGAAAGCTACACGGCTCAGGTGTTAACCATTTTGCGCGAAGGCGGGGATTTGCCCTGGGGGCATTAATCCTTTGGCAATATTTCGCGCGCAACCCTGAGCGCGTCATTTTGTTCCAAAACAAACCCGTGACACGACTCAAAATCTATGGTGCACTTGTTACATAGCTTTTACATTGAAGCTAAATCAAACAGAGAGGAGAAGACATGAGCTTGGTTTCCCATATTGAGGAATTGAAGAAAAAGCACAAATCCCTCTCCGAAGCCGTCGAAATCGCGCAACGCTCCCCAAGCGCAGACGACCTTCGGATCGCAGACCTGAAAAAGCAAAAACTCCGGATCAAGGAAGAGATCGCGCGTTTGAGCACGACCTAAAACGTTATTAAAGCGTCACACCTTTCACCTGAGACAGGGAAAAAGTGTGACGCTGTCAGACATATTAATGTTGTGGGCGTTCCGCCATAAACCCGTGAAACAGGTTTATGGCGGAACGCTTTAAGTACAGATCATCATCCGGTCTGGCGGTTTGTAAAAGCGGCCAGACCGGCACCAGCAGTAATCAATCCCGCCGAGAGCAAAAGCATCAAACGCGGCTCAGTCACCCCTCCAAGGATCAGAGCCCCTGTTGACAAAAGTGGCGCGGCATATGCCGCTGTTCCAAGCAGTTGAATATCGCCCTTTTTCATTCCCACATCCCACAAGTAAAACGCACCGCCTGCGGGACCCAGTCCCAATGCGATCAGCGCCCCCCATCCTATGTAGGTTGCGGGCCAAACGGTCTCTTCAAAAGCCAAATGCGAGATCAACGAGAGGAACGCCGACAAAAGGCAAAATACGGCGACAGAGGCAGTGGTGATATGGCCGATCCGGCGCGAGATCACTGAATATCCGGCCCATGTGAAGGCCCCCGCCAAGGCGAGAAGATAGCCAAGTCCGGCCTCTCCCGCAAAGGATGTGCCACGCGCGATGACGAGGATGGCCCCCGCCAGCCCAAGTACGGCCCCTAAAATGTGCAGTGGGCGAAGGCGTTCGCCGGGCAAAAGGCCGGAAAAGAGGACGATCAGCAAGGGCCAGAGGTAGTTGATCAATCCCGCTTCCGCCGGAGGGGCAAGACGCAGGGATGAAAAATACAGGAAATGAAAGCCAAAAATCCCAAGTGTGCCAAAGCCATAGACCAAGGGCGAGACGCGTTTCAAATCCCTCCATGCACGGTTTTTGGCGATCCAGATCAGGCCAATTCCGCCACCAATGGCAAAGCTGATCGCATTGAGTTGCAGTGCCGGGACCGGCGTGCTGGCCACGGTGAACAGCGCCAAAAGCGCCCAGAGAAGGACGGCGAGAAAGCCGATGGATGTGGCGGTTTTGCGTGTCATTGCGCGAGATAGCCGTAAGTCTTTGAGCTGCGCAATCATAAAAAAAGGGGCCACGGCTGTGACCCCCTTCAAACCGTATCTCAACGCCTTAGGTGAGGTATTGGCCGCCGTTCGCCGTGATGGTCGAGCCGGTGATAAAGCCCGCCTCATCGGAGGCAAGGAACACCACACAGCGGGCGATGTCTTCGGGTTCGCCAAGGCGACCAACGGGAATGGTCGAAATGATTGACTCGCGGACTTTTTCCGGCACGGCCATGACCATTTCGGTCGCGATATAGCCGGGGCAAATCACGTTGACGGTGACGCCAGCGCGCGCACCCTCTTGAGCCAAGGCTTTGGTGAATCCGATGTCACCCGCTTTTGCGGCCGAATAGTTCACCTGGCCAAACTGACCTTTTTGGCCGTTGATCGACGAAATGTTGATCACGCGACCAAATTTACGCTCGCGCATGCCTGGCCAGATTGGGTGAGTCATGTTGAACACACCGGAAAGGTTGGTGTCCATGACCTGCTGCCATTGCTCACGGGTCATCTTGTGGAACGGCGCATCGCGGGTGATGCCCGCGTTGTTGACGAGAATGTCTACGGGGCCAAGCTCGGCCTCGACTTTGGCAATGCCTTCAACACAGCCATCGTAATCTGCCACGGACCATTTAAAGGTCTTGATGCCGGTTTCCTCAGTGAACTTCGCAGCAGCGTCGTCATTGCCTGCATAGTTTGCAGCCACGGTGTAGCCTGCGTCTTTCAGGGCCTTCGAAATGGCGGCGCCAATCCCGCGCGTTCCCCCGGTCACGATTGCGACTTTGGACATGATACTCCTCCCTATCAAATCTTCTGTTGGAAATCTTGTTATCCAAAATATTCTGCAGCCGCAACAATATTACTTAGCTGATGCAGAAATTTTTTGGCGCGACGGCATCGTCCCATGACATGGCTCCCAATGTTTTGGACATGAACACTGTACCGTCCAATCATGACAAACTGAATGCGGCGTGGGATCAAGAGCTATTTTAAGAAGGGAGTGTTTGCGCTACCATTTTGTAGGCTTTGGGCTTGTTTTGAGATCAAGCGGAGGGGAGAGGCCCCGAATTGGCCCCTCCCAGATTGGCTATCAATCGCGTTCGACGCAGAGGGCAACGCCCATACCGCCGCCGATGCAGAGTGTGGCGAGGCCTTTTTTGGCATCGCGGCGCTGCATCTCAAACAAAAGCGTGTTGAGAATACGTGCACCAGAGGCGCCGATCGGGTGGCCGATGGCAATTGCGCCACCGTTTACGTTTACCACGGCCGGATCCCAGCCCATGTCTTTGTTCACGGCACAGGCTTGTGCGGCAAAGGCTTCGTTGGCTTCGACCAGATCAAGATCCTGAGCCTTCCAACCGGCTTTTTCGAGCGCTTTGCGGGAGGCATGGATCGGGCCGACACCCATGATCGACGGGTCGAGACCGGCGGTTGCATAGGAGGCGATGCGGGCCAGGGGTTGGATGCCGCGTTTTGCCGCGTTGTCTGCCGACATCAAAAGCACGCCAGCCGCGCCATCGTTGATCCCTGAGGCGTTGCCTGCGGTGACAGATCCCTCTTTGTCAAAGGCCGGGCGCAGTTTTTGCATGGACTCCAACGTCGCGCCGTGACGGATGTATTCGTCGGCATCAACGATGATTTCGCCTTTACGGGTTTTCACCGCGAAGGGGATGATTTCATCAGAGAATTTCCCAGCCTTTTGCGCCGCTTCGGCTTTGTTTTGCGAGGCGAGGGCAAAGGCGTCCTGCATTTCGCGGGAAATCTGCCATTGATTGGCAACGTTTTCGGCGGTGATGCCCATGTGGTAGCCGTTAAACGCGTCCCAAAGGCCGTCTTTGATCATCGAATCGATGAACTTCATATCGCCCATTTTATGGCCAGCGCGCAGGTTGGCGACATGGGGAGACATGGACATGTTTTCTTGGCCGCCGGCACAGACGATGTCGGCATCCCCCAACATGATGTGTTGGGCGGCGAGGGCGACGGTGCGCAGGCCCGAGCCACAGACTTGGTTGATGCTCCATGCGGCGGATTCTTGTGGCAGACCGGCGTTGATATGGGCTTGGCGTGCCGGGTTTTGACCCTGACCCGCAGTCAGCACCTGACCAAGAATGGTTTCAGACACCTCGCCTTTTTCAATCCCGGCGCGCGCTACCAGCGCTTCAAGGACTGCGGCGCCGAGGTCGTGGGCCGGGGTATTGGCGAAAGCGCCCGAAAAGCTGCCGACGGCAGTTCGTGCTGCGGATGCGATAACGACATTGGTCATGATGGTCTTCTCTCCCAGAATGGTTGTGGGGAGATTGCCCAATGGTTGGATTTTTTGCAACAATATTGCGCGGCTCCCCACCAAAGCAGTAGGCTGCGCGCGCAGCATTTTCAACCATCAATCCCAGGATGAGGCGGTTTGACGCCCGACTAGCTGGCTTTTCGGCGTGTTTCTTTGGTTTGCCACGCCGGATCAATCGTGGCCGCGCCGAAGTAGTGGCCCTGCATGCAATCGATCCCGATTGAACTCAAGTATTGGGCATCTGCTTCGGTTTCGACAAATTCGGCCACCGTATACATGTCAAAATGTTTGGCGACAGAGACCAGTGCCTGCGTCAGCACTTGGTTGTCGGGATTTGTTGCGATGCCACGGATAAAGCTGCCATCAATTTTCACAATGTCGAAATAGAATTCTTTGAGATAGCGGAAGGCGGTATAGCCCGCGCCAAAATCATCAAGAGCAAAGGAAATGCCCATAGATTGTAGCTCTTTCATGAAGACAGACACAAGATCAGGCATCACCATGGCGGAGCTCTCAGTGATCTCCAAAATAAGACGTTCGGCGACGGTTGCGTTTTTGGCCAAACCAATGTGAAGCGTTTCTTTCCAGCGTGGATAGCCAATGGAGCGCGCCGACATGTTGATCGCAAGGCGCAATGTCGGGTGTTTGTTGAGGGCGGTGAGCCCAAGTTCAAGTGCGAGACAGTCGAGTTGGCGACCGGTTTCAGTGGTCTCGGCAACGTCAATAAACTCGCGCGCGGGAATCACCCGTCCGGTTTGATCCAAAACCCGAATGAGGCCTTCGAAAAAGGCGGGACGGTCCGGGCGCAACGTTTGGACAATAGGTTGATATGCAAGCATCACCTGTTTTTTCCGCAGGGCCGAATGCACCATATCCATTGTGTTTTGATCGCGCTCTGCGACCGCAGCCGACAGTGGGCTACCCAAATCATCGTGGCCATAGAAAGAGGTATTCATCCCGTCACCTTGCCTTAAAGCATCCGCATTGTGAGACCGACTTTGAAAGACTTGGGATAACGGTGGGTAAACTTTCAAATTTGTTTGAGATTTTAGAGAAGTTTTAAACAATGTCATAAAGCATTGATGCGATTTGAAAATTTAAGGGAAAACGTGAAATTGATCGAAAATTCGGAGTATTTAAATCGAATTTTTCTTTCTAAAAGGGCGCAGGTTTTGCGGGCCAAGGCAAAAACTGCCGTTGCAAAAATTGAATGGCAAAACAGGATCGATTTGAAATGGCTTAACCATATTGAAAGTAACCTTTGCTCAACTGCGATCAAATCAGACAATTGGGCACAACATGTCATTTCAAAACTCTGCAACAGCCTTTTCCTCAAGCCGTGAAGAGGCGCCGTTCTCAATCGACGAACTGTTCTTTTCACGGACAGATGAGCGCGGTGTGATCGCGGCCGGGAACGAAGTTTTTCGCCGAATTTCCGAATATTCCTGGCAAGAACTTGTTGGTGCCCCTCATAAGATCATTCGACACCCCGATATGCCGAAAGGGGTTTTTTATATTCTGTGGGAGCGGCTCAAAAAAGGGCTAGCCACGGGCGCTTATGTGAAAAACCGTGCGAAAGATGGTCGGTACTATTGGGTCTATGCGGTTATTTCGCCGATTGAGGGCGGCTATGTTTCCGTGCGGATGAAACCCTCTTCGAAAGTCTTTTCTCAGGCTCAGGTCGCGTATGCGGAGGCTCTAAAATTAGAGGCAAATGAAGGGCTTACTCCCGAAGAAAGTGCTGCGAAAATTCGTGAAGTTTTGCGAGATCTCGGGTTCCCAACCTATGCGGCGTTCAGTTCGTTTGCGATTGCACAAGAGATGACGGCCCGTGACACCGCGCTCGCCCGGGTCGAAGACGGGCGTTTACGCAGTATGAAAGAGCTTTTGCCCAGGCTGCATGACCTTGAATCAGAGCAACAGAACCTGTTCACGGCCTTCGCCAAAATTCGTGGGATTCCCTCAAATATGCGCATTGTTGCATCGCGGTTGGAGCCTGCGGGAGGGCCGATTTCTGCAATCTCCCAAAATTATAGATTGATGTCGGACGAAGTGACCAACCATCTTGGAGGGTTCAGGGTCGAAAACGGCGCCCGAAGTATGACCGAATCGGTTCTGTCGCGAGTGCACCACGGTATTTTCATGATGGCCGCGGCACGGCTACAACGTGAAGTGAAAATGGTTGCGCTAGAGGCTTTCTTGACAGCGAAAGAAGGGGATAATTTCAAGTATGAGGTGGAGGTTCTCACCACCTTACTCGACACCTACTCCATTGATTCTGGAGCAGTTTTGGTATCCGTCTTTAACGATGTGACCGCGCTCACGCGCTCGGCAAAGGATCTGCGTCAACTTGTGACGGGGCTTGATTCCATCCGGGTGTTGTGCCGCGTCGAAGCTGGGCGTCTTGGGGCGAATTCGGTATCGCTCATGCCTGTCATTGATCAACTCGATAAATTCCATATCGAAATTGATGCGACTTTGGAGCGGATCATGCATCTCTCGGAACGGGTGAAAACATTGGTTGAGGCGGCCATGCCGCGCACCGCTAATGGATCACTACACTATCATCATTCGTGAGGCCGTATTCATTCAACAGTTCGGTCACAATTGCTTGGGCTGAGGGCGAGAACCAGTCCGCATCTCCGGTCATACGTGCGATTTCCTGGCCTTGTGGAGAAATCAAGATCGACACAGGGAGGCCAAGCACCCCCATATCACGCGCCATTGCGCCTTTTGGGTCAAGTCGTGCCGTCAGCTCTTTGATCTGAGCGGTTTCAAAGAATTTTTCGATCGCGGGTGTGGGGTTGTGTCCGGTCGCAATGGGCAGAACCGCAAACCCTTTGCCGTCAAACTCAGCGGAGAGCGCATCAAGCGCCGGCATTTCTTTGCGACACGGCGCACACCACGTGGCCCAGAAATTGAGAAGGACAAGTTTGCCCGCATGGTCCGCAAGCGTTTCCTCAGCACCATCCATCGTCGTGAACGGCAGCGCACTCACTTCTTTGGGTTCAGTGTGAAATCCCAGTTTTTGCAGGCTGTCCTCGCGCAAATCCATCACGCTTTGCATATCCTGTGCGGCAGCAGGAATTGCACCAAGGCTCAGGGCCGTATAAAGGGTGGCGGCAATCAGATTTTTCAACATGCGGGTGTGTCCATGACCGATAAGAAATCAAACGCGATGTGGGGCGGGCGTTTCGCCGCCGGACCTGACGCGATTATGGAAGCGATCAATGCGTCCATTGGTTTCGACAAACGACTGGCCTCCCAAGATATCGCGGGTTCGCGCGCCCATGCTTTGATGCTTGCGCAACAGGGCATTATTACCGATAGCGATGCGCAGGCCATTCGGGAAGGCCTTCTCACGGTATTGTCAGAAATTGAAGCCGGTGAGTTCGTCTATTCCACAGCGCTTGAAGACATTCACATGAATGTCGAATCCCGGCTCAAAGAGATCATCGGCGAACCGGCTGGGCGGTTGCACACGGCGCGTTCGCGCAACGATCAGGTCGCCACCGATTTCAAACTTTGGACCCGCGATCAAATGGATGCAGCGGTTTCTGGCCTTGAGGCCTTGATCCGCGCGTTGATGGCGCAGGCCGAAAAGGGCGCTGATTGGGTCATGCCCGGCTTCACCCATTTGCAAACTGCGCAGCCGGTGACCTGGGGCCACCACATGATGGCCTATGTCGAAATGTTTGGCCGCGATATGTCTCGCTTCAAAGACGCACGCACCCGGATGAACGAAAGCCCGCTGGGCTCAGCGGCTCTGGCAGGCACGGGTTTCCCGATTGATCGCCATATGACCGCTGAGGCGCTGGGCTTTGACCGTCCGACCGCCAACTCTTTGGATGCCGTGGCCGATCGTGACTTCGGTCTCGAATTTTTGAGCTGCGCGTCCATCACCGCCATGCACCTGTCGCGTTTTGCCGAAGAGTTGGTGATCTGGTCCTCGGCGCAGTTCCGCTTTGTCGCGCTTTCGGACCGGTTCTCCACCGGCTCTTCGATCATGCCGCAAAAGAAAAACCCCGACGCCGCCGAATTGATCCGCGCCAAGGTGGGGCGGATTTTTGGCGCAAATGTCGCGTTGATGATGGTGATGAAAGGCCTGCCTCTGGCCTATTCCAAAGACATGCAAGAAGACAAAGAACAGGTCTTCGACGCCGCCGACAACCTTATGCTGGCCCTCGCCGCGATGACCGGGATGGTATCGGATATGAACGCCAACACCGACAATCTGCGCGCTGCCGCCGCCTCTGGGTTCTCCACTGCGACCGATCTTGCCGATTGGTTGGTGCGCGAAGCGGGCCTGCCGTTCCGCGACGCACATCATGTCACCGGCGCATTGGTGGCGATGGCTGAGAAAAAGGGCTGCGATTTGCCTGATCTGAGCCTGGAGGAGATGACATCCGTTCACGAAGCGATCACTGAAGGCGTCTATGATGTCTTAACGGTTGAAAATTCGGTCGCGTCTCGCACAAGCTACGGAGGCACGGCGCCCTCTCAGGTCCGTGCACAAATTGCGCGTTGGAAAGAGGTGCTCGGATGATCCGTTTTATATGTGCTGTGGCGATGATCGGCCTTGTAGGCTGTGGCGTGGATGGCGACCCTGTCAAGCCTGAGGTGGGCGTGTCGACCACCGTGGGCGTGAATTCCAAACGCGGAAGTTACACCGACACGTCGGTTAACATTCATATTCCGCTGAACTGACCGAGGGCCCTTGGGCCCGGCATCTGAAAGACCCTACATGGATCATTTCCTTTACAGAGACGGTGTTTTATACGCCGAAGACGTGCCCGTGTCTGACATTGCGGCACAGGTTGGCACGCCGTTTTATGTCTATTCCACCGCCACATTGACACGCCATTTTAAGCTGTTCGACGAGGCCTTGGGCGGGATGGATCATCTGGTCTGTTTCGCGATGAAATCGAACTCGAACCTTGCCGTGCTCAAGCTTATGGGTGAGTTGGGCGCGGGGATCGACGTGGTGTCGATCGGGGAGTACCTCAAGGCCAAGGCGGCGGGCCTGCCGGGGGATCGGATCGTGTTTTCCGGCGTGGGCAAAACCCGCGATGAAATGCGTCAGGCGCTGATCGGTGGCATTCGTCAGTTTAACGTCGAAAGCGAACCCGAGCTTGAGGCGCTCAATGAGGTGGCGATGTCTTTGGGCGTCAAAGCCCCGATTGCCTTGCGGGTGAACCCGGATGTGGATGCCAAAACCCATGCGAAAATCGCCACCGGGAAATCCGAAAACAAATTCGGCATTCCGATTGCCACCTGCCGCGATGTCTATGCGCGTGCGGGACAAATGGACGGCATCGATGTGGTTGGCATCGACGTTCATATCGGCTCGCAGTTGACCGAGCTTGCGCCGTTTGAATTGGCCTTCACCAAGGTGGCGGAATTGACCGAAGCCCTGCGCGCCGATGGTCACACCATCCGCCGACTTGATCTTGGCGGTGGATTGGGCATTCCTTATGAGCGCTCAAATGAGGCCCCGCCGCTGCCAGTAGAATATGGCGACGTGATCCGCAAAACCGTCGGCCATCTGGGCTGTGAGATCGAGATCGAGCCGGGGCGGCTGATTTCCGGCAATGCCGGGATTTTGGTGTCTTCGCTGATCTATCTCAAACATGGCGAAGGCCGCGATTTTCTCATCCTCGATGCGGCGATGAACGATCTCGTGCGACCGTCGATGTATGACGCTCATCACGACATCATTCCGGTGATCGAACCCGATGCAGGTGTGGAACAATTGCCCTATGACATCGTTGGCCCGGTTTGCGAAACCGGCGATACCTTTGCCAAGGCCCGCAACATGCCGCTTTTGGCGGAGGGCGATTTGGTCGCGTTCCGTTCGGCGGGTGCTTACGGCGCGGTGATGGCGTCGGAATATAATTCCCGCCCGCTCATCCCCGAGGTTTTGGTGAAAGACGATCAATTCGCTGTCATCCGCCCGCGTCCGAGCTTTGAAGAGATGATAAATCGCGATACCATTCCCCAATGGCTTTGACATCCGCGCGATCCGGCGCGGTAAAATGGGCTGGATCGGGCAAACGTCATGGGATTTGACCAAGAAAAACGAACCCTCAACCTGAACGGGCCTTTGGCGCGGAGGGTGCGTTTTGCTTTGACTGCCACGGCTGTCGGGCTTTGGTTTGAGCGTATCGGGCAGGCCTTTTGGCCATTTTTCTCAGTTCTCGTGGGGTTCTGTGGCTTTGCGCTTTTAGGGCTGCATGATCTGTTTACGCCTTTGGCGCGAACGCTTGTTTTGGCCGGGGCCGCTTTGGGCGTTGTTGCCAGTTTCGGCGTGGGCCTTTGGCAGTTCCGCCGCCCGCCGCCGCATGCGGCTTTGGCGCGGGTGGATGCGACCTTGCCGGGGCAGCCGTTGCAAGCGCTCACCGATACGCCCCTGATCGGCGGGGACGATCCAGCATCAAACAGCCTTTGGACGGCCCACCGCGCGCGTATGCTGACGCGTCTCAAAGATATACGCGCAATCGGCCCAACCCTGCGTCTGTCTGCCGCAGACCCCTATGCTTTGCGTTTGATGGCGCTCACGGCCCTTGGCATGGGTGGCCTGTTTGGCTCGCTTGAACAGGCCCGCACGACCACGGATTTGGGCACATCCGGGTCGAACATTGCCGCTGGGCCAAATTGGGAGGGCTGGGTGCAACCGCCAGCCTATTCGGGCAAGCCGACGCTCTATCTGGAGGATTTGAAAGACCGGTTTGACGTGCCGAAAGGCTCCAATGTGACCGTGCGCTTTTATGGCGAGGACGGGGTTTTGACACTGTCCGAAACCGTGTCCGGCGAACCGCTCTCGGGCACAAGTGCCGCGCCGGATTTTGCCGTGCGTCAACCGGGCGAGATCGAGATTGACGGTCCAACGGGGCGTTTGTGGGATGTGGCGCTACAGCCCGACGCGGCGCCCACGGTCGAGTTGATCGGCCCGATGACCCGCGCTCCTTCGGGTGAAACCCGGCAAAATTTCCGCCTCACCGATGATTTCGGCGTGGCGCGCGCGGTGTTGACGATCACCCGCGACCCGGAGGCGGTGGAAAAACGCTATGGCTATGTGCTGTCGCCTGATGCGCGCCCGGCGCTTGAGGTTACTGTGCCGCTGCCGCAGATCGGGGATCGGCGCGAGATCGAGGGCATGATCGGCGAAAATCTGGCCCAACATCCGTTTGCGGGTCTGCCGGTTCAAATCTCTCTCACCGCGTGGGATGAGGCCGGGCAGGCCAGCGACGAGGCGATTGGCGAGGCCATTCTGCCGACTCGTCGGTTCTTTGATCCGCTGGCCGCGGCTTTGATTGATGTCCGTCAAGAGTTGCTGTGGAACCGCGAAAATGCCGCGCGCGCCGCCCAAGTGATCCGCGCGGTCACGGTTGATCCGACGCAACTGTTTGATGATATGCGCCATTATTTCCGCCTGCGCGAAGTGGTCGGTGTGATCGAGGGGCGCGAGAGCACTCTGACGGATGCGCAGCTTGGTGAGGTGACGGACGCGCTTTGGGAGATCGCGCTTTTGCTCGAAGATGGACAGTTGAAAGACGCGCTTGAGCGGCTGCATCGGGCCCAAGAGCGGCTGAGCCAAGCCATGCGGGACGGGGCAACGCCGGAGGAAATCCAAAAGCTGATGCAAGAGCTGCGCGAGGCGACCCGCGATTATATGCAGCAATTGGCTGAGCAGCAGGGTGAGCAAGGTGATGGCACCGACATGCCCGATCAAGGTCAGCAAGACGGCCAGCAGATCACCGGCGATCAGTTGCAACAATTGATGGACCGCATTCAGGAATTGATGGAGCAGGGCCGGATGGCCGAGGCGCAGCAGCTTTTGGACATGCTGGCCGAAATGCTTGAAAACATGCGTGTGACGCAAAGCGAGGGGCAGGGCCAAGGCGGCGAGAGCATGCAAGGCTTGCAAGACATGCTGCGCGACCAACAACAGCTCAACGATGATACGTTTTCTGACCTGCAAGAGCAGTTTGGCGGCGGTCAGCCGCGGAGCGAACAAGGGGATCAGGGCGAAGGCACACAAGAGGGCCAGCAACCCCAAGCAGGCGAAGGACAGGACGGTAAAGGGCAGGGCGCGGAGCCGAATGGTCAATCCTTGGCCGAACGCCAACAAGCGCTACGCGATCAACTGGCGCGCCAACGCCAGTCGATGAATGGTGCGGGCGGTGGCGACGAAGAGGGGCTTGGCGGGGCTTTGGATCGGGCGGATCGGGCGATGGATGAGGCCGAAGAGGCACTTGGCCAAAACGATTTGTCCGGCGCGCTCGACAGTCAGGCCGAGGCGATGGAAGCCCTGCGCGACGGGATGCGCCAGCTTGGCGAACAACAGGCGCAATCGCAGCAGGAGCAGGAGGGCCAGCAGGGCGAAGCAGGCGGGCAATCCGGCAGTGATCCAATGCGGCGTGATCCGCTTGGGCGCGCGGCCGGGGACACGGGGCAGTTTGGCTCAGATGAGCCGCTTTACGAGGGCGAGGACGTCTATCGCCGAGCAGAAGAACTCACCGATGAAATCCGCCGCCGCTCGGCCGAACAAGATCGCCCAGAAGACGAACGCAACTATTTAAACCGTCTTTTGGACCGGTTTTAAATGCGAGAGTGTTGATCTCGATTAGCTGTTGAGCTGGCTCAAAAGCGCGTTGAGGCGCGCACTTGCCGCCGACATGGCGCGGTCAAGCCAGGCGCGGAACCCATTTGCCACGGTCACATAGGCCTCCATCACACCCCCAAGCGCGGGGACCTTTTGCGCGATCAGTGGCGCAAAGAGATACAGCCCGACCAAGATCACGGTGAGAAGCACCAAAAGCCCAAAGCCCGTGCGGAAACTGGAGCGTTCTGCGCGGGCGCGGCGGGTGTCTTCGTCGGGCACTGTGCCGTCTTCGTCTCGGTCCGATGAGGCGCTGAGGGTGGAGTTGATTTCTTCGATGTCAGGCAACAGATCACGGCGTTTGCCGGTGACCGCGGCGGCACTCCCGGCAATGATCCCCGAATCCGCCGGATCAAGCCCGCGCAACCGGGCCATGCGGTCGCGAAGGCTCTTTTTGGCGGCGTCTTGGGATGGCTCTTCCAGTCCCAAATCGGGTTGGGATTCAAGCGGATCACTTTCCGGGCGACGCATGGTTTGGTCAAATTCGACCTCGGCGCGCAGGATGTCGCGCACGCTGTCTTTAAGCACAGAACTCCGCCGGGCCTCGTCGATTGGAGTGGCTTCATCTTCCAGAGCTGTGTCGTCCGCGCCATCGTCGATGTCCGGCTCAGGTTCCGCCTCCGCTTCGGGTGTGACCTCTGGCGCAGGAGTGGTTTTTGATTCTGGTGTTGGTTCTGCCTCGACTTCGGGCTCAGGCTCCGCGTCAAAATTGGGCACCTCGGCGGCGGCTGGTGCTGGGGCGTCAAAACCGGGTTGCTCTGGTGCCTCTTCAGGATGCTCGTAGCCCAGCTCTTCGGCCAGTTCCTTGTCCTGATGCGCGGGCTGTTGAAACCAAGTGTGACCACAGTTTGAGCATTGAACATCCCGCCCCGTGTCGGGAATGACACGTGCGTCAACTTCGTATTGCGCTCCGCAATTGGGACAAATAAGCCGCATTTTTTCCCCTGCCACAGCAAAATCCGTGCTTAGCACGTTTAGTTTGACGGAATTGTTAACGTCCCAAGCCAGATTGTCCATGTTTTTGCGACAGTTGCATTGAAAGCTTTTGACCAGTGAGGCAAAACTGTCGCGACAGAGAACAGGGGTTTGGGTGTGATCGAGTTTCATAATGCTGGCTACGGCTACGGGGGGCGAGAGCTTCTCACGGAGATGACGCTCTCGCTTGCGCCGGGCTCCTTTCACTTTTTAACCGGCCCGTCGGGGGCGGGCAAAACCACGTTCCTCAAACTGTGCTACCGCGAGCTTCAGGCGACGGCAGGGCGGGTTTCGATCCTTGGACAGGACACCCGCGAGATGGGGCGCGATGAGGTGGCCCAGCTCAGACGCAAGATCGGGGTGGTGCATCAGGATTGCCAGTTTCTGGATCATTTGAGTCTGGCCGAAAATGTGGCCCTGCCTTTGACCGTGGCTGACCGGCCGCGCGACGATCAGGATCTGGTGGACCTTTTGGCCTGGGTTGGATTGACGGAACAGATCAAAGCCAAGCCGCCCGAACTCTCCGGCGGCGAACGCCAGCGCGCCGCTTTGGCGCGGGCGGTGATCATGTCCCCCGATGTGATTTTGGCCGACGAGCCGACCGGCAACGTCGATTGGGAGATGTCTTTACGGCTGTTGCAATTGTTGGTCGAACTCAATCGCATGGGCAAAACCGTGGTGATTGCGACTCATGATATGCACTTGATCAGGCAAGCGAAATCGCAGGTGCAAGCGCGCGTTTTGCGGATTTCCAATCGACGCATCCAACAATCGGGGGCGGATCTATGAGAACCATTCTTTTGCCGTTCCTGAATTTTTCTGAAAGCGCGCAGGGCCGCGTTGTGCCACCCTCGGGTTTTACCGCGCGTCTGACGGTGCTGACCGCAGCGGCGATGGCGTTTTTGGCGGTGTTTGCGCTGGCTTTGTCTTTGGCGACGGGCCGATTGGCGGAGCGTTGGGGCAATGAGTTGGCGCGCGCTTCCACGGTACGCATTTCCGCGCCTGAAGATCAGGTCGACGCTCAGATCAAGGCAACGCTTGATGTGCTGAACACCACGCCGGGCGTCGCCTCGGCGCGGGCGTTGAGCCGGGACGAAGAGATGGCGCTGCTTGAGCCATGGTTCGGCCCGTCTTTGCCGGTTGATACCCTGCCTTTGCCCGCACTGATCGAAGTGATCGAGACGGCGGAGGGTTATGATGGTGAAGGCCTGCGATTGCGTTTGGCCGGAGAAGCGCCCGGCGCGGTCCTTGATGATCATAGTCGTTGGCGTCGTCCTTTGATCAAGGCAGCCAGTCGGCTTCGGTTCTTGGGCTATGTGTCCTTGATCTTGATGGCGGGGGTGACGGCGGGGATGATCACCCTTGCCGCCAATGCCGCACTTGCCGCCAATGCCCAAGTGATCCGCACCCTGCGTCTTGTCGGGGCCACGGACAGCTATATCGCCCGCGCCTTTGAACGCCGCTTTACGGTGCGCGGCTTTACCGGGGCCGTCATCGGTGCGTTTTTCGGCACCGTTGCCGTTGCGCTTTTGCCCTCTGCGCAGCAAGAAGGTGGATTTCTCACCGGGCTCGGCTTTTCCGGGCTACAGTGGTTCTGGCCCTGTGTGATCCCGCTGCTGGCGGCCTTCGTGGCGTTTCTGGCCACACGGTTTGCCGCGCTGCAAACCCTACGGAGATTGATGTGATGCCCTATCCGATCCAATGGATTCTCTCTTTGATCTTCGTGGTTCAGATGTATCTGGCGATGCTTGTGCTGGCGATTGTCTTTACGCCCTTCGCAATGATCAACCGGGTCTATGCCTATGCCGCGTGTCGGACCTATTGCCGTTGGGTGCGGTTTTCGGCGCGCTGGCTCGTCGGGCTGCGCTCGGACATTCGGGGCGATATCCCAACAGATGAGGTTTTGATCGCCTCCAAACACCAAAGTTTTTTCGACATCATCATGATCGTTTCGGTCGTCCCGCGGCCAAAATTCATCATGAAAAAGCAACTGAGTTTGACCCCGATTGTTGGCTATTACGCCAAGCGCATCGGCTGTGTCGCAGTGGATCGCGGCAAGCGCGGGCAGGCGATCAAAAAGATGGTTGCGGATGTGAAATCCGGTTCCACCTTGCCGGGGCAATTGATCATTTTCCCGCAAGGCACCCGAGTGGCTGCTGGAGTGCATATGCCGTATAAAGTGGGCACGGGTGTTCTGTATGAACAAACCGGGCAAGGCATCGTGCCCGCCGCCACCAATGTGGGCGTATTCTGGCCGCGTCGCGGCGTGTATCGCGCACGCGGTTTGGCCGTGGTCGAGTTCCTGCCCCGGATCACGCCAGGAAAGCCGATCAAAGAGGTTATGACAGAGCTGGAAGAGGTGATTGAAACTGCCTCTGATCAATTGATGGCTGAGGCTGGGTTTACGTTGCCGTCGCGTGCGACATAATTCGTCATCGTTGTGTCATCCTTTCGGGCTAGGCCGCCTGTAAAAGGAAGATGCAAGATGACGCCGATCAAAACCATTGAAGACCTTGAGGCGTTGTATGGTGTGCCCGGACCCGCCGCGACGCAAAAGGTGGCGCGTCGCGTCACACCGGAGTTTCGCATCTGGCTTGCCCGGTCGCGGTTTTGCATTCTCTCAACGGTGGGACCGGAGGGGACTGACGCCTCGCCGCGTGGCGACGACGGCGCTGTGGTGCGCGAATTGGATGCCGGGACGCTGGCTTTGCCGGATTGGCGTGGCAACAATCGGATCGACAGCCTGCGCAATATCGTCCGCGACCCTCGGGTCTCTTTGATGCTGTTTGTGCCGGGGTCCAATAATGTGGTGCGGATCAATGGCCGGGCGTTTGTCACCGGAGACGACGATCTGTGTCGGTCCTTTGAAAAGGACGGGCGTCATCCCCGGACCGTCATCGTGATCGAGATTGCTGAGATTTACACCCAATGCGCGCGCGCTTTGATCCGCTCCGGGCTTTGGGCTGCGGGGGACGAAAGTGAAGGCCTGCCGAGTGTGGGCGATATTTTGGCGGCGCTGACCGAGGGCCGTGTCGGCGGCAAAGCCTATGACGAAGAATGGCCGGAGCGCGCCGCGAACAGCATGTGGTAAAAACGCCGCGAGAAGGCGGCGTTTTGTCTGAAATAAATGTGTTAGGCCGCGAGTCCTTTTGACCCCACGTCCAGGAACTTCTTACGACGCTCTTTCAGGATCGCATCGGGCTTTTTCTTTTTCAGCGGTGCAAGCAGGGCTTCAATCGCTTTGCCAACGGCGGCGATGGTTGCTTGCGGGTCGCGTTGCGCGCCGCCCAGAGGTTCGGGAATAATCTGATCAATCACGCCGAGTTTCTGCAAATCCTGCGCGGTCAGGCGCAGGGCCTCAGCCGCTTCGCGCATTTTCTCGGCGTCTTTCCAAAGGATCGAGGCGCAGCCTTCCGGCGTGATCACCGAATAGACCGAATGTTCCAACATCGCGACCTTATTGGCCGAGGCGAAGGCGACTGCCCCGCCAGAACCGCCTTCGCCAATGATCACGGAGATCAGCGGGACTTTCAGTTGCAGGCATTTTTCCGTCGAGCGGGCGATGGCTTCGGATTGACCGCGCTCTTCGGCGCCTTTGCCGGGGTAGGCACCGGGGGTGTCGACCAAAGTGATCACCGGAAGGCCAAACCGATCCGCAAGCTCCATCAAACGGATGGCTTTGCGGTAGCCTTCGGGGCGCGCCATGCCGAAATTGCGTTCGATGCGCGATTTGGTGTCATGGCCCTTTTCCTGACCGATGACTACAACGGGCTGATCATTAAACCGGGCCAGGCCGCCCATCACCGCATGGTCATCAGCGAAATTGCGGTCTCCCGCCAAGGGGGTGTATTCGGTAAAAAGCGCCTCGATATAGTCGCGGCAATGCGGACGATCCGGATGACGCGCGACCTGGCATTTGCGCCAAGGACTCAAACCTTTGTAGAGGTCTTTCAAGATGTCGGCAGCTTTCTTATCAAGGCCGGCGGCCTCTTTTTCCACATCCATCTCCGCATTGGCCCGCGCCAAGGCGCGCAGTTCTTCGGCTTTGCCTTCGATTTCCGCAAGGGGTTTTTCGAATTCGAGATAATGGGTCATGCTGTACTCCGACACTGGTCTTGTCTGTATATGGCGATTTTCGCGCGCCGGTGCAACTCGGCAAGATTTGCAAAGCGCATCTATGCGAGGACAAGGGGCGAAAGGGGCAAAAAATGGCACAAGATTACGATCATCGACTGTTGCGCGTGCTCACCTATATCGAGGCCAATTTGGAAGGGGATTTGTCGCTGGACCAATTGGCGGAGGTGGCCGCGCTCAGCCGATTCCATTTTCATCGGGTGTTTCGCGCGATGACCGGGGAAACCGTGGCACAGGCGGTGCGGCGCGTGCGGTTGCGCGCTGCGGCGGCTGAATTGTTGCGCGGAGGTGAGCCGATTGAGGCAATCGCCGCCCGCCATGGCTATCCCAATCTGTCCAGTTTTTCGCGCGCCTTTCGCGATCAAAATGGAATGAGCCCCGGCGCGTTTCGGGAGCGTGGCTTTGTCACGCCCCAGCCGTTGTCCGAGACACTGCCACGGCAAAAGGAGTTTACCATGTACGACATCGACATTCGCGATATGCCCGCCCATCGCCTCGCTGCGATTGCGCATCTGGGCGATTATATGAAAGTGAACCAAGCCTTTGGCAAAGCCGGTGCCGTGTTTGGCGCGCGCGGGATGATGCAACAGGCAGGGCCGATGATTGGTGTCTATCTGGACGATCCGTCCTCGGTGCCTTTGGACGCGTTGCGCTCCTATGCGGGGATGAGTGTGCCGGAGGGGGCCTTGATCGAAGAGCCATTGGAGGAGATTGCTTTGGTCGGCGGCAAATATGCGGTTTTGCGCTATGTTGGCCCCTATGAGGGCCTGTCCAATGCCTATGCCACGCTGTTTGGGTCGTGGTTGCCGCAAAGCGGCGAAGTGCCTCGCGATGCGCCGCCTTATGAGCTTTATGAAAACACGCCGATGGACACAGCTCCCGAGGATTTGGTCACGCTGATCTGCGTGCCTTTGCAGTAAAAAATGCGCCCTGAGGATTGCTCCCCAGGGCGCGCGTCACCTCAACAGTCAGGGCCTCCCCGCCCCAGCCGGAGGAGATCAGCTCTTGGCGATCAATTCGGACTGGGCCACGATGACCTCAGCCTGTTTGATCGACGCGATGTCAACGAGCCGGCCTTTGTACACGGTCGCGCCTTCGCCATTGGCTTTGGCGATTTCCATTGCGGCCAAAATCTCGCGGGCCTCTGCGACGGCTTCCTCGGAGGGGGTGAACACCTCATTGGCCAAGGCGATCTGTTTCGGGTGGATCGCCCATTTGCCGACCATGCCCAATGTTGCGGAGCGGCGCGCCTGTGCGCGGTAGCCTTCGTCATCGGAGAAATCGCCAAACGGACCATCGACCGGCAACACACCATGGGTGCGACAGGCGGCGACGATGGCGGTCTGGGCCCAATGCCACGGATCGGAATAGTGGCGGGTGTCGCCGTGCAGCATGTAGTAGTTTTCTTGTGTGCCGCCGATACCCGTGGTTTGCATGCCCATGCTTGCGGCAAAATCCGCAGCACCAAGGCTCATCGCCACCATGCGTGGGGAGCTTGCGGCGATCGCTTCGACATGGGCAATACCCGCCGCCGATTCGATGATCACTTCGAAATTGATCCGCTTGGTCCGGCCCTTGGCGCGCTCAATTGCGGTGACCAAGGCATCAACGGCATAAATGTCCTCGGCACAACCGACTTTCGGGATCATGATCTGATCCAGACGCTCACCGGCCTGTTCCAAAAGATCGACCACATCGCGATACCAATAGGGGGTGTCGAGCGAGTTGATCCGCACGGCCAGCGTTTTCTTGCCCCAATCAATCGTGTTGATGGCTTCGATGATATTGGCGCGGGCGATGTCTTTGTCGGACGGCGCGACAGAATCCTCAAGGTCGAGGTTGATCACATCCGCGTCCGATGCCGCCATTTTCGGGAACAGTTTGGTGTTTGAGCCTGGGCCAAAAAGTTGGCACCGGTTTGGCCGTTCCACGGGGGTGGGCTGAAGGCGGAAGGACATGTCGGTTCCTTTCGGTAACGATGTTTCTAAATTGATGTTCGCATTGATATAATCTTGCGCAAATATCCGCAAGAGTCATTTTGCTCCTGCGGCAAATCCCGCATCAGTCCACAAACCAAGTTTATTTTTTGCCTATTTTGTACACATAAGAAAGTATCTCCCGAGAATATGAAATAAATGACGTATTTATCCCAAAAGGACAGCGTTGCTGCCCAATTTTCGAAGCACATTGCAGCGATTCACCAGCACACTCATTCAAACGCAACTGGAGAGCTGCCATGATTGAAACGCCATACCTTCTTTTCCTCGGTGACGCCCCTGACCAACTGGCCGCAAAAGTGGCGCAGGGGATCAAGGACTGGCGCCCGGAATTTGCCCTTGGTCAATTCCGTATGGACGGCTGCAAAGCCGATATGAAATTGCCCGACATGGACCTCACCGAGGCCAAAGCGGCGGGCGCAAAGACGCTGGTGATCGGTGTGGCCAACCGGGGTGGCGTGATCAGCCCGGCTTGGAAAAAAGTTCTGATCCAGGCGCTGGAGGAGGGGTTCGATCTGGCATCGGGCCTTCATAACCTGCTGCGCGACGAGGAAGACCTCGTCGCCGTGGCCAAAGCCTGCGGTCGCACGTTGCATGACGTGCGTGTCCCTTCGGTGAAATACCCCATTGCCAATGGCGTAAAGCGGTCCGGCAAACGCTGTTTGGCTGTTGGCACCGATTGTTCGGTGGGGAAAATGTACACCGCGCTGGCAATGGACGCGGAAATGCGCGCTCAGGGAATGAAATCCACCTTCCGCGCCACGGGTCAGACCGGCATTCTGATCACCGGCGACGGCGTTCCTTTGGACGCGGTTGTGGCCGATTTCATGGCGGGATCGATCGAATATCTGACGCCCGACAATGACGATGATCATTGGGATTTGATTGAGGGTCAGGGCAGCCTGTTCCACGTCTCTTATTCTGGCGTGACCATGGCTTTGGTTCATGGCGGTCAACCGGATGCGCTGATCCTGTGTCACGAACCGACCCGCGAACATATGCGCGGCCTGCCGGGATATGCTTTGCCGACGCTTGAAGCGCTGCGCGATGTGGCGCTGACCTTGGCCAAAGTGGCAAACCCGGACTGTGTCGTGGTTGGCATCTCCGTGAACACCCAACACATGTCCGAAGAAGAGGCTGTCGCCTATCTCGGGCGGGTTGAAGCCGAGATGGGCCTGCCCGCGGTCGATCCGTTCCGCCATGGCGCGGCGCGTCTGGTCGCAGCATTGGCGAACGTCTAAGATTAAACGAGGGCGTCTTCGGGCGCCCTCATGTTTAGGCCCTCATATTTGTTAGGGAAGAGTTCATGACCAAGCTCACCGTCACCTCCGAGAGTTTCCGCTTGGCCGAGGTCTTTACCATCTCGCGCGGGTCGCGCACCGAGGCCAAAGTCCTGACCGTGCGCGCCACCGATGGCGATCTGATGGGGTGGGGCGAATGCGTGCCTTATGCGCGCTATGGCGAAAGCCTTGAGAGCGTCACGGAGGAAATCATGACGCTGCCCGAGGACATCACGCGCGCGACCCTGCAAGAGGCGCTTCACCCCGGTGCCGCGCGCAACGCGGTGGATTGTGCGCTTTGGGATTTGGAAGCAAAGCGGGCCGGAAAACGCGTGTGGCAGATGTTGGGCCTGCCCGCGCCGATCCCGATGATCACCGCTTACACGCTCTCGCTCGGCACGCCCGAAAGCATGGAGGCCGCTGCCGCCAAACATGCTCATCGGCCGCTGTTGAAAATCAAACTCGGCACGCCCGATGACATGGCCCGGCTTGAGGCGGTGCGTCGCGGCGCGCCAAAATCGAAAATTATTGTGGACGCGAACGAGGGGTGGTCCGCCGAGGTCTATTCGGACCTTGCGCCGCATTTGGTGCGGCTTGGCGTGCAGCTTGTGGAGCAACCCTTGCCTGCGGGGCAGGATGATATGTTGGCGGAGATTGCGAGACCCCTTCCGGTCTGCGCCGACGAATCCTGTCATGATCGGGCGAGTCTCCCGGAGTTGAAGGGCAAATACGATGTCATCAACATCAAGCTCGACAAAACCGGGGGGCTCACCGAGGCCTTGGAATTGCGCAATGCGGCAAGGGCCGAGGGCTACGGCATCATGGTCGGCTGTATGGTCGGGACGTCTTTGGCGATGGCACCTGCGGTGCTTGTCGCCCAAGGGGCGCGCGTTGTGGACCTTGACGGACCTCTGCTTTTGGCCGAAGACCGTGCCGAACCATTAAAATTCGACGCGGAGGGCGTTCACCCGCCTGTTCGCGCGCTTTGGGGCTAAGCCCCGTCATTTAAGGAGATCATGATGACGCGCACCGTCTATGTGAACGGCGAATACCTGCCGGAAACCGAGGCCAAAGTATCCATTTTCGACCGTGGCTTCCTGATGGCGGATGCGGTGTATGAGGTCACATCGGTGATCGGCGGCAAGTTGATCGACTTTGCCGGCCACACCGCGCGTCTCGAACGCTCGCTGTCTGAACTTGAGATGGCGTCCCCGGTCACCATGGACGAACTGTTGGCGATCCACCGGGAATTGATCGTGAAAAACAACATCGACGAGGGCGGTGTCTATCTTCAGATCACCCGTGGTGCTGGCTCTGACCGTGATTTCGTCTGGCCGGACCCCGAAGAGGTGCCGGGCGGTATCGTGCTATTCACCTTCGCCAAGCCGCTTTTGAATTCCAAAACCATGGACGAGGGCATCAAGGTGATTTCCGTCGAGGACCTGCGTTGGGGTCGTCGCGACATCAAAACCACCCAACTTCTCTACCCGTCTTTTGCCAAGATGCAGGCGAAACGCGCCGGGTGTTCAGATGCGTGGCTGGTTGAAGATGGCTTTGTGACCGAGGGCTACGCCAACAACGCCTATATCGTTAAAGATGGCACGATCATCACCCGCCAACTGTCCAGCGACATCCTTCACGGCATCACCCGTGCCGCGATCCTGCGCTTTGCCGAAGAGGCGCAGATCAAGGTCGAGGAACGTCCCTTTACCATTGCCGAGGCGCAAGAGGCGGATGAGGCATTCGTGACCTCCGCGACCGGGTTCTCCCAGCCGGTGATCGAGATTGATGGCGAGATGATTGCCGATGGCACACCGGGCCCCATCGCCAAGCGCCTGCGTGAGATTTACGTCGAAGAGATGCTGAAAACCGCGATTTGATCCGATTGTTTTCATGTAAAAGGCACCGTCTCTCGCGAGGCGGTGCCTTTTTCGTGTCTTACCGTCGGGGTCAGGCCCTGGGTGCCTTGAAAGCCGTGCCTTTTATAGGAGGATTTCAAAAATACTTGACGGATCGGCTGGCAAATTCGCGGCGGTGATACCATTGAGCACAGCCACTGTTTCACCCAGATAGGTGACCGCAAGCCCCTCAGGCGTGTCAGAAAAACTCAGTTCTTCGTTGGTCAATTCCTGAAGATTGTTGCCATAGACATCCACAATGAGCTTGTCCTCGCTCAGGTCGAAATCGGTGACGGTGATCGCGGTTTCCGCAATATCGCGCTGGAAGGCGGCGGCAATCGAGTCGGCCCCGGTGCCGCCGGTGACCTGATCGCCATTATCGGCGAAAATCACATCATTGCCCGCGCCACCGATCAAGTGATCGGAGGTATCGCCGGTCTCAGGCGGAAGATTGCCCGAGGTGGCGAGCTCATCCACGACGTCATAGCCATAGAGAATATCGTCACCCTCTCCGCCGCTCAAAACATTCGCACCCGAGATATCGATAATCGTATCATTCCCTTCTTGGCCAAGCACCGTGTCATTGCCGCCTTGCAAGTAGATCTGGGCGTTGTCTTCCAGATTGCCGGCGGTCAGGCCAAAGCCATAGGTGTCATCCCCACCGCCAAGCTCAATGCGATCATCGCCCCAGCCGCCTTCGGCAATATCGTTACCCGTCCCAGCGTAGATGAAATCGTTTCCGCCATTGCCGACGAGGGTGTCATCTCCGCCTCCGCTGGTGATGGTGTCATCGCCACCGCCAGCAAAAATCGTATCATCTGATGAAGTGCCGATGATATATTCCCGCGCATCTGTACCGTTGAACACCTCGCCTTCGGTCACGGCGTGGTCGTATATCGCGTCATAATATCCAGCCACTCCGCTGGCGTAGATTGTTATATTTGGGAAATCGTCTTCGGTCAGCCCGGCAAGAACGGCCACTTCGGTCCCATCAATGTCGATGGCCAAACCGGCGTCGGTGTCGCGATAGGTGAGTGTGGAGTCGTTTTCTGGGGTATGGAGTTCGCCCGACGTGAGGTGGCTGAGATCCCGGTCCAACCACTTGATGATAAGATCATCTTCGTCGGTGTTGAAATCGGTGATGAAAACGCTGTCAGTGTCCCCAGACTGAAACAGGCCAAAGGTATCGGCGCCCGCGCCGCCGGTCATTGTGTCGCCATCGTCACCCACGATGTAGTCATCGCCGTCATCGCCAAACAACATGTCCGGGGCCTCTGTGCCCTTGACATCCTCGCCAAATATCCTGTCGTCACCGTCTCCGCCGTGGAGGATGTTTGCGCCAATCTCGTCGATCATCAGGTCATCGCCCGCGCCGCCGTCGATGTAATCATCGCCGGTTTCCATATATCCGGAGCCAGTTATCTCATCATCACCCGACGAAATCCCTGAATAATCGTTGCCCCCGCCCAAGAACAAATAATCGTTGCCATAGCCGCCCTCGACGGTGTCATCGCCCTTGCCGCCATAGATCACGTCATCGCCACCATTGCCTTCGACATAATCGTCACCCGACCCGGCGTGGGCCCAGTCATTGCCTGAGCCAAGTGATATGGCGTCGTTGCCGCCGTAGCCCTGAACAAGGTCATCACCGCCGTTGGTGACAATCTCTTCGCCGCCCATGGTGCCAAGGATTTCTTCGCTCTCATCCGTGCCTTCATAGGCATTGTCCGTCGGAGCCATTTCGATCGTTGTTTCCGGTGTGGGCTGTTCTGGCATATCCTCTATCGGATCGTCGTCCGTCTCTGTGTCATCAGACGAGTCCCCGAGATCCAAAGCGTAAACCGCGCCGATCAGCATTGGCAAAGCAAGCAGTGCAAGAAGCATGTTCAAATCCTTGAGCTTGTAAAAATTCGGTGTTGGAAAAATCGAAAAACACCCTTGCTCGGCTATTTCAGAGCGGGGTGTTTTGGTCAATAAACTATTAATATTACACTGGGTTACGCGCAACAATATCTCAAATCTCGCGGGATTGTTGCGCGAGGGAAAGCTATGATTTGTCAGCTTCGCCTACGTTTTCGGCAAAAGCCGTTTTGAAGGCGGCGTGTTGTTCGGCGCTGGCTTCTGTCTGAGACTGGGCTTTCCAGTCCTCATAGGGCATGCCGTAATACAGCTCACGCGCCTCGTCTTTGCTCATTTCAATACCGCGCTCATGGGCGGCTTCTTGCACCCAACGCGACAGGCAATTGCGGCAAAACCCGGCCAGATTCATCATGTCGATGTTTTGCACATCGGTGCGCTTTTCCATCAAATGCGCGCGTAAGGTACGAAAGGCGGCGGCCTCAAGTTCGATCATGGTTTTTGCGTCGATTTGGTCCATTTGACTTATCCTTTCACACGTTTTGCATAGGCGGCTTTGTTCATGTCGCGGACATCTACAGAGAGGCTGCCGACATTGGGCAGCACCGCATCCATCGCGTGCAACACGATGTCGGACAGTCGTGCCTTGGTGTCATCCGCGCGCCCGGCCAAAAGGTAGAACGTGGCATGGGCGAAGGTCTGCGGTTCGGTTCCGATGTGAAAATAGGGTTGCGGTCGGGCGCGAATTTTGAGTGCGGGCGCGTTGATTTCAACATCCAGAATCAGCGCGTCAAACACGGATTTACAGAGCAAATCCATGTCAAAGCTGTTTTCTAAACCAGCGGAAAAATCAATCACGACATGGGGCATGGGTTACAGTCCTGTTGTTTTGAGGGTCTCGGTTAAAATCGGTGCCAAAAGCCCCGCCCAACGGAGCTGATCCGCCTCAGTTTCGATCAGATCAGAGCGCAGTTCAATCAACAGGTTGAGCCGTCCGTGTTTGAGCGCATGGATGTCAATCGCATCGCCGGGGAGGTGGCCGTCATAGGGTTCGTTGTCGCCAATCACCAACCGTTCACCGCGCTGCTCAACCTCGGCTTTCAAGGTCGGTGAAGCCTCCAGCGCCTTGATAAACGGGTCGGTGAAGCGGCGATCATAGGCCGACAAGATGCCGATTTGCCACGGGCGGGGCGGGCGGGTTTTGAGTTGCGGCGTAAAGGAATGCACCGCACAGATCACCACGTTGTCACGCTGTGCGGCAAGCGCTTCATACGCCATATGATAGGGGCGATGATAGGCGTTGAGGCGGCGTTCGACTTCTGCGGCGTCAGCATTGCGATTGCCGGCAATGATCGTGCCATCGTAGAGTTTCATCACCAAAGTCGGGTCGGTTTCGCCACGATTTGGGTCGATCACAAGCCGCGAAAAATCGGTTTCGATGCTGGGGCTGTTCAACAGGCGCGCCAATTCCCGCGTGACCCCACGCGCGCCAATGTCATAGGCAATATGGCGCTGCATGTCGGCCTCAGAGATGCCAAGATCGCCGCCCAATTCCTCAGGCACGCGGTTCGTCGCGTGATCGCAGGTCACCAGAAACCGACCTGGACGATCCGCGCCAAAGATGAGAAATGGGGCTTTTTCGGTCATTTTAACGTCACCTTGCCATGTCATTCCCCAATACGCGCTTTGATGGGAAAGGGCCAGTTGTGCCGCAAGGCCATTTGCGGCATAGAGGGGGTGGCCCGCCGCGAACCTACAAAAACCGAGAGGATTAAAGGCATAATGAGACGCCTTCGGAATGTGAAAATCGTGGCCACTTTGGGCCCCGCTTCCAATGACTATACCACCATCCGCGCGCTGTCAGAGGCCGGTGCGGATGTGTTTCGTTTGAATATGAGCCATGGCGACCATGAAGAAATCCGTGCCCGCCATGCAATCATTCGCAAGATCGAAACCGATCTTGGCCGCCCGATTGCGATTTTGGCCGACCTACAGGGGCCGAAATTGCGGGTGGGTAAATTTGCCTCCGGTGCGCATGATTTGGAGGAGGGCGACAAGTTCCGCCTCGATCTGGACGCGGCGGATGGTGATGGCAAACGCGTGCAACTCCCGCACCCCGAAATTTTTGCCGCCCTCAAACCCGGCGCTTCACTGTTGGTCAATGATGGCAAAATTCGCCTGACCGTCGAAGATTGCGGCGAAGATTACGCCAATTGCGTTGTGGTGGTTGGCGGGACGATTTCGAACCGCAAGGGCGTGAACGTTCCCGATGTGGTGTTGCCGCTGGCCGCACTGTCGCCGAAAGACCTTAAAGATCTCGAATTCGTCTGCGAACTCGGCGTCGATTGGGTGGCGTTGTCTTTTGTGCAGCGTCCCGAAGATGTGCTTCAGGCCAAAGAGCTGGTCAAAGGCCGCGCCTCGGTTTTGGCGAAGATCGAAAAACCCTCCGCCGTGGAGAGTTTTGATGACATTCTGGCCGTCTCTGACGGGATCATGGTCGCGCGCGGTGATTTGGGCGTGGAACTGCCGGTTCAGGCCGTGCCGCCGATCCAAAAACGCCTGACGCGCAAATGTCGCGCCGCGGCCAAGCCGGTGATCGTGGCGACCCAGATGCTTGAGAGCATGATCGAAAGCCCGATGCCAACCCGCGCCGAGGTCTCTGACGTGGCCACCGCCATCTATGAGGGCGCGGATGCGATCATGTTGTCGGCGGAATCTGCGGCGGGGAATTACCCGGTCGAGGCCGTGACCACGATGAGCAACGTCGCCAAAGAGGTCGAAAACGATCCGGTCTACCGCGATGTTTTGGATGCTTCGCGCTCTGGCACCAAAAAGAAAACCGTGGCCGATGCTATGGTCTCCGCGGCGCGCGAAATCGCCGAAACCACCGAGATCAAAGCCATTGTGTGTTATTCCGAATCCGGCACCACGGCGGCGCTCACCGCGCGCGAACGGCCACATGTGCCGATCATTGCCATGACCTCGCGCCGGGGCACCGCGCGCAAGCTGTGCCTCTATTGGGGGATGCATTGTGTCATGACCGGCGAAGTCGAACGGTTTAAAATGGCCGTGGTCAATGCGGCGCGTGCGGCGCGGACCTCGGGCTTTGCCACAGAGGCCGACAAAATCGTCGTTATTGCAGGCATTCCGTTCAACCAACCGGGATCGACCAACATCTTGCGCGTCGCGCCCTGCGAGGAACGCTTGATTTTCAACACCGATCCCGAATAATGGCCGCAGCGTAAGGCCTTTCAAAGGAACGGCATGATGGATACGGATCTTTTTCTTGTGCTGGGCACCGCGATTTGTGTGCTCGCCGTTCCGGCCTTTGTCAGCGCCTTTTCCGACAGTCGTCCCCCACGGGGGGCGGCGATCATGGTGATGATCGGCGGCGGGCTTTTGGTCGCCGCCGTCACCAAACACCCCGGTGGATATGCCATCAACGACATCCCGGATGCCGTGATGCGGGTGATCGGGCATTATTTCTAAGCCCATCTGAAACTCAAGGCTTGCAAACACCCGAATTGGCCTGTACTTGCACGCGCTCATGGTGCGCGTCCGGCGAAATGGCATGCCGAGTCGCGCGTATAACCATCCGATCACTCGAATAAGGAGATGGAAATGCCAAAGATGAAGACAAAGTCGAGCGCTAAAAAGCGTTTCAAAATGACCGCCACTGGCAAGGTCAAAGCGGGTCAAGCCGGCAAACGCCACGGCATGATCAAGCGTACAACGAAATTTATCCGTGACGCACGTGGGACAACCACGCTCTCCGCACCCGATGCGAAGATCGTGAAATCCTATATGCCGTACAACCGTTAATAGGGAGACACAGATATGTCCCGCACCAAAGGTGGTACCGTCACCCACGCCCGTCACCGCAAAGTCATCAAAGCCGCAAAAGGCTATTATGGCGCGCGTTCGCGTAACTTCCGCACCGCCACACAGGCTGTCGACAAGGCCAACCAATACGCCACACGCGACCGTAAAGTCCGTAAGCGTAACTTCCGCGCCTTGTGGATTCAGCGGATCAACGCAGCTGTGCGTAGCCACGACGAGTCCCTGACATATTCCAAATTCATCAACGGCCTGTCCTTGGCTGGCATCGAAGTGGACCGTAAAGTCCTCGCCGATCTCGCCATCCACGAGCCGGATGCATTTGGGGCCATCGTCAATCAGGCGAAGGCCGCGCTCGCGTAAGCTCACTCCCTATTGGAGTTGAATTATTTAGGAAGCCGCGGACCTTAGGGTCTCGCGGCTTCTTGTCTTTTGGGCCTCCCGTGATACCAAGCGGGGAATAAAGCGTTCCGCCATAAACCTGTTTCACGGGTTTATGGCGGAACGCCCACAACATTGATATGTCTGGCAGCGTCACGCCTTTCCCCTGTCTCAGGTTAAAGGCGTGACGCTTTAGGAAACAGAGGGTTCGGGATGGACGATCTGAAAAACAAATACCTCACCGCCATTCTGACGGCGGGGGACGAAGCCACGCTCGAAGACATTCGCCTTCAGGCCGTTGGCAAAAAGGGCGAAGTCGCTCTCAAGATGCGCGAACTGGGCAAAATGACCCCGGAAGAGCGCCAAGAGATGGGGCCGAAACTCAATGCTTTGAAAGACGAGATCAACTCTGCGCTGGCCGCCAAGAAGGTTGCGCTCGAAGATGCCGCTTTGGATGCGCGTTTGGCCGAGGAATGGTTGGACGTGACATTGCCGTCGCGCGCCCGCCGGCAAGGCACCCTGCACCCGATTTCGCGCGTCTCCGAGGAAATCTACGCCATCTTTGCCGATCTTGGCTTTGCCGTCGCAGAGGGCCCACAGATCGAAGACGATTGGCACAATTTCGACGCGCTCAACATCGCGCCGCATCACCCCGCGCGCCAAGAGCATGACACGTTTTACATGCACCGTGCCGAGGGGGATGATCGCCCGAACCACGTCTTGCGCACCCACACCAGCCCGGTGCAAATCCGTTCGATGATCGACCAGGGCGCGCCGATCCGCATCATCGCGCCGGGTCGGGTGTATCGCTCGGACTATGACCAAACCCATACGCCGATGTTCCACCAAGTCGAAGGCATGGCCATCGACAAGGACATCTCCATGGCGAACCTGAAATGGGTGTTGGAAGAATTCTACACCGCATTTTTCGGCACCAAGGTCAAAACCCGTTTCCGCGCCTCGCATTTCCCCTTCACGGAACCCTCCGCCGAAGTCGATGTGCAATGCCGCTGGGAAAACGGGTCTGTCACCGTGGGCGAGGGCGACGATTGGCTCGAAGTCTTGGGCTCCGGCATGATGCACCCGAACGTGTTGCAAGCCGGTGGGATCGACCCGAAAGAATGGCAAGGCTTCGCTTTTGGCATGGGCATCGACCGCTTGGCGATGCTGAAATACGGCATCCCCGATTTGCGGGCGTTTTTTGACTCAGACCTGCGCTGGTTGCGTCACTATGGGTTCAGTCCGCTGGGGGTTCCGACGCTGGCTGGGGGGATTCACGGGTGAGTGATACTTTCAACTATGTTGGCGTGAAGTTTGGCATGGCAGGCGAATACCCCCAATTTCTGGCTGCTGAGCTTGAAAAAGTGCGCGCGCAAGGACAGAAAATGTGCTTGGCAGTTGTCGCAGTGCTTTCTGGAGCTGCGACAGTTGTTAGCTGGCTTATTTCACTAGAAAAACCAGCTAGGGCTGGCATCATTTCAATGGTTTCAGAGGCGTCAATTGGGACACTGCCATTGTTGTTGTGGGTGTTGCTTAGCCTTGTTGCAGGTTTTTGTTGTCTATTTTACTTGGTCTTTGCTTTGCTACTCGCCTTTTCCGCGAACCCTATATTCGCACCAATTGAGAAGCGTGGGTGCTTTCCTCCTCGTTGGCTCCGCAAACTGGATGAAGCAAAATTCTCAGAATCTTCTCCGGACACATGGAAGACAAACTTGGAAAACATTCTGCAAAAAAGACTGGCTCTTCGAGATGCCGCGGACTTTATAGCGTACATGCTGTTAGGGACGTGTGGTGCCTTGGCGATTTTCGTCATTCTACAGGCGTGGAAGTGGGTATAAGAGGCTAAGATGAGATTCACACTCTCCGGGCTCAAAGAGCATCTGGATACCGCCGCGAGCCTCGACAGTATCCTTAACACGCTGGCCATCCGAGCTTCTAAGGCGAAAGACCCGAAAAAATGACCGACCATAACGACAACATGGAAGACCTCCAAGTCACCTATCCGGGGGCGGGGACGTTTAAATTGGCCGACACGAAAGGCCGGGTTGAGCATCTCAACAGGTTGGTCGCGGCCAAACAAAAAACCGCCACTTGCCTGCCGTGGTCGGAGTTTGAGAACGACCAAGGTGCCCTGCCGCAAAAGGGCCGGTGCGACATCATCGCCAACTGGGACGGCAGCCCCGCCATGGTCGTGCGCACGCTCACCGTTGAAAAGATCAAGTTCCGCCACGTGACGCCTCAACTGGCCCTGGCCGAGGGCGAGGACAAGGACATCGAGGCCTGGCGTAAACGCACCGCCAAGGCCTTTGGCACGAAAGGCGTGTTGGACCGCGACACGTTATTGGTGTTTGAAACATTTGAACTGGTCGAGGATTTGAGCGTCCGCTGACGCCCCCTCCCATCGCAGGACACGCCCGCCAAAAGACAGCAGGCAAAGGAGATGACGACATGAAATTCACCCTCTCTTGGCTCAAAGAGCATCTGGAAACGGACGCCTCCCTTGATGACATCCTCTATGCGCTCACCGATTTGGGGCTTGAGGTCGAAGGCGTTGAAAACCCCCGCGATGCGTTGAAGGGGTTTAAATTGGTCAAGGTCCAAGAGGCCGAGCCACACCCGGACGCCGACAAGTTGCGCGTGTGCAAGGTCGAGACCGATGAGGGCATGACCCAGATTGTGTGCGGCGCGCCGAACGCGCGGGCGGGGATCACCGCAGTGCTCGCCAAACCAGGCATGTATATCCCCGGCCTCGACATCACCATTTCGGTTGGCAAAATTCGCGGCGTCGAAAGCCACGGCATGATGGCCTCGATGCGCGAGCTGAACCTGGGCGAAGATCACGATGGGATCATCGAGTTGGAAGGCGGCGAGATCGGCATGGAATTCGCGGATTATCTGGCCCAGACCGATCCGTCGAAAGTCGATCCGGTGATCGAGATTGCGATCACGCCGAACCGCCCCGACGCGCTTGGCGTGCATGGCATCGCCCGCGATCTGGCCGCACGGGGTCTTGGCACGTTGAAGCCGCTCAAGGTTGAGACCGTCGAGTCCACATTCGCCAATCCGATCTCGGTTGAGATCACGGAGGCGGCCAAGGATGGCTGTTACCTCTTTGGCGGACGCTATATTCGCGGCGTGAAGAACGGCCCCTCGCCGATGTGGTTGCAGGACCGTTTGACCGCCATCGGTCTGCGTCCGATTTCCATTCTGGTCGATGTAACCAACTTCTTCACCTATGACCGCAACCGCCCGCTGCACGTGTTTGACGCGGCAACGGTCAAAGACGGTTTGGTGATTGATCGCGCCAAAGGCGGCGAGGAATTGTTGGCCTTGGATGAGAAGACCTACACAATGCCCGAGGGCGCGATGTGTATTTTCTCAGGCGGCAAAGTCGAGAGCATCGGCGGCATCATGGGGGGCGAAGAGACCGGATGTTCCGACGACACCGTGGATGTGTTTGTCGAAGCCGCGGTGTGGAACACGCTCGACATCGCCAAGGCGGGACGTGCGTTGAAAGTCAATTCGGACGCGCGCTATCGCAACGAACGTGGCATTGATCCGGCCTACAATATGCAGGCCTTGGATGATGCCACCGCGATGATCCTTGCGCTTTGTGGCGGTGAGGCCTCTGACGTGGTGATGGCCGGTGCCGTGCCTGATGTGTCTCGCGCTTATCGCCTTGATACCGACCGGGTGCAGAGCCTTGTTGGCATGGACATCGCCCCCGCGCGTCAGGTTGCCATTTTGGAAAGCCTCGGCTTTGTCATGGATGGCGATATGGCGCAGGTGCCAAGCTGGCGTCCCGACGTATTGGGCGAGGCCGATTTGGTCGAAGAGGTGGCGCGTGTTGAAAGCCTCACCCACCTTGCGCCGAAGGCCATGACCCGGCCCGCAGGCGTCGCCAAACCGATCCTGACGCCGATGCAGGTCCGCGAAAGTGCCGCGCGCCATCAAGCGGCGGCCTTGGGGTATAACGAATGCGTCACCTATTCTTTCGTGGACGAAAAATCTGCCAAACTCTTTGGCGGTGGGACGGATGCAGTGAAATTGGAAAACCCGATTTCCTCCGAGATGAGCCACATGCGCCCCGATCTTTTGATCGGTCTGTTGCAAGCCGCTGCACGGAATCAGGCGCGTGGCTTTGCCGATCTGTCACTGTTTGAATGCGGCCCTGCCTTTCATGGCGGTGAGCCGGGCGAACAGCATTTGCAAGTGGCGGGGCTTTTGGTCGGGGCCTCTGGTCCAAAAGACGTCCATGGCGCACGCCGGGTGATGGATCTTTATGATGCGAAAGCCGATGCCGAGGCGGTTTTGGCCGCCATCGGTGCGCCCGCAAAGGCGCAAATCCTGCGCGACACCTCGCCGTGGTTCCACCCTGGTCGGTCGGGCAAAATCTGCCTCGGTCCGAAAAAGGTCTTGGCGCAGTTTGGTGAATTGCACCCGAAAGTGCTCAAGGAAATGGGCGTCAAAGGCACGGCAATGGCCTTTACCGTCTATCTGGAAGAGGCACCTTTGCCGCGTGGCAGCAAAGTGGCGCGCTCGGCGTTTTTCACCAATGACCTGCAAGCGGTCGAACGCGATTTCGCCTTTGTCGTCGATAAATCCGTCAACGCGTTGGATTTGGTCAATGCGGCCGCAGGCGTCGACAAAGTGCTGATCGAAGAGGTCCGCGTGTTTGACGAATTCATCGGTGGCTCTTTGGGCGAAGACAAAAAATCGCTGGCGATCACTGTGCGCCTTCAGCCTGTGGATGCGACGTTGAAAGACAAAGATCTCGAAGAGATTTCGGCCAAGATCGTTGCGAAAGTCGAAAAGGCCACCGGCGGCGCGTTGCGCGGCTGATCGGTCTTGAAATGTGAGGAAAGCGGCGTCTATTCGGCGCCGTTTTTCAATTCGACTATCGCGTAGGGCACGTCGATGGTTTTCACGTCCTCGAACCGATAAGGCAGGGTGGCGCTGTGTTGTATCACCTTGGCGATCGCGTCTGGTTTGATGCCGTGCTCGGCCAAAACCGCCTCAGACCGCGCGACCATGTCGCCACCGACAAGCACCACCGCAACCGTGCCCGGCGCGGGGACGCGGTTGGGCAGCGGGGCGAGGGCTTGCCAGTCTGGGCGGTGATATTTCAGGTTGCCGGCGAAGTAGTAATTGCCACTGATCACTGCGACAGGACCCCCGGGCAGGTCTGCGGCAATGGCCTGGGCCAGGACATCCACCCGCATCGAATCTGATCCGGCACCGCGCAGCCTTGTGTCGGCCATGGCGGCCAAGATCAGGACGGCCAAGGCGGCACAAACGCCCAAAATCGCGCGTTTCGTGCGCGGGCCGAGGCTTTGTGTGACCCAGATCATCAGACCGATGGAAAGTGGCACCAACATCGGCAACAGCCAACGCGGTTGAACATCGGTGACGCCAAATCCAACAACGGCTACTGCGCCCAATCCCAACCCGATCATCCCGGCCCGCATCAACCAAAGCGCCATAGGCATCGCGGGACCAAAGCGCAGAGCGGCGCGGCCTTGCGCCAAACGCGCGCCAATGAGGACCATAAGCAACAATGCCAGCGCCGCGAGCGTTTGAACGCCGTATTCGACCAGCCCCGCAAGCCATGTGGGCAGGGTCTCATATTTCGGCGGATAGTAGAATTTATAGGCCGAGGCCATGGTTTGATCCGAATGCAGGACCATCCACGCCATCGGTGCGATGAGGATCAGGGCTGCGACAAGCCCCGATTGCCAAAGGGTGCGCCACATTAGTCGAGCCCTGATCTCTGGCACAGTGAGGGCAGATAGGAACAGCGTCAGAGGGAAGAGCCAAAAGTTAAACTTGGCGAGCCCGCCTAAGCCTAGAGCCAGACCAAGCGCGATAGGGTGCCACGGCTTTGGCACCTCTGTCTGACGTGCCATCACCCAAAAAGTTGCGGCCATCGTGGCCAGCATGGCGATGCTATGCGATCCGGCGCGCTGCCCTTCCCAAGACACATTGGGCAAAAGCAACAGCGCAAGCGTGCCAAGCACCGCCGTTTGACACGGGAGAACCCGCCGCAAACCATCAAAAAACAGCGCATAGGTGATAAAGAGCAAGAGGTTTTTGGCCGCGGCGACGGCGAATGTATTGGCCCCAAACAGCGCAAACGCACCGGCTTGAATCCAATTATAAAGCGGCGCTTGTGGCCCGTAACCCAAGTGGACCTCTTGCGCCATGACGAACATTTCGGCCTCATCGACCTCGAACGACCCGCCCAGGACCGTTCGAAGTACAGTGTGGGTCGCGAAATAGGCAGCGATGATCCAAATGAAGAGCCGATCTTGCCGCATGGGTCCTCTGTCTCAGCGCCTGAAGGTGCGCCGGTTACTCCGGCCGCGCCGGGATGTTTTTCGCCCGATCAACCGCAGGACGGGCATAAAAGCGGGCGACATAGGCGGGCACGTTTTTCAAATCGTTATAGCCTGTCACCTCTTTTGCGCCATAGAAATCAAGCGCATTCAGCCAGGGCGCGATGGCCATATCGGCAATCGAATAGTCTCCCACAATCCAATCACGTCCCTCAAGTTGGGCGTCCACCACGGCCAAAAGGCGCTTGGCCTCACCGATGTAACGCTCGCGGGCAGTTGGGTCCTCCATCTTGGCGCCTGCGAATTTATAAAAGAACCCAAGTTGACCAAACATCGGGCCAAGGCCGCCCATTTGGAACATCAGCCATTGGAGCGTCTCATAGCGCGTCTTTGGGTCTTTGGAGAGGAATTTGCCAGATTTTTCAGCCAGATAAATCAGAATTGCACCGGATTCGAACAATTCGATTTGCGCCCCATTCGGGCCGTTCGGATCAATGATGGCGGGGATTTTGTTGTTTGGGTTGAGCGCCAAAAATTCGGGACTTTTGACATCCGCATCGGCCAGGGTGACCAAATGCGGCTCATAGGCCAGCCCCATTTCCTCAAGCGCGATGGAGATTTTGACTCCGTTTGGTGTGGGAAACGAATAGAGCTGAATTTTTTCAGGCTCGGTTGCGGGCCAGCGGGCGGAAATCGGGTGATTGACAGTCTGGGTCATCGAGGCTCCTGCGGTGAAGGGCTGGTTAATCTCCCCTAAGGTATTGCTGGAATGCCGAAAGAAAACCATTAAAGGATGTGCGTCAATGTGCTACGCAATGTGCGTCACTGCGTCGTTTGGACACGGCGGAATTGGTAAGAACGGGGACAGAGAATGTTCAAAGAATTTAAAGATTTCATCGCCAAAGGCAACGTCATGGACATGGCGGTTGGTATTATCGTTGGTGCCGCCTTTACTGCGATCGTCAGCTCCATGGTCGCCGACCTGATCAATCCGTTCATCGGGCTGTTCACCGGCGGTTTGGATTTCACCAACAACTATCTGGTGCTGTCCGGCGAGGTGCCCGCGGGCGCGTCTTTGGACGCGGCCCGCGAAGCGGGTGCGGCGGTGTTTGCCTATGGGGCATTCCTCATGGCGGTCATCAATTTCCTGATCATCGCCTTCGTGGTGTTCATGTTGGTGCGCTACGTCAACAAACTCAAAGCCGCAGCCTTGCCTCCGAAAGAGGTTACTCCGGCAGGCCCGTCCGAGCTCGATATTCTGATCGAAATTCGCGATTCTTTGAAAAAGTAACAACCCGAGTGCTCGCAAGGCATGGAAGACATCAAAAAGGCCCGTTGGATCGCACCAACGGGCCTTTTCGCGTGATGCTATAAGGCATCACGTCTCGGGGACACATCTTTCATACGCAACAGGCGGCCATATCCGTCGCGGCTTGCCGAAAAAAATAAACTGTGGGAGATTGGGACGAATTATCTGGAAAAACCGGGAGAGGCTGCCGAGATGATCAAAATTGACGAAACGGATCGGCGGATTTTACGAATTTTACAGCGCAAGGGACGCATTTCAAACGCCGATCTTGCGCAAGAGGCGAATGTGTCCAGCTCCGCCTGTCATCGTCGGGTGCAGCGGCTTGAAGCCGAAGGGTTGATCCGCGACTATGTGGCACTTTTGGACCCGCGCCATTTGGATCGTCGCTCCACTGTTTTTGTCGAGGTCACGCTCACCAGCCAAGCCGACGATATTTTGCACGCTTTTGAAAAGGCGGTGCGCAATGTGCCTGACGTTTTGGAATGTCACCTGATGGCGGGCAAGGCGGATTACATCCTCAAAGTCGTCGCCGCCGACACCGATCACTTTGCCCAAATTCACCGCCGCCTCGTCGCGCTGCCCGGCGTGCAAACCATGCAATCGTCTTTCGCCATGCGCACCGTGTTCAAAACCACGGCATTACCTGTCTAAAGGTCTGGGTTTGGTGATTGACCGACCCTGTGGTAAGTCTACGACCTGTCGCATTTGGGAGGAGGCGGCATCATGGCACGCATAAACCACGCAGAACACGTCATTTCTACCGTCGAATCGGGGTCCGTTGGCACGCGTTTGACGGCCAGTTGGCGGCGGTCTCTGAAAAAGCATGGGCTTGATCCCGAACGCCCGGTGACGCCGCGACGGTTCTCGGAGGCGGAAATCTCGGAGCGTCGCGAGCGGCTTGGCGGTTTTATGAATCTTGCCTCGCCAAAACTCGACCAACTGTTTCAAATGGTAGGTAACACCGGCTGTTCGGTGATGATGACAGATCGGGACGGGGTGGTCTTGGATCAGCGCTCCAAAGATGCTGATTCTGACACGTTTCAATCTTGGGGGCTTTGGACCGGGGCCGATTGGTCGGAGGAATCCGAGGGCACCAATGGCATCGGCACCTGTATCGCCGAGGCACGTCAGATCACGATCCACCGCGACGAACATTTTCTAAGCCGCAACACGGTGATGTCCTGCATGGATGCGCCGATTTTTGGCCCCGATGGCGAATTGATTGCCGCCCTTGATGTGTCGTCCTGCCGCGCCGATCAGACCGAAGCCTATGCGCGGTTGATTTCCAATGTTGTGGCCCAAACCGCCAAGCAAATAGAAACAGATGCCTTCCGCGCCGCGTTCCCGAAAGCCCGGATCATCACCGCCCCTGAAGATCGCCCGGATGGGGCGGTGCTTTTGGCGGTGGATCATGACGATTTGATCATCGGTGCCACCCGTGCGGCGCGCCGTGCGTTTGGACTGGGGCAGGGGGCGCATATCGTGCCCACACCGGCGTCGGATATTCTGGGGCGGGATAGCACCGTGTCTGCCTTGGAGCGGGCCGAGCGAGCGGCGTTGAAACGGGCGATTGCGCGGGCGGGTGGCAATGTGTCTGCGGCGGCGCGTGAACTTGGAATCGGTCGTGCCACGCTCTATCGCCGGATGAAACGGCTCGGGATTGGCGAGAACGGTGAAAACTGATCCGTACCTGTCTCACCCCTGAGACATTGCCGCGCTGCGGCGTGGGAAACAGGGGGTGACCGCAGCTTAAGGTCGCGTTCACACTCTCTTCATATGTTGGCGTGGGAGACGTCAACACCCTGAGGAGGAAAACAATGAACGTTCAAGCTGACGCGAGCGCACAGTACGCATCGCCTTTCAAAGCCCGTTATGACAACTTTATCGGTGGTAAATTTACCCCGCCTGTCCACGGCAAATATTTCGACAACACCACGCCGATCACCGGCCAGAAAGTGTGTGAAGTGGCCCGCTCTGACGCGGCCGATGTCGAGTTGGCCCTGGATGCCGCTCATGCCGCCAAAGACGCATGGGGCCAGACCAGCGCTACGGAGCGCGCCAACATCCTGTTGAAAATCGCCGACCGGATCGAAGAGCACCTCGAAGCCATCGCAACGGCAGAAACCTGGGACAACGGTAAGCCGATCCGTGAAACCATGGCTGCCGATATTCCGCTTTCCGCCGACCACTTCCGCTACTTTGCGGGTGTTCTGCGCGGCCAGGAAGGTTCCATGTCGGAAATCGACTCGGACACCATCGCCTATCACTTCCATGAGCCTCTGGGCGTTGTCGGCCAGATCATTCCGTGGAACTTCTCCATCCTGATGGCCGCTTGGAAAATCGCGCCTGCTCTGGCCGCTGGCAACTGTATCGTGCTGAAACCGGCAGAACAGACCCCGGCTGCGATCATGGTGTTCATGGAACTCATCGCCGATCTTCTGCCGGCTGGCACGCTCAACATCGTCAACGGCTATGGTGCCGAAGTCGGTGCGCCGCTTGCGCGCTCGCCGCGCATTGCTAAAATCGCTTTCACCGGTTCGACCGCAACCGGCCGCATGATCATGCAATATGCCACCGAGAACCTGATCCCGGTGACCTTGGAGTTGGGTGGCAAATCGCCGAACATCTTCTTCTCCGATGTGATGCGCGAAGATGACGCCTTCCTCGACAAAGCTGTCGAAGGCTTTGTTCTCTTTGCCTTCAACCAAGGCGAAGTCTGCACCTGCCCGTCGCGTGCTTTGATCCAGGAAGACATCTACGAAGAGTTCATCGAACGGTGTATTGCTCGTGTGAAAGCCATCAAACAAGGCGATCCGCGCGACATCAACACCATGGTTGGCGCTCAGGCGTCTGCCGAGCAGCAGGAAAAAATCCTGTCCTACCTGACCATCGGTCGCGAAGAAGGTGCCGAAGTTCTTGTCGGCGGCGATGCTGCGCGCTTTGGTGGCGATCTCAAAGACGGCTATTACATCCAGCCGACCATCCTCAAAGGCCACAACAAAATGCGTGTGTTCCAAGAGGAAATCTTTGGCCCGGTCGTCTCCGTGACCACCTTTAAAACCGAAGAAGAAGCTCTTCAAATCGCCAATGACACGATGTACGGCCTCGGCGCTGGCGTCTGGTCGCGTGACATGAACACCTGCTACCGCTTCGGTCGTCACATTCAGGCCGGTCGTGTTTGGGTGAACAACTACCACGCTTACCCGGCGCACGCTGCATTCGGTGGCTACAAACAGTCCGGCGTCGGACGTGAAAACCACAAGATGATGCTCGACCATTACCAGCAAACCAAAAACATGCTGGTGTCTTACAACCCGAACAAACTCGGGTTCTTCTAAGCTCCTCCCCGTGGGGACGCGCGGTTTGCGTGTCCCCTCACTCTACAGGGCGTGGCTTTGGCTGCGCCCTGTCCCCGTTTTGGCGTTTTGTTTTGGAGGGTCCGATGATCCCTGATCGTGTGATTGCTACCCCTGCCGCGCGGGCTTTGCTGGCCGATATCGTCACGGACTATGGTCCGGTGATGTTTGTACAATCGGGCGGCTGTTGCGATGGCTCATCGCCGATGTGTTACAAGAAGGGCGACTATTTGATTGGGCTGCGCGATGTGAAGCTGGGCGAAATTGAGGGGGCCGAGGTTTGGGTCTCCGAGTCTCTGTTTGAAATTTGGCGCTACAGTCAGATGGTTCTGGATGCAGCCCCCGGCCATGGTGCGGGATTTTCGCTCGACACCGGGCGTGGCCAATGCTTTCTGTCGCGATCGCGCCTGTTTAGCGATGACGAAGCGGCGGCTTTGGCACTCTGACCTTTGCCGGTCTCGGTCGATCCCGTTGAATAAAAACAAACCCCCGGAGCTTGCGCCACGGGGGTCGTATTTTTATGTCCCATCATCCTTGCGGACAAGGGCCGCTCGAAACGTCGAGCCTCTCGGGGCCTGACGGCTTAAAGAGACATACCTTCGCGCTGAGCTTTTTTACGAGCCAGCTTACGGGCACGGCGGATGGCCTCGGCCTTCTCGCGCGCTTTCTTCACGGACGGCTTTTCGAAATGTTGCTTCAGCTTCATTTCACGAAAAACGCCTTCACGTTGAAGTTTTTTCTTCAGAGCCCGGAGGGCCTGATCGACGTTGTTATCACGAACGCTAACCTGCATGTGGTGTCACCACCTTCCTAGTTAGATTTGCATGAATTGCAGGAAGTGGCCATATAGCAAAGTCACCCTAGCTTGTCTACTATGCTCGTAAGCCGCAAAAGGACGTATCAGATGACAACAACCGCTTATCCCGATCCGACTCGTGAAAAACTGCTCGATGCCGCCCTTGTTCATGTGGTGTTTGATGGTTGGGGGCCTGAGACGTTTAAAGCGGCGATTGCTGATTCGGGTGTGTCCGAAGGTTTGGCGCGCGTCGCCGCCCCGCGTGGCTCCGTCGATCTGGCCAGTGCTTATCACAAACGCGGCGACCGCGAGATGGTCAAGGCGCTCGCGGAAACCGATCTCTCAACCTTGCGTTTCACTGACCGCGTCACCCATGCCGTATGGCTGCGGTTGCAAACGGTGGATCGCGAATTGGTGCGCCGTGGCATGTCGCTGTTCTCGCTGCCGCTTCATGCGCCTGAGGGCACGAAATTGGTCTGGGAAACAGCGGATGCCATTTGGACCGCGCTGGGCGACACCTCGCGCGATGTGAATTGGTACACCAAACGCGTGACTTTGTCGGGTGTGTTTGCCTCGACCGTGCTGTTCTGGCTCGGCGATGACAGCGAAGGCTTTACCGACACCCGCGCCTTCCTCGACCGGCGCATCGAGGATGTGATGAAGATTGAAAAGACCAAGGCTACGGTGCGCGACAACAAGGCGCTGTCTGCGCTCTTCGCCGTGCCGAACGCGCTGTTTGGTATGATCAAAGCCCCCGCGGGCGCGGGCCGCACAGATGTCCCCGGAACCCAACAGAGCACGCAAGGAGCGACTGAATGACCCCGCCGACCACCCTGCCGACCACCATGCGTGCGATTGAGATTTCCGCGCCGGGCGGCCCCGAAGGTCTGACGCTTTGTGAACGCCCGGTGCCGACGCCCAAAGCCGACGAGATCGTGATCAAACTGGCCTATGCCGGGGTCAACCGTCCCGACGCTTTGCAACGCGCGGGGCTTTATAATCCGCCGCCGGGCGCGTCCGATTTGCCCGGTCTTGAGGGCGCGGGTGAAGTTGTGGCAGTGGGCGCGGCGGTGTCTGAGTGGCGGATCGGCGATCAGGTGTGCGCACTGTTGCCCGGCGGTGGCTATGCCGATTATGTGGCCACCTCGGCGGCCCATGCTCTGCCCGTGCCCAGAGGCCTCTCGTTGAAAGAAGCCGCCTGTTTGCCGGAGACGTTTTTCACCGTCTGGAGCAATGTGTTCATGCGCGGGGCATTACAGGCGGGGGAGCGGTTTTTGGTCCATGGCGGCTCGTCCGGCATTGGCACCACGGCCATCCAACTGGCCCGCGCTTTCGGGGCACGGGTGTTTGCCACGGCAGGCTCCGCCGAGAAATGCAAAGCCTGTGAAGGATTGGGGGCGGAACGGGCGATCAACTACCGCGATGAGGATTTTGTCGAGGTTCTGAAAGCCGAGGGCGGGGCCAATCTGATCCTCGACATGGTTGGCGGCGATTACATCCCGCGCAATGTGCGTGCGCTCGCCATGGAGGGTCGCTTGGTCAACATCGCCTTCTTGCAAGGCTCAAAGGCTGAGCTGAATTTTGCTCAGGTGATGATGCGGCGGCTGACACTGACCGGCTCAACGCTGCGCCCGCAATCGGATGCGGCCAAGGCCAAAATCGCCGAAGCTCTGTTGGCGAAAGTCTGGCCGTTGATCGAAGCCGGGCAGGTTGGTCCGGTGATGCATTCCGAATTCGCGCTTGCGGAGGCAAGCCGTGCCCATGCCTTGATGGAAACCAACGCCCATATCGGCAAGATCGTATTGGCGCTCTGAATATTTTGACCTGCAATGGAGGGTTTTGCGCCTTCATTGCAGGTCAAATACTCACTCTATCGCCTCAAACAACGCGTCATCCAAGGTGCAATCGCGGATCACATCCGCGCCGCATCTGCGTGGTTCCAAATCCTTGGTCAGGCAAATGCGCACCTCTTGGATACGGCTGGCTTTGCAGGTCACGGTGATCTCGTTTTTGTCCAATCCGGCGTTCTCTTTCATAAACGCGTCCTCGATCAAAGCGGCGGGGAGTTTGACGTCCTTGGTCAGTTTGCGAAACACCTCTGGGCGGGTGATTTTTGCGTAAGCGTCGCGTGCGGTGGCAAGGTAATCCGATGCCGAAAGCCCTGCACAGCGCCCGTGTTTCTTCCATTGATACCACGCCGCACCATCGGTCCCCATAATGTCCTCCATCGCCGCAGTTTCGCGTTTCGACGGGTCGCGCGCGGTGGTGTTGCAATAGGAGGGGTAGCCCTGTTCGTACTGCGGCCAAAGCCCATGCAGCACCCATCCCAGATCACGATCACATTGCGGCGAATTGCGTGCCTCACCCTCAAGAGTACACCATGTCGGGGACCAAGACAGAGACAACACATAATAGTCGAAATCCCCGGCCCGCTCGCCCTCTGCCATCGCAGGTGGTGCGATGAGCAAAACCAAGCCCAGCAGGGCACTCACGATCCGTTTACGCATTTTCTCTTCCCTCTTTTCTCGATCCGCAGTATACAGCCGCCAAGTTCCCCGACAACGTGAACCGTCCCGGCCTCCGGGAAAGCCCTTTCAGGCGACGGAGAAGTTGTATTCGGGCAAGACCTATTTATGGAGTGTGTCCTATGGCAAAACCGATCATGGCGAAAGCCACCGCTGTCTGGCTGGTCGATAACACCACGCTGAGCTTTAAACAAATCGCCGATTTCTGCGGCCTGCATGAGCTTGAAGTTCAAGGCATTGCCGATGGCGATGTGGCGGCTGGCGTGCGTGGCTTTGACCCGGTGGCCAACAATCAGTTGACTGCAGAGGAAATCAAAGCGGCCGAAGAAAACCCGATGGCGCGCCTGTCGTTGAAATACAATGCCGCCGCTCAAGGCGAAGAAAAACGCCGTGGCCCGCGCTACACGCCACTGTCTAAACGTCAGGACCGCCCGAATTCGATCCTTTGGTTGGTGAAATTTCACCCGGAATTGGCCGATAGTCAGATCGCCAAACTGGTGGGCACCACCAAACCGACGATCCAATCCATCCGCGAGCGCACCCATTGGAACATCGCCAACATGCAGCCGATTGATCCGGTTGCTTTGGGTCTGTGTAAGCAATCCGAGCTGGACACAGCCGTGCAAAAAGCCGCCCAGAAACGCGCCGCCAATGGCGAAGCGATGACCGATGACGAGCGCCGCAAACTGCTGTCCACGGAACAATCCTTGGGTATGGATGCAGAGCCGAAAATGCCGTCTTCGATCTCCGGGCTTGAGACCTTTTCCTTTGGTCGTGACCATGAAGAGGAAAAAGAAGAGGCCCTGCCAGATGCGGACAGCTTCTTTAACCTGCCCGATCACGGCGATGAGGACGAAGACGACGACAAGTAAGTGTCTGACATCCAGTCGAAAAAGAAAGCCCAGGCCGGTCGGTCTGGGTTTTTTCGTGTTTGGTCGAGGTGTGGATTTAGACGGATTTACGCGCTTTCAGCGCCGCGCTGATCGTGCCGTCATCGAGATAATCCAACTCACCGCCAATTGGTACGCCCTGCGCCAAAGACGTCACCGCGCAGCGTCCGGCCAGCTCATCACTGATGTAATGCGCCGTGGTTTGGCCATCGACCGTGGCGTTGAGCGCCAGGATCACCTCATGCACCTGTTCGTCCATCACCCGTTGGATCAGCGCCGGAATGCGCAGGTCTTCTGGCCCGACGGCATCGAGCGCGGACAATGTCCCGCCCAGCACATGATAGCGGCCTTTAAATCCGCCCGCGCGTTCCATCGCCCAAAGGTCCGACACGTCTTCGACCACGCAAATCTCACCTATGGCGCGCTTTTCGGAAGCGCAAATGCCACAGAGATCGCCCGTGCCGATATTGCCACATGTGATGCATTCGCGTGCCGTATCCGCCACCAATTGCATCTGTGTCGCCAAGGGGGACATCAGGCGTCCGCGTTTTTTGATCAGGTGCAACACGGCACGCCGGGCCGAGCGCGGTCCAAGCCCCGGCAAACGCGCCATCAGGTCGATCAGCGCCTCAATATCCTGACGATCCTCACCCACAATCGGTTCAGAACGGCAGTTTGAAATCAGCCGGAAGCCCAAGGCCCTCGGTCAGTTTCTGCATCTCTGTTTCGGCGCGTTGCGACGCTTTCGCTTGCGCATCCTTGATGGCCGCAAGGATCAAATCCTCGACCACTTCTTTTTCGTCGGGGTGGAAAATCGACGGATCAATGTCGAGCCCGACCAACTGGCCCTTGGCGGTCGCGGTGGCTTTCACAAGCCCTGCGCCGCTTTCGCCCATGACGGTCATCTCCGACAATTTTTCCTGAAGCTCCGCCATATCGCTTTGCATTTTCTGGGCTTTTTTCATCATCCCGGCCATATCGCCGAGCCCACCTAGGCCTTTAAGCATGTTGTTCTCCTGATCTCTGACTTGGTCTGATTTGGGGGTGAAGTCTGCGATCGTCAATCGCTTTCAAACGGGTCCCATTCATCCTCAACCTCGGGCAGAGCCTCAAGTTGGGCGGCCTGCATTTTGGTCTCGGGGGTGCGCACCTCGGCGATTTTCGCGCTGGGGAAAAGTTCAAACACTTTGGCGACAATCGGATGGGCTTTGGCTTCGATCTCCAAGGCAATGCGTTCGGCATCTTTGACCTCACGGATCGTGCGCACGCCTTCTGGCGCCTCCGCAATCGTCACGCCCCAGCGGTGGCCGGTAAAGGCAAACAGGCGGCTTTGCAGGCGTGGGGCCAGATCGGCGGGGGCCTCATCATGGGGCTGAAATTCGATCCGACCGGGCGCGTATTTCGCCAGCCGCACATGGTTTTCCACGTCGATCAAAAGTTTCGCGTCACGGTGCAGGCGGATCAAGTCGACCACATCCTCAAAGCGCGGATATTTCGCCAAAGCGGTGTCCGGGGCCTGCGCCAAAGCGGTGGCGGCACCCGATGCGCCAGCGCCCATCATCGTTGGCCCGTGGGTGGCGTGACCGCCGCCCATTGGACCGCCTTGGGCCGAGACCGAGCCGCCACCGGAGGGCGCGGCCCCACCGCCGCCAGGGCCACCACTTGGACCAGAAGGTGGGCGCGGCGGTGGGTTTTGCTCGTTAAGTTTGCGCACCAAATCTTCGGGCATCGGCAGGTCGGCGACATGGGTCAGCCGGATGATCGCCATCTCTGAGGCCATCATCGCATTTGGCGCCGCGGAGACTTCTTCGAGGGCTTTCAACAACATCTGCCACATTCGCGACAGCACCCGCATCGGCAATTTCTCCGCCATCGCCAACCCGCGCATCCGTTCGTCCGGGCCGATGGTCGGGTCATCTGCGGCATTGGGTGTGATCTTGATCACCGAAATCCAATGGGTGATTTCGGCCAGATCGCGCAGCACCGCCAAAGGGTCAGCCCCGTCGGCATACTGCCCGCCGATCTCGCCCAAAGCGCCCGCTGCGTCGCCGGCCATGATCATGTCGAACAGATCCAGCACCCGACCGCGATCCGCCAGCCCCAACATGGCGCGGACCTGTTCGACCGTGGTTTCGCCCGCACCATGTGACAGGGCCTGATCCAAAAGCGAGGTCGCATCACGCGCCGAGCCTTCGGCAGCGCGGGTGATCAAAGCCAGCGCTTCGTCGGTGATCTGACCGTTTTCGCCGCCCGCAATTTTGCGCAACAGCGCGATCATCACTTCGGGTTCAATCCGACGCAAGTCAAAGCGCTGACAGCGCGACAGCACCGTCACGGGCACCTTGCGGATTTCGGTGGTGGCAAAGATGAATTTGACGTGGGCGGGCGGTTCTTCGAGCGTCTTGAGCAACGCGTTGAACGCACTGGTCGAGAGCATGTGAACTTCGTCGATGATGTAGATTTTATATCGCGCAGAGGCGGCGCGGTAATGCACCGAGTCGATGATTTCGCGGATGTCGCCCACGCCCGTGCGCGAGGCGGCGTCCATTTCCATCACATCGACATGACGCCCCTCGGTGATGGCGATGCAATGTTCGCATTGGCCACAGGGTTCGGTCGTCGGCCCACCATTGCCATCCAATCCGATACAGTTCATCCCTTTGGCGATGATCCGCGCGGTGGTGGTTTTGCCGGTGCCGCGAATGCCGGTCATGATAAAGGCTTGGGCGATGCGATCCGCCGCAAAGGCGTTTTTGAGCGTGCGCACCATGGCGTCCTGACCGACGAGGTCGGCAAAGGTTTCCGGGCGGTATTTGCGTGCCAGAACCTTATAGCCTGCGTCGGTGTCAGACATGCGTTTTCTCCCAAGTGATCCGTTGCGGCTAAGGTAAGGCTGCGGGGCAAACCCCGCAACCGTGTTTCATGCGATCTTTGCGATTGGGCTCACTCGCCGCGTTTGACGCTTTTGACCTTTTTGGCTTGTTTCACCATTTTGGAGAACTTCCGCCCGCGCCCGCGCGCCTCGGAAATGCTTTCCGAATTGCGGCTGTCCTCTTCCATCAGCTTGCGCCAACGCTCGACCCGTGGCTCATCCAGTTCACCCGTTTCAATTGCCGCACGGATGGCACAGCCGGGTTCGGTGCGATGTTGGCAATCCGAAAATTTGCAGGTCATCGCCAGATCGGTGATGTCCTCAAACAGGGTGCCAATTCCCTCCATCGCATCGTGCAACGCCAATTCGCGCATCCCCGGCGTGTCGATCAACCAGCCGCCAGCGTGCATCCGGTGCATGGAGCGTGCCGTGGTGGTGTGGCGACCTTTGGCATCGTCTTCACGAATGTCGCCGACGTCCAAATCCTCGCCCGTCAGCCCACGCGCGATGGTGGATTTGCCCACCCCTGACGAGCCGACCAGCGCGAGGGTTTGCCCCGTGCCGCAGTAATGCTCCAAACGCGCGATGTCGGCGGGGTCTTTGGCGTTGATCGCCAAAACCTCGGCCTGATCGTAAATCGCCTTGGCTCGGTCCACATAGGCCTCGACCGGGATGTCTTCGGGTTTGTCGGCCTTGGTGATGACGATCACGGGCGTGGCTTCGGCTTCGATCGCAATGGCAAGATAGCGTTCGAGCCGCGCTTCGTTGAAGTCGGTGTTGCACGATGTGGTGATGAACAGCGTGTCGATATTGGCGGCGATCAGTTGCGCGGAGGCGGCAACGCCTGCGGCGCGGCGCGAGATTAGCGTGCGCCGATCCAGCCGCCGGATGATGCGTTCGCCGTCCGAAAGGACAAAGTCACCCACCGCCATATCGGTGGCGACATGATCTCCGGTCAGAGAAATGTCGAGCCGATCAAGCCCGGCGGAGAGCGCCACTACGGAGCGACGACGCACTTCGGACAGGCGCATGGGGGTGAGGGTTTCGAGTTCTTCGATGCTGAGTTGGCTGGTGAAAAACTGGCTCCAGCCGAGGGTTTTCAGGTCTGTAGATGTGGTGTCTTGGGTCATTGGTCTGCCTTGCGTGACACAAAAAGGGCCTCGCGCCGGGTAGGGCGGCGAGGGCATTCGGTCTCGGGCAGTCCGAAAATGGGAAACGCCTTAAACGGCAACAGCCCGAGGGGTGCAAGACAAGACAATCATCAAATTCCTCCTCGGTTGGCGGTTGCGGGCCACGCTTTCAAAGCTGCGACCCGGTGGCGTTAGGTGAGAGGCTGGACAACGACCCAAGCTGGACTCGTTACGGCTGCTTCCTTCCGGATCTGACCGGGTTGGCGAGGCGCTCGCCCGCGCCAACCTCTCAAGGGGTTACATAAGCGTCACAGGGCGGATTCGCAAGAGGGCGGATGACCCTCGCCCTCTTGATGATGTTTTTACCCCTATGGGCATTCCGCCCATTCATCCCTGTGGGCGTTCCGCCCAACCGGCAAAGATTTTCTCCAGCGCGACGACGATGTAATAAAGTACGATCCCCAAAAACGCCAAAGCGATCAGAACCGCGAACATCAGCGGGTAATCGGCGTTGATTTTGCCGCTATCAAACAGGTGGCCAAGGCCGCGCCCATGCGGTTCGACGATCTCCATCAGGTTGGTGCCGATAAAGGCCAGCGTGACCGACACTTTCAACGCGCCGAAAAATTCCGGTAGGGTTTTGGGCAAGGCGATCTTCCAGAAAATCGTCCATTTCGAGGCCCCGAGCGAGCGCAAGATGTCGCGATATTCCGGCTCCAAGGTGGACAGGCCGATGGAGACCGCCACGGAGATCGGAAAGAACGAAATCATGAAGGCGATGAGAATGGTGTTGAAATCATGCTGACCGATGAAAATCAGCGCGATCACCGGGACAACGGTGGCTTTGGGAATGGCGTTGAAGCCGACCAAAAGCGGGTAGAGCGCGTCGCGCATGGTGCGTGAAAAGCCCATAACCATGCCGATCAAGGTGCCGAAAATAACCGCAACGATCAGCCCGACAACGGTGCGCCAGAGCGTTTGCCAACCGTAAATGAGGAACAGGTTCCAATATTTCGCATAGGCGGGGATCAGATCCGAGGGCGAGGCCATTTTGTAATTTGGCCAGTGGTTGAACCAAACGATGAATTCCCAAAACGCCAGAAACGCGATGATGGCGAACGTTGGCGTGGCGACTTTTTTCCAATGTTTCATTGTGCCACCACCTCTGCGCGACCCTGCGCCACTTCGATCTGATGGCGCAGCCGATGCAGAATATCTGTGGCCTCCTGCGTGTAAATCACTTCCAAATCGGTGCGACCCGAAAGTTTTACATTTTCAACATGTTGGGTCGTTGCTGGTCGACCAGAGAGCACAATGACCTCGTCGGCCAAATAGACGCTCTCGCGCAAATCGTGGGTGATCAACACACCGGTGAACGGTTCTTCGGCGCGCAGGCGGTGCATGGTTTGCCACAGGTCTTCACGGGTAAAGGCATCAAGCGCGCCAAAGGGTTCGTCCATGATCAACACGTCGGGTTTGTGGACGATGGAGCGACACAGAGAGGCGCGTTGGCGCATCCCGCCGGAGAGTTCAGAGGGGCGTTTGTCCTCAAATCCATCAAGGCCAACGAGCGCCAAAAGATCGCGGGCGCGGTCTTGTTTTTGGCGTTTGCTCATGCTGTTGGGCACGATTTCGAGCGGCAGTAACACATTGTCCAAAATCGTGCGCCATTCCAAAAGCACCGGGTTTTGAAACGCCATGCCCACGGTCGAGCGCGGCGAGGTAACGCGTTCGCCATGCAGCCAAACCTCGCCCTCATCGGGTTTAATCAGCCCGGCGATCAGGCGTGTCAGCGTGGATTTGCCACAACCAGACGGGCCAACCACGGCGCAAAAATCGCCTTCCGGCACCGAAATGTTGAGGTTTTCGAGAACGGGCAGGGGGCCGTTTTCGGTTTTGTAGGCATGGGTCACGCCTTTGATGTCTATGAGGTTTGTCATCTGGCTCTCTGCCGTATCTGGGCCGTGTCTGGCTCCCGAATTCAGTCGGGTCTTGCCATAAAAAGCGGGCGCGGCCTTTGAAAAGGTCCCGCACCCGCATCATTCAGTTCAGGCGCTTATTTCAGCATCCGATCCGCCGCGGCGGGCAGATAGGCGTCGGTGAAATAGAGGCTCGCATCTGGTGCGGCCTTGAAGTCATAGACCATGCCGAGCTGCTCCAAAGAGCCTTCAAACCGCGCGTCGTCAATGCCACCAAAGCCGTTGGCCACAACGTAATCGGTCAACACGTTGCCTTCGAGCGCAAGCTCCAAGCGGCGGGTTTCAAGATCGACATCAGAGGCCGGGTTGTATTTCACCATGTTTTCCACGGCGGCTTTCGGATCGACAACCGCGTCTTTCCAACCGGCGACAACCGCGCTCAAAAAGCCTTTGATCGCGTCGGGGTGTTCGGCGGCAAAGTCGGTGTTGACCAAAAGCACGTTGCCATAAAGGCTCACGCCAAAATCGCTCATCATAATGGTCGAAATGTCATCCTCAGGCACGCCAAGACGCACGAGGTTGAGGTAGGATGAAAAGTTAAAGCCGGTGACAGCATCGACTTTGCCTTCGGCCAACATCGGTTCACGGGTTGGGAAACCCACCGGCTCGACGGTGATTTTCGACATGTCGAGATCGTTTTCGGCGGCAAAAATCGGGAACTGTGCCCATGCGCCATCGGGCGGCGGTGCGCCCAAAACGTGACCTTCAAGGTCTTTCGGTGCTTCAATACCCAAGGATTTGCGACCCACAACCGAAAACGCCGGGGCGTCATAGATCATCATAATTGCGGTGACGGGCGCGCCGGGGTTTTGATCGAGAAATTTCACCAGGCTGTTGATGTCGGCCATGCCAACGGGATAGGCGCCGGTGGCCACTTTCGGGATCGCGTCAAGCGAGCCCTGACCGGCAGAGATTTCCACCGACAGGTCCTGATCGGCGAAATACCCGGCCTCGATCGCGGTGAAAAACGGGGCGGCGGGGCCTTCGAATTTCCAATCGAGCGCAAAAGGCAGCGCGGTTTCGGCATAGGCAGCGGTTGCGGTCAGCGCAAAGGCTGCCAGAGTTGTAATGGATTTATAGAACATGGATTTCCCTCGTGTCGTTCCAACTCAGTGTGGCGCAGAGGTATTTTTGCCGCGAGGGTAAGGTCCACAATGGTGTATACGATTTATGCGCTGCGCAAAATCACAGCGCATAAATTCACTTATGCTTAAATATTGCGCAAATATGGCGAATCTCGACGTCTGCATGACGTAAGGGCACTCAGAAGTGTGCGACTCGCTGGGGCGGGTCTAGGTGACCAAACCCACCCCCCTGATATTCAAAGCGTGATGCGGAATTGCGCAAAGCCATCATGGCCTTCCCCCGCGTCCTCAATTGTGAGCCCTTCGAGATCGGCCAAATGTTGACGTGCGGCGGGGCCGGTTTCGAACAACACCGTGGTGTCACCCAAGGGGGCAAGTGACCAATTGTTGTCGGCGGCCGGATTGATCGTCCCTTGGTCCACGATATAGCGCACGATGATGTCGCGGTTGGTGTCCGGGCCTTCGAAAATCACGGTCGAGCCATCAGCGCCGGGGAAGGTGCCGCCACCGCCCGCGCGATAGTTGTTTGTGGCGACGATGAATTCCATGTCTTTGGTCACCGGTGCGCCATTGTAAGTCAGATTGACGATGCGCGAGGCGTTCGGGTTCAAAACCTCGCCATTGGTGTCAAACCGCGACGGCTGCGAAATGTCGATTTGGTAGGTCACGCCGTCGATGACATCGAAATTGTAGGAGGCAAAATCCGGGTTGAGCAAAAGCGCATCTTTCGCGCCTTTTTCGACCTGATTGAACATGCCAGCGGAGCGCTCCAGCCAGCCTTTGAGTTGCGCGCCGTTGATCCGCACCGCGCGGATCGTGTTCGGGTAAAGGTAAAGATCGGCGACGTTTTTGATCGCCACATCGCCCACGGCCACATCGGTGTAATACTCAGCCCCGCCACGACCACCGGCCTTAAACGGTGCCGCAGCGGAGAGGATTGGCAGGCCGTCATGTTCGGTGCCTTTCATCATCTCGGCAATGTACCAAAGCTGGGCGTTGGAGACGATTTGCACCGACGGGTCATCGGCCACGAGGGCAAAATAGGAATGTAGCGGCGCGTTGGTTTTGCCCACGGCGCGGCGCACATAGGCGAGCGTCTGTTCATGAACGTCCAGGATCGAGGCCAAAACCGGTTCGACACTTTCGACCAAAGGCGATATCGAGCGGTCTTCGTTGCGCTGCGAGATCGGGCGAGTTTCGACCGAATTGGTCACCACGCGCCACGCAGTGCCATCTTTCTCCAACAGCAAATCCATGACACCCAGATGCGAACCCCAATAGCCGCCCATCACCGCCGGTTTGCCGTGGATCAGGCCCTTTTGCGCATCGACGGCCGCATAGCCATCATAGGTCGCGGACGGGAAAACAAGGTGGGAATGCCCAGTCATCAGCGCGTCAATGCCGTCAATCTCGGCCAGAGGCACGGAGGCATTTTCCATCTTGTCACTGTGATCGGCAGAACCGATGCCAGAGTGGTTCAGTGCGATGATAATATCCGCGCCTTTTTCTTTCATTTCAGGCACATAGGCCCGGGCTGTTTCGACGATGTCGCGGGCCTCAACGGCGCCTTCAAGGTTCTTGCGGTCCCACATCATGATCTGCGGCGGGACAAACCCGATTAGGCCGATTTTGATGGTGTGGGTCTCGCCGGAGCCATCGGTCAGCTCGCGATCCAAAATCACATAGGGTGGCAAAAGCGTTTTATCGGCGCGTGGGTTGGCACCCATCTCGGAGACGACATTGGCGGAAATCACCGGATAATTGGCCCCGGCCAAAGCCTTCATCAAAAAGGGAATGCCGTAGTTGAATTCATGGTTGCCCAAAGTGGAGGCGTCAAAACCCACGGTGTTCATCGCGGTGATGACGGGGTGCATGTCACCCTCTTTCATCCCGCGCTCATAGGCGATGAAATCACCCATCGGATTGCCCTGAAGGAAATCGCCATTGTCCACCAGCATGGTATTGGTCGCCTCGGCACGCACGTTATTGATATGCGCGGCAGTGCGGGCAAGCCCGACTGTGTCGATCGGTTTGTCCGAGTAATAGTCATATGGAAAGACATGCACATGCAGGTCGGTCGTTTCCATAATCCGCAAATGTGCTTGGTTTACGCCTGCACGCGCTGAAAAAGGGTGAAGAGCAATCAAGGCAGATCCTGCGATTGTACCGGACATAAAGCCGCGGCGATTCATATTTGTTTTCAAACGGCTCATGATGCGCCTCCTTCTGACTAACGATGGCGCAAACATTTACACGCCACAAGACACTGGTGTGACGGATACAAATTTATCAGCCCTATGACTTGAAACAAATCCTTTTGGGGGGCTTTTCAATCGAGCCAACAACCTTGAGTTGTATTTTCAACTATTGTCGCACAGATGCAACATAATCTTGTGTTTCCTGCAAAGAATGTGGAGTTGAAATACTGGCTGCGTATCAAAAACCAACATATGGCTGAACGCATGAGAAAAGAATCTGTGGTTTTTGCAGCGGGAGCGCTGCGTCGTGAGGCCCATTTGCGACCTGATGCCAAGCGGCTTTGGGGGCAAGAAAACGCTTTGGTTATAACCTTTTGGCACAAAATGCCTTTGATGCGACGAACGGGCGGGCTTGCGTTTTGCACAACCGACCATGTCGCCTATGATCCCGGCAAACACCCCTGTCTATTCTTAGGCCTCTCGGACGAGAATGTGCCGATTTTTGCGGTCGATGTCGATCATTGGCAGGTCGCTGTGCCGACAGAAGAGGCGGCTTTGCCATGGTCAGGGGGCGCCGTTCCCTGTGCAGAAATCGAAGGGACGGAGTTTCGCGACCTGAGATCGCTGATGACGCTTTTGACTCCCTGGGAGGCAGAGATTGCGGCCACGGCGCGCGGCATTTTAGAATGGCATGGGCGGCACATGTTCTGTGCCAATTGCGGCGCGCCCACGGCGATGTCCGATGGCGGTTGGCGGCGCGATTGTGCGGCTTGTTCGGTGCAACATTTCCCACGCACTGACCCTGTGGTGATCATGTTGGTGACCCATGGAAATTCCGTGCTTTTGGGGCGCGATGCGGCCTGGCCCGAAGGAATGTATTCGCTTTTGGCCGGTTTCATGGAGCCGGGCGAGCCGATTGAGGCCGCCGTGCGGCGTGAGGTTTTGGAAGAAGCGGGGGTGGTCGTTGGCACGGTCGAGTATGTCGCCAGCCAGCCTTGGCCATTTCCGGCCTCTTTGATGATCGGCTGTCGCGCTGAGGCTTTGACAACTGAGATCACGCTGGACCCCAATGAGCTTGAGGATGCGCTTTGGCTGACGCGCGAAGAGCTTGCAAACGCGATGGCGGGTCTGTCTGGCAAAATTCGACCTGCCCGAAAGGGCGCATTGGCGCAATTTCTTCTGACCAAGTGGCTTGCGGACTGTTGGGAATAACGGGATAACATGCCCTGGGGCACTGATCACAAGTGAGTTGGCATGAAATTTTCGACCCGTCAGGACATTGAAGCACCGGCAGAGTTTGTGTTTGAGCGCTTCGCTGATTTTGAAGGCCTGGAGCGTCAGGCAATGCGGCGCGGCATTGATGTCAAGCGCAAATCGCCCAGTCAGCCGCGTGGAGTTGGCGCCGGATGGACGCTGAAAGTGCCGTTTCGGGGCAAACTGCGCGATTTGGCCGTTGAAATCCGCGACTATGATGCGCCCAATGGTTTGGTGGCCGATGCGAAATCCGGCGGGTTGGACATGATTTTGACCGCCGATCTTATGGCGCTGTCGCCGCACCGCACGCGCATGACACTTGGCTACGATGTGCAACCAAACACCTTGTCGGCTCGGATTTTGGTTCAGTCCGTGAAATTCGCCAAGAGCACATTGCAAAAGCGGTTCGAGACGCGGGTGTCAAAGTTTTGCGACCATTTATCGGATGAATACAAAGGCGCGCCCAGAAAATAATCGGGACGCGCCTAAAAATGTGTGTTTAGGTTCGACGCGGATCGGCCGGATAGACGCCTAAAATCTCAACCATTTCTGTGAAATAGCCCAATTCATCCAGGGCACGACGCACGTTCTCATCGTCGGGATGGCCTTCGATATCGGCATAAAACTGCGTCGCGGTGAACACCCCGTCGACCATGTAGCTTTCCAGCTTGGTCATGTTCACGCCATTGGTGGCAAAGCCCCCCATCGCTTTATAGAGCGCGGCGGGGAGGTTGCGGACGCGGAACATAAAGGCTGTGACCATTTTGTCTGCGCGGCGGGTATAATCGGCCTCGCGCGCCATGATCAAAAAGCGGGTGGTGTTGAGTTTGTGGTCCTCAATATGGCGTGCCAGCACATCGAGGCCGAAAATTTCACCGGCAAGTTCCGAGGCAAAAGCCCCGATCTGTGGATTGCCCTCTTCTTTCACGGAACGCGCAGCGGCGGCATTGTCGGACCAATTGACCGTGGTCAGGCCGTGGTCGCGCACAAAGCCGCGCGCCTGACCCAAAAGCACCGACATGGCGCGCACCAGTTTGATGTCGGAGGGGTTTGTGCCGGGCAGACCCAAAAGGTTCACATGCACCCGCACGAAGGTTTCATCAATGATGTGCAGACCTGATTCCGGTAAAAGATGATAGACGTCCTGCACACGACCGTAGGTCGAATTTTCAACCGCAATCATGCCCAGGTCAGCCGCCCCCGAGCGCACAGCTTCCATCGCATCCTCAAAAGTCGGGCAGGGCAGGGGCTCAAACTCGGGACGTGCTTCGCGACATGCCTGATGGGAATATGACCCCGGTTCTCCCTGAAATGCGATGCGTCTGGTCATTCTCGACCCCTTTTGTCTCATAGTTTTGCGCTAACTTGCGTGGGTGACGGTCTTATACCTTGAAATGCAGTAGGGGAAGCGGGTAGATAGCGCGCGACGAATGCATATAAACGGAACGCGACATGTTCAACACTATGACCATCACCAAGGTCGTCGGCGGCCTCTGCGGCACCTTCTTGATCTTCCTTTTCGCCAATTGGGCTGGGACTTCCATCTACTCGATGGGCGGCGCAGGTCATGAGGGCGAACACGCCCAAGCCTATGTGATTGCCACGGGCGAAGAGGATGCGGCCCCGGCAGAAGAGGTGGTCCAAGTGAGCTTTGACGAGCTTCTGGCCTCTGCGGATGTTGCGAAAGGCGAAAAAGTCTTTTCCAAATGCAAAGCCTGCCACAAGGTGGACGGCACCAACGGCACCGGTCCGCATCTTGATGGCGTGTTTGAACGTGTGGTCGCAAGCGTCGATGGGTTTGCCTACTCCGACGGCATGATGGCTCATGGCGGCGCATGGACACCCGAGGCGCTCAACGAATTTCTGCTCAACCCGAAAGGCGTTGTTTCGGGCACAAAAATGTCTTTCGCAGGACTGCCGAAGATCGAAGATCGCGCCAATCTCGTGGCCTATCTTCAGTCGATCTCTGGCTGATCTCAACAGATCGCGCCTGATTGCATCACAAACCCCCATTGGCCGCGTGCCAGTGGGGGTTTTCTTATGCAAACTCTTACGCGCTTGGGTGTGATCACGGTTTTTCGATGTGTTGTAACTTGCATGTGGGCGCGTCGACACATTACCGTCGCACAGAGCAAGACGCGCAGCCCAACTGCGCCTCACAACACTTTCGGAGGTTCCATATGTTCGCACGCCCCGCTTTTCGCACAGGTTTCCCGATCTTGGCCCTGTTGGCGCTTTTGAGTGGAGCCGCGAAAGCTGAGGACACGATCACGCGCACATGGTTCACCGACTGGGATACGGTGAAATACTCCGAACCCTTTGATCATCTCGATTACGTCAATCCAGACGCGCCCAAGGGTGGCGGCATTGTTTTGGGCACAGTTGGTACTTTTGACAGTATGAACCCCTTCTCTACGCTGTCAGGGACGCCTGCCGCCTTGTCGTCAACCCCGTATGAGCGGCTGATGGACGGGACGGCGGATGAATTCACCGGCGCGCAATACTGTCTTTTGTGTGAAACATTGGAATATCCTGAAAGTCAGGAGTGGGTGATTTTCCACCTGCGCAAGGATGTGCGTTTTTCCGACGGCTCGCCGATGACCGCCGAGGATGTGGTGTTCACCCATAATAAATTCATCAACGAAGCGACGCCGTCTTGGCGCGCGGGCGTCAGTGCGATGATTGCGCATGTCGAGGCGCTTGACCCTTATACCGTCAAATTCACCTTTCAGCCGGACATCCCGCGCAAAGGGTTGATCGGACAGGCCGGGTCCACCTTGGTGATGCAAAAGGCGTGGTTTGAGGACAATGACGCCAAGTTGGATGAGAAGCGTTTCGATGTTTCTCCCGGCACAGGGGCCTATATGTTGGACAGCTACGACGCCGGCCAATGGGTGAAATACAAACGCAACCCGGACTATTGGGGCGCCAAACATCCGCTCAAAGTCGGGCGCGAGAATTTCGACACCATCAAGGTGATCTATTTCGGCGATACGATTGCAGCGTTTGAGGCGTTTAAATCGGGTGAAATCACCTTTCGCCAAGAGACCTCGTCTTTGAATTGGGCCACCGCCTATGATTTTCCGGCCTTGAAAAAGGGCTGGGTGATCAAAGCTGCGCTTCATGATGGCTCGCTGCCGGGTGCGGCCGGATTTTTGTTCAACCTGCGCCGGGACAAGTTCCAGGATCGCAATGTGCGTTTGGCGCTTGGGTTGATGTATAATTTCACCTGGACCAACGACACGCTGCAATACGGGCTGTTCAAACAGCGCGAGAGCTTTTGGGAAACGCCGCAGCTCAAGGCCACCGGCCTGCCGGAGGGCAAAGAATTGGCCTACCTCGAAGAGGTTCGCGACCTGGTCCCGCCTGAGATTTTCACCGAAGAGGCGTTCGTGCCCCACACGTCGGGAGAACGCTCTTTGGATCGTAAGAACCTGCGCAAGGCATTGGCTTTGCTTGAAAAGGCTGGGTATACGCCCGACTCTGACGGGAAATTGCGCAATGCCAAGGGCGAAACGCTGGATGTGGAATTCCTGCATTACAACCCGGCTTGGGATCGCATCATCAACCCCTATATCGAAAACCTCGTCGCGCTGGGCGTGAACGCCAGCTACAACCGCGTCGATGCAAACCAATACCAAGCCCGGACCCAAAGTTTTGATTACGATATGATCTACAGCGGCTATACGAACGGGTTTGAAGAAGGCTCCAGCTTTGATCAGAAATACGGATCGGACAACGTGAACGACGTGTTCAACCCGGCGGGTCTGTCTGATCCGGCGATTGATCATCTGGGCAAACGGGTGCTTGAGGTCGAAAGCTATGATGACATGGCCGCCCTTGTGCGCGCCGCCGACCGGATCATGCGCTACGACTATTTCATCGTCCCCGCGCATATGAACGACAAACACTGGGTGGCCTATTACAACATGTATGAGCATCCGTCCGAGGATAAAATGCCGCCGCTTGATCTGGGGTATCTGGATTTCTGGTGGGTCAATGCCGACAAAGAGCGGGCGCTCAAAGCCGCCGGCGCGTTGAAATAAGCCAGTCAGGACAATCCGCATGGGAGCCTATATTTTAAGGCGCATTTTGTTGATCATTCCGACTTTGCTCGGCATCATGATCCTCAATTTCGCGCTCACCCAATTCGTGCCCGGCGGCCCTGTCGAACAGGTGTTGGCCAACATGCGTGGCGAAGGCGACGCCTTTGCCTCCTTTACCGGCGGTCAGGGCGACGCGGGTCAAAACATGGATGTGCTCGATGGCAACGGCTATGAAAGCGAATATGCCGGGGCGCGCGGCCTTCCGCCCGAGTTCATTAAAGATCTGGAGCGTCAATTTGGCCTCGATAAGCCGCCTTTGGAACGCTTTTTGTCGATGATGTGGAACTACATGCGGTTTGATTTCGGCGAGAGCTATTTCAAATCCGAGAAGGTGCTTGATCTGGTGTGGGACAAGCTGCCCGTGTCGATCACCCTTGGGCTTTGGGCGACGCTGATCTCCTATATGATCTCAATTCCCTTGGGCATCCGCAAGGCGGTCCGGGATGGATCGAACTTTGACACATGGACCTCCGGCATCATCATCGCGGCCTATGCCATTCCCGGATTTCTCTTTGCGATCATGCTGTTGGTGTTGTTCGCGGGTGGCTCTTATTGGCAAATCTTCCCGCTGCGCGGGCTGACCTCACCGAATTGGAGCGACATGACGCTGGTCGGCAAGGCATTGGATTACCTTTGGCACATCACCCTGCCGGTCTTGGCCTCGGTGATCTCGTCTTTTGCCACGCTCACGCTGTTGACCAAAAACTCCTTCCTCGATGAAATCCGCAAACAATACGTTGTCACCGCCAAGGCCAAGGGCCTGTCCGAATCCCGCGTCCTCTACGGCCATGTGTTTCGCAATGCGATGTTGATCGTGATCGCGGGTTTTCCGGGTCTGTTTCTGGGTGTTTTCTTTGGCGGCTCGGTCATCATCGAAACGCTGTTCTCGCTCGATGGGTTGGGGCGTTTGGGCTACCAGGCCGCGCTTGAACGCGACTATCCGGTGATCTTTGGCACGTTGTTTTTCTTTGGTCTCATCGGCCTGTTGATCGGCATCCTCTCTGACCTGATGTATGTCTTTGTCGACCCGCGCATAGACTTTGAAAAGAGGGACACATGACACTTTCCCCCCTCAACCAACGGCGTTGGCGCAACTTTCGCGCCAACCGTCGTGCGTTTTGGTCGCTGATCATCTTTTCGATCCTGTTCGGCCTGTCGCTGTTTGCCGAATTTCTGGCCAATGACAAACCGATCCTCGTGCAGTATCGCGGCGGCTATTACATGCCGATTTTCAAATTCTACCCGGAAACCGAATTTGGCGGTGATTTTAAAACCGAAGCGGTCTATCGCTATGCCGAGGTACAATGTTTGGTCAAAACCGGCGGCATGGTCGACTGTTTCGACGATCCTGACACCCTGATCGAAGATGCCAAAGATGGCGTCATCAACGGGGACAAGATCGAGAAAGGCTGGATGCTCTGGCCGCCGATCCGCTATTCGTTCAACACCCAAGTTGAGGGGCCGGGGGCCGCACCCTCGCCGCCGACCTCCCAAAACTGGCTGGGCACCGATGACACCAAACGCGATGTCGTCGCCCGCGTCATTTACGGCTTCCGCCTATCGGTGTTCTTCACCCTCATCGTCTCGGTGCTCTCGTCTTTCGTTGGCATCATCGCAGGCGCGCTTCAGGGATTTTTTGGCGGACGCACCGACCTGATTTTCCAACGGATTTTAGAGATTTGGGGCGCGATGCCGTCGCTCTATGTGATCATCATCCTGTTTGCCATTTTGGGACGAAGTTTCTGGCTTTTGGTGATGGTGACCATCCTGTTCGGCTGGACCGCCTTGGTCGGGGTGGTACGGGCCGAATTCCTGCGGGCGCGCAATTTCGAATATATCCGTGCGGCGCGTGCGCTTGGCGTTTCCAACGGCACCATCATGTTCCGCCACATGTTGCCCAACGCCATGGTCGCCACTTTGACGATGCTGCCCTTTATCGTGACGGGCAACATCGGCACGTTGGCCTCGCTGGATTTCTTGGGATTCGGGCTGCCCTCATCCTACCCCTCATTGGGCGAAATGACGCTTCAGGCCAAACAGAACCTTCAGGCGCCATGGCTGGGTTTCACCGCTTTTTTCACCTACGCGATCATGCTGTCGCTGCTTGTCTTTATCTTTGAAGGCGTGCGCGATGCTTTTGACCCGAGAAAGACCTTTCGATGAGCCTTTTGCGCTACACAGATCTCCGCGTTGGCTTCCGTCAGGACGGGGGCACGGTCGAGGCCGTCAAAGGCGTGTCTTTTGCCGTTGAAAAAGGCGAAACCGTTGCGCTTGTGGGTGAATCTGGCTCCGGCAAATCCGTCACGGCGCTCTCCAGCGTGAATCTTTTGCCCGACACGGCCGAGATCACGGGCTCGATCATCTATCAGGGTCAAGAGCTTGTCGGGGCGTCCGAAAAGGAACTCCGCAAACTGCGCGGCAATGACATCAGCTTTATCTTCCAAGAGCCGATGACCTCACTCAACCCGTTGCACACGCTGGAAAAACAGCTTTCCGAGGTGCTTTTGATCCACCACGGCATGACCGGCACCGCGGCGCGCACTCGGGTGATTGAACTCCTGGAACAGGTCGGCATCCATGAGCCGGAAAGCCGTCTCAAAGACTATCCGCACCAACTTTCGGGCGGCCAACGTCAGCGTGTGATGATCGCCATGGCTCTGGCCAATGACCCCGAGCTTTTGATTGCGGACGAACCGACCACGGCGCTTGATGTGACCATTCAGGCGCAGATTCTGGAGCTGTTGCGCGAGCTCAAGGATCGGCTTGGCATGTCGATGCTTTTCATCACCCATGACCTCAATATCGTGCGCAAAATCGCCGATCGGGTCTGCGTGATGAAAGACGGGGAGATTGTCGAAACCGGCCCGACGGCGTTGATTTTCGACAATCCGCAACATCCCTACACCCAAATGCTTTTGGCCGCCGCTGCGACGGGTCGCCCGGACCCGGTGCCCGAAGGGGCCAAGGTTGTGGCCGAAACCGAGAAATTACGCATCTGGTTCCCGGTGCAGCGCGGGTTTCTGCGCAAAACGGTGGGCTATGTCAAAGCGGTCAATGCCGCATCGTTTTCGGTACGCGAAGGCGAAACCGTGGGCATCGTGGGCGAATCTGGTTCTGGCAAAACCACGTTGGCACTGGCGATGATGCGGTTGATTTCCTCACAGGGGCCAGTGGTCGTTTTGGGGCAAGACATTCAGGGCTGGTCCAACCGTCAACTTCGACCACTGCGCGCCGATATGCAGATCGTGTTTCAGGACCCGTTCGGCTCCCTCTCGCCGCGGATGACCGTGGCGCAGATCATCGCCGAAGGTTTGAGCGTGCATAAGGTCGACGGCTATGCCTCCAATGAGGCGGCGGTGATCGACATCATGCGCGAGGTTGGGCTCGACCCCGAAACCCGCCATCGCTATCCGCACGAGTTTTCCGGCGGGCAACGCCAACGCATCGCCATTGCCCGCGCGATGATCCTGCGACCCCGCCTGTTGGTCTTGGACGAGCCGACCTCGGCGCTCGATATGACGGTTCAGGTGCAGATCGTTGAGCTTTTGCGCAAGCTGCAAGTCACGCATAGGCTGGCCTATCTGTTCATCTCCCACGACCTGCGGGTTGTGAGGGCGTTGAGCCATAAGGTTCTGGTGATGAAGCGCGGCGACGTGGTTGAGGCGGGCGACGCCGATGCGATTTTTGACGCCCCGCAAATGGCCTACACCCGCGCCTTGGTGGCGGCGGCGTTTGATCTAAAAGTAGAAGAGGGCGCAGGGTTGTAACACCCCACGCCCTCTCTTTTCAGCTTAATGTATCTGGTTCAGGACGGGCCGATGGGCGCACAGTCCGTGCCGCGCGCTTCCAACCGGCGACAGGTCATCGCGGCCAAATCCTCGGTCAGCCCAAGGAAGTTGGCGTCATAGCCGCGTTTGGTTTTGACCACTTTGCGCAGTGCGCCATCAAGCATTTCGATCTCTGTCAGCGCGGTGCGCAACAGCTCCTTGCGGGCTTCATATTCCGAGCCGTACGTGCCGATGTTGATGCCCCAATGGCGGTTGCCAGAGGTCGAAATCCGCGTCACCACTTCGGGTCCTGTCGGGACCGGATCGGCGGCGACGGCGGATGTGGGTTCGATCGAGGCGAGTTGCAATGTTTCAGGCGCTTCGGTGCGCGTAGGGCGCAGGATCGGCGCGATGGCGGGTATCGCAGGCGCGGTTTGAGCCCGCGAGGCTTCCGCCGCTAAAATCGTGCTGGCTTCTACCGTGGCTTCGGTCGCAGCGGCCAAAAGTGCGGCCTCTTGATTGGCTTTTTCCAAAGCGGAGAACACGTCATCCGAGGCGGCCAGTAACATTTGTTCATCCTCGGGTGCCAGTTCGCGCATTGGGCGGGCTTTCGGGATCGGGCTTTTGGCCATATTGACGCTCACCCGGACGATTTTCGACGCCACTTTCGGCGCGGTTTGGCCCTCGGCGACCATAACGGCGCCGCCGCCAACCTGACCCAAATAGGGTGGCTTTTTCGGTTTGATGACAGAGACATTGGTCGGCGCGCGTTTGAAGCCAAGGTCCATCAATTCGGCCACTTTGGCATTGCGCGATGCGGTGGAACGACCACCGAAAACGGTGGTGATGATCCGCTCACTGCCATGCTGTGCCGAGGCCACGAGGTTAAACCCTGCCGCCGCAGTGTATCCGGTTTTGATGCCATCTGCGCCGGGATAGGCGCTCAGAAACCGCGAGTTGGTGTGGGTGACGGTGGTCACACCCGCGTCGGCAGTTTTGCGTGAAAAGATGTTGTAATATTCCGGGTAGTCATAAAACACATGGCGCCCCAAAACGGACATGTCGCGGGCGGTCGACAGGTGGCCTTCTTCGGTCAGGCCATTGGCGTTTTTGAACGTGGTGCGCGACATGCCAAGCTCTTTGGCGGTGCGGTTCATCCGGCGGGCAAATGCGGCCTCGGAGCCTTCGATGGCCTCGCCAATGGCCGTGGCGGCATCATTGGCGGATTTCACGGCAGCGGCGCGGATGAGATAGCGCAGTTTGATTTTTTGACCGGCCTTGAGGCCCAATTTCGAAGGCGGTTCAGAGGCGGCATTGCGCGACACGGTGACGAGGGTGTCGAGGGTGATTTCACCATGTTCGACCGCCTCAAAAGCGATGTAGAGCGTCATCATCTTGGTCAGGGAGGCGGGGTGCAACCGGGTGTCGGCATTGGTAGCGTGCAACACTTTGCCATTGCGTGCATCCATCACCAGCGCGGCATATTCCGCCGCCATCATCTTTGCCGACATTGCGACGGTCATCGCAAAGGCGATCAAAATAAGAGGGAAAATGCGTCTTGATACGGCACGCAGGACACCCCGCGCTTGCACGTTGCTCATCATGATAAATCTGCCTCGTCCTGCCGGATCATCTCGCCCAGCTTATTTTGAAAACGTAGCACAGGCTTTCGTTTGAGAAAACCGCGAATTTTCAAAGACTTTGTGAGGGTGCAGAGTTGCAACGCCACATGTGGTGGCTATGGCCGCGTTGCCCACCACATGGTGAAGTTTGCAGTATGAAAAAGAAATCTGTGGAGGCTCTGTTCAAAGGTCGAGCGTTTCGATGAGCGTAGGCAGCGCCCCCAAATCACCCAATTGGCGGTATCGGGGATGATCTTCGGGCGCTTCCGCATGTTCGATTTCCCACGTCCAATTGTGCGGAATGAACACGCCCCAGGCCCCGGCTTCAAGCGGCGGCAGAACATCGGATTTCATCGAATTGCCCACCATCATCGCGGCTTCGGGGGCCACATTATGGCGCGCGAAAATGCCGGCATAGACCTCGGGTGTCTTGGCAGAGACGATTTCGACCCCATCAAACAGATCGCCCAAACCGGATTGCGCCAATTTGCGTTCCTGATCCAACAGATCGCCTTTGGTCACCAACAGGATTTCATGCTGCTCGGCCAAGGCGCGTACTGTCTCTTCGACGCCATCGAGCAGGTGAATCGGGTGGCGCAACATGTCCTGTCCGGCGGCAATCAATTCGGCGATCACCGAGGCAGGAACGCTTTGATCTGTTACCTCAATCGCCGTTTCGATCATCGACAAGACAAAGCCTTTGATGCCGAATCCATATTGGCCAAGGTTGCGCCGTTCCGCCGCCAAAAGCCGCCCCGCCAAGTGATCGCGCTCGGTGTAATCGGACAAAAGATCGGCGAATCGTTCTTGGGTCATGCGAAAAAACGCCTCGTTTTCCCAAAGCGTGTCATCGGCATCGAACGCGATTGTCGCGAGTTTGACAGACATATGCTATGCTCCCTTTACTGCTTTTGGCATAACCCTCTTTATTCATGCGAAAAAGGGGCTATATAACGCCAATCAAGACCGTAAGTTTGTGCAAAATCCAAAAATCGGAGACGCCAGAGTGACCCTCTTGCCTCACATGATGTCCGACAAAGACGACCGTTTCGACGACGGCGATGTCGATCTTGCGCTTAAAACGAAGCCGAAAACCAAGCGTCCGCCATTGTATAAGGTGATGCTTTTGAACGACGATTACACGCCGATGGAATTTGTCGTTCTGGTGCTGGAGCGCTTTTTTGGCATTGGCCATGGTCATGCGACGGAGATCATGTTGACCGTGCATAAAAAGGGCTTGGCCGTCGTTGGGGTCTTTCCGTTTGAGATTGCCGAAACCAAAGTGCAGCAGGTGATGGATTTCGCCCGCCGCCATCAACATCCGCTGCAATGCACGATGGAAAAGGAATAGGCGTTTCGCCGCTTCATGATGTCTTCCCGCCTCCCTCTTTTGCTCGAAGGCCACGATCTGTCTGGTCACGATCTATCTGACTCGGTGCCTGCGCGCGTTGTGGTTTATAGCCCTACGCATGATGCCGATCTGTCCGATCTCGCGGGCGCAACTCTTCAGATCGTTCAGGGGTTTAAACCCGATTTCGATGCGCTCACCGCGCGCGGGTTTGATACCCGTGTCGCGGCTGAGGGCGCATTTGATTTGGCCATTGTTGCCGTGCCGCGGTCCAAGGCGGAGGCGCGGGCGTTGATCGCCGATGCGGTCGCTCGGGCGACGCGTGTGATCGTGGATGGGCAGAAAACCGATGGCATCGACAGTCTTTTGAAGGACGTGCGCAAACGGGCCGAAGTGGCGCAGATCGTGTCCAAAGCCCATGGCAAGGCCTTCGCCTTTTCTGGCGGTGATTTCACCGATTGGGCCGATCCTGGTGCGCTGCATCTGATCGACGGGTTCTCCACCCGGCTTGGCGTCTTCTCGGTGGATCGCATTGACAAAGCCTCGCAGGCGCTTCTGGCCGCGTTGCCCGAGAAATTACCGTCGAAAATCGCCGATCTTGGCGCGGGCTGGGGCTATCTCTCCCGTCATATTTTGGATCATCCGGGGGTGAAACGCCTGCATGTGGTCGAGGCAGAGGCCGCCGCTCTTGCCTGTGCGCGCGAAAATGTCACCGACCCGCGCGCGGAATTCCATTGGCAGGATGCGACCAAATTCACCCCGCCGACAAAACTGGATGCGGTGATCATGAACCCGCCGTTTCATACCTCACGCGCGGCTGATCCGGGGCTGGGCCAAGCCTTTATCCGGGCCGCCGCCGGGATGCTGTCGCCTCAGGGTCAGCTTTGGCTGGTGGCCAATCGGCAATTGCCCTACGAGGCAACGCTTGCCGAGATGTTCGGCACATGCCAACCGATTGCCGATACGGGCGGGTTTAAGGTGCTTCACGCCGCAAAACCGCTTCGCATGAGCGGTAAAACAGCTTAAGATGGCGCTAACACATTGCGGAGACGACTGATGAGCTTTTCGATTGAAGGCAAGACCGCCATCGTGACCGGGGCGGCCAATGGCGTTGGTCTGGCGATTGTGCGGCATTTCGAGTCTCAGGGCGCGCGGGTGATGTGCGCGGATATCGACGAGGCCAGCCTGATTGAACAATACGGTGAGGCGGCCAACGTGGATGACGGCCATATCGCATATTTCGCAGGAGATCTGCGTGAAAAACTGACCATCGCCAACCTGTTGTCTGCCACGATTGATGCCTTTGAGGGCGTTGACATCCTGATCAACGCCTCGCGTCAGGTGGCGATGAGCGATCCTTTGTGCGTCGAGGAAGACAATGTCGCCCATTTGATTGAGCAAAACCTGATGACCTCGCTAAGATTGACGCAGCAGGTGGCGAAATGGATGATCAAACAATCTGAGAAAAGCAGTGAAGACGAGGGCATCGTCGGCTCGATCGTGAACCTGTCCTCGATTGCCGCGCGCCGTTCACAACCGGAGCTTTTGGCCTTTTCTGTCTCCTCCGCCGCCGTCGATCAACTGACCCGCTCCATGGCGGTGGCTCTGGCGCCCAATCGCATTCGGGTCAATGCCGTGGCGTTTGGCTCGGTGATGAGTGCAAGCCTGCAAGGGATGTTGGCCGAAAACCCTGATTACCGAAATGAGATCATCTCTAAGACGCCGCTGGGCCGGGTCGCACAGGCCTCAGAAATCGCCGAGACCGTGCAATATTTGGTGTCTGAGGCCTCTGGATTTATGACCGGGCAAATCCTGACCTTGGATGGCGGGCGCACACTGGTTGATCCGGTTCACGCGCCCACGCATTAAGTTCGAAAGACCCTACAGTCTCAGCTTGGGTATTGCTGCACACAGGCTTGGGTTGCGGCCTCTGCCTGTGCTGCCAATTGCGCCTCTTTCTTTTTCAGCGCCGCCAATTTTGCCGCTTCGGCATCAAGGTCGATGGCTTTTGGAACACGCCGGGTTTCGACGTCGGGCACGCGACAGTAAATAGGTTTGCCGTCCGCATTTTCACCGCAGCGCTCAATGTCGTAGTCGATGTATTCTTTTTCGACCAGGGCATAGCCGCGCGCGAGATTGCCCTCGGATTCGGAAATAAAGCTTTGAACCTGACGCAAATCCTTGGTGGCGCGGGAAATGCACATCTGTTGTTCGGAACAGGCGGCGACAAGCGGCAAAAGCATAAGGGGAGCAAGCCAACGCATTTGAAAATCTCCATTTCAACTCTGTCCATATCATAGGCTTTTTCTGGCGCGGGGGAAGGGATCTTACTGCCCTTGCTGCTCTTAGCGCATTCCTGCTACCTCTGGACGCAACATGATGCGCCGGAAAGGACAGCCCGAATGAGCCAAGATACCCGCGAAGAGATGAGCCCAGAGATGATTGACGAAAAATCCCGCGCCTCCCTTTGGTTTCGGGATTTGCGCAATCAGATTGTCACCGCGTTCGAGGCGCTCGAAGACAGCCAAACCACAGGCCCTTTTGCAGAGTTGCCCGCTGGGCGTTTTGAGGTCACCGAGACCAAGCGCAGCTCGGATGACGGCTCTGATGCGGGTGGTGGCGTGATGTCAGTGATGCGTGGGGGCCGGGTGTTTGAAAAGGTCGGCGTCAATATCTCCACTGTTTACGGTGAGTTGGGCGAGCGGGCGCAAATGGCCATGGCCGCGCGCAAGGGCATTCCGGGGATGAAAGAAGATCCGCGGTTTTGGGCGGCGGGGATTTCGCTTGTCGCGCATATGCAAAACCCGCATACGCCCGCCGTTCACATGAACACACGGATGTTTTGGACGCCGCATGCATGGTGGTTTGGCGGCGGATCGGATTTGAATCCTTGCATCGAATATGCCGAGGACACGGAGGCGTTTCACGCTGTGCAAAAGCATCACTGTGATCGCCATGACCCGAACTATTATCCGCGCTTCAAAGAGTGGGCGGATGAGTATTTCTATGTCCCGCATCGCGGTCGGGCGCGCGGCGTGGGGGGTATCTTTTTTGATGATCACAACACGGGCGATTGGGAGGCGGATTTTGCCTTTACCCAAGACGTGGGCCGGGCGTTTTTGCCCGCCTTCTTAGGCGCGACAGAAAAGCGCCGCGATACGCCATGGACAGAGGCGGACAAAGATACACAACTGATCCATCGCGGCCTCTATGCCGAATACAATCTCGTCTATGACCGGGGCACCAAGTTTGGTTTGGAAACGGGCCATGACGCCAACGCCGTCTTGATGTCCCTGCCGCCGATGGCGAAATGGGTATAGGTCGATAGAACAGGAATTGAGAGGGCCCCGGGAAGGGGCCATTTAGATATCAAAAGATAAAATCGCTTGCGCTGAGATCGCTCAGGGTGGTGCTATCCAAGTAGATGATGTTGCCGCCGCCGGCATCAATGATGACGTTTGAGCCAGATTCAGTCATATGCGCGTTGTTGAGATCACTCCAACTTGTGATGGAGGCCACATTGCTGAGATCAATGATATCATTTCCGTTATCGTCAAAGTCGGTGATATGATCCACTTGGAACGTACCGGAAAAAACAAACGTGTCATTGCCTGCACCACCGTCAAGCGTGTCATTGCCCACGCCGCCATCAAGTCGGTCGTTCCCGGACCCGCCATAAAGGGTGTCGTCTCCGTCTTCGCCCCAAAGTTTGTCGCTTGCATTGTCGCCGACAAGGCGATCATCGCCGTCGCCGCCGTAGAGGTTATCGTATCCAAGCCCGCCATTGAGAACGTCGTCGCCCGCGTCCCCATGCAGGATGTCGTTTTCACCATTGCCGATCAGGGTGTCATTCCCGGTGCCCCCGGAAAGCGTATCGTCCCCGACACCGCCATACAGCGTGTCCACTCCATCACCGCCAATCAGGGTGTCATTGCCATCTTCTCCGACCAGACGGTCGTTGCCGGCTTCCCCCTCCAGAAGATCGGCGCCACTCCCCCCGTTCAACGCATCATTGTCGTTGCCGCCATGTAATTTGTCGCCGCCATTGCCTCCCAATATGTTGTCATCACCATGACCGCCAAGAAGAGTATCTCCACCGAGGCCCCCGACGATCAAGTCAGCGCCGTACCCGCCGGAGATGTAGTCAGCGCCGTCACCGCCATCGGCTTTATCGTTCCCATCGCCGAGATTTAGGGTGTCATTTGCGTCACCGCCGATGACATAGTCATCGCCCGCCCCGGTTTTGATCCAGTTGTGCAGATCAGAGCCAATGATATAGTCGTTGGTCGCGGCTTCCTCCAAATATTTGTAGGAGGTCCCATATGTGACGTCGTTAAATTGAACCGAGACCTCTTCGACCACGTCATATGCGGTGTAGGTGATCACTGCGACCTCGTAGGCGTCCAAGGTGATTGAAATCTCGGTGAGATCAGAGTAGGTCTCACTGCTCAATGTCCCAAGCGTGTTGGGGTCTTGCCAGGCGGCCAAATCAACTTCGTTATAGTGGCCGCCCGTGTAGACACCGTCGGTTTGGGCGTAATCGACGCCAATGATTTGCACTGTCACGGTTCCGTACCCGATTGCGTACATATCCGCGAGGTTGATGGTTATGACTTGGTCCTGACTTTCGGACAGGGACGACAGGAAAACAGCGCCCTCTCCGCCGCCAATAAACCCGTGAATGTCAAAGCTGGACCCGCCCTCGGCTGTCACATCCAGCACCTCTTTTCCCACAAGAGTGTCATTCATCAGGTCAACCAGAATGCCAATCGGGCGGAGCTTGCCGCCGTTATTGGCCAAGGCTGTCGTGTGGTACAGAAGGGGCCACATGTCGGCGCTGTCGATGCCATGTTTCATCATCGCGGAGAAGATTTCCAATGTTGGGGCCAACTGCATCAAGCCCCAATAGCGCGCATCCTCAGAGAGGGCGGTGTGTTGCACGCCCCATTCGCTGAGATGCAAATCCATGTCCTCGCCCCACTCGGCCGCCATATCTGCGAATTTTGCCACAAGATCGTCTATGTTGTCGTAGCTGTGACCCCACTCGCCCGTTGCATCCGTCGCGGACTGTTGACCGTCTTGGTAATAGAAATGTGAGGCAAGGCCGTCGATCATATCGGCGACCCCCGCATCCATATCGGCGACCCCCGCATCAAGATTTTCAAGCACGCCGTTGATATTTTGAGTTGCGAAATCATCAAGGGAAACATTGCCGTCATCTTTGGTATTGATCGACATTTGGGCGATGATGTCGGGTGCATCGGCCCCGTCACCTAAAACACCGTCAATCACGGGAACGAGCGCGTTGAGTACTTCGGCATAGCCTTGGGCGGTGTAGACGCCGCGATATTCATTGCCGATTTCAAAGCCGTCGATGGTTGCGCCTGTGTTTTGCGCGATCTCAATCACTTTGGTGACAAAGGCCGCGACGGCGTCAAGTTCCACCTGCGTGATGCCACTCGCGACATCCGCTCCGCTGGCATATTGGCTGTCGGTCAACCATTCTGTTGGAATGATGATTTTTGCGGACACCCCGTTGTCCCCACAAAATTCAAGGAAGTCCTTCAAAAGCGCGATGTTCAGTTGCTCTTGTCCGGTAATGTCCTCTTTGGGAACCAGATCGACGGCACCATTGGCGTCCACGTTCAGCGCATATCTTTCGATATCCGCACCACCCGGCCAACGGAGGGACGTGAGGCCCATACCATTCAGGCCTTCAGTCCCATTCTGAGTATCTTCAAGAAAATCCGAGAGCCCTGCGGTATTGCTCTCGTGTTGGACGTGATCAAAGGCGTCGACGAAGTTCACGCCGAAATGGTCTTTGGTGACAGCTTCACCCAGGGGCAATGACACCGTAATGGATTCCGTGCTCATATCGAGATCTCCTCAAATTGATTAAAATCTGAGGAGAGAATATCCCGCTTGAGATGCTTCTCAATGTGCGAAATCAATCGGGAGCTGTGCTAGCGCGTTTCCCGAAGGGTCTCGATCATCAAAGACACATTGTCCGGGTCGGCGTCTGGTGTGATGCCGTGACCGAGGTTGAAGATATGCGGACCTTTGGAGAAAGCGTCACGGACATGGCGCACTTCGTCGATCAGGCCTTGGCCACCTGTGACCATGTGGCTTGATGCCAGATTGCCCTGAACGCAGCCGTCTTTTTGCACGTTTGCCGCGCCCCATTCGGGTGTGACAGAATTGTCCAAGGCAACGCAGTCGACACCGGTTTTGGCGTGAAAGCCGATGTAGCCATCGCCCGCTTCGCGTGGGAATCCGATGACCGGAATGCCCGGATGGCGTTTTTTCAATTCGGATGTGATCCGGCGCGTCGGTTCGACGGCGTATTTTTCAAACGCCTCGCCCTTGAGGCTCCCGGCCCAGCTGTCGAAAATCTTGACGACTTCGGCACCGGCTTGGATTTGCATGTCGAGATATTCGATGGTGCTCACCGTCAACAGGTCGATGATCTTTTCAAAGAGGGCGTTATTGCCCTCGCGCAGGGCATGGGCGGGGCCTTGATCCGGGGTGCCGCGACCCGCGATCATATAGGTCGCAACCGTCCAGGGCGCACCGGCAAAGCCAATCAATGTGGTCTCTTTTGGTAATTCACGCGAGAGAATTTTGACCGTTTCGTAGACCGGGGCGAGCACCTCGTGGATGTCATCTTTGCCCTTCATCGGCGTAAAATCTGCCTCTGAGGTGATGGTCGACAGGCGCGGACCTTCGCCGGTGACAAACCAAAGGTCGGCCCCTAAGGCTTGTGGCAAAAGCAAAATATCGGCAAACAGGATCGCCGCGTCAAAGCCAAAGCGGCGGATCGGTTGCAGCGTCACTTCGGCGGCCAGTTCCGGGTTGTAACACAGGCTGAGGAAATCCCCGGCCTGTGCGCGCGTGGCGCGGTATTCCGGCAGGTAGCGACCAGCTTGCCGCATCATCCAAATCGGCGGAACCTGTTGCGTCTCGCCTTTGAGCGCTTTGAGGATCGTTTTTTCGGACATCTGCGGCCTCCCGGTTGTGTGTCCCCGCGTTGGTCCCTTTCCTGCGGGCTTTTGTCAAGCGGCCATGGCTTGTCAGGATGATCCGCCGCAGGTATGGCTTTGCCATGACACTCACACTCCCGACCCCCGCTCAACCGCTGAAAATTGGCACCCGTGGTTCCCCGCTTGCGCTGGCGCAGGCCCATGAGACGTGCGCGCGCCTTATGAAGGCGTTTGATCTGCCGCTTGAGGCGTTTCAGATTGTGTCCATTTCGACCCGTGGCGATCGGGTTCAAGACCGCGCCCTGCGCGAGTTGGGTGGTAAGGGATTGTTTTCAAAAGAGATCGAAGATCGGCTTTTGAATGGCGAGGTCGACATTGCCGTGCATTCGACCAAAGATATGTCGGTGGAACAGCCCGAGGGGCTGGTGCTTGATACCTATCTGCCGCGTGAAAATCCCTTTGACGCCTTCATCACGCTCGATGGGCGCGCGCTTGCGGATTTGCCGCAGGGCGCTGTGGTCGGCTCGTCGTCCCTGCGCCGCAAAGCGCAATTGTTGAACAAACGCCCCGATCTTCAGGTCATCGAATTTCGCGGCTCGGTGCAAACCCGGTTGCAAAAACTCAAAGATGGCGTGGCGGATGCGACGTTTTTGGCGCTTGCGGGGCTTAACCGTCTAGGCTTTGACGATGTGCCGCGCGTGGCGGTCACGGCCGAAGAGATGCTGCCCGCCGTCGCCCAAGGCGCGATTTCGATTGAGCGCCGTGCGGCGGATCATCACATCGCAGACATGCTTGCCGCCATTCATCACGCGCCCACGGGGCAGGCTTTGGCCTGTGAACGGGCGTTTTTGGCTAAGCTTGACGGCTCCTGCCAAACCCCGATTGCCGGGTTGGCACAAATTGTTGGGGGCAGCTTGCGTCTGCGTGGGGAAATCCTGCGCAGCGATGGCTCCGAATCTCTCAGCGATGATGTGTCTGGCGCGATTTCGGACGGTCCAGAGATGGCCGTGGACATGGCGACCAAACTGCTTGAGCGAGCGGGTGAAGGATTTTTCGACTGGAAATAAAGGGCTTGGACTAGGGCAGGGTCTTGCCCGGATTCAAAATCCCTTTCGGATCAAACGCGGCTTTCACGGCGCGCATCATGTCCAGCGCGACAGGGTCTTTGCGACGCTGCATCGAACTGAGCTTGCCCAAACCGATGCCATGTTCGGCGGAGAAACTGCCGCGCATGTCTTGGACAATGTCCTCCACCGCCTCCATCAACGGGTCGCACAGCGCCGCCGTCGACGGGTAAATCGTATAATGGACATTGCCATCACCCAGATGGCTGACCGTGCAAGAGGTCACACCGGGATCAAGCGGTTTCAGGCGCGCCTCGGCACGGCTGAGGAAGGTTTCGATCTGATCGACGGGCAGGCAAAGGTCATTGATCACCAAAGGCTTGGTGTTGACCGAGATTTCCGCCGCAGCTTCGCGAATCTCCCACATCAATCGCCGCTGTGCCACGGACCCGGCCAAAGCGGCGTCCAAGACCAAGCCGTCTTCAAACATCTCGCCCAATATCTCTTCCAGCGCGCTCAGAAGGGGCACTTGGCCGGTGTCATCCACGCTACAATCGCGCGGCACGGTGGAGGCGATTTCCAAGAAAATCATGTGGTCCACGTCATGTCCCAAAGGCGGGATCAGATCGGCGCGAAACTGCGCCAGACGGGTCAGGTAGTCGCGCGGCATATATTCAAATGCCTCGACCATGCCGCCAGTGTGTTCTTGTAACCGGTTCAAAAGCTGCAACGCATCCGGCAGGGACGGCACGGTGACCATGGCGGTGGCGTAGGCCTGCGGCAGGGGGGTGAGTTTCAACACGGCGGCGGTGATCACGCCCAATGTGCCCTCTGCGCCAATCATCAGATCGCGCAGGTCATAGCCGGAATTGTCCTTGTGCAGCTCGCTCGTCAGATCAAGCACACGCCCGTCGGCCAAGACCACCTCAATCCCAAGGCAGAGATCGCGGGTGTTGCCATAGCGCAAAACATTGGAGCCGCCGGCATTGGTGGCCAATGTGCCGCCGATCCGCGCCGATCCTTTGGCGCCAAACGTCATTGGGTAGCTGAGACCCTGTGCTTCGGTGGCGATGTGGAGGTCTTGCAGGATCACCCCGGCCTCAACCACGGCGATCCGGGCCTCTGGGCGGATCTCGCGAATACGGGTCATCCGCTCCAGCGAGAGGATCAAAGCCCCCTCGGCGGCGGTCGCGCCGGTCAATCCGGTGTTGCCTCCCATCGGGACAACGGGCGTGCCCGTCTCATGCGCCAGCGCCATGATGGCGGAAACCTCGGCGGTTGTGTTTGGGCGCACCACGGCCAAAGGCGTGGTCACATATTTGCCAACCCAGTCGCGGCCATAGGGCAGGGCGTCAGGCCCGGTCAAAACATGCGGTGTGATCGCGCGCAGGCGGTCTATGAGGTCCATCGGTCGCTCCGGTGTTTGGTCCTCGCGGTGTCGTGGAAAATGCGCGGTTTGGCAAGTCTGGGACGCTGTCAACTATTGTGCCAAACCCCGCGCCGAACAAAATCCGTCCCTGCGGGGGAGCAAGGACGGATCTGGGACACATCAGGGTCTGTTGCGATCAGACGGCGGAGGAATGCTTGGCCTGTGTCATGTCATAGGCGTCAAAATGGCGGGCGATCATCCGGGTGAGTGGGCGGGCCACGTCAAGGATGACAATTCGCTCCGGCGAGGTTGCGAGCATCTCGGGAAACGCGTCACTTACACTTTTGGCAAAGGCATCAAATCCGGCTTGCGACAGGCCATAGTTTTGGATCAATTCGGCAGCTTCGACCCGGAAATCACACATCAATGCCTCAATGATCCGACCGCGCAAATGGTCTTCGGCGCTGAAGGTATGGCCCTTGGCGATGGGCAAAATGCCAGCGCGCACTGCGGCTTGATATTTTGACGTGGCGGGGTGGTTTTGGGCGAATCCTTGCGGGTATTTGGCAATCGAAGAGGCCCCCACGCCGACCATGGTCGGGCATTTGTCGTCGGTGTAGCCTTGGAAATTGCGATGCAATGTCCCTGTACGCAACGCGACCTCAAGACCGTCGCCTTTCTTGGCGAAATGGTCGATGCCAATCTCGACGTAATCGTCCCAGACAAACAGGTCCCGCGCCACGTTGAACAGGTCCAGCCGCTCTTCGGGCCGGGGCAATTGGTCGGTTGGGATCATGTTTTGCCGCCGCGCCATCCAGGGCACATGGGCGTAGCCAAACAAGGCGACCCGGTCCGGCGAGAGGGTCAGGAGCTTTTGAACGCTTTCGGCGATTTTTTCCGGGGTCTGTCCGGGCAGGCCGTATAAAATATCGGCGTTGAGCGAGGAAATCCCTCGCGCGCGCAGCCCATCGACGGCGGCTTTGGTGATCTCATAGGACTGAATGCGACCGATGGTTTCCTGAATGGCGGGGTCGAAATCCTGCACCCCGATTGAGGCGCGGTTCATCCCGGCGGCGGCCAGCGCGTCCAAACGCGCGTCATCGACCTCGTTGGGATCAACCTCGACGGAAAATTCATAACGCTCGCTAAAAGGGGCCAGATCATGGATCGCCGCGGAGAGATCGGCGATCATTTCGGCGCCAAGCAGCGTTGGCGTCCCGCCACCCCAATGCAAATGGCCGATTTGAATCCCCTCCGGGATGTGTGCTTTCAAAAGCGACAATTCCGTCTTGAGCGTCTCGACATAGGCGGCCACAGGGCCAGCTGTCGTTGTGCCCTGCGTGCGACACGCACAGAACCAGCACAGGCGTCGACAAAACGGCACATGGATGTAAAGAGAGATCGGCTGAGACGGGTCCAGAGCCTTGAGCCAACCTTCCACATCCCCGGCGTTTGTGGCGTCAGAAAAATGGGGTGCGGTTGGATAGCTCGTGTACCGGGGGACACGAGCGTCAAAAAGGCCAAGCTTGCGGAGTTGCGTGTGCGTGTTCATGAGGATACGATCTAGTGGAACTAAGATTGGGCGCATTGACCCAGATCAAAAAACGTGAGCGCACCTATGAGTGACATTGTATTCGACCACAAAGAGTGTGGGTCCTGTCCGATCCGTCACCGGGCTGTCTGTGCCCGGTGCGAGACAGATGAGCTCAATGAGCTCGATTCCATCAAATACTATCGCTCCTATGAAGCGGGCCAACCCATTGTCTGGTCCGGGGATCGCATGGATTTTGTGGCCTCCGTGGTCACCGGCGTGGCCTCTTTGAGCCAAGCCATGGAAGACGGGCGCACCCAGATGGTTGGGCTGTTGTTGCCCTCTGATTTTCTGGGGCGTCCGGGGCGCGACGTTGCCCCATATGATGTGGCTGCCGTCTCCAACCTCACACTTTGTTGTTTTCGTCGTAAACCTTTTGAAGCGCTGATGACGCGCACACCGCATATCGCACAGCGCCTTTTGGAGATGACGTTGGACGAACTCGATGCGGCCCGCGAGTGGATGCTGATCCTCGGTCGTAAAACTGCGCGGGAAAAAATTGCATCTCTGCTGGCGATCATCGCCCGGCGCGAATCCTCGCTGGCGCTGAAGAGCACGGGCGATGGCATGATGTTTGAATTGCCGCTGACCCGCGAGGCGATGGCGGACTACCTTGGTCTGACGCTTGAAACCGTGTCGCGGCAGATTTCGGCGCTCAAACGCGAGGGAATCATTACGCTGGAAGGCAAACGTAGAGTGATCATCCCGGATTTCGATCGGTTGCAGATCGAGACGGGGGATGACATGGACGGCGGGATGATGGCCTGAGGCCAGGCTTGCTTTAGGCCTTGATCAAGTCAAATTCATAAATGTTTTCCGGCCCGTAGATCGTCCTGTCTGCGGGCCGGATTGCGGTATGTTCGTGGTGTTGAGCGTCAGTGTGACATCAACTCAGTGCGACATCAGCACCGGAATATCCGCCAATTCCAACATGTGGCGGGTTGCACCGCCAAGGATCGATTCGCGGAAGCGGGAATGACCATAGGCCCCCATCACCAAGAGATCGGCGTCCTTGTCGCGCAGCTGACGGCAGAGCACATCGGAGACGCGCGGCATGGTTTTGGCCAGAACCGACACTTCGGCGCGCACACCGTGACGCACCAACATTTGGCACAACGAGCCACCCGGATCAGAGCGATCGGGGCCATGCTGCGGCGGGTCGATGATGGTGATGTCCACAACATCGGCTTTTTGCAGAATCGGCAGAGCGGAACGCACAGCGCCCAAGGCTTCGGCGCTTTCATTCCATGCGACGACGACACGTTCGATGTTTTGCGGCACATCGGCGGTGTCGGGCACAACGAGAACCGGAACATGACCGGAGAACAACGCGGCTTCCAAGATTTCTTCGTGCTCGTGGCTGCGGCCCGGACCGTAAGGGCGGGGCAGGACGACGACATCAGAGAAGCGCAGGAAATGTGCGAGTTGGGGCGTCAGACCGGCCATCTGCGCGGTTAAGGGGTTGGTCACCCACGAAATTTCCTGAACTCTCAAGAATTCCGTGACCTGAGACTCAATTTCGCGACTCTCGGTTTGGGCCTGTTGCAGGTTGTCTTGCAAGGCCATCGCATTGGTGCCGGCATAGTAGAAGCCGGGCTGTGTGCGGTCGAGACCCAGACAAATCACGTCAAGATGCCCTTCTTCGCGCCGAGCAAGAGCGGTTGCGGCCTCAAGGGCATGGCGATCCGCGTCCATATTACAAATAATGGTTGTGATGGTTTTAAAAGGCATGGCGACCTCCATTCGGGAATTGCGACATTTCGACCTATACAATGCGCGCATGTGCTCGAAATGGCTTTGATTGAGATCAACAAATTTGAGGGGCGCGGCGATTTGCGCGGGGGTTCATTTAAATTTAACTATGTAAAAGGAATAAGGGTGCGCACACTAAGGGCGCACACGGGGCTGTTTCTGTGGTATTTAACCCATTGAGGAATGCATGCGGACATTACACGAAATTTGGGCGAGAAATCCCTTTCTCGCGATGCTTTGACTCAGATCAAGGAGGGTCGCCCGGATGTCGTTCAAACCGCAAACTGTCGAGACCTGTGCCAAACACGGGGCGACATGCCTAACATAAATGGGCATCAGAACGAAGGGACGCAACATGTGGAACTACATTAAGTTGGCAGTGCTGGGGATCGCCGTGGTCCTATTCGGCCTTGCCGCAAACTACGGGCGCGATTTTGGCTATCAAATCCATGCGCTTATTTTCATGGCCGCGGCGGCCATTACTTTCATCTACACTCTGCGGACGACAGGCGACGTCAAAGCACAGCCCGAGGGCTACTTTGATGGTGTCGTGCGCTACGGTGTTATCGCAACTGCCGGCTGGGGCGTTGTGGGCTTTCTGGTGGGGACGTTTATTGCCTTCCAGCTCGCTTTTCCGAGCCTCAACTTCGAGTTCCTGCAAGGTCACGGCAACTTTGGGCGCTTGCGTCCGCTGCACACCTCTGCGGTGATTTTCGCTTTTGGCGGCAACGCCTTGATCGCGTCGTCTTTCTATGTGGTGCAACGCACCTCTGCGGCGCGCCTGTTTGGTGGTGGCCTTGGGTGGTTCGTGTTCTGGGGCTATAACTTGTTCATCGTGCTGGCGGCGACGGGTTATGTCTTGGGTGTGACCCAATCCAAAGAATACGCTGAACCGGAATGGTACATCGACCTATGGCTGACCATCGTATGGGTCGCCTATCTCGTCACTTTCATGGGCACGATCTTTAAGCGTAAAGAAAAGCACATCTATGTGGCGAACTGGTTCTACCTGTCGTTCATCGTAACCATTGCCATGCTCCACATCGTCAACAATCTGGTGATCCCGGTCTCCTTCCTGGGCTCGCGCTCCGTGATGGTGATGTCTGGCGTTCAGGATGCGATGACGCAGTGGTGGTACGGTCACAACGCTGTGGGCTTCTTCCTCACTGCAGGTTTCCTCGGCATGATGTACTACTTCGTGCCGAAACAGGCCGAGCGTCCGGTGTTCTCCTACAAACTGTCGATCATTCACTTCTGGGCTTTGATCTTTCTTTACATCTGGGCTGGCCCGCACCACCTGCACTACACCGCTCTGCCGGATTGGGCTTCGACCCTCGGTATGGTGTTCTCCATCGTGCTATGGATGCCGTCCTGGGGTGGAATGATCAACGGTCTGATGACGCTGTCTGGCGCATGGGACAAGCTGCGCACCGACCCGGTCATCCGTATGATGGTGATCTCAGTGGGCTTCTACGGCATGTCGACCTTTGAGGGTCCGATGATGTCGATCCGCGCGGTGAACTCGCTGTCTCACTACACTGACTGGACCATCGGCCACGTGCACTCCGGTGCTTTGGGTTGGAACGGTATGATCACCTTTGGTGCTCTCTATTTCCTCACCCCGCGCCTGTGGAACCGGGATCGTCTTTACTCGCTTGGCCTCGTGTCCTGGCACTTCTGGCTCGCCACTATCGGCATCGTGCTTTACGCCGCGTCGATGTGGGTGACGGGTATCATGGAAGGCCTGATGTGGCGCGAAGTCGACAGCCAGGGCTTCCTCGTGAACGCCTTTGCAGACACCGTGTCCGCCAAGCATCCGATGTATGTGGTTCGTGCTGTGGGTGGGGTTCTCTATCTCACTGGTGCGATCATCATGTGCTACAATCTGATCATGACTGTGCGTCGTAGCCCTGCAAAAGCAGACGTTCCGGCCATGGCTCCGGCCGAATAAGGGAGGGTTTAAACAATGGCTCTCATTGACAAGCATAAGATCATTGAAACCAACGGCACCCTCCTTATGGTTGGCGCACTTTTGGTGGTCACCATCGGCGGGATCGTAGAGATCGCACCCCTTTTCTACCTCGAAAACACCATCGAGGATGTCGAAGGCGTGCGCCCCTATTCCCCGCTTGAATTGACTGGGCGTGAAATCTACATCCGCGAAGGCTGCTACGTCTGTCACTCTCAGATGATCCGCCCGATGCGCGACGAAGTGGAACGGTATGGGCACTACTCTCTGGCAGCGGAGTCGAAATACGACCACCCGTTCCAGTGGGGGTCCAAACGCACCGGCCCGGATTTGGCCCGTGTGGGCGGCCGTTATTCCGACGCGTGGCATGTCGATCACATGACCGATCCACAGTCGGTGGTGCCTGAGTCGGTTATGCCGAAATATGGCTTCCTTGCGGATCGTTATATCGACGCGGAATACATTCAGGACCTGATGTCGACCCATCGAATCGTGGGCGTGCCTTACACCGACGAAATGATCGAAGTTGCGCAAGCGGACTTTGCTGCGCAGGCCGATCCCGACAGTGACTTTGACGGGTTGATGGCCCGTTATCCCAAAGCCGTTGTGTCCAACTTCGACGGTCAACCCGGTGTCACGGAAATGGATGCTCTGATCGCCTATTTGCAGATGCTTGGCACATTGGTCGACTTCTCGACCTTTACGCCTGACGCATCACGCTAAGGGGGTATGTGATGAACTATCATATCCTTCGGGAATTTGCCGACAGCTGGGTGCTGCTTGCGATGTTTGTGTTCTTTGTTGCGGTCATTGTCTGGGTGTTCCGCCCGGGGTCGCGCAAAGACTATCAAGACGTCTCGACCAGCATCTTCCGCAACGAAGATACACCCGCCGAAAAGGAGGCGAGGACATGAGCAAGAAAGATGTGGAAACAACAGGCCACTCCTGGGATGGGATCGAAGAACTCAACAACCCCCTTCCACGCTGGTGGTTGATGGTCTTCTATGCCAGTATCATTTGGGCCATCGCGTATTCGATCGCGATGCCTGCATGGCCGGGGATCAAAAGCGCAACCGCCGGGATGCTTGGCTGGTCCACTCGGGCAGAAGTGGCCAAAGACATCGCCTCTTTTGAGGAGATGAATGCGGGCGTGAACGCCGAGTTGGCCTCTGCCGACGTCACCACAATCGACGTGAACTCGGATCTGCACAACTACGGCGTCAACATGGGGGCCGCCGTGTTCCGGGCCAATTGTTCCCAGTGCCACGGTTCCGGTGCGGCCGGCAACGTCGGCTATCCGAACCTTTTGGACAACGATTGGCTTTGGGGTGGTACGATTGATGAGGTCGCCTACACCATCCAACACGGTGTGCGCAACGAAACCGATGAGGCGCGCTACTCCGAGATGCCGCGTTTTGGCGCTGACGAGTTGCTTGAACCGGCTCAGATTGATCAGGTCGTGGAATATGTCCTGTCGCTGTCCGGTCAGGACCACGATGCGGCGATGGCCACCGAAGGCGCTGTTGTGTTCGCCGACAACTGTGCGGCGTGCCACCTCGAAGACGGCACAGGCGACATCTTCCAAGGCGCGCCGAATCTGACCGACGCGATTTGGCTCTATGGTGGCGATCGTGCCACCCTCAAGGAAACCGTCACCAACGCCCGCTTTGGCGTGATGCCGGCTTGGGGTCAGCGTCTGTCTCAGGCTGAGGTCAACGCAGCCGCGCTTTACGTCCATCAGTTGGGCGGCGGCCAATAAGCTAATAGGAATCCGGGCGGCAACGTCCGGGTTGCGGCACTGACCCTTGATCCTGTTCGCGCGTTTCTTCAGGGTTGGTGCCAACAAACGACAACAAAGCTGCGCTCTTGACGGGTCGCGGCTTTGTTTCAATTTCGACGGCGTTCCGCTCCTTGCCGGGGGCGGCAGGATGTCACAGGAAAAAGAAACTTTTTTGATGCATCTTTAGGGCCGAGTCTAAAAATCTTGATCCACATCAAGGCTCCATAAAGGTCTCCGCCCCATTAAGGGGAAAACGCGAACCGTGCGAAAAGGCAATGCTCCATGAGCTCTACCGATACCCCCCCCGAAGACAAACTCTACGCCTCCCGTGAACCGATCTTTCCGCGTCGTGTGAAAGGCTATTTCCGGACTCTCAAATGGGTCATTATGGCGGTTACCTTGGGGATTTATTATCTCTCGCCTTGGATTCGTTGGGACCGTGGTCCGCAATTGCCGGATCAGGCGATTCTCATCGACCTTGCCGGGCGTCGTTTTTATTTCTTCTGGATCGAAATCTGGCCGCACGAATTCTATTTCATTGCTGGCCTGTTGATCATGGCGGGACTTGGCCTGTTCCTGTTCACCTCTGCGGCTGGGCGCGTGTGGTGTGGCTATGCCTGTCCTCAAACCGTCTGGACCGATCTTTTCATCCTCGTCGAACGTTGGATCGAAGGTGATCGCAACGCCCGTCTGCGGTTGCATCGTCAGAAAAAATGGGACCTGCGCAAGGTGCGGCTGCGGATCGTCAAATACATTTCCTGGGTTGTGATTGGCCTGGCGACCGGTGGGGCTTGGGTGTTTTATTTCACCGATGCGCCGACGCTGTTGAAAGATCTTGTGACCGGGCAGGCCCATCCGGCCGCTTATATGACCATGGCCGTTTTGACTGCCACGACGATCTTCTTTGGCGCAATCGCGCGAGAACAAATCTGTATCTACGCCTGCCCTTGGCCGCGGATTCAGGCCGCGATGATGGACGAAGACACGCTGACCGTGGCCTACCGCCACTGGCGGGGGGAACCGCGCGGCAAGCACCGGAAGGGCGAAGGCGCGGATCAATTGGGCGATTGCATCGACTGTATGGCCTGTGTGAACGTCTGTCCGATGGGCATCGACATCCGCGATGGTCAGCAACTCGAATGCATCACCTGCGCGCTCTGCATTGATGCCTGCGATGACATGATGGACAAAATCGGCAAGCCGCGCGGTCTGATCGACTATATGGCGTTGACCGATGAGCCGCGCGAAATCTCCGGCGAACCGACAAAACCGGTGTGGAAACACATCCTGCGTCCGCGCACGATCCTGTACACCGTGCTTTGGGCCGCTGTTGGCTTTGCTTTGGTCTTTGCCCTCTTTATTCGCTCGGACATCGACATGACCGTCGCCCCCGTGCGCAACCCGACCTATGTGATGCAATCCGACGGTGCGATCCGCAACATTTACGACTTGCGGTTGCGCAACAAACATGGCGAAACGCGCGAGTTCCGTGTGAGCGTCTCTGGCGAGGCCGACTTGACGGTGACGTTGCAAGGCGGCGACAATACGGCGGGCGATACCATTGCAGTCAACGCCGATGAAATGCGCATCGTGCGGGCCTATGTCGAGGCACCCGCCGGGTCCGAGGCCGCAAATTCCGAACGGAAAGAGTTCTCGTTCTGGGTCGAAGATGTGGCCAGTTCCGAACGGGTTTCCGTCGACTCGGTCTTCAACGGCAAAGGAAACTAAACCATGCGCGAAATCACTGGCAAACATGTTCTCATCGGGACTGTGTCCGCCTTTACCGTGATCATCGGGGTCAATGTCTTCATGGCAGTTCAGGCCGTGCGGACCTTCCCCGGTCTCGAGGTCAAAAACTCCTATGTCGCCTCGCAGACCTTTGATCATGACAAGGCGTTGCAAGAGGCGTTGGGGTGGACCATCGAGGCCGATGATGAAGATGGCAAACTGTACATCTTTATCCGTGACGCCAATGGCAACCCGGTGCAAGCCGCCGAAATGGGCGGCACGCTGGGCCGGGCCACCAATGTTGTTGAAGATCAAACGCCTGAATTTACTTTCAACGGTGAGGCCTATGTGGCCGAGACGGGCGAGCTTGCCGAGGGCAATTGGAACTACCGGATGGTGGCCACTGCACAGGATGGGACGCCGTTCAAACAGCGTGTTATCATTCACGTCAAACGTTAAACGAGAAAGAGGCCCCGGATGTCTGAGGTTCAGATTTCAGCCTGTCCCGCCTGTGTGGCGGGACCTGCTGCAAATGATGTGGCTCATGCCCGCGATGTGCGCGACACCCGGTTTGTGCTCTCTTTGCCTGCGATTTATTGTGCGGCCTGTATTTCCGGCGTGGAGCGCGAGTTGACCAAACAGCCCGGCGTGCGCGCCGCGCGGGTGAACCTGACGCTCAAACGCGCACAGATTGAGGCGGACGAAGACGTTTCTGTTGACGACCTTGTCAGCGCGTTGACCCAAGCCGGCTATGAGGCCTACGAACTTGATGCCGGCGCGATTTCGGCGACCGAAACCGACCGCCGGGGCCGTGCCATCCTGACCCGCATCGCCGTATCCGGCTTTGCCATGATGAACGTCATGTTGTTGTCGGTCGCGGTTTGGTCCGGGGCCTCGGATGCCACCCGCGACATGTTCCACTGGATCTCAGCCGCCATCGCGCTTCCGGCCATTGCCTATGCGGGTCAGCCGTTTTTTGGCTCCGCGTTCACGGCGTTGAAAGCCAAGCGTCTCAATATGGATGTGCCGATTTCCCTGGCCATCCTTTTGGCGGGCGGCATGTCTTTGTATGAGACCTTCGAATCCGGCGCGCATGCCTATTTCGACGCCGCCTTGTCTCTGACCTTCTTCTTGCTCGCGGGCCGGTATCTGGACTACCGCACCCGCTCCGTCGCCCGGTCTGCCGCCGAAGAACTCGCCGCCCTCGAAGTGCCGCGCGTGACCTTGGCCGATGGCCGGGTGATCTCCATCACCGAGGTCGAAAAGGGCGCGTTGATCCGCGTCGTGCCCGGCGCGCGCGTGCCCGTGGACGGCATTGTCATGGAGGGCGCCTCCGAGGTGGATCGCTCTTGGCTGACGGGCGAAAGCCTTCCCGCGCTGGCCGAAGTGGACACGATCGTGTCCGCCGGAGAAGTCAATCTCACCGGGCCTTTGGTGGTCAAAGTCACCGCGGCGGGCGCAGACAGTTCGTTGCACCGCATGGCCGATTTGGTCGCGATGGCTGAAACCTCGCGCAACCGCTACACCTCTTTGGCGGACCGTGCCGCGCGCATTTATGCGCCTGCGGTTCATCTTTTGGCGCTTGGCGCGTTCATCGGCTGGATGATCGCAACGGGCGGCGATGTTCGTCATGCGTTGAATGTCGCCGTGGCCGTGTTGATCATCACCTGTCCTTGTGCATTGGGGCTTGCTGTGCCTGCGGTCACCACCGCGGCTTCTGGCCGGTTGTTCCGCGCGGGCATGTTGATCAAATCCTCCACGGCGCTCGAACGGCTGGCCGAGGTCGATACCGTCGTTTTCGACAAGACCGGCACCCTGACCGAGGGACGTCCCGAACTGTCTAATCTGGCCGACATCCCGCCGCGCGCCCGAGGCGTCGCCATGGCTTTGGCCTCCGGTTCGGCGCATCCTTTGTCTTCCGCGCTGTTTGCCGCGACCCGCGCCGCCGATGTCATCCCGGCCAAACTGACCGATATTCGCGAAGTGCCGGGGCAGGGGATCGAGGCGCGCTGTGATGGCATTTCGGTGCGACTTGGCCGGGCGGGTTGGCTCAATGCGGTGGCCAAGGCCCAAACCGCCACTTATCTCAAAATCGGCGATGAAGCTCCGCTGGCTTTTACCTTTGTCGACCATCTTCGCGATGGCGCGGCGGAGGCCGTGGCGGCGCTCAAACGCCAGGGCAAAGATGTTGTGTTGTTGTCGGGTGACACCGCCGCCGCTGTGGCTGACATTGCGCATCGCGTCGGAATCTCGGCGTGGGATGCCGATTGTCTGCCTGAAGGCAAAGCCCTGCGCGTTGCCGAACTCACCCGGTCGGGCCGCAAAGTGTTGATGGTCGGGGATGGTCTCAATGACACCGCCGCCTTGGCCGCCGCCCATGTGTCGATTTCACCGGCCTCCGCCCTTGAGGCCACGCGGGTCGTCTCCGATATGGTGCTTTTGGGCAAATCTCTTGCACCTTTGGGCGAGGCGACGCGCGTTTCGATTTCCGCCACCCGCCGCATCAAAGAAAATTTTGCCATTGCGGCAGGCTACAACATGATCGCCATTCCGATCGCTTTGGCTGGATTTGCCACCCCGTTGGCTGCTGCTCTCGCGATGTCGCTCAGTTCCATCACTGTATCGCTCAATGCGCTGCGCCTCAGAGGTAAATCATGAACGTTCTCGTCTATCTGATCCCAATCTCGCTTTTGCTCGGGGGGATTGGGCTTGTTGCGTTCTTCTGGTCGCTCCGGTCGCGTCAATATGATGACCCCGAAGGTGATGCGCGGCGCATCCTGACGGGTGATTATGACGATCATCCGAAAGAGTGATCACTCGACAGGGGTGTCGTTCGCACGATTGACCAAGGCTTCGACCGTCGGCCCCATGGCTTCGACAATCACCGATACGCCCATGGCATTGGGATGCACCCCATCTGCCTGCATATGGGTTTTAAGTATCTGTTCCCAAAGGCCTAAGTCGGTGAGGGGTTTGAGGAATCCGTCAAAATACAGCGTGTCATAGGCCTCGGCCAAATCCGGGTATATCGCATCGAAATGCGCTTTATACTCGGCGCCATAATTGCCAGGGGCTTGCATCCCGACCAACAGGACAGGCACGTTTTTCGCCTGCGCCACCTCCAAAATGCCTTTCAGGTTGGCGCGGCTCAACTCTGGTGACAGCCCGCGCAATAAATCGTTGCCACCCAAGGCCACAATCATCGCATTGATGTCCGGGGTCAGGGTCCAATCCACACGCGACAAGCCCCCCGCCGTGGTGTCCCCCGACACGCCCGCATTGATGATGGTTGCGCCGACGTGATGCGCCGCCAGCCATCCCTGCAATTGCGCGGTGAACCCGTCTTGTTGCATCAATCCGTAGCCTTGGGTCAAACTGTCGCCGAGGGCTGCGATCCGGACAGGCTCGGCCATGGCCGCATGCGTCGCGCCAATCATCCAAATCTGAACCAAAACAAGGGTAAATGTCTGGGCAAACCGCTTGCCGATCCGCCGCAACACCCCATATCCAAAGGGTAAAGATACAAGGATGCCCCCCATGCCCGATCCGATCATTTCGCTGCGCGATGCCCGCCTGACCCTTGATGGAAACGCCGGGCAGGTCGAGATTCTGCGCGGGATTTCCCTCGATGTCGCGCGGGGTGAAACGCTTGGGCTTGTTGGACCTTCGGGATCGGGCAAATCGTCTCTCCTGATGTTGCTCGGAGGGCTGGAACAGGCCACATCCGGGCGCATTTCGGTGCTCGGGCGCGATTTGACCACAATGGACGAGGATCAACTTGCACGCTTCCGTAGGGATCATATGGGGGTGGTGTTCCAATCCTTCCACCTTTTGCCGACTATGACCGCTCTGGAAAATGTCGCAATCCCTCTCGAACTCGCGGGGGTGAACGATGCGTTTGATCGGGCGCGTCAGGAGCTTGAGGCGGTGGGGCTTGGCGCGCGGATCGGGCATTATCCGGCACAACTGTCAGGCGGCGAACAACAACGCGTCGCATTGGCCCGCGCCGCAGCACCACGTCCCGAAATCCTTTTGGCCGATGAACCCACCGGCAACCTTGATGGCACCACAGGCACGGCGATTATGGATCTTCTGATGGGGCTGCGTGATCGGCATGGCTCGACCCTGGTGCTGGTCACGCATGCACCCGAATTGGCGGCGCGGTGTGACCGGATCATCCGTCTGCGCGATGGCCAATTGGATTTGTCCGAGGTCGCCGCATGAAACTGCGTCTGGCATGGCGCATTGCTCGGCGTGAATTGCGTGCGGGCCTTCGCGGGTTTCGCGTCCTCTTGATTTGTCTTATCCTTGGCGTGGCTGCAATTGCCGCTGTCACCTCCGTGCGCGAAAGCATCTCTTTGGGCCTCGCTCGCGAAGGCGCTGCTCTTCTGGGCGGGGATGCGGAGATGACATTCACTTATCGCTTTGCCACCCAAGAAGAACGCGATTGGATGGGGGGGCGGTCTGTTGCGGTCTCCGAGATCGCCGATTTCCGCTCCATGCTCAGCCGCAAGGATGAGCGCGCGCTCACCCAAGTCAAAGCCGTCGATGCCGCTTATCCTCTAATCGGGACTGTCGGTTTGCGCCCAGACATGCCGCTCGCGGCGGCGCTTACGGGTCGCGATGGCGTGCCTGGTATCGTCCTCGATCCAATGTTGAGTGACCGGCTCGGACTTACCCTTGGCGAGACTGTACGTCTTGGCGATGTCGCCTTTGTTGTCATGGCAGAACTCACACGCGAACCAGATGGGGCCTCGGCCGGGTTCACCCTTGGCCCGCGCAGCATCGTGGCGCGCGAGGCACTTCGCAACACCGCGCTTTTGTCGCCCGGCTCCTTGTTCGATGCGGCGTATCGGCTCAAACTTGCGCCACAAACCGATCTTGATGCACTCAAATCCCGCGCAGAAGCCGAGGTTGCAGAGGGCGGATTTCGCTGGCGGGATTCCCGCAATGGTGCGCCCGGTGTGAATCGGTTTGTCGAACGGCTCAGTTCCTTTTTGGTGCTTGTGGGGCTTGCTGGCCTTGCGGTCGGCGGCGTTGGCGTTTCCTCTGCGGTGCGCGCTTATCTCGATCGTAAAATTGCCAGCATCGCCACGCTCAAAACCCTTGGTGCAGATCGCGCCACAATCCTGATGATCTACCTGTTGCAGGTGGGCGTTTTGACGCTTTTGGCGATTGTCGGTGGGTTGGTCCTTGGCGCGCTCATCCCGTTGATCGCAGCGCCGTTTTTGCAAGGTATTCTCCCCGTTCCGATGGACACCACCGTTCATGCCGGCCCGTTGTTTGAAGCGGCTCTTTATGGTCTGCTCTCCAGTGCCATTTTCGTGCTTTGGCCCTTGGCTCTCACCGAAAAAATCCGCCCCGCCGCCCTGTATCGAGACGCGCAATTTGGCCTTAAAGGTCTGCCGCGCTGGCCCTATCTTTTGACCGTTTTCGTCCTGATCGCCGTGCTTGTGAGCGCCGCAGTTCTGTTTTCGGACAGTGCGCGCCTAGTGCTTTGGGCGGGGGCCGGATTGGCGCTTTCCTTTGGGGCTTTGGTTTTGGCTGGTCGGGGCATGGCTGCACTTGCGCGCCGCTTGGCCCGGCTCAAAGCACTGCGTGGCATTTTGCCCCTGCGCTTGGCACTGGGTTCGGTCGGCGGACCCGGTGGCGAAACCATTTCCGTTGTCCTTTCGCTTGGGCTGGGCCTCACCGTATTGTCCGCGATCGGCCAAATTGATACCAATTTGCGCGGCGCGATTGGCCGTGATCTGCCGGATGCCGCGCCTTCCTATTATGTGGTCGATATTCAAAAAGATCAGATCGATGGCGTGCGGAACCGCTTGGCTGAGGACCCCGGTGTCACCCGGTTTGAGACCGCGCCGATGCTGCGGGGCATCATCACCCGCATCAATGGTCAGGATGCTCAAACCGTGGCGGGGCCACATTGGGTTTTGCGTGGAGACCGGGGCATCACCTACGCCGCGCAAAAGCCCGACAATGCCGAAGTGACCGAAGGTGTATGGTGGCCAGAGGGCTACGAGGGGCCACCGCAAATCAGCTTTGCCGCCGATGAAGCCGCCGAGATGGGGCTGAAGCTCGGGGATGAGATGACCGTGAACATCCTCGGACGTGACATCACCGGCACGATCACTTCCTTGCGCAATGTTGATTTTTCCAGCGCGGGGATGGGCTTTGTCCTGACGATGAATCCAGCGGCTTTGTCCGGCGCGCCGCACACCCATATCGCCACGATCTATGCCACGCCTGAGGCGGAGACCCCTTTGATCCGTGATCTGGCGCGGGCCTATCCCAACATCACCACGATCCGCGTACGAGATGCGATTGATCGGGTCAGTTCTATCCTCAAAAGCATCGCGGCCGCCACCACTTTGGGGGCGATGGCCACTTTGGTGACAGGGGCTGTTGTGTTGGTCGGGGCTGCGGCGGCGGGCGAGGATCGTCGTCGATTTGAGGCGGCCATTTTAAAAACACTCGGCGCAAGTCGGAACCGGATTTTGGCAAGTTTTGCCCTGAGATCACTTTTGTTGGGGGCGGCTGCGGGCCTTGTTGCTTTTGGAGCGGGAGCCATTGCCGCTTGGGCTGTGATTCATTTCGTCATGGAGGCAGAGTTCACCCTGTCCCTCCTGTCGGCGCTCTGGATCGTGGTTGGTGGGATCAGCGTCACGCTGATCACCTCCTTGTTCTTTTCATGGCGTGCCATGTTGGTCCGGCCTGCGCGGGTGTTGCGCAGCGCGGATGGCTAAGGCCTAGTGGCGCGGTATCAAGGCCCGTGCCACCGCATCCGCGATCACCTGTTCTTCGTCTGTTGGAATGACCATCACAGGCGTCGGGCCTTTGCCGATGTCTCGGGCATTGCAGTCGTTGGCGTCCCCATCCAGCTCAATGCCAAGATACCCAAGTCGATCAATGATTTGGGCTCGAATCCTGGCTGAATTCTCCCCGATCCCGCCGCAAAAGATTAGCGCGTCGATGCCAGATAGCGTTGCTGCCATCGCCCCTATTTCACGCCGCACACGATAGACGAAATACTCTATTGCATCCTTGGCTTCGGGGGCATCGGAAGCCTCCAAAACTTGCATATCCGCACTGAGTCCTGACAGGCCCAACAGCCCGGATTCGTGGTAGAGCATATGTGTCAGCTCTTTCGCGCTCATGCCTTCGGTTTCCATCAAGTACAGCAGGATGCCGGGATCAAGCTGGCCGGAACGTGTCGACATCGGGAGGCCATCGAGCGGCGAAAACCCCATGGTGGATGAGATCGAGTGCCCGTTGTTTACCGCGCAAATGGAGGCGCCACTGCCCAAATGGGCGATGATCAAGCGCTTGTTGCGCAACTCCGGGCGTTCTCGGACAATCTGATGAGAGACGTAATCATAGCTCAGGCCGTGAAAGCCATAGCGTTTGATCCCCTGTTTGTAGAACCGCCTCGGGATCGCATAAATATCGTTTTCCCAAGGGTGGTTGCGGTGAAACGCCGTGTCGAAACAGCCGATTTGCAATGCATAGGGAAAGGCGCGTTTGGCCGCCTCGACCGCAGACAGATTGTGCGGTTGGTGCAGCGGGGCAAGCGGATTGAAGGTCGCAAGATCGGCCATCACATCGTCGGTGAGTTCGGTCGGCGTGGCGCGCAAAGGGCCGCCGTGAACAATACGGTGCCCAACGCCTGCGACCTCCTGACCCTCCAAAAGCGGCGTGATCCTCTCAAGGATCACCATGAGGGCATCGGTTTGATTGGATGCTTTGACGGAGTGGGTGCTGTCCGGCCCACCGTGTTTGAACTTGAAACTTGAATTTGATCCGATGCCCTGTACGAGACCGCGCGCAATCATTCTGGGGTCTTCACCAGATTTATAAAGGGCAAATTTGACCGAAGACGATCCGGCATTCACCGTCAGAATGCGTTGTCCCATTACTGAACGCCTTGCATCCGATGGGCGTGTAGCGCGGCGACTGCGCAAGAGGCGAGGCGGGATTTGTCGCTGTCTGAACGCGAATTTAAAATGATCGGGCAGCTTGCCCCCATGACGACGCCCGCTGCTTCTGCATGGGCGATGAAAGACAGCTCCTTGGCCAACATGTTTCCGCTTTCCAAATTCGGTGCAACAAGGATTTCGGCACATCCGGCAACCAGGCTCTTTAGCCCTTTTGACCGAGCCGCCGCCAAGCTTACCGCATTGTCCATGGCCAGAGGACCGTCCACGATTCCGCCGGTGATTTGACCACGCTCCGCCATTTTTGATAGGGCGGCAGCATCAAGCGTTGACGGGATTTTTGGGTTTACTGTCTCAACAGCGGACAAGATCCCGACTTTTGGGAGTTCGATCCCAAGGCTTTGCGCAAGGTCGATGGCGTTCTGGACGATGTCCACTTTCGTGGGGAGGTCAGGCGCAATATTGATGGCCGCATCGGTGACCATCAACACATGCGGAAGGCCGGGAACATCCATGACAAAAATGTGGCTGATGCGGCGTCCCGTTTTCAATCCGCCGTTTGATCGCAAAATCGGTCGCAAAAGATCGTCTGTGTGAAGGTGTCCCTTCATAATTGCGGCCGCACGTTTTTCATGAATCATGTCGACTGCAATTTGAGACGCCTCAATGTGATTTGTACAGTGTATGATGTCGATGCCATCGAGGGACAGGCCGTTCTCTTGTGCCGTACGGGCGATTTTATCCTGATCACCGATCAAGATCGGGATGATAATTGTGTGCTCTGCTGCCAGCAACGCTCCACGCAATGAATTGACATCCTCGGGCGCGACGATGGCAGTTCTTATTGCTGGCAGTGGCTCGGCCATTTCTAGCAGCTTATCAAAATGACGATGGCTTTCGACAGTGAGGCCCGGTACGTCATGCGCGTCAAAGCGGTCTTTTTTATCCGGCGCGATAACTTCGGCTTCACCGTCTACCAACAAGGTTCCATCTGCGAGGGACACTGTTGTATGAAAAATCGCGCAACGGTCATTTCCTTTACGGATCAGCTTGACGCGGGCAACCAACTCGTCCCCGGCATGGGCTCGGTCGAGAAACCGAAGGCTCTGAGATTTATAGAGTGTCCCCGGACCCGGAAGACGATTTCCAAGGACCGATGAAATGAGAGAACCAACCCAAAATGAGGGCGCAACGGCTTCAGGCTTCCCGTCTTTGTCGCCATCCTCATGCGGGAGATGCATTGGATTTAAATTGCCTGAAGCATGGGCAAAAACATATAGATCATCGGCGACGCATAAACGCCGGGTCTCTGCTTCCATGCCGATCTCAAGCTGATCGAATGGAACATTTTGGAATACAGTCACGTGCAACCCTTGCTGCGCTGGAATTTCAGTTGTCCTACACTTGTGACATAAAGTGGTGCGACTCTATGAGCCATATCAATGCAAACCTGTGGTTTTATGAAACTTGAACATTTTTATCATGTTGATGATCGTTGTGCACCACTTCCGGCGACCAAATTGCTCGCGAGAACAGTCTGAGCTGTCTCAATGAGCCGGAGCCGGGGTAAGGCGTCAAATGGGTGTGTGGCCATTTGAGCGCCCTGCGCGGTTTAGGACGCAATGCTGAAGTCAACTTTATTGCTTGAGGCGGGGGTTGGTTTGGTGGAGGGCACATAAGTGTCTTCTTTCAAAACAAACTGTGAAACAATCTCGCTGAGCGTCGCAGCTTCGTTGGCCAGTGAAAAGCTTGCGGCTGTTGTCTCTTCAAACATAGCCGCGTTTTGTTGGGTGGTTTGATCAAGGTTGGCGACCGCCGTGTTGATCTCGGAAATCCCAGCGGATTGTTCTTCGGCAGAGGTCGCGATCTCTGACATATGGGTGGCAATCTCGGAGACATCATGCACGATCGAGCGGAGGGCTTCGCCCGTTTGGTCGACAAGGGAAACACCACGCCCCACCTCTTGCCCGGATTCCGAAATCAAGTTGTTGATTTCACGCGCGGCCTCTGAGGATCTTTGTGCCAGAGCGCGAACTTCGGATGCAACAACTGCAAAGCCACGGCCTGCCTCGCCCGCACGGGCGGCTTCGACGCCTGCGTTGAGTGCAAGGAGATTGGTTTGAAAGGCGATATCGTCGATCACACTGATGATTTTGGAAATTTTTTCCGAGGATTCAGAGATTGCATCCATAGCAGAAATCGCCTCTTTCACCACCGTGCTTGCAGATTGAGCATTCATCTTTGCTCCACCAACGGTTTTGTTTGCGAGGGCTGCTCCGTCAGCGGCGGATTTGACGGCCGCGGTCAGTTGCGTCAACGCTGATGCGGTTTCTCCGAGTGTCGATGCAGCACGCTCTGTACGGCGAGACAAATCATCAGCGGCGTTTGAAATCTCACCTGAGTTCGAGTGTATTGTTTGAGCTGTTTCGGAGAGGCGTTCGACCACCGAGCGCAAAGAACTGACTGCCGCGTTATAATCCATGCGCAGTTGTTCGTAGCTCGCTGGAAATTGTTGATCAATCGTTTGGCGAACGTCACCTTGGGACAGGCGGCGGAGCCCCTCTGCAAGGGCTTCGACAACAGCACTTTGTTCGGCGTGGCGGGCTTTGCGCTCGGACTCTGCGGCATCTTCAAGTGCGCGGCGCTCCTGTTCGGCGGCAAGTTCACGTTCCCTGTCTTGGGCGGCTTGTTGCTTTTGCCGCTCAAGTTCTGCTGCTTCGCGTTCCGTTTTTTCACGGGCGGCTTCTTTTTGCATTTGGGTTGCACGCCGTGCATTTTCGGCGGCTTCGCCTTCCATACGGTCTTTTTCGACCAGATTGTTGCGGAATACTGTGAGCGCGGAGAACAGTCGTGCGATTTCTCCGTATCGGCCCCCAACGCGTTTGATTTCTGACATGTCCCCGATGGCAAGGCGTTCGGTGCTTGCTGTCACGGCGGACAGGGGGCGCATAATCAGGAGAAAAGTCAAAACCGGTGCCCCAAGAACAATTGCCGCAGCAATCAAGGCGATTCCGTTCATTGTTACAGACGCTTGTTTGGCGGTACCCATCAACGTTTGGCTCGCGTCTGCGATGCCGACGATGGAGTCTTTTGAAATGCTCATGACAATATCGCTGATCCGCAAAAGGCCCGACGAGACAGAGTCGGTTGCGATTTGACCCAGACCACGTGCTTCCAGAGCTTCGATCCGGGTGGCTAAGAGACCGGTCTCGGCATTGGTGGCCTCAAGAAGCAAAGCCACTTTTTCTGCGAGGTCTGGCGGGAGATTTTGTAACGTTTCCCGGATGCGTGGGGTTTCGCCATCAATTTCAAACTGCAAGGCATGGATATACCCCGCGTTGATGGAGGCCGCACCTTGCAGAGCTTTGATCAAGATGGATTTAAGTGAGGTATCGAGGCGTGCGAGATCGGCGATGTTCTTGACGTCAGTGTCGAGAAGGTCTTTGACGACTTTGGCGTTTTGCGCGAGCGTATTTGTGCTCTCGGTATCCAGACCCGCAAGAACACGTTCCACAGCCTGCGACGTCACTTCGTTCAGGGTCTCTTGGGACGTGCGCAAAAGACGGGCGCGGACCTTCATATCGGAAGGTGACAAAGTAATAAACTCGGCCTGAAAAGCGGCGGCTTCGCGAATGGAAGGCACGAACTCAGCAGAAGACGTGTTGTGTTCCATTTCCACGAGCAGCGCATCAATCCGTGCCTGGGCCTCGCCGGCCATCGCCTGAAGGTCTGAGCGGGTTCCGAAATCGTTGGTTTCAAGAAGCGCCTGGGTTGCCCCGACCGTGAGATTCAATTCTGCCTTGAGTAGCAATGCGAGTTTCAGAGCGTCAACTTCGCGTTTAAGGAGGTGTTTGACGCTTTGGTTGGATTTCGAACTGGCATTATTCCCTGCCAACAACAGCGCAAAGGAGGCGCGGTCAATCCGGTCCTGTAGGGCTTCGCTCAATTCACGCGATTGCTGGTTGAGTGTTGAGAGCGCTTTCATGTTGCGGCTTTGGGCCATCAATTCGGCGTTACGGGCGGCCATCAATGTATCAATGTCGGAGGTGAGAGCACTCATTTCAGTCTCGACATTCGCGTATTTGTCGAGATCCAGATCCTGGATCTGAGTCAGAAGACGGGACCGCGTTTCGCGCACGGTGTCGGAATTGGATTCGATGGCGAGATGCGAGTTTGTGGTCAGCAGCGTGTTGATTGCATCTTTGAGGCTGGACACGGAATTGGCGATACCAGAGGCCGTTTCAAGCGGTGGAATAGAATCTGCCACCAGTGTTTCAACCTCATCATTGATCGTTGAGATCAGTGAACCAGACACGAGGATCGCAGCGGCGGTGGTTCCAGCCAGCGCCAGCATAATCACCAAAATTTTGGCCGCGACCGATCCAAGGAGGGTCCTGATTTTCGTCTTCATACTGCGCTCCGTTCCGTCATTTTCCGAACCCGAACTGTGAAAGGGTCCTGTGTCACTCGACGGGTAAGGTTGCAGTAAGGTGCTAATATTCGGTTGATCGGGGCGGAATCACTCAAGTTATATATATTTTGAGTGCGGGATGCGGCGGAATCACTTGGCCTCAGACAGTGTTTGCGTGGAGCAAAGCAAACGCCATACCTTTATCTTTCGCGCATCAATATGACAATTCTTTAAACATATGCCTAAAAAATAATCAAATTTAATGGATTTGATCCGCGGACATTTGTGCATTTGTATACAGGCTTGTGTGCGCGTTTTCTGAGAACACAGACTGGTCCTGCGCGCCATTGTCGTGGGACATCCCGACATCTGAGGTGCGAAAGAGGACATGCGGTGGCGACGAACTTGCCGGTAGCCACCACCGCATTCACAGCAACTGAATTACGCTGCAAAGGGGAATGTAGGCGTTTTGTCCAAAAATTCAATCAATTGAATGGGCGCCTTTTAAAGGCAGACGCTGCAATCCTGCGGCTTCCAACAAGGGAACATGGAAGTGAAAACCAAACTCAAAGCCACTCTGGCGACTGCTCTTTTCGCAAGCACCGCGATGGCCTCTGCGGCCTTCGCCGAGTGCCCGGTCAAAGTTGGTGTGTTGCACTCGCTCTCGGGGACGATGGCGATTTCCGAGACCACGCTCAAAGACACAATGCTGATGCTCATCGATGAACAAAACGCCAAAGGTGGCGTTCTGGGGTGCCAAATCGAAGCTGTGGTTGTGGACCCTGCGTCCGACTGGCCGCTGTTCGCTGAAAAAGCCCGCGAACTTTTGACCGTTCATAATGTGGACGTGATGTTCGGCAACTGGACCTCTGTGTCGCGCAAATCTGTGCTGCCGGTGATCGAAGAGCTCAACGGACTTCTGTTCTACCCGGTGCAATATGAGGGCGAGGAATCCTCCAAAAACGTGTTCTACACGGGTGCAGCGCCGAACCAACAGGCGATCCCGGCGACGGATTATTTCCTCGATGAGCTGGGGGTCGAGAAATTTGCGCTCTTGGGCACCGATTATGTCTACCCGCGCACCACGAACAACATCCTTGAGTCCTACCTCAAATCCAAAGGCATCGCGGCCGAAGACATCTTTGTGAACTACACGCCGTTTGGTCACTCGGATTGGTCCAAAATTGTCTCTGACGTTGTGGCGTTGGGCGCAGACGGCAAAAAAGTCGGCGTGATTTCGACCATCAACGGGGACGCCAACATCGGCTTCTACAAAGAACTCGCAGCGGCTGGCATTTCCGCCGATGACATCCCGGTTGTGGCCTTCTCGGTCGGTGAAGAAGAACTCTCCGGTCTCGACACGTCCAACCTTGTGGGGCACTTGGCCGCCTGGAACTATTTCCAATCCGCGGAATCCGACCTTAACGCTGAGTTCATTGCCGCATGGAAAGCCAAAATGGGCGAAGAGCGCGTGACCAACGACCCGATGGAAGCTCATTACATTGGCTTCAACATGTGGGTGAATGCCGTTGAAGCGGCTGGCAGCACCGACGTGGATGCCGTGCGCACGGCAATGTACGGCCAAGAGTTCCCGAACCTAACAGGCGGCACCGCCGTGATGAACGTCAACCATCACCTGTCGAAGCCGGTTCTGATCGGTGAAATTCAGGCCGATGGTCAGTTTGACATCATCTCCCAAACCGCTGAGGTGCCGGGTGACGCATGGACCGATTTCTTGCCGGAATCCGCAGTGTTGATGTCGGATTGGAAAGATCTCGGGTGTGGCATGTACAACACCGAAACCAAGACCTGCGTTCAGATCAAATCCAACTACTAAAACGTTTCGGGTTTAAGTTGAGAGATGACGTAAACCCGAAACATGTGAAATCTGACTTAGGCCGTGGGCGTTTCGGGACATCTCGATGACCTATTTGATCCCGAAACGCTTTAAGCTGCCATTTAACGCATGAAGGGCGGCGCTCCTGTTGCCCTTCTTTTCCAGCCAAAAGAGATTGCTCATGATCCGACGAATTCTCGCGGCTTGTCTGGTGTTTCTGACCCTTGCGCTCACCGCTCAGGCTCAGGACCGGACGATCCAAGATGTGCTGCAAGAGCATGCCGAGGCCATCGTAAAATCCTCGCGTACAACCATCGGTCCGGCGATTGAGGCCGTGGCCAATTCCGGCCAGCCTTCGGCACAAACCGTTTTGCAAAAATGGCAGAACAAGGACATGTGGCAGTGGTCGGAGAACGGGTTTTTCTACGCCGCAACCGTCGCGGGCTCTGACGTCACTTTGACGGATTTCGACACCGGTGAGACCGTTGCAATCGTGTCAAAAGGCGATGTGACCCAGCTCAAACCGAACTCCGGTATCCGGGCGATGATCGGCGCGGCTTTGGTTCAATTCCAACTGAACGACCCTGATGCAGAGCGACGTCGTGAAGCGCTTTTGGCGATTCAGCGCGATGGCGAAGCGTCGCATCTTGCCCCTCTGCGCGCCTCAATTGAAAACGAGGACAACCCAGAGATCAAAGCCCTCAAAGAGGTCACAGAACGGCTTTTGACCATTTCTTTCGACAAGGATGACGCAAGGCGGATTGCTGCGATCAAGGGCTTTACCTCCTCCCTGTCGCTGGATGCCCGCGCCGCGCTCAACCCGGTTTTGAGTGCCAAGCTGGTCTATGCCGAAGACCTGCCAGAGACGGCAAACATCAAACGTGAGATCAAACCAGGGTCAGAGGCGCTGTCGGTGCGGGATGCCTTCGCTCTCATGGTCTCCGCCGGTGCCGCAACCGCGCAACCAACGATCTCTGAACGCAAATCTGCTCTCTCAGAGCACATCGTTGACGGCAAGGTCGGTGGTATCCCGGTGACCGAGTTGATCAGTCAAGAGGCCCGCGATCACGCTTACCAAGCCCTTGCGTCCGAGGGGTTTGTGGCTGCTTTTGATCCCGCCTTCTCCATGGAGGCCGCCGTCAAAGGCGTACGCTTTGCCGAGGTCTATGACGAACCTTCCGCTGCGGTCACCGACGCCGCACAAGAGACGCTTCACACCATCAACCGCGCCGTTGGGTTTAACCAATTCCTCGATCTCTCATTGGACGGTCTGTCGCTGGCGTCGATCTATTTTCTCGCGGCCATCGGTCTTGCCATCACTTTTGGTGTGATGGGGGTGATCAACATGGCGCATGGCGAATTTATCATGATGGGTGCCTACACCGGCTATGTGGTGCAACAGATCATCCCGGATTACACCGTCTCAATCCTCGTCGCGATCCCGATGGCCTTTGCTCTCACTTTCGCCGCTGGCGTGGCGATGGAACGGCTGATCATCCGATGGCTGTATAACCGCCCGCTTGAAACATTGCTCGCGACCTTCGGCGTCTCGATTGCGCTGCAACAAATCGCCAAAAATATCTTCGGCACCCAAGCCCGCCCGCTCACCTCTCCCGGTTGGCTTGATGGCGCTTTGGTCTTCAACGATGTGCTGGCGATTTCTTACATTCGCATCGCGATTTTCGTCCTCGCACTGGTTTTCCTGGGCATTTTCCTCTTTATCATGAAGAAAACCCGCCTTGGTCTTGAGACCCGCGCGGTCACTCAAAACCCGCGCATGGCGGCCTCGATGGGGATCAACCCGGACCGTGTGAACATGCTCACCTTTGGCCTTGGCTCCGGCATCGCCGGTGTCGCGGGCGTGGCCATCGGGCTTTATGCCAAGGTCACCTCGGAAATGGGTACAGATTATATCGTGCAGAGCTTCATGACCGTGGTCGTCGGTGGTGTCGGCAATATCTGGGGCACGCTTTTGGGCGCTTTGGGCATCGGGTTCCTGCAAAAAGGCATCGAATGGTTCAACCCGTCCAACACCTTGGCGGCGCAGACCTACATGATCATCTTCATCATCATTTTCATTCAGTTCCGTCCCAAGGGCATCATCGCCCTCAAGGGCCGCGCGGCGGGGGATTAATCCATGGATTTCTTGAAAAAATACCCTTCGCTTCCGGCCTTTATCGCCACGTTGCTGATCTTTACCCTCGCGGTCACGTTCCTGTCGGAGGCCTATGGAACAGGTGCGATTTCGACCTCTTTCGTCAAAACACTGGGCAAGACACTGTGTCTCGCCTTGGTGGCGATCTCGATGGATTTGGTTTGGGGCTATACGGGCATTCTGTCGCTCGGCCATTTCGCCTTTTTCGGCCTTGGTGGCTATATGATCGGCATGTGGCTGATGTTCGCACGCACCAAACTCATCGTGGTCGAAAGCATGGCCGCCGCTGACATTCCCGCCACGGCGCTGGAGATCAAAGACGCCGTTGGCACGCAAATCTTTGGCGTTGTCGGCTCGTCCGATTTTCCTCTGGTCTGGATGTTCGCCCATAGTTTCTGGGCCCAGATCGCTTTGGTCGTTTTGGTTCCGGGCCTCCTCGCGTTGGTCTTTGGCTGGCTCGCCTTCCGCTCGCGTGTCACCGGCGTTTACCTGTCGATCCTCACCCAGGCGATGACCCTCGCCCTCTCGCTTTACCTGTTCCAAAACGACAGTGGTTTGCGCGGCAACAACGGCCTTTCGGGCCTGCAAAACCTACCCGGACTGGATGCGGTCTCCCAGGATGCGGTGTCGATCTGGTTCTTCTGGGCGTCGGCCTTTGCGCTGCTTGTCACTTATCTCATCGCCAATTTCGTCGTCTCCGGCAAATTCGGCTCGGTCATTCGCGGCATCCGCGATGACGAGGCGCGGGTGCGGTTTTTGGGCTATTCGGTCGAGGGGTTCAAACTCTTCGTCTTTGTCCTCACCGCGATCATCGCGGGCATCGGCGGCGCGCTCTATTATCCGCAAGCAGGGATCATCAACCCGGCTGAAATCGCGCCCATTGCCTCGATCTACCTCGCGGTGTGGGTCGCCATCGGCGGCAGGGGCCGCATCTATGGTGCGGTGATCGGCGCGGGTGTGGTCTCGCTTGTCTCGACCTATTTCACCGGCGGTCAAGCCCCCAATATCAACCTCGGATTCTACACGATCAAATGGGTCGATTGGTGGCAGGTGCTTTTGGGCCTCTCCTTTGTCCTCGTCACATTGTTCGCGCCCAAAGGCATCGGCGGGTTGTTTGATCTGATCTCCGGGCGCTTGTCCCCCGACCGCAAAGGTGCGCCGCTTGGCCCCGACCAAGGCAGTTTGCGCGAAGAGGAGGCGGAGCAATGAGCCAGCTTTTAGAAGTCTCAGGCGTTTCCGTGTCTTTCGACGGATTCAAAGCGATCAACAACCTTTCCTTTTCCATCGGTCCCGCGGAAATGCGCGCCATCATTGGGCCGAACGGCGCGGGTAAAACCACATTTATGGACATCGTGACGGGCAAAACCAAACCCGACGAAGGCTCTGTGCTTTGGGGCGATATGTCGAAAAATCTCATTGGCATGAACGAAGCCAAAATCGCCCGCATCGGCATTGGGCGTAAATTTCAACGTCCCACTGTGTTTGAGGATCAAAGCGTGTTTGAAAACCTCCTCATGGCGGTCAAAAATGACCGCTCGCCGTGGTCGGTGCTGTTCTTCAAACCCAAATTCAAGGACCTCGCCAAGGTCGAAGCGCTTGCCTCCGAAATCGGTCTCTCCGATCAGCTGGAGCGCAAATCCGGCGAGCTGTCTCACGGTCAAAAACAATGGTTGGAGATTGGTATGCTCTTGGCCCAGGATCCGCAGCTTTTGCTGGTCGATGAACCGGCCGCTGGGATGACCTTGGGTGAGCGTGAACACACCACAGACATCCTCAAAGAGGCCGCCAAAACCCGTGCCGTTGTGGTGGTTGAACATGACATGGATTTCGTGCGCCGCCTTGAATGCAAGGTCACGGTTTTGCACGAAGGATCGGTTTTGGCCGAAGGGTCTCTTGATCACGTGACGCAAAATAAAGACGTGATTGACGTTTATCTTGGCCGCTAAAGGAGAGAATACCATGCTCGATGTGAAAGATCTCTCACTGCATTATGGGGGCTCTCAGATCCTCTACGATGTCGATCTTTCCGCTCGCGCGGGCGAGGTCACCTGTGTCATGGGCACCAATGGCGTTGGCAAAACCTCGCTGTTGAAAGGTATTTGTGGCACCCATCCGCGCTCCGGTGGCACCATGATGCTTGATGGCGAAGACGTGGGGCGGGCCCCGGCGCATGAACTGGCCAAAAAGGGCCTTGCGGTGGTGCCACAAGGCCGGATGATTTTTCCGCTTTTGACAGTGAAGGAAAACTTGGAATCTGGTTTCACCTGCCTGCCAAAATCCGAACATTTTATTCCTGATGAGGTGTTCGAACTGTTCCCCATTCTCAAGGAGTTTATGCACCGTCGCGGCGGTGATCTTTCGGGGGGGCAGCAACAACAATTGGCCATTGCTCGTGCCCTGATCATCAAGCCGAAACTGTTGCTTTTGGATGAGCCGACCGAGGGCATTCAGCCCAACATCATTCAACAAATTGGCCGCGTCATTGCACTTTTGCGCGACCGGGGCGACATGGCGATTGTCTTGGTCGAACAGTATTTTGAATTTGCCTATGACCTCGCGGATCAGCTTGTGTTCATGGAACGCGGTCGGGTGACCTCTCGCCATTCAAAATCCGAGATTTCGAAAGAAGAGGCGGCCAAAACCTTCCGCATCGCCTGAGATTTTCATCGCCAATCAAAGACTTCTGACTCTGCGGCGCAGCATACATGCCGCGCCGCAAAATCAGACTGTTTGATAAAAAGCCGTTGCCGAAACCGGTTTCGGAGGCCCAGTGTGGGGCCGAGGAGGCGAATCAGGTGTGGTCAGACGTCAAATTAGATCGACGCTCCCGCGACAATGGGCGGGTGACGATCAGCGATCTTTCGCAGGCACTGAGTCTGACGAAAGGCACCGTGTCCCGTGCCCTCAACGGGTATCCTGACATTGCTGAAACCACGCGTGTGCGCGTTATTCGCGCCGCAAATGCGATGGGATATCGCCCGCTGAGCCACGCCCAAGCGATCAAAACCGGGCGCAGTTGCTCTTTGGGACTTGTCATCCAATTGTCCGAACATGATGCGCACCGCCCCTTTTTGGCGGAGTTTTTGGCCGGATTGACCCAAGCCGCTTCGAAAGAGGGCTGGACCCTGACCGTTGCGACGGCGGAAAATGACGCCGACACGCTGCGCATCATGCGCGATCTGGTTGTGCATCAAAAAGCCGATGGGTTTATCTTGCCGCGTGTGCTTTGGGACGATCCGCGGATCGCAAGCCTTTCAGGTGAGGACACCCCGTTTATTTGTTATGGGCGGCCAAGAAATTCAAAAGACATGTCCTATTTTGATGTCGAAGGCGAAGCTGCCATGGCCGAAGCAGTCAGCTATCTTGCCGATCTCGGGCATCGGCGCATCGCTTATATCGGCAGTGCCGAATACTATGCTTTTTCGCACATGCGCCGTGACGGATACAAAGCTGGCATCGACGCGATGGGGTTGGGGTTTGATCCCGATCTGATGCAAGAGGGCGCACTGTCCCCGGAGCAGGCAAGTGCTGCCACCCGCCGCCTTTTGGCGCTCGACACCCCGCCCACCGCCATCATTTGTGCCACGGACAGTTTGGCGCGTGGGGTCTATGATGTCGCCAATGAACTGGGACTTGCTATTGGCACCGAGCTGTCGGTCATCGGCTATGATGGCTCGCCCGAAGCCTCCGCCATGTGGCCCAGATTGGCCAGTTTCGCCGTTGATACCCGCAAAGCCGGGGCGACTTTGGGAGAGATGTTCATCGCACGCATCCGCAACCCCAACGCCCCCGTGGCCCAGCACCTGATCCGGGCGGAATTCCGTCCCGGTGGCTCCACAGGACATCCAAAACTGACGCCAGAGCAACTGGTGCGCACATTGGCCCAACGAGGGGCCACACAAAACACGTGACGCAACTCATCTAGGGAGAGAGACATGCGACTTACCAAACTGACACTCATGACAACGGCGGCCACCGCCTTGGCGTTGTCCAGTCTCGGGGCATCCGCCGACACGCTGCGGTTTTGGACCACCGAAGAACAACCCGAGCGTTTGGCCCGGCAAGAGGCGATGGCCGCAGAGTTTGAGGCCAAAACCGGCCACACCGTCGAAGTGATCCCGGTCACGGAATCCGATCTTGGCACCCGCGCCACCGCGGCCTTTGCCGCAGGCGATTTGCCGGATGTGATTTACCATCCGCTGCAATATGCGCTCCCTTGGGCTGAGGCCGGTATCCTTGATACAGACGCGGCCGCCGACGTGATCGAAGAGTTGGGCGTCGACACATTTGCCCCCGGTGCGCTTGCCATGGCGGCGATTGACGATGGCTATGCTTCCGTGCCGGTCGATGGCTGGACCCAGATGATCATCTACCGCAAGGACCTGTTTGACGCGGCGGGCCTTGCTGCGCCGACGTCCTATGCTGCGGTTGAGACCGCTTTGGCCAAATTGCACAATCCGCCCGAAATGTACGGCTTCGTCGCCGCGACCAAGGTCGACGAAAACTTTATGTCTCAGGTGCTCGAACATGTGTTTTTGGCCAATGGCGTCAGCCCGGTTGGCCCTGAAGGGTTCAAACTGCTCGACGTGGCGAAAACCTCCGAAGTGCTTGATTTCTATAAAGCCATTTCTAAGGCGTCGCCTCCGGGCGATCTCTATTGGGATCAATCGCGCACGCTGTATTTCTCTGGCAACGCCGCGATGATCATCTGGTCGCCCTTTATTCTTGATGAGTTGGCCGGCCTGCGCGACAGCGCCCCGCCCACGATCAACGATGATCCAACCTCGCCGGAATTGGCCTCTAAAACCGGTATCGTCACCACCTTTTCCGGGCCGTCCAATCCCGATGGCGCGGCATGGGGTGACATTCGGTATTTCGGCATCACTTCGGATGCGTCCACCGACGCGGCGGAGGAGTTCGTGAAATACTCGATGGACGAAGGCTACACCCAAACCTTGTCGATTGCGCCAGAAGGCAAATTCCCGGTGCGGCGCGGCACTGCCGAAGATCCGGATGCGTTTGCCAAAGCCTGGGCAGAGCTGCCCGTTGGCGTCGATCGCAAAGCCGCTTTGGGCGATCTTTATGCACAAGACATGATCGACGAAATCGTCGGCGGCTTGAACGTGGCGCAGCGGTGGGGCGTGAAAGACGGCCAACTCGCATTGGCGTCCAAAATGATCAACTCTCAGGTCATCAACCGCGTTGTGCGCGAATATATTGACGGTAAAGTCGATGCAGCCACCGCCGTGGCCGAGATGAACAAAGAGCTTGGCGCGATTGAATAAGCGCGTTCTTTGATCTCCTGCGGGGCGACCAGATTGCCCCGCTTTTTCTTACACCGGACACGGGGTACACCATGTCGGACATCGGACCTCCGCGCGGGGCCGGGCCATTGGCCCGGACCGAGGCGCGCCTTGCCTGGGGGCTTTTGGCCCCAACCATCACCGCCGTTTCTCTTGTGGTGATCCTGCCGCTTTTGGCAATTTTCTGGATTTCGGTCAAACCCGTTTCGCTCTCTGATCTGCGCGCGCCGGAGGCCATTGTGCGCGAGGATTTGCGTGGCAAACCCAGCGTGGCGGGGGATGAAGCGACGTTGCGCTACCGTTTGCGCAACTCCTCTCCCAAATCTGAAATCACCGGGGTCACGCTTACCGATAGCTGGCCTGTAGGTCTGAGCATTGTGGGTGATCTTGATCCGCGCTGTACGGTTTCGGACGCGATGCTGCGTTGTGATTTGGGCGATTGGGAGGGCGGCTTTCGTGACACATTGACCATCCCCGTGGTGACCGAACAGGCGTTTTTTGACCAAGCCACCGACGTTGAGACCAGCCCCGTTGAGGTTGACGGCAAAGCCTCCTTTGTCCTCACCAATGGCGATTTCACGTTTAAGAATTTTGTATCCGTCTTTGACGGGGGCGAGTTCTGGTCGGTGTTGGGTGTGACTTTATTTTACACCATCTTCGGCACATTGGGCGCGATGATCATGGGGCTGTTCGCCTCTCTTTTGCTCAATCATTCGTTTCGTGGCCAAGGCATTTTACGTGGGTTGTATCTGTTCCCCTATGTGGCGCCCGTCATCGCCGTGGCCTTTGCGTGGATTCTTTTGTTTGATCCGTTCTCGGGGTCTGCCAATGCGCTTTTGATCCAAATGGGCGTCACCGAAGGCGCGATAAATTTCTTTGGCGAGCGGCCCTTGGCGCTGATCATGGTCACTTTGTTTGAGATTTGGCGCTATTTTCCACTGTCGTTTCTGTTCATTTTGGCGCGGATGCAATCCATCCCGACCGATATGTATGAGGCCGCCGACATGGACGGCGCGTCACCGTTTCAACAGTTTTGGTATCTGTCGATGCCGCAACTGTTGGGCATTCTTTCGGTGCTGTTCCTGTTGCGCTTCATTTGGACCTTCAACAAATTCGACGACATTTTCCTTTTGACGGGTGGCAATGCTGGTACGCGGGTTTTGACCGTCAATGTCTATGAACAGGCCTTTGCCGTCTCCAACATCGGTGCGGGGGCGGCGGTGGCCGTGGTGATTTTCGCCTGTCTTTTGTTGTTCTCCGTGTTCTTTTTCAAAGTCATCTCAAAGGAGGAAGGGCTATGAAAATGCTCCGGTTCGGATCTCTCACTGGCCCGCTTCTGGGCGCGCTTTGGACCTTTGTCCTCGCTGTCACGGTTGCTGTGGCGATGAGTTTTGCCACAGGCGAGGCCTTTCGCCCGTCGCTGTTGTGGTCGCTGCTCTTTGGTGGTCTCACCGGGTTTGTACTGGTTGGACGGGGTCATATGCGTGTTGTCGTGGCGGCTCTTTGCATCGTCTATTTTGCGGTTCTCAGCCTCGGCATAGGCCCGGTTTTGACTGGAAATGTCTCCCTGGTCGCGCGTCTTGCGGCAGCGCTGTTTTTGGGCGTTGGGATCGGTTGGCCGATGGTGCGTTTTGTCGAAGACCTCCCAATGGGCACGCTCACGCGGCATGAATTCGAGGGCGCTGTGATCATGGCGCTCAAAGGGTTCGGCTATATTTTCTTCACTGCCATTGTGGTCATTCCCTTCTATGTCATGGTGATGACCAGCCTCAAAAACCAATCGCAGCTGATGCAAAATCCGCTCGATTTCTCGATTGATCTGTCTCAGGGCTGGGGGCTGTTCCGCTCCTATACCGAGCTGATGACAGAGTTCAATTTCGGCTCTTACATGTGGACGTCTTTCTACATTTCGGTGCTCACAGTTCTGATCACCTTGGCCTTTGCCATCCCCGGCGCCTATGCCGTGGCGCGGCTCCGGTTTCGTGGACAGGTGGCGTTTTCGCGCTCTATCTTGTTGATTTACATGGTACCGATGATCGTTTTGGCGCTGCCGATCTACATCGGCTTTTCGATGATGGGTCTGCGCAATTCGATCACCGGCATCGTGATGATCTATCCGGTCACGACCATCCCGGTGGCGCTTTACATGCTCCAAGGCTACTTTCGCGGCCTGCCTGCGGAGATCGAAGAGGCGGGGTTGATGGACGGTCTGTCGCGGCTTCAGGTGATCTGGAAAATCACCCTGCCGCTCTCACTGCCCGCGCTCGCCTCGGTGTCGCTTTACGTCTTTATGATCGCCTGGAACGAATTCCTTTTGGCCTTCATGCTCTTGGATGATCCATCCAAATTCACCCTCACGCGCGGCATTGCCTCGCTCAACTCGTCTGAAATTCCGCGTCAACACCTGATGGCTGGGTCGGTCATCGCGACGGTGCCGATCATGGCGCTGTTTTTAGGCCTGGAAAGATTCATGACCAAAGGCCTTACGGCAGGGAGTGTCAAAGGATGACATCGGCAATCGAAAACCCCCTTGATCAAGCGGCGCGCGATGTCCTTTTGGGCAATGATCGCGGCGGCTACACCATCCCAACGGCGCGGCTTTATCCCTATCAATGGAATTGGGACAGCATGTTTTCGGCCTGGGGTTATGGCACGTTTGATATGGCGCGCGCGTGGCAAGAGGTTGATCTTTTGTTTTCCTCTCAATGGGATACGGGCATGGTCCCGCATATTATTTTCCACAATCCCGACCCGGATTACTTCCCCGGACCGGGCGTGTGGGGCGCAACGCAGACGCCGCCGACCTCTGGGATTTCGCAACCGCCCGTGGCTGCTACGTTGATTTTGAAACTCTACGAGATGGACCCAAAAGCGGGCCTGCCGCATCTCAAAACCCTCTACCCAAAGCTGGTCGCGTGGCATGCGTGGTGGATGCGCGAGCGCTGCAAAGATGGGCCGGTGGCGATCATTCATCCGTGGGAATCCGGGCGCGACAATTGCCCGGATTGGGACATTGGCATGGAGGGGGTGCAGATCAATGAGGACGATCCTTACACCCGGCGCGACACTGGCCATGTGAACGCCGACGAGCGCCCATTGAAATGGGATTATGACCGCTATCTCGCGATCCTGGCCTTTGGCCGTTCGGTTCATTGGAACGATCGCGCGATGTATGAGGACGGGCCGTTTTTGATGGCCGATCCCGGCATCACCTTTGTGCTGTTGCGGGCTTTCTCTGATCTGATCGAAATTGGCCGGATCTTGGGCGAAGACACCGCCGATTTGAGCGCGCAACACGACCAGCTTCGTGAGGGAGCTTCAAAGTTATGGAACGCCGAGAAAGGGTGGTTTGACGCCTATGATCTGCGCACGGGCCAGTCCGCCAATGTGCTCGGGTCCGGCGCATTTCTGGCCTATTTCGCGGGGGTGTCTCGTCCGGCGTTGGATGCGCATTTTGCCCGGATTTGGGACAAGGTTGCCTTTGGTGTGCCCTCTGCCGACCCGGAGTCGGAGCGCTTTGATCCAAGGCGGTATTGGCGCGGGCCAACGTGGCCGGTGGTCAATTCCCTGATCGCCATGGGGCTGACCGACATGGGGCGGAACGAGGCTGAAACGCGCCTGCGCAATGAAACCGCGGCTTTGATCGAGGCGGGCGGATTTTGGGAATATTATGATCCGATGGACGGCACGCCCTGTGGCGGCGCGTCCTTTGGCTGGACCGCCGCGATTTGGCTGACATGGTGCGGCAAGGACCGCGCGGCAGTGCAAACGGCAGGCAAGGAGACAGAGTAATGGCGAGTATTGAACTTCAGGCCGTCGAAAAATGGTTCGGCACTATTCAGGTGATCAAAGGCGTTGATCTTAAGATCGAAGAGGGCGAATTCATCATTTTCGTCGGGCCTTCGGGCTGTGGCAAATCCACCCTGTTGCGGATGATCGCAGGATTGGAAGAGACCTCGCGCGGCAAGATTTTTGTCGGTGATCGCGATGCCACCTCGGAGCCACCCTCCAAACGCGGCCTTGCCATGGTGTTTCAATCCTACGCGCTCTATCCGCACATGTCGGTGCGTGACAATGTGGGTTTTGCGCTCAAAGCGGCGGGTGAGCCGAAAGAGGTGATCGCCCAAAAGGTCGATGAGGCCGCACATGTGCTCAAGCTGACCGATTACATGGATCGGCGGCCCAAAGACCTTTCCGGCGGTCAACGACAACGCGTTGCCATCGGGCGGTCCATCGTGCGCGACCCGACCGCGTTTTTGTTTGATGAACCACTGTCCAATCTGGATGCCGCGCTGCGGGTCGAGATGCGGTATGAATTGGCGAAACTGCACCGCTCACTGGCTTCAACGATGATTTATGTCACCCATGATCAGGTTGAAGCCATGACTTTGGCCGACCGCATCGTTGTCTTGGAAGCGGGTAAAATTGCGCAGGTCGGATCGCCGAAAGAGCTATATGAACGCCCCGGAAACCTGTTCGTGGCGCAATTCATCGGCTCGCCCAAAATGAATGTGATCCCGGCCACCGCCGTAGGACTGGGCGAAACCGCGAAAGATTTTGGCGTGCGCCCCGAACACATCACCATCGTGCCCGCAGGGCAAGGCGACATCGACGGCGTGGTCGATGTGGTCGAATATCTGGGGGCCGACACCTATGTCATCATCGACATCGAAAACGGCGCAGGCCAAATGACCATCCGCGATCTGGGCGATGCGGCGCATCAACCGGGCGAAAAGGTTGGCCTTAAATTCGCCGAAGGCCGCACCCATCTGTTTGACGCAGACGGGCTTGCCATTCGCTAAGGTGCCCGCGGCCTGGCACCCCTACTCGTCCTTGGCGAGAGGGGCGGTCTCGGTGCGTGCCGCTGCCCAGCGATTGAGCCAGGCTAGGCCCGCCAGAGAAAGTCCCAAGAACAGCAATGAGAAGATGCGGATAAGACCCCCGAGGCCGCTGATATCCAGGAAGAAAACCTTGGCCACAGCAAGACCGATAAACACCAGTCCGGCTTTACGGAGCGTGGCATTGGGGCGAGCGAGGGATTGATAAAACACGCCCGCGCCGATCACCAGCAAGGCAACGGTGTAGCTGTAGAGTTCAGGTTGATCCATTCCGGGCCATTCCATGCCCGTGGCACCGCGCCAGAAATGGCGGATCGTCAGAACCAACCACAGCCCGGCAAGGGCCAAAGCGGCGCCAAGGAATGCCATCTTTTGTGGCTTTGAGATCATGCGCAAATGCCATGTTCCGGCGCCGAGGGCGAGGGCTGGCAACAGGTAGGCCGGGATCAGTGTGTTGAAAATTTTCGGTCCCAAAATGAGGTTGGCATAGGAGTCGAACAGCGGGTTTGAAACGGTGATTGCCAGCAGGACAAGGAAGCCGCCGAGCAACACAAAGAGGCTCCCAAGGCCGAGCCGAACCATGGCAAAAGCCCCGCCGATCTGTACCCGGTGCAGTTGCGCCATGCCCAGCACGATCCAAATCGTTGCGCCGATGCCAAAGGCCCAATGGCTGTCCACATCATTCACGCCGCTCAGGCTGACGATGGCGCGATAGAGCAGGATCGACACAAGGATGCCGAGTGAGGAAAACACGGCGCTTTCCAACAGGATCATGGCGTTTTGACGCTGTGCGGCTTTCACCAAAACATAGGACACAGCAAAGGCCACAACCGCACCGCCATGGGACAAAAGCATATCCGCAAGCGGGGCCTCAATCGCCCAGTCCTTGCCCGGATCGATGACCAACCGATACCCAACGAAAACAACGCCCGCAAGCATGTAGAGGCTCATCAGCGGCAGGTTGAATTTCCGGTCCAGCCACGCCGCCGCGACAATCGTCAGGGCGATGGCGGTGGTCAGGGCGCTGGAGCTGAACATAATGATCATCGCAAAGGCGATACAGGCTAAGGCGGAGAGGATAGCAAAGGACATGCGCTCGCGGTGCTCGGGGCCGTCAGCGTGGGCAAACCGTTCCGCCATGCCGACCATGACCGCGCCAATGATCATCGCATGTAGGGCCCAAGCGTAAGTGCCCAGTTTGTCGGCGGGGTGCCAAAACACCTCCATTGCGATGGCCAGAGCGGGGGCCAAGGTTGCGGCCCCCAGGGCGACAAACATCTGTGCCGGACCGTTTTGCAGTGATCGCCACGCGCCAGCGATGGATAGCAAAAGCCCGATGGCCACGACGATACTGGCCATAAGGGACATCTGCGGCGCCTGAAAATCAGAGCCTAAGTCTTGCGACAATTGCCACAGCTGCGCGTTTGAGGCGACAATCGCAACCAACGCCCCCGCGGGTAGAATGGCCAAGTCCACAAGTGAGGGGGCTTTGCGCGCCCAAATCAGGACCGCGAGCGTGAGCAGGGACAGCATGGCCACAGCCGTCCAGAACAAATCGACATGGGTGGTTTCAAGTGCGGCAAAGAGAATGAGGCCGCTTGATGTGAGGACCGAACCGCCTGCGAGGCGTACGGGAAATTCGGGCCAAGCGATGTCGGTTTCTCTGGAGAACACGGTCAGGCTGAGCAGGGTTCCGGTATGGTCTGGCATCCATTTGCGCACGGGAATGGCAATCGCGATCACCGCCAAGACTGCGCAGTACATCGTGAAATAGAGCGGCACCGGCCAACCGGCTGCGAGCATCAACATCGTGCCCGCGCCAAACCCCGCGACCAAGGAGATGACCGACACCCACGCCCAGCGGCGCAGGGTGTCAATGGACAGCCCAACGGCTGAAATGATGAAGAAATACAGCAACAAGAAGGACGGGGTGTCAGAGGCTCCGCCGATGACAAAGGGCGCGATCATCGCCCCAATCACACCGACAGCGGCCAAAAACGGTCCGTAAAACCACCCTAAAATCAGGGCCAAAGCCCCAACGATTGCCATGCCAATCAACGCCACTTCTGGGCCGATAAAATTGTACAACAGGCGGGCCGCAAGCACGGAGGCGAAGAGGGTGACGATCCCCGCGCCCGAGAATGTCGATGGCAAATAGGCCGTGCTGCTGCTTTCATCATCGCCGTGGCGCCGACGAATATATTCACCGGCCGCGACCAAAGCTCCACCAAACACAAAGGCGGCGGTGATCCGCACGGCGGGGGGCAAAAGGCCCTGCTCCACACTGTAGATCACAAGGAAAATACCGGCCAACGCCAAGGATAAGGCCGAGGCCACGTAGAACCAGTTCTTCGTGAGCCATGTGACCAGAGCCTGCACGTTGTCCGCGTTAAAGACCACCGCTTGCGACGGGGCTTCGGGGGTTGGTTCGGTCTGAACTTGGGCTGTGGTGACTGTGTCTGTTTTTGGCTCGACTGAGTTTTCTGGGTCCGGCGGTACGTGTGAGGCCGTGGGCGCGAGATCATGGGGCGCAGTCGCTTGGATCAAGGTGGCGCCCTTGCCGTCATGCAGCCGCGTTTCAAGAGCTGTGAGGCGCTTTTTCAAATTGGCGTTAGAGATCAAAAGATACACAACGGCGATCGGCGTTGCGGCAACCAAAACAGCAAGAATAACAAGCAGAGCTTCCAAAGACCCATTCCACATATGAAAAACATCATAGTGTTTGAGCAGAGCTTTTTATGAAAGTCTAGACCCGTGGCGGGTCAAGCTGACGAGGCGGGCCTTACCCTGTGTCGCGATATTGGACCCAGCCCTGATATGCTCGGACGGTTGATGTTGGATTTGACTTGGGAGGGATGGTGGCGGTGCAGGGACTCGAACCCCGGACACGCGGATTATGATTCCGCTGCTCTAACCAACTGAGCTACACCGCCGAAGTGCCGCGTAGTTAGTCGGTCGGGCGCAGGGGGTCAAGAGGGAAATTGCGCCAGATCCCGAACAAATTGTGCATTCCAATCGCGATCTGATTTTTGCGACCTGTGGGCTCTATGCCTCTGTCGGCTTGTTGCTTGGGAGATGATCCAATAGGTTCGCCCTAAGGACGACAATCAGGGCGGGATTTCGACGGATGGGCGCGGCACAGTGGGAGTTTTGGATTGATCGCGGCGGCACGTTTACCGATGTCGTCGGGCGCGCACCGGATGGGACATTGCACACCCATAAGCTGCTCTCCAACAATCCCGAGCGCTATGTCGATGCGGCGGAACAGGGCATTCGCGATCTGCTTGGCCTGAGCTTTGACGACACGATTCCCCAAGGCCGCATTCGCGCCGTTAAAATGGGCACGACCGTTGCCACCAACGCGCTTTTGGAGCGCAAAGGCGAGCGGGTTTTGCTTCTTATGACCGAAGGGTTCCGCGACCTTTTGCGGATCGGCTATCAAACCCGACCCGATCTGTTTGCCCTTCATATCAAGCGGCCCGATCTTTTGTACGAACAGGTGGTCGAGGTTCCCGAACGCCTTGATGCCAATGGCTGTGTGGTCACGCCGCTGGACGAAGAGGCCGCACGCGCCGCCCTGCAAGCGGGTTATGACGCGGGGTTGCGCGCGGTTGCCATAGCCTTTTTGCACGCATATTTGAACCCCGATCACGAGGCCCGCGTGGCCGAGATCGCCCGCGCCATTGGTTACACCCAAATCTCCACCTCGCATGAGGTGTCCCGCCTCGCCAAACTGGTGTCGCGTGGCGACACCACTGTGGTTGACGCCTATCTCTCACCCATTCTGCGCCGTTATGTCGATCAGGTCGCATCGGCACTTTCTTTAGGGCACGCCTGCGAACGGCTGTTGTTCATGCAATCGAACGGCGGTCTCACCGACGCGGCGCTGTTCCAAGGTCGCGATGCAATCCTGTCCGGCCCGGCGGGCGGCATTGTTGGCATGGTGCGCACGGGCGAGGCGGCGGGGTTTGATCATCTCATCGGCTTTGACATGGGCGGCACCTCCACCGATGTGTCCCATTATGCGGGGCTCTATGAGCGCTCTTTTGAGACCGAAGTCGCAGGCGTTCGAATGCGCGCGCCGATGATGGATATTCATACGGTTGCGGCGGGCGGTGGCTCGATCTGCACCTTTCGCGATGGGCGGTTTCAGGTCGGCCCAGAGTCGGCGGGGGCCGATCCGGGGCCTGCCTCGTATCGGCGTGGCGGGCCGCTCACGGTTACCGATTGCAACGTCTTTTTGGGCAAACTGTCGCCCGATCATTTCCCGCCTGTCTTTGGCCCGGAGGGCACTGAACCGCTTGATCTGGCGGCCACCCAGCGCGGCTTTGCGGTCCTGACCCAAGAGATCAACGCGGCCACCGGACAGTCGCTCAACCCGGAACAGGTTGCCGAAGGTTTCCTGAAAATCGCGGTCGATAATATGGCCAATGCGATCAAGAAAATCTCGGTCGAGCGCGGCCATGATCTCAGCGATTACACTTTGCAATGTTTCGGCGGCGCGGGCGGGCAACACGCCTGTCTCGTGGCCGATGCTTTGGGCATGACGCGGGTGCTGATCCACCCGTTTGCCGGCGTGCTTTCGGCCTATGGCATGGGCTTGGCTGACATTCGCGCCCTGCGGGAGGCACAGGCGGATTGTCCGCTCTCGAACCTTGCTCCGGCTGAGGCCATAGTCGCTCGGTTGCGGGCCGAAGCAGAGGCCGAAGTCGCCGCCCAAGGCCTGTCGAACATCCGCATTCTGACCCGGGCGCATCTGCGCTACACAGGCTCGCATCAAACCCTCGATGTGCCGTTTGGCACCGCATCAGATATGACCCAAGCCTTTGAAGATGCGCATAAATCGCGTTTTGGTTTTGCGCCTCCGGGCCGTGATCTCATCCTTGACATGATTGCCGTCGAAGCCATCGGTGACACCGGCGAAGCGCCCACACCGCAGCCGATGCCGACAGATGCCGTCAGAGCCAAAGCGCATGTCACGGTCCGTGCCGAAGGTTGGGGTGAGGTGCCGCTGTATGACCGCCAAACTTTGCCCCAAGACAGCGTCATCATCGGTCCTGCTGTCGTTTCAGAACCAACCGGAACCAATCTCGTCGAACCCGGTTGGGCGGCGCAGTTGGATCGGTTCGGCAATCTCATTTTGACCCGCGACACCGCCGCCACGCGCATGGCTGCCGTGGGCACAGACGCCGATCCGATTCTGCTCGAGGTCATGTCGAATTTGTTCATGTCCGTGGCCGATCAAATGGGCGCGACCTTGGCCAACACCGCATGGTCGGTGAACATCAAAGAGCGGTTCGATTTCTCTTGTGCCATCTTTGACGCGCAGGGTCATTTGGTCGCCAATGCGCCGCATGTTCCGGTGCATTTGGGGTCGATGTCCGACAGTATCCAAACCGTCATGCAGCTCAACCCGGATGTAGCGGAAGGCGACGCTTTTGTACTCAACTCCCCCTATCGTGGCGGCACGCATTTGCCCGATATTACCGTGGTCACGCCGGTGTTTTTGGACGGTGAACCCGCGTTTTGGCTCGGCTCGCGCGGCCATCATGCCGATGTCGGTGGGCGGACCCCCGGCTCGATGCCGCCCGACAGTCGCAGCCTCGAAGATGAAGGCGTCGTGATCGAAAACACGCGCCTGCTCAAAGGCGGTGTGTTCCAAGAGGCGCATCTTCGCGCAATCTTGGCCTCTGGCCGCTACCCGGCTCGAAATATAGACCAAAACATCGCCGATCTTCAGGCCCAAGTGGCCGCCAATGAAACCGGAAAACGTGCCTTGATGGGGGTGGTGTCGCGCTACGGCGCGGCCACCGTCACCGCCTATATGCAACATGTCCAAGACAATGCAGAAGCCTCTGTGCGCGCCGTGATTGATCGCCTCTCGGACAGCTCCTTCACCTATCCAATGGACAGCGGTGCGCAGATCCAGGTGGCCATCACGGTCGATCGCGGCACCCGCTCCGCCATCGTCGATTTCACCGGAACCTCGCCACAACAAGAGGGTAATTTCAATGCGCCCTTGTCGATTTCGCGCGCCGTTGTGCTCTATGTGTTTCGTACGCTGGTGGGTAAAAACATCCCGCTGAATGAGGGGTGTCTGACGCCATTGACGATCAAGGTGCCCGAAGGGTCCATGCTCAACCCGCGCGCCCCCGCCGCCGTGATCGCGGGCAACACCGAAGTGTCGCAAGCTGCCTGTAATGCGCTGTTCGGCGCGCTCGGCGTGATCGCCGGATCACAAGGCACGATGAACAATTTCGTCTGGGGCAATGCGCGGTTTCAGAACTATGAAACCATCGCGGGCGGCACCGGGGCGGGGCCGGATTTTGACGGCTCTGACGCGGTGCAAAGCCATATGACCAACACGCGGATGACCGATCCCGAGGTGTTGGAATCGCGCTTTCCGGTCCGGCTTTTGGAATTCTCCATTCGTCATGGATCGGGCGGTGCGGGCGCGCATCACGGCGGCAATGGTGCGGTGCGACGGATGCAATTTTTGGAGCCGGTGACGGTCACAACGCTGTCCTCGCATCGGGTTATTCCGCCTTTTGGAGTGGCGGGGGGCGCGCCGGGGCAAGTAGGTCGCAATTGGGCCGAATTGCCCGATGGCACCCGCGTCGATTTGCAAGGCAACGATGAAATTGATCTGCCAGAGGGCGGAATCTTCGTCATGGAAACGCCGGGGGGCGGGGGCTTTGGGGCATAGCTGCGCCGCTGTTTTCAGTGTAGAAAAATACTCCCGGCCAAGGCTTCCTAAGGGGCCCGGCCATTAGCCGCGCGTCACCACCCAAGGTGTCTCGAACACATGTTCTTCCAAATTCGGCGTCTCACCGATGCGGTCGATCACGGCGAACAACCCATTGCCCGCGAGCGGCGTCAAAACCCCGTGCCATGTGCCTCGGTGAAAATTGATCGCTTGGGTGCCATCCGTCAGAAACGCTTTGGGCGTGGTTTCCGGCCCGTCAGAGACGATCACTAAAAACGGATCGTCCGACATCGGAATGAACGCTTGCGATCCCTCGGGATGTCTTTCAATCAAATCAAACGTATAGGGCAGAGCGCGCAGATCGGCTTTGAAGATCGAAATGCCAACACGCGCCTCCATCACATCGACCTTGGCGCGATCATGAAATCGCCCACATTTGCCTGCGTTGATCAGTTTGTCGGGTGCGCCGCGGGCCTCCAAGACATCGCCGTAGGGGGCAAAGGCTTTGGCCGTCAAAGGCGTTATGGTGATCTTGCGGTTCATCAGCGATGACCGGCAAGTTCAAGAGAAACGTGGCGGTTCACATCTTTATAGAGCAGATAGCGAAACGGCGCGTCGCCTGTGGCAATACAGGCTTGCGGGCAAAAGGCGCGCAACCACATGAAATCACCGGGGCCGACCTCGACCCAATCTTTGTTCAACAAATATTTAGCTGTGCCCGAGAGCACATAAAGCCCGTGTTCCATCACATGGGTTTCGGCAAAGGGAATGCGGCCACCGGGCAGGATATTGACGATATTGACATGGAAGTCATAGCGCAGATCGAAAGGGTCGAAAAACCGCTGTGTCGCCCAAACGCCATCGCAATCGGGCATCTCGCTTTTGGGGACGTCGGTTTCGTGCACGGTGAAGGCTTCGAGCGGATTGAGGCTTGCGATATGTTCGAACCGTTTGCGGACCCAGTGAAAGCCGCAGGGGGTTTCGGAGGTATTCCAAATCTCCCAAACCGCACCTGCGGGGATATAGGCGAAATGTCCCGCCGTGAGGGTTGAGCGCGCTCCGCCGATCGAGAGACGCAGCTCGCCAAAGGCCACAAAGATCACCGCCTGGGCCAAACGATCCGGTTCAGGCTCAGAGGTGCCGCCACCAGGAGCCAATTCGACCGCATATTGGGCAAAGGTTTCGGCAAAGCCTGTCATCGGGCGCGCCAAAACCCACATGCGCATGCCGTGCCAGCCGGGTAGAAAGCTGGTGACAATATCGCGTTGCACAGAGGCGGGGATGACCGCGTAAGCCGGTGTAAAGATCGCCGTACTTTCGGGGGTTTCACTTTGAGAGGGCAAGCCGCCGGGGGGGAAGGCGTAAGTCATTCAGGGTGTTCCATGGTGCTAAACAGGTCGACCAGACGGTGCCAAGCGATGCGTTCGACTTGGGCGCAGGCCGTAGAGAATTCGGTGTCACGTGAGTGCTCCAGACGGGTTTTGAACGCCGCAAGGATGCTGTCTTTGGTATTGTCTTTCACGGCGATGATAAAGGGGAAGCCGAATTTTTCGGTGTAGTCCGAATTGAGGCGTTCGAATGTGGCGCGTTCATCGTCGGTCAAGGCATCCAGCCCGGCGGAGGCTTGTTCTGCCGTGCTTTCCGCCGTGAGGCGTTTGGCGGCGGCGAGTTTCCCGGCGAGGTCCGGGTGCGCCGTCAAAACGCCGAGCTTTTCCGTCTCAGAGGCTGAGCGGAACATGCGAAACAGCGCGGAATGGATGCCGACAGCGCTGTCATGAGCGGGCCCGAGTTCCAGATCAAACGCACGTTCGGCAATCCATGGGGAATGCTCATAGATGCTGCCAAATGTGCCAACGAAATCTTCGCGCGTCATTTGACTTGGACGGGGCTTGCGGCTGTGCGGATGGGTCTTGGCCCAATGCCGCGCAATGTCGATGCGTTTCGGTGTCCAAACGCCATCAAACCCTTGGATATAGTCGATAAACTTCTTAAGGCCCGCGAGTTTGCCGGGGCGGCCGATCAGGCGACAATGCAACCCGATGCTCATCATTTTCGGCGTCGCCTCAGAGCCTTCGGCATAGAGCACGTCAAAGGCGTCTTTGAGGTAGGTATAGAACTGTTCGCCGGTGATATAGCCGGGAGCCGTGGCAAAGCGCATGTCATTGGCCTCAAGCGTGTAGGGGATGATCAGTTGATCCCGTGTGCCGACCTCGATCCAATAGGGCAAGTCGTCATCATAAGTGTCAGAGATATAGTCGAATCCGCCTTCTTCGGCGACCAAACGCACGGTGTTTTCCGAACACCGCCCGGTGTACCAACCATTGGGCCGTTCGCCCGTGACCTCTGTGTGTAGCCGGATCGCCTCGGCAATGGCGGCGCGCTCTTCGGCTTCGGGCATGTCCTTGTGTTCGACCCACTTGAGGCCATGCGAAGCGATTTCCCAACCCGCGTCTTGCATCGCGGCAACCTGTTCCGGGCTGCGGGCCAAAGCGGTGGCGACGCCGTAAATCGTCACCGGAATTTTGGCCCCGGTGAACAAACGATGCAGCCGCCAAAACCCGGCCCGCGCCCCATATTCATAGATGCTTTCCATGTTCCAATGGCGCTGTCCGGGCCACATGGCGGCTCCAGCAATATCGGACAGAAACGCCTCAGACGCGGCATCGCCATGCAACACGCAATTCTCGCCACCCTCTTCATAGTTCAGCACAAATTGCACAGCCACTTTCGCGCCGCCGGGCCACTGCGGATCGGGCGCGTTGGCCCCATAGCCCTGCATATTTCGGACATAACGCGGCGGATATTTTTGCATTTTGAGAGGCCTTCGTGAATTTTGACTAATTGGTAGGCTTTCGCTTGTTTTTTCTACGTTTACCGTCGGGGAAGTGCAAAAGATTGATTGCCCTTTCCTTCATCATAGGCCAGCCTTTTTGAGAAACGCATTGAAAATGAGCAAGAAACACATGACTTCCGGGTTTTTGACCACCCATGTTTTGGACACGGCGCGCGGTGTTCCGGCTGCGGGTCTGACGATCAGATTATATGACTTGGGCGGAGGTGACCGCAAGCTTTTGGCGGAGATGGTCACCAATGCGGATGGTCGAACAGACAGTCCGATCCTGCCCAAAGAGTCGTTTTCAATCGGAACCTATGAGCTGATCTTTTTGGCGGGTGATTATCTGCGCGCCTCAGGGCAGGGCGGGGAAGAGCCGTTGTTTTTAGACATTATTCCGATCCTTTTCGGTGTCAGCGATCCAGAGTCGCATTACCACGTGCCGTTGTTGTTATCACCTTTTGGCTACTCAACATATCGGGGGAGTTGAACGCATGTTCTTGGCGATTTTTTGGGAATGGGCCGAGTTCGCCTTGCGGTGGGTTCATGTGATCACGGCGATCTCGTGGATCGGCTCGTCGTTTTATTTCATCGCACTGGATTTGGGCTTGCGCCCCTCCACGGATCGCCGCCAAGGCGTGTCTGGCGAAGAATGGCAGGTCCATGGCGGCGGCTTTTATTTCATCCAAAAATACATGGTCGCGCCGGCGCGCATGCCCGCCGATCTGATCTGGTTCAAATGGGAAAGCTATGCGACATGGCTGTCGGGCGTCGCCTTGATGTTCGTGGTCTATTATCTGGGGGCCGAGCTCTATCTCGTTGATCCCAATGTGCTCGACATGCCGCTTTGGGCCGGGATAGGGTTGTCTCTGGCCTCTTTGACGATTGGTTGGATCGCCTATGATTTTGTCTGCAAAAGCAAATTTGGCGACGACAACACCCGGTTGATGCTGTTTCTCTATGTTGTGCTTGTGATCATGGCGTGGGGCTATACCCAAGTGTTTTCAGGTCGCGCCGCCTTCCTGCACCTTGGGGCGTTTACCGCCACGGTGATGACCGCCAATGTGTTCTTTATCATCATCCCGAACCAGAAAATCGTGGTCAAAGATTTGGTCGAAGGCCGCACGCCGGACCCGAAATATGGCAAGATCGCCAAGCAACGCTCAACCCATAACAACTACCTCACCCTGCCAGTGTTGTTCATGATGCTGTCGAACCACTATCCGCTGGCCTTTGCGTCGAAATACAATTGGATCATCGCGGCGCTGGTGTTTTTGATGGGGGTCACGATCCGCCATTTCTTCAACACCATGCACAAACGCGGTGGCATGTTGTGGTGGACCTGGGGCCTGACGGCAGGGTTGTTTGCGGCGATCATGTGGTTGTCGACGGCGGGGATTTTCCTTCAGGACAAAGAAGATGGCGACGAGGCCGCCGTGTTTGGCCCGGCAGCGCAGAGGTTCGCCAGTGCCGAAGGTTTTGAGGATGTGCATGACATCGTCTTGGGCAACTGCTCCATGTGTCATGCCCGCGAACCCGTGTGGCAGGGCATGGCCTCCCCGCCCAAAGGCGTGCGGTTGGAAACCTCGCAAGAGATCGCGACGATGGCGAAAGAGATTTGGCTTCAGGCTGGCGTTACCCATGCCATGCCGCCGAACAATCTGACCTATATGGATGACGAGAGCCGCGAGATGATCCGCAAATGGTATGAGGCGGGGCTGGACGGTTAGTCTTTCGAAAACCGCCAGAGGGTCTCTTGGGCATAGGTCTCACCGGGACGTAAAATCACCGAAGGAAACGTGGGCTGGTTTGGCGCATCGGGCCAGCGTTGCGCTTCCAGGGCCACACCACAAAACCCTACCTCGGGCACGTCGCGATGACCGGAGAACGTGCCACTGTCAATCGGCGCTGCGTCAAACACCTGTAGCCCCGGCTCGGTCGTCTCCATCACAAGGGTCACCCCGGTTTCGCCTTTGAGAACAGCGGCCTGTTTCATCTCGCCGGGCTGATCCGAGAGGCAAAAATTGTGGTCATAGCGTTGGGCGTCCGAGGGCCGCAAAACCCGTCCCTCACGCAGGTCAAACCCAGTGCCCACCACATCACACACCCCGGTCGGGATCAGTCGCGCATCGACCGGCGTATAGCGATCCGCGTTGAGTTTCAGCCAATGCCCCTCGGTGGTGGCGCGACCATCCAGCGACCAATAGGAGTGGTTGGCGATGTTCATAAAGGTCGGCGCATCGGTTGTGGCCGAAAGGCGCAGGCGCAGGGTCGTGGGGGCTTCAACCTCGTAACGAGCGGTGATCTGGCGCGTGCCGGGAAAGCCGCCTTTGCCGTTGGACAGGGTGAGCGTCAGCGTGACCGAATGGTCTGTGTGATCGGCAATTTGCCAAATCTCGGTGTGCATCCCCTCGGTGCCACCGTGCAGCGTGGTCTCGCCCTCATTGGCGTCAAAGGTCAACACCTGCCCATCGAGCGTGGCAGAGGCCCCCGAAATCCGATTGGCCACAGGACCGACCAAAGTGCCAAAATAATCCATCGGCCCACGGTCATAAGCGGCCAGGTCGTTGGACCCAAGCGTCAACCCATAGGGCACGCCTTGGAGACGGACATCATTGAGGATCGCCCCAAAGGTCAGGATTTTGGCGGTTAAATCGCCTGCGCTGATCGTGATGGCGTCCACCGGACGCCCCGCTTTCGTTGTGCCAAAGGGCGCAATCATCCAAATGCCTTCCTGAAAGCCGCGTAAAGCCCTGCACGGACCATTTCTGTACGGTCATAGACGGTGATCATGGCATATTGCGCGTCCAAGGCCAGCCTGTAAGGTGCGCGCAGATCGGCATCGCCAATCAGAGCAATCGGTTGACCCAGCCAATAGGGCCGCGTCGCCGCCAGTTCCGCCCCGATCAAAAGGCCAAGTGCCGTGGCGCGCGCGCGCGCAGGGGCGAGAGCGCCCAAATAGGTTTCGGCCTCGAGCGAGGCGATGCGGTAGCTGACCTGTTCGGGCCGCGACATTGCATCCGAGACGGCATCCGTAAAGACCGCTTGGTCCAAGGCCTCGCCGGACAGGAGCGTGTCAAAACCTGCCTGCTGTGTCAGCCCGGTCATGATCAGCCCGGTTGCGACCGAACGAAACGACACGACCTCTTCGGCCGAGATATGCGCCCACACCGTCATGCGCGCACCGGGCAGGCATAAAACGCCATCGAATTTTGGGTTCTGGGCCACAAATCCAGCAATCGCCGCCTCCATGCCAAGGGTCACATGGCGGGGCTCTTGTTGGGACAGGGCCGGGAAATACAGCGGCGAGGTGGCGGAAAAATGCTCCGGCATCGCCAAACACGGCACCGGACGGGGCGCATGGGCAAAGCGGCCAGCGCCCACGATCGGTGTGCTGGCGGGGATGGCCCAGCCCTGCAAAATCGTTGCGAGCACGGTGTCAAACCCGGCGGTGTCGGTCGGGGCCTCTGCCTTGGCCTCGGCCAAAACCGATCCCTCGGCGTTCATGCCCCAAACGGTCAAACCGAGCGCGGTCCAATCGACGGCAATCCAGTCTGGCGTGGTCATTGTCATCCCCATGCTTTTGCCCTTGATCTCAGCGTTAGCGCGCAGAGCGATAGGGTGCAATGGTGGCGGACTAGCTTTTCAGTTCTGCCGGATATCCCGCCGCCTTCAACGCGGTGAGAATGGCCTCATCACCCGCCTCGGAAAACACGTCAATCTCGCGCGCGTCCATATCGACGGAGATTTCAACTGTGTCGTCCACGGCCTCAAGCGCTTCGGTGATCGCGGCTTTGCAATGGCCGCAGCTCATATCGGGGACGGAAAAGACAGACATTCATTTGACCTCGTGCAGAAGGGAAAGAGGGATAGGGCGCTATGTCACGGCGTGGTGCCTTGCCCTCATGGTATCAGACTCTTACTTAACCTCTATGGACCAAAAAGCCAGAGCGACAAAAATGCACAGCACCCGTTTATCCGTCGAAGGTATGACTTGCGCCTCTTGTGTGGGCCGTGTTGAGCGCGCCTTAAACAGCACGACGGGTGTTTCAAACGCCAATGTGAACCTTGCCACAGAGACGGCGGAGGTGACATTTGATGCCCCGGCGGATGTTGCGGGGTTGGTCGCGGCCTTGGACAAGGCGGGCTATCCGGCGCGGACCGAAGAGGTGACATTTGACGTTCAGGGCATGACCTGTGCGTCTTGTGTAGGGCGGGTCGAACGTGCGCTTGCTGCGCTTGAGGGGGTGCGGGAGGCCTCTGTCAATCTGGCCGCCGAGACGGCGCAGGTGCGCTATCTGGCGGGCGTTCAGGATGTCCAGAGCCTGACCAAAGCCATTGCCAAATCCGGCTATGACGCGCGGGCGCGGATGGATCGCGAGGCCGCTCCGGTTAACCGCAAAGCCGATGAGGCACGAGTTCTACGCAAGCGGCTGGTCTTGGCCGCCGCGCTCACCTTGCCGATTTTTGTCATCGAGATGGGCGGGCATTTGATTCCGGCGCTGCATCATTGGTGGATGATGACCGTGCCGGAATGGCTTTGGCGGATGGTGCAATTCGCGCTCACATGCGTGGTGCTTGCGGGACCGGGGCGGGTGTTTTTCAGCAAAGGCATCCCGTCGCTGTTGCGCGGTGGACCGGATATGAACGCGCTTGTGGCGCTGGGATCGGGGGCCGCTTTTGCCTATTCCACCGTCGTGACCTTTTGGCCGCAAGCCGTGCCGATGGGCGCACAGAATGTGTATTTCGAAGCCGCCGCTGTCATCGTCACGCTGATCCTGCTGGGACGCTGGTTGGAGGCGGGGGCCAAGGGGCGCACGGGTGAGGCGATCCGCAAACTTGCCGGGATGCGTGCCAAAGTGGCGCGGGTCGAACGCGCAGGGGCTGTGATCGAACTGCCGATTGAAGAGATCAAGGTCGGCGATGTCCTGCACCTGCGTCCGGGCGAAAAGATTGCCGTCGATGGCCGGGTGCTCTCGGGTGAAAGCCATGTTGATGAGGCGATGATTTCCGGCGAGCCGATCCCGGTGGCCAAGGCTGAGGGCGCGGCGGTGATCGCGGGCACGGTCAACGGCGAAGGCAGCATGACCTATGTCGCTGAAAAGGTCGGTGCGGATACGATGCTGGCCCAGATCATTCGCATGGTCGAAGAGGCGCAGGGCGCGAAACTGCCGATCCAGTCGCTCGTCGATAAGGTGACGATGTATTTCGTGCCCGTCGTGATGGCGCTGGCGGTGTTGACGGTATCGATTTGGCTGGTCGTTGGGCCGGAGCCTGTGTTGGCCCATGCTCTTGTCGCAGGGGTTGCGGTGCTGATCATTGCCTGCCCCTGTGCGATGGGGCTGGCGACGCCGACCTCGATCATGGTGGGCACTGGGCGCGCCGCCGAGCTGGGAGTTTTGTTTCGCAAAGGCGATGCGTTGCAGGCGCTTCAGGGCGTCAAAGTCATCGCCTTTGACAAAACCGGCACGCTGACACAGGGACGCCCGGATGTGACCGATGTGGTGGTTTTAGAGGGGGACGAAGACATGCTCCTTGCCATGGTTGCCGCCGCCGAGGCCCAGTCCGAACACCCGATTGCCCGCGCCATTGAGCGCGCCGCCGAGGCGCGTGGGTTGCGCTTGCCAGAGGTCACCAAAGCGCGCGCTGTCGCTGGCCATGGGATGAAGGCCGAGGTGGAGGGCAAAGACATCCTGATCGGCAATATGCGCCTGATGAGCCGGGAAAAGATTGCCACAGATGCGTTCGAAGCGCCGTTGTCCGATTTGGCTGAGCAGGGCCGCACTCCGGTTTTGGTGGCGGTGAATGGCGTTCCCGCTCTGGTGATTGGTATCTCCGATCCGGTCCGCCCAACCTCGCGCCGGACGATCGAGGCGCTGCATGCGCGCGGGATCAAGGTTGCGATGGTGTCCGGAGACACGCGCAAAGCGGCCGAAGCCATCGCGCGTGACCTCGGCATTGACCATGTCGAGGCCGAGGTCTTGCCCAAAGGCAAAGCCAAAATCGTGAGCGCGCTGCAACAGAGTTTCGGCTCCGTCGCTTTTGTTGGTGATGGGATCAATGACGCCCCCGCCCTGGCCTCTGCCGATGTCGGCGTGGCGATTGGTACCGGGACCGACGTGGCGATTGAGGCGGCGGATGTGGTGTTGATGGGGGGCGATCCGGGGGCCGTGGTCACCGCTTTGGATGTCAGCCGTAAAACCATGGCCAATATCCGGCAAAACCTGTTTTGGGCGTTTGCCTATAATGCCGCACTCATTCCGGTTGCGGCGGGTGCGCTCTACCCCGCTTTTGGGATTCAATTGTCGCCGATGTTGGGCGCGGGTGCGATGGCGATGTCTTCGGTTTTTGTGCTTTCGAACGCATTGCGGCTGCGCGGACTGCGCGCGGCATTTTAAGTTCGGCGGCATCTTTACCTGTATTCTAGATATAGCATAAGGCGCTACATTTACACGTATAGGGTGAGTTTGGTCGCCTATCTGGTGGAAAAATGGGCCAAATTTGTACCGACGTGACATTTATCCTCTAGCGGGAGAATCCTCGATCCTATAGTTTGCTGGGAGAACTAGTAACAAGTTGCGACCATTTTTTGGGTACGCAACGGTACATCGAGCAGAAGTGAATTGGTAAAATGTTGGGCATTCAGTATTCGGTCCGCGATCTCGCGGGCAATGTAGACACAGGTACACTCCCCCTCTCTGAAAATGTTGAATCGATTTCGGTTCAGGGCGTCGAAGATATCTCTTTGAACATGTCGGCTGCCGCAGTTTCGGGGTATTCTCGTGACGGCGGAAACCTTGTTGTCGAGTTGATCGGCGGCAAGTCGATTGTTCTTGAGGGGTTCTTTGAGGGGGGCGATCACGATCTCTTTCTCTCGGAACGCGGCCTGATGACCAAGGTCGATTTCGCGGATGAAAATCAGGGTGATCTCGTCGCCTCTTACCAAGACATCGACTTGACCGGAAAATGGAGCGAATACGATCAGCTTGCTTTTCTCGATCTGGAGCGTATCGAACCGGTTGTGGCACCTCTGGCGTTTGCAGGGCTTGGTCTTGGCGGCGCGGGTGCCGCAGCAGCGGCGGCGGCTGGCGTCATTTTGATCGACGGTGGCAATGGCGGCGGCACTGGTCATGGTGGTGGCGAAGGCGACACGACCGCCCCCGATGTTTCTATCGTGACTGGCGTTGAAAGCGTTGGCGACTATGTGAACGGTGAGATTTACGACAGCGGCAGCTTTGAGATCACAGGTGGTGGTGAGCCGGGGGCCGTTGTGGAGGTCACGATCAATGACACCACGGAAACCGTCACGGTCGGTGAAGACGGCACTTGGACGGCGGTTTTTGACAGCGACGCGATTGAGACCGGCGAATACACCACCGACGTGACCGTCGTGGCCACCGATGAGGCGGGCAATTCGACAACGGTCACCGACACGCTATTGGTCGACACCGCCCCCGAAGATCTCAGCTTTGATACCGTCGAAGGCGACGATATCGTCAATATTTCTGAGGCAAGCGATGGGATTCCGGTTTCGGGTCAATCCGAGGCGGGGGCGACCGTTGTGGTCGAGCTTGAAGGTCAGTCCATCGAAACCGTGGTGGGTGCAGATGGTACATGGTCTGTCACCTTTGATGGCGCCCAACTGCCTGCGGGCACCTATGACAGCACCGTCACCGCTACCGTGACGGACATTTACGGCAATGCCGCGACCTACACCCATGACATCGCAATTGACCTTGAGGCATCGCTGTCGGTGAATGCCGGAGCCGCGGGTGGCGATGGTATGGTCAACCTGTCCGAAATGAACGGCGGTGTCGTCTTGACCGGGCTGGGTGAAGCGGGCGCTTCGGTCACTGTCACCGTGGCAGGCGTTGCGCGCAGCGCGACCGTTGGCGAAGATGGCACATGGTCCGTGACCTATGAAAACGGTTCCCTGCAGCAGGGCAGCTACACCGCAGAGGTCACAGCCGTGTCCACCGATACGGCGGGCAATACGGCCTCCGCGACGGGCACCTTTTCGATCGACACCGAAACCGGTGTGGCGATCAACGCGGGTCATTCGGGTGGCGACGAAACCATCAACTTGGCTGAGAGCCAGCAATCCATGAGCTTTGCCGGGACGGCCGAGCCGGGCGCAACCGTCGTTGTGACGCTTTCGGGTGTTTCCGTGACCACCGTGGCGGATGGGGCGGGGCATTGGACCGCGGCCTATGCGGCGGGCAGTTTGGCGAGCGGTGAATATGACACCACCCTGACTGCCGTTGCCACCGATGCCGCAGGCAACACTGCGACCACCACAAGCACGGTTCATGTCGATACGGTTGCGGGCGACATTGCGCTCTCCGCCAACCCGATCGAAGGCGATAACGTGATCAACGCCGTTGAGGCCTCCGATGGGGTCTGGGTCAGCGGCACAGCAACCCCGAACCACACGATCACCGTCACATTGGGCGGCGTGACCCATACGGTCACCTCGACCAATGCCGGGACGTTCGCGGCCTTCTTTGCCGCCTACGAAGTCACTCCGGGCGAATATGACACCGGTGCGTCGGCCACGATTTCCGATGCGGCGGGCAACACGAAAACTGTGCAAACCGCCGTTGAAGTCGACACGTTTGTCAGCAATTTTGCCGAGACCGCCCAGCAAGGCGGGTCAGACGGTGTGGTCAACGGCCTCGAGTCCCAGTCTGGCGTTCAACTTGCGGGAACGGTTGAGGTGGGGTCCACTGTTGTGTTGTCCTTTCAGGGCCAAAATTACATGGCCGCCGTCGATGGCGCGGGCAATTGGTCCGCGACCATTCCGGCCTCTGCGCTGCCCTCTGGCGAAGGCTCCGCCAACGTTATCATCAACGCGACAGACCCGGCGGGCAATACCGCGTCGCTGTCTGAAACCATCACTTATGACACTTTGGTCACCTCTCTGGGCCTGAGCGGAGATGCCAGCGGCGATATGTTCATCAACCTCGCGGAGGTGCACTCTGGTGCAACTTTGACCGGGTTTGTTGAGCCGGGATCGACTGTTTATGTGACCCTCAACGGCATTCGCCATCTTGCCTCCGTCGATGCGGCGGGCAATTGGAGCGTGAGCTACGCAGCTGGTGAAATTCCCGAAGGAACCTATGCCGCCAATGTGCAAATCGACGCCACCGATGCCGCTGGCAACACGCGCACCGAGACGGCGCAGGTCACCATCGACACCGAGGTTTCGTCACCCTTCGTCGAAACCGTGACGCGCGGCACGGATGGGGTGCATTCGGTCTCCGTCAGTGAGATGGGCGACGATGTGTCGGTCTATTCTCTCGATGAAAGCGGGTCCTCGACCGAGATTTCGCACACCGATTATGACCTTGGGGCGCAGACCTTGCTCAACTTTGGCAGCCATGTGTCGAACGGCGACCAGATTGTCATCGCGTTCGAAGATGTGGCGGGCAACCAGTCCGATACATTGCTCGTGCTCGACACCACAAACGAACGTCCCGATGGGGCCTATTTCGAGGTGGATATCGACAATTCCGGGCTTGATCAATTCGACCTTGGCGCGATTGATCTTCAATTCGTCAACGGCGGTGAGGTCACGCTGTCTACGGCTGATTTGGACCGGATCGTAGGCGAAGATGGCGTTTTGACCATCCATGGTGGCGCAGACGATCGCGTGGTGCTTGAAGGTGGGGCGGTGACGGGGGACAGCGCCACGATTGATGGTGCGACCTACGACATCTATACGCTGGGCGATGATCAAGTGATGATTGATCACCACATCGAAGTGGTCCTGCCGTAACGGTGAAAACAATGGGGGCGGGTGCGTTTCTGTGCCCGCACTCGCTAAGGAAGCGCGGGGGCGGGGGAGCGCGACGGGTGGTATGAAGTCTTTGGGTAAATTGAGTGCGCTCTTGGGGGCGGCAGTGTTTGTGACTGGCTGTACCGCCGGTTCGTCTGGGGTATCAAACCTGCTTGACGTCAAGCCTGTGGCCTTTTTCAAGGGCAATACAGGGGCGAAAGCCGGAACGGTTGCCGAGGCCAAAGACCCCGCAACCCCAAGCCTCTCTGCCGCCAATTCCGGTGAAGCCTCGCCCTTGATTTCTGATCTGATCGCGCGTCGTTCGGTGTTAACGCCCGGCTCCGCCTACGACACGGTCGCAACCGCCGTGCTTGCCACCTCGTCGGGTGTGGCCGAAGCCGAATTGCGCGCCTCCAAAATGCGCGCGATTGCCCGCTCTACCAATTGGATGCCGACCATCGGCCCCTCGATCACGCTCAATTCTTTGGGCGAAGTGGTCGCGGGCCTGTTGGTGGACGTCACCCTCTATGACAACGGCAAACACAAGGCCGAGCGCGAATTTGCCGCCGCCGATGTCGAAGTTTCCGCTGTGGCACTGTCGCAAGACGTCAATGACCGGCTGTATGAGGGGCTTACGCTTTACATCACCGCCGCCGAGGCTCATGAAAAATCAGGCATGGCCGAGCGTGGCTTGGGCCGAATGCAGGAGTTCAATCGGGTTGTCACTGAGCGGGTCAAAGGCGGCGCGTCGAGCCTGTCGGATCAACGTGTCGTGCGCTCGACCCTGTCGGAAATGCAGCATGAAACCAGCACCCACCGCGAGGCTGAAGACAGCGCATGGGCGGAGCTGGACACGCTGACCGGCGGCGTCAAGCTCCCGGTTCTTGATCAGGCCATGGGGATTTCTTTGCCCTCCGGCTCTGTGACGACGCTTGAGGTTCTGCGCGCCGAAGCCGAGGCCAAACGCACCATTGCAGAGGCCAAAGCACAGCGTGCCGCGATGTTGCCGACCCTCTCCGCCTCCACCCTTTTGGGTCAGAAGAACAGCACCGGAGCTGCCTATGATGGGGCGGGCTTGGGGCTTGGCACTGGCGCGGAAATGGAGGCCAGCCGTGCGCGTGAATTGGCCGCCAGCGCACAGGTCGCAAAGGCGCGTGAAACCTCCGCACGCAAAAGGGCGCGGCTCGATAGTCAACTCTCGGCCCTGCGCCGCCAAGAACGTGACGCTGCCGATTTGGTCGAACAAACCCGCGCCAATTACCGCATTTTCCAAGACCAATTCGAAGCCGGGCAAAAAAGCGTCATGGACGTGTTGAGCGTCTATGAGCAAATGATCCGCGATGAGTTGAAACATATTGATTTGAAATATGAAATTGCCCTGACCGAACTTGAGATCGCGCGTGTGTCAGGAGCACTGGCCGATGGGGTGGACATATGAGGAAAGCACCAAAACTTGCTTTTACTGTCACCTCAGCCAGGCCTGAGACTCCCGAAGATGTGTCCAATCGTCCAAAGGCCCCTTTGACCGTTCATCTGGGGTCCCAAGGCCGGGGTGGTCTGAAAACGAAAGTGGCACCTGCGGTTCATAACCCTGCGCGCGTAGTTGATCCGATGGTGGAAAAGAAACGCGCAGCGACCGAGGCGGTGCGGCGCAAGGTGGCCGACACGGCGCGTGAGGCACGGCTGCGCGAAGAGGTAGCCGAAAAGCTGCGCGCCGAGGAACGCGAGGCACGTGAAAGAGCCAAGGCACAGCGCGTTGAAAAGGCCCGCCAAGCCGCAGAAGCCGCGCGCAAACCCAAACGCGATGCGGCAGAGGTGAAAGCCGAAGCCAAGGCGCGCCAAGCGGCCCGTGATGTGCCGCCTGCTCCGCAAATGATACAGGACGAAACGGTCACACAGCACCAAGAGGCGCAGGTCGCCACCCCTGTTGAACCTGCTGATATTTTCCCGCAGACTCAGCAACAGGTCCAGATCCCGGAGCCGGAACCGGCCCCGCGTCTGGACCAAACGGTGTTTTCGCGCAAGTTTCTGCAACGTGCCGAATTGGTCGCGACACTTGCCGCGCGTTTTGGTCAACGCGCGATGATCTCTGACCTGATTGAAAGCTTTGCGGATCAAACTGGCGAAGATGTCGCCCCCGCCGCCATGGCGCGTGCGATTGGCCTGACGGGCCTCTCCGCCGAAGTCACCCATCTGGCCGCGATCACGCCCAAGGCCTGGCCCGCGTTGGCTTATATGTCATCTGGCCATATCGTCCTTGTCTGGTCGCAAAAGGGTGAGGTTCTGACCGTTTTCGACCACACCGGGACCGATCACGTGGCCGAAGTACCGCTCTATGAATTTGCGCCGTTCTTCACCGGAACCATCGTGCGCGCCGGGAAAACTTTGGACACACTAGCGGCCACTCATGTGCCACTTTTGTCAAAACAGCATTGGTTTTGGGGGCAATTCGGGGCGTTCAAACGGCAGATTGGCGAGATCGCATTGGGTTCGCTCGTGGCCAATATGTTGGCCGTGGCGGTCGCTCTGTTTTCGCTACAGGTCTATGATCGGGTGATCCCGCATCAATCGCAGGCCACCCTTTGGGTGCTGGCGCTGGGCGCGGTTTTGGCCATCGCATTGGAAGCGGTTTTGAAACTCGCGCGCTCGCGTTTGATGGATGGGGCCGGGCGTCAGATTGAAATGCGGGTTCAGTCGATGTTGATGGAGCGCCTTCTGGGGATGCGGTCTGATGCGCGGCCGACAACGCCGACAGGGTTGTTTTCCGCCATGCGTGAATTCGGTTCGGTGCGTGAATTTTTCACCGCCTCGACCATTGGATCGGTCGCTGATATTCCGTTTATCTTTTTGTTCTTTGCGCTCGTGGCCTCGATTTCTGGCCCAATCGTTTGGATTTTGGTCATGGGCGCGATCATCATGGTGGTGCCCGGCTATTTGTTCCAAAAACGAATGATGCGCCTGACCCAAGAGACCCAGGGCGCATCGGCCAAATCGACGCGGCTTTTGCATGAGGCGGTGTTTGAACTCGACACGATCAAAACTCAACGCGGCGAAGATCGGGTGCGGCGGATTTGGGATGAGTTGAATTTCTTGTCTGCGGCGAAATCGTCGGAACAGCGCAAACTCTCCGGCATGCTGACCTTTTGGTCCCAAGGTGTGCAGCAATTGACCTATGTTTTGGCCGTGGTCGCCGGAACCTATTTGGTTTTTGCCGGCGAATTTACCGTTGGGACGATCATCGCAACCGGCATCTTGACCTCCCGCACTTTGGCACCTCTGACCCAGCTTTCGGCGACGATGGCGCGGTGGACCAATGTCAAAACGGCGCTGGATGGATTGGACGCAATTGCCGCTGCCCCACAGGACAATGGCGGGGATCGCAATTTCCTCCGTCGTCCGCAGATCAACGGCGCATTCGTGCTGCGCGAGGCACAGTTTCGCTATGACACAGAGGGCGCGCCGACGCTTGATCTGCCGGGGCTCGATATCAAAGCGGGACAAAAAATTGCGGTGCTGGGTGCCAATGGATCGGGAAAAAGCACCTTTCTGAAACTTCTCGCCGGGCTTTATGCCCCGACGCAAGGGCGCATTTTGCTGGACGGTGCCGAGATGTCGCAAATTGATCCGCGCGACATTCGTCGGTCTGTCGGTTACCTTGGCCAAGATGTGCGGCTGTTTGCCGGGACACTGCGCGACAACCTGAACCTGGGCGGAATGGAGCGCGATGATGACCGCCTGCTCGCCGCCTTGGATTTTGCTGGGCTGGGCGCGTTTGTGCGCGGGCATCACCGCGGGCTGGACCTTGAAATTCGCGATGGTGGCGAAGGTCTTTCTGTCGGTCAACGACAGTCGATTGGCTGGGCACGGCTGTGGCTGCAAAACCCCTCTGTCTGTCTGTTGGATGAACCGACCGCGGCCTTGGATCAGGCGCTTGAAACCGCGCTTGTGGCGCGGCTCACTGACTGGCTTTCGGGCCGCACCGTCGTCGTTGCCACACACCGTTTGCCCATCGTCGCCCTTGCCGACCGGGCAATGGTGTTTAAAGACGGGCGATTGGTGGTCGACGGACCGCGGGCTCAGGTCATGGCGCATCTCGAAAAAGCGAGCACGCGCTGATGGCCACGTTCGACGACATGCTCGACAAGGACATGGATCGTCCGGGTTGGATCATTCGCATTTCGGCCGTTGTGATTGTGATCTTTTTGCTCTGGGCGGCCATTGCGCGGGTCGATGAGATCGTGCGTTCCGATGGCGAAATGATTTCCTCTTCGCGGCCGCAAATTGTGCAAAACCTTGAGGGTGGGATTCTGTCCGAGCTTTTGGTGCACGAGGGCCAAGAGGTCGAACAGGGGCAAGTGCTTGCCAAATTGCAGGGCACGGAGTTTCGCACCTCCGTCGATGATCTTCAGGAAAAAATCGACGCCTTAGAGGTGCGGCGTTTGCGGCTTGAGGCGGAGCTTGAGGGTGAGGACGCGTTTGTCGTGTCTGACGATCTTGCAACGCGGGCAGCAACAGTATTGGCCTCGGAAAAGGCGCTTTTGAAAGCGCGGGTTGGCGATTATTTGGCCCGCAAAGATGGCGCGATGGCGGTTTTGAAACAGGCGGAGACCGAGCGGGCCTTGATGGAGGACATGCTGACGAAAAACGTGGTGTCACTGATCGAGGTGACCCGCGCGCGCAAATCGCATTCTGATGCGCAACTCAAATACAATGAGATCGTCACGCAGGCGGAATTGCAGCGTGCCGAAGACTATTCCGACACGCTGAAAGAATTGGCCTCAGTGAAACAGGCGCTGACCTTGGCCAATGATCAACTGGGTCGCACAGTGATTGTCGCGCCGATGCGAGGCATTGTGAACAGCCTGATGGTGACGACGATCGGCGGCGTGATTCGGCCCGGCGAGGAGTTGGTTCAGATCATTCCGGTGGACGAAGAGCTGTTTGTCGAAGCACGTGTACGCCCCGAAGACATTGCTCATGTGCAACCGGGCCAAGACGCGACGATCAAGTTATCCGCCTATGATTACACGATTTATGGCTCTTTGAAGGGCAAGGTTCAGGTGGTGTCGGCGGATACATTTAAAGATGAGCGCGATCCGAAGGCCGAGCCCTATTACCGGGTGACGGCGACGGTTGATCTGAGCAGCTTGACCGAGCGGCAACAACAGATCGAGATCCGTCCCGGTATGCGCGCGCAGGTCGAATTACACACCGGATCAAAGACGTTTTTGCAATATCTGCTGAAACCGCTCTACAAATCACGCGAGGCCTTTCGCGAGCCTTAGGGTTGCGCGTAGGATGACGGTATGAGCCAAGATATTCCCATACGCGACGCCGCAACGGTGGTCCTGCTGCGTCAGGACACCGAGGTGCCGCGTGTCTTGATGGGGCAGCGTGGCCATGGCGCGGTGTTCATGCCGGGCAAATTTGTCTTTCCGGGCGGTGCTGTCGATGCGGAGGATTTTGATCGTGATCCGCCCGGTCAGTTGACGCCGGTTTGCGCGCGCCGACTGGCCGCTGACTCCCCGCCTGAGATGACGCGCGCGTTGCCCAACGCGGCGTTGCGCGAGCTGCGCGAAGAGACCGGGTTGATTTTGCCGGACGTTACGGATTTGCATTTCGTGTTCCGCGCCATCACCCCGCCGGGACGTCCGCGTCGGTTTGATGCGCGGTTTTTTCTGGTGGATGCGGCACGTTTGGCCAACGACCCGGATGATTTCTCAAGAGCCGAGGACGAGCTGTCGCATTTGCAATGGGTGACACTTGCGGGCGCGCGCGGTTTCGATCTGCCCTTTGTCACGCGAGTGGTTTTGGCCGAGGTCGAGGCGGCGATGCACAAGACGTTGCCGCCAGAGCAGGTGCCGTTTTACGATCACCGCTCTGATGTGGGACAAATCCGGTCCCTGCCGTAACCCGTCACGCGTTTTCGGGCTGATTGGCGTCCTGCAACAGGCGTTTATGTTTGCGCATTTCCGTCAGAGCATCGCCAAAGGTCACAATCCCCCGCTCCTCGGCCATGCGCAGCATTTTGATAAACACTTGTGCGGTCGCCACCGTATCACCCATGGCGGTGTGGCGCGCCTCGGGCGGAATTTTGACACCGAGGCGGGCGGAGATTGCATCGAGCGTGTGTTCTTGCGACTGACCAAACACGATGGCGGAAAGCAGCACGGTATCAAGCACCGGGTTGTTGAACGTCGCGCCAATTCCGGCCTCGTGGCGGCGTAGAAATTCCAAATCAAACGGTGCGTTATGGGCGACCAAAACTGCACCGCGGGCAAAGCTGTGAAGCTGTCGCCCGACCACATCAATCGAGGGCGCATCTTTGACCATGGCGTTGGTGATGTGATGAACTTCGGTGGCTGAGGCGGGGATGGGGCGTCCGGGATTGACCAGCGCGTCGAGCGTTTCCGTATTGCGGACCTTGCCATTGACCACGCGCAGCGCCGCGATTTGACAAATCTCGTCGCCTTGCGAGGGCAAAAGCCCGGTGGTTTCCGTGTCAAACACCACATAGGTCAGGTGAGAGAGGGGGGTCTCCATCACCTCTTTCGATGGCCGATGCGCTAACAGATCAAAGTCATAGCTCACGGTGCGCCGCCCATCGACCGGGGCGCGTCGCACAGGGCGCGCGGAGCGGATCGGCAGTTTCAGGACGGCACGGGAGGCGCGGCCAAATTCCGGCCAGATGTCGGTGCCATGTGCTGCAAGGATGTCGCGCCCGGTCATATCGGCCAAACCTACGTCAAGCGGCTGGGTCAGCCATGTTTCCAACCGATCAACGGACAAAGGCGCGCCCGACCATCCCAGTGCCAACATCGCGCCGCCGTCCTCTTCGCGGGAAATCAAAAACGACAATGCCCGGCCGCCGTCTTGGGTCACCAGTCGGGCGATATGGGCGATCAGGGTGATGATCTGGACCGCGTCCAAGGTGAGGACAAGCGGTTCGACCACATCGGCGGTCAGGGCGGTGTCGCCTTGCGCCAATTGCGCGCGCAAAGCATCGCAAAGTTCAGAGCCACGCACCGAAGCCATCGGCCACCAATCGGCCTTTGTTGCCTCATATTCAGCGTCAAACGTGGCGATGGCCGTGGTCAGGACCTGCATTTCGCTGACCAGTGCGGTGTTCAACCGGGGATCATTGCGCAGCGTGTCATCCGCCTCACGCGCCGCCAATGTGGTCTGCAAAGAGGCCATGGATGGGCGCAGGCGATCAAACATCCGCGACAACAGCTTTTCGCGTTTGGCATGGATCGCGAGGTCGTCGGTCACGTCATCCAAACTCAACACATAGGGCGGTGTTGCATCGCCCTCATTGGGCGCATGCATCAACCGCATGCGGGCCGACAGGATTTGACCGCCATGCCGCGTGGCCACGGTCAGAGGCAGGACATGACCCTCGCCACCTTCGCCCGCACAAAGCCTGGCATAGGCCGAGCGGATCGGAGCGGGGCGCAGGAAGTCAAAGATTTCATGGTCCAAACCGGGCGTATGATCGGCGGACAAAAGATGTGCTGCGGCGCCGTTGTAAAAGGCGATTTTATGCAGACCGGACAGCAAGACCACGCCATGCGGCATCTCGGCGGAGAGGGTGGAGAGCCGCTCTTTTTCGTCGACCAAACGGGTGGTTTCCATCGCCACGGTCTCGGCCAATTTGTTGCGGGTGCTGACCAGGTTTTCGGTCAAAGCGTGGGCGGCGGGGGCAAGATCGCCCAGGTAGCGCGCGGTTTTCTCGTTCAGCGCCTCATCGACATCGGCGTGCGCCCGCGCCAACATGCCGCCAGCCAGACGTTGGATTGGTTTGGCAACATTTTCGTCAAACATCAGCCAAATCCAGACCACCATGGCAAGAATGGCAAAGCTGGCAATCGCACCGGCAAAGATAAACCCATCGCGGGCCTCAGGCACATGCAGGCGGGCAAATCCCAGATAAAGCCCCGCCAGGACCGCCATGATCGCCCCTGCTGCCAGGCCCGCGAAGAACAGAAAGACCCGAAGCCGCAGCGACCAATGTTCAACTTTCATCTCGATCTCCCGTGATCAGCTCGGCCACGCGCGACCGCAGATCATCCATCGCAAAGGGTTTGGTCAAAAACGCGTTGGCCCCCATGGCAAGCCCCTTGCGTTGTTCGGCCTGTGAGGCGCGGGCTGACATCATCAACACCGGGGTCGCGGTCAGATCGTGGGTCATGCGCATGGATTGGCAGACCTCATAGCCGGATTTCCCCGGCAATGTGACATCCAAAATCACCAGATCGGGCTGTTGTGCGCGGATGTTGGGGATGGCTTGAGTGCCATCCGCAACACGCAGGATGTCATAGCCTTCGCGCGACAGCAAAAGCTCAATGGCAATGGCGATATTGTCCTCGTCTTCCACCAAAAGAATGCGCGGTTTGCCTTGCATCTTTTACGGTCTCCCCTCCGTGGTGTTATCTCAACGCATCGCAGGCGGTGCGCAGGATCGGATTGTCGCTTTGCATGGCGTACCAATCGGCCTGTGCCAGCATCTCGTTGATCGGGCCTTTTTTAAGACCAACCAAATCGGCGCGACGGCCCTGAATGCAATCAAAAGCGGTCGGTACGATGGCCGCATCGCCGCGCCGCGCCATCAGATACATGTCGGTCATAACCGTGCCGTCCTCAACAGTCGCCCCGTCTTTGTCGAGGGCGATAAAGCGGGTGGTGACCGGAACGAGATAGGTCCAAGGCCGCCAGACCTGGCTTTTCTCAATCGTGGTGGCCACGACTTTGCCTTCGCCAATGCCGTCCAGCGCGCGGTTGTACCACGAATAATCGCTCCAGATCGCAAAGGCCAACATGGCCGCACCTGCGGCGGCGGGCATGGCCCATTTCGGGAATTTGATCCGGGTGAGTTTTTGCAGGCCAAGGATAAATCCGGCAGCGCCGACGCCGGCGGTGATGGTGGCGATGAATTCGAGAAGCATGGGGATTGGTCCCTTCTTTCAGGTTTGGTCAACTGCGCGCGGCGGACGAGCCGAGCGAGGATTGCATGGTGCGCACGATGACGAATGCATCGCGCAAATGCGAGCGCTCAAAGGCCGGAAGGGCCGAGGGGCTCATGAAATTGTCGGGCGGGGTGCCATCGCGCACCTGCGCGGCCTGATGTTCCAACCGGGCGGTGGCGATTGTGTCATAGGCGGCAAGCAAATCCTTGCCGCCACTCTCGGAAATCACGTGGGCCTCAATCGCCGCCTCGATGCGCGCGCGGGTGTTTACGGCTGTGAATGTGCCCTGAAGCGCATAGACCCTCCCAAGATCAACAATCGGCACCACCCCGTTGTGTTTCATGTCCAAAGCATTGCGATGTTCGCCGGATTTGATCGTGGCAAAGCCGCGCAGCAGGCCCAAGGGCGGGGTGTGTTTGAGTGAATTGGCAATCATATGGGCGACAAAGATCGAGTTCTTCGCAGCGGCTTTCAAAGCCGTGTCCTGCAACGGTATGAACAGGCTGTGATCGCCTGAAATCGGTCGCAGGTCATACATGACGGAGGCCAACATTTGCGCCTCAGTGTCGGGGGCGCTGATCCATTTGTTGAAATAGCCCTCCCAAACCGACAGCTTTTGACACCACCGATCCGTGATCGCCATCATGTCGCCGGGACAATAGACATAGCCGCAGGCGTTAAGCCCGTCGCAGGTGAATTTGGCCAGCTTGCGGAAATAGGCCATATCGGTCTCTGTTGCAGCATTGTCGATGATCAAACAATTGTCCTGATCCGACACGCCAGTCTGTTCACGCCGCCCTTGCGACCCACAGGCGGCCCACAGATAGGGCACAGGAGCGGGGCCAAATTCATCCTCGGCCATTTTCAACAGGCGCCGGGTGACGATATCGGCGATGTCGGTGATCTTTCGTGTCACCACATCATGCGCCAGATGTGCGCCGACAAGTTGCATGAGAAATTCGGGCAAGCGGGCCGTGACCGCAGCCATATCGACGATGGTTTTTGCGTTTGAGAGATCAAACACCATTTGGGTTTGCGACGAGCCAAAGAATCGCGTGATGTCGGTTTGGGTGACCATGCCGACCAATGTGCCGCCCTCGACAACCGGCAGGTGACCGATGTGATTTTCCAACATGACATGGATGACATCGGTGCCAAGCGCGCCGGGGTCCAGGGTGATCGGATCGCGCGCCATGATGGTGGAAACGGGCAGGGTGGTATCAAGGCTGTCGGCCAAAACTTTGTTGGTCATATCGCGCACAGTCACCAAACCAGTCAGCCGGGCACCTTCGGTCACCGCCACAGAGGAGACCATGTGATCGCGCATCATCCGCGCGCAATCGGAGATTGTGGTGGTCTCTAAGCAGGTCACAGGCGCATGGGCCATCAGGTCGGAGACATGTTGGGTCATCAGCCCCGTGGCGACTTTGGGGCGGGCTTGGCCGCGGTTGAAATAGCGGGCAAAGGCCGGGTTCGCGGCCACTTCGGTTTTGAACGCCTCCGGTGTGAGTACCAAAACCGTGCACTCGGAGGCGGCGGTCGCGGTCGTCGCCGCATGCCCGTCGCGCAACAGGCCGCGTTCACCGAAATGGTTCGATTTTTGCAACAGCGAGACCTGTGCGCCGTTGATATCGGTGATCTCAACCGCACCTTCCTTGATCAGATACAGCCCCTCAAGCAACTCGCCATGGGCATAGATCACTTCGCCGTCGTTAAATTTTTTGCGGGAAAAGGAGGTGGACAGCTCCGCCAACTCACTTTCGGGCAAAACATCGTAGGGGTGGGTGGTGTGGAGAAAGCTGATGATCTTTGCGGTGGTTTCCATCGCGACTGTCCAAAGTAAAATTGAAAGAGGCGCGAAAGCCACTGGCCCCCGCGCCCCTGTACTATGGCGACGGGCCAGCCCTGAGGCCAGCCCGAAACCCAAAGTTTAGTGATCGACCGCCTGGCCAGCACCGCGCGGGATGCGGATGCTTTCGACCAGTTCCTGGATCTCTACCGGCGGCTCTTCTGTTGCATTCGAGACAATGTACGCAACCGCAAAGTTGAGGATTGCACCGACGGCTCCGAAGGAGGTCGATTTGATCGACAAGATCATCGGATCAGCGTCAGAGAAGGACGCCGTCGAGGCCACGAAGAACCAGCCCTTGTGCAGGAAGATGTAGACGATGGTCACAACCAAACCGGTGATCATGCCCGCAACCGCGCCCTTGTTGTTGATGCGCTTTGAGAAAATGCCCATCATCAACGCCGGGAAGATCGACGCCGCCGCCAAACCAAAGGCCAGAGCCACCGTTTGCGCTGCGAAGCCCGGAGGGTTCAGGCCCAGGTAGGTTGCCACTGCGATCGCCACAGCCATTGCGACCCGAGCGGCCAAAAGTTCGCCCTTTTCGGAAATGGCTGGGTTGATCTGCGACTTGATGAGATCGTGCGACACAGCCGATGCGATGGCCATCAAAAGACCTGCGGCGGTGGACAGAGCGGCGGCAAGACCGCCAGCGGCCACCAGCGCAATCACCCAACCCGGCAGATTGGCGATTTCCGGGTTCGCAAGCGTGATGATGTCGTTGTTCACGGTGAACTCATTTGCGTTCTTGTCGGCCACATAGTTGATCAGGCCATCACCGTTTTTGTCGTCAAAGCCCAAAAGACCGGTCAGTTCCCAGTTTTTGACCCAATCCGGACGCGCTTCATAGGCAAGCGGCGCTTCGGTTGTGCCATTCGGGTAGACAGTGTCGATCAAGTTAACGCGTGCCATAGCACCCACAGCCGGAGCGGTGAGGTACAAAAGCGCGATGAACACCAAGGCCCAACCGGCAGAGGAGCGTGCATCAGACACTTTCGGCACGGTGAAGAAGCGCACGATCACATGCGGCAGACCCGCGGTCCCGATCATCAAAGACATGGTGAACAGGAACATGTTGAGGGTCGTGTCAGTCTGTTTGGTGTATTCGGTAAAGCCCAAATCACCCAGCATGCCGTTCAGCGTTTCCAACAAAGGCAGGCCAGTGGATTTTGCATCCGAGAACAGGCCCAGCGGCGGGATCGGATTGCCGGTTAGTTGCAGCGAGATGAAGATCGCCGGGATGGTGTAGGCGATGATCAACACGACATACTGTGCCACCTGTGTGTAGGTGATGCCCTTCATGCCGCCGATAACCGCATAGAAGAACACGATAGCTGCACCGATCAACAGGCCGGTGGTGTTTTCCACTTCGAGGAACCGGGAGAAGGCCACGCCCACGCCGGTCATCTGACCGATCACATAGGTCAGCGATGCGGTGATCAAGCAGATCACAGCCACGGTGCGTGCCGTTTGGCTATAAAAACGGTCGCCGATGAATTCCGGAACCGTGAATTTGCCAAACTTGCGCAGGTAAGGGGCAAGCAACATGGCGAGCAACACATAGCCGCCGGTCCACCCCATGAGGTAAGCAGACGTGTTGTAGCCGCCAAAGGAAATGATACCGGCCATCGAGATGAACGATGCAGCAGACATCCAGTCCGCGCCGGTGGCCATGCCGTTGAGCACAGGGTGAACACCCCGGCCCGCCGCATAAAATTCAGATGTGGAACCCGCACGGGCCCAAATCGCGATGCCGATGTAGAGCGCAAAGGTCGCGCCCACAACGATCAGGTTGAGGGTAAACTGGTCCATTCCATGCGCTCCTTATTCGTCGACGCCGTGTTCTTTGTCGAGTTTGTTCATTTTTATCGCGTAGGTAAAAATGAGCACCAGGAACACGAGAATCGAGCCCTGTTGTGCAAACCAAAAGCCAAGATCCGTGCCGCCGATCTTGATGCCCGCAAGCATCGGGCGCAGCAGGATGCCAAAGCCAAAGGAGCAGATGAACCAAATCACCAGCGAGATGACGATGATCCGCTTGTTTGCGGCCCAGTAGGCATTGTTTTCTGAGTTGTCCGCCATGTGCGGTCCTCCCTTTTGTCCCCGACCCATGCGCACCCTGTTCCGGGCAGCATCGTGGGTCCTTTACGTTACGGGTCCCACCTCCTCGTGGGGCCCGGCTCCCTTCCCAGATGGATCAACACGGGTTGTGCGTGCGATCCGGGACCTGTGGCACCGCCCCTCATTTGGTGGAGGCGATGCGTTACTCTACCATATCTGCGTAAAATTCACGCAGTTTTTTGATACAACGAATTGCTGATCAATT
>NZ_AMRK01000007.1 GCF_000299875.1 Celeribacter baekdonensis B30
TCTCAAGGCGCAAGACATCCCGAGATCGCCCGCTCCTAACGCCTGGCGCGTTGGGGGCGGGTTGTTGACCCTGAGCGGTGTGTTTTGTACCAAGTGATCCGTGGGATGACCTCATCCGGCCTATAGGATGATTTAGAGTCTCACTGTTGTGCGGTGAGATGCTGCGTGACAGCCAATACAAAGGCGTATGCGATGGGCAAGAAAAAGCGGTCTCGAAACGTGCCAAAAGCAGACGCTCGACAGGGCAAGACTGACACACCCTACGCGTTGATGTCGCCGCTTGCACGCCATCCCAAAGCCCCGTTGACCGTGCTTTTGGCGCAGGCCAAAGCGGCTTTGACCTATGCGGTGGTGTCCTCTGGCGTTGAATCGCCAGCGTCAGCCCCGCTGCGCCTCTTTTTCTCCATGAGTGACGGCACCAAACGCGCAGAGGTCGTGCATTTCGTTGGGCGCGATCTGGCGGACATCTGGGAAAAAGTAGAGGCATGGCGGGGGGCTTTGGCCAATCCATGCCCGTCGATCCGTTGGCTGAGAGTGGATTGGGTCGATCAAACATGGGACCTGACATGGCACCACTGCCAATTGGCGCTTGAGAACAGCAAGCGGAGTTATTTTCGCTATGGGCTCGCGCTTGATCGTGGATTTGAACAGGCGTTTTTAGAGCAGGAACTCAATGCCAACGCGATGTTGTATCTTGGCGGCACCGTCGAACAGGCCGGTGTGAACGAAAAGAATTTCAACATTTATGGACGCCGACGGTTTGGCGCGGGATTCCAATTGCCTCAAGACCCCGCGCATCAGATCCGTTTGTTTTCGACCCAGGCTTTCCTTTTGCAGCCCAACCATGGTCCGATCCGGCTGCACGGCTTTTGCGGCGGGGCCGAAGGGCGGGACACCGGGCGCAGGGTTGTGACGGATCTCGACGAAACCACTGTCGAAAGCATGATCGCGCAATCCAGTCGGTTTTTGGCGGCCCAAGTCGATGAACAGGGCCAGTTTGTCTATGGGCTTCATCCGTGTTTTGACCGGGAGATTAAGGCCTATAACACCCTGCGCCACACCAGCACGATCTATTCCATGTTGGAGGCGTGGGAGGTCACACGAGACGCGGGGGTCAAGGCCGCGATTGACCGCGCGCTTCGGTTCATGACCCAAAACCTCATTCGTCGGTTTACCTTGCCGGATGGGAAAGAGGTCGCGTATCTGCAAGACCTGAACAATGAATTCAAGCTGGGAGGCAGTGCCGTCGCCCTTCTGGCGCTCGTCAAATACACCGAATTGACGGGCGATCAGAGCCACCTGTCACTGTTGGACCACTTGGCGGAGGGCATCCGACGGGTCCAAGACCCAGAGACCGGGCAACTGCCCCATGTGCTCAATTCCACGGATCTCAGCGTCAAAGAAACCTTTCGGATCATATATTATGATGGGGAGGCCGCTTTTGGATTGATGCGGCTTTATGGGTTGACCAAAGACGCGCGGTGGTTGCAAACGGTTGAAAAGGCGTTCGATTACTTTATCGCACAACAGCATTGGAAAAGTCACGATCACTGGCTTAGTTATTGCGTCAACGAATTGACTCTGTATCGGCCGGAGGAGCGCTATTTCCGGTTTGGCATCCAAAACGTGGTCGGGCATCTGGATTTTGTGATTGACCGCATCACGACCTTTCCCACCCTGCTTGAGTTGATGATGGCCGCGCATAAGATGATTGTGCGATTACAGGCCAGTGAGGCGCACCGCCCGCTTTTGAAACATCTTGATCTGGATAAGTTCTACCGGGCTCTCGAAACGCGCGCGCATTACCTGATGAACGGGTTTTTCTGGCCGGAAATCGCGATGTATTTCAAAAACCCCCAACGTATATTGGGCAGTTTTTTCATTCGCCATCACGGGTTCCGGGTGAGGATCGACGATGTCGAACATTACCTGTCGGGTTATACGGCCTATCTTCTGCACTATTTGCGAGATGAAAACCGCCCTTCAGACGTGGCAGACTCGCCGAAACAGGCAGAGCATGTGCTAGACGTGGGGGGGACGTCGCCCATGAGCGCCTCCGCGATTTTGGCTTGGGGGGGCGACGTCAATTTGGGGCGTCGTCAACATTACAGATCAAAGCAGCTGGGGTATGATCAGGTCCTCGATATTCCCGAGCTTAAGTCGGCCGATCTGTCGATCGTGAATCTGGAGTGCGTTGTCAGCTCGCTCGGCGCACAAGGTGTGATCAAGGGCGAAGGGGGGCCGTATTATTACCGTGCCCGGCCTGAAATGTTGAACATCTTGACGGCGGCAAACATCGACGCGGTGGCCGTGGCCAACAACCACAGCGGGGATTACGGCCCCCAAGCGTTGATGCAGCAACAGGACATCCTCCGCGCGCTTGGCATTGCCTACGCTGGCAGCGGGCGCACCCGAGACGAGGCCTTTCGTCCCACATTTTGTACCGCTGGCGCGGTACGTGTGGCGTTGTTTAGTGTCGATGCGACCCAGTTTCGGTTTGCCGCAACAGATGAGACGCCGGGCACCGCCTATGTGTCGTTGGATGATCCACACGCGTGGCGAGAGGAGTTTGAGCCGCGCATCGCCGAGGCCAAAAAACAAGCCGATCTTGCCATAATCGCCGTGCATTGGGGGGCGAACAATGCGCCCGCACCGGATGACGATGAAATCGCAGTTGGCCATGCCTTGATTGATGCCGGGGCGGATGCCGTGCTTGGTGCCTCGGCGCATCGGTTGCAAGGCATCGAAATCTACAAGGCCAAGCCGATCATCCATGACGCGGGCGATCTTCTGTTCGACTCCATTCGCAGTCAGTTTTCTGACGGCGGGGTGTTCCGGCTGGGCTTGAGCCCAGAGGGCGTGAAGTGGGTTGAATTTATCCCCATCGGGGTTGGATTTGGCTTTAGCCAACGCCTGCGTGGGGATGCTGCGCGCGGTGTGATACAGCGGTTTCAAAGTAAATGCCAAAGCATCGGTACGACACTAACGTGTCACGAAGACCGGGCGTATGTGCCACTCGTCCCACGGTCAGAGGCGGACAAACCTGTGGCTCAAACGGATGCGCTATCGAGGTGTTATCCGGTTGAGGTTTTGCAGTCCTATGAGGTCGATACACTGTATGGGCAGGTTCCGTATGTGCCCGAGGGGGCGCGGATCAAGCCGTTGAAAATAAACGGTTTGACGTTATTAGGGGTGCGCCTGACCCCGCAACATATCACGCATCGGCGGATGCTTTGGGTTGAGACTTGGTGGTCCAGTGACGTCCCGATCTCTGAAGACCTTCGGTTGAGCTATACGGCGATTCCTCGCGGGCAGGGGCCTTTGGTGGAGTGGGGCCGCGGCATGGATCATGATCCGTGCGATTGGATGCTTCCCACCCGTCGTTGGACTCCCGGGCGGATTTATAGAGACCATTTTGGTCTGCGTCCGCCGCCGTTAAAACACCTGAGTAATGCACCGTTACAATTGGAAATTCGCGTATTGGGTCGGGCGCCAAATACGCAGTGCTATCTTCATCCAAAACTGGTTCCGGTGCAGTTGACACAAACGGACACTTCGCTGAGCTTGTCCTACCGGACCCAGTTCCCTGATCTGGTGTCTGACAGCCCTTCGGGCCAAACATGGACGGCGGAGCAGCTTCAGGCGATCACCGGAGGGCGGTGGCTGACCGCCCCGCAAAAAGGCTGGTTCGTGCGTTCTGTGGTCAATGGTCAGAAACATATTGATATGCGAGACACGCCGGTCTTGTTTGTCGCCCACACCAATCGCGAGCGCGCATTTCACGAAGGTACGACCCAGCCGACCAAAACGATTGGGGACCGCCATCCGGTGGTGGCGCAGAATGTCCATCGTTTGGCCGGGGCGATCGTCAGTAAAGCCGTTGCCGATGTGCCAAGTGATTTCCCGCAACTGCTGGTTGATGATCCGATCAAGGCCCATATGGAGCTGGGCTTTGCGGCCCGTCAGCGGTTTCAGGGGCCGGTGATCGCCGTGACCGGGACGGTTGGGAAATCCTCAACCCTCGGGTTGCTCGAAACGCTGTTTGATCCCGGATGTGCCCTGAAAAGCGTGGACAACTATAACTCGCGTGTTGGCGTGCCGATCCAACTGTCCAGCCTTGCGCCCGACCATCAGGCCGCGTTGCTCGAAATTGCACAATCGGCGCTCTGGATGAGCCGTGGTCCAATCACCCGATGGGTGCGCCCCACCATCGCCATGATCACGGAAATTGGCCTGTCACAAACCAACAGGATGATCAAAACAACCGAGGATGTGGCGCAGTGGAAATCGAGGGTTTTCGATGGGCTGATGCCGGGTGGGATTGCCGTGATCGGCGAACATTTGGCGCATTTTGAGACCATCCACGCCAAGGCAACCCAACATGCAAGCCGCGTCCTGACCTTTGGGCCGAGCCCGAACGCCCATTTGCGTGTGCTGAACCAGATCACTGAGGGCAGATCGACCCGGCTCACGGTGGAACTGGCGGGTCAGACCCATGAGGTGACGCTGCCCTTTGTCAGTCAGGGCATGTTGAACAACGCAGTCGCAACCCTCGCCGTTGCTCATGCGCTTGGCCGCGATGTGCAGGACAGCGCTCAAAGGTTGGAGACATACAGACCGGAAGAGGGGCGTTTGGTTCAGTATGTCTGTCACTTAGGCGGGCATAAGGTGCGGGTGCTGGATGACAGTTGGAACGCCGAAATCCTTTCGATGTTGAATGCCTTTACTGAACTTGAGCGACAGCAGGTGGCGGGCCGGAAAATCGCAGTGCTCGGGCGCATTGTCCATCTTGGCGATCAGGCGGCGACGCTACACGAGACGCTTGCTGCGCCCTTATTGGCATCGGGTGCGACTCTTGTTCTGACGCATGGGGACGAGATGCGGCATCTGCGAAAGAGGCTGCCGGAGGCCGTTTTGGGGCCGCATTTTTCGAGTGCGCCCGCGCTTTTTACCACTCTCAAAGGCGCCGTGAAAGAGGGGGATTTCATCCTCCTGAAAGGATCGCGCCGGGATTCAGACTTTGGCGATCTGTCCCGTTGGCTCAATACGCTCAAGGTTTTGTAAGCTGAACCTGAAAAGCTCTTGGATAGGTATGCCGCAAAGCGGCCGTTTACGGCATAACTTTAGCTGTGGTTGGCAAACGTATGGCGGAGAATCAGGATAGGTATATCCACCTTGTGTAGGGGATGTGGTGCTGGACGACGCCAGATTTATTCAACACACATCATTTAAAGTCAATTCTTAGTGATGTATTCAGACATCCTATAAGTCGTATAAATACATTATAAAGGATGTATAATATTGCGCATAATTTCTGAAAATTGAAATTAAATTGCTTTAATCCTTGCAAAAGGATGGCCTTAAATCTCTAAAGTTATTCCATATGGTGTCGTTAATCCTTTCGACACTTTCATGGTCAAAAATATCAATGTGGTGAGCATGAGTCCATGAATCACCCCGTCCACAAGACTTTCGGAGAGAACGCACAGATGAAATTCTTCAAGCCTGCAAAAGCCTTAGCAAAACGTTTCACTCGTGAAGAGGACGGTGCCACGGCTATCGAATATGGCCTGTTTGCCGCTCTGATCGCTGCCGTGATTATTGGGACCGTCTACACTCTTGGTCAAAACGTGAACACGGGTTTTCAAACTGTAAACGATAAACTTGCTGATCCTTCTTGTGTAGCTACTGCAACCACCAGTTGTTGATATGATGTCGCGCTTGGGACTGTCCGGGCGCGTGACCATGGTTTTGGCAACGTCCACTTTGGTGGCGGGCGCGGCGGTCTGGTTTGGGCTTTTGCAAAAAGACCAAACCGTCGCGCCGCAGCCGCCCCAAATGGAAGCTCAAACCAAGACCGAACGTGTCTTGGTCGCGGCTCATACCGTTGTTGCCGGGACACAAGTCACGCCCGCAGGCTACACATTTACAGAGATGGCCGCCGATCAAGTCCACGATGGGTTTCTTGTCGACAGCCCGGCCAATCAAGCGGCTCTTTCCGTGCTGACTGTGGCGCGGACTGTCCCAAGTGGCACGCCCTTTGTGGCCGAAGATTTGATGCCACCCGAAACGGCAGTCTCTGGTGCCGAGCCACAAGTGCACACAAGCGCCTCGGCTCTGCGGCTGACCGAAGGCATGCGCGCGATCGCTCTGCCGGTAACGGCGGAAACCTCTGTGGCAGGGTTGATCCGGAATGGTGACCGGGTCGACATCTTGCTGTCTTACGCCTTGGAAGACGATCTGATCGCGATCCGCACCGTTTTGCGCAACGTGCGTATTATTGCCACGGATCAAATTCCCGAGCAGGCCCCGGAGAGCGAGCCGGTCGAACCCAAAGCGCCGCCAAAAATCGTCACATTTGAGCTCACGCCGGACGGGGCAAAAGTTTTGGTCCTCGCCCAGAAGATGGGGGATCTGATGCTGGTTCTGAGCGGCGGAGAAGAGGGGAATGCGCCGATCATTGCCGATGACACCCCAATCTTTTCCTCTCAGATTTCCGGTGAAACGACGAAACCCCTGCCGCCGATCAACAGTCGCAGTGTTGCGGTCGTGCGTGGCGCGGAGAGTCGGATGAATGTCCTCACCGTCGCGGATGCCATTGAGCCGGGTGAGATCGGTCGCCCGCAGACTTCATCAGAGGCGGCCATTGTCGCCGTTCCATCCATTCAAGGTGATTAATGCATTTCTTTCAAACGCCTAAGATTTTGAAACGCATGTGCGCGGGTCTCCGTCATGTGTGTTTGTGCGCGCTTTTGATCGGCTTTGCGATGCCAAGTGCCGCGCAAACGCTGGTAGAAACCCGCAACCGTGACGTTACTCTCTTTGCTGGACAGGGCAAATTGATCAAACTTGAGAACCCAGCGGAAACGGTGTTTTTGGCCAACCCGGATGTGGCCGATATCGAGATCAAGTCCCCTAGACTTTTGTATATCTATGGCAAAGCGATTGGAGAGACGACGCTTTTTGTCATCGACGATCAGGAAGAGGTGACTCTGAGCAGTGTCGTGAAGGTCTCTTACAATATGGACGCGATGAGCCGCGCCGCCCATGCCGCACTCCCGTCGGGAAAGTTCGCCGTCTCTGAAGTGGGTGGCGCGGTCGTTTTGAGCGGTAAGGTCAACACGATTTCTGATGCCGAACAGATTGAATCCGTGGTGCGACAACTGGCGGGGACCGAGACCGCTTTGATCAACAGCCTCGCGCTTGAAACCCCGCCGCAAATCAACTTGCAAGTACGCATTGCTGAGGTATCGCGAAGCGTCACAGAAAACCTTGGCGTGACGTGGTCCACCTTGTCGGGACAGGGCATTACTGGCGGCGAAGCGGTCAGCGGCGGCTATTCGATTGCTGGTAACATTCGCAAAGGTGGAACCAACATCGGTGTGACGCTTGAGGCGCTGAAAGGCGAGGGCTTGGTGACCATTTTGTCGGAGCCCAATCTAACGGCGCGCTCGGGCGACAAGGCGAGTTTTCTTGCCGGTGGACGCTTTCCTTACCAGACGAGAACAGCAGAAGATGTCCCCACGGTTCAATTCGAACCCTATGGTGTCGAGCTTGAGTTCCTCCCTGAAGTTTTGCGCAGCAATCAAATCAAACTCAATGTTCGGACGCAAATCCGCGAGCTGGATTTTTCCAGCGGCAGCCAGACGAACACCCAAAACTTTCCGCTGATCCTGGAGCGAAGCGCGAGCACAACGATCGAAGTTGGCAGTGGCCAGAGCTTTGCCATCGCCGGATTGTTCAGTGCATCGACGCAACAGGATGTCAAAGATGTGCCGGGTCTGGGCGACATCCCGATTTTAGGTGCCTTGTTCCGGTCGACGAGCTACCAAAAAGGTGAATCTGAGCTGGTCATCATTGTGACTCCCTACATCGTGGAGCCCGCGTCGCCTGATAAATTCAAGACTCCCTTGGATCACTTCGCCCCGGCGAACAGCCTCGATCGGAGTTTGCTGGGGGCCTTTTCGGCAGGAGAACCGATTGAGGAGAGCGCTCCTGTCTCCGTCAAAAACATTAACGGGAATGCGGGGTTCCTTTTGCAATGACTGTGACCAAAGCCAAAACCATTCTGGCGGGCCTTGTCCTGATGTGCCTTGCCGCTTGTGACACGCCATCGCCACAAATCGGTGTCACCCAACGGTTGTCCGCCCCTTATGTCGAAGCGCAGCATCAATTCCGCTTTGCCTCTGGAGCGTCCTCATTGTCCGCACAAGAACGCGAGCGGATCTCGGGGTTTCTAAATCAGCTTGCGTTGAAAAACGGGGATTTTCTGATCGTGACGATCCCGTCGAGCGGCCAAGCCAAAATTGATGCGGAACGTCAGGCTGTGATGCAATCGCTTTTGGCACGTTCGGCCGCGAAAAAGCAGTATCTCATGGACACCTCTTTTGGGTCACGTCCGTCATACCGGCAAACCGGTGTCATTCGTGCCACGCGAACGCAAGGTCTGCGCGTCGATTGCAAACCGAGTATCACCGATCTGGGCTGTGCGAGCGCTGCGAATCTTGCTGCGATGATTCACGAGCCGGGTGATGTCCTGGAACCGGATATGACTGCCACCATGGCCCTTAGGGATGCGCCGCTTGAAGGACATCAGCAATGAGTCAGATGTTCCAGCCCGCAAAGACCGAGCGCCGCGTCGAGGCGTTTGTCGCGACGGAAGAGGGCCGCGATGCAGTGGTCCATTTGTTACGACAGACGACACTGGACAGCAATGCGACGGTCCACACGGGAACGCTTCAAACCATGGCGCGCCTGTCAGGTATGACCACATTTGGCGATGTGATGATTGCAGAGCTTGGTGAGACCTCGCTCGCCGCCAATATCGAAGCAGTGCGTGATATCGTTGCGGATGGAACCGAAGTCATCCTGTTGGGGCGCGAGAATGACGTGGCAACATATCGCGCCTTCTTGACCGCCGGGGCCAAGGACTACCTTGTGCTGCCTTTGGATGCGACGGGTCCATTGCCGGATATTCTGACCTCTGAGGCCATTCCCTCAGCGACCAAACGCACGCATGGGAGAGCCATTGCCGTTTGTGGTGTCTCCGGTGGCGTGGGCGCCAGTCTTTTGGCCGCCAATCTTTCGGTGGCGTTCAGAGCGGGCGGGGAGCGAGCGGTGACACCGACCGTCGGGCTGTTGGATGCCGACCTGGCCTTTGGCTCTTTGGCCGTTGATCTGGACATTGAGACCACGTCCGGCTTGTTTGAAGCCTTTTCAACACCGGAACGCGTGGACAGCACTTTTCTTCAGGCGACCATGCATGAGGTTCAACCGGGGCTGTCCGTCTACTCGGCTGAAATCGAAGACATGAGTTTGCTGTCGAACTGCGAAATGGGTCTGTCCGGCCTTGTGGCTTCTTTGAAAGAGACGTTTTCGACCACTGTGATTGATCTCCCGCGGCGGTTGATTGCCGAGAAGAACCCGGTCTTGGATGTCGTCGATGATCTCATTTTGGTTCTGGCTCCCGGATTTGGTGCCGTCCGATCTGCGGGGCGTTTGATGGATTTGATCAATCGGAATGCGGCGGGTGCAGCGCCGCGGGTTTGGCTTGTGCTCACACAGACCCGCCGGGATGCTGGCCTGAGTGCCAAGGAAGTCGCCGGTGCCCTCGATCTGCCGGTCTCCTGCGCATTGCCACCATGTGCGAGCGACATTGCGCGTGCGTATGTGAAAGGCACACCCGTGCAATCCCTTGCCCCAAACAGCGCCTATGCCCGCCGTGTGGCGCACCTCGCACAGGCTATGTGCAAAGGTCACGACGCAGACAAAGTGCGGCAAACGTCCTGGTGGAAGAAAAGGGCGTAAGCCATGAGTGAGGCCGTTTCATACCCGACTGACATCGCAACCGTGCGCCCGGTTATCGAAGCCCGCGTGCGGTCTTTGCTGGCCGATGGCGCGGTCACCGGTCTTTATGCAGTAAGTGCGGCGATTGATTGGTATCAGGACACGACCGAACAGAGCTTGTCGCGAGACATGCAACGCGAGTTGATGAAACATCTGGTGTCAGTGGCTGAGGCGCAAAACGACACCCCGGCTCAAGCTGGGCCGGACGCCAGACCGCGCGCCCATTATCAACCAGAGTTCACCAGACGTGTCATGCGTTTGGGGGCGAAGATTGCGCCTGAGATCATGGAGCTTCTTGACCTGCGCGCCCTTGCCGGATTGCAATATGCGGCTCAACGCGGCGCCATTCGTGATGCGGTCATGTCCGTCAGTAAATCGCAGCGGTTTGATCTGAATGGTGTCGAAAGCGCGGAACTCGTCGATTATGTCGTCGATGACATGCTCGGATTGGGGCCGCTCGAACGGCTTTTGGCAGATGACAGCATTTCTGAGATCATGGTCAACGGACCAGAGCAGGTTTACGTCGAACGTCACGGTCAGTTGGAATTGGCGGATATTTCGTTTCGCGACGATGATCATGTTTTGACGATCGCGACGCGGATCGTAGGCGCTGTGGGTCGCCGCGTCGATGAAACCACGCCGTTGGTGGATGCCCGCCTGATGGATGGGAGCCGGATCAACGTGACCATCCCGCCACTGGCCATCGACGGGCCAACCATGACCATTCGAAAATTCCCAAAGGACGACTTAAAACTCTCTGATTTGATTGACCGGGGCAGTCTCTCTGGCCCGATGGCGGACTTCCTGCGCATCGCCGCGCAATTGCGCCTCAATCTCCTTGTCTCGGGCGGGACGGGGTCAGGCAAGACCACGCTGTTGAATGCGATCTCACGCGAAATTCCGGCGAATGAGCGCATTGTCACGCTTGAGGATGCGGCCGAACTGCGATTGCAGCAGCCTCATGTTGTGCGTTTGGAAACGCGCCCGCCCAATATTGAGGGCACGGGGCAGGTGCCCATGCGCGCGCTGTTTCGCAATGCCCTGCGGATGCGTCCTGACCGGATCATCATCGGTGAGGTGCGCAGCGAGGAAGCGTTTGATTTGTTACAGGCAATGAACACGGGTCACGACGGCTCTATGAGCACGCTGCATGCGAACACGCCGCGTGAAGCCCTGACGCGCATGGAAAATTTGATCGCCATGTCGGGGATTGTCTTGCCGACGGTTTTCGTGCGGCAACAACTTCGGGATGCCATCCATCTGATCGTCCAGATTTCGCGCATGCGGGACGGGGTGCGGCGGGTGACATCCATTTCGGAGATTGTGGGGGGTGAAGAGTCGGTGATCAGCCTTCAGGAATTGTTCCGCTTTGTGCCTGAACCCACACAGGGGCGCGAGACACTTCGGGGGCAATTTGTGTCCAGCGGGTTGACGCCGGGCTTTATTGATCGGGCGATTGAACACGGTCTTGATGGCAAATTGCGCCAAATCGTGAGTGTCTAAAGATGATCGCCTCCGCTGCTCTCTTCCTTTTGATTTTTACAGGCTGCCTCACGGTCGGCACGGTTGGGTTGATGCTCACGGACAGAAGCCGTCGCATTCGACGCGCGCGCCTTGTGAGATACTCCGCGGATCATCCGGGCGCGACCTCGGAACTGGTGCGCAAAAGAGTGTCGCAAACCACCAATACCGTTGCCCAAGCGGCGCTGAAACAACGGCAGGCCGGGGTTCAGGGGCTCTTGCAACGGCGGGTGCGTGAGGCAGGTCTGACCCTGTCACCCCTGTCCAGTCTTCTTGTCATGGGCCTCATCGCCGCCCTGACATGTGTGGGTCTTGCCATGACAACCCCGCTCTCTAAGCCTTTGGTGGGGCTGATCTCGCTCGGGAGCGGATGGATTGTTTTGAATGCTGTTTTCGATGTTCTGAGAGCGCGCAGGATCAGGCGGTTTACCGAGGCATTGCCGGATTGTCTTGATGTTTTTGCCCGTGGATTGCGCGCGGGGCAACCCCTCAGCGAGGCGCTAGGGCTCGTTGCAAATCACACTTCAGGCATTGCACAAGAAGAATTCCTGCGCTGTCGCGATGAGCATCGTGTCGGCAGGCCGCTTGATGAGACGCTTGCGAGTATGGCGGATCGTATTGCAACGGCCGAGGCCCGGTTCATTGCTGTCGCAACAAATTTGCAGGCAGAAACGGGCGGTAATCTTGTGGAGACGCTGGAAAACCTTGCCGTGCTTTTGCGTGATCGGCGTAAACTGCGCAAGAAAGCCGCCGCTTTATCCGCCGAAACCCGTGTCAGCGCTGTGATTTTATCCAGTCTGCCCTTTGGAATTGGCTTGATTATCTTTGTGCTCAACCCTGGCTATCTTGCACCACTGATCCAGGATTCTCGCGGACTCTTGCTTGCGACGGTTGGGGTTCTGAGCCTCTGTTTGGGCATATTTAGCATGTACAAACTGTCCCGGATTGATGTCTGACATGGGATATTTGGGCCTCGCATTCCTACTCTTGCTCATTCTTGGGCTGAGCCTTGTGCAATTGATCGCCTTGGCTCTGATTGACCATCGCAAACGGCGCGGTCGATTGGATCGCTGCCTCTCATCGGCGGGCAAAAAGACCAAAGATGTCGTCTCTCAACCCATATCCTTGAAAGCTGGAGAGATTTTGAGACGGATGGCGGCAGTGACCGCAGAACGTGTATCCGTGGTTAAGGGCGATGAGGCGGAAACCTCGGCGGCTCTTTTGAAATCTGCGGGCATTCGCAGCCGTGATGCGCATCTGATTTACGCCTTTCTAAAGCTCGTCCTGCCCGTGGCCGCTGTGATCCTGTCGGTGCTCTGGCTGGCACTCAATTCTGAAGATGGGGTCAAACCCCTCACCGCGATCGTTGTGGTGTGCGCAACAGCTTTGGTCCTGTCACGGGCACCGGATGCTGTCTTGTCCCACAAACGGAAGCGACGGCTTGAAAAAGTGCGGCGCAGCTTCCCGGACATGCTTGAATTGCTTGTGATCACGAGCGAAGCGGGGCTTGCGCCCGTCCCCGCACTCGGCCGTGTGGCGCGAGAGGTCTATGCGGCATGTCCAGAGCTTGCCATTGAACTACAACAGTTGGTTGTTGAACTTGGGGTGTTGCCAGAACGCGAACAGGCCTGGCGCAATCTGGAGGAACGGTTGCCTTTGCCAGAGGTGTCCGTGTTCGCCAATGCGATGGCACAAGCCGGTCGCTACGGCACGCCCTTTCGTGGCGCGTTGCGCGCTTTGATGTTGGATGCACGGGCTCAAAGACTTTTGAGATTAGAGGAACAGGCGGGGCGTCTCCCGGCTTTGATGACCATTCCGCTTATCCTGTTCATCATGCCCGCGCTTTTTATCGTGCTGATCGGCCCGGCGGCTCTGAGCATTCTGGACAATCTCATGAATGGAGGATCGTGATCGTGACACGGGTGCAACGATATCGGTGCGAAGACGACGGCGCGACGGCGGTCGAATTCGCGCTTGTGCTGCCTCTGTTGCTGAGCATCCTGTTCGGGATCATCAGCTTTGGCCAGTATTTCGCCATCGCCAATAGCCTACAGCAATTCGCGGCCGAAGCGGCGCGGTATTCTGTCAGCGAACCGTTTCTTGCCGATAGAGAAGGACGTGCAACAAGCTTTCTGACTTCGCCGGGCGGGCGGTTTTCCTTTTTGAATGCCAGCCATATTTCCGCCGATATCGACATGATTGAGGGCACCATGCCAGCCATTCAGATCACGTTGACCTATGATCTCAGTGGCACAGCGGTTGAGGTTGCAGACAGCTTTCTAAACATCGGGATCACGGATATTACGCGGAGCAGCTACCTTGCGTATTAAAGCGTGTTTCCGCAAATACAGCTCACAAGAGGGCGGTGCTGTGGCGATCATCGTCGCGCTTTTTCTGACAGTTGCTGTGGGCTTTATGGCCATCGGGATCGACCTCGGATCGCTGTATTTTCGGCAAAAATCTTTGCAAACACAGGCGGATATGACCGCAATCAGTGCCGTTTTGAACTTGAGTGGGACGCCGGATGATCATGCTCAGGCGACCGTCATCGGCAATAGGCTTGAGGCTTCGGCGCTGACGTCTTTGGAATACGGTCGCTACATTTATGACAGCGCCCTTCCGGCAGAGGACAGGTTTGAGACGCGCGATCTGTCCGATGTGGATGTCAATGCGGCAGAGGTTGTTTTGAAGGGTGCCGCACCTTTGTTTTTCTCTCAAACGTTTTTGGACACGGACAGCACCCCTCTTTCGGCGTCTGCAACGGCGGCACGATTTGATTTTGCATCTTTCAGCCTTGGATCGCGACTGCTCGATCTGGATGGCGGTATCTTGAACGCATTGCTCGGCGCGGCGCTTGGGTCAAACGTGTCGCTCTCTCTCTTGGATTACCAAGCCTTGCTGGATACACAGATTGATCTTCTGACCTTTACGGACGCGTTGGCGGTGCGGGCCGATCTTGTTGCGCTTGATTATGCGGAGATACTCACCTCGGAGATCGATCTGCTTGATGTGGCGGGTGCGCTATTGGACACCGGGCTTGTCTCGGGTTCAACAGATGTGCTGACGGCGATCCTGAATTGTACAGCATGTGGGTCTTTTAATGCGTCTGAGCTGATCGGCATCTCCGGAGATAACGTGGCGATTCAACTGGAGGATCGTCTTGGCACGGTGTCTGTGTCGGCGCTTGATGTGCTGAAAGCAACGCTCGACATCGTCAATGCAAACCGTCTGATCGAGGCCGATGTCGGCCTGCCCATTCCAAATGTTCTGGGCAATGTGGATTTGGCTGTCGTTGTCGGCGAACGCGAGGCATATTCGAGCTGGATCAACCTCGGCGAACGCGGAGCGACGCTCCACACCGCGCAGGTGCGGCTGAAATTGGACGTTGATCTGTCTCCATCCTTGCTCAGCGGGCTTGGGGTGGGGGTGTCCGCCTTGTCCTTACGCCTGCCGATTTATGCCGAAATCGCAAGTGCAACAGTGACGTTGACGGATCTTTATTGTGATGCGAGCGGCCCGAACGATCGGATCGCCAGTTTCGACACGGGGCTTACCCCTTTCACCGGAACAAACGGCACGCATGTGGTTGAGTTGTTCATCGGTGAATTCGATGCTCCGGCCTTTGAGGACACGACCACCCCGCTTGACGCGGCCAACCTTAGCCCTGCGGACTTCTTGGATCTGGAGCTGAACCTCGCTTTGATCACGATTGACCTCTTCACCCTGCAATTGAAAGCCCATGCCGCGACAGGCAATGCGTTACAGCCACAGATTGATTTTCTCGTGTCCGACATCGCGGGCAGCCCGAAAACTGTTGGGTCCGGCAGCCTGCTGGCCTCGACGGTTGCATCCTTGCTGGACCCCAACAATTTGGAGATCAGCATCAGCAGTCAAAGCCAATCCCTACTTGGAGGGCTGTTGTCGCTTTTGCTGACACCGGTTGTCGCGCTTGTGGACTCTGTACTCGACGTTTTGCCGGGGAAATTGCTTGGTGCTTTGTTGACGCCGATTGATGCCTTGCTCGACGGTGTTTTGAATGTGCTCGGCATCGGGATCGGTCAGGCCGACCTCACCCTTGATGGCGTCGCCTGCGGAAAGGTTGCCCTTGTCCGATGATACATGTTTCTGCCCCCCTTCACACCCGCCCTCATCAGCCCGACCGGAGTAAACCATTGCCCTTTTTCTCTCACATCACCCGCGCCCTTGTCCCTGTTCTTCTCGTGTTCAGTTTGTCCGCTTGCACCATGGACCTGTCCAACGACGGGGCGGGGAGTGTCACGGCAGGCGCGGATACGCTGCGCCTTGCACAGGCGACCTCTGAGGCCGGAGACAATGAGACTGCCGCGCGATTGTTCGAGAAAGTTCTTGTCGCCGACCCCGTCTCCGTTCCTGCGCTGTTGGGCGCGGGGAACAGCTATGCGCGGATGGGACAAAACAGCCGGGCCGAGGCGGTCCTGTTGCGGGCACATGAACTGGCGCCGAGCAATGCCGACGTTCTGACAACGTTGGCGCGGGTCTATCTGGCCCAACATCGTTCGCAGATGGCCGTGGAGGCTTATGACAAAGCGCTTCGGGTGGATCAACGGAATGTGTCCGCCCTTACCGGGAAAGGTGTCGCGTTGGACACGCTTTCACAGCACAAACAGGCGCAGGGTGTGTATGAGGACGGCCTGTCCTATTACCCGACAAATTTCATCCTTCGGAGCAATTATGCCCTGTCGCTTGCGTTGTCTGGGGACATCATCCGAGGGACGGCGATCTTACAGGAACTCGTCAAAGATCCGCTGGCCGCGCCTTATGTTCGCGGCAATCTTGCCCTCGTGTATGGTCTCGACGGGCGCGACAACGATGCTCGGGCCACCTTGTCGTTGGACATGAAGCCCGATGAGGTCGAGGAAAACATCCGCGTGTATCAGGCCCTGCGCCGTCTGCGCTTGGAAGGCAAACCGATAGGGTCCCTTGTCTTTGTATAAACGCAGTTTCTGCGGGTCCTGTTGTGTCCCTTGCGCGCGGTGTTGCCTCGAGCGAGGCAAGACAGGACCCCTAATATGTGGTGGGAACGCCGAGGGTGCGCCGTTCAAACAAACGTGACAACACCATTGTTTTCAATTCGGCAGGATGACGCGAATGGTACACCCCTTGGTGTCGGGAAGGACGATGGCGCGGCCATTATGGCTGCGCGCGATGTCTTGCACGATTGCCAAGCCCAGGCCACATCCTTGCAACGTGTCGGGGTCGGCGCGGAAAAACCGATCAAAGACCCTCTCGCGCAGGGGATCAGAGATGCCGGGACCATCGTCCGCAACCTCAAGCCAAACCTCGGTCGCGAGAAACCGCAGGGTGACGGTGATTGTCGGGGTCTCTCCCGCGTAGGTCACGGCGTTGTCGAGCAGGTTCATCAGCACTTCGTTGATCAAAATGCCGTCCGCCTGTATCAGTCGCCGCTCTCCCGTCACTTCGTAGATCACTGCCACACCTTGCGTGATCACCCGCTCGGCGAAACTGCGTGTCGTGTCCTCGACCGCTGTGGCGATATCAATCGGGCTTGCGAGGCTGCGCATTTTGCGCCCTCTGACACGTTCCATTGAGAGGAGCTGATGGGTCAGCCGACCCGTCCGGCGCGCCACATCTGCGACATCGGCGATGCGTTCGCGCAAAACCTTCTCGGTCGGCGCGGTCATCGCCGCCTCTGCCTGTGCTTGGATCGCGGCGATCGGATTTCGCACCTGATGTGCTGCGTCCGAAATGAAGGCGTCGCGCAGGGCGAAGGCGGTGTTGAGCCGGGTGAACAGGCTGTTCATGGCTTCGACGAGGGTGGACAGCTCCTCTGGCACCCAACGGCGGATTGGCTTGAGATCATCGGGGGTGCGGGCCAAAATGGCCCCTTCCAACTCGCGCAAAGGCCGCAAGCCGAAGGTGATCCCGAACCAGACTGTCAAAGCCGCGGTCGAGACCAGGATCGCGAAATAGAGCATGGTTTGAAAGATCAGATCATGGCTCAGTGCCTTTCGCTGCGAAACCGTTTGCCAGACCTCAACCGTCGCCAACCCTTTGCCGCCGTTCTCGTTCACATAGTCCTGCATGATCAATGCGCGCACCGGAACGCCGTTGGCAACGCTGTCATAGTAGTTGGGTTTGCCCGGCTCCAGCGCGGCCGAAAAGGAGGAAATCGGGGCATCGGAATAGCCGGTGACATAGGCCCCATTCGGCCCCGTGACGCGGTAGAATATCTCATCTCCCAAGGCGTTGGTCATGGCATTCAAAAGCTGGGTCGTGAGCATGTCACCCTGCGACTGCATCACATCGCGGGAGATCGTGAGCGCGATAGAATAGAGGGTGTTGTCATAGACTTGCCGCGACACATTGGTGAATTGGAGATACCGCGCAACGCTTGCCAGAATGGCGACCAGCACGAGCGGCGCAACAATCATCAAAAACAGGCGCTCGCGCAGGGCCAGACGGCGGAGGCGCAGTTTCACGGCTTTTCCTCGTCAAGCATATAGCCAAGGCCGCGGGCTGTCCGAATAAGGACACCGGAGCCGTCCAGTTTGCGTCGCAGTCGCGACACCAAAAGTTCAATCGCATTGGAATCAATCTCGGCACCGGTGCCATAGAGCGTGTCAGAAATCCGATCGCGCGAGATGATCCGGCCACGGTTGTCGAGCAGGCATTCGAACAGGGCCAACTCACGCCGTGGCAGCTCCAGATCCCCTGCAGGACCCTGTAATGTGCGGCGTTGAGAGTGATAACGGAGTGCGCCGATCTCTGTTGTGGGGGATTGCAAAATTGGCCTGCGGCGGGCCAAGGCGCGCACTCTTGCGATCAGTTCCGCCATCTCGAAAGGCTTGACCAAATAGTCGTCCGCCCCCGCCTCAAGCCCCATCACCCGCTCGGACGTCTTGCCCATGGCGGTCAGAATCAACACCGGAATCGTATCACCTCGTTGGCGTATTTCGCGTACAATCGACAGGCCATCCTGTCCCGGCAAGTTGACATCAATGATCGCAACATCAGGGTTCTCTTGGCGCAAAAACGCAGCGCCCTCAATTCCGTTCGCGATCCAGTTCACACCAAGACCTTGATCTTCAAGAGAATTTTTTATCCCCTTTGCTAAATTCTCATTATCTTCGATGATTGCAATACGCATTTCGCCTCGGACAGGATTTGGACAGGTTGGCTGGCTATAACCCTAACAAGGCGCGCTTGAGAGGAGAAAGCAAGGGCGTTGTGATCGCTTAAACATCGGCGATCAAAAATGCAGAATGGGAGGACAACACGTGACCGATTTTAAAATGACCCGCCGCAAAGCGTTGGGCATGGCTTTGGCGACCGCTGGTGCGATGATGACGTCGCCGGCTTGGGCCGAAGTGGATTTTTCTGGAAAAACGATCGAATGGATCATTCCGTTCTCGGCAGGGGGCGGATCGGATACATGGGCGCGGTTCAACGCACCTTTGCTGTCGAAATATTTGCCGGGTCAGCCGACCGTTGTTGTCGTCAACGAACCCGGTGGCGGATCGACAAAAGGGGCAAACCTGTTTGCTGTGCGCGCCAAGCCCGACGGCTTGACCTTGCTTGGGACCTCGGGGTCTACGCAATTCCCGTATCTGCTCGGTGATCCGCGCGTCAAATACGAATATAAAGACTGGAAAATCGCCATGGCCGCGCCAACCGGCGGTGTGGTCTATACCTCCCCGTCAACCGGCGTTGAAGCCGTGGCAGATCTTGCAAAGCTGAAAGGTCAAAAGCTCACATATGCAAGCCAAGGGGCCACCTCGCTTGATCTGGTGCCGTTGCTTGGATTCAAACTTATGGGTTTGGATGTGCAGCATGTGTTCGGGTTCAAAGGGCGCGGCGATGGCCGTTTGGCGTTTGAACGTGGTGAAACGAACATCGACTACCAAACCTCCTCGGCCTACATCAAAAACGTACAGCCTTTGGTCGAGGCAGGACAAGCTGTTCCGCTGTTCTCATGGGGGGTGTTGGATGAGGCAGGCACCATCGTGCGCGACCCGAATTTCCCGGATATTCCGAGCTTCCCCGAAGCCTATGAAATGCTGACGGGCATGGCGCCCGAAGGCGACGATTACGATGCCTTTGTGGCCTTCTTCATCGCGGGGTTCCCGGCCCAGAAAATGGCGGTTCTGCCCAAAGGCACGCCAGACGATATCGTGGCGGCTTTCAATGCGGCCTTTGAGACAATGAAGCAAGATCCCGAGTATCTGGCGAATAAACAAGCCGTCCTCGGGTCCTACGAGCAGGTCACAGGCGGCAAAGCAGAAGGGCTGTTTGAGATGGGCACGACCATTTCGACGCAAAACCGCAAGAATGTCGTCGATATGCTCGGCGCGCACTATGGCGTGAAGCTCGGCGAATAACCCCAAAGCCGGGTCAAACGTCGGGGGTGATCGCAGGTCTGCCGTCACCCCCCCTTTTTCCACACATATACACTGAATTTCCCCGGAGGACTTCCCCGTGGCCGATACCCTATTGGCAGCGCTCTCTGCGCTCATGACTTTCGATCATCTGCTTTACATGCTCATCGGCGTGACAGTTGGACTCGTAATCGGGGTGATCCCCGGATTGGGAGGCATCGCCGGCCTCTCTTTGTTGATGCCCTTTCTGTACGGGATGGACGATATTTCTGCTCTGGCGATGCTGATCGGCCTCGTTGCGGTGATCCCCACATCGGATACGTTCTCTTCCGTGTTGATGGGGATTCCCGGCTCCTCTGCCTCGCAGGCGACGGTGCTCGACGGCTTCCCGCTCGCTCGCCAAGGCCAGGCGGCACGGGCGCTGTCTGCGGCTTTTATCTCGTCAATGTTTGGCGGGATATTCGGGGCCGTTGTGCTGACCGGTTTTGTCGTTGTGGCGCGGCCCTTGATCTTGATGTTCGGCTCGGCTGAACTGTTCATGTTGGCGCTGTTCGGCCTGTCGATGGTGGCAGTTCTGGCCGGGCGTTCTTTGGCAAAAGGCCTCGCGGCCTGTGCGGTGGGTTTGCTGATCGGTTCGATTGGGGGGGCGCCCGCGACGGGCGAGTTCCGCATGACGTTCGGCATGGGCTATCTGTACGACGGCATTCCTCTTGTCGTGATTGGCCTTGGCCTGTTTGCCGTCCCCGAGATTTCCGATCTTTTGCGCCGCAACGCCTCGATTTCGGATCGCCCGCCGCTTGGCTCCGGCTGGGCGAAGGGGTTTCGCGATTGGTATTCCAACATTTGGCTGTCCATCCGCTGTTCGGGCATGGGCTGTATGATTGGCGCCATTCCGGGGCTTGGCGGTTCGGTGGTCGATTGGATCGCCTATGGGCACGCGGTCCAGACCTGCAAAAATCCTGAAAATTTCGGCAAAGGCGATCCGCGCGGCGTTGTGGCCCCTGAGAGTGCGAACAACGCGATGCAGGGCGGGGCTTTGCTGCCGACGATGCTGTTCGGCATTCCCGGATCGGGGTCGATGGCGGTGTTTTTGGGCGGGATGGTGCTTTTGGGCATGGAACCCGGACCGGCGATGGTCACCACAAACCTCGATGTCACCTATTCGGTGATCTGGTCATTGGCGCTCGCCAACGTGATGGGCGCGGGGATCTGTCTCTTGCTCGCGATTCCAATCTCGCGCCTGACCCAGATCCGCTTTCCGTTGCTGGCACCGTTCATGATCACGCTCATCTGCTTTGCAGCGTTCCAGGCGACCCGTGACATTGGCGATCTATTGGCGCTCCTGTCCCTGGGTTTGCTCGGTATCTTGATGAAACGCTTTGCTTGGCCGCGCCCTGCGATGCTGATCGGCTTCGTGCTGGCCCCGCAATCCGAAACCTACCTGTATCAAGCGGTGCAGTTCTACGATTGGTCCTTCGTGACCCGTCCGGGGGTGATCATCATCGGTGTGCTGACACTCGCCTCGGTGATCTTTGGTATTCGCAAACGCGTGGACGACACCGGGCATGTCGTCTCGGCGTCCAAAGATACCGACGAACACGAAGGCCGTTGGACCAGCCGCGCTCCGCAAATCATCTTTGCGCTGATGATTGTAGGACTCTTGATCGCCGGGCTGAAGGACGCGCTTGACCAAAGTTTCCTTGCCGCCGTCTTCCCCGCCTCCGTGGCTGTGGTGGGTTTGGCGATGGCCCTGTGGCTGCTGCCGGAACTGATCGCTGGGCATCGTGGTCATGTCTCGCATTACGACAGTGAGTTGGATGGTGAGACGGTCGGCAAAGCCGGAATCGGTGGGCTTTGGGGCGGGGCGTTTTGGATCGGCGGGTTGGTTCTGGCCTCAGCGCTGATCGGCTTTTACCTCGCGATGATCCTGTTCTTCGTGGCGTTCCTGCATGTGAGGGCGCGGGCCAAGCCCCTTCAGACGCTGATCATGACGGCGGCAGCGGCGGCCTTTATCTTGCTGATCGCCAAGATGCTCTCGCTCAATTTCCCCTCGGGTCTGGCGCAGTCCTATCTCGATCTGCCTTGGCCCTTCCGCTGATCCCACATTGACCAGCCCTCCGACGCTGTCGGGGGGCACACTCATTTTTTGCCGAAGGTGTGACATGACCCAAACTGCAATCCCCTATCTTTTGTTGCGCGGCGGGACCTCGCGCGGGCCGTATTTCAACCGCGCTGATCTGCCCGAAGATCACGATACGCTGTCGGGCGTTTTGGTCGCGGTCCTCGGTTCGGGGCAAAAGCTCAATATTGATGGCATCGGTGGCGGCGCTGCGGTGACGACCAAGGTTGCGATGTTGTCGAAATCCGATGTTCCGGGGGTCGATATCGACTATTTTTTCGCCCAGGTGTCGGTCGAGGATCGGCTGGTGGATTACAAGCCGACCTGCGGCAATATCCTTTCGGGTGTCGGCCCTGCCGCGATCGAAATGGGCCTGATCACGCCGACCGGTGACGAAACGCGTGTCCGAATCCGGTCGGTCAACACTGGCGCGCGCGTCGAGGCGGTCGTGTCCACCCCGAACGGGCGCGTGAGCTATGAGGGCGAGGCGAAAGTTGACGGTGTGCCGGGCACATCGGCTCCGATTTATCTGAATTTTATGGATGTCGTCGGCTCCGCCACAGGGGCGCTTTTGCCCACGGGGGCGGTGCGCGATGTGATCGACGGGATTGAGGTGACATGTATGGATGTGGCGATGCCGATTGCGATCGCACGCGCCTCTGACTTTGGTCTGACCGGATATGAAAGCGCCGAAGAGTTGGACGCGAACCGTGCGTTTTACGCGCGGATGGAGCCGATCCGCCTTGAGGCGGGCAGGCGTATGGGGATGGGGGATGTGTCCAAATCGGTGACCCCGAAATTTGCCCTGCTGGCCGCCCCCCGCCATGGTGGCACGATCACCGCACGGTATTTCATGCCGTGGAATTGCCACCCGACGATGGCGGTGACCGGCGCGCAATGCCTTGCCTCTTGCGTCCTGACCCCCGGCACCGTGGCCGAAGGACTGTTCGCCCCCCCCTCCGGCAGCCCCGCGTTGGTGCGGATCGAACATGCGAGCGGCGAGATTGACGTGACCGTTGACTATGCCTCGGATGACACGGGCTTTCATCTGAAATCTGCGGGCCTGCTCCGCACCGCGCGTCTGCTTGCGCGCGGCGAAGTTTTCGTGCCTTCTTCGATCTGGGACGGCAAAGCGTAAAGGAGATCGAGATGCGGGTGCATGTGCTGGATGACTGGTCGGACACGCTGCGCAGTTTGCCCTCCTTTGCCCGTCTTTCGGGTCATGAGGTCACGGTCTGGACTGACAGCGCCTCCGAGGGGATCCTTGCCCAACGCCTTGCCCAAGCCGAGGCGTTGGTTTTGTTTCGCGAGCGCACACAGATCACCCGAAGCCTGCTTGAGCGTTTGCCGAATCTCCGGTTGATTTCTGCGCGCGGGGCCTGGCCCCATGTCGATACACAGGCCTGCACCGATCTTGGCATCGCGTTTTGTTCGCAAAAATCCGATGCCGCGCCGAACCATTCTGCGGCGGAGCTGACATGGGCGTTGATCCTGAGCGCGATGCGCGATCTGCCCGCGCAAATGGCGGCGCTGAAAGCCGGACAGTGGCAGGCGGGTGTGGGCCGTTCGCTGCGAGGACGCACCATAGGGATTTATGGGGCGGGCCGCATTGGGCAACTCGTCGCCGGATATGCCCGCGCCTTTGGTATGGAGGTGATTTGGTGGGGCAGCGCGGCGCGGCGGGCCGCTCTTGTGGCCGCAGGCGAGACCGTGCCCGAAAGCCGCGCGGCGTTTTTCGGCGGGGCGGATGTGATTTCGCTGCATTTACGGTTGGTGCCGCAGACCCGTGGCATTGTCACCGCGAAAGACCTTGCCCAGATGCGTGCGGATGCCGTTTTGGTCAACACCTCCCGCGCCGGGTTGATCGAGGTCGGTGCGCTGTTGCCCGCGCTTACCAAAGGACGTCCGGCGATGGCCGCCCTTGATGTCTTTGACGTCGAACCAGTGCTTGACTCGAATGACCCGCTGCTCACCCACCCGCGCGTGATCGCCACGCCACATATTGGGTTTGTCACGCGCGATGAATTCGATCTGCAATTCGGTGAAATCTACGATCAGATCAACGCCTATACATCAGGCGCACCCATCAATCTCGTCGCAGGATAATCTTGGCCGCAATCGGCGCGCCCAGGATCACGATGATCACCCGCGTCAGGTGGTGAACGATCACAAATCCCAAATCCGCCCCGGTGACGATGGCCAGCACGGTCATCTCGGCCTGTCCGCCGGGCGCGAAGGCCAGGAACGCATCCACCGGGGGTGCCAGATGCAGCAAGGTGATCGCCTCAGTGAACCCCGCCGAGAGGGCGGCGAGCAGGGCGACGAACACCACGCCTGAGACAACAAAGCGCCTCAGTTCGCGCCATGTCACCCCGACGTAACAGACACCAATGCCGATGCCGATCAGAAGCTGCGCGGCCAGAATCGCCTCGCGCGGCGGGCGCATATGCAAAAGACCGGTGAGGGACAGGGTGGCCGCCAAGATCATTGGTCCAAGGATTGATGCACCGAACAGATGAAACCTCTCGGCGACTTTCCATCCGACCAATGCCGCAAAGGCCATCAGCCCAATCTGATCCCATGGAAGCTCACGTGCAGGCAGGCCGATCGGGTTGCTCAATCCAACGCCGTAGAGTTGCACGGCAATGATCGGGGCCAAGGTCACGATGATCAAAACCCGTGTCGCATGGATCAGTGAGAGCGCGCGTGCGTCGCCGCCCGCTTCTTGGCCAAACACCACCATGTCCTGCAATCCGCCGGGCATGGCCGCATACCAAGCGGTGACCCGATCATATCCGAGGGCGCGGAAATACGGCAGTCCAACCAAGGCGATCAGCCCGACAAAGACCGGAACCAGTGCCACGGTTTGCGCCATTTTGGGGAGGGCGTGCACGACGTCTGGGGTGATTGAGGCCCCCGCCGCCACCCCCAGAATCGTGCGCGCCGCCACCGAAACCTGGCCCATGCCTTGCAGGGACTGACCCGCGAGGGCGGCAATGAGGCAGGCCAGAAGCGGACCGAACAGAAAGGGCAGGGGCAGACCCAGAGCGATGAAAATCCCCGCTCCGCTCAGCGCAATCGCCATGGTTTTCAGCCGCCGTAGGGCGATTGGGTGGGATGAGAGCAAGCGATGGATCATATGGGCCTCATCTGGTTGACATGATGTGTATCCGAATGTATCCACTAGGATACAAAATCACAAGAGGTCAGATATGTCAGACCACACCGACGAAATTCCTCAGGGCCAAAGCGCCTATCGCCGCTTGCTTGAGGAGATTCGCAATGGCGTTCTCGAACCGGGAATGCGGCTACGCGAAGTCGAGATTGCAGAGCGCCTTGGCCTGTCCCGTACGCCGGTGCGCGAGGCGATGCGACTGCTTGAGGGTGACGGGCTTGTCGTGCACCAGCCGCGTCTTGGAGCGACTGTGCGCGCATTGGGCTATGCCGAGATCATGGAGCTTTACGAAATGCGTGCGGTTCTGGAAGGCACAGCGGCACGGCTCGCGGCGCGCGCGGCCTCCGAGGTGGAGCTGTCTGAGCTGACGGCGCTCAATGCCGAGTTCGCAGAGGCCATTGGTCATCAGGCGAAAGCCGCAGAAATCAACCGCCAGTTCCATATGATTTTGCAAGACGCCGCGAAGAACCGGTTTCTCATCAAATCCATCAGCAGTTTGCAAAAGACGATGATGATCCTTGGCCCGACCACTCTGTTGGATGCCGACCGCGCGCAGAGCGCGGTCGGAGAACACGGGCGGATCATGGCGGCGCTGAACGCGCGCGATGGTGTGCGCGCCGAAGCCGAAATGCGGGCCCATATCGAGGCCGCTCAGCGGGCGCGGCTCAAAGGATTGCGTGCGCGTGAGCGTGCCATTGAGGAGGATTGAGCAATGGTGAAAACGGTTAAAGAGGTGAAATCGGTTAAAGACACCGTGTGGGATGTGATTGTTGTCGGTGGCGGCAACGCGGCGCTTTGCGCGGCCATCACCGCCGCCGAAGCGGGCGCAAAAGTGCTTATTCTGGAAGGCGCGCCCAAAACCTATCGCGGCGGCAATTCGCGCCACACCCGCAATTTCCGCTGCATGCATCAAGGCCCGCTTTCGGTGCTGACCGGGGCCTATCACGAAGACGAGTACTTCAACGATCTGATGCTGGTCACCAAGGGCAAAACGGACGAATCCCTCGCCCGCCACGCCATCCGTGCGTCTGAAGAATGCCTGCCGTGGATGGAGGCGCATGGTGTGCGGTTCCAGCCTTCACTCTCCGGCACGCTGTCTTTATCGCGAACGAATGCGTTCTTTCTTGGCGGCGGCAAGGCACTGGTCAACGCCTATTACAATACTGCGCAGGATCTTGGGGTCACTGTGAAATACGATGCGCAGGTGTCGCATATCGGGATGGTCGGGGACTGTTTCTCCCATGTCGCAGTGTCCTTTGCGGGGGGCGATACGGTTGAGATCAAGGGGCGCGCCGTAGTGCTGGCCTCGGGCGGGTTCCAATCCGATCTTGAATGGCTCACCCGCGCATGGGGGCCTGCGGCGGCGAATTTCCTGATCCGCGGCACGCCCTATAATCGCGGCGTAGTGCTGCGCGACATGCTTGATCAGGGCTGTGAGAGTGTTGGCGATCCGACCCAATGCCACGCGGTTGCGATTGATGGCCGCGCGCCGAAATTTGACGGTGGGATCGTGACGCGGCTTGACTGTGTGCCATTCTCGATCGTGGTGAACCGGGATGGTGAGCGGTTCTATGATGAGGGCGAGGATGTTTGGCCCAAACGCTATGCGATCTGGGGGCGGCTTGTGGCGGGTCAGCCCGATCAGGTCGGCTATGCCATCATTGATGCGCGTTCGCGCGATCTGTTCATGCCCTCGGTGTTTCCGCCGGTGCAGGCCGACACGATTGACGATCTGGCCGACAAACTTGGGCTTGATCCCAACGCGCTGGTCCAAACCGTCGAGACCTTTAATGCCGCCTGCACCGAGGGCGATTTCACGCCCACCGAACTGGACGGTCTGTCTACCACCGGCCTCACCCCGCCCAAAACCAATTGGGCGCGCACGATCAGTCACCCGCCGTTCTATGCCTATCAACTCCGCCCCGGTGTGACCTTTACCTATCTCGGTTTGAAAACCGGACATGACGCCCGTGTGCAAACCACAAATGGTCCGCTCCCGAATGTGTTCGCGGCGGGCGAGATCATGGCGGGTTCGATCCTTGGCCAAGGGTACCTTGCGGGCTTTGGCATGACCATCGGCACAGTGTTCGGGCGGATTGCCGGGCAAGAGGCCGCCAAAATTGTCCTTTCTCAGGAGGCGCAGCATGTCGCTTGACACCCATCTTTCCGAAGCCCGCCGCCAGATCGAGATCTGCAATGCCTGCCGCTATTGCGAAGGGTTCTGTTCGGTTTTCCCCGCCATGACGCGGGAAAAAGCCTTTGCCGATGGCGACCTGACCCATTTGGCAAACCTGTGCCACAATTGTCGGGGCTGCTACTACTCCTGCCAATACACCGAGCCGCATGAATTTGCGCTTAACATCCCGGCAGCCTTGGCCGAGGTGCGCCAAGACAGTTGGGAACGCTTGGTGGGACCACAGGTTCTGGCCAAGGCGTTCCATCGCAGCGGTGTCGCCATCGCCGGGGTGCTTGTGCTTGGGTTTGCCCTGCTGATGGCTCTGATCTCCGTGATGCGGCCGGTCAGTGGCGAAGGGTTCTACGCCGAGCTGTCGCATAACCTGATGGTGGCGCTCTTTGCGCCTGCGTTCCTTTTGCCCTTATATGCCGTGGCCGTGGGGCTGAGACGGTATTGGACGGAAACAGGCGCGCCGAAGATGGTGTTGAGCGATGTTTTCATCGCGTTCAAACAGGCCGGGCAGCTCAAAAACCTCAATGGCGGGCAGGGGCAGGGCTGTAATTTCGAGCGCGAAGATCGCTACACCGATGCACGGCGCTGGTTCCATCAGGCGGTTTTGTTCGGCTTTCTGCTCTGCTTTGCCGCCACCTCTGTCGCGACATTGATGCACTACCTCCTCGACCTCAAAGCGCCTTATCCCCTCTTGAGCCTGCCCAAGATGTTCGGCGTCACCGGAGGTATCCTCTTGGTGATCGGGACGATTGGTCTGGGTTGGCTCAAAACCAAAGCGGACCCTGAACTCGGCGCCAAACGGGTCTGGGGCGGCGAGATGGGCTTTATCGCTTTGTTGGGTTTCACTGCCGCATCGGGGCTGGCGCTATATGCCGCAACGGGAAGTGCCGTGATGCCGATCCTTTTGGTGCTTCATCTCGGTGCCGTGGCGACGCTGTTTCTGCTGCTGCCTTACACGAAAATGGTGCATGGGTTTTTCCGCCTCACCGCCTTGATCGCGGAAGAGGCCATCAAACGCCGTGGTTCGATGTAACGGTCTCCTTGCCGCCGGTGATGCCGGGATCTGCGCGGCGGTTGGGAGGGTCTTTGCGCGATCAGCAATAAGCGCTCATGCGTTGTGAACATGCGCCACGCTGAGACCTCATAATCCACGGCGATCGAACGCAAAGAACACCTCCGGCAAGGTGCCTTTGGTCGCCCGCAGGGTAAAGACGTAATCGGACCGTTCCAGATGCATTTCCCGGCACGGGATCTGGATGAAACCGTCTTGGCGGCTGGCGCCCTTGTTCCACATAAAGCCAACCCCAAGCCGATGTGCAACCGCATCCAGAACCCCGTCGCGGGTGTCGAGGACGATGGAGGCACGCGGAGACAGCCCGGCCTTTTGAAAGGCTTCATCGACAACGCGCTGGGTCGAGGAGCCCGCCGTGCGCATGATCAGCCGTTCCCGCATAAGATCGCGACAACTCACTTCGGTCTGAGCCGCCAACGGGTGCTCGGGGTGGACGATCACCACCACGGACTGGCTCTGAATCTTGCGCCGTTTGAAGCGTGGCTGGTCGGGCACCTCGGGCAAAACCGCGACATCAACCCGACCTTCGGTCACGGCTTGTACGATCTTGCCCCAGCTTCCCATCTCGATGTTCACGTTCACATTCGGGAAATGGTCCTGAAACGCCGCAATCAACGCCATACCCGGCAAAGGATTTCCCAAACCCACACGCAGTTCGCCCTGTTCTAATGTGCTGTGTTGCGACAGGGTTTTCGCAATGCGTTCTCCCGCATCCTCGATCTCTCGTGATGTCTTGTAGATGTCCTGACACAGTTTGGTGGGCACCATGTCGTTGGCCACCCGTTTGAACAATTCCGCATTCAGCGCATGTTCCAGATTGCGCACCTGTTGGCTGATCGTCGCCTGCGAGACGTCCATGCGCCGCGCGGCAGCCGAAAAGCTACCAGTTTCCATCACACCGTTGAGGGCGCGCAGGCGAGCGAAGGTCAGGGCGGCAAGCGCCTCTTTGGGCAACAAGGTCTTCATGTGAGACCTATAGGAACTTCCTGTAACCGTAACATGACTGTTGCAGAAACTTCCTATGAAGCCCCGAACAGAGCGAAGGGGGCCGTCATGGCGACTATCCAATTCCGAGACATCCGAAAGTCCTTTGGCGACACCGATGTGCTCAAAGGCGTCGGGCTTGACATCGCGGACGGCGAATTTTTGTCGCTTGTCGGACCGTCGGGGTGCGGAAAATCCACTCTGTTGCGGATTTTGGCGGGTCTCGAAAGCCAGACCAGCGGATCGGTGACGATTGGCGGTACACCCGTCGACGGGCTGCATGCCGCAGATCGCGATCTGGCCATGGTGTTTCAAAGCTACGCGCTTTACCCGCATCTCAGCGTGGCCGAAAACATCGCCGTGCCGCTGACCATGCGCCGTCTGTCGAGCGCACAGCGGTTGCCGCTGGTCGGGCGCGTCTTGCCGGGCAGCCGGACGACCCGCGCCGCGATTGGCACCACCGTGCGCGAGGCGGCCGAGATGCTTGACATTGCGCATCTGCTCGACCGCAAGCCGGGGCAATTGTCCGGTGGCCAGCGTCAGCGGGTGGCCCTGGGCCGGGCACTGGTGCGCGACCCTTCTGCGTTCCTGCTTGACGAGCCACTGTCCAATCTCGACGCCAAAATGCGCGTGCATATGCGCGCAGAGATCGCCCAGCTTAACCGCAGGCTTGGTGCAACCTTTGTCTATGTCACCCACGATCAGGCCGAGGCGATGACCATGTCGGACCGGATTGCGGTGATGATGGAGGGCGAGTTGCTGCAAGTCGGCACGCCTGACGCGCTTTACGACCACCCGCAAGACCTTCGCGTGGCGCAATTCATTGGCTCGCCCGCGATCAACATCCTGCCGGTCGACACCGACGCCAGCGGCACGATCCACCTGTGTGACATGGCCACTGGCCTGCGTGCAAACGGTCCCGCCATCGAGCATCTGGGTGTGCGCCCTGAGGCCTTTGTGCCCTGCGAAGAGGGCGAGTTGGTTGTGGGCCGTGTGCGGTTGATCGAGAACCTCGGCTCGGACCTGTTCGTGCACCTTGACGCAGCCGGTGTGCCAATGCCTGTGACCGTCCGATTGCCGTCTTCGGCGCGCGGGCACGTCAAGGTGCGTGACGTGATGCGTCTTACCGCCGCGCCCGAACGGATTTGCGGCTTTGACAGCGCTGGCAAAGCCGCCCCTGTCGGCGCCCAGAACAAGGTCCATGACAACGTCCATGACAAGGTGGCACGCCATGTCTGATCTCGCCTCTCTTACGAAGAGTGTTCCGAACCAACAGCGGAGCGTGCGCCCCGAGCACCCCGAGCGACGGCAAGCCCGTGCAGGGATGGTGCTCTTTGCCCCGGCGCTGGTGTTGCTGATCCTCATTCTGATTGTGCCGGTGGGGGTCGCCGCACTCCTGTCGCTCACCGATTACACGCTGGGTCGCCCAAGCATCGACTGGGTGGGCCTGCGCAATTACATCGACATTTTTACCGGCTCTTCCTACCGCAAAATGATCGTGGCCACAGTGCTTTATGTCGCGCTGGTGGTCCCTGCTTCGGTGTTTCTGGGCCTGGGGGCGGCGCTTTTGATCCGCTCGCTCAATGTGGGACAGTCGTTTTACAAAACTGTCTATTTCCTGCCGGTCATGGCCTCGCTTCTGGCCATGGCGATCGTGTGGGAATTTGCTCTGCACCCGACATTGGGGATCGTGAACCGCACGCTTGCGATGGGGTGTGGCACGCCGCTGGAACTGTGGTCCTGGTTCGCACGCAGCTGTATCGATGGCTTTCCGCTTTGGCTCGGAGATCGCGACTATGCGCTCTATACGTTGGCGTTCATCGGCATCTGGCAGAGCTTTGGCTTCAACATGGTGCTCTATCTTGCGGGCCTCACTTCGGTGCCCAACGATCTTTACGGCGCGGCCTCTATGGATGGGGTCAAACGTGGCTGGGAACGGTTTCGCCTGATCACATGGCCGATGCTGGGACCGACGACGGTCTTTGTCGTCACCATCACGATGATCCGCTCATTTCAGGTCTTTGACACGGTCGAAGCCCTCACCCACGGCGGGCCCGCAAAATCCACCTATGTGATGATCTACGCGATCTACGAGAAAGGTATTGCGCAGAACCTCGTCGGGCTGGGGGCGGCCATCACCATCCTCTTTCTGGCCTTTGTCATGCTGATCAGCGTGGCGCAGCGCCGCTTTGTCGAACGTAAGGTGCATTACCAATGACCTATCGCTTTTCCACCCGCCAGACGCTGGCCCATGGGCTTTTGATCCTCGGCGCGATCATCGTTCTGCTGCCCTTTTATGTGATGATTTCGACCTCATTCAAATCGCCCGCAGAGATTGCCACGGGCACCGGAGGTGTGTTCGGGTCGCAGGCGCTGTTTCCCGATCCGACCTGCCTGGCACTGGGCGGCAACGAGACCGAGTGCCTCGTGCGCCCGGTACGTGACAACTATAGCCAAGCGTTCACCGCCGCGCCGCTCTGGCGCTACCTTCTAAACGGGGTGATCGTCACCGCCTCGATCTTTGTGCTGCAAACGTTGATCGCCGTGCCTGCCGCCTATGCGTTGGCCAAGCTTAAGTTCTGGGGGCGCGATGCCGCTTTTGCCCTCGTGTTGTTTTGCCTGCTGATCCCGGTCCATGCCATCGCGCTGCCGCTTTATCTGATGCTGGCAAAACTGGGCCTCACAAACAGCTACGCCGCCCTCATCCTGCCGTGGATCGTGTCGGCCTTTGGCATTTTCCTGATGCGGCAATTTTTCATGACCGTGCCCGATGATCTGATTGATGCCGCGCGCATGGATGGGATGGGCGAGTTCGCGATCATCTGGCGCGTCATGTTGCCCACTGCGATCCCTGCGCTTCTGGCCTTTGCGATCTTCTCGGTCGTGGCGCATTGGAACGATTATTTCTGGCCGCGCATCGTGATCACCGGTGACCGCAGCCTGTTTACGCCGCCCTTGGGTCTTCGCGAATTCAAGGGCGATCTGGGCGGCGACGTCTACGGTCCGATGATGGCCAGTGCAACGATCATCGCTGTGCCGCTCGTCGTCGCGTTCCTGCTGGCGCAGCGCCGTTTCATCGACGGCATCACGCTGTCGGGCATGAAATAACCCCCGTTTCCTCCCTTTCACACAGCCAACCTCCAAAAGGATTTTCCCCGTGAAAACGCTTCTGCCTCTCTCCACCGCTTTGATCGCCGCAATGGCCACCACGCAGGCCCATGCGGTCGATATCGAGGTGGGCTATGCCTATTCCGCAACCTTCGATCTGACGTTTGAGCAGATCATGCAGGAGTTTGCCAAATCCCATCCCGACATCACTGTGACCTTCCGCGCCACCTATGAAAATTACGAGGATGCGACCAACACTGTCCTGCGTGAAGCGGTGGCAAACACGCTGCCCGATGTGTCCTTTCAGGCGCTGAACCGTCAGGCGTTGCTCGTTGAGCGCGGCATCGCCAAACCGCTCGACGCCTATATCGCCGCCGAGCCGGATTTTGAAACCGACGGCTACCACAAAGCCATGCTCGATCTGTCGACCTTTGGCGGACATATCTATGGTCTGCCGTTCTCTGTCTCGACCCCGATCAGTTTTTACAACCGGGACATCTTGAACGCCGCAGGGGTCGATACGCTCCCCGCGACCTGGGACGAGGTCATCGCAGCCTGCCAGTTGATCAAGGCCAAGACCGACAAAGAGCCGCTCTATTGGGAATGGAATATTTCCGGCAACTGGTTGTTGCAGGCGGCGATGTGGAGCCAGGGCGTGCCGATGATCAAGGACGGCAAGCTGAATATGGACAATCCCGAGGGCCTCAAGGCACTTGAGACAGCCAAGGCGATCTTTCGCGACTGTGGCATGAAAAACGTCATCGGTGGTGACGCGGCCAAATCGCTGGCGGCGGGCGATCTGGGCATGTTCTTTAGCTCGACGGCCTATGTCGGCTTTGTCGATCGCTCGAAAGTCGGCGATTGGGAGTTTGTGACCGCGCCCTATCCGGGCATCGACGGCGCGCCGCAGGCTCTGCCGGCAGGTGGCAACTCGGCCATGCTGACCTCGACCTCGCAAGATCCCGAGGTGCTTGAGGCCGCGTGGCAGTTCATCAAATTCACCACCTCCGGCGCGGGGGCTGCTGCCGTGGCGCTCACCACCGGCTATGTGCCGCCGAACAAGGTGGCAAACGAGCTGTTGATGGAAGACTTCTATGCCAAGAACCCCAACAAGCTAACCGCTGTCAATCAACTGCCGCTCTTGTCTGAATGGTTCGCCTATCCGGGAGACAACGGTCTGGCTGTGACCCAGGTGATCGAGGATTACCTTGAGGCCATTTTTGTCGGCGACGCGACCGATATGGAAGAGCTGCGCGACGAGATGGTCGAAGAGGTCAACGCGCTGTTGCCGCGCTAACTGACGTTGCTCTCATAGGGCGTGGCGGTCCCCAGCGCCGCGCCGCAGTCCCAAAGGATACACGATGCCCGTTCCCCTCCGTTTCGCCGTTCTCACCGATCTGCATTTCGTCCCCGCAGGTCAGACGATCTACGGTTTTGACCCGCGTGCCAGCCTGAGGCGCGCGCTTGATTTCCTCGACACCCTGCCGCAGGTGGATTTTCTGGTGATCATTGGCGATCTCACCGACCGCGGCGAACAGGCAGCCTATGAGAGCCTGCAAAACGAGCTGTCTCGTCTCAAGGTCCCGGTGATCCTGATGGTCGGCAATCATGACGCCCGTGCGCCGTTTCGCGCAATTTTCCCGAATGCGCCGCGCGACGACAATGGCTTTGTCCAGGGATTGCATGTGTTCGAGCAGGCCAGCCTCATCACCCTCGATACGCTGATTGATGAGGCAGGCGTGCATCATGGTGCGCTCTGTGGCGCACGCCTTGCGTTTCTTGAAGCCGCGCTGCGGGACGCGCCCGCTGACCGGCCTGTTCTGTTGTTCCAACACCACCCGCCGCTGGACCTGTCGATCCCGCCGATGGACGCCATTCGCCTGCGTGATGAGGCGGCCGAACTTGCGACTTTCGCGCGCGCGGGCCGCACCCCCGACCACCTGTTCATGGGGCATGTGCATCGCCCGATCACGGGTCTCTGGCGGGGCATTCCTTTCCACATCCAGCGCGCGCTGATGCATCAGGTCCATCACGAATTTGATCAGCCGGGGCGGATCATGGGGAGCATTGAGGCTCCCGATCTGGCCTATGTCACGGTCGCGGAGGGCACCGTCCTGATCCATGATTGCTCCTTTGCCTACGATGGTCCTGTCTTTGATCTGGAATCTCCAGAAGCCGCCGCCGTGGCAATACCCCAAGACTTGGAACGGTTCTGATGCGGCTCGATCTCTATGATGGCTTTTTGTGTGATCTTGATGGTTGTCTGATTTCCGGCACAACGGTCCTGCCGGGGGCCCGAAGCCTGCTCGACTACGCGGGTGATAGGTTGATGATCCTGAGCAATAATTCCACCGATACGCCTGCAACCCTGTCTGCCCGTCTCAAGCGGCTCGGCCTGATCGCGCCGCCGGAGCGGATCGTGTTGGCGGGCACTTCGGCTCTGGATCATCTGGCGCAGATCGGGAATGTACGTCTCAGACTCTACGCAAATGCGGCTCTGCGCGCCTATGCGCAGGGGTTGGGGTTGTCACTGAACAGCCCTGAACCCACGCATATCTTGCTCACGCGGGACGAAACATTTGGGTACAAAGACCTTTGCGATACGCTTGAGCTTTTGGCAAAAGGCGCGCTGCTGTTTGTCGCCAATCCAGACGAAAGCCACCCCGGTCCCGATGGCACACCCGTACCCGAAACCGGCAGCCTGCTTGCGGCGATTTTAAGCGTTCTGCCGGACCTTCGCTATACCATGATCGGCAAACCGGAAGCGGGGTTATACCGTGCGGCCCTTGCTCGCCTGTCTGGAGATGTGCGCAAAGTTCTTGCCATTGGCGACAACCCAAAGACGGACGCCGCAGGCGCTGCGCGGCTTGGCATGGAGTGCGCTTTGGTTGGGGGGAGTCATGGGACATGGACAGATCTAGAACATCTTCTGGCGGTGGGTCGGACGGCCAGCACGCTCGCAAGACATCGCGTGCGAACGTGCACCTGATCTGAGGGGGCACGAGAGGTCCCGCAAAGTCAAAAGCGACCTCTCTCACAGCGAATGATATTCAAATCAAACCTGCGGCCTGCGCAAACCCGGCTCTGATCGAGCTGTTTCAAAACAGGTGCGCCTATGAAAATCAGGCCAACACCAGTCTCGGCGGGGTGTACGACGAGACATTCTCTCTGATCGCAAGAGCCGCCAATGGGCAGGCTGCATCCGGCTGTGCTAAGGTCAGCTTTCTTTCTCGGAGCTTGCCGTTGGGTTAACCCTGCATTAAACAGCCTGCGTGCCGAAACATGAACCAGCGTCACACTCTGTCACCTCCCGTGCCCGACACGATACGACAAAGGCTTTACATTTTGCTTGATGAAACCGCCATGCGCGCCGAACTCGCCGATCACTATGACCTGACCCCTTCGCTCAGCTGTGCCGAGGAGTTGGCGGATGTCTATGCCAAAATGGACCGGGTGATTTCACCGCCAGACTGGGCCATCTACGCGCCCTATGTCAAAGCTATTCTCGCGCTCAAAAAGCAACGCAACGCCGTGATTTTGGCCCATAACTATATGACGCCTGAGATTTATCACGGTATTGCCGATGTGGTAGGCGACAGTCTGCAACTGGCGATCAAAGCCACGGAGGTCGAGGCGGATGTGATCGTTCAATGCGGTGTGCATTTCATGGCCGAGACCTCGAAAATCCTGAACCCCTCGAAAACGGTGCTGATCCCGGATATGGACGCGGGCTGTTCGCTGGCCGAAAGCATCACCGCCGACGGGATTGCCGAGATGCGGGCCAAATACCCCGGCGCGCCGGTGGTGACCTATGTCAACACCACCGCCGAGGTCAAAGCCGCTTCCGATATCTGTTGTACCTCGTCGAATGCGGCACAGATCGTTGCCGCACAAGACAGCGACACGGTGATCATGACCCCGGATCAATACCTGGCCCAAAACGTCGCCAAACAGGTGCCCAACAAGCGCATCGTCTGGTGGGCAGGGTCCTGCATCGTACATGAACAATACACTGCCAAAGATTTGCGCGACTACCGCGCATGGAATCCCGGCACCCGGATCATCGCCCACCCCGAATGCCCGCCGGATGTGATCGCCGAGGCGGATTTTTCTGGCTCGACCAGTGGCATCATCGACTATGTTCATCGCGAACGGCCCGAAAAGGCCATGCTGGTGACCGAATGTTCGATGGCCTCGAATATCTCGGATGAATTGCCGGATGTGGACTTTGTCGGCCCCTGCAACATGTGCCCCTACATGAAGAAAATCACGCTCGAAAAAGTGCTTTGGTCGCTGCATTCGATGCAGGGTGCGGTTGAGGTTGATCCGGAGATCGCGGCACGGGCACGGGTGTCGGTTGAGCGGATGATCGACCTGTCACGCCGCCTCGTGGTTTAACATAAATGGATGAGCTGAGCACAGGGCGGGTCGTCATTGTCGGGGCAGGGCTAGGCGCGCTTTACGCGGCATTGAAACTTGCGCCACGCCCGGTGTTGATGATCTCACCAGAGGCCTTGGGCGAAGGTGCCAGTTCGGCTTGGGCACAGGGCGGGGTCGCGGCCGCCATGCATGACGCCGACAGTGCCGCAGACCATGCCCGCGACACCGTCCGTGCCGGGGCAGGGACGGTTGATGCCCAAATCGCCACACGGGTCACCGCTGAGGCCCGCGCGCATATCCTTGACCTGACCAAACTGGGCACGCCCTTTGATCGCACGGCTGAAGGCGGATATGTGCTGTCGCGTGAGGCGGCGCATAGTTTTGCCCGCGTGGTCCGGGTGCGCGGAGATCAAGCTGGCGCGGAAATCATGCGTGCTTTGATTGCCGAAGTCCGCGCCACCCCGTCTATTCAGGTGTTAGAAGGGGTGATGGCCACCGGGCTTCAGGCCGAGAATGGCCGCGTCACTGGCCTCGAAATCGCGCGCTGCGACGCGCAGTACGACACGGGGCTCTCGGCATCCTGTCTCTTGCATGGCGCGGCCTATATCATGGCAGGGGGCGGGTCGGGCGGGCTTTATGCCCTGACCACCAATCCACCGCGCATTCGCGGACAGGTGATCGGCATGGCCGCCCGCGCAGGGGCCGTGATCGCCGATGCGGAATTTGTGCAATTTCACCCCACGGCCATGGCCACCGGGGCCGATCCCGCCCCTTTGGCGACCGAAGCGCTGCGCGGAGAAGGTGCGGTTTTGATCAACCGCCATGGTGAACGCTTTATGCTGAGGCTGCATCCCGATGCGGAACTCGCGCCCCGCGACATTGTTGCCCGCGCCATTTATGCCCAGACCCAAGCGGGCCTGTGCCCTGCACTCGACACACGCGATGCCCTTGGCGCCCGTATCCTGACCGACTTTCCGGCTGTGGCCAAGGCCTGTCTTGAGGCCGGGATCGACCCGGTGCGCGACCCGATCCCGGTGGCCGCTGCCGCGCATTACCACATGGGCGGGATCGCCACCGATGAGGCGGGCCGCAGCACGCTTGCGGGCCTGTGGGCCTGTGGCGAAGCGGCCTCGACTGGCTTGCATGGGGCAAACCGACTTGCCTCAAACGGATTGCTTGAGGCTTTGGTCTATGCCCGCCGCTGTGCGGTGGATATTGATGCGACACTCGGGTCTGTCGCGGTTGAAGAGACGCCGATCGTCATTTTGCCGAACTTGGCTGTCGCCCAAGCTCCTGATCCCGCATTGGTGACACGGCTGCGCCGCGCCATGACCGATGGGGCCGGTGTGATCCGGGATGCCGTTGGGTTGTCCCGCACCTTAACCGAAATCGCCGAGATTGAAGCGGCGCAGCCCGATTGTCCCGCTTTGCAGAATATGACGGCCACCGCGACACTGATCGCAGCGGCTGCCCTGTTGCGGGAAGAAAGTCGTGGCGCGCATTGTCGCTCTGACTTCCCCGAGACGAAGGGGGCGACGGGCACCCGTTCATATCTCACGCTTTCCGATGCCCTCACCCTCTCTGACACGCTGACGCAGCGTCCCCATCCAGAACCGGAGTTCCCATGACCGCCATGTCCCCTCTGCCAGACCTGATTTTGGAACCGCTGGTCCGTGCGGCGCTGATGGAAGATCTCGGCACTTATGGCGACATCACCACGCGGACGGTGATTCCGGCGGGGACGCGCTATCGCGCCCGGATACAGGCGCGCGAGGCGGGTGTGGTGTCTGGGATGCAGATCGCGGCCATTGCCTTTCGCTTGGTGGATCCGCAGCTTTGCGTCACGCTTCATACACCGGATGGGACGGCCATCGCAGCAGGCGATCTTTTGATGGAGATTAAGGGAGATGCCGCCTCCATCCTGTCCGCTGAACGGGTCGCGCTCAATTTTGCCGGACGCCTCAGCGGCATTGCCACTCTCACTGCCGCGTTTGTCGCCGAGACCCGCGGCACAACGACCCGCATCACCTGCACCCGCAAAACCACCCCCGGTTTGCGACTTGTTGAAAAACAGGCGGTCTTGCATGGCGGCGGGTTCAACCATCGTTTTTCCCTGTCGGATGCGATCCTGATCAAAGACAATCACATTGCTGCCGCCGGTGGCATTCGCCCGGTTTTACAGGCGGTCAAGGCCAGTGCCTCGCATATGATCCGCACCGAGATCGAAGTGGACCGTCTGGATCAACTGGCCGAGGTGCTCGACGAAGGCGGCGCGGATGTGGTGTTGCTCGACAATATGGACTCGCCGACTCTGCGTGAAGCTGTCGCAATGACTGCTGGCCGGGTGATCCTTGAAGCCTCAGGCAACATGCGGCTGGAGCGCATCGCCGAAGTGGCCGCCACCGGGGTTGGATATATCTCCTCCGGCGCGCTGACTCATTCGGCGCGCACCCTTGATCTGGGGCTGGATTTTTGACGCGATCGCTCAAGAGGGCAAAGTCACGCGGCGCTTAATGACGCCACTGTTCGGCTAGTGGGGCGGGCGTTACAGGCGATGCAGGTCTTCGGAATTGCGTCGTAGCCACCCTTGCCGACCTAATAAAGCAGAATAGACGCGTGTCCTGAAAGCATCTAACCCGCTTCGAAGACATCGGCATCACCGGGCCTTGCATAGTAATCGCCTTTGTCGGCCACAAAAATATGCTTGCCAATACGCAAGGCGGAGGTGTCGTCCAGACACCCCGCGGCGATGCCAATACCGCTTTCGTCGTTCATGCGGTAAAAGAGGCTGGAACCGCATCTGGTGCAGAACCCGCGCTTTGCTGTCTCTGATGACGCGTACCAGTGAAGGCCCGCGTCTTGCGTGAAGGTGAGATCGTCAAACCGGGCGTGTGTCGAGGCCCAGAGGTGACCGCTCGTCCGGCGGCACTGGCTGCAATGGCAAACCGTGACGGTCTCTCGGATGTGGCTCACCTCAAAGGCCACAGCACCGCACTCACATCTGCCCTTTGTCAGTCTCATCTTCCCAGTCATCTGCCACATCCTCTTTTTGCATCAATATCCGTGTTCGGCCGCTACCCTGCCTTCTCTCCCGCAAGATCGTGTCCACGCCGCTCGTGACGATGATTGCCGCACCGACGATTGTCATCATGTCCAAGCGCTCTTGCCAGATGAGCCAACCGAAGAGCGTGGCCCAGAGCAGGCCGGTGTAGTCCAGCGGTGCCACAACAACGGCCGGAGCAAGGCGAAAGGCCTGTGTCATCATCGTCATTCCCGCAGTGCCGAAAGTGGCGATGCCCGCGAACAACCAGAGGTCCCCGGACCGTACCGGCACCCAGCCGAGAGGGACGATCAGCGCGCTCAACAACGCCCCCGCGCCGGTCAGGTAGACGAGCAGCGTCCACACGCTTTCGCGCGCATCGACCCAGCGGGCACTGAGCATGAGCACTGCGTAGACAAGCGCCGTCGCGACAGGGAGCAAAGAGATCCATTGAAAGGTCGCCCCGCCCGGGCGGATGATCACGAGAACCCCGAAGAACCCCGCCAATACGGCCAACCAGCGCCGCCACTCGACTTCCTCGCCAAGGAAAAGCGCCGAAATCAGGGTGATGAAGAAGGGCGCGACAAAGATCAGCGCCGTGGCCTCGGCCAGAGCGAGATGGATGACGCTTGTGAAAAACATCATCGTGGCAGCAACCCAAAGCGCGCCGCGCAGCAAATGTGCAACGGGCCGGTGCGACCTCAGGGCCGATGCGCCACCCATGATCACCGCGATGATCACAGTGAACGGCAAGGCGATCACGTTGCGCAGAAAAAGGATTTGCAGGGGGGAATAGCCGGAGGTCAGCGCCTTTGCGATTGCATCATTGGCGCTCAGACAGGCCACCCCCGCCATCATCAGAAGGAGACCCGTTATATGACGTCTCGGCGCTTTGGCGTGCGCAGTGTTCATTGTCATCCCCCCAAGGCTGTCTGCCCTCGTTGAGGCAAAATCTGCATTGCGATCAACCTCTCCCAATATGATGATTTTATGCAATATTTACGGAATGCATCTTGCTCTATAATCGATAAACCCGCCTATTTTGGCATGATTTAGCTAGATATGGTGAATGAAGGAGGTTTTTATGCACGAGATTGATGAGGCCGACCGGCGTATCCTGCGCGTCATGCAGGCGGATGGGACGCTTTCGGTCACAGAGATCGCCGACCGGGTCGGCCTGTCTCAGTCGCCCTGTTCACGGCGCGTTTCCCGGCTTGTTGAAAACGGGATCATTCTCGGCAAGACGGTCCTTCTCGATCGAAAGAAACTCGGGTTCAACGCAATCGTGCTGGTACGCATCAAGTTGACGTCTCACGGTCGCACGTCCTTTGAACAGTTCCAACAGGCCGTGCTGCGCATCCCCGAAGTGCAGGTGGTTCAACTCATGCTGGGGGACTACGATTTCAACGTGCGCGTGGTGGTGCGCGACATGGATCACTTCCATGCCCTGCTGCAAAACCAGCTCGTGCTGCTTCCCGGGCTTCAGGAAATCCAGAGCTCTGTGTTACTCGATGAGTTGAAATACACGACGCAGCTTCCTCTGTAGGGGCAGGGGCATCGCGCCCGGTTCCCGGTCCAGCGCTTTGCGAGGGCTGTTTTGGAATGGCTGCTCCGTTGACCCCACAGGCGCAATGATGCGGTCAGCCTGAAATGCAATTCAGACTGACCGAAGCGTTATCCGGCCAGCATTTGCCGGGCGCGCAGGGCACGGTAGAGACCGCCCTCATGTGCCATGAGGTCCGGCGGTGTGCCATCTTCAACAATCCGCCCACGATCAAAGACCAAAATGCGGTCCATCCGCTCCACCGTGGCCAAACGGTGGGCAATCACCAAAGTGGTGCGCCCCTCCATCAGCCGCTCTGCGGCCTGCGCCACCTTGGCCTCGGCCTCTGAATCGAGCGAAGATGTTGCCTCATCCATGATCAGGACCGGCGCATTCGACAGGAAAGCCCGCGCGATGGCGACCCGTTGACGCTCCCCACCCGACAGTTTGACACCGCGCTCACCCACCTCCGTACCAAAGCCTTTGGGCAGCCGCTCGATAAAATCGAGTGCCCCCGCGCGTTCGGCGGCGTCCCGGACATCCTGCATCGACGCGCCGGGACGGGCGTAGGCGATGTTCTCGGCCAAGGAGCGGTGAAACAACACAGGCTCTTGCGGGACAAGCGCGATATGTTGGCGCAACACCTCCAAGGGAACGCGCGCGATGTCGACGCCGCCCAGTGTGATCACACCGTCGTTGATCTCGTGAATCCGCTGGATCAGTTTCACGAAGGTGGTTTTGCCCGAGCCAGATCGTCCAACCAGTCCGACTTTCTGGCCCTCTGGAATGGCGACGTCCAGATTGGTAAAAAGCGGCGTTGCAGCCCCGTCGTAGCCATAATCCACATGATTGAACGCCAGTGCCGCAGCACGCGGCGGCAAGGCGGCTTCGGGCTTTTTCGCAACAGAGGTTTCCGGGGTGGCGGCCATCAGCGCCACCAGTTCCTCGGCATCGTTGACGGCCTTTTGCAGCCCGCGCACATGGTTGCCCATCTGGCGCAAATAGCCGTCGAGCATCCCAAGCGCCGAGACCACAAAGGCGATTTCGCCAGCATTGGCCAGATCGCGGCTATAGGCGAAAAGCGCCCCGCCCAGAACGGTTGCCCGCAAGGCCCAGATCGTCATGTCCTGGGACAGGCCTGAAAAGGTGCCGCGCCGCCATGTGCGCCGGCTGCGATGCGCCCATTTGTCCAGAACAAATCCCAACCGGGTGTCTTCGCGCAGCTCGCCTGCGTGGGCGCGCACGACGCCGTTGGAGGTGATCGCATCGGCCAGCGCGCCGGAGACCCGGCTGTCTTGGGCGTTGGCCAAACGGGCCGCGGGCGCCACCCAGAATAACGTCAACGACATCGAAAGAGCCAAAAACACCAGTGCGCCGATCCCGGCGACGAGCCCGACCTCCCAGCGAAACGCCGTCAGCGTGCCGATGGTGCCCAAAAGGATCAACACCGAGGGCAACAGCGCCAACAACAGCAAGTCCGCCATTTCATCCAAGGCCCAAGCACCACGCGTGATTTTACGCACGGTCGATCCGGCAAAGGCGTTTGCGTGCCAGTCGGCGGGGAGCCGCTGAACATGGGCGAACGCCTCGGCTTCGGCCGCGCGCATGGAGGGGATGGTCAGGTCGATGATGCAAAAATAGCTTAGGATTTTGGCCGCAATCGACAGGGCACCAAAGGCCAACAATGCCGCAAAGGCAGGCCATGGCGTGCCTGCCCCGGCAACCGCATCGACGAGGCGCCCTGTAAAAACAGGTACGGACAGATCGGCAGCAGATGAGACCAGGACCAGCGCCAAAATGGCGACGACCTTTCCCCTTTGCCGCATCCAAAGGCGGAAGGTGAACGAGAAAACACGCGCAAATGCGCCGTGAGCAGAAAAATGGAACATGACAGTCTCACAACCTTACGGGCTGTGCCTTGCAAATTGTTTGGAAAGTGGGGTCCAGCGCGGACCAGTAAATCTGTACCTTTGGGCGAAAGCGCCACAGAAGCGTCAGATAAAGGCGTCTCCGAAACCGGAGACCCCCGGGAGGAAGCGATCAGCGATAGTCATGTGCGCCCTCCTGGCAAGGTGTGTCATTGGGGTTGTCTTAATTGGCGGTCACATGGTCCGTCAAGCAAAAGTTAAGTGACAGCCATCGGAGGATGTTTGCGTATTCCGATGAAAAGCTCTTGTTGACTTGGAACCTGATAGATTTCGAACCGAGGCGCGGGTTCACTCGCGATACACATCCTGTCCCGCAGGAGCACGCGTGGCAATTCATTGATCACGTCTCAGGTGGGCAGGGGCCATTCTGCACGTTTTCCGCCAATTTTTTCGGTCAATTCGCTGGCCGCCGTCACGACTCTTCGGGCGACGACCTCCGTCATCTCGCCAGTCAGACGCATCATCATCGCTGACACGGAAATGGCGCAGACCGCATCGCCATCCGGGCCCCAGACAGGGGCCGCGAGGCAGCGCAGGCCGCGCGCATGTTCTTCATTGTCCACGGCGTAACCCTGTGCCCGGATGTGTGTGATCTGATCCATCAGAGCCGACAGGCCGTCAACCGAACGCGGCGTCATTGTGGGGAACCCGTGCCGGTCGCAAAATTCGGCGATCTGGGCATCGGGCCAAGTCGCCAAAAGCGCTTTCCCCATCGCCGAGCAGGTCGCGGGCACCCGTCCGCCGGGGGGAGAAATTGCCCGCATGATCTCGCGGCTCTCCACCTGGCTCAGCGTCACCAGATGCCCGTCGTCGAGATGCCCGAGATTGGCGGTTTCCCGCGTTTCGTCACGCAGCCGTCGCAAATAGGTCAGCGCCGGGGCCACATAGCTTCTCTTCTGGACATAACTGGCGCCTACCGCAAAGGCTTCATGGCCTACATGCCATTTCGACGTGGTTGGCTCGAAATGGGCAAAGCCCGAATGTTCCAAGGTTGTCAAAAGCCGGTGAGTGGTTGAGACGGCCAACCCGGCTTGTACTGCGAGGTCTGACACCCTTTGTCCCTCGGTCGCTGCCCCAAGCCGTTTCAAAAGCCCCAGAGCCCGCGAAACCGCCTGGACACCCCCTGTTTTTTCGCTCGCCATATCTGTCACTGCGATCCTTGTTTTCCATATCGTGGAAAACTCTTTCTAAACAATATCTGCCGTCGGGGAAAGCGCGTACATCAAAAGACAAGAAGGAGATTTGACATGACATCATACGTTGCTCGCCACGGGCTGGACGTGGCCGAACCCCTCGCCACCTTCATCGAAACCGAGGTTCTCGTTCCCGGCGTGTCTGCGGATGCGTTCTGGTCCGGCTATGCCACATTGCTGAAAGACCTGATGCCTGTGAACCGTATGTTGCTTGAGACCCGCGACAGGTTGCAGACCGAGATTGACGCGTGGCACGCGGCCAATACGTTGGGCGATGGCACGGCGTATCGCGCGTTCCTGTCGGAGATCGGCTATCTGCAACCGGAACCGGCCCCTTTCGCTGTCGAAACGCAGAACGTCGATGATGAAATCGCTGCCGTCGCCGGCCCCCAGCTTGTGGTGCCCGTGATGAACGCGCGCTTTGCCCTGAATGCGGCGAATGCGCGCTGGGGCTCGCTTTATGATGCGCTCTACGGCACGGATGCCATCCCCGGCAAGGCAAGCGGCCGCGGATATGATCCGGCACGCGGCGCTCAGGTGATTGCCTGGGCACGGGCACATCTCGACAAGGTGACCCCGCTGAGCGGACAGAGCTGGGCCGATGTCACCGGGTTCACGGTGTCGGACGGGGCTTTGCTCGTCGCCGCAGGTGGCATGGATGTGACGCTTGCCGATCCCGCTCAGTTCGCGGGCTATCGAGACACTGGCAATATTCTCCTCACCGCCAACGGGCTGTTGATTGAGGTCGTGATCAACCGCGACAGTCTGATCGGCAAAACCGATCCCGCCGGCATCGCCGATGTCCGCATCGAAGCCGCGCTGACGGCCATTCAGGACTGTGAAGATTCCGTCGCCGCGGTCGATGCCGAGGACAAATGTGCGGTGTACCGGAATTGGCTGGGTCTGATGACTGGCACATTGACCGAGAGCTTCGACAAGGGAGGGCAGCCGATGACGCGGGCGCTTGCCCCCGATGTCACCTATCATGCGCCGGACGGCGGTTCCGTCACCCACCCCGGACGTGCCCTCATGCTGGTGCGCAATGTCGGCCACCTGATGCTGACCGACGCGGTCCGCATCGACGGTCAGGACACGCCGGAAGGCATCATGGACGCCGTCGTGACGGTGGCCTGCGCCATGCACGATCTGGCCAAGACGGATGGTCCGCGCAATTCGCGCAAAGGCTCGGTCTATGTTGTCAAACCGAAAATGCATGGGCCCGAAGAGGTGGCTTTTGCCAACACGCTTTACAGCCGGGTCGAAGCTCTGCTGGGCCTGCCTGAAAACACCGTGAAGCTTGGCATCATGGATGAAGAGCGTCGGACGTCGGCCAATCTGGCCGCCTGTATCGCGGCGGTGAAAAATCGCTGCGTGTTCATCAACACCGGGTTTCTCGACCGCACTGGCGACGAAATTCACACTTCGATGCAGGCCGGTCCCGTGATCCCGCGCGGCGAGATGGCCGGGTCCGCATGGCTTTCGGCCTATGAGAACGGCAATGTCGATACCGGCCTCGCATGTGGCATGAAAGGTCAGGCGCAGATCGGCAAGGGCATGTGGGCCAAACCCGATGAGATGGCCGAGATGCTCGCCGCCAAGATTGCGCATCCGAAGGCCGGGGCCAACACGGCCTGGGTGCCGTCTCCGACCGCCGCAGTGCTGCACGCCACGCATTACCACGAGGTCGATGTCAGCGCCGTTCAGAGCGAGATCGCGGATCGTCCGCGCGCGCGCCGCGAGGCTTTGCTGATGCCGCCGATCATGCACGGGCGCAACCTGTCACAGGCCGAAATCCGGCACGAGCTTGAGAACGCATGTCAGTCCATTCTGGGCTACGTGGTGCGCTGGGTCGATCAGGGTGTTGGGTGTTCGAAAGTACCTGACATCAATGATGTGGCTCTGATGGAAGACCGTGCGACATTGCGGATTTCCTCACAGTATCTGGCCAACTGGCTGTTGCATGGCCTGTGTTCGAAGGATGACATCGAAGCTGCGTTCCGCTGCATGGCTCCAAAGGTCGATGCGCAAAACGCCGGTGATGCACAGTACACCCCGATGGCCCCCGGTTTCGCGGGCGAAGCCTTTAATGTCGCACGAGCGCTGGTCTTTGACGGAGTCAACCAACCTTCGGGCTATACGGAGCCGCTTCTCCACGCGGCCCGCCGCCGTGTGAAGAACGCCCTGTGACGGTGGGCGCAAAATCAAGGAAGGATACAACATGCTGACGATCAAGAGACTGGACATTCAGGACGCCCGCGTCCTGATCGCCGGGGCGCGGGAAAAAGCCGAGGTGATCGGCGTGCCTATGTGTATCGCAATCACCGATGAGGGCGGCAATCTGATCGCCTTTGAGCGGATGGACGGTGGCAAGGTGACGTCGTCGATCATCGCCATCGACAAAAGCTACACGGCCTCGGGCGCCAAGAAAGCCACACATGAATATGGCGTTGCAAGCCAGCCGGGATCGCCGGCCTACGGCATCGGTTCCGCCATCGGTGGCCGCCTTATGGTGGTGGGTGGCGGCCTGCCTGTCATTGTCGAGGGAGAGGTTGTCGGCGGAATCGGTGTCTCCTCTGGGACTCCGGATCAGGACCGCGCCGTAGCCCAGGCTGGCATCGATGCATTCCTTGCCACTTTGTAAGGTTGCGCATGTGACGTCGACGATGCGGCCTTTCACCGAATGCAACGGTTTCGCGACGTCACACCCCCAACATTAGGGAGTGTATGAGTTTTAATCTCATCGAATAAAACATAACTATCCTTATAGGAATTTTATTTCGCCGAGTGTGTGCGCTACCTTCAAGTGCGACTCCTATTAGAAAACAATGAGTTATCTAATGAGGAAAATGTGCCATGGGAGCCGTTTATACGCAACTGAGTATCTCCAAGCGACGCAAAACGGAACGCTGGAGACACCCGAAGGTCCCTGTCGACGCGATGGCCCGTGTTCCGGATTGGTCGGAATCAACTATCCACCGGGAGATCAACGTCATTTCTGGGCCGCTGACGCTTTCCCTAAAAAACGCCGGGTATTTCGGCCATACTGCCAATTGCAGATGCACCGCCCCCAGAGCCAATAGGAGCGCAGTTCAACTGGCGCTTACACGCGTGAGACGCGGCGCAAATGGAGCAGGAAGACGGCAAACGCCGTTGTTTATGCCGCCAGTTCGGGGTGAAGATATCTCTCCAACCCGGCGCGGCAATCGTCGGGCCAGGGATGGGATTTATGATCCTTGGTCGAGGTCATGACGATGAGTTGCTCGATGGTCCAGATCACGTCCTCTCCGACCGTCACCACCGTATATAAATCAAGAGAGGATTTGCCGATCTTGCGCACATGCACATTGAAATCGAGCACATCCCCGTACACCGCAGGTTTTTTAAATTCGATGGTCATTTTGACACTGGGCAGACCCAAATGGCGGTCAAACATCAGATCCTTCCATGTGACCCCGAAAGAGGCGAACATGGCCTCATTCACATCGACCAACATGGACAGATAGGCCGGGTGATAGGCGATGCCGGTGAGGTCGCAGTCACCAAAACGCATCGGCTTTGAAATCATAAAGGGCATAGGGATTCCTTTCAGTCGGGTGGTCGCAATGGGCATACGCCGCGTATGAAGATGAGCGGCCCGCCAAATTTGCGCCCTCTCTTATTGTTTATGTTTAAAATTTATTACGATGTCAAACACCGGATGAATCGGGTCGGATATGGGCGCTTTATCGGCAGAAATTCTCGAAAGATAGAACCTATAGTTTTGAGAATGAAACCATATATAATCAGAAAGTGAATTATTTAGCATTAAATTTCAATGTTTTAATCAATGCTCACAGGCCACACTTTCGGCGCGTCTGACCCATGTCTTACCTGTTGACAGGCAGATGTGCTCAACTTAACTTTATATTTAAAATATATTGGAGGCGCGAGACCTCAGCCTCCTAAGTCAAAGGATGACAGCAATGAAGATAGCGATTCTCGGCGGTGGCCCCTCCGGTCTGTACTTTGCGATTTCGATGAAGCTGCGCGACCCGAACCATGATCTCACGGTCTATGAGCGCAACCGCTTCGACGACACCTTTGGCTGGGGCGTTGTGCTGTCCGATGAGACCATGTCCAATTTTGAGGACAACGACCCGATTTCCGAAAAAATGATCCGCGACAACTTTGCCTATTGGGATGATGTCAAAACGGTCCGTGGCAACGAGGCGATGACATCAGGCGGTCATGGGTTCTGTGGCATTGGGCGCAAAAAGCTGTTGTTGGTGCTGCAAGAGCGCGCCCGCGCACTTGGCGTCACCTTGCAATACGAGACCGACCTCACCGACGAAAAGATCGCTGACTTGAAAGAGGCCCACGATTTGGTGGTGGCCGCAGACGGGCTCAACTCCAAAACACGCACGATCTATGCGGATAAATTTCAGCCCGACATCGACATGCGCCGGAACCACTTTGTTTGGCTCGGCACGCATCAGAAATTCGACGACGCCTTTACGTTTATTTTTGAGAAAACCGAACACGGCTGGATCTGGGCGCATGCCTATCAATTCGACGATGACACAGCGACGTTCATTGTCGAATGCGGCCCCGAGGTCTTTAAGGCCTTTGGCTTTGACAGGCTCAACCAACAAGACAGCATCGCGCTGTGCGAGAAGATTTTTGCCAAGCATCTTGGTGGCCATGCCTTGATGACCAATGCCAATCACATTCGCGGTTCGGCCTGGATTCAATTCCCGCGCGTCACTTGCGAAAACTGGTATTTTGAAAATGTCGTTTTGCTCGGGGATGCCTCCGCCACAGCGCATTTTTCTATCGGCTCCGGCAGCAAACTTGGGATGGAAAGTGCCATCGCCCTGGCCGATGAACTCAACTCCGGCGCACCGCTGCAGGACGCGCTACAAACCTATCAAGACGAGCGCAAACTCCAGGTGTTGCGCGTCACATCCGCGGCGCGCAATTCGACGGAATGGTTTGAAGAGGTCGAACGCTATCTGACCTTGGACATGATGCAGTTCAACTATTCCCTGCTCACCCGATCGCAACGGATCAGCCACGAAAACCTGCGGTTGCGCGACCCGGAATGGCTGGCCTCGGCCGAAGCCTGGTTCCAGAAAAAAGCGGGGAGCAATTCAAGCCGCAGCCCGATGTTTGCGCCGTTCAAGCTGCGTGAGATGGAGCTGACAAACCGTGTCGTTGTCTCGCCAATGGCACAATACAAGGCCTCTGAAGGCATGCCGACCGACTGGCATTTTGTGCATTACGCGGAGCGCGCCAAAGGTGGGGCCGGGCTGGTGTTCACCGAAATGCTTTGTGTCTCCATGGAGGGACGCATCACCCCCGGTTGCCCGTGTATCGGACCGGACCAAGTCCCTGCTTGGTCGCGCCTGACCGATTTCGTGCATGCGGAAACCCCCGCGAAAATCTGTGCGCAAATCGGCCATGCAGGTCGCAAAGGCTCCACCCGTCTGGCATGGGATGGGATCGACCAACCGCTCACAGAGGGCAATTGGGACCTCCTCTCCGCCTCGGCACTGCCGTTGATGGAGGGCAATGTCGTGCCCAAAGCAATGGATCGCGCTGACATGGATAAGGTCAAAGACCAATTCGTCGCAGCGGTGAAAGCCGCAGCACAGGCCGATTTCGACATGATCGAAATGCACGCAGCCCACGGGTATCTTTTGGCCTCCTTCATCTCGCCCGTGACCAACAAGCGGTCTGATGAGTATGGTGGAAGCCTAGAGAACCGGATGCGGTTCCCGCTTGAAATCTTTCACGCGATGCGCGCGCATTGGCCCGAAGCCAAACCGATGAGCGTACGGATTTCGGCCCATGACTGGATGGGCGACGCGGGCGTTCACCCCGAAGAGGCCGTCGCGATCGCGCAGATGTTCAAAGAGGCCGGAGCCGATGCGATCAACGTCTCCTCTGGCCAGACCGATAAAAAAGAACAGCCGGTCTATGGCCGTATGTTCCAAGTGCCCTTCTCTGATCGGGTGCGCAATGACATCCACGCGCCGACTTTGGTGGCGGGCAATATTTATGAACCGGATCATGTCAATTCGATCCTAATGGCCGGTCGCGCCGATCTTGTTCTTTTGGCCCGTCCGCATCTTGCCGATCCATACTGGACGCTTCATGCGGCCGTGGATCTGTGTGACACGGAGCAACCATGGCCAGCCCCCTATGAAGGTGGGCGCCGTCAGGCCAATCTTCTGGCCGAACGCGCGAAAGCGATGGCGTCATGAGTTTAGACGGGAAAGCGGCCTTTGTGACGGGAGGCGGCTCCGGTGTCGGGGCTGTCATCGCCATGCAACTGGCCCAAGCCGGAGCACAGGTCACGATTTGCGGTCGCCGTCGTGCGCCGCTCGACGCTGTGGCCGCCAGGCACCCGAACATCACGGCAGTTGTCGCGGACATCACCGATGAGGCTGCAATTTCCACGGTCATTGCCAAGGCGGCCCCCGATATTGTCGTGGCCAACGCCGGGGCCTCGGAAAGTGCACCGTTCGCCAAAACCGAATTGGCCGCCTTTGAACGGATGATGACGGTCAACCTCACCGGCACGTTTCTGACGCTGCGCGAAGGGGTCAAGGCGATGCAGGGCAAGCCATGGGGCCGCCTCATTGCCATCGCCTCGACCGCCGGGATCAAAGGCTATCCCTATGTCGCGCCCTATGCGGCGGCAAAGCATGGCGTGATTGGGATGGTCAAATCCGTAGCCCTCGAAGTTGTGCGCAAAGGCATCACGGTCAATGCGATTTGTCCGGGGTTTCTTGACACCGAAATGACCGACCGCTCGATCGCCAATATCGTCGAAAAAACCGGGCGCAGCCCCGAAGAGGCCCGCGCCTCTTTGGAGGCGACCAACCCTATGCACAGACTCGTCCCTCCCGAAGATGTCGCCCGTGCCGTTCTCTGGCTCTGCTCTGAGGGCTCGGATATGGTCACTGGACAATCTATTTCAGTGTCCGGAGGTGAGACATGAGCGAGACCTTTTCCATCCGCCGTCAGGTGGAATTCAATCACTGTGACGCCGCCGGGATCGTGTTCTACCCCCGCTATTTTGAAATGATCTCCTCGCTGACCGAGCGGTTCTTTTCTGATGCGTTGGATTTTAGCTGGGCCTCCATTGGCCTCGCTGAGGGCTACGGCACGCCGATGGGCAATATCGAGGTCCGATTTCACGCGCCCTCTCAGCTTGAAGATTGGTTGGATCTCTCGCTACAGATCGAACGGATCGGCCGGTCCTCTGCGACATTCCTGATCACCTGTGCCTGCGAGGGCGCGCTGCGGTTCACCTGTAAAGCCACGGTGGTTTACGCCAACATCAAGACCGGCGGCTCTGAACCCTGGCCCGAAACACCGCGTGCCAAAATGTCCCGCTATCTCACGGCCTCCTCCCAAAATTGAATGCCAAGATTAAAAGAAAGACGCACCATGACAGCTCTCACACCTCATATGTTCCTCCAGCCCGACGGTTGGGTTCCGGCCAAAGGCTATGCCAACGGTCTTTTGGCCGAAGGCCGGATGGTTTTCACGGGCGGTCTGATCGGGTGGAACGCCCAGCAAGAGTGGGTGCATCTGGATATGCTGGGGCAATTCCGCCAGACGCTCGAAAACATTGTGGCGGTGCTGGAACAGGCCGGTGCAAAGCCCGAGCACCTTGTGCGCCTGACCTGGTACATCACCAACAAAGAAGAATATCTCGACAACCTGCGGGCGTTCGGGGCCGCTTACCGCGAGGTGATTGGACGTCATTTCCCGGCGATGGCCGTTGTTCAGGTCGTGGCCTTGATGGAGGACGCCGCCAAGATCGAGATCGAAGCCACGGCGGTTATTCCCCATGACATTACACCCCATGACTGAGGCGCTTCAACGCCCCGACACGGCCCCCACCCTTGTCACTGTCGCCCCGCACAGCCACGCCACGCCACGCGGGGCGGTCACCGGGGCGTGGATCATGGGTCAGCTGGATGTGGCGGCGGGGCTTGCTGGCCGTAAAATTTCTCAGGGTGATGCCTTGATCCTGTCGATCAAAGAGCTGACCTTTCACGCCGCCCTCGCCGCTGGCGCGGAATTTGCGATCCATGCCGACCTGACACGACGCGGCAACAGTTCCTTTAACCTGTTTCTTTCCGCTTGGGCCGAGCCGGACACGGATTGCACCCTCATTATGAGTGCTGATGTGGTGCTTGTTGCGATTGATGCCGATGGCAAGCCACGGAAACTGAACTAAAAAACATTACAACAGCGTTAGCCGCATAGTCCTGATAAAGAAAAACCCATATGAATTTCATGTGGGTTTTCACTTTACCTGCGCGCCTATAAATTGATACTTAAAACAAGTTTTGTACGATACTTCGAAATGGATAGGTAAAAATGACTGCGCAAGAGACCCACTTGGTTGAGGATGAAATGCTCGCGCGTCAAAGGCTCCGGCTTTGGTTGCAAATGCTCAAGGCCGTGCGCCACGTCGAGGGATCTTTGCGTGAGCGCCTTCGCTCAGGCTATGCCACCACCCTGCCCCGCTTTGACGTCTTGGCCGCTCTTCATTCGGAACCGGAGGGCATGAAAATGAGCGAGCTGTCGCAGCATCTTGTCGTGTCCAATGGCAATGTCACCGGTGTGGTGGATCGGTTGGTGAATGAGGAGCTTGTGGAGCGGCTAACTCTCGAATCAGATCGCCGCGCTTTTCTGGTGCGGATCACCGACAAAGGCCGTGCTTTGATGGATGAAATGACGGCTGAACATCTCAGTTGGATTGACGAAATGTTCACGGATGTATCCGAGTCCGACGCGGCGCGCGGCATTTCCATCATGCTCGACATTCGCCACAAAGGTTAACGTAGCTTCTCGTAATCAGCGCCTATGTGTCGCGATCACGCGAGAGGCCTCTTCATAGAGTCCCGAAAGAATGTTGAGCGTCCGCACCGCGTCTTTCATCCGCGCGGTGAATTCCGGCAATTCAGCAATCTCTGAAATCAACTGACTGCGGCGTATCTCTGCGTATCTATCAGTGATCTCACGCCCCTGATCCGTGGCCGCGTAGGTGACCCCTGTCCGACTTGATCCATGTTTGGACACGAGCCCGTCAGAAACCATTTTCCGTATAGAATACTGAATGTTAGGAATGTCGTCCCGGTTCATGAGGCGGGCGATTTCTTTGATCGTTTTGGCGCGATCATTCATGCGGATCACATGGAGCAGCGCGTTGTCCGGGCCACTGGCAACATAGCCCGAAGAGGCGACCAGACACTCAGATTGCCAGCGGCCAAAGCTTTCGAATGTGCGCATCAAGGCGAATTCAAATTCCGTCGCCGCGACCTCTGGCTCATCGGCGGCAAGGTGCCATGTGAAGTCAATGTTTTTTGGCGCGGCCTTCTTTTCCGACATGTGCGGACCTCCGGTTTCAGCTTCGGTTTAAACATGTTTTCACAGCAAAATTATCTTGACTCAACGTCTTTTTTAAATGAATTTTTAAATCAAAAATCTATTCAAAAACCAACATGGAGAACCGCACATGACCAAGAATAAAATGTTTCAAAAGGACGGGTTCAAACTCGGCACCTTCTCATCCAACTGCTCCTCTGGGATGACGGTCAGCAAAGCGCCGGAACGCTGGGTGAACAGCTGGGAGAACAATCTCAAGCTCGGCAAGATGCTTGACGAGGCCGGGATGGATTTCATTTTGCCGATTGCCCGCTGGATCGGCTATGGCGGCGAAACCGATTTCCACGGCAGCGTGTTGGAGACGGTGACCTGGGCCACGGCACTTTTGGCCAACACCAAAGACATCTCAGTCTTCGCCACCATTCACACAGCGGCCAATCACCCCGTTGTCGTCGCCAAACAAATCGCCACGATGGATCAAATCGGTGCGGGCCGCGCGGGCCTCAACATTGTCGCGGGCTGGAACAAACCGGAATATGAGGCGCTTGGGCTCACACTGCCCGATGATCATGAGTCCCGCTATGGCTACGCTCAGGAATGGTTCGACATCGTTCAAAAACTATGGACCAGCCACGACCATTTTGATTGGGACGGCGCGGCCTTTACCCTCAAAGGCGTCAAGGGGGATCCTTGGCCCATCGAAGGGAGTGTTCCGATTCTCAACGCCGCTGGCTCCGGTTTGGGGCGCGAATTTGCCACCCAAAACGCCAATTACCTGTTCACCCCGGCCATTGATCTGACCCGCTCCGTCGATGAGATCAAAGAGCTCAAGCAAAAGGCAACGGACAAGGGTCGCGATGTGGGCGTGCTGACGTTCAGCCATGTGATTTGCCGCCCCACCGAAGAAGAGGCACGCGCCTATCACGACAAGATCATGAGCGAAATCGACTGGCCCGCCGTCGACAATCTGGTGAATCTTCAGTTCGCCCACGCGCAGTCTTTCCCGCATGATTTGCTGGCACAAATCCGCGATGTGATGGCGCTTGGCCACGGTGGTTTCCCGTTGATCGGGACCCCGCGCCAAGTGGCCGATGGCATCATCAAATTGCATGACACTGGCTTTGCGGGCACCACCCTGTCCTTTGTCGACTACGTTGAGGAATTCCCCTATTTCCGCGATGAAGTGCTGCCGCTTCTCGCCGAAGCTGGCATTCGCTAACGCAAAAGCAAAGCCCCCGATCTCTGAGAGACCGGGGGCTTTTGTCTTGTCGAAACAGGCAGGATTAAAGCAGGCCGGTTTCCTTGGCGACACGGCGATACGCGGCCCCGGCGGTAAAACCGCCGTCGATCACAAAGTCCTCTCCGGTGATGAAAGCCGACCCCTCGGAGGCGAGAAACAGCACCAATTGGGCAACCTCGTCGGCCTCACCGGAGCGGTGCATCGGCGTCAGGTTGATCATCGGTGCAAGGTGCGGCGAGCTGCGATTCAGGTCCGTTACAATCAGCCCCGGACAGATGGCATTGACCCGAATGCCCATGTCCGCGAACTCCATCGCTGCCGTACGTGTCAGGCCCCGGAGCGCCCATTTTGACGACGTATAGGCGGGGTCGTAATGCCCGGAAAAGCCACTGTTGGACGAAATATTGATGATGCTGCCGCCCCCCGTTTCGGCCATGAATGGCGCCGCATGTTTGAGACCGATGAACGCGCCAGTGGCATTCACATCCATCACTTTACGCCATTCATCCACGGACATATCCCGGATGATTTTGCGATTGATGATCCCGGCGTTGTTCACAAGGATATCAAGCCGCCCGGTCCAATCCCGCACAAGATCCAAGGCCGCGCACCATGCCGTTTCCGAGGTCACATCGAGTGTCGCGAAGCGCACATTATGCCCCGCATCACCCAGGCGCGCCGCCAGAGCCACACCGTCCTCTTCCAGCACATCACACAATAGCACAGAGGCCCCAGCCGTGGCCAAAAGCTCGGCCTCGATCGCGCCTTGCCCGCGTGCGGCGCCGGTTACAATCGCGGTTTTGCCCGACAAGTCCGTCAGGGCATTTTTGACCGTCTCGAAATTGATACTCATGCTTGCACCATCCGTTGGCGTTGTTCCCCAAGCCCGTCCGCGCCGAGTGTGACCACTTGTCCGGCACGCAAGAAAGTCGGCGGCTTCATCCCTAAGCCGACGCCGGGAGGGGTGCCGGTTGCAATGATGTCGCCCGGCTCCAGCGTCATGAATTGCGAGATGTAATGGACCAGATGTGCCACCCCAAAGATCATCGTCTTGGTGTTGCCGGTCTGACGACGTTCACCATCCACATCGAGCCAAAGATCAATGTTCTGAATGTCGTCAAATTCGTCTTTCGTGACCATCCATGGGCCGACAGGCCCAAAGGTGTCGTGGCTTTTGCCCTTGACCCATTGCCCGCCGCGCTCGGATTGAAAGGCCCGTTCAGAGACGTCATTGACCAAAGTGTAGCCTGCAACATAATCCAACGCCTCGGCTTCCGAGACGTATTTTGCGCGTGAGCCGATGACGATGCCCAATTCGACCTCCCAATCGGTCTTTTCGGACGCGCGCGGAATTTCGACATCATCATTTGGACCGCAAATCGCGTTCGAGGCCTTGGCAAACAGGATCGGTTCAGTCGGGGGTTCTTTGCCCGTTTCCTTGGCGTGATCGGCGTAGTTAAGGCCGACACAGAGAAATTTACCCGGTCGTGCGATCGCTGACCCGAGGCGCGGCGCCCCCTCAACCACGGGCAAACCCGTCAGATCAAGAGCTGCAAGTCTGGCGAGGCTCTCGGGTGACAGGCTCTCGCCATTAATGTCTGCGACAACACCGGAGAGGTCGCGCATTTGGCCCTCGGCATCCAGACATGCGGGGCGTTCCGAGCCGATCGGCCCATAGCGAAGAAGCTTCATAAAGCATCCTTTCATAGGACGTCTCCGGGGCATGACCCGCCGGAGACGACAAGGGGATGAATGTTACGCGCGACGATAGCCTTCGAGGGCTTCGTCGGGCACATCAGGAAGGTTTGTGACGAGATTGTCCGGCGTCCGACAGGTCAGCCAAACAAGTTCCTCGGTGGTGCTCATGTTGACTTCGACATGCGGCATGTAGGGCGGCACAAACACGAAATCGCCCTCATACATATCAAGATATTCTTTGTAGTCTTCGCCAAAATAGATGCGACCATGACCTTTCAGGACATAGCCCCCGGTTTCGCATTCTTCATGGTGATGCGGCGGCGAGCGATGACCGGGTTCATTGCTGACCCGCCCAAACCAGATTTTGGTGGCGGGTGTGTGCTGTGGGCTCACACCCGATTTGCGAACGCATTCACCGGATTGCAATGTGCTGTCATCCAGTTCGGTGGAACGCGTGACGACGGGAACAACTTTGTCGGCCATGGATAGTCCTCCTCTCAAATTGGGCGGGTGCATCGCACCCTTGGACGCAACAGTTGCATATGATGTTTTAGGCTTCAAGTAAATCTTTGCGCGTGGGATATGACGTTCAAAGACCTAAGGCGGGCATCGGCGCCCATAGACAAGAGGCCAGGCAGCGGGCGAGGCGCCGGAACTTATTTGCCCTAAATCCAAGGTCATTGCACAGAGAGACAGTTCTATGCCCGGAGCGCCCTTCTGTTTGATTCTACTCAAATCACTCTAAATACCCGTATTTTTTTGTTTGTTTAAATTTTAATCAGTGGTTTACCCCACCACAGTCGCGACAAACCTTCTCAACCGATCCCGTTGGAATGCGCTCAAAACTCTGTTTGTTTTCATGCAGTTTTCGACATCTTCAGCGTGCGATCAAAACAAATCACAGCCTTTTCAGGACAGGATTCCACACGCGCCCCCTCGGCGATACGAAAGATTTTTATCTCAAAATAAACTTTGTACTTGAAGAAAACTTATATATGCACTTGCATATTAATAATCAAAAAGCACACTTCACCTCAACAGGGAGTCCCATATGTCCACCCAGGAAACACTTGCAAACGTCGCAGCTGGTCTGCTGAACGGGTCCATCAAAGTCGTTGATTGCACCGCCCCGCTCGGCCCAGATACGCCGCTGTTGAAACTGCCGCCTGAATTCGCCGACGACACACCCAAAATTGAGATTCACAAAATCTCCGAATACGGTGACCGCGGTCCGTTTTGGGCTTGGAATTGGCTGAAACTCGGCGAACATTCTGGCACCCATTACGACGCACCGCATCACTGGATCACCGGCAAGGATTTTCCCGACGGCTCCGTCGACACCATCAATCCGCAAAACTTCGTCGCTCCGGCCAATGTGATTGATTGCTCCCAAGAGGCCGCCGAAAATCCCGATTTCCTTTTGACCGTCGCGCATGTGAAGGCGTGGGAAGCCGAGCATGGTGGGATCAAAGAAGGCGAATGGGTGCTGATGCGCACCGATTGGGATCAGTACAACACGGATGAGGATAAGTACCTCAACGCAGATGAAAACGGCCCACATACGCCTGGCCCGACGGCGGAGCTCATCACCTATCTGATGGAAGAGAAAAAGGCGCTTGGCTGGGGTACTCAGTGCATCGGCACCGACGCAGGCGCCGCAGGTGGCTTTGAAATTCCGTTCCCGGCGCACAATCTGCTGCACAAACACAACCGCTATGGCCTTGCCTCTTTGACCAACCTGAAGGAGCTGCCCGCCAAAGGCGCGATCCTTGTCACGGCACCGCTCAAGATCGTCAAAGGCACCGGCTCGCCGATCCGGGCGCTTGCGCTCATCCCTGCCGTCTGATCGGGAGACATATCCATGACCGCATCCACAGACATTGCTATCATCGGGACCGGGATCAACGCTTTGGTCGCAGGAGCCCTGTTGGCCAAATCGGGAAAACGTGTCGCGATGTTTGAACGCGAAGCGGTGGCCGGCGGCTGTATGCGGTCCGAAACCTTGGCGGAGGGGGTCACCTACGATCCCCTTGCCACAACATTCGTGCTTTGGGTGACGGGTGCTGCCCATGGCGCGCTCGGGGCCGATCTGGCACGGCATGGGGTTGAATTTTGTGCCACAGACACCCCAACCGGCGTGCTTTTGCCCGATGGTCGGGCGTTGACCTATAAAATGGACCGTGCCGCCAATATGGCCGCTTTTGATGCCATTCACAGCGGCGACGGCGCACAGCTTGGTGCGGATCTTGCGGCTTTTGGTGCCGATGCCGAACTGCTGTTTGGTCTGATGGGGGGCGATCCTTGGTCGAAATCCACCGCAAAGCTGCTGGGCAAGGAAGCCTGGAAACGCAAGCCGCATGGGCTTGCCGCCACCATGGGCGGTGCGTTGCAATCCATGCGCGGTTGGTTGGAAACCTCTTTTGAGGATGAGTTGACGCGGGCGCTTTGGGCACCGTGGTGCCTGCATGCGGGGCTTGGTCCTGAGGCGGCATTTTCCGGCCAAATGGGTCAGGTGATCGGCTTTGCCCTGGAGGCGGCAGGCGCGCCCATCGTGAAAGGCGGCGCGGCCAATATGGTGCGCGGGCTGATCGCGATCATCGAGGAAAACGGCGGTACCGTGCGCACCTCTGCTGAAGTGTCCGAAATTTTGGTGTCAAATGGCAAAGCGACCGGCCTCAAATTATCAAACGGCGAAACGATCAGGGCGGGCAAACTGCTTGCCTCCGTCACGCCGCATCAACTCTATGGCAGGCTCGCCCCCTCCCCCAAACACAGCGACAACCTACGCAAATACAAATACGGCAAAGGCAACTTCCAACTTCACTACCTACTCAACGGCCCAGTGAAATGGACCACGCCGGGGCTTGAAACCGTCCAGCTTTTGCACATCACTCCCGGCCTTGATGCCGTGTCAAAAGCGGGCAACGAAGCCGAGCGCGGGATGTTGCCGGATGTACCAACGATCTGTGTGGGCCAACCCACCGCCGCCGATCCCAGCCGCGCCCCAGAGGGTCAAACCCTGCTCTGGCTGCAACTGCCCGAGGCGCCGCGCACCGTCAAAGGCGATGCGCGCGGCGAGATCACCGTGCCCGCCGACGGGCAATGGACGCAGGCGCTGCGCGAAGCCTATGCCGACCGCGTTGAGGCCATCCTCAGCCACCATATTGATGGGTTCAAAGATCAAATTGTCACCCGCCGCGCGATCTCTCCGGCGGATTTGGAAAGCTACAACATGAACCTTGTTGGTGGCGATCCCTATGGCGGCGCCTGTGCCCTCGATCAGTTTTTCCTCTGGCGGCCCTTTGCCAACACTCTGCGTCACGACACCGGCATCAAAAACCTCTATCATATCGGCGCGTCCACCCATCCGGGGCCCGGCCTCTCCGGTGGCTCAGGCTTTCTGACAGCCAAGGAGCTCGGCGCATGATGGATCGTCCCGAAGATCTCGAAGAATTCACACCATACCTGATGAACCGGATCATGGCGCGCTACAACAAAGGGGTTGAAGCCACGCTCAAAGAGGTGGGCGTCTCCGTGGCTCAAATGCGCGCCCTCGTCGTTTTGTTCGATGGCGGCCCCTGCACGATCGGCGAATTGTCAGTGCTGACCGTGATCAAACAATCCACCCTCTCGCGCACACTCGATACAATGGAAAAGGCCGGCCTGATCCGTCGCGAAGGACAAGACGGTGACAGCCGTGTGCGCAAAATCAGCCTCACCGATGCCGGGCGCACCGCCTATGAAACTGCTTGGCCAGCCATGCTTGGCATGCGCGACACCATGCTTGCCGCTCTCACACAAGACGAACGCGCGCAGCTCAACAAGATGCTTTTGCGGGTGTTCTATGACATCCGCCATCACGATTTTTAAAGGAGACCCCCATGGCCGAAAGATCATTTGCCAAGGAAGTCCAAAAACTCAAACAAGGTGAGGGCGACACCTTTGCCGGTGAAGGCATCTTGGCCATCACCAAGGCGCTTTTGGAAAACGGCGTCGGCTATGTCGGGGGCTATCAAGGCTCGCCGATTTCCCACCTCATGGATGTGTTGGCGGATGCCGAAGAGATCCTCAGCGAGCTTGGGGTGCATTTCGAGGCCTCCGCCAGCGAGGCCACCGCCACGGCCATGCTCGCGGCCTCGGTCCATTATCCGATCCGTGGTGCCGTGACCTATAAATCCGTCGTCGGCACCAATGTCGCCTCGGACGCCCTGTCCAACCTTGCGTCGGGGGGCGTCACGGGCGGCGCATTGATCATTGTGGGCGAAGATTACGGCGAAGGCTCGTCGATCATGCAGGAACGCACCTATGCGTTCGCGATGAAATCTCAGGTCTGGATGTTGGACCCGCGCCCCAACCTGCCCGCCATTGTCAAAGCGGTCGGGGATGGCTTTGAGCTGTCCGAAGTGTCGAACACCCCTGTGATGTTACAGGTCGGCATCCGCTCGTGTCACGTCCACGGTCATTTCGAGGCGCGTGACAACAAACGCCCGCCGGTGACCGTCTCTGATGCGCTCGAAAACCCGGCGCGCAAACTGGACCGTATCGTATTGCCGCCCGCGACCTATCTGCACGAAGAAGAAAAGCTGACCAAACGCCTGCCAGCCGCGCAAAAATTCATTCTGGATCGCGAGATCAACGAACGGTTCGGCGCACCGGGCAGCAAGGTGGGTCTGATCCTTCAAGGTGGCACTTATAATACCGTGATCCGGGCGCTCAACCGTCTGGGACTGGCCGATCTCTATGGCGACACCGAGATGGATATGTTGGTGCTCAATTGCGTCTATCCTCTCGTTGACAGTCAAATCATGGCCTTCTGCGAGGGCAAGGATGCGGTCTTGATCATTGAGGAAGGTCAACCCAACTACATCGAACAACAGATCGCGCATATGCTCTACAAAGCCGGCAAGACGGTCAAACTCGAAGGCAAGGGCATGTTGCCGATGGGTGGGGAGTACACCGGGCAAGTCATGGTCGACGGCCTTGGCACATTCCTGTCCGACCATGCGCCTGACATGCTGCCAGTGGCCAAACTGGCCTCCAACGAAGACCCGATCGCGATCCCTGATCTTTCCAAGGTGCTGCCTGCCCGCCCACCAGGGTTCTGCACGGGTTGCCCGGAACGTCCAATCTTTGCCGCCACCAAATTGGTCGAAGAAGAGCTTGGCGAACATCACATCTCCTCTGACATCGGCTGTCACCTGTTTTCCATCATGCCGCCGTTTGATCTTGGGGCGACAACGATGGGCTATGGCCTTGGCCCTGCCTCCGCCGCGGCCTTTCACAATGAGAACAAAAAGGGCCGTCGCTCGATTTCCTTCGTCGGCGATGGCGGGTTCTGGCACAACGGCCTGACCAGCTCGGTCGGCAACGCCGTGTTCAACAAATCCGACAATGTCATCGTCATTGTCGACAATTTCTACTCGGCGGCGACAGGCGGTCAGGACATCCTGTCCTCGCGCGCCACGAACAAAACCAAACAGACCCAAAACTCCATCGTTGAGGCCTGCAAAGGCATGGGCGTCAAATGGATCCGTCAGATTGATCGCACCTATGATGTGACAAAAGTACGCGACACGTTGAAAGAGGCGCTGACCACCGAGGAAGAGGGTCCGAAGGTGATCGTCGCCTCCTCCGAATGTATGCTCAACAAACAACGCCGGGTGAAACCCGAACTGGCAAAGGCCGCCAAAGAGGGAAAACGCGTCGTGCGCCCACGCTTTGGCGTCGACGAGGATATTTGCACCGGCGATCACGCCTGCATGCGCCTGTCGGGCTGTCCGTCCCTCTCGGTCAAGGACACCGGCGACCCCCTGCGCGATGATCCGGTGGCCGCGATTGATCAAACCTGCGTCGGCTGTGGCAACTGTGGTGAGGTGGCGGATGCTGCCGTGCTCTGCCCCTCCTTCTTTCAGGCCGAAATCGTGTCGAATCCAAGTGCTGGCGAAAAACGCCGCGCCCGCCGCAGCCAAAAAATCATCTCTTGGCTGCAAAGCCGTCGCGACGCGAAACGCGTGGCTTTTGCCTAAGGAACCGCTCCATGAACATACAAGCAAACCCGATTGTCGCCCGCCGGTCTCCCGGCCCTGACGGAGAGAAAGTCATCACACTGGCGGCGCTCGCGGTCGGCGGTCAAGGCGGTGGTGTGCTCACCAACTGGATCGTGGCCGTGGCCGAAGCCAATGGCTATCGCGCCCAATCCACCTCGGTCGCGGGCGTGGCCCAGCGGACGGGCGCGACCATTTATTATGTCGAAATGTGCCGCGACACCGGCCGCGCGCCGGTGTTTTCCTTGTCCCCCTCGATCGGGGATGTCGACATTCTCATCGCGTCGGAGTTGATGGAAGGCGGACGGGCGATTATGCGCGGCTTTGTGACGCCGGGTCGCACCACGTTGATCACCTCCACCCACCGCATCGCCGCCGTGTCGGAAAAAATCAATCCCGGCGATGGCCGCGTGGATGGCACAGACGTGGTCGAAGCCATGGGCATCGCGGCGGATCATGTCGTCGCCTTTGATATGGAAAGCGTGGCGAAAAAAGCCGGGTCAGTGATTTCGTCATCCCTGCTTGGCGCGCTGGCGGGATCAGGTGCCCTGCCGTTTCCCCGCGACAGTTTTGAAGACGTGATCCGTGGCTCAGGCCGCGGTGTTGAGGCGAGTTTGCGAGCGTTTGGCGAGGCCTACGAGATTGCAAAAGGCACCAAACCTGCGCCGCTCCCCGAAGAGATCGCAGCGCCCATCGTGCCGGTTTTGCATGTTCCGCAAAAGCTCGCCACCAAATGGGCGGCCCTTGAGGCCCGCGTTGCGGCCTTGCCGGATGCGGTCAAGGACATGACCGCTCTGGGTTTGAAAAAAGTCGTGGACTACCAAGATGTTGCCTATGGTTCCGACTATCTTGATATGGTCGAAAAGATGGTCGCGCTGGATGCCGCGCCGTTTGATCTCAGCATGAATGCTGCCAAATATTGCGCCCGCGCTTTGTGCTATGATGATCTGTTGCGGGTTGCGGATATCAAAACACGGGCATCACGGTTTGAGCGTGTCAAAGACGAAGTTGTCGTCAAAGACGATCAAGTCCTCATGCTCACCGAATATTTCCACCCGCGTTTTGAGGAATTCGCCACGACCTTACCCAAATCCATCGGGAAGTGGCTACAAAGACGCAAAGGCATTGAAGCGTTTTACACCAAGCATTTCGACAAAGGGCGACGTATTCGCACCGATAGTTTGCGTGGATTTATGATGCTCTGGGTGGTGTCGTCCCTGCGGCCGATCCGCCGCAAATTGCTGCGTCACGAAGGTGAAATGGCGCATATGGCCGCGTGGTTCAACACCGCGATGGACGTGGCCAAAACGGACCCGGCGCTCGCCTCCGAAGTGTTGGCCAATTATCGCCTGATCAAGGGCTATTCCGACACCCATGCCCGTGGTCTGTCGAAATTTGCACGCGTGATGGGCGCGCTTGATCTCTTGAAGGGTCGCAATGATGCCGCCGATTGGATGCGTCGTCTGCGTGTCGCCGCTCTCGACGATGTCAAGGGCGACAAACTCGATGGGGCTTTGGCCACTGTCAAAAGCTTTGCGGGGTAAGGGATGAGCACGCCGATCGTCATCATTGGGGCCGGGATCAACGGCCTTGTCGCGGCGGCCGATCTGGCTGCAAGGGGCAAAAAAGTTCGTGTTTTCGAGCGCGCGCCAACCCCCGGCGGCGCTGTGCGTACCGAAGAGTTGACCCTCCCCGGCTTTCGTCACGATGTCGCGGCGATGAACCTGTCGATGTTTGCGGGTTCGGCCTTTATGGCCCAGCATGGGGAGGAAATGGCGCGGCACGGAATGGGGTTTGTCCCCATCTCGCGCCCCTTTGCACAGGCTATGGAGCCGGGCGATTATGTCGGCGTGTCCACGGATGTGGAGGAGACGCTGGCCACCTTCGCCTCCGAGGCTGACAAGGCGACATGGCGCGAGCTGATGGCGGCGTTTCCCGTCCGCGCTGGTGTGGTCGGGGGGCTGCTTGGCACCCCGATGCAACGCTGGCCCCTGCTCAAATTCGTCTGGAAAATCTGGCGGTCTCTGGGAACGGCGAAAACTCTTGAGGTGGCGCAATTTCTGATGAGTTCGCCGCGCGCGTGGTTGGAAGACACCTTTGAAGACCCGCGCCTGCGCACCGCGCTATCGACATGGGGGATGCATCTCGATTTCGCGCCCGACATTGCCGGAGGCGCGATTTTCCCCTATCTCGAAGCGATGGGGGGTCAGGCCATGGGCATGGTGATTGGCAAGGGCGGTGCAGATGTCGCCACCCGCGCGCTGGTCGCCATGATCAAGGCGCACGGCGGCACCGTCGAATGCAACGCCGATGTGACAGAGATCGCGCACACAAACGGCAGGGCCACAGGCGTTGTCGTGAATGGCAAAAAGGTCGAAGCCTCAACCATTTTGGCAGGTCTGGCCCCCAAACACCTGTTGCGCCTTACGGGCGGCACACAGGATGTGCGGTTTGACACTGGTCTCGAAAAATTCCGCCATGCGCCCGGAACAATGATGATCCATCTTGCCTTGGATGCGCCTGTGCCATGGGCGGCAGAGGCGCTTGGCACTTTCGCATATGTCCATATCGGGCGCAGCATCGACACCGCTGCGCGCACTTATGCTCAAGCGCTTGCCGGGCTTTTGCCCGACACGCCGCTTCTTGTTGTTGGCCAACCGACAGTGTTCGATCCCGCTCGTGCCCCGGATGGAAAGCACACGCTTTGGGTTCAGGTCCGGGTGGTCCCGGCCGAGATCAAAGGCGATGCAAAAGGCGAAATTACTTCACGAAATTGGGAAGATGCAAAGAGTCTGATGGCGGAACGCGCGCTGGATTTGATCGAAGAGCAAGCCCCCGGTTTTCGCGCCACCATCTGCGCACAGTCGCTTGTCTCGCCGCTCGATCTCGAGGCGGAAAACCCCAATCTTGTTGGCGGCGACCAAATCTGTGGCTCTCATCACCTGAGCCAGAATTTTCTTTTCCGCCCTGTGCGCGGCTTTGCCGACGGGCACACGCCGATAGAAGGGCTGCACCTGATTGGAGCAGCCGCCTGGCCGGGGGCCGGGACCGGTGCCGGATCGGGATTTTTTGCGGCGCAAATGATCAAGTGACAGACAAATCGACATCAATGTCGTTTGAGCCTTAAGTTTATGCTTTAACTTTAAACTTTATATGCTCAAACTATCACCAGAAACAGAGCCCGACAAATGGGCCACCTTCAATCAACGGGAGCTTCGCATATGACTGCAAAGACACAACTGACACGGCGCGGATTTATCGGCGCATCGGCGGCCCTGACCGCTTTGATCGCAACGGGAGCACCTGTTTTGGCACAGAGTGCCGACAGCCTGACCATCGCCTATAATATTCCGGTGCAGAGCTGGGACCCAACTACAGGCCCGGCGGCGGTGAACCCCGCGCTGCAATCCATTTACCTCGCCGTGTTCGACCGCTTCATCGACCAAGCCCCTGACCTGTCGTTTGGCCCCGGCCTTTTGACCGAGTGGGGATTCAACGACGACAAAACCAAAATCACCATGACCGTCCGCGAGGGCGTCAAATGGCACAACGGCGATGATTTCACCCCCGAAGATGTGGTGTGGTCCCTGACCCGCGCGGCCAATCCCGCGACCGGAAACCCGATGCAATTCGTCTGGTCGAAAATTGGGAACTTTTCCGTTGAGGGCAATGTGATCACTGGCGATGTGTTCAGCTTTGAGCCCGCACTGTTCAAATGGATGGCCTTCCTCACGGCCTTTGTCCTGCCAAAGAAATATTACGAAGAGGTCGGATCAGACGGGTTTGAAAAGGCACCAATCGGCACTGGCCCCTATATGGTCGACGCTTATGAACAGGGCGCCTATGTGCGGCTCAAAGCCTTTGCGGATTATTGGGGCGGCGCACCAGAGTTTGACACCGTGACCATCAAATTCGTCACCGATGCCGCCTCGCGTGTGGCAGAAATTGAATCGGGCAATGTCGATGTGACCTCGAACATGCCCTATGAGGAATACGACCGCCTGATCGCCAAAGACGGCCTGTCCGGTGTGGCTGTGCCGATCACCGATATTGGTATGATTTTTCTGAACGACATCGACGTGATGTTGGATAAGAACGTCCGCCTTGCTGCCCATCACGCGATTGACAAACAACTCATCATTGATCGTCTGTTGCGCGGGTATGGTGTGGCCCTATCCACCCTCGAAGTGCCCGGTTACGCCGCCTATGACGACAGCATCGTGGTGGAATACGACCCCGAAAAATCCAAAGAGCTTTTGGCCGCGTCCGGCTATTCCACCGACAATCCGGTGACCTTCACGATCCAAACCACACGCGGGTTCAAACCCAAGGATTACGAGATGATCCAAGCGATTGTTGGGATGTGGCGCAAGGTCGGGATCAACGCCGAGATTGAGGTCTATGAGATCGCCAAGCACTATGAGTTGCGCGCCTCTGATACCTTGGCCCCGGCGGCGTTTTACAACTGGGGGAACTCGATCGGCGACCCCTCGACCTCCACAGGGTTCTCAATGTTCGGCCCTTCGCCCCATGCGGTTTGGGACAGCCCCGATCTGGTTGAAAAAATTGGGCCGCTCTTTGTCGAACCCGATGAAGACAAACGGATTCAGGGCTATAAAGACGTGTCGCGCTACATCGCTGAAGAGGGCTATGTCATCCCGATTTTGCAATATGTGATGCCCATCGTTTATGCGTCCACGGTGAATGTGGTGCCCTACACATCCGGCGATTTGCTACCCCAAGCCATGACCAAAGCCTGAACCCCATCAGGCCAAGCACCCGGTCCGCATAGCCTGCGGCCCGGGCCCTAATTCATGTGAGAACCCCATGCTCCTGAAAACCGTCTTTGTGCGGCTGTTGACGACTGCGATTACGCTGTTTGGCGTGGCTATTGTGGTCTTTGTCCTTGTCCGTGTTGCGCCCGGAAACCCGATTGCAATGATGCTGCCACCCGGTGCGACGGAGAAAGACATTGCCGCCCTCAACGCGGTCTATGGCTTTGACAAAAGCCTGGCCGAACAATTCATCATTTGGCTTGGCGGCGTCTTGCACGGCGATTTTGGCACCTCGATCACCCTGCGCCAACCCGTGGCCGAGCTTGTGCTGGGCCGATTGCCCGCGACACTCGAACTCTCCAGTATCGCGCTTTTGCTCGCAGTGGCGCTTGGTGGCTGTGTTGCCGTCATCGGGGCGCGCAAACGTGGGACAGGGACAGAAGTTGGGCTTGATCTGACAAGCGGCGCGGTTTTGTCGGTGCCGGATTTTCTTTGGGGTCTGATCTTTGTTTTGGTGTTTGGTGTGCTCTGGCCGGTCCTGTCAATCTCAGGTCGGGTCGACCCCCGCATCGACATTGATTTCACAACGAACTTCTACATTTTCGAAGGGTTGCTGCGAGGGCGGCTGGATGTCGTTGGCTCAACCTTATCGCATATGCTCATGCCTGCGATGTCGCTGGCGCTGCCCTTGGCCGCGATGATCGCGCAACTGTTGAAACAGAACCTCAAAGAGGCGTTGACGCAGGATTACACGACGCTGGCGCGGGTGCGCGGCTTTTCCGAGACCGCGGTGATCTTGCGCGAAGCGCTGCGCAATGCCGCTTTGCCAACCTTGGCGCTTGTGGGGGTTCAGTTCACCTTTCTCATCGGCGGCACCGTGATTGTCGAACGCCTGTTCGCCTTTGAGGGGCTTGGCAACATGGCCATTGATGCCGTGATCAACCGGGATCTTCCGCTCATCCAAGGCATCGTGCTGCTCTTTGCGGCGCTCTTTACCGTGATCAACCTTTTGGTCGATCTCTCTTACACATTCCTGAACCCGAGGTTGCGCCATGGCTGATGTCTCCACGAATTCCCCCCGGCTGATCCTCACCGATACCAATTTTCGGTTGTGGTTGCCGCTGTTCTGGATCGGCTTGATTGCGGCGGCGGCTCTGTTTGCGCCACTGATCGCGCCGCAAGACCCGTTGGCACAAGATCTGATGATGGAACGTCTTCCGCCGTTTTTCATGGAGGGCAGCGAGCCCGGATATTGGCTCGGCACCGACAGCCTTGGCCGCGATGTCCTATCACGCATCATTTACGGCGCGCGCATTGCCCTTTTCGTCAGTCTGATTGCCGCCACGACCACCGGGATTTTTGGCTCTGCGCTCGGCCTGATTGCGGGCTATTATGGCGGTTGGGCCGACCGGGTGATTTCTCGGCTGGTCGACATTTGGATGGCATTCCCGCCGGTCCTGTTTGCCGTGCTTTTGGTGGCCGTGATGGGCACCGGGCTTGGCTCCGTCATCGCCGCAATTGCGCTGATTGACTGGACCCGGTTCGCGCGGGTGATCCGGGCCGAAACCATGGTTCAGGCCCGTATGGATTATGTCGATAGCGCCCGGATTGGCGGTGCTCGCCGCGCCGCCACCTTGGTCAGTGAAATCTTGCCCAATGTGATGCCCTCGATCATCGCGCTTTTGATGTTGGAAATGGGCATCGCGGTGATTGTCGAAGCGATCCTGAGCTTTGTGAACCTGTCGATCTCCTCGGATGATCCCACCTGGGGGTCGATGATCGCCGAAGGGCGAGGCGCCATCCATTTTGCATGGTGGGTGCTTTTGTTCCCGCTGATCGCCCTTTTCATGACCGTTCTGAGTTTCTCAACGCTTGGCGAAGGTCTTAAGCAACACTTCGATCCGGTGCTCAAATGACCATGACCACAGCTCACGCCCACACGCTTGACATCATCAACCTCAACATCGCCCTGCCCCGAGGCCAACGGCTTTTGCGCAATGTGTCGCTGCAATTGGAACCCGGCGAGGTGCGTGCCCTTGTCGGAGAAAGTGGGGCCGGAAAGTCGATGATTGGCAAGGCCGTTCTTGGCATTCTTCCCCATAGGATCAAAAGGACCGAGGGTGAAATTCTCTTGGAGGGGGCGCATCTCAATGCGATGACCCCGGCCACCCGCCGCAGCACCGTGGCCAAAATGTCCGCCCTCATTCCACAAGACCCGCTGACCGCTCTCAATCCGGTGCGTAAAATCGGGCCACAGATCACCGATCCCTTGACCCGAATTCACGGTTGGAGCCATCAGCGCGCGCTTGCCCGTGCCCGCGAGCTTTTGGATCGGGTGCATATTCGCGCGCCTGACCGGGTGATGCACAGTTATCCGCATGAGCTGTCCGGTGGGATGCGCCAGCGGATTTTGATCGCCGCCGCCTTTGCGCCCTCCCCGCGCTTGATCGTGGCTGATGAACCCACCACGGCGCTGGATGTGACCGTACAAAAGCAAATCCTGCGTCTCATTCGAGAACTGCAACGGGAAACTGGCACCGCCGTTTTGTTTGTCACCCATGACATGGGCGTGGTCGCCAAGATCAGCCAAAAAGTCACCGTGCTCTTTGCCGGGCGTGTGATCGAGGACGCCGCAACACGGACCGTTTTTGAAAACCCCGCGCATCCCTACACACAGGCCCTCATCGCCGCGACGCCGACACCAAACGTCAGCGCCGAGCCGTTTCAACCGGTGCCTGCGGCACTGATCACCGAATTGCACCGCGAAACACTGGCCGCAGATGCCCTTTATGCTCAGAGAGGTCGCCGATGAACCAGATGACGCACCCCACGCCCCCTGCCCTTTTTTCCATCCGCGATCTGCGCCTGTCTTTCGCGGATCGCGCCCACAAACCCCTGTTTGGTCCGGCTCCGCGTGTCGAGGTTCTCAAAGGTCTTAGCCTTGACATCCCAGAGGGGCGTATCACGGGGATTGTGGGCGAAAGTGGATCGGGAAAGTCGACCTTTGGGCGCATTCTGGTGCGCTTGTTGGCCCCCGAGTCTGGTCAGGTTCTGTTTGACGGAAAGGACATTGGCGCATTGGACGAAGCCGCACTGCGACCGCTGCGCCGAGACCTTCAAATGATTTTCCAAGACCCGATGTCCTCGCTCAACCCGCGCCACAGGGTGTGGCGCATCATCGCCCAACCGATGAAACGCTATGGCCGGGGTGGGGACCGGGCGGCTGCGATCACAGCCTTGGAAAAGGTCGGCCTGTCCGCGCAATTTGCAGATCGCTATCCGCATGAACTGTCCGGCGGACAACGGCAACGTGTCGGCATTGCGCGGGCAATCGCCTTGGAGCCGCGGTTCATTTTGGCCGATGAAATCGTCTCTGGCCTCGATGTGTCCAGCCAAGCACAGGTGTTGTCTCTCTTGGCCGATCTGGCGCGGGATATGGGGCTCACCTTGGCCTTTATCAGCCATGATTTATCCGTGATCCGCCATCTGTGCGACACGGTCGTGGTCTTGCACCACGGGGAAATCGTGGATCAGGGCCCGGTCGAGGACGTGTTTGAGCATCCGCAATCCGCAATCACCAAAAGCCTGCTGTCCGCGATCCCGCGCCCGGAGATGGACGAAAGCTGGTGGGACGACATGTCTGAACCCGCCTGAGTGACTACGGACGTTTGGCCGCACGCAGTGTTTCAATCGGCGTGCAGCCAAATTTTCGACGGTAATGCTCGGAGAACCGACCAAGATGAAAGAACCCAAGCGCCATGGCCACCGTCGTGACGCTTGTATCCAGCTTGGGGTTCGACAAATCTTCCCACGCCTGTTCCAGCCGAAGATCGCGTAAAACCGTCATCGGGGCGCGGCCATATCGCGTCCGGCACATGCTTTGCAGGGTCCGAACACTGGTCCCCGCAGATTGGGCGATGTCTTCAATCATAATGGGATTTTGCAGGTTTTCTCGCATGAACTCTTCGGCACGGCGGAGGATACGTGGGACGGGCCCAGACGCTCCACTCACCGCTGGGCCAAGATTATGGGCCTGCGTTTGTAACACCCCGATCATCAACGTGCGCTCAAGCTGACGTGCCAAAAGCGTGTCTCCGTCGACCAGATTGGTCCCTCGTTCTGCCTCACGCATCACAAAGTCTAAGACGCTCATAAAGGCACGGCCTTCGCCGCCGCGCATGTCATTGGCACCGTCAAAATGAAGCGTCTGACCAGAGGGCAAACCAAACTCGGCCCGCGCCGCATCGAGCAAGGCGGCCTTCTCAATCTGCACCTGCACTTGCACGCAGTCTTCGCTCCAGATCATGCAGGTCTGTGCATCCGGGTTGAGCACGCCGCCAAACCCGCCACCGATCTCATGTCGGTTCGGGCCATTGGCCACCGACGCCGAGCCACGGATCGGAACCTGAAACAGATAAAACCGCTCAAGCTCGCCCGGTGCAATCAGGGTCTTTGCCCCATAGGTCATGACATTGATGGACAGGGACCGCCCCGCAAGACGGTTGTGCCGCGCGGCAAGGCGACCGGACCCGATGGTTTCCAAACGATGATCGCAATACACCCGCGCCACGCAGTCGCGGGTTTCATCCAAATCGTCACTCGAAAACAGCGGATGCGCCCCCAGAGGCAAGCCCTCCGTTGCTGGCTGTCCATCGAAACGAGTCATGCGCCTCCCCTGATATGGTCATTTAGGACGTCTGTGCGGCAGTCTATTTTAGGCCTAAAGTATATTTTTTCGCAATATGGACTCTGTCCGCGCGATCAGGATAGCGCGTTCCCCCCCACTCTCCGCAAGCTTTCTTTTATAAAACCAACAACAGGGAGCACAAAATGCGTGGACTGAAAGACAAAGTCGCAATCATTCCCGGTGGTGCCACGAAAATTGGCGTTGCCGTGGTTGACGCGTTTAAATCGTACGGCGTCAAGGTGGTCGTGGCCGATATTGACGCGGAAAATGGAGAGACGCTCAAGGGAGATGGCGTGCATTTTATCCGCGCGGATTTGCGCTCGGATGCCGATATCGACGCCCTCGTCAAAGGCACTGTCGACACATATGGCCGGATTGATTTTCTCGTCAACGTGGCGGCCACATATCTGGACAACGGGGCTGAAAGCACACGCACCGAATGGCTCGAAGCTTTGGATGTGAACCTTGTTGGGTCGGTGATGCTGATGCAAGCCGCCCGCGAACAGCTTGCGCAAAACAAAGGAGCCATTGTCAATTTTGGCTCCATCTCGGCCCGCGTTGCCCAAACGGGCCGCTGGCTTTATCCCGTGTCCAAGGCGGCGATCCTGCAATTGACCCGCAATCAGGCAATGGATCTGGCCCCCGATGGCATCCGCGTCAACGCGGTGTCCCCCGGCTGGACCTGGTCCAACATCATGGACAATCTCACCGGCGGCGACCGCGCGAAAACCGACAAGGTTGGGGCCGACTATCATTTGTTTGATCGCGTTGGAGACCCGGAAGAGGTGGCGAATGCCATCATGTTCCTGTGCTCAGACGAGGCCGGATTCATCACCGGCACCGATATCCGCGTCGATGGCGGCTACACCACCATGGGACCAGAGGGAAAAACCCCGGCCATCCCGCGCCTCATCGACTGACGCACAGCAAAACCAACAGGAGAGACACTATGAAACGCATCACAATCGTCGGCGGCGGTCAGTCCGGCCTGCAACTTGGCATTGGCCTTTTGCAAAAGGGCTATGACGTGAAAATGATCCAAGATCGCACCGCAGGTGAGATCGCCAACGGGCGCGTGACCTCATCGCAATGTCAGTTCGACGCCGCCCTCACGTTGGAGCGCGATCTTGGCATCAACTTTTGGGAAGACGACTGCCCGCCCGTGGAAGGCATTTCCTTTTCCGTCCCCAATCCCGAAGGGCCGGGCAAGGTCATCGAATGGTCCTCGCGTCTGGATCAAAAGGCCCAATCCATCGACCAAAGGGTGAAAATGCCACGTTGGCTTGCGGAGTTCGAACGTTTGGGCGGCAAGTTGATCATCACGCAGGCCGACATCCCGATGCTCGAAGTCGAAGCAAAATCCGCCGATTTGGTGATTGTCGCCTCTGGCAAAGGCGACATCGGCAAGCTGTTTGAACGGGATGCGGAGCGGTCGCCCTTTGACGCGCCACAACGCGCGCTGGCGCTGACTTATGTGCATGGCATGACGCCCCGCGACAATTTTTCGGCCGTCAGTTTCAACCTCATTCCCGGTGTCGGCGAATATTTCGTATTTCCCGCGCTGACCAAGTCTGGTCCCTGCGAAATCATGGTGTTTGAAGGCGTGCCGGGGGGGCCGATGGATTGCTGGCGCAATGTCAAAACCCCCGCTGAACATCTTGCCCAATCGAAGGACATTCTCAGCACGTTCTTGCCTTGGGAAGCGGATCGGTGCCGCAACATCGAGCTCACGGACGAAGACGGTATCCTTGCCGGGCGGTTCCCGCCGACCGTACGCAAACCTGTGGGTACGCTGCCCTCTGGGGCGCTGGTTTTGGGGATGGGCGATGCGGTCTGTCTCAACGATCCGATCACGGGTCAGGGCGCGAACAACGCCGCCAAGGCGGCTGGTGTTTACCTGGATGCGATCTTGCGCCATGGCGAACAGCATGGCGATCATCCCTTTGACGCCGCTTGGATGCAGGCCACGTTTGAGCGGTTTTGGCAGTATGCCCAATGGGTTGTGCGTTGGACCAATATGATGCTGTTGCCACCGCCGCCTTTCGTGCTGGACATCATGGGCTCGGCGCAGGTGCTGCCGGGACTGGCGCATCGCATCGCCAATGGGTTTGATGACCCACGCGATTTCTTCCCGTGGTTTGCCGATCCGACCGCCGCGCAAGAGTATCTTACAAGCCTGCAGGCGGCGTGACATGACCATCGACACAGCAACCTTTCGCGCCACAATGGGGCTGTTTCCGGGGGCCGTGACCTTGATCACAACCGGAACCGGCGAGATGCGGCGCGGCATCACTGCCACGGCGGTCTGTTCGGTCAGCGATGCCCCGCCAAGCCTTTTGGTTTGTGTCAACAACCGGACTGGCACCTGTTCGGAAATCACCCGCTCCGGTCGTTTTAGCGTGCACCTGTTGGCCCAACACCAAAGTGATGTCGCCATGACCTTTGCCGGGGCAAATGGGCACAGCGGGATTGCCAAGTTCGACCTTGGCGACTGGCAAGAGTGCCCGCGCGGATTGCCGCGTCTGCCGGGAGCGCTCGCCAGCCTGTCTTGTGATGTGTTGACCGAAACAGACTCCGGCACCCATCGGATTTTCATCGGCCGCATCGAAGATGTCGTTCAGACCGCAGGAGACCCTTTGATCTACGCAGGGGCCCAGTTTCATCGGCTGCAAAAAGTCGCCTGACGTCACAAACATAAAGAGGCCAACCCGAAGGCTGGCCTCTTTGGATCCCGCAAAACTTTTAGACCTCGGAAGAGGACGGCTTGCGAATGTGGTATTGCTTCATCTCGCGATAAAACGTCGGGCGAGAAATCCCCAGAACCGCCGCAACCCGCGTCAGGTTGCCGTTCTCCGAAATCATCGTTTGGTGCCAACCCGCCCAATCCAACACATATCAGCGGACTTAGGGGTCTATCCCGCCTCGCACGCCATCAGGATGTCGCGTGTGACGGGCATACGTTCCAACGTCCGTGCGATCCTCTCACGCCATTTGGGACCGCGCGCCAGTGCGTCCTCATAGGCATCCCAAATGTCGGAAGGACGATCCTCGGACATGGTCTCAATAAGGAACGCCGCCTGCTGACGGTCTTTTTCTGCCTTGAGGGACTGAGGCCCGTCACGACGACGGTCTGCCACGATCAGTTTGTGGATGGCGAATTTCTCGGGCCGCGGAATCTGCACAAGAATCCCATCACGATAGAGCGCAACCACATGGATCGGGTCCGAAATCAGGTAATTCAGGTGATGCAGCGCCCGCGCCTTGACGCCCAGAGCGGGGAGATCGCGAATGCCTTCGGCGGCATCAAAGGACGGGGTGAGAAATTCAATCATCATCCCCGTCTTGCCGCTCTGTCGCCACCGCCAGACACTGTCACGATCAAGGCCCTGAACAGGATCGAATTTGAGCGCCGAAAAGGTCTGGGCCAGCGATGGTTCGACCGCGTCTTGCAAGGCAACCGACAGGCGTTCGAATTGCGCGATGTCTATATCCCCGGTGTTGGCCACGCTGCCAAGGGGAAGAGTGGCGCCAAGCTCTCCCTCCATCAGACGAAAGGCATTTGTCCCGATCAGGGTGCCACCCAGCCGGAATGTGCCGACCTTTGCCATGGCGAGCAGCAACCCGCCCGTTCCGCGATCGACCGGGGTCATACCCTCGGCGCGCAGCAGACGCGCAAGCCGCGCGCGTTCCAGCTTGCGCTCTGCGGCCCGTTCGCGAAGCTCATTCATGCGGTCCACACGAGTGCGCGTCTCGGCGCTGTCCGGCCCGATATACCAGAACTTGACAGAGGTGCCGATTTTTTCGGCCGCGTACCAATAAACCTTGCCACCGCGCTCCTTGGTAACAAGCGAGCCACGCACATTCGCGACCATATCGTCTTTCAGAAGACGCAAGAGATCACTATAGGCAGACCGTGCCACTGAACTTAGATTTGCCACTTTGGCCCCCGCTGTCACATGCACGGTAAACTTATATCTTTCGGTTTGCCGTGACAATCGGTAAACCAATTTATTTACGCTTACCGATCAGGTCTTCTTCCGTCCCGGAACTGTCCGAAACATTCAGATGCGCTTTGATCATCAGGGGCGGACGGTAAGTTTTTCACCCAGATCAAGCGCTTCTTGGGCGACCAACAGGGCATCATGGACATGGTGTTTTGCGGCGGTCACCGCATCAACAAGACTGGCACCCTGTGCCAGATGCACCGCGATGGCACTGGCCAATCGGCACCCGGTCCCTCTGAGCGTGGCATCAATCCGGGGCGCCGTGAAGGCCACACATGGGACACCTAGGCGATACAGGTGATCGACGCTGACGGGGCCTTCCGCATGCCCCCCCTTGACCAGAACCGCCCCACATCCCCGTTGCAAAAGCCGCTCGACACAGGCGCTATGATCGCCCTCCGGGACGCCAAGGCGGCGCGCCAAAGCGGCCAGTTCCGGCACGTTCGGTGTCAACAGGTCGACCTTTGGCAACAGCCGGTCCAATAAGGCCGTGACACCAAGATCATCCAGCAACATGTGACCGGAACTGGACATCAGCACCGGGTCCAAAACGCACGGGGCGCGGGGCACAGCAGCGGCGACCGCCTCGACGATCCCTGCCCTGCCCAGCATGCCAATTTTGACCGCGCTCACCGGACCGGCGATGGCGATTTGATCCGTCACAACCTTGGGTGGGACGGCGTGCACGGCGGTGACGGCGCGGTCGCTTTGGGCGGTCACCGCGGTGACGGCAACGCGCGCGGTGCCGTTTAGGGCGTGCACCGTCGCACTGTCGCGCAACACCCCTGCCCCGCCGCTTGAATCCAGACCCCCAATGCAGAGAACAACCCCACTCACATTCCGTCTCCAACGATGGCAACCCGGTGATGCCCAAGCGCGGCACACCGTTTGGCCGCCCGCCACGCCCGTAGACCTGATTTGCAAATGAAAACCACGCGCTGTCCCGGCGTGGGTTGTGGGTCGGCTGTGGCGGTGGTCCGCAGGTCGATGACCAAATCCTCCGGGGAGATATGCGCGGGGGCCAAAATTTCCGGCACCACATCCGGTTCTGGCGCGCCATCAAAGCGAAACCCGCTCACATGCCACTGCGCCAGATCGAGCGACAAAAGCTGGCCCAAAGGCGAAGGCTTTAGCCCCAACAGAACCGACAATGCCATCTGCGCCTGAAGCGCGCCGAGCATCGCAACGACCGGTCCCATCACGCCGGTGTCTGAACAGCTCCCAAGCCGCGAGGGCAGATCGGGAAACACCGCGCGCAGACTGGGCGCGCCGCCGCAAAACCCGCCAACATAGCCCTGACGCGCCAACACCGAGGCGCTGATCAACGGGCGTTCAACCGCGAGACAAAGATCGGAGAGCGCATAGCTGGTGGCAAAACTGTCCGCGGCATCGACGATCACATCGGCCTGCGCCATGAGGTCGGGGGCATTGCCCGGATCAAGCCGGGTGACATGGGCAATGAAACGCCCGTCGGGGTTGAGCGCGCTGAGACTCTGCGCGGCAACTTCGGCTTTGGGTTGGGCCAAATCAGACATCCGAAACAGGGTCTGACGGTGCAGGTTGCTTTCCTCCACATGATCGGGGTCTACGATGTCGATCCGCCCGACCCCCGCCCCGGCCAAAAGCGGCAAAACGGTGGAGCCAAGCCCGCCCGCCCCCACCACCAAAACCCGCGCAGCGGCCAACCGGGCCTGCCCGACCGCGCCGATTTCGGGCAGGATTTCCTGCCGTGCATAGCGGTTCATCGCCAAGCCTCCGTGGCCCTGATCCAGTCGCAACAGCGCGTTTCGGGATCAGCCGCCTGTGCGATATCCGTCACCACCGCGGCACTGTCCGCCCCGGCGGCAAACAGCCCCGGCAATCGTTCGGTCGTCAGCCCGCCGATCCCGACCAGCGGCACGTCACCCGCCGCGCGTTTCCACTTGGTCACACGTTCCAGCCCTTGCGGACCCCATGGCATTTTTTTGAGGAGCGTCGGATAGACCGGGCCAAGCGCGACATAGGCCGGATCACACGACAGGGCGCGCTCCAGTTCCGCCTCATCATGGGTGGACAGGCCAACGGCGATGCCCGCACGACGCAGGGCGGCAAAATCCGCGCTGTCCATATCCTCTTGACCCAGATGGACAAAGGAACAATTGAGATCAAGCGCCGCTTGCCAGTGATCGTTGACCACAAGCTGGGCGCGATGCACGGCGCAAAAGTCGCGGGCACGGCGGATTTGACGATGGATTTCCGCCTCCGCCTGGTCTTTGATCCTGAGTTGAACGAGGCGGACCCCATGGGGGACGAGCAATTCGATCTGACTGACATGGCCGACGATTAGGTAAAACGGATCAAGTTTCATGCCAACAACTCCGCCATGCCAAACACCGGCGTGGACGCATGGGCCATGTCGCGCGCGGGCATCAAACCCGCCTCTCGCGCCAAACGTCCCGCCGTGATTGCGTCCGAAAAGGCCCGCGCCATCGCCACCGGGTCAAGCGCCTTGGCCACGGCGGTGTTCAACAGCACCGCGTCAAAGCCCATTTCCATCGCCTGCATGGCCTGAGACGGCGCGCCGATCCCGGCGTCGATCACCAAAGGCACCTGTGGAAAATGCGCCCGCATGGCACGCAGCCCACCGATGTTGCGCAGCCCCTGCCCTGACCCAATCGGCGCACCCCATGGCATCAACACGCGACACCCGGCCTCGATCAGCTTCTCCCCCACGATCAGATCTTCGGTCGTGTAGGGAAAGACATCGAACCCATCCGCACATAAAATGCGTGCGGCCTCAACCAGAGCAAAGGGATCGGGCTGCAACGTGTCGGCATGGCCGATCACTTCGAGCTTGATCCAAGGCGTGCCAAACAGCTCGCGCGCCATATGGGCGGTGGTCACGGCCTCGCGGACCGTATGGCACCCTGCAGTGTTGGGCAAAATCCGGCAGCCGCTGTCCTGAAGAATATCACGGAATCCGCTGCCCCCCGGCCCTTCGCGGCGCAACGAGACGGTGATGACCTCCGCGTCAGAGGCCGAAATGGCCGCACGCAGCACCTCGGGCGAAGGGTATTGTGCCGTGCCGAGCATCAAACGGGTGTTGAGGTCTATGCCATAAAACATTCTATCCTCCCTGCATCGGCGCGAGGAGTTCAACCTTTGCGCCTGGGGTGAGCGGGGTCGATGCCCGCGCCGCGCAGGGCACGAACTGCCCATTGAGCGCGGTGGCGACTGCGGCCGCCTCAATACCGGTTTCGACAATCAAATCGGCCAGTGTCGGCGCAGCCGTTTCATGGGATGCACCATTCAAGTCAATGCGCATGGGCAGGCTCCTTTGCCAAAACGGAGACAAGATCAAGGGCGAGTGCCGGGGCCATCAAAAACCCGTGGCGGTACATGCCATTGACGTGGATCACATCGTCGACATGCCGGATGGCAGGCAGATTGTTTGGGAAGGACGGCCGCAGCCCCGCCGTCGTTGTGATCACCTCGCCCTCGGCAAAGCCGGGGTGAACGGTATAGGCCGCCGACAGCAATTCCATCACAGCCCGCGCCGTGATACCGCCCGCATCATCGCTTTCGACCATCGTCGCCCCGACCATGTACCGCCCCGCGCCGCGTGGCACGATATAGACCGGAAAGCGCGGATGCAGCAGGCGGATCGACCGGGTGAGTGTCACATCGGGGGCGTGCAGTTCCAACATCTCGCCACGCACCGCGCGCAGATCGGACAGAGCCGCGCGGGCCGCAATCCCTGTGCAATCCACCACGCGCCCGCGCGCGGGACCGTCGCGAAACGCCACCCCCGCCGCCAAAAGCCGCATGCGCAAGGCCGTGAGCGCAGCACGGGGGTCGAGATGCGCCTCGGCTGCAAAGAAAAGCCCGCGCGCAAATCGTCCAGATATTGCGGGTTCCAATGCATCGGGCGTCACCCAGCCATGCCCGCGTGTTGCACGCGCAAAGCGATCCAATTCCCCCGCATCACGCGGAGCGGCGAGCACAAGCGTCCCGCGCCGCGTCACATCAGGGACATGGGCCGCCCACCAATCCACCGCCGATTGTCCGCGCGCGACGATCACCTCCGGCGCGCTTTCGCCCTCGCAATAGGGCGCAAGCATCCCCCCCGCCAGCCAGGAGGCGGGGGGCGGGGGGGGGGGGGGGGGGCGGGCTGTGCTCGGGCGCGATCACTTCGATCTCATGCCCCGCCTCATGCAGCGCGGTGGCAACGCACAACCCCACCACGCCCGATCCCAGAACCGAGATCATTCCGCCGGCTCCTTCGCGCTGTCGTCTGTCGGCAGGTAAAGTTCGCCACCCTCGCGGAATTTTGCGGCCATAGCCGCCATGCCGTCCTGCTTTTCGGCCTCGGCGCGAATGTCATGGGAAATCCGCATCGAACAGAATTTCGGCCCACACATGGAACAGAAATGCGCCACTTTATGCGCTTCTTTCGGCATGGTTGCGTCATGCATGTCGCGCGCCGTGTCGGGATCAAGGCCAAGGTTGAACTGATCTTCCCAGCGAAATTCGAACCGCGCCCGAGACAGCGCGTCGTCACGCAATTGCGCGCCCGGATGCCCCTTGGCCAGATCGGCGGCATGGGCGGCGAGTTTGTAGGTGATGACCCCGGTTTTGACATCGTCTCGGTCCGGCAGGCCAAGGTGTTCCTTGGGCGTCACATAGCATAGCATCGCCGTGCCGAACCAGCCGATCATCGCCGCACCGATGGCGGAGGTGATATGATCATAGCCCGGCGCAATGTCGGTCGTCAGTGGCCCGAGCGTGTAGAACGGCGCCTCGTGGCAATGTTTGAGCTGTTCGTCCATATTGGCTTTGATCTTGTGCATTGGCACATGGCCAGGACCTTCGATCATCACCTGACAATCCTTGGCCCAAGCGATTTTCGTCAGCTCGCCAAGCGTGCGCAATTCGGCAAATTGTGCCTCGTCATTGGCATCGGCAATGGAGCCGGGGCGCAAACCATCGCCCAAAGAGAATGACACGTCATAGCGGCGGCAGATGTCGCAAATCTCGTCGAAATGCTCGTAGAGGAAACTTTCGCGGTGATGATGCATGCACCATTTCGCCATGATCGACCCACCACGCGACACAATCCCGGTCACCCGCTTGGCGGTCATCGGGATCATGTGCAGTCGGACGCCTGCATGGATGGTGAAATAATCGACGCCCTGTTCGGCCTGTTCAATGAGCGTGTCGCGGAACACCTCCCATGTCAGGTCCTCAGCAATGCCGTTGACCTTTTCCAACGCCTGATAGAGCGGCACAGTGCCGATGGGCACCGGCGCATTGCGGATGATCCAGTCACGAATGTTGTGAATGTTGCGCCCGGTGGAGAGATCCATCACCGTATCCGCGCCCCACCGGATCGCCCAAACCATTTTCTCTACCTCTTCCTCCATCGAGGAAGTGACGGCGGAATTGCCGATATTGGCGTTGATCTTGACCTTGAAATTGCGGCCGATGATCATCGGTTCCAATTCGCGGTGGTTGATGTTGGCGGGAATGATCGCGCGGCCTTCGGCGATTTCCTGGCGGACAAATTCCGGCGTGACGAGGTCAGGCAGTTCCGCCCCCATCGGATCGCCATCGCGGGTATAGGCCGCCATCCGGCCTTCATTTTCACGAATGGCGACGAATTCCATTTCCGGCGTGATCACCCCGGCTTTGGCATAGGCAAGCTGCGTCACGGCCCGGTTGCCAACAGCGCGCAGCGGATCGCGCTGTTTCGGGAAAGCGGGCGTCAATCGCGCGCCGGTCGCAAAGCCGTTGTCGGCATCTGTGATCACCCGCCCCTCATATTGTTCGATGTCGCCACGCGCCTGAAGCCAGCCACCGCGCACATCGGCCAACCCTTCGGAAATCTCGATCTGTGCTGCGGGGTCAGTATAGGGGCCGGAGCTGTCATAGACCCGCAATGGCGCCTCGCCCGTCACCGAAATCTCGCGCAACGGCACGCGCAACTCATGGGTCTGGCCATGAACATAGATTTTTTGTGAGGCTGGCAAAGCGCCTGTGGTGATTGTCGGGATCGTGTCTTTCATTTCGGTCTCCTCATAACGATGAGACCCAAGTGAAACGGGTAGCAGACATGGACCACCGCCCATGCGCCAAACGCAAATGGGCCAAGCGGCCCGAAAGGACCGCCCTCGTGACAGAGGTGTACGGAATTGCCCTTCGGTCTTCCTACGCCAGCATCAACTGGGTCAGGTTCTAAGGGTCGCGTCACCTCGGGCGGGGTTTCCGCCGTCAATCAGCCTCTCAGTCCCTTGGGCGGGACTCCCCTGACGTAGTGGTATTAACGAAATGCCGTGGCGTCCTGTCAACCGATAAGTTACGGCGAAGGCGTAGACCGGCTTGCACACGCGCCTGTCACCCGCTGATGCGGGCAACAGATTTTCTGGGCTATCTCATTGAATATACGACTGATCCAACAACGAAAAGCCGGGGTTCGCAAGCGGGTGCGTCCTCATTTGGAGTGACTGCTTTGCATGTTGCAAAACTCTTAGGCGTCGGAAGAGAGCGCCTTGCGAATATGGTACTGCTTCATCTTGCGATAAAGCGTCGGGCGAGAAATCCCCAGAACCGCCGCAACCCGCGTCAAGTTGCCGTTTTCCGAAATCATCGTCTGGCGGATGGCCGAGGCCTCAATGCTTTCGAGATCGCCGGAATGGCCTTTGAGAATGTTTGGTAGCGGATCTTCTTCGCAACTGGCGAAATCGTCCTGCAATTCGGGCGGCAAGTCCCTCAGGCGCACAAGATCATCTGTCTTGATCAGGTAAACACGCTGTACCACGTTGCGCAATTCACGCACATTTCCCGGCCATTGATAGGCCATAAACCGTTTGATCACCTCGTCAGAGAAGGTCATCGGCGGGCGCCCGGTTTCCTTGGCATAGCTTTGCGAAAAATGAGCGACCAGTTCAAGCACGTCATTCGCACGGTCCCGCAGGGGCGGGACTTCGATGGTCACCACGCCCACGCGATAAAACAGGTCACGCCGGAAATTGCCTTTTTCGATCTCTTGCCGCAGGTCGCGGTTCGTCATTGCCACCAGCCGGACGTCAACCGGACGGCGTTGACTGCCACCAACCCGATAGATCGCACGTTGTTCAAGCGCCCGCAGCAGATAGGGTTGCAATTCGATCGGCATGTCCCCGATTTCATCAAGACACAGCACGCCGCCATCGGCCAATTCAAACTTGCCCGCGCGTCCGCCACGCACCGCCCCGGTGAAGGCCCCGTCCTCATAGCCAAAGAGTTCGGCCCCGATCAGTTCGCCGGAAATCGCCGCGCAGTTCACCGGTACATAGGGGGCTTTTTCACGCGGCAAGCGGCTATGGATCAACCGCGCGAACAGCTCTTTGCCGACGCCGGTTTCCCCATGGATCAGCACGGAAACATTGGCTTGCGCCACTCGCTCGGCCAATTCGATCGCATCGACCATCTTGGGCGAACTGCCGATAATCTGGATCTCAGCTTCGTTCACATTGCTGCGCGGTTTGATCGTACACGACGCAGGTATACGGGTCGAATTGTTCTTATTTTTCAAAAACAACGCCGCACCACGATAGACGCCTTCCAGCTTCAGCCGCTCGACACCGTCCGTCTCAAGACTCAGGGGCAGCAGGTTCGTGATCTCTCTGTCTGAGAGTTCCAACAGCTTTGGCAAAAGCTTGTGACCGACTTCTAACTCCTTGGACCGCAACAAGGTTTTTTCATCCACCCCACGCCGAAACAGAACGTGACCGTTCTTATCCAACAGGATCACACCGCGATCCACCCGACTGTATTCGGACATCATGAAGGCTTCGAGCAACATGGCGCGCTCTTCTTGCTGCTGCTCCGCGAGGGCAATCTCAATTTCACGCGCCGAGGCCAACACCAGAGCAATATTGTGTTGGCGGAAAATCTGGGGCGGGCCAGACAAATCAACGACCCCGATAATCTCTTGGGTAAACGGATCGCGGATTGGGGCCCCCGCACAGGTCCAGGCCTGCACACCTTCTACGAAATGCTCGGCAGCATGCACATAGGCGGGCTTTCCCGTCTTCAGCGCGGTGCCGATCCCGTTGGTCCCGATGGTTTGTTCATTCCAATCCCCGCCGATCTCAAGATGGATGCCCTGACCCTCGTCCAGGATCAACTCGTCCCCAATGGCGTCGATGATGACGCCCTGATCATCCGCGAGGATCAGGATCGTCTTGGCTTCTTTCAGATAGGGTTCGAGACGCTTAAAGGCGGCTGATGCCGCCTTACGCAAAGCGGCGTTGCGCTCCTGACGCAGGAACACCCCGTTCTCGTCAATGATCTTGCGCGACGCCTGCCCACCGGCATTGACCCCGAGTTCCCGGCTGCGTCGCCACGAGGCAAGGATTTCCTCGCGCACAGTGTCAGGTCGGGTCTCAGTATTTTGACCAGAGGACACAAAGCGTTCCCACGCCTCACGGGTATGCTGTTCCGAATAATCGGAACCGCATATCAGCCCCGCAGCCTTGTCATTTTGCATGTTGTAAAAGCTTGAACGGGTCATGATGAGGGGACACGCCTTCCTTTCTCATAGCTGATGATTCAAAAAGCGCCGTTTTCCTCATGTGCTTTTCAGGTCCAACACAATCTCAAGCTCATTCGCCAGATCTTTCTCGGTAAAGTCACGCGTGATCTCAACGCCTTCCAAATGTTTCAGCAGGGCGTAAAGATCGTCATCCAACGGGGAGAGGAATCCATTTTCCTTGGTCGCAAGAACCAGTTTTTTAGACATGAAATTGCCACGAATTTCGCCCAGCATCTGAATCTGCAACCCGCTGGATTTGTCCGCCAACACAACGCGGTTGTTCAGGCTGACTTTTACGTAGGGGTCGGCAACATCATTGCGCACAGAGGCTTTGAGATCATAGATCATCAGCCCGTCGAGCTTGGGCGGCTCCCGCCGTTTCGCCTCTTGCTGGCGCATACGGGTGTAGCCACCGCCGCTGAGCTGGTCTGCGAGTTTGCGGATCACGGGCATATTTTCAGAGATCAGGCGCTTCGCCTTCACATCTTCCGCACGTGGACCTTCTCTCTTCGAGAAAATATCCAATTTCAGTTCCTCCCTGATTAAAAGATTAGCAGTAGTTGTCTCGTCTCTCCAAGAGAAAAGACCGGCCTCGTCCAGCGGAACACATCATCGGTTTCATGGTAAAAACGGCTGAAACCCGTCGGATTTTGGAAAAAGACGCCACGGATCAGATGGATGCAGTCTTCTGCAAGACACCTCATTTCCCGGCTTTCAGAGCATGAGTGTGCAAAAACTGAACAACGTTTTCTCCGCAGATACGGACGAGAACACGGGGTGGCCTGTGCCAAAGGCGCATTTCCGACGCAGGAAAGGCCAAGACCGAGGTCTGCCAAAGGCCGAAATCCGGCCTTTGGCATTCTTATTCAACTCCGATCAACGCAGATCGAAACGGTCCGCATCCATCACTTTGACCCATGCCGCAACGAAGTCTTTCACAAAGCCTTGCGCATTTGCCCGGCTGCCATAGACCTCGGACAAAGCCCGCAATTGCGAATTCGATCCGAACGCCAGATCAACGCGCGTCGCGCTCCATTTCTTCGCCCCCGACGCCCGGTCACGCCCTTCGAAAAGCGTTTCGGAGTCATCGACCGGCACCCATTCGGTGTCCATGTCCAAAATGTTGACGAAGAAATCGTTGCTGAGCGTGCCGGGGCGTTTGGTCAAAACGCCGTGCTCCGATCCACCTTGATTGGCTGCCAGTGCCCGCATCCCGCCAACCAAGACGGTCATTTCCGGCGCGCTAAGGGTCAAAAGCTGTGCCTTATCCACCAAAAGTGCTTCGGCCGGATAGGTATAGGCGGCTTTCTCGTAGTTGCGGAATCCATCTGCGACAGGTTCCATCGGCGCAAAGGAGTCTGCATCCGTTTGTTCAGCCGAGGCATCCGTGCGACCCGGCGTAAAGGGCACCGCAATGACCGTCCCGCCGTCTTTGGCCGCCTTTTCAATGGCCGCATTGCCGCCCAACACGATCAAATCCGCCAAGGAGACTTTTTTCCCGTCGCTTTGCTGACCGTTAAAGGCGGTTTGGATCGCGCTCAACCTGTCCAGCACCTTGGCCAGACGGGCGGGATCATTCGCCTCCCAATCCTTTTGCGGAGCCAGTCGGACACGCGCCCCGTTGGCACCGCCGCGTTTATCAGAGCCACGGAATGTCGAGGCCGAGGCCCAGGCAACAAAGACCAGATCCGACACCGAAACACCCGAGGACAGGATTTCCGCCTTGAGGGCGGCGGCATCTGCATCCGTGATCAGGGGATGATCTGCCGTCGGGATCGGGTCTTGCCAGATCAAATCTTCGGCGGGAACCTCGTCCCCAAGGTAGAGTGCTTTCGGTCCCATGTCGCGGTGGGTCAGTTTGAACCAGGCGCGCGCAAAGGCTTCGGCGAAGGCTTCGGGGTCCTCATGGAACCGTTTCGAGATCGGCCCATAAATCGGGTCCATCCGCATCGCCATATCGGCGGTTGTCATCATGACCGGAACCGTCGTACCCGAACCGTCAACCTGCGGCGCGTGATCACCCTCAGACAGGTCCTTGGCATGCCAGATATGCGCGCCAGCCGGGCTTTTGGTCAGTTCCCACTCATAACCGAACAGCAGGTCGAAATAGCCATTGTCCCACTGGATCGGGTTCGCGGTCCAAGGGCCTTCGATGCCCGAGGTGGTGGTGTCCACGCCTTTGCCGGACGCATGCGTGTTTTTCCAGCCAAAGCCCATCTCTTGCAGCGGGGCCGCCTCAGGTTCCGCCCCCACGAGCGCGGGATCACCGGCCCCATGTGCCTTACCGAACGTGTGGCCGCCCGCCACCAAAGCAACCGTTTCCTCGTCGTTCATCGCCATCCGCGCAAAGGTTTCGCGGATGTCACGGCCCGAGGCAATCGGATCAGGCGTGCCGTTCGGACCTTCGGGATTGACGTAAATCAGACCCATTTGCACGGCGGCCAACGGATTTTCCAAATCGCGGTCGCCCGAGTAGCGCTTGTCGCCCAACCATTCGGTTTCCGAGCCCCAATAGATGTCTTCTTCGGGTTCCCACACGTCTTGGCGACCGCCGCCAAAGCCAAAGGTCTTGCCGTTCATGCTTTCGATCGCGACGTTTCCGGCCAGGATCATCAGATCGGCCCAAGACAATGCGTTGCCGTATTTTTCCTTGATTGGCCATAGCAGACGGCGGGCCTTATCAAGGTTGCCGTTGTCCGGCCAACTGTTCAGCGGCGCAAAACGTTGAGTGCCCGTTGAGGCCCCGCCACGCCCGTCAGCGGTCCGATAGGTGCCGGCAGAATGCCACGCCATACGGATGAAAAACGGGCCGTAGTGACCGTAATCCGCAGGCCACCAGTCTTTGCTGTCGGTCATCAGAGCGGTCAAATCGGCCTTGACCGCTTTCAGGTCGAGTTTTTTGAACTCTTCGGCATAATTGAAGTCTGGCCCCATTGGGTTCGACGCCGGGGTGTGTTGATGCAAAATCCGTAGATTGAGCTGATTGGGCCACCAGTCCCGGTTGCCTTGCCCCGAAGCATTGGTTGCGCCGTGCATAACCGGACATTTGCCCGCGCGATGCTGATTGTTTCCGTCCATGGTTTCCTCCCTTTAAAGTGAAACATATAGTTTTGGCCCATACGTTTTAAAGCACGGGTCGAGCATCCCGGTTCCCCGAGCGGCCCTATTGTAAAGCAAGAGACGGTGTCAGAGCGTCTTTTTGCCCATTTCGGATGCGATGTAATCTGCCTGCCGGATCGCCAATGCCACAATGGTAAGCGTCGGATTTTCCGCCGCACCTGTGGTGAATTGACTGCCGTCCGAGACAAACAAGTTGGCAATGTCATGCGACTGACCATGCTTGTTGACCACACCATCACTCGCCTTTTCAGACATCCGGTTCGTGCCCATATTATGGGTCGAAGGATAGGGCGGCGTCGGGAAGACGCGGGTTGCGCCCACGGCCTCGTACACGGCAATACCCTGTTTGTAGGCGTGACTGCGCATTGCAATATCGTTCGGGTGATCATCAAAGTGCACATTCGCCACCGGCAACCCATGTTGATCCTTTATATCATGGTTCAGCGTGATCCGGTTGGTTTCTTGTGGCATATCTTCGCCGACAAGCCACATGCCAGCCATGTTCTCGTAATGATCCAGCGCCGTGGTGAATTCACGACCCCAGCCGCCCGGATCAAGGAAGGCCGCCATGAACGGCAGACCCAGAGACAGCGTCTCCATCTCATAGCCGCCGACAAATCCCCGTGACGGATCATGACGGGCTTCGTCTTGGATGATCCCGGCCATGGTGGTGCCACGCCACATACGAACCGGCTGATCAAACACGCCATAAACCGATCCGGTCATGTGACGCATGTAGTTGCGCCCGACCTGACCCGAACTGTTCGCCAAACCATCGGGGAACATGGAGGAGGCCGAATTCAGCAACAGCCTTGGACTTTCGATTGAATTCCCGGCGACACAGACGATCCGGGCCTTTTGCTCGTGCTGTTTGCCTTTTGCATCGACATAGACAACGCCGTTCACCCTGCCCTTTTTGTCATGTTCAATCCGCATGACATGACACCGCTCGCGCACTTCCAGATGTCCGGTCGCTTCGCCTTTGGGAATGTCCGTATAGGCCGACGACCATTTCGCGCCCCACTTACAGCCCTGAAAACAAAACCCGGTTTGCTGGCACGCCATGCGGCCATCATACTCGGCCGAATTGATCGCCATCCGTCCCGTGTGGACCTCTTTGTAGCCCAGAGCCTTTGCCCCGGCTTCGAACACTTTGTAGTTGTTGTTGCCCGGCAAACCCGCCCGGCCACCCGTGCGTGTGACGCCCAGCTTGGTTTCTGCTTTGGTGTAGTAATCATCCATCTCACGCGGGTCGATCGGCCAATCCAGAAGGTTCGCGCCTTGCACATCGCCATAGGTCGATTTGGCCTTCCATTCGTGGTCCTGGAACCGCAAAGACGCGCCCGCCCAATGGGTCGTGGTGCCGCCAACGGCCTTTACAATCCACGCAGGCAAGCCCGAAAAATCCTTGGCCACGCGCCAGTCGCCCGAGGTCGACCGAGGGTCGGTCCAGGCAAGTTGGCCAAAGCTGTCCCATTCGTCATTGATATAATCCTCTGGCAAATACCGGCCACCCGCCTCCAGCGAGACAACCGAAATTCCTTTTTGTGCCAATTCGTTGGCCAACACGCCGCCACCGGCCCCGGTGCCAATAATTACGACAACGCTGTCGTCATTCAGATCAAAAGGTGCAGTCATTGTTCAAACCCCTCAAAGCCAATTGATGTCATCGAAACCGCGGTCAATGTATCCGCCTTGCGAAAAGCTCTCGCCCTCGTAGCCAAAGATCGGCCAGACGGCTTTTTGGTTGTACAGGCCGGTCACCAACCCACCGCGAACCTGTTGAAAGAACGGGCTGTTTTCCATTGCGCGCAACAGATCAACACGGTCGCGTTCCCAACCCACGTCGATGTAGCGCGCGTAGCCGATGCCCTTTGCCGCCGCATCCAAAGCGGCGATATTCGCTTCGATGGCCTCAGCAGCCTCAGCCGTGTCATAGCCTTTCACGGCAATGGCGTAATATGCATCAGAGACCTGATCATGCGGATAGATATCTCGTGCCATTTGGATCAGCGTTGCCATGGTTTCGGACGACAAATATTCGACCTCCAAAGCCCAATTTGCGGCCTCCACCCGGCCCGCAACAAAACCGGATCCGATGGCGAAGCTGGCGCCGAACACTGCGCTTTGCGACAACAATTGCCGGCGCGTCATACCTTGCTTGCGAAGAGACATGTTTTCCTCCCTTTTCAATTTTACTGATATCTACCAGCGCGTTGCAGAACTTCGATCTGGTACCCGTCCGGGTCCTGAACAAAGAAAAACCGCGCCAGCGTTTTGCCATTGCTTTTGAAATCAACCACCTTGCGCGGGGCAAACCCCGCCGCCTCAAACCGGGCGTGTTCGGCCTCAAGATCTTCAACGCTGAACGCAAGATGCCCATAACCGTTGCCCAGATCGTAAGGCGCGGTTGTGCCCTTGTTGACCGTCAACTCCAGTTCAAATGTGGCCTCTGAATTGGACAGATAGACGAGCGTGAAATCGTCAAAATCGATCCGCTCCGCGACCTCCAACCCAAAGGCCGCGCGGTAAAAGGCGACAGACTGGGTCTCATTGAGCACCCGGATCATGGAGTGAATTGCTTTTGCCATTTTCAGTCCTCTACGCTTGAGAGTTTTAAATGCCCTGCGACCGAGAGCGAGGATGCGGTCGCAGGGCCGATGTCATCGGCAAGGTCAATGGGACGATCCCTTGCACGTTGACTCACCGGTCCGGGCCTCAGGGGACAATCACCCCGCGACCGGTAAACTTGCGATCATTGAAATCGACGATGGCTTGGTTGATGTTGTCGAGGCTGTATTCGGTCTGGTGCATCTTCACCTTGCCGTCGGCATTCATTTCCATGAGTTCGACCAACTCAACAAAATCACCCACAAGGCTGCCACCGATCTTGATCTCGTTCGCGACCAAGTCCAGTGTTGGCACTTCGACGGTGCCGCCATAGCCGACCATGATCAACTCGCCGCCCTGACGAAGCAGCTTCCAACAGATGTTTTGGGTGCCATGCTCGCCGACAAAGTCGATCACCACATGTGCGCCGCCGCCGGTCGCTTCCTTCACCTGTTCGATCAGGTCCGGTCCGCCGTCGAGAACGATGTCCGCGCCCAACTCTTTGGCAAGCACCTGCGCGGCTGGTTCACGGTCCACCGCAATCACCCGCGCCCCGCTTGTGTGTTTCAGCACTTGCAGCGCAATATGACCAAGCCCTCCGATCCCCAAAAGCACAACATAGCCCCCTGGATTCAGGAGTTTGGCCGCCTTTTTGGCCGCGCGGTAGGCCGTGATACCCGCATCCGCCATGGGCGCAACTTCGAGCGGGGTGATGCCGGTGTTCAGCTTGATGACCGAACTTTCGCTGGTCTTGAAATATTCGGCAAAGCCGCCATCCAACCCGAGACCGGGGAACAGCCCGTGGTCACAATACATGTCATGCCCATACCGGCAACTCAGACAGATGCCACAGCTGCGATGTGGGTGACAGATCACCGCATCGCCGGGTTTCACCGAGGTGACGGCACTGCCCACGTCTTCGACCCAGCCCGCGTTCTCATGGCCCATGATATAAGGCAAAAGATTGCCCCCGGTATCCATGATGTCTTTCCAAACACCTTCGATGATATGCAGGTCGGTGCGGCACAAGCCGGCTGCACCGACCTTGATGATCACCTCATCCGGCGCTGTGATTGTGGGAGGACGTACGTCTTCAATCTTCAGCTGCACCTTCATTGTGGGATCATATTCGTAGAGTCTTGCTGCTTTCATGGTCAGGTTCCTTCCGACTGTTCAGACCGACCCCGTGACGAGGTCGGCCACCATTTCATTCACAAACGAGGTCAGGGACGGCCCAAAAGCTCGGCACCGCCACCGCGTGCAGGGCCCGCGGTCGGATCGGCTTCGCCTTCCGCAAGATCCCCAACAAGCGTTTCGGTTGTCAGGATCAGCTGGGCGACGGATGCGGCGTTCACCAGGGCTGATGCCGGGACACGCGCGGGGTCGATGATCCCCATCGCATACATGTCGCCAAACTCGCCGGTTGCCGCGTTAAAGCCCTGGCCCGTGGCCCCCTCGACGACAGCCTTCGCCACAGCGTCGGCATCTGCGCCAGCGTTGCCGGCAATGCGCTTCACCGGTTGCGTTAAGATTGAGCGCACCAATGCCACGCCTTTGGCGATGTCACCTTCGGCTTTGACCCCATCCAGACAGGGCGCGATCTGTGCCAAGGCGGTGCCACCGCCGGCGACAACACCGTCCTCGGCCGCCGCACGCACAGCGCACAGAGCATCCTCGATCAACTGGATCGTCCGCTTTTGTTCGACCGGGGTGAACCCGCCCGCATAGATAATCGCGCTACCCCCCGTCAGTTTCGACAACCGCTCGCGCAGCTTGTCTTTTTCGACGTTCGGTGGTGCGATGTCATATTGCCGCTTCACCTGATTGCGGCGGGCTGTGATCGCCTCAGAATTGCCCTCTCCCCGCAGGATCGAGGTGCCAGAGGCATGTGAGCGCACCACTTCCGCCCCACCAAGCTGCGCGCGCGTGACCTTCTCGATCTTTTTGCCGAGATCGCGGGCCAAAACCTCGCCGCCGGTCAGAATGGCAAGATCATCCATCATCGCGGTGCGCCAATGGCCGTACTCGGGCGGGTGGACGATCAGGTATTTCCCTGCGCCGCCGCCCTCCAGCAACCGGATCACCACCTCGGGTGCGATTTCTTCGGCGATGATCATAAGCGGGCGGTTTTCGCCGTCCGCGATGGAAATGGCTGTGTCCAGAATTTCAGGCTGAAGAATTTTCTGATCGGTCATCAAGATCAGCGGATGGCGCAAGATCGCTTCCATGTTTTCACGATCCGTGACCATGTGATGCGAGATATATCCGCGCTCGATGGACATGCCCTCGACCACATCCATCGTCGTTTCGATGGTCACCCCGAAATCGGCGGAAATGACACCGCTTTTACCGACCCGACGAAATGCTTCGGCAACCAATGCGCCAAGGGTCGGGTCCGTCGCGGACACCTGCGCCACGGCTTCAAGATACTCCGGGTGCGCCTCGCAATCGCGCGAGGAGGCATCAATCGCCTTGACGATCTCTTGCACAGCCAGATCAATGCCCTTGCACAGATCGACCGGCTTCACACCCGTGTTGGCCAGCTGCACACCTTTTTGGATCAACGCATTCGCTAGAACAATCGCCGTCGTGGTGCCGTCGCCTGCCACATCGTTGGTCTGCATCGACACTTCGCGGACCACCTGAGCGCCCATGTTTTCAAAACGATCGCTCAGTTCAATCTCGCACGCGATGCTCACGCCATCGCGGGTCACAAGCGGCGTTCCCACCGGGCGGTCGATCATTGCATTGAGACCCTTCGGCCCGAGCGTGGGCTCAACCGCAGCGGCAAGCCGCGCCACACCGCGAGCCAGACAGTCCCTGGCGGTCGTTCCATGCACCATGAGTTTCGCCATATCTTCCTCCTTCTGCCCAAGAGATTTCTCAGGCTTCCTCCTAAAACGTTTATTTTATCAGAGACTTATCGCCCCGGGTTGGCTCCGTCGCGGGGCGGCACACGCCCGGCAATAAAATCAACCAGCGTTGGCCCCTCGGGGCCGATCTCGACTTCTTTGTAGCGGGTTTTGGCAAGCCCCCGGCACATTGCGCCGTTGAACTCCATGTTGATGCGGGTGCTGCGGAGGTGGGTAAGATGCTTGGTCAGCGCGGCGGCATGGATGGGTTGCCCGTCCCAAGTCGGAAAAGCCAGATCATCCGGGTTGACCGCCAAACCTTGAGACAGGAGCAAGTCCAGATACCGCGGTGTCTGCCGCAGTTCCTCTTCCCCTGTGAATTCAATCCGCTGAAGCGCCGCCAGCGGCATCGACACAATATCCTCCGCCCTATGCCCAAGCGCCTGAAGACCCAGCAAAACAACCTCTTGCCGCCTGTCAAAGGCTTTGGACATGAACTTCGCAACCACGTCGTCCAGTCGCTCTCCCTTGCAATACTGGGCAAAGATATCGTGGTAATTTCGCCCGCTGTTCACACCCTCATTGACCTCATCGCCAAAACAATGGTCGTTCAGTTGAACGGTCATTTCTTTGACCCAAGGCAGCGAGGTGATCTCCTTGCGGATGCCAAAGGCCATCAGAAAGGCGAAATTCGGCGAACACCAGTAGGTGGGGAGTCGAAATTCGACTCGCACCGTTCTTGCATCCGAAACTTCGACCGTCTCGACGAACCCCATGTCTGTAATGGGTTCGTCGAGTTCCGGGTCTGTCACCGCTTCGAGACAGTCCCAGACGTCGAGTTCCAGCTCTGTTTTGAGAGTGGACACCAGCATCGGATCACTCCGCCGCAATCTGAACCGGAGACCCGGCCAATTCGACTTTTTTCTTATTTACATCAATGTCGTAAAGACGTGCAGCGTTGAGGCCGAGGATCTTTTCTTTGATCTCATCGGTCAGTTGCACACCCCGTTCCTGGGCGATGTCTTCGGGGATTTGATAGTCCCAGAATTTCTCAACCAACCATTTCGGCGTCCAGATCGCATAGTCCGAGCCAAACAACAGCTTGTCTTCACCCAGCCAGAACAACAGCTCTGCCATGATCTCGCCAAAATAGCGCGGACGCGAATGAATGAACGGCAACGCCACAGCCAAACCACCATAGACATTGGTTTCCTGCGTCGCGATCCAGCAGAACTCATCCAGACGCGGCAGTCCGCAATGTTCGATGATCCAGTTCAGGTTCTGGAAATCCGTCGCCGCATAGTCCACATCGCGCACATCAAACGCATCCATGGACAGGGGTGTGATTGTCGGGCCCTTGTGGACATGAACATTCTTGATGCCCAGCTTTTCGCAGAGTTCAAAGCATTTGTAAGCGGCCGGATCATTCAGCGCCCAGCCTTTGCTGTCGCCATTCCATTCGGCCGTGTACATTTTCACGCCCTTAATGTCGAAGGTCTCTTTCATGTAGTGGATGTATTCCAGAGCCTTTTCGCCATCACGCGGATCGAACGAGCCGTTGACGATAAAGCGCTCAGGATGACGGGCGGCCATCGACGAGCTGCGCTCGATCGAGGAAAAGCCCTTTTTGTAGAAATCGTTGAGATAGGTCGATTGGATGATCGCCATGTCGTCCGGGCCATCGACGAAGAGATCGCGATAGACGTCATCTTCGCTGTATTTTTCGAACTTCGATTTTTCCCAAAGCTCCTCGGATGGGCTCAGGTTGGTATGATAGGCGTAGAAGCAATCAATGAATTGCTTGCCGTGGATATTCGCCTGATTTTCAGGGCTGCCGTCCCAAAAATGGGTGTGCCCGTCGAGTACGAAAATCTCTTTCCCCTCAGGTGTCTTGAACATGGTTTCCTCCCAAAGTGTCGTGGTGCGTTTGTGTTGATTTGGATGTTGGGTCAGAGGGCGCGAAGAACCGCGCCCTCCCGTCCTTGCGTCATCAAATGTATTCGAACACGTCATCCATGTTGCCGAAGAGGATCACCACGTTGTCATCCACGCGGACCATGCGGCCATAGTGGGTGGAGGTGTTCACCTCAAAGATCTCAGCGGTCATTTCACGACCGAAGAATTCGCTGATCTCATCCATTTTGAAGATCAGCTTGCCTTCGCCATCCACCCGGATCGTCGCCGGGTTATAGGTGACCGTCACGTTCGGATCCTGCCCCATGAATTCGGCGATGGCACGGGCCTCGACCGAGTCATTCATGGTGATCCCACACTGGTGTGAAATCGTTTGATCGAAGGTGATGTCCTTCATAGATTTGAAAATGTTCTGCTTGGAAGCATCACGGGCATTGATAGACATTTCTCATTCCTTTTCAGAAAGTTAGCTGAGGCCCAACTCGGTGACGATCTGGCTGATCCGCTCATGCGAAACAGCTTTGACATCTTCGAACGATACCGGCTTGGAATGCGGCTGCGACCAGATCGGCTGCAACGCGATGGCGGCTTTGTCGGCCAGGTCGCGGTGCTTCGCGAGCCAGCCTTTGAACAGCTTCCGGTTGTGATCGCCGTATTGTTCGTCGTTTGCCAACAGGTAAATCAGGTCCACGGTGTTCGCGAGGTTGCGCTCGTAATCCGCTTCTGCGGCCGAGATCACCGGCGGCGTGATGAAGTCGTTGTTGGCGGCTGCGGCCTGCATGAAGAAGCCGGACCGGATCAATTCGCCGACCAGAGGTTCGAACACGATGTTGATCGCGAAATATTGCTCGAGGTAATCCTCACAGCCCATGATCGTCTCGATCGCTTCGCGGGTCGGCTGCCAGATCGGATCTTCGAGCCAGCATTTTTTGCCCAGCTCATCGTCCCACCCTTCAAGATCCATGCCGATTTCGGCCAGATACAAGGTGATGTCCTGTGCAAGGCGCATCTTGTAGGACGAGTTCGTCAAGGTGGCGTTGTTGATCATCTGGGAGTAGCCATAGCGCTGCGCCTGCATCAGCGAGGTGCCAAGACCAAATTCGGCATGTTTCCATGCGCCCAAATGTTTTTGCAGGATCATCTGCCAGTTTTTGTCGAAAGACCGCGGTGCACCGGCGCGGCGCGCATTGGTGATCACGCTTTGCACCATGCTCTCGATCTTGGACTGGCGCTGATAGTGGGTGCGTTCCCATTCTTGGTCGGGGGCGCGGAAAGCGTGCCAGTTGCTCGACAGCGCGGCCGTGCTGTCTTTCGTGTAGGCCCCGCCGCCTTTTCCGCCCTCGAATTCAATGATCCAGTTTTGGATCAGGTAGCGCTCGGGATCGGGTTGTACGTCAACTGTGACGTCTTCGTAATGGGTTGCCCGTTTGCCGCGCGGTTCGAAATAGTTGTAGCGGCGGCTGGTTGAGCCGACGAATGTTGCGGCACCGGCGGCGCCGGATCCTACTGAGCTTGATGTTGCTACCATTGTAGCCTCCCTTTGGTTGGTTTCACGTCACTAGCGTTCGAGCCGGGTTCAATGGCCCGAAGAACCGGAAGTGGGCGTGAACTTGTCGTAGAAAATGCGGTCTGTTTCGAAGTTGCGCATGAACAAAACGGGTGTCAGCGCGTCGATCATCGGCGGCGGTCCACAGGCATACACGTCCCCCTCCCCGTCGCAGTCGATCTCCTTCAACCGCGCATCGACGCATTCATGGACAAAGCCGCGCTCGCCGGCCCATCCGCTGTCGTCAGCCTCATGGCTGAGCACCGGAATGAACTCGACATTCGGGTGGGCGTCGGTCAACGCCTTGATCTCGTCCAGTTTGAAAAGGTCGCTTTGAGACCGCGCGCCGTAGAAGAAATAGATCGAGCGCTCTTCTCCGCTGACCACCTGATCGTTCAAAATCGACCAAACAGGCGACATCCCGGACCCGGCTCCGACAAGGATCACTGGCCCGTCTCGTCCTTCGCGTCGGAAGCACATCCCGTAGGGCCCTTCGATTTCGACTTCGGCTCCGGCTTTGATGCCGCCATCGTCGAGTTCGTTGGAGAACCGTCCGTCAGGGTATTTTTTGATGATGAAGCCGAGTTTTTGGGCTTCGCTCGGCGGATTTGCCATGGAGAACGAGCGTGTAATCTTCTCCCCTTTTTCCGTTTTGACTGTGATGTCGACATATTGACCCGCCCAAAATTTGAGAGGCGCATCCAGTTCAATTTGAACAGCGCGAATGTCATGGGTCAGTTTTTGGAAATCGACGATCTTGCCGGAATACTGCTTCACCGGGATCGACTTGGACAGAACCTCTTCGTCATAGTTCAACAGTTCGATATCAATGTCGCTGTAGGCATGCGCGCGGCACATCAGGATATGCCCGCTGTCTTTCTCCATGTCATTCAACGCGAAGGTGGAGTATTTCAACATCTCCGTTTCGCCATTCAGCTTGACGCATTTACACGCCGAGCATTGCCCTTCCTTGCACCCGTGAGGTAGCGCGATCCCCTGCCGGAACGCGGCGTCGAGAATGGTTTCGTCTTCCTCGACTTCAAACTCCACTCCGACCGGTTCCAACCGGACAGTATAAATATCCGTCATTGTGTCCTCCCTATCCACAGCGTGCAGACATTGCACACCGGGTGGAGGGGGCCGTCAGTCGGCCCCCGCCGTGTTGGTTTAGTTGCAGGGGTTGATGGTGAAGCCTTCGCGATACTTGGCGATATGCGCATCGCGATCCGTATCCGACATTGCGCGCAGCATGTTCAGCGGCGACCGCAGCGTGTGACCACGCACATGCTCGAGCTTCCACATATCCTTGTTGTCGAACCGCAGGTGCGGCTGAGCGACAAGGGTTTCGCCATCTTCGCGGACGAAGTTCAGATCCTTGATGGCATCCGCCAGATCCCAACCGTCGTAGACGCTTTCCCATTCGCGTTTGCCCGAGAATTTGCCCATCGCAGGCGTTGGGCGGCCCTCGTATTCATCCGAGAACGCAGAGACTGCGGTCCAGCGATCCAGCTCATGCGCAAAGGTGTGCCACTGGCCGTCGATCTGATCGACAACGATGTCTTCACGGACGACACATGGCACCAAGCTCGACCAGCACCGATGCGGATAGACGTAGCCGGTGTCTTCGTTGAAGGTGACGACCGTTTCACCCGGCTTCGACAGTTTGGAGTACCATTTCCAGAAATCACCGAACTCGGCATACCAACCCGGATATTTGTGCTCGAACCATTCGAAATCTTTTTCGGTCTGAGCTTCGATCCGCCAGAAGTTGACAGGCCAGCCAACGGCAAAGAACTGAGCGATCTTGTGAACGTAGTTCTTCTTGGTGATCCGGTTCCAGGCTTCCTGGACGTCATCGTGGTGGACTTTCACACCATACTTCTCAAGCGGAAGCATGTAGGTCCGGTAGTAGTCTTCAAAGATCCAGCGGTGCCACATTTCCGCATAGGACTCTTTGTCCTTGTCGCGGTTGGTGGTGCCGTATTCGATCAGCGTACCGATGGCGGCGTCAACGATGGCGTGGTTTTGCCAGAACGCGTAACGCAGATCGCGTTCCAAAAGCAGGTGGTTCTCCGGCTCTTTGAGCGCGGCCATCAACATCGAGTGGCCGTTGCCAATGTGACGGCTTTCATCGGACTGAACCGACAAGAACACGGTGGGCAGCGCGTAGTCGCCATTGCGGGCGGCTTCCGACGGCATGGCCACGAAAAGCGTGTTGGTAAAGGCCGTTTCGGCAACCACGGTCAAATACATACAGGCCGAAGTCATCACGTCCCCGGTGATGAAGCCTTCGCCAAATTGGCGACCGATCGTGGTGGCATAGCATTTGCCAAACGCTTCTTCGGTGATGTCGAACCCGGCCGGGTCGATGTAGTTTTCCATGTACCATTTTTTCAGGTTCATCTGAATCGTGGAGTGGCGGAATTCATCCACCATCTGCATGGTAAACCCGGTCCGCAGATCTTCGCCCGGTGCCAGACGTGCAATCATCGCCATGGAGCGTGCGGCCGAAATTTCCGGGAAAGGGATGATGGCCAAGAAGAGCTTCATCCATTCCACCCAACGGGGTTGAACGTTGCGGAACATGTCACCGCGCAAAGCGGCGTCAAGTGCACCATAAACCCGGTTGTCCTTTTCTTCCTGCATCGGGAAGTAGGAGCGCAGAACCTGTTTCATCGGGTCGCGCGGCGCCTTGGTGATTTTGTAATCCGTCGGGAAGGTGCTGGCTTCCTGCACATAAGAAGGGTTCCAACCAAGATCGGAAATCTTCTTGGTGGCCTCCCCCACCGAAATCCCACGCTGAGACGTGATTTTATTAAGCGTTAAAGTCATGCCATGAGCCTCCTTAAAGCTCTGCAACCGGAACCCCGGTCACCTGTTGGCGGCTTTTGCCGTTGCGTTTGAGCGCCGGGGTTCAATCTCCAGCGGCGCCGGTTTTCGGCAAAGGTTGAAAAGATCGACATCCTTGCGATGGCCGGCATGTGCCTTGGCCGATCACCCGAATGCCCTCACTCCCTATCCTTCGTTCTTTGAGGCTGCCCCGCGTGGAGCAGTTGCTCGCGTCTTGTGCAGGTCTTGTTGCAAACGGCGTTCCACAATTCGGAAAACCCGTGCCTCAAACGCGAGAAAATATTTAAACTATTGTTTATATTATATATTTTTTGTTAATTTATTTTGCACACCCAAAATCCGGCTCTTCCCCGTCCTGAGTGAAATGGACATATTGTCGCATATTGTGTCACTCGGACGGTCCGCAGAGTTACGAAGCGTTACACGTTACACTTGACGCATTTTACACTCTGCCCGGACGGGCTCAGGCGGCCAAAAAACGCAGTGCTCAGAGCGTGATGCTCAAAATGCAATATGCCGAGCATTCGCCCGGCACGTTGTGTGGATAGTCCTCGAAAATTTCGCCCTGACGCGGGAGGTTTTGACGCCTTAAAATCGCACTGAAACCTCAGGCGTAAAGGCGCCGTTTCGCCGCGGATGCAAGACCGATTTCCTGACGATATTTCGATACGATACGTCGGGACACGGTGATGCCTTCCACATGCAACAGCGCCGTCAAGCGACGATCGGACAGCGGATGTGCGGAATCCTCAGTGGCAAGAAGGGCCCGGATGCGCGCCTGAACTTTGGGTTTGGAATCTGTCATACCAACCGAAGCCGCCCCGGCGCAAAGCACCCGCGCCGCGATCACGCCATGGGGACCTTCGATCAACAACCCATTCAACACCCGGCTCACGGTGCTCGCATGATACCCGGTGATCTGCGCGATTTCGGACATGGTCATCGGCTGCAACGCTTCGGCCCCGGTGTGGAAATACGCGCTTTGTCGATCCACCAAGACCCGCACCACCTGCTTTACTGCGGACTGCCGTAACTCCAATGCTTGTTTCAGCGCCCGCGCCCGCGCAAGCGCCTCACGCAACGCGGGGGTCTGCCCGGCTTTTGGCATCGGTAAAATCGACACTTCGGACGCGCGCGCGGAGAGAAATTCGATCTCCCACCCCGTCGCAGATAACGTCACCCTGACATCCGGTTCACGCAAAAGCGTCGCATCCGTCATGAAAACAGCACCCGGTTTCGGGTTCAGCCGACGGATCACCGACAGACAGGACGTCACCTCCTCCATCTCAAGACCAGCCACTTTGGCCAGACAGGCGGGACCGCCTTTTTCAAACGCCTCCAGATGGGCCAAAACCCGCCCCATGGTCTCGGTCATGGCGTCCTGATCTTCCAACTGAAGCCGCAAACACTCTTCGAGAGTCCGGGCGAAAAGCCCCGCCGGTTCAACACGCTTCTGGATGATCTTCAGCGCCGTTTCGACCACCTCAGCCCGCATATCCAGCGTCTCGGCGATCTGGGCCACCGACCGGCCAAGCCAGCCGGATGGATCAAGTTCCTCGATCAAGGCGGTGACCAGTTTTTCCAGCTGCCCGCCTTGTAAAATCAACCCGGCCAGCTCGCGAAAGACATGATCATAGAGGCTTGAGGCGTCTTCAACGGCGGTCATTTCAAGAACATCCGTCGCACTGACACCGCCCGCGCTGCGCGGACGCAGCACGATCATCGGATTGTCCCGCGCGGTCTGTGCAATATGATCATCCAACTCGGCCGACGACATGTTCAACACCTCGATCACCTGACCGATTTTGAACACCTGTGTCTGTCTGGCGCGCATACGTATGGCTAGCGTCATCTCATTCTCCCTCTGTCCCTCTCGGGACAACTCCTCCGTCCCGGTTGGGACAAAACTCTGGCCATGTGCGCGATGGCCGGGTTATCGTGGCTTAACTGAAACCCGGACACGCAGCCCGATGCACAAGACCGATCCGACTGGCGGAACACTCCCTTTCGAATACGCGCCACCCGAACTGTCCTATCCCGGCCTCTCGCCACAGCTTTTGGCACGGGTGAAACAGCTTTGGGCCGCGCAAGGGTTGGACTTCGATCGCCACTGGCGCGACGGGGTGCGCAGCCTGCCGGGGTTCCGGGCCTTGCCGCGCGTTGAGAACGCGCCCAACAGCGCCGAGGTGGATCTGGTCTTTCTGTTTGACCAATGCATTCTCTGGGTCCGGGCGTTGCACGCGGGGACAAGTTGCGGACGCACTCATCACATCGAAGGCCTGACCCCGGCGCAATGGCACGGGCTTGCGGCCCTGTCTGCGCGGCTGACCGAACAACTCAGCGCCCTGCGGCTTTTGGCATTGACCGACCTGCCGATGCCCGCCATGCAAATCGCCCGGTCGATTTCCGAAGATGTGGATATGGCGCTGGTCCTGCTGATCCGCCCCAAACTTGCACAACGGTTTGCCGACTGCCAAAGCGTTGAAGAGGCGAATGAATTTTGGCGGCGTCACATCGCGGGCGGGCGGGTTTTTCGGACCATTTCCGAAAAGCTCTATACCGTTGGCATTGATCACTCCGCCGACACCGACTATGCGAAATGGCGCAAGACGGTGCTGACCACGCTGGGCGCGGCGGTGCACAGCAACGCGCTCAATACCCATGTTCCGACCCGCCAACAGGACAACGTGCTGGTGAATGACGACAGCTTGCATTTTGCCACGTTTCGGATTCATGAACTCTGTGCCTTCGCTCAACTGGTGGAGCCGGATTTGACGAAAATATTGGATCTGGCGGGCGCAACAGCCGCCAATACACCCTCTGCAACCGACCCGCTTGCGCAGCTGGCCGGACCGTTGAACAGTATACTTGTGAGCCAAATTCAAAGGCTGACGGCTCCCGGAACGACGCCCACCGGAGTGCGGCAGGCGTCAAAGTTCCATTAGTGTTTGAGGTCTTCGGCTTGGCCAAGGCGGTTTTCGGCAACCCAGCGCGCGGCCAGAACAAGTGCCCCTGCCGCGAAATCTTTGCCGTGCTCCTCAACCATCTCTTCGGCCACTTTCGCCAGTGCCTGGAAAAAACGGTCCTTGCTTTGTTCTTCTGTAGTCAATGCTTGTGTCATTGATCCTTCTCCCTTGGTTTTTCTATTTGAACATGTCGTCTGGAAAAGTGGCGATGGACACCGTGCCATCCTCACTTCCCAGTGCCAGATGCGTTCCGTCCCCGGACCACGCGACCGAAGTGACGGCAACGCCGGTGCCTTCGCGCAGCATCATCTCCTCGGGTTGGCCCACCCGGCAAATCGTGACCAAACCATTGCTATAAACCACGGCGCAGAGGTCACGTTTACCGTGAACCGACAGCCGATCCACAATCGTCAACCCCGGTTTTCCCGTCGTGATCGGGTCCCCTTCGTGATCGCCAAATGGCAGTTCAGGCAGCGCCCAACCCACCACGCGGAAGGCCCCGGACGCGACCAGGGCCCGTGACGTTGCACTGAAATCCACCGACTGCACCGCCTGCGGAAAATCAACGATCCGATCCGCTTGCCCGGCAACGGCATCCACCACCAGAACAGATTTGTCGCGACACCCCGCAACCAACCAACGCACGCAGGGCGACCAGCGCATCGCCAAAACCTGACCCTGACAGGGCAGTGTCGTCAGAAGCTCAAGACCTTCGGCTTTGACGACACTGATATGCCCCGCCCCCCAACACGCCAACAGGCGCCCATCGTCTGACACCGCGATGTCACGCACATCATGCGTCAGCTCTGTGCTGCTCAGCGGTTCCCCGCCCTCAGCACTCACGACCGATATCTGATCGCCACGCCCGACCACGATCTGTGCCGCGCCCGGCATCGCAGTCAGTGCCGTGATGTCAACGCCCTCACTGGGCAGCAACCGCAGAAGCTGGCCGCGGGGCGTCGCGCGCCAAAGCTCTTCTCCCTCGCTATGGACAAAGGCAAATCCCTGTGGCCCAAGCGGGCACATTTTACTGTCTGGCAGCGCCGTGGCATCCCGGCTGGTCAGCGGCATCGGCAGTGGTTTTTCCCGCGCCCGAATGGTCATCCGGCCGGTGTCGAGTTCCTGCCGTATCCGTTTTTCCGGGCCTTCGGCATCCTTCACGCCGACAAAGGTCATGCGCCCGTCGGCCTGAACCACCGCAAGCGCCGTTCCGTCCATGTTGAACAGAACCTGCCGGATGTTTTGGTCCAAATCCCATGTCCGGGCCAACAAATCAAAAAGCGAGAGCGCCTGAGGCGGCATATGCTGTGTCATTCAGTTTTCCTTTTTCATAACGGTGTCGATTTCCGCATCCAGTGCAGAAAGACGCCCTTCCAATGCATTGATCCTGTCGGCGCTGCGCTCCAACGCGGCCTCATTTTGGCGGCGCGCGACCTCGCGGGCCTCGTCAACCACGCCGTCCTCTTCGTCCTTCATGTCCAACACCATCATCCCACTGGCCTTTTGGTTCAGCCGCATATGCTCGACATTCGCCGCCGCGATGTCCTGTGTGACCTTCAGGCGATCCATGAGAATATCTTGAATGCTGCGTGATTGACCTGTCATTGAGACCCCCTTTAAATGAGTGCTGTTTGACGCATTGAAGGGCCGACACGATGATTGATCCCACCGACATTCGATTTTTCCAAACGCTGGCGTTGGTGTGTCACCAAACCGATGGCGTGGACACGCACTGTCAAAACGCCATCCAGCAGGCGCTTGACACCCGTGATCCGCAAGACATGCGCGCGGCACGCCACGCCGTTGATGCGCTGGACGATGTGCTCAAAGATCAGATTTTGCAGCAGGTGCATCGGCGGATGGCCACCGATATTTCTGCGATATGGGATGTGATGTCCTACGCCTCGGGGCAAACCAAAGAGCGCCCGAACTGAGCCTGCATCGTACAAACCACACGGCCCTGTATGCAATTTCTCGTGCACGGCTATCCCCTCCCCTGAACATCCGGTCTTTCGTATGGGTCAGGCTATCGAAGCGACAGGATGACGCAATGAAATCCGCTTTAAACAGGTGGATTTTTGCCCAAATTCGTGGTGCGTTGGAAAAGTTGTAAAATAGCTTTACGGTTTCATTTTGAGGTTGGAACATATTGTTCCATAAGAGATTTTTCTGCAGTGCAGTATATTTTCCAAATCACGATCATTTCCGAGTCACCCTCTTGATTTCGTCCGATGATTCGCGCTGTTCTGGGTCATCTCAGGCCAATCAAGAGAGCCCCATGACCCGCTTTTCAACCGATCCGGCACCGCAAGATTTCGCCCTTCGGGAGGTCCGGCACGAGGATCTGCCGACCCTGATCCAACAGTTGAACGATCCCCGGATTGCCCCTTGGCTTGCTGCCGTGCCACAGCCCTTTGGCCCGTCCGAGGTCGATGCGCTGCTGGCCCATGGCCAGCATCCCGGTGAACATCTCTTCATTGTCGAACAAGGCGGCGCAGTGGCGGGATGCCTGTGCATCGGGGCCTCACTTTGGTATTGGCTTGATCCGGCATTTTGGGGCCGCGGACTGATGCAATACGCGCTACAGGTCGCCGTAGCCGCCCATTTCGCCACGCTCGCACCGCCGCTGATCGCCACATGCCACACGGATAATGCGGCGTCGCAGGCGCTGCTGACACGGCTTGGTTTTTCACCTGCCCCAACCCAGCGTAAAATGTTTTTCCAAAGCACACAGTCGGCGCAGCTTTGCCGTGATTTTGTGATGACACCGGAACAATGGCATCTGTTGCACCCGCCGTTGATGGCCCTGAAGGACGTCAGCCTGCGTCCGGCGGAGCAAAAGGACGCCGCGACCTTGGTGCATATGTTGCCCCACACCGGATCACCGATCTGGCCAACGCCGGAAACGATCCGCGCGTTTATCGAAACGCATCGCTTTCGCGGCCCGCCAAGGGGCCTTTTCGTCATACTCGACGCGCATCGCCGCAGCTTAGGCATGGCGCTTTTGACAAAAAACACGCCCGCTTTGCGCTTTCTGTCAGAAGAAGACACAGCCCGTCACCATGATCACGTCGCCGCCGCATTGGCGCAAGGCATCGGCGCTGTTCAGTCTTTCAGATGCGAATAAACCGTGTTGCGTGAGATGCCCAAACGGCGGGCGGTCAGCGCCACATTGCACTGACAGATTTGAAAGACACGCCGCACCTCGAGGCATCGCTTTTCTCGCATCGGAACCCCCAAACAGCGACCACAGGCCCTAGTCTCGCTCTGTTGCGCCGGAAAGAAATGGTCCACCTGCGTCTCGCGTACGATCCCGGCGGGACAGCTTGCCACCAAGACCTGCAAATGATGCCGCAAATCGTTCAAATTACCAGACCGTTCCATTGACGCGAGCTTGCGCAGGGCCTTGGCCGACAGTTGATGCTGCGGCGACAAATCCGCCAGCATGATACGCGCCAATTTGTCGAAATCCGTACGCGCCTTGAGCCCCGGCAAATCAACAGTCAGCATGTTGACGCCCGCAATCGTTCTGGTCCGTATATGGGTTTCATCCTGCTGCGGCTGATCCGTCGCCACCACATACCAATGCCCCGCCGCCACATCTCTGCGCACACTGTCCAGGAGCACGTTCAAATCGTCTGCGGCCAGACCCTTCAGCGCAGAAACATGCTCCAGCACCAATGTGCCGCCCTGTGCCAGGGAGAGCCCCGACGGGGCGGTGGCCTGCATCAACTCCCCGATCACCCCGCGCATATCCGTGTCTTGGATCAGCCTGCGGCAGTCTACGGCGATCAACGGTTTGGCCGGATGCACATGTCGATGTATGACCTCGGCCATGGCGGTTTTGCCGCTTCCCGTTGCGCCGTGAATGCACACTGGCTGGCCCACATCCGCCGCCCGGCGCGCCACACGCAAGCATTCGCGCACCAGCTCGTCATCAAAGACAAGCTCCTGGTCCTGAGGTTCTAGCCGGTAAAGCCGCGGGGCACGTAGCGTCACTTCCTGCGCGGGCGTACCACCTGAGCGCGGGCGTGACATTGGGCGCAGCCGGGCGAAATAGCTCGCATTCAACCCATCCGAAAGCTCGACCGTGTCCCCCCGGATCAGTTTGCGCAGGATCGAGCGAAAGGTCCCGTTAAAAATTTCGCTGAACCGGCTTGTGGCCACACAGTTCAGACCCGACAGCAATCTGGCCGAACTTCTGTTGGCGCCGGTGACATAACCCTCTTCGTTCACCGCTACCATGCCCACACTCTGCGTCGGCAAGTATTCGACTCTGGGATGGAATTGTATGATGTAATCCCGGCGATGGCTTTCGATGAACAATCGGTTTTCAATGTTCGTCGCTGCCAGACCGACCAGAGCTTTGGTGTGATACTGGCGGGCAGACACTTCCGAGGACGCATCGAGCAATCCGACAATCTTGCCGTCCGACGCAAAAATCGGGGCGCAGACGCAGGACACCCCGCCGTGACGCGTAAAAAAATGCTCAGGCCCGGTCACCATACTGGTCTGCCCGGTGAACAGCGCCAGCCCAAGCGCATTCGTGCCGCGCAAATCTTCGCGCCAGATCGAGCCGGGGCGCACGCTGCGCGAACATTCGGCGGCGTGGAATTCAGCATCCATGATAGCGTCCAAAACGGTGCCGTTCGCATCCGCGAAAGCCGTCATATAATTCGTACCGGCAATCTGCGAACTCAAAAGCTCAAGTTCGGGTCGCACAATTTCCATCAGCCGTTCGTTCTGCTGGCGTGCGATTTGCAGCTCCTGATACGAGATCACTGCCTCCACGGGCGCGCCACCGGGGTCCAGCCCCACGCGCAGACACCGCTGCCAACTGCTTGCAATCTCCTCAGGCATCGCGCCATGCGCAAATTGTTCACCTGCGTCCAACGCCGCGCGCGCTGTCATAAATGCTGTTTTCATACTCATGAAGCGCACGATCCTCCCCTTGATCCCAACAGTTTTACCCTGAAATGCAGGAAATCAACGAGAATGTTCAGTTTTTGAACAGCGAATGTGAAGGATGTTCAAAAAATCTGACCGTCATCAACGGCCAGCGCCGTGGCGCAGCTTGTCCAATGACAGGGGCCTCACGCCCCTGTCTGACACCCCCACAGATTGCAAAATGGCCTTGGGCTTATGTGGGCTTATTCGGTGTCGCCCGCCGCATCAGAAAAGGCCGCTTTGTCCGTCCCCAGCAGCGGGCCAAGCAGCGGGGCCGCGCGATCAAGGGTCATTTCACTGCGTGAGAACCGGATCGGCGTACGCAGTCCCTCAATCCCCTCTGGCGCAATCCGCAGGTTGCGCGCTTCGATCTGTGGCTCGGACAGGGCTTGGGCCACCGTGTTGATCGGCCCGACCGGCACCCCCGCCTGTTCAAGTGCGGCGATCAGATCATCCCTTGACCACGCGGTCGTGGCATGGACCAGCGTCGCGCAAAGCCTCTCGCGATGTGCGACCCGCGCTGGGTTGGTGGCGTAGTCCGGGTTGGTTTCCAGCCCCTCAAGCCCAAGCACACGGGTCAGTGCCGCGAATTGCCTGTCGTTGCCGCATGCGATGATCAGATGGCCGTCGGCGGAGGGGAACACCTGATAAGGCACGATATTGGGATGGGCGTTGCCCAACCGTGTGGGGGCAACACCGCCAAGGAGGAAATTGGTGGCCTGATTGGCAAGCACGCCCACGCCGCACTCCAACAGGGACAGGTCTACATGCTGGCCCAAACCCGAGCGCGCCCGCTCCGCCAGGGCGGCCTGAATACCGATCACCCCATAAAGGCCGGTGAACACGTCGATCCATGCGACGCCGACCTTTTGTGGTTCGCCACCGGGTTCGCCGGTCAAATCCATGATGCCGCACATGCCCTGTATGAGGAAATCATAGCCGGGCTGTTTGGCGCGCGGACCGTCCTGACCGAACCCGGTCACGGAGGCATAGACCAAGCGGGGGTTGAGTTTCGACACGCTGTCAAAATCAAGCCCAAATTTCACCAGCCCGCCGACCTTGAAGTTCTCAATCAAAACATCCGCATCGGCAATCAGCGCCTTGAGCCGGGACAAATCCTCGGGGTTGGAAAAGTCGCAGGTGACAGATCGCTTACCGCGATTGGCAGCATGAAAATAGGCCGCGACCTTTTCCGTGCCGCCATCAGGCAGCGGACGTTCGATAAAAGGCGGCCCCCAACGGCGCGTATCGTCGCCGTCCGGGGACTCGACTTTAATGACCTCAGCCCCCAGATCCGCCAAAGTCTGGCCGATCCAGGGACCGGCCAGAATGCGGGCAAGCTCTACGACCTTGAGACCCTTGAGAGGTGCGTCGCTGATCATGGATCAGCCGAACGCTTGCAGGCCAGTGATCGCGCGCCCGAGGATCAGCGCGTGCACGTCATGTGTGCCCTCATAGGTGTTCACCGTTTCCAGATTCTGCGCATGGCGCATCACATGATATTCGATCTGGATGCCGTTGCCGCCGTGCATGTCACGGGCGTTGCGTGCAATATCCAACGCCTTGCCACAGTTGTTGCGTTTGATCAGCGAGATCATCTCGGGCGCGAACCGGCTCTCATCGAACAACCGACCCACGCGCAGTGCCGCTTGCAGTCCGAGCGCAATCTCGGTCTCCATATCCGCGAGTTTCTTTTGGTAGAGCTGGGTCGCGGCCAGAGGGCGATTGAACTGATGGCGGTCCAGCCCATATTGGCGCGCCCGATGAAAACAGTCTTCAGCCGCGCCCATCACACCCCAGGCAATGCCATAGCGCGCGCGGTTGAGACAACCGAACGGACCACCCATCCCCTCAATATTCGGCAAAATCGCTTCTTCACCCACCTCCACATTGTCCATGACAATCTCGCCGGTGATTGAGGCCCGCAGGGAAAGCTTGCCACCGATTTTCGGTGCAGACAGGCCCTTCATACCTTTCTCAAGGATAAAGCCACGCACCTTGCCGCCATGCGCCTCCGATTTGGCCCAAACCACGAACACATCGGCGATCGGGCTGTTGGAAATCCACATTTTCGAGCCAATCAGGCGATAGCCGCCGTCGGTCTTGATGGCGCGGGTTTTCATGCCCGCCGGGTCTGACCCCGCATCGGGTTCGGTCAGGCCAAAACAGCCGATATATGCGCCGCTAGCCAGTTTGGGCAGGTATTTTTGCTTTTGGGCCTCAGAGCCATAGGCATAGATCGGGAACATCACGAGCGAACTTTGCACCGACATCATCGAGCGATAGCCACTGTCCACACGTTCAATGGCCCGCGCGACCAGACCGTAGGACACATAGGAGGCCCCGACCCCGCCATATTCCTCGGGCACGGTCACGCCAAGCAACCCCAACTCACCCATTTCGCGGAAAATCTCCGGGTCTGTCCTTTCTTCAAGATAGGCCTCTGCGACGCGCGGTTGCAGGCGATCCTGCGCAAAACTATGCGCTGTCTCCGAGATCATGCGCTCTTCGTCGCTCAGTTGCTCGTCGAGCAAGAACGGATCAGCCCAATGAAACGAACTCCCTTTGTGGGATGGTGCAGACATGTTGGATCTCCTCATTTCGACCGGATGGATTCTATGGATTTCAGTGAAAATATGCATGGAAATCGCCGTTATAAAGCGATATTTACACATTACTTCATGCATAAAGAGAATGATATGAGGCAAAGACGCTTCCTCCCCTCCGTCAAACTTCTCATGGCACTCGACGCGGTGGTGCGACACCGCTCGATCACGGCGGCGGCCGAAGAACTGAGTCTGACTCAGAGTACGGTGAGCCGTTTGATCCTGACGCTGGAAGAGCAGCTGGGAAAAGATCTTTTCACCCGCGAACGTCGGCGGTTGATCCCCAATGCCGCCGCGATCAGTTATCAACGCGATGTGGCGCGCGCCCTCGACATGATTCAGCGGGCGTCGATGTCGGTGGTCACCAACCCCGATGGCGGCACCCTGTCGCTTGCGATCCTGCCCACCTTCGCGACGCGGTGGCTTGGGCCGCGTCTGAGCGGGTTTCTCAACGCCCATCCGGGTGTGGCCGTGAACATGTCCACGCGGATCGGTCGGTTTGATTTTGGCGGCGAAGTGTTCGACGCCGCCATCTATTATGGTCAACAGAATTGGCCCGAGGCGCGTTCTATGAAGCTGTTTGATGAAACTGTAACGGCTTGTGTCTCACCCGGTTTCGCGGCCTCCCATCGGTTGCAAAATCTTGAGGACCTAACGGGCGTGCCAACGCTGCATCTTGAAAGCCGACCAAGCGTTTGGGCGGATTGGTTCGAAGGGCAAGGAGGCTCCGCGGCAGGAACGAACGGGATGATGATGGATCAGTTCTCAATGATGATTCAGGCGGCGATTTCCGGGCTTGGGATCGCGCTTCTACCAGATTATCTTGCCCGGATCGAAATCTCCGAAGGCCGGCTTGTGCCCGTGCTGCGCCAAGCCGTGCCTGTTCGGGGGGCATATTGGCTGGTTTGGCCGGCACAAAAGGACGACCACGCGCCTTTGGTCTCATTCCGGAATTGGTTGTCTGTGGCGGCCCAACCAGAGAGCCCCTCCTGACGGAACCGTCACATCCTGGCCGATCTCAGTGACATGCCGGCGTTTTGCAAACAGGTGGTGACGGCAGACCGCTTTAGAACGCGATGGAATAGGCCAAGCCCACGCCAAAGCTTTCAAAATCCGATGCCCCGATCCCGTCATAAAACCCGGTCAGTGCTAGGTTTGATCCGCCGTCAAAGGCATAGCTCAGACCCAAATCCACGCGGCCGCGCCATCCCTCAGAGCTTAGCTCAAGGGTGCTTGCAGCGCCGGTGCCCTCGCCATGGGCCCAGATGGCTGAGACACCGCCATTGATCCGCAAATCCGCGTTTGCCAGCGGCACGTCATGCTCAAAGTCCAGCCCAAGCGCCGCCTGAGCGAGGCCAACCCTTTGCTCGGGGATGATGTTGCCCAGCCCATCTTGATAGGTCAGTTGTGTGTCTGAGGTATAAGACAGGTCAAAATTCGGACGCAGAGTGGTTGGTCCGTAATCCATTTCCCCGGCCAATTTCGCCTGAAGCAGCCACCGCTTTGTATCAAACTGATCGGCGTAGGTGCCATAGGGGGAAATGTCGTTTGAGGTCCGTCCATAGAGCGCGCGCCCTTCAAAATAGAGCGGATGATTGGGACTGCGCGCGATGACATAGGGCCCGGCCAACCACCCCTGCCCCGTGACGCTCGCCGGCCCGTCTGTTTGATCTATGTAATCGAATTGCAGCATGGCCCCAACCATCATGTCCGGGGACAGGGTTGCATGGCTGCCCAAAGCGCCAAAGACATAGCGCGTCTCGGCCCCCTCCTCGTCCGACCACGACCCCGTCAAAGCCATCCAAACCGACTGTTCGGCTTGGCTTGCGATGTCAAAACGGCCCGTCCCGCGGCTCACCTGCGCATTGAACGTGCTTCGGGTTTGGCCCGTCAGGAAGGGGATCAAATCCGGTTGGTTGGCCAGCAATTGCGTGGCCCGAGACTGAAGAAACGCGGCGATCTGTTCTTGGGTGTCCGTCACAGTTGTGTCGGAAATGGTCACCCTGTTGGAGGCGGTGCTGAGATTGCCCGCCGTGTCTTGCGCGGCTCCCTCCGGCACCGACGCAAACGCATCTCCCGTCCCGGTCAGGGTCACCAAGGCCGTATAAACCGCCGGACCACCCGTGATCCCGGCCACCGTGGCGTTTGCGAGGCTGATGTCAGAAGCCGCAAACCCGGTCACATCCTCAGAGAAGGTGAAGGTCAGCAGAGTTGTATCCCCGAACCCCGCCGTCTCTGTCGTGCCACTGATCACAAGACTTGGCGCGATCAAATCGGTCTCAACCTCAACCGTGGCCGCAGGGGACACATTGCCCGCCGCATCCATGACCGTGACCCGAACCGTGCCACTGGGCTGTCCAAGGGGTGAGGTCACATCAAAGATCCCGCCGCTCAACAGGACGGTTTGGTATGATCCATCCGGGAAGGTAATCGTGGCCGTGGTCCCTATCTCACCGGAGCCAGAGACAGAAATCGACGCGCCGAAGTTGACCACGGTCGCCTCGATGATCGGCATCTCTGGTGCGGTCACATCGGTCACGGTTACGGTGAAACTGACCTGCGCCGCCGCATTGCCGACGCTGTCGGTGGCATTCATCGTCACCGTGGTGTCGCCGATGGGGAAATCATAGGACCCAGTCAAAACAGTCGCGCCAATTGCATAGGTGATCGCCGGGACCTCGCCGGAATTGTCGGTCACAGTCCCCAAGGTGGTGACATCCAAGGCGGCGGTGTTCAGCCCCGCATCGGTGTCTACATTCTGGGTCGCTGGGGCGGTGATCACCGGAGCTTCGGCATCACTCACTGTCACGGTAAAACTCACCTGCGTGGCCGCATTGCCGGCGCTGTCTTCGGCGTCGATGGTGACTGTGGTCACGCCCGATGGGAAATCATAGGGGCTGCTGATCATCGTGCTGCCGATCTTGAACACCGGCACGAGGTCTGTGTCGCTGTTGTCCGACACCGTGGCGGCGAAACTCACCGAAGCGGTCGAAAGCCCAGCATCCGCCGCCCGCGCAATATTGGCGGGGGCCGTGATCACCGGCGCCTCAGCGTCGCTGATCGTCACGGTGAAACTCACCTGTGCTGCGGCGTTGCCTGACGTGTCAGTCGCATCCATCGTTACCGCCGTCTCCCCAACGGGGAAATCATAGGAACCGGTTAAAACGGTCGACCCCACCTTATAGGTGATCGCCGGGACTTCGCCGGAATTGTCGGCCACAGAACCCAAGACGGTCACATCCAATGCGGCAGTGTTCAGGCCTGCATCGGCAACGGCCGTTTGATCGGTCGGGGCGCTCAGAACCGGCGCTTCGGTGTCCAACACAGTGATAAAGGCCGATTTCGTTGCCGTTCCGCTACACCCATCGAGATCGCTCGCGGTTAGAGAGACCGTGTAGGAACCGGGTGCGGTGAAGGTATGCGTCACGGAAGCGAAATTTGAAGAGGTTGCGCCATCGCCAAACGACCATGCCATGCCGATGAGTGGCGAACCTGAGTTTGTGGTGGAGGTGAAAGCCACCGCGAGAGGCGCATCGCCAGCGGTGACATCCGCCGTAAAATCCACGTCCGGCCCGATCGCTTGGACCAAGTTTGAAACGGTTTTGGTATCTGTCAAACCCATGGCGGTGGTGACAGTCAGCTTAACTGTAGCCAATCCATGGGAAAACATGTGGGTTGGGCTTTGTTCTGTCGATGTGGTGCCATCGCCAAAATCCCACAGCCACCCAATGATCTCGCCCGTGGTTCCTGCGGTTGAGGTGTCGGTGAAACGAGTGGTCACGGGGCTACAGCCAAAAACGCCTGATGCGGTAAAATTCGCAACCGGGATGGCCGTATTGGTCACCGTCACCGTAAAACTCGCCTGCGTGGCCGCATTGCCAACGCTATCCGTGGCATCCATCGTCACCGTGGTGTCCCCGATGGGGAAGGCATAGCTGCCCGTCAGCACGGTTGCCCCAACCTTGTAGGTGATCGCAGGGACGTCGCCCGAATTATCCGTCACGGACCCCAAACCCGTCACATCCAGCGCAGCGGTGGACAGGCCCGCATCGGAGCCGATCGTTTGGCTTGAGGGCGCAGTGATAACCGGCGACGTGACATCAATATTCAACGCATTTGCGCTGGATTGATAGGTGGTCGTGATCCCGTCAAAGATCGAGGCACAGATATAGCCGCCATTGTTGACTTCTGATGTGATCGAAAACGACACGCCGGATGTGAAGGCAATTGAGGGTGCGTCGCTGGCGTTACAGGTGGCATCGGCGCTGAAGCCATATTTTGCGATGGCAAGCTGACCACTGTCCGGGTCGGTGGTGGTGATGGTGATTTGGTCGCTGGTTGTGACACTGGCTGAGACATCATCGGTGAAGGACAGGCTTGGGGCGGTGTTGGCGCCTTCGCTGATGTAATAGGTGTAAAACCCGGCGCTCATCCCACCCGCATCCGACACAAGCCGAAACGAAAAGCCCATAAAGGTCTCATCGGCATAGGGGAGCTGTGCGCCGTCTTGCACGAAATCCGCGATATTGGCCTCTGTCGTTCCAAGGCAGTTTGCAATCAAGGTCGTGGTGATTGAGAGACCAGAATAGATCCCGGGTGTGATCCCGTATGTGGAATCGCCGGCTGTGACGTAGTTGCCCCCCGCATAGCCATAGGACCCAAGGCCATTAAGGACCACACCGGCCGATATCCCCCCGTCTTCGGTTGTGCTTGCCATGACATTGCAGGCACCGATCGTAGATGTTGAGCGAAACTTGATGTCGCCGCCGCCGACAAAGGCAAAGGCGGCTTGAGACCCCATGACTAGACCTAAAAGCGCAATCAGAGCGCAGCGGATCACCGTCACGCGCCAGCCCGCGCAGAGACGGTGGCAAATGCCATTTGTTTTGTTTGTCATGATCACCACCCCTAAACGTAAAGTCCTCTTGCCGACATACGCCATCTCGCCTGTCGATCTATATGTGGATTCACACATGTGGCGCAGAAAGCACAGGTGCGTGAGCGCCACTAAATTTAACCCAAGCCCTTATGTTTCAACGCGTAAAATGGAAACGGTTGTTCCGGTTTCTCCGGTTTGAATGGACAGATTTGCGTCAATTTTTGATGCCCGCCGCCGCATCCCCGTCAGACCATAACGGGGCCTGTCGGCACTTTGGGCGGCACCAACGTCAAACCCAAGACCATCATCCGAAACCGCGACCCGCCGGTGGTCGGCATAGACCGTAATCGTGCTGGCACGCGCGTGTTTGATCACATTGGTGATCGCCTCTTGCACGATCCGCGCGATGTGCAAATTGTCAGACGGGTTTTCAGTCGGCCAGAGTGGCTCGTCCTGGATTTGCCACTCAAAGCTGACACCGTGTTTGGCCAAAAGCCCCTCAAGCCGTGTGCGCATCATGCCCAGGAGCGTGGCCAGACTGTCCTGGCTTTCGATGCTGTCCATCATCAAGGCCAGATCGCGCAGGGCGTCCTCCAAAGCGGTGCGCAGGGTCGGGTCGTCGATGGATTGGCTTTCCATATAGGCCAGCGTGTTGACCAATTGGCCCCCTACCCCGTCATGCAGTTCCAACAAAATGCGGCTGCGTTCCTGACTGATTGTTTGGGTCTTTCTCACCGTGGCCAATTCGTTGAAACTTGTTTCAAGCTGCGCTGATTTTTCGGCGATCGTACTGTGCAATGTCGCGGCCAACTCTGCATGCGCCGACAGGCTTCGGATCAATTGCGACAGGATCAGCCAGAGACAGACCAGCGCGGTCAAAAGCGGCATCAGATGCAGCAAATTCATGCTGCGGGCCTGCGAGTGGGTCAACACTAAAAACAACCCGTCAAAGGCAAGCGCAAGGGCAAGGGACAGCGCCGGGAAAAAGATCAGAAAGTCGATTTTTGGCACCGAATGGCGATGCTGCCACATAACCGCAACGGTAACGAGACCGGCGATTGCGGCGCATAAATTGACCGCCATGGTGGCCGGATAGACGTATTGCATGGGCAACAGAAACGCGACCAAAATACCGAAACAGATCAACCACGGCAGCACCCGCTCGCTGCGCAAAGGCGCGATGCCAAGGAAGCTGCGCACAAATTTCAACATGAACAAGACGTAGCTTGCGACAAAAAGGGCATGCAGGCTTTGAGAGATTTGGTAGTCGCCAACGGTGACATGCGTCCCAAGTAAAGCCAAAAAGCCACAGGCCGACACACAGGACAGAGCAATCCAAAGAAACATCCGCTCCTTGGTCCGTGCAAGCCAGACGACAAAATACCCTAAGGTGAGCAGGATCATCAAACCCAAGGCCAACTGTGTCAGTCCCTGCGTGAGCATAAATCGGGTGTCATAGGGCGTGCTCAGCATCTCCAAGTCGCCAAAATGAAAAGGCTGCAAATCAAGTTGCCCCGGTACCGGACCTGACAGATCGAACATCACTCTATTTTCGCCCAGCTTCAAAAGGCTAGGCGACACTTCGACCAGCAAAGGCGCCATCCAAGGATGCCTTTGATGCGGCAGCGCGTGGACCAAGGCCCCATTCACCGTGATCTGTAGGTGATGGTTATACTTGGGAATGAAAAACGCCTGCATCTGTGTCGGCACCTCATCCAAGGGGACCGTAAACTGCAAAACCTGATGCTCGATCCCCGGCGTGTAGCGCGCGGGCGTCGAAAATGGCAGGTCCAATGGCACCGGGTCGTCACAGTCAGGTTGCGCGCAAGAGGCAACACGATCAAAAAACATCGTGTGTTCAATCGGTCGAATGTCTCCGATGTCTACAACGGAGAGCACCGTGAGCATGGCAAGAATCCAGACCACGACACCGCCATAAACCCGCGCGCCCGCTCCCATCAGATCATGCCATTCTTTGCCGCCTGTGCGACGGCCTCAGTGTTGGAACTGACCTTGAGCTTGCGGTAAATCTGCGTGATGTGATTGCCGACTGTACCGCCAGAAATACCAAGCTGATCACCAATTTCGCGACGTTTGTAGCCGCGTGCGATGGCGCGAAGAATTTCCGTTTCACGCCCGGTGAGCATCTCCATTTGGCTCGTCGCTATGCCTGCATGATCGCTCAAAAGGTTCAAAACATGGCGCGCAATCGCCGGGCTGATCGGACTGCCGCCATCAATCAACGTTTGGATATCATCGCCAACTTGCCCGAGATCGCCCCCCTTTAAGATGTAACCCCGCGCCCCCGCTTGAATCGCTTCGACCACACGGGCCTCGTCGCCAAAGATCGAAATGACCAGCGCATCGACCTCCCAATCGGCAGCGGCAACCGCTTTGATCGCTTCGATCCCCGACCCGTCCGGCAGGCCAAGATCAACGAGAACAACCCGCGGTTTGAGATCAAAAAGCCGTTGCAGCCCATGATCCAAAGTCCAACAGACATCGCCCACGACCAAATTGGCATGCACCGCCACAGCATTTTTCAACCGCGCCGCAATGTCTGGCCTGTCTTCTATAATTAAAACGCAATGAGGCATCATCTGCCGACCAATCTTTGGATGTGATCGGGCGAAACTATCATGTTGGGCCCTCTTGCCTAGGGCTTATTGACGTTTAGGCTTCCCCTCATTGCATAACGTTTGCTTCAAGGTTGCAAACAGGGGAAAGCAGACAGGGCGCGATCCACGATTGTGCGTTGAGGCTGTTTTGTGGATTGTCAGAACCGGGGCACAATGGCGCACGTTGCCCGAGGAATCCGGCAATTGGGATTCGGTGTTCAAGCGCTTCCGGCGATGGGTCAAGGCCGATGCTTTTTCAGGATGTTCAAAGCGTTGTCCGGTCAGTCTGACTTGAAATACGCCATGATCGACAGCTCCATCATCAAGGGCCACCGCTCAGGTCAGGACACTAAGGGGGTCTCAGGGCGAAGCTATGGGGCGCCCACGCGGCGTGCCAGAGTTGATCGACGGGCCTGCCGCCGATCACCTGTTGGCAAACCGGGCCTTTGACACAAACCGGCTGCGCGCCGCGCTGTCGGTCAGGTTGCGCCATTTGATCCAAAACGCCTTCGGAAAGTTAAGGGAAAACAGCGGCATCGCGATAAGATCCTGAAAAACCGACCAAATCGTCCGCGCCTTCACCCCTCTGCGACCACCCTTGTTCACTTCAAATGAGCGTCAACAAGCCCTAGATAATTTGGTTTCGCGCGGCGCAACCCACTCGTCATTCGCCTGCCAAAGGGTGGAAAAACACATATTCGCCTACTTCAAAGACCAATCGCTGTGCGAAACCAAGCAATCATTCAAACGCGCATTCCGTCGCACAAAGTGCATAAATCTGCTTGGCACGACGATGCGCCCGAATGTCGGCGGCCATACCGGGTTGAACTTCGTTCGCCGTCCCGAGCTGCCCGATATAGGTCAGTTCATGCGACACATGTAGCGACACGGTCTCCTTGGTGTCAGCCTGTGGAGATCTGACCATGACGAAGCGATCCGATGCAATGTCCGCCGCTTGGAACACTGAAAACCTCTCGTCTGATCGATGTTCATATGGGGCGCCAATCCAGATAACCGACCTTGAACGGCCATTCCGGTCTCTCGGAGCCCGTCAGGATGCCACTGTCGAATCCCATAAGACTGATAGCGATTTTGAACGTGGACGCAGGTGAAATCCGCTTGTCGCACAGCCCTTCCGCAACCAGATGGCCTGTGACCCGATCTCCCACGCCATCGTGCAGATCACACGCTCTGTGGCCACGACTTGAGACGCTAGCACGATCCGTGCCGCTGCTGCGCCATCATTAACTGTCTCATTTTGATAACCCCATCTCTGTTCAAGAGGCGTGTAATCCGGTCAAAGCATGCGCGGCCAAGTCATTGCCGACTGATACGCGCACAAACTGGCATGCTACGGGTATCTGGCAGGCGGCCCCTATCCGGCTTCGGCCAACTTCGGCGTGACCTCGGTAGGCACCCTGTCGAGCCGCCGATTCCTGTGCCCGGTCTGTTATCAGAATCAGCCGGAAAATCATCTGTCCGAGGACCTGCGCAGACCCTTGGCGGTGCCCCCTCACCGGGGCCTCACTCCTCGCCCGAAACCTGAATGACCCGGCAACTGGCCTCGGCGCAGCGTGCCAGGACCTCTGGCGCCAGCGCCGCCCCGGTGACCACCACGTCGTAGTCCCAAACCATCTGCTTGCGGCAGGGCAACTCGCGGCCCAGTTTGGCGCGGTCCATCACCAAGACCCGCCTGCGGGCACATCCAGCGATTGCAGTTCGCGCGGTGACCTCTTCGGTGTTGTAGTCCAGCACCTCGCCCGCCTCCGAAAGCCCGCCACAGCTGAACACCGCGATATCAACAAGATAATCGGCAAAAAAAGCGGTCGAGGCCGTGCCGATCATGTCGAGATCGCGCAGCCGCACCGTGCCCCCCGCCAGCGTTACCACCGCACCCGGCGCCCCTTGTAGCGCGATCACCGCATGGATCGAGTTGGTCGCCACGAACAGCCCCTCGCGATGAGCCGCCAGAATCCGCGCGCAGGCCTCGACCGTGGTGCCCGTCCCCAGCGCCACCCGCGCGCCATCACTGACCAGATTCCGCACCGCCATGGCGATCTGTTGCTTCTCACCGCGCGCCTGACTGATCCTCGGGGCATAGCCGATATTCTCGGACGGCTGCCTGAGGCGCACGACGCCATTGCGTCGCTGCACCAGCGCCGCCTCATCGAGTTCGCGCAGATCGGTGCGGATGGTCTGCACCGAAACTGCGAGCCGTGCCGCCAGATCCGCCGCCGATATTTCGCCCACGTCACACAACAGCCCGATGATTTCATCCCGCCGGCGGGTCATCTCCTCTTTACGCATTCGCTTTCCTTTGAAAGTGAATAATCCTTTCTGCCTCCTAGCAGCACTCAGGATCCACGGGCAAGATAATAATAAATTTGGAAAAATGTCATAAAAAGTTTTCAGACTCCGGGAATAAGGGCCGCCATTACTTTCGTACGAAAACCAACACCGGAGACCTCGGATGAAATCCCTGTTGACCGCCGCCGCCCTGACCCTCGCCGCTTCGGCCTCCTTTGCCGAGACGCTGACCCTTTACACCTCGCAGCCCAACACCGACGCGCAGATGACCGTCGACGCCTTTATGGCCGCCAACCCCGGCATCGAAGTCGAGTGGGTCCGCGATGGCACCACTCAGCTGATGGCCCGTTTGATGGCCGAGATCGAAGCGGGCAGCCCGCAGCCCGACGTCCTGCTCATCGCCGATACCGTGACCCTTGAGGGTATGGCGCAGGCCGGTCAGCTCAAGGCCTATCAGTCGCCTGAAGCAACCGCCTATGACCCGGCGCTCTATTCGGCGGATGGCTACTATTACTCGACCAAGCTGATCACCACGGGCATCATCTATAACTCCGGCGCGGCGATGCAGCCCTCCTCCTGGGCTGATCTTGCCGACCCGTCCCTCAAGGGTCAGGTCGTAATGCCCTCGCCGCTCTATTCCGGCGCGGCCCTCATCCACCTTGCGACCCTGACCGGCGACAAGGACCTCGGTTGGGACTATTACAGCACCCTCGCTGCGCATGACGCCCGCGCCCAAGGCGGCAACGGTGGCGTGTTCAAGGCGGTTGCCTCGGGCGAGAAGCCCTATGGCGTCGTCGTCGACTTCCTCGCGATCCGCAGCAAAGCCGATGGCTCGCCGGTCGAGTTCGTCTTCCCGAAAGAGGGCGTTTCCTACGTGACCGAGCCGGTCGCCATCCTTGAGAGCGCCAAAAACGTCGACGCCGCGCAGAAATTTGTCGACTTCGTGTTGTCCCAGAAAGGTCAGGATCTGGTCCTCGACATGGGTTACATCCCGGCGCGCAACGACATGGGCGTCCCCTCTGGTTTTCCGGCGCGCGAAGAGATCAAGCTGATGTCCTTTGACGCCGCCAAGGCGCTGGCGGATGCCGAAGCCAACAAGGCCAAGTTCACCGAGCTTTTCGGCGCAGAATGAGCCTCGTCGCTACAAACTCCAGCAGCAGCCGGTCCGAGGGCCGGCTGCTGTCGCTCGCCCTCGCGCTGGCAGTGCTGATCACGCTGGCCCCTGTGGCGCGGCTGTTTCTTGAGGGCATCACCGCAGGTGGCAGCCTCAATCCCGGGTTTTTCACCGAGGTGGTGGCGAAACCTGCGACGCTCTCCGCCCTGCGCCATTCGTTGGTGACGGCGGGCCTTGGCACGGTGATTTCTGTACTGATCGGTGGAACTTTCGCCTTTCTCGTGGCGCTGACCGACCTGCGCCGCAAGGGCGCGCTGGTCTTTTGCCTGATGATCCCGATGATGATCCCGCCGCAAATCACCGCCCTATCCTGGACGCAAGTCTTGGGGCCCTCGTCGGTATTCTTAAAGACCCTCGGCCTTGCCCCCCCGATCGGCGCACCGCAGCCTCTCTATTCCTCCGGCGGCATCATTTTCCTCTTGGGGATTCAGCACACCTCGATCATCTTTCTGACTTTACGCGCCGGCCTGCGCGCCATCCCGCAAGAGGTTGTCGAGGCCGCCCGCATTTCCGGCGCAAAGGGTTTTCGCATCTGGGGTCAGATCGTGCTGCCCCTGAGCCTGTCGAGCCTTCTTGCTGGCATCGCCATCACCTTCGTGACCGCGCTTGGCAATTTCGGCATCCCTGCGATGCTCGGTATTCCCGCCGGTTATTCGACCCTGCCAACGCTGATTTATCAACGCCTTGCGAGCATGGGCTCCACCGTCTTGGCCGAGGTCGCGGTGCTCGCCATCCTGATCGGCCTCGTCGCCACTCTTGGCATCCTGTTGCAGCGCTTCTTCCAGCGCCGCCAACGGGTGCATCTGGTGGGCAGCACTGGCCAACCACTGGCGATCCCCCTGAGCAAGGCCCGCCTGCCGGTAGAAATCGCCCTTTGGGCCGTGATCTGCGCCATTCTGGTGCTACCTATGTTGGGGCTTCTGGCGACCTCTTTGGTGCCCGCCTATGGCGTGCCACTCAGGCTCGACACAATCTCGCTGTCTGGTTGGCACGAGGTGCTGTTCCGACAGCCAGTGACCCAACGCGCGTTCGTGAATTCCTTTGCGCTCTCCATCAGCGCCGCAACCCTTCTGATGGCGCTCTGCCTGCCGCTCGCCTGGCTGATGGACCGCCACAAGACGCCGCTCGGCCGCGCTTTCGACAGCCTGTTGGACCTACCCTATGCCCTGCCCGGCGTGGTGCTGGCGATCGCGATGATCCTGCTGCTGATCAACCTGCCCTTCACCGAGGCCACCCTCTACGGCACCATCTGGATCATTTTCCTCGCCTACCTGGCGCGGTTCTTCGCGGTGATGTTCCGGCCCGTGCAATCTTCTTTGCGTCAACTCGACCCCTCGATGGACGAGGCGGCGCAATCGGTCGGCGCCCCCCTGTCGCGCCGTCTGCGCGATATTATCCTGCCGCTCTCCGCCCCTTCGGCGGCGGCAGGTGCGATCCTCGTCTTCCTCACCGCCTTCAACGAGCTGACCGTCTCGGCCCTCCTGTGGTCCTCGGGCACGGAAACGCTCGGCGTGGTGATCTTCAACCTCGACGACAGCGGCGAGACGGTGATGGCCTCCGCCGTCGCCATGACCATCGTCTTTGTCGTCATGTTCCTGATGGCGGTGATCCAAGCGACCTCCCGCCGCCTGCCCAAAGGAGTTGTGCCATGGCAGAACTGACCCTGACCGATATTGCCAAACATTTTGGAGACGCGGCGGCGCTGAAATCCGTCACCACCACCATGCGCGATGGCGAGTTTCTGGCCCTCCTCGGTCCCTCCGGCTGCGGCAAGTCCACCCTGCTGCGCCTGCTGGCCGGGTTTGAACACCCCACCAAAGGCAGCATCCGCATCGGAGACCGCGAGGTTGCCAATGCCGCAAGCCGCCTGAACGTGCCGCCTGAGGACCGTAACATCGGCATTGTCTTCCAGTCCTATGCCCTTTGGCCGCATATGAGTGTGCGCCGCAACGTCGGCTATCCCCTGGAAATCCGCCGCCTGTCCAAAGCGGAGCGCGAGGCGCGCATCGACGCCGCTCTCGCCGCCACTGCGCTGGAGCCTTACGGTGATCGTATGCCTTCCGACCTCTCTGGCGGGCAAAGGCAAAGGGTGGCCTTGGCGCGTTGTCTGGTCTCCGACCCCACTGCCGTACTGCTGGATGAGCCGCTGGCGAATCTCGACGTGGCTCTGCGTGCCTCAATGCAGGCGGTGTTCTCCGACTTCCACCGCCGCACCACGGCCACCATGGTCTATGTCACCCACGATCAGGCCGAGGCTATGGCCATGGCCGACCGCATCGCGGTGATGAACAATGGCGTGATTGTCCAACTCGACACGCCGGAGGCGCTCTACGCCCGCCCCCGCAGCCGCTTTGTTGCCGAGTTCATCGGTGAGGGTGCTGTGGTCCCCCTCACCGGCGCGACCCAGAGTGACACAGGCGCAGAGGCCACCCTGCTCGGCGCCCGCCTCAAGGTGGAAACCGACACCGCCTTGCCCGCCTTCGCCTGCCTGCGCCCGGAGAATCTCACCATTGCGGAAACCGGCGACATCCGCGCGCGTGTGGAGCGTGTCACCTACCTCGGCGGGCGCTATCGCCTCAACCTCACCGCGGCGAGTGGCGAGGCTTTGGTCACGCAATCCGCCACCCGGCTAACCCCCGGCGATCAAATCGGCCTCGCGCTCTCTGCGCCATGGGCCTTTGCCGCCGCCTGACAGGACCCTGATCATGAGCACCATCACCGTTCTCTCCGGCATCGGAGACAAGGGCCCAGCCGCCATGCGACTCGACACCGCGTGTCACCGCTGGCTGCTGGACTGTGGATTCGGCCCTGAGGCCAATGCCAATTTCGACCCCAAGTGGTTGGAGGGCGTCGACGCGGTCTTTGTGACCCACGACCATATCGACCATATCGGCGGTGCCGCCTATGCCGTGGAGGCGGGTCTGCCGATCCACGCCACCCGCCGCACCGCGCAGGCGCTGCCGCCCTCGGCGCAGGTGATCGCGCTGCCGGAACGGGGCGAGACCCTCATTGACGGCATCCGCCTGACCACCGGGCGCAATGGCCATGCGCTTGGCGGCGTCTGGTTCCATTTCGATCTTGGCGAGGGGCTTTTCTATTCCGGCGATTGGTCGGAGGAGAGCGATTGGTTCGCTTTTGATACGCCGCCAAAGGCCGCCACCGCAATCATCGACTGCTCCTATCACCTGAGCGACGTGCCACAATCCCAGCGCCTTGCCGATCTCGATGCGCTCATTGACACCCTGTCTGGTCAAGTGCTCTTTCCGGTGCCGCCTTCTGGGCGCGCGGGCGAGCTGGCCTTGCATCTGATGCGTCGGTTTGGACCTGAGGCGGTGCTGCTGGACCCCGAATGCTGCCATGCCTTGCGTGCGGCGCTCGCCTCCGACTCCATCGCCGCATCCGCGCAGGAGATCGCACCGCTCTTGGAGCGCGGCCCGCTGGACGCCGCGCGTTTCCTGATCTGCGACACGCCGAACGCCGATGGCGGGGCCGCTTGGGCCTATGTGCGCGCCTGGCGCGAGAGCGGACGGCTCGGACGCGACGCCCATGTGGTCTTTACGGGCCATATGACCGCTCACGCCCGTGGCATCGAGACCGTCGAGGGCGGCTATTTCCGCCGCTGGAATGTGCATCCGCCGCTCTCCGACCAGATCGCGATGATCCGCCGCTTGGGCGCACTGCGCTTTGCGCCGACCTTCTGCACCCTGCCAGAAGACTATCTGGTCGAAAACGCCTTTGGGGCACAGGTCTTCCTGCACGACACGGTGACACTGTGAGCCCCCTCTTTTCTGACCTGCCCCGCCTGCCCGCGCGTCCCTTCGTGCTGATCCGCCACGGCGAGACCACGGCGAACCGCGATCAGATCATTGCCGGACGTCTGGAGGTCGAACTGACCGAGGCGGGGCGGGATCAGGCGCGCGCACTGGCCCAACTCGTTTGGCCGCAACCGCTCGCGCTCTTTACCAGCCCGATGCGCCGCGCGCGTGAAACCGCCACGCTCGCCTTTCCTGCGCAGCCCGCCACGAGCCACCCTGGCCTAAAGGAACGCGACTGGGGCATCTATGAGGGCCGTCCCCTGCCTGAGCTGCCCCCGCGCAACGCCACGCCAGAGGGCGGCGAGGGTTGGCGGGAGATGATCCAACGCGTGCACGCCGCCCTCACCGCCTGCCTGATCGAGGCCAGATCCAACCTCCCCGTTGTGATCTGTCATTCCGGTGTGATTCGCGCCACGCGGCTGTTGACCGGCCAGCCCAGCGTCGGCTCCCGTGCGCCCAACGCCCGCCCCCTTCACTACCGTCCGGCACATGGTCCGACGGGCAACACCTTTGAGGAAACTCTAAATGAGCTTTGACAGCCCCAAACTCACCCGCCCCTGCGCAGTCTTCGACATCGACGGCACGCTGGCGGAATTCGACGCCGACACCCTCGGCCCATTGGTGCATGGGGTGGAAAAACACTGGGACGCCTTTCACGACGCCATGGCGACCACGCCGGAAATCGCCCCGGTCGCCCGCGTCCTGCGTCACCTGAAGGTGGGGGGAGAGGCCATCGTCCTGTGCTCCGGCCGCCCCGAGGGCTGGGTCAACCGCACGGTCGAGTGGCTCCACGCCAATGACCTGCCCTTTGACGGCATCTACCTGCGCCCTGACGGCGCGGATGAAATGAGTGACCCTGAGGTGAAACATGCCCTCCTGACCCGGATGCGCAGCGATGGTTTCGAGCCCTGGATCGTGTTCGACGATCGCGCCACGGTCGTCGACTTCTGGCGCAGCGAGGGTCTCATCTGCCTACAATGCGCGCCGGGAATGTTTTGAAGGTGCCTCGGGGTCGGCGTCAGGAGCCTCTTGGCCTTGTCCGTGACCCTGACGATGTCTGTATCTTGGAAAACCGTATCTGGCATTCCCACCACGCAGCATTCGGGATCGCCAACGCCAATGAATACGACGCCGCCCCTGTTGTTCGCCAAGGCTGCAATAGCTCGGATAATTGGCTCCATTCGACGCGGCTCGAATTGCACCTTGCATTCCTGTTCGGACGTCTCGCCATCCCCTAGATACCAGTTGCCTTCGGCGCGCTGAACAAACCTCGCTTGCGCTCGCGCGGCCAGCGTCGACTCGCGTTGTTCCCCGGCTTCAATCACAACGGCCACCTCGGCAGGCGCAAACCGTTTTCCTCGCGCTTTTCGTGCTGGGCGTGGTGATGTGCCTCTAACCTGGCACCGCCCCAGCGGTGCCGACCTGCGGGTTTATCGCGGACTGTGCGCCGCCTTTGCTTTGATCAGCCCCGCGAGATACATGCCATATTCGGTCTTTCTGAACGTCTCAGAGGGGTGTGCATCGTGTCATCACTGATCCCACCTTGTTCATAGGCGCACTCGCCGTCAAAACGCACTGATGAGGCGTGGTCTTTTATATCTGAATCATTGGCGGAGGCTGGTAGTATCTGTCCACCATCTTGGACGATGACGGCCACTCTATCAGCGCTTGGAAACTCAGTACAAATATGCGGGCTGAGGATGTGACGGACACGCTCGAACTGACACCAAACCAAGAAAACCCGTGCCCTCCTCGCAAATGACCACTTTACAAGCGATCTTGTGCGTCAGATCGGGGAGGTCGCCGAGAAGTACAACAACAACCGCGCCACCGCTTGTGGGTGAGAACAGCCCATCGCCCTCAAGTGCAAGGTGCACTTGCCCTAGCGTCTGGGACAATACGAAAGCGCAAAGGGCCAACACGAGCGCATGACATCCAAATAGGCGCAATGAGAGAGAACGCCTTAGGTTTTCCTTTGCGTGATTCGCACTTCATATGCGCATATGATGAACAACACATAAACACGAAAGGAGAGTGCTGCTGCCCCCAAACTTGCTTATTTTGGAGCCATAAAAAGAACGTAGTTTTCGAAGAAATGCAGGGCGCGGACACCCCTGTCGCAAAAGTACCGGCAATTTGACTTACCTCTTCTCCCCGCGTTTTTGCAATTTTCAAATGATACCGAGATCACCCAAAGATAACGGGGGTGAAACGTAAGAGCAGGTTACCTGCCATCATAAACAGGGAGACACGGGGTGCAGATGACAACCCTTGACGGAGCCTGCGCGGTGCGCAGATCCTATGCGTTCATACGGATGGCACCCCTGCATACCGCGGGGGGAGCAGATCGCCTTGCACTCCCGGCAGCGCGAGAGCTTGGCGAGAGCCATGTTCAACGCAGCTGTAGAAACACATACACGCCTTCGTTCTCCTTCGAGATGAGACAAATCGCCTCTCTTTTGTCCAGCTTATGCCTCGACGTTTTCCAGAGAACAGGTGGCACAAACGCTCTTTTGAATTCTCATTCGGATCGCATGGCACAGCCGCTCCACCGATCCCCCTTCTCCCAGCCATCTACTGTAGCCGAGGTCCATGATTATGCGTGATCCCATTAATATCCCCGCTCTGGTCGAACGTCGCGCGGCTTACAAAAGCCTCGAAGCGCCGTTTTACAACTCCCCCGAAATTCTGGACCTCGATATTGAGGTGATCTTCGGCAACCACTGGATTTTTGTGGGCACCGAACCGGAACTGCCCGAGCCGGGCGATTGCATCACGGTCGAGATTGGCAAAGTCTCCGTGTTGCTGCTGCGTGGCGATGACGAAGAGATCCGTGGGTTCCACAACGTTTGTCGCCACCGGGGAGCCAAGCTTGTGGATGAGAAATCCACCACCATCGGCAACATCGTCTGCCGCTATCATGGCTGGACCTACAATGAGGATGGTGAACTGATCCTGGCGGAGCACATGGGCAAGGAATTCGACAAATCCTGCCATGGCCTGAGGACAGTCCATGTGCGCTCCATTGCGGGCCTGATCTTTATCTGTCTGGCCAAAGACGCCCCGACGGATATGGACCGCATGGCGGAAACGATGGAAAAATACATCGCACCGCATGACATCAAGAACACCAAAGTGGCCTTCCAATCTGAATTGATTGAGGAAGGCAACTGGAAGCTGACGCTGGAAAACAACCGCGAGTGCTACCACTGCGAAGGCAACCACCCGCAGTTGACTGTACCGCTGTCCGAATTCGGCTTTGGTTTCTCCCCTGACGAGTTGGACGAACGCCGCTCCGCCGATGTTGAAAAATACGCGCAGGATGTTCGGGACAGCCATGCCAAGTGGGAAGCATGCGGCCTGCCTTCCTCTGAGGAAGAACACCTGTCCGATGTCACGGGGTTCCGCACCATGCGTTTGCCGTTGATGTGGGAAGGCGAAAGCCACACCGTCGACACCAAGGTCGCCTCCAAGAAACTTCTGGGCAAGTTTGACAATGCCAAACTTGGCGGCCTGAGCTTCTGGACCCATCCGAATTCCTGGCATCACTTCATGTCGGATCACATCGTCACCTTCTCTGTGATCCCCTTGTCCGCGGATCGCACCTTGGTGCGGACCACTTGGCTTGTGCATAAAGATGCGATCGAAGGTCAGGATTACAACCTCGACAATCTCACACAGGTCTGGACCTACACCAACCAACAAGATGCCGATCTCGTGCGCCTTGCGCAGTTGGGCAGCGCACAGTTGGGGTATCAGCCGGGGCCGTATTCGCGTTTCACCGAACCGCATGTTGAATCTTTCGCGGCATGGTACATCGGGCGTTTGAAAGCGTATTTCGATCAGACCCAAACCACGGCAGCGGCAGAATGAGCGCGCCGAGCAACGAAAACCTGACCGAAGCGACAGGCGTACCGATGTGGGACCCGGAGGTGGACGATGTTCTCGTTTGCCGCCAGGTCCGGCAGGAAACGCATGACGTGAAGACTTTCGTGTTCTCTGCCCGTGAACCGCGCGATTTCCGGTTCTACCCAGGTCAGCACATGACCTTTGAACTGCCGGTCGACGGCATGGTCACGCGCAGCTACACGATTTCCGCCTCTGCGGCGCGCCCCTACCGGATCGAGATCACGGTCAAACGTGTTCCGGGCGGGCCGGGGTCCAACTGGCTGCATGACAACATGCTGCCGGGCAAGGAGATCAACGTCATCGGCCCGTCGGGGGATTTCACCACCGACGCCAACGCAGAAGAAAAGCTCCTGTTCATTTCTGCAGGCAGCGGCATCACCCCAATGATGTCGATGACACGCACCGCCTGTGATTTGTCAGAGCCGTATGATCTGCATTTCATTCATGCCGCGCGCAGCCCGTCAGATATCATTTTTCACAAGGAACTCGAGCTTCTGGCCAGCCAGAACCCGACTTTGCGTCTTGCATTCACCTGTGACACCACCTCGGCGCATCACAGCTGGAGCGGCTATATCGGGCGGCTCAACATTCAGATGTTGGCCATGATGTCCTCAGACTACAAAGAGCGGAAAATCTTCTGCTGTGGTCCTGCACGGTTCATGGAAGGCGTGCGCGCCATGCTCCAAGACGTCGGGTTCAACATGGACCAGTATTTCGAGGAAAGTTTTGATTTCGGTGCCGAAACGGCTGGGACCATTGAGGAACCGAGCTCTGCGCCAGAGATCAGCGGCGACACCTATCGCGTCAGCTTCCCTAAAACCGGACATGTTGTCGTGGTCAGCCCCGGCATGACCATCCTGTCGGCGGCAAAAGAGGCGGGGCTTTTGCCGATGTCCTCTTGTCAGCGCGGCATCTGCGGCACCTGTAAGTCGAAATTGCTCTCAGGAGAGGTCGACATGCAGCACGGTGGCGGCATTCGCAAACGCGAAATTGATCAAGGCAAAATTCTGATTTGCTGTTCGACGCCGTTGTCCGATGTCGAGGTCGAACTCTAACACTTCACGTTTCGTCGCGCGTGTCAGTGCTTTGCTGAGCTTCGCCACATGGCACGCGCGCCCGTAAATTTTGAACAAAGGTCCATCAAGAGACCTAACGGCGGGACCTACCCGCATAACCGACAATGGAGGGATATCCATGACTGCCCCAAATGATTCCGAACAAACGCCCCACGAGGCGCCACCAGAGAGCGCCATCGACACCGATTACGACATTGGTCAGGACAACATCGAAGGCACTCTCGGGCCATTCGGCTTTGACCTGCACAATCCGGTTTTCCCGATTTCGGCTCTGACTGTCATCGCATTTGTTGTCTTCACACTGCTGTTTCCCGAACTGGCTGGCACGACGTTCAGCGCGGTGTTTTCTTTCGTAACCAAAGGTTTCGACTGGTTCTTTATCGGCGCAGCGGATATTTTCGTGATCCTTTGCCTCGTGATCGTCATCAGCCCCTACGGCAAAATCCGTTTGGGTGGCCCAGATGCCAAACCCGATTTCACCTATACAAGCTGGTTCGCGATGCTCTTCGCGGCTGGCATGGGCATCGGCTTGATGTTCTACGGTGTGTCGGAACCGCTGAGCCACTTCTCCTCGTCTCTGGGCGGCGTCGTCGTCGGCGAAAACGGTATTCGCACCGACTGGGCCCCATTGGGTGCCGCAGCTGGCAACGAAGCCGAAGCGATCCGTCTCGGCATGGCTGCGTCTATTTTCCACTGGGCCCTGCATCCTTGGGCGATCTACGCCATCGTGGCCCTGAGCCTTGCGCTGTTCTCCTATAACAAGGGTCTGCCGCTGACGATCCGTTCCGCCTTTTACCCGATCTTCGGGGAACGCGTCTGGGGCTGGCCGGGTCACATCATCGACATTTTGGCCGTGTTTGCGACCCTGTTCGGTCTCGCCACCTCTCTCGGGCTTGGGGCTGCTCAGGCAAACTCTGGCTTCAACAAACTCTTCGGAATGCCGATCAACGACACGTCTCAGGTGATCTTGATCTGTGGCATCACTGCGGTCGCCTTGTTCTCCGTGATTCGTGGCCTCGAAGCCGGGGTCAAACTGCTCTCCGAGATCAACATGGGCGTCGCCTTCTTGCTCTGGGCTTTCGTGCTCATCGCCGGGCCGACGCTGCTCTTGGCCACTGACATGCTCGACTTCCTTGGCGCCTACCTTAAATACCTGCCAGCGCTGTCGAACCCCATCGGTCGTGAAGACGTCAACTTTGCTCAAGGCTGGACCTCCTTCTACTGGGCTTGGTGGATTTCCTGGTCACCGTTCGTGGGGATGTTCATCGCCCGCGTCTCTCGTGGTCGCACCGTGCGCGAATTCATCATCTCCGTGCTGCTCGTGCCGTCTCTCGTTTGTGTGGCCTGGATGTCCGTCTTTGGTGGATCCGCAATCAGCCAGGTTGTCCGTGACGGCTACACCGCCGTGGCCGAAGCCGCTCTGCCATTACAGCTCTTCACCATGCTCGACGCCATGCCTTGGACCTCTATCACCTCCTTCATCGGGATCATTCTGGTCATCGTCTTCTTTGTGACCTCCTCAGACTCCGGGTCTCTGGTGATCGACACCATCGCCGCCGGTGGTAAGGTGGATGCGCCCGTGCCGCAGCGTGTGTTCTGGTGCCTTTTCGAAGGAATCGTCGCCATCGTCCTGCTGCTCTCAGCCGGTGGTCTTGGGACTTTGCAGTCCATGGTGATCTCGACTGGCCTGCCCTTTACAGTGGTGCTTTTGGTCATGTGTGTCGCCATCTGGCGTGGTCTGGCCTCAGAACCGCGCTGATCTAAAGGGCTTTTCCCCCGCCCCACTCTCGCCGCCGGATGTATATGCCGGCGGCGTTTTCATTCCTTCCCCCCTGCTCTTTCGTCGAGGCCCCCATGTCTGACCGGATTTTTATCAGCAATCTATGCCTCTACGGCTTTCACGGTGTAATGCCCGAGGAACAACGCATCGGGCAAAGGTTTTACATTGATCTGGCTTGTGAACTTGATCTTGCCCCTGCGGGTGAGGCGGATGATTACAACCTCACCACCTGTTACGATGCCCTGTGCCGACTGGCGCAAACCACCTCAGACAGCGGCCCGTTCAACCTGATCGAAACGCTGGGGGAACGCATTGCACAGGCGGTTCTGAGCCAATTCAGCTCGGTGAACTCGGTGCGCGTCACTGTGCGTAAACCCTCGGCCCCGATTCAGGCCAGCCTAGATCATGTTGGTATTGAAATCTTGCGCCGCCGCTAAAACCATAACGCCCCCACCATAGGACAAATGCGGCACGTGCAAACAGGACCGCCCCTCCCCGCTGCGTCGCAGAGTTACGCCCCTCTACAGATGTTTCTCGCGGAATGGGTCGCGCCTTGGACACTGGCCTCGAGTCGATCTCAATTGTGGCCAAAAACCAATAAAACTAAGGGAGATTATGCCAAAATTCTATGCAGTATCCAGATTAGAACAGGCCCGACCCGTTAGGATTTTCGACTAAGACGACAAAAACGTGACGATGACGCATACCTTCACCATCTGTGGCGCAAATATCCGATTATTCGCCCGTTGAAGACGCAATCATCGTCCAATCCCTTCTCTCGCAGAGAAAGTTGCACGATGACTCGCTTCAATGCACTGAACCTTGTTAAGAACGCCCTGACCGGGCACAAAAACTGGACCGAGCAATGGCCGGACTCCCAGCCGAAAACCGAATATGACGTCGTCATCGTCGGGGCTGGTGGTCACGGGCTTGGCGCCGCCTACTATTTGGCCAAACAGCACGGCATCACCAATGTCGCCGTGATCGACAAAGGCTGGCTCGGGGGCGGCAACACGGGCCGGAACACCACGATCATTCGCTCGAACTACCTCTACGACGAAAGCGCGCGTCTGTTCGACCACGCGCTGGACCTGTGGCAGGACCTGAGCCAGGAACTGAACTACAACGTCATGTATTCCAACCGCGGCTGTCTGATGCTGGCCCACACAGTGCATGACGTGCAGAGCTTTAAGCGTCACGTGCATTCCAACCGTTTGAACGGTGTGGACAACCGCTGGCTGACCCCGCAAGAGTGCAAGGAATATTGTCCGCCCATCAATATCGCGCCGGATGCCCGCTACCCGGTGATGGGTGGTGCGTTGCAAGAACGCGCCGGGACCGCCCGTCACGACGCCGTGGCTTGGGGTTATGCCCGTGGTGCCGCCGAGCGTGGCGTGGATATCATCCAAAACTGTGCCGTCACCGCGATCCGCCGCCACCCTGACGGGTCCGTCGCCGGGGTCGAAACCGAGAAGGGCTTTATCAAAGCCAAAAAGGTTGCCGTCTCTGCCTCCGGTCACAACTCCATGGTGATGGAAACCGCTGGTGTACGTCTGCCGCTTGAAAGCACGCCGCTTCAGGCGCTGGTCTCCGAGCCGGTCAAACCGATCTTCCCCTGTGTGGTGATGTCGAACGCTGTGCACGCCTATTGCAGCCAGTCTGACAAAGGTGAATTGGTGATCGGCTCCGGCACCGACCAATACGTGTCTTATTCGCAGCGGGGTGGTTTGCCTCTGATCGAGCACACGGTTGCCGCGATTTCCGAGGTTTTCCCCATCTTCAACCGGATGCGCATGTTGCGCAAATGGGGCGGCATCGTTGACAACACACCGGATCGTTCCGCGATCATCGGCAAAACCCCGGTGCAAAACCTCTACGTCAACTGTGGCTGGGGCACCGGCGGGTTCAAAGCCACACCCGGCGCAGCCCACACGCTTGCGTGGACCGTGGCCAAAGACGAACCGCACCCGATCAATGCGCCTTTCACGCTGGATCGTTTCCGCACCGGCCGGCTGATCGACGAAGCCGCCGCCGCCGCCGTGGCCCACTAAGGAGAGACATAAAATGATTCAGATTCATTGTCCCTATTGCGGCGAAACCCTGCCCGAACTGGAATTCGCCTATGCCGGTGAAGCCCATATTGTCCGTCCGGAGTCCCCCTCGGAGCAGACAGACGAAGAATGGGCAGCGTTCCTTTTCCTTCGTGACAACGTGAAAGGCCCGCATTTCGAACGCTGGCGCCATGCCCATGGCTGTGGCCGGTTCTTCAACGCGGTGCGCAATACGATCACCGACCGTTTCTACATCACCTACAAAGCTGGCGAACCGCGTCCGGATTTGGCCAAGCTTCTGGAGGAAAGCAAATGAGCAAACATCGCCTTCGTGGACGCGGTCGCGTCGACGCCTCCCAACCCGTCGTTTTCACGTTTGACGGCAAACCGTACACAGGCCTGAAAGGCGACACCGTCGCCTCTGCCTTGCTCGCCCATGGCGTGCACCTGATGGGCCGGTCGTTCAAATACCACCGTCCGCGCGGTGCCATCGCCGCCGGGTCCGAAGAGCCGAACGCGCTGATCGGTACGCGCCGCGGGCCGGGCCGGTTCGAACCGAACACCCGCGCCACGGTGCAGGAAATCTGGGACGGCCTGGAGACCAACTCGCAGAACAAATTCCCCAGCCTGAAATGGGACGTGGGCGCCGTCAATGACGCCGCTTACATGCTGTTTTCGGCGGGCTTTTACTACAAAACCTTCATGTGGCCGCGGTCCTTTTGGGACAAGGTTTATGAGCCGTTCATCCGCGCCGCGGCCGGTCTCGGTGTCTCGCCGTCTGAAGAAGACCCGGACACCTATGCCTCGCGCTATCTTTACTGCGATTTGCTGATCGTGGGTGCGGGTCCCGCCGGGATTGCCGCCGCACGCGAAGCTGCGGGCAAAGGCCTGTCGGTCGTGTTGGTGGATGAGAATTCGGAAATGGGCGGGACACTTTTGTCCGAACCACAGTCCAAGATCGACGGCAAATCGGCGTGGACCTGGCTAGAAGACGAGTTGGCCGCCCTGAAAGAGGCCGGTGTCAAGCTGATGACCCGGACCACGGCGATTGGCTACTACCACGAAAACATGATCGGCATGGTCGAGAAACTGACCGACCACCTGCCGACCCTGCCCGCAGACACACCGCGCGAGCGAATGTGGCGCGTGCGTGCGAAACAGGTCGTTCTGGCGCAGGGCGCGCTTGAAAAACCGCTGGTGTTCCATGGCAACGACCGTCCGGGCGTGATGCTCGCTGGCTCCGCGCAGACCTACCTGCATCGCTATGGCGTCAAAGTCGGGGAAAGCCCCGTCGTCGTCACCTCGCATGACAGCGCGTGGTACGCAGCTTTTGATCTTCAGGCGGCTGGTGCCTATGTGCAGGCCATTGTCGATACCCGGCCGCAAGTGCGTCAGGATCTTCAGGCCGAGGCCCGCACCCGCGGCATCCCGGTCAAACTTGGCCACACGGTCACGGCGACCGGCGGTCGTCTGCGCATCAACACGGTGCGAGTGAACCCGCTCAACGGCACCCATGTCGGCAATGGCCAGTGGATCAAATGCGATGCGCTTTTGATGTCTGGCGGCTGGACCCCGTCGCTGCACCTGTTCTCGCACACCAAGGGCAGCCTGATCTGGGACGACGATCTGACCACGTTCCTGCCCAAGGATACACCAGAAGACTGCATCATCACTGGCGCGTCGCGCGGACTTTGGGGCGTCGAAGCCGCGCTCAAAGACGGGTCTGTACGTGTTGGTGAAGCGCTGAGCAAACTGGGTGTCGAGGCCACGGTCTCTGACTACACCGTCGCGGACGACCGCGTCGGCACAGGCGTCACCATGCGCGAATTGCCGACCGATCGCAGCGCGGGCAAAGCGAAAGCTTTTGTCGACTTCCAAAACGATGTGACCGCAAAAGACCTGCGTCTCGCCGTGCGCGAGGGCATGCGCTCCATCGAGCATGTGAAACGCTACACCACCAACGGCATGGCAACCGATCAGGGCAAGATGTCCAACATCAACGGCCTGAACATCGCCGCCGACGCTCTGGGCAAAAAGCAACCGCAGGTGGGTCTCACGACCTTCCGCCCGCCCTACACGCCGACCACCTTTGGGGCCTTCGCGGGCTATCACCGCGGCGATCATTTCGAAGTGGTCCGCAAGACCCAGATCGACGGTTGGGCCGAAGAAAACGCAGCCGTGTTTGAACCCGTGGGCCAGTGGCGCCGGGCGCGGTACTTCCCGAAAGCGGGTGAGACCATGGATCAAGCCGTGGCGCGCGAATGTGCAGCGACGCGGGCTTCCGTGGGCATCTTTGATGCCTCCACTCTGGGCAAGATCGAAGTGGTCGGGCCGGATGCGGCCGAATTCGTCAACCGCATGTACACCAACCCGTTCATGAAACTTGCACCGGGCAAGTGCCGTTACGGTCTTCTTTTGGGCGATGACGGATATATTCGCGACGACGGTGTGATCGCACGCATTTCCGACGAACGGTTCCACGTGACCACCACCACCGGTGGGGCTGCGCGGGTGCTGACGATGATGGAAGACTACCTCCAAACCGAGTGGCCCGACCTGAATGTCTGGCTCACCTCGACCACAGAGCAATGGTCCACCGTTGCGGTGAACGGACCGAATGCCGCGAAACTGCTTCAGCCCTTCGTCAAGGATTTCGCCCTGACCGAAGACAATTTCCCGCACATGTCCTGCGTCGAAGTTGAGGTTGCGGGCTATCCCGCGCGTCTGTGGCGCGTAAGCTTCACCGGCGAGATCGGCTTCGAGATCAACGTGCCCGCCCCTTACGGTCGCGCACTTTGGGAAACCCTGTGGGACGCGGGTCAGGCATATGACATCACCGCCTACGGGACAGAAACCATGCACGTGCTGCGCGCTGAAAAGGGCTACATCATCGTCGGTCAGGACACTGACGGTACGGTGACCCCCTATGACGCGGGCATGGGTTGGGCGGTTGGCACCAAGAAAGCCGACTTTGTTGGGATGCGCGGGCTGAAGCGGCCCGATCTCGTCGCGAAGAACCGCAAACAGCTTGTCGGTCTGGTGACCGAGGACCAGTCCTGTCTCGAAGAAGGGGCCCAGATCGTCTTGGATCCGAACCAGCCCATCCCGATGAAAATGGTCGGTCACGTGACCTCGTCTTATCATCAGGGCACAACGGATCACCCGATCGCATTGGCGTTGGTCGAAGGTGGCCATTCGAAAATGGGCGAGACGGTTTATATCCCGATGCCCGACCGGACCATTGCCGCGAAAGTCACCGGGACCGTCTTTGTCGATCCTGAAAACGCTCGTTTGAAAATCTGATTGGAGGTCAGACATGTCCAAGCATATCTCTTCTCTGGCTCCATCGGTCGTGGTGGATACCGCGGCTGCCCATGTGGCCGTCACGCCAATGACCGGACGGATTTCGCTGCGCGCGCGCGGCGATCTGGCGGCGATCGGCAAGGCCATTGGCGTCAGCTTGCCGACCCAAATTGGCATCTGCGCCAAAACTGACGGGATTGAGGTTGTGTGCCTCGGCCCTGATGAGTGGACCCTGCTTGTGCCGCTCGATCAGATCGAAAAGGTGCAAGGCGCTTTGGCGACCCTCGCCCCGTCGTTGCCGCACTCGATGACCGAAATCACCGGACGCGAGATCACCTTTCAGATCGAAGGCCCGCACGCCGCTGACCTGATGAGCATTGGCTGTCCGCGCGACATTTCCACCATCAAGGTGGGTCAGGCGCGCCGCACGCTTTTTGACGGTGCCACCGTCGTTCTCTGGCGCGATGCCGAGACCAGTTTCCGCATGGATGTCTGGAACAGCTTCGCCCCTTTCCTTGCCTCAACCCTTGAGACCGGTGCGAAAGAACTCGCCGCCGAACTCGCTTGACCCCGAAGGATTTTCCGCATGTTTGACCGCCTGCAAAGACCCGAGATCGCCGATGCCGATGTTGCTTCCGCGATTGGTGAGGAACTCGACCGTCAACAAACCCAGATCGAACTGATCGCTTCCGAGAACATCGTGTCCCCGGACGTGATGGCCGCGCAAGGTTCTGTGCTGACCAACAAATACGCCGAAGGCTATGCTGGCAAGCGCTACTACGGTGGCTGTGAGTTTGTCGACAAGGTTGAAGTGTTGGCCATTGAGCGCCTGAAGAAATTGTTCGGGGCCGAATACGCCAACGTGCAGCCGCACTCCGGCGCGCAGGCCAATCAGGCCGTGTTCCTGGCGCTTCTGCAACCGGGCGACCGTATCATGGGTCTTTCGCTGGCCCACGGCGGTCACCTGACCCACGGCTCTCCTGTGACCATGTCCGGCAAATGGTTCGATGTCGTCTCCTATGAGGTCGACCCTGAAACCCACCTGATCGACATGGAAAAGGTGCGTGAGAAAGCGCTCGAAACCAAGCCGAAGCTGATCGTGGCCGGTGCCTCTGCCTACCCGCGCGTCATCGACTTCGAAGGCTTCCGCAAAATCGCCGACGAAGTGGGCGCCTACCTGATGGTCGACATGGCGCACTATGCCGGTCTGATCGCGGGCGGCAAATACCCGAACCCGGTGCCGCACGCGCATGTGACCACCTCCACCACCCACAAGACCCTGCGCGGTCCGCGTGGTGGCGTGATCTTGTCGAACGACGAAGCGATTGCGAAAAAACTGAACTCCGCCGTCTTCCCGGGCAATCAGGGCGGCCCGCTGATGCACGTCATCGCAGCGAAAGCCGTGGCGTTTGGCGAGGCGCTTCAGCCGTCCTTCGCGGACTACGCCGGTCAGGTGATCGAGAACGCGAAAGCTCTGGCGGACGTTCTCAAAGTCGGCGGTCTGGGCATCGTTTCTGGCGGCACCGATTGTCACATGGTTCTCGTCGATCTGCGCCCAAAAGGCGTGACCGGCAAAATGGCCGAGATCGCTTTGGAACGGGCTGGTCTGACCTGTAACAAGAACTCGATCCCGAACGACCCGGAGAAGCCTTTCGTGACCTCCGGCGTGCGTCTGGGCACCTCTGCGGGCACCACACGTGGGTTCAAAGAGGCCGAGTTCGAACAGATTGGCTCGCTGATCCTGCGCGTGCTCAACGCCTTGTCGGACAATCCCGAGGGGGACGCCGCGGTCGAAGCCGAGGTTCTCGCAGACGTGCGCAAACTTTGCGCCGATTTCCCGATCTACGGCGCATAATCCAGACGCGGCATCCCGCCGGGGGGTGCCGCGCGGCCCGAACACATGTTGATCTTGGATTGATCGCCTGATTGATCGCTCGATATACCTCCGGGGCCTGTCGTAGAACACGCAGGCCCCGATTTGCGAAAGGCTTCCCATGTTCCTGTCTGTCTTCGACGTTTTCAAAATCGGCATCGGGCCCTCTTCGTCGCACACGATGGGGCCGATGGTCGCCGCCGCGCGGTTCATCGAAGAACTCCACGACCGGAATTTCAATATTCCCGGCGCGGGCAAACTTCATCGTCTCGGCGCCAGCCTTCACGGTTCCCTGGCCTTTACCGGCAAGGGCCACGCCACCGATCGTGCTGTCCTTCTTGGGTTTTGCGGCTATACGCCGGAGACCCTTGATCCCAACGCAATCGACGAGATCGAAGACCGGGTCCGGCGCGAAAAGGTCGTGCATCTGGAGGGTCTGGGCACGCTTGCGTTCGATCCTGACGTGGATCTCGTTTTCGACTGGGGCCCCCCGCTTGAAGGCCATGCCAACGGGCTGATCCTGAAAGCCTTCGACAAAGCCGGTAACGCCTATCAAACGCGCACCTTCTATTCCATTGGTGGCGGCTTTGTTGTCACCGCCGAAGAGTTGGCCGCGCAGAAAAACGACACCCAGAGCCTGCACAACGAAAAAGCGGCACGGGCTTTTCCCTACCCCTTTGGCTCTGCCAAGGAGATGCTCGATATGGGCATCACGTCCGGCAAAACCATTGCCGAGATGAAACGTGCCAATGAGCGCAAAGTCTATGGTGCCGATCTGGAACCGAAACTTGACCGGATCATCGAGACCATGAACGAGTGTATCGACCGTGGACTTGCACAAGACGGCATCCTCCCCGGTGGGCTGAACGTCAAACGCCGGGCCAAGGGCATCCATGAATCTCTGAAGGCCGAACAAGGTCTCAACATCACCGCACCGCATGTCGCCAACGACTGGATGAGCGTCTACGCCATGGCGGTGAACGAGGAAAACGCCGCCGGGGGCCGGGTCGTGACCTCCCCCACCAACGGGGCGGCAGGTGTTGTCCCGGCGGTGATGCGCTATTATCGCCATCATTGTGTCGGCGCGAGCGACGCGAAACTGCGCGACTTTTTGTTGGTCGCAGCGGCCATTGGCGGGCTGATCAAACACAACGCCTCAATCTCTGGTGCGGAAGTCGGGTGCCAAGGCGAAGTGGGATCTGCGGCGGCAATGGCGGCGGGCGCGCTGTGCGCCGTGCTGGGCGGCACCAATGCGCAGGTGGAGAACGCCGCTGAAATCGCTCTGGAACATCACCTCGGCATGACCTGTGATCCCGCGGCCGGGCTTGTTCAGGTGCCATGCATCGAACGCAACGCGCTTGGCGCGATCAAGGCGGTGTCGGCGGCATCTCTGTCCCTGCGCGGCGACGGCACGCATTTCATGCCGCTCGACAACTGTATTCAAGTGATGTTGGAAACCGGGCGCGACATGAACCTCAAATACAAAGAGACGTCCACGGGTGGCATCGCGGTCAATTTGCCGGAGTGCTGATCTTCCCCGTGTGACAGGCCTCAAAACGCGCGCAGCTTTGGCTTCGCGCGTTTTTCTGTGTTGGTTCTTCGCCCAACGCGCACGAAAAAGGGCGACCCATGGGGCCGCCCTGTCCGTGTCATCTCGCAAACGGGTCAGCTTGCTTTCAGCATCCCATGCGGGTCGAGGACGAATTTCTTCGCGGCCCCGTGATCGAAGGCATCGTAGCCCGCCGCGGCGTCTTCGAGAGAGATGATCTGGGCATTCACGATTTTCGCAATCGGCAAACGACCATGCAGGATCGCCTGCATGAGCTGACGGTTGTATTTCAGCACCGGCGTCTGACCGGTGTGAAAACTCTGAGCTTTCGCCCAACCCTGACCGAAGCGCAGCGACAGGCTACCAACTTTGGCGGCTTCGTCCACAGCGCCCGGATCTTCGGTCACGTAGAGGCCGGGGATGCCGATGGAACCTGCAACACGGGTGATTTCCATCATCTGGTTGAGCACGATGGCGGGCTGTTCGCCGCCGGTGTGACCGCGGGCTTCAAAGCCCACAGCGTCAATGGCGGCATCCACTTCGGGGCTACCAGTGATTTCGGCGATCATCTCGCCAAGGCGATCGCCCTTGTTCAAATCGACCGGGACAAACCCCATCTTGGCGGCGTGATCGAGGCGCTCTTTGTTGAAATCACCGATCAGAACCACAGCCGCCCCGAGAACCTGAGCGGAAGCCGCCGCAGCCAGACCAACGGGACCCGCGCCTGCGACATAGACGATGGAGCCGACGCCCACACCCGCCTGAACCGCACCGTGAAACCCGGTCGGAAGAATGTCGGACAGCATGGTCAGATCGGTGATCTTGTCGAGGGCTTGATCACGATCCGGGAACTTCAGAAGGTTGAAGTCGGCGTAAGGCACCATGACATAGCGCGCCTGACCGCCGACCCAGCCGCCCATATCGACATAGCCATAGGCCCCGCCTGCACGTTCGGGGTTCACGGTGAGACAGACGCCCGTGTCCTGTTCTTTACAGCACCGGCACCGGCCACAAGCGACGTTAAACGGCACGGAGACGATGTCGCCGATCTCAAGCATCTCGACGTCAGAGCCTTTTTCGATCACTTCGCCGGTGATCTCGTGACCGAGGACAAGGCCCTCGGGCGCGGTGGTGCGGCCACGCACCATGTGCTGGTCGGAGCCACAGATGTTGGTGGACACCACTTTCAGGATCACGGCGTGACCGAGCTTGCGCCCATCCGGCGCGGCCATGGTCGGGTCTGCAATGTCCTGAACCTCGACCTTGCCGGGGCCCATGTAGACGACACCTCTGTTGGAACTCATGATATATCCTCCCATTGCGAGCGGGCTAGGCCGCCCTCTTACTTGCACATGTTCAGGGATCGAACGCTCCGTCCTCTCGGAGCGAGCCAACCCCTTGCACGTTGCGGACTGGCCGCACGCGCGTCCGTTCAGCAGACAGTGTCAGGCCGGGTCGAGGCGCGGAGAGATGAGGCAAACGCGCAGGACATTTGCGCCAGATGTAAAAACGCGCCCTTCCCAGCGGAAAGGCGCGCAATCAGGACAGATGTCTTTGGCAGGAAACCGCTGCTACATGCGCCTTAATGCGCTGCAACCCCCCGGAGCCGTTCAGACCGGCGGCGCAGAATTTCTACGACGGTCAAAAGCGCGATCGAGATCACCACAAGGATCGTCGCCACAGCAAGGATCGCAGGGCTGATCTGTTCGCGAATGCCGCTCCACATTTCACGCGGGATGGTTTGCTGATCCGGGCCCGCGATGAACAGCACGGCGACCACTTCGTCAAAGGAGGTCACAAAGGCAAAGAGACCGCCCGAAATCACACCCGGCAGGATCAACGGCATCACCACTTTGAAGAAGGTGCGGCGTGGGTTGGCACCCAGGCTTGCCGCAGCCCGGATCAGGGACTGGTCAAAACCCGACAGCGTCGCCGTCACGGTGATGATCACAAACGGAATGCCAAGAGCGGCGTGGGCCAAAACGACGCCGGTGTAGGTCGAGGTCAACCGACCGCATCCAAAGCCGAAAATGGCGCAGGGGTTCGAATAGAAAAAGAACATCCCGGTTGCAACGATGATGATCGGCACGATCATCGGGCTGATCAGGATCGCCATGATCGTCCGCCGCCATGGCATTTCCGGGCGTGACAGGCCAAGTGCAGCCAATGTCCCCAGAATGGTTGACAGGATGGTCGCCCAAAAGCCGATGATCACGGAATTCTTCGCCGCTTTCACCCAATCCGCATTGTGCCACAGATCGGACCACCACGCCCCATCACGCACCGCTTCGGAGGCTTGCATCCCCGAGGTCAAAAGCGAGTCATACCAGCGCATGCTATAGCCCTCGGCATCAAAGCTCAGCATTTTCTCCGTGTAGGTGAAATACGGCTCCGCGTTGAAGGACAGGGGGACGATAACAAGGATCGGCGAAATCAGGAAGACGAACACCAGAACGCAGATCACCAGATAGGTGGCATGCCAAGCGCGTTCGAGTGGGGAGGCATAGGTCGGAAGGGCCATCAGTCTCTCTCCTTAACCGAGTTTCAATTTGTCGATGCCGATCAGGCGATCATAGAGCCAGTAGAGCACCAGCACCCCGACCAGAAGCATGGTCGCCAGAGCCGCCGCCATGGACCAGTTGGCCTTGGTCATGTGGAACTGCACCATGTTCGAGAAGAGCTGACCATCGGCACCGCCGACCAATGCCGGAGTGATGTAGTAGCCAACCGCGAGGATAAAGACCAAGAGCACGCCAGCCCCAATGCCGGGGATGGTCTGCGGCAGGTAAATACGGCGGAAGGTCGTCCAGCTCGTCGCGCCAAGGCTACGGGCCGCGCGGGTGTAACTTGGTGGGATCACACGCATCACGGAATAGAGCGGCAACACCATGAAGGGCAAAAGGATATGCACCATGGCAATGATCGTGCCGGTCTGGTTGTAGATCATCTGAATACGGCCATCGTCGCCGATGATGCCAAGCGCCACGAGGATGCTGTTGATGACCCCTTGGCCTTGCAAAAGCACAATCCAACTTGTCGTTCGCACCAAAAGCGAGGTCCAGAACGGCAACAACACAAGGATCATCAACAGGTTGGCCTTGGCCATCGGCAGGGTCGCAAGCAAATGCGCGACCGGGAAGGCCAAAAGCAAGCAAATCGCCGTGATGACTGCAGCAACAACAAAGGTTTTGATATAAAGTTTGAAATAGATGCGCTGGTTCTCATCCACCTTGACGAGTTTGCCGTCCGCATCCCGTTCACGGTCAAAGGCGATGGTGTAAAAATCCAACGTCCAAGGGCTGGAGGCCGTCCGCATCGCATTCCAGACACGCGGGTCCTGCCAATCCTCATCAATATCGAGCAGCGCGGCCATATAAGGCGGCTCAAGATCCGCAGCCTTGCGCGCGGACTTGGTAAAGAGCGAGCGCATGCCAGACACAACATAGTTGATCCGGGTGCCGGCATCCCCCGCCATACGCGTCTCTTTCATCAGGTTGAGATCGGAGGCCAGCGCCGCATAGGCGGCCTCATCGGGCACGGTGCCCTTTGGGTTCGCCTCGAACCATTGCGTCAGCGCCGGAACGGTTTGGGAAAAGCCGTCATTGTACACCGAACGCTGCAACATCTGGCCGATGGGCACGGCGAATGTAATCACAATGAATGCGAGCAACGGCAGGACCAGAAAGAAGGCCCGGCGTTTTGCACGAGCCTGTGCCGTGGCCAAAGCGGCCTTGAGCGGGCGCCCGTCCGCGGTGGTCAACTGAGAAGCGACGTCAGACATCCTTTTTCCTATCTTGCTTTATGCGCCAAAGCGGCGCGCCATGCTGCGGCCACTTGTTGACGTCCGAGTCAGAACACGGTTCGGCGAAAGAGCTCAGAACGCGCTTTCGCCAGTTTGCCGGAAAACGAGGGGAAGGACGTCCTCCGGCAAGCTTTCGATCCGATGTCGGATCAGTTGGACAGGAGCCACGCGTTGAAACGCTCGCCCAGCTCGGTCTCACGGTCGACCCAGAAATCCGCAGAAGAGGCCAGCGCGTTGGTCATGTTCGCCGGGTAGGTCGGCAGGTTCGGCGCCATCGGAATGTCGGTGCCGTTGACATTGCCCACCAGCGGTGCGGCGGATTTACGCGGCGTGCCGTAGGAGATGCGCTCGGAGAAGCGCGCGGAGGGGGCGCTGGAGGTCGCGAATTTGATGTACTCCATCGCAGCTTCTGTGTTTGGAGCACCTTCGGGGATCACGTAACCTTCCCACTCAAACACCTGACCGTCCCAGAGCACTTCGAAGGGTTTGCCTTCGTTCACGGCGGCGTTGAAAATCCGACCGTTGTAGGACATGGTCATGACCACTTCGCCATCGGCCAAAAGCTGCGGCGGCTGTGCGCCAGCTTCCCAATAGATCGCGTCATTCTTGATGGTGTCGAGTTTCGCGAAAGCGCGATCCACACCTTCGTCGGTGTCGAGCACGTCATAAACCTCGGCTGCGGGAACGCCATCGGCCATCAACGCCATTTCCAGAACCACTTTCGGGCTCTTCAAAACCCCGCGTTTGCCTGGGAATTTCTCGGTGTCGAAGAAATCGGCGATGGAGGACGGTGCCGCACCTTCGGCGAATTTCGACGCATCAAACGCAACGGCGGTGGCATAGATGTCGTTCGGCACCATGCATTCGCTCAGCGTGCCTTCGAGGAAATCGTCCATCGCCGGGGTGCCATCGATCCCATCGGGCAGCATCGAGGCATCAATCGGCATCAATTGACCTTCGTCGCACAGGCGCACGGCATCGGAGAGCAGGAACAGCGCCACGTCGGTGGTCACGTTGCCCGCATCCACTTGGGCTTTCACCGGAGTGGCGGGGTTGTCGGCGTCGACAGAAACAATACCAATGCCAGTTTCTGCGGTGAATGGCTTGTAATACGCTTCGGTTTCAGCCGCGGAATAAGACCCACCCCAGCTCATGATGGTGATGTCATCGGCCAGCGTTGGAAGTGCAAGGCCACCAAGCGCCGTGGTGAGCGCGAAAAGAGTCTTCTTGTTCATATTTCTCTCCATGTTGGATCGGGACTTTCGCGCGGTTCAAGCCGCGCGTCTCTTGCCTCGCCCCGGTTGAACCGAAGCGAAGAAAACTCAGATCATGTCCAGCGCACGCGCATCAAGCGGGTTCCAACCAATGCGAATGCGTTGGCCGGGGGACAAGGGAACCTGGTCAATGGTGTTGCGACATTTCAAGACGAACTCATCATGGCCCGCCACCTTCATGCGGGTGCGCAGAATGTCCCCCATGTAAATCACTTCGAGCACTTCCGCGTCGATGGTGTGCGACCCTTCAGGGATCAGTTCGGGTTTGAATTCAACACGTTCCGGGCGAATGGACACCAAAGTCTTTTCGCCTTTTGCGCGGACATTCACCGCCGTCGCATGAATCCGTTCGCCATTCTCAAGACACACCACGGCCCGGTCGCCGTTCAGCTCTTCGATCACGCCGGGCAGTTTGTTATTCTCGCCAATGAAGCCCGCAACGAAACTGTTGTCCGGCCGTTCATAAAGTTCCGCAGGTGGCGCGAGCTGTTGAATGCGGCCATCGTTGAACACGGCGACGCGATCCGACATGGTTAGCGCCTCGCCTTGGTCATGGGTCACATAGACGACGGTGATGCCAAGGCTCTCGTGCAGGTGTTTGATCTCGAATTGCATATGTTCGCGCAGTTGCTTGTCGAGTGCACCGAGCGGTTCGTCCATCAACACCAGCTTGGGGTCAAACACCAAAGCGCGAGCCAAGGCGATCCGCTGTTGCTGCCCGCCCGAAAGCTGGGCCGGGCGACGATTGGCAAAGGCCCCCATCTGCACCATATCAAGGGCGCGTTTGACCTTTGTTTCGCGCTCGGATTTGCCCATGCCGCGCACTTCGAGCGGGAAAGCAAGGTTCTCACCCACCGTCATATGCGGGAAAAGTGCGTAGTTCTGGAACACCATACCGATGCCGCGTTTGTGCGGCGGCACCTGGTTGATCGGTTGACCATCGAGGCGGATCTCGCCATGGGTTGCCGTTTCAAACCCGGCCAACATCATCAGACAGGTGGTTTTGCCACTGCCTGACGGTCCAAGCATGGTCAGGAACTCACCCTTGGCCAGTTGCAGGTTGAGGTCTTTCACCACGAGGGTCTCGCCATCGTAGCTTTTCTGTACATGTTCGAAAGACACGAACGCATTGTCGCTGGATGCAACCATGACCCAAACTCTCCCCGAGTTTTTTATTGTTGAGCCGTGCTGAGCCAATGAAGCCCGCCGACAAAGATTGGGAGGAGTATTGGGAGATGAAAAGTGCGCGGGGAGTAAATATACGTCAAAACAACAGTATTATCACGACATCAGACGAAGATCCCGCCTAACAAATTTGCAAAGCGTCATATTTTTGTGCAAATATGTCACTTTTAAATGCCGTCAAGGTCAATAACGCGTCTAATTTTTAATTTTCCACGACGGATGATTGTCGGAAAGACTGGGGCGTATCGCCGTAACGCCGCCGAAACATGCGACTCAAATGCGAAGAATCACAGAAACCGCAGTCCACGGCGATCTGAGCGACAGACTTTTGCGTCTTCTCAATCAAGTGTTTGGCAAGGTCCAATCGCATGTCGAGAAAAGCCGCCTGTGGTGACGTGTTCAAGGCGAGGCGGAAGTGGCGCTCAATCTGACGTTTGCTGTTGCCCATCCGTAGCGCGACGTCCTGAACCGAGATCGGCGTGTCGATGTTTTGCTGCATCAATAACAGCGCACGCTGGACAATCGGGTCCTGCGTCTTGAGATCAAGCGGCAGACCCGGCTGTGGTTTTTCCGCCTGAAGCGCATCGTCGATGATCATAATATGCAGGCTTTTGCTGGCCTGCGAGCGGCCAACATGTTTGTCCACCAAATAGGCGGCCAAATGCGCCGAACTCACCCCACCCGAACAAGTCAGGCGGTCACGATCGACCACAAAAATCTGATCCGCGACAGGGCTGAGACCTTCGAATTGCTCTAAAAAATCAGAATGATGAAACCAGCTCACGCAACAACGATACCCGTTGAGCAACCCAACCTGGTGCAGGAAAAAGGCACCAGTGCAAACCCCAACCAAGGGAACGCCCGCATCCGCAGCCTGATGCAGAAAGCGGTGATAGGCCTGCCCCAGACTGGGAGTTTCATCCATCAACCCGCCCACCACAACAATGTAATCAAACCGCCGCGGATCGCCCAATCGCTCCTTCGGCTGCACTGTGATGCCACAGCTCGACTGCACAGGATCCATCGTGTCAGACAGCACAGTCCAGTCACAGAGAATCGGACGGCTGCGATCCCCATCATCGGCGGCAAGACGCAACACATCGACGAAATTGGCAAAGGCACAGAGCGTAAAGCGGCGCGCTAGGACAAACCCGACGGAAAGACGCGGCCCCTCATCTCTCGCTTTCAGCGCACGCAAGTTTGTCGTGCGCGGTTGCGAAACTGACTCTTGTGAAGACGGAGTCGTCATCTTTGTCTCTCCAAACAGGAAACCCCATATCTTTGTCGTAGCGATAATCTCGCTTTGACGCAAACATTCTATTTTTCGACGCAAAAAGTCGTCAGGTTGCTCCTCACGATGCCGTAATCCGGTTCTCTTGGTGAAAAACGACAAGTGACGTCGGGAGGGTAGGTCAACAGGATCGCAAACAACCGCTGACACTGGCGGTCCGTCCGAACGTTTGCGAACACCGCTGCACCTGCGCTCCAAAGATAGCCAAAGACCTGGTGATCGGCATGGCAAACCCGGCCAGACTGGGAACGCCACCGGGAGCATCGCTTCGGCACCCTGCTCCCCAATCTTGGAAATAATTCAAAGGCCTCGCCATAGGTGAGGGCCACCCCGAAGACTTTGCGTTTCGGGGCCGACAGAAGAGGGAAACATGAAAGTACTCGTTCCTGTAAAACGGGTGGTCGATTATAATGTGAAAATCCGCGTCAAGGCGGACAATTCCGGTGTCGACCTCGCCAATGTCAAAATGTCCATGAACCCCTTTGACGAGATCGCCGTCGAAGAGGCCGTGCGTCTGAAAGAAGCGGGCAAGGCGGATGAGATCATCGCCGTATCCGTTGGTCCGGCACAAGCGCAAGACGTGTTGCGCACCGCGCTCGCCATGGGCGCAGATCGCGCCATTCTGATCACCGTCGACGGCACTGTTGAGCCGCTCACCGTTGCGAAACTCCTTAAAGGTGTTGTCGCAGACGTGGCCCCCGAACTGGTAATCCTCGGCAAACAGGCGATCGACGATGACGCCAACCAAACCGGTCAGATGCTCTCCGCTCTTCTCGGCTGGTCGCAGGCCACCTTTGCCTCCGAAATCGAGCTGGGCGATGGCACCGCAAAAGTCACCCGCGAGATCGACGACGGTCTTCAGGCCATTGAGGTCAAACTCCCGGCCATCGTGACCGCCGACCTGCGCCTCAATGAGCCGCGCTACGCCTCTTTGCCGAACATCATGAAGGCCAAGAAAAAGCCGTTCGAGACAAAAGAACCCGGCGATTATGGCGTCACTGTCGAGCGTCGCCTGAACGTGTTGCGCGTCGAAGAGCCGTCTCAACGCGAAGCGGGGATCAAAGTGTCCTCTGCCGCCGAGCTGATCGACAAGCTCAAAAACGAAGCCGGCGTCATCTGACCCAGAGGGAACTTTCAACATGGCTATTCTTCTTTTCGCAGAACATGACAATGCGAGCCTGTCGGAGCAAACCGCAAAGGCTCTGACGGCCGCGTCCCAAATCGGTGGCGACGTCGATATTTTGATCGCGGGCAAAAGTGCGTCTGCCGCCGCCGAAGCCGCCGCAAAACTAAGTGGCGTGCGCAAGGTGTTGTTGGCCGAAAGCGAGGCGCTCGAACAGCGTCTGGCCGAAGCCGCCGCAGCGCTCATCGTTTCGCTTGCGCCGGAGTATGACACTATTCTGGCCCCAGCCACGACCAGTGGCAAAAACGTACTGCCGCGCGTCGCGGCGCTGCTCGATGTGATGCAGGTGTCAGAGGTCACCGAAGTGGTGTCCGCCGACACGTTCAAACGTCCGATCTATGCCGGCAACGCCATCGAAGTCGTGCAACCCACGGATGCCACCAAGGTTCTGACCGTGCGCACCGCGGGCTTTGCCGCCGCAACGGACGGCGGCTCCGCAGAGGTCAGCCCCATCGATGCCCCCTCAAACGGCAGCGATCTGTCCTCTTTCATCAAGAACATTCAAACGGAAAGCGACCGCCCGGAACTGAACTCCGCCAAGATCATCGTCTCCGGGGGCCGTGCTCTTGGGTCTGAAGACAAGTTCAACGAGGTCATCACGCCTCTGGCCGACAAACTCGGTGCCGCTGTGGGGGCGTCCCGCGCCGCAGTGGATGCGGGCTATGCGGCGAACGATCTTCAGGTAGGTCAAACCGGCAAGGTTGTCGCCCCCGATCTCTACATTGCCTGCGGCATCTCTGGTGCAATCCAGCACCTCGCAGGGATGAAAGATTCGAAAATCATCGTGGCGATCAATACCGATGAAGACGCCCCAATCTTCCAAGTGGCGGATTATGGCATCGTTGGCGATCTCTTCGACATCCTGCCCGAGCTCGCGCGCCAACTCTGACGCGCGCCTCTCAGACATTTATGAACGGAACCAGACATATGAGCTCCAATTCCTACATTCTGCGCGTCGCCTGTGACGACCAGCCGGGCATCGTTGCCACCATCAGCGCCGCCATGTCCTCACGCGGGGCAAACCTCGCTGAATCCAACCAGTTCTGGGATCGCAAGACGAACAAATTCTTCCTGCGTATGTCCTGCCTTTTTCCCGAGTCTGTCACCAAGGACAGTGTCGAACTGGCCTTGAAACCTGCCGTCGACCGGTTCAGCCTGAAACTCAAGGTCGAGGATGAGACCCGCAAGCCGAAGATCATCATCATGGTGTCGAAATTCGACCACGCGATGCTGCACCTTCTGTACCAGATCAAAACCGGCTGGCTTGACGCCGAAGTGGCGGCCATCGTGTCCAACCACGAAGACGCCCGCAAAGTCGCCGAACAGGAAGGCATTCCCTTCTATTGCTGGCCGGTGAACAAAGAGAACAAGACCGAACAGGAAGATAAACTGGCCGCCCTCGTTCAGGAAACCGGGGCCGAGCTGGTGATCCTTGCACGCTACATGCAGGTGATTTCCAACGAGCTGTCCAATCAGCTCTTTGGTATGATCATCAACATCCACCATTCCTTCTTGCCGTCCTTCAAAGGCGCGAAGCCCTATCACCAGGCCTATGACCGTGGTGTCAAACTCATCGGGGCGACCGCGCATTATGTGACGCCTGATCTTGATGAGGGCCCGATCATCGAACAGGAAACCGAGCGCGTCACCCACACCATGTCCGCCGAGGATTTCGTCGCAACAGGTCGCGACATCGAATCTCGCGTTCTGGCCCGTGCGGTGAAATATCACCTCGAAGGTCGTGTCATGCTGAATGACAACCGTACCGTCGTTTTCACTCCGTAATCCCTGTCCGGGAGGGGGCCGGTACGCCGGTCCCTTTTTGACTTTTCAAGGAGGTGCGTCCATGACGGCACATATCATCGACGGAAAGGCATTTGCCGCAGGTCTTGGGGATCGGATTGCCGAGGGTGCTGCTGCGTTTGCTGACAGGACGGGCCGCGCGCCCGGTCTTGCGGTTGTGCTGGTCGGCTCTGACCCGGCCAGTGAAATCTATGTCCGCAGCAAGGGCCTGATGGCCCGTAAGCTCGGCATGGAGAGTTTCGAACATACCCTGCCCGCAGAGACCACGCAGGACACATTGATGGCGCTCATCGCGGAATTGAACGCCAATGAGGCGGTGGACGGCATTCTTGTTCAGCTCCCCCTGCCCGACCACCTCGACAGCCTTCAGGTGATCGAAGCGATTGACCCGGCCAAGGATGTCGACGGGCTGCATCCGCTGAGCGCGGGGTATCTCGCCTCCGGTCTGCCCGGTCTGGTGTCCTGCACCCCACTGGGCTGTCTGATGCTGCTCAAAGATCAACTTGGATCCCTCTCTGGACTTGATGCGATTGTCGTCGGGCGCTCGATTCTCGTCGGCAAACCGATGGCTCAGCTTTTGTTGGCGGAAAACTGCACCGTGACCATGGCGCATTCACGCACGGCTGATCTGGCGGAAAAAGTCGGCAAGGCTGATATCGTCGTGGCCGCCGTCGGTCGTGCCGAAATGATCAAAGGCGACTGGATCAAAGACGGCGCCACCGTGATCGACGTCGGCACCAGCCGCGTCATCCGCGATGGGCAAAAGTACCTCGTGGGGGATGTCGACTTTGCCGCCGCGTCTGAAAAAGCCCGCGCCATCACGCCGGTTCCGGGCGGCGTTGGTCCGATGACCATCATGACGCTGATGCACAACACGCTGATCGCCGCTTACCGGCGCAAGAATTATCCAGTTCCGGAGTTGGGTGCATGACGCCCTGCGACGATATGAAGATCGGCACAGATTCTGGCCGCGCGACGGGTGTGTCCCGGTGTGTCCCGTCGCGCGGCTTTTGTCGGTTTCGGGGCCGACGTTTTCCCCCGTGAATCCCGGCGCAGTTTCCCCGCGCTATCCACAGACAAGCACCTCGAAAAGAAGGATTGAGAGATATGTCTTCGTTCCCCAACAGGGCCAAAGTTGTCATCGTCGGTCTCGGCGGTATCGTCGGCGCCTCCGTCGCGCATCATCTCATTGAAAACGGCTGGGACGATATTGTCGGCATCGACAAATCCGCCGTTCCCACAGACATCGGATCGACCGGACACGCGTCGGACTTCTGTTTCGCCACGAGCCACGATCTTTTGAGCACGTGGAGCACCATGTACTCGATGGATTTCTACGAGAAGATGGGCCGTTACTCCCGCATCGGTGGGATCGAAGTGTGCCGCAAGGGAGACGATGATCGCCTGACTGAGCTCAAGCGCCGCTGTGACAGTGGTCGTGCCTTTGGCTCCAACGTCCGCATGATCACCGCCGCAGAGGCCAAAGAGAAATTCCCGCTTCTCGAAGAAGACCAGATCGAATGCGCCATGTGGGACCCCGACGCCGGTCTCGTGGTGCCGCGCTCCCAAGCCGTCGCAGGCGAATTGATCGACGCCGCCGAGAAAAGCGGCAAGCTCAAAGTCTTCGCCAACACCCCTGCGCTGGAACTGATCACCGAGAATGGCCGCGTCACCGGCGTGAAAACCCACCGTGGCACGATCATGGCCGATTACGTTGTGGTCTGTGCCGGCCTCTGGGGTCGTTTGATTGCTGAGATGGCGGGCGAAGACCTCCCGGTCATGCCGGTCGACCACCCGCTGACCTTCTTTGGGCCCTATGATGAATTCGCTGGCACCGGTCTCGAAATCGGTCGTCCGCTGCTGCGCGATCAGGGCAACTCCGCCTATATGCGTGACACCGGCGACCCTGCGACCACCGAGGGTGGCCAGATGGAATGGGGCTACTATTACGAGAAAGACGTGCGCATGGTGCATCCGCGCGACATTCTTGAAAAAGAAGAGGCCCGCATGGGTCCGTCCATGCGCGACCTCGTGCTGGAGGACGTGATCGAGCCGCTTGAAAAAGCCATGGAGCTGACGCCGATCCTCGCCGAACTTGGTTTCAACGAAGGTCACTCCTTCAACGGTCTTCTGCAAACCACCACCGATGGCGGTCCGTCGATGGGCGAAAGCCGCAAGCTGCGGGGCCTGTGGTACGCCGTCGCGATCTGGGTCAAAGACGGTCCTGGCATGGGCAAGCTCATTGCCGACTGGATGACCAAGGGCCGCACGGATGTCGACCACAACGGCATCGATTACGCGCGCTTCAACGACTACCAACTGACCGAAGACTACATTTGGGGCCGGTGCGAAGAAACCGCCGCGAAAATCTACAACCCGCCGGTCCACCCGCGCGAACCCTTCGCGAATGCCCGTGGCATCCGTCGCTCGCCTTTCTATGAGCGCGAAGTCGAGCTGGGGGGCTATTTTATGGAGCTTGGCGGCTGGGAACGGGCGCATGGCTATGCGGCCAACGAGCATCTTCTCGAAAAATATGCTGATCAAGTGCCGGTGCGCGAAGCCGAGTGGGACAACCGTCACTTCTGGCGCGTGTCCAACGCCGAACAGCTTGAGATGAGCGCGGATTGTGGCATCATCAACCTGTCGCACTTCCACATGACCGACATCTCCGGTCCCGATCACGTTGCGCTGATGGAATATCTCTGTGCGGCCAAAATCGGCGGTGACAACATGATCGGCAAGGGGATTTACACCCATATGCTTGATGACGAAGGCATGGTGCGCGCCGACTTTACGGTGTTCCGCATGGAAGACCGTTGCCGTCTGGTGAACGGGGCTGACGCCGGTCCGCGTGATCTGATGTGCATGAAACGTATGGCCCAAGATCGCGGTCTCGACGTCACCATCACGGACGTGACCGAGGATTACACCACGGTTGGCATTTGGGGTCCGAACGCGCGTGAGAACCTCAAAAAGGTTGTCGCCGATCCCGATATGCTCGACGTGGAAAACTTCCCCTTCGCTGCGATCAAGACGATCGAGATTGCGGGTAAAAAAGTCTCCGCTTTCCGCATTTCCTATGTCGGGGAGCAAGGCTGGGAACTTCACATGCGCTACGAGGACGGTCTGGCCGTCTGGGACGCGCTGCGGGCTGAGGGTGTTCTGGCCGTGGGGGTTGAAACCTATGCCAACTCGCGTCGTCTGGAGAAATCCCTGCGCCTGCAAAACGCCGATCTCAACACGATGTACAACCTCTACGAAGCTGATCTGTCGCGTCCGAAGGTGAAAGAAGCGGAGTTTCGCGGCAAAGAGAAACACCTCGAATACCGTGCGCGGGACCACCAACCGGCGATGCTTTGTACCCTCGTGATGAAAGAGCACACCGACGCAAACGGCGTGAAGCGCTATCCGAACACCACCCTGCCGGTGATGGACCCGGAAACGGGCGAGGTGCTGATCGACGAGCTGGGGCGTCGGTCCTTTACCTCTTCTGTCGCGTTCGGTCCGACTGTGGGCAAGAACATCGCGCTGGCCTACCTGCCGTGGGACTATTGTCAGGTCGGGCGCGAGCTCAACGTCACCTATCTTGACGAGACCTATCCGGTTGAAGTTGCAGGTGTCGGCTACGCACCGCTCTATGACCCGGAAAACACCAAACCGCGCAGCTAAGGCGCGGGGCCGTGGCTAAACATCAAAGGGGCGCCAAGTGCGCCCCTTTTTCATTTGGGTGGGGAATCGCCGCGTCGTCCTGACGCGTCAGGAAAGAGGCACTGGGGCCGCCTGCGCAGCCCCAGCCAGTTGTATTAGTCTTTTATAGCCCGTTCCGCTTGAAGGCCTCGCGCCACCGCGAAGCACATCAGCAACAACACGACGGTAAACGGCAAACCTGTCGAGATGACCATGGATTGCAGGGATTGCAGCCCGCCCGCACTCAGCAACAAGACGATGGCAACAGCCCCTTCAAAGATGCACCAAAAGGCACGCTGTGGAACCGGTGCGTCCACTTTGCCGCCTGCCGTGATCGTATCAATGACCAGCGACCCCGAGTCCGATGACGTCACAAAGAACACCACCACCAGAACGATCCCGACGAGCGAGGTGATCGCGCTGAGAGGCAAGACATCCAACATCTTGAAAAGTTTGAGTTCAAGAGAGGCGTCCTGCGCCATCGTGTACCCATCGTTGATCACCTGATAGAGAGCCGTGCCGCCAAAAACGGACATCCACAGCACACAGACCAGAGACGGAATCAACAGCACACAGACAACGAATTCGCGGACGGTCCGACCCCGGCTCACACGGGCAATGAACATGCCGACAAAAGGCGACCAACTGATCCACCACGCCCAATAGAACGACGTCCACCCTTGGCTAAAGTTGACATCTTCGCGGCCAATCGGGTTCGACAGCGCCGGAAGATATTCGATATAGGCCATCAGGGAGCTGCCGAAGAGTTTGATGAGATAGGCCGTCGGCCCAATCAACAGAACAAAAACGAGCAGCAAGAAAGCCAGACCCATATTGATTTCCGACAGGATTTTGACACCGCCATCAAGACCGCGAAGCACGGAAACAAGTGCAATCGCCGTGATGCCGGAAATCAAAAGCACCTCAGTGGTTGGTCCGACGGGCAAACCGAACAATTCGTTCAGACCCGCATTGGCCTGCGTCGCGCCGAAACCAAGGGATGTTGCCAACCCAAAGAGCGTTGCGAACACAGCCAGCGTGTCAATGATATGGCCGACCCAGCCCCAAACCGCGTCCCCGAAAATCGGGTAAAACGCAGATCGGATGGTGAGAGGCAGGCCCTTGTTATAGCTGAACAGGGCCAAAGCCAAAGCCACGACGGCATAAATCGCCCAAGGGTGCAAACCCCAGTGGAAAATCGTCGCAGCCATGCCAAGACGCACCGCATCCGCTTCGTTTCCAGCCGCTGCACCAAGCGGCGCCCAGTCCGTGCGCACACCGTTTTCCATCACCGTCCCACCCAAAGAGGATGAGAAATGGCTCATCGGCTCTGACACACCGTAGAACATCAACCCGATGCCCATACCGGCGGCGAATAACATCGCGAACCATCCAACGTAACTGTAATCCGGGGCGGCTTCGGTGCCGCCAAGGCGCACATTGCCCCAAGGCGTTATGATGAGAAGAAGACAAAAGAGCACAAAGATATTTGCGGCGCCGATGAAGAACCAGTCAAAGCCTTTGGTGACAGATGAGAACAACCAGCTGAACAAGGTCCCGGACTGTTCCGGCAGAGCCAGCGCATAGAAAACGAAAGCTACAATTGCGAGGCCGGACACCATGAAAACCGGATTGTGGATGTCGAACCCGAAAGGTCCAAGAGAGCCTTCCACGTTATCTTGTCCGATTTCGTAGTCTGTCTCGATAATTTCAACGTCCCCTTCAGGGGAAGGGATACCTTCTGGTGTAAGGTCCTGAGGTGATTGGTCGGCCATGAGGCCTCCTTTCGTTCCTTTTGGAATGGGTGGTTATTTTGATGGGTGCTTATTCACGCACGAGCATGACAGAAATGTCGCTATGCGCTGCAAGATGTGCACCATGGCCGGACCAGATATAGTCTGTTGCGTTGGGAACATGTGTGGCCATCACCACGAGATCGGCCCCAAGCGTGCTGATCGCTTTTTCGAGCTCGCGATCCTTTTGAACCGCCGGATCTTGACTGACGATCATATGACTTTCGGTTTTGATGTTATACTTTCCGGCCTCCTGCTCCGCGAATGCTGCAAGTTTTGCTTCGAATTCTTTCGGCGTGTGCGCGACAGAACTCGGCATCGGCGTTGTCACTCCGACATAGCAAATGCTGGCATCATGCGTTTGTGCAAGATTTCCGGCCACGCGAAGCGCTTTTTGCAATCTGTCCACATGGGACATGTCGATTGGCACGACTATTTTCTTAAACATTGTCTCTCCTTTATTGCTTGTCATCTCCCCGCATCGGCACATCAACGCCTGCGCACGAGAACCCCGGTCAATCTCAGGCCGGTACAGGATGAAGGAAACTGACCACCCATGGTGGACAGCGAGAACAGCCTTCATGCATGACAAGTCTTACATTTTTCAGGGTAATCGGCAAATGAGATGTCAGATAAATGCAGAGGCCTTCGCTCTGCCGCAAACTTCACGGTAGAATTGGAGTGGCTTGCAGTCCGGCAGAAGTAGGTCCCACGGTCTTTGACTTTGATGTAGGTCTCGTCCATCCGCCACCCATATGGCGACGCTGGCATAGTCACATGTGCCGGGAAACCAGACAGTTTGCGACAGTATCAAACTGACTCAAAACCCAAATGCGGACTTTGTCTAACGGTTGGTGACGCTCACATCAGGATCATCGGCATCCGTTTGCGGCCCTCGCCCTAACGCCCGTGCTTGCTTGCAAACGCGCCAGGTGACAAGCCCTCATGCCGGACAAAAGCCAGTCCGAATGCACTGGCGGACCCGTAACCGACCCTGAGTGCAATCTCGGTATTGTTCAACCTGCCCTGCCGCAGCAAAGTCTTGGCAACGGCCATGCGCCAGTCGGTCACATATTCCAGCGGCGCGCGGCCAACCTCTTTTCGAAACCGTTCGAAGAAGGTTGACCGCGACATACCCGCCTCTTTGGCCAAGTCTGACACGGAGAGGGCACCGCCCGCCTCGGCGTGGATACGCCGCAAAGCACTCGCCAATTGCGGGTCTGACAGGCCGCGCAAGAGACCTGGTGGCAGGGCCGTTGCAGGGCCCGAACGCAGAGCCTCGATCAGCAGGACCTCCAGCAATCGCTCCAGGATCATCTCGCGCCCCGGCCGGTCAGCGCGGGTTTCCTCATGGATCACGGGCACCAGGGCGGTCAGGCGGGAATGACCTGAGACATGAATCATCTCTGGCAGCAGCGACACGAGCAGATCACTTGCCGGCGCGTCAAAACGGCAATGCCCGACAAGGGCGCGAACATCGACCGAAGCGTCGCTTGAGCCAAGCCGGAAACGCCCTGGGCCGGTTTCAAGCGGCAGGTGTGGCGTATGCAGGGGCGGAGGAACTTCGCTGGACATGGTGAAGCCCTGCAGGTGGGGGATCAGCACGAAATCACCAGCCGTCAGCGTGACCGGATCGCGCCCGGTCACCTTTAACTGACACCGTCCTTCGACCATCGCGCAATAAAAGGGGCTGGCCATGTCGCGCCGCGCCACCAGCCACGGACCACCGGCCTCAACCATCTTGGAGATGGAGACCGTCGGTTTGAGCAAGGTAACGACACTGGAAAGGGGATCTGAGACACTGTCGAGCATGGATTTGGACGATTGATATATGATTGTGGACAAATGTATATAGAACGAACGGCCTCCGTTGTCTATCTCTCTGTCACGGAAGACAGGGAGATCTGATATGCCCGCATCCTCATTGCCGGTTGTTCCACCGGTTTCGGTCAGGCCATCGTCGCGCAGTTTCTCGATCAGGGGCGGGAGGTCATCACCACGATGCGCCGCCCCTCTGTCGATGAACTGCCCGGGTCCGACCGCCCGAAGGTGCTGCCCTTGGACGTGACCGACCCCGGGAGCATCGCCCTCGCGCTTTCTCACGCGGGCCAGATTGACGCGCTGGTGAACACCGCCGGCCTTGGCATGCTCAACGTATTGGAAGGCGCGGACATTGCGCAGGTCCGCGAAGAAGGCCTTGCACCATCCTGATCCACACGCCGCAGCAAAGATGCGGCGCTCATCCTCTAGAAAAGGAAACTTTCCCATGAACAGACTGATCAACCTGTCCCGCGCTCTCCCGGCGCCAGAGTCGGACATCACCGTGGCCTATACACCAATCCGGCTGCCTATGCCGGGGCGCCAGCCGCTTGAGCTGCGCCTGACTGCACCGGCGACCGGGGGCAACCTGCCCATCGTGATCCTGTCGCATGGCTTCGGTCCCTCGAATTATATACCATCCAAAGACGGCTACGCCCCGCTTGCCCAGTTCTGGGCCGAACGCGGGGTGGCCGTCATTCAGCCAACCCAGGCCAGCTCCCGTGTCGGCGGGCTGGACCCCGATCTGCCTAATGGGCCGTTCTTCTGGCGCGAGAGGGTGGAGGAAATACGTGTCATCCTCGACCAACTGGCCGAGGTCGAGCGGCAAGCCCCCTCCGTGACCGGGCGGCTGGACCATGACCGGATTGCCGTGGCCGGGCATTCCTTCGGCGGCTTCACCTGCGGCCTTCTGCTTGGTGCGCGTCTGCAAGGCGAGGATTTTACCGATCCGCGCATCCGTGCCGGTATCCTGCTGGCGGCTCCGGGCCGGGGCGGTGCCGATCTGACGCCTGAAAATGCTGAGCGCTTTCCCTTTTTCGACGTGGATTTCAGTGGCATCAACATTCCGACCCTCGTGGTCTGCGGAGCGGAAGACGACCCGCATTTCACGCCCCGTGGCCCGGAATGGCACGCCGATCCCTTCCACGATGCACCCGGAGCCGATGCTCTGCTGACGATCAATGGCGTTGGCCATGGCCTTGGCGGTATCGCTGGGTGGGACGCCCGCGAAACCGAAGCCGAAGTCCCCGACGCGCTTGAGGCGACGTGCCGGTTGACGCTGGCCTGGTTGAGGAGCACGTTTGCCATCGAACCCACGGCTTGGGCGCAGAGCAAGACCGCACTCGAACGAAACGCGGCGGCCATTGCGAATATCACCCTGAACAGAAACACGATTTAGCTGCTTTGGCATCACGCGAAAAGCTCAGCGGCAGCCTCGCCCCTATCGTATAAGTCCACAGATCGAGCCGCGAAAGACGTCTGCCCGGTGTGCAGCCCCAGCAAGGGGCTGCACCAAACCAGAACGACTCATCTGTAAACTTCTTGCTCTGGCCCTTAAGCAGGATTGCCCCCTGCCCGCCTGAACCTGACGGCGTGATAACAGGCCGCTGATCTCAGTTGATCCCATTCACGCGCTGCAATTCGCGGACATAGGCGATGATCGCTTTGACATCGCCCTGTGTCACACCCTGTTGCACGGGCATATTACCAAAGCGCCAGTGATGGGCCTGAACGCCGCGTTCAGCCGCCATGAGAAAGGCCATATCGCCATGATGCGAAGGCTCGTAGATCTTATGAACCAGAGGCGGGCCAAAGCCTTCTTTGCCGGCGGCATTTACGCCATGACAGGCGGCGCAGACGCTGTCGAATGCGCGCTTGCCGATCTGCGCATGGGCTGACAGCGCCTCAGGCAGAGCGACCGCAACAATCGGATCGCCCTGTGCGGGGCGTGAGGAGGCGGCGAGCGGCGCGCTTGCGGGTTCAGGTTTAAAGATGAGATAGGCCCCGAGAGCCAGTGCTGCAGCACCGACCAGAGGCAGGACAAATTTGTTCATGGGTGTTTTCCGTATCAAAGCGTGACGACTGAGCGCGCCACAAGAAAGGGTTCAGGCGAGGCTGAGCCCGATACGGGGCGGCGGGAGGTCAAGGCCCGGCATGCGCGCGAGGATATTCACCACTGTGGGCGCAGGATAACCGAGAGGGCGCAAAGTACGGCTGACCCGATGGTCAAGGCTGCCATTGAGCGTGAAAAGGACGCAGATCGCCCCATGCGGACAGGGGACGTCAAAGGGGGCGGCATCAGACATTCGGTCCGGGCAATCGGGACATGGGCCAAGGCGATGCATGGACATGGCAGTGTCCTGCGCCATCGCAGTCATCTCATGTGACATCCCCGCGCGTGGCGCGGAGAAAACGATCAACAAACCGATGAGCAGAATGGTCACAATACGGTGCAAGCCGTTTCTCCATGGCTTTGGATGGTCACTATGAAAGATCACAGAGATTTGGTCAACGCGGTGCTGTGCCTCTGGCCTCCTGGCTCAAACCGTCCAAGATCGCGCAGTCCGGTGCCTCATCACCATGACATTGCCCGATCAGCGTGGTGAGACGCGTTTCCAACGCCCGAAGATTTGTAATTTTTTCCCGAACCGAAACAAGATTTTGCTCCGCCAGGACGCGCACATCGCGGCTGTGGCGCGACGGGTCCGCCTCAAGCGCGAGCAAAGCCCGGCACTCTTCCAAAGAAAACCCCATCAACCGCGCCTGTGCCAGAAATCGCAGATGCGCGATCTGCCCGGCATCAAAATCGCGATAGCCATTCGCGGCGCGGTCGGGGGCGACAAGGCCGATCTCTTCGTAATAGCGGATCGTTTTGACCGGCAGTCCGGTCTGGGTCGAGGCATGGCCAATGTTCATCGCAATCTCCTTACCGCTTTCATAAAGCTTACAGCAACTGGAGGGTAAAGTCACATCGACGTGAGAGACGCCTGTCGGACATCAATGCGGGCGGCTGACCCCCCCGGAATTTGAAATCTCACATCATCGCACCAGTTTTTAACCCATGCCGCCGAGAAAATTCCGAAATACCCCATTGACCCTCCAGTTGGTGGAGGCCCTACCTGAGGAAGCGAGGTCAGAATCCGAGAGCATCAGGAGTGAACCATGACAGCGCACGACACCCAGCCCCACCACGACCATACACCTGCCGTGATCCGCGATCCGGTCTGCGGCATGACCGTCGACCCGAATGCCGACAAGCCACAGCTCGACCACGAGGGGCATGGCTACCATTTCTGTTCCGAGGGGTGCCGCGAAAAATTCAAAGCCAACCCTGAGGCCTATATCAAAGCGACCGATCCGGTCTGTGGCATGTCGGTGGAACGTGCCACCGCCGCGCATATGTCCAAACGCGATGGGGAGCGGTTCTATTTCTGCTCCCCCGGCTGTCAGGAGACATTCGAAAAAAGCCCGGCACCTTATCTCGGTGCGCGACCGGTGAAAAGAACCATGCCGGAGGGGACACAATACACCTGCCCCATGCATCCCGAAATCATCGAAGACCATCCCGGAGATTGCCCGAAATGCGGCATGGCGCTGGAACCAATGACGCCCTCGGCGGACAGCGGACCGAACCCGGAACTTGTGGATTTCAAGCGCCGGTTCTGGATCATGGCACCGCTGGCGGCCGTCGTGTTTGTGCTTGAAATGGGGTCCCATGTTGGACTGCCCTTCGCGGAATGGATTGGGCATAAACCGTTCCTCTGGCTTCAGTTCGCGTTGGCCACGCCTGTGCTCTGGTGCGCGCGGCCATTCTTCCTGCGCGGTTGGAAATCCGTGGTGAATGTCTCGCCAAACATGTGGACCCTGATCGCACTCGGCACGCTGGCCGCCTATCTGTTCTCCCTCGTCGGATTGCTTGCGCCGTCGGTGTTCCCGCCGGAAATGTTGGGGGCTCATGGCCTGCCGCCGGTCTATTTCGAGGCCGCCGCCGTGATCCTTGTGTTGGTTCTCGTCGGTCAGCTCATGGAGCTGACTGCACGAGAAAGAACAGGGGACGCGATCCGCGCGCTCATGGACCTCGCGCCGAAGACCGCGCGGGTTGTCACCAACGATGGCGAGAAGGACGTCCCTCTCGATGAGGTGCAAACCGGCGATCATCTGCGCGTGCGCCCGGGCGAAAGCGTGCCGGTGGATGGCGAGATTCTCGAAGGCCACTCTTCGGTCGATGAAAGCATGATCACCGGCGAACCGGTGCCGGTCGAAAAAGCGCAAGGCGATGCGGTGACGGGCGGCACGCTGAACACATCCGGCTCCTTCGTGATGGCGGCGCAGGCCGTCGGCGCGGACACCACCCTGTCGCGCATCGTCGCGATGGTGGCACAAGCACAGCGTTCGCGCGCGCCCATTCAGGGACTGGCGGATCGCGTGTCGCTCTACTTCGTGCCTGCCGTGGTTGCCGTCGCCCTCATCGCATTCCTTGCTTGGCTCGCACTCGGGCCAAGCCCGGCCTTGGGCTATGCCACAGTGGCCGCCGTTTCCGTGCTCATCATCGCCTGTCCCTGTGCGCTTGGCCTTGCAACGCCGATGTCAATCATGGTCGGCACCGGACGCGGTGCGCAGGCGGGCGTTTTGATCCGCGATGCGGAGGCGCTCGAACGGTTTGCCAAGGTCGACACGCTCATTGTGGACAAAACCGGCACGCTGACCGAAGGAAAGCCCTCGCTCACCGATGTGATCGCCAATGGGATCTCCGAGGACGATCTGAAATCCTATGCCGCAGCCCTTGAACGCGGCTCCGAACACCCTTTGGCGGAGGCCATTTTGAGCGGCACACAAGACGCGCCAAAACGCGAGGCGACGGGGTTTGAGGCCATCACCGGCAAAGGCGTGGTTGCCATGATCGAAGGCGCACGGATCGCTTTGGGCAACTCTGCACTGATGCTGGAGCTTGGCGCGGAACCGGGTGCCTTGACCGAGGCGCTTCAAAATCTGCAATCCGAGGGCAAAACCGCCATGTATCTTGCCAAAGACGGCGTGGTTGTCGGCATTCTCGCGGTGGCGGACCGGATCAAAGCAACGACGCCAGACGCGATCCAAGCCTTGCACCGCGAAGGCCTGCGCATTGTCATGGCCACCGGCGACAGCACACGCACGGCAGAGGCGGTGGCAAAACAACTTGGCATTGACGAGGTCCACGCCGAAGTCTCACCAGAGGGCAAGGCCGCATTGGTCGAAGTGCTGCGCAAATCCGGCGCACGGGTGGCGATGGCGGGCGATGGCGTCAACGACGCCCCCGCGCTGGCCTCCGCCGATGTGGGAATCGCCATGGGCACGGGCGCCGATGTTGCCGTGGAAAGCGCGGGGCTGACGCTGGTCAAAGGCGATCTGACGGGCATCCTGCGCGCCCGGCGTCTGGCCGAGGCAGTCATGCGCAACATCCGCCAGAACCTGTTCTTTGCCTTCGCCTATAACATCGCAGGCGTCCCCATCGCCGCCGGAGTGCTCTACCCAGTGTTCGGCGTGCTCCTCTCACCCGTGATCGCCGCACTCGCGATGAGCTTCAGTTCGGTGTCGGTGATTGGAAATGCCCTGAGACTGAGGCGCGTAAAGCTCTGAGGTTTCTTTTGCTGCCGATCACGGGCGCATGATCGGCAGCATGTTCTGTCGCCTCCTGCAACACTCGTAGGTTTCTGCTGCCCGTCAAGACACCACGACCGATGCTGACGCGGAAATACCGCGTATAGCAGAGACAGCGGCACAGGTCTCGACACCGCCGACATGAACAGTGCAGGCCCCGCACGCGCCAACGCCGCAGCCCGTATTTGGTTCCGGTCGTGTTAAGCGTTTCGCGCAAAACCCAAAGAAGCGGCATGTCACCTACGGCTATCACCGTCTGCTTTTGTCCGGTGATTGAAAGTCTGTATTGGTCATGGTTTCGAATACCGGCTGCTGAACAAGTTGTTGGGATTGAGCCCCTTTCGGAGCCCGGTCATTCGGGCTCCGAGATTGACAAAAATAGTAAAACTTGGGACTGCGCTCAGTTCAGGCCGCGTTGGACAGCGCCACCGCATCGAGGCCTGCCGGATCGTGCAGGCGGTCCGAGGTATCATTAGCCGCCTGCCGGACCACTTCTGCGACGTCGCTGTCGCTGGTGGTCAGGCCCAGGTTGGCGAAGCCCACAAAGATCGGTTCGGCGAAATTGACGTAAGCCGCGGGGATCAGGTCTGCCACCGGAATGTCAGTATTTTCCCCGAAGCTCGTTGTCGGCCCATAGCCCGGTTCCACCAGTTTGACACCAACGCCGAACGCACCCACGACGCCGATCCCGGCATTGTTTACCAGTACGTCGATCGGTCCTACGACCTTAATCGCGGCGGCGATGCTGTTCGCGTCAGTGACGTCGAGAGCGAGGATGCGAAGGCGATCTGACGTGGGTAGCCCCTCTTTACGCGGAGTTCGCATGGGGCGATTACGTTCCAGCTCTGGGCGTGGAAGTAGCGGGCAGTTTCAAGTCCGTCGCCGGAGGACGTTTCGGTGATGAGAACGGGTTTTATGTTCTGGTCCTTTGTTTGGGTTGACAAGGCTAAGTTGGCCCGCAGGATCAGGACGATCATCACTCATAAATCTCGTTTTAATTTGCAAGAGTCCTGAGTGTCCGATCCGTCGTCTCAAATGATCCAACTCCTGCGACCCCGCGCGGTGTTCTCCAAGGGAATCACCGGGGCGGGTCGTTGGGCCATTCGGTATGAGGAGTTCGGCAAACTAGATTTTTGTGCAGCGCTTGAGGGGCAACGCCAGTTGGCCGGTGACTGTGAAGACCTGGTCATCCTCGAAGAAGGTGATTTCGTCCTCTTGCCGACAACTCCCGCCTTTGTTCTGCTAGGACTGGAGACTGGCCCGGTACAGCGGATCGACTCCCGTCTCGCATCGACCGCAGAGCGCAGAGCGCAGAGCGCGAGGTCCGCTATGGTCGGCAGGAGGGGCTCCTCCCGGGTGAGAGTGCACGCGCTTGGGAAACCTTCAACCCCGGAGATTACCGATGAACGTTCACCCCCATTGCGTTCCACTTGTGATCTGTGCCGGACCCCTGCCTTGTCCAGTGCTGCTTGTTTTGGCCGCAGCAATTCGGGCCCGTCAAAAGCCCCGTGGGGGGACGTCGACATGGCGCGAGAAGGCCACGCTGAAGGCGCTGGGGAATTCATCGCCGATGCGACGCGCGTTTTCGGCGATCGACGCCTGCCGTTGCCGTGTACGGACCAAGGGAGGTGCGCTCAAGGTCGGCCCTGCTTGCGCGGGACAAGAACACTAATGCACCTGCCTTCCATCACCGCCAGTTAACGCAGCGCGTGTGCCCAGTCTCAGCTTTAAAGACAAGGTTCACATTTAAGGGCTACGCTGCACGTCATCTGGAGCCTCGAAGAAATCGTTATCGTCGTTTCCCGATATAAATTCGCAAAAGTCCCTGCGAGCGAAATCACTGGCGCGGGGTCTGGGGGTCTTGTTGCTCAAATCGGGTTCTGAAGATCCCCATGCGTCCTTACCCTACGGCCTGTGTGACAGGGATCACCCGGTACTGCGTAAAAGCCTCTCGACAAAGGCATCCGCCGCCAGAGAGAGCTTTTTCCCCTTCCGCCAGACCACGTGCCAATGGCGTATGATCGGAAAGGGTTCCACGGCCAGTTCCACCAAGTAGCCGTGCCGAAGCTCCAATGCCACGGTCCCACGGCTGAGGACCGCAAGGCCCAGACCCGCAATGACACCTTGTTTGACCGATTCATTCGCCCCCAGTTCCATGCGAACATTTGGCGTGGCACCCGCAGCCTCAAAGCTCCGCTCGGCGGCAAGCCGCGTGCCCGAACCGCTTTCGCGCATCAAGAATGGGTAGTTGGCCAGGTCGCGCATTGTCAGCTCCGATCGCGCCGCCAGAGGATGATCCGGTGGCGCGACCACGACCAGAGGGTTTTCGGAATACCGTTCAACCACCGCGTCCATGTCTTGCGGCGGAGTGCCCAGAATATAGAGATCGTCGGCGTTACTTGCGAAACGGGACAGCAGTTCCTCCCGATTTCCAACAGTCAAGGCGATCTCTATTCCGGGAAACTCGGTGTTGTAGGTGCCGATGTGAGCAGGAATATCGTATTTGGCGGTCGACACGACGGCAAGGCGCAGCCGACCTTTGGCCAAGCCCTGCAACTCGGCCAAAGCCATATCCAGATTCTCGGTTTCCTCAACCAAACGCTGCGCGGATTTAAGGACGATCTCACCGGCTTGGGTAAGGGACAGAGACTTCCCCAGACGGTCGATAAGCTTCTGGCCGAGATGGTCTTCAAGCTGGCGGACCTGCGCGAATGTTGCGGGCTGGGTCAGGTTAAGGGCTTCGGCGGCGCGCGTATAAGACAGATGCGCCGCAACCTCCCGAAAAATCTGCATTTGTCTGAGTGAGTATCTCATGAATAGACGATTGCTTATTCTAAGGATAAAAACAATTCATTTTTTTATATTCATGGAATGTGGTTCCCTTCCTCTGAGCAATAGCCATCGGGAAGAGATCAAAAGACATGAACATGCAAGCAACCAAGAGAAAATATGACGCCGGGGTGAAGGACTACAGGTCCACCTACTGGGAACCGGAATATTCGGTCAAGGAAACCGATATTCTTGCTGTCTTCAAAGTCATCCCACAAGACGGCGTCCCGCGCGAAGAAGCCGCAGCCGCCGTCGCCGCCGAAAGCTCGACGGGAACATGGACGACCGTCTGGACCGACCTCTTGACCGACCTCGACCACTACAAGGGGCGCGCCTACCGCATCGAAGACGTGCCGGGACAGGATGACGCGTTCTATGCTTTCATTGCCTATCCCGCCGACCTGTTCGAGGAAGGTTCGGTCGTCAACGTCTTCACGTCGATCGTTGGCAACGTCTTTGGCTTCAAGGCCGTGCGCAGCTTGCGGCTCGAAGACGTGCGTTTCCCGATCTGGTTCGTGAAAACCTGTTTCGGCCCACCGCATGGCATTCAGGTCGAGCGTGACAAGATGGACAAATACGGCCGTCCGCTGCTGGGTTGCACCATCAAACCAAAGCTGGGCCTGTCGGCCAAGAACTACGGCCGCGCGGTCTATGAAGTGCTGCGCGGTGGTCTGGATTTCTCCAAGGACGACGAAAACGTCAACTCACAGCCGTTCATGCGCTGGCGTGACCGCTTCCTGTTCTGTCAAGAAGCGATTGAAAAGGCTCAGGCCGAGACCGGCGAGCGCAAGGGGCACTATCTGAACGTCACCTCCGGCACGGTGGAAGAGATGTTCAAGCGCGCCGAGTTTGCCAAGGAGCTCGGCTCTCCGATCATCATGTCGGATTACCTGACCATGGGCTGGGCAGCGCACAACTCGCTGTCGAAATGGTGCCGTGACAATGGCATGTTGTTGCACGTCCACCGCGCCATGCACGCCGTGATGGATCGCAATCCGAACCACGGCATCAACTTCCGTGTGCTGGCCAAGCTACTGCGCCTGCTGGGTGGCGATCATCTGCATTCGGGAACCGTTGTGGGCAAGCTGGAAGGCGACCGCAACGCAACCCTGGGCTGGATCAACCTGATGCGCGACAAATTCATCCCGGAAGACCGGTCGATGGGTGTGTTTTTCGATCAGGACTGGGGGGCCATGCCCGGGGTCTTCCCTGTAGCTTCGGGTGGCATCCACGTCTGGCATATGCCGGCGCTGGTTTCGATCTTTGGCAACGACTCGGTTCTACAGTTCGGCGGCGGCACGCTGGGCCACCCCTGGGGCAACGCCGCCGGTGCGGCCGCCAACCGCGTGGCACTTGAAGCCTGTGTTCAGGCCCGCAACGAAGGCCGTGAACTTGAGAAGGAAGGCAAGGAAATCCTGACCGCAGCCGCCAAACATTCACCCGAGTTGAAAGCCGCGATGGAGACCTGGAAAGAGATCAAGTTCGAGTTCGATACCGTCGACAAGCTTGACGTTCAGCACCGCTGATCGCTCGAACCCAGAGAAAAAGGACCAAGATAATGAGCACCATTCAAGACTACCCGTCGCGTCTTTCCGATCCTGCAAGCCGCAAGATGGAGACATTTTCCTACCTGCCGGAAATGACCAGGGACCAGATCCGAGCACAGGTACAATGGATCGTCGATAACGGCTGGAACCCGGCGATCGAACATACCGAACCGGAAAACGCCATGGACTACTACTGGTACATGTGGAAGCTGCCGATGTTTGGTGAAACCGATGTCGACGCGATCCTTGCCGAGATCGAAGAATGCCGCACCGCCAATCCCAAACACCATGTCCGCCTTTTGGGCTATGACAATTTCACCCAAAGCCAGGGCGCGAACATGGTCGTTCACCGCGGCAAAATGGTTTGAGACAAGGCACGGTCCGCGATCATGCGGGCCATGCACAGCAGTCGACGTGTCGCGAGGAGTCAGCCATGAAGGACGTACTTGAAGACTTTCGCGTGAGCGAAGCGCCTTACTGGCGTGAGACGGGGGACGAGATCACCCTGTTCACGGCGGCTTGGGACGCCCGCATCCCAGTGATGCTGAAGGGCCCGACAGGCTGCGGCAAAACCCGGTTTGTCGAGCACATGGCCTGGAAACTGGGCCGCCCCTTGGTCACCGTGGCGTGCAACGAGGACATGACCGCCTCGGACCTGATCGGGCGCTATCTTCTGGATGTCGATGGCACGCGCTGGCAGGACGGGCCGCTGACCTTTGCCGCCCGTCATGGCGCGATCTGCTATCTGGATGAGGTGGTTGAGGCACGGCAGGACACGACGGTTGCTATACATCCACTCACGGACGACCGCCGGGTTCTGCCCTTGGAAAAGAAGGGTGAATTGCTGAAGGCACACGACGATTTCCTGATCGTGATCAGCTACAATCCCGGCTATCAGTCGCTGATGAAGGACCTCAAACAATCCACCAAGCAACGCTTCGGCGCAATGGATTTCACCTGGCCCGGACCGGACGTCGAGGCTGAGATCGTGGCGCATGAAGCCGGAGTAGACGCTGACACGGCACAAAGGCTGGTCGAGATCGGCGCAAGGTCGCGCAACCTCAAAGGGCACGGTCTGGACGAAGGGGTGTCGACCCGGATGCTGATCCACGCGGGCCGCCTCATCAAAGGTGGAATCGCACCCAAGGCGGCTTGTTCCATGGCGCTGGTCCATTCGATCACCGATGACCCTGACATGCGGGATGCACTTGATGCTGCCGTCTCAACCTGGTTCTGAAACCCTCCCCGAAGGTCATGCGGATCTCGGGGACAGCCTTCCCGCCCCGGTCAAAAAAGCACTGTTCGCCGCCCTGCCCGATGCGCGACGCAAACTGTCGCCGAAAGCATTTGAGACATGGCTGCGCGGCGTTGCGGCACTGGCACGATTGGGCCGCGGGGACGACCCGGTCCTTGCCTGGATCGCGGCGGCTCCTGCCCTCGCGCATGATCTTGGCGAGGATGTTCTGACCGAACTGCTACCATTGATCCTCGGCTTTGCCTCGCGCACTTCTGGCACCGTCATTGCCCGACTGCTCGACACCGCACCCGTTGCCGCCCGCCGCCTTGGCGATGCGACGCTGTTCCTGCAATACCTGCGCTTTATCGAACATCTCCTGTCACGCGCTCCGCGCGCTGTCCGGCCCATGTTGGATCACCTGACGGAGCTCCTTGAAGTGCTCACCCTGGGCGGGCTGCGTCGTTGGGCGGATTGGGGCGTAGATGCCCACCGCACCGACTATAAGGAACTGGTGCACTACTTCTCACTGGACAGCGAGGAAACGCGCGCCATCATCCAGCGCGAACGCAAGGGCACTCTGCTGGTCGACGTGCAGCGGCGGCTCATGATGTATCTGCGTGCGCTTTGGGGCCGGGATTTCATGATCACACCCACCGCAGGCGATTTCGAGGATCGCACCGGACTGCGGCCCTATTACGAAAGCTTCAGCCTGCACCTGCCGGACGCGCTGGATGACTGGCACGGCCAACCGGCACTGGACCTGTTCCGGGCACAGTCCGCGCATTTGGCGGCCCATCTGGCCTGTCTGCGCAAACCGATACAGGGCGAAGGATTGAACGCACTTCAATCCACCTGCATCGGATTGATTGAGGATGCCCGCGCCGAGGCCCTGGCCATTGCGCGTCTGCCCCGGCTGCAGGATTTGTGGGCGCGGTTCCACACCGAAACCGGCAATGGTATCGCGGGTGAATTCGACCGCATTGCGCGCGCGTTGCTTTTGACTGAGCGCCTCGCCGAAAGCGAACTGGCAGCGTGGGTTCAAAATGCGTTCGTGGCGCTCGACCTGACAGATATCGACGCCGCCCGCGATTTGGGGCTCCAGCTTGCGGATCGTCTGCGTTCGACCCCCTATTCGGCCTATGCGGATCACCCGTCCTGCCCCTATCGCTGTGACAACCGGCTGCTATGGGAGTTCGACGAGCTGGAATTCGACACCGGCTACATGCCACCGCCACAGCTGCGCAAATATGTCTCGGTGAGCGAGATGGTCAACGAAGTCGAGGTCGAAACCGCCGGCGAGGACGCGCAGGAGATCTGGGTGCAATCGGCGAAGTTGTTCGACGACGATGGCCAGAGCGTCAACGAGAGAGAGGGCAAGGCACCCGTCGCGCCCCCGGTCCTTTATGACGAGTTCGACCACTCCATCCAGATGTTGCGCCCCGCTTGGGCGACGGTCCTGGAACGCCGTCCCAAATTGGGTGATCCTGCCGAGGCGGCGGCTGTCCTGAACAAACATCGGCCTGTAATGCAGCGGCTCAAGCACCGTTTGGACGCCATGCGCCCACAGGGTGTGCAGCGTATCCGCAAGCTGGAGGATGGCGACGAAATCGACATCGCCGCCGCCATTGCAGCCGCCATAGATATTCGCATGGGTCGTCAGCCGGACCCGCGCGTGATGATGCGGCAGCTGCGCAAAACCCGCGATACGGCGGTCATGGTGTTGCTCGACCTCTCGGAATCCACCAATGATCCGGTGGATGACAATAGCACCGTCATGGATCTGACGAAATCGGCCTGTGTTCTGCTGTCCGAGGCAATCAGCCGCGTTGGTGACGCCTTCGCCATTCACGGTTTTTGCTCGGACGGGCGCGCGCAGGTCTACTATGAACGCTTCAAGGATTTCGACCAACCGTGGGACGCGATGGCAACGGCACGTCTGATGGGGGCCGAGGGTCGGCTCTCGACACGAATGGGCACCGCGATCCGCCATGCGACCGCGCAAATGCGGAACGTGAAAGCAACCCGCAAGCTGATGCTGGTGTTGACCGACGGGGCCCCCTCCGACATCGATGTGCGCGATCCACAATATCTGCGTGCTGACGCCCGCCATGCGGTGGACGAGGCGCAGCACGTCGGCGTCACACCGTTTTGCCTGACGCTTGATCCCGGTGCCGATACCTATGTCCGTCGCATATTTGGCCCGAACAGTGCCATGATCCTGGACAGGGTGGAGCAACTGCCAGAACGGCTGCCCCAGCTTTACGCGGCACTCACGCGCTGATCTGAGGCAGGAAGGTCCCATTCAGGGATTCAATCTCCTTTGCACAGCGCCGCGCGGCCTTGGAGGGTTCGCTCCCCTCCTCGTTGCCGTACATCAGATACCAGTGACGCATGACCGGCAGGCCCTGTCCGCGCAACAGCTTCAGTCGCCCTTGGGCAAGCTCGTCATGGATCGTGTGCAGGGACAGAAATCCGACTCCCAAACCTGCAATCACGGCCTGTTTGATCGTTTCGTTCGACGACATGACCACGCGTTTTGGCCTGTGACTTTCAGCCAGCCGATCTATGAACCGCTCCATCAGGATGCGCGTGCCAGAGCCTTCCTCGCGACTTAGAAAGGTCTCGGCCAGCAAGGTGTTGGGATCGAAGCCGTCCTGCTCAGCCAATGGGTGATCGGGGGGCAGGACAATACCGTGCGGATGCGGTCCCAATGGGACCGCCCGGCTCATGGCGTTGCGCGGCGGACGGCCCATGATCGCCAGATCGTATTCGCCTCTTTCGATGGCGGCGATAACTTCGCTGCGATTGGCGACTCTCAGCTCGACATCAATATCAGGGACGGCATCTTGAAGCAGCCGCACCAGCCGGGGCGCAAAATATTTGGCAGTGGACACCGTTCCGAGGACAACGTTCCCGGCCATGCCTTGGGACAGAGCCTGCAACTGCCGCTCAGCATGCGACAAATTCGCCTCTATCCGGTGCGCCGCAATCAACAAAACCTCTCCGGCCCGGGTCAGGTAAAACCCGCTTCCATCGGTGGCCCGGCTCACCAACTCCTGACCGGCAGCAACCTCCAAGTTTTTGATCTGACTGTGAATTGTGGGGGGTGTCTGATTCAGAAATCGTGCCGTTTGTGTCAGTGAACCGGTGCGCGCGACAGATATCAACGATCGCAATTGCTTCAACGTCATGGCATCGGTGCGCATTTTCGATTTTTCCTAATCTATATTACTATTTCTTAAATTCCATAAAAATTCGAATTCATGCAAGTTATTTCCATTCTGGGAGGAATACCAAAATGAAAACGCTGGATCAGTTGCCAGACGGGCTCGACCCCAAACTTTGCGACATACTGGATCGCCTGGCTTCGGTGTTCGTGGCCTTGTCGCATCGTATTGCGCGCAACGGAATTGATGAGAATCTTGGCGGCGCCGCTGGCCTGAACACCGACGGCGATGCGCAAAAAGCCCTGGACGTCATCGCCGACGAGGCTTTCATGGGGGCGTTGGTGAACACTCAGGTTCGACACTATGCCTCGGAAGAACAGGACAGCGTCGTCACCCTGAACGAAGGGGGCGCCTTTGCTCTGGCGATCGACCCGCTGGACGGGTCTTCCAACATCGACACGAATGTTTCCATCGGCACGATCTTTGGCATCTTCCCCGCCAAGGACGATCCGAAAGCGTCATTTCTGCGCGCCGGACGGGACCTTCTGGCCTCTGGCTATGCAATATTCGGACCGCAATGCGCGCTGTTGCTGACGGTCGGCGACGGGGTTCTAAAGTTCGTCCTCGATCCGCAAACCGGGCGTTTCGTGTCGTTGGGCGTGATCGCATCCATCCCCCCGAACTCGGTCGAATATGCCATCAACTCATCGAATTACCGCCACTGGGATGATCCGATCCGCGCCTATGTAGATGACCGCGTTGCCGGGTCCGAAGGTCCGACGAGGATCGACTTCAACATGCGGTGGATCGCCTCGCTCGTGGCGGAAACACATCGCATTCTCACCCGTGGCGGGATCTTCCTGTATCCCGGCGACGCGCGCCCCGGATACGAGCATGGCCGCCTTCGCTATGTCTATGAATGCGCCCCCATCGCTTTCCTGATCGAACAGGCAGGCGGCAGCGCAACCGATGGGCAAGAAGCCATTCTCGACCGCGTTCCGGATGCTTTGCATGCTCGGACGCCTTTTGTCTTCGGTTCAAAGAACAAGGTGGCACGCGTCGCGACCTACCACGACCTTCCTCATGAAGAGACCTCAGCGCTCTTCGGAAAACGCGGCTTTTTCCGCGTCTGACAGACAATTCTCAGGAGTCATCATGAGCAGCAAGTACCCCATCATCAGTGTGACCGGTTCTTCCGGGGCTGGCACGTCGACTGTGAAGAAGACATTCGATCAAATCTTTCGCCGTGAGAAAATCTCAGCCGTGTCCATCGAGGGCGACGCGTTTCACCGCTATAATCGCGCCGACATGCGCGCCGAGCTGGAGCGGCGCAAAGCCGAAGGTGATGATACCTTTTCCCATTTTTCCTATGTTGCGAACGAACTTGGTGAGTTGGAAAGGGTGTTTCGCGAGTACGGCAAGACCGGCAAGGGCCGCACACGGACCTATGTTCATGATGCCGAAGAGGCCGAAAAAACCGGAGTGCCGCCGGGTGAATTCACCGCATGGGCACCGTTTCCTGATGAGTCTGACCTACTGTTTTACGAAGGTCTGCACGGTTCGGTCGTCAATGACGAGGTCAATCTTGCCGCTCTGGCCGACCTCAAGATCGGCGTCGTGCCCGTCATCAATCTCGAATGGATTCAAAAGATACACCGAGACCGCGAATCGCGCGGCTATTCCACCGAGGCCGTGACCGACACCATCTTGCGCCGGATGCACGCCTATGTGCACTGCATCTGCCCGCAATTCACCGAAACGGATGTCAATTTCCAGCGTGTCCCGATGGTCGATACCTCCAACCCGTTCATTGCGCGCTGGATTCCCACGCCGGACGAAAGCCTGATCGTGATCCGCTTCCGGAACCCGCGCGGCATAGATTTCCCCTATTTGACCTCAATGATCAACGGCTCGTGGATGAGCCGGGCCAATTCCATCGTGGTCCCGGGGAACAAACTCGATCTGGCGATGCAGCTCATTCTGACGCCGCTGATCGAGCGTCTGGTTACCACCGCACGCAAACAGCGCCGCTAAGGAAGAACTCCATGAATGCTTATACCAAGACAGTTGATGAACGCCGGATGGCCAACGCCATCCGCGCACTGGCCATGGATGCGGTGCAGGCCGCCAACTCCGGCCACCCCGGCATGCCGATGGGAATGGCGGATGTTGCCGCCGTTCTGTTCAACCGGTTCATGACCCTCGACCCGGCAGCACCGGATTGGGCCAATCGCGACCGGTTCGTGTTGTCTGCCGGGCACGGGTCAATGTTGCTTTATGCCGTCAACCATCTGCTGGGCTATGACGACATGGGCATGGAACAGATCCGCAACTTCCGTCAGTTGGGGTATCGCACGGCGGGGCATCCGGAGTACGGTCATGCCAAAGGGATCGAAGTGACAACCGGCCCCCTTGGCCAGGGTCTGGCCACGTCAGTGGGTATGGCGCTTTCGGAACGGCTGGGCAACGTGCGCTTTGGCGATCTGATCGACCATTACACTTATGTCATTGCTGGGGATGGCTGCCTGATGGAAGGCATAAGCCACGAAGCCATCGACTTGGCCGGGCATCTGCAATTGGGGCATCTGATCGTCCTTTGGGACGACAACAAGATCACCATCGACGGGGACACCGGTCTGTCGACCTCAACCGATCAACAAGCCCGCTTTGCCGCCGCCGGTTGGCATGTCCTGTCGGTTGACGGCCATGACCCGGACAGTATCGCAAAGGCCATTGGAGATGCGCGCAAAGACGCGCGCCCATCAATGATTGCCTGCCGGACAGTCATCGGATTCGGGGCCCCGAACAAGCAGGGACGTCACGACGTGCACGGCGCGCCACTGGGCAACGACGAGATCGCCGCCGCGCGCAGGGAGTTGGCGTGGGATCATCCGGCCTTTGACGTTACCGCGGATGTGTATTCCGCGTGGCACAAGATCGCGGCCCGCGGCGCCGAGGCACGCAAGACATGGGAAGCATCGTTTGCGGCGTCGGCGGACCATGACGCATTGCAGCTACATCTCGATGCCGACATCGGCCCTCTCACCAAGGCAATGATGGATTACAAGGCCAAGCTGGCGAAGGATCAGCCCAAAGTCGCCACCCGCAAGGCAAGCCAGATGGCGCTTGAGGTCGTCAACGCCGCCCTGCCGTTCACCATCGGCGGCTCGGCGGATCTGACAGGGTCGAACCTGACCCAGACCAAGGGTATGACAGCGGTCAACGCGAGAGACTTCACCGGCCGCTACATCAACTACGGCATCCGCGAATTCGGCATGTCGGCTGCGATGAATGGCCTGTCCCTTTCGGGGCTGTTCAAGCCCTATGGCGGAACCTTCCTTGTGTTTGCCGATTACGCCCGCCCGGCGATCCGGCTGGCCGCCTTGATGGGAGTACCCACAACATTTGTCATGACCCATGACAGCATCGGACTTGGCGAAGACGGCCCAACCCACCAGCCTGTCGAGACGCTGGCCAGCCTGCGCGCCATTCCGAACTTGACGGTTCTTCGCCCCTGCGATGCGATGGAAACCGCGGAAGCCTGGGAAGTCGCGATGGCATCGACAAAGACACCGGTGCTGATGGCATTGTCACGGCAGGGCCTGCCCGCGATGCGCAAAACCGCGCTGAGCGAGAACCTGCTGGCCAGAGGCGCCTATATCTTGCGCGAACCGTATGGCGGGCGCGACGTGACGTTGATCGCGACCGGCTCCGAAGTGGAAATCGCAATGAATGCCGCTGATGCCCTGGCTGAGGGTGGCATCAAGGCTGCCGTGGTGTCGGCGCCGTCCTTCGAACTGTTCGGCCAGCAACCCGACGCTTATCGCGCCGACGTACTGGGCAATGTCCCGCGCGTCGGTATCGAGGCCGCCATCCGCATGAGCTGGGAGGCCGTATTGCGCGCCGAGGACGGCTTTGTTGGCATGACGGGCTTTGGTGCCTCGGCCCCGGCGGAAGCCCTCTACAAGCACTTCGGCATCACCGTCGAGGCGGTTATCGATGCCGCCAAGGCGCGCCTCTGATCCTAAATACCAAGAAAGAGAGACAGTCATGACAGTGAAAGTTGCCATCAACGGCTTTGGCCGTATCGGACGGAATGTGCTTCGCGCGATCGTTGAATCCGGTCGCACCGATATCGAAGTTGTCGCCATCAATGACCTTGGTCCGGTAGAAACCAACGCCCATCTGTTGCGGTTCGACAGCGTGCACGGGCGTTTCCCCGGAGAGGTCACGACGGGCGAAGACTGGATCGACGTGGGCCGTGGCCGGATCAAGGTCACGTCAATCCGCGATCCGAAAGACCTGCCTTGGAGTGGCGTCGACATCGCAATGGAATGCACCGGCCTTTTCACCGACCGCGACAAAGCTGCCTTGCATCTTGAAAACGGATCCAAACGCGTGCTGGTGTCTGCCCCTGCGTCCGGTGCCGACAAAACCATCGTCTACGGGGTCAATCACAAAACGCTGACGGCTGCTGACATGGTTGTTTCCAACGCGTCCTGCACCACCAACTGCCTGTCGCCGGTCGCCAAAGCCCTGAATGACGCCATCGGGATCTCCAAGGGTTTCATGACCACGATCCACAGCTATACCGGCGACCAGCCGACACTGGATTACATGCGTGGCGATCTCTACCGCGCCCGCGCCGCGGCACTGTCGATGATCCCGACCTCGACCGGGGCGGCCAAGGCGGTGGGGCTTGTGCTGCCGGAACTGGCGGGCAAGCTGGATGGCGTGGCGATCCGCGTCCCGACGCCAAACGTCTCGGTTGTCGATCTGGTCTTCGAAGCCGCTCGTGATACCACGGTCGAAGAGGTCAACACCGCCATCCGCGCCGCTGCCAATGGGCCGATGAAGGGCGTGCTGGGTTTTACCGACCATCCCAACGTGTCCGCCGATTTCAATCACGACCCCCATTCGTCGGTCTTTCACATGGACCAGACCAAAGTGATGGAGGGTCGCATGGTCCGCATCCTGTCCTGGTACGACAACGAATGGGGGTTCTCCAACCGAATGTCCGATACGGCGGTGGCGATGGGGGCGCTCATCTGATGACGATACCTTCAATCATGGATGTGGGGGGTTGCGGCAAGACGCTGCCCGGTATCGCCGCATTGCAAGACGCCGCGAAAGCGGCCTGAAAGGATTCAAAATGGCTTTGATTACACTTCGTCAACTGCTCGATCACGCCGCCGAAAAGGGCTACGGCGTTCCCGCCTTCAACATCAACAACATGGAACAGGGTCTGGCGATCATGAAGGCCGCCGCCGCCTGCGATGCGCCTGTCATCATGCAGGCCAGCCGCGGCGCGCGGTCCTATGCGGGCGATATCATGCTGCGCCACATGATCCAGGCATTGTCCGAGATGTATCCCGATATTCCGATCTGCATGCACCAGGATCACGGCAACAACGAAGCGACCTGCCTGTCCGCAATCCGCCACGGGTTCACCTCGGTGATGATGGATGGCTCACTCATGGAAGACATGAAGACCCCCGCTGACTGGGATTACAACATTGCCATCACCGAACGCGTGGCCCGGATGGCGCATTGGGTCGGGGCCTCGGTCGAAGGCGAACTGGGTGTTCTGGGCAGCCTGGAAACCGGCGAAGCGGCAAAAGAAGACGGTTCCGGCGCGGAGGGCAAGCTGAGCAAGGAGCAATTGCTCACGGACCCGGATGAATCGCTCGACTTCGTCAAGCTGACCAAGGTGGACGCACTGGCCATTGCCTGCGGTACCAGCCACGGTGCTTACAAATTCAGTTCCAAGCCGACCGGCGAGACGCTGGCAATCCAGCGGATCGAGGACATCCACGCCAAGATCCCCGACGTGCATCTGGTCATGCATGGATCAAGCTCGGTCCCGCAATACCTGCAAGACCTGATCAACGAAAGCGGCGGCGAGATGCCCCAGACCTATGGCGTGCCGGTCGAAGAAATCGAGCGCGGCATCAAGTCGGGTGTGCGCAAGGTCAACATTGACACCGACATCCGCATGGCGATCACCGGCCAGTTCCGCAAGGTCGCGAAGGACAAGCCGACCGAGTTCGACCCGCGCAAATTCACGATCCCCGCGATGGCGGAAATGGAAAAGCTCTGCCGCGACCGGTTTGAACGCTTTGGCACGGCGGGCAATGCCGCCAGCATCAAGGTCATCCCGATGGACGATATGGCGCGTCGCTACGCCGATGGCAGCCTCTGACTCCAGATCAACGATGGGTCGGTGCGTCTGCACCAGCCCACATTCCCTGACCCGAGGATACAAATGACCCGACGTAGCAACGCAATTGGCAACTGGAAGATAAAGGGTCTGACGACCGACCTCTCAATTGTCGACCAGATCGCAGGGGCCCTACCCGAAGGTGACAATGCAGGCAACACGATCATGGCCTACGAACCCGTCTGGGCGATCGGCACCGGGCGGACCCCCGGCATCGGCGAGATTGCACAGACCCACGCCTTCATCCGCTCCAAATTGCCCGATCCTTCGCTTTCGATCCTCTGTGGCGAGTCGGCGAACGCGTCCAAAGCTGCCGGGATTTTCGCTCTTGCAGATGTCGATGGCGGTCTGGTCGGTGGTGCATCCCTGACAGCGGCAAAATTCGTTCCCATCATCCAAACTCTGGAGGCCACGTCATGACATTCCACCGATCCATCAAGATCGCACCATCCATCCTGTCCGCCGATTTCGCGAATTTCGGGGCGGAAATTCAAGCCATTGAGGCACAGGGTGCCGATTGGGTTCATGTCGATGTCATGGACGGGCATTTCGTGCCCAATCTGACGTTTGGCCCGATGGCGGTAAAGGCATTTCGCCCACATGTGAAAACCGTCATGGACGTCCACTTGATGATTGCGCCGGTCGATCCTTACATCGACGCCTACGCGGATGCCGGAGCGGATATCCTGACCGCCCATGTCGAGGCGGGCCCGCACATCCACCGCACGCTTCAGGCGATCCGCGGCGCGGGCATGAAAGCGGGTGTGGCACTCAACCCCGGCACGCCGGCCGAGGCGGTGGCGCATCTGCTGGACCTGACAGACCTGATCTGTGTCATGACGGTGAACCCCGGTTTTGGTGGCCAGAAATACATCGACATGACCGACAAGGTGCGACGCCTGCGCAAGATGATCGGCGACCGTGAAATCCATATCGAGATCGACGGCGGGATGGACCCGACGACCGCACCAGGAATGGCGCAGGCGGGGGCCGATGTGCTGGTCGCCGGGTCGGCCGTGTTCCGGGGCGGGTCTGTTTCCCAGCCTGGAGTCTATGGCGAAAACATGCGTGCGATCCGTGATGCGGTGGAGGCGATCCAGTGATCGATCCGAACACGCTGGCTGACCGCGCCTCTGCGTTGCTCGAGGCTCTCTCTGACGCGTTGCACCAACACCGCAAAGCCGCGATCTAAACGGGAAACGTTGTAACGGCCCATTGATACCGCAGCTTACGCGGCTTGACTGTCCGTTGCGGAAACCCTGGCACGAGCCATGACCATCATCGGTTGCATCGTTGATCCATCCATTGGGCAGGTCAGCCTTGATGGCGAACAGGTTTATGGCAATCGCTGGCTGCGTGGTGATCTGCGCCGTCTGCGGCTCGACAAGATCGGTTTTATCTTTCAGGCCCACAACCTGCTGCCCTTCCTGAATGCCACCGATACCGTGGCTTTGGTGTTGCAACTGGCGGGTAAAAGCCGTGTGCAGGAATTGCTGGAGTATCTTGAGATCGGCCCCCGCGCCCGCGCCATGCCCGCCCTGTTGTCGGGCGCGAGAACGCTCTCGTTATTTCGGACGTCATCGGAATTTGAGATCTTGGGTCGTCTTCATGGACGGGCTACGCCAAGCCTTTGCGGTAGACGTCCTCGCCGTTGTACGGGGTGAATTCAGAAGGTCAATTTGCGGTGTACCCTCCAAGGGCTGGTATCGGTCCAATGGAGGATATCGGCCGTCGCCTGCGCCGAGGTCCCGATGACACCATGCATTCGGCTCAAGGATCTTTTCCTTCGAACATTGTTCCAGCGCAAATAAGGCGTCACACGGCGCACCTAATGTTAGCGCCATGAGACGTTCCTTGATTCTTTCCTTTGGCGGCCTTATGTTTGGTGGTCTAATGACTGTGTGCCTTGCGCTCGCAACGTCGGCGGCTGGATATTTTCAGGTGGCGCATGAAATTGCGCGCGTCGGGCAGACCACATTGGTGATCTGCGGCCAAAACGGTCAGGCCGAGGTGACGCTTGATCAAAATGGCACCCCAGTTGATCCTGTGGAGAGCACCTGCGGCCATTGTACCCACGGCACTCTGATCTACGGTTTCGATTTGCCGAGCGCCGCTGCATTCCCCCGCAAATCTGTTCAAACACAGTTGGTTGCGGGTCTTGCCGCCGAAACAATCCGCTTGATCTCGCGCCAAGCGATAAAAATGCCGCGTGCGCCCCCTAGCAAGGTCATTTCCTGATATGTTGCCCACACCACGAGACCTAACGATCTTTCGCTTACTGGCTCCGCTGGCCTTGATGCTGCTGGCGAGTCTTTCGGCCAATCCCGCGCTCTCGCAAACAGCGCCGACTGTGCTTTCACAGTATATATCTCAGATAAATCCCAATGAAATTGTCGAGGGCAGTGACGCCTTTGGTCCGATTCGTGACGATGTTCCCGTGGCACCTTTGCTACGCCAGGGCGCGGAAATCGGATATGTTTTCATCACTTCGGATTTCGTCGGAACCACGGGCTATTCTGGAAAACCGATCCATACGATGGTGGCCGTCGATCAAGACGCGCGGGTTCTGGGCGTCGAACTGATCAAGCATTCCGAGCCGATCGTGTTGATCGGCATTCCTGACAGCAAGATCAAAGCGATGGTGCATGACTATCGCGGCATTGATCTTGTGGCAGAGGCCCAAGCGCGTGGCTCTGCCCATGATCTTAACATTATTTCGGGCGCGACCGTGACCGTTATGGTGATTGACGACGGTATCATCCGCGCGGGGCTCAAAGTGGCCCGGGCGTTGGGTCTGGGTGGGTTACAGGCGACGACATCAGCCGACCACAGTTTTGAGATCGACCCAGACGCCACGGCACCAGACAGCTGGATGGAGATGGAAGGCGATGGCACTGTCAGACGTCTGTCGCTGGACGTGGGGCAAATCAACGCCGCTTTTGCCGCGATGAACGATCCGCGCACCGCCAAACGGGCTCTGACAGAGCCGACAGAGGCCACTTTTATCGACATGCAAGCCGCACTGGTCAGCGTGCCCAGCATCGGTAAAGCCATTTTGGGCGACGCGGAAAACAGCAATCTTCAGGGCTGGTTGGAGCCAGGTGAAAACGCCATCGTCATTGTCGGCCGTGGCCTATATTCCTTTAAGGGATCGGGCTATGTGCGCGGCGGTATCTTTGACCGGATCGTCCTGATCCAAGACGACGTGACCGTACGTTTTCGCGATCGTGGTCACCGTCGGATGGGGCTCATTGCGGTCGATGACGCACCAGAGTTTACCGAACGCGATCTGTTCAAAATCCCAGCCGACAGTGGCTTTGATCCAACGTTGCCGTTCCGCATTCAGCTCTTGGTGCACCGCGATGTTGCGGCCATCGAAAAGGTTTTTACCACGTTTGAACTCAGCTATCAGCTGCCATCACAATACCAACGCAAGACCGTATCTGAACAGCCCACACAATCGACGGCCTCGGCATCAGGAGAACAGGTCGAAGCCGCTGCGCAATCCGCACTTTGGAAGCGGATTTGGGAAGATAAAACCATCGAAATTGCGGGATTGTTGGCGATGCTGGCGGTTCTGACGCTGGTGTTCTTTTTCCAGCAATATGTGACACGCTCGGCGCGGTTCTATTTCTGGTTCCGGATGTCATTCCTGACTGTCACTCTGGTGTTTCTGGGCTGGTACGCCAATGCGCAGCTTTCAGTCGTAAACCTGATGGCACTGTTCGGCGCGTTGGTCACGGATTTTAGCTGGCAGGCGTTCCTGTTGGACCCACTGACGTTCATTTTGTGGTTTGCCGTCGCCACAGCGTTGCTGTTCTGGGGACGTGGTGCTTATTGCGGCTGGCTTTGCCCCTTCGGCGCTTTGCAAGAATTGACCAATCGCATTGGCCGCGCGCTGCACATCCCACAGGTGCAACTGCCGTGGGGGCTGCACGAACGCCTCTGGCCGATCAAATACATGATCTTCCTCGGGCTGTTCGGGGTCTCGCTCTACTCCATTGAGCAGGCCGAACATTTGGCCGAAATTGAACCGTTCAAGACCGCCATCATTCTGAAATTCATGCGCGCTTGGCCTTTTGTCGCCTATGTCGCGGCCTTGCTGATCGCGGGACTTTTCGTCGAACGGTTCTTTTGCCGCTATCTGTGCCCGCTGGGCGCGGCGCTGGCCATCCCGGCGCGACTGCGGATGTTTGACTGGCTGAAACGGTATCATGAATGCGGCAACCCCTGCCAAACCTGTGCCCATGAATGCCCCGTCGATGCGATCCACCCAACCGGTGAAATCAATCCGAACGAATGCATCAACTGCCTGCACTGTCAGGTGTTGTACCAATCCGAAGCAAAATGCCCCGTTGTCATTAAGAAAATGAAACGGCGCGCCAAGGCCAGCTCATCTGATGCGGCTTTGGACGCTCGAATTGCAAATCATCCCAACGTGAAGAACTCAAGAAAGGAGCTTCAAGATGTCTGATGTGGACAAAAAAGGCCTAAGTCGGCGCGGGTTTATAGGGGCCTCGGCCACCGGTGCTGCACTTTTGGGCGGCACGAGTGGCAGGCTGGGCTTGTTGGCAGGTGGTGCTGTCGCGGCGACAGCGGCAGGCACCGGCGCAGCGATGGCACAGGCCAGCGATCACCTGAGCCCGGTGCCGGGTGAGTTGGACGATTACTATGGCTTCTGGTCCTCGGGCCAAACCGGCGAATTGCGTATCCTTGGCTTCCCGTCCATGCGCGAATTGATGCGGGTGCCCGTGTTCAACCGCTGCTCCGCGACAGGGTGGGGCCAGACCAACGAAAGCCTCAAGATCCTGACCCAAGACATGATGCCCCAGACCAAGGAATATCTGGCGGCGCAGGGCAAAAAGGTCCACGACAACGGCGATTTGCACCACCCGCACATGTCCTTCACCGATGGCACCTATGATGGCCGTTTTATTTTCGTGAACGACAAGGCCAACACCCGTGTGGCCCGCGTACGTTGTGATGTGATGAAATGCGACAAGATCGTCGACATCCCCAATGCCAAGGCGATCCACGGCCTGCGTCCACAGAAATTCCCGCGGACCGGTTATGTGTTTGCCAATGGTGAAGACGAAACGCCAATGGTGAATGACGGGTCTGTACTGGATGAACCGGAAAAATATGTAAACTTTTTCACTGCGCTTGACGGCGACACGATGGAAATCGCGTGGCAAGTGATGGTGTCGGGCAACCTCGACAACACCGATTGCGACTATCAGGGTAAATATGCCTTTTCGACCTCGTATAACTCGGAAATGGGCATGACCCTACCGGAGATGATGGAAGCCGAACGCGACCACGCGGTGGTGTTCAATCTCGCGGAGATCGAAGCAGGTATCGCGGCAGGTGATTACATCGAGCTGAACGGCGTCAAGGTGATTGACGGACGTAAAGGCCAAAACAAGAAATACACCCGGTACATTCCGGTGCCCAACAGCCCGCATGGGATCAACACGGCACCAGACATGAAGCACGTAGTGATTGCGGGCAAGCTATCGCCGACCTGCACGGTGCTGGATGTGACCAAGCTGGACGCGCTGTTCGAGGAAGATGCCGATCCGCGCTCGGCTGTGGTGGCTGAGCCGGAGTTGGGTCTGGGTCCACTTCACACCGCATTTGATGGCAAAGGGTTTGCCTATACGACGCTGTTCCTCGACAGCCAGATCGTAAAGTGGGACATTGCCAAGGCCGTCGAGGCCTACGCTGGCGCAGATGTCGATCCCATCGTCTCGAAGGTCGATGTGCATTATCAACCCGGTCACAACCATACCACCATGGGTGAAACCAAGGAAGCAGATGGCAACTGGTTGATTTCACTTAATAAGTTCTCCAAGGACCGGTTCATCAACGTTGGCCCGTTGAAGCCCGAAAACGAGCAGATCATCGACATTTCGACCGATGACATGAAGGTGGTACATGACGGGCCAACCTTTGCGGAACCGCATGATGTGATCCTTGTGCGCCGTGATATCGTCAACCCGGTGGATGTTTGGGATCGCCATGATCCAATGTGGGCTGACGCCCGCGCACAGGCTGAAATCGATGGCATCGACATTGATGACTGGCAAGACACGGTCATCCGCGATGGCAATAAGGTTCGGGTGTGGATGTCCAGCCAAGCACCAGAGTTCAGCCTGTCGAGCTTTACCGTCAAGGAGGGAGACGAGGTGACCGTCTATGTCACCAACCTCGATGACATCGACGATCTGACTCACGGCTTCACTTTGGGCAATCACGGCGTTGCGATGGAAATCGGGCCGCAGGCGACCGCGTCGGTCACCTTTATCGCCGCAAAACCCGGCGTGTACTGGTACTATTGCCAGTGGTTCTGCCATGCGCTGCACATGGAAATGCGCGGCCGTATGCTTGTGGAGCCGAAAGCCTGATGACACGTCTCGTCCCTCTTGCCTTTGTGTTGATCTTTGCCGCCTTGCCTGCTTTGGCGGACCGGATTGATGTGCAACCCGGTGACGGTGCGCTAGCGCGCGCGTTGTGGGCGGCACGCGCGGGGGACGAGATCGTTCTCGCATCGGGCCACTATGCGGGCCCGGTGCATATTGAAATCCCACTGACATTGACTGGCACGACAGGGGCTATCATCGACGCAGGCGGGGTCGGATCTGTCGTTACGGTTGACGCCCCCGATGTAACCATTCAATCGCTGACGCTGATCAATTCAGGCCGCGTACATGAGCCGGGAGATGCCGGGGTCAAGCTGACCCAAAAGGCACGCGGTGCGCAGGTGTTGAACAACGATCTCAAGGGCAATTTGATTGGTGTCGATATTCATGGTGCCCGTGATGCGCTGGTCCAAGACAACCGGATCGAGGGCCTGCAACTCTCGCGTATGAATGATCGTGGAAACGGTGTCTATGTCTGGAATGCACCGGGATCGATCGTCAAAGACAACGACATTCGCTATGGCCGTGATGGGATATTTTCCAACGTGTCCAAACACAACATCTATCGCGGCAATCTGTTTCGAGACCTGCGCTTTGCTGTGCATTACATGTATACCAATGACAGCGAAATCTCGGGCAATGTCAGTATCGGCAACCATCTTGGGTTTGCCATGATGTATTCCGACCGGATCGTGGCGCGTGACAATATCTCGATCAACGACCGCGATTATGGCGTGATGCTGAACTATACCAACAAGTCCGATGTTTTTGCCAATCAGGTAAGCGGCGGCGCGGAAAAATGCGCTTTTGTCTATAATTCACACAACAACCTGCTGGCTGAAAACAGCTTTAATGGCTGCGATATCGGGATTCATTTCACCGCCGGGTCTGAGCGCAACACCGTCACGGGCAATGCTTTTATCGGCAACCACACACAGGTCAAATATGTTGGCGCAAGTGATGTCGAGTGGAGCTTTGAGGGGCGTGGGAATTTCTGGTCGGATCATCCGTCGTTCGACCTGAACGGAGATGATCGCGCCGACAGCACCTATCGCCCCAACGATGTGATGGACCACATCCTGTGGTCTCAACCCGCCGCCAAGCTGCTGATCGGGTCGCCAGCGGTTCAGCTCGTCCGTTGGAGCCAAGAACAGTTCCCCGCGACCGCGATCGGGGGCGTGATCGACAGTCACCCGCTGATTGTGGCACCCAAGCTGACGATACCACAGAACCTATTGTTACTCGCCCAATCGACACCACATTGGGCAACCGGAGCAAGCCATGACGATGCTACAGATTTCCAACCTGACTAAGCGCTACGGCGGCCAGGCCGCATTGGACAACGTGGATTTATCCATCGCGCCGGGCGAACGCGTGGCCTTACTGGGCCACAATGGCGCAGGCAAATCGACGTTGATGAAAATGGTGTTGGGCCTGCTGCCACCGTCCTCTGGCACCCTCACGATCGCGGGCTACGCACCGGGGTCGCGCAGTGCGCGTGATCTGACCGCTTATCTGCCAGAAAACATCGCCTTTCATCCCGCGCTGACAGGACGTGAACAAATCCACCACTTTCTGCGGCTGCGCGGCCGTTCGGCACAAGAAGCGGACGGATTGCTAGCCAAGGTCGGGCTGGCTGATGCAGCCCGGCGGCGGATCGGGACATATTCAAAAGGCATGCGACAACGTGTTGGCCTCGCGCAGGCGTTAATCGGCAGTCCTGCGCTGATGGTGCTGGACGAACCGACAACGGGGCTTGATCCCGTGTCGCGCCGGGAATTTTATGCCTTGCTCGATGAATTGGCCTCGCGCGGTACGGCAATATTGATGTCGTCCCATGCGCTGTCCGAGGTGGAGGTCCGCACCGACCGCATCGCGATCTTGTCCAAGGGCCGCAAGGTCGCCGACGGATCGCTCAGCAAGCTGCGCAGCGGCGCAGACCTGCCTTTGACTGTACATATACACCCCCGACAAGGATGTTCACCGCAGATCGTCAGCGTCTTTCCAGAGGCGCGACACGCGGGCGAGATCTTGATAGTGGACTGCATGCAGGCCGACAAGCTGGGTATTCTGGCCCGGATCGCGGCCTTGGGCGATATGATACAGGATTTCGACATTCTGCCGCCAAGTCTTGACGACATCTATGTTCAAATCAGCAGGAGCGCTGCGTGATGTTGTTGCGCGTGCTTTCCACCTTCCAAATTGAATTTGCCATTGCCCTGCGCAATCGCTGGCTCAGCATCGCGGTTGTCTTGATGGTGTTGTTTTCTCTGGTTTTGGCCATTGCCGGAGCGGCCCCAACTGGCGCGGTGGGGGCCGATCGCTTGTCCGTCACCGTTGCCAGCCTGACGTCTTTGTCGGTTTATTTGGTGCCGTTGATGGCGTTGGTCATCTCATTCGACGCCATCGCCGGAGAGATCGAGCGGGGGACGCTGCCGTTGTATCTGGCCTATCCGGTCAGCCGGGGCGAATTGCTGGTCGGCAAGCTGTCTGCGCAACTGGTGCTGATTATCGTTGCTGTCTCTCTCGGCTATGGCACAGCAGCGCTGGTCGCCTTTTGGTTCAGCGGTGGGGACGCAATGGACGGGCTGCCAGCCCTGCTGCGATTGATCTGGACCTCGGTGTTGCTGGGGGCGGTGTTTTTATCGCTCGGACAGATGATCTCTGGCCTGTCGCGTCGCCCTTCGGCTGCCGCCGGGCTTGCCATTGGGGTATGGTTGGTAACGGTTGTTCTCTACGATCTGGGACTTCTGGCGGCCATTGTCGCGGACGATGGCGGGGGTTTCACCACAGATGTGTTCCCATGGTTGTTGGTTGCCAATCCCGCTGACGCTTTCCGGATTTATAACTTGGCCGCATCCGACGCGGTTGGCGCGGCGTCCGGCCTCGCGGGAGCGGCGCAATCCATCGCGCTCTGGAAGCCACTGGCATCGCTGCTGGTCTGGGTGGTTCTGGCCGCTGGTCTTGCACGGGGCGCATTTGAAAGGGTCGAACCATGACGCGGAGTATTTTGATCGCATTGGCGGTGCTGTCGCTGAGCGCGTGCAAGACAGAAACCGTCGCATTGCCACAGCCGGTTGAGATGTCAGCAGAAGCCGTGGGGTACTATTGTCAGATGGACCTGCTGGAACATGACGGTCCCAAGGGACAAATCCACCTTGCAGGGTTGCTTGCCCCGATCTTTTTCTCTCAGGTCAGAGACACAATCGCCTATCTGCACATGCCTGAACAGAGCCACGCCGTAGAGGTCGCCTATGTTCAGGATATGGCAGATGCGGCAAGTTGGGCCAAACCGGGCGCTTGGATCGCCGCGGACCAAGCTATTTATGTGGTGGGCTCCGATCAAATGGGCGGCATGGAAGCCTCTGAGTTCGTACCCTTTTCCAGCAAGGCGGCTGCCGTCGCCTTTACCAAGCGCCACGGCGGTACTTTGCTCCGGTTTGAGGACATCACAGCACAAGATGTATGGGCGGCGGCCGCCGTAGAGCCGGCACCCTCAAATCAATCCGACATTGCCAACCGATTGCGCGCATTGGCCCCCAAAGACAGGACAAACTGATATGACATTTATGACCCGTCGCCGTTTTATTTCAATGGCTTGCGCGTCTTGCCTGATCGCCCCGTCCGCGCATGCGTTTCAATGGCAGGGCACCGCATTGGGGGCCCGTGCGCGGATCATCCTTGATCATCCGAATGCAAAGGGCATCACTCAACGTGCGCTTGGAGAAATCTCCCGCCTGGAAGATATTTTTAGCCTGTATCGCAGCCATTCGGAGCTCGTCCAACTGAACGCCGCAGGCCATCTGGAGGCCCCCTCGTTTGAACTCCTGGAATGCCTGTCCATCGCCCGCCACGCGCATCGCCTCACGGAGGGTCGATTTGACCCGACCGTACAACCGCTTTGGCGCGTATTGGCCGATGCCTATAGTATGGGTCGCCCCGCTGATGATACCGAAATATCCGCCGCACGGGCACGGATCGGATTTGATCGTGTGTCATTTGACAGCGAAGGCATTCGTATGTCAGCGGATCAGCAATTGACACTGAATGGGATTGCACAGGGGTATATCGCCGACCGCATCGCGGTATTGATGCGCCGCGAGGGGATCGAAGATGTGCTGATAGATACCGGGGAAATCATTGCCATGGGCGCACCGCATGGGCAAGCCGCTTGGCCTGTTACGATCGCGGGCGAAGTGAAAACGCGCGCCTTGACGGGGCGGGCCTTGGCCACATCCGCGCCTTTTGGAACGCGCTTGAGCGCGACTGGCCAAATCGGCCACATCCTTGACCCGCGCCATGGCGGAATTTTGGAAACGGACATCCGGCAGGTCTCCGTCAGTGCCCAAAACGCAGCACTTGCGGATGCCATTTCAACCGGTCTGTGTGTCGCAAAAGATCGCAATGAAGCTCGGGGTTTGTTGCGCGGAGACAAAGATGCCGTTTTGGAAAGCGTACAAACAATGGCCGACGCCATATAGACGCCACAGAGCCGTGTTGCATGGATCGGTCCTGCGCTGATATTGATGCGGTTTGTTTCGTTCAGGATGTCATAAATGCCGCACACGTTCCTCGCTGATCGCTGTGACAAGATCCTGAAACAAAGGCACCGGGTGATCAACGGGCCGGAAGATAACGACGCGCGGCGGGCAGCCACACTATTCTGATCTGGCGATAGAGATGTGTCTGACGCTGGGCCTGATCCTCAAGCAGTCGCTGCGGCAAACGCAAGGCGTGATCTTGTCAGCCGAGATTGTCTGCTTGGATCTGACCATGGACGGCATCGGCGTCCCAACGCTGTTCCGGACCCGTTGGATCAAGTCGACGGCCCAGTTGAGCTATTCCTCGCAGACGGGGCTTACGGCGGCGGCTTAACACGTGATCTTCTCGTCGACCGCTTTGGCGGACTGATCGAGATTGCGTTCCTGCCTCCCAAAAACACAACCTTGAGGCCGAGCGCGGCGCTACATCCGACGCCACGCGACCGGGCTATTGCACAGATCATGTCCACGGGCGGATGGCTTGACAGAAGATCTCACGCTACAAACAACGGAACCGAGGGGAAACCCAAATGGGCCACTGGAAAGCTGTCATCGAGACCAAGCTGAAAGCGCGCTCCTACGCAAATCAGAAGACAGAAGCCAAGATTGGCGCCCGGATTCTCCACCGGATGACCGGACTTGGTCAGCCCACTTTCGAACGCACCGCCTGAATTCCGTCTCGGGGACGGCGCGTTCCAGACTGCAGTCGATCTATGCAACAAGGCCAGCCGAACACCATGACAAAGCCGTCAAGGCCTACATCAAGCACTTTCACGAACAACAAGCTTGCCCAGAAAATGGCGGAGATGCTCATTTTCGGACGTCCCTTTCAGGACTTCGACCAATCCTTCGGCCATTGCCGAGAGAGGCTGGCGATATGTGGTCAATTTGTAATTCGCGCTATCGGCTTGAGGAATGTCATCAAACCCGATGACGGCGATATCCTCGGGGACGCGGAGCCCCAGTTTCGTGCGGATCGCATCAACGGCCCCAACGGCAAGTGCATCGTTTTCACAAACGATGATATCAACGTTGTTCAAGGCCGGGTGATCCGCAAAATAACCTACAACCTGATCATAAGCCAACTGCGGATCGTAGCGGGCCACTGAAACAAAATCCGGCGTTGCGCCGAATGCATCCTGCCAGCGTTTGAGAAATGTCTCCTTGCGCCCCAAATGCGCCGACGTGGACTGCGGACCCGCAAGAAAAAGCGGCTTTCGATAGCCTTTCTCTACGATGTAATCCGTGATTTCGTTCATTGCCGCACGGTCGTCACAGCAGATCGAAATCGTATCGGGGTTTTCGGAGCTGCGTGCGAAGACGATCAACTTACGCACGCGGCGCGCCCCCAAAGCGGTCGCGAGGCTGCGATCCGTGAATTGTATGCCGATGAGAACCGCGGCATCTACGCGTCTTTGGCTGGCGTTGAGCAGTGCAGCAGAGGTGTCCTCTTCATCGGAGGTGTTCACCAGAAGCGTGTCCAATCCGTTCTTGCGCAGAACTCGGGTTAATCTTTCCAACATGACAAGTTTGTGCGGGTTGGCAAAATCGTCGATCAACAGACAGACAAGATTGCTGCGATCGGAGGCGAGGCTTGAGGCCAGAAGATCGGGCACATAGCCTAACGTCTGCGCGGCACCCATTACTTTTTCCCGACTTTTTCTCGAGATCGAGGCATCTTTTTTAAAGGCACGATTAACCGTCCAGCGCGAGACGCCTGCCAGCTTTGCGACATCGTCTGCGGTCACTGTCTCGTCCGACCTCTGGTTTTCCATCTGGCTCATTCGGCCCTCCGTTCATCCGAGTGTATCGCGACGGAGCCGAAAAAGACAATGTGTTTGCACGCGCGTGCAATTTATTCTTGCACGCGCGTGCAGGTTGCCGTTATGACTCCATACATACCCAAGATTCGGGAAAGGGAGGATGCATGTTGAAGGTTGGACTTCTCGGTGCGGGACGGATTGCGACAGTGCACGCAAAAGCCATCACCGCACACCGCAAGAGCACACTTGTGGCGGTTTCGGATATGATTGCCGAAAACGCAAAACAGCTCGCAGCGAACTTTGGTTGCGAGGTGCGCACCACGGACGAAATCATCGACGATCCAACGATTGATGCGGTGCTTATTGCGACATCGACCGATACGCATTCGGATTTGATTGAACGCGCAACCGCCGCCGGCAAAGCGGTGCTGTGCGAAAAGCCTGTTGATCTCAGCCTTGAGCGGGCCCGCGCGTGTCAAGCGGCGGTCGCACAGTCTGGCCGACCGGTCATGATCGGCTTTAACCGCCGCTTTGATCCAAACTTCTCGGCCGTAAAAGCCGCGCTGGCTGGCGGTGAGATCGGCAAAGCGGAACTGTTGTCGATCACGTCGTTCGATCCGTCCCCGCCACCAGTTTCTTATATCAAAGTGTCTGGCGGGTTGTTCCGTGACATGATGATCCATGATTTCGACATGGCAAACTTCATTATGGGGGAGACACCTGTCAGCATTTCTGCCGTTGGCTCGTCTATCGTAGACCCCGAGATCGGGATTGCGGGTGACGTTGATACCGCCGTGGTGACGATGACATATGCCGACGGCAAAATTGCCGTGATCAAAAACTCGCGGCGCGCCGTTTATGGCTATGATCAACGTCTTGAACTGCTGGGCTCGGAAGGGCTGCTTCAGGCGCAAAACATGCTGGAAAACACCATGGTGAAATCCACAGTGGCGGGCGTGACCGGAGCCAAGCCGACCTACTTCTTCCTCGAACGCTACATGCCGGCATACGAGGCGGAATGGATCGCATTTGTCGAAGCTGTTGAGACGAAATCGACGTTCCCTGTCACCCTTGAGGATGGCGTGACGGCTTTGGCAATGGCTGAGGCTGCAAATCGGTCGTTAGAGTTGGGTCGGGCGGTCTTGCTGGAGGAGGTTGCGCCAGTCTTGGCGTAACAGCGAGCGCTCGAAACAGATTTCTCCGACCGACAAAGGCCGGGGATACGAAATCCGGTACAGCCGGATGAACGCGGGGCCTCGCCCCAAATAATCAGTGGAACCTAAGGGAGGAGATCCATGAAAAAATTTGTAAAAGCCGCTCTGGCTGCGAGCGCGTTTGCGATCGCAACGCCAGTTCTTGCGCAGGACATCGTTGTTGTCGCCCATGGTCAGGCCAACGATCCGTTTTGGTCGGTTGTAAAAAATGGTGCCGAACAAGCGGCCAAGGACGCCGGCGTTAACGTCGACTATCGCTCGCCGGAAACATTCGACATGGTCGCCATGTCACAACTCATCGACGCTGCCGTAAACCAGGAACCGGCTGGTCTGATCGTGTCGATTCCCGACGCAGATGCGCTTGGACCGTCAATCCAGCGCGCCGTTTCGGCTGGTATTCCGGTCATCTCGATCAACTCCGGCTCGGATGTCTCCAAGGGCCTTGGTGCCCTTCTTCATGTGGGTCAGGACGAGTTCGATGCGGGGAAATCTGCTGGCGCAAAGCTGGCTGAGATGGGCGGCAAAACCGCTATCTGTGTGAACCAAGAGGTCGGCAACGTCTCGCTTGACCTGCGCTGCGACGGTTTTGCCGAAGGTTTTGGCGGCTCTGTGACCGTCTTGCCAACCAGCAACGATCCAGCGGAGATCGAAGCCAAGGTGGCCGCAGCTCTATCTTCGGATACCGCTATTGACACGGTGATGGCCCTCGGCGCCTCGACCGCGGGTGAGCCTGCAGTTGCCGCGGCCAAAGCATCTGGTCGCGACGTAAACGTTGCTTCGTTCGATCTGTCGGCCAGCTTCCTGCAGTCCATCGTCGATGGCGATGCTGCTTTTGCGATCGACCAGCAGCAGTTCTTGCAGGGCTATCTGTCCGTCAACTTCATGGCGCTGCACGCCAAATTTGGCCTGATGCCCGGTGGCAATGTTCCCTCGGGTCCGAACCTGATTACGGCTGACAAGGCTGCTCAGGTTATCGAACTGTCGGCTAAAGGCATCCGCTAACTCCGGGTGGCACCAAGCACAAGAACGGAGCGGCACAAAAGTGCCGCTCCACTTGAAAAAGGGAGGTCAGAATGAATGATACCGTCCAAGGCGCTGCGGACGAACGGCTCAAGGCCGAACCGCTATTTGCGCAATTGATCAAACGTCCGGAACTTGGGGCCGTCGCGGGCGTCATACTGGTTGTAATTTTCTTTTCCATTACCGCTGACAGATCAATGTTCAGCCTGTCGGGTATCATAAACTTTATGACCCCCGCATCCCAACTGGGCATTCTGGCCATTGGCGCGGCGCTGTTGATGATCGGCGGGGAATTCGATCTGTCAATTGGCTCTATGGTGGCCTTTTCGGGTTTGTTTTTCGGTGTCTGTGCGGTCACATGGCACTTGCCGCTCGTCGCCGCAATTCCGCTGACATTTATCTTTGCGGGCGCTGTTGGCGCGTTGAGCGGAAATCTTGTTATTCGCTCGGGTTTGCCGTCGTTCATTGTCACGCTGGCCTTTTTGTTCATCCTGCGCGGCTTGTCGCTTGTCGGGCTGAAATGGGCCACAGGTGGCTCGACACAGTTGCGCGGTGTGCGCGAAGCGGTCGAAAACGATTGGCTGGCACCGGTCTTTTCCGGGGACGCCTTTCCGGGGCTGTTTGCGAAGCTCGCGGATATGGGCCTTGTGGCAACCTTCAATAATGGCACGCCAAAAGTGCCTGGTATCCCAGTCGAAATCCTCTGGTTCGTCGCTATCGCTCTGATCGCAACCTATGTGCTTTTGCGCATGCCGGTCGGAAACTGGATCTTCGCCGCTGGTGGGGATCGGACTGCGGCCTCGAACTCCGGTGTTCCGGTCAACAAGGTCAAGGTTTCGTTGTTCATGCTGACCGCATGTTGTGCAGCATTGGTGGCCATCATCACCGTGATGGATGCGGGCTCCACAGACGCACGACGCGGATTTCAAAAGGAATTTGAGGCGATTATCGCGGCAGTGGTTGGTGGGTGTTTGCTGACTGGCGGGTATGGATCGGCCATCGGTGCGTTCTTTGGCTCGATCATTTTCGGCATGGTCGTCATCGGGCTGACCTATACCAACTTCGATCAGGACTGGTTTCAGGTGTTTCTCGGCGGAATGTTGTTGATCGCCGTGATGTTCAACAATGCCATCCGCAAACGAGTGACGGGAGAGCGCTGAGATGACTCAAGACACCAAGTTCCATCATGGCGACGCCACACAAAACGACAGTCCGATTGTCGAAATGAAAAACATTGAAAAGCATTTCGGGAATATCATCGCTCTTGCCGGGGTCAGCTTTGATGTTCGACCCGGGGAATGCCACTGCCTTTTGGGTGATAACGGCGCGGGCAAGTCGACCTTCATCAAAACAATGTCGGGCGTACACCGACCGACAAAGGGCGAAATCCTGTTTGAAGGCAAACCGTTGAATTTCGCCACCCCGCGTGACGCGATGGAGGCCGGGATTGCGACCGTGTTCCAAGATCTGGCGATGATCCCATTGATGAGCGTGACGCGAAATTTTTTCATGGGACGCGAGCCAACGACAGGACGGGGGCTGATGAAACGGTTTGACGTGGCCAAAGCCAATGAGGTCACCATTGAAGCAATGCGTCAGATGGGCATCAACCTGCGCGGTCCCGATCAAGCCGTCGGCACACTGTCCGGTGGTGAACGTCAGACCGTCGCCATCGCGCGTGCTGTCTACTTCGGGGCTAAGGTTCTGATCCTTGATGAGCCAACCTCGGCGCTGGGTGTGCGCCAGACGTCAAATGTTCTGGCAACCATCGACAGGGTGCGCAAACAGGGCATCGGCGTTGTCTTTATCAGCCACAATGTGCGTCATGCGCTGGCTGTTGGCGACCGGTTCACGGTGCTCAATCGAGGTAAAACGTTAGGGACAGCCAAGCGGGGAGAAATCACTCCCGAAGAGCTTCAAGACCTCATGGCGGGCGGTCAAGAAATGGCCGCACTCGAAGGATCGCTTGATGGTACCATCTGAACTCCTCCCGGGATGGGCTGCGCGCGCAGCTCATTCCCGGAGAGTTTGCAGGTCCTTGGACAGTAAGGCGCGGAACGACCTTCCGAGCGCACTTTAGGAAATTGTGTGTAAAATGTACAAAATGCCGGATAAATCGCTTGGTGTGGCCCTGATCGGCACAGGCTTTATGGGAAAGTGCCATGCGCTGGCATGGCGTCAGGTTGCGACGGTGTTCGGGGGCGAGCCGCCCCGACTGGAAATTCTGAGTGATGTCACAAAAGACTCCGCCGTCCGTTTTGCTCGCCAGTTTGGATTTCAGCGAAGCACCGATGATTGGCGGGCCGCCATTACCGATCCTGCGGTCGACGTGGTGTCGATCACAACGCCCAATAGTCTGCACCGACCGATGGCAGAGGCCGCGCTGAAGGCCGGCAAGCATGTCTGGCTGGAAAAGCCGATGGCACTGACGCTGGAAGATGCCGAAGCAATGACCGCCTTTGCCGCGCGAAATCCCGATCAGGTGACGCTTCTTGGCTATAATTATCTGCGCTCACCCGCCTTTCAAATGGCGCGCAAAATACTGGCGGAGGGAGGGATCGGCGCGCCGCTGACCTTTCGCGGGGTCTATGACGAGGACTACAGCGCTGATCCGGACCTGCCTTGGTCATGGCGGATGACCAAAAAAGCGGGCGGTCTTGGGGCGCTTGGTGATCTTGGGTGCCACTTGGTCAGCGTGATGATCCAACTGATGGGGGATGTGTCCGAATTGACCGCCCAGACCCAGATCGCCATTCCCCTGCGGCACTCTCCCGAGGGCCCCAAGGCGGTTGAAAATGAGGACAGTGCGCTGGCGTTGATCCGCTTTGCCTCCGGCGCGCAGGGCGTGTTTGCGACCTCTCGGGTCGCACGCGGGCGCAAGTGTCGCTTGCAATGGGAAGTGCAAGGATCCGATGGCACGATCATCTTCGATCAAGAGAATATGAACGAACTTTGGCTCCACAGAACAGATGACGCGGGCTTCACTCGCCACCTGAGCGGGCCGGAGCAACCCGATTACGCGGCCTTCTGTCCTGCCCCGGGCCATAATTTCGGTTTCAATGAGCAAAAAGTGATCGAGGCCCGCGACTTGATCCGCGCCATAGCGGGCGATGCGCCCTGCGGTCCTGATTTCGCCGAGGGCCTGAAAATCGAGAAAATCATTCACGCGATGGCGACCTCGAACGGTCGCCCGGTGGCGCCTTAAGGAGAGAGACATATGACCAAGCTTGACGTAATCACGATTGGCCGCGCGGGCGTAGACCTATATGGATCTCAAATCGGCGGACGGCTCGAGGATATGGGGTCATTTGACAAGTATATCGGGGGCTCTCCAACCAACATCGCTTGTGGCACTGCGCGTTTGGGCCTGAAGTCTGGCCTGATCACGCGCGTTGGTGACGAGCATATGGGCCGCTTCATCCGTGAAGAGTTGGAGCGTCATGGCGTCTCGACCCAAGGCGTCAAAACCGACAGCGAGCGTCTGACTGCGTTGGTGATCCTTGGCATCCGTGATGAGACGCAATTCCCTCTGATCTTCTACCGTGAGAACTGCGCGGATATGGCGCTGTGTGAGGAGGACATCGACGAGGCTTTCATCGCGTCAGCGCGATCGGTCCTTGCGACCGGCACCCATCTGAGCCACCCGCGCACTAAGGCCGCCGTCATCAAGGCATTGAAACTGGCCCGTCAGTACGGATTGAAGACGGCACTGGACATCGACTATCGCCCAAACCTTTGGGGACTGGCCGGTCACGGCGACGGTGAAAGCCGCTTCGTCGAAAGCGCTGAGGTCACCGCCAAGCTGATGGAGACGCTGCATTACTTCGACCTGATTGTCGGGACCGAGGAAGAATTCCATATCGCGGGCGGCTCGACCGATACGATCAAAGCGCTGCGTGCCGTGCGCAAGGTCTCGAAGGCGACGCTGGTGTGCAAGCGCGGAGCGGATGGTGCGGTGGCGTTTGACGGTGATATCCCTGACAGTCTGGACGATGGCCAAACCGGGCCGGGCTTTCCGATTGAGGTGTTTAATGTTCTGGGCGCGGGCGACGGTTTCTTTTCGGGTCTGCTCAAAGGCTGGCTTGATGGTGAAGATTGGTCGACCACTCTGAAATATGCCAACGCCTGTGGGGCTTTTGCGGTCAGTCGGCACGGCTGTACCCCGGCCTATCCAAGCTGGGATGAGCTACAGTTTTTCTTTGATCGCGGTATTGTGCGCAAAGATCTGCGCAACGACACCGAGTTGGAACAGGTGCATTGGGCCACAAATCGGCATGGCGACTGGTCGACCATACGCACCTTTGCCTTTGATCACCGCCTGCAACTTGAAGAGATGGACGGCTACTCGAAAGACAAAGGCAGCCTGTTCAAAGAGCTTTGCCTCGCGGCGGCGCTCAAGGTCCAGAATGGTCAGCCCGGGTACGGTATCTTATGCGACAATCGCATTGGACGGTCCGCCCTGCACGCCGCGTCCGGCTCTGGCCTGTGGATCGGTCGCCCGACCGAGCTGCCGGGGTCGCGCCCGATCGCGTTTGAAGAGGACCTAGGGCTTGACCTCGGCCGTTTCAAAGAATGGGCGCGCGAGAATGTGGTAAAGCTTTTGGTTTTTTGCCACCCAGACGACACGCCCGAAACCCGCGCGTTGCAGGAAGGTCGCGTCAAGCGGCTGTTCACGGCGGCGCGCCGCAACAATCTTGAATTTCTGCTGGAGGTGATCCCCTCCAAGGTCGCCCCCGTGGACGACACCACAAGCGCGACCCTGATCCAGCAGTTCTACGATGCGGGTGTCTACCCTGATTGGTGGAAGCTTGAGCCGTTTAAGACGGACGCTGCGTGGCAAAACGCGGTGACCGCGATCGAACGCAATGATCCGCGGACGCGAGGGATCGTTGTGCTGGGTCTGGACGCGCCCGAGGCCGATCTTGCGCAGAGCTTTGCGTTGGCTGCCAAACAGCCGCTGGTCAAAGGTTTTGCCGTCGGCCGGACGATCTTTGGAGACGCGGCACGGGCTTGGATGAAGGGCGAGATGAGCGATACGGAGGCCGTGACACAGATGGCGATGCGCTATGAGATTCTGTGTTCGGTGTGGGACAAGGCACGGGCAGATGCTCGTCTAAATGTGGAGTGATCTGATGAGCGGAACAATCCGACTGACCGCCGCGCAGGCCATGGTAAAATGGCTGAGCGTGCAACTCACCAAAGAGGGTGACCGATTTATCGACGGCATTTGGGGGATTTTCGGCCACGGCAATGTGGCGGGGCTCGGCGAGGCCTTGCAAGACGCGGGCAACGGTTTCCCAACATGGCGTGGCCAGAACGAGCAAACCATGGCACATGCGGCCATTGCCTATGCCAAGGGGCTGAAACGCCACCGCGCACAGGCGGTGACCTCTTCCATTGGGCCGGGTGCCACCAACATGGTGACCGCAGCCGCGCTGGCGCATGTCAACCGTCTGCCGGTGTTGTTCATACCCGGCGATGTCTTTGCCAACCGCCGCCCTGATCCGGTTTTGCAACAGGTTGAAAGCTTCGAAGATGGCACCATTTCGGCCAATGATTGCTTCAAGCCGGTGGTGCGCTATTTCGACCGGATCACCCGACCTGAGCACCTTTTGACGTGCTTGCCGCGCGCCCTGACGGTGATGACCGACCCGGCCAACTGTGGGCCTGTCTGCCTTGCCTTCTGTCAGGATGTGCAAGCCGAGGCCTACGACTATCCGGTTGAATTCTTTGACCCCAAAGTCTGGCGCGTGCGCCGCCCCGAGCCGGACAGTCTCGAACTCGCCGAAGTGGTCTCGATGATCAAATCCGCCTCCAATCCGGTTATCGTCTGCGGCGGAGGCGTGATCTATTCCGATGCGGAGGCCACACTCGCCGCGTTTGCCAGCACGCACAACATCCCTGTCGTCGAAACTCAGGCCGGCAAGTCGGCGTTGGCGCAGGCTCACCCGATGAATTTTGGCGCGAGCGGTGTGGACGGCTCTGCCGCCGCCAACGCCGTTTCGAAAGATGCCGATCTGGTCATCGGTGTGGGGACACGGTTTCAGGACTTTACAACCGGGTCGTGGACGTTGTTTGAAAAGCCCGGTCGCAGGTTGGTGTCGATCAACGTGGCGGCCTATGACGCGGTCAAACATGGCGCGATCCCGATGGTCTCGGACGCCAAAGTGGCACTGGAAAAGATCTCCGCCGCCCTAGGCAATCACAGAGCCCCCGCGGTCGATGCCGCATGTCGGACGGAGTGGTTGGCCGCCGTCACGGCCCATTGTTTGCCGCGCGAGGCCACACAAGACGGCCGCCCTCTGGATGCCGAGGTGATCGGCGCGGTTCAGCGCGCGACGGGGGAAGACGCCATCGCGATGTGTGCCGCGGGCACCATGCCTGGGGCGCTCAAGCTGCTGTGGCAACCATCCCAAGGCGGCTATCACATGGAATACGGCTATTCTTGCATGGGCTACGAAATTGCGGGCGCCATGGGGCTCAAATTGGCCCGACCCGAACGCGACGTGATCTGTTTTGTCGGCGACGGATCCTACATGATGGCGAATTCGGAACTGGCAACGGCGGTGATGCGCAAGGTGCCTTTCACGGTGATTTTGACAGACAACCGTGGCTACGGCTGTATCAACCGCCTGCAAACGCTCGGCTGCGGTGGCGCGCCGTTCAACAACATGTATGCCGATTGCAATGTCGAGGCCCAGCCCGATATTGATTATGTTGCCCATGCGGCCTCGATGGGGGCCTATGCGGTCAAGGCCGAGGGCATCGCCGATTTGGAAGTCCAGATTTCACATGCCCGCGGTCGCGACATTCCCACCGTCATCGTGATCGAGACCACCGCCGAGGAAGGTCCGGGCTTCGGCGCTGCGGGGCATTGGTGGGATGTCGCTGTTCCGGCAGTGAGCAAAACGGAAAAATCGCGCGCCGCCTATGCCGATTACCTTGAAAACTTGACCCGCCAACGGCTGATAAACTGACACCCCGGCGGGCATTCCGCCATAGGAGAGACAACCGATGATCCAGTTCGGGACAAATCCCATTGCATGGGCAAACGACGACGACCAGACCCTTGGCGCCGATATTCCGACCGCACGTATCCTGGACGAGGCGGGTCGGCAGATCGGCTTTGACGGAATCGAGAATGGCCACCGCTGGCCGCAGGATGACCCAGAGGCTCTGCGTGTGCTTTTGGCCGAATACGGGCTCGCCTTTATCTCGGGCTGGCACTCGCTCAACCTGCTTTCGCATTCGATTGAGGACGAGAAAACTGCAATCCAGCCGCATTTGGACAAGCTAAAGCACAACGGCTGCAAGGTCTGCATTGCATGCGAAACGTCGAATTCGGTTCAGGGGCTGGATAGGCCGCTGTCGGATCGCCCGGTGCTTGATCGTGCCGGTATGGCCGAGTTTGCGGCTAAGGTGGAAGAGATTGCGCAATATTGCTCTGATCAAGGGGTTGATCTCGTCTATCACCACCATATGGGCACTGTCGTGCAGTCGCCTGAGGATATCGACGCTTTCATGGCGGCCACGGGGCCTGCGACGAAGCTTCTGTTTGATGCCGGTCACTGTGTTTTTGGTGGCGGCGATCCTGAGGTGGTGTTGCGCAGGCATATCGGCCGCGTCCGCCATTTTCACGCCAAGAACGTCCGCCCCGTGATCCGGGACAAGGTCGAGGGGGACGCGCTGTCGTTCATGGATGGTGTGCGTGCTGGGGTCTTTACCGTGCCAGGCGATCAGGAAGGGGGGGTGGATTTTGCTCCGCTTCTGAAGGTTCTTGCCGAGAACAACTATGACGGTTGGATCGTGATTGAGGCTGAACAGGACCCCGACCAGCGCAATCCGCTTCTCTATCAGACCCTTGGCCTGGCCACTCTCAAACGGCTCGCACGCGACGCCGGTTTTTTCGACGGAGGCGCACATGTCTGATCTTTTGAAACGTCCCTTTGGAACGCACGGAAAAGTGCATCAGATCACACCCATGTCGGCGGGCTGGCGCTATGTGGGGTTTGACCTGTTCAAATTGCGTACCGGGGAAAAAATTTCGGATGCGACGGGCAAGACCGAGGTGATCTTCGTGATGGTTGAGGGGAAGGCACGCTTTACCGCTGCGGATCAGGAATGGGGTGAGCTTGGCCATCGCATGAATGTCTTTGAGAAGACCCCGCCGCATTGCCTGTATGTTCCGAACGGAGAAGACTGGGAGGCAGAGGCCACGACGGACTGCACGATTGCGGTCTGTCGGGCGCCCGGTCACTCCGGGCACAAGGCGCGACGGATCGGTCCCGATGGCATCACCCTGACCCAACGGGGCGAAGAGTCAAATTCCCGATTTATCAACAACATCGCAATGGAGAATGAGGATTATTGCGATAGCCTTTTGGTGACCGAGGTTTTCACCCCAGCGGGCAATTGGTCGTCATATCCCTCGCATCGCCATGACGAAGACGACTTCCCGAATATCACCTATCTTGAGGAAACCTATTACCACCGGATCAACCCGGCGAATGGTTTTGGAATCCAGCGGGTCTATACAGACGATTTGCAGCTCAATGAGACCATGGCGGTTCATGATGGCGACGTTGTTTGCGTGCCGCGTGGCCATCATCCTTGCGGTGCGCCGCATGGGTTCGAGATGTATTACTTGAACGTCATGGCCGGGCCGCTGCGCAAATGGCGTTTTATCGCAGCCCCTGAAGTTGAACACCTTATGTAATCCGCCTTTGGGTGGTCCCGGAGATATGAATATGACCCAACCTTTTGCACTGGCCGCATGCGCTGAAATGCTGTGGCAGGACAAGCCGATTGAATGGCGCGCATCGCGCCTCAAAGAGATGGGATTTGGAGTTGGCCTATGGAATTGGCCCGACCATGATCTCGCCAAGTTGGAGGCCACGGGGGCGAACTTCACGATCATGAATGGCTACCTCCAAGGCCGCTTGAGCGACGCAGAAGGCGCCCAAACCCTTCTCGCTTCGGCCCGTGAAACCGCTCACGTTGGCAAACGGCTTGGGGTTGCCCGGCTTAATCTGCATGGCACCGGTCTGGGCGATGGCGGAATTCCGATCCCGCGTCATGGAGTGTTTTCCCCCGGCATGATGCAGCGTGCCATTGATACGCTGCACCGCGTTTGCGACATGGCCGAGGAAGAAGGCGTAACGTTTACATTGGAAAACCTGAATCCGCTGGATCACCCGGGGTGCCCTTTCGGGTCTACGGCTGATGTTTTGGCGCTGGTTTCAACCGTCAATCGCCCCCAACTGCGGATCAATCTGGACCTATATCACACCCAAATTGGCGAAGGCGATCTGGTGCGGTGGTGCGCCGCTTGCTTGCCCTGGATCGGTGAAGTGCAAGTCGCGGATAATCCGGGCCGCTGCGAGCCGGGCACGGGCGAAATCAACTATACAGGCGTTGCGCGGGCGCTCGACGAGATGGGATACCGTGGACCTGTTGGCATGGAGGCCTTTGCCGCCAACGATCCAGATGCCGCGCTCGCCGCCTTCCGCGCCGCATTTACAATATAATTATTCCCGGTTTGTGACCCATGTGGCGTTGGGCCATATGGATCTCGAACATTCGCTGAGGTTGGGCCGTGCGCGCGCCCACCATCCGGCAAAGTGCTCGTTGGGATTGGTTGCCGCACGATCCAGATGTCTACGCAAAACGAACCTTGTCGAACGGTTCTTTTGCAGAGTGAAGGACATGCACAGACTGACAACCAGATGCGAAAAACTCAAACGAAACTTCCTATCAATGGTCTACAGCTTCGCGATCAGATGTTGGATCCATTGAGGCCACAGCCTCGATCAAGCCTCGATGTAAATCAGGAGGATATGATAAAACGACCCTACCGAAAATTGACTCTAGATGAACGTAGAATCTTAGCGAGATGCTTCAGGCGAAGGCCACCAAGACAAAGATCTCTATGACACTTGATCGAGATCGTTCAACCACCCGCCGAGAGATCAAAAGGAACTTCTGGGCTGATGATGCCGTCCCGAAGACGTACGCAGGATACTTCGAAATGGCTGTTATAGGCGCAACCTACCTTTTCAAAGCGCATCTCGCCTTTGACAGCCGTCTTCGGCCTGTCCGAGGTCATGAAGGCGTGTCATGAATGTTATTCACTGCGCCAGCCAATGCCGTGCGATGTAGCACACATGAGCCAGCACAGCTTCGGCCCCCTCTGCAGACCTCATCGGCACCTCAAGCGACAATGGCAGATCGTCAGGCAAAGCCTCCACAAAAGCGCGTAGATCAATCTGGCCCTCGCCCGGCGCAAGCCGCGCTTCGCGCGCGGTGAACAGCAACTCATCGGTTGTATAGTGCTCGGCCACAGGCCCGTCACACAGATGCGCAAAGGGAAGACGATCGGGCGAAATCGCAGCAAGCTGGGCAAGCGAGGACCCCGAGCGATCAAAATGCAAACTATCGACCAAGAGATGCACCTCAGGTCCGGCCGCCTCCACCACCCGCAACGCAGTGTCGAGATCGGGCACATCGGTCCAAGGGAAAAACTCGTGAATGATCGCCACGCCGCGCGATTTACCGGCCTCCGCCAGCGCAGACAGCGTGTCGGACAGTCGCGACAGATCAGGGTCATAAGGGGCGGTGATCAGGTGATGCGCCCCAAGCTCCGCCCCCATGTCAAACAACCACTCATAGTCCGCAACCCGCGTGTCAGGCGTTACCTTGAGAAACTCGATGTCACCAACGGTGATCCCGGTGGCGGCCATCGCCGTTTTGGTGGCGCGTAGCATCGCGGGATCGTCAGACAGCGGATAACCGGGGGACGTGTCCGTCACGCGCAAAAGCCGCAGTCCGACACCATCAAACCCGGCTTTGGCGGCGGCTTCGATGAAACGCGGCGGGGCAAGGTCGATGGCGGTGAGGTGGGCGGCACTCAAGGGACGGGACATGATCAAATCTCCTGTGTGGCGGCATGACGTCCGGCCACAAAACCAAAGGTCATGGCAGGCCCAAGGTTGATCCCACCCGCCGGATAAAACCCACCAAACACATTCGCATTGTCCGTGCCCGCCGCGTAAAGACCCGCGATGACGTGCCCCTGCCCGTCCAGCACACGCGCCGATCCATCGGTGCTCAGGCCCGCAAAGGTGCCAAAGCTGCCCGGCACAACCTCGACCGCATAAAACGGCCCCTGCTCGATCGGGGCGACGTTCGGATTTGGAGTATATTCGGGATCGCCCTGAAGCCGCATATAGGCGGTGCGGCCGCGCCCAAAGACCGGGTCTTCGCCACGCCGGGCACCCTCATTCCACTCAGCCACCGTTGTCTCCAACCCGGACGGATCAATACCACAGGCCTTGGCCAGCGCCGCAATCGTCTTGCCCGTTTTGAGGTAACCGGACTTGACCCAGTAGCCAAAGGGCACCGGCGCAGGCCGCACGACGCCAAGTCCGAAACGCCGCAAGAAACGATGATCACAAACCAGCCAGGAGCGCGCCGGGGCATCGGCGTCGACCGCATCCATCATGGATGTCACATAATCATGATAGCCAAGCCCCTCATTGCAGAACCGTTTGCCGTCCGAAAGCACCCCGATCACACCGGGTTTGCCGCGATCAATGATATGAGGGAACGGGCCTTTGGACCCGTCCGGCCACACAACATGCGACACCGGACAATAGGCGGTGGCGCTGGCCAGATCGAGATCCATCACGGCACCGGCAGCTTCGCCAAGCCGGAGCCCGTCGCCCGTTGCCGAGGGCACGGCGAGGGTCAGGTTTTCGTCATTGCGTTCAAAGGTTTCCGCGCGACGCGCCAGATCATGACCATAGCCGCCACAGGCCAGAACAACGCCACATTTGCCGATCAGCGTTGACCCATCCTTCAGGCGCACGCCTGTGATGCGCCCCCCATCAAAAATCAAACCAGAAACGGATTGCGACACTCTCAGATCAACCCCCGCATCCTTGGCCGATTTCATCAAGCGTCCAATCAAAGCCGCGCCATTGCGCAGCTCCATGCCCCGTTTGTGAAACGCAAGATCGCGGAAATGTCGCAATACGCGGCGGGTCACATAGGCAAAGGATTTGACTGATCGCGTCATGGTCATAAAGGCCTTGAGATCGGCACCGGATTGAATCGTCATACCCTTGAACGAGGTCTCTTTTAGAGGCTTACGCAGGATGTTCACGCTCGCACCCAAAGCCCGCGCATCAAAGGGTTTGGCAATCACCGATCGCCCGCCCATGCCCGCACCCGGCTGATGGCCGTAGGTGTCGGGAATGACCAAGCCGCCGTCAAATTGCAGAGCGGTGTTGTCTTCGAAAAAGGCGACCATTTTCGGGGCGGCATCGAGAAAGGCCTCGACCTTTTCCTCTTTGTAATAGTTGCCCGTGACGGCCTTAATATACTGACGCGGCGCGTCTATGTCCTCGACGATGCCCGCGCGCTGTGCCACCGGATTGCGGGGCGCAAAAATCCATCCGCCGGACCAGGCCGAGGTCCCTCCCATCACCGGCTCTTTCTCAAGCACGACAACAGAGCGCCCCAGATGCGCAGCGGTCACGGCGGCACTCAGCCCGCCCGCACCAGACCCGATCACGATCAGATCAAAGGTCTCTTGGGAAGGGGTCGCGTGAGCAGTCATGATATTTTCCTCCAAATTGGAAAGACTTTTCATACTTGCATGAATTAACGTCAAGTATCATGTATATTTCTACATTAACATTGTGTTATTCATAACCGAGCGTCAGTGCCCGATGAGGACCCATCCATGCGTGATATCACCCTGAGACAAATCGAAGTCATTCGTGCGGTCATGTTGCGCGGCACGATCATGGGCGCGGCGGAGTATCTCGGCGTGTCTGCGCCGGGTGTCAGCCGGTTGATCAAGCACACCGAGGAGACGCTGAACCTGCGGCTGTTTGAACGCCGCTCCGGGCTTTTTGTCCCCTCCGTCGAGGCGCAAACCGTGTTCGACCAAATCCGCGCCGTTTATAAGGGGGTTGAAAACCTCCAACTGTCTCTTGAGAGCCTGCAAAAAGGCGAAAACGTTCAACTCGCCTTTGCCTCTGCTCCCTCCGTCGCCCAATTCATCGCCGCCCGTGCCCTGCGCAATGTCCGCTCCCGTTTCCCCGATCTGTATATCGACCTGAACATTCTCAAGATCGAAGAGACCGTCGACTACCTTTTGTTGGAACGGGGCGAATTTGTGATCATGAGCTCCAAGGTCGATAACCCCGGCATCGAAACCGAAGAGATCGCCGCGACCACGTTGGTCTGTGTGTTGCCAGAGGGGCATCCTTTGGCGGAGAAAGACGAAATCTCGGTCCACGATCTGGTCAATGAACCTCTTGTCGGGGTCGATCCCGATGATCCCTATGGCGCTTTGCTGGTCAAACCGTTTCTGGATCACGGCATAGACATGCAACACAGTATGCGTGGTCGTTTTGCCCAAACCGTTGTCAGCCTCGTGCGCCATGGTCTTGGCGTTGCGTTGATCGACCGCTTTTCCGTTGCCGAAGTGTACATGCCCGGAATCGTGCGTCGTCCGCTGAAAGAGGCCAGCTGCATCCGCAGCTATGTGGTCAAAAAACAGGGGCGCGTCTTATCCAGCTTTGCCGAATACGCGATAACGCAGTTTCGCAAAGAACTGGTGCTTGCAGCAACTGAGCCGTTAAGCTCCTAAAAGGGCACCGCTTTTGCGCGCAAAACTGTGCGGTGGCAGATGACAAAATAACGCTAGGTTAATAATATCAATGTTTCGGTATTTGACGTTATTCACAATTTGCATATCTGTTATGCATAGGGGAGCCAAGGACAGAGGCTCTGCAAAACATTGATGGGAGGACATCTATGAAACGTTTCTTGATCGGCGCAGTCTCCGCACTGAGCCTTATGTCGGCTGCCGCCGTGGCACAGGAGTACCCAGCCAAGGAAATCCAAGGGATCATCCAATGGGGCGCCGGTGGTTCGACAGACACCGTGATGCGTGCCGTGACGCCGCATGCCGAAGAGATCCTGGATGGCACAATCGTGTTGCAAAACATGACCGGCGGTGTTGGCGCCATCGCATTGAACCATGTCGCAAACGAGGATGCTGACGGCTACAAAATCTTGATGGGGGCTGAAAACCCGCTGTTGTATAAAGTCATGGGCTTTGGCGACAAAGATTACTCCGACTTTACCCCGATCAACATTCTGGCCCGCGGCACGCCCATTCTTGTGGCCGGTGCGGATGCGCCGTTTGACGATTATGCTGGCATGATCGCATATATCAAAGAGCATCCGGGTGAAGTGCGCCTTGGGTCCACAGGTCCGGGCGGTGTGCCCTCTGTTGTCACTGCGATGATCGAAACGGTCGAAGGCGATCTTGATGTGATTTCTGTGCCTTACGATGGTGACGGCCCGGCATTGACTGCCCTGCAAGGGGGCGCAATCGACGTGATGCCTGCGGTTTTGGGCGCTGCGATTGAAAGCGTGCGCGCCGGTAAAATCAAAGCCCTCGCCGTGGTGGATGTGCAAGAAAACGAATACCTTCCGGGCGTTGCTCCGGTGACAGCAACCAACGAAGGCTTTGCGACCTATCTGCCCTGGGGTCCGTTCTTTGGCGTTTTCGTCAAAAAAGGCACACCGGATGATGTCGTTAAAAAACTCGAAGGCGCTTTTGCCGTGGCCGCGACCAATCCGGACTTTACCGACCTGATGGAAACCCGTGGCTTCACCTTGATGAGCATTTCGGGCGACGAAGCCGAGGCCTTCCTGACCAAATGGCAGCAAGGCACCACGTGGTTGCTCCAAGACGCTGGCATGACCAAATCTTCGCCGGAAGAGTTCGGCATCGCGCGTCCCGGCGAATAAGCACCAGACGTCCAAAACGCGTTCGGCTTTGGCCGAACACTGGCACCGCCCTTTCCGGTAAGGGGCGGTGTTTCAATTCACAGCAGACAAACTCTTGGAGGAGAGATGCAAGATCACGTTCATCACCATGACTCGACGCGGGACGGCTCATCGGACGCTACCCCTGGTGGCATCGTCGACAAACGTCGCCCTGGCGAGCTTGTCTTTACTGCATGTCTCGTGATCTTCAGCGGTGTCCTGCTGTGGAACGCCTATGGAATCTCCGGGTTTGAGGCGCTGTCCGGCGCGGGATCTGTCCCCATGGCCACAGCGGCCGTGATGCTGATCAGCGTGGCGATTGTCTTTTGGCGCACTGTGAAACTGTCGAAAACAGAAGACGAAACCGTGATGGAAGACATCACACCCCCGCTCGTTATTATCCTTGCCCTGTTTCTCGTCGCCTATGGCGTCCTCTTGAAACCACTTGGATTTTTGCCAACATCCGCGCTTTTCCTGATTGCGTCGATCAAACTTCTCTCCAAACGCAGTTGGGGTTTCACCCTGCTCGTCTCGCTGGGCAGCCTGCTCGCGATCTATCTGGTGTTCCGCATCGTGTTCACTGTCTTGATGCCCGCTGGCATCGTTCCCGAGGCTGAGGCCCTTCAGCTGTTGCGCAATCTTTTTAAAGGAGGTGCATGATGGACGCGTTCATGGCATTTCTGACGATTTTCACCCATCCTGAATTGTTGGTACTTGTCGGCGTGGGCACATTTGCGGGCGTTTACGTCGGCGCGATCCCCGGCCTGTCTGTGACCATGGCCGTGTCGATCCTTATTTCCTTCACCTTCTCCTGGGATGTTTTGCCCGCGATTTCGCTGATGATCGGCATCTATATGGGCGGCGTGTACGGTGGCTCGCGCACGGCGATCCTCTTGAACATCCCCGGCGCGCCCTCTGCCATCGCCACCGCGATGGACGGTTACCCCATGGCGCAACGCGGCGAAGCCGGTGAAGCCATCGGCACCACCACCGTCATGTCGTTTTTCGGCGGTCTGGTCGGGATCGTTGTGCTGGCCGTTCTGGCCCCGGTCGTCTCGGATTTCGCGCTTAAATTCCAACCGCGTGACTATATGCTCTTGGCCGTTCTCGGCATTCTGCTTGTCGGTTCTTTGTCCTCCGGGTCGTTGGTCAAAGGTATTTTTGCGGGCGCTCTTGGGATTGCCATTGGCGCAGTCGGCATGGACCCGTTGACCTTTACCGAACGCTTCACCTTTGACATCCCGTTGATGCGCGGCGGCATCAACTTTATCGCCGTGATGATCGGCATGTTTGGCGTCTCCGAAGCTCTCATGCAACTCCACCACGTCGATACCCCCGCGATCCGCCAGAAAATCAACCGCATCGTTCCCTCCTTTGGCACGATCCGCAAACACTTGCCGCTGTCGCTTCAGACCTCGACCATCGGCGTTCTGATCGGCGCCCTCCCCGGCACCGGCGGCGATATCGCGGCGTTGATGGCCTATGATCACGCCAAACGCGTCACCAAAAACCCGTCCCGTCCCTTTGGCGAAGGCGCGATTGAGGGCCTTGTGGCACCGGAAACCGCCAACAATGCTGCCGTGGGCGGGGCCTTTATCCCGATGATGACGCTGGGCATTCCGGGCGACGCGGTGACCGCGATCATGATCGGCGCGCTGTTCATTCACGGGCTGAACCCCGGCCCGATGTTGATGGTCGAGCAACCCGATATGTTCTGGTTCATTGTCGGCGCTTTGGTCATGGCCAACTTCTTTATGCTGCTGTTTGGCCTCACCGGCATCAAACTGTTCACCAAAATCGTCGAAATGCCGCGCGCTGTGTTGATCCCGCTGATCCTGCTCTTGTCCATCGTCGGGGCCTATGCGGTGAACAATTCGATCACCGATGTCTATTGGATGCTTGGCTTTGGCGTCTTTGGCTATTTCATGCGCCATTATGGCTATCCGCTTGGTCCCGTGATCCTCGGTGTGATCCTGTCGCGCCTTTTGGATGACAATTGGCGGCGCGCCATCATTTCTGAACGCGAAGACCTTGGCCGGTTTTTCCATGGCATCGTGACCAGCCCGCTGTCGCTCGTGCTGTTTATCGCCGTGATCCTGATCTTTGCGTCGCAAACCCCGCTCTGGACCAAATTCCGCAAGAAAGAGACCGCTTCAAAATGAGTGCTCCCGACATTCTCCTCGGCCTGATCGGCGACAATATCGCCGCCTCCCGCTCCCCGCGTCTGCATGAGCTCTGCGGCGCACAAAACGGCAAGCATGTCCGCTATGACCGCCTTGTCCCGCATGACATCGGTGCAAGCTGGGACACGATTTTCGCAGGGCTGGCGGCCAAGGGCTATCGCGGCACCAATGTGACTTACCCTTACAAGGAAAAAGTGGTGGCCAAGGTCGAGATTGATGATCCTCTGGTGCGGGCGATCGGCGCGGTCAACACCGCTATTTTCGAGAACGGCCACACCAAAGGCTTTAACACCGACTATTCCGGCTTTGTCGCCGCCTACACCCGCCAGCGCGCCGCGATGCCCACGGGAGTCACCTTGATGATCGGCACTGGCGGTGTGGGCCGGGCTGTGGCCTTTGGCCTCATTGCCCTTGGTGCGGCTGAAATTCGTCTGGTCGATATGGACCGCGCCAAGGCCGAGGACCTTGCTGCCGATCTGCGCACCGCCGCGCCCGACACCACGGTCACGGTCTTTGACAGCGCCGCAGAGGCCGCCAAAGGTGCCGCCGGTTTGATCAATTGCACACCCGTTGGTATGGTTGGCAAAGAGGGAACCCCCCTGCCCGCCACAGCGATGGAGGGGGCCGAATGGGCCTTTGATGCGGTTTACACACCCGTCGAGACCGAATTTTTGACCGATGCCGCGGCCCAAGGTCTCGACATCATCTCGGGCTGGGAATTGTTCTTTTTCCAAGGCGTTCACGCTTGGGGCCTGTTCACCAACCTGCCGCTTGACCAAGACCGCCTGCGCCAAGATCTTTTGTCCTAAGCTCACTTAAGCTGTCCAAGGAGCCTGCCATGAAAACCTCGATTGCGACCGTTTCTGTTTCCGGCGATCTGCGCGAAAAACTCGACGCCATTGCGGCGGCCGGGTTTGATGGGATCGAGATTTTCGAGCAAGACTTCATCGCCTTTGACGGCAGCCCGCGTGATGTGGGCAATATGATCCGCGATCACGGGTTGGAAATTTCCCTGTTCCAACCCTTCCGCGATTTCGAAGGTCTGCCCGAACCCCTGCGCGCCAAGGCCTTTGACCGGGCCGAGCGCAAATTCGATCTCATGCAGGAACTTGGCACCGATTTGGTGTTGGTCTGTTCGTCGTGCCATCCACAGGCTTTGGGCGGGATTGACCGTGCCGCAGCCGATTTTCGCGAGCTGGGCGAACGGGCCGCAAAACGCGGTCTGCGTGTGGGCTATGAGGCGCTGTGTTGGGGCAAACATGTGAACGATCACCGCGACGCTTGGGAAATCGTGCGCCGGGCGGATCACCCGAACATCGGCATCATCCTCGACAGTTTTCACACACTGGCGCGCAAAACCGCGCCCGACAGCATCCGCTCGATCCCCGGCGACAAAATCTTTTTCGTTCAGATGGCCGATGCGCCGCTGATCGACATGGACCTGCTCTATTGGTCGCGCCACTTTCGCAATATGCCCGGCGAGGGCGATCTTGATGTGACGGGATTCACCCGCGCCGTCATGGCGGCGGGCTATACGGGGCCGATTTCGTTGGAGATTTTCAACGACCATTTCCGTGGCTCCAACACCAAACAAGTGGCCAATGATGGCTATCGCTCCCTCATCGCCTTGATGGATGATGTGCATCGCGCCGAACCGGGCCTCAAACTCGACCTGCCCGCCCTGCCCCAGCGCGTCAAGCCCGAAGGCGTGTCCTTCGTCGAATTTGCCACCCGCGGCAAAGAGGCCGAAACCCTGAGCGAGCTGCTCAAAACCCTCGGGTTTGCCCGCGCCGCCACCCATCGCAACAAAGCCGTCACACTGTGGCAACAGGGCGACATCCGCCTTGTCATCAATGAGGAAACCGACGGCCACGCCGCCCATGCTTACAACGCGCGGGGCACGACCGTTTGCGATCTTGGCATTCTGGTCAACTCCGCACAGGACGTGATCACCCGCGCCACAGCCACGGGGGCACAGAGTTTTTCCCAAGACCTCGACATTGGCGAATTGGACATTCCGGCGATCCGGGGCCTTGGCGGCTCTGTGATGCATTTCATCGACAAAGAGACGGGTCTGGATCGGGTCTGGGAGGTGGAATTCAAGGTCGCAGATGCACCCGATTTGACCGGGGTCGGTCTGATGCATATCGACCATATCGCCCAGACGATGAGCTATGAGGATATGCTGAGTTGGACCCTGTTCTACACCGCCATTTTTGATGTCGAGAAAAGCCCGATGGTCGATGTGATCGACCCTGACGGGTTGGTGCGCTCGCAAGTGATCGAAACCCGCGATGGGGCGTTTCGCATCACCCTCAACGGCGCGGACACGCATCGCACTTTGGCGGGACAGTTTCTGGCCGACACCTTTGGCGCTTCGGTGCAACACATCGCGTTGGCAACGGCTGATATTTTTGACACCGCCGCAAAATTGGCAGGGCGCGGTTTTGCGCCCTTGCCGATTTCCCCCAACTATTACGACGATCTCGCCGCACGGTTCGATTTCCCGCCGGGTCTTCTTGAGAAAATGAAAGCCGCACATGTACTCTATGATCGCGATGAGAAAGGCGAGTTCTTTCAGCTCTATTCCGGCAGTTTCGCCGGTGGGTTGTTCTTTGAAATCCTTCAACGTGGAAGCTACATGGGATTTGGCGCGCCGAACGCGCCGTTCCGTATTGCCGCCCAAAAACGGCGCCTGCGCCCAAAAGGTATGCCGTTGCGCTGACCGATCAGCTCGGCAGGTTGTTCAGCCCTGTCGCCGACACGCCGCCATCGGCCAAAAGGGTCTGGCCCGTGACATAGGCGGCACCGTCCCCGGCCAAAAAGGCGACGATGGCGGCGATGTCTTCAGGCCGCCCCACCCGGCCCAAAGGCACTCTTTGCGCGCGGGCTTGCTCCAACCCTTCCTTGGCATAGATTGCCGCCGTCAGAGGCGTGCGGATCATCCCCGGGGCCACCGCATTGACCCGAATGCCATCGGACGCCCATTCCATCGCCAGATTTTCCACCAGTGAAATCACCGCAGCCTTGGCAGGTGCGTAGGCCGCCTGACCCAGATGCGCTTGCATCCCCGACATCGACGCGACGACAACAATCGTGCCCTTGGACGCCTTGAGCGCGGGATAAAACGCCTGTGCCAGAACGAAGGTTGAGCGCACATTGAGATTGAACATGCGGTCCCATTCCTCAAGCGATTGCTCGGCCAAGGGCGCGGGCTTGCCGGCCCCGGCGTTTGAGACAAACACATCCAGCCCGCCCAGAAACCCAAGCGCCTTTGCCGCGATATCGCGCGCAACCTCGGCGTCTCCCAAATCTCCCGTCAAAAACAAGACCTCGGCCCCGTAGCGTTCAAGATCGGCAATCAGTGCCGCGGGGACGGGATTGCGCCCCGATGCGGTTGTCACAATTTTTGCAGGACGGCCCGCAGCCTGCGCCTCTCGTGCCATCTGGCGCAATGTCGCACCCCCAATGCCCTCGCTTCCACCTGTCAACATAATCCGCATGATCGTCCTCCCTGTCGCGCGTTGGAGGACAGAATTTCAAACCCCATAAGGGGCAACAATGGACATTTCCCTAAGAGCCTTAAACCTTTCGTAAATATCCAAGATTTTTCACGCCTCGTGCATCGCGCCACCCGTCAAATTCCCTCAACGTATCGCGATCGCATAGGGGAGGCATGCAGATGAATTTCAAAGGCAAAACAGTTGTCATCACCGGCGGGGCCGCAGGCATTGGCTGGGCTACGGCCAACCTTTTCGCCGTGCGCGGCGCACGTGTGGCTTTGCTGGATCTCAACGGCGATCTGGCCCAGCACCGCGCAGGCGAACTGGGGGCGGATCATCTTGGCCTTGCGGTCGATGTGACCGACGAGCGGGCGGTGATCTCGACCTTGAATGAGATTGGCCCGGTCGACATTTTGGTCAACAACGCAGGTCTTGGCGACGTCAATACGCCGACAGTCGATCAAACCCTCGCCCATGTCCGGCGTTTGCTCGACATCCATCTTGTGGGCAGCTTTTTGATGAGCCGCGAAGTGGCGCGGGGCATGATCGACAGCGGGCACGGCGGGGCCATTGTCAACCTCGCCTCCATCGCCGCCCTCACCGGCCTACCCCGGCGCAATGCCTATGGCGCGGCCAAGGCAGGGCTTGTGGCAATGACAAAATCCATGGCCGCCGAATGGGGCCGTCAAGGCATTCGTGTCAACGCGGTGGCCCCCGGCTATGTCGCCACCGATCTTGTGCGCGGGCTGATCCGGGATGGGCTTTTGGCCAAAGACAAGATCCTCAGACGGACCCCATTGGGGAGGATGATCGACCCGTCTGAAATTGGCGAAGCCATTGCCTTTCTCGCCTCCGATGCCGCCTCTGCCATCACTGGCACCGTGCTTTCGGTCGATGCCGGTTGGATGGCCTATGGGGCCGCAGAGGATCTTTAGCGCGATGATCTTTAACGCAGCGGAGAAACCGCAATCGGACGCAGGATTTCGTGGCGCGTCGCGCCTTGTGATGTGGCCATCGGATCGCCACCCCACAGCGTGACGGTCTCGCCCGGAGTTTCACCGGACATCACCCGCCAGCGAGCGACCAAGGGCTCATCGCTTTGCACCTCTTTGCCAAAGGTCAGACTTTGAAGACCCGGCGCAAACAGCGGGCCGATCGTGTCATTCGGGTGCTGGGTTTTGCGTCCCGCCTCCGCCGCGTCCAAGGCAACACTTCCCTCAATCCGGGTCATCATCATATTGCGCTGCGCGACGATGAGCGGAAAACCATATGGCACGAACCCCTCGATCCAGTCACGGTTCGCCGCAAACCCAACCCGCGCTGCGGCGCGTTCCTCAAGGCTTTCGTAAATCCACAAATGGTAGAGCCGGTTGAGCGCGCCAGTGTCGGTCAACCAATATCCCGCCATCGGCAAATGAGAGGTCAGCGCCTTCATCCCCGTGCGCATCAACAGCGCCAGATACTCTGACCCGGTTCCGGGTTTGAGGTCATAGACCCGCAATTCGTAAATCATATCATCCTCCACATTGCGCTTGGACAATTCCACGGCTGGCACCGGGAAAACATGTAGAGAGCGCGGTTTGACTTGGACGATTCACGCCTTTTGCCGCTCTGTTTGATAGGTCTCGCGATAGGCGCCGGGCGGTTGACCCACACGTTGCGAAAAGAAGCGCGAAAAATAGGCCGGGTCTTCGAACCCAAGATCATATCCCACCTCGGCCACGGTCATCGTCATATAGATCAAACACCGCTTGGCCTCGATCACCACCCGTTCATGCAAAAGCTGTGAGGCGGTTTTGCCCACCCGTGCCTTGCAGGCCAGATTGAGCCTTTGGATGGAAACGCCCAGTTTGGAAGCATAAAATTCAAGCCCCTTTTCGGATTTGAAATGGGTCTCCAAGATTTCGCGGTATCGGCACAGGAGGTCATAATCGCGGTCCACGCGCTGGGTTTCCTCTGCCCCAACCTCAAGCCGCAACCGCATCAGCGCCACGAGAATACGCTCGAACTGCGCCTTGATCGCCAAGCGCCGCCCCGGCGCATTCCACGTATATTCGCGCCGCATCCACTCAAAACTCTCGCGCAAGGTGCCGCAATTTGGGTCACCCTCAATCAGGGCATAGGCCGCGGGATGCTCCAAAGCGTCGGCAAAGCGCGCGTCGCCTTGGGTCGTTGCCTTGGCGTAGGTGCAGGCGGCAGTGATCACAAAGCCATCCGTGCCCGGCAAAAACCGGATTTCATGCACCATTGCCACTGGGATGACCACCATTGCAGGCACGGGGATTGCATAGGTCCGGGCTTCGATCTGGATCTCGCCACCGCCGCGCTCCACGAACAAAAGCTGGACGTGATCTGGATGCGCATGGGCGCGAATTGTCCAATCATTGGCGCCGGACCGATCGCGGATCGGTTCAACGTGAATGAAGTCAAGCTCCACCTCCGCAAGGGTATCTCCGTAGAGATAGTAGCGCGGAATCGGTTGCTCTGCTGAGATCAGCATGGGGTGTATCCTCCTCTTTGCTCCCAGTTCCTCCCCCGGGAGCACCTGTGAATAGTGCAATGAATATCGGCGTCCGTCCATTCGCGTGACACAGGGCATTTGCCATATCTCAACCATGGGAGGCGGCTGATCCGCGCCGCACAAAAGGAGGAGAAATCATGCAAACGCGTCTCAGGGATGGCACGGAATGCGATGTACTTGTCATCGGGTCGGGGGCCGGTGGGATGGCCACCGCCATCACCGCCGCCAAACAGGGGCTTGATGTCATCATTATCGAAAAAGCCCCGGTCTTTGGTGGGACAACCGCCTTTTCCGGTGGCGTTGTTTGGATACCCGGCAATCCCAATTGCCCGCCGGACGACATCGCACAGGCGCGCGAATATATGAAACACGAGACCGGAAATTTTTATGATGAAAGCGCGGTGAATGCCTATCTCGACACCGGTGCCGAAATGCTTGCGTTTTTCGAACGCGAAACCGAGGTCAAATTCAGCCCCTCGCTTTATCCCGACTATCACCCGGATGCGCCGGGTGGGGCCGACGTGGGTCGTTCGCTGACAGCAACACCCTATGACACCAGCGCCTTGGGGGACAACCTCAAACGCCTGCGCCCGCCGTTGTCGACGATCACCTTCATGGGGATGATGTTCAATTCCTCGAATGCCGACATCAAACATTTCTTTAACGCGACCAAAAGTGTGCGCTCTTTCGCCTATGTCGCCAAACGCCTTGCCGCGCATGCCGCCGAAGTGGTCCGCTATGGTCGCGGCACGCATGTGACCTCGGGCAATGCCTTGGCCGCGCGTTTGGCGAAAAGCTGTTTTGATCTGAACATTCCGATCTACACCGACAGCCCCGCGCGGGACCTTTTGACCGAACACGGGGCGGTTGTCGGCACCAAGGTCAAAGGTCAGATGGGCGATGTGATTGTGCGGGCGCGCAAAGGCGTGGTCTTGGCCGCAGGGGGCTTTGCCCATGACATTGCAAAAATCCGCGAGGCCTATCCGCATCTCAAACGCGGCGGCGAACATCTCTCGCCCGTGCCCAAAGACAACACCGGCGACGGCATTGATCTTGGCCGCACCGTCGGCGGTCAGTTCGAGGTGCGGTTCCCGGAAACCTCCGCCTGGATGCCCGTCTCGAAAGTGCCCACGAAAACCGGGTTCAAACCCTTTCCGCATCTGATTGACCGTTACAAACCGGGCATCATCGGCGTGTTGAAATCCGGTAAACGCTTTACCAATGAAAGTGCCAGCTATCACGATGTCGGTGCCGCGATGATCAAGGCCTGCGAGGGCGAGACAGAGACCGCCTGTTGGCTGATTGCGGACCGTCCGACGATCCGCAAATACGGTCTTGGCTTTGCCAAACCCGCCCCTGTGCCGCTCGCGCCCTATCTGAAGAATGGCTATCTTGTCTCCGGCAAGACGCTTGCCGATTTGGCGCGAAACGCAGGGATAGACGCCAGGGGGCTGGCGGCGACGATTGCCACCTACAACAAGGATGCCGTGCGCGGCGCGGACCCCGAATTCGGGCGTGGAGCCACCAGTTTCAACCGCTATCTCGCAGACCCAGAGGTGGGTCCGAACCCTTGCGTAGCGCCCATCACCGAGGGTCCATTTTATGCGCTCAAACTCGTCATGGGCGATCTGGGCACATTTGACGGGCTGGCAACGACCGTCGAAGGCCAAGTGCTCGACACCCAAGGCACGCCGATTGGCGGGCTTTACGCAGTGGGCAATGACCGCGCTTCGATCATGGGCGGCAACTACCCCGGTGCGGGGATCACGCTCGGCCCGGCGTTGACCTTTGGCTACATCACGGGCCGTCATCTGGCGGGAGTGGCATAAATGAGCTGGATTGATTTTACGGGCAAAATCGTCGTCGTCACTGGTGGATCGGGCGGGATCGGCCGGGCCATGTTGGACGCGTTCAAAGCCTTGGGGGCCACGGTGGTGGCCCTCGATTACCGCGCAGAGGAGGCCGAAGCGGCGGCCCATGCAGTCGGAGGATATGGTTTTGGCTGTGACGTGTCCGACCTGCGCTCTGTTGAGGCGGCGGCGGATCACATCGCCAAACTTGGTGGCGCGGATGTGTTGGTGAACAATGCTGGTATCCTGCGCCCGGGTCCGCTTGAGGATCTGGCGATTGAGGATTGGCAAGCCATGCTCAAGGTCAACTTGGATGGCTGTTTCCTCACCGCTCAGAGCTTTGGCCAACAAATGATCTCCAAAGGCGCCGGGGCTTTGGTCCATGTCGCCTCGATTTCTGCCAGTCAGCCGCAGCCCTTTTCGGGCGCTTATTCGCCCGGCAAGGCCGGTGTGGCGATGTTGTCGCGGGCGCTGGCCTATGAATGGGGACCAAAGGGCGTGCGCTCGAACGTGGTCTCGCCCGGTCTGGTTCTGACTCCGATGTCCGAGCCGTTCTATGCCAATCTTGAGGTCAAAGCCGCACGCGAGCGCCGAGTGCCCACCGGGCGCATCGGCACCGCACAAGACATGGCCAATACGGCCGTTTTCCTCGCCTCGGCGCGGGCGTCCTATATCAACGGTCAAGAGATTGTGGTGGACGGGGGGCTGAGCCAAACCTTGATGGGGAGCGTCCCCCGCCCAGGATATACGGAATAATCTCAAAAAGGTGGGGGTGGCGATTACGCCACCTCCTCCATGTGACCACCAAGGAAAAGCTGGCCCACTCTGGGATCGCCCAGCAAAACATCGGCCCGCTCGTGCATCCGCATTTGTCCCAGTTCCAACACGATCCCGTCATCCGACATCGCGAGTGCGGCTTTGGCGTTCTGTTCGACCATCAGGATCGTCACACCCTCGTCGCGCAGGGTTTTCAGGGTTTCAAACACCTCCTGCACCAGATTGGGCGACAGGCCGATCGAGGGTTCATCAATCAGCACAAGTTTCGGATCAAGCAGCAGCGAGCGTGCGATTTCGAGCTGTTTTTGCTGTCCGCCCGACAATTCAATCGCCTTGCGGTCTTTGAATTTGCGCAGCATCGGGAACTGATCCATGACCAGCTCCATCCGCCGTTTCACGCTCGGTTGATCGGAGGAGGTGATCCCGCCCATTTCCAGATTGTGCCACACAGAAAGCTGCGGGATGACATTGCGGCCCTGCGGCACATAGGTGACGCCATGACCGATCATCTGTTTCGGCGTCGAACGCGTCACGTCTTCGCCATCAAACATGATGGAGCCGGATTGAATATCCAGCATCCCAAAAATGGCTTTGAACACTGTCGATTTCCCCGCCCCGTTCGGGCCGATCACCGTGGTGATCGTACCGCGCGGGATGGAAAATGTCGTGCCATTGAGAATGGTGATTTTGCCATAGCCCCCGTAGAGGTTTTTCAGTTCCAACATTGCCGACATGTCAGCCTCCCAGATATGCATCGATGACGTTTTGATTTGCGCGGATGTCCTCGGGCGCGCCTTCGGCGATGATTTCGCCTTCGGCCAACACGATGATCCGCGTGCACAGCGACATCACGAATTCCATGTTGTGCTCGATGACCACAAAGGTGGTGCCATGTTCGCGGTTGTAGGTGATCAAACGCTCTTTGAGATATTGCAGCATGGTCAGATTGACCCCGCCCGCCGGCTCATCAAGCAACACCAACCCCGGCCCTGCCATAAACGCCATAGCCGCATCCAACAGCTTTTGTTGGCCATAGGACAAGGACCCCGCCATCTCGTCGCGCAGATGCCCGAGACGGAAGAATTCGATCATATCCTCTGCAGCGCCGGTCAGCCCCGCGTCCGATTTGCCGAACAGCCGGGTGAACATCGTGCCATGGTGCTCTTGACCCGCCATGATGATGTTCTCGATCACCGACATTTGTGGAAACACTGAAAGCTGTTGGAAGGTGCGGCCAACGCCAAGCCGGTTGAGATCATGCGCCTGTGCGCCCGCGACAGATTTGCCGTTGATCTGAACCGTGCCCGAACTGGGCGCCAGTTGTCCGAGAATACAGTTGAACAGCGTCGATTTGCCGGAGCCATTCGGACCAATAAGGCCCAGAATTTCGCCCTTTTTCACCTCGAATGAGACACCATTGACGGCTTTGATCGGTCCGAAATGTTTGGTCATGTCTTTGACCGATAGAACGGTTTCAGTTTGCATCACAACTGTGCTCCCTGTTTGAGATCGCCGCGCTCTTTGCGAGGTTTCATCGCGATCAGGAGTTTACGCCCAAGCCCTAAAAGCCCCTGCGGTGAGAAGATCATGACCACAAGCACCAGAAGCGCGTAGATGATGAGGTAATAGCCATCGGTAAAGCGCAGCATTTCCGGCAACAGCACGACAAGAGCCGCGCCAAGAATGGGACCGAAGAAATAACCAGAGCCGCCGACAATTACCATGAGCAGGATTTTAAGCGACAGGATCAACGTGAACGAGCCGGGTTCGATGAACTGCACCAAGGGCGCTTGCAGCGCACCGGCCAGACCGGCCATGGACGAACCGATGGCAAAGGCCAAAAGCGTCATGCGGGTTGTGTTGAGACCCAAGGAATTAGCCCGGATCGGATTTTCGCGCAGCGCTTTGAACGCGCGACCCCAAGGCGAATGCAACATCCATGCCATCGCGCCCGCCGTCACCAGGAAACACACAACCGTAAAGTAATAGAACGGCAGTTGCTTCATGGTGTCGAAAGGGCCGAACACCGGGCGCGGGATGCCGACAAGGCCCAGCGAGCCGCCTGTAAGCCATTCCTCGTTGCGCAAGACCAGAAAGACGAGCGCATTGAAGGCAAGTGTGACGAAGGCCAGAAAATGGTGTTGGACCCGAAGCGCCGGGTAGCCCAAAGCCAGACCGATCAAGAAGGTCGCGGAGATCGAGCAAAACACCGCGACGAGCCAATGCATGCCCGCCATGGTCAAAAGTGCCGTGACATAGGCCCCGATCCCCATGAATGCGGCCTGCGCCAAACTGATTTGGCCGGCGTATCCGAGCGTCAGATTCAGCCCCATGGCGGAGATCGAAAAGATCAGCCAGGAACACAGGATATAGATGATGTAGTTGCTCTGCCCGATCGGTGCGAACAGGAGAGCCACACTAAAAGTGATCAGGAAAAGAATGCGGAAAGCGGTCATACGGTCCTCCCTTCGGACGTGCCCATGATGCCTTGTGGGCGCACCATGATGATGACGATGAGCAGGATAAGCGGGATTGCCGTGCGATATTCGGCAGAGATGTAAACCGCGGCAAGATTGTCCAGAACGCCAATCAAAAGCCCGCCGACCAGCGCGCCTCGGATTTGGTTAAACCCGCCGACGATGGCCGCGATAAAGGCAATCATACCAAGCGTTTCCCCGTTGGAGAATTTGGCCAGATAGACCGGCGAAATCAGGATCGATGCGATGGCGGCCAAGGCACCGTTGATCAAAAACGTGTACATCACCATCCGTTTCACATCGACGCCAAGGATTTCGGCCACGCGCGGATCTTGCGCGGTGGCTTGCATGGCGCGACCCGTCCGGGTGCGTTGCAAAAACAATTGCAAAGCGATGATCGCGGCAAAGGCCACGGCAAGGTTACAGAGATCCTGAACCGACACCGACGCGCCAAAGACATTCATCACATGCTGCGGAAACAGCGATGGAAAGGGCTGACCTTGGGCGGAATAAAATTCCTTGACGCTTTCTTTCATCAAAAGCCCCAGTGCAATGGTGGCGATCACCAAAGGCATCGTGCCATGCGGCAGCATCGGCTCTACCACCAGCTTTTTGAACATCGCGCCAAGGATCACGATCGACAGCACAAAGGCGGTCAGGATGGCCGCCCAAAGCGGCAGTCCAAACAAAGTCATCCCCGCCAACACGAAAAAGGCAGGCAACATGACAAATTCGCCCTGCGCGAAGTTGATGGTTTGCGAGGCCTGCCACAACAGGGTGAACCCCACGGCGGCCAAGGCATAAATCGCACCGGACGACAGGCCCGATATGAGGATTTGCAGGAGTTCGGCCATCGCCATTCCTTCCCGTTTAGTGTTAAAAGACCCTCTGCTCCGATGGAACAGAGGTCGCGGAGCGGTGCCGCATGCGTTGCGAACCTCAGTTGGCGGGGAGAACCTCGGAGACCGTTTCACGGCCGCCCTTGACTTCCACCATGTAGCTTTGGCGCGACACTTCACCGACGTCGTCCCAGCACATGTCGATCAAAACGCCAGGGTAGGTCTTGGCATCAAGACACAGCCCGTGCACAACATCGGCGAGTTTTTGACTGTTCACTTCGCCGACCATTTCCGTGCCATATTTGATCGTATACGCACCGATATAGCCCTTCATCCCGTTGTAATCGGGGCTATAACCGAAGCGCTTAGAAAATTTTGCCGCGAACTCTTGCACCAAAGGATCAGAGGCGGCGATGGTGAGGGCGGCATGGCTTTTGGCGCCATTGGCCGCCGGACCCGCAAGATCAATGACCTTCTCAGAGGTCAAAACACTGTCGCCAATGCGCGGAATGTCGAGACCCTGTTTGACAGCTTCCATCAGGAACCGTGCGGCTTCTTCTTGGGTGAGGTAGATGAAAACCGCCTCAGCGCCGGAGTTTTTGATCTTCAAAACATCGGCGGAAAAATCCGCTTGGCCCTGTTCAGAGGGCACATCCGCCACAACGTCCAAACCGACTGCTTTGACGTTTTCAACGAAACTGTCATGGCCGCCTTTGCCAAATTCCGTATTGGCCCAAGCGACGGCCACTTTGCTCACCCCAAGCTGATCCTTGAGATAGGTCGCGATTTTGGGCATGCCCTTTTGCGCACCCCAATTGGTGCGGAAAATATAGGGGTTGCCCTTTTGCGTGATCGACGGGGCCTCGGAGGCGGTGAATTGTGGGATGCCGTTTTGCTGGGCGACCAACAT
>NZ_AMRK01000008.1 GCF_000299875.1 Celeribacter baekdonensis B30
GCCGCCATTGCCACCGATGAGGGCACAACGAAAACCTCCGCTGCCTCGACAGTCACGGCGCGTGTGCCCGACAGCAAAATCCCATCCAGTGCCCCCACCACCGTGGCACGCGCCGCGACGGTGAAAAATGCGATCAACCTGCGCGCCTTGAACCTGATGGGCGTCTATGGGTCGAGTTCGGATCGCCGCGCGCTTGTGCGTCTGCCATCTGGGCGCTTTGCCAAGGTCAAGATCGGCGACAAGATCGACGGCGGACGGGTGCAATCCATTGGCTCTGACTCTCTGACCTATGTGAAAAACGGCCGCTCCATCACGCTTGAGGTCGCGGGCTAAAGCACACAGCGCCGCTTGCCCGATTGCAGGCCTTTGGCGACGCTGCGGTGGTTTTGCATGCCCTTAGCGCAACAATCTTTTGGAAAATAGCCGCGTGCTCTTGTCGTGTGCGCGCAGGTCTATACCTCTTAGATCAAACAGATACCCCAGATCGGAGTCCCCGGATGCAAGGCATGTTGGCCCAAGCCGTCATTTACCTCGCTGCCATTGTCGTCGCCGTGCCTTTGGCACGCAGGCTCGGGCTGGGGTCTGTGTTGGGCTATTTGATTGCCGGGATGATGATTGGGCCAGTGCTTGGGTTGGTGCAGCATTCGCAGAGCACCGATCTGATGCATTTCGCCGAATTTGGCGTGGTGATGATGTTGTTTCTCATTGGGCTTGAGCTTGACCCGCGCGCCCTTTGGGAGATGCGCAATCGGTTGATTGGGCTGGGCGGGTTGCAAATCGTCGCCACCGGCGCCGCAATCACCGGGGCGTCGGTGTGGGCCGGGCTGGACTGGCAAACGGGGCTGGCGCTTGGGATGATCTTGTCACTGTCCTCAACCGCCGTGGTGCTTCAGACCCTCTCTGAAAAGAAGTTGATCCATACGGGCGGTGGGCGCGCGGCGTTTTCCGTGCTTTTGACCCAAGACATCGCGGTGATCCCGATGTTGGCGCTGATGCCGCTTTTGGCCACGGGATCGCGCCTGACCATCAACCCCGACGGCTCAATCAGCCGTCCATCGGATTTGGCAAAAGTGGCCAGTGAACATAGCGTGTCTTTGGTCGAAGGCCTGCCCGCATGGGGTGTCACCCTGGTGACTTTGGGTGCGGTTGCGGCGATCATATTGGCCGGGGTCTTTCTGACCCGTCCGGTGTTTCGCTACATCCACGCCGCCAATATGCGCGAGATTTATACCGCAGTGGCCCTGCTCATCGTCATCGGCATTGCATTGTTGATGAGCTCCGTCGGCCTTTCCCCCGCCCTTGGCACATTTCTGGCTGGTGTCGTCCTGGCCAACTCCGAGTTTCGCCATGAATTGGAAAGCTCGATCGAGCCGTTCAAAGGCCTGCTTTTGGGGCTGTTTTTCATCGCCGTTGGTGCCGGCATCAACTTTACGGTGCTGTTTCGCGATCCGATTTTGATCATCGGGCTGACCGTGGTGTTGATGGTGTCAAAGGGGCTGATCCTGTTTGCCATCGGGCGAATTTTTGCATTGCGCAAACGGGCGCAATGGCTTTTTGCCCTCTCTCTGGCGCAGGCCGGGGAATTTGGCATGGTCTTGACCACCTTCGCCCTGCAACAGCATGTCTTATCAACCTATTTGGCCGAACGCGTGTTGCTGGTCATTGCGCTGTCTTTGATGTTCACGCCGCTGTTTTTCATGCTGCATGATGCTCTGCGTCAAAAATTGGCCGACCGGGTCGAGGATCAGCCCGCCGACAAGATCGACGAACAACATTCCATCATCATCGCCGGGATCGGGCGGTTTGGTCAGGTGGTGAACCGCTTGGTGCAGGCCTCAGGCTTTCACACCACGGTGCTGGATCACGATCTGAAGACCATTCAACTGATGCGCAAATTTGGCTTTAAGGGCTTCTTTGGCGACCCGACCCGCCCCGAGCTTTTGCATGCGGCAGGGCTTGAGACGGCAAAGATTTTGGTGGTGGCGCTCGATGATCAAAAAGCGGCGGTGCATTTGGTCGCCTATGCCCGCAAACAGCGGCCCGATCTGTTCATCATCGCCCGTGCTCGCGACCGCATCCATGTCTATGAATTATACCAAGCCGGGGCCGATAAAATCGTGCGCGAAATGTTCGACAGTTCCCTGCGCGCGGGCCGCTATGTCTTGGAACAGATGGGATTCTCCGAATACGACGCCTCAGTCACCGAACAGGCCTATTACCAACATGACCGCGAGGCGTTGCGGATCATGGCACAGCTTTGGGACCCGAATATTCCGACAGCGGAGAACACCGCCTATATCGAACGCTCGCGCAGTTTGGCCACCGATTTTGAGGCGGAATTGATTGCGCTTTTGGAAAAGAAGCGTGCGGAAATTAAAGACAAAAGCAAAGAGCCTCAGGAGCGCGCGTCGTCAAACCGCGCGCCGTGACAGCCGACGCGCCGTTTACCCCGCCGACACGCCTGCCTCGGCAAAGGTCGCCATGCCCGACAGGCATTCGACCGCGCCTTTGACCAGAGGGATGACCAAGCCCGCACCCGAGCCTTCGCCAAGGCGCAGACCCAGCGACACCAACGGCTCTTTGTCGATCGCCTCGAGGACGGCGCGATGGGCCGCTTCGGCGGACTGATGTCCGGCGATGCAATGGTCCAAAGCCCCCGGCACCGCCTTTTCAAGACAGGCCGCCGCCACACAGCAAATGAACCCGTCCAAAATCACCGGAATGCGCAAGACCCGCGCCCGCGCAATCGCACCCGCCATCGCCGCCACTTCACGCCCGCCTAAACTCGCAAGGATCGCAAGCGGGGCTTTGCCCCCATGCAGGGCCACGCCCGCCGCACAGACCTCTTCTTTGAGTTTCAAACCGGCGTCATCCACGCCCGTGCCGCGCCCGACCCAATCGGCCGCAAGCCCACCAAACAAAGCATGGGCCATCGCCGCCGCCGAGGTGGTGTTGCCGATGCCCATTTCGCCGACGACCAAAAGATCGGCCTTTGGATCGACCGCGTCCCAGCCGGTTTTGAGGGCGCGCACGCAGTCCGCCTCAGACATCGCCACGGTCTCGGTGAAGTCCCCGGTGGGACGGTCCAGCTCAAGCGCATGCACAGACATTGATGCGCCTGCGTTGCGCGCCAATTGGTTAATCGCGGCTCCGCCCTGTTGGAAATTCGCGACCATTTGCACGGTCACCTCGACCGGAAAGGCCGACACGCCGCGCGCGGTGACGCCGTGATTTCCGGCAAAAATCGCCACTTGTGGCTTTTCAATCCGGGGCCGGCCCTCGCCGCGCCAGGCCGCGTACCAAATGCCGATCTCTTCCAAACGGCCAAGGCTGCCGGCGGGTTTGGTCAGTTGCGCATTGCGCGCGGTCGCTGCGGCTTGCGCCTCCATATCCGGGCCGGGGGCCTGTTTCAGAATCCGTTCAAATCCGGCAAGATCGGAAAAAGCCATGTACCGCACTCCCTCATTGTTTTGTCTGGGCATTGTCTTTGTCTGGCATTGTATTCGTGTCGCTGGGGTTTTATCCCGAGAGTCAGACCAAGGACAGGACCGATTTGCCGCAAAGGAGACGTCCATGACCAAAGCCGACACACCACGTTTTACACCGCGTTTTAAACCACGGGCCGAGGACATCGCCACCAGCCTCGCGATCCTGACGCGCATCCCGGTCAAGACCGGGTTCAGCCGCACGGCACAGGCGGCATGGGCCTTTCCTGTGGCGGGGCTTGCCGTCGGGCTTGTGCCCGGTGCCGTGGCAACGATTGCGGGCTGGTTCGAGTTGGGCGCGGGGTTGATTGCCGGGTTCACCATGGCCGCGGCGGTGATCGTCACCGGCGCGATGCACGAAGACGGGCTGGCCGATTGCGCCGATGGGTTTTGGGGCGGCTGGGAACGACTTAAGCGCCTTGAGATCATGCATGACAGCCGTATCGGCACCTACGGGGTTTTGGCGCTTGGCTTGGCCTTGCTGTTGCGGTTCTCGGCGCTCTCGGTCTTGGCGCATGAGGATGTGATCGTCACAGCGCTCATCGCCTCCGCCGTGCTGTCGCGCGCCTCCCTGCCCTATGTGATGCTGCTGTTGCCCCATGCCCGCACCGATGGGCTTTCGGTGCAAACCGGACGTCCGCCACGCGATGCGGCGAGCCTTGGGGCCATGGTGGCTTTGGTGCTGTCAGGGATTGTGGTCGGCTTTGTTCCGACCGTGATTGCGGCCTCGGCCATCGTGCTGACCAGCTTTGTCGCCGCCAAAATCGCGCAGTCCAAAATCGGCGGGCAAACCGGCGATGTTTTGGGCGCAACCCAAGTTTTGTGCGAGATCGCGGCGCTCACAGTGTTTACGGCGCTGGCTTAACTTGTTGGCGACAACCCCGTAAAGCCCCATCCATCCGGTGAAAACCCGAATTGCAGCGCCAAAAGAGTGACCTCTTCTTCGTGCAACCAAACGGTTTCCAAACTCATGGAAAGCGGCTGCGTTGTCGCCGTGAGATAACCCTCCCCCTCGAACCTCTTGACCGTATAGCCCGCTCGTCTCAATGCATCTTCACAGGCTTGCCAATCGGCAGCCTCGCCATTGGGAACCAATGCATAATCAATCTTGGCGCGTCCAGGAATGCCGTATTCGGCATCAATCTTTTGAAACACTGCGACGGTATCCGCCTGCAAACTTTGGAAATCAAAATCCATAGAAACAGCCTTTCAAAATACTCTGTCATCCAACGCCAACATGAAAACCGCCGCAAGGTCTCCCTTACGGCGGTCATCATGTCTACATCACAGCCGAGATCAGGCGGCGGCCACGCGGCCGACGAGCACGTCAGAGATTTTCTTTTGCGCTTCGGTCTCATCCGAGCCGGACACGGCCGCGAATTCGCGGGTCAGGCGGTCAAGGGCGGCTTCGTAAAGCTGACGCTCAGAATAGCTTTGCTCGCGCTGATCGTCGGTGCGGTGCAGGTCGCGGACCACTTCGGCGATGGCGATCAGGTCGCCGGAGTTGATTTTTTGCTCATACTCCTGCGCCCGGCGCGACCACATGGCGCGTTTGACCTTGGCCTTGCCTTTCAGCGTGCGCATGGCTTCGTTGACCACATCGGGCGAGCTGAGCGAGCGCATGCCCACTTCGGTCGCTTTGTTGGTCGGAACGCGCAGCGTCATCTTGTCCTTTTCAAAGGAGATGACGAAAAGTTCGAGGGACATGCCCGCGATTTCCTGTTCTTCGATCGACACGATCTGACCCACGCCATGGGCGGGGTAAACAACGAAATCACTGGGGCGGAAGTCTAATTTTCTGGTCTTGCTCATTTGCAGTCTTTTTCCTCGCAGGAACCTTTTAGGCACATCATCGGGCGCTTATCCTCGGCACGGGTCTCACATTGCCTCACCCAATCCGGCGCACATAAAAGCCTAAGGTCGGGAACCATCTGGCCCCGAGGGAGCTTTTGGGTCTAAATTTGGCGCGAAAAACCCAATCCCCTGAAAAGCAAGCTTTGGGGGTTGAGGTTGATATGCCCTGATGTGGTCTGATCAATATAGCACAAAAATAGGGCCAAAGAAAGCGCGGCGCGCAGTCCGGACCGGATATCCCCCCGGTTTTCAGGCCCCTTCCCCTTGTTTTTAAGAGGATGAGTCGACTCTAAAGACGAAAATGGGCCCGAAATCGGACCCATTTCAAACGCGAATCACTTTCGGTCCCTCCTGAGGGCCGCAAAGAGTGGATAGCTTGGGCTTAGGAGCCCTCGCCCGGCGCCTCGGAGAAATATTTCTCCATCTTGCCGCTTTCACCGTCTTTTTCTTCATAGCCCGGCAGCGGGTCTTTTTTGGCCAAAATGACCGGCCAGGCTTCGGAGTATTTGCGGTTGAACTCGACCCATTTTTCCATGTCCGGCTCGGTGTCCGGGCGGATCGCATCGGCGGGGCATTCCGGTTCGCAGACGCCACAGTCAATGCATTCGTCCGGGTGGATCACCAACATGTTTTCGCCCTCGTAGAAACAATCCACAGGGCACACCTCGACACAGTCGGTGTATTTGCAGGCGATACAGTTCTCGATAACGACGTAGGTCATGTCGGCTCATCCAAATCTAAAGTCCCGACCCAATTAGCCGGATGGGGCGCATCATTCAAGCCAGTCAGGGCGAGAAAGGAGGCCGGTGCGACGATCTTTCTTTGTCGGACGCCCTTTTCCCTCAAATTTCGGTGCGGGCGGAACATAATCCTTATCGCCAGGCACATGGGCCACTGGCGGGCTAAGGTCCTCGTAAAGCGCTTGGGCTTCGGGGGCCGGTCCGCGGCGGGTGCCACAGGCGACCAGCTTGACGACGCGGATGTGATTGCCCTGCGCAAAGGTCAAAACATCCCCTGCGCCAACGGTGGTGGCAGCTTTCGACACTTTGTTGGAATTGACCCGCACATGGCCGCCTGTGACGATCTTGGCCGCCAAGCTGCGGGTTTTGAAAAAGCGGGCATACCAAAGCCACTTGTCGAGGCGAAGGCTGTCCCGCTTTTCCATCATAGGCGCACCGTAGACATTGGGGCCTCTTACTTTTTGTCTTTCAAACCCATCAGCGCAGCGGCGAAGGGGTTGTCCATGTCGATCGGCTTTTCTTTGCGCGGCGGGCGGGCGGAGAAGCTTTGTGGCTTGTTGCCGTCTTTGCCTTTGCCCCCATCACGACCACCATCACGGCGCGGTTTGCCGCCTTTACCCTCGGGTTTTCCATGCGGCTTGCCACCGGATTTTTTGCCCTGCGGACGCTCGCCGCCTTGGCGTTCGCCAGCTTGACGATCCCCGCCCTGACGATTTTGGCCCCGGTTGCCGCCACGGTTTCCACTGCGATTGCCACCCCAGGTGAAGGTCACAAAGCCCTCCATCTCAGGGCTTTCCATCTCAACGGGCGCTTCAACATCGGCATCACTCACGGCCTCGGCCGCGCTTGGCTCCGCATCGGCAATGACCGCCGCCTCTGGCGCGGCGGCAACGGCGTCTTCCGCCACAGGCGTTTCAGCGACGGTATCCGCAACGGGCGCATCTGTCGCTTCCGGCGCGGCAGCTTCAGTGGTTTCTGCATCTGGGGCTTCTGTAACAGGAGCCGCCACAACGGCTTTGACCTTGGGGCGTTCGCCTTTTTCGGCCTTATAGCCCAGACCCACCATAAGATCGGCGAATTGCTCCAATGTCATGCCAGTGATCGACAGCATGTCGGGGTTGGCCTCAAAGCCGCCCCGGCTGTCTTGTCCACGCAGCAAATCGGCCAGACGTTCCAACATGTCGATGCGGATCGCACGGGCCCCGGCCAAACGATAGCCGGAGGTCACGTAATAGCCCTCTGGCGCGTCAACAACCGCCGGAATGGTCACCAGACCTGCGGGCGGGCTGTCAGGGAATTCGTCGAATTTCGCGTTCAACGCCCAAAGCAAAAGCCGCAACCGGGTCGGTGCAGGTTTCAACAGCAAAGGCAGGAAGATCGTGAACTGACCAAAGCGCACACCATGTTTGCGCAGCGCGCCACGGGCATCTTGGTCCAGGTCCTTGACCTCTGTTGCCACCTGATCGCGCGGGATCACGCCATAGCTTTCGCCCAAACGGAAGGCAAAGCCACGCGCCAGCCCGGTCAGGGTCTCGTCGCGGGTCAGGTTCAACAGCGGTTCAAACAGGGTCGCGATTTTGCGGTCGATGAAATGCTGCAACCGGCGTTGGACCTTTTCAGCCACATCCGTGCTTGCGCCCTCGGCGACAAATGCCACCGCGCGCGGTTTCAAAATGTCATCGCCCGCAACCAGTTTGCCCACGGCATGTTCGCCCCACATCAGGCCACCTTGGTCGGTGAAATCCATCTCTGTGTCCGGCGCATTATAGAACCGGTCGGCACGCAGGCTAAATTCCGGTGCCAATGCGGCCAACGCGGCTTGTGCCAACGTCTTTGCCTCATCCGGCGTTGCGGATTTGTCCTGAATAAACTGGAACCCTTCAAGACGGCCGATGAACTCGCCCTCAACCGTCACTTCACCCTTGTCGTTCACGTCGGCCACAAGGCCCTCCTTCTGTTTGAGCCGCCGAAGGAGCACACTCGTCCGCCGGTCCACAAATCTCTGCGTCAGTGCACCATGGAGCGCATCCGACAAACGGTCTTCTACAGCGCGCGTCTCGCCGCGCCAATGGCTTTCGTCATCAACCCAGTTTTCGCGTTGAGCAACATAGGTCCAAGTCCGAATATAGGCGAGTCTTTTGGATAAAGTGTCGATATTGCCCTGCGTGTGGTCAATGCGTTTGACCTGCTGGGCCAGCCAATCGTCGGGAACCCGCCCATATTCGTGCAAAAATTCATAAATCCGCTCAAGCAACGTGGTGTGTTCGCCGTGACTGATTCCGCGAAAATCGGGGATTCGGCACACGTCCCACAACAGTCTCACATCGCGCCCGGTGCGCACCCGCGGCCGCACCGATTTGAGATCGGACAGCGTTTTGAGCGACAAAAGATCATCGGCATCACGCGCACGCACCAAGGCGGGATCGGTCGGCATTTTTTCGAGCGACTGAATGAGGGCATCGACAGAGCCGAATTCAAGCCGGGAATTGCGCCAATTGAGTTTTTTGATTGGGGTAAACCGATGTTCTTCGATGGCGAGGGTCACCTCTTCGTCAAATGGCTCCGCCTCGCCCGTCACGCCAAATGTGCCATCGGTTTGATAGCGCCCGGCCCGGCCCGCGATCTGGGCCAACTCATTGGGGGCGAGGTGGCGCATCCGGCGACCATCGAATTTAATCGTGGAAGAAAACGCCACATGGGTGACGTCCAAATTCAACCCCATGCCAATCGCATCGGTGGCAACCAAATAATCGACTTCGCCGTTTTGATACATCTCGACCTGGGCGTTGCGTGTCCGCGGGCTCAGCGCCCCCATCACCACCGCCGCACCGCCTTTTTGACGACGCAGCAGCTCGGCAATGGCATAGACGTCATCGACGGAGAATCCGACGATGGCGGCGCGCGCGGGCATGCGGCTGATCTTTTTCGAACCGGAATAGGTGAGCCGAGAGAATCGATCCCGATGCATGAACTGCGCCTTGGGCACCAGATTGGCAATCACCGAGCGCATCGAATCGCTGCCCATAAACAGCGTCTCATGCAGGCCGCGCGCGTTCAAAAGCCGGTCGGTGAACACATGACCGCGCTCGGGATCGGCACAGAGTTGAATTTCATCAACGGCCAGAAAATCCGCGCCCATTCCCGTCGGCATCGCCTCAACGGTACAGACCCAATATTGCGCCCGTGCGGGGACAATCCGCTCTTCGCCCGTCACCAACGCCACCACGGAGGGGCCGCGCCGCGCGACGATCTTGTCATAGACTTCCCGCGCCAAAAGCCGCAGCGGCAGGCCTATCACGCCGGTGCGATAGGCCAACATGCGTTCAATCGCATAGTGGGTTTTGCCTGTGTTGGTGGGCCCGAGCACCGCAGTGATGCGCCCCCCCGTCCCCATCGCGCCGCTCATCGCTTTGGTCTTTCTGTTTGGCCCCAAATGGGCGTCTGTGTCAGGGATGTTTAAAGCGCTGTTCCGCCAAGCGCCAGTTCCAGAGCGGCAATGCGTGCGCTGAGCCCCTCCATCTGCGGATGTATCTCGCGGATTTTATACAGCACCTCCAACGCCACCGCCTCGTCTCCGGTTTCCTCCAAAATCACCGCCAGCCCAGAAAGCGCGCCAAAATGGCGTGGCTCACGGGTCAGCACCGTACCGATGTCTTTGAGCGCCGGGCCATACAGCCCCGCCATGAAATAGGCGGTGGCACGGGCGTTATAGGCCTCAGGAAACTCAGGCGCATGATCGACAAGCGCGGTCAGATGACCGATTGCGCTGGAAAAATCGCCAGCCTGAGTGGCCGCACGGCCCCGCTCCAACAACAAATCCATCGCATCTGATCCAGAGCGTGACATTTCAACGACGATGTCCTGTTCGATCCGGCCCGCCTCATTGGGATCGGCCTGCGACAATTGGTCGAACAGATCATCCAGGCGCACCGCATCCGCCGCGAAAGCGGCCGAACTGGTGCAAAAAACAACGATCCCGACAAAAAACAGCCCGGACGCAACGGCACATTTGAGAAACTGTCGTAATGCTTTCATAACAGTTGGGATTGTAGCTTTCTGGCGCGCGTGGTCAAAGTCACAAATCCGCGTTCACACAAAACGCGCCATAATATTTTTCGGAGGAAGACCAAATGAGCGACGTCATCACCAAAGCGGTAGAGGCTCTGAATGAAAAAATGGGCGGTGGTTTCGACGCCGGCGTGGCGAAATTCGTCATCGAAGGCGAAGGCGCGATTGTCGTCGACGCCGAGGGCGCGCGCGCCTCTGACGATGTGGCCGACGTGACCCTGACCGCCAATCTTGAAACCTTTCAAGGTATGATCGAGGGCGACGTGAACCCGACCGCCGCATTTATGCAGGGCAAATTGTCCGTCGATGGCGACATGGGGCTGGCGATGCAACTCGGCTCCGTTCTGTCGTAAGCGCTATGACGGAAATCGCCCCCTATTTCGCAGATCTGGCCGAAGGACCTGAGGGTGGATCGGCCTATTGGCTGACCACATTGGATGGGGTGCGTATTCGCGCGGCGCTTTGGCCCTATCAGGGGGATGGGACGTGCAAAGGCACGGTGTTCATCCTGCCGGGGCGGACCGAGTGCATCGAAAAATATGGGCGCGGTGCGGCGGATTTGGCCGCCCGCGGCTTTGCCTCTTTGGCGATTGATTGGCGCGGTCAGGGCATTGCCGACCGGCTTTTGGCGGATCGCAACATCGGCCATGTCGGCACCTTCCCGGATTATCAAAAAGACCTCGACGCGGTGATCACCTTGGCAGAGGCAAAAGCCATGCCAAAACCGTGGTTTATCCTCGGCCATTCGATGGGCGGGGCGATTGGCTTGCGCGCGCTGGTGGAGGGCAAGCCTTTTCTGGCCGCCGGATTCTCCGCGCCGATGTGGGGGATTGGCCTGACCCCGATCCAAAAGGCCATGCTGCGCTTTCTCTCGCCGGTGATACATGCGCTTGGCCTGCAAAACCGCCGTGCACCGGGCACGCAAGCCCAGACCTATATGCTCTGGCACCCGTTTGAGGACAATCTTTTGACCTCCGACGCCGAGACGTACCGCTATATGACCGACCAAATCATCGCCCAGCCCGATCTGGGCCTTGGCGGGCCCTCGACCCATTGGGTGAGCGAAGCGATTGCGGAAAACGATTGGGCCCGCGAGCAACCGCTGCCGGATGTGCCTGTGCTGTGTTTCTTGGGCACGGATGAGAAAATCGTCAACACCGCTGCGGTCAAAGACCTGGTTGCGCGCTGGCCGTCCTGTGAGTTGGTGCCGGTGCCCCATGGCCGCCACGAGATTCCAATGGAGACCCCGGCGTCGCGCGCCCTGTTTTATGACCGTCTGGCCGCGATTTTTGCCGCTCAAAGCGCCTGATCCTTTGCATCGCGGCGCAGGAATGCCTATCTCTGTGTCACAGATACAAAACGGAGAGACGCAATGCGGTTCACGCAGCCCCAATTCGCCCAAAACATGGTTTTCGACGCCAATGCCACCGGAGGTGACGCGGCCTTTGGAGACTTGCCGGAATGGGACCTGACCGACCTCTACCCCGCCCCCGACGCCCCCGAGGTCAAGCGCGATCTCGATTGGATCGAAGAGGCCTGCCTGTCCTTTGCCCGCGATTATGAGGGCAAACTGGCCGGTCTCGACGGTGCGGGCATGTATGAGTGCATCCTGCGCAATGAACGGATTTCACAGGTCGCGGGGCGTTTGGGATCGTTCGCCGGGCTTTTGTATTACCAAAACACCGTCGACAGCGAGCGCGCGACGTTCTTTTCCGACATTCAGGACAAGTTGACGACCTACACCGCGCCAATGGTGTTTTTCTCGCTTGAAGTGAACCGCATCCCCGACGAGACGATTGAGGCGATGCTGACCCATGAGGGCCTGTCGCGCTATCGCCCGATCTTTGAGCGGATGCGCAAAATGCGCCCGCACCAGCTTTCCGATGAGTTGGAGCGCTATGAGCACGATATGTCGATTGTCGGTGCCTCCGCGTGGAACAAACTGTTTGACGAAACCATCGCCGATCTGAAATTTACCGTGGAGGGCAAGGAGCTTGGGCTTGAGGCCACATCAACCCTGATGATGGATCAAAACCGCGACAAACGTGAGGCGGCAGCCCGCGAAATGGCTCGTGTCTTGGGCCAGAACATCAAGATTTTCTCTCGTGTTCACAACACCTTGGCCAAAATGGGCGAGGTCGAGGATCGCTGGCGCAGGATGCCGACGCCGCAAACCGGGCGGCACCTGTCCAACGATGTCGAACCCGAGGTCGTGCAAGCGCTGCGTGACGCCGTGGTCGCCGCCTATCCGAAACTGTCGCACCGCTATTACGAGTTGAAGCGCGGTTGGTTGGGCTATGACAAATTGCAGGTCTGGGACCGCAACGCGCCGCTGCCGATGGAAGAAACCCGCGTGGTCGATTGGGACACTGCACGCGCCATGGTGATGGATGCCTACGCCGGATTTGATCCCAAAATGGCCGAGATCGCCAAGCCGTTTTTCGAGCGCGGCTGGATTGATGCGGGTGTGAAACCGGGCAAGGCACCGGGGGCTTTTGCCCATCCGACCGTCACCGATGCGCATCCCTATGTGATGCTCAATTACCTTGGCAAACAACGCGATGTCATGACGTTGGCGCATGAATTGGGCCACGGCGTGCATCAGGTTCTGGCCGCCGAGCAAGGCGAGCTTTTGGCCGACACACCGCTGACACTGGCGGAAACTGCCTCGGTCTTTGGGGAAATGTTGACCTTTCAAAAACTGTTGGCCGACACCACCAACCCGGCACAACGCAAGGTGCTTTTGGCCGGAAAAGTCGAGGACATGATCAACACGGTCGTGCGCCAAATCGCCTTTTACGATTTCGAATGCAAACTCCACGAGGCGCGCAAAGGCGGCGAATTGACCCCGGAGGCGATCGGCCAACTTTGGATGTCGGTGCAGGGTGAATCTCTGGGCCCGGCGTTTGAATTCATGGACGGGTACGACACCTTCTGGGCCTATGTGCCGCATTTCGTCCACTCGCCGTTCTACGTCTACGCCTATGCCTTCGGTGACGGCTTGGTCAACGCGCTCTACGCCGCCTATCAAGAGGCCCCCGAGGGCTTTCAGGACAAGTATTTCGACATGCTCAAAGCGGGTGGATCGAAGCACCATTCCGAGCTGTTGAAACCCTTTGGTCTTGACGCCTCTGATCCCAAATTCTGGGACAAGGGCCTGTCGATGATCTCAGGCTTTATTGATGAATTGGAAGCAATGGACTAACGGCATCGCCCCACGAAAAAGCCCCCGGCCATTTGGCGCGGGGGCTTTTTTATGTTTGATCTCAAGAGGTTTAAGTCAATCCAACTCGGACCAGGGCCACGGTTTTTCCTCGGAATCGGCGGTGATGTAGCGCGTCGCTTTGGCAAACCAGATGCCAACATCAGTGCCAAATCCGGCGATGCGCGCGTTTGGTTTTTTACCCGTGGTTAAAAGCACAATCGCCTGAAGCACCGCCAAGAACCCGATGATGGTCGAAGCAAAGCTCATCATCATCCAGATCAGCACTGAAAACAGAATGCGCGCGCCCATGTTTTCCTGGACCTCTTCCAACCGTTTGGGCGCGGACGAGGACATGTTGGGCATGACGTGATCAAATTCATGCGGGTCGGCCATGGGTGATTCCTTTATGTTTCACCGGACAGTTTACAGGGTTTGGCCGAAGACAAAAATCGCTTCGCACCAGCACGGGACAAACAGTCTATAAAAGAGGCACAAACTGACGCGAGGTTTCGCTTGGCCCTGCCCCCTGCCCAGCCCTAGGCTCGCGCAAACGGGAGGATTTCAAATGATCAAGTGGATTGGACGTGGGATTGGGCTTTTACTCATCGCGGCGGCGATTGTATTTTTCGGGGTGCTCCCCGGCATCGTTGAAAAGGGTCAAAACCCGGTGGTGGCCCATACCCCCTACGCGATTTCACCCGAGGCACAAACCCTGCATGACAGTCTGATCATCGGTGATTTGCACACCGACAGCCTGATGTGGAATCGCAATCTATTGAAGCGCGGCGATCGCGGTCAGGTCGATTTTCCGCGTCTGCGTGAGGGCAATGTGGCGGTGCAGGTGCTCACCACGGTGACCAAAAGCCCGGCTGGGCAGAATTATGACCACAATTCAACGGATGCGCGCGACAACATCACCTTGCTCGCTATGGCGGAGATGTGGCCAATCAAAAGCTGGTTCGATCTGACCGAACGCGGGCTTTACATGGCCGGCAGGTTGGAGGGCTACGCCGAACAAGCCCCTGATCAGGTCCATATGATCCTGACCAAAGAGGATTTGGACGCCGTTCTGGAGGCTCGCACGGGCGGGTCCAAAGTGGTCGGCACCCTGCTTGGCTCCGAGGGCGGGCATGTGCTTGAGGGCGAGATCGAAAATCTGGATCGGATCTATGACGCCGGATTTCGCCTGATGGGGCTGACGCATTTCTTTGACAACGCGCTGGGTGGCTCGCTGCATGGCGAGGGCAACGCCGGGCTGACCCCGTTTGGCCGCGAGGTGGTGTCGCAGATGATGGACAAGCATATGATCATTGATCTCGCCCACGCCTCGCCCCAAATGGCACAGGATGTTTTGGCGATGGTCGCGGATCAAAACATCCCCGTGATTGTATCGCATTCCGGCATCCATTCCCATTGCGCGGTCAAACGCAATTTCGAGGACGATCTGATGCGCGCCATTGCGGCGACGGGCGGGGTGATTGGCATTGGCTATTGGGAGGATGTGACCTGTGACGCCACGCCCCAAGGCATCGCGCGGGCGATCAAAGCCGGGATTGGCGTGGTGGGGATTGATCACATCGCGCTGGGATCGGATTTTGACGGTGCGGTGGAGACCCATTTTGACGTCTCAGAATTGGCCGCGGTGACGCAGGCGCTGATGAATGAGGGCTTGAGTGATGCAGACATCGCGGCGGTCATGGGTGGCAATATGATGCGGGTGCTGGGGCAGGTTTTGCCGCAGTAAGCCGCGCCAAAGCGACAACGCCCCAAAACAAACACGGGCGCCCAAACGGGCGCCCATCACATATATACCTCCCCAAATCCTCCCTGCCAAATCCTCCCTGATATCGCACGAAGGGCATCCCACGCGGATCATCCTCTCCTGATCGCAGCCCGGTTTCCCTCCAGAATCCCGGACCGCCTCACATATCGGGCGGATCGCCTGTGTCGTCTTGGCCAGAACCTCGGGACAGTCTCATGTCACCCTCCTTTCCTTGCCTTTCCAACATCTTAACTATAGCGCGAGTCGCCTCGCTTAGCCTTGATCCGCATCAAATACCGCATCAATCACCGCTTGCGTGCCGCGCGCATTCTCCAAACTCCAAGGGTAGTCCGCCCCATCGCGCGCAGAGTGCACAAAATTCTCAACCTGAACGACATACTGCCGCACGGTCGGGAAAGTCTCGATCCGGGTGACGCCATTGGCGGCCCGAATCTGCACCTCTGCACTGCCATAGGTGCCGGCATTAAACGGCGTTTTGACGGTGATCACGCCTCTGCGACCATGAAACCGTACCTCTTGGAACGGCGACATTCGCATGGAGACATAGGCGCTATAGTCAAAGCCCGCAAAGCGCGCGGTGAAGGCGGAGGTCACATCGACACCGTTCTCATAGGTGATGTTGGCGGAGGTGATCGCCTCTGGCTCCTGGCCCGTGGCAAAGCGCACCGATCCGATCGCATAAACGCCAATGTCGCCCATCGCGCCACCGCCTGTACCGGGCTTGTTGCGGATGTTGTCGAGGTCCGGATTGTCAAAGGAAAACGCCACATCGACACGGATCAAATCGCCGATCTCGCCCGCTGCCAACATCTCTTTCACCCGCGCCCATTGCGGGTGATGGACGATCATGAACGCCTCCGCCGCCAGCAACCCGGTTTCATCGCGTTTGGCGATCAGCGCGTCGATCTCGGCGGCTTTCATCGCAATCGGCTTTTCACAAAGTACATGTTTGCCCGCCGCAAGCGCCTTGAGGCTCCATTCGACATGCATGTGGTTGGGCAGAGGAATGTAGACCGCGTCGATTTCGTCAGAGGCGAGCATGGCATCGTAGTCAGTGAAGACCTTAAGCCCCGGACAAAACGCCTGAAACGGCGCGGCTTTGGCCATGGAGGAGGTGGCAAGGGCTGTGAATTCCGCGCCCTCAGCCTCATGAATCGCCCGCGCCATGTGGTTGAGCGCAAATTGCGCCCCGCCCAAAACGCCAAACCGGATTGGATTGCTCATGTCTCTCTCCCTTATGCGATGTTAGCGCGATCATGACGCAAACCAACGCAAAGAAAAAGGGGCGGCCTTGGCCACCCCTTTTCATCTCTTCAATTGTGACCCTGCGCGAGGATCAGGCGTCTTCGCTGACCCCGGTTTCCATACCTGCCTTAGTCGCCAACTCGCGCATCCGGTTTTGCAGCTTTTCAAAGGCGCGCACTTCGATTTGACGAATGCGTTCGCGCGACACGTCATAGCGGCCCGACAGTTCCTCAAGCGTCACCGGCTGATCCTCAAGGCGGCGTTGCATCAGGATGTCTTTTTCGCGCTCATTGAGCACATCCATCGCCTGAACCAAGAGCGCACGACGGCTTTCCAACTCGTCCCGTGCCTCATAATCGGCGGCGGTGTTGGCGTTTTCATCCTCAAGCCAGTCCTGCCATTGCCCCGACCCTTCGTCGTCACTGCCGACCGTGGCATTGAGCGAGGCGTCGCCCCCGGACATCCGGCGGTTCATCGAAATCACCTCGTCCTCGGTCACGCCCAGATCGGTGGCGATGCGTTTGACGTTATCAGGATGCAAATCGCCCTCTTCCAAGGCCCCGATGCGGGCTTTGGCTTTGCGCAGGTTAAAGAACAGTTTCTTTTGACCCGAGGTGGTGCCGAGTTTAACCAAGGACCACGAGCGCAGGATATATTCCTGAATGCTGGCGCGAATCCACCACATCGCATAGGTCGCGAGACGAAAGCCCTTTTCGGGATCAAAGCGTTTGACCGCCTGCATCAAACCGACATTGGCCTCGGAGATCACTTCGGCCTGCGGCAGACCGTAGCCGCGATAGCCCATGGCGATTTTTGCCGCCAAGCGCAGGTGCGACGTCACAAGTTTATGCGCCGCCGAGCTGTCTTCATGATCGACCCAGCGTTTGGCCAACATATATTCCTGCTCCGGCTCCAGCATCGGAAATTTGCGAATTTCCTGCAAGTAGCGGTTCAGGCCCTGTTCCGGGCTTGGGGCTGGCAAATTGGTATAGCTGCTCATCGTTCACATTCTCCCGCGTCATCTGCGCCTTATGTAATGACCTTTAACATGGGGCGCGCCATGTTACAACACTTAACATCAAGCGCCGCATCCTGACTTAGGATCGCACCACGCGCCCTTCAAGGGCGGCACCTTATGGCTGCACATGATGGCAGCAATGACGTCCTACATTCAGAATTCTAACGAAGGGTGAAACAAATTCCGCCGTGACACCACGGTATTTCATCCCTCTCACGGCAATGTGCCGTCTGTTACACCGTTATATATTGCACCAAAGAGTCGAACAATGCGCGAATTCGTGCAGAAGTGCGCAGCTCCCTATGCGCCACCGCCCAGAGATCATAGTGAATCGGCGGATAGGACCCGACCCGCACCAGATCGCCCATCTGCGCAGCGACCCGCTCCGGCAATATTCCAACCCCAAACCCCGCACACAGCATATCCGCCACCACGAGATGCGAATTTGACAGGCGCATGAACTGGCGCTCCGCCACCTCAAGCCCGAGCGTTGAGAGTGCCGCACGCAGGCGCGGGCCGCTGTCATAGCCGATGAAATCCGCCCGTGAGAGGTCCGCATGGGCGGAGTCCGGCCCCAGCGTGGCGGCATAGTCTTTGGCGGCATAGAGATACACCGCCTCAGAGCGCAGTTTGCGCGCGATCAGGTCAGGTTGGGTCGGGCGAAAGGACCGGATCGCCACATCGGCTTCGCGACGACGCAGGTCGGAGGCCTCGTTTGAAACCAGCACCTCGATTTGCAACCCGGGCGCTGAGCGGCGCAAAGCGCTGAGCACGGGCGCAAGGTAGTAGGCCGCGACGATTTCCGACACGGACAAGGTCACACTGCCCTCAAGCGTTGTGGCCTGCCCCGAGGCCACCCGTGCCGCCTGGGTCGCCGCTGCGCCCATGGCGCGGATATGGGGCAACAAGTCCAGCCCCGCCGGGGTCAGGCTCAATCCGCGCGGGACGCGGTCAAACAGCGTCACGCCAAGCTCCGCCTCAAATGCCGCCACCTGTCGCCCCAATGTCGGCTGGCTCATGTTGAGCGCCCGCGCGGCGGCGGAGAAGGACCCGGTTTCCGCCGTGACCAAAAAGGCGCGCGCATGGGTCCAGTCAAAGCGGGCGGCGCGAAAGTCGGTGAGGGGAGCGTTTGGCTTATCCATGCAAATATGAATATCATAATGGCAAATTTAGGCAATATGACACATATTAACGCATAGGTATGAGAGGGCATCACATGTTGTTCCCGAAGGAGTCCCCGATGTTGACGCCCTCCCCCGCACTCTTCGCCCGACTACGCCGAGCCGGGATGGCCTATTGGGTCATCATCCTCGCCGGACTGAGTTCCGAAATGATGTTTCGCGCCACGGCCCTGTCGGCCACATCACTCTCACAGACGGTCTCGGCCTTGCGGATCAGTGCGCTTTTGGACAGCGTGATGATTGGCGCGGACATCTATGTCGCGTTGACGTTTTACGCAGTGTTTCGCGCGGTTGATCCGCAAAAAGCGCTGTTTGCCATGGTGTTTCGGCTGACACAGGGGGCGGTGATTGCCGGATCTTTGATGTTGCAACTGGCCGCTCTTCACGCCCCGGATCAGGCCGCTTGGCTCATGGCGGCACAGGCCGATGGCTATGATCTTGGCTTGCTGTTCTTTGCGCTCAACACGGCACTGATGGCGCAGCTTTTGTGCCACTCCGGTCTGCTGTCGCCTATGACCAAGCGGGTCTTGCCCCCTTTGCTCATGGCCTCGGCGCTGATCTATGGAATCAACAGCACGCTGGCACTTTTGGGCTCAAACTTTGCCGAAACCCTTGCGCCCAGCTATGCCATTCCCCTGGTGTCTGAGAGTTTTTTCGCCTTCTGGCTGCTGGTCTCACGCCACAGCCAAGCCGTCGTTTCACCGCATTAGAGGTGATCCAAAAGCCCCTGCATATCCTCGGGCAGAGGCGCCTCAAACAGCATGTCCTCGCCCGTCACAGGATGCACAAAGCCCAGCACGGCCGCATGAAGCGCCTGACGCGGAAAGGCCGCGACGGCATCGCGCGCCACCTCTGAGAGGGCTTTGTGATTGAGCTTGCGCCGCCCGCCATAGGTTTGATCGCCAACCAGACCATGCCCGGCATGGGCCATATGCACACGAATTTGGTGGGTGCGCCCGGTTTCCAACCAGCATTCCACAAGGCAAAGCTGCACAGGCGTGCCATAGGTCTCAACCACCCGCGCGCGGGTGATGGCGTGACGGCCCTCGCTAAACGACACCGCTTGTTTTTGCCGATCGGCCTTGTGACGGCCCAGCATGGTGGTGATACGCATCACATTGGAGCCTTCAAAGCTCACGCCTTTGACGCCGCGCAGACGCGGGTCCATGATGTCGGGCATGCCATACACCAGCGCATAATATTTGCGCTCGACCGTGTGTTTTTCGAATTGTTTGGCAAGGCCTTGATGCGCCTTGTCCGATTTGGCAACGACCAAAAGCCCCGATGTGTCCTTGTCGATCCGGTGCACGATGCCGGGGCGCTTTTCCCCGCCGATGCCCGACAGGTTGTCACCGAAATGATACATCAACGCATTGACCAAGGTGCCCGACGGCGAGCCCGGCGCGGGATGCACCACCATACCGACGGGTTTGTTGATCACGATCAGATCGTCATCCTCATAGATCACCTCCAAAGCGATGTCTTCGGCGACGATCTCGACGTCGGCAGCCTGTTCCACAGTGATCTCAACCCGATCCCCCGCCGCGATTTTACCGGTCTGGTCCGTCGCCACCACGCCATTGACGGTGATCGCCCCCTCGGCCAGCAATTTTGCCAGGCGCGAGCGCGACAGCGTGGCTTCTTCTGGCACATCGCGGGCAATCGCCTTATCAAGGCGTTTGGGCGGGTTGTCCGCAATGACGAAAGCAACGGTGGTGACAGACATGAGTGATCCGATTGAGTTGGACCCAAAAGACATGGCGGGATTGACGCTGTTGCGTCGGCTGGTCACCGGGCTTTTGGTCGTGATGATTTGCGGGTTTCTAGTCCTGATTGGACTGCTTGTCACCCGTTTCCCTGACATGAATACGCCAAGCACGCCTGCGATCTCGTTTGATCTGCCAGAGACGATCACTTTGCCCGAGGGCGTGAACCCCACCGCCTTCACCCGTGGAGACGACTGGGTGGCAATTGTCACCGATGATGCGATCTTGATTTACAGCGCTGAAACCGGCGCGCTGCGCCAGACGGTGTTGCTGAAATAACGCCGAATAGCACGACAGCCCTGATGCGTCACATAGAGATGCGTCACATAAAACGGATGGGTAAAAGTGGTACCACCACCCCGGCTCGAACGGGGGACCTCCTGATCCACAATCTCTAGGTCCCGACTTTTCTCCAAAATGCGCGGTCTTGCATATAGGTGCATAGTCTATTGTTTTATAAAGATTAATGTCGTACTTTCACCACATGGGCTTGCACTGACTTTCTTGCACCGTGGTAGCCCGGTGGTAGCCGCGTGGTAGCCCGGTGGTAGCCAGAACATGAAAGGCCCGACAATGACCAAGCTCACAAAACGCACTGTTGACGCCGCCAAGGTTCAGCCAAAGCGATATATCCTCTGGGATAGTGAGATCGCGGGCTTTGGCCTTCGCGTCTCTCCCACAGGTAAGAAAACCTATGTCCTCAAATATCGCATCGGCGGCGGACGTGCGGGCCGTGTGCGGTGGGCTGTGATTGGCACTCATGGAACCCTAACCCCTGAGCAAGCGCGTGACGCGGCCCGCGTTTGGGCCTCTGAGGTGGCGCAGGGCGGTGATCCGGCAACGGACAAAGCGGACGCAAGAAAAGCGCCCACCGTCAAAGAGCTTCTGGAAAGCTATGTGAGGGATCACGTCAAAAGAAAGAACAAGGAAAGCACAGCGGCGGATATTGAGCGGCAGGTGGACAAGATAATCGTCCCCGCACTTGGCAAGCTCAAGGTGGCTGACGTGACCCGCCCGGACATTGCCAAATTTCACAACGCGCTTGCCGCCACGCCCTACCAAGCCAACCGCGCCCTTGCCACACTCTCGAAGGCGTTCAACCTTGCCGAAGTCTGGGGGATGCGGCCCGACAACTCCAATCCCTGCTATAAGGTCGAACGCTTCAAAGAAAAGGCACGGGAACGCTTTTTAAGCGCGACGGAGTTCCAGCGCTTGGGGGAGACCCTGACGCGGGCAGAACGCGAACCCATGACGCAGACAAAGGCGGGCCGGGATCGCTTGATTAGAGTGAACCCCGAAGCCATCCGCGCAATCCGCCTCTTGATTTTCACGGGTGCCCGTGTTGGCGAAATCTTGTCCCTCCGTTGGGAATACATCGACGCCGAAACAGGCCGCGCAAACTTGCCGGACTCAAAGACCGGAAAAAAGGTGTTGCAACTCCCTGCCCCGGCTCTTGAGGTTCTGAACCTCTCAAAGCGGCCCGAAGACGGCAAAGGCTTTGTGATCCGGGGCGGTGACGCCTCAAACCCTGAGGCCCCTCTAGTGAACCTCAAAGACCCTTGGTTGATGATCCGCACGGCGGCTGGGCTTGAGGACGTGCGCCTCCACGATCTGCGTCACGCCTTTGCATCGGTCGCGGTCACCGGGGGCATGTCACTGCCGATGATTGGCGCTTTGCTGGGCCACCGCGAAACGCAAACCACACAGCGATACGCTCACCTTGCGGACGATCCTCAGAAGGCGGCGGCGGGTCAAATCGCCTCCCGGATTTCTGACGCAATGCGCGGCGGAGACGGCGGCGCTGAGGTGATCCCGTTGCCCAAAAGAGGATGATCTGAGCGGCATATCTAGGGGGCGGCACCTGCCCGGCCAATCAATATCTAGGGGCCGCTCCCACGCCGTTTCGCCCTCGCACATACTCAAAAACCGCGTTACTTTTGTTACCCCGTTACTTTACCATCAAATTATTGATTTTAATATAAAATATCGTAACTATTTTTTGTGACCAAGAGTTTGGGTTTTGTTACTTGTTACCTTTTTCAGCCGCCAAACCCGCCCAGCGCACCCTGATGCAAGAATATGAAAGAGCGCCCCGCGCTGGGCGGGTGTCAAAAATCGCCTTAAATCGCCTGTTTTTCCGACTTCACGAAACACAACATATAGTGTCTTGGCGATGAGGTCCGCCGACGCACAGAAACTTATCCACAGACTTCCCAAGTCCGCCCCAGGTGTGAGATATTGCAGTGTGGGCGGCTAGGGTAGCTCCCGAACATGGCAGACCTCACGCGCCATTGTCGCCCGCTTCTAAACGCGTGAGTACGGGGAGTGTGGGGGCACATGAACACAGCAATTAAAATGTTTGACGACAGCGCATTTGCGGAAATGGCGCGGGCGGCTCAATCTATAGAGCAAATGCACACACGGCTTTCTGAGGCAATCCCACCGGATTTTGCCAATCGCCTCTCTTCGCAATTTCAAGGTTTCGACCTTAAGAACACCATCCAATGGCCAGAGGGTTTGTCTGACCAGATCGCAAACAGCTTTTCTGTTCCAAATCCCCCCGCGCTTACCTCTCTCTCAGATAGTTTAGCGGAGACTGCGGAACGGATGCGCCGTTCCCTTGCAGTTCCCACACTTATTCGCCCCACTCCTGAGGAGGTCGCTTCACCAAATACGGAAACCGCGCCACCTCCTAGGAACAAAGGTGGGAGGCCATCATACGCATGGCGATATGTGGGCATGGAATTATTTGCCATGGATCTACTGCGGCGCGGCGAAGAGAAAAGCCGGCACGGGTGCGCAAAACGGCTGGTGGCGACATTTGGCTTCACGCCAAGTCATAACACTTGGGTTGAAAAGAGCGGGCTAATTGTATTTGGAAACAGTGAGCGCGCGGCAATTGATCGCCTTTCCGAATACTTAAAAAACTTCATAATTTAAACAGGTTGACATAGTTTCCGCGAAAACCAGAAGAGCTTTTCAGTAAAAAGAACAGGGTTTTCGGAAAAGACAATCGTGCCGCACTTGCACAGTTTCATTCCATGCAACGCAAATGGAAAGGATGTTGTGCAATGTTTGAACTCTTGCAACCTGATCGCCTACTTTCTCGCTCTGAAGTAGAACTGAATTTTGGCGTATCGCGCCGCTTTCTCGAAGTCTCCGCTGTGCGCGGTGACGGCCCGCCCATGATCAAGATTGGTCGCTCTGTCCGCTATCGTGTGGGTGATCTGCGCGAATGGATTGAGGCCCGCAAGGTCACGTCCACCTCTCAGGAGGTGCAATAATGACCACCCGCGTCCCAACTCCTAAAATCTTTATCGGGTCGGATGGGCAATTGAGCTTAGGGCGGGCGGATCAAACTCGCTTTCACAAGCTTGATCTGACCAATCACGACGAAACCATGCTGGAAAAGCTGGGGTTTGTAATCAAGGCTTACAACCGCTTTGCGGCTTTCACTGAAGCCGTTGAACGCGTTGAAACGGTTATCCAAAAATACGAAAGCCTTGGGCTTCCGCAGTGGGAGGACAAATCCCATGACTGAGGCCGAACGCATTACCCGCGCACTTGGGGGCGAATGGCGCGGCTCCTCTGGCCTTGCGCCCTGCCCGATCTGCCAACCTGAGGGGCGGCGCGATCAACGGGGCTTGTCTCTCTCTGACAGCGCTGGGAGGCTCTTGGTGCATTGCCATAAGAGCGGCTGCGATGTGTTGCGGGACCTGCAAGCCCGCAATTTGACCGACACACCACGCGACCGTGCGCCCTATGATCCCGAAGAGGCCCAGCGCCGCAAGGCCGAAGAGCGCAAACGCGAGACCAAGCGCCTCAAGACGGCCCATGATCTTTTCGCGGAAGGTGTCTCTTGCGAGGGCACCGCCGCCCAAGCCTACCTTGAGGGGCGCGGCATTATGGGGATGCGGTTCAACCGGATCGCCCGCACCCTGCGCTTTCATCCCTCTGCCCTTCACGGGGCCTCCGGCCAACGTCTCCCGGCGATGTTGGCGCAAATCCGCGGCCCCAAGGGCGAACCGTTGGGGCTGCATCGCACCTTTCTCAAACCGGACGGCAGCGGCAAAGCCGATGTTGAGCCGCAAAAGATGATGCTTGGGCCGTCCTCCGGGGGCGCTGTGCGCTTTGGGCCGGACAATCGGGTGATTGCCCTTGCGGAGGGTATTGAGACCGCTCTGTCCGTGTCTCAGGCCTCCCGCCTGACGGTCTGGGCCACCTTGTCCACCTCTGGCCTAAAAGGGCTGATCCTGCCGCCGCCTCCCGTGGCGGAGGTGATCGTGATTGCGGCGGACCATGACCCTGCCGGGATTTCGGCGGCGGAACAAACGGCAGAGCGCCTTGAGCGCGAAGGCCGCGCCGTGTCGGTGATCTATCCGCGCACTCCGGGGAGCGACTTTAACGACCTTTTGAGCGAGGCGGGCCAATGAGTGAAAAAGACATCGCGCGGCTGGTCGAAGAGGCCGCACAAAAGGCCGAAGCCAAGAAACAAGAACGCGCTGGGCGGTGCGGAAAGGCCCAGACGCGGACCAAGAAAGGCCGCTTTCCGTTCAAGGTCGAAAAGGGCTTTGTGTGGCACGAAATCGACGAAAACACAGAGGACGGCGGCACCCGCAAAAAGTGGTTGCCCTTTGTCTCTGAGGTTCATGTCAAAGCCGCCACCAGATCGCCCGATAGCGACGATTGGGGCCTTCTCTTGGTCGTTGTGGACCCTGACGGGCAGGAACATGAATGGCCCATGCCTCAGGCGCTCCTTGCCGCCTCTGGTGAGGCCTTGCGGGCCGAACTCTTGCGGCTTGGGATGCGCCCAGCGCTGGGCAGTCGCAAATGGAAAGAATGGCTGACAGAGTACCTGGTCTGTGCGTGCCCCGAAGAGCGGGCGCGCTGTGTCGGGTCGATCGGCTGGCACGGGGAAACCTTCGTCCTGCCCGATGAGGTGTTTTCCAATACCGAGAGCAAAGAGCGGATTGTGTTGCAAAGCACGGCGCGCCTTGAACACGCCTACAACCAAAAGGGCACCCTTGCCTCATGGCGTGACGCGATCTCGATTCCGTCCTTGGGCAATTCCCGGCTTGTGCTGGCTATCTCCGCCGCCTTTGCCGCCCCCCTCTTGACCATCACGGGGGATGAGAGCGGCGGGTTTCACCTGCGCGGCGGGTCATCGCTTGGCAAATCCACCGCGCTTGAAGTGGCCGGGTCTGTTTGGGGTGGCGGCAATCAGGGCGGCTATAAGAAGACATGGCGCGCGACAGACAACGCTCTTGAGGGCGTGGCCGCGATGCACAACGGCGCGCTTCTGTGCCTTGATGAGCTTTCGCAGGTCGATGCCAAAGCGGCGGACAAGGCCATTTACATGCTGGGCAACGGCACGGGTAAAGGTCGCCAAAACAAAGAGGGCAACCTGAAAAAGGAACAGACGTGGCGCACCCTGTTCCTGAGCAACGGCGAGGTGTCCTTGGCCGATAAGCTCAATGAGGCGGGCAGCAAAACGGCGGCGGGCATGGAAGTGCGCTTGATCGACCTGCGCGCCGATGCCGGGGCAGGCCTTGGCCTTTTCGACCAAGTGCCCAACGGCGTCACCCCTGCGGAGTTTTCCCAACGCCTCAAGGCTGCATCCGGGGCACATTATGGCACAGCCGCGCGGGCGTTCTTGCGGGAACTGGTCGGGGATCTCCCTTGCTTTCGTGACGAACTGGCAAAGTTGCGCCGGGATTTTCTTGCGGATGCCGTGCCGCCCGGTGCGGACGGTCAGGTGCGCCGGGTGGCGGATCGCTTTGCACTGGTGGCCGCTGCGGGAGAAATGGCCTCTGTGTTTGATGTGACGGGCTGGCCCTCTGGTGCCGCGCGCGAGGCGGCGTTGCGGTGTTTCAAGGATTGGGTTTCTGAGCGGGGCGGTATTGGATCGGGTGAGGTGGCGGACGCACGGCGGCGCATTGCGGAGGCGATTGAGATTTATGGTCAGGCGCGGTTTCAGGATTGGAGCAATCGGGACCGGGCGGTCATTGCGCCCCGTTGGGGCTATGTCAAAGGCTGGGAAGAGGATGAGGACGCCGAAGCGGTCGGGCGGTGGCGTAAACTGGAATATGATTGGTTTTTCACCAGTAGCGGCCTGAAAACCGTCCTAACCGGGCTTGATCTCAAATCCGTGGTTTCAAGCCTGTTGGATCAAGGGGTGATTGTCGCCCAAGGCCCGACCAAAGGCCCCACCAAAACCTTTCACGTTCCAAACGCGGGCGGCAAGGTCCGCCTTTACCAAATCAACGCGGCGGCGCTGGGCGATGATTTAGACGCCTCTGAGGGGGATGTGGCGTGAGCATGACGCCCGACAAATGGGATCGCCTGAGACGGGTCTTTGCGCCCGTCTCAACCGCCCCAGCGCAACCGCCGCTCTATGACCCCCGGCAAGATCCTGAGGTTGCCCGCGACATGGCCGAAGAACGCGCCGCAATCCTTGAGTTTGACGCCGGGTTTAGCCGTGAAGAGGCAGAGCGGCGGGCGTTTGGGGGGAGCTATGTGAAATGGTACATCACTCACTCATAAAGCGTTGCCAAACCTTTGAGTTGCTCGGCATTTTACTGAGGCTATCTCGGCATTATTGGATAGGGTGATTCCGGATATCATCCTCGATTCTATCAACAAAATCTCCGCTATTTCGTTCCTCAATGACGTTATCTGTTCCGACGACACTTCGCAGAAATGTACATGTCGAGCGATATGTCGGCAGGAGGCTATCCTTCGACGGTCGACCAACAACAAACTGCGTCACAACCTCTCTTTTACCAGAAGCTGCTTTAACTGCAGTTGCAAAGCCACTCCATTTGCCTGCTTTGGCACTGATCCTATCTTCATCGGCCAAATCGAAAGACAATGGCTGTATTGCGTGGAATCTACCATTCTGATAGCCTGCTTGAAATTTAATTGGCCCCAAATCAGTCTGTATTTTCGGCTCGAATTCCATCTTTTCAATTAGTTTACGTTCAACGATCAGCTTGCTAATCCCTGACCAAACTTGATCATCACTTCGTGCAACTGGAGATTTCTCTCGATCAAAGGGAGCAACAAACCGTTGGAAAATTCCAGCAAGCCGATTTTCAGGAATAGTGCATAGCCCCACACCACCTTCGGCCCAAGTATAGCTTGAATCGAGACCATGTGCGATTAACGAAGCTAAGTGCATAGCATCATTCGCTTTACCAGACCAAGCCTCACGGCTTCTAGTTTCACTAAGAAGGTTTGGGGTGATAACATTCTCACGGGAAAACCGGTCTACGGCCCGAGTTATTTGCTTCAAATCTTCCGTGAAGGCTGCTTTGTCTATATCGGGATAAGCTGAAGTGACGCGACCGTCCCATCCTCTCACTGCCAACCTTAAAAAAGATGCTTCCCGCGCATACATAAGTACGCCGATATTCATTCGCTCTTTCAGCCAAGGATTGTGTCGATACTGCAAGAGGCAGTAGCTAAACGTGTATTTCTTGCTCATTTTAGCACTCCTCTCACTTGATCGATGAATTCACCGGCATGCTTACGGGCTTGTACCAGATAATCGATGATTTCGCACGCTGTGTCTTGGCACCATTTAACTGGAACACTTGATATGTAATCTTCGATTTTCCCGTCTGTAAGTGCTTCAAGCGTATTTGTGAAGTCATCTAGGAGATCATCCTCCAATCCACGGCAGCTTGGAAACATGATGTGCTGCATGGTACCGGGGAAGTGGTTACTAATTCCCCCACACTCCCATGGCATAATGGAACCATTGTAATCGCCACTTCGATGACATCTTTGAAAAGAATGCCCAAAGTCTATGACTTTAAAAGACAACCCTGAAACCAGCAGATTTGGATTTCCGCAACCTCGGTCCGTATTCTCAACCAAAGTATCAAAAAGATAGAGTAGCGCAGCATCTCTTTTTTGATTTTTGTGGACCAAATCCGACGTTTCCCACCGCCTAACAGGGCTAAACTGCGTCGATCCGAAAGCTGTGAGCGGCGCATATTGAAGGGCGGCACGAAGCCTTTGACCATTTGCTGTGTCAGGCAGAGTTTCAACAAAACGCGGTTCTATGGTGACCAAGCATGGCTCAGCGGCAGGGAGACCTAAGTCCAACGCGAAGAGATTAGCAACTAACTCCCCCACAAGATGATCTGTTGTCAGATCCTCATGAAAATTTTCATATTTGACGTATGCGTAGCGCACATTGCCATCAACATCATCACAAGCACAGAGCATTGGCCGTGACCTGCCAGTTTCCGCACAATCAATAAATTCAGAGGCTTCTACAGTTAGCACTATGACCACGCCGAATAAAAATTATCTTATAAAGACTAGGCATTTATGCCATGATTGCAAACTTTTTCAGAATTTTCGAAATACACTCTATGTGAGGCGCGGCTTCCTTACGTCCAGCGCGGCCTTTACCATTTTGAATTGTCGAGCGTCATTTCACATCATCGAGCTTTAATGCCACGCCCGCGCCCAGCGCTTGCTCTCCCTCACCAAGGAACTGAACCCCATGCGCCTCTAGCGCAGCTTTGACGGCTTCAACGGTTTCTAGAGACACAAGCCCCTTATGCTCGGGCTTCCCCTCTATACGCCGCAATGTGATGAGCGGGACGCGCGCGCTTTCGCAGAGCTGGGCTTGGGTCAATCCGGCCAGAACGCGCCCCGCTTTAATTTGTGCTTTGATGTGATCCATTGCGTCCTTCCTTGGTGGTAACTTTTTCTCACTGATACACTTGTTATCACCTCAGTCTAGTGATAGATAGTTATCACCAAGTGAAGGAGGCAACCATGACAATCAACCTTTCCACCCTCATGTCCGAAGCATGGAAAATCGTCCGGCGCTTTCGGGGCAATGGTGAACCCCTTTGGGGCTTGCTGTCCCGCGCGCTCAAATCTGTTTGGTGGCGCGCAAAACGGGACGCCGCAATTGCCGCCGCAGAGGCGGAAAGCAAGGCCCGTGATCTGGCCGAACGTGCCCGCCCTGCCGCTGTAATCTTCGCGGATATTCTCAGCCTCGAAAACAAAAGCCGCCTTGGCGTTGACGGCATTTATCGCCTGTCCACCCTACGCGCGGCGTATCGCACCGCCCTTGCGAATGAAAGGAACGCCGCATGACCCAGCGTGTGACCCGCCGCACCCTCTTGATCTCTCTCCCTGCCGCAGGGATGACCGCCGCCCTGCCCGCGCCCGGACGTGCACAAGGCCTCGGCACCCCCGCCCAGCGCCTCTTTCTCGAATGGCGCGCAGCGATTGCACAGGAACAAGCGGCCTATGATGCGGGGGAGTGCGACGAGGTTTGCGCGCAGCTTTTGAAGGGGCGCACAGCCCTTGAGGACAGGCTCATGGACACACCCAGCCAAACGCCGCGAGACCTCCTTTGCAAGATTGCCGCCTATACCAATTTCGGCCTGTTCGCCTTGCCTGAGACCATCGGCCAAACTCAAATCTGGAATGAAGCCCGCGCCCTGATCGGCGGCGCATAACCCATAAGCGAACGAAAGGAACGCGCATGACCAAGCTCCGCCCCATCCCATACACCGCAAATCAGGAGACGCACGGTTTGGCTCTGGCCGCTGATGTTGTTTACACCTCTGAGATTGCACAGATCGACAGGTTGCGGGAACGGCAAGCGGCCTATCGTGCGTCTCTCCCCACATCGCTTGAGGCCGCAAACCGCGAGGCTATATCGGTTCTCTCTGACCTCATTGAACCCGACGAACGCGGCGGCTTTCTTGAGGCTCTGCACCTTTCTATCGCGCTGGGCGCGATGATCAAAAAGGACGGGAACGCGCTGGGGTGCGTTGGCCCAGAAAGAGACGCCGCAATTTTTGTGTCTGAGCGGGTATCGGATGCCCTTCTACAGGTTCACGGCGAACTTGAGCATATGAACGCGGCGCTTCGGATGCCCATCAGCATTGGGTAAGGCGGTATCGTCTAAGTTCTCCATTTGATTGAACACGGCCTAGGGCAAGCGCTCTGGGCCTTTTCTGTATCCCCCGCGCCCCGGTAGGGCATGTGGCATTGTCGCGCCAAAATACCCGGCCACAGCACTGCGCGGCATGGATTGCCGCGAAAGGCCAAGGCCCAGACAAAAAAGCCCATGCCGCCCGCGCCATCAGGCCATCGGACCATCGCCGCATCGCTCTACGCCATATGGGGGGGGTATGCTGAAAATCTCGGATTTAAGCTAGGAACCGGGGAGAGGACTGTTATTTTCGCAGGTGCATAAATAGGAAAAAAAGACCAAGGGAAAACTACTTATTGTTTGTTTTCAATAGGTTATAAGTAACGAGGTAACAAAAGTTAAATTGGGTTTTGTTACCACCCCCACCAAATAAAATATAATAATAACAATAGGTTATATAATAAGTAACAGAGTAACAGAAGTAACAGGGGTTTTAGTCATGCCGGATTTGGTTTTCCGCTGAGGGTCAGACCTGAGGCGCATCCCCCCTGTCTGAATTTCGAACGCCGCCACCCGGCGCGGCCCGTCAACCAAGTGGGATCACCCCCGACCGGATTGCCCTGTCCGTTTCATGTCTTGAACACGATCACAGCAAACGCGACCTCTCCCCATGCCCATCCGGGGCGCGGGGATTCTATAGGCTCAAATCACCGCGAAATTCTGCACGGTGGTAGCCCGGTGGTAGCCAGAGTTTTTGGGATCATCGCCCAAATCGTGTAAGTTATTGATTTTAATGGTACCACCACCCCGGCTCGAACGGGGGACCTCCTGATCCACAATCAGGCGCTCTAACCTACTGAGCTATGGCGGCACTGGCGGGGGATTTACCTGTCCCTCCATCTGAATGCAAGGGCAGTTTACGAAAATATCTGTGCAAATCAATGTGGCGTGTGAGCAAAAGCGTAGCGCGGGTCACCCACAAGGGCGCGGCCTTGCGGCCTCTTGTCATCCAAGGCCCAAAGTCGTACTCCCTTTTGGGTCGAAAAGGAGCCAAGCGCATGGGCATCAACTCGGAACAAGATATCGAAGCAAACCTGCAAATCGGGCCAACCTCGCTTGGCATGGTGCGCCTGTTTATCGAGGCCAAGGGCGTTGAAATCCCGATGGATTTTGAACCCGAAGAGGCCGAAGAAATCGCCGAAGAGCTGTGCGCCGCCGCAGCCCAGGCGCGTAAACTGGCGAAATAAGTCTCAACCGCCAAACACGGCTGCAACACCCGGATCACGGTAGCTTTGCAACCGCAGCGCGGCTTGGCGGGCGAAACTCAGATGCAGAGCCTTGCGCCGCGCGGCGGGCAGCTTGACCTCGTCTGGCATCCGGATGATCTCTGCACCGTAGCCATCGGCGATGATCAACCCGGTCTCCTCGGGCAGGATCTCCACCGGAAACGCCTGATCCACCGCAAAGAAATAACGATCACACCAGGGCAGATAGCCCTGCCATTTGCTGTCCGAGGTAAAATCGGCGCGGCTGGATTTGCACTCAACCACCCAGACCTCCCCCTTCGGTCCCAGCCCCATCACATCAACGCGCAAGCCGCGTGTGGGCACCATTTCCTCAAGGCAGGTGACATCAAGCGTGCGCAAATACCGACAGACCCCGCGGGCGAGACGTTGACCGGGTTGGGTGTGAACCGGCTGGCGAGAGGAGAGGGCGGGATCATCGGCGTGCATGGCCCAAAGGTGAACAAAACATAAACAAATCACAAGAGGAAATCGAAAGCAAAAATTCACTCTTTCCCGTTTCCGCAGTCTCCCTATTGTTCACCCATGCTTGATCCGTCCCCCTATCTCACGCTTTGGTCTTTACATGCGCCGCGCCCGCTCAAGACAGAGGGTCACGCCCATGTCTGGCGTGTGATGGACGCAAAAGGACAAGCCGCCGCGCTCAAACTGTTTCAGCCCGGCAAAGGCGACAGCGAGCGCGCGGCGGAGCAATGGGACCGCGCCTTTGGCGCCTCGGGCCTCATCGCCCGGCTGCGCAACGCCCAAGGTGACGCGCTGTTGTTCGACTGGGCCGAGGGCGCGCCTTTGGGCGATCTGTCGCGAAGCGGTCAGGATGACCGGGCCACGTCAGAGCTGGCGCGTTTGACCGCCGCTCTTCTGCGCGCCGCCCCAAAACAGGCCCAAGGCTTTGCCGCCCTACCTGACTATACCCGCGCGCTCAGGCGCTTTGCCGGCGACTCACGCCTCCGGGCCTTGGAACACGTCGCAATGATGCGCGCCAAGGCCTTGATCGAGGTTTTGCTGAGCAGCACAGAACGGGTTCAGCCGATGCATGGCGATTTACACCATGACAATGTGATTGGGACGCCCGGCCACTGGACGGTGATTGATCCCAAAGCGGTTTGTGGCGATCCACATTACGAACCCGCCAATGCCTTTCGCAATCCAAAGGGAGCAAAGGACGAAACCCTGTCCGTCGCGCGTTTCGCACGGATGGCCGAGGCCTATGCCCATGAAACCGGTCTGGATCGTCAGCGGCTTTTGGACTGGGCGGCGGTCAAATGCGCGCTCTCGATCTGCTGGACCTTGGCCGCCCCCACCGCCCAGCCGCCGCGCCTCGACCTGATCCGCCTGCCCCGCCTTCTGGGCCTGTCGCAGAGCGCCCCCTTGTCTTCGGCCCGCTGACCCACTATCTCCTGCGGTGGCGGGATCTGCTCGTTTCGTACATATGGGTGCAAGACTCCGGTGGCCTTAAGCAACCGAAAGGGGGCTGGCTCTGTCCAGACCGTGGTTTGGTTATCTGGCGCCCACCTGAATATTCAGGCTTCGGGAGCAACGCACTGCTACGGATGCTGTGGTCCCCCGCCACTTTCAAACACGAAACGCGCCCTCGATTGGGGCGCGTTTCGTTTGAGCTTTGGGTGGTTTAAGAGCGATCTGTGCTTTCGACCCGGATCGGTTCCAACACGCGCAGCGGGATGTCATCGCGTTTGCCGCCATGATCGTCGTCGTCTTTCCCGGCCATCCGCATGATCGTGATTGCGAATTGCACCCCCGAAAACACCACGCCATTGGCCAGCCATAGAATCAGCACCGCAAGCCAACCAATGTCGGAATGGGTCACAAGGTGCCACATGTTGGCGACATTGAAAGAGAGCAGCGCAGCAACGAAGGCCGCCGAGATGGCAAAGCCAATCAGCACCTGAGTGATGTAAAGTTTGATGAGCTTGGGCATGGCGACGCTCCTCTGCGAGAACACATTCACAAACTGTAGCATATTGGGATGGATTTTCCACGTTCCCTTTCGTCGCAGGCGGCGTCCCCCTCCCCCCCCCCTCAACGCAACAACGCCCCGACGATTGCGGGGCGTTTGCTTCGAGAAGGTTCAAAAGGCGTCAAAACGCGCCTCACCTGTTGATGTGCTCGCCCTCAGGCCTCAAAACGCCTCGGGCCTCACTTCGCGGGCCATATGATCCAACACCGCGTTGACGAATTTCGACTCGCGCCCTTCGGGGTAAAACGCTTTCGCCACGTCGACAAATTCCACAATCACCACTTTCGGCGGCGTCAGCCCGGACAAAAGCTCCGCCCCCGCCGCCCGGAAAATCGCCCGCAGCGTCGAATCGATCCGTGCAATCGGCCATTTCGCCACCAAAGCACGGTCGGTCATTTGGTCGATCTTGGCCTGTTCATTGACCGCCACTTCGGTGATCTCATGGAACAGATCGCTGTCGCCGTCGATGAATTCGCCCTCTTCCTCGGTCACCAGACCAAAGAAGAAATCGTAAAACTGGCGGCGGACCTTATCGACCGTCATGTCAGAGGCTTCCATCTGAAACAGCGCCTGCACAGCGTAAAGCCGCGCGGCAGATTTCTTTTCGCGCTTTGAGGGCGGTTTCAGATGGTCGGTGTTGTCAGAGGTCATGCGTTTTTCGGTCCTGTGGATTCACTCGCCTGAGTGTCTTGGGCGAGACGGATCGCGTCGGAATGAAATCCCACGCCCTTGCTCGGATTTGCCCATTTGCGCGAAAGCGCGATGAGATGCAAGGCCGCAGCCGCCGCTCCACCGCCTTTATTTTGTCCCTTGGCCTCGGCGCGCACCACAGCTTGGTCGCGATTTTCGACCGTCAGGATGCCATTGCCGATGCACAGCCCTTGCAACCCCATCAGTTGCAAAGCCCGTGAGCTGTCGTTGCAGACCGTGTCATAATGGGTGGTCTCGCCGCGGATCACACAGCCCAGCGCGACATAGCCGTCAAAGTTCGACATCTTGTCCGCAATGGAGATCGCGGTCGGCACTTCCAAAGCGCCGGGCACCTCGACCAGATCCCAGGTGCCGCCGACCTCTTCGGTCACGGCCTTGGCGCCTGCGACCAATTCGTCGGCAATGTCTTTGTAATAAGGCGCGACCACGATCAAAAGTTTGACCGGCTTGTCGAATGTCGGCAGATCGAGGATGTGGTGCTGTTCATTCGCGGCCATGTCTTAGCCCTCCTGAGAAATCTTGCGGGTGCCGGTGATGGTCAGGCCAAAGGCCTCAAGCCCCGGCACTTTCGGCTGTGGGTTGTCAGTGACAAGGATCAGGTCATGCAGGCCAAGGGCGGCCAGAATCTGTGCGCCGATGCCATACTGACGCAGGGTGTGCGGCGAGGCTTCATCTTCGAGAACCTTCATCGTCAGGTCTCGCAGCAAGACCACGACGCCCCGGCCCTCGGCCGCGATCACATCCATCGCGCCTTCGATTTCGCGCGAGGTTTTGCCAATGCCCAATACGTCTTCAAGCGGGTTGAGCGCGTGCATCCGGGTCAGAACCGGCGCGGGCGTGGTGATATCACCCTTGGTCAAAACGATATGTTCCGCGCCTTGCAGCACGTCGGAATAGATCGTCATGTCCCATGTACCGCCAAATTCCGACACCACTTCGCGGTGGGCGGTTTTGGTCACAAGGTTGTCGTGACGGCGGCGATAGGCGATCAGATCGGAGATGGTGCCGATTTTCAGCCCGTGCTTCTGGGCAAATCCAACGAGATCCGGCAGACGCGACATGGTGCCGTCTTCGTTCATGATCTCACAGATCACCGAGCTGGGCTGAAGCCCTGCCAGACGCGCCACATCGACACCGGCTTCGGTGTGACCGGCGCGGACCAGAACGCCGCCATCACGCGCACGCAGCGGGAAAATATGGCCCGGCGTGGCAATATCCGTAGCCGTTTTCGACGGGTCAATCGCCACGGCCACTGTGCGGGCGCGATCATGGGCGGAAATCCCGGTGGACACGCCCTCTTTCGCCTCGATCGAAATGGTAAATGCGGTTTCGTGGCGCGAGGAGTTGTGCGACGCCATCATCGGCAGGCCCAGCGCGTCAATCCGTTCCCCGGTCAGCGTCACACAGATCAGACCGCGCCCGTGGGTGGCCATGAAATTGATCGCCTCAGGCGTGGCCATTTGCGATGGGATCACCAGATCGCCTTCGTTCTCGCGATCTTCGTGATCAATCAGGATGAACATCCGCCCGTTGCGGGCATCCTCGATGATTTCCTCAATCGGGGAAATCGCGGTGTCATAGCTGTCAGTCTCTGTGATGTCGGACATGGTCTCGGGCGGCCTCTTGATCCTTAGGGTGCCTCTCCGTACAGCGTCATGATCGCAAATGCCAGTCAAACGCGCAGGGCAAAGGCAATGATGCGCGCACAATTGCGCTGCATTTTCGCAATTCTCCAAGCCCCGTCAGGTCAGTCCGTGAAAAACACGGGCGCCGGGATAAGTCCCGCCAATTTCCCGGCTGCAACCCATTCCGCCTCAAACGGCGCATCATGGATCAGCAAAACAGAATCGCGCGGCAGCTTTGTCCCCTCAAACAAGGCATTCAACGCCGCCCGCTGCGCGCCCCATCCGGTAAGGGGCGCAGGCGCGCGCCCTGCGCGATCAATTCCCGCCAGTGCGGCAATCGTTTCGGGTTTCAAGGGCCGGTGAACCGCCGCGATCCGCGTGGCTTTGATCTGTGCCAGCGTGTCGGAATAGCGCGCAGGCAAAGCGTCCCCGACCCGGATCAGCCGCAGCGCGTTCGACGAGAACAGAAACCCCAAAACATCGCGCCCGGTGCTGGCCCGGATCGAGGCGTAAGACCGATACGGCAAGCCCAGCTCTGCGGCCCGACGCACCCGCATCCGGATCACTTCGATCGGCAATGTCTCTCCCAACAAGCCCTTGCGCGCTTTGCTCCAAGCCACGGTGCGAAACCTCACGCCGCGATCAAAGGCCGGGCCGTTGTTGTGCCCGATGCCGCTCATGCCTGCCACTCCTGAAGCCGCGCGACATAGCGCGCCAATGTGTCGATCTCCAAATTCACCCGATCACCGACCTTGGCCGCGCCCCATGTGGTCACCTCCTGGGTGTGCGGGATCACATTGATGCCAAAGCTGCAGCCCGCCACCTCATTGACCGTCAAAGACGTGCCATTGAGCGCCACCGAGCCTTTGGGCGCGATGAATTTGGCCAGAGCTTCGGGGGCCTCAAAGCTGATCCGCGTGCTCTCGCCCTCGTCCACCATCGCCGTGATCACCGCCACGCCATCAACGTGCCCCGACACAATGTGTCCGCCCAATTCGTCGCCCAGCTTCAAGGCGCGTTCAAGATTGACCGGCTTGCCCACCGCCCAGGCACCGATGTTGGTCTTTGACACCGATTCCGCGCTGATCTGCACGTCGAACCAGTTTTGCGGCGACACGCCAAGCGCCACCACCGTCAAACACACCCCATCACAGGCAATGGATGCGCCGATCTCGATCCCATCGACGTCATAGCGACAGCCGATCCGCGCCCGCAAATCGCCACGCTGCTCCAATTCAAGCACTGTTCCGACGTCGGTGATGATCCCTGTAAACATGCCGCCTCCACGCGTTGATCGTTGGGTTGCGTTAGGGGTAACGCCCCGCTTGCCCCCCTGCAAGCACCCGCATGACGGGCGCGGAGGGTTTGTTCATCTTTTTGCGCCAAACTGACCCCTGCTCTTTCTCACCAGCGATCTGGCCACGCGCTGCGCCCTTCAGGTCACAAATCCGCCTAATTCTTAATCTAATCGTCAAAATAACAAAGACATTGCCCCTCATATGCCTCAAGAAAGCAACATGCGGATCACACCAAACAGCAAAACCGGCCCCAAACGGGTGTTCCTGATGCTTCAGGGACCACATGGGCCGTTTTTCTGGTCGCTTGGACGGATGTTGCGCGCGGCGGGGGCGACAGTGTGGCGGGTGGGCTTTAACGCCGGCGATCGCGCCTTTTGGTTTTCGACCAAAACCTTCCTGCCCTATTCTGGCCTCGCCGATGATTGGCCCGATCACTTTGCTCAAATCGTTGCCGATAAAAACGTCACCGACATCGTGCTTTATGGCGACACCCGACCCGTTCATGCCCTGGCGATTGAACGCGCCCGGGCGCTGGGTCTGACCATCCATGTGTTTGAAGAGGGCTATATCCGCCCCTATTGGGTCACCTATGAACGCGGTGGGTCCAATGGCAACTCTTCGCTGATGACCCTCACTGTTGCGGATATGCGCAAGGCGCTCGACACGATTGACCATGACAACATCGAACCGCCTGCGCATTGGGGCGACATGCGCCAACATATCTTTTATGGCGCGCTCTATCATTGGTTCGTGATGTTTCGAAACTCCGCCTTCCGGCATTATCGCGGCCATCGCGAATTGCCGGTCACGCGGGAGTTTTTACTCTATTTCAAACGCTTGATCATGATGCCGCAACATTACATGTCACGCGCATGGCACACGCGGCGACTGCTGACGGGTGGCTTTCCATTTCACATCGCACTGCTGCAACTCGAACATGACACAAGTTTTCAGATCCATTCGCCCTATGCGACCATGCCCGAATTCATTGCTGATGTAATCGCGGGCTTTGCCTCCGGTGCCCCCCCCCACCACCATCTGGTGTTCAAGGCCCATCCTTTGGAAAACGACCGTCGCAACCTCACCCATGAGGTCCGTCGCATCGCTGCCGAATTCGGTGTTGCGGACCGTGTTCATTATGTGCGCGGCGGCAAACTTCAGCGGTTGCTGCACACCGCCCGCTCTGCCGTCACGGTCAATTCCACGGCGGGGCAACAGGTGCTGTCCCTCGGCCTGCCGCTCAAAGTGTTCGGGCGGGCAGTCTATGACAAGCCGGAATTCGTCTCCCACCAGACTCTGGAGGCGTTTTTCACCCACCCGGAGCGGCCCGACACCCGCGCCTATCGCGACTACCGACAATTCCTTTTGGAAACCTCGCAAATTCCGGGCGGCTTTTATTCCGCCCGTGGTCGCAGACAGCTTTTGCGCCTTGTAGTAGATCTGATGTTGGCGAAAGAGGCCCCGGATGAGGCGCTGTTACATGGCACGGCGCATCCTCGCCAACCTCTGCGCATCGTCACCTGATACGGGAACATCAACGGAGACAGCGCGCGCGTTCGGCTCAGATCGGATCGCACTTGGGTTTCGCAGTAGCGACCACATCAAAAACACCGCCTAGCCCCTCTATATCATGAGACAATTTTTCAATCCGACACATCCCCTGCCACTGCAGAGGCCTCCCTGCAACACACTGCCAAAGTCGACGAACCACACCACCGCCAAGCTGGATTTTTGACTCGCTATTCGTTAGCCTTCTGATTAAACCCAATAAAAATCGGGGCAGAGGAGATTTATTAGTGACATTTTTGACATCGCGGACCACTCGCGCGGTTGCGCTTGTGGCCGTGCTCGCCAGCCTCACGGCCTGTGGTCTGCCAAGATCCGGTCCGAACAAACGCGAAGTCTTCGCAGGGTCTATCCTTAATGAGGGCGATGCCTTTGTCGTCACCGTCAACGACCGTGTGAACGCCGCCAGCGCCCTCAACAATGAGCTTGGATTTTCCTCCACCTTCTTGAACGCGGGCGAGATCGGGTCCGACACGATCGCCCCCGGCGATGTCTTGTCCTTGCGCATTTGGGAAAACGTCGATGACGGTCTTTTGGCCGGCGCAGGCGCCAATGCCACCGTGCTCTCCGAGGTCCAGGTGGACGGCGGCGGCTTTATTTTCGTGCCCTATGCGGGTCGGATCAAAGCTGCGGGCAATAGCCCCGAAGCCATTCGCCGCATCATCACCGAAAAACTCGACACACAGACACCGGACCCGCAGGTTATGGTCACCCGTGCTGCGGGCGATGGCGCGACCGTCACCATCACCGGCAAGATCAACGGCCAAGGCGTCTATCCGATCGAGCGTCCAACCCGTCGTTTGACCGCCATGCTGGCCCGTGCGGGAGGCGTGGGCGTTGAACCCGAAGTGGCACAGATCAAAGTCATCCGTGGTTCGCGTGTTGGGACGATTTGGTTCCAGGACCTCTATCAAAACCCCAAATTCGATATTCCGCTGCGCGATGGCGACCGCATCCTTGTCGAGGCCGACCCACGCTCCTTCACCGCGCTTGGTGCGACAGGTGCGCAACGCGTTGTGCCGTTCGAATCGCGCAATCTGTCCGCGCTTGAAGCCATTGCGCAGGTCGGCGGTCTGCAAACCAATGCCGCCGATCCAACCGGCGTCTTTGTCTATCGCAACGAGTCTGAAGAGATTTCCAAACTGGTGTTGGGCCGCGACGACCTCGTCGGTCCGCAGCGCCTGATCTATGTGCTGGATCTGACCCAACCGAACGGGTTGTTCTTGGCCCGCGATTTCCTGATCCGCGACGAGGACACCGTCTATGTGACCGAAGCTCCATTCGTCCAGTGGCAGAAATCAATTTCGGCAATCACCGGTACGGCTGCCTCGGCCAACACGCTGAGTTCTGCCGTCGGCCAATAACCTTATGGTCGCTCACGACCCTGACAGGACGGCCGCCCCTGCTAAAGTGCAGGGGCGGCTTTTTTCTGCCCAGCCTCTGCTCATGGAGCTGTTACAGGATGCCGGATTGCCCGCTCCCGTGGCAAACATCGGCATGGAACTCTCCACGGTCTTGCGTGACGCGCCCTTGGATGACGCCGCGCTTTTGAACCGGGCGCGCGATGCGATGGATTGGCTGGTCAAACTTGAATTGTGCAAATTCCCGGTCGCTCAAGAGAAAGTATCACATCCGAATGCACCATATGTGCTGGTTATAGATCAGGCCGACCCAGTCCTCGCTAGGGCCGATTTTCAGGAAATGTTGGTGTTTGCCCAGACCGAACATTTGAACAGCCACGTTGTGATCTTGCCTTGCGAAAATGGCGTGGCGCAGCCCGACATGGCAAGTGAGCGGATCACCCTTGCCGATCCCAAAAGCAACCCTTGGGTGCTTTTCGCCTCCGCCACCGCCGTTTACACCCACAGTTCCGGCCTTGGCTTTGACGCCATTTTCGCTGGTCACCGCCCGCGCGTCTTTGGCCAGCCGTGGTATGGCGGCCTTGATCTCACCCATGATGAGGCTCCCGATCCGCATCAACATCGCCGCCTCACCCGCGCCCAAGCCTTTGCCGCCGCGATGTTGATCACTCCAAACTGGCAAAATCGCCATGGCACACCTTGTGCTTTTGAGGACATCCTCGCCCATCTCGAAGCCACAGGGCGCGCCCGTCGCGAGGATGCCAACGGCTATGTCGCCAGTCATATTTTACGCTGGAAACGTCCGTTTCTGCGTCAATATTTCGGCTCAAACGGCGTCCATTTCACCGATGAGCCAGAACGCATCGCCGCCCATCTCGCCCAAGGCCGAAAACATCTGGCTTGGGGCGCTGATCCCAAAGCGGCACTACGGCTGGAGGACGGGTTCCTCCGCTCACGTGGTCTTGGTGCGGCTCTCGTGCGGCCCGTGTCGTTGATTTTGGATGATCAAGGTCTGTACTTTGACCCCACACGCCCCTCGCGTCTCGAAACTCTGATCTCTGCGCGCACCACTCTTTCTACCAGTGCGGCGCATCGCATTGAACGGTTTCTCACCCGGCTCAAAGCGCTGAATCTCAGTAAATACAACGTCGGCACGGGGGCCCCCGCCCTGCCCGAAGGTCACCGCATTCTCGTCGCCGGGCAGGTCGAAGATGATGCCTCCGTCAGCCTTGGCGCGGGCGAGATTTGCACCAACCGCGCCCTGCTTTTGGCGGCGCGCACGGCGCATCCGAGCGCTGTGATCGTCTACAAACCGCACCCCGATGTCGAGGCGGGCCTACGGCGCGGCAAAGTGGCGGATGCCGATGCAATCGCCGATGTGGTGGCGCAGTCTGCCGATCCCTTATCGCTGATTGAGGCCTGTGATGAGATCTGGACCATGACTTCGTTGATCGGGTTTGAGGCGCTGTTACGCGGTACTCCTGTGACCTGCACCGGCGCGCCGTTTTATGCTGGATGGGGTCTAACGCGTGACCTTGGCAACACGCCCGCTCGACGCGCCGCGCGCCCGTCGCTCAACGCCCTCGCCCATGCGGTTCTGATTGACTATCCGCGTTACTTTGATCCCAAAACCGGGGCGGCCATTGCACCGGAAGAGGCCTTGGAGTTTTTGGCAAAAGCGCCCCAAGGCCGCAGCCGTTTGGTGCAAGCCATGCTGGCCAAGCTGCGCCAATTGCGCGCCGCGACCCTTGGCTTTAATCGGTAGGTTGCGCGCGTTTCCAATGACTTAACGCATCTGGACCGATCTGCTCAACGCGCTGCAATGCGTAGCGTGGTGCCTGTCGCAATCGGTCAATCCCAAGCGCACCTAGCCCCGGCATCCCTTCCGCGCCAATCGCAAGCCCAGCGGTAAACAGTGCCACATGATCGGGCAAATGCGCGCCCATCAACGAGGCCGCCAATGCCCCGCCGCCTTCGCAAAACACCCGCGTTAAACCGCGCGCGCCAAGCGCCTCAAGGCTCGCTTTGGGATCGAGCTGACCATAGACCACGGGGGCCTCGATCAGCTCCGCGCCGAGCCCGGCCCAGACAGATTTCAGCTCGGGTGAGACATCGGGGCCATGGACGATCCAAACCGGCACCTCCTGCGCCGTGCGCGCCAGTTGCCCGCTCAAAGGCAGATCAAGACGACGCGACATCACCACGCGCACAGGTTGATGCGACACGCCAAGACCACGCACCGTCAGGCTTGGATCATCGGCGCGGGCCGTGCCCGCGCCGACCAAAACCGCATCATGAGTGGCGCGCATCGCATGGACACGCCGCCGCGCCAAGGGGCCGGTGATCCATTGGCTTTCACCCGTCGCCGTCGCAATCCGACCGTCCCACGAGAGTGCAAGTTTCAGTGTCACCATCGGACGGCCCAAAATCACCTTGGACAGGAAACCTTCTTGCGCCGCGCGGGCTTCCGCTTCGCAGACACCCGTGGTTAATTTTATCCCCGCACTTTGCAAAAGCGCAAAGCCGCGCCCATTCACCCGTGGGTCCGGGTCGCCCAGGGCCACGACCACGCGGGTGATGCCCGCCGCAATCAGAGCCTCAGCACAGGGCGGGGTTTTGCCATGGTGAGAACAGGGCTCAAGCGTGACATAGGCCGTGGCCCCACGCGCCGCATCGCCCGCTTGCGCCAAAGCCATGGTTTCGGCGTGGGGACGACCGCCGGGCTGGGTCCACCCCCGCCCAACGACCCGGCTTTCGCGCATGATCACACAGCCAACAGCCGGGTTTGGCCAAGTGCGGCCAAGCCCGCGCGCTGCCAGAGAGAGCGCGTGCCGCATGGGTCCGACATCGGGCATAGGGGCTTACTCGTCGTGCTTGCCTTCCGGGCGCAACTCACTGACAAATTTGTCAAAATCGTCTGCGGCCTGGAAGTTTTTGTAAACCGACGCAAAGCGCACATAGGCCACGGTATCAATCCGCGCGAGGCTTTCCATCACGATCTCACCGATGGTTTTCGATGGGATATCCGTCTCGCCCAGGCTCTCAAGACGCCGCACGATGCCAGAGATCATCTGATCCAGACGCTCCGGTTCAATCGGGCGTTTTTGCGCGGCGATCCGGATCGAGCGTTCGAGTTTATCACGATCAAAATCCTCGCGGCGACCATTGGTTTTCACCACCACCAGATCGCGCAGTTGCACGCGTTCATAGGTGGTAAACCGACCGCCACAGGCCGAACAAAACCGTCGCCGCCGAATGGCGACATGGTCCTCAGCCGGACGGCTGTCTTTCACTTGGGTATCTACATTTCCGCAAAATGGACAACGCATGTCGCGTCCCCTCTTCTGTTCACTGCCTCGTTGTTGTGGGGTCTTTGCCCCACTTATCCACAGGCACTATAGGGGGAAGCCTAGAATTTGGGTAGATCAAATTTTAACCACGACATGTGGTAGCGACATTCATTTAGCGCAGCAAGGCCACAAGCTTGCGCAGATGCGGACGCGCGCGATGTTCGAAAAGGTAAAGCCCTTGCCATGTGCCAAGGGTCATTCGCCCCGAGATGACAGGTATTGTGATCGTTGTCGGCAGCAAGGCGGATTTGATATGGGCCGGCATATCGTCCGGCCCCTCATAGGTATGGGTCAAATAGGCCATGGCGGGGTCCGTCGTAGGCGGCACCAGCCGGTGAAAAAATGCGGCAAGATCGGTTTGCACCTCGGGGTCGGCGTTTTCCTGGATCACGAGGGAGGCGGAGGTGTGTTGGACCATCAGAGTCAGCGCCGCCTCCATCGGTCCCTCCCCCGCGACCCAGCGCGCCACATCTGCGGTGATCTCATACAGCCCTGGCCCGTGGGTTGGAATTTCGAACAGGTGGTGGCTCATTCACAGGCCTCCTGCCAGATGAAATCCTCATAGTTCCAGCAATAGCCCGCGGCTTCATAAGCGTCCGAAAAGCTGAACACCGCGTAATTTATACTGTCGGGGAGACACTCAAGCCGGGCGAGTTCGTCCTCGCCCTGTTCAACGATCAGCCCGGCGGACAGCTCATGTTCCTCGCTCATCCGATCCAGCGCGCCCCACAGGCGATAGGTCACCGCGCCGTTGTGCAGGCTGAGATCCTCCCAAATTGAGCGGCCGACACCGGGCCAAGGCGTGAAGTCGATCTGATCGTATAGGCGATGCAGGGTCAACTCCGGCGTCTGACCGGGGCGGCCAAAACGGTAAACCACGCCCGTCTCATCGGTTTCAAGCACCACCGTTTTGCCATTTGCAAAGGTGCATTGAAACAGCGGCTCCGCCTGAGCGACAGCGTCAAAAGGCATCGCACACAAGGGCAACACACCTAACCCAATCGAAAATCGCACCATCTTGGCCCCTTACACAAACCTGTTCGCGGCAAATCTAACCGCGTGGGCCGCGAATGGAAATGGGCGCTCTCGCGCTATTGCGCCACGCAGGTCACGGTTGGCCCCGCAGCATCCGATGAGAGCGTGGCACTGACCACCGTGGCGGCATGGACAGGGGCGAAAAACACAGATTCGAGCGTTGCGACACAGCGGTCGAGGTCTTCGGGCAGCTCGGTGATGACAATGGTCTCAGGGTCGGCAAGTGCCGGCGTTTGCGCCGTCCCATCGGTCATGGCAAGCGCGGCCCCGGCAACGATCAGGGTCATGGCAATCAAGGCTTTGGTCGTCCAGGACATGACAGCTCTCCCGTGGATCTATACAGAGGAAACGCTTCAAAGGTTAATTCGGATTAAACGCCGCCACAGCTTTTTGTGGATAACTAGATTTTACCCCTCGGACGCCGTGAAACGATCCCGCGCCGCCGCAATATCAGGCATGTTGTGCCCTGCCCAATCTATCATCGCATGCAGCGGCATCAGGAAAGAGCGGCCAAGATCGGTCAGGCTATAGGCGACGCTCGGCGGTTTGGTGTCGAACACCTCACGACGCACCAGCCCGTCACGTTCGAGATCGCGCAGGCTTTGCGTCAGCATCCGTTTGGAAATATCCGGCAAGGCCCGCCCCAGCGCATTGAACCGCTGTGCACCATTCTCCAGTTCCAGCAAAATCAGTGTCGTCCATTTGGCCGCCAGATGATCCAACACCTGCCGCACCGGGCAGTTTTTCGGGTCAAACCCGTCGGCTTTCCATTGCTCTATCCGGCTTTGGGCGCTGTCACGCATCTGATGTGGTTCCCTCTGTGTGCCCTGGGACTGAAAAAGTGCCTCCTTTTCACGTCCGACATAAGTCTCTAGGTGAGACCTATACTCATTTCCGCACTGAAAGGGAAGACACATGACAACCTATCTCGTCACCGGCGCCTCCGGCCAATTGGGTCAACGCGTCATCGACGCCCGCGTTGCCAAAAGCGACATCATCGCCTTGGTGCGCTCGGAGAAAGCCGCAGAAGACTATGCCGCCAAAGGCATCGCCACCCGCTTTGGCGACTACACCGACAAAGCCAAGCTCGAGGCGGCCTTTGCCGGGGTGGATCGCCTGCTTTTGATCTCCTCTTCCGAAATTGGTCAACGCGCCGCGCAGCATGGCAATGTCATCGCAGCGGCCAAGGCGGCGGGCGTGTCCTTCATCGCTTACACCTCGATCCTGAATGCCCAAGACAGCGCCATGGCGCTGGCCGAAGAGCACAAAGCCACCGAAGATATGTTGGCTGCCTCGGGCATTGCCCACACGCTGTTGCGCAATGGCTGGTATTCCGAAAACATCACCATGACTCTGGACCAAGACCTTGAATTAGGACAACATTTTGGGGCGGCTGGCGCGGGTAAACTCGCCACCGCCACGCGTCAGGATTACGCAGATGCGGCGGCTGTTGTCTTGGCCGGGGGCCATGATGGGGAGGTGTTGGAGCTTGCCGGCGATGAGGGCTACACGCTGGCAGACTATGCCGCGCTTGTCTCTGAGCTGTCCGGCAAAGCAGTCACCTATACCGACATGCCAGAGGCGGCATTCACCGAAGCGCTCGTCGGCGCGGGCCTGCCCGCAGGGTTTGCCGCGATCTTGGCGGATTCGGACGCAAAGGCGGCTGAGGGCGCGTTGTTTGACGACAGCAAAACGCTCTCAAAGCTGATCGGTCGCCCGACCGAACCGATTGCGGAAACGATCAAAGCCGCGCTCTGATCCTGCGCCTCACGACCCTGACCGTCCGCGGTCGGGGTCACATCCGGGAGTCGTCAAAAATCGCGTCGCCCATCTGGTCGATAAAGATTTGCGCCTTGCGCAGGCTTTCCCGCCGCGCATCGTCGATGTCACTCATCGTATCGGCGCGGATCATCATATGGGCGCGGGTCTCGCCGCCAAAATCCTTTTCGATCCGTGCCGCAATGCGATAGCCGCTCTCGGCCTTCATCGGCTCCGAGAAGATGCGGTAGTCATTGCCGTAAAGCTCGGGCTTTGCGGTGGATTGCGACGTGGCGGCGGGCTTTGACGCGCCACCGAAGAGTTTCGAGAAAAGGGACATGCGGGCCTCCAGTTTGAGAGGCAGTTTGACGGGCGGCGACGGGGAGTGCAAGCCGCGCTTCGCCTGACCGGGGGCTGGCGAATAGCAGAAGGATCGCAGGCATTTAACGCCCAGATGAACAAAGCGTATCTACCAAAGATTGGATAGTAGACCAGTTAGCAACTAATGCAGCCAATCCTGTCGCCCAGAAGCTCACTTTCCATAGTAAGGCGCGATCGGAGACTTTTCCGAGAAATAATTTCTCCCAAGCAAACGCCTCTCGGAATTTTGCGTCACTTGTTCCATAGAAGTGCTTTTGGCTATGTTGATATTGTCCTCCATCAGCATTTTCGGCTCCCAATTCTCTTTCAAATTCAATCAGTTTGACTCGCAATATCGAGCGAACCTTACTCAACAATTCAAGGCGCACCAACACAAAGAATGAAATGATTGTCGGAACAAAAAATATCAGATCATTGAGACCTGTAACTTTTTGAAAAGCAAAAGCGTAAATCGCACCAATTACAGCAACAAAAAATTGCTCAAGTCTGTCAGTGCGTGAGTGTATCTCAAGAACTTCCTGAGACATCATTTCATACTGCTTCAATATAAATTCTTGTTCTTTCTTAACCATTCAACCTCGCCAAAGTGAACCGCCCCCCTTTCGGGAGGCGCCTCTAACTTTACTGATCCAAGAACGACCGCAGTTTGCGCGACCGGCTTGGGTGTTTCAGCTTCCGCAGAGCTTTCGCTTCGATCTGACGGATGCGTTCGCGGGTCACGCTGAACTGTTGGCCGACTTCTTCCAACGTGTGATCCGTGTTCATCCCGATGCCAAAGCGCATCCGCAGGACGCGTTCTTCGCGCGGGGTGAGCGAGGCCAGCACGCGGGTGGTGGTCTCTTTCAGGTTTTCCTGAATCGCCGCGTCCAGTGGCAGGATCGCGTTTTTGTCCTCGATGAAATCGCCAAGTTGGCTGTCTTCTTCGTCGCCAATCGGGGTTTCCAAAGAGATTGGCTCTTTGGCGATTTTCATCACTTTGCGGACTTTTTCCAAAGGCATTTGCAGCTTTTCTGCCAATTCCTCAGGCGTCGGTTCGCGGCCGATTTCGTGCAACATCTGACGCCCGGTGCGCACGAGTTTGTTGATCGTTTCGATCATGTGCACAGGGATACGGATGGTGCGGGCCTGATCCGCGATCGAGCGGGTGATCGCCTGACGGATCCACCAGGTCGCATAGGTGGAGAATTTATAGCCGCGACGATATTCGAATTTGTCGACGGCTTTCATCAGGCCAATGTTGCCTTCCTGAATGAGATCAAGGAACTGCAACCCGCGGTTGGTGTATTTCTTGGCGATGGAAATCACCAGACGCAGGTTGGCCTCGACCATTTCCTTCTTGGCCTGACGGGCCTCTTTTTCGCCCTTTTGCACCTGTTGCACGATGCGGCGGAACTCAGAAATATCCACACCAACGTACTGACCCACCATGGCCATTTCAGAGCGCAGCTCTTCGACTTTCGGCGTGTGGCGTTCGACAAACATCTGCCAGCCGCGCCCGCCTTTTTCGGCCATGCGATCCAACCAAGACGGGTCCAACTCATAGCCGCGATATTCGTCGATGAACTCTTTGCGGTTGATCCGCGCCTGATCGGCGAGTTTCACCATGTTGGAGTCGATCGACATGACGCGTTTGTTGATGCCGTAAAGCTGGTCAATCAGCGCTTCGATCCGGTTGTTGTGCAGGTGAAGCGAGTTCACCAAAACCACAATCTCGGAGCGCAGTTTCTGATAGATCGCTTCCTCATTGTCGGAGAAGCTGTTGTCCTCGTTCAATGTGGCCGACATCCGCTGATCCTGCATCTCGGACAGGTTGGCGAAGTCTTCGGAAATGCGCGCGAGGGTTTCAAGCACCTGCGGCTTCAACGCCGCTTCCATCGCCGCCAATGACATGTTGGCCTGTTCGTCGTCGTCCTCGTCGTCATCATCATCCGTGGAGATCGGATTGCCGTCGGCGTCGTATTCTTGCGCCTTCTCTTTGGTCTCATCCTCAGAGGAAGGGCTGCTCGTGGCCAGACCGCCGACAACGCTTTCTTCGTCATCGCCATCCACGCCCGTGCCAAACGTGGCCTCAAGGTCGATCACATCGCGCAAAAGAATGTCTTCGGACAAAAGTTCGTCGTGCCAGATGGTGATCGCCTGAAAGGTCAGCGGGCTTTCGCATAGCCCCAGGATCATCGTGTTGCGACCGGCCTCGATGCGCTTGGCAATCGCGATCTCGCCTTCGCGCGACAGCAATTCGACAGAGCCCATTTCGCGCAGATACATCCGCACGGGGTCGTCGGTGCGATCCAGTTTCTCGGTCTCGGACGCCGCCATCGCGACATCGCGCGAGCCCGTGGCCTGAACCAAGGCACCGCCCTTGGCGTCGCCTGCGTCCTCGTCCTCGACCTCTTCATCTTCAATAATATTGATGCCCATCTCTGAGAGCATCGACATCACATCTTCGATCTGCTCAGAACTCACCTGTTCCGGCGGCAACACTTTGTTGAGCTGGTCGTAGGTGATGTAGCCCTTTTCACGAGCCTCAGAGATCATCTTTTTGACCGAGGTCTGGCTTACATCCAGCATGCCATCCTGATCTTGATCTTCGGTCTTGGCGTCGTCGTTGTCCTTAGCGGCCATACGGCACTCCCCTTCACGTCACTGTTGGGCCCCATCAGACGCATCGGATAGGCCCGACGCCCCCTGTGGTTGACCCGCGAATCACCCCTGTCCCAAGGGCTGATCTTCGGATGAAACGAATCATGTCATGCGATTCGCCGATTCGCTACCCGAATACCCATATTTCCTTAACCATTCCTGCACCAGAGGCCACCGAACGCCGCCACCCTCTCGCGCAACAGATAGTGCACAGTTGCCTCAATTCACCTCTCACACATCTATGAACGCCTCAACGCGCTCACTTTTGCGGATTGATCTTGGACAAAAGCGCATGAAACGCCTCGCGTTCACTGCGCGACAAGGCCAATCCGTTGTCAGCCACATCAAACTCGGTGCGGTCCTCTGCCTCCGCCTTGGTCGCCCGATTGCGCGCCTCGGCGGCCTGTCGCAACCGCCAGGTCAATTTTTCATCATCCGCCGCCAAAAGCGCCTCGACGCCTTCGTCCAACTCGGCGCGATAGCCGCGCCTGGCTTTGAGCTTGGTCAATTCTTCGGTCAGGCACATCTGCGCCGTGTCCGCATCGGGACGGCGCACGGGCGGTGCGATTTGAACATGGGGATGCGACATCACCCGATCAAGGGCCTCTTGCCCAATCATGGCGATCACATTTTGCCGCAAAGCCGCTGCGTCTGTCTCCTCGGCATGGGTCAGGATGGCGTGGAGCAACGCGCCGTGCTCCTCGGTGCGGGTATGAAGCCCTTCCAATTGCGGCAAGAACTGCAAAGCCAGACCTGGATTGCAGATCAACACGGCCAAAACCACCGCTTCGCGCATCAAATCGGCGTTGTTGTCATCGCCCGAGACGATCATCGAGGCCTTCAGCCCTGCGGTGGGGACTGCGGCAACCTGATAGCGGCCCTGCCCGCCCGATCCCGGCACCCAAGCGCGCCTTGGCGCGCCGTTGCCGCCCCCGCCACGCGCCCCACCATTGCCCGACCTTTGTGGCCGGAACAGTTGAAAGCGCATTTCTTTCAGGATTTCGCCGTAATGGCCTTTGATCGAAGCATCGGTGATCGGCCTAATCGCATCGCGCAGCGCCTTGTCCAACGTGGCGCGCCGTTCCGGGCTGTCGAACACTTTGCCCTCGGTTTCACGCCGCCACAACAGCGTGACCATCGGCACCGCCGCGTCCAACACCTCTTGCATCGCGCCCGCGCCTTTGGTCTTGATCAAATCGTCGGGGTCCTGGCCCTCGGGCAGGATTGCAAAGCGCAGCGATTGCCCGGCCTGAAGCAGCGGCATCGCCAGATCAATCACCCGGTAGGCGGCACGCAGCCCGGCTGTGTCGCCATCCAGCGCGATCACCGGCTCCGGCGACATCCGCCACATCAATTGCAATTGCCGCTCGGTGATCGCCGTGCCCAGTGGCGCAACCGTGGCCTCAAACCCGGCTTCCGAAAGCGCGATCACATCCATGTAGCCTTCGGAGACGACCAAGGTCTGCCCCTTGCCACAGGCGGCGCGCGCCGGACCGTTGTTGTAAAGCGCCGCCCCCTTATCAAACAGCAACCGCTCCGGGCCATTGAGGTATTTTGCCCGCGCATTCGGGTCCATCGCGCGACCCCCAAAGGAAATCAGCCGCCCCCGGCCATCGCGGATTGGAAACACGATCCGGTCGCGAAAGAAATCATACGGCTCGCGGCCGTCGTCAGGCTTGGCGGCAACCCCGGCCTCAATCGCCAGCTCGGCGGAAATGCCCTGATCTTTGAGCGCGCGCAAAAGCGCGTTGCCGTTGGGAGCAAAACCGATCTCAAAGCGATCACGGGTCTCGGGTTTCATACCGCGCTTGTCGAGATAGGCCCGCGCCTCCGCCCCGCCCGATTGTTGCAACTGCAGCCGGAAGAACCGGTTCGCCGCCTCATTGACCTCGGCCAAGGCGCTGCGCTTGTCGGTCTGCTCTTGCGCCCTCGGGTCGCGTTCAGGCATTGGCATTCCGGCTTCGCGCGCCAAAATTTCAACCGCCTCGATGAAAGACACGTTTTCCGTCTCGCGCACAAACGTGATCGCGTCGCCTTTGGCGTGGCAGCCGAAACAGTAGTAAAATCCTTGTTTGTCATCGACGTGAAACGACGCGGATTTTTCGGCGTGAAACGGACATGGCGCCCACATATCACCTTTTCCGGCGTTGGATTTGCGCGCATCCCACATGACTTTTCGCCCGACCACATCGGTCAGTGACAGGCGGGTGCGCAGTTCATCCAAGAATCCGGGTGGCAATGACATGGGCGGCAGTATCCTCCGTCCTGCGGCCAAGGTCCAGAGGGGCCGCGCATCAAGGGGATATGTCAGCAGCTCACCCTCGGGCCTGCGCTCTGACTTTCACCTTTCCCGGCGGCCAAAAGACCCATTGCCCCGCCGAAAGGTCCGCACAAACTTAACTCCACCTTAACAACGATGAATCACTTTGTGGCAAAACACGGTGCCAAATATGGCGCTTCCAAGGCAGATTGTGGCGAAATCTTGACCACCCCCTTCCATCATCCTCGGAAATCTCCCCCCAAAGCGCTTTGAGATCCCGCATTTATGACCTTATCAGGGCAAAGCATTCCTCTATTTACTTCAAGTCAATGGCGGATCAACATGCTCTGGATAGGGAGTGAACAAAGCACGGAAAATTCCGGCCTTTCGCTATCAAACTGGGAAATGGGGGCACCGCTTTGATGAAAAGATGGTGTCATGTTAGGTATTTTTCGCGGCGATGAAATCGTCGTAGACTTGGTGAACACACAACAGGCTCTTGGCTTGGCGCAAAATGACGCCGCACAGGAGCTGCGTGGCAAAAAAGTCCTTTCTTCGCTGCGGCGTAAGGGACTTCGCGAGAGCCTGCTCTCACATCTGCCTTTGCCCCACCCTGCCCTCTATGCCAAAGAGGAACAGGGGTCATTGGCTGTGTTCGGCCTGTTCACCTTTGTCATCGTGATGATTCTGGCCGGGATTGGCGTCGATATCATACGCCATGAAACTCTGCGGACCGAACTGCAAAACACGCTTGATCGTGCTGTGCTGGCCGCCGCCAACCTTGAAAACAGCTTTGACCCCACAGTCGTGGTCGAAGACTATTTCGCCAAGGCCGGCCTGTCGCAATATCTGACAAACGTCAAAACCGAAGTGTCCGGCCAAGGCCGCCGTGTGACCGCAACCGTGTCCGCAGACATTCCGACCTATTTCATGAAATTCGCCGCCGTCGACACTTTGACGTTGGCAAGCCATGGCGCCGCAGAACAAGGCTTGGCCAATCTCGAAATCTCGCTTGTGCTTGACGTGTCGAATTCAATGAACAGCTCGAACCGGATTGGCAACCTGTCCATTGCGGGACAGGAATTTGCCCAAACCATTTTCGACAATTCCGCGCCGGATGCCGTCTCCATGTCGGTGGTGCCCTATTCCACGCAGGTGAACGCGGGACCGACCATTCTGTCGGAATTCAACGTCACAGATGCGCATAGCAATTCCTATTGCCTGAACTTCACCTCAAGCGATTTTGAAACCACGAACATCGAACCCAAAGACTATGCCGGGGCGAAATATTACCAACAAACACTGGCGTTTGACCCGTGGTATTACAATGACTTCAACCAAGGCACCATTCTGGAGGTCTGCGATCCGCATAGCTACAATCGGATTTTGCCGTTCTCGAATTCGCTATCCGAGGTTCAGAGCAAAATCTCCAACCTGCGCGCCGACGGCAACACGTCGATTGATGTCGGTGTGAAATGGGGCGCGGCGTTGCTTGACACATCCGCAGCCCCGCTGACCGGTGCCCTCATCGCGTCGGGAGAAGTGTCCTCCGCCATGGCGGGCCGCCCGGCTGTGGCCTCTGCATCGACCCTCAAGGTGTTGGTGGTGATGACCGATGGTGTGAACACCACCCAGTATTACATGCCCTCCAATTACCGCTCCGGCAATTCGGATATCTATCTTGCACCAGACGGTAGGGTCTCTTTCCCGGTCAGCAAAAGAACATGCAGCTATTTTTCCTGCTGGAACGAAACCAAATGGTATGAACCGCAAAGCCGCAATTACTACAGCTCGGTCTATGGCGGCTCAAACGCCACGCGCCTGACCTGGCCCGAAGTGTGGCAGCGCTTCACGGTCGAAAGCCATGCCTATGCCCGCTATTATGGCTCCGGCAGCTCCAATGACTATTACTTCTGGACCGGCGCCACCCGCACAGGCGTGAGCGGCACAACCAAAAACGAACGCCTGAACGATATTTGCACGGCCGCCAAAAACAACGGCGTTCTGATCTTTACCATCGGGTTTGAAGCCCCAAACGACGCCGAACAAGTGCTGATCTCCTGCGCCTCCTCTCCGGCTCATTACTATGATGTGGATGGTCTGGAAATCTCGGACGCTTTTGCCGCCATCGCCACGAAAGTGACAGAACTGAGGTTGGTCGAATGAATGTTCTCTCCGTCCTAAGATACCTGTCGCGCCGCTATCGTCGCGGCGAGGCTGGCAGTTCGACAATCGAATTTGTCATCGTGTTTCCGGTGTTCGCGTTCATGATGATGGGCAGCTATGAGATTGGCTATTATACGGTCTCCGCCTCCATGCTGGACCGTGGCCTTGATCTGGCCGTGCGCGATGTGCGCCTGGGCACCGCCTCCAATGTCACGTTGCCCACGCTGAAAACCGCCGTCTGCACCTATGCCCGCTATGTGCGCAATTGCGAAGAAAACCTGCACATCGCCCTCGAACCCGTGGATGCAAACAATTTCGTGCGCCCCGCCAATATCGCGGATTGCATTGACCGGAACCAGAACATCACCCCCGCCACCACCTTTACCGATGGGGGCGAGAATGAACTGATGCTCGTGCGCGCTTGCGTGATTGTCGATCCGATTTTCCCGACCACTTGGCTTGGGGCCGCTTTGGAAGGCACTCCGGGCTCTGGCTATGCGATGGTATCCACCGCAGGCTTTGTCAACGAACCCAACACCTGATCGGAATGCTCATGACCTCTCTGCGCGCCCCTTTGCTGTCTCTTGCCCGTCGCTACCAGCGCGATGACCAAGGCACATGGTCCGTCGAAGCCGTCATCATGGCGCCGTTGATCATGTTCTCTTTGGTGTTTTGTTATACGTTCTTTACTGCGTTTCAGGCCAAATCCGAGGCCAACAAAGCCAATTATACGATCTCCGATTATCTCTCGCGGCAAACCGACCCGGTCACCCCGGCCTTTCTCAACGGGACCGCAGATCTCTATCGCTTCCTCAACAACTCCGGCGACATCGACATGCGCGTCTCCGAGGTCAAGTTTTCGCTCGATAGCAATGGCAATGGCTCTTACAGTCTCGTGTGGTCCTATGCCGTGGGGGATTTCTCGCCGTTGACCACAAACAGCCTGTCCGATGTCGAAAACCGTTTGCCGCTTTTGGCCAATGGCGAAGAAGTGCTTTTGGTCGAAACCGTCCGCACCTGGTCGCCACTGTTTGACGTGGGGCTCGCGGAACTGGCCTTTGCCGACACCGTCACAACCAAACCCCGATTTGCGACACAGGTTTTGTTTGATGACGGGTCTGCCTCCTCCGGGTCCTCGAATACGGACACCACGGACGATCCCAACATGGATCAAGGCAGCGGCGGTCGCAGATATAACAGATATTACTGATTACTGACGCTTAGTGACTGATCGTTCAAAGGCCTTCCCCGCATTTTACACGGGGAGGGCGAGCACATGGCACGGTCGATCATTCGATGCGGCCAGCGCCTGAAAGACGTGCCGCAATCACATCGGCCATCGCTTTGCCCTGTCCCGCCGGTGTCACACCCCCGACACCGATCCGATGCCCCAAACGCCACCACAGACCCGGCACCCAAGCGCGCGGGTATTTGGGCCGGTCCTGTCCGGTTTTCAATCGGATCATGAAACCGTTCGAGGGCTTGAACGCAAAGGTGCCGCGCTCGACGGCGGAAATATCGTCCAACCGGCACAAAACCCGCCCTCCCTCTTCGGTCAAAGCCTCTTCGGTCAAAACCAACCCGCGCGCGGTCGCCCGCCACACCAGCCAGGCAAAGCCAAAGGCCAGCACAGCCATTGCCAAAAGCAAGGCGATCCACCCCATCCCAACCGCCTCGGGCCGCGTCGCGATCCAGACAAGCAAGGCCCCCAATGCGGCCAGCATCATTGCGGCGCTGGCGCGTCGGGCGGGTGAAGGTGTGAGGGTGAAATCGGACATTTGGGATGCTCCTGTTGGGGCGTTATTTGGGGCGTTATCGGGCTTTGGGACGCAGTTTCATCACCAGAGTCGCGCCAGAATCGCGCTGTCAAACGCTGTACAATCTTGCGATGCCTTGGCGATGCCATGGGCCTGTTGCCATTCACCTGTGCCTCAGGTTCATTGCAAAAGGCTTTAGCGCAAAAGCCGCAGAACGCAAAGCCATCTTGTTCCGACGCGTCGCAACGCGTAAAGCAAACCCAGCTTTTCTTGCGGACGGACCCTGCCGATCATGTTGCGCCATCGCCCCTTTCGCTGTTTTTATCTGACCTTGCCACTCACGGCGGCGCTTGCGGGCCTCTCTGGCTGCGCCGATCGTCCAGACCTGTCGGGCCGTGTGGCCCCCGTCGATACGACCCAGCCTTGGCCAAACCTGCTGAGTTCGCAGATGATCAGTGCCGCCCCTCCCTTGGACGAGGCTGGCACAGAGGCCGCCATGGCGTTGGCGGGAAGGGCCGCGGCCCTGGCGGCGCGGGGGCGTACCTTGTCAAAGACCCCGGTCCTGACACAGGCCGAACGCGCCCGCCTGATGGCCGCTCTCGCCCGCGCAGGCGCCCCCTCTTAACGGCCCTACGCGGTGTGTCGGCACCTGCTCGGCCATTCCGCAAAGCCCATGGCGCGGTGACCGCCATCACAGTTGCACCTCAGCTCATTCACCGCTATCAGAGCGCACATATTCTTTAGTGATGCGGAGCCTCCAATGCCGAAAACCCCTTCTGAAACCGCCCCCTTGCGCCTCGGGATTGCGGGTCTCGGCACCGTTGGCGTTGGCGTGATCAAAATCATCCAGCGCAAAGCCAATCTTTTGGCCCAACGCACCGGCCGCCCCATCGTTGTCACCGCCGTCTGCGCCCGTTCGCGCGACAAGGATCGCGGCATCGACATGTCCCATTACGCTTGGGAAGACGATCCGGTCGCCCTTGCCCTGCGCGATGATGTGGATGTGTTTGTCGAATTGATGGGCGGCTCCGATGGCCCCGCCAAGGCCGCAACCGAGGCCGCCTTGTCCGCTGGCAAAGACGTGGTCACCGCCAACAAAGCCATGCTGGCGCTCTACGGCCAAGATCTTGCCCTGCGCGCCGAAGCCAAGGGTGCGGTGCTGCGCTTTGAGGCGGCGGTCGCGGGCGGCATTCCAGTGATCAAAGCCTTGACCGAAGGCCTTGCGGGCAACCGCATTGAACGCATCGTCGGCGTGATGAACGGCACCTGCAATTACATCCTGACGCGGATGGAAAACGAAGGCCTGTCCTATGACGAGGTCTTCGCCGCCGCCAAGGCGCTTGGTTATCTCGAAGCCGATCCGACGCTTGACGTGGGCGGCATTGACGCCGGGCACAAGCTGGCCTTGCTGGCCGCAATCGGCTTTGGCACCCAGGTCGATTTTGAAAATATGGTGCTTGAGGGCATCGAACGCATCACCATCGAAGACATTCACCACGCCGCCGACATGGGCTTTCGCATAAAACTTTTGGGCGTGGCCCAGATGACCGGACGTGGCCTTGAACAGCGCATGACGCCATGCCTTGTCCCCGCCACCTCGCCTTTGGGTCAGTTGGAAAACGCCACCAACATGGTGGTGCTTGAGGGCGATGAGGTCGGTCAGATCGTGCTGCGCGGCGCGGGCGCGGGCATGGGTCCCACCGCCTCTGCCGTGATGTCCGACGTGATCGACATTGCGCGCGGTGTACGCATCCCGACCTTTGGCGTCCCTGCCGATGTGTTGGAAAAATCCACCCCCGCCGTCGCCGCAACCCCTGCACCCTATTACTTGCGCATGTCCTTGCTCGACAAACCCGGTGCCTTGGCCAAAATCGCCGCCGCTTTGGGCGATGCGGGTGTCTCCATCGACCGGATGCGCCAATATGGCCAGGAGGCCAATCCTGAGGTCGCGCCCGTGTTGATCGTCACCGACGCCACGTCGCGCAAATCCTTGGACGTGGCGCTGGACGGCATGTCGCAAACTGGCGTTTTAGCCTCTGAACCGGTCGCGATCCGTATTGAAACGGTCTGATCCATGGCGATCTGGCAGGTCTTGAACAACCCTGTCGATATTTACTGCGAGCGGCTCGATGCGTCCTTTTGGTCCGAGCCGCTCAACGCCTTATCCAACGCCGCCTTTCCCCTCGTCGCCCTTCTGATCTGGCGGGTCATGCGGGCGCGTGGGCCGATCTCAGGGATGAATACGGTGTTGACTGGCCTCTGCGCGCTGATTGGTCTGGGCTCGTTTTTGTTTCACACCTTCGCCAATCGTTGGTCCGAATGGGCCGACACCGTGCCGATCTGGAGCTTTGTCGGGCTGTATGTCTATGCGGCCCTGACCACGGAACGCGGCACATCCCGGCGCTACAAAGTGATTGCTGCCATATTGATTTCAAGCGTCACCCTCACCGTATTGTTTCTCATGGCCACAGGTGAAACCACCGACGCGAATGCCGCCGATCCGCTCAATGGCACGGGTCAATATGCCCCTGCGCTGATCGCTTTGCTGATCTTTGCCGCGGCGTCATGGCGGTTGCGCCTGGTTGCGCCTGCCGCAGGCCCCTTGGGTCTTGGCCGCCGCCGTGACCTTTCTTGCCTCTATGGCATTCCGTACCTTTGATATGGCGCTTTGCACCTCATGGCCCACGGGGACACATTTCATGTGGCATGTCCTGAATGCGGCAATGATCGGTTTTTTACTGATGGCACGGGGCATGGCGCGCCCTGCCGTCAGACCTGCCACGTCAGCGCGGTGACTGCCTATCTGGGTGGCGGATTGCGGCAAGTTGACGTAATTTTGTTACGTCCTGCCAATAAGTTAGCGCAAACAACGCCCTGTTAGCGCACACAGATGCCCGCCCGCCTTGCCCCGCCGATGAACATATGGTCATGAGGGGGAGACCATCCAATCCGTCCGTCGAAAAAGGACCATCCCATGTCAAAACCCATCGCTTTTTATGACCGCATGCTGTCGCTCGGTCTCGCCCGCGTCGCCGAACAGGCCGCCCTCGCCTCCGCCGATTTCGTCGGCAATGGTGACGAAAAAGCCGCAGACCAAGCCGCCGTGAACGCCATGCGCGAACAGCTCAACTCCCTCGACATCAAAGGCGTTGTTGTGATCGGTGAAGGCGAGCGCGACGAAGCACCGATGCTCTACATCGGCGAAGAGGTTGGCACCGGCGAAGGTCCCGCTGTGGACATCGCGTTGGACCCGCTCGAAGGCACCACATTGACCGCCAAAGACATGCCGAACGCGCTCACCGTGATCGCCATGGCACCGCGCGGCACCTTGTTGCACGCGCCGGATGTCTACATGGACAAACTGGCCATTGGGCCGGGTTACGCCAAAGACGTGGTCAGCCTCGCCATGTCCCCGACCGAACGCGTCGAAGCACTGGCCAAGGCCAAAGGCGTGCGTCCGAACCAGATCAACCTCTGTGTGCTTGAACGTCCCCGCCACGAAGACCTGATCGCCGAATTGCGCGCCACCGGCGCGTCGATCCGCCTGATCACCGATGGCGATGTGGCCGGTGTCATTCACTGTGCCGAGGCCAAAACCGGCATCGACATGTATATGGGATCCGGCGGCGCACCCGAGGGCGTTTTGGCGGCCTCTGCGTTGAAATGCATGGGCGGTCAGATGTGGGGCCAGCTTTTGTTCCGCAACGATGACGAACGCGGCCGCGCCACCAAAGCCGGCATCACCGATTTCGACAAAATCTATTCGCGCGACGAATTGGTCACCGGCGATGTGATCTTTGCCGCCACCGGCGTGACCGATGGCTCCATCGTGTCGGGCATCAAACGCGAGCCGGGCTATTTGACCACGGAAACCATCCTGATGCGGTCCAAAACCGGCTCCGTGCGCCACATGACCTACCGCAACCCGATCTCGAACGCGCATCAAATTTAAGACGCGCCAAGATCAGCACGAGGGGACGTCAACAGCACTGTTGGCGTCCTTTTCATGTGACAGACGGATTTTCATGGGTCAGTTTTTCACGGGTCAGATTTTCATGGGCCAAGCTACGCACACGGCCTCCCCCACCTGCTGACACAGATCGGCGGACTGTTGTTCGTCCAGGCCAACCTGTATCATTATGTGAAACGGGCTGCTCATCGCTGGGGCCGTCGCGCGCCCCGATCGGAGCCCCTGCCACCGGCCTGTCCCGCGGGACTTGCCTTCTATCCTGCAGAACAAAGCTCGAAAACATATCCGGCTTGCCCCGGCCCCACGAGGTTGTGGTCGCGCAGGACCGTCAGAGTGGGCTGATCCGGCAGCTTGCACAGCGCCGCGAAGGACCCTGCTTTGCCCAATGCCCCGTCATATTCCACATCAATGTGATTGGCCCCATAGTGGTCGCGGTAGACCCCACATTCGCCCCAGGCCGCACATTCTTCGCTAATGACAAAATCAAAGCCCGCTCCCGGCCCACGCGCGCCCAGATCCGGCGCGTTCTTTTGCCCTGCCGCCAGACCAAGCCCATGCGCCACATCCACAAGCGTCGTTGCCAAGGCGATATTGCCATCGACGGTGAGCGTTTCGAACCGCGTCCAACTGTCCAAATTGTCGAATTCCACGGCATCAAAGCCTTTGGCCGCACATAGCTCTATCGTGCCCCGCGCCGCGTCCGCGATCTGCGCGCGCGTCGCTTCGGTTCGGGTATCAAGCACATATTCATCCGGCCACCCCGGATCGGCAACAAGATTGCCATCGTCATCGCGCAAGAGCGCATTCGGATGATGGGAAAGCCACCACTGCAACCTACCGGGCTGGGTCTGAAAAACGTTCACGTAGCAGATATTATAACGCCCGGCGCTTGGCTCCGCCGTGCTGTCACGCACAACCACGCTCACGCGATCCTCCGGGGGATAGGCACCTCCCAACTGGTAGTCGACCGCGCCGTCGCTCGGCAACATTTGCCACCCCGGTTTTGCCAGGCTGGCGCAGGGCAGAGCCCAAGCAACAGCGACCATGACAGACATCGGAGCAACAAAGCGTGTCAGCCTATTCCAAACGTGATCCAATTGGTCCGGCATACCCGAACTCCCCTCTGCGCGCCTTAGGTGACTTCCCTCGAAAACACCTTAGTGATGTCTGATACACTGTCTCGCCCCCTCACCAAAGGCAAATACATGCCTCGGTTGCAAACCCGAACGAGCATAAGGCCCATCATCCCCAATGCGCTCGGCATCGCCACATAAGGCCCCGTTGCTCTACCTGCGCAAAAGCGCCATATAGAGCGGATGAGCGATTTTCTGGACGTCACAACCTCCTTGACCGCCCGCCGCTGGGTCGGTCCCACCGATGATCTGATGCGTCAGGCGGAGGCCTTGGCCCAGCACACCGGCCTGCCCGTTGCCCTGTGCCAGACATTGGCGCGCCGGGGCGTGTCGGCCGAGGAGGCGGAGCGGTTTTTGGACCCGAAGCTCAAGGACTTGCTGCCCGATCCACTGACATTGAAAGACATGGGCAAAGCCGCCGCGCGGTTTTTGGCAGCGTTGAAATCCCGCCAACGCATCGCGGTGTTTGCCGATTATGACGTCGATGGCGGCACCTCTGCGGCGCTGTTGCTGACGTGGTTGCGCGACATGGGGCATCAGGCGACGCTTTACATTCCCGACCGGATTGATGAGGGCTATGGCCCGAATGAGCCCGCGATGGCGGCGCTGGCACAGGACCACGATCTGATTGTGTGCGTCGATTGCGGTACGCTTTCTCATGGTCCGATTGCAGCAGCTATCGACGCGGATGTGATTGTTTTGGATCACCATTTGGGCGGCGAGACCTTGCCCGACTGTGTTGCCGTGGTGAACCCGAACCGCCAAGATGAGAGCGGCGACCTGGCCCATCTTTGTGCCGCCTCCGTGGTGTTTTTGATGCTGGTCGAGGTCAACCGTTTGATGCGTGCCGAGGGACAAAAAGGCCCCGATCTGATCGCTGCGCTTGATCTTGTGGCGCTGGCCACGGTCGCCGATGTCGCGCCGCTGATTGGTGTCAACCGCGCGCTGGTGCGGCAAGGGCTTAAGGTCATGGCCGGGCGGCATCGCATCGGGTTGCGAGCGCTTGCGGATGTGGCCCGGATGGACACCGCCCCGACCTCTTATTCGCTGGGTTTTCTGTTAGGTCCTCGGATCAACGCCGGCGGCCGGATTGGCGCGGCGGATTTGGGCGCGCGGCTTTTGGCCACCCAAGACCCGAATGAAGCTCAAGCGCTGGCCGAACGGCTGGATCAGCTCAACACCGAGCGGCGCGAGATTGAAAACGCCGTGCGTGCGGCGGCGATTGCGCAGGCTGAGGCACGCGGGCTTGACGGTCCGCTGGTCTGGGCTGCGGGCGAGGGCTGGCATCCCGGCGTGGTCGGCATCGTTGCCTCCCGCCTGAAAGAATCGTCCAACCGCCCCGCCATTGTCATCGGCTTTGACGGCGATGAGGGCAAAGGCTCTGGCCGCTCTATTTCGGGCGTCGATCTGGGCGCGTCGATCCAGAAACTGGCCGCCGAGGGGCTTTTGGTCAAAGGCGGCGGGCATAAGATGGCGGCGGGTTTGACCGTGATGCGGGAGACATTGGAACCCGCGATGGAACGCCTGTCTGAATTGCTTGCCAAACAGGGGGCGGGCGACGGCGGGCCGGCGGATTTGAAACTCGACGGGATGTTGATGCCCGGTGCCGCCACGATTGACCTGATCACCCGGCTTGAGGCCGCTGGGCCGTTTGGGGCCGCCGCCCCTGCCCCGCGCTTCGCGTTTCCGTCCTGTGCGATCCATTTCGCCCGACGCATTGGCGAGAGCCATCTGAAAATCAGCTTTTCCGACGGGCTGGGTCCGCGTTTGGAGGCGATTTGTTTTGGCGCTTATGATGGCCCTCTGGGTCCGGCGCTTGAATCGCATGCGGGCGCGCGATTCCACTTGGCCGGGCGGCTTGAAATCAACACTTGGGGCGGGCGGCAATCGGTGCAATTGCGCCTTGAGGACGCGGCGCGGGCGTGAAGGCCCGCGTGACGCATCTTCTCTGTCACCAAGTTGTAAGATTCTGCCGCCAATGCGCAAAATTCCTCTTGCGCCTACGCGGCTGCCCGTCTAAACACCCGCTCACACCAAGCGCGGTCCATTCGTCTATCGGTTAGGACGCCAGGTTTTCAACCTGGAAAGAGGGGTTCGATTCCCCTATGGACTGCCACTTATCCCCCTCCTCATATGTCTGAATGACGTCTGGCACTGTGAACGGTGTCGGTCTTATGTTGTCTGTCCTGTCCTGATCGCGAGACGGAGACCTGAGGGGGACAAATGCCCCCTCTCCTTCCAGGTCACGCCTGAAACACATAGGTCCCCGGTGCAGCGCAGATCGGCGCATAGCCCGCCTCGGGACGCCCCATCGGCGGCACATCCCCCAGCGGGCCGGAGCGCTCTTTCAGCCACTGCGCATGGGCGATCCACCAAGACCCATCCTGCGCAGGCACCGCCTCTTGCCATTCCTCCGCATCACGGAACGGCGCATCAAACGCCGTGATCGCCATACGGAAATGGCGGCCCGGATGACCGGGTTCTGTGACGATCCCGGCATTGTGCCCGCCATTGGTGAGGACAAAGGTCACATCGGCGTCGGCAAAGCGGTGGAATTTATAGACCGATTTCCACGGGGCCACATGGTCATCCTCGGTGCCGACCGCAAAAATCGGCGCGCGGATGTCGGAGATCGCAACAGGTTTGCCCGCCACCTCATAGCGCCCTTCGGCGAGATCATTGTTCAAAAACAACTGGCGCAGGTACTGCGCGTGCATCGTATAGGGCAACCGCGTGCCATCGGCATTCCACGCCAGAAGATCGAACATCTTCATCCGCTCGCCCATCAGATAATCATGGACATTACGCGACCAGATCAAATCGGCCGAACGCAACAGGCGGAAGGCGCCGCCCATCTGCTCCGTCGACAAATAGCCCTGATCCCACATCATGTCTTCGAGGAAATTGACCTGACTGTCATTGATGAACAGGGTCAATTCGCCCGCTTCGGTGAAATCCGTTTGCGCGGCCAAAAACGTCAGCGTTTTAAACCGCGGATCACCATCGCGCGCCATCGCCGCGGCCGCAATCGCCAAGAGCGTACCGCCAAGACAATAGCCCAAACCATGCACATGATCGGACCCGGTGATCGCCTGAACGGCGTCCAAGGCGTCCATGATGCCCAAGGAACGGTAATCCTCCATGCTCAGATCGCGGTCCTCGGCCTCCGGGTTGAGCCAAGAGATCATGAACACGCTAAACCCCTGCCCGGTCAGAAATTTGACCATCGAATTTTCGGGCGACAGGTCCAAAATGTAATATTTCATGATCCAGGCGGGGACGATCAGGATCGGCTCGGGGTGGACCTGATCCGTCGTGGGCGCATATTGGATCAGCTCGATCAAGCGGTTGCGATAGACCACCTGACCGGGGCGGGTCGCCAAATCGCGGCCAAGTTGAAAGGCCTCAAGGTCGGGCGATTTTTCTTTGGTCACATAGCGCGTGACGTCTTCACCAAAATTTTGCGCCCCACGCACAAGGTTCATCCCCCCCTGCGCCAGCGTCGCCTGCAAGACTTCGGGGTTGGTCAGGGGCAAGTTTGACGGCGACATCATATCGAGCACCTGACGCGCCAAAAACGCCATCACATTTTCATGCTGTTTCGTCATGCCCGGCACATCGGTCATCGCGTTGTGCCACCATTGTTGTTGCAGCAAAAACGACTGATACATCATATTGAACGGCCATTTTTGCCAGGACGGATCGCGAAACCGGTGGTCCTGTGGCAGGCTTTCGATACAGGGTTGTACGTCAGCCCCCGACAGGCATCGCCCGGCATATTGCATCTGGCGAGAGGCCTTTTTCCCGGCTTTCTCGACCAGTTCCAATTGTTTGCCGGGAGCTGTTGCCAGATGGGTCAGCCAATCCGCCCAAGCCGCCGCCAATGCGGATGGGGCAATGCCCATGGTCACCCGCGCCATTGCGGCATGGGCCGCCTTGTCCATCACGTTGTAGACGCTGAAATCCTGATCTACGTCACGTTGCGGCGTGTGGGGAAGCCTTGGCACTGTGGCCATGCTGTCACGCGTCGCATCCGCCTCAACCAAAGCGATTTTGGCCGCAGGTCTTCGAGGGGCATCGACTTTGGGTGTCGTCGTTTTGATCTGGCTTGGCATCACATCCTCCACTCACTCAAGGCGGGATTGCCCGCAATTTAGGGGTATTTTCGCCCGTTTCACGCGTCAGGACACTGATTTCGGTCAAGCCCCATTCTACTCAGCCAAATTCCGCCAGAGCGCGCCCCAAGCCGCCCGTGACCGCCGATCTTTCTGGCCTGTCCTCTGTCGCAAAAGAAAATCGCGCAATTGTCTCGAAACCCTCTTGCGCTTCGCTCTCATGCCGTCTAATTAGCCGCCTACCAAAAGCGCGGTCCATTCGTCTATCGGTTAGGACGCCAGGTTTTCAACCTGGAAAGAGGGGTTCGATTCCCCTATGGACTGCCACTTTATTCCCTCAGATGTGTCATACTGTCCTTGGCGCTGTTGCGCGGCGCTATGTGGTGTCCCCGCCGAGGTCAACCCGCCTTGATCGACCTTGAGTATGACGCCTTTGGTGCCTCCTTCGACACGTCAAACATGCGGACACACCCTCTCACCCAAACCGATCTTTTGGCCCATCAGGCACGGATCAAAGGCCTGCCGCCAAACGGCAGATAAGCCCACGCAGATCAGCACAAAGAAAACCCCGCCACGGAAGAACCGCAGCGGGGCCAGAGGTGCCTGAGCACCGATTTATTGCGATAGGATCAGTTCGCCATGGCCAGTTGTTTCGGCAATTTGAAGGTCCAGACCGTGCCACCTTGGTTCAGGTAGTTGACCTTTTTGGCCACTTCACCGCCCCAAAGCGGAACCGCACCACCCCAGCCGGAGACAACGGTGACATATTGTTCGCCGTCCATTTCAAAGGTCACAGGCTGACCAACGATGCCGGAGCCGGTTTGGAACGACCAAAGTTTCTCGCCGGTCTCATCGTCAAGCGCGATGAATTCCCCTTCAGGCGTGCCGAAGAACACGAGGCCACCCGCCGTGGTCATCACACCACCCCAAAGCGGGGCTTCGTTTTGGAAGTCCCATTTGATCTCGCCGGTTTCCGGCTGGATCGCTTTCAAAGACCCGATGTGGCTTTCAAAGATCGGTTTGATGGTAAAGCCCGCGCCAAGGTAAGCCGCGCCTTTTTTATAGGAAATCGGCTCGTTCCAGATGTCCATGCCCCATTCGTTCGACGGCACATAGAACAGACCGGTCTTTTGGCTGTGCGCCATCGGCATCCAGTTTTTGCCCCCCAAGAAGGACGGAACCGAGAACACCATCTCGCCCTTTTCCGCCTCAAGTGGGTTGCCCGGACGGGCCTCTTCGACGTAGATCGGACGTCCGGTTTCATCAATCCCTTTGGCCCAGGTGATGTCAGAGACAAACGGGGTTGCGTTCACAAACGCGCCGTCTTCGCGGTTCAACACGTAGAAGAAACCGTTGCGGTCGGCGGTGGCGAACCGTTTGTTGCCGTCTTTGTCGGTAAAGGCCACAACCTCGTTCACCCCGTCAAAGTCCCAGCCTTCGCGCGGCGTGGTCTGGAAGTGCCATTTGATTTCGCCGGTGGCCGGATCAATGCCCAAACGCGATGCGGCGTACAGGTTGTCGCCACTGTTGCCCTCGGTCGGTGTGCCCGCGTTGCGCAGATGCGAGTTCCACGGCGCCGGGTTACCCGTACCAAAAACCAATGTGTTGGTGTCAGCGTCATAAGAGCCGCCAAGCCAGGTCGCACCGCCGCCGGTTTTCCACATATCACCCGGCCAGGTCGCGTTCAGCGTCCCGGTCATGGTGCTCTCTTCGCCATTGAGCGTGCCCATGTGACCTTCGATCACCGGACGCGTCCAAACCATTTCACCGGTTTCCGCATCGCGTGCCTGTACTTCGCCGACGATGCCAAATTCACCGCCGGAGTTACCGGTGATGACCAGACCGTTCACGATCAACGGCGCGGCTGTGTAGGAATAGCCTTCTTTGTAGTTGGCGATCTTTTTGTTCCATTTCACATCGCCGGTTTTCAGATCCAGCGCCACGATGCGCGCGTCCAACGTGCCGAAATAGATGTTGTCGCCATAAATCGCACCGCCACGGTTGATCACGTCACAGCAGGGCAAAATGCCTTCGGGCAGTCGGGCGTCATATTGCCAGATTTCTTTGCCGTTGGTCATGTCGATCGCATAAAGGCGCGAATAGGACCCGGTCACATACATGATGCCGTCATGCACCAAGGGCTGGGTCTCTTGCCCGCGCTGCTTTTCACCACCGAGGCTGAAGGCCCAGGCCGGAACGAGGTTTTTCACGTTGTCTTTGTTGAGCGTCTCAAGCGGCGAATAGCGTTGCAGATCACGCCCCATGCCGTTGGTCAAAATGTCGCCCGGTGTGTTGGCGTCGTTCAGCAGATCCTCTTCGGTGACGCCCGCCCAGGCGCTTCCCGCAAGACCGAACGCCAGAACAGCCGCAGATGCGGCAGATAGAAACCTGTTCATGTGTTTTCCTCCCATGGATGACCAGATGCGCGCTCCCTCTTGGACCCGCGCAGATAAAGCCTGACCAATGATCACCAAAGCGAGGCCCTGTCCGAAATTGGCCATTGGTCGTAGGCCGCATGCGACCCCGGGGTCGTTTCCCATCCTTTGGTCGTATTGTGCCACGCCCGCGCGCTCCTACTCTGAGATCAGGGAGGATCAACCATGACCAAATTCACCAAAGGCCTCGCGGCCCTTGCCACAGCCGCGGCTTTGAGTGCCGCCTTTTCCGTGCCATCCAAGGCCGAAGATTTGCCAAAACTCAAAGCGGCGCTGCAAATGTCCGGCACCGTCGCCTGGGAGGTGGACACCATCCATCATTACGGCTTTGACGCCGCTCAGGGCTTTACCCTTGAGGCGCTTGATGTCGCGGGCTCCCCCGCCTCACGTGTGGCGCTGGCGGCGGGCGAAGTCGATATGATCGTCGCCGATTGGCTCTGGGTTGCGGCCCAACGCGCCGAGGGCAAGGATTACGTTTTCGTCCCCTATTCCAAAGCCGTGGGCGGGCTCTATGTGCCCAAGGACAGCCCTGCCCAAACCATTGCCGATCTGGCAGGCGGCAAAATCGGCATAGCTGGTGGGCCGAATGACAAAAGCTGGCTGATCCTGCGCGCCTTTGCGGCCCAGACTGAGGGGCTCGATCTGGCAGCCAACACCGAACAGGTCTACGGCGCACCGCCTTTGATTTTCAAATCCGCCCTCTCCGGCGAGTTGGACGGCGCGATTAATTTTTGGCATTTTGGGGCCAAAATGGACGCCGCCGGGATGCGGCTTTTGACCTCCACCTCCGAGGCCGCCGTGGCGCTAGGGTTAAACCCGGACACGCCGCTTTTGGGCTATGTTGTGCGCGGTGAGGTGTTGAAAAACCACCCGGAACTGGTCGCCGGACTGGCCGCCGCGTCACGTCAGGCCAAAGATCTTTTGGCCACAGATGACGCCGCTTGGGATCGCCTGCGCCCGGAGATGAATGTCAAAACCGACGCGCAATTTGCAGCACTCAAAACCGGATGGATCGACGGTATTCCGCCAAAGGGTCCGGTGTCTGATGCCGATGCGGCCAAGATGCTCGATCTGATGGCGCAGCTCGGCGGCGTGGATTTGGTGGGCCAGGCCACAACCCTGCCTGAGGGCACATTCTACCATCCCGGCACATGAAGCTGATGCCGATTACCATCCCCACGCCCCCTACTCTCAGTGGGGGCGTGCGCGTTGATCTGCGCTCGGCCCATGCCGGCGGGCAACAGATTCTCGGGCCGATTTCGTTTTCGATCGCGCCCGGTGCCTCCCTTGCTCTCGTCGGACCCTCGGGCGTGGGAAAATCGACGCTGTTGCGGGTGATTTGCGGGCTGCATTCCGATTATGACGGCAGTTGCGAGCGCCCAGAGCGCATCAGCACCGTGTTCCAGGAACCGACCCTTTTGCCGTGGCGCAGCGCCTTGGACAATCTGACCCTGACCACCCGCATCGACGCGCCGAACGCGCGGCAGTGGTTGGCGCAGGTGGGTCTTTCGGATCATGCCGATCTGTTCCCCGGTCAGCTCTCATTGGGTCAACAGCGCCGCTTGGCCTTGGCCCGCGCCTTTGCCGCCGCCCCCGATCTGTTGCTGATGGATGAAGCCTTTGTGTCGCTCGACCCACAGCTCGCCGATGAGATGATGCGCCTGTTTGAGACCCTGTGCGCGCATCATGTCACCACGACAATTCTGGTCACCCACGACCCGAAAGAGGCGGCCCGGCTGTGCGATCGGGTGTTGATCCTTGGCGGGCGGCCCGCACAGGTCCAGACCGCCAACCTCTCTGAACTCACAACTTGATTAAACGACGAGGATCATTCGGAAATCGACGCCAGATAGGTGACGATGAAATCCTGAACCGTCGCATCCACAACACCGACATGGCGCATTTTCGTGCCCGGCACCAAGCCATCATTGTCTTCCATCCACGCCCGGATCGCGCCTGCGGTCCAGGTGAAATTGGCGTTTTTCAGGGCGTCCGAATAGGGATAACCCTCAAAGCTACCGGCTTTGCGGCCGATCACCCCGGTCAACAACGGGCCATAGCTGGCGCGGTCGGCATCGACCGAGTGGCAGCGGTGGCATTCCTTGTCAAAAAACTCTGCCCCGGCGGCGGCTTTGATCGCGTCATATTCACCCGCAACGGCTGAGGTGCCAAGCGTGGCGGCAAAGAGTGCGGGGATCAGATGTATGGCGATTTTGATGGCTTTCATGGCGGACTCCTATGGCATGTTCATGCCCAAGATCGCCCTTTCCACCGCGCAAGGTGTTGATGTACATCAACAAAGCCCCCCGACCTTGGTCGCAGTCCACCTACGACTTTGGTCGTACCCCCTTAGAACAGGTTCAAATAGCGCCATTCATCCGCATCCGGCGTCACCTCGTCCAGATCATACTCCGCACTTTGCAGTCGCTGCGCCACGTCCAAACCGTCCCGCGCCGCCTCATCGACCATGGCGCGCCCCGCCGCCTCGTCGCGCGCCACGCCCCAGCCGCGCATCAAATCCAACCCGTGGTTGAATTTGCCAACTGGATCGCCCGCCTCCGCCGCCTTGCGGTTCCAGTCCGCCGCCGCTTCCAAATCCTGTGGCCCGCCCAGACCTCGATCATCGAGCTGGCTCATCCATGTCATCGCCCCGGTCCAGCCGTGATCGGCACAGCTTTTAAACAGCTCGCGCGCCATCTCGTGACGACCTGATTTGGTCACCAAATAGCCCTGAGAACAAATCACCATCCCGGTGTCGCCATTGCGGATGCTCTCCATCACCTGCGCCATCGACATCTCATGCGGGTTGAGTGTGCCCTGCTCGTTCACCTCGGTGTCCGGGCCAAGCTGCATGGCTAAGTCTTGGGTTAAATCTTCGGCCAAAACGGGCGCCGCCGCGGCAAGCGCCATCGCCAAAATTACAATCTTCATGTGAAATCCTCCCGCGCCCATGGTGCCAGAGCGCGTGGCTTTGTCCCATCCGACCAAAGTGGCGGATTTTCTACAACCTGCGCGCGTTTAACCCTTGCGCCCCATCGTCCGCTTGCCCGGATCATAGCCCCACAGCGCCAGCGCCATAAACACCACCACCGCTGCCACGGTGATGGCCCAATCCAAAGGATCGGCCTTGAGATAAAGCGCAAATCGGATCGTTTCGACTCCATGCGAAAACGGGTTGATCGCGCAAATCCACCACAAAAGCTCAGAGGCCTCGGCCATTTTCCAAAGCGGGTACAGCGCCGTGGAGAGGAAAAACATCGGGAAAATCACGAAATTCATCACCCCCGCAAAATTTTCCAAGCTACGAATGGTCGAAGAGAGCGCAATCCCCAAAGCCCCCACCATCAGCGCGCATAAAAACATCGCAGGCAGGGCCGCGACATAGCCCATTGGCGAAAAGCGGATGCCGTAGAGGGCGCAAATTGCCAAGAATACAACGGCTTGCAGCACCGAAATCACCGCCCCCGCCATCAGTTTACAACTCAACAGCCACCAGCGCGGCAAGGGCGCGGTCAGCAAAAGCCGCATCGTCCCCATCTCGCGATCCATCACCAAAGACAGCGAAGATTGCATGCCGTTGAACAGCAAAATCATCGCGCAGAGCCCCGGCACGATGTAGGTTTCATAGCTGATATAGGTCTCGTAAGGCGGCGTGATCGACAAGCCCAAAGCCGCGCGAAACCCCGCGGCAAAGACAAAAAGCCACATCAAAGGCCGCACCAAAGCGGCGATCATCCGGGCGCGTTGGCCGAAAAACCGCAGCGCTTCGCGATGGCAAATGGCGATAAGGGCGGTGACATAATGCCTCATGCGGGCTGTCTTTCGCCGGTCAACTCGCCAGTCAACCCGCCCGTGAGTGCGAGGAAATGTTGGGTCAGCTCCGGCCCGACCTGCTCGGCCACACCGCGCTCGATCACCCGCCCCCGATGCAGCACCACCAAGGCATCCTGCGCGTGGACCTCGTCGGTCAAATGCGTCGCCCAAAGTACGGCGAGCCCGCTGTCGCGCGCCAATTGATGCACATGGGCGACCAAATCCGCCCGCGTCTGCGCATCCAACCCCACGGTCGGCTCATCCAGCAACAAGACTTCGGGCCGATGCATCAAAGCGCGGGCAATTTCCAGCCGCCGCCGATGCCCGCCGTTGAGATCGCGCACCCGTTCCGAACCGCGTTCGACCATCGCCAGCCGATCCAACGCCTCAGACGCGGCCAGTTTGGCGGCGCGCCCGGTGATCCCGTGCAGACCCGCGAAATACAACATGTTGCGCCAGACCGTCAGATCGAGATCCAGCGTCGGCTGCTGAAACACCACACCCATGCGCGCGAGAGCCTTGAGCGGCGCGCGGCTCATGTCATGTCCGGCAACCTCCACCCGGCCCGATTTGGGCGCGAAAAGTCGGGTGAGAATGCCAAAAAGCGTTGATTTTCCTGCGCCATTTGGTCCCAGAAGGGCACAAAACTGGCCGGGGTCGACCGAAAAACTCACTTGGTCCAAAGCGGGCGGATGATCGGAACGTCCGGCGTAGAGATGAGTGACTTTATCAACGACAAGCCCGGCCATGATTTCCCCTATTCTATTATGATTTCAAGGCGTTGCAAATCACCTGTTGCTTTGGGCACATGCAAATCATAGGTCCCCGGCTTGATCGCGACAAACCCGATTTCCATCACCCCCGCCTCGTCAAATTCGACGCTGTCAATCCCCAAAGGGCGGATTTCCAAGCCCTCGATGACAATCTCGTCAATCCAGATGGCGCGGAAAAACCCCGCCCCTTCAAGGCCAAGCTCTTGTGACCCGTCGGCTTCGATTTCGATCTCGTAATAGGTGCCGGATTTAAGATGCAACGGGGCGTCGGCCAAGGGTTGGCCTGCGGACAAAAGGATGGGCGGCAGGGTTTCGGAATTGCTCGCCGACAGGATACCGGCCATGCCGAATTTTACGTCATCATCGCCGTCATCATCGGCAAAGGCGGGACTGGCTGCGATCAATGCGACGGCTAAAATTGGGAAACGCATAGTAAAACTCCTCTTTCGTATTGTTGTCGTCTCTAAGCCACTCACTGGTCCGATCACGGACGCATGGCGGCCCGCATATCTGATTAGGGCCGCATGGCGGCCCCCCAAGGAAACCGCCCAACCTTGATGGATTTGATTGCCTCGCGTTTGGCCACATCAATCACCGTCACATCGCCGCTCACCCCGTTTGTGGTGAACAAAAGCCGATGATCCGGGCTAAAGGCCATGTGCCAGACCCGCCGTCCGGTCAGGATATAGCCCTCAACCTCAAGCGTCTCAGTGTTGACCACGGCAACATGATTGGACGGCCCAAGGGCGACAAAGGCGGTCTTTTGATCCGGGGTCAGTTCAAACCCCACTGGCTGGATCAAGTCAGGATGCACCCCTTTGATCTCAAAATGGATCTTTCCGATTTCATTCTGATTCCCGGTGTCAAACACCGAAATCGTCCCGCCGATCTCCGAGCTCACCCAAAGCTCGGTCCCGTCTTTGACGAATTCAGCGTGGCGTGGACGGGAATCGACCAAGGTGTTGGCGTAAATCTCATGGCTCTCGGTGTCGATCCAATGCGCCATATTGGTGGTCTCGGAGGTGGTGATCACCGTCTTGCCATCGGGCGATACGGCCATGCCTTCGGGTTCAATCCCAACGTTGATTTGCGCCACCACCGTGCGGCTGTCGACATCGACCACCGTGGTCACCGCATCGTCTTCGTTGGCGATCCACAGGTGTCGGTCGTCCGGGTGCAACACGAATTGCTCCGGGTCCTCGCCCGAAGGCAGATCAAACAGGATCTCCCCCGTTTCCGGGTCCATCACCTGCACCGCATCACTGTCAGAGGCGCAGATGTAAAGCCTTGTGAAATCGGCATTAAACGTGATCCCACGCGGGCGTTCGCCAGTTTTGAGCGTGCGGATCACCTCCAAAGTGTCGATGTCGATCACCGACAGCGTGTCGTCCTTTTCGTTGCTCACCCAAATCTCGGCGGCCAAGGCGGGCTGTGCCAAACAGGCGGTCAAAAGCCCCGCGTATATCACTCTCATCTTACTCTCCAAAGGCATGACATTCACTTTCCGGCTGATCTGTTCCCAACGTGTCCAAAGGGTTACGCGGGTGTTCAAACCCCTCCAAAGGCGCTGCAGCGACCTGTGCATGGGCGTTGACCACGGGCACGGGTTGGCGCATCTGGCCGTTCCAATTGCGAAAGCTCAAAGGGCGGCCTTGGAACCCGGCCAATTCAAACCCATCCGACAAAAGATAATCGTGCAGCGCCCCCGCCTCCGCCGTCCCGGTCCGCGTCACCGCCTCGCCCAGGGCACGCACGGCCGCCCAGGCCGCATAATCGCGCGGTGTCATCGCGCGCCCGGTCATATCGGTGAACCGCGACTGAAGCTGTGCCGCGCCCCATTGCTCGATCACCGGCGCCCAAGCCACAGCGGTCAAGCCGCCCGCCCCCGCCACCGGACGCGGTTCCCATGTATTGTGTTCGATGTAGCGGGCAAAATCGTCATGGGCGTCGGCGATCAACACCACGTCATGCGATTTGAATCCTTGGGTCAGCAAAGGCACCTCGCGGCTCGCGGCGCGCCGCAGATCGCTGTCAAAGGTCCATGTCGTCTCGGAGACGATCTTGAGGCCAAATTTCTGCGCCGCCTGACGGTAGCTCTGCGCCCGCGCCTTGTCCTCGGCGGTTGGACCCACGATCATCGCCAGCTTCGTCCAGCGTTTGCTCAGCAAAACCTGCATCAACGCATCCGCCGCCATGCTGTCTTCCAAGGCCGTGTGCAGCAGATTTGTGCGGCACGACGCCCCGCGCAACGCCGCGTCTCCACTGGCGGCATTGATCAGAATCGCGCCCTTGGCCTCGGCCAAATCCGCCACAGCCAGCGCCGCCTCAGAGGACATGTCCAACACCACAACGCGGGTCTTGGCCAACATGTCCCGCGCCGCCGCCGCGACATCGGCCGCGAGGGCCTCAGGCGCAAGGCTGACCACATCCAACGCATAGGAATGGCCCAAAAACCCGCCCGTTGTTTGATTGTCCTTCACGCCAAGTTCGGCGCCCTCAATACCACGCCGCGCGGGCACCGGGTCCAAGCCCGACAATACCGGATGCGCGGGTTCTTCAAGCCGCAAATAGCCGATCGTCAGATCCAGATCAGCCGCCTGTCCGCCTGTCTGCACGCAAAGCGCACAGAGCAATCCGGCAGCCGCCACGCGAAATGTGCGCCGCATATGTGTCATTGTCGTCCTCCCGTGCTCTCACCTTAAATTCCGGCTCTGCTCCGCCGAAATGGGACCAAGGTCGCATGACGGTTTCGACAGTTGCACCAAGGTCGAATAGCGCCTGTTGCAGCTGCGGCGATATTGATTGGGAAACTTGGGAGGATCCTATGAAACGTACTGCTTTGATTGCCGCGCTCACTGTCGCCACATTCGCCACATCCGCCTTTGCACATGGCGATGTCACCCCGCAGGCGATCAACACCGATATGTTGCCCGATGTAGGGGTGGAGGGCGAAGATTGGTTGATCGAAAATCCCTATCGCGCCGAGGCGGCGGGCGAAGACGTCTGGCTCAAAGCCATCGAAATCGGCTCCTCCGGGTTCAACCAAAACTGTGCCCGCTGTCATGGGCTTGGGGCCGTCTCCGGTGGCCTCGCCCCCGATTTGCGCTATCTTGAAGCTGCCGAATATGGCGACGAATGGTATGTGGAACGGTTTCAATTGGGGATGACCCAAAATGGCATCACTAAAATGCCCGCCTTTGGCGAAATCCTGGGTCAAAAAGCCGCCTGGGCGATCCGCACCTATATCGAAACCCGCCCCGACGATGGCGCGTTGGACAGCCACATGACCCGTTTGACCGAAATCCGCGATCACCTTTTAGCGGGCGATATTGATGATCCGATGGCTCTCAAAGAAGAGCTCGGCATGATTGCTGCCGAAGTCGAAACCGGGTCCGGCGCACCCATCGCCGACAGCATCGCCTTTAAGGCCTCAAACAGCCTGTCTGATGATCCGGAAACCTGGAAACACACAGCGGACCTGTTGACCGTTGGCCTGTCTGCCGCGCATTAAGGGTTTGTTTCCATGAAACATTCCCTCTTTGCTCTGACCTTTTTGACCGGTCTCGCCTCTGCGGGGCCGGTTTTCGCCCGCTGTGAGGATGTGGTGCCGCAACTGCGGCCACAAAATACCTTTGCCCAGGACATTGGCCGCGATTTCGACACCATCATCGACGAGGGTTGGATCGAATTTGCGCTCTACGAAAACTTTGCACCTTGGTCCTTTCTCAAGGACGGAAAACCCGCGGGCATCGACGTTGAGATCGGCAGGCTCATCGCCGAAGACCTCGGGGTCACCCCGCGGTTTCGCCTTGTTCAGGCCGATGAAACCCTTGAGGGCGATTTGCGCAATTACGTTTGGAAAGGGGCCGCCGTCGGCGGGCGCGTCTCCGACGTGATGTTGCATGTGCCCTATGACAGTGAGTTCGCCTGCCGTGTCGAACAGGCTGTTTTTACTGGACAATATGCGGCGGAAACCCTCGCCATCGGCTATAGTCTGACCGACTACCCCGACCCGGATGACATCCCGACGCCGGCCTATTTCCGCTATGACACCGTCGCGGTCGAAAACGACAGCATTTCGGACCTCTACCTCGCCTCCATCGGTCGCGGCGTCGTATCCGACGCAATCCACCGCTATCCCAGCTCAGACCGCGCCGTCTCCGCCATGGTGGCAGGCGACACCATGGCCGTCATGGCGCCTTTGGCGGTGATCGAAGCCGGGATCAGCGCGGACGAGACCAACGGATTTGCCGTCCATACCCCGCCGCTGCCGGGGCTGGTGCGCTCGACATGGACCGTTGGCGTCGCCGTCAACCAACAGCATCGCGACCTTGGCTATGCCGTTGATTACGCCGTTGAAAAGGCGCTTTCAGATGGGCGTATCCCGGCCATTTTTGCCATGCATGGGCTAAGCTTTCTACCCCCTGAGCGTTAGGTCTTGAACACGCTCACAGCGTTTCAAGGTTCCCCTCAAAATCAATCATCATCACAGGCCCCAGATCAAGCCGTTCGCAGACCCGCGCCATCTGATCGCGCGGCATCAGGCAAAACGCGGTCGAAACGGCATCCGCAAGCGCGGCAGACCGCGCCTCAACCGTCACCGTCGACCACAGCGGCACACCGCCTTTGGGGTGCAGAATGTGGGTTTCATCCCCCACCCGCATCGCGCCGGGGCTGGAGCTTGCCACCGCGCCATCCGTCAGGCTCAGGCGGCCAAGTTGTCCCGCCTCAGGGTCGGACACCCCCAAATGATAAGGCCCGCCCATGGCACGGAATTCGCCCATATTGACCAGCGCGTGATCGTAGCCACGCCGCCGCAACAGCGCGGTGATCCGGTCGGTGGCATAGCCCTGTGCGATGCCATTGAGGCTGAGCTTTTGGCCAGGTGCCAGGCGCACATGGCTGCTGCCGATCTCGACCCGCTCAAAGCCGATCAAAGCCCGCGCCTGCGCCGTGTCACGCCCCTCGACAAGGGCCTGCCAAAGCGGCTGAATCGTCGGATCAAACAGGCCCTCACTGGCCAGATGCACCCGGCGCGCCAGCCGCAAGACCTCATGCATCTCCTCGCTCACCGCAATCCGCCCGCGGGCGTTCAGTTGCGACAGTTCAGAGCTGGGTGAAAAGATCGAAAACCGCGCTTCGATCTGACGCAGCTCTTGCACCACTGCGTCCAAATCCTGTTGCACCTGAAGCGCATCGCTCGACAGTTCCAGCGAGACCTCAGCCCCGAAAGCCTGCCCTCGCCAGATTTGGGTTGAGGCGCGCGCGGCACTGGCCAGCCCCATCGCCGGGGCCGAGGCGCAGAGGGTTAAAAACCGGCGGCGGGTCAGCTGAGATTTGGCGGGCATGTGGCACGCTCCTGTCGTTTGGCGGCCAAGATCAGCGGCACGCACTGGTTCGGATCGTCATGGATTTTAACGCAATCAAGGCATTGAAAACATTCGTCATACTGGATTTCTCCGGTCTTTTTGATTGCGCCATAGCGGCATTTGACCCGGCACAATTGGCACGGGCTGCCGCAGGCCTCACGCCGGGCGATCCAATCGCGCCCACGCAACAGGCCGCCAATCGCCATGATCGCCCCCAAAGGGCAGACATATCGGCAAAACCCTTTGAAAAAGACGAGGCTCAGCCCCAGCCAAAACACGGCATAGGCGACGTAATACCACTCGCGGACGAAATAGACGGTGATGGCGGTTTTGAACGGCTCTATTTCGGCAGCTTTTTCGGCATAATCGGGGGCGGCGAATGTCACCGCGATGACCCCAAAGAGCGCCACATATTTAAATTTTTTCAACCGGTTGTCCCAGTCGTCCGAGACCTTGATCTGACGGATATTCAGGCGCTTTCCGACATGGTGGAGCAACTCCTGCATCGCACCAAACGGACAAAGCCAGCCGCAAAACAGCCCCCGCCCCCAAAGCACAAAACCAAGGATCGCCACCGCCCAGATCATCAGTGAAAACGGGTCATACAGCAGCACGGAAAACGAGCCTTGTCCAACGGCGGCGCGCAGGCTGGCCAGGACGGTGACAATCGACAATTGCCCCTGCCCCCACCAACCAATGAAAACGATGACAAAGGCCAATATCGTCAGGCGGATGGCGGTGAAACTGGGCCGCGCCGCAAGACGGGTCATGCCGGGCCCGACCAAAAGCAACAGCCCGGTCAGAACCACGGCCAAACCGATCAAATCCGCCCGCCGGTTAAGCGCCGCTTCGGCCCAGGCGGGCAGCGGTTTATGCGGCTTTGAGACCTCGAAAAACCGCTCCGGCGCGGCATAGGTCAGGGCGAAATGGGTGTCGCCCAAGCGCGGCTGAAAACTGCCATGGGCGCGCACGGTTTGCACCCGCAGTTCCCACTCTGAGATCGGATCAAAGCCCAAACGCCGGTCTGCCCGAAGGATCATCGCCACCCCGGCCTGTGGCACGTCGGGGGCCAATTCGACCAGCAAATCCGCATCGCGCAGCGCCACCGGCAAGCCCCCCTGCTCCGCCGATAGCCGGTCTGGCGCGGTGTTGCGCACGAAATCCTCGGAGACCAGACCATGCCGTCCCGCCTCCAACATCAGCAAAGGTTCCGCCTCAGGCGAGACCGCCAGGAAATGCTGTAGATCGCTCAGCGAGTCGTCGGACAACACCGCCCGCGCGACCGCAGGCGGGCCCAGATCCACCAGCCACAGATCCAGATAAAGCCCCTCTGGATCGGCCTGCACCTCCGGGTCATCATCGGCCCAAACCGTCCCGGCAAAGGCGGCGTCCACTTCGACATTGCTGACCCGCAACGGCTTGGCGATGCCCTGATCGACCAAATCCTGCCAAGTCAATGTTTCGCCATCGTCGGGCTTGGGCCGCGCGGGCGGCGTTTGTGCCAGACCTTGCATTTTGTCGCGCGCCACCGAAAGGGCCGCCGCCAAAAGGCTTTCATGGGCGATGCGCACACTGGCCGTCGCTTTGGTCACGCCATCCAAATAGACAAGGTCCGATCCGCCACCACCGCTGGCCCCGTAAGGCACGCCGACAACAAGGCTTTGGGTGATCGCAAGGCCTTTATATTGTTCAATAAACTCTCGAAACGGCGCTTCTCCAAGGCCAGACACAAACACCGGCTCACGTTGCGACACCAACCGCACATCCAAGAACACGCCGCTTGTGTCCATCAACACCAACATGTCGATCGGTGCGCCGGAGAACCCCGGCAAGGGCGCGAGCGGGCCGGTTTCGAACACATATCCGATCTCCGCACCACCCGAATTCAACAGCTGATACACGCCATTATCGGCGAGGCTTTCACCCAAGGCATAGGGCGGGATGATCATCGCCTCGACCTCCGCGCGGGGCAAAGGATCGGGGGCCGCCGCCGAAACGTGCATCGGGGCAACCAGAACGGCGCAGAGAAAGGCCAGAATGAGGGCGTAACGTGTCATCATATGATGACGCTAACGGCGCATGGGGCGGCGTTGAATACGACCAAGGTCCAGAGCGCCCTAGGACCCGGGCGGCGTTAGGATTGGTTCGGGAGGATTGGATGCGACAGAAACGGATCATCATCGAACAGGCCGTGTCAAAAAGCGTGACCACTGGACTGTCTCTTGCGGCCCTGATCGGGCTTTGGTCTTTGGCCGCGTGGCACAAGGCGGACCCGGATATTTTGCCCTCGCCCCTGACCGTGCTGCGTGTCCTGGCCGATCTGATCACCTCCGGTACGCTCTGGCCGCAGATGCAGGCCACGATGATCCGCGTCGCCTTGTCCTTTGGCTTGGCGATGGGATTGGGGACGGTTTTGGGCATCGCACTTGGGCTGATGCCGCGTTTGGAGCGGGCGTTTGCGCCGTGGATCACAGTGTTTTTGAATCTTCCGGCGCTGGTGATCATCGTGTTGTGCTATCTCTGGATCGGCCTCAACGAGATCGCCGCCATCACTGCTGTGACACTGAACAAATTGGCGCAGGTGACGGTGACTTTGCGGGATGGGACGCGGGCGCGCGATCCGAAATTGGATGAAATGGCGCGGATTTACACAATGTCACTCAGCGCGCGCCTGCGGCATGTTTTAGGCCCACAACTCGCGCCCTATTTTGCCATTGCCGGGCGCAACGGGCTTGCGATGATTTGGAAAATCGTTCTCGTGGTCGAATTTCTGGGCCGCTCAAGCGGGATAGGCTTTAAAATTCACCTGCATTTTCAAAACTTTCAAACCGCCTATGTCTTGGCCTATGCGCTCAGCTTTGTGGCCGTGATGTTGCTCATCGAGGTCGTGGTGATCCAGCGCTGGGAACGGGCGGCGGCACGGTGGCGGTCGGCCTAAGGCGCCCTAAGGCGCTTTGAGCGGCGTCATCACAAAGGTCTCAAGATCCTTGGGGGCGATCGGTTTATAGAGGATTTTGATCTGCGCCGCCTGACAGGCCTGTCGCACGTCGCGCGACCGATTGGCGGTCACAAGACGGGTGGGCATGCGGCCGTATTTGGCCCAAAACGCTTCGATAAAGGCGATCCCGTTCATCCCCTCGCCCAGTTGATAATCCACCAACATCAAATCCGGCGTGACATCCAACTCCTCGACCAACGACAGTGCCTCTTCGCCGGTTTCAACACCGACCACAGCCACGCCCCATTTCTCCAGCAAAAGCGTGACGGCACGGCGCACATCGGCGTCGTTTTCGACCAAAAGCACCATCAACCCGCCAGGATGCTCCAGACTGGTCTGCTCAGGCAGATAGGTCCCGGTCTTTTTCGCCACCCATTGTCGCGCCGGCGGCAGGTCGATGCCAAACACCGTGCCCTTGCCCACGACACTGTCCAGATGGATCGGATGGCCAAGCTGGGCACAGGCACGATCCACAATCGCCAGCCCAAGCCCCATCCCGACCGAGGCCGAAGCGGACACGCCCAGACGGTGAAATTCCTGAAACACCGCTTGGTGTTCGATTTCGGGGATGCCGGGGCCGGTGTCCCAGACCTGAAGCCGCACCCGGCCCGCGCCTTTGCGCCGTACACCGACCAAAACCCGTCCGACGTCGGTATAACGGATCGCGTTCGACATCAGGTTTTGCACGATCCGGCGCAGATAGGTCGGGTCGCTTTCGACGATCTGATCCGTCTGCACCACCCTTAAATCAATGCCCTTGGCCTGCGCCGCCAACATGAACTCATCGCGCAACTGCGCCAACATCGGCGCAAGCGGCACGGGCATGATGTCCAAGGCCGAGCGCCCGGCCTCAAGTTTGGAGATGTCCAAAAGCGCCGAGAGGATATTTTCGACACTCTCCAGCGCGTTTTGTGCCTTGCCCAGAACCTTGCGGGTGTCGTCATCGCTCACGCCATCTTCGGCGGAGGCAACAAAGAGTTTGGCGGCCGACAAGGGTTGCAATAGGTCGTGACTGGCCGCCGCGACAAAGCGCGAGCGCGCCGCGTTTGCCCGCTCGGCGCGGGCCAAGGCGTCCTCAAGATCGAGCGTGCGCGACATCACCCGCGCCTCCAACGTCTCGTTGGTCCGGGTCAATTCGGCCATCGCGCGCCGTTCCGCGGTCACATCCGTCACCGACATCACAAACCCGCCGTCCGGCAAATCCTCCGCCGAGACGACAAGAACCCGGCGATCCAAATGACGCATCTCAAAGGTGATCGGCACGCGCGGTGCCGTGCCATAGACCCAGGCCAAAAGCTCCTCTGGCGTCAATTGCCCACCCACGGCCAATTCGCCACTGACGCGCTGATACATGGCCTCAAAGCCTGCGCCCAATTGCAACTGCGTCATCGGCAGGCCCAGCAAATAACCCAGCCTTTGGTTGAACCCGGCCAACTGACAATTCTTGTCAAAAATACACACCCCAAGGGACACATGTTCCAAGGTGGCGCGGATCATTTGGGCCTGATCGTCCAGCATCCGCCCCCGCGTTTCGCGTTCGGTCAGCACCAGATCGGTCACGTCGGTCTGAAGGATCACCGTGCCGTCATCCGGGGTGCGGTGTTCGGAAATCTGAATCCAGCGATCCCCCACCACATGGACGTTAAACACCACATGCCGATCCCGGTGCCGCTCAACCCGGCGCGAGGCCCAGGCATAGGCGTTGTCCGTCCCCGTCAGGTCGAGATACTCCGATGTGCTGACCATTTCGGCATAATCCGAAAAGCTGATACCCTGTTTCAAACGCGGCACAATGTCCGGCAAAAACATCGCAAAGCGCGAGTTGTAGAGCACCAACACATCGTCTTGATCAAACAACGCAAACCCTTCGCGCACGGTCTCAATGGCATTGGCGAGATTGCGCTGTGCCACCTCCATTTTGCGATTGGCCTCGGCCAGTCGCGCATTGGAAACGTTGAGCAAATCCAGCGCATATTCCAAATCCGCCGTGCGTTGGCGGACCTGATCCTCCAACATCGCGGCACGCTGAAACTGCGCGTAGGCGGCGCCGTGTTCGTTTGAGCGCTGTTCGACTTGGCGCATCAACACATCGACGATTTTCAACAGCTTCTCGCGGGTTCGCTCGGAACTGTCCTCTGGGTTCAACAGGTTCTCAGAGAGCTGTGTCATCGTGTCTCTTCACTCTCAACCATGTTGGGTTTGCCTGTTGTTGGGGTGCTGCCGGGCGGGTAAATCGCCACGCCCGTGAAAGTTTGGTTGACATGGATCGACCCGATCTGTTCGCCATAGGTCGAAAACCCGCGCACGTTATGTTTGACCAAAAGCGCAGAAATTTCGGCGCTTTTTTGGCTGTTCCGAGCTTCGATGCGGCGAAAAATACAATCGCAAGCCAAAATCATCTCCGGTGTCGCGCCTTGCGACAGCCCCTCCAAAGCGCCTTTGAGATGGGTGGCCATATCCATCGGTTCGGCCAGCGTCAAAACCAAGCCCTCGTCAATCGCGGCAAAAAACGACATGTCGCCATTGGCCGCGACCGATTTGATCGCCCGCACATGTTGCTTGCCGCCGACGCGCACCACCACCGGATGTGCAGCAAAGACATTGTCATTCAAAAGCGCCGGATCACTGCCGATCAGACGGGCATACTCCGCCCCCGCAGGTTCGGCGTTGATCTCCTTGACGATGCGCGCATTCGGTTCCGCCGCCGTCACCACCATGCGTTTTTCGGTCGCACGCAAATGGTCGTAGGAAAACACCCGGACGGGGCAATCGGTGCGGAAAAACGTCAAAATCGCTGCGTTTTCAATGATATCCCGGCCATTGATGATAAAGGTCTCTTCGAACCGCGCACCATCCCCCGCCGATCCGCCAAACAGCGGCACCGAGCCAAGCCCCGAGGCCAGTGCGGCGGTCAATTGATCCTCGCGTTCAGAGAGGCCATCAACCAAAAGCATGGCAAATTCATGGGTAAAATGCGGATAGCGGCGCGACAACAACTGCCGGGCGCGGATCAACCCGCCCATCAGGTCATGCGGCGTACAGGTTTTGAGATCCGACACCAAAAGCGTCTCCACCCCAAAATGTTCGACCGGAAAGGCCATGGCGACAATTTTGCCCTCGTCATAGCCCATCGAGGTCAATTCTCCCGCCGTCGAGCACCCCATCACCCGCCCCCAAGGGATCTCGGCCTTGAGGTTGCGCGCCAGCGCCACCCGGTCCGTTTCGGGTGAGAAAAACATCAAGACGATGGAAAACGGCCCCGGTCCAAGCCCTTTGATGATTTTGCGCACGGCTTCTGGATCATCGGCGTCCACTTCTGCGCGGCGCACCAGCGGGGCGGCCGACAGGTCGGTCATGTGTGGCGTTTGGCCATATGTGTGCATTGGAACCTCCATCCCTTTCTCAAGGGTGGCGGAAAGTCAGCTTCCAGACAAGAGACTGTTGAAATTCGCTTCCTGCGCGATCAACACCGCCTGGGTACGGCTTTGCACGCCAAGTTTGCGCATGATCGCGGTGACATGGGCTTTGACCGTGGTTTCCGCGATAGTCAGCTCATAGGCGATTTGTTTGTTCATTTGCCCTTCGCAGATCAATTGCAAAATGCGCGCCTGTTGCCGGGTCAGATGCGACAGCCGGATCAGCGCATCTTCGCGTGCACTCAGCGGCATATTGGCATCGCCCTCCGAAAACGCGCCCTCGGGGGCATAAATCTCGCCACCTGCGATATGCTCAAAGGCTTTGCGAAAGGTTTCGCGGGTGGAATGTTTGGGCACAAACCCCGCCGCTCCCACCCGAATGGCCGAGCGCACCACCCGTGGTTCGGCCATGGACGACACGATCACAATCGGCGTCTGTGGACACATTTTGGTCAGTCGCACCAAACCGTCCAGCCCGTTGACATCCGGCAGGTTCAGGTCGAGCAAGATCACATCCGGTGCGTCGCCAACGGACAGCCGTTCCAAGGCTTCCTCCAGCGCGCCCGCGGTGGCCACCGTTGCAATCCCGACCCCCGCCCGCAAGGTCATCGACAAAGCGTCGCAAAACAGCGGGTGGTCATCAACAATCAACGCTGTTTGAAAAGCACCTTCGACGCGAATGGGAGTCTTTTCGATCATGGGAAACCGCTTTCAGTTTGGGTCTGACCCGAGATTAGCAAACAGTTAGCGCATTACAAATTGCCCAAAGGTCTATGTTGTCCCTTTGCGCCCCTCACGCTGCGGCGACACTCTCTGATGGGCTCAACTCAAGCCCGGATTACGCAGTTTAAACACAAGTTTGCGGTTTTCCTAAAACATTCCGAGCACGCACCAGATGCAAGAGCTGCTGCATTTTGCGCGTTTTCGCTCTATCCTTACCCAGATCGCTATGTCACGCCGTTACAAGGGCCGCACCGCCTGATCGTGCCGTTCAACACAGGAGAAAGACGATGTTTGATCTGATTGTGAAGGGCGGCACATTGCCGGATGGGCGTGTGGCGGATGTGGCTATACGGGGCGACCGGATTGCCGAGATTGCCCCCAATATCGAATTTGAAGCCCGCAAAGTGATCGACGCCGCGGGAGATTTGGTCTCACCACCGTTTGTTGATCCGCATTTTCATCTGGATGCCACCCTCTCCTTTGGCACGCCACGGGTGAATGCCTCGGGCACTCTGTTGGAGGGGATCGGCCTTTGGGGCGAGCTGCGCGATGTTGCCACGGTGGACGACATGGTGGAGCGCGCATTGAGCTATTGCGACTGGGCCGCCTCGATGGGGCTTTTGGCAATCCGTTCGCATGTCGATACTACGCCCGATCATCTCAACACCGTCACGGCGATGTTGGAGGTGCGCGAAAAGGTCAAAGAGTACATTGACTTGCAACTCGTGGCCTTTCCGCAAGACGGGTTGTACCGATCCAAAACCGGACGCGACAATGTGATCCGGGCGCTGGATATGGGGGTCGATGTGGTCGGCGGCATCCCGCATTTTGAACGCACGATGGCCGATGGCACAGCCTCTTTGACCGATCTGTGCGAGATTGCCACCAAACGCGGCTTGCCCGTCGATATCCATTGCGATGAGACCGACGATCCGATGAGCCGCCATATTGAAACGCTGGCCTATGAGACCACGCGACTTGGCTTGCAAGGCCGGGTGGCCGGCAGTCATTTGACCTCGATGCATTCGATGGACAATTATTATGTGTCGAAACTTTTGCCTTTGATTGCCGAAGCCGAGATTTCCGCCATCCCAAACCCATTGATCAACATCGTACTGCAAGGTCGCCATGACACATTCCCGAAACGGCGCGGCTTGACACGGGTCAAGGAAATGCAGGCCATGGGCATTCGCGTTGGCTGGGGGCAGGATTGCGTCCTAGATCCATGGTATTCGCTGGGCACCGCCGATATGTTGGATGTCGCCTTTATGGGACTGCATGTGGCGCAGATGACCCATCCCGATGAGATGGCGCGCTGTTTCACCATGGTGACCGAGGACAATGCCGCGATCATGGGGCTTGCGGACTATGGTCTGCGCAAAGGGGCGCTGGCTTCTTTGGTGGTGCTGGACGCCGCTTCCCCGATTGAGGCGCTGCGGTTGCGGCCCGCGCGTTTGGCGGTGATTGCCAAGGGCAAGGTCATTGCCCGCTCACCACGTGGCGATGCGACCCTGTCTCTGCCCGGACGCGGCGCCACGGTGCGCCGTCGCCTTATATGAACACTCGGCATTTAGCGCCGCTGCGGTGCGACTTGTCCATCCGGCATCCCGCCATCATGTCTGCCTGGATCGTACAGTGTCGCTTGGGCGCGGCCGTCGTGTTTTGATCCGTAGAGGGCCAGATCCGCATCGTGAATCATTTTGTCAGCGCTCGGAGACGCGTAGAATTCCGTGGTTGTGATCCCGATAGATCCTGAAATCCGGCAGACTGTATCCTGATATGGGATCGGTTCCTCAAGCCGGGCAATAATCCGGGAGGCTGTGCGCATCAGCCGGTCATGATCAACAAACTTATTGAAAACCAAAACAAATTCATCGCCTCCCACCCGTGCCACCATGTCGTCTCCACGGGTTTCTTCCAATAGAATTTTCGCCACCCGTTGCAACACTGTATCGCCTGCGGCATGGCCAAGCGTGTCATTGACGGATTTGAAGTAATCGAGATCAAGGTGCATCAGGGCAAAATGGACACCGCCGCGCAACATCCGATCCAGAACATAGTCCATCGCACGTCGATTTTTCAGCCCGGTGAGCGTATCGGTATAGGCCTGTTCTTCGGCAGCGACCTTTGCACCTTGCAGACGTGCGTTGAGCTGTTTGGTTTCTTCAAGAACCGCCGATTTCGCCTCAACCAGATAAAGCATTTCAATCGCCAGGTCGGTGTGAGCAAAATCTCCCGAGGTCAGTCGATAATCGGCCACAGCGTCGAGGATCGAGATGCCAAAAGACAGGTTCAAAATGTTGAGATTGGCGCCGTCAATGGCAATGGCCATCCCTTTCAGCGGGGTCGAAATACCGGACGTGAAGTTCAGATAGAGTTTCGTTGACAATGGCACAGGCCCATCGCCCGTCCCGCGCCCGTTGTCGCGAACGGAAAACACCTCACTGATTGTTTTGCCAATCAACGTATCGGCCCTGCGCAGTTTGCCAAGCGTCGGGCCGACAAATTGGATGATCCCATCATCGTCATAAATGAGTCCCATGGGCATCAAGGCACAAACGGAGGTGGGATCAAATGTTGCGTGTTTCATATGCCATCCCCAATCCGCCCGAACAAATCGAAGGCGCGCCCTTCGGCATAGGCGACTTCGAGCAAGTTGATGGTGATCACTTCTTCGCCCGAATCCATCCATCCCGAATGTTCCAGAAACACCAAGGCCCCATAGTCATCCGCCATCGCCCGCATCACGCCAACCATAGCATAGCCAAACCCCGGCATCGCACTTGAACACCGAAGTCGGAATGTCCCGTCGCCACAGGATTCGACCGAAAGCGTCGGCACCTCAAGATCGGGCAGTGCCAATTTGGCACGCCCTTCCAAGTCATTGAGTGAATATAGAAATTCCGTAAAATTTTCGCCGCCAAATCGCAATAATCGGCGGATCGCCTCCACATTTGGATGCGACACCAGATAGGTTCCGAGATCCTCAAGAAAGGTTTCAACAGGTTTATGCAAATGCCGCGCCGCCCGGCCCAGCACGTCCAACGTGATCTGATCCGGATAGCTCAGCATGGCTTCGAAGTTTTCAAAGCCAAGATCCGCATTTTCAGCAATATCCAACCACGCCTGCGCCCCGTAGGTATCACGCAGAAAACATTGGATCGCTCGATTTATCATCCCGTGCATGACCGGCACGCCTCTCACTTACACATGCGAAAGTCTTACGTGCGCACTCTTAAGAAATTACCAATGTCACCGGGATTTTCCGCGTCACGGGGGCACATATCGGTAAAATCCTAAATCTGTCTGTGGCACAGCCAATCAAATAGGTCTGCGACACTGTCCAAAACCACATCGGCATGGGGCGCAAGCTCATGGGCCTGCGCGACCCCCGTCAAAACGGCAACGGTCATCATGCCAGCCGCACGTCCCGCCACCAGATCGTGAAGACTGTCACCCACCATCACACAGCCCGAAGGGGCGACGCCAAGCCGTTCGGCCGCGCCCAAACACGGCCCCGGCGCAGGTTTGCCGCCATAGCCACTATCATAGCCGACCACTGCGGAAAAATGCGCCAACACATCCATTTGCCGCAGATGATCATGGGCCGAAGCCTCGAAATCATTGGTCACGACAGCAAGCGCATACCCCGCCTGTGTCAGAGCGGCACAGATGTTGCCAAGCCCTGGCACAGGCATCGGCAGAAACCGATCGGGATCGGCATCGAGCCGGGCCAAAATCTGTTGTCGAGTGAGTTGCGGAAAATGCGGCTGCAACACCTCCAAGACATCTTCGGGCGTGCCCGCGATCAGCGCACTGTCGGGGTGAAACCGTACCTGTGCCATGTCAAATCCCATCGCCAGCGCCACGGCTTCCGCCTTTTCCCCCGGCCCGCCGCAGATCTCGAGGATCACGCCCTGCGCCCATGGCCCCCAACTGCCTTGAAAATCCATCAATGTGCCGTCTTTATCAAACAGGATCGCGGAGATCGCGGACGGGGTTTGCTGTGGCGTCATTGGAATAAGTGACATGGATGATCCTCAGGTCCAGTGGATGTCTGCGCCGCCCGGAAGCGCCTGACGCGCACGCATCGGATCATGTGGATCAAGACCGGTCGCCATGGCACAGGCGTTAACCCATTCATCGTTCATGGTCACGAAATCAAGAACCGCAGAGAGCACGTCCATCTCCGTGGCGCGCATACGCAACTCCTCCGGGCTCATGCCGCTAGAGCCAAGAAAAATAGGCAAAATTTCTTCATCACCGACCAGCCACGTCAAGGTTTTGAGGGCAATCACCTCGGCGGATTCCTGCTTCATCTGTGGATAACTCCGTGGGGTTGGAAACGCTTTCTTAACCTTTCTCAACCAAATTCCCTAACAGGTGCAACAGCATTCGACACACGAAACCCAAAGCCGGCAAAATAACACGGCTCTCTGAGAGGTCCCTATGGCGGGCAGGATTTTGATCGCGGACAACGTGCCGACCAATCGCATCATCCTAAAGGTGAAACTCGCTTCTGCCTTTTATGATGTGTCTCAGGCGGCCACGGGGTCTGACGCCCTTGCCCGCGCGCGTGAGTTGCGACCAAATCTGATCATTCTGGATGGCAATCTGGGCGATATGACGGGGTATGCGGTCTGTGCCGCGCTCAAAAAAGACCCGCTCACCGCCCATATTCCCGTCGCCATCATCACCCCGGCCCATGACACGACCGCGCGGATTGCCGCCCTCAAAGCGGGTGCCGATGAGTTCCTCACCAAGCCGCTGGATGAACTGACGCTGACCGCCCGCGTGCGCGCGTTGATGCGGGCCTCGGCCACTTCTGAGGAATTGCGTCGGCGTAACGAGACGGCCCATGCGCTTGGGTTTTCCGAACCGGCGAGCCATTTTGAAACCCCAGGCAAAATCACTCTCATCGGGGCCACAACCGAAGAGGCGATGACCTGGCGCGCTGGTTTGCGCGGCATGACGTCGGATGAGATCGTAATCGAGCGGGGGGATCATGTTTTGGAGGCGATCTACAATGGGAATGTCTCTGACCTCTATGTGATTTCGGCACAGTTTGGTGGTGGAGCGGAGGGGATTCGGTTGATCTCTGACCTGCGCGCACGCGATGCGACCCGGACCTGCGGCATCGTCGTTGTGCATGGTCAACAGGACCGGCGCGAGGCATTGATGGCGCTTGATCTGGGTGCCAATGACCTGATCACCCGCGGGGCTGACCCGGAAGAAATGGCCCTGCGCCTACGCACGCAAATGCGCCGCAAAAAAGAATCCGATCAACTCAAACAAACCTTTGATGAGGGATTGCGTTTGGCAACAATCGACAGCCTCACCGGGTTGTACAATCGCCGCTATGCCCTGCCCCATCTTGAGAAAATCGCTAAGGAATCCCATGAAAACGGGCAACATTTTGCCTTGATGTTGGTGGATATTGATCGGTTCAAATTGGTCAATGACAGCTATGGTCATGCGGTCGGGGATGATGTTTTGGTCGAGGTGGCGCACCGGATGCGCGACAATCTACGCGGTATGGATTTGGTGGCGCGGTTTGGCGGCGAAGAGTTTTTGGTCTGTATGCCGATGACCACGTTGATGGAGGCGCGCGCCGCCGCCGAACGGTTGCGTGCGGCGATCTGTGCCCGCCCGGTCGCGATCTCAGCCGATGGCACGCCGATCACCGTCTCTGCCTCCATCGGTCTGGCCATGGGCGGCGGAATAGGCGGGCAAGCCCCGAAAGTCTCCGATCTGATTGCCATCGCCGATCAGGCACTTTATGGGGCCAAAGCCGAGGGGCGCAATCAGGTCGCTCTGGGGTCTTACGCGGCCTAAAGCGTCACGCCAAAATAAAAGGCGCCCGCAGGCGCCTCTTTTATGCGGTTCCCCCTTTAGGGCGCCTCTTAATTCTGTCTTTGACCGTCGCGCGGCGCAGCATCGCGCACACCATCGCCCGTATGTGGCGAGCGTGGTGGTTTTTTCAGCATGTCCTCAAGGCGCGTCGCATAGGCGGCACGATCTGAGGCACTCATCTGAGCGATTTGATCGACAACAATCTGTGCGCCGATCTCTTGGCGGCTGGAAAATTTCTGTTGCTGATGCAGCAAAAGCGTTTCAAAGGCCTGCTGGTCAAACGGCTCGGCCTTCAACGTTGTAATCATCTGCGCGAACATGGCTTTCACCTCGGCCCGTGCCTCGCGCGGGTCCCCGGCGGAGCGAATAAACATGCGCCCGACATCACGGCGATCTTTGGTTTCCAACGCGCCAACGAAGGGGCCAAAGCCAAAATCGCGCACCTGCATCGCCCGCGCCCGGTCCACGCCCGCATCCCAGCGCAACAAAGCGCCTGCCACTGTGCCGATCACCGCAAGGTTCAGCGCCAGTGACACCACCAAAACCACACGGCTCCAGCGAAACGGCTTTTTAAGCGTGCTCTCGGCGGGGCCGTGTTCGGGCGTCATTTGGCTGTCATCCGTCATGGCTTATCCTTCCAAAGCGAGATCGTAGAAACTTGGGACCAAGGCATCAAGCGCATCGCCCGCCGATGTCATCTCAACCGTGGCGCTCTCGCTATAGCTGCCCGTCGCCAAATTGGTCACCGTCGATGGCGCGCCCAATCCAATCGCCAGCCCCGTCACCGCCGCCGTGGCCAATCCCGCCACCGCCCGCCATCCGCCCAGCGCCGCAACCATGGCCGCCAGCATGGGATGGCGCTGTTTCGGGCGCAGGGACGCGCGACATGTCGCGTCTTGGCGGGCGCGTGTGGCAATTTGGGTTTCCGCATCGGCCATGACCGCGGCCAAAAGCGCAGTCGAGGGCATCACAGCCTCGTCGCGCGCCTCGGCAAACAGCGCCTCAAGCGATTGATCTAAAAGACCATCTGTCATTTTATCATCACGATGCGTCATCTTCGAACCCCAGTCTGTCGCGCTGCGCGGCCAATGCCTGCGTCAGGGCGCGTTTGCCTCGGGCGGTCAAACTTTCCACCGCCTCGACGCTAATGTCCAACACTTCGGCAATCTCAGGATTGCCCAAACCTTCAATGTGGCGCAGCACCACCGCTTCGCGTTGTCGGTCTGGCAATGTCGCCAAAGCCGCGTTCAACGCATCAATCCGCTCCCGCTGGATCATCACCGCCTCTTGCGAGGGGCGATCATCCTCGGGCTCGGCAATTTCATCCAAGGCATTGCCGCGTTTTTTACGCAGCCGATCCGTGCACAGGTTGGTCACCACCCGGTAGAGCCATGTGGTAACCTTGGCCTCGCCCTGTCGCCATTCGGGGGCGATTTTCCACAGCCTGAGCATCGCCTCCTGAGCCACATCTTCGGCCTCCGCCCGATCACGCAACAGTCGCGCGGCATAGCCCAGAACCTTTGGCGTCAAACGCAACGTCAACGCGCGCGCCGAGGCCGCATCGCCATTGCCAAAGGCAATCAGCAACGCGTCATCAGAGACATCACTCAGGGCGTCAAAGGGCATATCCATCACCGGCTATGGCTATCTCAAACTGTTGGTGGCGTCCACTGTGAGGCGGTGGGGAAGAGAAATCCCTTCCCCGCGCTCCCAACGCTTAGTTCCGGCCCTGACCCGGCACTTTCATCCCCGAACGCCCGTTTTGCATATGGCCCTGCATCCGCTGTTGCATCAGGGCCAGTTCTTCTTGGCTGATCGTGCCATCCTTGTCGCGGTCCAGCCGGTCAAACAGGCTCACGCGCGGGGCGTTGCCCATTTCTTCGGCGCTCAACACACCATCGCCATCGGTGTCGCGGTTTTGGATCATGGCTTCGGCGCGCATCTGCATCCGGTTCATGCGCTGCGCCTCTTGGTGGGCGAGCAATTCAGCCGCATCCACTGTGCCATTGCCATCCGCATCCACTTCGGCAAACCGCGCCGCTTTGAACGCATCGACCTCGGCCAAGGACAGTTTGCCATCGCCATCGCTGTCCACGGTGGCAAAATCAAACTCCGGCCCAAACGGCATGAAGCCCTGTCCGCGTTCCATTTTCATATCGCCGCGCATCCCGCCCATTTGATCGGGATTGTTCGGACCACCAGCGGCAAACGCCGCGACGGACCCACCCAGCACGGCAAGCAAAGCGAGAGCTGAGACAAATGTATTGCGTTTCATGTTCATTTCCTTTTCACAGGGTTACTCCTGCGCGCCGCTCCGACCTCGCTTCGAGACCTACATGCAGCGCGCTTTGATACTTATGAAACGGGCCACCCTCGCACTTCCGTCGCAAACGGCTCAAATAATGTGAAAGACACTCACCCCCCCCCCGGACGCGACATCGGGACGCAAGGACAAAGCGCGCAGGTTTGCGTAAGACTTTGTCGCTTAAACTCACGCCCATATCCGCAAAGAGGCGAACCGCACATGACCGACACGACTCAGGGCCTCAGCGCCACCCCCTCCTCCCTGTCTGACACCGCCCCGGCGCGTGCAGGCGAACGCGAAATGCGCCCCGCCCTTTTGCGCGGCTGGAAACGGCGCTGCCCCTCCTGTGGCGGCGGTCCGATGATGAAAGGCTATTTGAAAGTCCGCGACGAATGTCCGGTCTGCGGCGAGGAATTGTTTCATCACCGTGCCGATGACGGCCCCGCCTATCTGACCATTTTGATTGTCGGCCACCTGATGGCGCCGCTTTTGGGCTGGGCTTTTATCGAATTCCGCCCCGATCCTTTGGTCTTGATCGCGATTTTTGCCACGGGCACCGTTGCCTTGTCGCTGTTCCTGTTGCCGCGGTTCAAAGGCATGATCGTGGCGTTTCAATGGGCCAAACGGATGAATGGATTTGGCGACGACGCCTGAGCGATCCGCCCTTATAGCTCTTTGCTGAAATGCACCCGCTGATACCCGTCGCTTTCACCGCGATGGGTCTCGGAAAATCCCAGTTTGGGATATAAAACCAGCGGTCCCTCCATCACGACATTGGTATAAACGTCGATACGCTGCGCCCCCATCCTGCGCGCCTGCTCTTCGGCCCGCGTGATCAACAACCGCGCCAGCCCGCGCCCCTGCGCCGCCTCAGCCACCGCCAGAACATCCAGCATCGCCGTGCCGCCGTCTTGGGCGTAGAGATAGACCATGCCGAGCACCTCCGCGCCAGCAATGGCCACGCTCACCAACCCCGTCTCAATCAGCGCCCCATAGTCATAAAACACAGGTGCCGGGGGTTTACCGATCTTTGGTGTGTAAATCGCAAAAGCCTCTGCCACCAAGCACGTCACCGCCTCTGTGTCCGCGCGCGTCGCGAAGCGTAACACGATCTCGTCCATGCGCGTCCTGTCGTCTCTCTGTCTGCGGTTCCGCCCAGCCTAACCTTGCCTCAGCCTTCTGGCGAGCCCGTTCTTGCGCACCCCCTGTGCACGTCCCTGTGGCCTCGCTCCGGTTGACAGAGGCACGGGGTCGCGAAACGGTGTCCCAAATGCCCGACCTTAAAGAGACCGCCATGCCCAAAACAGACACGTCCCAACCCGATTTCCCCCTGCTCGACCTAGCCGCCTTTGCCGCAGCCGATGCCTCCGGCAAGGCCAAAATTGCCGCTGAGGTGGACCGCATCTGTGTCGAAACCGGGTTTCTTGCCGTCACGGGTCATGGCGTGCCACAGCAGGTGATCGACGCGATTTGGGCCAAGGCGCGCGGCTTTTTCGATCTTGCGCCCGAGGTGAAACACCGGGTCGGCCCCGTCCCCGGTGCGCCCTATGGCTATCTTGGTCCGGGCACCGAGGCTTTGGCAAAATCGCGCGGCGAAGACACGCCGCCGGATTTGAAGGAAAGCTTCAATGGCGGGCCTTTGAGCATCCCGCCCGGCGAGACCGACCCCGATGCTTTGGCCTTTTGCTATGCGCCCACGCCTTGGCCAGACATGCCCGGTTTCCGCGCGGCATGGTGCGCCTATTATACTGAAATGGAGGCGCTCGCTGTTCGGATCATGGAGGTCTTTGCTGTCGCCCTCAATCTGCCGCAGGACCATTTCACGCCCTTTATCGACACGCCGATCTCGGCGCTGCGCGCCCTCAATTACCCGGCCCAAGACAGCGCACCGAAAGAAAACCAATTGCGTGCTGGGGCACATACCGATTACGGCTCTTTGACCATCCTGTTGCCAGAACCCGGCTCGCGCGGGCTTGAAATCCTCACGCCCGAGGGCGATTGGCGCGGCGTGCCGCCAATTGACGGCGCGTTTGTGATCAACATCGGCGATCTGATGACGCTTTGGACGGCTGGGCGCTGGACCTCGACGCTGCACCGTGTTGTCACTCCGCCCGATTGGGCCACCAAGCGACGGATGTCCTTGGCGTTTTTCCACCAACCCAATTGGCACGCCAAGATCACCCCGCTGTCGGGTGCGGCCACAAAACCCGTCACCTCCGGCCCCTATCTGATGAGCAAATTCGCCGCCGCCAACGGCTAACACACAAAGCCCTCTCCTTGCCGACAGGGCCTTTGTCTTCATTGCAGATCAAATACTCTAGCCTGAGGTGAGCCGCCCGTTAGACTTTGCCGTTGCGTCCGCGCCGCGCGTCCGGGTGCAATGCCGTACCTAAGATATGTTCGGAGCGATGCACCACATGGCCCGCATTGCCCACGATCAACGGATCCGGCTGGCCGATCAAGTCCATATCCTTGTCCGGGTAGTCGATGGTGGACAGGAAATGTTTCATACATTCCACCCGCGCGCGTTTTTTGTCGTTGGATTTCACAATCGTCCAAGGCGCATCGGCCGTATCGGTGTAGAAAAACATCGCCTCTTTCGCCTCGGTGTAATCGTCCCATTTGTCCAATGAGGCCTTATCAATCGGTGAGAGTTTCCACTGTTTCAACGGATCGTTTTCGCGCGAGGCAAAGCGACGTTGCTGTTCGACTTGGGTCACCGAGAACCAGTATTTATAAAGCCGGATGCCCGAACGCGTCAGCATCCGTTCAAATTCCGGCGTCTGACGCATGAATTCGAGGTAATCATTGGGACTACAAAACCCCATCACCCGCTCCACCCCCGCGCGGTTGTACCAAGAGCGGTCATAAAGCACGAATTCGCCCGAGGTCGGCAGATATTCGACATAGCGTTGGAAAAACCATTGGCCGCGCTCTTCGTCGGTCGGTTTGTTCAGCGCCACCACACGGGCGTGGCGCGGGTTCATATGCTCCATGAACCGTTTGATCGTGCCGCCCTTGCCCGCCGCATCGCGGCCCTCAAACAACAACACGAATTTCTCGCCCGTTTCTTGCGCCCAGATCTGGGCCTTCAACAATTCGGCCTGAAGCGCGACTTTCGTGGTCTCATATTCCACCCGCGTCATCTTTTTGCGGTAGGGATATTTCCCGGTCTCAAAGGCCGCACGGATTTTGTCCGGCGTCACGGTTGGAAATGTTTTAGGTCCACCGCGTGTGGCCGGTTCCGTCACCCTGTCGTGCCCCGCCACAGGCATGGTCTCGACGGCAACGCCCTCCTGCCCGGCCACAGGTTCATTTTTCACAGCGGCAGGCACAGCTTTTACAGTCGTCGTCATGCAGGCGGTTCTCCATTTTTACATCCGTTACACCCCCTGTTACATGAAATCTCTTTCTTTTTCCTTGATCTGAGGCAAGGTTTTCTCTGCCCCCGCGCCCGCGCGCCTCAACAGCTTGCGTCACCCGGTTCTGAATGGTCTAATCCTAGCCCAACGAGCAAACTCTAAGAATCGAGCGCCACGCCCATGTCCGACGATCTCCTATCCGGCCACCCCGATCCCAATCTCAAAGCCAAAGCCTCCACCTATGACGCCTCATCCATTCAAGTCCTCGAAGACATGGAACACGTCCGGCTGCGCCCCGGCATGTATATCGGCGGCAAGGATGAGCGCGCTCTGCATCACATGGTGGCCGAGATCATCGACAACTCGATGGACGAAGCCGTCGCCGGACACGCATCCTGGATTGAGGTCGAGCTGCATGAAAACGGCCATGTCTCGGTGCGCGACAACGGCCGTGGCATCCCGATTGGTGCGCACCCGAAAGACCCGTCAAAATCCGCGCTCGAAATCATTTTCTGTACCCTGAACGCCGGCGGCAAATTCTCGGGCGACAGCTATGAGACCTCCGGCGGTCTGCACGGCGTCGGCTCCTCTGTGGTCAACGCGCTGTCCGATCATTTGCGTGTCGAAGTGGCGCAAAACAAAGAGCTTTACGCCATGGAATTTTCCCGCGGTGTGCCGCAGGGCAAGCTGGCCAAAATCGGCGCGGCGCCGAACCGTCGCGGCACCTCCGTGACCTTTCACCCGGACCCCGAGATTTTCGGCGCGCTCAAACTCAAACCCGCCCGCCTTTTTGCCATGGCACGCTCCAAAGCCTATCTGTTTTCCGGCGTCGAAATCCGTTGGAAAACCGCGATCAAGGATGGTGACACCCCGCTTGAGGCAAAATTCCATTTCCCCGGCGGGCTTGCCGATTACCTCTCAGAGACCATGGGCGGTGCCACCACCTATGCCGACAAACCCTTTGCGGGCTCCGTGTCTTTTGAAAAATTCAAAGCCCCCGGCAAGGTCGAATGGGCGATCAATTGGACGCCTGCGCGCGATGGCTTTATCCAGTCCTATTGCAACACCGTGCCCACCCCCGAGGGCGGCACCCACGAGGCCGGGTTTTGGGCGGCGATCCTGAAAGGCATCAAGGCTTATGGCGAGTTAGTTGGCAATAAAAAGGCCCAAAACATCACCCGCGAAGACCTGACCACGGGGGCGGGCGCTTTGGTGTCCTGTTTCATCCGCGAGCCGGAATTTGTTGGCCAGACCAAGGACCGTTTGGCCACCACCGAGGCGCAGCGCATGGTCGAAAACTCCGTGCGCGACCATTTTGACAACTGGCTCGCCGCCGATACGAAATCCGCAGGCGCGATCCTCGATTTCCTCGTGCTGCGCGCCGAGGAACGCCTGCGCCGTCGCCAGGAAAAAGAGACCCAGCGCAAGACCGCGACCAAGAAACTGCGGCTTCCGGGCAAGCTGACCGATTGCTCTTCAAAAGACCGCGTCGGCACCGAATTGTTCATTGTCGAGGGCGACTCTGCGGGCGGTTCCGCCAAAGGCGCGCGCAAACGCGAAACGCAGGCGCTGTTGCCGCTCAAGGGTAAAATCCTCAACGTCTTGGGCGCAGCCTCGGGCAAGCTCAACACCAACCAGGAAATCTCGGACCTCTGCGAAGCCTTGGGCGTCCAAATGGGCACGCGCTTTAACGTCGAAGACCTGCGCTATGAGAAAATCATCATCATGACCGATGCGGACGTCGATGGTGCCCATATTGCCGCGCTGTTGATGACCTTCTTCTACACCCAAATGCGCCCGCTGATCGATCAGGGCCACCTCTATCTGGCCTGCCCGCCACTCTACCGCCTGACCCAAGGCGCGAAACGGCTTTATGTCTCTGATGATGCAGAGAAAAATCTTTGGATGGAAAAGGGTCTTGGCGGCAAGGGCAAGATTGACGTGCAGCGGTTCAAAGGCCTCGGCGAAATGGACGCGAAGGATTTGAAAGAGACCACAATGGACCCCAAATCCCGCAAGCTGATCCGGGTGACAATCCAAGAGGACTTCCCCGGAGAAACGGCCGATCTGGTCGAGCGTTTGATGGGGAAAAAGCCGGAGTTGCGGTATCAGTACATTCAGGAAAATGCGCAGTTTGTTGAGGAATTGGATGTATGATTATTTCTCGTGAGCACGGCTCACGAGAAGGGGGACGGACGAAAACTTTAAGAATTATTCTCGCGATAGTTATTGTTTTGATTGCTTGTGTGCTTTTTATATTTTTAGGCTTTCATGTTTGGGATATTTCAAAAGCAATCTATGCAGGCGCTAAAACACTAAAGCCCGAAGTCTATGTGCCACTGACTATTACCATGGTCACTGCAATACTTGGTTTGACAGCGACTCTCATTGCTCAAAATCGGTTGAGAAAAAGAGAAACGGATGCTGCTTTCAGAGAACGCAAAATTGCAATCTACCTCGAGTTTCTTGAGGCAATGGAAAGTTTGTTCATTGCTGCAAAACCAGAACTCGGGGGAAAGCCGGTGGATCAATCCGAACTGGTCATTAAACTTATGAAAGTTCGTACCAAAGCAGTTTTATGGGGTTCTCAAGGAGTATTAAGAGCTTTGAGCGATTTCACAAAAGTCGGTGAGAACCGCGAACTAATTGAAATGTTCGAAGTCATAGAGCGTATACAAAAAGAAATGCGTAAAGATTTAGGACTATCCAATCGAGGTCTTGAAACTCATTTCTTTTCTAAATTGGTTTTATCGGATCCCGCGGAATTCGATGCGCTAAAGAAAAATAAAAAAGATTGAAGAGCGGTCCAAAGGGCCTCAAAACCTGATCCCCCCAAAAAATCAAAATCAGCCCCATTCCGCTCATCACGAAACTGTCAGGTCACCTTGCCCCGCCGCCTCCGGTATAGTGCTGAAAACCCATTTGGAGGCTCGCATGTCCAATCTGACCAAACCGCTCCTTATCGCTGTCATGGCCCTCACCGCCGCGCCGGCTTTCGCGGACCATGGCCATAACAACGGCAAAGGCTGGGGCGTCGGTCACATCCCGCCCGGCCATGCCAAGAAAATGCGCTATGGCTACGGGGATCGCCTCCCGGAGGGCTATGTGATCCTGCGCGATTATGATCGCTATCACCTGCCCGACCCGGACGGCGACCGCTATGCGCAATATGACGGGCAAATCTATAAGATCGCCCGCGATGCCGCCATCGTGGTTTCGGCCATCGGGATTATGTCTGACCTGTTGAATTGATCCTTTAGGGGCCGGCCCTCAGCACGGGCGGGGCCGGCCCGAATTCATCCGACACACATCATGCATATTTTGCATGAAAACAGCGCCTTGCGACCGACATCTCATGCTGGGACGACCTGTCCCATATCCAGCTTCACCACCCGGTCCATCTTGGCCGCCAACTCATGGTTGTGCGTGGCGATCAGCGCAGACAAGCCCTCGTCGCGGACCAGTTCCATCAGCACGTCAAACACCAAATCCGAGGTCTCTGGATCAAGGTTCCCGGTCGGCTCATCCGCCAGCAAAAGCCCCGGCCCGTTGGCCAGCGCCCGGCAAAACGCCACCCGTTGTTGCTCGCCCCCCGACAGGGCTGCGGGGCGGTGGGTGGCGCGGCGGGAGATGCCGACTTTGTCCAATAACGCCATCGCGCGGGCTTCGGCCTCGGCCTGAGGCACGGCATTGGCAAGCTGCGGCAGCACCACGTTTTCAAGCGCGGTGAACTCCGGCAGCAGGTGGTGAAATTGGTAGATAAACCCCACCCCCGCGCGCCGCATCGCGGTGCGCCGACGATCGCCCAGACCCGTCATATCCTGACCGGCAATCGTCACCGTCCCGGCATCCGGCACATCCAACAGCCCGGCGATGTGCAACAGCGTCGATTTCCCCGCCCCCGACGGCGCGGTCAAAGCCACGACCTCGCCGCGTTTGAGGGTCAAATCAATGCCGCGCAGGACCTCGATCTGATTGGGTTTTCCGGCATTGTAGGTCTTGGTGATGCCTTTGATCTCTAACATATTATTCATACCGCAGCGCCTCCACCGGGTTCATCCGCGCGGCACGGCGCGCTGGGAAAATCGTGACCACAAAGGACAGGCCAAGCGAGAGCGACACGGCCTTAAACACATCCGCCGCGCGTAGTTCGGCCGGAAGCGCATAGATGCCCCGGATCGACGGGTCCCACGCTCCGCCGCCATTCATCCAATTCACAAAGGACATGATCTGATCAATGTAGATGGCAAAGAGCGAGCCGATGAGCACACCAAACAGCGTGCCAACCACACCGGTGAGCGAGCCACAGATGAAAAAGATCCGCAGCACGGAGGCCTCCGTGAGACCAATCGTGCGCAAAATGCCAATGTCGCGGCCTTTGTTTTTGACCAACATGATCAGGCCGGACACGATATTCATCGCCGCAATTAGCACGAGGACCGAGAGGATGACGAACATCACATTGTCCTCAATATCAAGTGCGCGCAGGAATGACCCCGACGCATCGCGCCAGGTCCAAACCAGCCCGCGCTCCCCCACCGCTTGCAGTAGGGGAAGGGTCATGTCATCGACCGCTTCCGGGTGGGTCACCATAACCTCGATCTCATCGGCGGTGTCGCCCCGGTTGAAATAGGTTTGAGCCTCAGAGAACGGCAGGTAAACCCGTGTTTTATCAATATCATAACGGCCCGCGGAAAAGACATAGACGACTTCGAAAGAGGACACACGCGGACTTGTGCCAAAGGCGGTTTTGGCCCCGTCCGGCGAGATCAATTTGATCTTGTCACCAACCGTCACCCCCAGCTCACGCGCCACACCGGAACCGATGGCAACGCCTTGCGCAAAGCGTGTGACATCGCCCCAGTGGTCGTCCGGAGTGATCGCCACGCGGGGGATCGTCATCAGGTCGTCAGGCGCGATGCCGTAAATCTCAACCCCCGCATTGGAGCCACGATAAGAGGCCAAAACCTGTCCCTTCACCAAGGGTGCGGCGCGGGTCACACCGGGCACGGCGGCAAGGGATTTGGCCCATTGCGCGTAGTCCGGGATGGTGCGCGCGGTTTGGCCCGCCTCATTGACATAGATCGAGGAATAGACCGTCACATGGGCGTTGGAGCCAAGAATTGTGGCGACAAATTCATCGCGAAATCCGGTGCGTACCGCCAGCGTGATGATCAGTGCCGCCACCGCCAAAGTGATACCGATCAACGAGATCCAGGTCATCACCGAGACGCCGCCTTCTTCGCGTCGGGCCCGCAGGTAGGCCCACGCGATTTTCCACTCAAAGCGCGAGAAGGGCTTGGTTGATTTGGCCTGTGTCATGGTCCGATGGGGCTCCGTTCAAAGTTGCCAGACCATTCCCTTTGACAGGGCAAAGGTCAAGCGCCCGCCCGGCTTTTAGAGCAAACAGACGCGTGAACAGAGCGTTATAGTAATGGCTTAGAAGGTCAGCCCGTCTTTGGATTTGCGGCGCTTGAACGGCCAGGTCAAAAGCCACAACACGGCAAACACGCCGCCCCATCCGGCGAAATACCCGATCAGCGCGGACAAACCGCCCGCCACAGACAACGGCATGGCGGGCACGAAATTGTCCCATGTGGTGTGGGCCAATTCAAAATCGGAGATGCGCTGTGGCATGGTCAGACGCTCCAGCGGCGTGGCATCGCGCAGCATGTTCAAGTCCTCGGACAGGCGATCATAGCGGGCGAAAGTGATGCGCATATCACGGCGGCGGTTTTCCAAAAACACCGAACCGCCCATCGAGGCCAATGCAGCCTCGCGCGTCATATCGGCCTTTTGCGCCGAGGCGTCAAAATCCGTGATCACAACGGCAAGGGCATCCACCTGACCGCCGAGCCTTTGGGTATATTGTTGGGAAAACTCTGGGAACTGGGAAACAATGGCAGCCCCAAACAGGCCACCCACAAGTGTGAGTGTTTTGACGATCATGTCGCGCTCCTCTGCCTCGCCCCCATCTGACGTGAGGATCATGGCGCGCAGGGTAAAAGGATTCGGGGGCGCAAGACAAACATGTCCCCGCCCCCGATGGTCAAAACCGCGATTTCTTGCCTATTGCGGCCAAGATCGACGTTTATAAATCCGCGTAAATCTTTGCGATTTTCATGTCAAAGCTCCGCGTAAATTTTAGCAATTTTCGCCTTACAGTTCCGCGTAAATTTTAGCAATTTTCGCTTTATAAGTCCGCGTAAATTTTAGCAATTTTCGCGATGGCCAATTCCGGCGTCAACTCTTCGCTCTCGCCCGTGCGCCGCGAGGTGACTTCGACGACACCGTTTTTCAAACCGCGCGGACCGACGGTGATCCGCCACGGCAGACCGATGATGTCCATGGTTGCAAATTTGCCGCCCGCACGTTCGTCGCGGTCATCATACAAAGGCTCAAGCCCAAGTGCCTCGAAGGATTTATACAGCGCCTCACAGGCCCCATCCGCCTCTGCATCGCCCTGTTTCAGGTTAACGATGCCAACATGAAAGGGCGTCACGCCTTCGGGCCAGATGATGCCTTTGTCATCGTGATTGGCTTCGATCAACGCGCCCAAAAGGCGGGACACGCCAATGCCGTGCGAGCCCATTTGTACCGGGGTCGGCTTGCCATCCGGGCCTTGTACGGTCGCGCCCATGACTTCGGAGTATTTGGTGCCAAAAAAGAAAATCTGACCGACTTCGATGCCACGCGCCACGCGACGGCGCTCTTCGGGGACCTGTTCGAACAAGGCGGCGTCATGGGTTTCATCGGTACGGGCGTAGAGCGAGGTGAACTCTTCCATCACCGCGTGACAGGCCTCATGACTGTCGTAATCAATCTCGCGTTTTCCGAGTTTGATGTCGGTGACTGCGGCATCATAAAACACCTCGGATTCGCCGGTGTCGGCCAAGACAAGGAACTCATGAGTGTCATCGCCGCCGATCGGGCCGGAGTCGGCACGCATCGGAATCGCCTGAAGGCCCATGCGTTCATAAGTACGGATATAGCTGACCAAATGGCGGTTGTAGGCGTGCAGCGCATCCTCAACGGTCAGATCGAAATTATAACCGTCTTTCATCAGGAATTCGCGCCCCCGCATCACGCCAAAGCGCGGACGGACTTCGTCGCGGAATTTCCATTGAATGTGGTAAAGCGTGAGCGGCAAGTCTTTGTAACTGCGCACATAAGAACGAAAGATGTCGGTGATCATCTCCTCGTTGGTGGGCCCGTACAGCATATCGCGGCCATGGCGGTCGGTGATGCGCAGCATCTCTTCGCCATAATCGTCATAGCGCCCGCTTTCGCGCCACAAATCGGCAGACTGGAGCGTCGGCATCAACAGCGGGATGTGACCCGCGCGCTGTTGTTCTTCGTGGACGATCTGTTCCACTTTTTTCAGGACCTTGTAGCCCAAAGGCAGCCAGGAATAGATCCCCGCCGCCTGTTGGCGGATCATGCCCGCGCGCAACATCAGACGGTGCGAGACGATTTGGGCCTCAGACGGCGTTTCTTTCAGAACCGGGAGAAAATAGCGCGACAGACGCATGCGGGGATGCCCTCAAGTGATGATCAGGTTTGCTTTGGTCTAAGCGATCACCATGGAGCACACAAGCCAAAGCAGCACCAAACGCCTGTTCCCCGACCGTTCCGGTCCTTGCGGCACAGGGCCATGACGGGTTTGATCGCGTCTCTTCCCCTTGAAACCTGTCCCTTCACGGGCGATATGGGAGCAAAGCAAAGCGACACCAAAGGGATACTATGGCGTTACCAGTCCGCGATCAGATGAAATACTGGGGCTTTGCGGCGGCGGGGTTCTTTGCGCTGTTGTGGTTGCTCGGCGATGTGATTTTGCCCTTCGTCTTAGGCATGGCGGTGGCCTATATGTTGGACCCGGTGGCGGATCGGCTTGAATCTTGGGGGTTTAGCCGGGTGGCCGCCACATTGACGATCACCCTGTCCGCCGTCATCCTGTTTGTGCTGGCCGCCTTGGTGGTCTTGCCGACGCTGGTGCGCCAAGCGACCGATCTGGTCAACACAGCGCCGGACCTGTTCAACAATCTCCAGACATTTTTGACCGCAAAATTCCCGGTTTTGCTGGATGAAAACTCGCAATTGCACCAAACCCTATTGCAAATCGGCGAGGCCATACGCTCAAAAGGCGGCGCGCTTTTGTCCTCTGTGCTCTCCTCGGCGATGAGCGTGTTTAATATCGCGGTGCTGCTCGTGCTGGTGCCCGTGATCACCTTTTACCTGTTGCTCGACTGGGACCGGATGGTCGCCGAAGTCGACAAGCTTTTGCCACGCGATTACGCCCCGGTGATCCGTAGCCTGGCCTCTGACATCGACCGCACACTGGCCTCGTTCATCCGCGGCCAGGGCACGGTCTGTCTGATTTTGGGAACGTTTTATGCCGCAAGCCTGATGCTGGTGGGGTTGAAATTCGGCCTTGTCGCCGGTGCCATTGCCGGAATCCTGACCTTTATCCCCTATGTCGGCGTCGCCGTTGGCGGCGTTTTGGCCATCGGTCTGGCGCTGTTTCAGTTCTGGGGTGAATGGTATTGGATCGCCGCCGTGGTTGGCATTTTTGTCTTTGGGCAATTTGTTGAGGGCAATATCCTGACCCCGAACTTGGTCGGCTCCTCCGTCGGCTTGCACCCGGTGTGGCTGATCTTTGCGCTGTCTGCCTTTGGCACAGTGTTTGGCTTTGTCGGCATGTTGGTGGCCGTGCCACTCGCCGCCGCCCTTGGCGTTGTCGCACGCTTCGCCGCCAATCAATACCGCGAGGGTCGCCTCTATAGGGGCCTCTCCGATGCGGCGGCCCCGATGCCCGAGGACCAATCTGAACTTGACGGCACACGCGGTGGCGAAAGCTAAGCCATGGCTGAACAACTCACCTTGGATTTACCAGCCCGCGAAGCGCTGGGACGGGATGCATTTTTTGTTGCGCCCTCCAATATGTTGGCGCTGGCCACTCTGGACGCGACTGAGACATGGCCTTCGGGCAAGCTGGTCCTGATCGGCCCGGCAGGCGCGGGGAAAACCCATATGGCACAGGTCTGGGCCAATGATCGCGATGCCGTGATCCTCGCCTCGTCGGAGTTGGCAGAGGCCGACATCCCCGCCCTCGCCGCGCGCCGCTTTGTCGTGGTTGAAGATGCCGATCAGATCTCCGATCTGCCCGATGCCCGCGCCGCAGAAGAGGCGTTGTTTCACCTGCACAACCTGACCTTGGCCGAGGGCGGACGGCTTTTGCTGACCGCATGCACGGCACCAAACCGCTGGGCGCTGTCTTTGCCCGATCTGGCCTCGCGGATGCAGGGCACCCCCGTGGCGCAAATCGAGCCGCCCGATGACATGCTGCTCACCGTGCTTTTGGTCAAACAATTTGAGGACCGCCAACTCATCGTGTCCGAACAGCTGATCACATGGCTGGTCAAACGCATGGAACGTTCGGCCGCCGCCGTGCGCGACATTGTCGAGGCTTTGGATCGCGAGGCCCTGCGCGCCGGAAAACCGATTTCACGCGCCTTGGCGGCGCGAATTTTGGACCCGGAACGCTAAATTCGCACCGGATTTCTTTTCTGCTCAGATTTCAAGCAATTGACAGGACCCCATCGCATTTGGCACTGTCTTGAGCGAAGCTAGGGGATACACTTTGACCACATCGACGGATGCCGCCCAGTCTGGCGCGGAGCAACAGGATTGGGGCGTGTTTGGCCGCCCTCTGTTTCTCGACGAAGAGGCGCGGGCCTTGTCTCGTGTGGGCGTGGTCGATGTTGGATCAAACTCCGTACGCCTTGTCGTCTTTGACGGCGCGGCGCGCAGTCCGGCCTATTTCTACAATGAGAAAATCATGTGTGGATTGGGCGCGGGGTTGCGGGAAACCGGTCGATTGAACCCCGAAGGCAAATTGCGGGCCATGGTCGCCATCCGGCGGTTTCAAAAATTGGCCCAAGGCATGGGAATCCCCCCGCTCACAGCCGTCGCCACGGCTGCGGTGCGGGAGGCTGAGGACGGTCCTGCTTTTCGGGAGGAGATTGAGCGGGAGACCGGCCTCAGCCTTTGGGTGATTGATGGCGAGGAAGAGGCGCGGCTCTCGGCGCAGGGCGTCTTGCTGGGCTGGCCGGAAGCGGACGGTTTGGTCTGTGACATCGGCGGCTCCTCTATGGAGCTTGCGGTCGTCGCCGGCGGCACCGTTGGCAAACGTTTGACCTCGCCGCTTGGGCCGCTGAAACTTCAGGGGCTCAAAGGCGGGCGCACCGGGCTTAAGGACCATATCGCCCCGATCATGGCCGATCTTGTCGCCAAAATGGGTAAAGATCACAAACGGATTTACCTGGTCGGCGGCTCATGGCGGGCGATTGCGCGGATCGACATGGAACGGCGCAATTACCCGCTGCATGTGCTACATGAATACCGGATGTCGAGCCGGGCGGTCACGGACACGATCAAATTCATTCGCAAAAGCAACATGGACGAGCTGCGCGCCAAAACCGGCACCTCATCGGCGCGGATGAGCCTTGTTCCGATCGCCTCGGAAGTGTTGCGCCAATTGGTCCATGCCTTTCATCCAAAAGAGATTTGCATCTCGTCTTACGGCATCCGCGAGGGGCTTTTGTATGAGCAAATGCCCGAACAAATCCGCGTCCGCGATCCGTTGATCGAAGCCTGCCGGTTTTCCGAAATGAAAGACGCGCGCACACCCGGATTTGGCAAGCGCTTGCATCGCTTCATCGAACCGATGTTCCGCGCCCGCCAATATGAGAAAATGCGCATCGTCCGCGCCGCCTGCCTGTTGCATGACGTGACCTGGCGGGCACACCCCGACTACCGCGCCGAGGTGTGTTTTGACAATGCGACCCGCGCCAATCTTGGCGGGCTGACCCATAGCGAGCGGATTTTTCTGGGGCTGGCGCTGTTGCACCGTTACAAAAATTCGCGCGAAGGTACGCCTTTTGCCGATCTGATTGGAATGCTGCCAGACAAAGACATCCGCGATGCCGAGGTCTTGGGGAAAGCCATGCGATTTGGTGCGATGTTCGCGTTTGAAGCCCCGGATGAGCTGGCCAAACTCGACTATTTCCCGAAAAAGAAAGTCTTGATCCTGACTCTACGCCCCGAGGCCGAAGACCTGTTTGGCGAAGTGGCACAGGCGCGGTTTCAGTCGCTCGCCAACAGCTTGGGCGCGCAGGCCGAGATCAAACACGCCAAGTTTTAAATATCTATTGCCCCCTCTGGTGCATCGTCAGGTGCGGCCTCTTGATCCGGCATGGGGGCCTCTTTGATCGGCGGTTTGCGCCGGATCAGGATGTCGCCATTGGGCAAGATCACAGGCGGATCATAGGCCGTCATATCATCCATCACCCCGTCCAGCTCTTTGAGCACGGGCTCCATCTGATGAAACAACTGCTCCAGCAAAATGCGCGCCCCTTCGCGCATCAAATCCATGCCCTCAGACGCCTCCTGCGCCGCGAGCGGGGAGGCGCAGAGTACTAGAAGGCTCACAGAGGTGCGGGCGACAATCTGTTTCATGATGACAGCCTACACGATCTGCTCCGAGATTTCAGCCTTTGGTGGCAGGGTCAGGTCAATCGTCACCGGAAAATGATCCGAGGCGGTCAAAAGGGCGTGTTGCAACTCCGGTGTGGTGAAACAGACCGGATCATCAAACGGGTGCCAAATCCGCCACGTCGTCCCGGCACGCAGGCTCTGCGAGACCATCACATAGTCCAGCAGGGCCGACAGATAGCGTTTTTCCTGCTGGATATAAAACCGCGCCGAAGACAGGGCCTCGCCGCCGCGGCGCGCAAAGGCTTTGATCGCATGCGGATCATAGAGGCGCATATTTTGGTCCACATCCGGGTCCTCGCGCCCCATCACAACCTCAACGCCTGAGCGGCCGAACAGTTTTTCATACGCATCCAGCCCCGGCCCATCGTTGAAATCGCCCAACACGATGATCGACTCCCCCGCCGCCAAATGCGCCTCGACCCGCTCGCGCAGCCAAATGCATTGCGCCAACTGTTTGCGGCGGTTTTCAATCGAAATGCGGATTTCGTCTTCGTGGCTACGCGCGCCATGCGGGGCTTTGGATTTCACATGCACGCCGATCATGCGAAAGGCAAAGCCATCGGCACAGGTCTCCATCGCAAGCTCCAAAGGCGGCTTGGAAAACCGCACCTCTTCGCGGTCGCGGTCAGTGTCGAGGTCCAACCAAAACACCGAATTGAACGCCGGAACCTCAAGCCCGGTGCCAAGGTCCGCCGGTGCCCCCATCGGATCGTGATGCGCCCGCAGCACCTTAGGGTCATACATCAAGGCGATCTCTTGCTGGGTCTCGTTGACAAACCCTATTTCCACGGCGGTGGTGCGCAGCCCGGCCCAAGTGGCAAAGTGTTCCAGCGCGCGCGCCGTTTTGCGGCGCCGGTTGGTGTCCGGGGCCTCGATCACCATCACCGCATCGGCGTCCATCGCGGTGAAGACAATGCCCAAAGCCTCAAGCTGAGCGGCGCGGGTGACATTGTATCGGGCCGACCATGCGTCATCGGCCAAAGGGTGCCCATGCGTGTCAAACAGCGCATCAAACCATTCGACATTATACGTGGCAATGCGCATGTCAGGCCGCACGCTCGGCGCTGATTTCATCCCAAGCGGCGTTGATTTCGCTCATCCGGTCATTGGCCAATTGCAGCGCTTCTTCGGGCACGCCACGGGCGATCATCCGATCAGGATGGGTTTCGCGCACCAGGGTGCGATAGGCCAGTTTGATCTCACTGAGCGGCGCATCTGGGGTCACCCCCAAGACGTCATAGGGATCACGCAATGCCTCTGGCACATAGCGCGCGCGCAGGGCGCGAAAGGCCCGGTCATTGACGTCAAAAATCTCGGCCACACGGGCCAAAAATGCGTCTTCGCCGGGGTGATATTCACCGTCCGCCATGGCGATGTGGAACAGGCCATCGAGCAAATCCATCAACGGGCGGCAATCCGTGCCGTACATTTTCTTCACGCTCTTGGCGTAGTCTTCAAACCCTGCCACGTCTTGACGTGCGAGGTTGAACACCCGCGCGGCGGCGGCTTCGTCCTCTTTGGCGATTTGGAACACTTCGCGAAAGGCCGTGACCTCGTCGCGGGTGACACGCCCGTCTGCCTTGGCCATTTTCGCGCCCAAGGCGATCACCCCAATGGCAAAGCCCACGCGCCGCTCCGGCTCTGAACGAAACTGTTCAAAGACCGCGGCCAGACTTTCGCCGGCGCGAAGCGCTTTCAGCGCCTCCAAGATGAGGGACCAAATCGACATGAGATGACTTTAGCCTGTGCCGCCTGCGCTGTCAGGCCGCAAAACACCCTGCAGCCGCGACATTTGCGTGACAGATGTTACAAAAACTTCTGCATAAACAGAACATCGAGCCAACGCTCAAACTTAAACCCGGCCTGCGGCACACGCCCCGCCTCTTTGTAGCCAAGGGCTTTGTGAAAGGCGATGGAGGCGGCGTTGTCACCATCAATCGCCCCGATCATCGAATGCAGCCCCGCCTCGCGGGCATGTTCTTCGACCATCAACATCAACACCCGGCCAAGCCCCCGCCCCTGCGCCGCGTCATTGAGATAGACCGAATGCTCCATGGTAAAGCGGTAGCCATTGTTGCCGGGGCGAAACTGATCATAAGTGGCATAGCCGACCACCTCGCCCTCAAGCTCGGCAACATAAAAGGCGCGCCCACGCGCGAGCCGGTCGGTGACCATGGCGGCCCAATCGGCCACATCGCGTTCAACGGAGGAAAACGACGCGGTCGAGCCCGCAATCACGGGGGCCATAATGGCTTTGAGGGCGGGCGCATCATCGACTGTGGCGTCGCGCAGGTGGGGATGGTGTGTCATGCGATCCAAATCTCTCCAGAGGGGGTACTGATTTCGGCGGTCAGGCCGGGGGTGTCCGATTGCACAATGCGCACATGTTCCATCGCCGCAACAAAGGGCGACAAAGCGGCGCGTAGCGCGTCTGGTTCGGGGTGGGAAATTTTGAGCCGCCGCATCAAAAGACCTGCGTCCGCCAAGGCGTGCACCGGGCGGGTCGAATGCCATTCGATCAGCGCCGGAAAGCAATCATCAAAGGGCAAAATGCCGGTTTCCGGAACAATCATCCGCCAAGCATAATCCCCTCGGCGAAAGGACAGGATCCGCCCCACATTGGCCGGGGCCAACTCCCATGCCTCTTCAAGATCGGGGCAAGACACCACCCAATGGGTCAAACGCGGCGGGCCGCCAAAATTGTCCAAATCGAACCATCGCGGATAATCCGGGCGCAGCGCGTCATGATCCGCCGCGATCACTTCAAGGTAGGCGTCGGGGCGCATCGCCACCAGATGATTCTGCGTGCCCATATCGGGATGCACACCGCGGGGACCAAATTCGACATCCAGCAACCCCTCAGCCCATTCTTTCCCCTGCTGCAAATCGGCAGCAGAAATTACTAAATGGTCAATCCGATAGGGCATTTTGTTTGTCCTGACTAAAACGCTGTTGAAATCATCAAGGTTGCCCCCATCTCTAGATGACGCACCCTTTTGATCAACCTTCAGGAAAGAATAGAAAAAGACAATGCTCCTGCGCAAATTGGAACAATTCTTCGACAGTGAGGCCTCTGGTGGCATCGTGCTTATGGTGGCTGCCGTCGCCGCGATGTTCGTGGCAAACTCTTCGCTTTACCCGCTTTATGATGGCGCGCTCTCCTCATATTTCTCCGTAACTCTTGGGGGAGAAGGATTATCCAAACCTTTGATTCTATGGATTAATGACGGCCTTATGGCGGTATTCTTCCTGTTGGTTGGGTTGGAATTGAAGCGCGAGCTTTTGGAAGGCAAACTCAAAAATCCACGCGATGTGGTTTTGCCCGGCATGGCCGCGGTGGGTGGCATGTTTGTGCCGGCGATCATCTATTTCACGCTCAACCTCTCCTCGCCCGAGACTCACTCCGGCTGGGCGATCCCCGCAGCCACCGATATTGCCTTTGCTTTGGGCATTTTGGCACTGGTCGGCGACCGCGTCCCCTCCTCGCTGAAAATCTTTTTGCTGACACTGGCGATTTTGGACGATTTGGGCGCGATCCTGATCATCGCGTTTTTCTACACCTCTGAGCTGCACCTCGATTACCTGTTCTTGGCCGCGATTCCGCTGTTGATCATGTTCTTGATGAACCGGGCGGGCATTCACCGCATCGCACCGCTCATTCTTATGGGCACGATCCTATGGGTTCTGGTGCTCAAATCCGGGGTGCACGCGACCTTGGCCGGGGTGATCACCGCCTTCTTTATCCCGCTCAAAGACAAATGGGGCAAATCGCCGCTTCATGCGCTTGAACATGCGCTCTCGCCCTATGTCTTCTTTGTCATCGTGCCGATCTTCGCTTTCGCAAACGCGGGCGTGGTGTTGACCGGTGTGACCTTGGCCGACGTGTTTTCGCCGCTGCCTTTGGGCATCGCTTTGGGCCTGATTCTGGGCAAGCAAATCGGTGTATTTGGCATCACCTGGCTACTGGTGAAATTCGGCGTGGCGCGCAAACCGTTTGGGGCCACGTGGATGCATATTTACGGTGTGGCAGCACTTGCAGGCATCGGTTTCACCATGTCGCTCTTTATCGGCGGGCTGTCCTTTGAGGATGCGTTCCACATGAACGAAGTGCGCATCGGCGTGCTCTCAGGCTCTGTGATCTCCGCGATCATCGGCTTTACCGTGCTCAAACTCGCGCCGTCCGCCAAAGATGCCAAGGGCGCAGAAGACGAGATTCTCTCCCCTGCAGTTCACGCGTCTCACTGAGCGCAACCTGTGGTTTGAACGAGAAAGGGCCGGGATATGTCCCGGCCCTTTTACATGCATCTGAACCGTGGGTCAGTCCTGACCCGCGCTCAGAATATCCAAAATCTCACGCGCAGCCGCCGGGATATTGGTGCCCGGGCCAAAGATCGCTTTCACCCCGGCTTTGTAGAGATACTCATAATCCTGCTGCGGGATCACGCCGCCACAGATCACGATGATCTCTTCGGCGCCTTGTTCTTTCAGCGCTTCGATCAGCTTCGGCGCGAGGGTCTTGTGACCCGCCGCTTGCGAGGAAATGCCGATGATATGCACATCGTTGTCGATGGCGTCTTGGGCGGCCTCTTCCGGGGTTTGGAACAGCGGACCAACGTCGACGTCAAAGCCGATGTCGGCAAAGGCCGTGGCGATGACTTTTGCGCCGCGATCATGGCCGTCCTGGCCCATTTTCACCACCAACATGCGCGGGCGGCGTCCCTCTTTCTCGGCAAAGGTTTCCACATCTTTTTGGATTTGGGCAAAGCCTTCATCGCCCTCATAGGCCGCGCCATAGACGCCCGCCAAGGTTTTCACTTCGGCGCGGTGGCGGCCGAACACTTTTTCCATAGCCATCGAGATTTCTCCCACGGTTGCACGGGCGCGGGCGGCATCCACCGCCAACGCAAGCAGGTTGCCCTTGCCAGATTTTGCCGCTTCTTCCAGTGCGGCCAATGTCGCCTCGACTGCCGCCCCGTCACGGCTGGCGCGGATGCTCTCCAACCGTTTGACCTGGCTGACGCGCACGGCAACGTTGTCGACGTCCAAGATGTCGATCGGGTCTTCTTTGTCCTTGCGGTATTTGTTGACGCCGACGATCACCTCGGTCCCCCGGTCGATCTGGGCCTGACGCCGGGCTGCGGTTTCCTCAATCCGCAATTTTGGCATGCCGGAATTGACCGCCTTGGTCATGCCGCCCATCTCTTCGATCTCTTCCATCAAAGCCCAGGCTTTGTCGGCCAGTTCCTTGGTCAGACTTTCAACATAGTAAGACCCCGCCAGCGGATCGACGACATGGGTGATGCCGGTTTCTTCTTGCAGGATCAACTGGGTGTTGCGGGCGATGCGGGCGGAAAATTCGGTCGGCAAAGCGATGGCTTCGTCGAGCGCATTGGTGTGCAGCGACTGCGTGCCGCCCAAGGCCGCCGACATCGCCTCATAGGCGGTGCGGATGACGTTGTTATAGGGGTCTTGTTCTTGCAGCGAGACGCCAGAGGTCTGGCAGTGCGTCCGCAACATTTTGGATTTGTCGGACTTCGGATCGAACTCTTCCATCACGCGGGTCCAAAGGTAGCGCGCGGCGCGCAGCTTGGCGGCTTCCATGAAGAAATTCATACCAATCGCAAAGAAGAACGAAAGGCGCGGCGCGAACCGGTCCACATCCATCCCGGCCTTGATCGCCGTGCGCACATATTCGCGGCCATCGGCCAGCGTAAACGCCAACTCCTGCACCAGGTTCGCGCCCGCTTCCTGCATGTGGTAGCCGGAAATCGAGATCGAGTTGAATTTCGGCATTTCATTGGCGGTGTATTCAATAATATCCGCGATGATTTTCATCGAAGGTTCGGGCGGATAAATATAGGTGTTGCGCACCATGAACTCTTTGAGAATGTCGTTTTGGATGGTCCCGGCCAGAAGCGCCTTGTCATGGCCCTGCTCTTCGCCGGTGACAATGAAAGACGCCAAAATCGGAATAACCGCGCCGTTCATCGTCATCGAGACGGAGACTTTATCAAGCGGAATGCCATCAAACAGTATTTTCATATCCTCGACAGAATCAATCGCCACGCCCGCTTTGCCGACATCGCCCACAACACGCGGGTGATCGGAATCATAACCGCGGTGGGTGGCCAGATCGAAGGCGACAGAGACGCCCTGTTGGCCCGCGTCCAAGGCTTTGCGGTAAAACGCGTTTGATTCTTCAGCGGTGGAGAAGCCCGCATATTGGCGGATCGTCCAGGGCCGCCCGGCGTACATCGTCGCCTTCACGCCACGGGTGAACGGTGCCTGCCCCGGCGTATTGCCAAGGTGTTCCATGCCGACCAAATCGTCCTCGGCGTAGAGCGGCTTGACCTTGATGCCCTCGAGCGTCTCCCAGTCAAGCGTCTCAAGCGGCTTGCCCCGCAATTCTTTCTCGGCAAGCGCTTCCCACTTTTTCCTGTCCGTCATTTCAGGCTCCTCTCCGTTTTCTGTCACCGCATCCCATATGGGGGGCGCTTAAGCTTGGTTTGGGCCTCTGGGCACCCTATATAGAGGGTATCCGGGAGGTCCGATGAAACATATCTATGCCGCAGTACTGACTGCCGTTTTTCTCATGTCATCCCCCGCGCTCCAGGCGCAGGAGGTGGAATTTGTCATCCAAGACGCCGGCGAGGTCGCGCTCTCCGAGTTCAAATGGACCCACAGGGTCTTGGTGGTTTTCGCCGACAGCCCGCTGGACCCGAGTTTTCGCGAACAACTGGACCTTTTGGCCACGCGCCCGGAGGCGCTTTTGGAGCGCGATGTGGTGGTGATCACCGACACCGACCCGGCGGCCAGAAGCATGGTGCGCACAGAACTGCGCCCGCGTGGATTTGGTCTTGTGATCGTCGACAAAGACGGGCGCGTGATGCTGCGCAAACCCGATCCGTGGGATGTGCGCGAAATCACCCGCGCGATTGACAAAACGCCACTGCGGCAACAGGAAATCCAAAACGCGCTGCACGGTGGCGGCTGAGGCACTTGCGCCGCAACTGCGCGCACATCCGACACGGGGCCAGCCGCAACATCGGGGCCAACAGTGTCAGACCCAAAGACATCCTCGGGTGAACTTAAAAGGGGTGATGTGCCCAGACTGGAACACAAAGGGAGCTCTCGTACAGGCTCTCCGTCCCTCAAACCAGTATGAAGCGCGCGAAGAAGCCAGCTCATTCTGCCGCCTCTCTGCGCATCATTTTCGCGCCAAATATTGCAGCGCTCACAAACATTGCAACCACGAAAGCGGTCAAACTCTCGGTGTTGGCCAACCAACCCAGTCGAATGGGAAACAGACACGCCGCCACGATCGTCGCACCGATAATGGCCGCGCGCTGCACGTCACCCATGTTTCGAATCTCTTTTGTCAAAACAGTGTAGAGCAACCAAAAGGCCGCAAAACCGAGGCCAAAAGCAACAGCACTCAAGATCAGCAGCCAAACGTCGAGCACGAAAGCACTATGTGCCAGCATCAGTTTGCGTAAAGGCGTACCCAGATGGTGTTGAGAGACCATAAAAACCCAAAGGCCTGCGCTGGCTGAGCACAGAAAAGACACAAAATGGATCAGCCAGCGCAGCATCGCTTTATTCGAACTCCATGATCACTTCGTCGACGGCCAAGCTGTCGCCCGGCGCTGCGTTGATTTTGGACACGATGCCTTTGCGTTCAGCACGCAGGATGTTTTCCATCTTCATCGCTTCAACGGTACACAGCGCTTGGCCTTCCTGGACCTCATCGCCCTCTTCGACATTCACTTTGACGATCAGACCCGGCATCGGGCAGAGCAACAATTTGGACGTGTCCGGCGGCAATTTTTCGATCATGAATTTGGACAGTTCGGCGGCACGTGGCGAGCGGACATAGACCTTCATATCGGCATCCCGGTTGCGGATGCGGAACCCCCCCGGCGTTTTGCCCACTTTCAGCGTCAAACGGTCATCACCCATGTCGATCACGGCCAGGCTTTGACCCGGAACCCATGTGCTTTCACACCGCAATGTCTTGTCGTTGATCAACACGGTCGAGCCAGTTTTATCCGCCTCAATCGTCAGCGGGAAATCGAGATCGCCGATTTGAACGACCCACTCGTTGGGCACCACACGTTCGTGGTTGTCCATCCGCCCCGACACGCGGGTGCGGCGAATTTCGGCGACCCGGTACATCGACGCCGTGGCCGCAGCGATCCGTTCCAGATCGGCGTATGGCAGATTAACCCCTTCAAATCCTTCGGGATATTCCTCTTCGATAAAGGCCGTGGTCATTTCGCCCGCGATGAATTTCGGGTGGTCGTAGACGGCGGAGAGAAACGGCAGGTTGTGACCGATGCCTTCGACTTCAAACCCGTCGAGCGCATTGCGCATGTTCTCAATCGCGGTTGCGCGATCCGGGCCCCAAGTGCAAAGTTTCGCAATCATCGGGTCGTAATACATGGAAATTTCGCCACCCTCATAAACGCCCGTGTCGTTGCGCACGACATTGGTGTCGGTGACAATTTCCGCCGGTGGGCGGTATGTCGACAGGCGCCCGATGGACGGCAAAAAGCCGCGATAGGGGTCTTCGGCGTAAAGACGGCTTTCCATCGCCCAGCCGTTGATTTTCACGTCGTCTTGGGTGATCGAAAGCGGCTCGCCATTGGCAACCCGGATCATCTGTTCGACCAGGTCGATGCCGGTGATCAGCTCGGTCACGGGGTGTTCCACCTGAAGCCGGGTGTTCATTTCCAAAAAGTAGAAATTGCGGTCGCCATCGACGATGAATTCCACAGTGCCCGCGGAGGCATAATCCACCGCTTTCGCGAGTGCGACGGCCTGTTCGCCCATGGCTTTGCGGGTCTCGGGATCAAGGAAAGGCGACGGGGCTTCTTCGATGACCTTTTGGTTGCGGCGTTGGATCGAACATTCGCGCTCGTTCAGATAAATCCCATTGCCATGGGCATCGCAAAGCACCTGAATTTCGATATGGCGCGGTTGGGTGACGAATTTCTCGATGAAAATCCGGTCATCGCCAAAGGAGCTTGCGGCTTCGTTTTTGGAGGATTGAAAGCCTTCGCGGGCCTCTTCGTCCGTCCATGCGATGCGCATGCCCTTACCGCCACCACCGGCGGAGGCTTTGATCATCACCGGATAGCCGATCTGGTTGGAGATTTTCACCGCCTCATCCGCATCCGAGATCAGGCCCATATAGCCCGGAACGGTCGAAACACCGGCCTCCTGCGCCAGTTTTTTCGAGGTGATTTTGTCGCCCATGGCCTCAATCGCACCAACCGGGGGACCCACAAAGGCCACGCCTTCGGCCGCCAGAGCCTCGGCGAATTTCGAGTTCTCGGAGAGGAACCCATAGCCCGGATGCACCGCCTGCGCACCGGTCTGGCGGATCGCATCCATCACCTTGTCGATGACGATATAGGATTGGTTTGCGGGCGGCGGGCCGATGTGAACCGCCTCATCCGCCATCGCCACATGCAGGGCGTTTTTATCCGCATCGGAATAGATGGCGACCGTTTTGATCCCCATTTTCTTCGCGGTTTTCATCACACGGCAAGCAATTTCGCCGCGGTTCGCAATCAGGATCTTGTCAAACATCCACAGTCCCTCTCCCTTTTCTCAAATCTCAGCAGAGCACGCGCGCGGTTGCACGGGTGGTCTTTGAACTTTCTGTCATGATGGTCGGTATGGTTTTGGCCACAAAAAAGCTTCCCCGGCGGACCCCGCCCGGGAAGCTGTATTGTGATCGGTCAAACGGGCGCGCGGAGTGCGGGCCGGTCAGACGAATAAAGTTAGTTACAAACGCCCGCGTTGTCGCAATAGGTGCCCGCAAGCGCGCCCAAAGCGGCCCCGGTGAGCACATTGTTGTCAGTCGCGTCTGCGACGACAGCGCCCGCTGCGGCACCTGCAAGTGCGCGCTCCCCGTCGGTCTGCAAACAACCGGCAAGGGCTGTAACGGAGATGAGGCCAAGAACAAGAATGGATTTGCGCATGTTTTTTCTGCTTCTGATGATGTTACGACTGGAGTGATTCTATCCCAGCCCGCAGCCCACGCAAAGCGACAAATGCGGCTCACCGTGAAATCGGCAAAACCAAGCCCATGTGCGCAAAAATCCGCGCGAGAAAAACCCACGCACAAAGAAGAGCGGCGAGATCCATATGGGGGACATACAGACCTCGCCAAAGGGGAAGGGTAACGGTTTTCAGAACAGGGCGAGGTGTTGCTGGTCACCTGCGTCCTGTGACTAAGATGGGGTGCATCGCCTTCGCTCGCAAGAGCATAGCCAAACCGCCCGCCAAAACTGGCAGCAGTTCGCGCAAATGCCGATGTGCCAAGCGAAAACCCGCGCATCAGTCCTCTTGCTCCCCGTTCCACATCTCGTCCCAATCCGGGGCTTCTTCATCCTCTTCCGAGGCGAAAATTTCGGGATAGGAGGCCATAGCGCGGCCCATATCGACCTTCAGAAGCGCCTCATAAGAGGCCGGATCGAAATCCTCGGGATCGGCGGGCACAACTTCGCGGCCAAAGAGCCAGGACAAACGACCCGCGTCCAAATTGCCGCGCTCAAACGGCTCCTCGCCAAACTGTTCGACCAGCGCCATCAAAAACGCCGCATCGACCCGTTTGTCGAGCGCCTTGCGGTCTTTGTAACGTTCCAGCGCCTTGAGCGGCGTCACCCCTTTGGGGTTCGCGCGGCGAATGGTGAATTGGAAATCGGTTCCCGGAAACCGGCCCGGAAATCCTTTGTGTTTGGTCATATAGTCGCGTGCCATCAGCTGTCTCCCTGATCTGGTCGGCGCGCAATGAGGTCGATCTCAACCAACGCGCCAACGGCCAACGCGGTCACGCCCACCGTGGTACGTGCCGGAAGCCTCTCAGGCGGGAAGTAGCTTTTGTAGGTGTCATTGAACAGGGCGTAATCGCGCTCGAATTCGGTCAGGAAACACCGACATTGCATAATATGCGCCGCGCCAAGGCCCAATTCGGCCAGGATCAACAACAGATTGTCCATCACCCGGCGGGTCTGCGCCTCGATCCCCTCGGGCAGCGGTGCGTCAGGCGCGGCCGGGTCGGTCGGCATTTGCCCGGTCAGGATCACCCAACCGTCATCTTCGACCGCATGGGAAAACGGCGCGACCGGGCGCGGGCCGTTGGAGAACATATGAAATTTCGGGGCCATGTTAAAACGCCTCCCATGCGCAAACTTCGCCTGCGGGCGTGACCATCGGGCGGTAGGCCTCGAACACTTGCGGGATGTCTTCCGAGGGGGCGCCGAATTCGGTCGCCTGTTCGGACAAAGAGATCACAACCATCACAGGTTTCGGCTGAGACAGGCGCGGTAAGGCGTAGCTTTGGCAAAGATACGAAAGATCGGCCTCAAGCTCCTCATAGGACATCTGGCTCAACCGGGCCCGTAATTCAGGCGCAACAAAGCGAAATCGCGCTGTCAGGCCCATCGCCGGGCGATCCATCAGGTTCTCATAAAATTCAACCGGCTGGCCTGAGGGCACGGAAAGATCTTCGCTCTCGACCGGCATCAAATCGGCGGCGGCCGCAAAAGCCACGCAAGACGCCCCAAGGCAGAGGGTCATAAGACGGGTGATCATGTGGTCCTCTCCTTGTTTGAGCCATCATCTGTGTTTGAGCCATCATCTGTGGTGGCCGTGTGGGTCTTGGCATATCTGGCCCAACGGGCGCGCAGATTTGGGTTTTCCAGAACCTCGCTCAACCGCGCCTCTGTGGCCGCCTTCGGGAACCGTCCGGCGACCGTGCCGCCAGCGGTGATTTCAAGATCGGAACCAATCGCCACGACGCGCACCACCGGGCTGAACCCGCGCAGATTTTGCAGTGCCCGCCACATGTCTTGGCGCAATTGATGAGCGATGCGCACTTTGCGCAGCCCCGCACCGCCTGAGATCACGGTTTGCACCGCAACATCAAACTGTGCGGGCAGACGGCGCGACAAGGTCACCGCGCCATCCGCCTCAGAGATATGCCACTGACTGCGGGTCATCTGTCCTCACGACCCCGCTTAGAGCGGGATATTGTCGTGTTTTTTCCACGGGTTCTCGAGCTTTTTATTGCGCAGAGAGGCGAAGGCCCGCGTGATGCGTTTGCGGGTCGAGCGCGGTTGGATCACCTCGTCGATGAAGCCCCGTTCGGCGGCCACGAAAGGATTGGCAAAACGGCTCTCATAATTGGCCGTGTGATTGGCGATCTTTTCCGCATCCTTCAGATCGGCACGATGGATGATTTCGGTGGCACCTTTGGCCCCCATCACCGCGATTTCTGCGGTCGGCCAGGCGTAGTTGAAATCCCCGCGCAGATGCTTGGATGCCATCACGTCATAGGCACCGCCATAGGCTTTGCGGGTGATCACGGTCACTTTCGGCACGGTCGCTTCGCCATAGGCAAACAACAGTTTCGCCCCATGCTTGATCACGCCGCCATATTCCTGAGAGGTGCCCGGCAAAAAGCCCGGAACATCGACGAGGGTCAAAACAGGGATTTCGAACGCATCGCAAAAGCGCACAAACCGCGCGGCTTTTTTCGAACTGTCGATGTCGAGGCACCCGGCCAAGACCATCGGCTGGTTCGCCACCACGCCGACCGTCTGGCCTTCGAGGCGGATGAACCCGGTGATGATGTTTTTGGCGTGGTTTTCCTGAATCTCGTAAAAATCACCCTCATCCGCGATCTTGTAGATCACTTCTTTCATGTCATAGGGGGTGTTGGCATTGTCCGGGATGATCGTGTCGAGCGAGGCATCAATCCGATCCGGCGCATCAAAGAACGGGCGCACCGGGGCTTTCTCACGGTTGTTGAGCGGCAGGAAATCGACAAGGCGGCGCACTTCGGTCAGCGCTTCGATGTCGTTTTCAAAGGCACCATCGGCGACCGAGGATTTTTTGGTGTGGGTCGAGGCGCCCCCCAGTTCCTCGGCGGTCACCACTTCGTTGGTCACGGTTTTCACCACGTCAGGGCCGGTGACGAACATATAGGACGTGTCTTTGACCATGAAGATAAAGTCGGTCATCGCAGGCGAATAGACCGCGCCCCCCGCGCATGGCCCCATGATCACGGAGATCTGCGGCACGACGCCGGAGGCCATGATATTGCGCTGGAACACTTCGGCATAGCCCGCAAGGGACGCCACGCCTTCCTGAATGCGCGCCCCACCCGAGTCGTTCAGCCCGATCACAGGCGCGCCGTTTTGCACCGCCATATCCATGATCTTGACGATCTTTTCCGCGTGGGTTTCCGACAGAGACCCGCCGAACACGGTGAAATCCTGGCTGAACACATAGACCATGCGGCCATTGATCGTGCCCCAGCCGGTGATCACGCCATCGCCGTAGGGTTTGCTCTCCTCCATGCCAAAATCGGTGCAGCGATGGGTTTTGAACATGTCAAACTCTTCAAAGCTGTCCTCATCCAGCAAAAGCTCAACCCGCTCGCGTGCGGTGAGTTTGCCTTTGGCATGTTGGCTGTCGATGCGTCGCTGTCCGCCTCCCAGACGGGCCTCATTGCGGCGATCGTGAAGTTCTTGGATGATGTCTTTCACGGGTGGGCCTCCTCGTCATTTCAGGGCGCACCTTACGCGGGCAAAGCTCCGCATCAAAGCAGAGTCTGGCAGATTTGCAAACTATGCAAAATAATTTTTTTGCTAATCGCAAATTCGCAAATATTCGGCCCTGAAAATTGGAGTGGCAGATTTGTGCCGACCGCAAAATCTACCCCCTTGGGTCTCCCCTCTCACGACTGATACCCTCACAGCAATGATCAAGACGATCTCTTTGTATGAGGCATATATGTATAGAGTCCCCTATTCCCCGTCCATCGCGCTGACCTTTGCCCTGATGGCCCTCGCCTGCCCCGGCTTCGCAGGCGACACCGCCCCAGGCGGCAGCACCGAAACGATGTCCTACCGGATGGTCTGTGCCTCTGAGGCCTTCGATATCACCTTCGCGGGTGAGGCCCTTGTGATCGCGACAGACAATGACACCTTCACCTTGCCGCAAGTGCCGTCCGCAGACGGGGCGAAATTTGCAACAGCCGACGAAAGCACGCTTGTCTGGATCAAGGGCCGCGCAGCGACGGTCACGCTCAACGGCACGCCCCTGATCGATTGCCGCCTTGAGCCCCTCACCGCCCCCTGGAGGGCGCAGGGCAATGAACCCGGTTGGCGGGTTCAACTCACGGGAGAGCGGATTCTCTTTGATCTCAATTATGGCGAAGACCGTCTTGACCTGCGCCAGCCTGACCCCGTTCAGGACGGGGTGCGCACGATCTACGCCATCCCGGCCTTTGGCCTCACTCTCACCCGGCAGGATAAGATGTGCTACGATGACATGAGCGGACGGCCTTACCCACAGACCGTCACCCTCGCCACCGCGACGGCTGAGTTTCGCGGCTGTGGCGGCGACACGATGGCGCTTTTGCAAGGGGACTGGCAGGTGAAAGACCATGCTGGCCACCCCCCGCTTGCGGCGCACCCTATCACCCTTGCCGTCACAGGCTCCGGTCAGCTTTCGGGTTCGACAGGCTGTAACCGCTTTACAGGGCAGATGTCGATCACCGGCGAGGGCCAGGTGATCATTGGACCACTGGCCACAACGCGCATGGCCTGCGCCATGGATGCGATGCAACAGGAACATGATTTTTTGGCCACATTGGCCACCATCGACCGCTTTGAAATCAACGAGAGCGGGGATTTGGTCCTGCTGCATGGCAATGAGGTCGCCATACTCGCAGGGCGGTGAGAGTCTCTATCCGCAGAGAATGCCCTGTGCAAAAACATGTATGGGTTTGCCATAGACAGCCGAGCATGGCCGCCTATTGTTGCGCCATGACACAAAAGCCCAACATCTCGTCAAAGCCCGTTGTCCGCTTTCTCGACCGGACAACGCCGCCACACATCGTCACCTTGGTGCTCATGGCCGGATTGTCCGCCATGACCATCAACGTGTTTTTGCCCGCCTTGCCCGAAATGACCGCCTATTTCGGCACTGAATATCGGGTGATGCAGCTGTCCGTGGCGATTTTCCTTGGCGTCAATGCGGTGCTGCAACTTGTCGTCGGCCCCCTGTCTGATCGCTATGGTCGCCGTCCGGTGTTGATCGGCGGTATCTTGATTTTTCTCCTTGCGACGCTTGGCGCCATTTTTGCCCCCACTGCTGGCGTGTTCTTGGTTTTGCGCGCCACACAGGCCGGGATCGTCACCGCCATGGTGCTGTCACGCGCCATCGTGCGCGACATGGTGCCGGGCGAAGAGGCGGCGCAGATGATCGCCTATGTCACCATGGGCATGTCGCTTGTGCCCATGGTTGCGCCCTCCGTGGGCGGTATTTTGACCTCACATTATGGCTGGCAGAGCAGCTTTTGGTTGCTGTTCGGCGTTGGTCTGTTGCTGTTGGCCATGGTGTTTTTCGATGCTGGCGAAACCGCGCCAAAGCGCACAGGGTCCATGATGGACACGCTGCGCGGCTTTCCGGAACTGCTTAAATCCCAGCGCTTTCTGGGCTATGCCCTTTCGGCGGCCACCGCATCAGGGGCCTATTTCGCCTTTCTCGGCGGCGCGCCGTTTGTCGGCTCGACGTTGTTTGGCCTTTCAGAAGATCGGCTTGGCCTCTACATGGCCGCGCCCGCCGTTGGCTATTTCTTTGGCAATTTTCTGGCCGGTAAATTTTCCACACGCCTCGGCATGAACACGATGATCATGATCGGCGCGAGCGTCAGCACGTTGGGCATCCTCGGCTCGCTCGTTTTGTTCCTCTTGGACCATGCCACGCCCGAAAGCTTTTTCTTTTTCATCACCTTTGTTGGCCTTGGCAATGGCATGCAATTGCCCAATTCCATCGCCGGATCGCTCTCCGTGCGCCCACATCTTGCGGGTACGGCAGCGGGACTGGGCGGTTCGATGTATATCGGCGGCGGGGCAATTTTGGCGGCCTTTGCAGGCTCGGTTCTGACCGTCGAAGGTGGCGCGCTGCCCCTTTTGTATATCATGGCCGCTGCCTCCGGCGCGTCGATCCTGGCCGCGATTTGGGTGGTGCGGCGTGAACGGGTGATTGCCGCAAGCTGAGCCACCACCCCCGCTCTGAACCCTCTTGCCAAGGCGGGTTTGCACTGGCAAACCTTACTTTGCAAATAACTCAGAGACACGAGGGCAGCCATGGCTCAGCAAAAACTCTACGCCGGTGCGAAACTGCGCGAGACCCGGACACGGCTGGGCCTGACCCAACGTGCCTTTGCCGAAAAACTCGGCGTGTCCCTGCCCTATCTCAACCAGATGGAAAACAACAACCGCCCGGTTTCGACCGGCGTGGTCCTGGCGTTGGCGCAGGAGTTTGGCTTTGACGTGACCGAGCTTTCCTCGGGCGACGCCGAACGCATGGTCACCGATATGCGCGAGGCTTTGGTCGATCCGGTCTTTGCCGACGGCGCGCCGCCCTTGGCCGATCTGCGCCTCGCCGCTTCAAACGCGCCCGCACTCGCACGGGCGTTCTTGGAACTGCACCGCGCCTATCGTCAGACCACCGAACGGTTGGCCTCGATGGACGAGGCACTGGATCGCGAAAACAATCCCGCCCGACCCAGCGCCTGGGAAGAGGTGCGCGATTTCTTTCATTATTGCGACAATTACATCGATCCGGTGGACCGCGCGGCGGAAAATTTTGCCCGCCCGCATGGCGAGAGCCGCGATGTGGTCAAGGCCGCAATTGACACATTGGAGCGCAGCGGCATCACCCTGCGCGCCTCCGGCGATAGCCTGCGCCGGTTTGACCCGGACAGCGGCACGTTGACCATTTCGGCCCGTGCCTCAGGCGCCACACGCAGCTTTCAAATCCTGCACCAACTCGCCCTTGTGACCCAAGGCAAATTGTTGGACGCCACGCTGGATCTGGCGCGGTTTCAATCCGAACAAGCCCGACAAATCGCCCGCATTGGCTTGGCCAATTATTTCGCAGGTGCCGCACTTTTGCCCTACACCGAATTTCTGGCGGCGGCCCAAGAGGTGCGTCATGATCTTGAACTTTTGTCGGATCGCTTTGGCGCGTCCATCGAACAGGTTGCGCATCGGCTTTCGACGCTTCAGCGTCCGGGGTCCAAGGGCATTCCGTTCTATTTTGTCCGTGTCGATCAGGCCGGAACCATCACCAAACGCCACTCTGCCACACGGTTGCAATTTGCCCGCTATGGCGGCGCGTGCCCGCTTTGGAATGTCCACCAAGCCTTTGAGCGGCCCGGACATTTCCTGCGGCAATTGGCGGAAACGCCGGATGGGGTGCGCTACCTGTCGATCGCGCGGGATGTGTCCAAACCCGGTGGCGCCTTTCATGCGCCTGTGCGGCGCTATGCAATTGGACTGGGCTGCGAGGTTACCCACGCCTCAGAGATGGTGTATGCCGATGACTTGGATGTGACCAAACCGGCGGCGTTTGAACCGATTGGGATTTCCTGCCGGATTTGCGAGCGGCGCGATTGCCACCAACGCTCGATCCCGCCGCTGGAACGGCGTCTGACAATTGATCCGAACAACCGTGGCACCCTGCCCTACCGGATCGACTGACCCATCAGCCGCGCGCGCTGAGCCAAACCCCACCAAGGATCAATCCAGAGGCCATCACCACGCGCAGCCCCATCGGCTCGGCCAACAAAAGTGCTCCCGTACAGGCCGTGATGACGGGCACTGAGAGCTGCGCACTTGCGGCCAAGGACGGCGGCAGGCGCGGCAGCACGGCATACCATAGCGCATAGCCCAAGGCCGAGGTCACAGCGCCGGAGGTGAGGGCCATGAGCCAGCCGAAACCGGTGAGCGCCGTGGCCATTGGGCTGAGGAAAAATGCGATCAGCGCCAAGGGCACCGTGCCGACGAAATTGCGCGCCGTGCGCGCCAAAGGTGCCGAGGCCCCGCGCCCAAGCAGACTATAAACGCCCCAAGCGCCCCCCGCGAGCGCCATCAAAAGAGCCGCGCCCAAAGGCGGAGCCGTCAAGCCGGGGAACAGCAGCCATGCAAGGCCAGACAAGGCGATGACAACGCCCAAAATCGCCCGCCCACCGATCCTGTGGCCCCGCAGATAGCCCAGCACCAACATGGTGACCTGAACCATCGCGAACAGGATCAAAGCCCCACTGGCCGCCGACATCGAGACATAGGCGAGCGAGAAGGCGGCGGCATAGGTGAACAGGGCCAAAATGGTCGGCAAATCGGAACGGCTAGGGCGCAGGGGCTGATGCCGCCACGTTGCCAAACCGGCCAAAACCACCGCCCCAGACATCAACCGCACGGCCGCAAATGCCATGGCGCTGCCACCTGTGGCATGCGCCGGGTCCGACAGCGCGGCGCGGGTCAAAAGCGAATTACCCGCAAAAGCGAGGAGCGTCAGCAGCAAGAGGCCGAAGGTTTTGATGTCGATACGGCCCATGAATGCCCCCTAGCGCGCGGTGTGCGAGAGGCCATGCTGAGGGGGCCGGCGCAAAAGCGCAAGAGGGTCAAAGGTAACAGGTATGAGAGAACATCATGGATCTCAGAGTGAGAAAGTGGCGCGGTTGACGGGGCTCGAACCCGCGACCCCCGGCGTGACAGGCCGGTACTCTAACCAACTGAGCTACAACCGCGCATTGCCAAAAGAGGCAAGGTCTTTCCTATGCGCCCTTTCAGACGCGTGCCGTTTCCGGTGTGGTAGCATGGCGCGGTTGACGGGGCTCGAACCCGCGACCCCCGGCGTGACAGGCCGGTACTCTAACCAACTGAGCTACAACCGCCCGCTACCCGACCGGGGCCGAGCCCCGAACGTGAGGGGCGTTCTATGGCCGGTACGCGCCCCCGTCAAGCGGGGAATCGAGGAAAAGCGTCTAAGGGGTGAAAAAAGTTCATGGCACAGGCACGAGCGGTTTGAGAGGACGAAAGGACAGGTGCGAAAGACAAGGATGCTTTGGACTCTTCGGTCGTAAAACCGGGATCAGAATTGCCAATACACGCCAGATCAAAGACTGCGTTTTGCCAAGAGTAGAGGGGGATGGTGGGTCGTGAGAGGCTCGAACTCCCGACATCTTCGGTGTAAACGAAGCGCTCTACCAACTGAGCTAACGACCCGGTGCAGAGGCGTTTAGGCGAAAAATTCGGGGCATGCAAGGGGGGAAACGGCTTTGTCGCACTTTGACGAGGATCAGCCCTGTGCGCGACGCCATCCGGCGGCCAGTGCGTCGCCTTCCGAACAAAACCAACGCTCGCCTGAGGCGGGAGAAATCCGTGTACCCTCGTACCAGCGCCCGCCGGGTAAATGGTAAAGCTTGCCGGATTTCGAGATATTGCCTTTGATCGCGCATCCCTCTGGAGGGGTTTGAACTGGCATTGATGCGAGCTGTGTGGCGCGTTTGTCGGCGCGAAATTGGGCTGGCGGGGTCACCGCCGCACGCCACAATCCGATGCCATCGGCGCGCGCGTCTTGTTCGGTTTCGACGTAATCTTTGGCGTATTTGACATAGGCATAGGCTGCGCCGGCCGCGACCATTGCGGCATTCACATCCATGCCCTTTGGATCATAACACACTGCCACCGTGCGCCCGTATCGGTCGATGTCTTTCGGCGCGCAGGACAGGCCGGGTTGTGCCAACCGTTCCAACACCGCTTTCGACCATGCACCACAGCCCCAAAACGCGCCTTGCATGTCGCCACAGGTCTGTGACAGCTCAGGCGCATCAATGCCAAACAGGCGGATGCGCACCTCTCCCAAGACCAATGTGTCGCCATCGACGACGCGGAGTTTTTTGCCGTAAATTGATCCGGGCTGGCTGGATTTCTGCGCGGCTTTGGGCGGGGTATTTGAGGCGAATTGTCGGGCTTTGGCGGCCTGCCCGCCCGCTTGAACCTCAATAGCCGTCCTCTCCCCCACGGCCTGCGCTGTCCTCGGGGGAATCAGGGCGAATCCAAGCCCCAATGCGGCCCAAAGAACCGCAATATATGGTATTTTACCCAACCTCACACACTAATTGTGTATGATTTGTTCTCACAACACAAGAGGACGCGTTACCTTTCGGTTAACGCGCCCCTTCTCTGTTTGTGCTGGATTTCATCGCCTCAAAAGAGGTAGATTTCACGCCGACGCGGTCAAAATCCCGTACAACTCATCCTTCAGAGCCATTCGTCTTTTACGCAATTCGGTCAAAGCCAGATCTTCCATCGGATTGATATTGCTTTCGGCCAAATGCACCTGATCGTTCAACTCGTTATAGTCGTCCATCAGGCGTGAAAAATGTGTATCCTCCAGTTTCAGTGCGGAAATCTTATCCGCAAGATCTGGGAAATCTGTGATCAGTTGGTGTGGCGTATTGGACATGCGCTTCTCCTTATGTCTGCGTCCTGAATTGATGTCAGTGTGACCGGATCACACGCCCGCGACCTTGACCAAGATCAACATAAATTACGGTTTCTCAACGACAGCCGCAGCCCGCGCAGAGCGTTTCGCCCGCGCTTCGCGCCATGTGATAAAGGACACCGCGCTGATGATCATCACTCCGCCCAACAGCACAAATGGATCAAACGCCTCGCCAAACAACAGCATCCCAAGGCTCACCGACCAGATCAGTTGGATGAACACCACCGGCTGTACCACCGATTGCGGCGCACAGGCAAAGGCGCGGGTCATGGAATAATGGCCAAAGGTGGCGAAAGCGGCGGTGAAGAACAACAGGATCAGCTCATGCAGCGTTGGCGTCTCCCACTGCAAGAGCGCGAAAGGCGCGATTACCAACGGCACGGTCACCGACATCAAAAACACCACGACAGAGGCCGGCAATTCACGCGTCAATTGGCTTGCGATCAGATAGGAGCCGGCAAAGGCGATGGCGGAGACGATCATCGCCACATGGCCGGGGTCGATTTCGCGAAAGCCCGGCCTGAGGATCACCAACCCACCCAAGAACGCCACGACCAGTGCCAAAATACGCGGCAAAGCGATGCGTTCGCCAAACAACACCACGGCCCCGATCGAGACATAGATCGGGTTCATAAAATTCATCGCCGTGACTTCGCCCATCGGAATTTTTGTCATGGCAAAAAACCAACAGGTCATGGCAAGGGCGTGACACATCGCGCGGCCAAAGGTGAGTTTCCACAGCCGTGGGGTGAACTGGACCTTGGCCACCGATTTCAGCGCCGGGATCAGGAACACCAGCCCCAATAGGAACCGCAAGAACGCCGATTCCAGGACCGGCAGGCCGCTGCCGACATATTTGACCAGGACGTTGACCATCACGAAGTTCAACGTGGTCACGAGCATCCATAAAATGCCCTGAACGGGTTTGCTGATCTGTACCATGGCGCGACACTCGCGGGATTTTCCGCGAATGGCAATTCAGCCGCCGCGCACAAGACTGATGGCAATTGTCCACATGACACCGGCGATCAACGCGTCCAGCACCCGCCATGCTGTGGCACGGGCAAAGAGTGGTGCCAAGAACCGCGCGCCAAAGCCCAAGCTGAAAAAGAAGGCAAAAGACGCGGTGATCGCGCCGATGGCAAAGGCCTCTTGCGCGCTCGCAAATCGCGCCGACACCGCCCCCAAAAGCACCACCGTATCGAGATAGACATGCGGGTTGAGCCATGTCAGCGCCAGCGCCGTGCTCACAGCCGCAACCAAAGACCCTGCCCCGCCTGCTGCGGCCTCAAGATGGCCACCGCCCTTGATCGCAGCCCTTGCGGCTTTCGCGCCATAAAAGGCCAGAAACGCCGCCCCGCCCCAACGCATCAGCGGCAGAACGTGCGGAAAGGCCTCGGAGACCTGCGCCGAGGCAAACACCCCGACCGAAATCAAGACCGCATCCGAGAGCGCGCAGACCAAAACGATGGGCACCACATGCGCCCGCCGGATGCCTTGACGCAGCACAAAGGCGTTTTGCGCCCCAATGGCGACGATCAGGCTGAGCCCGGTGAGAAAGCCGGTGAGAAAGATCGACATCATGGACACTCCAAAAGATTTGCCCGCTCGAGATAGGGGCAAAATTTAAGTTAGACAAATTAAAGATACTACCTAAAGATTAGACATGCTTACTTCCGCCGATTACCCCGCCCTCACCGCCCTCACCCATGTTCTGCGCAGTGGCAGCTTTGAGGCAGCCGCCCATGCGCTGCACGTCACCCCCTCGGCGATTTCCCAAAGGATCAAGGCGCTTGAAGACCGGATGGGCACGCCTTTGGTGCTGCGCGGATCGCCCTGTACCGGCACCGAAACGGGACGTCGCCTTGCCCGGCATATGGAGGATGTCGGCCTGTTAGAGGCGCAATTGAGCCGCGACCTTGGGCAGAACGCGCGCGTGACCCAGCGGCCCCTGCGCATTGCGGTCAATGCCGACAGTCTCGCCACATGGTTCTGCGCCGCGATGGCGCAAGCGCTTGCGGTACAGGACGGGCTGTTGTTCCAACTGGAGATCGACGATCAGGACCACTCCGCCGAGGCCCTCAAGCGCGGTGACGTCAGCGGGGCCGTGTCGGCGCGAGCCACAGCGGTCGCAGGCTGTGACATTCATCCGCTCGGCGCGCTGCGGTACGAGGCGGTAGCCTCTCCCGGCTTTGTCGCGCGTTATCTCCCGGATGGGATCACCGCCGCCGCCCTCTCCCATGCGCCCTCGTTGATCTATAATGAAAAGGATCGGCTTCAGGACATTTGGGCCACGCGGATGACTGGGCAACGCCTGTCTCTACCCGCGCACCGCATTCCGTCCACCCATGGCTTTGTCGATGCGGCACTGTTGGGGCTGGGCTGGGGCTTGAACCCCGTGGGACTTTTGGCACCGCATCTGGTCTCTGGCGCCTTGCTGCGCCTCTCGCCCGAGCCCGTCGATATTGCGTTGTTTTGGCATGTCTCGCGGTTGAATGCGCGTGTGCTTGCACCTGTGACACAGGCAATCGTTGGGACGGCCAAATCCCAGCTCGTCCAAACAAAAACCCCCGCCACTTAGCGGGGGCTTTCGAAATCTGTCGCCTCAGCGATTAAAGCTGTGCGGCCACATCGTCCGGCACGTCAAAGTTGGCCGTCACCGACTGCACATCATCATCGTCTTCGATGGTTTCAACCAAACGCATCAGCTTTTGCGCGGTCTCAAGATCGACCTCTGTGCGGTTTTGCGGTTTCCAGATCAGTTTGGCCTCTTTGGATTCGCCCAAAACAGCCTCCAAAGCATCCGAGACCGCCGACAGATCGCTGTCGGCCGTGTAGATCCAATGACCGTCTTCGTCCGATTCCACATCCTCAGCGCCCGCTTCAATCGCGGCCATCATCACCGTATCGGCATCGCCCGCAGAGGCGTCATAGGTGATCTCGCCCACGCGGTCGAACATGAAGGACACCGAACCAGAGGTGCCCAAATTGCCACCCGCTTTGGTGAAATAGGAACGCACGTTGGAGGCGGTGCGGTTGACGTTGTCGGTCATGGTTTCGACGATAAAGGCGATGCCCGAGGGGCCGTAGCCCTCATAGCGGATTTCGTCATAGTTTTCAGCGTCGCCGCCCATGGCCTTTTTGATCGCGCGATCAATCACGTCTTTCGGACAAGACGCCGTTTTCGCCGTCTTCACCGCCAGACGCAGACGCGGGTTTTTCTCCGGGTCAGGGTCGCCCATTTTCGCCGCCACGGTGATTTCCTTGGCGAGTTTGGAAAACAGTTTGGACCGCACCGCATCCTGGCGCCCTTTACGGTGCTGGATGTTTGCCCATTTAGAATGGCCTGCCATTGAGGCACCTCCGCAAATTCAATTAAGTCAGCATTCGCGCCTCTATAGGCGATCCGCCCCCCCGCCCGCAAGATCACGCGCGGGGGTCAATGGGGGAAAGCAGGCAAATTCAAAAGAATTCGCCCTACATCGGCCAAAGAAACGGGATCACCGCAGAGGCCAGAAGTCCGATCGAGATGTTCAACGGGATGCCAATTTTCATGTAATCGGTGAATTTATAGCCGCCCGGACCGTAAACCATGGTGTTGGTTTGATAGCCAATGGGCGTGGCGAAGGACGCAGACGCCGCCACCATCACCGCCACCACAAGCCCGCGCGGATCTATCCCCATCGAATGCCCCAACCCGATGGCAATCGGCGTGACCACCACGGCCACCGCATTGTTCGACACCAGTTCGGTCAAAAGCGAGGTCAAAAGATAAATCGACCAGACCACGAAAAACACCGGCAGGCCCTGCAGATGCGGCGTCAGTGCGGTGACGATCAATTGCACCGCCCCCGAAGTCTCCAAGGCCGCGCCAATGGCCAGCATCGAAAAGATCATCGCCAAAAGCCGGCCATCGACAAAGGAGAACGCTTCTTCGGCGTCAATGCAGCGCGTGACCAAAACGATGGCCACGGCCACCACCGAGAGCATCAGGATCGGTGCGACACCGAAAGCCGCGAGAAACACAATTGAGAACATCGCGATCAGCGCGATCGGCGCATGCGAACGGTGATAGGCGCGTTCGGTCGGAACCGAGACGTCGCCCATGTCCATATCGGAGGCCAACCGTTGAATATCGGCGGGCGCACCTTCGAGCAAAAGCGTATCCCCCACCCGCACTACGAGGTCCTGAATGTTTTGACCCAGGTTTTGGTTGCGACGATGTACCGCAAGCGCATAGACGCCATAGCGGCGACGTAGCCGCATGGAGGACAGCGAACGCCCAACCATTTTACACCCCGGCGTGATCAGCACTTCCATCGTGGTGGTTTCCACCGCCGAAACCTGATCCACACGTTTGAGCGATTTGTCGCGTTGAAGGCTGAGCAATTCGGTGATCTGCGAGCGCAGCACCACGCGGTCGCCCACCTGAAGCTGAAAGCCGTTCAATTCATGACGATAGGATTTGTCGCCGCGAATGACGTCGATCAACCGCACACCTTCGCGTTTGAACAGTTGCACCCCGGTGACTTCACGCCCGATCAGGTTGCTGTCGGGCGGCACCACGGCTTCGGTGAAAAATTTCATCTTGGAGCGGCCAGACGATAACATCGCCGCCAGACTGTCGCGATTTGGCAAAAGATGCCGCCCGATGACCAAAAGATAAAACAGCCCCCAAGCGGTGATGATCAGACCCAAAATCGAGACCTCGAAAATCGTGAACGGCTCCATGCCTTGAGTCCGCGCCACGCCATCGACCAAGAGGTTGGTCGAGGTGCCCAAAAGCGTGATTGTCCCACCCATAATGGCGCAATAGCTGAGTGGAATCAGCAACTTAGATGGCTGCACCCCGAGCTTGGCCGACAGTTGGATGAACACCGGGATCATCACCACAACCACTGGCGTGTTGGCGACAAAAGCCGACAGGATCACCACCACCAACAACAGCAAAGCGATGGCCACAGGCGGGTGGGTTTCGGCGTAGCGCCCCGCTTGGCGGGTGAACCATTCCAAGGCACCGGTGCGCACCATCGCCCCCATGACGATGAACATCGCCGCGATGGTCCAAGGGGCCGGGTTTGACAGGACCGCGAGGCCTTTATCATAGGGCAAAATGCCCAAAACGATCATGAGAGCGGCGCCCGTTATGGCAACCACTTCAGTTGGAAAAATCTCGCGCACAAACAGCACGAACATAGCGCCAACCACGACAAGTGCGATCACCGCCTCTGTCATAGGGCTGAATTGAAAAAGCTCCATGCATCCTCGCGCTGAGTGACTATCTCCCGCGCAATATGACCTGTAGCTCCCCCGGTTCACAAGCGCGAATAAAGGGCAGTTTCAAAACACTCTTGCGGCCAAGCCACCGAAATCAGAACATTTTCCCTTACGGGAGGCTTTGCTCCAACCGCCCGCCTTGGCGAATTTGGCGCACCCGTGTGGCCAGCCCGGTTTTGTCATCGGTCTCAACATAGACGCCCGACAAAGTCGCCTCGCCTTTGGCCGGTTCAAACCGACCTTTCGCCATGCCCGTCACAAACCGGCGCAGCGGCTCGGCCTTGTCCATGCCGATCACCGAATTGTAGTCGCCACACATGCCCGCATCGGTCAGATAGGCCGTACCGCCGGGCAAAATCTGTGCATCGCCGGTGCAGACATGGGTATGCGTGCCGACAACGACCGAGGCCTTGCCATCGCAAAAATGCCCCATCGCCATTTTCTCAGAGGTGGCTTCGCAATGGACATCAATCAAAGCGGCCTGAATAGACCCGCCCAGTTTATGGGTCATAAACACCTGATCCAACGCCGAAAACGGGTCGTCAAAGGCGCGTTTCATGAACACTTGCCCCAGCACTTGCGCGACCAAAATGCGCCGACCACGCCGATCTTCAAAGATCCGCATACCGCGTCCGGGGGCCGCCTTGGCGAAATTGATCGGCCGGATGATCCGCGTGTCACGTTCGCAATATTGCATCATGTCTTTCTGGTCAAAAGCATGATCGCCCAACGTCAAACAATCGACGCCCGCCTCCAACAACCCCTTGGCATGTTCACCCGAAAGCCCCATGCCATTGGTCGCGTTTTCGCCATTGACCACGATGAAATCGAGGCCCCAATCGACGCGCAGTTTCGCGATCCGCTCAAGAACAGCTTGGCGTCCGGCACTGCCGACGATGTCTCCGAGAAATAGAATTTTCATGGAAAAAAGGCTTAGGCCCCCGCGCGGCCGTTGGCAAGACATGTGGCAAGACATGCGCCTTTACCGTGAGCAAAATACTCACATTGCGCGCTCAAATGTCCTGAAACCGCGCCAAACTGGCCCGTGCCGCCGCCATCAACCAGGCCGCATCAATGCCAAGCGCGGTAAACCGCGAGCCCGCCGCGATATAGCGCCGCAACGCCGCCTCATCGAGGGTGATAATGCCTGAGGGCATATCGAGCGCCTTGAGCCGGGCAAACCCGTCCAAAACAGCCGCCTCGACCTCGGGTGCCGCCAAATTGCCGGGGTATCCCATGTCGGCGGCCAAATCGGCCGGGCCGATAAAGATCGCATCGACGCCGGAGACAGCCGCGATCTCTTCGAGCGCGTCCATCCCGGCGCGACTTTCGATTTGCACGATCAGACACAGCTCACTTGCCGCCTGAGCCACATAGTCAGAGACCGCGCCAAACCGGCTTGCCCGCGTGATGCTATTCATGCCGCGCGCACCTTCGGGGGCATAGCGCATCGCCGCCACAGCCGCGCGCGCCGCCTGTGCCGAATGCACCATTGGCACCATCAGCGTCTGCGCGCCTTGATCGAGGTGACGTTTGATCAGCGCCGTGTCATTCTCAGCGATCCGCACAACCGGCGCACAGCTCGCAAATCCAGACAGCGCCTGCAGTACCGCCAGCACATCCGTCACCTCCATCGCGCCATGTTCGCTGTCGATCAGCACCCAATCATAACCCGCAGCGGCCAAGAGTTCGGCCTGTTGCCCGCCGCCCATCGTGTGCCATGCCCCGAATTGTTGCACCCGCTCGTGCAAGCGGCGTTTGAACAGGTTGTGCGGAATGTGCATGAGGGAAGCCTCCAAAACAGGTCCTAAAAGGTCAAAACTTCGCGCTCGGTCACAATCGCATCCAGCGGCGCGTCGGTGCCTTCGACCGGAAGATCCGGCGCCTCTTGCGCGCCATACGCCAGACCGACGGCAAAGACCGGCCCCTGCGCGCGCAGTTGCGCCAAGGTCCGATCATAAAACCCACCGCCATAGCCCAACCGATGGCCATGACGGCTAAACGCCAGCATCGGCACGATCAAAACGGTCGGGGTCACGGGCATGGAGCGTTCCGGGGTCAGGGTCCCAAACGCGCCTTTGACCATCACCGTGTCGGGTGTCCATAGATCAAAGCGCAAAGGCTGGGCCTTGGCTTCGACCACGGGCACGGCAACCGGACCCGTTCGGGCCAGCGCGATCATCACCGCGCGCGGGTCGATCTCGGTGTCGATCGGCAGATAGCCCGCGATCACCTGGCCGCGAAACGGGGTCAAAAAACCCAAAAGCAATTGCGCCGCCTGACTGGCCGCAAGCCCGCCGGTCTTATGCGCCTTGGCGCGGGCCACCCGCGCCCGCGCGCGCAGTGCCGATTTCAAATCATCCGTTACAGTCACAGAAGAACCACACCCGCCAAACCTAAAAATGCAAAGAAGCCAACGACATCCGTCACGGTCGTTACAAAGGCCCCCGAGGCCAGCGCCGGGTCAACCCCGATGCGCTCCAATACAACAGGCACCCCGATCCCGGCCAGTCCCGCGATCACCAGATTGATCACCATCGCCGCACCTATGACGGCGCCCAGCGCGGGCGAGCCGAACCAAGCGATGCCAACAATCCCCATGATCACCGCGAAAACGATGCCATTGGTCAGCCCGACGAGCACCTCACGACGGATCACCCGCCAGACGTTCGCGCCGGTCAAATCGCGGGTGGCAATCGCACGCACGGCCACGGTCAGCGCCTGTGTGCCGGCATTGCCGCCCATTGAGGCCACGATGGGCATCAACACAGCAAGGGCCACAAATTGCGAGATCGTCGCTTCGAATTGCGCAATCACCAAAGAGGCCATGATCGCGGTCACAAGGTTGACCGCCAACCACGGCAGGCGTTGTTTCACCGTGTCAAACACCCGGTCGGCCAAAGAGCCTTCACCAACACCGGCGAGACGCATGATGTCTTCTTCGTGTTCTTCGTCCAACACGTTCATCGCGTCATCAATGGTGATCACGCCGACCACCCGGTCGTCCTCGTCCACCACGGGGGCGGCGATCATATGATACTGGTTGAACGCATAGGCCACATCGGTTTCGCTTTCATCGACGCGAAAGGTGCGAAATCCCGGCTCCAAAAGCTCGACCAAAGGTTGTTTGCGCGGTGCCCCAAGGATTTTGCCAAGGGTGACATGGCCCACGGGATGCAGCTTGGGATCAATCAGCACCATGTGGTAGAAATCTTCCGGCAGCCCCTCGGCCTCGCGCATGAAATCGATCGCCTCGCCCACGGTCCAATGCTCCGGGCCCATCACGACCTCGCGCTGCATCAAACGACCGGCGGAGAATTCCGGGTAGGACAGGGATTTTTCGACGGCAACCCGATCAGCATCCTCAAGAGAGGACAGAATCGCCTCTTGCGATTCCTCATCGAGGTCTTCGATCAGATCGACCACGTCATCGGATTCAAGTTCGCGGACGGCTTCGGCCAAAACTTCGGGCCGCAGGACGTGGATCACCTCGTCGCGGATGCCTTCGTCGAGTTCTGAGAGGATGTCACCGTCAAACTCAGCACCATAAAGCAGAATCAGCCGCCGCCGGTCAAAGGCGTTGACCTGTTCGAGCAAGTCGGCGATGTCGGCCGCGTGCAGCGGTTCCATCAGTTCAATCAGCTTGGTCCGATTGCCTGTATCGACGGCAAAGAGGATTGAACTGAGCACACGCGCACTCAGCGAATATACATCCTCTTCGGCCTCTTCGACCGCCGCCTCTTCGGTGATGTCCTGCTGATCTTCGCTCATATCGTGCCCGCTTGTTCGTCACCGGGGACTTTAAGGCAGCTTGCCCAAGAGAAACAGAGGCAAGATTGATTTACCTCCCTGATCTGCGTGCTTAATCTGTTTCCAACGTTACACGCCTTTTACCAAAGCAGGTTCCCATGGAAACACTCATCGCCGGTCAGGTTGTCCAATTTTTAGGCGACCCGTTTGTGATCCCCCCGACCGAAGCCGTTCAGGTTCAATCAGACGGCGCGATTTTGGTCCGGGACGGCAAAGTGGTCTCCATCGGCGGGCGCGATCACATGCGCGCCAAACACCCCGACGCGGTGTTTCATGACCATGGTCCGGGTTTGATCACACCCGGCTTCATCGACGCCCATGCCCATTATCCGCAAACCGCGATGATCGCGAGTTGGGGCAAGCGGCTGATTGATTGGCTGAACAGCTACACCTTTCCCGAAGAGATGAAATTCGCGGATCGGGCCTATGCCGATGACATTGCCGGACGCTATCTCGATTTGCTTTTGGCCAATGGCACCACCACGGTGACCTCGTTTTGCACCATACATCCCGGCTCTGTTGAGGCGCTGTTTGAGGCGGCCGAGGCGCGCGGAATGCGGATTGTGGCGGGCAAAACCTGTATGGACCGCGACACCGCCCCCGAAGGCCTGCGCGACACTGCCCAATCCGCCTATGACGACAGCAAGGCCTTGTTGGAGCGCTGGCATGAACGGGGCCGCGCCACCTATGCGATCACGCCACGGTTTTCGCCAACCTCGACACCAGAACAGTTGGAGGCCCTTGGCGCGCTGTGGGCAGAGCACCCGTCCTGTTTGATGCAAACGCATTTGTCCGAGCAATTGGACGAAATCGAATGGGTCAAAGGGCTATATCCCACTGCGCGCGATTATCTGGACACCTATGAACAGTTCGGATTGGTCCGTGAAGGGGCGCTTTTTGGTCATGCGATCCATCTGGAACCGCGCGAGATCGATCACCTGAGAGCCAATGATTGTTCGCTGATCCACTGCCCGACCTCGAACACTTTTATCGGTTCGGGCCTGTTTGACATGGGTGCGCGCAAGGCGGAGGGGCACCGCGTGGGTCTTGCCACCGACACCGGCGGCGGATCGTCGTTCTCATTACTGCGCACCATGGCCGCCGCTTATGAGATCGGCCAGTTGACCCATACCGCATTGCACCCGGCCCAGCTTTTGTGGTTGGCCACCTATGGCTCTGCCCATGCATTGCATATGCAAGATCGGATTGGCTCGATTGCGCCGGGGATGGAAGCGGATTTCACCGTGCTCGATCTGGCCTCCACCCCCGCGATTGCCCAGCGCGCGATCCGGGCCGAAACGATTTGGGAAGAGGTGTTTCCGACCATCATGATGGGCGACGACCGCGCGGTCATCGCCACCTATGTGATGGGCCACAGGGTCGCGGTTTGACGCCGTGGTTGAGGTCGCGGTTTGCTTTGGGCCTCAGCGGCAGCCCTTGGCAAACACTGCGACGAACAAATTGTTTGGCCCGATGCCAATGCCGATGTCTTTGACTTGGGTGTTCAAAACAATGCGGCGATGGCCGTCGGACGTCATCCATGCGGCCATGGCCTGTTCGACGGTTTTCCAACTGTAGGAAAGGGTTTCTCCGGCCAGACAGCTTTGATACCCGGCCCGCAACACGCGCTCGCGCGGCCCAAGCCCCTCAGGCGACGTGTGGCCGAAATAGTTGCGCCGGATCAGATCGTCCGCATGGGCTTGGGCAGCATGGGTCAACGCTGTGTTCACCTTCAGCTTGGTCAACCCACGCGCTCGTCTTTGGGCATTGATCGCTGCAATCAGCGCGCGGGCGGTCTCCTTTGGTTGTTCCACCGCAATCGTCACCGTCGCTTTTGGCATCGGGCGCACATCCGCCGCATGGGCCGGACCGCCCAACCCGCCAACAGCAATCGCAAACACGATCAAACCGCGAATAAGGCTCATCATCGCTCTTCCCTTAGAAACCGTCGCCTTTTTCCATGGGAAAAGTGACGGTTTAAGGGCGGATTTTCGGCGCATACTCAACATTCATGTGCAATTTGATTAGGGTTTGAACGGTATCATGCAACGGCGGTCAACATCCTCTCGCAAACACGGCAACGATGGTCATGTTGTCGCTGACACCGACGCTCTGCGCCTGTTTGAGCAGGATGTTTTTTCGATGCCCGGGGGAGGCCATCCACCCCATGACCGCCTGTTGGATCGTCGGGTACTGCGCCGAGAGGTTTTCGGCCACGAGGCAATGGCGATACCCCACCGCCGTCACACGATCGCCCACAGTGGGCCCGTTTTTGCCCGTGTGGGAAAAGTAGTTTTGCGCCACAAGATCATCGGCATGTCGCTGTGCGGCCACCGCCAGCTTGGCATTGAGGGTCAGGGCCGCGCGCCCGTGTCTGGTGCGTTCGGCGTTGATCAGGCTGACCACCTCAGCCCCGGTCACGACACGCCCGCGCAGGGTGTTTGACGTGGCGTTTTCGCTCTGAACGGGGGTGATTTGATCGAATCCCGCACCGGTTTCTGGGCCGCAGGCCGTTAACATCAAGGCCGCCGCGATGGCACAGGCGGTTGTCCGTTGCTTCATGGTCTCGCTCCCTCGTCTCTCACAGGTGTCGTCACCCGTCCATCAACCCCTTCAAAAGCCGCGCCTGTGATGCAAGCGTCGTCTCCATGTTGATCGTGGTGACCCAACTGTCCGACACCACATGCCGCCCTTCCACAAACAGATGTTTCACCACCATCGGCCCGGCCAACAACAGCGCCGCCGGGTCCCAACTGCCCGCAGCTTCGACGTCAGACATATCCCAGATCGCAATATCGGCACGCATCCCGGGCACGATTTGGCCAATGTCATCGCGGCCCAAAACCCTGGCCCCGCCACGTGTGGCAATTTCCAAGGCCTCACGCGGGCTCATCTTATCGGCGCCATAGGTGACACGTTGCAACAACATCGCCATGCGTGCTTCAGCCACCAGATTGCCGATGTCATTGGACGCCGAGCCATCAACACCAAGTCCCACATTCACCCCCGCATCGCGCATGGCGCGCACCGGGGCCACGCCAGACCCAAGTCGACAATTGGAGCAGGGGCAATGCGCCACGCCAGTGCCGGTTTTGGCGAAAAGTTCGATCTCGCTCACATCCAGTTTGACGCAATGGGCGTGCCACACATCGGGGCCAGTCCAGCCGAGATCTTCGGCATATTGGCCGGGGCGACAGCCGAATTTTTCCAGAGAATAGGCAATGTCTTCGTCATTTTCGGCCAGATGCGTGTGCATCATCACGCCCTTGTCCCGCGCCAAAATCGCCGCATCGCGCATCAAGTCGCGCGACACCGAAAAAGGCGAACAAGGAGCCACGCCAACCCGGATCATCGCACCGGGATTTGGATCGTGAAAGGCGTCAATGACGCGGATGCAATCGTCGAGAATATCCTCTTCGCGCTCGACCAAACTGTCGGGCGGCAATCCCCCGGCACTTTCGCCAATCGACATGCCCCCGCGCGTGGCGTGAAGCCGCAGGCCGATGGCCTTTGCGGCGTCAATCGTATCGTCGAGCCGCGCACCGTTGGGATAGAGATAGAGGTGGTCGGAGGTGGTGGAACAGCCCGAAAGTGCCAATTCCGCCAGACCGACCATGGCCGAAACCCGCATATGGTCAGGTCCGAACCTAGCCCAGATCGGATAGAGCGTTTTGAGCCAGCCAAACAACAGCGCGTCCTGCGCAGCGGGCACGGCGCGGGTCAGGGTTTGGTAAAGGTGATGGTGGGTGTTGATCAGCCCCGGCGTGACCAGACAGCCCCGGCCATCGACGATTTGGGCATCATCGTCATAAAGCCCCTGCCCAACCGCTTCGATCACACCATCGCGGACCAAAATATCACCGCCTTTGATCTCCTGTCGTCCGTCATCCATGGTGAGAATGACATCGGCATTACGGATCAGAAAACAGCGGTGCATTTTGGAGCCTCAAAGATGGGTCAATAGGTCGACAGTACCGCCAAAGCCGCGTCATGCAACTCTTTGCTGGCCGCGGCCAAAACCCGCCCGCCCTCAAGCACCGGCCCACCCTGCCAATCGGTGACAATGCCACCTGCGGCTTCGATCACCGCCAATGGCGCAAGAATGTCATAGGATTGCAACCCGGCCTCGACCACCAGATCAATCTGACCCGCGGCCAAAAGCGCATAGGCGTAGCAATCCATGCCGTAGCGGGTGAGTTTGCAGCGCCCGGCAAGATCGTGAAACGCGCGGCCTTCCACCTCGGAGCCGACTTCCGGGAAAGTCGAGAAAATCACGGCATCGTCAAGCGTCACCCCGGTGCGCACGCCCAAAGCCCGTGTGCCATGCGGACCGGTCATTTCAGACAGGCCAAACCCGCCCAAAAACCGTTCCCCGATATAGGGTTGATCAATGATGCCAAACAGCGCCTGATCGGCATCGCGCAACGCGATCAACACGCCCCATGTCGGGGTGCCGGAAATAAACCCGCGCGTGCCATCAATCGGGTCCAAAACCCAGGTCAACCCGGATGTGCCCGCTTTGGGGCCAAATTCTTCGCCCATAATCCCGTCTTGCGGACGACGGTCCTCGATCAGTGCACGCATCGCCTGTTCCGAGCCACGGTCAGCCACGGTCACCGGATCAAAGCCCGCGTCTTTTTTGGAGGTGGTGTCCAGAGCCGTACCGCGAAAATACTGAAGCGTCACCTCTCGTGCCACCCCGGCTGCGGCATGGGCCGTGGCGATGATCTCTGTGCGATCTGTCTCGCTCAGACCCTGTTCCGATTTGGCTGTGACATCGCTCATCATCTTCTCCTTGGCATGGCCATTGGTATGGACATTTGCAGCGGCTTTGATCTTGGCGGTAGCCGCTTGGCCCTGTCAGGTCAAGCGACGGCGAGGCCAAAATACGGCGCACAAAGAAAGACCCGCGCAGATGCCAAAGGATGAGGCGTAAAAGAAACGGCCCCAATTGCCATTCAGGCAAGGGGGCCGATCATTTGGGGGGCTGAGAGGAAGGCCACACACACCGCTTCGTGTGCGCCTGGCTTTGCGCAGATCAAAGCTTAGGCAACGTCGGACAGGACCCGCGCCAGTTCAAACAAACGGCGACGTTGGTTTTCTGGGATCGCATAATAAGAGCGTACCAGTTCAAGCGCCTCTTTGTCGGCCAGAATATCGGCGGGAACAGCGTCTTGTGCGGCGACGGCGTCTTTCATATCGCGCACATGTGCCTCCATGCCATCAAAGAAAAACGCGACCGGAACCCCAAGAGATTCCGCGATATCCCACAAACGGGATGCGGAGACACGGTTCATGCCAGTTTCGTATTTTTGAATTTGCTGGAATTTGATCCCAACTTTTTCTGCAAGCTGTTGCTGCGTCATACCAACCATCCAACGACGATGGCGAATCCGCTTGCCCACGTGGACGTCCACGGGATGTTTCATACTAACCGCTCCTTGTTCGTGCTGCGCGCAATAACCTATGCGTGTATAGCACGTTTCTTAGGCTTGAGCCTTTCGCTCAACCTGTCTTTTTGGATAGGATTGAAAACATACAGACTAAGTCATTGATTATAAAGGATATACAACTAAGTACCTTGGTAAAATATCGCTAAATCAGATAATTGTCAGCAAGACACTTACTAAACCTGCGCGTGTTTTTTGATCACTTGTTGCATTTTGCAAATCGCGCCTCCCGCCTCACAGACCTCATCCCGCACTGTATCCGCCCTGTAAAAAGGGGCAAATGCGACTCGTACAGGCGCTGAATCGCATAGACAGGCCACGCCGGGCAGGCCAAAATCGCGCCATGACACAGACAACCAAAGCATACCGCGTTACCGCGTTTGATCGACCGCCCGAACTCAAGGAGATGCCGCTGGAGCCGCTTGACGCGGATCAAGTGCGGGTCAAAATCCACGCAAGCGCCCTCAATTTTGCCGACACATTGATGTGCACAGGCACCTACCAGGACACGCCGACACCGCCCTTTACCCTCGGGTTAGAGTTGGCCGGTGAGGTGGTGGCGCTTGGCAAGGACGTCACAGCGCTCAAAATCGGTCAGCGCGTGGCGGTGTTTTCCGGTCAGGGTGGTCTGGCGACCTATGGCAATTTCGCCGCCTCACGCTGTGTGCCGATCCCTGACGGCCTCGGCTATGACGCCGCCGCCGCCCTGCAAATTGCCTATGGCACGTCGCATATGGCACTCAGCTATAAGGCGCGGCTGATGCCCGGCGAGCGGTTGGTCGTCACCGGGGCGGCGGGGGGCGTGGGTTTAACCGCGGTGGAAATTGGCAAACGGATGGGCGCGGAGGTGATCGCCATCGCGCGCGGGGCCGATAAATTGGCCGTCGCACAAAAGGCCGGGGCGGATTACCTGATCGACGCAGAGGCGGACGACATCCGCGACCAGATCAAGGCGCTTGGCGGTGCCGATGTGGTCTATGACGCGGTCAGCGGGGACTTGTATGAGGCCTGCTTTCGCGCCACCAACCCGGATGGGCGCATTTTGTTGATCGGGTTTGCCGGCGGCGGACTGCCCCAGATCAAACCCAATCATATGCTGGTGAAAAACATCACGGTGATTGGCTTTTACTGGGGCGCCTATTTGGGCTTTAAAGCCGAGCCGTTTTTGGCCTCGCTGAGTCAGTTGTTCGACTGGGCGGCGCGCGGCGAGATCACGCCGCATATTTCAAACCGCGTGCCGCTCTCACAGGTGGACGACGCGATGGATATGATCCGATCCCGTCAGGCCACGGGCAAGGTGATTGTCACGCCCTGAGGCGCAAAACCCATTCACTGTGCCGCGAGCCGCGCCCCGGTGCGGTAGCTATAGGCGTTGCGGATCAAATCGCGCAGGGTGGTCTCCGCCTCGCCCTTCATCAGATCAGAGGCGTAGAGGTTGATCTTTTTATGGGCCAATTCCGGCAGTGCCCCGCCATGATGAATCGGCTCCGTCTGCGGCGGGGTCGAGCCTTCTAAAATCGCGTGCACCGCAAGATCGGCCGACACGGAGGCCTCGATCGTGCGGGTTTGATCGCTTTCAATGCCCATTTCCCACGGAATGCCCGCCCGATCCAGCGCTTCCTGGACGCCTTTGCGGAACACGCATTTATGCTCAAACGCCAGACGCAGCGGCCGTTGCCGCCAAGCGCTGCCACCAATCGCCCCGATCCAGACCAAAGGCAGTTCGGCAATGGTTTCGCCGCCCGCATCCAACCCGTCTTCGGTGGTCATGATCAAATCCGCCTCGCCGCGTGCAAACATCTCTTTCAGTTTGAGCGTGTAGGAGGAGACAAGATTGACCCGCATCCGCGGAAAATTGGCGTGAAACTGTTGCAAAACCTGCGGGATTGACGGGTAAACGATGTCATGCGGCACGCCGAGAACGATCTCGCCCTCATATTCCTGCGCGGTGAGACGACCATAGACCTCATCATTGAGTTCCAACATCCGGCGGGCATAGGACAAAAGCTGTTCACCCGAAGCGGTCAGCGCGATGGTGCGGGCCGAACGATCCAACAAATGGGAATCGAGGCTTTCCTCCAACCGCTTGAGCTGCATCGACACTGCCGATTGCGTCAGATTGAGATAGCCTGCCGCACGGGTCACGCCACCACAATCGGCAACGGCGACAAAGGAGCGCAGGGCGGTGATGTCGAGATTACGGGCCATATCAATTCCTGTGATCTATTTCGCAACAAGCATTCATTTTATTTGTTGATCATGATCGGCGATACAGATCAAGGAAAATGATTCCACAGCCACCATAGTTCACCATTTAGAAAGGATTGACGATGTTCGCGAAAGCTCAAACTCTGGCCCCGACCTGCACCACGGGCGCACGCCGCGCACCGTCCTTTTTCTCTCGCCTGCGCGCTGCCATGGCCCTCTCAAAACAACGCCGCAGCTTGGCACAATTGGATGATGCTTTGCTCGACGACATTGGCCTGACCCGTTTTGAGGCCCTGCGCGAGGCAGAGCGTCCGCTTTGGGATGCGCCACGCCATTGGATGCGCTGAACAGCCGTTCGATCATGCGACAAACAGGCCAGACTCCGGGCCAGCGCCCCTGCCCCACCCCCATTTGAACCGCGACATCTAAAAGTGTCGCGGTTTTTTTGATTTTTTTCGCCTCACGACACATATTAATAGGGGCCAAAAAGAAACACGCGGTTTGTGATCCGCATGTGCTTGAAATCTCCTCCCAAACTGCCAATATCAGAGAGGAAATCCCGAATTTTTCGGGGCGTAGTGATTTTGACGCACAGGAGTACAGTCCATGGCTGACTACAGAACGGTCCACGCAGGCGCAGGTGCCCGCTCTGCTGAGGTGGACGCGGGTCTTCGCACCCATATGAACAAAGTTTACGGCACCATGTCGGTGGGCCTTTTGGTCACCGCTTTGGCCGCTTGGGCGCTGTCCAACCTCGCGGTGAGCGCCACCCCGACCGAATATATGGTGAAAGATGGCGAATATCTCACCAGCCTTGGCTATGCGCTTTACGCAACGCCCTTGAAATGGGTGGTGATGTTTGCGCCGCTGGCGATGGTGTTTGGCTTTGGTGCCGTGGTGTCACGCTTGTCTGCCGCCGCGACCCAAACCTATTTCTACGCCTATGCCGCGTTGATGGGCCTGTCGCTCAGCTCGATCTTTCTGGTCTTCACCGGCGCCTCTATCGCGCAGACGTTCCTTGTGACCTCCGCAGCCTTTGCCGGTCTGTCGCTTTGGGGTTACACCACCAAAAAAGACATCTCGGCTTGGGGATCGTTCCTCATCATGGGGGTGATCGGCCTTTTGATCGCCTCTGTTGTGAACATCTTCCTCAAATCTTCCGGGCTTGAGTTCGCGATTTCTGGCATTGGTGTTTTGATCTTTGCGGGCCTGACCGCCTATGACACGCAGAAAATCAAAACCGACTATATCGCCCATGCGCATGCGATGGACGGTGAGTGGTTGGCGAAATCGGCCATCATGGGCGCGCTGAACCTCTACCTCGACTTCATCAACCTGTTCATGTTCCTGCTGCAATTTTTGGGCAACCGCGACTGATCTGCAGACGAATTTGAAATGCCAAGGGCCGGTCACTGTGACCGGCCCTTTTTATGTCTCCCACCACGTAAGCTTACGCGCTCAACTCCCGCGCCATCTGTACCGCTGGCAGGGCCACGCCGGGCCGCAGCATCAGATCGACATCACCAGACATGGCAAAGCCATGCGCCTCATAAAACGGCTGGGCCGTCAGGGTGGAGAGGCAACACATCCGTGTCACGCCCGTGCGCTGTGCATTGGCCAGAACATGATCCAAGACCACACTGCCAACCCCACGCCGGACATAATCGGGATGCACCGCCACGCGCCGCATATGGCCGATCTCGCGCGGGCCCACACCGCCAAAGGGGCTGGCCTGTGTCCATCCCCCCGCCGCGATCAAATCGCCGCCGCCGGTTTCAGCGACAAAGAACGTACCGCTGTTCAAAAGCCGCGGCGAGGTCACCAAGAGGGGCGGCAAAACCTTTGCCAAAATCGCTTCGGAATAGTCGGCTCTGAGCAACTCGCCGTAAGAGGCGCGGAACAAATCGTCAATCTGCATCGTGTCCGCCGGCATCGCCTGGCGCATCACAAAGGGTGGCAGCTCAGGCCGCCGATCCATCACCGCCAAAGCTTCGCTCAGGCTCGTTGGTCTCTCATCTAATGGATCACACTCTAACATCTCTCAGGCCTCTCCTGTGGGCCGCGCTTGGCGGCGAACGGTGATCTCCCGAGGTCTCTCTATGGGGATCTCTGGGGATCAGGGGGTGAGGCAGTCAGGCGGGGGATAGTAAAAAAGAAAACCCGCGTGACCGTCTCTCGGGTCGCGCGGGTTTTGCATTTCGGTGTCTTCGGAAGGGCTTACTTGATTTTGCCTTCTTTGTACTCGACGTGCTTACGCGCGACCGGGTCGTATTTTTTTACGACCATCTTTTCGGTCATGGTGCGGGCATTCTTTTTGGTCACGTAAAAGTGGCCCGTGTCCGCGGTCGAGTTGAGACGGATTTTGATCGTCGTCGGCTTCGCCATTTTGAATACTCCAGTTATCTCATGCAACGGGGGCGTCCGGGCCGACCCGTGGAATCCTTGAAGCCCGCCTTTTAAGCCCTTGCGGCCCCGAGTCAATGGTGTTCGGTCGGGTTTTGCCAAAAAACCACATGTGCCGTCCATTCCTTTTCTCGCACAATGCCCCTGCACGTCTGACACTTGCGCCGATGCCGCGCTGTGCATAGCTTACGCGTCGCGGTCATTGGGACCGCAAAACCTCTCAGGGCGGGGTGAAATTCCCCACCGGCGGTAAGCAACGGCGCGCAGGCGTTGATGTAAGCCCGCGAGCGCCACGGGCACCTTCACAGGCACCCTGGGACAGCAGACCCGGTGTGAATCCGGGGCCGACGGTATAGTCCGGATGAAAGAGAGTTGGATGCGGGATGGGGTTGCCCCCTGCCCCCATGTCCTTCTGTGCCTTGAGTTATGTGCGGTAACAGAAAGGACACGCCACATGACTCGTTCCCCCTCCGGCCTTTGGGCCACGCTCGGCCCCGCGCGCGCCGGTGCGCTTTTGATGATCGCCGCCGGCGCTTTGTTCGCCGTGATCAACGCCCTCACCCAATATGTCACGATGATGCAGGGCGTGCCCTCCGCGCGACTGGCGTTTTGGCAATATTTCATCGCCTTCCTGTTTTCCGCCCCATGGGTGATCCGTCACGGGCTGCGCGCCATGGCCACCAACAGCCTGTGGTCACATTTGATGCGGGTGGCGGCGGCCACCATCGGGGTTCAGCTTTGGATCGCAGGGCTGGCGCATGTGCCGATCTGGCAGGCCATCGCCTTGATCATGCTCTCACCGTTTTTTGTCACCTTGGGCGCGGGGCTGATCTTGCGCGAAGAGACCACATTGGCGCGCTGGTTTGCCGTCACGCTTGGGTTTCTGGGCGGGATGATCATCCTCGCGCCCTGGTCCGAACGATTTTCGATCTACGCGCTCTACCCGGTGGGCGCTGCGGCGTTTTGGGCGCTGACCTCATTGTTGACCAAACGCATGACCCGGACCGAGACGCCCGAAAGCCTCACCGTCTACCTGCTGCTCTTGCTGACACCGGTGAATTTCGGCCTCGCTTTGGGCGACGGCATCGCGCTTGATCTTGGCCTATCGGGCGGGATCGTGTTGTTGGCGGGGGTTTTGACCGCCCTGGCGCAATATGCGATTGCCAAGGCCTATTCCATCGCCGACGCTGCCTATCTCCAGCCGTTCGATCACCTCAAATTGCCGCTCAATGTGGCATTGGGCGTGGCCGCCTTTGGCTTTGTGCCGCCGGGGTCGATGTGGATCGGGTCACTGATGATCCTGTCGGCGTCGTTTTATTTGCTGCGGCAAGAAAGCCGGACTGCGCAGATGGCGGCGGCCTGAGAGCGCCGACACCGCGCCGCGCATATTGGGCTCAACATCATTCAAGCCGGACCGTCATTGCGGTCCGGGTAGAGGTCTGAAGTGTGGGCGAAGTTGCCGTTGGCGCCGACTGATGCACCGGCCGCCGCTGTTCAGGGCAGACGGTTTTGTTTAGTTGTCGTATGCATGGGGAAGGGTTGCGAAAGCCACTTGCGAGTGCCAAAATCTAGGTGGCGTGATCGAGAAGAGATAACAAATGAGAAAATTGGTCTTACTAACGGTACTGGTAGCTGGAGTGGCATATTCGGCTCATCTTTTTTTCAAATTCGATTTTAGCAAAATGCCAGATGTACCTGACGACGGATTTGTACTTCTTGTCGGGGGTGTAAAAGGCATTATGACCAATGTAGATGACGTCCGTCCCGAACGAAAATACCGTTCTGCGAAACCATCTGACCTTCCAGAATGGTATGAAGACGTTTGGTCCCATTGCTACCCGCCAACAGAAGCAGAGCCAATGAGGGATTATGAGTGGGGAACGGGTGCTCGTCTGGAAGCGATTTGCCAGATTGAAGTCGACAACGAGCAGACATTGGTAGGATACATAATTTCTGTTCCAAACCTCTAAAAGATATTCACTTGCATTGGCGAAATTCGGTAAAATGGGTTCTTTTCTGCCATTCACTGCACCCCCAAAAGGGCGACCCGAAAGCCGCCCTTTCGCCTCAAAGGCTTAGCTTACAAAACCGGTTTTCCCATCGATTGATGGATTTCCGCCTGTTTCGCCGGGTCCATCATCAAGGATTGCGCCAGACCCATCAAAAACGTCTTTTCCGCCTCGGTATCGACAGAGATGGCCATCAGGGCCGCGGCATAGACCTGAGCGCTCGCAGAGGTGCCCGCATCCTTGGCCAGCGCCATCGGATCGACAGGCGCGTCCAATTCGGCCTGCACAAAGGCGATTTCTTCGTCTGAGGCATCTTTGAGTTGATCCAGAATTTTGGTGCGCTCTTCGGCGTCAATTTCGCCATCCGCCTTGGCCGCCATGATCATCGCCCGGATCATCAGCTTGGCGTTTTCTTCAGAAGCCGCGCCGACCGGCGTGCCCTGTGTCACCGAGGCAAACATATCGGTCATCGAAGCCGCGCCCGAGGCCGCCGCCCCGCTCATCGCCGAGAACAATGATCCAAGCCCGGCTTCGGTCGCCTCCGACATATCGGCGGCTTGGTTGCCAAATTTGCCCATCATGTCACGCACCGCAGCAGAGCCACCCGGAAAGCCGAATTTCTCAGCCATCTGACCCATTTGATCGGCCACACTGCCGGGATTGCCGGATTGACGCATGGCTTCGCGCACACCGTCCATCCCGCCCATCTTTTTCACTTTCTCCACGCCTTTTGCCGCGGCAAAGCCGATCGCCAAAGTTGTCAAAGTCCGTACAAAACTCATTGGGACACTCCCTTATAGATTTCTCTCAAACCCATACTGCGCGCAAAAATCCTTTGTGCCAACGGGGAGAATGCCGCCATCTCCCTCAACAACTGGAGTTTTGCGCGTTAAGACCCAGTGGGCAGCACTCGCACAGGAGGGCGTTGGTCTATTTGGAAATCAGTTTCTAAAGTGTTTTGCTATCATGTAATCTTAAATTTAAGATCATAATCCCGCCGCCTTATCTCATCTGCTCGGGGAATGTCGGACCTTCGCAACAGCTTGCACGGAGTTCAACTCAGCGGGACGAAGCTGCCGTTCTTCATTTCCACACCGATGGCCGCTTTTGATTTCTGACTAACGCGTCTGTCCGCGGTCATGGCAACTCTGTTGGCCCGTGAAAATGCTCTATTCGTTGTAGACGATTATTCTCAAAGAAGAGGCTGACGCGACTGTAATACGGAGTGACAAAGCTGCTGTACCACACAAGATGATGAAGCCCGGTGAATCTCCAACCAGAAGTGTCGCGCACGAAATCAGAGTAGGAAGAATCGACGAGCCTTCGCTCGTAGGATTGCGTGTCGAAGGTGTCCGCGCGGGCTACGTGGGTCGAGACATATGCCTTCAGCCCGGTTTCGTTGCCAGCTATCCGCTTATAGACGTCGTTTCGAGACATGCCGATGGTGATTTGATCTTGAAAAGCCAACATGGCGGCATCGATTTCGTCATATCTGGGGTTCGGATTTGACCACGTTTTGGGTTCGAAAATCGGCCAAGACCGGTCCAGAGTATCGTCGACAAACTCCAAGCGCATAGGTACCCCGAATGCTTGGCCAAACCACACGACAATACTGTCGTCTTCCGAGAAGTTGCGCTGAAGTTCAGCCATATCCGGGGCTTCAAGCAGCGTATCGTGGAACGGACGCGGCTCTGGGGGCCACATGCCAAGTCGCTCGAGAGTAGCTGCTGACTGCGACTTATCTTCGCCAATTGTGAAAGGACCGTATGAGCCTTCTGAAACCACTTTTGTACCGCCGAGGGCAAAGAGCACGAGCAAGATGAAAACGGTTATAGTCACCGCAAATATACTAAGAAGAACCTTGCCAATGCTCATTCCAACTGACCTTCTTTCTGTGCGGTTTAATCGCCCTGATAGCCGACATTTCTACACAACGCAGCATCAGCTACGATGGGCTCGTTCCTGCCTTTAGCTGCGTTGAGCGCCAATGTCGGCTATGACCCATTTAAAATGGATGAAAGAAATATACGCGGACGGCCTATAAGCCGGATTCTGTCTCAGCGGGCGGACCCGCCGTGGATAACCATTCCTCTAGGCCTGCTGTTACCAACAGGCTCAAGCTGCCAACCCGGACGTCTCGGGCTCAAGCATCCCTGCGGGCGGTATGCAAAGCACACAGTCCCCGCGCGACGTCCCTATTTGGCATTGCTCCCGGTGGGGCTTGCCGTGCCGGTTCTGTTGCCAGTCCCGCGGTGGGCTCTTACCCCACCGTTTCACCATGACCCCCGTATGAGAGGGCTGTCTGTTCTCTGTGGCGCTGTCCCTAGGGTTGCCCCCGCCGGGCGTTACCCGGCACCGTTGCTTGATGGAGTCCGGACTTTCCTCGCGCCAGGGATCGCCCCCAGCCCGCGATTATCCAGCCATCCGCGTATCTGAGCGACTTAGGCGAGCCAGTCGTCCGGGTCAACGGGAAAGCGTGTCGCCAGATCATGCGCCATGGCCATATCTATGGCATCAAGGGGGCCGTGATGATTGGGACGAAAGCGGGCGCGAAAGGCCGGCAACAGCGCCTCGATCGGGGCGTCTGGATAGCCAAACGCCGCGAGACCTTGCAAAAACTCATCCTCACGGGCCTCAAAATCCAGCGTAACCTGTGGCCAGACCGACAGGCCGCCAAGCGCCAATCTGCGCCAATCAAAACGTGGGCCGGGGTCGATTTTGCGCGAGGGTGCCATGTCGGAATGGGCAATGACCCGTTCGGGCGCCATGAACCAACGCTCGATGATGTCGGTCAAAAGCCGCTCCAACGCATCCATTTGATCCGCGGCAAAGGGGACAGTGCCGGGGTTGGCCAGTTCGATCCCGATGGAATGAGAATTCACATCCGTGACGCGGCCCCATTGCCCCGCCCCCGCGTGCCAAGCCCGGTTTTCTTCATCAACGAGGCGCAAAATTACGCCCCGTCCATCAATCAGGTAATGGGCGGAGACCTCGTGATCCGGGCAACAGAGCCGCTCCAACGCGGCATCGGCGGAGGTCATGGCGGTGTAATGCAACACCACCATATCCGGGCGCACACCGCCGCGCCGTTCGCCAAAATTGGGCGACGGATGATCAACGATATTTAGCACATCAGACAAGTCAGCGGGCGCTGGCGGCCAAACGGAACGGCGCAGGGTCCCAGCTACAGGCAAAGCCATCGCCATCGGGATCAAGCCCTTTGGCGTTGCGTTCCGGCCCGCCACTGTTGAGGAAATCTTCCTGTGCCAGATCGGGCGACGGGTATTTGGCACAGGCGCGCGCCGCACGGGTCTGCGCGCCGGGGATCAGCCGCGAATACAGCGCTTCACCGACGCGATTGGTGGTCGACAAGGCGAACTCAACAATTGTGGCCGCATCCTTGGTTGGGCGGGTCGGCACGGCAGTCGGCTGAATGGTCACATAGGAATCTTTGTTGGCCGCGACGCGGGCGGCGTCTTCTTCGATCGACCGCTCGGAGGCAACCGCATCGAAATTGTTTTCCGAAGAAATCCCGATGGCGTTGGTCACCGCTTTGGGCGCGGGACCCACAGGTGCGGCGGTGTTTTCCGCCGCATCAATCGCTGCGGTGGCTTCCGCCGAAATCGCCTGAGTGTCGAGACCTGTGGTTGCGTTCGTGCTCACGCCCGCGTTTTGACCCCGCCCATCGCCATTGGCAATCAACTCGGCCTCACGTTGGGCCTGATAATCCGCATAGGAGCCAAAGCCCACGCCGGAGCCGCTGTCCGGCACGGGGGTTTCGCAAGCCGCAAGGGCAATCAAAGAAATCAAGGCGTAAGAGGCGCGGCGCATGGGCGGCAAGCTCCAAGGATGAGGTCAGTTCGGCGTCCCTTACCACCATTTTTCCGGCTTGGAAACAAAGCCCGCAGCCGTCTCAAGCGAATGGGCGATATTCAGCAGATCACCCTCTTCCCACGGGCGCCCGATGAGTTGCAGCCCCAACGGCAGCCCCTTGGCCGACAGCCCCGCAGGCACCGAAACCCCCGGCAGACCCGCCAGGTTAACGGTCACGGTGAAGACGTCATTGAGATACATCTGGATCGGATCGCTGTCCGACATTTCACCCAGACCAAAGGCCGCCGACGGTGTCGCGGGGGTCAGGATCGCATCAATGCCGGCCGCAAACACGTCCTCGAAATCCTTTTTGATCAAGGTGCGGACTTTGCGGGCGCGGTTGTAATAGGCGTCATAGAACCCAGCCGAGAGCACATAGGTGCCGACCATCACCCGGCGCTGAACCTCGTGACCAAAACCTTCGGCACGGGTCTTTTCATACATGTCGTCGATGCCGTCACCCGCCGCCAATTTGGCGCGGTGGCCATAACGCACCCCATCATAGCGCGCGAGGTTGGACGAGGCTTCAGCGGGCGCGATCACATAATAGGCGGGCAGCGCGTATTTGGTGTGGGGCAGCGAAATCTCGACGACCTCAGCCCCCGCCGCGCGCAGCATGTCTGCACCGTCGTCCCAGAGTTTGGAGATCTCTTCAGGCATCCCCTCCATGCGGTATTCTTTCGGGATACCGATTTTCTTGCCCTTGATGTCGCCGGTCAGCATGGCCTCAAAATTCGGCACGGCCAGATCGGCGGAGGTGCTGTCTTTCGCATCATGGCCGCACATGGCTTCCAACATGATCGCCGCATCGCGGGTGGTTTTGGTCATCGGCCCAGCCTGGTCCAAGGAGGAGGCAAAAGCCACCACGCCCCAACGTGAACAGCGCCCGTAGGTCGGTTTGATCCCGACAATGCCGGTGAAAGCCGCCGGTTGGCGGATCGACCCGCCGGTGTCTGTGCCGGTTGCGGCCAAACACAGGTCCGCCGCCACAGCCGCCGCAGAGCCACCAGAGGAGCCGCCCGGCGTAAGCTGGGTGTCCTCATTGCCACGGCGCCACGGGTTGACCGCATTGCCGTACACAGAGGTTTCATTCGACGACCCCATGGCGAATTCGTCCATGTTGAGCTTGCCCAACATCACCGCACCCGCGTCAAACAGCTTGGTGGTGATGGTGCTCTCATATTCGGGTTTGAAGCCTTCCAGGATGCGCGACCCGGCTTGGGTGTCGACGCCTTTGGTGGCAAAGAGGTCTTTGATCCCGATCGGCAGGCCACACATCGCAGGGGCCTCGCCGGACGCGATCCGGGCATCGGCCGCTTTGGCCTGTTCCATCGCGATTTCGGGCGTGTTGTGCACAAAGGCGTTGAGCGCGCCGGAGGCGGCAATCGCGGACAAACAGGTTTCGGTCACCTCAACCGAGGTAAAATCGCCTTTGCGCAGACCGTCACGGGCCTCGGACAGGGTGAGTTTATTGAGATCAGACATTATTCCACCACCTTCGGAACCGCAAAAAAGCCTTCGCGCGCATCGGGCGCGTTTTTCAGGATGCTCGCCTGCATATTGCCATCGGTGACCTCATCGACCCGGCGCTTGAGGCGCTGCGGCGTGACCGAGGTCATCGGCTCGACGCCCTCGACATCCACTTCGGAGAGTTGCTCGATAAAGCCAAGCACAGCGTTGAACTCTTCGGCCAGTGCGGGAAGTGCGTCTTCCTCGACCCGGATACGGGCGAGTTTGGCGACCCGGCGTGCGGTGTCGATGTCAATGGACATGGTTGGGCTCCGTCTATTCTGTTGGCACAGGGCTTTTGACATGGCTTTATCGCGCAGGCGCGCGGCCTTCAAGCCTCCTTCACCCCTATATGGTTGGCGTAGACCGCGATCATATGCGCCAGAACCACGGCATTGAGCAGATGCCAGAGGAAATGCGTGCCCATCGGCCAGAGGGCGCAGATCGGATCATCCAACATGCGACAGCCGATGGAGAGGCACAACAGCCCCGCCCCCACCGCCAAGCCGCGCGCGGTTTTGCGGGCTTTGTCCTTTAGAAGATAAGCGTAGATGAAGATCAACATCGGCACGGGCGCATAGGCCGAGGACGATCCAAGCCCGAGCTTGGCAAACAGTAGCATAGTCGCAGCGGCAAAGGGGAAAAACAACAGGGTCACGAGCACGCTTTTCCACCGCTCTAGCCCAAAGAAATCCCGCGTGGCCGCGAAAATATACAGCAGAATAAAACCCAGGATCGGTGCGGTGTCGGCCAGTGCCCCCCAGCGTGTCGCGGTGGTGTGAAAGGCAAAGGACCCAACCCCGATCAACATCAGGACCACCGTCATCGCCCGCGCCAAGGGGACATCACGGGTGCGTGGCCAGACGTAAAGCGCCGCCAGCACAAAGGCCAAATTGGTCAGCGCATTGACGGGCTCTGACCAAAATGTGAAATCCACCCGCTCACAATAGCCATCGAATTGCTCTGTCCACATGTGATTTTTCCTGCTCCTGTGCTAGCTTTTTCTGAGCTACGTTTGAGGACTATATAGGAGAGGGCGCATGAAAATCACTTGGCTTGGACATTCCGGTTTTCGCATCGAAATCGCGGATCAGGTTTTGCTCATTGATCCGTGGCTTGCGGGCAATCCCTCCTTCCCAGAGGAGCGCGCGGCGGAGGCCACCACAGGGGCCACGGCGATCTTTCTCACCCACGGCCATGGCGATCACGCCTCGACCACCCTGCCCGTGGCACGCGACACGGATGCGATGATCTATTGCATCCATGAACTGTCGCTCATTCTGGGAGCCGAAGGCGCGCAGGTCACGGGCTTTGGCAAGGGCGGCACGATCACCTTGGGTGAAGGCACCTTGGGCGAAGGCGACGCGGCGGTGCGGGTCACGATGGTGAACGCGGTGCATTCTTCCTCAATTGATTTCAAAGACGGCGCACCGCGATATGCGGGCGACCCGGCGGGCTTTATGATCTCGGGCGAAGGCCACACGATCTATGTCTCTGGCGACACCGATCTCATGGCCGATATGGCGTGGTTTGCCGATCTGCATCAGCCCGACATCGGCATTCTCTGCGCTGGGGGCCATTACACGATGGACATGACCCGCGCCGCCTATGCCTGTCAAAAATTCTTTGATTTCAAAACGGTGATCCCGTGCCACTGGGGCACATTCCCGCTTTTGGCACAGAGCTGTGATCCGCTGGTCTACGCTCTGGACGAGGGCGTGGTCCAAGTCCCAGAGGTGCTTGTCGCCATCGAGATTTAATGGCGGCTACGCCCCGAGCACCAGATAGCGCCCAATGCCGTAAACGTAAAATGCGGCAAACAGGATGTTGATCCATTTCAACTGCCGCTCGGAATGCAACCATCCCATCGCCAGCCAAATAAGGCAAAACGGCAACGACAGAAACAGGTTCAGCGGATACCAGTTTTGCACGATGGCAATCGTCGAGGCGACGCCCAGCAGCAGGGCAAGGTTTTTCAGATGCCGTTCATGGCGCAACAGGGTGGTTTCGATCATCAGGCACTCGCGCAGAGACCCGCAAGGGCCAACCCATGCGGATGGCCCCGAAAACGGGCGTGATTTCAAGGATTTGGGATGGCGCAGGGGCCAAACCCCCGCGTGCCCTGCCTACCCGATCCCCGCGCCAAAGACAAGAGGGCGCACCTCAACCCTCAGAGGCGCGCTCTTCCATCACCCCAAGCACCACGCCCTGGGTGAGATCGAGTACCGCGTCCAATTTGACCCGAAACGCCGCCATCGCAGCCTCTGTCGCCGCGCGATCAAACGGCTCTGTGGTGCTGGTGGCTATCACCTCTGCGCGGGCGGCCATTGCGGCCTGAAGCGCGGGGCCAAGCGTGTCGCTGTGCGCCATGATGTCTTTGCGCAAGGCTTTGCGAATGTCGGGCGGATAGGAGGCCGTGCGCATATCCATATCGCCCAACACCGCCACTCTGAGTTGATGCGCCCGCAGCACGGCTCCGATGACCACGGCATTGCCCAAAAGTGAAACGCACAAGATCGCGATCAAACTCACCCGCCCCCAAGCGATCCGTCGTTTTTGCAACACAGCCTGTGACATCAAAATCCTCCAAGCAGGGCCAAGGGATCGCCCAGTGTGAGCAGCGTCAAAAGCCCGTCACCCGCAATCCAAGTTGAGCCCAAATAGCCAAACACACCGCCGATGAGCAAAAGCCCGAGGAACCCGGCGCCCCAAGGCAAGGGTTCGGACAGGACCGCCCCCAAAGGCGCAGAGGCCGAGGTGCTGTTTTTTGCCAATTGGCTTAGAACCGCGCGCGACAGAATGGCGGTGTCTGCATCGCCGGGGGTGGAGAGCAGCGCGCCCAACTGGCGATCAAACTCCCCGTCTGACATGTCACTCCCGTCCTGTTTCACCGTCTGTCGATCCGTCATCATCCATCCTCCAAATCCATGTGCGCCCGTAATGCCGCACGCGCGCGTATGAGCAATTGCTCGGTTGCCCCCGCGCTGGTGCCCAGCGCTTCGGCAATTTCCACGGTGCTCAATGCACCAGCCACCTTGAGCAAAATCGCCTGACGTTGCCGCGCGGGCAACGCCTTGATCGCGGCATGGGCCAGAGCCAGCCTTTGCCGCCCGTCCAATTGCGCCTCGACGCCGGGCATCTCATCTTCAAACTCCGGTGCCGCGTCCAGACCAACAAAACGACGAAACCCGCAGCGTCGGTTGTGGTCAATGCACAGGTTGACCGTGATGCGATACAACCAGGATGACACGGCCCCCTTGTCGGGATCATAGCTGTGCGCCCGTGTCCACACCCGCAAAAACACCTCCTGTGCCACAACTTCGGCCTCTGACCTGACGCTCAACATTTGTGCGGCATAGCGACGGATGCCCGTACCATAGAGCGCAATCAACCGGGCCAACCCCGCGCGTTCGCCCCGGGCCATTGCGGCCATGGCCGCCTTTGCATCTGCCCGCAGTTGGGCTTGGTCTTCGGGGCCCTTTGAAACGGGTCCAGCTTGTTGGGGGCCGGTCTTCTGGGTCACTCGCACGTCATCATATACACACCGCTTATCCGGCTCTCTGTTCACAGTTTAGCGCCCCACCCCACGCGGGCGGGCTGAGACAAGGCCTTAGCGCGTGATCAAAAGCGTGCGGGTGCGCGTGTTGCTTTCGCCACTCGGTCCGGTCCCGGTCACTGTGGTGGTCGAACCGCCCTGTTCCACCGTGCGCTGACGGTTGCGTGAGACAGTTTGCCCCCCTGCGGTGGTCCCTGTGGTCATGGTGTCGCAAATGACCATTTGCCCGTCCACCATACAGCTGCGGTTCTTGGTCATGGTACCGCCCTTTCCGGTGGTCACGGTGACATTTTGGGCAAATCCGGGGGCAGCCAAGGTCAAAGGCAGCATCAAAGCGAGGGCATAGGTGAAAGGCTTCATGGTGATTTCCTTTTGAGTGTTAAAAATGAGCAGAATGCGACTGTCGGTTCCGTCTTCTGACCGAACCTTGGGCCTTGGCCATAAAATCAGCGACGCGTGCCAATTCTTTTGCATTCAGCAGGCCAAGAGATAATAAGGTCGCATCTGTCTCTCCTTTGAGAACGTCGATACCCTTATTACGGCACCCAACCGGTGCTCCTACGCCAGACACAGATTTTTTGAGATGGGGCGGGCGCGGTTTAACGCCGGGAGGCAAAAAACGCCTTGAGCATGGCTTCGGCCCGATCGGCCGCGATGCCGTCATAGACCTCGGGGGCGTGGTGGCATTGGGCGTGCGAAAACACCCGCGCGCCATGGGCGACACCGCCGGATTTCGGGTCTTCTGCGCCGTAATACAACCGTGCAATCCGCGCGTTTGACATCGCTGCCGCGCACATTGGGCAAGGTTCCAACGTCACATAAAGATCATAGCCCGGAAGACGCTCTTGGCCCAGCTTGGCGCAGGCGGCGCGGATGGCAACGATCTCGGCATGGGCCGTCGGATCATTGTCGGCGCGGGTTTGGTTGCCACCGCGCCCGACGATCTCGCCCTGCGGCGACACCACGACCGCACCCACAGGCACCTCGCCGCGGGCCTCGGCCAAAGCCGCCTCGATGAACGCATCATCCATATAAGAACGAAAAGTCATGGCCTTTCCTGACGTGGAATCGCGCCCAAGGCAAGGCGCGCTTCGCAAGAGTGACTTGTTGGGCCACACACGCCCCCTCCTCCGACAGATTGACGCAGCCCCCGTCTATTTGATGCAAATCAAAGCTCTTGCCCCGGCCGAGGCAGAGCGTCCGTCACACGCGCGACGTTACGACATTAGGACACACCATGAAAACGACGACACTTTTTGCCACCGCCCTCGCCCTCACCCTCGCCGGACTGTCCGGCGCAACCGCGCAAGAGGCGGGGACCATGTCTCTGGGCTTCGGCCTTGGCGGCGTGATGCCAAAATCAGACAATGGCACCATTTTGGGCGGGGCCAATACGCTTGATATTGGGGACAGCGTCCGCCCGACCCTTACATTTGAGTATTTCGTCGCCAATAACATTGGCATCGAAGTGCTCGGCGCCGTACCTTTCATGCATGACATTGATGCCTCCGGCTTGGGTCGCATTGGCTCGACCAAACACCTGCCGCCCGTCATCTCAGTGCAGTACCACTTCAACGGTGGCGAACAGTTCTCGCCCTTTGTCGGCGTTGGCCTCAACTACACTGCGTTTTTCGATGAAACTGCCAAAGGCGCAATCGCAGGCCATGATTTGGACCTCAGCGATTCTTGGGGCGTCGCGCTTCATGCGGGTTTTGACTACAAAATGAGCGATCACGGCGCGTTCCGGACCGATGTGCGCTGGATTGACATCGACAGCGATGTCAAACTCGATGGTGCAAAAATTGGCAAAGCCGAAATCGACCCTTGGGTCATCGGGATGTCCTACGTTTACTCGTTCTAAGAGGCCCTCTCATTCAAGAGATTGGATGGGGCCTCACACCCCATCCATGATGGTCCGGCCTGCACGTGCCCCCGTGCGGGCCGGTTTTTATATCAAAGGCCCCAGAAAACCGCGCAATCCAAGCAAGGCTCTTTTAAACGGGGCTATGTCAGAGTATGAGCGGCCCAAAGAGAGGCCTTTTCATGACCGACGACACGCCCAAAGACACACCTAAAAAACCGTCCAAACCCAGCGGCTACAAAAGCCACGCCAAACCGCATTCCAAACCTGGATCGGATCATTCTGTTGGCGCAGACAAGCCCCATCCGGGCGACCGCATCGCCAAAGTGCTCTCGCGCGCGGGCATTTCCTCGCGCCGCGAAGCCGAAGACTTGATCAACGAGGGCCGCGTCACAGTCAATGGCCGCAAAGTGGTCTCCCCCGCGCTCAACGTCATGCCGAAAGACCGCATTTATGTCGACGGCAAGGAAGTGGGCGAACCCGAACCGCCGCGCGTGTGGCTTTATCACAAGCCTTTGGGCCTTGTGACCACGGCCAAGGACGAAAAAGGCCGCGAAACGGTGTTTGACAAATTGCCGGTGGAAATGCCGCGGGTGATGTCTGTCGGTCGTTTGGATATCAACTCTGAAGGCCTACTTTTGTTGACCAACGATGGCGAGGTCAAACGCAAACTTGAGCTGCCCGACACCGGCTGGCTGCGCAAATACCGGGTGCGGGTCAAAGGCACCGCCTCTGAGGCGACATTGGACAGGCTGCGCAATGGCATCACCATTGACGGCGAGGACTTTCAGGGCATGGAAGTCACCTTTGATCGGCAACAGGGCGCCAATGCCTGGCTGACCGTCGGTCTGCGTGAGGGCAAAAACCGCGAAATTCGCCGTGCGATGGAACATATCGGACTGGTGGTGAACCGCCTGATCCGGCTGTCTTATGGTCCGTTCCGTCTTGGCACCTTGCAACCCGGTCAGGTCGAAGAGGTCCGCGCCCGTGTGCTGCGTGATCAGTTGGGCATGGATCTTGAGGTTGGCGATGGCGGGTTTTCCAAACGCGGCGCACCACAAGGCGCGAAACGGACAGTGTCGCGTGACGGCAAGCCCGGCGGTCCGCGCACCGAAACCAAAGGCCGCAATGACGCGCGTGGAGGTTCTGGCGGCGGTGATCGCCGCGTGGACGGCAAAGCGTCATTCAAGCCGCTTGGAGACAAACCGGCCTATGGCGACCGTGATGATCGTTCCGGTGGCAAACCGGGCGGCAAACCGAGCGGTTTCAAACGCCGCGATGATGCGGGTGGGGATCGTCCCTTTGGCGGCAAACCGCGCGGCGAAGGCGGCTTTAAATCCCGCGATGATCGTGACGGTAAGCCGGGTGGCAAACCCGGCGGCTTCAAACGTCGCGACGATGCGGGTGGCGGGCGGCCCGAGGGTGGGTTCAAGAAACGTGAGGGTGACTTTAAGGGCGAGTCCCGTGGCGATCGCGATGGCAAACCCGCAGGTCGGCCCTTTGGCAAACCGGGTGGAAAGCCAGGCGGCAAACCGGGCGGTTTCAAATCCGCAGGTTTCAAAAGCCACGGTGGCGGCGCGGAGGGCAAACCCCGCTCCTCCGGGTTCAAATCCCACGCAACCAAGCCCGGTGGCAAGCCGGGCGGGAAACCGCCGAGAGGCAAGACCTAACAAAAGAACATCGGGGAAAGGGGGGCAGATGCTCCCCTTAACTCTTTCGCAGCGCGCAATTTCTTCCTATATCTGGACCTGAACACTGCGTTTGATCGAAAGGGTGGCCATGAGCGACAGTCCGTTTTCAAAACTGGCCTATTATCTTTTGGTCGCGCTGACCTTTTACGTCACGATCAAAGCGCAGGGAATGTGATCCATGGCCCAACGGTATGGTTCGACCTATTCACCCGATGGCAGCCCGAAACCTCCGGCGAAACCGGAGGGCGCGGGCACACCCCCGCCCCCGCAACACCGCCCTTTTGATGGCAAACGTCCGTCCCGCGTCGGCGCGCGCTCAAACCTATTGTTCTACGCGGGTCTGCCCTTGTCGTGGAAAGCATTTTCCGCCGAACCCATTGTTATGGCAGGCTATTTAGCGGCCCTGGGATGTCTTGTGGGGGCGGCGTTTTTGACCCGTGAAGGGTTGAAGGCCGAAGAATCCTATGAGGCGCGCAAAATCTCGCGTCGCCCCGCGATCCCGCGCAAAATCTTTGGCTCTGTCTTGACCGGCGTCGGGCTTGGCCTTGTCGGCTGGTTCGGCTGGGGCCCTGTCGAGACGGTGATTTTTGCCAGTCTCGGCACCGTGCTGCACAGCCTCGCCTTTGGTTTTGATCCTTTGAAAAACAAAGGCATGGATGACATTGACACGTTTCAACAAGACCGGGTGTCCAAAGCGATTGACGAGGCGGAAGCGCATTTGAACGCCATGCGTGAAGCGTTGTCGCGGTCGGGCGACCGCGCCGCCGAAACCCGCCTTGACGCCTTTATCAAAACCGCCCGCGATATGTTTCGCACTGTCGAGGAAGACCCGCGCGACTTGACCGCTGCGCGCAAATATCTTGGGGTTTATTTGCTGGGCGCGCGCGATGCGACGATCAAATATGCTGACCTTTGGGCGCGCACCAAAAACGCTGAGGCGCGTCAAGATTGGTTCGCGCTGCTTGATGATCTCGAACAAAATTTCACCGCGCGCAATGAGGCGTTACTTTTGGGTAGCAAAACTGATCTTGATATCGAGATTGAGGTCCTGCGTGACCGTCTTGCCCGCGAAGGCATCAAATAAGTAAACTTTTCAAGTTCTTAACTGGGGAACCGTTCCATGTCCGACACCACCCGCCAAAAGGCCGAAGCCGCATTGAAAGACGTCGAAGCCGTTACCGCCGTTGTCCTCGCAGAGCCAAAGGGCGAGTTGATCGACCCGGTGGCTTTGGCAAACACACCTTTGAGCGCGGAAATCGAGCGTGCGAAATCCGAGATCAACATGGGGGACACCAATTCGATCGTCCGCTTTGGCTCGGGGGCGCAGGCTGAATTGCAAGTGATCTCACAAGCGATGCTGGAAGATGTGCGCAACAAGGATGTGGGGCCTGCGGGCGACTCTTTGCGCTCCATCGTCACCACCATTCGCGGGTTTTCCGTGTCCGAACTCGATGTGCGCCGCAAACGCAGCTGGTGGGAAAGACTGTTGGGCCGCGCCGCACCGATGGCAAAATTCATCGCCCGCTACGAGACCATTCAAACCCAGATCGACAAGATCACCGACAATCTTTTGACGCATGAGCACAAGCTGCTCAAAGACATCAAATCGCTCGATATGCTTTATGATAAGACGCTGAATTTCTATGATGAATTGGCGATTTACATTGCGGCGGGCGAATTGAAGATCAAGGAATTGGACGAGAGCGACATCGCCGCTCTGGCCGCCGCCGTCGATGCCGCGCCTGAGCAGGACCAAGTGATCAAAGCGCAGGAATTGCGCGATCTGCGCGCGGCGCGCGACGATTTGGAACGCCGGGTGCATGATCTGAAACTGACTCGCCAAGTGACGATGCAGTCTCTGCCCTCAATCCGCTTGGTGCAGGAAAACGACAAATCCCTGGTCACCAAGATCAACTCCACGCTGGTCAACACCGTGCCGCTTTGGGAAACCCAATTGGCCCAAGCCGTGACCATTCAGCGCTCGACCGAGGCCGCGAAAGACATCAAAGCCGCGACGGATCTGACCAACGAGTTGTTGACCGCGAATGCTAAAAACCTGCGCGAGGGCAACAAAATCGTGCGCACCGAAATGGAACGCGGCGTGTTTGACATCGAGGCCGTGAAAACCGCCAATGCCGAATTGATCGCCACCATTGAGGAAAGCCTTCAGATCGCCGACGAGGGCAAACGCAAGCGCGCCGAGGCCGAGGTCGAACTCAAAACCATGGAAGCCAATCTGCGCGACACTCTGGCCTCCGCCAAAGCCACCGGCAACGCCGCCGGGCCATCGGTGCGTTCCTGATGCGTCCCTTGGGTCGGGCAAGATTGACAGTCCTCGGCGCGAGTGCAGGGCTCGCGCTGTCGGCCTGTGTGCCCGGTCCAAGCACACCGCCCATCGCGCGCCCGCCCAGCCACGCATCGCAACCCGTTTTGCGTCCAGACAGCACCAGCGTCACCCCGCGCAGCACCGAAAGCCGTTTGCTTCAGACCTATTTCGCACGGGTTCAGGCCGATCTTTTGGCCAATGACCTGTTGCGCACGGACGGGGGCGGGCCGGATACGCCCTTTTCCGCGCGCCAGCTTGCGGTGAATTTTGACGCCATCGCGCTCAATGACGAATACACCTCGGTCGGTGGGCAGTTTATCGCCAAAACCACGCCCTCTGATCTGCATCGCTGGGATGTGCCCGTGCGGCTCGGCATTGAATTCGGCTCCTCTGTGCCGGTGGAACAGCGTCAAAAGGACCGCGCGACGATTGAAAGTTTTGCCGGGCAACTGGCTCGTGCCTCGGGCCATGCGATCAGCGTGTCCTCCCGCCCGAACTTCAATATTCTGGTGCTCAACGAAGACGAACGCCGCGCCATTGGCCCGCGTCTGAGCCAGCTCATTCCGGGCATCGGCGCGAACGCGATCCGCTCTGTCATCGACATGCCGCGCTCGACCTATTGCTTGGTGATCGCCTCTGATCCCGCCAATGACGGCGCGTATCGCAAGGCGGTGGCGATCATCCGCGCCGAGAACCCGGACCTGTTGCGCCGCTCGTGTTTCCACGAGGAAATCGCTCAGGGCCTGGGACTGGCCAATGACAGCCCGCGCGCACGGCCGTCGATTTTCAACGACGACGAAGAGTTTGCGTTGCTGACCCGCCATGACGAACTTTTGCTACGGATGCTCTATGATCCGCGTCTGGCGCCCGGCATGAGACCCGAAGTTGCCCGCCCGATCTCTGTCGTGATTGCACGCGAATTGATGGGCGAGGATATTTGACGACCATAGGAGGCCCCGATGGGTATTTTCGATTTTCTCTCTGGCGAATTCATTGACGTCATCCATTGGACGGATGACACCCGTGACACGATGGTGTGGCGGTTTGAACGCGAAGCGCATGAAATCAAATACGGGGCCAAATTGACCGTGCGCGAAGGTCAGGCGGCAGTGTTTGTGCATGAGGGGCAGCTGGCGGATGTGTTTTCGCCGGGACTTTATATGTTGGAAACCAACAACATGCCGATCCTCACCACGTTGAACCATTGGGATCACGGGTTTAAATCGCCGTTCAAATCCGAGGTCTATTTCGTCAATACTACGCGGTTTTCCGACCTCAAATGGGGCACGAAAAACCCGATCATCTGCCGCGACCCGGAATTCGGTCCGGTGCGCATCCGCGCCTATGGCACCTACACGGTCAAAGTCTCTGATCCGGCGCTGTTTTTAACCGAAATCGTCGGCACAGACGGCGAATTCACCATGGATGAAATCTCGTTCCAAATCCGCAACATCATCGTTCAGGCCTTTAGCCGCATCGTCGCAAGCTCTGGCATCCCGGTGTTGGACATGGCAGCAAACACGGCAGATATGGGCAAACTGGTCGCCAGCGAGATCACCAAAGTGGTGTCTGAATACGGCCTGATCATTCCGGAATTTTACATTGAAAACATCAGCTTGCCCGAAGCGGTCGAGGCCGCGATGGACAAGCGCACCTCGATGGGCATCGTGGGCAACCTCGATGGCTATATGAAATTCAACGCCGCCGAAGCCATGGGCGCGGAGAATTCGGCGATGGCGTCTTCGATGGGGGCGGGCATGGGCGCCGGTATGGGGATGGCGATGGCCGCACAAACAGGACCATGGGGCGCGCGTCCCGCCACCACCGCCGCACCTGCCGCTCAAACCCCACCCCCGCCGCCAGTCGAACATGTCTGGCACATCGCCGAGAATGGCGAAACAACCGGCCCGTTTTCCAAGGCGGAAATGGGGCAGATGGCCGCAAAGGGGACACTCAAACGCAGCTCTTACGTCTGGACCCCCGGTCAGGATGGGTGGTTGCAGGCCGAAGATGTGCGCGAATTGGCACAGCTTTTCACCATCGCGCCGCCGCCGCCCCCGCCGGGTGCGTAACGCTCATGCCTCTTGCCCCTCGGGTGCATCGGTCGCCGGATTGCGACCGGTCCGCCACAAATGCCAAAGTGACCGAGATCGCCCTCGCCCTTATGGGTGTGGTCGAAGTGGATCATGGGGTGTTTTCTGAGACGGCCAGTTGGGATCAAACCGCGACGCCCTGTGTGCTTGGGCGCGATGCAATCACGGCGCACCTGCTGAATAAGGTGCCGCCGCAAAGCATTTCGATTGATCAGGTCGTCTGCCATGGCAAAGCGGGCACCGTTTCCGGGCGTTTGACCAGAGACGGGATTGGGACCATGGTATTTTGCCATGTCATCCGCTTCACCGACTCGTCTTGCCGCCAAGTCGGGCAGGCCGTGAGTTTTGAACACCGTGACGCCGCATGAAACAGCATCGCAGCCTTGTCGCACTAGGAAAACCTGCGGAAATCTTCGCGCCAATCGTTGAGATTGATGATCAACGAATGGGTCATCCGTTTGAAATGGGGCGCTTCATAGCCTGTGCGCGCCGAGGCGCGATCGCCATTTTCAACATGAACTGCAATTTTACCCGCCTCGACATGAAACTGCGTGTGCATCGCTTTGATCATGTTGAATTTCTTCATCGCCGGGTCATTGGCAGAGGGCGACAGTCCAGCCAGCCATTTGCCAAAATCGCATTGATCGTCACAGGAGATGTCCTGTGATGTTTTTTCGAGTTTACCGTGATCAATACACTCCGAAAACGTTCGCGTCCAAGACGCATGAGCGCAAATGGCATCACGCACATGGGTGTCTTCATTCCTCTTTTGCAAGACCCGTCTCCACATTCATCAACGCGCGTTGTGCTGTGTCGAAGCATGGGCTCTGCGCCCTTAACACCGGGTAAACATGCATGAACTCAGAGAAATTTTCTGACCAAAGCACACAGGAGCATCGCTTTCCCTGTTCTGCCTGCGGGGCGGATTTACGATTTGACCCGGAGGCCAAGCTGCTCAAATGCGACCATTGCGGCGCGGATCAACCGCTTGATAAAGGTGATGCCCCGCCCCCGCGAGAGTTAGATTTTCGCGCTGCGTTGAACGCGACCCTGCCGGATCAGGCGATGGAAGAGACCCGCGTTTCAACCTGTCCCAATTGCGGAGCGGAGGTGGAATTTGACGCCGACATCCATGCCACTGAATGCCCGTTTTGCGCCACGCCCGTGGTCACGGACACAGGCGTGCACCGCCAGATCAAACCGCATGGCCTCCTGCCCTTTGCCCTCACCGAGGCGCACGCGCGCAGCGCGATGACAGATTGGCTTGGTCGCTTGTGGTTTGCCCCAAATGGGCTCAAGGATTATGCCCGCAAGGGGCGGCAATTGTCGGGGATGTACCTGCCCTATTGGACCTTTGATGCGCAAACGGCGACGCAATACCGGGGTGAGCGCGGCGATGACTATTACACCACACGCACGATCACCCGCGATGGCAAAACCCAAACCATCCGCGAACGCCACACCCGCTGGCGGGCCAAATCCGGCCGCGTGTCGCGGTTTTTTGACGATGTGCTGGTGTTGGCCACACAGGCTTTGCCGACGCGGTTCACCGATGGGCTTGCGCCGTGGGATCTGTCCGAATTGGAACCCTATGTGCCGGATTATTTGGCCGGGTTTCGCGCCTCGGCCTATACCGTTCCGCTCGAAGAGGGATATGAGAGCGCGCGCGACTACATGGACCGGGTGATTGTCCGTGATGTGAAATTTGACATCGGCGGGGATCGGCAAAGGGTGCATGACCTCCAGACGGCGGTGTCGGAGGTGACGTTCAAACATATCCTTTTGCCGGTGTGGATGGCGGCCTATAAATACCGGGGTAAGACCTATCGCTTTGTTGTCAATGGCCGCACCGGAAAGGTCCAGGGCGAACGGCCCTATTCGGCATGGAAAATCGCCTTGGCGGTGATCGCGGGGCTGATCGTTGCGGCGGGCGTGGGCTATGTGGTGGCGATGAATCAGCAGGGCACAGGCGGGTTTTGAGCCTTTTTTCTTGCACAGATAGCGCTAACACCCCTAAAACGACGCAACCCCCTTTCTAGGAGACAGGCCCATGATCCTTTGCGCAGGCGAAGCCCTCATCGACATGCTGCCCCGCACCACAACGCTGGGCGAAGACGCCTATGCGCCCTACCCCGGCGGCGCTGTGTTTAACACCGCCATCGCTTTGGGGCGGCTTGGCGCGAATGTGGGCTTTTTCAGTGGCTTCTCAGAGGATTTCTTTGGCGATCTGTTGAAACAAAGCCTTGCTCAAAGCCATGTGGATGGCAGTCTATCCCTCACCGTGGATCGCCCCTGTACCGTGGCCTTTGTCAAATTGGTCAATGGTCACGCCACCTATGCGTTTTATGACGAAAACACCGCCGGGCGGATGTTGACCGAGGCCGACCTCCCTCCCCTCCCCGACACGATTGAAGCGGTGTTTTGTGGTGGGATTTCTTTGCCGGTCGAACCCTGCGGCGCGGCCTATGAGAGGTTGTTTGTTGAGGCCTCCAAAACCCGCGTCACCATGATCGATCCGAACATTCGGCCCGGATTTATCCGTGATGAGGCCCGTTATCGTGCACGAATCGAACATATGCTGACCCATGCCGATATTGTCAAAGTCTCGGACGAGGACCTGTTGTGGCTGATGGGCGACGGTGAGATTGAGGCCCATATCGAACTGCTTTTGACCAAGGGGCCAAAGCTTGTCTGCCTGACCATGGGCGGGGATGGGGTCAAGGGCTATACCGCCGGGCATGTCACCCATGTGGCCGCCGAAAAAGTGACGGTTGTGGACACAGTGGGGGCCGGGGACACGTTCAACGCAGGCCTTTTGGCCGGGCTGCAGCGGGCGGGCAAACTGACCAAAGCGCATGTTGCCGATTTGGATGAGGCCACCTTGCGCGCGGCACTTGCCCTTGGGGCCAAGGCCGCCGCCGTAACCGTCAGCCGCGCCGGGGCCAATCCACCATGGGCGCATGACCTATGAGAGCGCTGGTTCAACGCATTTCTGAAGCCGCCGTGCGAGTCGATGGTGCGGTGGTTGGGCACTCCGGGCCGGGGCTTTTGGTTTTGGTCTGTGCGATGCGCGGCGACACCGAAGCGCAGGCCGAAAAACTGGCCGCCAAGATTTCAAAACTGCGCATTTTTCAAGATGATGCAGGCAAAATGAACCTGTCTGTCCGTGACATCCAAGGCAGTGCGCTTGTGGTCAGCCAATTTACACTCGCCGCCGAGACAAAAGGCAATCGTCCGGGGTTTTCCACCGCTGCTGCACCGGACGTTGGGAACGCGCTCTATGAACATTTCACCAATGCTCTGCGTCAGACCGGTGTCCCCTGTGAGACCGGAATTTTTGGTGCAGATATGAAGGTGAGCCTGATCAATGACGGTCCGATTACGATTTGGCTCGACACGGATCAGTGATTGGGTCGTTCTGAACGGACCGCGCTACCGATGGACCCGGTGATTGACACCATGGACCTTTGGCCCGATTTGCCCTAAATCGCGCAGGACGTTTTCAAAGACCGGACAGACCCCGTGGTGCGCAAAGTGACATTGATTGCGAAAGACGAAGCCGCGACCGCGCGCGTTGCTGCGGCGCTGGCCCCGTTGTTGCACCCGAGCGATGTGATTTTGCTGGATGGCAGTTTAGCGGCGGGAAAGACGTTTTTCACCCGCGCCTTGGTCCGCGCCCTTGGCTCAGACGAGGCGGTGACCAGCCCGACCTACACCATCGCCAATATCTATGAGACGCCGAAGGGCACGGTATTGCATGTCGATGCCTATCGCCTGAAAAACGCGCAAGAGTTCTATCACCTTGGACTGGAAGACTATTTTGACACAGGCATCGCCGTGATCGAATGGGGCGAACGGATAGCGGAAAGCTATGACACTGCCCTGTCCATCCGCCTTGGTTTTGGCGAGGATGACACGGCGCGGGTGTTGTCCATCTCCGCCTCTGCCCCGCGATGGGACACGGTTTTAGACGCATTGGAGACGCTGGCATGAGCAAGGTGACATTGCTTATTCAGGCCTCAAACGGCGTGCCGGTCTTGGCGCTGGCCCGTGATGGCGCGATCCGGTTTGACAGTTCAGAGGTCGAGAGCCTTGCGGGATCGCGCGAGTATCGCCTGATGTTGGAAACCGGGCTTACTGAGATCGGGGCGACGTTGAAAGAGATCACCCGCATCGGCTGTGACATCGGTCCCGGCGGGCTTGGCGTGACGCGCACGGCGGCGGCTTTTGCCAATGGGTTGGGCTTTACCCTTGGGATTCCGGTCGTTGCTCTGCCCGCTTTTGCACTGCTGGGGGCGGAGGCGTTCGACGGTCATACCCCGGTCGCCCTGCTGCGCCGTGCGGGTCGGCCCTATGTGCATTTCGGAATTTTCCGTGATGGCACACTTATACATTACGAACATTGTTTGGAAGAAGACGCCCTTAAACAGCTCGAAAACTTGGACAAATACAACCTTGCGGGCAATATCCCTGTTGAGGGCACCGCGCCGCCAAAAACCAACACCGCAAAGATGGCGACCCTTCTGAGCCTTGTCGATGCCGCCCCAAAACCCGCCGCAAACGCCCGCGCCTATCCGATTGTCGAGGTGCTGTCATGACAGATCAGGTGCGAGAGATTGCGCAATGCCTTAGCCATGGCGGCGTTGTGCTTTTGCCGACCGACACAGTGCTTGGGCTGGCGGTATCGCCGCAACATACGGCGGCGATTGATCGGCTTTATCGGCTCAAACACCGCCCACGTGACAAGAACCTGCCGATCATGGTTGCGAATGCGGATCAGATTGGGACTCTCGGCGCACGGATCACGCCAAGCGCGCAGACCCTGCTCTCAAGCCCTTTTGTGCCGGGCGCATTGACCATCGTCTTTGGTCTTGATCCGGCGCGCGCCCCCGAATGGCTTGCCGGGCGCGACGAGATCGCTTTGCGCATCCCCAATGACGCGTGGCTCTTGGCAGTGTTGCGCGAAACCGGTCCGCTTTTGGTCACCTCGGCCAACCGATCCGGGGCACAGACACCGGGCACGGCTGATGAGGCTGCAGCGCAGTTGAACGGCACGCCGGATTTGATCGTGGCGGGCACAGGGCACCAAGCCACACCCTCTACCATCGTCAATTGCCGCGTCACCCCGGCCCGGATCGAACGGCTTGGCGCGGTGTCTGAGGCAGACATCGCCACGATTATAGAGGGACTCTCATGAGCGGATTGATCCTTGGCATCGAGACCTCCTGTGATGACACATCGGTGGCGCTTGTTGATCGTTCGGGCCATGTGGCCGCAATCAAAACCGTGTCGCAATATGAAGTGCATGAGGCCTTTGGCGGGGTCTATCCCGAATTGGCCTCGCGGGCGCATCTTGAGGCTATTTTACCGACAATTCAGTCGGTTATGGATGAGGCCTCCGCAACACCGAAAGACCTCACGGCCATTGGCGTGACCCGTGGGCCGGGATTGATCGGCTCGCTTTTGGTCGGGCTGTCCACCTCTGAGGCGCTGTCCTTGGGATGGGGCGTGCCGGCATATGGCGTCAACCATTTGCGTGGGCATATCCGCTCGGTTGAGTTGGAAGACGGCCAAACCGAATTCCCCGCCGTGATCATGTTGGTCTCGGGCGGGCACACGTTGATCGCGGACTTAAAAGACCCGTGGTCTTATCGGCTTTTGGGGACGACACGCGACGATTCCGTTGGTGAAAGCTATGACAAAGTGGCGCGAATGTTGGGGCTTGGGATGCCGGGCGGTCCGGCGATTGACCGGGCGGCGACATTGGGCAGACCGGTGTTGCGCCTCCCCAGACCGATGAAAAATGAGGGCTATGAGTTCTCGTTTTCCGGCCTGAAATCTTCGGTCGCGCGCCATATTGAAAACCACCCAGAGGTTAGTCTTGAGGACATGTCGGCGTCTTTTGTCGCCGCCTGTCTCGACGTCTTGGTGGCCAAGGCGGACCGGGCGCTGGCGGAGTGCAAACCGCGCTCTTTGGTGATTGTCGGTGGTGTCTCCGCCTCGCCGCAATTGCGCGACGCGATGGCTCAGGTGGCCGGGCGACACGGGGTGAACCTGTGCCTGCCGCCGGTGAAATGGGCGACAGACAATGCGGCGATGATCGCCATGGCGACATGGGATTATATCGAGCGCGGCGTCCAACCCGCTCTGTTCCCGAAACCCAATCTCAGCCTCGAGACGCCTTAAAAGGTAAAGCCCGGAAGACTGTCCATCGCGGTCTTCAACGCCTCGCCCCACCTCGATGAAATCGTTTGGAAATACTCGTCATCGGCGGTGATGCGGCGTTGGTGTGTGACTTTATAGGTATCGGTTTCGATCACTTGCAAATCGAACGGCAGGCCAACCGAGAGGTTGGCTTTCACCGTGCTGTCAAAGGAAACCAGCGTCAATTTGACCGCATCTTCAAAGGACATAGCCGGATCATAAGCACGCACCAAAATCGGTTTGCCGTATTTGGTTTCACCGATTTGGAAAAACGGCGTCTCATCCCCCGCCTCGATGAAATTGCCCTCGGGATAGATCAAAAACAGGCGTGGCGGGTTGCCTTTGATTTGACCGCCCAAAAGCACGGTGGCGTTGAACGTGCTCGACGCACGTTGGCCTTCGTCGGCATGGGTGGTGATCAGATCCTTGAGGGTCTGGGCCACGATCCGCGCCACCTGGAACATCGAAGGGGCGGCCAGGATCGAAGGTTCGCGCTCTTCCGGCGCTTTGGTACGCTCGTCGAGCAGGGAAACCAAAGCCTGTGTCGTTGCCAGATTGCCCGCCGTCATCAGCGTCAAAACGCGTTCGCCGGGGGCTTCCCATGTGAACATCTTTTTGAAGGTGGAAATGTTATCGACGCCTGCATTGGTGCGGGTGTCCGACATCATCACAAGGCCCTTATCGAGCATCATGCCGACGCAATAGGTCATCTGTCCCTCCGGGAACTTTATTGTTGCTGGGCAACTTCAATGGCGACCGAAAGAGTCTCTCCCGCCCCGCCGTATCGTGTGCCAGTTACAGGGGCCGCCCCCTGATAGTCCAGCCCTGTTGCAACACGGACATAACGTGTGTCCGGGCAAATCTGATTGGACACATCAAATCCGACCCAGCCCAGACCATCGACATGCGCCTCGGCCCAGGCATGGGTGGCGTCCTGTTCGATGCGATCATCCATCATCAGATAACCGGAGACATAGCGCGCCGGAAATCCCATTTCGCGCGCCGCCGCGATAAAGATATGAGCGTGGTCCTGGCACACACCTTTGCCTTCGGCAATCGCATCTTCGGCGCGGGTCTCGGATTGCGAGGTGCCGACCTCATAGGCCACGACCTCGCTGATCACCCGCGAGAGATCGTGCAGCTTGCCGACCGAGCTCTCGCCCTCCACCTGTTTGATCAACGCGCGCACGCCGGGCCCCGGTTTGGTCAGCGGCGTGACGGTTTCAAACAGCCACAGTGGCGCAGGCCCGCGATGCGCGCCAATGATACCTGTGGTGTCGGAGACCTCGACCTCACCCTCGGAGCGCACGGTGACTTCGGTGACGTCCTTATCAAAAGAAATCAGCTCGACCGCATTGTTCATATGATCATGATATTCGAGTTCCTTTTTGGCCCCAGACAGGGTGGTGGTCCAGCGGATTACCTCCTGACCATGGCCGGATTTTGGCGTTTTGCGCAACTGTTGCAGCCCGTAAGCCACAGGATCGGCAAAGGAATATCGGGTGGTGTGGCGGATCGTCAGGCGCATAGGTCCTCACTCATAAAAGCGATAGTCTTGTTCGATTTGGCCACCAAGCTGGCGCAAACTCGTCAAGACGTTTTGAATATACTCATGCAGCCCGTATTCAAAGACCGCGTCGATATCATGCGCATTGAACCGATTGACCAGCGCCTCAGCCAAGTCCATCGAGGGAAATTTGGCACCATAATCTGACCCAAGATAGGCCAGATTGTCATAGATTTTTGACACGCAGAAATTCAGCGAACGCGGCATACGTTTGTCGAGCACAAGGAACTGCGCAATGTCGCGGGCGTTGACTTGCGAGCCGTACGCCATGCGAAACCCGCCCCGCGCCGAGACCGAGCGCAGGATGGTTTCCCAATGCACATTGTCGATCGAGGAGCCGACCGAAAAATTCGACGGCAAAAGCACATAGTATTTCACGTCCAAAATCCGCGCTGTGGCATCCGCACGTTCGATAAACGTGCCGATGCGGGCGAAATCATAAATGTCATTGCGCAGCATCGTGCCATGGGTCGCGCCACGCACCAAGGCGGTGCGTTGACGAATGAGGCCCAGCACGGCCGGAAGGTCGCGTTCGGAGACTTTGCGTTTCAACGCCTCGCGGGTGGCCATGTAACAGCCGTTCAAGGCCTCCCAGACCTCGCCGGTCAGGGCCGTGCGCACGAGGCGGGCGTTTTGGCGCGCCTCCGAGATGGTCGAGAGCACCGAGGACGGATTGTCCCGAGAGCGCAGCATCCAATCAATCGCGCTGTCTTTGCTGGTCTCATCGTAATGGGCGTCATAGCCCTCAATAACGCCCGCCGATTGCATCACCGAGGTCCATTCATCATCGGCATCGCCCAAACGGGTCAGGCCAATGCGCTGCCCCGTATCGACAAGACGTGAGGTGTTTTCGGCCCGCTCCAGATAGCGAAACATCCAGTAGAGGCCATTTGCGGTTTTCCCAAGCATATCTGTCCCCTACCCTTTAATCTTCAAGCACCCAAGTGTCTTTGGTGCCCCCACCTTGGGATGAGTTCACCACCAAGGAGCCTTTTTGCAGCGCCACACGGGTCAAGCCGCCGGGCGTGATGTTGACCCCCTCGGGCGAGCAGAGCACATAGGGCCGCAGATCGACGTGGCGCGGGGCAAGCCCTGCCTTGGTAAAGATCGGCACAGTCGAGAGGGCCAGCGTCGGCTGGGCGATATAATTCGAGGGGCGCGAGGTCAATTTGGCGCGGAAGGCTTCGATCTCTTTCTTGCTTGAGGTCGGTCCGATCAACATGCCGTAGCCACCAGATCCATGCACCTCTTTGACCACCAGTTCAGAGAGGTTGTCGAGCACATAGGCCAGACTGTCTGGCTCGGAACAGCGCCATGTCGGCACGTTTTCCAAAATCGCTTTCTCGCCAGTATAGAACTCAACTATCTCCGGCATATAGCTATAGATCGCTTTGTCATCGGCGATGCCAGTGCCCGGCGCGTTGGCGATGGTGATGCCGCCCGCGCGGTAGACATCCATGATGCCTGGCACACCCAGAGCCGACTCCGGGTTAAAGTTCAGCGGATCGAGGAAATCGTCGTCAATCCGGCGGTAGAGCACATCAATCGGTTGATAGCCGCGGGTGGTGCGCATGGCGACACGCCCGTCGACAACCCGAAGATCATGACCCTCAACCAATTCCACGCCCATTTGATCGGCCAAAAACGCGTGTTCAAAATAGGCGGAGTTGTAAATCCCCGGCGTCAAGACGGCCACGGTTGGCGGCCCATCACAGGCGGGCGGCGCACAGGCGGCCAGCGAACGGCGCAGGTCCGACGGGTAGTTTTGCACCGGCTGCACGCGGTTCTTGGAAAACAGTTCAGGGAACATTTGCAGCATCGTCTCGCGGTTCTCCAACATGTAGGAGACGCCGGAGGGGGTGCGGGCATTGTCTTCGAGGACATAGAACTGATCGTCGCCGGTGCGCACAAGGTCGGTGCCCACAATATGAGTATAGATGCCCCCCGGCGGACACATCCCCATCATATGCGGTAAAAACGCCTCGTTGCGGGTGATCATCTCAAGAGGGATACGGCCCGCTTTGATGATTTCCTGCCGATTATAGATGTCGTGAAGAAAGGCGTTGATCGCACGGACCCGCTGTTCGATCCCCTTGGACAGCTTTTGCCATTCACGCCCGGAGATCACCCTCGGGATGATGTCGAACGGGATCAACCGCTCTTCGGCCTCCGAGCGTCCGTAGACGTTAAAGGTGATGCCCGTGAGCCGGAAGACCTCTTCCGCCTCGCGTTGTTTTGCCCGGAGCCGTTTGAGGTCTTCGCCTTCAAACCAGCTTTGAAATCCTGCGTAAGGATCGCGCAGGGTCTCATTGCGGCCCCACATTTCGTCAAAGATTTTTGTGTCGCTCATGCTCAGAATTTAGAGGGTCGGTTGAGCGCTTCACAATCGGAATCACGCGTTTTACGGTGATGAAATGCGCATTAGCCTATTTTTTAATCAAAAGACTTTGACAAACCGGATCATAAGACGCCGTTTCCCGCCTCAATCCGCCATGCAATCCGCATTGTATACCTCGGGATACATTGACTTGAGACCCATACTCCGCTACCCGAAAGCCCAAGCGCAAAAGGGCAATTGCCCCAATGCAGAATCGCTGAAAAGCATCGCTTAAAGTGGCAGACCCACTAGTGGAGGACCCCATGGCCCAAGAGACCCCCGATATCATCTACACCATCGTAGACGAAGCCCCTGAACTCGCGCGTGGATCGCTTTTGCCGATCATCACCTCGTTCTCCGAAGCCGCAGGGATCAACGTCGAGACCCGCGATATTTCGGTCGCCGCCCGCATCCTCGCGCTCTTCCCGGATCTGCTTTCGGACGATCAAAAAGTGTCTGACGATTTGGCCGAACTGGGCGAGTTGGTGAAAACCCCCGAAGCCAACGTGATCAAGCTGCCGAACGTCTCCGCCTCCGTGCCGCAACTGGAAGCCGCAATCAAAGAATTGCAGGGCCAAGGCTACCCGATCCCGTCCTACCCCGCCGATCCGCAAACTGACGCAGAAAAGGCGATCCGCGCCAAATACGACACGATCAAAGGCTCCGCCGTGAACCCGGTTCTGCGCGAAGGCAACTCCGACCGTCGTTCCGCCAAAGCCGTGAAAGAATACGCCAAGGCCAACCCGCACCGCATGGGCAAATGGACCTCCGCATCCAAAACCACGGTCGCCTCGATGCCGGGCAACGACTTTTTCGCCAATGAAAAAGCCGCCACCATCACGGCTGCCCAATCCGGCGGTGCCAAGATCGTGTTTACCGCCAAAGACGGCACCGAGACCGTTCTGAAATCCGGTTTGAAATATGCCGAAGGCGAAGTGGTCGACGCGACATTCCTTTCCGCCAAGGCGCTGCGCGCCTATATCAAAGCCGAAATCGAAAGCATGGAGCCGGGCGTTTTGTTCTCCGTGCACCTCAAAGCCACGATGATGAAGGTCTCTGACCCGATCATCTTCGGTCACTTCGTGTCGGTTTATCTCGAAGATTTCATCGCCAAACACGGGGCCTCTCTGGATTGGAACCCGAACGACGGCATCGGTGAATTGGACAAACTGATCGCGGACAATGCCGAGATGAAAGCGGACCTCAAAGCCGCCCTTGACGCCCGTCCGCCACTTTACATGGTGAATTCTGACAAGGGCATCACCAACCTGCATGTGCCCTCCGACGTGATCATCGACGCCTCCATGCCCGCTGTGATCAAAGCCGGTGGCATCGGTTGGGGCCCGGACGGCAAAGCGGCTGACACCAAATGCTGCATCCCGGACAACTCTTACGCCTGCGTCTATGACGAGACGGTCGAGTATTTCAAAGAGACCGGCACGCTGGACGTCACCACCTGTGGTGCCGTGTCCAATGTTGGCCTGATGGCGCAAAAGGCCGAAGAATACGGCTCCCACCCGACCACCTTCGAAATGAAGGCAGACGGCAAAGTCGAGATCGTTTTGGACAACGGCGATGTCCTGCATTCCCACGCGGTTGAAGCGGGCGACATCTGGCGGTCCTGTACCGCGAAAAAAGCGCCGATCCTCGATTGGATTCAACTCGGCATCGAACGTTTTGACGCCACCGGCACCGGTGCCTTCTGGTTGGATGCCAACCGCGCGCATGATGCGGAGCTGATCAAATATGTCGAACCGGCGCTGAAAGCCGCAGGCAAAGACATCCCGATCATGGCCCCGCGCGAAGCCACCCGTTTCTCCTTTGTCGAGATGCGCAAAGGCAAAGACGTTGTGACCATCACCGGCAACGTGCTGCGCGATTATCTGACCGATCTGTTCCCGATCCTGGAACTGGGCACCTCGGCGAAAATGCTCTCCATCGTCAAATTGATGAACGGCGGCGGCATGTTTGAAACCGGGGCTGGCGGCTCTGCGCCGAAACACGTGCAGCAGGTGATCGAAGAAAACCACCTGCGCTGGGACAGCCTTGGCGAATTCTGTGCCTTGGGCGAAAGCTACGCGTTCTTGGCCGCCTCGCGTGGCAAAGCCAAAGCCGCCGTTTTGGCGACTGCTGTCGAAGAGGCGACCCAAAAGCTGTTGTTGAATGGCAAGTCGCCGGAGCGCAAAGTCGGTGAAAACGACAACCGCTCATCGCACTACTGGTTTGCGCGCTACTGGGCCGAAGCCTTGGCCGCTCAGTCCACCGATGCCGCTCTGGCTGCGCATTTCGCCCCGATTGCCAAAGAGTTGGTCGAGAAAGAAGAGATCATCCTGGACGAGTTGAAAATCTCCGAAGGTGAACCCGCCGATTTGGGCGGCTATTATCACGCAGATCCGGCCAAAGTCGCCTCTGTGATGCGCCCTTCGGCCACGCTGAACGCCATCATTGGTTGATCTAAGCAGCGGTTTTAAAACAGAAAGGGAGCCATCTTGGCTCCCTTTTTTAGTTTTTGGGCGCCTTAAACCCCTCCTTAAGGGATTGCCGATACTGTGCTGTCAGATCGTGGCGAACTCCCGCCATAAAGTGACGGCATAGGGCTCAAATGTTCAGTAAGTTTAAACGCACAAAATCTACGACACTCTCTCGTCCGACGGATGCGGCCCTTTTGACCGCCGTCGACAAAACCCATTTTATGCTCAACTGTACGCCAGACGGATTCATCCTCTCCGCCAACGCACAGTTCTGTCGTCGCATGGGATTTGATGAGACGTCGATTGTCGGCATCCCCTATAAAACCCTTGTCCGCAACAAAGATCACACCGAATGTGCCGCACTTTGGGCGGAACTCGCCAAAGATGAGCCGCACAATCAAATCATGCCGCGCCTCAATGCCTCGGGCGAAGAGGTTTGGCTTGATACCACCTATGTTCCGATCAAAGATGATCAGGGGGCCGTTGCTTATATTGCGATCATTGCCCGCGAAATTTCTGAAATGCATCTGCGCCGCCGTGACAACCGATCCAAAGAGGATGCGATCAAGCGCTCGATGGCGGTGATCGAATTTGACCTTCAGGGCAATATCCTCATCGCGAATGATCATTTTCTCTCTGCGACCGGCTATTCCATGGAGGAATTGAAGGGTCAACACCACAGCATTTTCATGCCAAAGGATGAGGTCAATACTCAGGCCTATCGTGACTTCTGGACCCGCCTCGGACAAGGCGCCTCCGAAAAGGGGCCGGTGAAACGCATTGCGAAAGACGGCTCGGTGGTCTGGCTTGAAAGCACCTATGAAACCCTGATCGACCCTGAAGGGCGCCCTTTTAAGGTGGTGAAATACGCTTTTGACATCACAACAGCCAAAAACATGGAAGCGGATGCACGCGGTCAAATCGACGCCATCCAAAAGGTTCAGGCCGTGATCGAATTCAATCCAGATGGCACAATCCGCCGCGCCAATGACAACTTTTGTCACGTCATGGGCTATGACGAATCCGAAATCATTGGCAAACACCACAGACTCTTCATCGACCCGGCCTATGCGGCGTCTTCTGACTATGCACAATTCTGGGCGCGTCTGAGATCGGGCGAAGCGCTCAGTGACGAATACGCGCGTCTTGGCAAAAACGGCCAACGCATCACCATCAAAGCCAGCTACAATCCGATCCGCAATGCGGCGGGACAAGTTGTGAAAGTCGTCAAATTTGCCGTCGACACAACCATCTACCGCCGCACCGCTGAAACCCTCATGGCAGGTCTTGATGCCTTGGCACATGGCAACCTGGCGGTACAACTCGACGCCGATCTGGGTGAATTCGATGACATTCGAAAAAATTTCAACATTGCCCTCTCGAAACTCAATCACACGATTGGCAGCGTGGCTGACAGCACGCAAATCATCAAAGCAGAATCCGACGCCATCGGCCATGCCACGGATGATCTTGCCCGACGCACGGAAGCCCAGGCGGCAACCCTCGAAGAAAGTGCCTCGGCCCTCGACGAGTTGGTGGCCTCTGTCACAGGCGTGGCAAACACTGCCGGTACGGTCCAGAGTCAATCCAAAGAAGCACAGGGTTACACAGTCCAAGCCGGCGATGTCGTGGATCGCGCTGTGAATGCAATGGACGAGATTGAAAACTCGTCGAAACAAGTCGCTTCGATCACCTCCGTCATCGACGACATCGCGTTTCAAACCAATCTTTTGGCTCTAAATGCCGGTGTGGAAGCTGCGCGTGCAGGCGATGCGGGGCGTGGCTTTGCCGTGGTTGCCTCGGAAGTTCGCGCCTTGGCGCAGAGGTCGTCAGATGCCGCGCGTGAAATCGCAACGCTCATTGACACATCGAACCGTCAGGTCGCGAATGGCGTTGATTTGGTCCGCGAAGCCGGGGCCGCCCTTGGCCGTATTCGTGAAGCCGTCGAGAAAATCAATCACGGGATCGAGCAGGTCGCAACCTCAACAACGGAACAGGCCACCGGCCTTGGCGAATTAAGCTCGGCAATCAACCAGCTTGACCAAACCACACAACAAAACGCCGCCATGTCGGAAGAAACCAACGCCGCAACAGTCAGCTTGCAAAACAACATTGCCGCGATGGAACAAGACGTCAGCTTTTTCTCGGTGCAAGACACTCAGAGCAGTGCAAGTGTCAAACCATTTGAGGTTGGGTTGTCCCGTAGCGCGTAGCGCGTTTCACGGACAGTTCCGGCGAGGCTCATAAGGCTGACATCGTTCGTGGTATCAGGCAAAAGAGGGGGCGTATTACGCCCCCTCTTTATTTCCTATTCCTGATTGAGAACCATGTGACCTCGCGCAGGGCTGGTTCCGCCCATCACATTTTGAAAATGCGATAGATGGCTGGGATAACCAGCACGGTCAGTGCCGTCGAAGACAACAGCCCAAACAAGAGCGAAATCGCCAGACCTTGGAAGATCGGGTCCACCAAAATCACCGCCGCCCCAATCATCGCGGCAATCGCGGTCAACAGGATCGGCTTGAACCGCGTGGCCCCTGCTTCGATGAGAATTTCAAGCGTCACATTGCCTTGATCATCGGCGTTGCGAATGAAATCGACCAAGAGGATCGAGTTTCGCACAATGATCCCCGCCAAAGCGATGAAGCCAATCATCGACGTGGCCGAAAACGGCGCCCCAAACGACCAGTGCCCGATCATGATCCCCAAAAAGGTCAATGGCACCGGCGTCAGGATCACCAAGGGCAAGCGGAACGAGCCAAACTGAGCCACCACGAGGATGTAAATCCCCAAAAGCGCCACACCGAACGCCGCCCCCATGTCGCGGAAGGTGATCCAAGTCACCTCCCACTCGCCATCCCACAACAAGGTCGGATGCTCGGTTTGCGACGGTTGACCATGCAGCGAAATCTCAGGCTTCGTCCCCTCCGGCCAGTCCATCGCATCCAACTTATCCGCAACAGCCATCATGCCATAAAGCGGCGCTTCATATTCACCGGCGAGTTCGGCCTGAACCATCACCACATCGTAGCCATTGTGACGGAAAATCGGAAAGGAAGTTTGTTCCTCGGTGATTTGAACCACATCGCCCAGCTCCACCACGCCACGCCCACCGGGCAATGCATTGGCTGGCACCGGGGTGGACAGTGTTTCGGCATCCAAAACCCGATCCGCACGATCACGTCCGATTACAATCGGGATCGGGCGGCGGCCTTCGCCCCGGTGCGAATAGCCCACCGTGGTATAACTGTTCAAAAGTTGAAGCGTCTGCGCGGCATCGGTTTCATTGACCTGATAAAAGTTCAAATCAGACGGCTGCATTTCGGCCCGGATGCGCCGTGCCTGAACCCCGAAATTATCATCGGTATCGACGATGAAATCGACATCTTCAAAGGCGTCGCGCACCTTGCCTGCAACTGCACGCCGGGTTTCGCCATCGGGGCCATAGATTTCGGCCAGAAGCGTCGAAATCACCGGCGGTCCAGGCGGAGGTTCGACCACTTTCATCGCGGTGCCAGGCGGTACAGTGATACCCTCAAGGATTATTTCCCGCAGTTCGAGCGCGATATCATGCGAGGTCCGGTCACGTTCGGTTTTCGGCAAAAGTTTGAGTTGCACCTCGCCCATTTCCGGGTTTTCGCGCAAATAGTAATGCCGCACGAGACCGTTGAAGTTGAAGGGGGCGGAGGTGCCCGCATGGGTCTGGGCCGACATCACTTCAGGCAGGCCCATGGCGAGGCGCGCCGCCTGTTGGACAATCGCATCCGTGGCCTCGACAGATGCGCCTTCCGGCAAATCGACCATGATGGCCAGTTCGGATTTGTTGTCAAAGGGCAGCAATTTGACCGTGACGTCTTTGGTATACAGCGCGCCGAGCGAGCCAAAAGACAGCACGATCACTGCCAACAAAAACATCCAAGCGACTTTTTTCGACGCCAAAACGGGCCGCGCAATGGAGGCGTAAAACTTGCCCAATGTGCCACCGGGAAACGCGCCCTCTTCGTCGTGATGAAGATCCGCGCGTCCTGCGATTTTCAACATCAACCAAGGCGTGATCATCACCGCCACGAAAAAGGAAAAGATCATCGCAGCCGAGGCATTGGCCGGGATCGGGGACATATATGGCCCCATCAACCCCGAGACAAAGAGCATCGGCAACAGCGCCACGACCACCGTCAACGTGGCCACGATGGTCGGATTTCCAACCTCAGCCACGGCGGCAACCGCGGCGCCAAACCGGTTCTGACCCGGCTTTTTCATGCCCCAATGACGGGCGATGTTTTCGATCACCACAATGGCGTCATCGACCAAAATCCCGATGGAGAAAATCAGCGCAAACAGCGACACCCGGTTGAGCGTATAGCCCATGATATAGGCGGCAAAGAGGGTCAAAAGGATGGTGACCGGGATCACGATGGCGACCACAACGGCCTCGCGCCAACCGATGGCGATCAACACCAAAATAACGATGGAGACGGTCGCAAGCCCCAGGTGAAACAGCAATTCATTGGCTTTTTCATTGGCGGTTTCGCCGTAATCGCGGGTCACTTCGATGCTGACGCTGTCGGGAATGATGCTGCCTTCCATCTCGGACACACGGGCCAAAACCTCTTCGGCCACAGTCACCGCATTGGCCCCCGCGCGCTTGGCAATGGCCAAGGTCACGGCGGGGCGGCGGACGATCTCGGCGCTCATGTCGATCGCGGCATGGCCGCCTTCGACCCCGCTGTCGACCCCCGCGCGCGTCAGGGTCGCCACATGTTTTTCGTCCAGATCGGAGACAAACCCAACATCAGCCACATCGCGGACATAGACCGTGCGGCCATCGCGGGCGGTGAGTTCGAGGTTGCCGATTTCTTCCGGCGTGGTCAGGGTTTTGCCGATAATCAGGCCAATTTGGTCGCCACCATCGCGCAGCAAACCCGCCGGGGATGAGGCGTTTGCGCTCTGCACTTTGCCTGCAAGCTGTTGTAAGGTAATACCATAAAGCGCCAGTTTTTCCGGCGAGGGGGCAACACGAAGCGCCTCTTCGGTGCCGCCAATCACATAGGTGAGACCGACGTTTTCGATCCGGGCGAGGCGCACTTCAACCTCTTTGACGATCCGGGTGAGATCAGAAGGCATCATGCCTTCATTCCCTTCAGCAGGGCTAAAGGTCAGCGCGACAATCGCCACGTCATTGATGCCCCGGCCCACGACCAAGGGTTCGGGAATACCGACCGGGATACGGTCGAGATTGGCCATGATTTTATCGCGCACCCGCAGGATGGCTGTGTCGGACGACACGCCGACCATGAAGCGCGCAGAGACCATAACGTGATCATCGCGGCTGTCCGAATAGACATGTTCGACCTGATCAATGCCTTTGACGATGGTCTCCAACGGCTCGGTCACGAGTTTGAGCGCATCCTGCGCCTTAAGCCCAGAGGTATCGACATGAATGTCGACCATGGGTACGGAGATCTGCGGCTCCTCTTCGCGTGGCAAAGACACCAGCGCGATCATGCCCACGGCCAAAGAGGCCAAGAGAAACAAGGGGGTGAGCGGGGAGAGAATGAATGTACGGGTCAAACGCCCGGCGAGGCCGAGCGCACCCGAGGGACCGTGCGGATTATTCATGAGACGTCACCACCACATCGCCAGCGGTCAACCCGCTTAGAATTTCGACCCAAACAATGCCGTCTGCTTCAACCCGATTGCCAGGAACGACCACACGGTCCGAGGGGCCGGATGGCAGTTCGACGGAAACGAAATCAAGCCCACCAGATTGGGTCAGCGCGGTTTCAGGGACCAAAAGCCCGTCGTGGCTGCCCACCGGCAAGCGCACTTGAACCCGACGGCCGACAAAGGTGGTCTCAAGGTCTTCGACCTCGACATCGGCTTGCACCCGACCGCCCTCAATCAGTGGATAGATTTTGGCAAGCGTGCCGGATGTGGCGGTGCCTGCTTCGGTGATTTCGATGGTGTCGCCCTGTTTGAGCGTATCGGCGTAACGTTCGGAGACACCAAGACGTAAGAACGCACCGCCTGCGCCGATGGTTGCGACCTCTTCACCGGCAAACACGACGCCGCCTTTGGACACCGGCACGGAGAGCACCAAACCCGCCTCGGGCGCCAGCACTTCGCCTTCTTCGATCTGACGTGCTACGACTTGGCGTTCGGATTTCAGGCTGGTGATCTGACTTTCGAGCACATTCACGTTGGTTTGCAAGGCTTGCAGGCTTTGGTTGGAAATCACCCCGCGTTCCGAGAGGGATTGTCCGCGCTCCAGATCGGCCTGAGCCTGATCCAATTGCGAACCAAAAGCGTCGAGCTGGGCGTCGATACCTTCGATTTGGAACAACAGTTTGGTGTCTTCGATGATGGCGACCCGTTGACCAGCCTCAACCATATCGCCTTCGGTCACATCGAGCGCGGAAATCGTTCCGCCAATCCGGGCGCGGGCGGGGACGCGATCGCGGGTTTCAACCTCGGCATAAACCGGTTTCCATTCGATGACCGCCTGTGGGGTCACAGTCAAAGTCTCGCCAAAGGCGGGGTCAATGGCCAGAAAACTTCCGGACATCAGCGGTAAGATGAGCATTAGGGTGCGGCGCATAAGGTCCTCATTTCGGTTCTGTGAGTGTCATCACATAATATTCAATTTTTTGCATATGTAGCAAATCATATGCCATGTGCAAGCGCAGCTTGGTCTTTGAGTAGGAGAAAATAAGCAATCTGTCACGGATTACTCTATTTTCCGTCCCTCACCTCGCCTGCCCCAAGCGGCACCGCACCACGCGCCACTGTTTGACGCGCAATCGAGACGGATTTAATCACAGCGTGACAAGGCATACCTTGTTTTAGGTCAAGAGCGGCGGCGGAACGTTTGGTCACCCGCGCCAAAACCACACCCGCAGGTGTTGCGAGCGAAACCATGACCCCCGGCCCCTCGCCCATGCGGATTTGCGCGATGGTTCCGGGCATAATATTGAGTGCCGAAAGCCCCTTTGGACGCGCGGGCGACAAGATCACATCCTGCGCCGCAATTCTCAGGCGGACCTGCGCGCCGAGGACCGCGTCCAATGTGGGCAAAAACAACGGCACGCCCCCGGCGGACAGTTCGGTCAGACCATCCGCATGATGCGCCTGCACCCGCGCCGGAATAAGCGCCCCCGCGCCATGCACACCTGCGGGCATGAGGTTTGGATCGCCAAGGATTTCAACTGCCCCGCCCTGCCCCGTGACGCGCCCGGCCTCAAAGGCCACCACGGTTGTCGCCAGACGCGCGACCTCGGCGGGGCTGTGACTGACATAGAGGATCGGGATAGAAACCTCATCGCGAAGCCGTTCAAAATATGGGAGAATTTCGTCTTTTCGCGCCTCATCAAGTGCGGCCAGAGGTTCATCGGCCAAGATCAAATCCGGCCCGGACAGCAGCGCACGACCAATGGCGACCCGTTGCTGTTCACCGCCAGACAACCCGGCTGGACGCCGATCTAACAAATGTCCGATGCCCAGCATCTCGACCATCTGTGCCACCTCAGCCTCGGGCACATCGCGGGCGGAAAATCGGCGGCCATAGTCGAGATTTTGCCGCACAGACAGATGCGGAAACAACCGGGCATCTTGGAAAATCGTGCCGATCCGACGTTTGTGCGGCGGCAAGCAAATCCCCGCCCCGGTGTCGCACAACACCCGGCCATTGATCACCACCCGCGCCTCATCCGGGGCAAACAGCCCGGCAATCGCGCGTATCACCGTGGATTTGCCGGAGCCCGACCGACCAAACAGTGCCGTCACACCCGAGGGCACATCAAATTGCGCCTCAAGGGCAAACCCCTGAAACTGGTGACGGAGCTGAACCGAAATGCTCATGCGCCACGCCCCCGTTTGGCCATACGCCGGGCCAAAAACTCAGACAGGATCAACGCCCCCATCGCCAAAACAATCGAAATCATCACCAATCTGAGGGCCGCGCTTTCACCGCCGGGCACTTGTAGGAACGCGTAGATGGCCGAGGGCAGCGTGCGGGTTTGACCAGGAATGTTGGAGACAAAGGTGATCGTCGCGCCAAATTCGCCCAAAGCCTTGGCAAAGGCCAAAACCACTCCGGCGAGCACACCGGGCAAGGCCAAGGGCAACGTCACGGTCCAAAACACCCGGATCGGTGAGGCTCCGAGCGAGGTGGCGGCCTCTTCCAATTTGGGATCAACCGCCTCAATGGACAGGCGGATCGCCCGCACCATCAAAGGAAAGCCCATAATCGCTGCCGCCAAAGCGGCACCACTCCAGCGAAAGGCCAAGACAATCCCGATCTCTTGGAGCGCCGCGCCAAACGGCGCGCGCGCACCAAAGGTCATCAACAACAGATAGCCGGTGACCACCGGGGGTAGAATCAGCGGCAAATGCACAAAACCATTGAGAATTTCGCGCCCCGCAAACCGCCACCGCGCCAAAGCATAGGCCACAAATACCCCCAAAGGCAGGCTGAGAAGCGCCGCCCAAAAGGCCACTTTGAGAGACAGGGCCACGGCCTGCCATTCCGCAGCGCCCAAGCCGAACCAATGTGCCACCTGCTCGGTCATTTGTCCTCCGTCATCGCCACAGCCCCATTTGTATCAACCGCGTGTCAGCCGACACCAAGCAAGACTGACCTCAGGCCTCGTATTCATCCGATCCCTATCAGTTCTCCCCTTGTCACGGAAATTCGCCCCATAATGGTTGGCAGGCACCAAAGTGCAAGCCCCCTCAGGGCTTTGTGCCCTGTCGCCATTTTCCCAATGATCGCGTAAAACCGTCTGAAAATCGGCAATTTTTTGCGGCTTAAAAATAAAAATGCCACATAAATCTACGCTTATGCCATTAAACCGTGATACTAAGTCGCGGGACTGTTATCCCCGTGAAAAGAATCGTGCATCGGCACGGTTGATATTATGTTTACTGTACACGTCGCGGGGGGCGGAAATGTCCATTTTATCAAAAGGAAATTCGCAGTTTTCAAAGGGGGTCCGTCCCGCGCCTCCTCAGTCGGGAATTTTGTATCGAAAGGGTGGCAAGCGCGCTTTTGATTTGCTGCTCGCCGCCACAATGACTCCGTTCATTTTGCCGGTGATCCTGATGCTCGCCTTTTTGGTGCGTCTCGACGGCGGGCCTGCCTTTTATATGCAGCGCCGGGTTGGCCGAAACGGAAAATTATTCCAGTTTTATAAACTGCGCTCGATGCGTCAGAACGCCGATGAGCTTTTGGAACGGTTGTGCCGTGAGGACCCCGAGATCGCGGAAGAATGGCATAAATATCAGAAATTGCGACATGATCCCCGGATCACCAAAGTCGGACGGTTCATTCGCGCCACAAGTTTGGATGAGTTGCCGCAGCTTTTGAACGTGATCAAAGGTGACATGAGTTTTGTCGGCCCGCGTCCATTTATGACCAGTCAACAAATGCTCTATGAGGCGGCCAATGGCTGGGCTTATTTTGAAATGCGACCCGGCATCACCGGTGTTTGGCAAATTTCAGGGCGCGGCGAGACCAGTTTCACCGATCGCGTCCGCTACGATCATCTGTATTACAAACGCCTGAGCCTGCGCACGGATGTGGCGTTGATCGCGCGCACGGCCGGGGTCGTTTTGAAACAAACCGGGCACTGAGCGCCCCAAGCCTCAGCGATTATTTGGCAAACAAACACCCGGCGTCCACACGGGTTGCATGCAGCTCAGTGGTCGACCATGTGCCGTCACGCACCAACCCGTCCAAAGCGTCCCCCGGACAGGGGATGTCGCCTAAGGACACCACCAAGACAGGACCGGCTATATCCTCTGGCAACGCGAAATTTTGCGCATAATAGCTCGACGGACGCCCCGTTTCGGGCGTGGCATAAAGGGCCACGTCACGATCGCGGCCCGTATAAAACAGATCGGCCAAGATGTCTCGATTTGAAGTCACGACGGGCAGATCCTCACGCTCGGCCAAGGTAAGTATGCTCTCGGAAAGGGCATGACGGCCAAGATAGCGGTTCAAAAGCGGCCTGTCCCCTGACATCGGCCAAGGCGCAAGGATGAGTAAGACCGGGAGCGCCACAGCCAAAATGCCATTGAGCGCAAGGGCGGCAATGCGGCCCCAACGTGGTAAGACCATCACCACCAAAACTGTGCCGGCAAAATAAGTGGCAATCGCCCAATTGGCATAGGCTTTGTCCATAAGCGCCTGAACAGAAACGACAAAAATAGCGGGGATCGACAAGAGCACAAGGGCGCGATGGGCCTGGGTGCGCGGGCGCAGATATGCCCAGATCAGCGCCGCCATCGTGATCACACCAAAGACTCCGAACTGGCTGCCAAGGAACGTCAGGAGTGAGCCAAGGTCGAATTTTGCGCCATGACGCACCCACCCGGCATTGTCCATCGTGTGCGATACTGTGGTCAGATCATGCGACAGGTTCCACATGACATTGGGAGAAATCACCAGGGCAAAGCCCGCGATCATCACCGCAAGATTGCGCCAACCGGGACGCAGCATGGGCACAAAGATCATCGCCAACCCGGCCCCCGCCAAAATGTAAACGGCGGCATATTTCGCCATAAAGGCCAGCCCTGCGAACAGGCCGACCGCCAACGCATCCGAGGCGCGGCGGGTGTCGGCGGTGCGGAACAGAAACAAAAGCGCGGCGGCATAAAACGGCGCCATGATCGTATCGGTCGAGATCATCACCGAACCGAGGCTGACAAAGGGCAGCGAGAGATAGAGCGCCACGGTCCAAAGCGCGGCGGCGCGTCCGATCAATCGCGCGGCCAAGGCACCCAAGATCAAAGCCGTGATGCCATGCAACACCGCGCCGGGCATCCGCACCCAAAACGCTGCATCGGACCCAGCCAGATCGGTGACCAAACGGATCACCCAACCGATCAGAGGCGGTTTGGAATAATATCCGAAATCAAGATTTTGGCCCCAAAACCAATATTGAACCTCATCCACGAACAGGTCTGTTTGATCAAAGGCAAGTGCCAAAAGCCGCAGGCCAACGGCCACGACCACAAGGATCAGAGCGGTTGGAAGCCACTCATTCAGACGGGGTGGGTTGGGCACGTCGTTTTGCATAAATCAGCCAAAGGTTGCGGGCGTAGATAAAGACGCCGAGGGCCTGCCCCAGAATGAACACAGGGTCACGCCGATAGAGCGCATAGGCCAGAAGCATCACGCCGCCGATCAAGGAAAAGTACCAAAAGGCGACCGGCATGACGCTGTCTTTGGCGCGCTCTGAGGCGATCCATTGCAACAAGAACCGCGCTGTGAACATGAGCTGCGCGGCCAGTCCAAAAACCACCCACCACAGCTCGACAACGCTGTCGACATGAAGCATATTCATCAGCATTTGCATAGGGTTAGCCTCGATTTTCGGAACGGGTAACTTCGGTGGGCATGGCTTTTTTACGGCGTTTCAAAAGCCATGCCACCCCGATCAGATCAATCGCACCGACAAGCGCGCGCTGAAAGTTGGAATAATGCGAGCGCCCGCCGCCGCGCGCCGCATGGGACACGTCGACATGGGCGATGGTCCAGCCATCGCGGGCAAACAGCGCAGGCAAATAGCGGTGCATGTGATCGAAATAGGGCAGCGCCAAAAAATCATCGCGGCGAAAGGCCTTGAGGCCGCAACCAGTGTCACGGGTGCCATCTTTGAGAAGTTTCGCCCGCAGCGCATTGGCGAATTTCGAAGCGTAGCGTTTGGACCAAGTGTCTTGCCGCGCCACGCGTTGACCGGCGACAAGCCCGATCTTCGCACTGTTCGGCCCCTTGAAAGGTGCCAACATATTGGGGATTTCCGACGGTGGGTTTTGACCATCGCCATCAAGGGTACAAATATAGGTGCCCCGCGCGGCGCGCACACCGGAATGCACGCCCGCCGACTGACCGCCGGAACGGTCGTGACGGATCACCCGAAGCTCGGACATCTGCGTCATGCGGCGGGCAAGGATGTCGGCCATGCCATCATCAGAGGCGTCGTCGATGACAATCACTTCCCACGGGCCAATGGAGGCACAGGCTTGCGCAATGCCATCGAGCAAAGCCTCGATGTTTTCGGCCTCATTGCGGGCGGGAATGATGATGGAAGTGTCGCACATATCTCGTACTCAAAGCCTTTTTCCGTTCACGCGGTCCATCGCTGTGCGATTAAAGGAGCGCTGCCTTGATGTAAAGAGCAAGCCCCTTTGGATGGGGGAGAGGCGCCGCCTATGAACAAGCCCCCCACTCCGCACGAGATGGGGGGCTTGACCTTCGGGTCGCTCTCGCAGCCGTCAGGATGAGGGGTCGCTTTGCGGCTTTTTGATCAGCGACTGAACGGTGTAGACCAAAATCGCCATACCGACCGCGCCCATAGCGGCCACCCCCAACAGCACGATCACATCAATGGCCCCGCCAATATCCGAAAGCGCCGAATGGGTCATCGCCATCACGAACCAGACGGCCGCAATCGCGCCCAAAGGCATGGAGAGTTGCGCCCAAAGAAATTTGTGCCAACTCACCGACCGGTCCCGGATCAGCACATAGACATAGCCGACAGTCACCAGCACAGCAGCGATAACCATGGTCCAAAACAGACCCCGGCCAAAGATTTCCTCGAAGACCGCAAGAAGGGTTTGGAATGTCATATCTTTCATATCACGCGCTCCTTACGCTTTGCCACGCAGCATGGCGTTATAGGTGGCTTTGAGGGCAACCTCTTTCATCAACCAGGAAATCCACAGCTCTTCGAGCGGGGGGATGATGCCGGGGAAAGAGGGGGTGAGGTTGTTGTTGTAGTCGAATTCCACCAACATCGCGCGGCCGATTTTGGTGATCATCGGGCAGGAGGTATAGCCGTTGTAGGTCTCGGTCGGTTCCCTACCCGCGATGGCGGAGAGGATTTGGTCCTCAACCACCGGCACTTGCCATTTCACCGAAGCGGCAGTTTTGCCCTTTGGCACGCCCGCCACATCACCCAAGGCCCAAATGTCAGGGTAGCGCAGGTGTTGCAACGTGGCCATGTCGCATTCGACCCAACCTTGGTCGGTCCATTTGTCGGCCCAAGACAGGCCGGATTGGCGGATCACCTCAGGCGCGCGTTGCGGCGGGATGACATGGAGGTAATCGTAGTCGATCTCATCCGTGCCCTCGGGCGTGGTGAAGGTGGCACGTTTGCTGCCGGGGTCGATGGATTTCAGAACGTGATGATAGACCGGCGCAATGGTGCGATCACCAAAGAGCATACGGACCTTTTCCGACACAATCGGCACCCCGAACAACGCGCCATCATGAGCTGCGTAGGTGATTTCGGCTTTGCCTCGGTGTCCCGCACGACGCAGGCGATCATCAATCAAAAACGTGTGTTTCAAAGGCGCGCCGGCGCATTTCATTTCGGTGCCCGGACGGGTGAACACGCCATGCCCGCCCTCTTCGATAAATTTAGAGGCGGCTTTCCATGTGGCGGCGGCATATTGCGGCCCGGCATACAAAGCGCCGATGCCATTTTCACCCACCATATCAAGGGAAAACCCTTCGATCGCATCGTGGTCCAGCACAAGCCCGGGGGCCACGACGAGGAAATCGTATCCAAGCGTGTCACCACCTTCGGTCGATACGGTTTTCGCGACGGGGTCGATGGCCACGGCTTTTTGCGCGATCAATGTGACGCCTTTGGGCAACCAATCGGTGGTTTTGGAGGTGACGTAACCGGCGGGCTTCAATCCGGCTGCAACCAATGTCAAACCGGGTTGATAGAGATGCTCTTGGCGCGGATCAATGAGGGTGATTTGCGCACCGTCAAGCCGGGAGACCAATCGGTTGGCAAGGGCGGTGCCGCCCGCGCCCGCGCCGATGATGACGATTTTGGCGGCTGTTTTCAGCGGCGCAGCCTGAACCGTGCCAGAGCTTGCGGCAAGGGCCGTGGCACCGATGGCGAGGCCTAAGAATCCGCGCCGATCCAACGGCCGATCCAACGTAGGTGAAGAACGGGTGTTCATGGGTGTCTCCGCATTGTCGTATGCATATGTATGCATTTTTTTGGTGTAAGAAATCCGCCCCGAAGGGCGGTCCATGTTGGAAAATTGGCCCCGAGGGCGGGGAATGGCAGCCGCCCTCGGAGGTCGACCCTGACCGGGACGCAGGTCAGGTGGTCGTGTCTTCGTCGGCCTCACGGATCAGGCGCGCATCTTCGCGCATCTCAAGCCACATCGCGTTGAGCACAGCGAAAAGGGCGGCGAGCGGGAGGCCTAAGAGCCAAGCGAAATACCACATAAGTCTTTCCTTTCTCAGTAGCTTTGCGAGTTTTGGGTGACGTCGTCTTCGGCCACTTTGCCCCAGAGGACTTTGTAAACCCAAGAGGTGTAGGCAAGGATGAGCGGCATAAAGATCACGGCACAGACCAGCATCACGAAAAGGGTGAGATGCGAGGAGGAGCTGTCCCAGACGGTGAGCGAACTGGACGGATCGACGGTGGAGGGCAGAATGAACGGGAACATGGTCAGCCCGACCGAAGAGATGATGCCAAAGATCGCGAGTTTGGACCACAACAGCGTGGACACTTCACGGCCTGCGCGCAGCCCCATCACGGCCAAAGCGATGCCGACAAAGCCCATGATCGGTGCCACGGCGATCCAGGGCCGGATCGCATAGGCGTCCATCCAACTCCCGCCACGGACGACTTCGGAGAACAGCGGGTTGGACGGCCCGTCTTTGACCACTTCACCCACGATTTGATAGCCCTCGATGCCGAAAGCCAACCAAAGCCCCGCGAGTGCATAGGACAGGGCGGCGACGATCCCGGCAATGGACCCGATGCGACGGGCCCGGTCGGCAATCACGCCTTCGGTTTTCAGGCCAAGCCATGCTGAGCCATGCATCAACAACATGGAGAGCGAGACGACACCGGCCAAGAGCGCATAGGGGTTCAAAAGGCCCAGGAGCTTCATGATCGAATTGCCCTCATACATCGGCATCAACATGTCGGGAGTGAGGTAGAACGGCACACCTTGCAACACGTTGCCGACTGCCACACCAAAGATCAGCGCAGGCACGGCACCGCCAACAAACAACGCCCAGTCCCAAGTGGTCCGCCATGTCGCACTTTCGCGTTTGGAACGGTATTTAAAGCCAACAGGGCGCAGGATCAGCGCTGCCAGCACCAGGAACATCGCAAGATAAAAGCCCGAGAATGAGACCGCATAAAGCGGCGGCCAAGCGGCAAAAATCGCTCCACCGCCCAAGATGAACCACACTTGGTTGCCTTCCCAAACCGGGCCGATGGTGTTGATGATCACCCGGCGTTCGGTGTCTGATTTGCCAACGAAGGGCAACAAGGCACCCACGCCCAAATCAAACCCATCGGTCAAGGCAAAGCCGATCAAAAGCACACCCAAAAGCGCCCACCAGATCACGCGGAGGATGTCGAAAGAGATCAAGTCGTGAAGGATCATGTCATTTACTCCGCAGGGGTTTCAGCAAAGGGGCCTTGGCCATCATGGGTACGCAGACGGTGCGAATGGCGTTCCATCCATGTGTCTGTTTCTTCAACATCCATGTAGGGACCTTTTTTGATGTATTTGAGCATCAACCCCATCTCGACGATGAAGAGCACAGTGTAGAACACCACAAAGCCCGTCAGCGTGATCAAAAGATCGGTGATCGACAGGTTCGAGGCCGAGAGCGCGGTGGGGAGGATGCCGTCCACTGTCCAGGGTTGGCGACCGAATTCGGCGACGAACCAACCAAGCTCGGCGGCAATCCACGGGGTCGGGATGATGATCACGCCCAACCGCAGCGCCCAGCGCGGGAATTGCATGCCTTTGAACGAAGCCCGGTAAAAGAAAAATGCCATGACCGCGATGAAGCTAAACCCAAGTCCGACCATGATACGGAAGGCCCAGAAGATCGGCCAAACCCCCGGCACTGTGTCATCGGCGGCCAGTTGGATTTGCGCCTCTGTGGCGTCGCGCGGATCATCGACATAGCGTTTGAGCAAAAGCGCATAGCCCAGATCCTCGGAATGCTCTTCGAACGTGGCGCGCACCTCCGGCGGAGTCGCATCGCGCTCGGAGCGGATCGTCATCAGCGCGTCATAGGCGATGATGCCAGAGCGCACTTTGTCTTTTGATTCAGCGACAAGCTGGTCGATGCCAGGGATTTCCTCGGTCAGAGACCGCGTACCGATGAGTCCCATCACGTAGGGGATTTCAATGGCATAATGGGTTTCGCGCGCTTCCTTATCGGGGAAGCCGATCAGGGTGAAGGGCGCCGGAGCATCGTGGGTTTCCCACATCGCCTCAATCGCTGCGAGTTTCATTTTTTGGGTGTGCGAGGCGGAGTACCCCGACTCGTCTCCCAAAACCACCACGGACAAGGCGGCCGCCAAACCAAAGGCCGAAGCAACGGCAATCGAGCGGCGGGCCAATTCTGTATGGCGGCCCTTCAGGAGATACCACGCCGAGACACCCAGCACGAACACAGAGGCTGTGACATAGCCTGCCGAGACGGTGTGAACGAATTTGGCCTGTGCCACTTCGTTAAACACGACCTCGAAGAAATTGGTCATTTCCATGCGCATCGTGTCGGGATTGAATTCGGCCCCCACCGGGTTTTGCATCCAACCATTGGCAATCAAAATCCACAGCGCCGAGAAGTTCGACCCGATGGCGACCAACCACGCGACCACCAAGTGTGCGGTGCGCGACAGCTTGTCCCAGCCAAAGAAAAACAACCCAACGAATGTGGCCTCAAGAAAGAAGGCCATCAGGCCCTCAATCGCCAGTGGCGCGCCGAAAATGTCACCGACATAATGGGAATAATAGGACCAGTTCATCCCGAACTGAAATTCCATCGTGATACCGGTGGCGACGCCAAGGACAAAGTTGATCCCAAACAGCGTGCCCCAGAATTTCGTCATCTGCCGCCAAATCGGGCGGCCCGTCATCACATACACCGTCTCCATAATCGCGACGATGATCGACAGACCCAGCGTCAGCGGCACAAAGAGAAAGTGAAAGAGGGCTGTCGATGCAAATTGCAGACGCGACAGCTCGACCAATCCAAACTCCATTGTCTCATGCTCCTATTATGCGAGAAACATATCTCGCAGATATGTATTTAAAACGTAGCATAAATCTCGGCACAGATCGGTACTTTGACTCATGTCAATAAATGCAATATTACAGATATATCTTTTTGTGACCGCGACATGGGCGCGCGCCCACGCCGTTGACACTCAATTCCATGTGACATCAGGACTACGATCAGCCCAAATTTAGGATCAGCCCAATTTAGCCCAGTGTCAAAACCCGATCAGACGCGCCCTGCTCTTCGGCCCGATGCGCCGCCATCAACACGCCCGTGTTCGGCAACGCCGCCCGAATCCCGGCCAAAACCCGAAGGGACGTGACGTGATCCAGCCCTTCGGTCGGCTCATCCAAAAGCAAAACCAAAGGCTGGCGCAATACGGCCCGCGCCAACACAAGACGACGCGCTTCGCCCCCCGACAGGCCCGCGCCGCGTGGGCCGAGCCGCATCGACAATCCGCCTTTGTCCCGCACCACATCATCCAAAGCCACCGCCGCAAGCGCCGCCCAAAGCGTGTCATCATCGGCCTCTGGTGCAACAATCCGCAAATTCTCCGCAACACTGCCCCGCAAAAGCGCCGCGCGTTGCCCGACCAAAGTGACAGTGCCGGGTGAACATTGCGTGACGGGATGAACACCAAGACGCACCTGTCCCCCCGAGGGCACAAGCGCCCCTGCTCCAAGCAAAAGCACCGTGGTTTTGCCTACACCCGACGGCCCTTTGAGCGCGACCCATTCGCCGGGGGCAACCGTCAGATCAAAACCGTCAATCACCCGACGCGTGCCCGCATTGCGGGCAAAGCTGACGTCAGAAAAAACCAAATCCGCCGGGCCGTCCGGCTCAGGATGCACGATGGATGCGACCTCCGGGCCAAGCTGCTCCGACACCCGCCGTGCCGCGCCGATCATCCGGCCGATCTCGGCGACGGCGCGGCGCAAAGGCACAAGTGTTTCCATCAGTGCAAGGGCGGCAAAAAATCCAATGGCGGCGCGAGCGGGGGAAATCTCGCCCATTTCGGCCAAATGCCCACCAATCCAGAGCGCAGAGGCGGCGGCCAGCGCACTGACCGCCATAAGGGCCGCGCCAATCTGACGCTCCAAACGATCGGTCTCCGTGGCAGCCCCTTGACGCCGCATTTCTGCGGCGCGGGTGGTCTCAGTCTGTTTGGTCAATTGGCCATAAACCGCCAAATCTTCGCGCCCGTTGATCAGATCGATCAGGCGCGACCGAAAGGCCTGCGCTGCCATTTCCATCCGCTTTGATGGGGTTTGCGCCCGTCGAATCCCCCAGATCATCACGGCCGCGCCGCCAATGGTGAACAGCCCGAAAATCGCCAATCCCACGCGCAGATCAACCAGCCATGCGATCATCGCACAGGCCACGATTTGGGTCACCGCCCCGGCAATCAGCGGCAAAAACAACCGCAAAGGCACGCCATCAAGGGCATCGACATCGGCAACGATCCGGTTGAGTGCTTGTGCGCCGCGCAGACGGATCAGCCAATCATAAGAGCGCGCCGCAACCCGGCTCAAAAGCGCCACCCGCAGCCGGGTCAGCGCCCGCAACGTGGCGTCATGGGTGAGAATGCGTTCGCCGTAGCGCGTGGCGGTGCGGCCAATCGCCAAAAACCGCACCATGGCGGAAGGGCGAAACACGTCAAACACCGCCCCCGCCCCGATCAATCCCGCCGCGGAGGCCGCTGTGATGAACCACCCCGACAGGCCCAGCAAGGCCGCGCCCATCATCAGCACGAGGGCGGACAGTAGCAGGCCCCGCAACAGCGATTTGGTTTCGCCTTGCACCATGAGGGTGAAAATGCGCCACAAAGCGGTCATTGGGCCGCCTCCGCATCAACGGGGCGATCTTCGGGCTGAATATCAACGACCTGATCCATACGCGCGATAAACACCGGATCATGGGTGGCGACAATCAACGTCGCGCCACGGGCGGCCAGTGCCATCAGCCCCTCGGTGATGCGATCTGCGGTGTCGCGGTCGAGATCGGCGGTGGGTTCATCGGCCAGCACCACGTCCGGTTGCGCCGCAAGCGCGCGGGCCAACATCACCCGCCGCGCCTCGCCGCCAGACAAGCCTCCTCCCGTCTCACCCAACGGGGTCAAATCGCCCTTTGGCAGGGTTTTGAGCACGTCCGCAAGCGCCGCCGTGTCGATCAAGTTGGGCGTCAAAGCCGCGCCAAACGTGATGTTGTGGCGCAGGGAGCGGCCCAAAAACATCGGCGCTTGCGGCATCCAGCCAAGACGGGCGCGCCATGCGTCGGCACTCTCGTCGGTGAGCGGCTGTCCCGCCACGGTGATCTCGCCCGAGGCCGGGTGTTCAAGCCCGGCGATCAGACGCAAAAGCGTGGTTTTCCCCGCCCCGGACGGGCCGGACAACGCGATGCGCGCGCCGGGGGCGATTGTGAGATCGGGATAGGTGATCAGGCGCCGGCCACGTTGGGCCGACACGCCTGCGAGGGTGATCTCTGCTGAGCCGGGCAAAGCCTTCGAGGCAGCGCCCTTGCCCAAAAGCGGCGTCGTGTCTGCCTCTTGCCAAGCGGCCAAATCTTTGGCCACAGCCAACCCCGCCGCCTTGTCATGCCACGCCGCAGACAGGTCGCGCAAAGGCTGGAAATAATCCGGCGAGAGCAACAACAGGAACATGCCAGCCCAAGGCGTCACCCCTGCGCCGTAAGTCCCCCACGACAGTTCGCCCAAAAGCGAAAACCCGACCCAGACCGCCACCATCGCAACGCCCAAAGCGGCGAAAAGTTCGAGCACGGTCGAGGACAGGAAGGCCACGCGCAACACGGCCATGGTGCGGGCGCGCAGGTCATTGGCGGCGATTTCAAATTGCGCGATCACCCGCGGGCTGGCGCCCAAAAGACGCATATCCGCCAAGGCTGCCAACCGATCGACCAACAAATCGTTGAGCGTGCCAATCTCGGACATGTGCCGCTCTGAGGCCTCCTTGGCGGCATAGCCCACGAGCGCCATGAACACCGGAATGAGCGGCCCGGCGATCAAAAGCACCACGCCCACCGCCCATGAATGCCAAAACGCCAGCGCGAGGATCACCAAGGGCACGGTTTTGACTCGCGCCTGCGCCGGGGCGTAACGGGTGATATAGGGCAAAAGCGCGTCGAGTTTTTCACAAGCCAACGCGGCCAGCGCGCCGGGACCGCCAAAGGCAGAGGGTCCGACGCTTTGGGCTTCACGGTCCAAAATCTCTTGGCGGGTGTGGGTCACAATCGACTGACCTGCGCGAAACAAGAGACCCTCGGCAAGATATGAGAGCGCAAGGCGCAGCGCGGCGAGGGCCAGAAAGCCCAACGTGCCAACGAGAACGGACACGCCCCCTGCCCCCACCAAAAGCCGAGAGAACACCGAGGCCACCAAAGCCGCTTGCGGCACCCAGAGCAGCGCAGACAGGGCCGTGAGCCTTGAGGCGGTTCTGATCCCCTTGGCCTCGCGCGACAAAAGTACTGCGAGTACCTGTCGCTCGGGCGCGACGGTTTTGTCTTTTTTCGTTTTTGTCATGCGCGCGTGATCCGAGCGGTGTTTTTGATTGTTATCTGCCTTTGCTGACATGCTCAGACAGGCAGCGCAATCTTTGATGCCGTCTAGGGGCCAATCTGCGGCGGGGTGTCTCACCTTTGGGGCGAAACAGGACGACTGTTACAAAATCTTCACTTGGGCTTTGTTATTAATTCTACTATTCGTGAATTATGGAAAAGATAGCATTCGACTCACCCATGGCCCAAACCGCCTTTGCCGCTCTCGGTCACGAAGGCCGACTTGCGGTGTTTCGCCTGTTGATGCGCTTTGCGCCACATCCGGTGCGCCCGTCCGAAATGGCCGCAGCACTGGACCTAAAAGCCAATACCCTGTCCGGTTACCTGTCTGATCTGACGCAGGCCGGGCTGATCCACGCCAAACGCGATGGGCGATCGCTGTATTATCAGGTCGATTTGGCCGCCTGCGAGGGCTTGGTCGGTTATCTGGTCAACGATTGTTGCCGCGGACGTCCCGAAATTTGCCCACAGGAGGCCAGCTTGTCCCACACATCCCCTTACCGCGTATTGTTCCTGTGTTCAGGCAATTCCGCGCGTTCCATCATGGCCGAATCGATCCTGAACACATTGGGCAAAGGCCGATTTGTGGCCTATTCGGCCGGAACCCGCCCCAATGGTGCGGTCCACCCGATGACCCTGGCGCTTTTGGAGCGCAACGGGCATGACATCACGGGTCTGACATCCAAAGACATTGCCACATTCCAAACCGAAGACACCCCTGCGTTTGATTTCGTGTTTACCGTCTGCGACCTGGCCGCAAGCGAAGAGTGCGCCCCATGGATTGGCCAGCCGTTGAGCGCCCATTGGGGATTGCCTGACCCGGTCAAAGTGACAGGCACCGAGGCCGAGAAAGCCCTGGCCTTTGCACAGACCTACAGCCAGCTCTTTCATCGGATCAAAGCCTTTGTCGCGCTGGACGACAACCGCCGGATTGATGGCCTGAGCCGGCTGTCGCTTCAGGCTCAGATCGACCAAATTTCAGAGTCTTAAAGGACCCTCTCATGACCCAGACCTCAGCTCCTAAAATCGCGCTCAATGGCCTTGGCCGGATGGGAAAACTGGCCCTTCGCGACCTGTTTGACCGCGGGCTTGGCGAGAATATCGTGTTGATCAATGACCTCGCCGGGGACACGGAGCAGCACGCGCTTTTGTTGGAGTTCGACTCGGTACATGGTCGCTGGGGCGCACGGATTTCGCATGATGCGGACAGCCTGACCGTGAACGGCACCCAGATGAGGATGACCCATCACGCCCGGATCGAAGACCTGCCTTTGGCCGCACTCGACGTCGATCTGGTGATCGACTGCACCGGGGTGTTCAAAACCGCTGACAAGATTGCGCCCTATTACGCGGCCGGGGTGAAAAAAGTCGTGGTCTCTGCCCCGGTCAAGGACGGCGGCGCGCTTAATCTGGTCTATGGCGTGAACCATCACCTCTACGATCCGGCCACGCATGATCTGGTCACGGCGGCGTCCTGTACCACCAATTGTCTGGCTCCGGTGGTCAAGGTGATCCACGAAAACCTCGGTATCAAACATGGGTCGATCACCACGATCCATGACGTGACCAACACACAGACCATCGTTGATCGTCCCGCCAAAGACATGCGCCGGGCGCGCTCGGCGATGATGAACCTGATCCCGACCACAACCGGCTCGGCCACGGCGATCACATTAATCTATCCCGAACTCAAAGGCCGCTTGAACGGCCATGCGGTGCGGGTGCCTTTGCTCAACGCCTCTTTGACCGACTGCGTCTTTGAGGTCGAACGCGAAACTACAGCCGAAGAGGTCAACGCCCTGTTCAAAGCCGCATCCGAAGGCGAACTTGCAGGCATTTTGGGCTATGAGACCCGCCCGCTGGTGTCTTGCGACTATATCAACGATCCGCGCTCAAGCATTGTTGATGCGCAATCGACCATGGTGATTCACGGCACACAGGTCAAAATCTATGCCTGGTACGACAATGAATGGGGCTATGCCTGCCGCTTGGCCGATGTCGCGCGTTTGGTTGTGGGGACCATGTGATGACCCCGACCACGCCTGCGCACAACCCCTTACGCGCCTATATGGCGGTGACCGCCTCCTATTGGGCGTTCATGCTCTCCGACGGCGCGCTGCGCATGCTGGTTTTGTTGCATTTCAATGGGTTGGGTTTTTCTCCGATCCAATTGGCATGGCTGTTTTTACTCTATGAAGTGGCTGGGATTGTGACCAACCTCACCGCCGGGTGGCTGGCCGCACGGTTTGGTTTGGCGGCCACCTTGTTTGCCGGGCTGGCGATCCAAATCGCGGCACTGATTGCGCTTGCGGGGCTCGATCCGGCATGGTCTGTCTCCGCCTCTGTCGTCTATGTCATGGCCGTTCAGGGCGCCTCCGGCGTGGCAAAAGATTTAGCGAAAATGTCGTCGAAATCAGCGGTTAAACTGTTGGCACCCTCACATGATGGCGCGCTGTTTCACTGGGTTGCGGTGCTGACCGGATCGAAAAACGCGATCAAAGGTCTGGGCTTTTTCATCGGCGCGGCCTTGTTGGCTCTGGTCGGGTTCAAACCCGCCGTTTGGGGTATGGCGGCGATCTTGGCGGCGATCCTGATCGCCGTGGTGTTGTTCTTGCCTAAAGGCTTGCCCATTGGCAAAAAAGGTACGAAATTCTCCGCCGTTTTCTCCAAAGACAGACGCATCAACCAACTCTCCTTGGCGCGGATGTTCCTGTTTGGCGCGCGTGATGTGTGGTTTGTCGTCGGTCTGCCGATCTATTTCCATGATGTGCTCTCGGATGGCACACCCGAGGGCGGGCGAGAGGCGTTTTTTATCGTCGGTGGCTTTATGGCCCTGTGGATCATCGCCTATGGCGCGGTGCAAGGCCTTGCTCCGAAACTGCTCAACGCCGCCGCTCATAGCGTCACGCAGACCACGCGATCCGCCATGCATTGGGCTGGATTTTTGACACCGATCCCTTTCGCCCTCGCGGCTTTGGCCCTGCTCGCTGGCGCCCCCACGCTCTGGCTCACGCTCTCTTTGGTCGCCGGGCTTTTGCTCTTTGGCTTTGTCTTCGCGATCAATTCCTCGGTCCATTCCTATCTCATCCTCGCCTTTTCCGGTGCCGAACGCGTCACCATGGATGTCGGATTTTATTATATGGCCAATGCCGGGGGGCGGCTTTTGGGCACGCTTTTGTCGGGCCTCTCCTATCAGGCGGGGGGCTTGCCCCTTTGTCTGGCGACAGCGGGGATCATGGCCGGATTGAGCTTTCTCTCGGTCCGGCGTTTGACCCGTTGATCCGGGCCACACAGCACCCTGCTTTGCAATCTCTCTGCAATCCGGGCAGGTCCATCCGGGGTTTGAATACCCTTTTGCAAACCCGACCTGCTAAAGCGGTTTGGAGTAAAATCCCATAAAATAAGGCTTTACCGCGCCTGCCCCAGCCGGGTAACACTCGGGGCCAAGACCTTTGGCTCTCGAGACCTCCGTTTCGTCCGCCAAGCAAAACAACCTAAAACACGACCAAAAACACGGCCAAAACCAAAAACGCACCTGACAGAGGACCCACCCCATGACCACACGCGACATCGTATTCATCGCCCTGTTCGCCGCCATCACCGCCGTGGCGGGGATCTTTCCGCCGATCACCTTGCCGCTCCTGTCTGTGCCGATCACCGCGCAATCCCTGGGCGTGATGTTGGCTGGCGGCGTTCTAGGTGCAAAACGTGGCGCTTTGTCGATCATCCTGCTCTTGGTTCTGGTCGCGATTGGCCTGCCGCTTTTGTCGGGCGGGCGCGGCGGTCTGGCCGTCTTCCTGGGACCGTCCGCGGGCTTTTTGGCCGGTTGGGTCGTCGCCGCTTTTGTCATCGGCTGGCTGACCGAGCGGTTTTGGGACGGTTTGTCCTTCATCCACGCCGCCCTCATTTGCGCCTTTGGCGGCATCGTTGTGATGTATCTGATCGGTATTCCGTGGATCACCCTCTCCGCAGGCGTGCCCTTGGCCAAGGCGATCGGCGGCTCCATCGCCTTTATTCCCGGCGATCTGGTCAAATGCGTGATTGCGGCGGGTGTCATGATCACTGTGAAACGCAGCTATCCGATCATCGGCGCGCGTGTGGCGTAATCTGGATCAGACACTCAGATGATGCAGTTCGACAGGGTCACTGTTGCCAAAGAGGGTCGCACGATCCTGTCGGAGATCAGCCTTGATTTGCCCGAACACCGTATTGGCGTGATCGGCAACAATGGCTCCGGAAAAAGCACATTTCTACGCCTGTTCAATGGCTTGGAACGCCCGACCTCGGGGCGCGTGCGCTACAAAGGAGAGGACAAAACCGACCTGCGTCAACATGTTGGCTTTGTCTTTCAAAACCCCGACAATCAAATCGTTTTCCCGATGGTGGACGAGGATCTCGCCTTTGGGCTGAAGGCGCGCAAACTGTCGAAACCCGAGATCAAAACGCGGATCGACGCCGTGCTCACCGAACTGTCCCTGACCCATCTGCGTGAACGCCTGACCCATCAATTGTCGGGCGGGGAAAAGCAGATGGTGGCGCTGGCGGGCGTGCTTATCACCCGTCCCGATCTCATCGTGTTTGACGAGCCGACCACACTGTTGGACCTGCGCAACAAGCTACGCTTCATGTCCGTGCTCGACGCTCTGCCGCACCCTGCGGTGGTGGTGTCGCATGATCTCGATTTGCTGGCGGGTTTTGATCGCATCCTCCACATCGAGGACGGCCATATCATCGCTGATGGCGTGCCCGACGTGGTCATCCCGGCCTATATCGCGCGCTCGACATGCTGACCGAACTCTACGTCGTAGGGCAAAGCCCGCTGCACCTCGCGCCTCCGGCGCTGAAACTGGGGCTGTTGTTCGTCTATTGCACCCTGTTGTTTGTGATCCCGCATCCGGGCGTGTTGGCGATTGGCGCGGTTTTGGTCGCGCTTGGCTATGGCCTCTCCGGGCTGAAAGCCTCTCACGCGGTGATGGCCGTGCGCCCGGCATTTTACGTCTTGGTGATCATATTCGCTGTGCAGCTTTGGCTCGAAGGCCCCGGCATGGCCGCCTATATCGTCGCGCGATTTGCCTGTCTTTTAATGGCGGCAAGCCTTGTGACCTTCACCACCAAAGCCAGCGAATTCATCGACGGCATCTTGGCCGCGCTGACCTATGCGCCCGCTTGGGTACCAAAGGCGAAAATCGCACTGGCGATGTCTTTGGTCTGGCGGTTTATCCCGATGGTGCGCGGCATTTTTGACGAGGTGCGCGAGGCACAAAGTGCGCGCGGACTGGGGCGTAACATGACCGCTTTGTTCGTGCCGATTATTGTGCGCACTCTCAAATCCGCCGACGAAATCTCAGAGGCGATCCACGCGCGGTCCTTAGAGGACTGACCCTCAAGCGCCTGTTATTTTCAAGAAAATACGACGTGGAATAAAATGCGCCAATGAGAACAGCCATGAAAAGGGCCGTGGAAAATTGGTTTCGAACCGGCCACTGTCCATCGCCCGCATGACGTGGGCGGCGGCCTCTTTCGGCTCCATCAACATCGGCATGTCAAAGTCATTTTTGTCGGTCAGCCGGGTGCGAATAAAGCCCGGATTGGCGCATTGCACCCGCACACCGCTCTTGTGCAAATCGGCGTATAGCGTCTCGGCCAAATGCATCAGCCCCGCCTTGCTCGCACCATATCCGATGGCCCCCGGAAGGCCGCGATGCCCCGACAGCGAGCCGATCAAAACGATATGACCGGCGTCGCGTTTGGTAAACTCCGGCACGATATGATTGAGCACGGAGACCGCCCCCATCAGGTTGACCGCGAACATGGTGGAGACCGATTTGGCCTGCCACCGTTGCGCCGTCATCGGATCGTAAGTGCCCGCGACATAGATCACGCCATCGACCGCCCCCGCCGCCGTGTAAGCCTGTTCCACAGAGGCCGCATCGGTCACATCCATCACCACGGCGCGGGCGGCGTTGAGACTGGCTGCGACCTCCTTCAACCGATCCTCGGAGCGCGCCGACAGGATCAGCCGCGCGCCTTTCGCGTCCAGTGCCTCGGCCAAAGCCCGGCCCAATCCTTCGCTGCCGCCAATGATCCAATAGGTCTTGCCAAGATAGGTCATTTCGCCGCCTCAGCAGGCCGCATCGTCGCCACCAGTTCTGCCACTTTGATGCCGAATTTACGCATCTCAGAGCGGTTCACGATCACACCATTTGGGGCCAGATAGAGCCAATCGGTGACATCCAACACATGCCCACCCGAGTCGTCTTCCAATTTAATTTTGTAGCGCATCGAAAGCGTCGCCCCGGACAATTGCCCGGTGGCGGTGCCGATGATGTCGGGCGCTGTGGCGGTCAATGCGCCAGTGTCATCAAAGGATAGCGCCCATTCGCGCACCTGTTGACCGCCGCGGGCATAGGTGAATTCCTCGCGCAATGTGCCGTTCAGCCCATCCCATGTCCCGGTCATCCGGGCCACGAACCGCGACGCGACCCGGCCATCGGGGCCATAGATCACGCCCTCGGACTCAATCGGTCCGTTGAGGTGAACCTGCGGGTCAAACCCCGGCAATGTGTCGGCATAATCCGCAGGCTTTTGCGCGCGAAAATTATTTCCGGGCCGCCAGAGAACCACCACAGCCAGCAACAGGATGACGACGAGCACGATGAGGATGAGTTTCATGATTGGACCTTTTTGGCCGAGGATGTGAGGGGTATTTGGGGCGGGCTCAAACTGTCTTTTGGCGGCTCGGGACGCGGACGATACCGTGCGCCTTTGAATTTGAGCCGGAGCGCTTGGGCGTAGATCAAAATCAACGTGCGCAACGCCCCGAAAGGACGGCGCAGCGTGGCCCGTAGGATCGATCCATTGGTGAGTTTGCGCCGCGCGCCGGTGAGTGTGGCAATCAGCCCCTCTTGGCCATTGTCATGCAGGATACGGATAGCGATGCGGTCAGTGTGAATGGCAAAGCTAAAGCGATAGCCGCCTTTGATCTCCTGGAACGGCGAGACGTGAAACACTTTGTGGGCGGTGATCACGTCCGTGGCGGCGATAGGGGCAAAGTCCGGCAGGTGGCAGAGGTAATTGTGCCGATCACCAAAGGTGTTGTTGACCTCGGCAATCACCGCGACAAGCGCATCTTCGCGACAGGCCAACCAAAAGCTGACCGGGTTGAATGAGAATCCAAGGAACGCGGGCTGCGTCAAAAGGCGTAGACTGTAGCCCTCTGACAAACCAGCGTTTTCCAACGTCTCCCGCGCCCAAAGCGCACCCTGCCCGGCCTGGCGAATGCCACCATGATTGCGGTCATGCACGGCAAACAGGTTAAAGCGATTGCGCGAGAACAGGCGCGGGTGGCGGGGGCTTTCGGGGTCGATCAAGACATAGTCAACGCCATAGCGAAAGCGATGTTTGAGCGCCCCGCGCCGGGCATGAACCGTCTGGCCCGCGATATGTTCGGGGGCGATCATTGTGCCGCAATCGTGGCGGCGGTCGCGGACACAGCAACCTGTGCGGTGAGCGCCTCGGCGACACGCACCGCGCTTGCAAACCCGTCCTCATGGAACCCGTTGCCAAGGTAAGCCCCCGCAAACCATGTGCGGTTTTGACCCTGAAGCGCTGCGATCTCGCCTTGGGCGCGCAGGGCCGCGTGATCAAACACCGGATGACGAAATGTCACTTCGTCATAGACCATGGCCGGGTCCGGTGTATGGGCCGGATTGAGGGTGACGAAAAGCGGGTCGTGCTCGGGGATATTTTGTAGCCGGTTCATCCAATAGGTGACGCCGATTTGGGTGCGGCTCTCGTCTGATTTGGCCTGATAGACCCAAGAGGACCAACAGGTTTTGCGCTTTGGCATAAAGGAGGCGTCACGATGCAGCACGACCCGGTTGTCTTGGTAACGCAGATCGGCCAGTGCGCCGGTTTCAGGTGCCGAAGGAGTCTCCAGAAGTTTGAGTGCGGTGTCGGAATGGCAGGCAAAAATCACCTGATCAAACCGCTCGGGCGCGCCCCCGACAGGCGTGATCTCAACCCCCATTTCGTCGCGCCGAACCTTGGCAATCGGCGCGCCTGTGCGCAAATCGGCGCCACGTCCCATAAGATGCGCCTCAAGACGGCGGACATATTCGACCGATCCGCCAGACACCGTCCACCATTGGTGTTGACCTGTTGCGCTGAGCAGCGCGTGATTGCGGAAAAATTGCACCAAGGCGCGGGCCGGAAAGGCGCGGATGTCCTCGGGCGAGGTCGACCAGATCGCACCACAGATCGGCATCAGGTAATAGCGCTGAAACCACGCCCCGAGCTTCATATCCTCGACCATCTCGCCAATGGTCATGTGCTCATCTTTGGCGGCGGCTTCGGCACCGGCGTTAAAACGAAAAATGTCGCGGACCATGCGAATGAATCCGGGACGCAGCAGGTTGCGCTTTTGCCCCACCAAAGCCGCTAGGGATTTCAGCCCATATTCCACCCGCCCGCCATCAATCGTTGCACCAAAGCTCATGTCACTTGGCTCAACCGGCACACCAAGCGCGGCAAACATCTCGGTGAGATGCGGGTAATTGGCGTAGTTGAACACGATAAACCCAGTGTCCACCGGCCTGTCGCCCTTGGCCCCGGCCATCACCGTGCGGGCATGGCCTCCCAAACGTGGCTCAGCCTCAAACAGGGTCACAAGATGCGTTCCGGCCAGACGGTAGGCGGCTGCGAGGCCTGAAATGCCGCCGCCGATGATGGCGATCCGTTGGACGGGGGCGGGGGATGCGTCAAATGACATATAATATCTCCTTGGTTACAAAGCACTACGCGGCGCGTGCGCTTTTGGATCAAAACGATGATCACAAACCGAACCGAACGGAGAGGTGGTGCGACAAATCGCAAAAAAGGGAGAGCCAAAGTGATCCATCCCTCGACGGGCCGCGTAAACCAGATATGTTGACCCAAGACCATCATATGTTTGCATCCGTGCTGGAGCCCACTGCTTCCTTTGAGGCTGGGGCGTTTGTGGTGCCGATTGAAAAGACGGGCCCGTCCCGCACTCAACGGCGCGCGACCAGCCCACGGAGCACCGCGAAAGGGCCGACCGACGTGACATCCTCCTCGACCGACACCCCATCGGATCAGACCCAATGGATGCTCAAGGTGCGCGATCAGCGCGACAAGGCGGCGTTTTCTGCCTTGTTTGACCATTTCGCCCCGCGCCTCAAAGGCATGGTGATGCGTTCTGGTGCCTCCTCGGCGCAGGCCGAAGATGTGGTGCAAGAGGTGATGTTAAAGGTCTGGCGCAAGGCGCATTTGTTTGATCCCGAACGGGCGCAGGTCTCGGCGTGGATTTATCAAATCGCCCGCAACCAACAGACCGATCATTTCCGCAAAAACGCGCGGCCTGTGCCAGAGGCGTTGAAAACCCCGGAGCTGCCCGAACCAGACGTCAGCCACGTCATTGCGCTCGAACAAGAGGTTCAGCACCTCAAACGCGCGATGGCGGCACTCAGCCCGGATCAAAGGCAGATGGTCGAACAGGCCTATATGGGCGAACTGAGCCACAGTGAAATCAGCGAAGCGACCGGATTGCCGCTTGGAACCATCAAATCCCGCATCCGCCTCGCCTTGGAAAAACTCAGACACGACATGAAAGGAGCACGATCATGAGCCATATCACCCATCACGTCTCTGACGATGTTCTTTTGGCCTATGTGTCGGGTCACCTGCCTCAGCCCTATGCGGTGGTGGTCGCCAGCCATCTGTCGCTCTGCGACGACTGTCGCGCACGCTCTGAGGCCCATGCCCATGCCGGTGGCGTGGTGATGGACACGGGTGCCGTGTCTGATGTCTCGGGCATATTAAAATCGCGGCTGTTTGACGAACTCGACGCCGTTTTGGAGGAAGAGCCCGAGTATGAAACCAAAGGCCCCTACCCGGCCCCGGTGATGGCCACACTTGGTGGCTCTGAACTGCGGTGGACACACATGGGGCTTGGCACGAAACAGGCGATTTTGCAGCATGACAAGGCCGGAAGCGTGCGGCTTTTGTATATCCCCGGCGGCATGGCCGTGCCCGATCATGGCCACAACGGGTTGGAGTTGACCTTGGTGTTGCAAGGCGCGTTTCGCGATGAAACCGGGCGGTACGGCGTGGGCGATCTTGAGACTGCCGATGGCAGTTTGGAGCACACGCCCATTGCAGAGCCAGGAGAGGCCTGTATTTGTCTGGCCGCGACCGACGCAAAATTGCGGTTCTTGTCGCTTGTGCCGCGCCTGTTGCAACCGATCTTTCGGATCTGAGGCGGGTTACAACACCCGCTTCAACCCGGATTGCACCTTCAACAATTTCGGCAAATAGATCGGGATCAGGGCGTCCACGCGGGCCTGTGTGGCGGCCATTCCGGTGTTGAGCGCCGCCACGACTGCACCATGGCTGTTCACCAAGGGCACGGCGATGGAGCGCAGCCCGATCTCGACCTCTTGATCAATCAACGCATAGCCTTGGCTGCGCACCAAATCGACCCGCGCCATGACCTCTTCGGGGTCAGTGACGCTAAATTTCGTGCGCGGCGAAAGGTCAGAGGCCTCGACCACCGCCCTCGCTTCCTCGCGCGGCAAAGCGGCCAAAAGCACCCGCCCCATCGAGGTACAATGCGCCGGAAGACGCGATCCGGGCATCAACCCGATCGACATCACCCGTTTTTGCGCCGCGCGGGCAAGATAGACGATTTCGGTGCGATCCAAAATCGACACCGAACAGCTTTCGCCAATATTTTCCGTCAGTTGATCCAACCAAGGCTGCACGATTTGCGGCAGCGGCAAGGCGGATATCGCCCCCATCCCAAGTCGCAAAGCGCGGTGGGTCAGCGTGAAGAATTTACCGTCATACTCGGCATAGCCCTCCACATGCAGCGTCAAAAGACAGCGCCGCGCGGTGGCCCGATCCAGCCCGGTTTGTTTCGACACATCGGTGATCGACAGTTTCGGCGTCTCTGCCCCGAAACATTCGAGAACATGCAGGCCCTTGGCCAGAGAAGAGATGGTATCGGATGATTTGTTCGCCATGCGCACGACAATTGTCACAACGCGAACAAATGTCAATATGCGCACAAAAGGACTCGGCCTTTTGCGATGGCAAAGCTAGATCAGCGTTCAGAATAAGGAGAGTCTCATGGACAAAACCATCCCTACCGTGGCCGAGGCCATCGCCGAGATTCCGGACGGTGCACAGGTCATGATCGGCGGTTTCGGCGGCTCCGGCGCGCCGATCGAATTGATCCACGCACTGATTGACCGCTTTCGCGAAACCGGTAGCCCGAAAAACCTGACCGTGATCAACAACAACGCGGGCAATGGCGGCATCGGCATTGCCGCAATGATCAAAGCGGGCATGGTCGCTAAAATGATCTGTTCCTTCCCGCGCAGCTCCAACGCCGAAGCCTTCAACGAGAAATACCTCGCGGGCGAGATCGAATTGGAACTGGTGCCGCAGGGCACATTGGCCGAACGCATCCGCGCGGCCGGCGCGGGCATCCCGGCGTTTTACACGCCCTCCTCGTTTGGCACCGAACTTGCGATCGGCAAGCCGACCGAAGAGTTCGACGGCAAAATGTATGTCCGTGAACGCTGGCTCAAGGCCGATTTTGCCCTGATCAAAGGTCAGATCGGCGACACGGTCGGCAATCTGAACTACCGCCTTGCGGGCCGCAACTTCAATCCGCTGATGGCCATGGCTGCGAACAAAACCATCGCCCAAGTCTCCGAACTCGTCGCCCCCGGCGGCATCAACCCGGAGCAGGTCATCACCCCCGGCCTGTTTGTCGACGTGGTGGTCGAAGTTGCACATCCTCAACAAGAAGAAGTGCTCGTACGCACGGGAGTGGTCCATTAAATGTCCGATTTCAACATTTCCGACGTGGCGCTGAACAACGCCCAAATCGCCTGGCGCGCCGCCCAAGACATCGAAGATGGCTCCTATGTGAACCTTGGGATCGGCTTTCCCGAGATGATCGCCAAATTCCAACCCGAAGGCCGCGATGTCACCTATCATACCGAAAACGGTGTGTTGGGCTTTGGCAAAGCGCCGCTTGAGGGCGAGGAAGATTGGGACCTGATCAATGCGGGCAAAAAGGCGATCACGCTCAATCCGGGCGCGTCATTTTTCCACCACGCCGACAGTTTCGCCATGGTCCGCGGCGGGCACCTCGATCTCGCCGTGCTGGGCGCGTATCAGATCGCGCAAAACGGCGATTTGGCGAATTGGCGCGTGGGGTCCAAAGGCGTGCCTGCGGTCGGCGGGGCGATGGATTTGGTCCATGGTGCGAAACGCGTCGCCGTGGTCACCGATCACGTCACCAAAGATGGCAAACCGAAATTGGTCGAGACCTGCACCTTTCCGCTCACCGGCGTGGCCTGTGTGACGCGCGTCTACACCTCGCTCGCCGTGGTCGATATTGAGGATGGAAAATTCATCCTGCGGGAAAAAGTGCCGGGGATCACCTTGGCGCAATTGCAGGCCGTCACGGGCGCAACGCTTCATATTGACGGCGATGTGGCTGAGCTGAATGTACCGGAGGATTTGTAATGCAAGACGTTTACATCTGCGACTATATCCGCACGCCTGTGGG
>NZ_AMRK01000009.1 GCF_000299875.1 Celeribacter baekdonensis B30
CCCCCCCCCCGGGCAGTTCTCAATACAGCCTCCGCGCGACCGGCGGAGCGCCATCAATCACGGACCAACACGCGATGAATCAGCAAACCATCCAAACCGCCCCCAATACCGTTCAGGAGTGGTGGAAAACCGGCATCATCTACCAGATCTATCCGCGCTCGTTTCAGGACAGCGACGGCGACGGAATCGGCGATTTGAGGGGCATCGAGAGCCGACTTGACTACCTCGTCGACCTCGGCATCGATGCGATTTGGATTTCGCCGATCTTCCCCTCCCCCATGACCGATTTCGGCTATGACATCTCGGACTATCGCGGCATCGACCCGATGTTCGGCACGCTGGAGGATTTCGACCGCCTGGTCGCCGCCACCCATCGGCGCGGGTTGAAACTGATCCTCGATTTCGTGCCCAGCCATACCTCGGAAAAGCATCCCTGGTTCGTTGAGGCGCGATCCTCGCGGACCAGCGCCAGACGCGATTGGTATATCTGGCGCGACGCCAAACCGGATGGCAGTCCGCCAACCAACTGGATCAGCGAATTCGGCCCTTCCGCCTGGACCTGGGACGCGGGCACGGGGCAGTATTACCTCAACATCTTCCTTTCGGAACAGCCCGCGCTGAACTGGCGCAATCCCGAAGTTCAGGCAGAGATGCTGGACACGATGCGCTTTTGGTACATGCGCGGGGTCGATGGCTTCCGGGTCGATGCCATCACCCACGTCGCGCCCGACCCCGACAAGGGCGACCATCCGCCCAACCCCGCCTGGCGCGCCGAAATGAACCCGTCGCAGCGCTTTCTCAAGGTGCATTCTAAGCACCAGCCCGCCGGGTTCGACTATGTGCGGATGATGCGGCAGGTGACCGAGGAATTCCCGGACCGTGTGCTGATCGGCGAGACGGATGGCGAGCTGAAAGAGGTCATGGCCTATTACGGCGCGGATTTCGACGCCTTCCAGCTGCCGTTCAACTTTACCCTGCAGGACGCGCCCTGGGAGCTGCCGGAAATCGTCCGTCGCATCGAGGCCTACGAGGCCGCACTGCCAGAGGGGGCCTGGGGCAACTGGGTACTGGGCAACCACGACTGTGCCCGCATCGCCAGCCGGGCCGGCCCCGCGCAGGCCGCCGTTGCCGCGACGCTGCTGCTGACCTTGCGCGGGACGCCGACGCTCTACCAGGGCGATGAGCTGGGGATGGAGAGCGCGGTCATTCCCCCCGAGGCCGTGCAGGACCCCTGGGAAAAGCAGGTGCCGGGGCTCGGCCTTGGCCGCGACCCCGCGCGTACGCCGATGCCTTGGGAGCCGGGGCCGACCCACGGCTTCAGCAACAGCCAACCCTGGCTACCGGTCTTTGTTCCGGTGGAGGGGGACGCGGCGGCACAACGCGCGGACCCTGCGTCGATGCTGAACCATGTCCGTGCGCTGATCGTCCTGCGCCGCAAGACGCCCGCGCTGACGCTTGGCAGCTATGAGACCATAACGGCCCAGGACGGGGTCTACGTCTTTGCGCGCCATCTCGATGGCGACAGCTACCACGTCTGCCTGAACTTCACCGACACCCCCAGGCCCTGCCCGGTGTCGGGCGAGGTGGTCCTGTCCTCTTACGTCCATGAGGGCGACGGCGCTGCGCATGCAGGCCAGATCGCTCCGCATGGCGCTCTCATCCTCAAAGCAGGCTGACCGGCCCGCGACTTGTTCCGCCTGCACTTCAACCCAACGGAAGACCAACATGAACCACACACTCAGAGAGCCCACCCGCTGGTGGCAGTCGGCCACCGGCTACCAGATCTACCCGCGCAGCTTTTGCGATTCGAACGGTGACGGGATCGGCGACATCCCGGGCATCATCTCCAAACTCGACCACCTGTGCGACCTCGGAATCGGGTTCATCTGGCTCTCACCGGTCTACCGCTCGCCGATGGCCGACAACGGCTATGACATCTCGGATTACAGGGACATCGCGCCCGAGTTCGGAACGATGGCGGATTTCGACCGGCTGGTGGCCGAGGCGAAGGCGCGCGGCATCGGCATCGTCATGGACCTTGTGGTGAATCACAGCTCCTCGGACCATCCCTGGTTCCACGCTGCGCGCACCTCTCGCGAAGCGCCGGAACACGAATATTACATCTGGCGCGATGCGGCGCCGGACGGTGGGCCACCGAACGACCATCAGGCCGCGTTCGGCGGCTCGGCGTGGACTTTCGTGCCAGGGGTGGGCAAGTACTACCTGGGCCATTTCAGCCCTGAACAGCCGGACCTCAACTGGCAAAACCCGGTTCTCCGGCAAGAGATTTATGATATGATGAACTGGTGGTTCGACCGGGGCATTGCCGGGTTCCGCATGGACGTCATCAGCTTGATCGGCAAGGATGTGGATGCCGGATTGTTCGAAGAAGGCCCGTTTTTGCACCAGTTCCTGCAGGAGATGCACAGCGAAACGCTGGCCGACCGCGACATTGTCACCATCGGGGAAAGCTGGTCCGTCAGCACCGATACCGCGCGGCTCTATTGCGGGCGCGACCGGCACGAGCTCGACATGGTTTTCCAGTTCAATCACGTGGTCGAGGGCTGGGATCCGGTGCATGGCAAGTGGAAGCCGAAACCCTTCGACCTGGTCGCTTTCAAACGGGTGCTGAACGACTGGCAGGCAGCGCTGGCCGAGGATGGCTGGAACTCGCTGTTCCTCAGCAACCACGACCTGCCGCGGCAGGTGTCGAAATACGGCGATGACGGCGCATACCGGGTGAAATCGGCGAAGATGCTGGCGACCGTGATCCACCTTTTGAAGGGCACTCCCTTCATATACCAGGGCGAGGAGATCGGCATGACCAACGCCACCTTCACCCGCATCGACCAGTTCCGCGACATCGAGACGCTCGGTCATTACGCAGAAGAGATCGCGCGCGGCGTCGCACCCGAGGATTTCATCGCCGGCGTCAACGAGAACGGCCGCGACAACGCGCGCACGCCAATGCAATGGAATGCCGGACCGAAGGCCGGCTTTACTGACGGCACGCCTTGGATCGAGGTCAATCCGAACCATGAGAGGGTCAACGCCGAAGCCGACCGCACAGATGCGGATGGCATATTCGCGTATTACCAACGCCTGGTCGCTCTGCGTAAGGACTGGCAGGTCATCGTGCACGGCACATACCGCCCCATCGCGAAGGATGACGGCGCAGTTTTCGCCTATCTGCGGGAGCTGGATGGCGTTCGCGTGGCGGTGATCGCAAACTTCACCGCCGAAGAAACGGATTTCGACCTGCCCGTTGAGTTTGTCGGCGCCGGTCGCTGCCTGCTGTCGAACGACGTGCCGCGGACCAGTCTGGAGCGACGCCTGAGCTTGGGACCTTTCGAGGCCTTCGCAATGTCGATCGGATCCGAGCGGTCTTGTGGCGATCGCCAATAGGCATGGTGGCAGCTGCATTTCTTGGGCAGGTTGATCTGCCTTTTCCTGGCAGGCTTTGCATAGGGCGTATGCTTTTATGACGACCTTGTGGGCGGCCACCGTGAAGCCGGCCTGTGTGGGTTTCCGGCGTCAAGAAGCCGATCAGCAAGAGCCTTCAGGACCGAGTCGTGTCGGTTGGTGAAAAGGGCCGCTTGGAACATCGCATGTCGCAACAGGCGTCGTCCGCCTGCAGTGGCGTGCGTGCCGCGCATAGCTCGAATGTTGTGTACAACGGTCGCGTGCCCAAAAGGGCTGCGGTCCGCTCCCCCGAGATTTGGCCCAGATCGACGTTTTGGCAATCGGCATTGTGCCGGCGACCGGATCGAACCCGGGGGCAGACCGTGGAAACTCCGCGGTCACAGCAAGCTCTCCTTTCAACGTGACAGCCCGTTCTATTTGCGCCTCCATGCGGCGTCGCAGAATAGAGCGCTACTTTGGAAGACCCAGAAGGTCAGCTTCCATCAATCAGGCAGAACTGGTTCGCGCACGCAGCAAATGGCAGCAATGCGCAGATTGTGTTGAAAAACTCTCATGCAGCGCTTTGGGGCCAAATTTGGCAGAACAATATTCCGAATTATTCAAATTCTAGCGGCGTCACGGGGTGCAATCAGCTCGTCGAGGAATCGTTTCCCACATTTCCGAAATTTGCAAATGCAGCAAAGACTTTTTCAATAGAATCCGGGACAAAGCGGGCCTTCGCTGCACTGAAAGCGAAGGCCCGGAAACGGCATTCATCACTCGTCATTTATAGACCGCAGCGTATTCAGCGCGTTAATGGCAGCGGGAAGACCACCGTAGAGCGCCATTTGCCAAATTACCTCGGCGATCTCCATTTCGTTCAAACCAACTTTCAATCCAGCTTGAATATTGATCCGTAGTTGCGGTGCAGTTTGGGCCCCCATGGCCGACAATGCCGCGATTGTTGCAATGTACCGACTTTTCAGGTCGAGACCCGGACGCGCATAAAAGCGTTCGTAGGCCATGTCGATCACTGTATCTGCCATGCCCGGCAAGAGGTGCCCATATCGTTCTTCCAATACGGCCCGAACGCCGGGATTGAGATCATCGGCGAGTTGTGCACCGTTCATCGTTGTCATCTCAACGCTCCGCCCAAAGTAAATCCACCATCTACTACGACATCTTGACCCGTTACAAATCCAGAGTTGCCCGACAAGAGCCACATTGCTGTTCCTGTTACGTCCTCTGGTCTACCGTTCCGTCGAAGCGGTGTGTGGTTCGAAAGACGCGCGGAAATTTCTGGATCTAAAACTTCGTCTGCCATTGGGGTCAGAATGATCCCAGGGCTAATCGCATTGATCCGATTGCCACGAGGTCCTTCCTCGACAGCTAACACGCGCATCATCGCAAGGAGCGCGGCTTTTGTTGCCGCATACGCACCAGACCCAGGCATAACAGCGCCAGCCGTCCAAGACGCATTTATCAGCACGACACCATTTTTCATGTGGGATAGACACTGTGCCACCGTTTGCTGCGTGCCAATAAGGTTGGTTTGGATAAGATCCGCAAAGTCGTCAGCCTGAGTATCCCTGAGTGGTTTGAACTCACCCAGATGCCCGGCATTAGCAAAGACCGCATCTAACTTCCCGAAGTGAGCAATAGATGCTTTGAGGTTTGCGGCAATCTCGTCCGGCTTGGAGATGTCGCAGACTTGGAGCAGTGCAGAGCCACCAGCCTCTTGGATTTCTTTTGCAACTGCTTCGAGAGGTGTCTTGCGCCGCCCCCAAAGCGTCACAGAAGCACCTTCACTCGCTAGCGCAAGCGCCACCGCTCGCCCCATGCCAGTTCCTGCACCCGTCACAAGCACGGCGCGGTTTTCAAATTGGTTTTCCATATCGGTCTCTCTCTTAGGGTTGTTCAGAGAGGACGCTATATTAACAGTGGAACTATGATAATTGACCAATATGTTTAGTCATAGAAAGGGATTCCTTTACAATGGATCTATTCACTGCGATGCGCACTTTTGTCGAAGTGGCTCAAGCCGGTTCCATGAATGCCGCCGGGCTTAGGCTCAATGTGAGCGGCGCTTTAGTTGGGCAAAGGATCGCTGGCCTAGAGGATTACCTTCAGGCGAAATTGCTCAATCGAACGACGCGACAACAGAAGCTCACAGATTTTGGCGCAAGCTATCTCGAGCAATGTAGGGACATTCTGGAATTGGTTGATTTCTCCGAGGGCAAGGCAAGCGATCAGCAGCGACAACCTCAGGGGCGGCTGCGTATCGCGGCCCCGGTGAGTTTTGGATCAGCCGCGCTGATGCCCGCCCTAAAGGGCTTCACCGAGATCGCACCAGAGGTAGAAATCGAATTGACCTTATCCGACAACAATGAAGATCTGATCGCCGGAGGGTTTGACGCTGCTTTTCGCATTGGAGAGATGGAAGACAGCGCCCTCCTGCAAATTCAACTCGCCCCCTACAGGATGATGATCTGCGCGTCCGGTGAATATTTAGCAGAACACGGTGAACCGCAGATACCATCAGATCTGAATCGCTTTCGCGCAGTTCTCTTTTCAAGAACCGGACGCAAGCCGTGGCGATTCAAACAAGGGTCCGAAGAACGAAGCTGGACCCCTCAAACAAGAATTTCAGTGAATTCCGGTCAGGCTGTACGTGTTGCTGCAATTGCAGGCATGGGCGTCGCCATGTTGCCAGAAATTCTCGTCAGAGGTGACATCTCAGCGGGTAAGTTAGTGCAGCTATTACCTGATTGGAACTTGCCTGAACAACCTATGGCCCTGATCTATCACCGTGACCGGTACAGGCCGCAAAGGCTAACAAAATTCATCGATTTCGTGAAGTCAGTTTTTAGGAGCCAACTCGTATAGCCGACATTTAAGGAAGCTGCAGAATTGGTCAAAGAGGGCTCAAATCGGGCTTGAGGCGGCGCGGCACTCCAAACTTGACGTTGCAGGCTGCGGCGCGACCAACCGGATGACCGATTTTCGCCCAAACCGGACATGACCTTTGTCCTGCAAGAGCGAGAAGCGGTTGTTCACTGCTGAGCGCCCAAAAGTCCGTCGCGCTGATTAAGTAGGCGTCAAAGACGTATTTTTGATGTAGCCGTTAGCCTCAAAGTGTTCCGAGCGTTGTCTATTGCTCCGGTTGATCGTGATACTCCGTTTCCTTCTCATGTGGCCCGATATCAGCAGACACGACCGTTCAGTTGCCGGAATCTGTGCTCAGGGCGCGCGGTTCGATCTTCACGCCGGTTTCGATCGCGGCGCCGGGATAGGCGACGACCCGTTCGCCCAGTTCCACGCCGGCCAGCACCTCGGCCGTATCACCCGACATGTGGCCGATTTCGACATAGCGAAGCGCGGCGCGGCCATCTTCTTCCACGAAGACGGCCCAGCGTTCCGCATGGCGGAAAAGCGCGCTTTGCGGGATCTGCAGAACGTCCGCGCCCGCCCAGGAGACGATGCGTACGAAGACGCGGTACTGATCGCCCAGACCCTGCCGCTGTTCCGGCGGGGTGAGGATGTCAAGCAGAAGGCGCACGCGCTGTTCCTCGATCCCCAGGGCCGAAACGCGGGCGAAGGCGGAAGGATCGATCCGGCGTACCTGCGCGTCGATCACGCCCGTACCTCCCCAGCGTTCGATATAGGCGCGCGCGCCGCGTTCGATTTCCACCGCGTCGGTGGACAGCAGATTGACCTCGATTTCGAGATCCGACAGGTCGCCGATCGTCAGCAGGGCGGTCCCGGCTTCGGCCAGGCGCGCGTTGACGTCGACCACGTCGAGAACCGTTCCGTCATGGGGCGCGGTGATGCGCAGGCAGCAGTCGCCGGGGTCGCTGTCGGGATCGGGCGTGGACGGGGCCGAAAGCTGGGCTTCCATGCGGGCCTTCGTGGCTTTCTGCTGTTCCAGTTCGTAGAATGCGACCTCGCGATCGGCGCGGGCAGTTATCGCGCTTTGCTCGGCATCTTCCAGCACTGTGCGCGACACCGCCCCGCGGTCGGCCAGGATGCGATAGCGTTCCAGTTCGGCCTCGAGATGTTCAAGCTCCGCCTCGCTACGCGCGAGGTTGGCTTCGGCCAGCCGCACCGCGGCGGTGGCTTCTTCCACCGACACTTCGGCAAGGCGGCGGGCGCGCGCGTCAAGAAAAGCGGGTTCGGCTGGCTGGATGACGGCCACGACGGTATTGCCCTTTTCCACCTCGTCGCCGACATCGACGGGGGACCGCAGGGTGTTGCCCGTCACGGGGGCGGTCACGGCCCATTTTTCGCGCACCTGGGTGACGCCTTCGGCAGAAACGGTGATTTCCAACGGACCGCGCCGCGCTTCGGCCAGATCAACAAGCACCGGCTTGGGCAGAAGCGCCCAGACAAGGGCCCCGAGGAGGAGTGCGGCAAGTGCTACGCCTACGATGATCCGGAACATTCGCATCTGGTTCATTCTTTCTGTTTCAATGCACTGACGATATCGACGCGGTCCAACCTGCGCATGACGAAAAGGACGGCGCCCAGGGCCGAGCCTAGTACGATCAGGGCGGCCAGCGCAAAGGTGCGTTGGGTGACGACGACGGGAATGGTGACCACATCGGTGGAAAAACCCTGCGCCATGAGCAGCGCGAAACCGTATCCGGCAAGCCAGCCCACGGGAATGGCGAAGACGGTCAGCAGCATCTGTTCGACCACCAGAACGTAGCCGACCTCGGACCGTCTGAACCCCAGTACGCGCAGGCTTGCCAATTCATGGGCGCGTTCGGCCAGCTGGATGCGCGCGGCGTTGTAGACGACCCCAACCGTGATCAGCATCCCGAGCGTGGCGAAGATCACCGACATGGTGATAAGGCTTTCGCTGAGGGTGGCGACGAATTCGTTGCGCACATCTTCCCACAGGGTAAACCCCGCGATGGCGGGGGTTTCCTGCACCTTGGCCTGGAGATCGGTCAGCCGGTTCGGATCGATGGCCAGATGGATCATGTTGACCTGCGGCGTCTGCCGCAGCCGGTGAAACAGCGTGTCACGGTCGAAATAGGCGTCCTGCCCGAGGCTTTGGCGGATCACCGATGCGACGGGCACCTGCCAAGTTTCGCGTGGCGGGCTCAGCAGCTCGATGCGCAGACTGTCGCCCGGGGCGACGCCCAGACGCCGGGCCAGTTCCTCGGGCAAAACGACGCCCGCGGTGGAGGGGGTGATCGCGCGGCCTTCGGTATCGAGGATCTGGGTCAGCATGGCGCCCGGCGCGCGAGCCTGAAGCGTTACCAGCCGCGTTTGCGTGCCGTTCACCAGTCGGATCGGAATGGCATAGATGCCCTCGGCCCGCAGCACGCCGGGCAGGTTGCCCGCGTCGATCACGGCGCGGTCGTTCAGATTGCCGCTGAGGGTGAGTGTCGCGTCCTGCCGGTTCGTGTGTTCGAACAGTTCCGCCATGATCAGGTCGATCGCATCGAAGGTGAAGAACGACACCACCAGAACGGCGACCGATCCCGACACCCCAAACAGTGTCACCGCCGCGCGCCCCGGCCAGCGGATGATCGAGCGGACGATCATCATCGTGGTCTGCCGCAGAGACAGCATTTCGCCCAGGCTGTCGGCCCAGCCGCGCTGGAAGACGGGCGGCACGGGTGGCGACATCGCCACGGCCGGGGCAAGGCGCACCGAAGCGCGTACCGCGCGCAGCGCGCCGAGAATCACCGCGGCGATGCCCAGTATGCCCGAGATCACCAGCTGCCAGGGACCGGGGCGGTAGAGCAGCCAGGGAAAGCGGAAGAAATCGGTATACATCTCGGTCATCTCGTGACCCAGCCACCAGCCGAAGCCCCAGCCGATCAGAACGCCTAGAATGCCGATGCCCGCGGTCATCTTCAGGTAATGCAGCGCGATCGTCCGGGTGGTGTATCCTACCGCTTTGAACAGCCCGATCTGCGCTCGGTCAAGCGCGACGAGACGGCTGAGAACCATGTTCACCAGGAAGGCAGATACAACGAGGAAGATCGGCGGCTGCACCGTGGCCAGGGCACCCAGCTGCTTCAGTTCGCCGTCGATGAAGACATTCGATGGCTGCCGGTCACGCCCGTAGGCGCCGGTGCCGCCATACGGGGCGAGGATGCGGTCCACCGCATCGATGACGGCGGCTTCGTTGGCGTCGCGCGACAGGCTGAGGGTGAGGTCGTTGAACGCCCCTTCCAGTTCCTTGACCGGCGCGGAGGCGGTTTCGCGCATCCAGATCAGGCCGAAATGCCGGTCATCCGGCATCAAGGCGCCCGCGCCGATCGTATAGATATATTCGGGCGACAGCACGATGCCGGTGACCACCAGTTCGCGTTTGCGGCCGTTGAGGATGGCGCGGAACGTGTCGCCCGGCCTAAGTCTGTTGGCATCGGCGAAGGGTTCGGAAATGGCGACCTCGTTCTGATGCAGCGCCTCGGGCAGGCGGCCGTGGCGGATCAGGGGCAGGTTCAGGATGGCCCCGCCCGAGGCGGGCAGCGAAATCACCCGGGCAGAAGCCGGTTCGCGCATGTTTTCCAGATCCAGAAGCGCGGTGAAGACGACGCGCCCTTCCACCCGTGTCACGCCGTCGATCCGGGCGATTTCGTCCAGAACCTGCTTGGGCGCGCGGGTGAGGCTGGCGAAGACATCGGCAAAGCGGTGGCGTTCGTAATAGGCCGCGCGCGTTTCTGTCAGGGATCTCTGGGTTCCGGACGCAAGCGTCATGACCATGATCCCGCAGGCCAGTACCAGCGCGATGGCAAGGCTCTGAGCCCAGATATGGCGCATGTCGCGCAGCAATTTGAGGTCGAGCGCCCGCATTACCAGCTGACCTCGGACGGCGCGACCCGTTCGGCGTTTTCCTCGATATGCGAAATCCGGCCGTCGGTCATGTAGATGACGCGATGCGCGATCCGGCGGATGGCGGCGTTATGGGTGATCAGCGCGGTCGCCGTGCCGAGGCTGCGATTGACCTCGATCAGGGCTTCCAGAACGGTGGTGCCCGTCTTGCTGTCGAGTGCGCCTGTGGGTTCGTCGCAAAGCAGGATGTCGGGCCGCTTGGCGATGGCGCGGGCGATGGCGACGCGCTGCTGTTCGCCGCCCGAAAGTTCCGCCGGGAAATGCGACATCCGATCGGCAAGCCCGACACGGTCCAGCGCCTCTTCCGGCGACATCGGGATTTTGGCGATTTCGGTCACCAGCGCCACGTTTTCGCGCGCGGTGAGGCTGGGAACGAGGTTGTAGAACTGGAACACGAACCCAACATGGTCGCGCCGGAACTCGGTCAGGGCGCTGTCCGACAGGCGGGTGAGGTCTTCGTCGCGGAAAAAGACCCGGCCCTCGCTGGGCCGGTCAAGCCCGCCGAGGATGTTGAGCAGGGTGGACTTGCCGGACCCGGAGGCGCCCAGAAGCACGACGACCTCGCCCTCGAAAAGCGAAAGATCAATGCCGCGCAGGGCATGCACATCCACCGCACCGGTGTGGTAGACCTTGGTGATACTTTCGGTTCTGAGAATAGAGGTTTTCATCTGGTTGGGCTGATTTCCTGTTGCGCCTCAACCAAGTATAGTAGGCGCTGCACGTCCGAGTATTGATCTGCCGCAAGGAAGGCATGAACCGTTCCAGTCTGCCGCGTTTCGATTTTGATCCGACTGGAAAGTGAATGCTGATGTATTCTCCAGATGGACAATGAGTAATCAGGGAAGATTAGGAATCCGTACTGGTCCGGCTTCGCAGGAAAAGTGCGTATTTTAGGCAAGTTTCTGAAGTCGTGGAAAAACGCTTTGAACTCGAGCGGCCATTCGCTAAGCCGCACGCTGATGACTGATATGGGCTGTGCGCTCCGCTTTGCAAAGTCGACTTCCTGCGGATTGCTGCCCTTGGTATGTTGCGCCGCATTTGGCGCTGGTCTGTGAGGGCTTGAATGGCTGCTTTTACCAGTCTGTAAAAGAGCACTTGCAGGTGCAGTAAATGTCAGGAGGTGTGATGACGGACCGCTCAGGAACCACGCTCGCTCCCCTATATATAGCGACCCTTCTTGCGGCTTGGTGCCGAACGTCCTGTTGGGTCGGAATTGCTTGGCACCGCCCACTGACAAGATTCAAAAGAATCGCCGCCAAGAGTCGGAAATGCGCGGCATTCGACACAGTTGTTGAACGTCAGACGAAATTGACTTTTACGTCACTAAACTGACCCAACGCGCTCCGGCCGACCTTTTCTACCACTGCGATCTAATGTCATGTATTCTCAGGAGTTTTGGGCAAAGATCGGTGCTCAGAGATGTCCGCAGGATGAGGCGGCGTCAACTGTCGGCCTTGCAGCACTTGGCTGGAAAAGCCTGGTCGCTTTCGAACGGAAAGAGGCCTAGCGAGCACTTGGAGCGGCACGAAAACGCGACACGCCCATTCTGCACATTCTGCGCTTTGTTGCCTGAAGAAGAGCCTTCATTGGACGCAGTTATACTGTGAGGGCCGTGAACGGCTTGAATGCTGGTGCGTCTGTTTGGGCGAATTGGCCGTTGCGGATCATGGGGTCATTTCGATCCCAGCTATCGTTGTTGCGTCGGACTGGAACGCCTTGAAACCGGCGTGCGGCACCGATGTCTTGTTTGTCGTGATGTCGCTGCGCAATGTGTCGATGCTTCCACTCGGCTTATGGCCTCTCATGCGCCTGCCTTGATCGGCGCGGTCTCAGACCCTTTTCGCGGTGCTGTCCCGGATGACGAGTTCGACGGGGAGGATGAGGGTTTCGTCCGGGGTGGGGGCGGTGCGTTGTGCAAGCAGCCTCTCGGCAGCGCAGCGCCCGAGGTGGGCGCGTTTTTGTCGGATGGTGGTGAGGGGCACGCTGGCGTAGGCGGACATCTCGATGTTGTCAAAGCCCACGATCGAGAAGTCGCGCGGCACGTCGAGGCCTTCAGCGCGCAGCCCTGCCATGAGACCGATCGCCATCTCGTCGTTGTCGCAGAAGACGGCGGTGGGGCGGGGCGTGCGCGCCAGCAGAGCCTCAGCGGCGGCGCGTCCCGAACTGAGGGTGAAGGCACCCTCAAGACGGTGGGCAGGCGGCAACCCCGCGGTGGCGAGCGCGGCGTCGACCCCGGCGGCGCGGGAGATCGACAGGGTGTTTTTGGCGGGGCCGGTCAGGTGCACGATGTCGCGGTGGCCGAGCCCGAGCAGGTGCTCGATTGCCAGTCGCGCGCCGGTTTCGTTGTCGGCGAGCACCCTTGGCCCCGCCAGTCCTTCGATCCATTCGCAGGCCTGCACCAGGGGCGGGCAGGAGCCATGGGCAAAGAGCGCGGGGTCAAGGGTGCCGTCGAGTACGATCACCCCGTCGGCCCGCGAACGGCTGAGATAGGACCGAATTCCTCCGTTTGGCGTGTCGGGGTCGGTCCGCAGGGTGTCGAGCACCAGCAGGCTCAGCCCTTCGGCCCGCAGGGTGTCCGAGATGCCGGCGAGGATTTCGGAGAAGAACGGGTTGGCTAGGTTTGGCACCAGCGCGAGCACTGCGCCCACCTGCTGTTGGCGCAGGTTTCGCGCCATGAGATTCACCGTGTAACCGGTTTCCGCGACGGCCTTTTCCACCGCAATCCGCGCCTGTTCCGAGACGATGGCGGGATTCGACAGGGCGCGGCTGACCGTGGCGACCGAGACCCCTGCCAATCGGGCAACATCACGGATTTTGGGTGGGTTGGTGGGGTCAGTCACGGGCGGTTCCTTGCAATTGGTGGACGACGATACGGGTAGAAAAGACGATACGGTGGAAAACAGGTGTTGAAAACCTTTTCATCCTGTGTCACGTTCATGAAACCGATTACATTGCGACAGTTTCTATGTCGCGTATTGATTGGCAGAGGGAGGAGAGATGCAAACCATGAAGGGCCCCGGCCTGTTCCTGGCGCAATTCGTTGGCAGCGACGCGCCGTTCGACAGCTTTGAGGCGATCACCCGCTGGGCGGCGGGCTGTGGCTATTTGGGTGTGCAACTTCCCACTGTCGAGGCGCGGCTGATGAATCTCGCGAAGGCTGCGGGGTCGCGCGACTATTGCGACACGCTGCGTGGCACCGCCGCTGAGGCGGGGGTCGAGATCACCGAGCTTTCGGCCCATATCCAAGGGCAACTTGTGGCGGTGCACCCGGCCTATGATCTGGCCTTCGATGGCTTCGCCCCCGAAGCGGTGCGCGGCGATCCAAAGGCACGGCAGGCTTGGGCCGTCGATCAGGTGCGGCAGACCATCGACGCCAGTGCCAATCTGGGACTCGACCGTATGGCGGCGTTTTCCGGCGCACTCGCATGGCCCTATTTCTATCCTTGGCCGCAAAGGCCTGCGGGACTGGTGGAGGCCGCCTTTGACGAACTCGCTGCGCGCTGGCGCCCGTTGCTGGACCATGCCGCGCAGAGGGGCGTGAAAATTTGCTTCGAGATCCACCCAGGGGAAGATTTGCACGACGGGGTGAGCTTTGAGATGTTCCTTGATCGTGTCGAACAGCACCCGGCGGCAATGATGCTCTACGATCCAAGCCATTATGTCCTGCAACAGCTCGATTATCTCGATCACCTCGACATCTACGCTGAGCGCATCGGCATGTTCCACGTCAAGGATGCCGAGTTTCGTCCCACTGGTCGGCAGGGGGTCTATGGCGGCTTTCAGCCTTGGGTTGACCGCGCGGGCCGCTTTCGCAGTCCCGGCGACGGTCAGGTGGATTTCAAGGCGATCTTTTCCAAACTCACCGCCATGGGTTTCGATGGTTGGGCGGTGGTCGAATGGGAATGCGCGTTGAAGCACCCAGAGGACGGCGCCCGCGAGGGGGCACAGTTCGTCAAGGATCACATCATCCGCGTGACGGAACAAGCCTTCGACAATTTCGCGGCCACGGGCAGCGACGCGGCCGCCAATCGGCGCATGCTTGGGCTGGAGGGCTAGGTGAATGATACAAACTCCGATTCGACTCGGCATGGTTGGCGGCGGTCTTGGCGCCATGATCGGCGAAGTCCACCGCATCGCGGCGCGACTCGATGGACGCTTTGATCTGATTGCGGGGGCACTCTCCTCGACACCGAGGCGCAACGCCGAAAGTGCAGCCGCCATAGGTCTTGCCCCCGAGCGGACCTACGACGATTTCGTCGAGATGGCGCGCGCTGAGGCGGCGCGTCCTGATGGCATCGAGGCGGTGTCGATCTGCACCCCGAACCATCTGCATTTCCCCGCCGCGAAGGCGTTTCTCGAAGCCGGTATCCATGTGATCTGCGACAAGCCGATGACCTCGACGCTCAACGATGCGCGTGCGCTCGCCCGCATCGTTGAGACATCGGAGGCGCTTTTCGTGCTGACGCATAATTACTCGGCTTATCCGCAGTTGCGGTTGGCGCGCGAGATGGTGGCGCGGGGGGATCTGGGCCAGATCCGGCTGGTGCAGGTGGAGTATGCGCAGGACTGGTTGACTGAGGTTGCGCACAGCAAGCAGGCGGCGTGGCGCGTCGATCCGGCCAAGGCCGGGGCCGGGGGTGCCATAGGCGACATCGGCACCCACGCATGGCAACTCGCGCGGTTCGTGTCTGGCATGGTGCCTGAGCGGATCGCGGCGGACCTGACCAGCTTCGTGCCGGGCCGCCGGGTCGATGACAACGCGCAGGTGATGCTCCGCTACGCCTCTGGAGCCAAGGGTGCGCTTTGGTGCAGTCAGGTCGCGCCGGGGAGCGAGAACGGGCTGACGCTCAGAATCTACGGTGACCGCGCCGGGCTGGTCTGGACGCATGAAACACCCGAGACGCTGTGGTTCACACGGCTGGGGGAGCCGGCGCAGAAGCTGCGCCGTGGCGCCGCGACCATGGCGGGAAGCCGGGTGCCGCCGGGCCACCCCGAGGGCTATCTTGAGGGTTTTGCGAACATCTATGCCGAAGCTGCGGACGCCATTCGCGCGCGCCAGACGGGTCAGCCATATGAGAGCCTGCTGCCCGGCATCCGCGATGGTGTGGAGGGGCTTGAGTTCATCGACGCTTGTCTGCGCTCCGCTGCCTCGGACAATGCCTGGGTGGAGATCGGCCATGTCTGACCCTATTCTGTCCTTGAAAGGCATCAGCAAGTCATTTGGCCCGATTGAGGTCTTGCATGACGTCGATTTCGAACTGCGTCCCGGAGAGATCCATGCGCTGATCGGAGAGAACGGCGCGGGCAAATCGACCACCATGAAGATCCTCGGCGGTTACATCGACGCTACCGCAGGCGAGGTGCTCTGGCACGGCCAGCCGACCCACTTCCCTTCCTCTGATGAAGCCGAGGCGCGCGGGATCGTCATGATCCATCAGGAGTTCAACCTTGCCGAGCATCTGGGCGTCGACCAGAATGTCTTTCTGGGGCGCGAGATCACGCGGGGCTGGCGGCTGGACCACAAGGCGATGCGCACCCGCACCGCCGAGCTGCTGGACCGCCTCGAATGCCGGGTCGATCCTGCGGTGCGGGTCTCGGGGCTGTCGGTGCCGGCCAAACAAATGGTCGAGATCGCCAAGGCGCTGTCGCGCGACCTTCGGGTGCTTATCATGGACGAGCCCACCGCTGTGCTGACCGAACGCGAGTGTGAAATCCTGTTTCGCCAGATCGAGCGGTTGCGGGCCAAGGGCGTGGCGATCCTCTACACCTCGCACAAACTGTCTGAGGTGACGCGGCTCTGCGACCGGGTCACGGTACTGCGTGACGGAGCCATGGTGCGCTCGGCCCCCGTGTCGGACATCACCGAGGAGGAGATGGCGGCTGCCATGGTGGGCCGCGAGCTGTCGGATCTCTACCCAGCTAAGGCGGTGCCGCGCGATGAGGTGCTGCTTGAGGTCGAGAACCTGTCAGTGCCGGGTGTCGTTGAGAGCGCGAGCTTGACACTGCGCCGGGGCGAGGTGCTGGGTCTGGGTGGGCTGGTAGGCTCGGGGCGGACCGAGTTTGCCGAAGCCCTTGCCGGGCTGCGCCCACGCGAGGGCCGGGTGCGGCTGATGGGCGAGGATTTGCCCGCGTCGGAAGTGCGCACGGCGCTGCAGCGCGGGCTGGTCTACCTCACCGAGGACCGCAAGGGTGCGGGGTTGCTGCTCGACAAAGGGCTGCGCGAGAACCTGACGTTGCCGCTGCTTGAGCGCTTCGGTGGCCCGCTCATCGACCGCCGTGCCGAAGAGGCGGCGCTTGATCGTGCCATTGAGGAGTTTGCCATTCGCGCGCCGGATCGGAGGATGCGGGTGGGCAATCTTTCGGGAGGCAACCAGCAGAAACTGTTGCTGGCCAAGACGCTGCTCAGCGACCCGCAGGTGATCCTGATCGACGAGCCCACCCGTGGCATCGACATTGGCACCAAGCAACAGATTTACGCGCTGATCGCCGGACTTGCTGCCGAGGGGTGCGCGATCCTTGTGATTTCCTCTGAGATGCCCGAGCTCATCGGTCTCGCCTCGCGGGTGCTGGTGATGCACGCGGGGCGGATCACCGGCGCACTTGAAGGGGACGATGTAACCGAAGGCGCCATCGTTCGGCTGGCGATGGGGCTCGACGACAACAGAGAAGGAGCGGCGGCATGAGCATGGCCCCGGCACAAAAGATAAGCACGCCCGCACGGCGCCGGATTGACCTGCAGGTCGTTGGCCCGATCGTGGCCCTGATTGCGCTCGTCCTCATCGGTATGGCGCTCAATTCCAACTTTCTGAGCTACGCCAATATCACCAACGTGCTGGCGCGCTCGTCCTTTATTGGCATCATCGCCGTGGGCATGACCTTCGTCATCACGGCTGGCGGTCTTGACCTGTCAGTCGGTTCCATGGCGGCCTTTGTGGCGGGGCTGATGATTCTCGTGATGAACCTTTTGACCGACCGTCTCGGGGTCACGCTGCCTGTGATCTTCGCGGGCGTGGCTTTGGCGCTGATCTCGGGGCTGGTGGCGGGGCTCATCAACGGCTTGCTCATCACCCGCGTCGGCATCGAGGCTTTCATCGTTACGCTTGGCACCATGGGCATCTACCGTTCGCTCATCACCTGGCTCGCAGACGGTGGCACGCTGTCGCTCGGCTTTGAAATGCGCGAGCTTTATCGTCCCGTCTATTACGGTGGCATTGCCGGCATCAGCTGGCCGATCCTTGCCTTCGTGGCGGTGGCAATCATCGGTGAAATCGTGATGCGCCACACCGCTTTCGGACGCCACTGTGCCGCCATCGGGTCGAATGAGCGCGTCGCGCGCTATTCGTCGATCGCTGTGCTGCGGGTGCGGCTGGCGACCTATGTGCTGCTTGGCGTGCTCGTGGGCTTCGCTGTGGTGATGTATGTGCCGCGTCTGGGTTCTGCCTCGGCCTCGACCGGGCTTTTGTGGGAGCTTGAGGCCATCGCCGCCGTCATCATTGGTGGCACACTGCTCAAGGGCGGCTTTGGGCGGATCTGGGGCACCGTGGTGGGGGTGCTGATCCTCAGCCTAATCGGCAACATCCTCAACCTTACGGATTTCGTCAGCCCCTATCTCAACGGTGCCATTCAGGGGGCCGTGATTATTCTGGCGGTCGTGCTGCAGCGCAAGGGTGCGGCGGACCGGTAAACGAAACGTCATCTTTCTTGGGAGGAACTTACAGATGATAAAGACTTTGATTGCAACCACCGCACTCGTCACCGGCTTCAGCGCCGCAGCCGGGGCCGAGACCATCGGCGTCTCGATTCCCGCTGCCACTCACGGTTGGGCGGGCGCGTTGAATTTCCACGCCGAACGTACGGTCGAGCGGTTGGAAAAGGTCTACCCGGATCTCGACTTCGTGTTGACCACCACCCCCGACAGCGCCACGCAAGTCTCGGATCTTGAGGACATGGTCGCCACCCGCGGCATCGACGCGCTTGTGGTGCTGCCCTTCGAATCCGAACCCCTCACCGGTCCAATTCAGCGTATCGCCGACAGCGGCACTTGGGTCACAGTGGTTGACCGCGGCCTTGCCGTGGACGGCATCGAGAATCTCTATGTGGCGGGCGACAACAACAGCTTCGGGCGCACTGCGGGTGAGTATTTTGCCGAGACGCTCGACGAAGGCGCCAAGGTCGTGGTGATGCGCGGCATCCCGTCAACCGTCGACAACGAGCGTGTGGCGGGATTCGAGGCCGCGATTGACGGCGCTGGTATTGAGGTACTGGCGATGGATCATGGCAATTGGAATCGTGACACGGCCTTCACTTTGATGCAGGACTGGCTGTCGCGCTTCGGGCAGATCGACGCAGTCTGGGCCGCCGATGACGACATGGCCGTGGGTGCGCTGGCAGCCATCGAACAGGCGGGCCGCACCGGCGAGATGTTCGTGGTCGGCGGCGCTGGCATGAAGGAGATGGTCGACCGTATCCGCAGCGGCGACAAGAGCGTGCCGGTGAACGTCACATATCCGCCCGCAATGATCTCGACGGCCATCGAGATGACGGCTGCGGGCATCGTCGGCAACGCCCCCATGAGCGGCGACTTCATCATCGCCTCTGAGCTCATCACCCTCGATAACGCCGACGACTTTTACTTCGAAGACAGCCCGTACTGATCCGAATTCATCCGGCGCGCGGTCACCTGCCGCGCACCGGAGCTGACATAGTGATCCGAGGCGCAGTGCGTCCATCAATGTAATCGGTTTCACGCGCGCATCCGTTTCCGGCGGACTTCCGCCGGGTTCCATCTGTCGCTGTCGAGGAGGACGACATGACTGATCTGTCAGAACGAGGACTCACGCGCCGTGCCCTGATGCAGGGGCTTGCGGTCGCAGGCACCAGCGGGGCGCTCTCTGCTCCGGCTGTTGCTCAATCCACCGCTGCACCGCTCAAAGGCAACATTCGTCATTCCGTTGCGCGCTGGACCTACGGATTCCTGTCGCTCGACGCGCTCTGTGCGCTTTGCCGCGACATCGGCATCGGTGCTGTGGATCTCTGCGGGCCGGACGACTGGCCGATACTAAAGGCGCATGGGCTCGACAGCTCGATGTGCAATGGTGCCGAACTTGGGCTTGAGGACGGCTGGGCGGAATCTGCCAACCACGATGCACTGATCGGGCGCTACCTGCGCCACATCAATCTTGTGGCCGACGCCGGTTACCGCAATCTCATCCTGTTCAGCGGCAACCGCCGTGGCATGGACCCCGAAGCGGGGCTCGCCGCCTGCGCGAGCGGGCTAAAGCGCATCATCGGTGCCGCCGAGGCGCGTGGCGTGGTGCTGCATATGGAACTGCTGAACTCGCGGGTGAACCACCCCGACTATCTCTGTGACACCACCGCATGGGGCGTCGCGCTTTGCCAGCGGTTGGGGTCCGAAAACTTCAAGCTGCTCTATGACATTTATCACATGCAGATCATGGAGGGCGACGTGATCCGCCGGATCACTGAGCACCACGACTGCTTTGGTCATTATCACACCGCTGGGAATCCGGGCCGCCACGAGCCCGACGACAATCAGGAACTGAATTACCCGGCGATCTGTCGGGCGATCCGCGACACCGGCTTTGACGGCTGGATCGCACAGGAGTTCGTGCCCAGCAACAAAACACCGGCCGCGGCCGCGGAGGCGCTGCGCGCCGCCGTCGCGACCTGTGACGTCTAACCGCCAGCATTTTCATCAGGAGGAGGAAAGCCAGATGGCAGACAACATGCACTACGACGCGATCGTCGTCGGATCAGGGATCAGCGGAGGATGGGCCGCCAAGGAACTGACCGAGCGCGGACTCAAGGTACTCATGCTCGAACGCGGGCGCAACATCGAGCACCTGACCGATTACGTGAATGCCGACAAGGAAGCGTGGGACTACCCGCACCGCGGCAGCCCGACGACAGAGATGAAACGCAAGCATCCGGTGCTGCAGCGTGACTACCCGCTCAACGAGCCCACCAACGGCATGTGGGCCGACGAACAGGACAACCCCTATGTCGAGCACAAGCGCTTTGACTGGTTCCGGGGCTACCACGTGGGGGGGCGCTCGCTGCTCTGGGGGCGTCAGAGCTACCGCTGGTCGGATACGGATTTCGAGGCCAACGCCAAGGAGGGCGTCGCGGTTGATTGGCCGATCCGCTACGCCGATATCGCGCCGTGGTACGACCATGTTGAGCGCTTCGCCGGAATTTCCGGGGCGCGCAACGGGCTTGATATTCTGCCCGATGGTGAGTTCCTGCCACCGATCCCGCTTAATATCGTCGAGAAGGACGTGGCGGCCCGGTTGCAAAAGGCCTTTGGCGGCAAGCGCCATCTGATCAACGCCCGCGTCGCCAACATCACCGAACCCAAACCGGAACAGAACCGGCTGAATTGTCAGTATCGCAACAAGTGCTGGTTGGGGTGCCCTTATGGGGCCTATTTCTCCACCCAGTCGGCGACACTTCCGGTGGCGGTGGCGACAGGCAACCTGACGCTGCGCCCCTTCTCGATCGTGCGGCAGGTGATGTACGACCGGGACCGCAAGCGTGCCACCGGGGTCGAGGTCATAGATGCCGAGACCGGGCAGACCTACGAATACACCGCCGACGTGATCTTCCTCAACGCTTCGACCTTCAATTCCACATGGGTGTTGATGAACTCGGCCACCGATGTCTGGGAGGGGGGGCTTGGATCGTCCTCGGGCGAGCTTGGGCACAACGTCATGGATCACCATTTCCGCGTCGGGGCAGAGGGCCGTGTCGAGGGGTATGATGACAAGTACTACTTCGGCCGCCGCCCAGCGGGGTTCTACATTCCGCGCTTTCGCAACGTCGAGGGCGCGCCGCGCGACTACCTGCGCGGCTTTGGCTATCAGGGCTCGGCCAGCCGTCAGGGTTGGAAACGCGAGATCGCCGAGCTGAACATCGGCAAGGATCTCAAAGAGGCGCTGTCGAAACCCGGCGACTGGCGTATCGGTATGACCGGCTTTGGCGAGATGCTGCCCGATCACGCCAACCGTATCGCGCTCGATGGCACAGTGACCGACAAATGGGGTCTGCCGGTTCTGGCGATCAGCGTCGAGCTTGGCGAGAATGAAAAGAAAATGCGCGTCGACATGCAGCAGGATGCGGTGGAGATGTTCGAAGCTGCAGGCCTCGTCGACGTGAAGCCGACTGAAAGCGACTATGCCCCCGGTATGGGCATCCACGAAATGGGCACCGCCCGCATGGGCCGCGATCCCGCAACGTCGGTGCTGAACCAGCACAATCAGGTTTGGGATGCGCCCAATGTCTATGTCACCGACGGCAGTTGCATGACGTCGTCCAGCTGCGTCAATCCCTCGCTTACCTACATGGCGCTGACAGCGCGGGCTGCGGCCCACGCGGTTGAGAGCCTCAAATCTGGAGATCTGTGATGAACCGTCGCGACCTACTTGCCTTTATCGCTGCCGCCACAGGGACCGCGTTGATCGGTGCACCCGCGGCGCGGGCCTATGATGAAACCTCGATTGGCGAAAACCTCTTTTCCCCCGAGGATGCCGCGTTTCTCAACGACGTGGCCGAGGTGATCCTGCCTGAGACGGAGACGCCCGGCGCGCGTGCCGCCGATGTGGGGGGCTTCATGACCGTCTATGTCAGCGACTGCTACACGGGCGCGCAACAGGAGCGTTTCCGCGAGAGTCTCGCCACGCTGCGCGGCTGGAGCGAGGATGTTTACGGCAAACCATTCGGCGCGCTTTCGGCCTCGGAACAGACCGCAATGATCGAGGACATCGCGCGGCTTGCGCGGATAGAGACGGAAAAGGGCGCAACGCCGCACTGGTTCACGCCGATCCACCAGCTGACGCTCTTTGGCTTTTTCACCTCGGAACTCGGGGCGAACGAGGTGCTGCGCTACGAGCCGGTGCCGGGCGAATACATCGGCGATCTCGATTATGACGGTGGCCCTGCCTGGGCCACCTGATTGACCAGATTGAAGTGCGGGGCGGTCTGCGGGCATGCCCCGGCTCAACTGTGCATGGCGCAACTGTGCAAGGCGCAACCGTATAAGGAGACGAATGATGATGGACTATCGTATGGCCGCTGTGTGGCTGTTGGCCCCGGCCCTGATGGCCGCTCCAGTGGCGGCGCAGGAGATGAACCGCAGGGCGCAATCGGAAGTGACCGAAATATGGGAGCCGGTGCCGCGCAGCGTCGCGACCACCGAAGGGCAACCGCCCTCGGATGCGGTGGTGCTGTTCGACGGCACCGGCTTTGACGCTTGGGAGGCTGAGCAGGGCGGTCAGATCGGCTGGAGCCTTGAGGAAGACGCGATGACTGTCGCTTCGGGGTCGGGCGGCATTCGCACGAAAGAGGCGTTCTGCGATGTGCAGTTGCATGTGGAGTGGCGCACGCCTTCTGAGACGGCAGGCTTTGACGGGCAGGACCGTGGCAACAGCGGTATTTTCCTGCAGGAGCGGTACGAGATCCAGGTTCTCGACAGCTCCGACAATGCGACCTACGCCAACGGGCAGGCGGGGTCGGTTTACAAACAGCATCCGCCTCTGGTGAACGCCTCACGCGCGCCGGGGGAATGGCAGAGTTACGACATCCTTTTCGATGCGCCGATTTTCTCCGAACATGGCGCACTGCGCCGTCCGGCCTATGTGACGGTGTTGCAGAACGGCGTTGTCGTACAGAACCATGCCCAGATTCAGGGACCCACGGTCTGGATCGGTGCGCCCAGCTATGAGGCGCATGGCTGTGCGCCGATCTTTCTGCAGGATCACAACTCGGACGTGAGTTACCGCAACATCTGGCTGCGTCCGATTTGATCCTGGGGATGTGGCATGAAAGGGATGCGACATGAAAAAGGGCCGCAGGGGACTGCGGCCCTTTACGTTTTTCCGGCTGATGGTGTTAGCGTGTCGCGCTCTCGGGCAGCATTTCGACGAGAAAGTCTGCGCCCTCAGTTGCCACCGCCGCCGCATCCACAGGCAGGTCATGTTCGATGATGTACCAGTGGACACCGGCATCTTCTGCGGCTTGCAGGATTGACGCCCAGTCGAGTGTGCCCTGACCCGGAATGGCAAAGCCGCGCTGGTCCGTGTTCTCGCCCTCGGGGGCGTTGTCCTTGACATGCACGGCGAAGACGCGCCCGTCGAAGCGCCCGAGGTATTCCGCAGGGTCAAGCCCGCCACGATCGACCCACGCCAGATCAATCTCGGCCATGACCTCAGGACCTGCAGCCTCCATCACGATCTCCAGCGCGGTGCGCCCATCGTACTCAACCATCTCGAAATCGTGGTTGTGATAGGCGAGCGTCATGCCGTCGTCGGCGATCTCGTTGGCAATCTGTTTCAGCTCTTCGCCCAGTGCGGTCCAGCCCGCGACGTCGGTGGGGCGCATGTCTTCGGCGAGATAGGGCACAGTGAGATAGCTGTTGCCGAGCGTTTCGTTGAAGGCCACGACCTCGTCGAGGTTATCGCGCAGATCGGCAAGTTGGGCGTGGGTCGAGATTGCGGTGATCCCGTGCGTGTCGAGCAGCGCCTTCAGCGCGTCGGCGGATTGATTTTGAAAGCCCACGGTCTCGACGGCGGTGATGCCCGCGGCCTCGACGGCGGCGAGTTGCTCCTCAAGGGTGCCATGATCGCGCAGCGTATACATCTGGATTGCGATCGGCAGGTCCGAGACAGCGCGGTTCTGCGCGAGGGCGGTTGTGGCGCAAAGCGCGGCGACAACGGCCACAAGGGTGGTCGATTTGTAAGTCATAGGTATCCTCCCAAGAATGCTGCGACCCCCTCCGCGGAGTCGTGCGAATCAAAATGTAATGGTTTTCATTTGTTGTGAAAACCATTACATAAGCCAACTTGTGAAAATTCTTCACTCAGGGTGTCAATGGTTTAGAGGTTAGGCATGGGGGCTGGGTCACATTCGATAGTGTCGGTTGAAGTATCGGTGCCCGGTGCCAGAAACGGGGACAGTGCGCGGGATTGGTCGTAAAAGTCCGTGGATCTGTATTCCGGTCGTAGTTACATATGCCTGTCTCAACGTAACCAAAGAGTGAGGATGAGGCAGGCCTCCAGAATCGTGCAGAGCCACGGCGACCGGCACCGAGGGGGCAGTGGTCCTAGGCGCACCAGCGACAGCTTAGACTTTCGTTAGATCAAGCAGTTTAAAACATAAGGACAGGTTTGGCCGGAAATGCCGGTCCTGTTTGATTTCCAAAACGCAAGAAGTAGGACCAGAAAAAGGTTAACAGCACGAATCGCCTGTGTTAGCGTGACGCCAATAAAATAAAAAACTTGGCAGGCATACAGGCAATGAGAACGGGCTTTTCCGGCACGTTTGTCATCGCGTGGGCGCAAGGGGAGGTCGACGGCCTCACCAATGCGCCTCTTTCCGCACTCAGGGTCGGGGCCTCATGGCGCTGGTCGGGGGATGCGGTGTGCGTCGATGGCGCACGCGATGTCCACGTCCTAGACGGCGCAATCGGGCGCGCCGAATTACATCAACGCGCGGCGCAATCTGTGCGTCGTTTGATCGGGTCCGCGCTGGCGGGGGCTCCCATTTACCATGACACTGACATGAGAGAGCGGCTTTTCGATGGCGGGTTTGACGTCACCGATGGCCTCAAGCGCTATGAGATCACCCTGATTGACAGCGCCGAATTGGGTGCGCCGCTTTTGATGTTCTTGGGCGAAATGCCGCAAAAGGACACCGATCTTTGGGTGGTGTCCACCCATATCGCAGGCGCGCGCGAGGCTGAGGAACATCAGCCGGGCGCGGTGATTTGTTTTGCTCAAGGCACAGATATTCTGACGCCGGACGGTCCGCGCGCGGTTGAAACCCTGCGCGAAGGCGATCTGGTTCAGACCAAAGACAATGGCGTGCAGGCTCTGCGTTGGATTGGAGGACGGCGGATTTCGGGGGCGCGGCTTTACGCGATGCCGCATTTGCGTCCGATCCGGTTGAAAGCCGATGCTTTGGGCATGGGGCAGCCGGACGAGGATTTGATCGTGTCACCGCAACACCGGATGGTGGTGCGCGGCGCGGCGGCGCGTGACTTATTCAATGCCGATGAGGTTTTGGTCGCGGCCAAGGACTTGGTCAATGACCGCTCCATTGTCATCGAACGGACGCTACGCGAGGTCCATTATATCCATCTTCTGTTTGACGCCCATCAGGTGATCATCGCCAACGGGTTGGAGACCGAGAGTTTTCATCCAGGCTTTGCCGGATTGCGTGAGATTGGCGAAGATCAACGCGAGCGGTTGTTGGAACGCTTTCCGCATCTTGCCGAGCAGGCCGAAGCCTATGGTCCTGTGGCCCGTCGCACGCTGTCGGCGGCAGAAGCAGCGATCATGATGCATAATGTGGCGTGATTTTTGCGTATTGGCGTGAATTGCGCGGGGATCGCTTGACTCCGCAAGCCCCGCCTGTATAAGCCCGCCATCCGGTGTGCAGAGATGTGCGCCGGTGCTCTATTTGGTGTTGGCGGCCCTCGCAAGGGGATGCCTGTCGGCCGAAACGATAACTCCGCCCAATGCGGACAGTTCGTGGACGCAAAGGACAGCACCTTTCATTATAACCTGAAAGGATCCAGATCGTGACCAAACGCACGTCTGCCAAGTACAAACTCGATCGCCGCATGGGCGAAAACATCTGGGGCCGCCCGAAGTCCCCGGTTAACCGTCGTGAGTATGGCCCCGGCCAGCACGGTCAGCGTCGTAAAGGCAAATTGTCCGACTTTGGCCTGCAGCTGCGCGCCAAGCAAAAACTCAAAGGCCACTACGGTGACCTGACCGAAAAACAATTCCGTCGCATCTTTGCGGACGCTGAGCGGATGAAAGGCGATACCGGCGAAAACCTCATCGGTTTGCTCGAATCCCGCCTCGACGCCGTTGTCTACCGTGCAAAATTTGTTGCAACCGTGTTCGCAGCCCGCCAGTTCGTGAACCACGGCCACGTGACCGTGAACGGCCAGCGCGTGAACATCCCCTCCTACCGCGTGAAAGAGGGTGACGTGATCGAAGTGCGTGATCGTTCCAAGCAGCTCGCAGTTGTCCTCGAAGCCACCCAGTTGGCTGAGCGCGACGTGCCGGATTACATTGAAGCAGACCACCACAAAATGTCCGCGACCTTCGTGCGTCGTCCGGGCCTGTCCGATGTGCCGTTCGCTGTTCAAATGGAACCGAACCTCGTCATCGAATTCTACGCTCAGAACTAATCTGAGCCGACAGTTTGAAGATTTTGAAAGGCCGCCCTTCGGGGCGGTCTTTTGCATGTAAGGAGTGGTCTTTTGTATATGCGGGGGTGCCCAAAACTAAGACAGGCACACCTGAGTGAGGCACGGTGCCTGTACGCTGTGTGCGAAAACCGACGCGTGTGAGCAACAGCACAGGCTTGGGTGCTCATCTGTCTGGTCTTAGCCGAAAAGCGGCGCTAAGAGAGGCAGGTAATTCAAAGCGAGTGGACCTATGACCCGTTTGATCGAACCGCAGCCCGGCATCCTTGACATCACGCTCTATCAGAGCGGGACAAGCCATGTGGCCGGCGTAGAGAATGTGATCAAGCTGTCGTCGAACGAAAACCCGTTCGGCGCGCCAGAAAGTGCGAAGGCAGCCTTTGCCAAAGCTGCGCACACGCTGCATCGTTATCCCAATACCGATCACTTTTCTTTGCGCAAAGCGATTGGCGATGTGCATGGGCTTGATCCGGAACGCATCATTTGCGGCGTCGGTTCGGATGAGGTCATCACCTTTTTGTGCCAAGCCTATGCGGGCGTGGGCGATGAGGTGATTTATACCGAACACGGGTTCTCAATGTATAAAATCTCGGCGCTGGCAGCGGGGGCGACCCCGGTTTGTGTGGCCGAACGCGAACGCGTGGTGGATGTCGATGCCATTCTGGCGGCGTGCAATGAGATCACCAAATTGGTGTTCATCGCCAACCCGGCCAACCCGACCGGTACGATGATCGGCCAACGCGATATTGCCCGCCTTGCCGCCAACCTGCCGAGCCAGACGATTTTGGTGCTGGATGGGGCCTATGCCGAATTTGTCGAAGGCTTTGATGGCGGCGCCGCCCTTGTTGAGTCGCGCGACAATGTGGTGATGACCCGGACATTCTCCAAGATTTATGGTCTTGGCGGTGTACGCATCGGCTGGGGCTATGGCCCGAAAGACATCATCGATGTGCTGAACCGGGTGCGCGGACCGTTTAACCTGTCCGAGCCGCAATTGGCCGCCGCAGAAGCCGCCGTGAAAGACCGCGATTGGGTCGAAAAATGCCGCGACGACAACACCCGTTTGCGGGCGTGGTTGGCCGAGGCGTTGATGGAACTGGGCGTGCCCTCAGACACATCCTGCGCCAACTTCATCCTCGCGCGGTTTCTGGATCAGGCCGAGGCCGAGGCCTGTGATGACTTCCTCAAACAAAACGGCATCATCGTGCGCCGGGTGGCGGGCTATGGCTTGCCAAATTGTTTGCGCATCACCGTGGGGGACGAAGCGTCTTGTCGTCGGGTCGCCCACGTCATTGGCCAGTTTCGGGAACAGAAAAAGTGAGCACGGTCCTTTATAACCGGGTCGCCCTGATCGGGCTGGGCCTGATTGCGGGGTCGATGTCCTTGGCGATGCGCCGTGCGGGCGTGGCGGGCGAGATCACCGGCTTTGCTCGCTCGCAGGCCACCCGCAACACCGCCGCCGAGATCCATCTGGTTGACCGGGTCTGTGACAGTCCCATTGAGGCGGTGAAAGACGCCGATCTGATCGTGCTGGCCGTGCCGGTGGGGGCGATGGGTGCGGTGATGGCCGAGATTGAACATGTGTTGAAGCCCGGCGCGGTGGTCACCGATGTGGGCTCGGTGAAAAAATCCGTGCTGGAGGCTGTACTGCCGCACACGCCCGAGGGCGTGCATTTCATCGGCACGCACCCGATGGCTGGGACCGAACATTCAGGGCCGCGCTCGGGCTTTGCGGAACTGTTTGACAACCGCTGGTGTCTGATTGTGCCGCCCGAGGGCGCGGATGAGGCTGAGGTTGAAAAGCTTGAACGCTTTTGGCGCGCGCTTGGCTCCAACGTCGAGCGGATGGACCCGGAACATCACGACATCGTCTGTGCCGTGGTCAGTCATGTGCCGCACCTGATCGCCTATACGATGGTCGGTGTGGCCGATGATTTGCGCCGCGTCACGGACCAAGAGGTGATCAAATTCTCGGCAGCGGGTTTTCGCGATTTCACCCGGATCGCCGCCTCTGATCCGACCATGTGGCGCGATGTGTTTATGACCAACAAAGAAGCGTCCCTGGAAATTCTCGGGCGCTTCACCGAAGAATTGTTTGCGCTTCAGCGCGCCATCCGCACCGGCGACGGCGATCATTTGCACGATTACTTCACGCGCACCCGCGCCATTCGTCGCGGCATCATCGAGGCGGGTCAGGACACGGATGCGCCGGATTTTGGACGCGCCAAAAAAGGCACATGAGGGCATGGGCCGGCATAACGCTTGCGCTGATCTCGGCCTGTGTTGCCGGGCCGATCTGGGCGCAGATGGATCGGTCACCCATTCCCTTGCCTCGTCCCGGAACCACCGCTCCTTTAGCTCCCGTCGCTGCGGTCACAGCTGAGGCCTCTCCTTCGGCATATTTCGTCTCACCTCTCCCCAAGCCCCGTCCGAAACTGCGGCCTCCCAGCGGGCAGGTGGCGCAGGTGAGCTATGGCAAAAAGGGCTCGGTCTGTGGATGGAGCGACATCCGAGGCCGAACGATCAGTGCGGTCCGCGGCAAGGCAGGCTGCGGCATTTCCGAGCCTGTTGAGATCACCGAGGTCGCGGGCGTGCGCCTGTCTACACCGGCGATTGTCGATTGCACGACCGCCAAAACGCTTCGAACTTGGATTGAGACCGGCGCGAAACCGACCATCGGACGGCTTGGCGGCGGGCTTGCAGAGTTAAAAATTGCAGCCAGCTATGTGTGTCGACCCCGCAACAATCAAAGCGGTGCGAAAATTTCAGAACATGCCAAGGGCCACGCCATCGACATTTCGGCTCTTACGTTGCGCAACGGCAAATCTTTGAGCGTGCTCACCGGCTGGGATCAGCGGGTTGACGGAAAGCTGTTGCGCAAGCTGCACAGTTCGGCCTGTGGTCCGTTTGGCACCGTCTTGGGCCCCGAGTCAGACCGCCATCACCGCGATCACTTCCATTTCGACACGGCGCGCTATCGCGCCGGAAGTTATTGCCGCTGACATTTACCGGATCACCACGCGCGGGGCAGGGCCCAGCGGAATAAAGCCCAACGTGATCATCCCGTCTTTCAGCGTCAGTTCGGCATCAATCGTGTCTTTGCGCCCTGACATTCCGGCCAGCATTTCGCCTGCGCGCAATGCAAGATTGCTCATATTCTGCGGGATCATGCCCGTTGATATGGCAATTTCGATCATCTCGCGCCAATTCACCGCTTTGATCGCGACTGTGCCCATGGGATAGCCACGCCCATCCACATCAAAAGCCCCGGTCATGCGCAAATCCAGTTTGCCCCATTTGGCCGAGAAATTGGTCAGGTCAATATGGGTTGGCTGCGGGCGTGGGCCTTCGAGGGCGTGAATGTCCCATGGCCCGTTGAATGTGGTTGTCATACGCAGCTCAAGCTGCTCGAATTGATGCGACAAAAGCCCCTGTGGATCGAGCGAGGCCATCAGGCCTTGAGACGGGGTCAGCCCCTGAACCGCCAAATGAATATCATGTTTGAACGGATCGGAAATATCGCGCTGGGTGTTGAAATTCCCGGTTTCAAGCGTCACGCCCCAGCCCAGATTCGATGTCACGGAAAAGCCGTTGAGCACGGCGGAGGCATGATCCAAGGTCAGGCTTGGACCCGGTTCGACAAACAATTCCGCCTCGGCTCTGTCTTGTGTGATCTCCATCCGTTGCAGCGGCGTGGCCAATGTGGCCGTGGGGGCGACCTGCGCGCGGATGCGGGTCGGGCGGTGGCTTTGGCTCAGGATGTCAAACTGCGGGGTCGAAAAGGCCACGCCGGTGCGCGGGTCGGCAAAGCGCGGCTTGGTGATCGTGGTGTCGAAGCGCAGCGGAAACCCATGGGTGTCGATGCCGCTATATTCGGCCTGCCAGCCCTCAGAGGCGCGCGCGGACGCCCATCCCGCAATCGCCTTTTCCGTGCTCTTTGCACCGATGAACCAATAGCCGGTATAGGCCAGCCCCGCGATCACGACGAGCCAGATGAGTTTGCGCATGTGTTGCCCTTTCGCGGCCCGCTCAGGTCAACCTGAGCCAAAGGCTTTTCATTCCGTTTCAGCCCGTGTTTAACGGGCCGGGGGAGCGTCGAAAAGACCTTAGAATGGAAAGCAGGATAACGTTGGATCACGATTTGAACCAAGAGGGGTTTTGGGTCTTTGGCTATGGCTCATTGATGTGGAACCCGGGTTTTGCTTTTGCGGAACGTGTGCCTGCGATCCTTGTTGGTTATGCGCGCAGCTTTTGCATGTGGTCCATTCATCATCGGGGCACGCCTGAGGAGCCGGGTCTGGTTTTGGCGCTGGATCTGGAGGAGCGCGCTTCCTGCCGCGGCTTGGCCTTTCATGTCAGTCGCGACCATGCCGCCACCACGCTTGCCTATCTGCGTGAGCGCGAATTGGTGTCCTCGGCCTATCTGGAGCGCCGGGTGATGTTAACCCTCTCGGATGGGCGTGAGGTCTCTTCGCTGGCCTATGTCGTCGATCCCGATCATGTCCAATACACCGGGCCTCTCTCCCTTGCACGTCAAGCAGAGATCATTGCGCGCGCCACAGGTGGACGGGGGCCGAACTCGGAATACCTGTTCAACACCGCGCGGCATCTGGCCGAACTGGGTATGGAGGATGCAGACCTGACACAATTGGCCGAAATGGTGCGCCAAATTCCAAACGCATAGCCCACACACGCGATTGCGTGTTGGCACATCGTGGTTCCTCGCCTATCGTGACCCTGACAGGCAATGACAGGTCAGGACAAGGTCAATGGGCCAACCGGATCAAAGGCTTCCGCGCGCAGCCAAGCAAAATTTTTTCTCCCAACCCGTACGTCAGATCACCATGATGATCATCGTGCTCGGTCTGGTGGGCTTTGGGTTTTATATGGCGCTGCCGCGGGTCGGCCCGGTGTTTTTTGCCAATCTCTACCTCAATGGGTTCATCGCCTTTGTCTTTGTCATCGGTATTTTCGCCTGTTTCTGGCAAGTGGTGCAACTGGTGGCCTCTGTCAATTGGATCGAACGGTTTTCCGGTCAGCGTCCGAATGTGCCGGGCAAGCATGCGCCACGTCTTTTGGCACCTTTGGCCGCGCTTTTGCGCGATCGCACCGCGCGCACGCAAATCTCGTCCACGTCGGCGCGCTCGATCCTTGATTCCGTGGCAACCCGGATTGACGAGGCGCGCGACATCACGCGTTATATCGCCAACCTTCTGATATTCCTTGGCCTTCTCGGGACGTTTTATGGCCTTGCCACCACGGTTCCGGCGCTTGTCGACACCATTCGTTCGCTCACGCCGAAAGAGGGTGAGGATGCGACCGACGTCTTGACCAAATTGATGGGCGGGCTTGAGGGCCAGTTGGGCGGCATGGGTACGGCCTTTGCCTCTTCGCTTTTGGGGCTTGCCGGCTCACTTGTGGTTGGGATGCTTGAACTCTTTGCCTCGCATGGACAAAATCGGTTCTTCCGCGAGTTGGAAGAATGGCTCTCGACCATCACTCGCATCGGCTTTTCCGCCTCTGACGGTGAGGGCAGCGACATGTCCGGCGCGGCGGTGGTTTTGGATCACATGAGTCAACAGATGGAGGCGCTGCAAGATCTGTTCGTTCGCGCGGATGGATCGCGTGCTGCCCTTGAGGCGCGGTTGGGCGACTTGGCCGGGGCCGTGAACCAAATGGTCACGCGCATGGGGGCCGAAACGCCGACCGACAAAATGCTGATGCGCGTGGCGGAGGGCCAAGAACGCCTGATTGACGCGCTTTCAAGCCGCGAGGCGGGTGACGAAACCTTTGACGCCGAAAGCCGGATGCGCCTGCGCTCGATTGATGTGCAACTGTTGCGCATCCTCGAAGAACTCTCGGCGGGACGTCAAGAAAGCCTTGCCGAACTGCGTGGCGAGATTGCCAATTTGACCCGCACCCTGCGCGCGCTCGGCGAACAGGGACAGTAGAATGGCAGGGTTACGCCGGTCCTCCCATCGCATGTCGGGGTCGATTTGGCCCGGCTTTGTTGACGCGATGACCGCGCTTTTGCTGGTGCTGATGTTCGTTTTGACGATCTTCATGGTCGTGCAATCCATGCTGCGCGACGAGATTTCAGGCCAAGCCACCGAATTGGACGCGTTGACATCCGAGGTCACGGCCTTGGCCAATGCTTTGGGCTTGGAACAGCAAAAAAGCACTGGATTGGAAGACCAAATCGGCACGCTGCGCGCGACCCTGTCTGAAGCGCGGGCCACGGCGGAGGCGCAAGCCAATACCATTGCAGGCCTTGAAGCCACCACCAGCGCGCAAGCGGCGCGGATTGCCTCCTTTGAAGCGCAGGTCGCAAGCCTGTTGACCGAACGCGATGCGGCGCTGACGAAAGGCGCACAATTGGCCGCGCAGATTGAGGATTTGGAGGCGGCGAAAGCCACATTGATTTCCGAACAAGAGGCGGCGCAACTGGCATTGGCGCAATCGCGCAAAGAGATCGACGCCGCTATGGAACAGGCGCGTTTGGCCGCCGCGCGGCGCGAAGCTTTGGATGCTTTGGTGGCACAATTGAAGGCGGAAGCGGCAGATCGCGAGGCGGCGCTGGGCGAGGCCGTGGCCAAGGCAGAGGCGGCTGAGACGCAGATGACGGAGGCCGAACAGGCACGTTTGGCGGATGCGGCGGCGCTCAAGGCCTTGCAGGATCGGATGGCAGCTTCGCAAGATGAGATGACGGCGATGACGCTGGCGCTCGAAGAGGTGCGCCGTGATGCCGAGGAAACACTAACCCTTTTGGCCGCCGCCGAGACCGCGCGCGATCAGCTCAAAGTCGAACTCGATACACAGGTGAGCGACACGGATAAACAGGCGGCGCTTTTGGCTCTGGCGCAAAAGGCGCTTGCCAATGAGGAGGCGAAGACCGCGGAGGAAGCCCGCAAAGTGGCGCTTTTGAACGCGCAAATCGCCGAGATGCGCAAGCAACTGTCCTCGCTGCAATCGACGCTTGATATGCGCACGGCAGAAGATGCGCAAAATCAGGTGCAGGTCGATAGCCTGACCACGCGTCTCAATTCCGCCTTGGCACAGGTTGCCGCCGAAGAAAAACGCCGCGCCGCCTTGGAGGAGGCCGAGCGTAAGCGGTTGGAGCAAGAGGCGAAGAAGTTGGAAAATTACCGCTCTGAATTCTTTGGGCGGCTGCGCGAAATCCTTGGGGACCGCGAAGGGGTCAAGATCGTTGGCGATCGCTTTGTGTTCAGCTCAGAGGTGCTGTTTGAACCGGCCTCTGCCGACCTTGGACCAAAAGGCAAAGCCCAGATCGCCCGTGTCGCCCGCACCCTCTCAGAGGTCGCCGCCGACATTCCGCCAGAGATTGATTGGGTCATTCGCGTTGACGGGCATACCGACAAAACGCCGCTTTCAGGCACCGGGGAATATGCCGACAACTGGGAGTTGTCACAGGCGCGAGCGCTCTCCGTGGTGCGCTACATGTCGCAGGAATTGGGGTTCCCGCCGTCCCGCTTGGTCGCGGCTGGCTTTGGCGAATTCCAACCGATTGCGACGGGCAATAGCCCCGAGGCTTTGGCGCAAAACCGGCGAATTGAGTTGAAACTCACCGAAAAGTAACGGTGATCATTCGATGACGGTGAAGTCGAATTGGCGTTCGTCAAGGGTGTGGCCGTTGCGAATGAGCTGCACCGAGGCGCGGTATCCGCCCGGTTGCCATGCGCCGGGGGAGCGTTTGCCCGCCCCACGAAACAATTGAGCTTGGGTCTTCTCTACAGGGGCGTCATAGCCGACAATTTCGCCTTCGGGGCCTGAAATGGACAGGCGCATGATGTCGCCCGCCAAACCGCCATAGGCAAGGCCAAACACCACCAAGGCCGGGTCGGATGTGGAAAACTGGCCTGTACCGGCCGTGCCCGCTTTGACGCTTTCATACTCCGGCATTTCGGGGCTGACCCCGATGGCCAGCAATCCGCCCGGCACATAGCGCATGTCTTCGTTCCACAATGTGCCGTTCGAAATCGCCTCTATTCCGCAGGAAATCACGCCGTCCGGGTTGAAGGGGTCGATGACGGTGCCGTTGTGGCGCACGGCCAGATGGACATGGGGGAATTGGGTTTGGCCAGACAGACCGACTGTGCCCAAGACGGTTGCGGCGGTCACACGTTGGCCTTTTTCCACCTGAATAGATCCGTTCATCATGTGGCAATATTGCGTGTTCCAACCGCCACCATGATCGACGACAACGCCGTTACCGCATTCTTTTCCGCTCACATCCGGCGCGCCTTCCACACCTTGCGGATGGTCGTCCATGCCGTCGCGGGTGGCCGTGACCGTGCCGGGGGCCGCGGCCAAAACCTCGATGCCGTTCCACATGTCTTTGATCGTGGGCAGGGCGAAATCGGTGCCTGTGTGTCCGTCATAGGATAATGTGCCACAGGTGAAATCCGCAGCGCCCGCGCCTGGATCGGCATCGACGTAGTTTTGGATATAGCAATCCATGCCCAATGTGCAGTTGAGTGGCACCGACAGAACAGGGTCACGCGCCCATGCGGGGGCGGCGGCGGACAGACAGAGTAGAAAAAGGCCAAGGCGCATCGGGAGATCCCTCAATGATATGTGCGCAGGCTCGCCTGTGAAAAAGGCCCCGTCAAGTTTTGACGGGGCCTTTTCAAACAGTGTTGCGATCACTCCGCAGTGAGCAGGGGGGGCTTTTTCTGCCGCCCGATACGCGGGGCGTCCGGCTGTTCGACGCGCAGTTCGATCTGACCATCTTTGACGCCAACCTTGACCACGCCCCCTTTGGCGAGTTTGCCAAACAGCAATTCCTCGGCCAGCGGCTTTTTGATGTACTCCTGGATCACGCGGCCCAGCGGACGCGCGCCCATTTTGTCATCATAGCCCTTGTCTGCCAGCCATTCCGCCGCTTTGCGGGTGAGTTCGATATGCACATTGCGGTCCATAAGCTGGGCCTCAAGTTGCAGCACGAATTTCTCGACCACCTGCATGATGACCTCTTTCGGCAGTGGCGCAAAGGACACCACGGCGTCAAGACGGTTGCGGAATTCTGGCGTAAAGGTCCGTTCAATCGCTGCCGTATCTTCGCCTGTCCGACGATCGCGACCAAAGCCGATGGCCTCTTTCGCTTGCTCGGTGGCCCCCGCGTTTGAGGTCATGATCAAGATCACATTGCGGAAATCGACGGTGCGGCCGTTGTGATCGGTCAGCTTGCCGTTGTCCATCACCTGCAACAGGATGTTGTAGACATCCGGGTGGGCCTTTTCCATCTCATCGAGCAAAAGCACACAATGCGGATGCTGATCGACGCCATCCGTCAACATGCCGCCCTGATCAAAGCCGACATAGCCCGGAGGCGCGCCGATCAGGCGGGAGACCGCGTGTTTTTCCATGTATTCGGACATGTCAAACCGCAGCAATTCAACGCCTAGGCTGTCGGCAAGCTGTTTCGCCACCTCGGTTTTACCGACGCCTGTCGGCCCGGCGAACAGATAGTTGCCAATCGGCTTTTCGGGCTCACGCAGACCCGCGCGGGCCAATTTGATCGCCGAAGACAGGGTTTCGATCGCCTTGTCCTGACCGAACACAACGCGTTTGAGCGTGGCCTCCAGATCTTTGAGCACTTCGGCATCGTCTTTCGAGACGTTTTTCGGCGGGATGCGGGCGATTTTCGCCACAACCGCTTCGATCTCTTTGGTGCCGATGGTTTTGCGGCGACGGCTTTCGGCCACCAGATGTTGCGCGGCACCGGCCTCGTCGATCACGTCGATGGCTTTGTCCGGCAATTTGCGGTCATGGATATAGCGCGCGGACAGTTCGACCGCAGCCTTGATCGCATCATGGGTGTAGCGGATGTCGTGATGTTCCTCGAAATAGGGTTTGAGGCCCTGAAGGATTTTGATCGCATCATCCACGGTCGGTTCATTGACGTCGATTTTTTGGAAGCGACGTGCCAGAGCCCGGTCTTTTTCAAAATGCTGGCGGAACTCTTTGTAGGTCGTGGACCCCATGCAACGCAGTTTTCCGCCCGCAAGCGCGGGTTTCAACAGGTTGGACGCGTCCATCGCCCCGCCGGATGTGGCACCAGCGCCAATCACTGTGTGAATCTCGTCGATGAACAAGACGGCGTCGGGATGTTCTTCGAGCTCTTTGACGACCGCTTTCAGACGTTCCTCGAAATCACCGCGATAGCGTGTCCCGGCCAAAAGCGCGCCCATATCGAGCGAATAAATCGTCGACTGCGCCAAGATGTCCGGGGTTTCGCCATCAACAATCTTTTTGGCCAAGCCTTCGGCAATGGCGGTTTTGCCAACGCCGGGATCCCCGACCAAAAGCGGGTTGTTTTTGCGGCGGCGGCAAAGCACCTGAATACAGCGTTCGACCTCATGGGCGCGACCGATCAGCGGATCAACATCGCCTTTCATAGCCTTTTTGTTGAGATCGACACAGTATTTGGCCAGCGCGGATTCTTTGTCCTCACCGCTGGGCTGATGCGAGGAGGTCTGACCCTCATCCTCATGCTCTTCTGCGCCGGTGATCGGGCGCGCCTCACCAAAGGCGGGGTCTTTGGCCACGCCATGGGCAATGAAATTCACCGCATCATAGCGCGTCATATCCTGTTCTTGCAGGAAATAGGCGGCGTTCGATTCGCGTTCGGCAAAGATCGCGACCAACACATTGGCACCGGTGACCTCGGTACGACCAGAGGATTGGACATGGATGGCGGCGCGTTGAATCACGCGTTGGAAGGAGGCGGTGGGCACCGCCTCAGATCCTTCAACATCGGTGACGAGTGTTGAAAGATCGTCTTCTATATAATCCAGCAGGGTTTTTCGCAACTCCTCGAGCTCAACATTACAGGCCTGCATCACGCGCGCCGCGTCGGGCTCGTCGATCAGGGCCAGCAATAGGTGTTCCAGGGTCGCAAGCTCGTGACGGCGGGCGTTCGCCAGCGCCAAGGCTGCATGGATGGCTTGCTCAAGGGTGTTCGAAAATGACGGCACGTCTTTTGTGCTCCTTGCTTTCGGGGTCTGGAGGGGGGCGTTTCATGGCCCCGCAACCATAACCGTGGCCTCATACTCTTAAAGTTCGATTGAAACGCGCGCGCTTCAAGGAAAAAAGTGGTTAACACCCCTACTTTTTTGTGAGGCATCAAGATTTGGGCGGTTTGGTACGCAGATTTCCCTCTTTATCTCTTAAACATGTATGACAGTGCGGAGGGATTGCAAGGAGATAGCAGACTCAGAATTGGTCCTTTCGCGCGCGGATTTCGGTAAACGCTTCGAGATCGGAGGCTCCGGTCAGCCCCAGATGCGTTTTTACCTCGAAGAGTCCTGCGCGTAAAAACGGATTGGTGGCGCGCTCCAAGGCCAAAACAGAGGGCACGGTGGGTTGGTCTTTTGTACGCGCGGCCTCGATGTCGTTGATCCGCGCCAAAAGGGCCGCATTGTCGGGCTCAATCGTTATGGCAAATTTGGCATTGGCGGCGGTGTATTCATGGCCGGAATAAATCACCGTATCGTCGGGCAGCGCCATAAAGCGGCTGAGCGTGTCCCACATCTGCGCAGGCGTGCCCTCAAACAGGCGGCCACAGCCAAGCGCCATCAGGCTATCGGCGGTGAAAAGCGCCTTGGCCGAAGGCATGTGATAGGCGATGTGACCAATGGTGTGCCCATCGGCGGCCAAGACATTGACCTGATGCCCGGCAAACGCAAAGCTCTGTCCCGGTTCCACCACGCGGGCCATAGGCGGCAGGCGGTGTTGGTCGGCTTTCGCGCCCGTCACCTGCGCGCCCGTGGCCTCAACCAGCGCTGCCGTGCCGTCAATGTGATCCCAATGATGATGGGTCAGCCAAATTTCGTCCAAGTGCCAGCCGCGCTCTGCCAGTGCCGCCAAAATCGGTTCGGGATCGGCGGCGTCAACCAAAGCCGTGCGGCCACTGATCGGATCATGCACGAGGAAATCGTAATTGTCAGACAGGGCTGAGACAGTGACGATCTCGACGTCTCTCTCATGGGCCATAGCATTTTCTCCGGCTTTGGGTCATTGTTCCCTTAACATTTGGCGCAAGGCTACCGATTGCAATGCATCTCGACGTTGTTGAGCTTAGAAATTTTTATTACCGGACCGGATTGGGGCGCGCGGCACAGCGGGCGATCCGTACTCAGGTCGTGGAATTCTGGCCCGATGCCTCGCGTCAGACCGTGGCGGGGTTTGGCTTTGCCGCGCCATTGTTGCGGCCCTTTCTGGAAGATGCGCGCCGGGTTGTGGCCTTGATGCCGGATCAACAGGGGGTGATGCATTGGCCCGCAGGTTTGCCCAATGTGTCGGCGCTGTGCCCGGAAACGCGCTGGCCGATCCAGACCGGGTTTGTTGATAAACTGGTGGTGATGCACGGGCTGGAAACGTCGGACAATCCACAGCCTTTGCTGGCGGAATGCTGGCGGGCGCTTGGTCCCGGCGGGCGGGCGCTGTTTGTGGTGCCAAACCGGGGCGGGCTTTGGTCGCGCTCAGACAGCACGCCCTTTGGCTACGGTCGTCCTTATTCGTTGGGCCAACTCGAAAGCCAATTGCGCCAAGCCGGGTTTATCCCTGAACGTCACGCCGCCGTGCTGTTTCAACCACCCTCGCACAAACGCTTTTGGTTGCGTTGGGGGCCGGTGTGGGAACGGGTCGGGCGACGTGTCTCCACCGCTCTGGCGGGGGGAGTGTTGATGGTCGAAGTGTCGAAACAGGTCTACGCCCAAACCGGATCAGGCACCCCCGAAGCGGTCCGTCGCCCCAGCCGGGTGTTGGAGGGGTTGCGGCCTGTCCCGGAGGCAAAGCCGGTCTGATTGATTTGCCGATGTCAGAGGGCTCGGCACTTTGCCGAATTACCGTGCTGAATTTCTATATTCTTTGACAAGGGCTTTCACGCAGATGTGAAAATGTCGGCTTATTGTCGCCAGAAAGGGCGAAAAATGGCGAGATTTTATCGGCATAAATCTGCTCAAGTTGCTGAAATACAATGAATCCTCGAATTTTCCCGGCGGCTCTGGTGCTTCTTGGGCAAGCGTTTAGATGAGGCCGTAAGGCGCGCAGGATTGCAGCCTTGTGTTCTTAACTAGGAAAGGACTTCATTTATGGGTCTTAAGAAAATCACCCCCGCCCTCGCCGCTCTTTTGCTCTCGACCGCAGCCCTCCCGGCCTTTGCCGAGAGCACGACGGTATTCAACAGTGTTGATGCTGTTGGCGATAATGTCGAGGCGATCGAAGAACGCATCCAGGACGAGTTCGACGACGCGCGCAACTCGCGCAATTTCGGTCGCGGCGCAGGCATGAACGGGGCTTATGGCTCTGTCTCCGCAACGGCCAATGCCACCTCCGGCAACTCTGACACCAAAGATTTCGGTGTTGGCGCACGCCTTGGTTTTGGTGATGGTGTCAACGGCCATGATTTTGCCTTGAGCTACAACTACAGCGAAGACGAAGACGATACGACCGCGAACTCTCTGGCTGCGGCCTATGACTACACCCGGATGTTCAATGAGAACCTCTACGGCTATGGTCAAATCCGCACCAAATACGACGAGTTCAGCTCTTATGAGACGGACAGCTTCGTGGGGATTGGTCTTGGGTACCGTATCGTGAACACCAACGACGTCTCTTGGTCGCTTCAGGCGGGTCCAGGCTACCGTTATGCCGAAGTTGCGGATGGCTCTCTCGAAGATGATATTGATGAGGTCGCTGGATCTGTCAGCTCCAAGTTCTTTTATGACATTGGCAATGGCATGTTCTTCACCAACGACACCGACATCATCGCCTCTGACACAGACACGTCCGTGACCAACGATTTGGCGTTCAACGTGGCGCTGAACGGCCCGCTCGCCATGCGCACGTCGCTTTTGACCGAGTTCAACAGTGATCCGCTCGCGGGTTTTAAGCACACCGACAACACACTCGGCGTGTCACTGGTCTATTCGCTGAAATAACGCGATCGCTTTTTGAACATCAGGTATGCAACGGGAAACGGGGGCCGCAGGGCCCCCGTTTTCGCGATGTTTCGTTTTATATGCCCCGTTCTTCCGGGCAGATGAAATGGGTTCGAAAACCCTGTGTCTTTCATGGCGCGGGCTGTGCGCGAACTGTGCCGCACGCGGCCCTAAAAAGGCATCCGGGAGATGCCCGATGGCGGGGAATCGCACGATTCCGTGAACGCGGTACAGGGGACGGAACTTTGGGCGGAACTTTCTGCTACAATTTTTTTTTGTGCCGTCACGTCGCGGATTTCTTAACGTATTGAAATACAAACGAAGCAACTTTCAAACTGTTGGCGCTAAAGTCGCCAATCTGTCGCGCAACAAGGTTGCGGCATGGATGAGCCTCTGCTACATCCACGCTGATTTTGCTGCTCGCGCGTGATGCGTGGGTTTATCACGCTGCCCAATCTCAGTTCACAATCCCGGCAACGGGGCGGCTGGGAGACGGCCCAAAGACATCGGAAGGGTGGACGTGTCCGAACCAGCTTCGATCTCCCGCGGCATCGCCGCACGCTATGCAACGGCCATTTTTCAATTGGCCAAAGAAGGCAATGCCATCAAGGCTCTTGAGGGAGACGTGGCAACATTGTCCACGGCCCTCAGTGAGAGTGCCGATCTGACGGCTCTTATCTCATCGCCGCTCTATTCACGCGAAGAGCTTGAGGCCGCGATTGTTGCCATCGCCAAAAAGGCCGGCCTGTCGGACATCTTGTCCAACACTCTGGCACTGATGGCTCAGAATCGCCGGATCTTTGCCCTGCCGCAACTCGTGGCCTCTTTGAGCGATATGCTTGCCGAAGAGCGTGGTGAAGTGACGGCCGAGGTTGCGTCCGCAAAGGCGCTGACCAAAACGCAGACCACCAAACTTGCCAAGACCCTCTCGGAGACTTTTGGCAAGGACGTGACTATCAATGCGACCGTGGATGAAGCCCTCATCGGCGGTCTTGTCGTTAAAGTGGGTTCGAAGATGATCGACACGTCGATCGCCTCCAAACTCAACTCCCTCCAGAATGCAATGAAAGAGGTCGGATAATGGGAATCCAGGCAGCCGAAATTTCTGCGATCCTCAAGGAGCAGATTAAAAACTTTGGCCAAGAGGCCGAAGTCGCTGAAGTGGGGCGCGTGCTCTCCGTCGGGGACGGGATCGCGCGCGTGTACGGTCTCGATAATGTTCAAGCCGGTGAGATGGTCGAATTCCCCGGTGGTATCCGCGGGATGGCGCTCAACCTTGAAGCCGACAACGTCGGTGTCGTGATCTTCGGGTCCGACCGCGCGATCAAAGAAGGTGACGTTGTGAAACGCACCAAATCCATCGTGGACGTTCCCGCAGGTGACGCCCTTTTGGGTCGCATCGTGGACGGTCTGGGCAATCCGATTGACGGCAAAGGTCCGATCAACACCGCCGAACGTCGCATCGCAGACAGCAAGGCGCCGGGCATTATTCCGCGTAAATCCGTGCACGAACCGATGGCCACCGGCCTTAAATCCGTGGACGCGATGATCCCGATCGGGCGTGGCCAGCGCGAACTGATCATTGGCGACCGTCAGACCGGCAAAACCGCTGTGGCTCTCGACGCGATCCTCAATCAAAAATCCTATAACGATGCAGCCAAGTCTGAAAACGACAAACTGTACTGTATCTACGTGGCAATCGGTCAGAAACGCTCTACCGTGGCTCAGCTTGTTAAAAAGCTCGAAGAAACCGGTGCGATCGAATACACCATCGTTGTGGCCGCAACCGCGTCCGATCCGGCGCCGATGCAGTTCATGGCACCGTATTCCGCCACAGCAATGGCGGAGCACTTCCGCGACAATGGCCGCCACGCTTTGATCATCTATGATGATCTCTCGAAACAAGCTGTGTCCTATCGCCAGATGTCCTTGCTTCTGCGTCGTCCGCCGGGGCGTGAAGCCTATCCGGGTGACGTGTTCTACCTCCACTCTCGCCTGCTGGAACGCTCTGCGAAACTCAACGAAGATTTCGGGTCTGGCTCGCTCACCGCTCTGCCGATCATTGAAACTCAGGGTGGCGACGTGTCCGCGTTTATTCCGACCAACGTGATCTCCATCACCGACGGTCAGATTTTCTTGGAAACCGAACTGTTCTACCAAGGCATCCGTCCTGCTGTGAACACCGGTCTTTCCGTGTCCCGCGTGGGCTCCTCGGCTCAGACCAAAGCCATGTCCTCCGTGGCGGGTCCGGTGAAACTGTCGCTCGCTCAGTACCGCGAGATGGCAGCGTTTGCTCAGTTCGGGTCTGACCTTGACGCCTCCACTCAGCGTTTGCTGAACCGTGGTGCGCGTTTGACCGAGCTGATGAAACAGCCGCAGTACTCGCCGTTGACCAACGCCGAAATCGTCTGCGTCATCTTTGCTGGCACCAATGGCTACCTGGACAAAGTCCCGGTAAAAGAGGTTGGCAAATATGAAGCACAGATGCTTGAGTTCCTGCGCAACCAGCACGCCGATATTCTTGAGTGGATCACAAACGAAGATCCCAAGATCAAAGGCGAGCCTGCAGATAAGCTTAAGGCTGTTCTGGACGAATTCGCCAAGACTTACGCGTAATCCCGAGGATTAAGGACAGCTAGATGCCCAACCTCAAGGACCTTAAAAACCGGATCGCCAGCGTGAAATCCACGCGGAAGATCACGAAGGCCATGCAAATGGTGTCTGCCGCAAAATTGCGGCGGGCCCAGGATGCGGCCGAGGCCTCGCGCCCCTATGCAGAGCGTTTTAACGCTGTGCTGGGTGCGTTGTCGGCCTCTGTAGGTGGCTCTGATACCGCGCCCCGGCTTCTGGCCGGGACGGGGAAAGATGATGTGCAGCTGCTCGTTGTCATGACCTCTGAAAAGGGGCTGTGCGGTGGCTTCAACACCAATATCGTAAGATTGGCGCGCCTGCGGATCGCTGAACTCAAAGCCCAGGGCAAAACGGTGAAAATTATCACCGTTGGCAAAAAGGGCCGTGAACAGCTGAAACGCGATTACTCGGACCTGTTTGTCGAACATTTTGACCTCTCTGATGTCAAAAAGCTCGGCTATGTCCACGCGCAGAACATCGCCAAAGGTCTTTTGGCCCGCTTTGACTCGCTTGAGTTTGACGTGGCCACGATCTTTTATTCGAAGTTCCAAAACGTGGTGACACAGGTGCCGACCGCCCAGCAGATCATCCCCGCCGCCTATGAGGCAAGCGAGGACACCGGAGGCGCTCTGTACGATTATGAGCCGTCCGAAGAGGCCATCTTGGCTGACCTTCTGCCGCGCGGCGTGGCCACGCAAATCTTTGCAGCTCTTTTGGAAAACGCGGCCTCCGAGCAGGGTGCGCGCATGTCCGCAATGGACAACGCAACCCGCAACGCAGGCGACATGATCGACCAACTGACGATCCAGTATAACCGCTCGCGTCAGGCCGTCATCACCAACGAGCTTATCGAAATCATCTCGGGCGCTGAAGCGCTCTAAGAACACCGGAGACAGATACATGGCACAAGCAAAAGGCAAGATCACGCAGGTGATTGGCGCCGTTGTGGACGTTCAGTTCGATGGCGACCTTCCCGCTATTCTGAACGCTCTTGAAACCGACAACAACGGCAACCGTCTGGTTCTCGAAGTTGCTCAGCACCTTGGTGAAAACTCTGTGCGCACCATCGCGATGGACGCCACAGAAGGCCTCGTGCGCGGTCAGGACGTGACCAACACCGGCGGCCCGATCACGGTCCCTGTGGGTCCGGCCACCTTGGGCCGCATCCTGAACGTCACCGGCGATCCGGTTGACGAAAAAGGCCCGATCAACGCCACCGAATTCCGTCCGATCCACGCAGAAGCACCGGATTTCGACCAGCAGGCGACCGAAGCCGAAATCCTCGTCACCGGCATCAAAGTGATTGACCTTCTCGCTCCTTACTCCAAAGGCGGTAAAATTGGTCTCTTCGGTGGTGCGGGTGTTGGTAAAACGGTTCTCATCCAGGAGCTCATCAACAACATCGCCAAAGTGCACTCCGGTTTGTCCGTGTTTGCCGGCGTTGGCGAGCGGACCCGTGAAGGGAACGACCTTTACTACGAAATGATCGAATCCGGCGTTTTGACTCCTGACAACCTCACGGACTCCAAGATTGCTCTGGTTTACGGTCAGATGAACGAGCCTCCCGGCGCTCGTATGCGTATTGCGTTGACCGGTCTGACCCTGGCCGAGCAATTCCGTGACGCGACCGGCGCAGACGTTCTGTTCTTTGTGGACAACATCTTCCGCTTTACACAGGCTGGTTCCGAGGTGTCCGCACTTCTCGGTCGTATCCCGTCTGCTGTGGGCTACCAGCCGACATTGGCCACCGACATGGGCGCGATGCAGGAACGCATCACCTCCACCAAAAACGGCTCGATCACCTCGATCCAAGCTGTGTACGTTCCGGCCGATGACCTTACCGACCCTGCACCGGCAACAACCTTTGCTCACTTGGATGCAACCACGGTTCTTAACCGCGCGATTTCCGAGCTTGGTATCTACCCGGCTGTTGATCCGCTCGACTCGACCTCGCGTCTCATGGACCCGCAGATCGTTGGCGAAGAGCACTATTTGGTGGCACGTGATGTTCAGAACATCCTTCAGCGCTACAAGTCGTTGCAGGACATCATCGCCATCCTCGGGATGGACGAATTGTCGGAAGAAGATAAGCTGACCGTGGCGCGTGCCCGTAAAATTCAGCGTTTCCTCTCTCAGCCGTTCGACGTGGCAAAAGTGTTCACCGGCTCTGATGGTGTGCAGGTTCCGCTCGAAGACACGATCTCTTCGTTCAAAGCTGTTGTCGCTGGCGAATACGATCACCTGCCGGAAGCTGCCTTCTACATGGTTGGTGGGATCGGTGACGTGCTCGCAAAAGCCGAAAAACTGGCCGCTGAAGCTGCTTAATCGTTCACCCTAAGCGTTTCGAGATACAGCCCCCCCTGGGATTGATCTCGAAACGCTCGCGACATCAATATCGGGCACAGGTTTTCCCCAGTATTGTGAGCGACTTGCCGGGAAAACCATTTGAAGGAGGCCATTCATGGCTGCTAATGTCCAATTTGATCTCGTCTCTCCTGAGCGGAAATTGACCTCCGTTCTCGTGGAGCAGGTGCAGATTCCGGGGGCCGATGGTGACCTCACCGCGATGGCTGGTCATGAGCCGACCATCTTGTCGCTGCGTCCCGGTCTTTTGACCGCGACGGGGGCAGGCGTTGAGGAGCAATATGTCGTGACGGGGGGCTTTGCCGAGCTGTCCGCCGACACGATCTCTGTTTTGGCCGAACTGGCCCTGCCGCGGGGCGAAATGTCCCAAGAGGTCGTCACCGATCTTCTCAAGCAGGCCACCAAAGCCCACGAAGAAGCGCATCCCGACGAACACCACATGACTCAAAAATTCCTCGCTGATCTGGTTCATATCGCCGAGGATCTTGGGTTCCACACCAATCTCTGATTGGCTGTGACACAGGTTTGAAAAGCCTCGCAGTTCGCGCTGTGGGGCTTTTTCTTTGCCTGATGTCAGGCACGGCACCCGTCGAGTGCAACCAGAGTGCGCATTCGATTGACTCAGCTCGCCCTTTTCCGCTTCCCTTTCAGATACCTTTTAGGCAATCTGAACCGGGGACAGAGATCAAAAGACCAAATGTTACGAATTGATAGTCATCAAATTGGAATAGAACAGGGGTCCATCCTGCTTTTTTCGGATTTTCAGGACGGCGGAGCGATGTGGACGGGCAAAGGCCCGCGCGAGTTGCGGCGTGTCGTCGAATTTGACGAGGCGTTTAGTCAGCGTCCCATGGTTCAGGTCAGCTTGTCGATGCTCGACATTGACCAAACCACCAACCACCGCGTTGATATCACAGCCGAAATGGTCTCCGAGGACGGGTTTGTGATCGTTTTCCGCACCTGGGGCGACACAAAGATTGCCCGTGTGCGTGCCGATTGGATGGCCATCGGCCCGGTACGTCACGAGGATGACTGGGACCTCTATTGAGCCAAGGCTGACATGAAAAAGGCGCGTGGGGACCCCATCGCGCCTTTCGTGTGTCTCACCTATCAGATCGTTAAATCCGAAACGCTTCAGGGGTGATAGACACCCTCATAGAGCGGCACCAGTGTCTTGTCCTCAAACAAGCTTGACACGGAGGTGCCGTTCCACGTGTTGATGATCGCCTGCGCAAACAGCGGCGCGGTCGGCACGATGCGGATGTTTTTACAGGCTTTCGCCGTATCTGAGGCCTCAATCGAGTCGGTGATGACCAGTGAAGAGAGTTTGGAATTGGTCACGCGCTCAACAGCCGGGCCTGAGAGAACGCCGTGAGAAATATAGGCGTGCACCTCAGCCGCGCCGTGTTCCATCAAAAGATCGGCGGCTTTGCACAGCGTCCCTGCGGTATCGACAAGGTCATCGACGATGATACATTTTTTGCCGGCGACATTGCCGATGACGGTCATTTCGGCCACTTCACCGGCCTTTTCGCGGCGTTTGTCGACGATGGACAGCGGCGCTTCGATGCGTTTCGCCAATTCGCGGGCGCGGGCCACGCCGCCAACGTCGGGGGACACGATCATGATGTCCTCCAAGCCCTCTTTGAAATTGTGTTTGATGTCGAGGGCGAACACCGGCGAGGCGTAAAGGTTGTCCACCGGAATGTCGAAAAAACCCTGAATCTGGGTCGCGTGCAGATCCATCGTCAACACCCGCTCAATCCCCGCTTCGACCAACATGTTGGCGACGAGTTTGGCGGTGATCGGTGTGCGGGCTTTGGTACGGCGGTCCTGACGAGCATAGCCGAAGTACGGGATCACAGCAGTGATCCGACCCGCGCTGGAGCGGCGCAGAGCATCGGTGATGATCAGCAATTCCATCAGGTTGTCATTGGCTGGGTTTGAGGTCGGTTGAACAATGAACATGTCCTCGCCGCGCACGTTTTCATAGACCTCGACGAAAATCTCGCCGTCATTGAACCGCTCCACACGCGCATCGCACAGGTCGATGGACATGCCCCGGTGCATTGACAAGCGCCGGGCGATGGCGTTGCCAAGCGTGCGGTTGGCATTTCCTGAAATGATTTTCGGTTCGTGAGTGGAGGGCATGAGCGCATTTCCCGAGGTGATTTGGCCAGATCTGTCACGGAATCGTAACGTGCCCACCGCTTACCACTCAGACCGCGCATCGTCTATGTCAGAGGTAGGGTGGCGCTGCGTGAACTGTGTCTTTCTCGTTCTTTTGCGGTGAAACTGGTTTTCCACCAGGGCCGCGCACAGTAACGTCATGGCGAAACGCATCCATCGGGAGGGACCAAATGGCCCATATTGATTACTATTTTTCGCTCTTGTCGTCCTTCACCTATCTCGCGGGTGACCGTTTTGCCGAAATCGCTGCCAGTCATGGCGCGACCGTGCACTACAAACCCTATGATATTCTCGCCATGTTTGACCGCACAGGCGCACCGCGTCCGGCGCAGCGCACCGAAGGGCGCAAACTGTACCGGATGCAGGAACTCAAACGCTTTGCCGCCAAATTGGACAAGCCAATGAAGTTTGAGCCGGCATTCTGGCCGACCAACGTTGCGCCTGCCTCCTATGCGGTGATCGCGGCGCAAGAGGCGGGGGGTGGTGATCTCGACGGATTGGTGCAGCGCCTGTTGAACGCGGTCTGGGAAGAGGACAAAAATATCGCCGAGGATGCGGTGATCACCGAGGCGCTCAAGGCCTCTGGCTTTGATCCGATGTTGTCGATGACCGGGATGTTGAAGGGCGCCGAGGTCTATGCGCGCAACCTGGAGGACGCGCTTGCGGCCGGGGTGTTTGGCTCGCCATTTTATATCGTGACCGACACGGACGAGCGGTTTTGGGGGCAGGACCGGTTGGAAGATCTGGACGCTTATTTGGCGGCGCTTTAGTCGGTAAGCGTCGCCAAAAGCGCGTCGACATCGGCCTCAGTCGTGGACCAGCTTGCGACAAACCGCGCGAGCATCGGCTGATCCGGGTCACCTATCACGGGCTGTGCGCCCCAAAGATTATAGACCGCGCCGCGTGCCTTTGCCTTGGCGTGTTGGGCGCGAGTCAGGCGGGCGAACACCATATTGCCCGCCACCTCATAGGCCAACTCGCCACCGATCTCGGTGATCCCGGCGGCCAATCGTGCACCCATGGCATTGGCCTGGGTTGCCAGCTCAAGCCATAGATCATCCTGAAGCCACGCCAGTATTTGCGCCGAGACATAGCGCGCTTTTGAGAGATTGTGCCCGCCGCGCATCCGGTTGCTTTCAAAGGCATTTTTGAGCGATGGATCAAACAGGATCGCCGCCTCTGCCGCCATCGCGCCGGTTTTGGTCGCTCCCAAAGAGAGCGCCGAAATTTCGCGGGTCATTTCCCATGGCGAGGCGTGCGAGGCCGCCATCGCATTGGCAAACCGCGCGCCATCTAAGTGCAGTGGCAACTGTGCGGCATCAGCGATCGCGGCGATGTCCGCCGGGCGATAGAGTTCGCCAAATTCGGTCAAGTTGGTCAGGGACACGGCAGCGGGCGGGCTGGCGTGAATGTCGTCTTTGGCGCCGTCAGAGATGACTTCACCGTGCAGCTCCTCAGGGGCCAGACGGCTGGCCGTACCGGGCAAAGGTTTGAGTTTCGCCCCGCCGGAATAAAATGGCACGGAGTTGCGTTCATCCACCTCGATATGCGCGGTTTTATGGCAATAGATGATGCCCCAGGGCGGGGTCATCGCCGCCAGAATCGCCGCATTGGTGCCGGTGCCGGAGGTCATCGGATAGACCAATGCGTCCGGGGCCTGAAACAGGTCGCGCAGCCGCTCGGTCAATTCCGCCGTCCAGCGGTCCGTGCCGTAGGGGGAGGCGTAGCCGTCATTGGCTTTGGTCAGCGCTTCCATCAGTTTTGGATGCACGCCGGAGGTGTTGTCAGACCCAAAAAACATCAGCTCGGCTCCTCAATGATATAGTCTTCCCACTCGTCCTCATCGACCTCGAATTCCGGGACGGTGCGTCCGCGCACAGAGACGCCTGCGGCATGGACGCTTTCGGGATCGCCGGTCAACAGCGGATGCCAGTCGGGCAACTCGCGCCCCTGCCACAACAGGCGATAGGCGCAGGTGACGGGCATCCAATAGGCATGGGTTTCGATGGTCTCGGGGCTGAGTTGAATGCACTCAGGCACAAGGTTTTTGCGGATCTGATATTGGCCGCATTGGCAGGACTGATCATCCAAAAGCCGACAGGCGACGCGTGTTAAAAACACCTCGCCGGTGTCCGCATCCTCGATTTTATTAAGGCAACATTTGCCGCAGCCGTCACACAGCGCTTCCCATTCTTCGGGGGTCATCTTTTTGAGCGGGACGGTTTCCCAAAACCGGGGGCGCGTGCTCATTCCAGAGCGCCAAGGATCTGACGCGCCCGCTCGCAATCGGCATTCATTTGCACGATCAGCGCATCCAAATCAGTGAACACCAATTCGGGCCGCAGGTAATCGACAAAGGCGACGGAGAGATGTTCGTCGTAAAGATTGCCTTCAAAATCAAACACAAAGGTCTCAAGGCAGGGCAGATTTGCGCCAAAGGTCGGTTTGACGCCCAGAGACGCCGCGCCTTGATAGCTGCCTTTGTTCGGGCCGGTGAGGACATCGACCAGCACCGCGTAGACGCCAAATTTCGGCGCATGCAGCCCAGCGATGGACATATTGGCCGTCGGAAAGCCAAGATCGCGACCGCGTTTGTCGCCATGCCCGACCATGCCCTCGATGCGGTGCCAGTGACCCAGCATATTGGCGGCATCTTTCGGTCGGCCTTCGGCCAAAGCCACGCGGATCGCAGAGGAGGAGGAGACGCCGCCATCGGTTTCCAAAAGCTCGGCCACGGTGACGCCAAAGCCCATCTCTTCGCCAAACCGTTTGAGGTCTTCGACTTTGCCGGCGCGTTTGGAGCCAAAGCAAAAATCGGCCCCGACCACGACATGGCTCAGGCCAAGCCCGTCTTTGATCACGCTGCGGGCAAATTGTTCTGGCGTCATCGCTGCCATATCGGCGTCAAACGGCAGTTGAAACAACTGTTCAACCCCGAGTTTCGCCAGTCGATTGGCCTTGGCTTCGGCATTCATCAGGCGAAAGGGCGGGGCGCCGGGGGCAAAATATTCACGCGGATGGGGTTCAAAGGTGACAAGACCAAGTGGGCCATATTGGCGCGCAAGGTCAATGACACGGCGGTGACCAAGGTGCACACCATCAAAATTGCCAATGGCGGCAGAACAGCCTTTGGCCTCGTCAGGAATGTCGGTCCAGTGCGTGTGAATCTGCATGGGGCTCCTCGCGGGGAGCCCCCCGCGTCAGTCGAATTTGCGGCTCGGCGCAAGCACCATAGCCTCGCCTTTCAAGACTACGGTATCGCCTACGGTACAGCGACATTCAAGAGCAACCCGGCGTTTTGCGTGGATGATGTCGGTTACGGTCACTTCGGCCAACACGGTGTCGCCGGGGCGCACGGGGGCGAGGAATTTCAAAGTCTGGCCCATATAGATGGTGCCATGGCCGGGCAATTGCTCGCCAATCACCGCCGAAATGAGACCCGCCGTCAACATGCCATGGGCGATGCGGCCTTCGAAAATCGTGTCGTTGGCATAGTCATCGTCGAAATGCACGGGGTTGCGGTCGGTCGAAACTTCACCAAACAACTCGATGTCATGATCGGTGATGGTTTTGCGCAAAGAGCGCGTCATCCCGATTTCGATGTCCTCGATGCAGATGGTTCCGCGGGGCATATTGTCCAACATGATCTCCGAATCCTTCGCTGTGTTGCAGTGCAGCATAGACTCAAATGATAAACGAAACAATATTGCGCGAAAGAAAAAAACTAAAATGTGATGTTGTGTGCAAATATATTTCGCACAACATGTCTCTTATTTGAGGCAGTTTGTGGTGTGGCGCGGCCTGTTTGCCACGCCACAGCCACTTAGCGCAGAAGGGAAATGGCCGCTGTCGGAGCCAGGTTTTGCTCGGAGAGCCACATTTTCAACCGGGCAGGATCGGGGTTGATCGGATCGGGGCCGAATTCTTTGGCCGCCAAGCCGCCGGTGATGAACAATACGTCCAAGCCCTCGCCAATGCCGCCCATCACATCGGTGCCGATGCCATCGCCAATGCATAGGATGCGCGCGTCCTCGACCTCAGCGATGCGCGACAGGCGACGCCGCGCCAGATCATAAATCGGCGGGTGCGGTTTGCCGAAATAGAGGCTCTCACCGCCCATTTCGGTATAAAGCGCGGCCAAAGCCCCGGCGCACCATTCGCGGATTTCACCCCGATCGACAACAATGTCAGGGTTGGCACAGAGCAGTTTCATGCCCTTTTGCTTGGCGTAGAGGAAGGTGCCGCGATACTCTTCGGGATCGGCCAGAGGGTCTTCGGGACCAGAGCAGACAATGCCCTCCGCGTCCTTCAGCGGCACTTCGGTGATCTCAAGCGCTTCTTCCATAATGATGTCCATCGGCTGCATGAAATCGTCTTTGAACATGTCGCCGATGTGATGCACTTTTTGCCCCACCACGCCCAGATACATCGCCAAACGCGCCGAATCGCCTGAGGTGGCAATGGCGTCATAGGCGTCATCCGGCACGCCGAACTCTTTGATTTGAGTCGCAACCGAGCGCCAAGGTCGCGGCGAGTTGGTCACCAACACCACCTTGCCGCCGGTTTGACGGTACGCTTGCAGGGCCGCACAGGCCTCGGGGTAGGCGGTTACGCCGTTGTGGACACATCCCCACAGATCGACGAACAGCGCGTCGTAATTGGTGGAAATCTCGGGGAGCGATTGGATCAGGCGGGTCATTGGGGCCTCTGAATTTAGGGTCGCCTTTGATATAGGCTATTTGGGCGGAAAGGGGAGGGGCGGCATCAAGCGCAACGGATCGGGACCCTCAGCATGTCAGCCTTCAAAGGCTCTGGGGTAGATCAGCGCGGGAGTCTTCGTCTGTGTCGGGCCTGCGATCAAGGTGTGGTCCAGCGGATAGGGAGAGGTGAAGCCCGCCGGGATCGGGGCAAAACCGCAGCGGGTGTAAAATGCCGGATCGCCCAAAACGACCAAGCTGTTGCCGCTCATCACCGACCATTGCGAGATCATGCCAACAAGGCGTCGACCATGGCCATGACGTTGCAGATCGGGGCGGATGGCGACCGGGGCGAGGCAGAGCCAGCCTTTGGGTGAGACCATGGTCGAGAGCGCGGCATAGCCGACAATCCCCTCGGAGGAGGGCAGGACCATTTCGCCGGCGATCGCGCGGGTTTTGCGCAGATCATCGACCAGTTTGGCCTCGTCTTTTTGGCCAAAAGCGGCGGTCAAAAGGGCGAAGACCTCGTCCTCTTCGCCGCGTTTCAGTTCGCGCATGAAATCCGGGCGTGTCGCCATGAACGGCTCCTCAAACGAAAAAGGCCCGCCGGATTGGGCGGGCCTTTGGGCTATCGCTTAGATTACAGCTTCAGGTTCGGAATGATCTGTTTTTTGCGGGACATGATGCCCGGCAGCACAACAGAGTCGCCCGTCACAGTGGCGCCAAAGGATTTCTCCGCCACGGCTTTCACCACATCGTTTTGCACGAACATGGTGGCTTCTTCATTCAGAATATCGACCACGAACAACAGCACATGATCCACGCCGTCTTCCTTGGCGACATCGACCATGGAAGCCAACAGGCTGGCTTTGCGGTCCAGCACGATTTTCGGCGCGGTGGTTTCCAACACGGAGACGCGGAATTTGGTGCCTTCGACGGCGTATTCTTTCGAATCCATCCGCAACAATTCGGCGTCAGAAAAGGCGGAGACATCGGATTTGGCTTCGAACATTTCAGAGGCGTATTGGCCCAAGTTGATGTTCAGTTCAGAGGCCAGTTTTTCGGCCAGGGCTTTGTCCACGTCCGTGGTGGTTGGGGACCGGAATTCCAATGTGTCGGACAGGATGCAAGACAGCATCGCGCCTTTGATGTTGTCGGGCATTTTGGCGGCATCGTCGCCCATCAGGTCATACATGATTGTCGCGGTGCAGGCGAGCGGGCGGATGGTGATGTCGATCGGACCTTTGGTCTCAAGGCCGCCCACAAGTTTGTGGTGGTCAATGATGGCGATGACATTGGCGTCATTGATTGCGTCCGGCAATTCGGCCGGGTTGTTGGTGTCGACGATGACAACGTTCTGGCCTTCAGCAACCTCAGAAATGATCTCGGGCATTTCAAAGCCCCATTTCTCAACCACAAACGCGGCTTCTGTGTTCGGCGCGCCCAAAAGCACGGGTTTGGCGTCAACGCCTTTCACTTCGTTGAGGTACCATGCCCAGATGAGCGGGGAACCGGTGGAATCTGTGTCAGGGGATTTGTGGCCGAAAACGAGCGTGGTCATATGTCTGTCCCATAGATAGCGTGAGGATATTGGTATTTCGCGGTCCTTATAGGCGGTGCAGCATGGCTTGTCACCTGTTGAGCGCAGGGCTGTTTCGGTCGGTCGCGTGCAGGAGCATGTGGCGCTAAAACGCCCCGATATATCGAGGGGCGAGGCGAATGATATATTCTTCCTCATCGCGCGGCTCGACCCGCCAGCCCTCGTAAATCAATTCCAGCCGTTGGTTTAAAAAACTGGCCGCATCACCGGGAGCCGCTTTGAGATCAAAGGGGCGATCCATACCTGTCTCGATCAACGCGCGGACCTGATCGGCGCCGCGACCAAAACCACGGATGCCGCGCGGAATGCGTTCGTCCCTTGTCCGTGCGCGCCGTGTTGCGATGCGCGCGTCATGGGCCAGCGTGTCGTAATGCGATTGCCACAGTGCGCTGTCCAACAGTTTCAAATGCGCCAACATCAACGCGCTATCCACTTTGAATTTTGTGTGCTTGAGGGAATGCCCGCCGGGCATCATTTCGACCGGCGCTGTGATGATGCAGGGTTTACAAAACCGCGCGCGCAAAACGGCATAGGGCGCCTGTTCAGACAGAGGCTTGTCCCAATCCAGTCCCGCAAGATTGTTTTGGTCGCCATTCAGGGGCAGGACGTCATAGCCGACAGGGGCAAAATGGCCCTGATCCGCCAAAGACAGCAAATACTCTTTGCGGTCCGTGCCCACCTCGGGGTCCAGGACGATCAACTCATCGACGTCGTTGACCTGAACAACCTTGTAATATTCCAACAGGCCGGAGGCGTAGTTGGACAGGAACCGCCACCGGATCGCATCGAATTCCGCGTTGAATTCGCGCGGCAGGGTGATGTAATTTGTGCCCTCTGCGACGGCGGCTTGTGCCGGATCATCGCCGTGAGAAATGACAAACAGGTTTTCGCGGCCATAAGCGGCGGCGTTATGCTCGACCCATTTTTTGAGAAGTACGGGAGAATTCCATGCCATCGTGACTGCAGCAACTTTATTCGGTTTCACGTCAATCCCTTCTGTTCTCAAATGCGAGGCGATATCTTATGAGCGCAGATATAGCAGAAGTTCCCGATGAGGAATTCGTTAGTTGCCGGAATGGGGTGTGAATTGGAGGGGATACCGTCATGACCCTGAAAGAAACCGATCTTTATTCGCCCGTCAAAGCCCATTTCGAGGGGCTTGGTTATGACGTGAAAGCCGAGGTCAGGGGCGCCGATGTGATGGCGGTGAAACCAGATGAGGCCCCGGTGATCATTGAGCTGAAGACCGGGTTTTCGCTGATTCTGTTGCAACAGGGCATAGCCCGTCAGGCGTTGACTGATCGGGTCTACCTTGCCGTGCCGCGGTGGAAGGGCAAGGCGGGCTGGCGGATGTTCAAAGGCAATCTCGCGCTGTGCAAACGTCTGGGGCTTGGGGTGATCTCGGTGAATGTGGCGGAGCAGGCGGTGCAGGTGCATCACGATCCCCGGCCCTTTGTGCCGCGTAAGAACAAGGCCAAGTCTGCCAAACTGGTCAAAGAATTTGCGACCCGCGAGGGCGATCCTAACCTTGGTGGCACCCCGGCAGGTGGGCGGGTGACGAGTTATCGCCAAAACGCCGTGCGCTGTCGGGCGCATCTTTTGGAACATGGGCCGAGCAAAGGTCATGTGGTGGCAAAAGCCACAGGGGTGGCTCAGGCGACTCGGATCATGGCCGACAATCACTATGGCTGGTTTATGCGTGCCTCTCTCGGCGTCTATGCGCTCACAGATGCGGGCTTGAATGTGGAAATACCTTTGAAATCCTAGAGTTTATTGCAAAATTGCACCGTGGGCGCACCGGTGGTTTCGCCATTGGTCGCCAAGCAATTTGAGCGCAGGCTTTGGCATAAATTTTTCAAATCACGGCTGTTGACAGCTCTCCTTGTCCTCCCTAACTATGCAGCGTTGTCACTCACAGGCAGTGAGTGCTAACGCAAGATTTACGCCCACCCAAAGAGGTGGTGCTGACAACTGAAACTTTGAGCAAGGGAGCCTCGAAGATGGCATTTAAACCGCTGCATGACCGCGTTGTAGTTCGTCGCGTTGAAGGCGATGAAAAAACCAAGGGCGGCCTGATCATCCCCGATAGCGCAAAAGAAAAACCGGCCGAAGGCGAAATCGTCTCCGTTGGTGAAGGCGCACGTAAAGACAGCGGCGAGTTGATCGCGCCGAGCGTCAAAGCAGGTGACATCGTTCTGTTCGGCAAATGGTCCGGCACCGAAATCACCGTTGAGGGCGAAGAACTGCTCATCATGAAAGAGTCGGACATTCTCGGCATCATCGCCTGAGATCGCCCCCCTTTTCCTTTCACCTGAATTCAGGAGCTTACCATGGCTAAAGAAGTCAAATTCGACGTCGATGCACGCAACCGCATGCTGCGTGGCGTGAACATCCTCGCAGATGCTGTTAAAGTGACCCTCGGCCCGAAAGGCCGTAACGTTGTCATCGAAAAATCCTTCGGGTCGCCGCGCATCACCAAAGACGGTGTGTCGGTTGCCAAAGAGATTGATCTCGAAGACAAGTTCGAAAACATGGGCGCGCAGATGGTCAAAGAAGTGGCCTCGCGTACCAATGACGAAGCTGGCGACGGTACCACCACCGCCACCGTGCTTGCTCAGGCGATCATCAAAGAAGGCCTCAAGCAGGTTGCTGCTGGTCTGAACCCGATGGACCTGAAGCGCGGGATCGACCTTGCGACCCTCAAAGTCGTTCAGGCGATCAAAGACGCGTCTCGTCCGGTGAGCGACACTGCCGAAGTGGCTCAGGTTGGCACCATCTCCGCCAACGGCGAAGCTGAAATCGGTCGTCAAATCGCCGATGCGATGCAGAAAGTCGGCAACGACGGCGTCATCACTGTCGAAGAAAACAAAGGCATGGAAACCGAGACCACCGTGGTCGAAGGCATGCAGTTCGACCGTGGCTACCTGTCCCCGTATTTTGTCACCAACCCGGACAAAATGATCGCAGAACTCGAAGATTGCATCGTGCTTTTGCACGAGAAAAAACTCTCTTCGCTGCAGCCGATGGTGCCGCTTCTCGAGCAGGTCATCCAGTCGCAAAAGCCGCTTCTCATCATCGCTGAAGATGTGGAAGGCGAAGCGCTTGCAACCCTCGTGGTCAACAAACTGCGCGGCGGTCTGAAAATCGCAGCTGTCAAAGCACCGGGTTTCGGCGATCGCCGCAAAGCCATGTTGCAAGACATCGCGATCCTCACCGGTGGTCAGGTGATCTCCGAAGATCTCGGCATGAAACTCGAAAATGTCACCATGGACATGCTCGGTTCCGCCAAGAAAATCTCGATCACCAAAGACGAAACCACCATCGTTGATGGCGCAGGCGCCAAGGCCGAGATCGAAGCTCGCGTGGCTCAGATCCGCACCCAGATCGAAGAAACCACCTCTGACTACGATCGCGAAAAACTCCAGGAGCGCGTGGCCAAACTCGCTGGTGGTGTGGCCGTGATCCGCGTTGGCGGCATGACCGAGGTCGAAGTGAAAGAGCGCAAAGACCGTGTGGACGATGCTCTCAACGCAACCCGCGCCGCTGTCCAAGAAGGCATCGTCGTTGGCGGTGGTGTGGCTCTGGTTCAGGCTGGTAAAGTGCTCGAAGGTCTGACCGGTGAAAACTCCGATCAGAACGCCGGTATCGCCATCGTGCGCCGTGCGCTCGAAGCTCCGCTGCGTCAGATTGCTGAAAACGCTGGCGTCGATGGCGCTGTTGTGGCTGGCAAAGTGCGCGAATCCACCGACCTTACCTTTGGCTTCAACGCTCAAACCGAAGAATATGGCGACATGTTCGCGTTCGGTGTGATCGACCCGGCCAAAGTGACCCGCACCGCTTTGGAAGATGCGTCTTCCATCGCTGGTTTGCTGATCACCACCGAAGCCATGATCGCCGACAAGCCGTCGAAAGATGGCGGCAATGGCGGTATGCCCGACATGGGCGGCATGGGTGGCATGGGCGGCATGATGTAAGGGATTTCCACTCGGAAATCGCTTGGTCTCAGCCCAATCGCTAAATCATCTAAGGGTCGCTTTCGGGCGGCCCTTATCTCTTTGTCCGGGTTGGTTCTGGTGCGGGCACCAAAGATGTGGGGCGCGTTAAGTGCGGTGGGGGCGAAAAAACTTTCTTGATGCCATATGTCGCACCCTGCCTGCCCAGAAAAACAACATATTCGCCTCAGTCCTATGATTTTACAAAGATAAGCCAGTTGCCGCTTGCATGCCCCGTGCTCGCCCTGCAAAGTTTTAACAACCCTTTTAGAGATATAGACATGTTCTTGCGCCCCCTGACCTCTGACGATGATTTGCCGCTGTCCATCTTGTTGGACGGCACTTTCGGCGGGCCGGAGATGTACCGATTTGCTCTGGCATTGCGTCAGGAAGACGCGGTCGCGATGGAGCGCGTGGCAGTCGAAGACGGGCGGATTATCGGTTATATTTGTTGCGCACGCATGATTGTGCCGCAAGATTGGTGGGCGCTGTCGATTTTGGCGGTTTCTCCCAACCGTCACAAACGTGGGATGGGGCGTGAATTGGTGACCCGTGGCATGAACCATGCCAAGCGCGAAGGCGCCAAAGCCGTGGTCGTTGTCGGTGACCCGGCCTATTTCCACCGGGTTGGGTTTTCAACGCTGGCGGCATCGCGTTTGGAAACGCCTTTTGCCTCCGAATACACCTCGCTCTATCCGATTGCGCCGGGCACCGGGATGCAATCTGAGCGATTGATCTACCCTAATGCCTACACGCGTCTCAATGAGAACCTTGTCACCTAAAGCGGTTTAGCTCGCAGGCCCCAAGACCGTGTTCACATGGCCCATTTTACGGCCCGGTTTCGCATCCGCTTTGCCATAAAGGTGGATCGCGACAGCGCTGTTTTTGGCAAACTCGGGCATGCGGTCCACATCGTCGCCGATGAGATTGAGCATCTCCACATTGGAGTGGCGCGTTCCGTCGCCCAAGGGCCAACCGACCACGGCGCGGATATGTTGTTCGAACTGATCAATCACACAGCCGTTTTGGGTCCAATGGCCCGAATTGTGCACGCGCGGCGCGACTTCATTGACCACAAGCCCTTGCGGTGTGACAAAGAGTTCGACCCCCATGACGCCGACATAATCCAGCGCATTCAATATTTTAGCGGCCAAAAGCACAGCGTCGGTGCGTTGGGCGGGGGAGAGGCGTGCGGGCACGGTGGTGGTGTGCAAAATGCCGTTTATGTGAACGTTTTCACCCGGATCAAAACAGGAAATATCTCCCGCCTGACCGCGTGCGGCAATCACAGACACTTCATGGGTGAAACTGACAAAGCCTTCCAAAACTGCCGAAGCGCCTGCCATATCGGCCAGCGCTTGCGGGGCATCGTCGGGCGACATGATCCGCGCCTGACCTTTGCCGTCATAGCCAAAGCGGCGGGTTTTCAGGATGGCGGGGGTGCCAATTTCGGCAATGGCTTCGGCCAAATCGACCGCGTCATCGACGGCGGCAAAGGGGGCAACCGTCAGGCCCAAACCCGACAAAAATGCCTTTTCCGACAAACGGTCTTGCGACACGGCCAAGGCTTTGCGGTTTGGGCGGATCGGAACGATGGATTCGATCAGATCAAGCGCCGACGTTGGCACGTTTTCGAACTCATAGGTCACCACATCGACCGACTGCGCGAATGTTTTCAATGCCTCGACGTCGTCATAGCCAGCCTGGACATGAGCGTTGGCGACATGGGAGGCCGGGCAATCGCCGCCGGGTTCGAACACGCAGGTTTTGAATCCCAGACGGGAGGCGGCGACCGACAACATGCGGCCCAGTTGACCACCGCCAAGAATGCCGATGGTTGCGCCAGAGGGAAGAGGGGCGGGGAGGGGGGTCACATCAGTCATCCGTGGGCTCATCCGGGATAGAGGCAGAGAGGGCGTCGCGCCACGCATCCAGGCGCACGGCCAAACCCGCATCGGTGATCGCCAAAATGCCCGCGGCCATCAGGCCGGCATTGGCTGCGCCCGCTTCGCCAATCGCCATGGTGGCGACCGGAAAGCCCTTGGGCATTTGAACGATGGAATAGAGGCTGTCGACCCCAGACAAAGCGCGGGTTTGAACCGGCACGCCGACCACGGGGATGCGGGTTTTCGACGCCATCATACCGGGTAAATGCGCCGCCCCACCGGCCCCAGCAATGATCACTTTGAGACCCCGGTCTGCGGCCTCTTTGCCATAGCTCCAAAGCCGGTCCGGCGTGCGGTGGGCCGAGACGATTTTTGCCTCATAAGAGATGCCCAATTCGTCCAGAATTTCCGCTGCGCGTTTCATGGTCGGCCAATCGGATTGGCTGCCCATAATGATGCCGACGTCGACGCTCATATGATTGATCCCTCAGAAGATAGGTTCGCGATGTGTTGCACTCGCCCGCCTTATAACGTGCAGCCGATTTTTCGCAACGGGACGTTTGGAAAAGCCGCTTCAGGCGATGATATCTGGAGTGACTTCATCTTCGATGACCGCGATCCGGTCCTTGAGCGACAGCTTTTGCTTTTTCATTCGCTGAAGCCGCAGGGCATCCAAATGACCGGTTTGCTGCATCGCTTCAATGGCGGCATCAAGATCACGATGTTCGCGTTTGAGCACTTCAAGTTTCACCCGAAGCACGTCGTTATGATCCATTCGGTTGGACACGTTCATCGCGTTGTCTCTATCTGTTTTTCTGGTCTGTTGTCGCCGCCAATATTGCGGGCGCACGGTCTGTTTCAACTCTACTCCTAAACTTTCAAAACTCAAAGCACTCTGCTCGCCTCTCTTGAAGCCCGCGTTGCAACTCCCATATCTTAACCAAAGGGCCGCCGCTTTTGGGGCCCTTGATGGAACACAGTCGCTTCTGGGAGAGGACGTGTAATGACGAAAGTAAGTTTTGGCGCCCATCCGTTTTTATTGGGCTTCGACCAATTGGAACGTTTGGTGGAACGCACCGCAAAATCGGACGCGGGGGCTTATCCGCCTTATAATATTGAACAATCCTCCGATCACACCTATCGGATCACCCTTGCCGTGGCTGGGTTTTCGGATGCAGACCTGTCGATCACGCTGGAGGACCGGCAATTGGTTGTGCGTGGACGCCAAGCCGAGGATGCGGAGACGCGGGTTTTCCTACATCGTGGCATCGCGGGCCGTCAGTTTCAGCGTGCTTTCGTGTTGGCCGATGGGGTCGAAGTCACCGGTGCGTCAACGGAAAACGGGCTATTGCACATAGATCTCAATCGCGCCGTGGCCGAAAGCGTTGTTCAAACCATTCAAATACGGAAGGGATAAGCCCATGAATGCTTCATACCCACATTTCCCGGCGGCAGGCGTCGGATCAGAGGAAAAAATTGTCTATGTACGTCCCGTTGCCGTGTCTGATTTGCCCAAAGAGGTGCAAAGTCAGGCCGAGGGTCTCGACCATATCTATTCGGTGAATGACGCTGAGGGCACACGGCTTGCGCTTGTTGCCAATCTTCCTTTGGCTTTCGCTTTGGCGCGTGAACATGACTACGCGCCGGTGAATGTGCACTAAAGCGCTTTTGCTTTTGATCTGATTAAGATCAGGAGCAAAGCGCCCGCAATTTCGAAGGCGCGTGGGACTTTTGCAAATTTCCTGATTCAGGAAAGATGCAAAAGACTTTAAAGACCCGCATCCTGCGCCAAACCAGGTAAACCCAAGGTATAGTCCCCCTAAAAAGCCAAAACAGTATTTGCGCTTGGGGGGCTTTTATCCCTATCTCTAGGTCAGGCACCACCGAGCCAGCACGCTCGGTCTTTCCCCAACTGACCTGAGAGTGAGCGTCATATGAAAACCTCCCAATCTTATTCCATGCTGCAAAAGCTGTTGCACTGGGCCGTCGTTTTGACCTTTGCGTTTAACTATATCGTCTCTGATGGCATGGGGCGTGCGCTTGATGCGTTCTTGAAGACGGGGGTGAATGACACTCTCACCGCCAAATTCCATGTGATCGTGGGTGTTGTCACGCTTGTCTTGATGATCCTGCGCGTCCTTGTTCGTCTGATCCAAGGCGCGCCCGCCATGCCGCCCGCGCCGCACCCTTTGATGGAAAAAGCCGCGCAACTCGTGCATGTCGGTCTGTATGCGACCATGATCCTGACGCCAATGGCGGGGGCGTCCGCTTGGTTTCTTGGGGTCAAGATTGCAGGCGATGTCCATGAGGTTTTGGTCAACCTGACCGTCTTGCTCATCCTCGTTCACGTCGCGGCGGCGCTCTATCATCAGTTCATTTTGAAAGACAATCTGCTCAAACGGATGTCACTGCGCTGAGATCTCTCGCGCTGATTACGCAAAAAGCCCCGATCCTCAGGACCGGGGCTTTTTCATGACAAAGGCGTTGGGTTGTTATTGAGCGGCAATCAGACCCATGGCTTCGAGTTTCAAAATCACCTGATGCGCACAGTTGTCGACATCGGCACCAACCGTATCCACGCGCAGTTCGGGTTTTTCCGGGACATCGTAAGGATCTGAAATCCCGGTGAATTCTTTGATCTTGCCTTCGCGGGCCAGTTTGTAGAGCCCCTTACGATCACGTTTTTCACATTCTTCGATCGAGGTCGCGACATGGACTTCGACAAAGGCACCAAAGGCTTCGACATCTTCGCGTACGGCGCGGCGGGTCGTTGCATAAGGTGCGATCGGCGCACAGATGGCGATGCCGCCATTTTTGGTGATCTCAGAGGCAACATAGCCGATGCGGCGGATGTTCAGGTCACGGTGCTCTTTCGAGAAACCCAGCTCAGAGGACAGGTTTTTACGCACGATGTCGCCATCGAGGAGCGTGACCGGGCGCCCGCCCATTTCCATCAGTTTAACCATCAAAGCGTTGGCGATGGTGGATTTGCCAGAGCCAGAGAAACCGGTGAAGAACACGGTGAACCCCTGTTTGGAGCGCGGCGGTTTGGTGCGGCGCAGCTCTTTCACAACTTCCGGGAAAGAGAACCATTCCGGGATTTCAAGACCTTCGGCCAAGCGACGACGCAGTTCGGTGCCGGAGATGTTCAGGATGGTGATTTTATCCTTGTCTTCGATCTCGTCGATGGCTTCGTACTGAGCGCGCTCCTGGACCCAAACCATGTGTTTGAAGTCGACCATTTCGATGCCCATTTCCTCTTGATGCTCGCGGAACAGGTCCTGCGCATCATAGGGGCCATAGAAATCTTCGCCTTTGGAATTGTTGCCGGGGCCTGCGTGGTCACGACCGACGATGAAATGGGTACAGCCGTAGTTGGCGCGGATCAAGCCGTGCCACACAGCTTCGCGGGGACCCGCCATACGCATGGCCAGCGGCAAAAGCGACATCGCAGTGGTCGAGGCCGGGTATTTGTCCAGCACGGCCTCGTAGCAACGCACGCGGGTGAAGTGATCCACGTCGCCCGGTTTGGTCATGCCAACGACCGGATGAATCAAAAGGTTGGCCTGGGCTTCTTTCGCGGCGCGGAAGGTCAGTTCCTGGTGCGCGCGGTGCAACGGGTTGCGGGTTTGGAAGGCCACAACTTTGCGCCAGCCCATTTTGCGGAAATAGGCACGCAGTTCGTTCGGCGTGTCGCGACGGCCACGGAAATCGTAATGCACCGGCTGTTGAATGCCGGTGATCGGACCGCCGAGGTAGACTTTGCCGGCGGTGTTGTGAAGGTAATTCACGGCCGGGTGGGCGTCATCATCCGCGCCAAAGACGCTCGCGGCCTCTTTCGCTTTGTTCGGCACCCAATTATCGGTGACCGTCATCGTCGCAAGAATCACGCCCTCTTGGTCGCGCAGCGCGATGTCTTGGCCGTCTTCGAGGGCTTCAGCGAAGGCTTCGGACACATCCAGTGTGATCGGCATCGGCCAAAGCGTTCCGTCCGCCAGACGCATGTTGTCGACGACACCATCATAATCGGCCTCGGTCAGAAACCCTTTGAGCGGGTTAAACCCACCGTTCATCAGCAACTCAAGGTCGCAAATCTGGCGCGGGGTCAAGTCCCAGCTTACGAGATTGGCGGCCTCAACTTTCAGCTTTTGTGCGCTCTCATAAGAGACGTAAAGCTCAGGGATCGGTGCAAGGTTTTGGGACATACGGAAGGCCTTTTTTGGCTGGACAGTTCGACGATGTACAATAATCGACCCTGATCGGGTCAATCTCGTCCGATTAGCCTGAGCTCGGCATGAAAATCAACATGCTGCAGGTGCAGAAAGATGAAATGAGGCTCAAAGGCCTCATTCTTTGATCTATTCCGACCAATTTTCCGACAAATGTCGATCTTGAGAGATCAATATCCCGGTTTCGTCATTTTCATAGACACCGCATGCTGCCCGTCAGAGACCGGGCCGCCCGTGGGAGCGACTCAGTTTCGGGCGGGCAGTATGTGGCATGGCGGAGCTTACTCTTGGGCGGCAAGCCAATGTTCGGCGTCAAGGGCGGCCATACAGCCCATGCCTGCGCTTGTCACCGCTTGGCGGTATTTGTGATCGGTCAAATCACCCGCTGCAAACACACCGGGGATTGAGGTTTCGGTCGATCCCGGTTTCACCTTCACATAGCCGCCGTTGTGCAGTTCCAATTTACCCTTGACCAACTCCGTCGCGGGAGCGTGCCCAATGGCGACAAACACGCCTTTGGCCGGAATTTCGGTGATTTCTCCGGTTTTGACATTGCGGGCGCGCACGCCGTTGACGCCTTTGAGCGGGGCTTCGTCGCCAAAAACTTCAACCAATTCGTGATTCCAGAGCGGATGAATTTTCTCATTCTTCATCAACCGATCAATCAGGATTTTTTCCGCCCGCAAGCTGTCGCGGCGATGGATCAGCGTCACTTTCGAGGCGAAATTGGTCAAAAACAGCGCTTCTTCGACTGCCGTATTGCCGCCGCCGATCACAACGATCTCCATGCCGCGGTAAAAGAACCCGTCACAGGTGGCACAGGCCGAGACGCCAAAGCCCTTGAACGCCTCCTCAGAGTCGAGCCCAAGCCATTTTGCCCGCGCCCCCGTGGCCAAAATCACCGCATCCGCCGTGTAGATCGTGCCGCTGTCGCTTTTGGCCACGAAAGGGCGCACATCGGTGTCGAGCTCGGTGATCAGGTCGGAAATGATCTCCGTGCCCATGGCTTTGGCGTGCTCTTGCATCTTGACCATCAACTCGGGGCCTTGAATTTCGCTTTCGCCCGGCCAGTTTTCGACCTCGGTCGTGGTGGTCAATTGCCCGCCCGGCTCCATTCCTTGCACAAGGATCGGAGACAACATCGCGCGGGAGGCATAAACGCCCGCCGTGTAACCCGCCGGACCTGACCCGATGATCAGAACTTTGGTGTGTTTCGTGTCCGCCATTTTGGGGCCTCTTTCTTGGGATCTGTCGTGTTGGCTCCGATATAGGCATGACTGCGGCGTAGCGCAAACCCCGTTGGCTGTTCCTTTCTGCGCGGATGGGCGTTCAAAACGGCGCAGCGCTTGTGCGACCGTGTTGCCCCATTCAGCGGAATAAGGTCCGTTTTGATGGCGGATTTGGCCGATTTTGGCTGAAAGCATGGGCATGTGCTGCGATCTTGATCATCTCTTCGGTGAAATCCTCTTGAAATGATCTTGCTTAAATGAGAAAGAATGTTGCGCGCGGAGCCGCCTGCGCACATGTTTCGAAAAACATGCCCGATTTGGCCAAAAAGACCGGAGAAAAACATGCCCCCTCACAAGCTCGACGACATCGACCGTAAAATCCTTGCTGAATTACAGGCCGACGGTCGGATGACCAACGTTGAGTTGGCCAAACGTGTGGGGATTTCCGCGCCGCCCTGCCTGCGCCGGGTGCGCACCTTGGAAGAGAGCGGCTACATCAAAGGCTACCACGCGGTCGTCGATGCGCGGGCACTGAATTTTGAGGTTCAGGTGTTTGCCATGGTCGGGCTGCAAAGTCAGGCCGAGGTCGATCTGTCGAAATTCGAAGCGAAATGCCGCGAATGGCCCTTGGTCCGCGAATGTCACATGTTGAACGGCGAGGTGGATTTCATCCTCAAATGCGTGGCACCCGACCTGTCGACCTTTCAAAGTTTCCTCACCGGAGAGCTGTTGTCGACCGAGAATGTCGCCAGCGTCAAAACCTCACTGGTGATCCGCTGTGCCAAGGATGAACCGGGTGTGCCATTTGAAGTGCTCGAAGCCCGTTTGGCGCAAAACGCCTAACGCGGCCTGTCCACCCCATAGATGAAAAACGGCCCGTGCCTTTTGGCCGGGCCGTTTTCTTTGATCGCCACCTGGAGGGATTGGGATCGAAAGGCGTGGAGATCTGCGGCGATCAGGCTTTGTCTAACATGATCAAATCGGTCGGTGACAGGCGCGGATAGGACATCGCGCCAAAGGCCCCAAGCCCGTCCAAATGCGGAAACAGCGCCATGAATTGCGCCCGCAGCTCGCTTGGCAATTGGCGCGACGCCGTGGTGCCCGGATGATAGCTCTCAAGTTCGACCCCGTTGACGCGGATCAACCGATGCTGGCTGAGGCCAATATGGTAGCTGCGCACGGAGGACATCGGCGTCACTTCGATCACAGAAACCCCATCCACCAGACTGGGCACAGGGGCCAGCGCTTGGGTCGTGCCAAGATAGGATTTGAGCGCCTGGGCGCGGTAGAGATAGCGAGCGCCTGCCCCCAGCATCAAATCCGGTGACGGGCGGCCAAGACCAAAGGTGTCGGCGGTGATCCGGTACAGGCGTTCAGGTTTTGCGTCCTGCGCGCGTGTGCCACCTGTGTCGATCTGCATCGAGCCGATCCATCTTACCGTCTGCACATCGCCTTCGACGGCCTCCACTTGATCGCCGGGCAGCAGGTCTTCGATCGCGACGGGTCCCATGGGGGTGGGGATCAACGCGCCACGGGCAAAGGCATTAAAGGCGGCTTCAAAGACGGGCAGGGCCGGGGCCGACAGCGCCGCATCGCGAATGTCACCGTTTGCGGCAAGCCATTGAATATCATAGCTGCGCCGCATGACGGTGGGCTGATCGGCGGGGCGTTCATAGGGACGGGTGCGCCTCACCGTCCACGCGGGTTGACCTGATCTGTCATGATGAGAGAGACCCGGATCGGCAACGGTATGGGCCTGGCGCATCGCTATGGATGCACCTCTTAGGGGCTGCGACATAGGTCACCTCGTCACTGTGTCGGCCCCCACCGGAACAGTGCGTCAACGATCACCCGGTTTCGGATGCATTGTCAAAAATTTTATCTAATTACGGTTAACGGCGGACCCAGTCCGCTGGCCCGCCGTTTCATTGTTTCTCAAATCTGATGCAATCCTGCGGTGACCTTACCCGCTGCGCCCCTGTCCGAAGGAAAAAGCGGCGAATCGATTTAGGCCGAAGCGACGAGTTTCATCGACCGTACGCCGGTCTTTTTGGCAATGAACGCATCGCGGCGTAGGCCACGGGCCCATGGCATTTGCACGTCGGTCTTTTTGGCTTCGGCGATCATTGATTTCATCCAACGGCGGTTTTTCATCTCTGCTCTCACTTTATGTCATCGGGGCGCTCGGCCCGGTTTACCGTTTTGTTGCTGCCAATATGCAGGGAGGCTTCGGCAAAAATGCGGCGTATGGGGCAGAAAATTTGGCGAGATGTGTGGGAGAGTATGTCGATGGTGCGCAGAGCGGAGATGTCGCGTTAACCATGGAGAATGTAAGGTTAATTTCCAAACCTTGGAAACAATAGGCGCAAGTTTTGGGGATTGTTTCGGGCAAAAATAGGGCAAGGCTACGCCGCATTCGTGCCACAATGCGCCGGGGCCGCGCCTGCCCTAGGCCCGAAAGTTCGGTCGTCTTAAAGCCGGATCACCGATATGAGTCGCCCGTAATCCGCCTCTTTGCGATGCACCGAGCGGCGGTAGGAATAAAACCGGGACGGGTCGAAATAGGTGCAATGGCGGGTCCATTCGGCATGGCCAACCCCCGCTTCGCGCAGGCGATATAACCCAAAAGCCGGAAGGTCAAAGAGGTAGCGGTCGCCTGAGCCATTGGTGAAAAACCGCGCGTAGATCGGGTTCTCGGCATAGAAATCTTCAAAGAATTCAGGACCAACCTCATAGGCGCGTTGGGAAATCGACGGGCCGATGACGGCGGTGATCGCCTCCCGTTTTGCCCCCAATGTTTCCATCGCTTCAATCGTGGCCTCCAACACTCCGGCCGCCGCGCCTTTCCACCCGGCATGGGCCGCGCCAATGACGCCGGTGTCACGATCGGCAAACAGCACCGGCTGGCAATCGGCGGTGAGGATCACCAAGGCCAATCCCGGTTGATCGGTGACCAAAGCATCGGCCTTTGGAACATCGCCGCTTTGCGGTCCGGTGACAATCGCCACATCGGCGGAGTGGATTTGATGCGCGGCGCAGAGCTGATCCGGTGTCAGATCCATGGCCTTGGCCACCCGCGCGCGGTTGATTTTTACGATGTCGGATTGATCGGTGGAGCCAAGCCCACAGTTCAGCCCCTCAAACACCCCCGACGAGGCCCCGCCTTTGCGGGTGAAAAACCCGTGTGCCACGCCATCGAGCGCGTTGGAGGTGATGATTTCAAGGCTCATGCGTCAAATCCTGGCGGCAGTAATTTGGCTGTGGGGGCGAGGGCGAGTGCTTTGAAAAGCGTTCCCATTTCTGCGGGTGAGGTCAACCTGTCAAATGCGGCGATGTGAGATTTAAGGGCATCACCGCTCAACTTTGTGGCAAGCGCTTCGGCGCGCGCGGAGATCCCGAGCCGTCCCAAGAGCATCCCTTGCGGGATCATCTGAGACGCCACGGCTCCCGCGCTCTGTGCGGCGCGCGCCAAGGCGTCGAAATCCACATGGGCGGTAAGATCGGCGCAACCGGGGCGCGCGAGGGGATCGACCATCTGATGCGCCTCAAGCGCCTGAAACGTATCGCCCAGCGAGCGCCAATCGCCATAATCGACAAAAAGGGCCGCGCCGCCATGCCGTGCAATGCGCGTGGCGATCTCGGTCACAATCGGCGTGCTTGCGGGACAGATCTCGACAATGTCGCCGTCTTTGGTGTCTTTCAGCCGATGCGCCAGTTCTGGCATGGGGGTGGCGGCGGAGAGGCCAAGGGTCAAAGCCCCATTGAGCAGCCCCACCTGCGCCTCGCGCCATCCCGCGCCATCGCGGGTGAATTGACGGATCGGCAGGGCGTCGAAGAACTCGTTGGCGACCAGCCATAAAGGCGCTTGAGGCAGGTTCGCCACACTCTCAAGCCATGTGATCTCATAGGCGGCCAGCGTCTTGGCCTGTGTGGCCTGCAAGGTCGGGGAGGCCTCGATCAGATGTACTTTCATTGCGGCGTGCAACCCCGGAACGGCTTTGGTCACGCGCAGGATATCGGCCATCAAGGTGCCGCGTCCGGGGCCAATCTCGGCGAGGGTAAAGGGCGAGGGCGCGCCTTGGTCCAACCAGCTTTGCGCCAGACACAGCCCGATCATCTCGCCAAACATCTGGCTGATTTCCGGTGCGGTGGTGAAATCGCCGCCTGCGCCCAAAGGGTCGCGTGTGGTGTAATAGCCATGCTCGGGATGTAGCAGGCAATCGCTCATGAATTCCGCTAACGACATCGGACCCGCATGCCGGATGCGGCGGGTCAGAAGGTCAGCGAGCGGCGTCATCTGGGTCATGCGGGGCGCGGTCCACGCAGCGCCCGGACGGCGAAAAACACGCCGATCAGGATCATCGGCAGGGACAGAAGTTGGCCCATTTGCATCCCGGCAAACACGGCGCCGTTGGGGTTGGTTGCGGTGATGAATTGGCCGTCGGCTTGGCGGAAAAACTCAACGATAAAGCGCGATAGGCCATAGCCCGCAAAAAACACGCCCGCGACAAGGCCCGGACGTTTGAAGGCGCGAAATCCCCAAACCATCACCAACAACAGGCTGCCCAGAATCAGCCCCTCCATCCCCGCCTCATAGAGTTGCGAGGGGTGGCGGGCGCAGGGGGCGCTCAGTGTGGCACAGGCCTGTGCTGCATCGCCGGGAAAAATCACCGCCCAAGGGCCGTCCCACGGTTTGCCCCACAATTCCGCATTCACGAAATTGGCGATCCGCCCCAGCATCAGGCCCGGAGGCGTGGCCATCGCCAACATGTCGGCGAGCGAGCCAAGCGGCACTTTGTGTTTGCGGCCCCACAGGGCTGCGGCAATCACGACGCCAATGAAACCGCCATGAAAGGCCATGCCGCCTTGCCACACCATCGGGATTTCAATCGGATGGGAGAGGTAATAACCCGGTTTGTAAAACAACACATAGCCCAGACGCCCGCCGACGATGACGCCCAAAATCAGCCATGTCAGCAGGTCTTCGAACGCGCTGCGATCCATCGGTGGAGTGTCATTCGGCCAAAGCCGCGGCGTTTTGAGCGCGCGCATGATCAGCAGCCAGCCGATCAGAAAACCACCGATATAGGCCAGCGCATACCAATGCAGCGCAAAGTGAATCGGTCCAAGGTCCAGCTCAAACAAGATGGGCGACAGGTCGGGGAATTGTATCACGGCGGGGATCATTTGAAACATGGCGCAACTGTCTCAAGAGCGGCGGGGAAGTCAACCTTGTGATTTGCCCTTTTGCCCCCCATATAGGGAAGAGATATTCACGAATGCGTTTCGGAGACAGCCATGCAAACCCGCAACAAGATCCTCGATGACATCTCCCAGTTGATGACCAACGCCATGGGCGTGGCTCAGGGAGCGAAAGAAGAGGCGGACACCGCGCTCAAAGGTTTGGTGGACCGCTGGTTGGCCGACCGCGATTTCGTCACCCGCGATGAATTCGACGCGGTGCGCGCCATGGCGCAAAAGGCCCGCGAAGAGAATGAAGAGTTGAAAAAACGGCTCGACATGATGGAACGCAAGAAAAAGGTCTGAGGGGCTCGGGTCAAACCGACCGCCTTTTCCAGCATTATGACCGGGCCTGTGCCCGGCGATCAGGCTCCCGTTTCGGGGGCCTTTTTTCTTGTCCACAGGCGGGGTTACAGCTCTGTGGAAAAAAATGGGCAAGCTGTGGATGAGCGTCGATTGCTGGGGATAACATAAATATTTCGCTTTACAGGCCCAGTGCTTTGCGCACACCATATCTGGTAAGGGAACGCGGTAAACCCGCCGCCCCTAGAGCAGGCACCAAGTCTTAGTGGTCGTTACGGGGATGTCGCGCAGGCCACAGGACGCAAACAGACGAGGCCGCGTATGTCGTTTATTGAGCAAAATTTTTCCAGCGAAATCCATCCGATCGACCTGTGCGAGCATTTGGCCGAACACAATGATTGGGAATTCGATCGGGTGACCGAAGATCAGATCGCCATGGCGGTCGAGGGTCAGTGGCGCACCTATTCGCTCACGCTCGCATGGTCTGATTTTGACGAGACCCTGCGTCTGATCTGCACCTTTGAAATGGAGCCGCCCGAAGACAAGCTGCCGCACATCTATGAGGTGCTCAATCGCGCCAATGATCAGATTTGGACTGGCGCTTTCACCTATTGGCCGGAACAACATCTGATGGTTTATCGTTATGGTTTGGTGCTCTCGGGCGGTCAAATCGCTGGGCCGGAACAGGTCGACCGTCTGATCGGGGCTGCAGTGGGCGCGTCTGAGCGGTTTTACCCGGCCTTCCAATTGGCCGCTTGGTCGGATCGGACGCCCGCCGAGGCGATGGAAGTCGCCATTTGCGAGGCCTATGGCCGGGCGTAAGCTGCGCGCAGAAACGCAAGGCCCCATGAGAGCGTCGGGCAAGGTGCCCGCGCAGAAACGCAAGGCCTCAGTGCGTTGCACTCGGAATGAGGATTGATAAAGTGCCCCCTGACCCCTCAGGGGGTCTTTTTTTGGCCAAGGTGAAGGATACGATCATGGACGATTTGAAAACACGAGGGCTCGTGCTTTTGGGCTGCGGGAAAATGGGCTCGGCCATGCTCAAGGGCTGGCTCGCGGGTGGTCTGCCGCCCAGCTCGGTCACCGTGCTTGATCCACATCCCTCTGAGTGGCTGCAATCGACCGGCGTGGCGCTCAACACCGATCTGCCCGCCAATCCCGCCATCGTTTTGGTCGCGGTCAAACCGCAAATGATGGGCGATGCCTTGCCCACGCTGCAAAAGCTTGGCAATGGCGACACTGTGTTCCTGACCGTGGCCGCCGGGATTTCCATTGCCACTTATGAGACCATGTTGGGCGCAGACACGCCGATCATTCGCGCCATGCCAAACACCCCCGCCGCCATCGGGCGCGGCATCACCGGGATCGTTGGCAATGTCAAGGTTTCGGGTGCTGCCCTTGATATGGCCGAAGGCTTGCTCAAAGCAGTGGGACAGGTGGTGCGGCTCGACACCGAGGCGCAAATCCGGCCTTTGACGGCGATTTCCGGCTGTGGTCCGGCCTATGTGTTCCACCTCATCGAAGCTATGGCTTTGGCCGGTGAAAAGGCGGGTTTGTCCGCAGATATGGCGATGCAATTGGCCAAAGCGACCGTGGGTGGCGCAGGGCAATTGGCCGAAGACTCGGACGAAGGCCCGGCACAGTTGCGCATCAACGTGACCTCTCCGGGGGGCGTCACCGCCGAGGCGCTGCGGGTCTTGATGGATGAGACGGACGGATTCGTGCCTCTGATGGAGCGCGCCGTTGCCGCTGCGATCACACGCGACGAGGAACTGGCCTGATGAGCGATCCTATCAGTTTTGACGATTTTCTCGCCGTCGACATACGCGTCGGCACCGTCCTGCGCGCCGAACCCTTCCCCGAGGCGCGCAAGCCCGCGATCAAGCTGTGGATCGACTTCGGGCCTGATGTGGGCGAGAAAAAAACATCGGCCCAGATCACCGTGCATTACACGCCCGAAACCCTGATTGGCCAACAGGTCATGGCGGTGGTGAATTTTCCACCCCGCCAAATCGGCCCCTTCATGTCGGAAGTCTTGGTGTTGGGTTTTCCCGATGAAAACGGTGCGGTGGTTTTGGCCCAGCCCAACCTGTCGGTGCCCAACGGCGGGCGGATGCATTGATCTTTGCCGCTGTCTTTACCGTGACCTAAACACTCAGATCGGGCTCAATCGGCCCGGTCACCCACGGCCTCGCGCCAATGGCGGCGGCACAGCGACACGTAGCGCTCGTTGCCGCCAATCTCGACCTGCGCCCCTTCGGTCAACACCATGCCACTCTCCGACATGCGCACCACCATCGTTGCTTTTTTCCCGCAATGGCAAATCGTGCGCACTTCGCGCATCTCGTCAGCCAGCGCCAAAAGGGCGGCAGAGCCGGGAAACAAATTGCCCTGAAAATCGACGCGCAAGCCGTAGGCCATCACCGGTACGTTCAAATCATCGACCACGCGGGCCAATTGCCAGACCTGATCCTTGGTCAAAAACTGGGCTTCGTCGATAAAGACGCAGGCCACGGAGCCTTGCGCCAGGCGATCGTTGATCTTGGCAAACAGATCATCACCCTCGTCAAACGTATCCGCCTCTTCGCCGATGCCGATCCGGCTGGCGATGTGACCTTCTCCGGCGCGATGATCAAACCGCGCCGTGATCAAATAGGTCTCCATACCGCGTTCGCGATAATTATAAGACGCCTGAAGCAGCAGGGTCGATTTGCCTGCGTTCATCGTGGAATATTGGAAATAGAGTTTTGCCATGGCGGCGGTGTGCCAGAAAGGGCTGGTTGGGATCAAGATGCCTCGGGGGGGCTAAGCGAAAAATTCTACCCGTTCTCGCGGTCAGAATGTATAGAAAGGCCACCTCGGAACACGAACGGGTGGAAGCCGGAAGAGGGGGACACATCCAAGTAAGAACCGGCGGTTGCCCAGATGGGCAGGGGATGAGGGTGCCGAGATCTGACAGTGTTGACGCAACGTCCTTCCCAAACTGGCTTCCACCCGACCCGATGTTTTAAGGCATCGGATACTGATGAATTCCCTGCAACGGCAGGTAGACACTTGTATGTCATGTGATATTTAGGAATTTAATGGGAAAGGGTGGGGTGAATTCCCCATCGGGGGAATGTCCCAAAGAATGGGTCGTGGTTCGTGTTAGGACGGTGTTTATGGACGCAGCTGGAAATTATTTGAAAAAGCACACTGAGGCTTTGGTCAAAGACGTTGGGCTTGAGGCCGCATGTGCCTTGACTGGAAAATCCAAGGCCACTTTAGGTCGGTATTATTCAACGTCTGAGGAACATGCTGATCGTTTTATGCCCGTGGACGCTGTGGCCCAACTGGAATCGGCGGCGAGCTACCCACATGTCACTTCCGCCTTGGCAGAACTGAAAGGCGTGGCCCTCTCCTATGATGCGGCGCGCAACGAGGGCGCGCGTGCGGGCAACGGTGGAGTCAACACCGATGTCGTGGCCCTGTCGCAGCGTTTTGCGATGCTGATGGCCGAATATTCCGGTGCCATCGAGGATGGGATCATCACCATCAACGAAGCAAAACGGCTTTTGCGTGAGACGCTTGAACTGCAACATGTGCTGATTTCGATGAAATTGCATTTGGAGCATGAGGTGACCTAAAGGGTCGCTTTGCCTTGTTCGCGAGGCTATCTAAGAGATCAGGCCTCTGATCCAAACGCAAAAGAAGCGGCCAAAGCCGCTTCTTTTTTCAATTCTATCAGGTTCTTAATGCCGATTTACGCCTCAGCGCTACGACCACGGTTGCGCTGGGGGCGTCCGCCATTGGCCGCTTTCGGCGCGCCGCCGGGTTTGCCAAAGCCACCGCCGCCGCGACGCTGACCGCCACCATTGCCGCCGCCAAAGCCGCCGCCGCCACCACCCCGACGACGACCGCCGCCTTGTTTGGCCTTTGCCGGGGCTTTCGCGTCGGCATGGGCCCAAGAGGCCGCCGTGGCAATCGGGATCGACAGTTTCATCACTTTTTCAATCGCGCGGAAATCGCCAAGCTCGTCAGGCGCACAAAACGCAATCGCTTTGCCGGCGCGGCCCGCCCGCGCGGTCCGACCAATTCGGTGCACAAAATTCTCCGGCACGTTCGGCAACTCGTAGTTGTAGACGTGGCGCACTTCGGGGATGTCGATGCCACGCGCGGCCACATCGGTCGCGACCAGCACCTGGATCTTGCCGGTGCGTGCCTCTTTGAGGGTGCGCTCGCGTTGGCCCTGGGATTTGTTGCCGTGGATTGACCCGGCGACAAAGCCCGCGGCGGTCAGTTGTTTGCTCATCCGTTCCGCGCCATGTTTGGTACGCGAAAACACCAAGGCCAGTTCGTCTTTATGCTCGCCCAGAAGTTTTTTGAGCAGGTCAAGTTTTTCGGGTTGCGGGATAAAGTGAACCTCTTGGTCGATTTTATCGGCCACTTTACCCGCAGGCGAGACTTCGATGCGGATCGGGGAGGTGAGGTAGCTTTGGGCAATCTCGTTCATCTGTTTCGACATGGTGGCCGAAAACAGCATGGTCTGGCGTTCTTTGGCCAACATCGGCACTAGTTTGCGCAGCGCATGGATAAAGCCCATGTCGAGCATCTGGTCGGCCTCGTCGAGCACCAAGAAATTGGTCTCATTCAGGCGCACCGCTTTGCGGTCGATCAGGTCCATCAAACGACCGGGAGTGGCGATCAAAATGTCCGTGCCACGTTGCAAACGGTTGATTTGGGTGTTGATCGACACGCCACCGACAACACGGTTGAGCTTGAGGTGGGTGCCCTTCATGAAGGGGAACAGGCTGTCGGCGATTTGGTTCACCAACTCGCGGGTCGGTGCCAAAACCAGCGCGCGCACGGTGCGGTCCGCGGGTTTGTCGCCCGAACTCAGCGCCATGTCCAAAAGCGGCAGGCCAAAGGCCAATGTTTTGCCGGTGCCGGTTTGAGCCAAACCCATCACGTCGCGGCCATTCATCACTTCGGGGATGGCGCGGGATTGGATCGGGGTGGCCTCGGTCAGGCCCATTTCGGCCAAGGTCGTCAGAAGGCGCGGCTTGAGGCCGAGCGTGGAAAAATCAGTCATGTATATCCTTTGGGTGGGCGGCAACCCACACGCGAAACGCGCCCCAAAATGGGACGGCTTGAATGGTCGCGGAAAAGGTCTCCGGTGAGGGCCACATGCCCGCCCCGTCTTTCCGCCGGACCCCTGCGTGATTTGGGAACCTTGTGGGCGTGTTCCGCCCGTCACCGACCACCTGAGGCGTTTCACATGAACGCGGCTGCTCACGCGGCAGCATTGGGTGTCGATGGGCGACAGATGCGATAGTTTGGGGGATAAGTCAAGGTTTATCGCTGCGCTGCAAAACCGACCCCAAACGCCCCGCAAAAAAGCAGGGCGTTTGGGGATGTGTTCGTGCGTTTGGGGGGCTTACATATCCTGCAAGCTACAGACCTCGATCTCCCCTTCGGTGCGCGATTTGATCGCCATGGCGGCGGCGTGGGATGCGGCGGCTGTGGTGAAGTAGGGGATTTTGTCGTAGAGCGCGACTTTGCGGATTTCGCGCGAGTCATCAATAGCTTGTGTGCCCTCGGTCGTATTGAGGACCAAAGCGATCTCGCCGTTTTTCATCATGTCAACGATGTTTGGGCGGCCCTCGTAGACCTTGTTTACAACGGTCGAGGCCACGCCGTTTTCATGCAAAAACTTCGCTGTGCCGCGGGTGGCGATGATCTCGAAACCATGCTCGACCAAGGTCTGCGCGGCTTCCACCATCTTTGGTTTCTTGTCGTAGTTTTTCACCGACATGAACACTTTGCCCTCGCTTGGCAGGTCGGTGCCCGCACCCATTTGCGCCTTCAGGAAGGCGCGCGCGAAGGTCGCGTCAGTGCCCATGACTTCGCCGGTGGAGCGCATCTCTGGCCCCAAGATCGTATCGACACCGGGGAAGCGGGCGAAGGGCAAAACGGCTTCTTTCACCGCAAAACGCCCGGTTTTGCTTGGGTCAACCAAAGTGAAATCGCTTAGTTTCTCACCCGCCATAAGGCGCGCGGCGATCGAGGCGATCGGGCTGTTCACGGCCTTGGCGACAAACGGCACGGTGCGCGAGGCGCGCGGGTTGACCTCAATGAGGAAAATCTCATCGTCTTTGACCGCGAACTGAATGTTCATCAGGCCAACCACGTTGAGCGCCAGTGCCAGAGCTTTGGTCTGGACCTTCAGCTCTTCGATGATCTCGGGTTTGAGCGAGTAGGGCGGCAGCGAACAGGCGGAATCGCCGGAGTGAACGCCAGCTTCTTCGATGTGCTGCATGATGCCGGCGACATGCACCTCTGTGCCGTCGCACAGGGCGTCGACGTCGATCTCGGTGGCGCCCGACAGGTAGTGATCCAACAACACCGGGCTGTCGCCCGACACCACCACGGCGGAGGAGATGTAGCGGTTCAACTGATCCATATCGCGCACGATTTCCATCGCGCGACCGCCCAAAACGTAAGACGGACGAATGACCAGAGGGAAGCCAATATCCTCTGCAATCGCAAGGGCTTGGGCGTCGGTTGAGGCAATGCCGTTGTGTGGCTGTTTCAGGCCCAGACGGGTCACGAGGTCCTGAAACCGCTCGCGGTCCTCGGCCAGATCAATCGCGTCCGGCGTGGTGCCGAGGATCGGAATACCCTCTGCCTCAAGCGCGTTGGCGAGTTTCAAAGGCGTCTGGCCACCGAACTGAACGATCACGCCATGCAGCGTGCCGTTGTCTTGCTCAACGCGCAGGATTTCCATCACATGTTCAAAGGTCAGCGGTTCAAAATACAACCGGTCCGAGGTGTCGTAATCGGTCGACACGGTCTCGGGGTTACAGTTGATCATGATCGTCTCATAGCCTTGCTCGGTGAGCGAATAACAGGCGTGGCAGCAGCAATAATCGAACTCGATGCCCTGGCCGATGCGGTTCGGACCGCCGCCCAGAATGACCACTTTCTTGCGATCAGAGGGGCGCGCTTCACATTCGACTTCACCCATCATCGGGGATTCGTAGGTCGAATACATATAGGGGGTCTGGGCCTCGAATTCGGCGGCACAGGTGTCAATGCGTTTGAACACGGCGTTGACGCCGAGATTGCGGCGGGCGCGGCGGACATTGGCCTCGTCGCGTCCGGTCAATGCCGCCAAACGCGCGTCGGTAAAACCGAGCATCTTGAGCTTGCGCAGGCCCGCTTCGGTCACCGGAAGACCCTCTTTGCGCACACCGGCTTCGGCCTCAAGGATCTCGCGAATCCGGGCCAGGAACCAAGGATCAAAGCTGTTGATCTCTTTGATTTCTTCGTCGGTAAAGCCAAAGCGCATGGCTTGGGCGATCACGCGCAGACGATCCGGCGTGGCGCGGGCCAGTTCGCGGGTGATGGTTTTGTCGATCATCTGTTGCGCTGCGGCATCCACGCCCAAGAAAATCCGTGACAGCGTGTCGGCTTTGCCATCTGCCTCGATGATTTGCGCAGGCGTCGGCATGTCTGGCAGGTCGATTTCGTCAAAGCCAGACAGGCCCGTTTCCATCGAAGCCAGTGCTTTTTGCATCGATTCGTGAAAGGTCCGGCCAATCGCCATCACTTCACCCACGGATTTCATTGCGGTGGTGAGTTCGGGCACAGCGCCGGGGAATTTTTCAAAGGCAAAGCGCGGGATTTTGGTGACGACATAGTCGATGGTCGGCTCAAACGAGGCGGGCGTGACCTTGGTGATGTCGTTGTCCAACTCGTCCAGTGTATAGCCGACGGCCAGTTTTGCGGCGATTTTGGCAATCGGGAAACCCGTGGCTTTCGAGGCCAGCGCCGAGGAACGCGACACGCGCGGGTTCATTTCGATCACAACCATGCGGCCATCGACCGGGTTCACCGCCCATTGCACGTTGGACCCACCGGTTTCGACGCCAATCTCGCGCAGCACATTGATCGAATGGGTGCGCATCAGTTGGTATTCTTTGTCGGTCAGCGTCAGCGCCGGGGCCACGGTGACGGAATCGCCTGTGTGGACCCCCATCGGGTCGACGTTTTCAATCGAACAGACGATGATGGCGTTGTCGGCGGTGTCGCGCACCACCTCCATCTCATATTCCTTCCAGCCCAGAAGCGACTCATCGACGAGGATTTGCGCCATCGGCGAGGCTTCAAGGCCAGAGCGGCAGATCAGTTCGTAATCGTCGCGGTTATAGGCCACGCCGCCGCCGGTGCCGCCCAAGGTGAAGGCGGGGCGGATGATCGCCGGAAGGCCAATGTCTTCGAGCGCGTCCATCGCCTCGGCCAGACCCGCCGCGATGTCATATTTGCCATTGTCTTTTTTCGGCGCGGCAATGATCGTGGCTTTCGGGTTCTCGATGCCAAGACGATCCATCGCTTCGCGGAACAATTTGCGATCTTCTGCCATTTCAATGGCTTCGCGTTTCGCACCAATGAGTTCGACGTTGAATTTGTCCAACACGCCCAGATCCGCCAGCGCCAGCGCGGTGTTCAAACCTGTCTGTCCGCCCATGGTGGGCAAAAGCGCATCAGGGCGCTCTTTTTCGATGATCTTGGCCACCACTTCGGGGGTGATCGGTTCGATATAGGTTGCGTCTGCCATGTCCGGGTCGGTCATGATGGTCGCCGGGTTGGAGTTCACCAGAATGACCCGGTAGCCCTCTTCTTTGAGCGCCTTACAGGCCTGCGCCCCGGAGTAATCAAATTCACAGGCCTGCCCGATGATGATCGGCCCCGCACCAATGATCATGATGGAGGAAATATCGGTTCTCTTCGGCATGGCGGACCCCGGATGTTTGAGCAGCTTTTGCGTACCCTCTAACAGGGTGCGCGCAAATTGTCGTGGGTTATAGCTATGGAGACCGTGGGTGCAAGGCTTTAGGTGGCGGATATTGCCGAAATTTCACCGTTGGCGGTTTTGCACCGTGGCATGACCGCAGCATGGATGAGCAATGCCACGAATAAAGCGAGGTAATACCCGGTTGCGGGCATGGGCGACCACATCACATCTTGGTTCAGGTCGCTGAGCCTGACGGTCAGTGCAACGGATGTCAAAAATCCCCCCGCGATGACCCAGAGCCAACTGGTGCGGGGCGTGAACACGGTGAACAATATGGGGGTCAGGGCGAGCGGTAGGACAAAATAATGCATCCAGGACAGCGGTCCAAACAAAGCGACCGCCAGCGACAACACCAGCGCGTCAAGACCTACGGTGGTGTGATGGCGCAAATGAATGATCACAATCCAGATGAGCGCACCGAGGACACACAGTTTCGGGAGGATTTGAATCCAAGCTGGCGCATCAAAAACCGCGCTCGTCCCCATGCGCGTGACATTGGGCGGGATGCTCAAAACCACACGGCGTAACTCATAGAGCACCATTTCCGGCGAAAGATTGGCTCTTGAGAGGATCGTGGCCGCATTGATGTCCTGAAGACGTTCAAGCATCGTCAGGTGCAGTGGCAGCCCGCCAAACATCAGGCTGATGGCCAAGAGACCCAGCCCCGTCACGGCCATTGCCGCAAGCGCGCGCCAATCGCGTCGGATCAGCAACAAAAGCCCAAAGGCGGCAGGTGCGATTTTGAGTGCTGCGGCAACTCCGATGAGCACGCCTGCGGTTTTGCTTTTGCCTCGGGTCAGGGCCAAGAGGCCGAGCATGGTGATAAAGGTGACTGTGATCTGTAACTGGTTTTGGGCAACGGCTGTGAGATTGGTCGTTGAAACAAACAACAGAAAAAAGCCGCAGAGCAGCCAGATCGGGGCTTTGAGCGTACGGGGACGTGCGATTCGATAACCGATCCAGGGCATCATCGCCAGCATGAAGGACTGGACCCCCATCATCACATCAAAAAACGTATGTATTGACAAAACGCGGGTGAGAGGCGCCAGAAGATAGGCCCAAATCGGCGGGTAGAGATAGGGCGGGGTTTGGTCGATCGGCAGACCGGCGTCGGCCATCAGGGATTGAATCCGTTCAGGGGTTCCAATCACCAACCCCGTTGGCACGGTGTCAAACATGATGTCCGGTGTGCCATTGGCGATGGCAAGTCCCGCCGCGTAGAAGGCGCTCAGATCGGTGGCAAAATATCCTTTCAAAAGCAGGGTGATGTAGCACATATGGGCAAAGGCACCGATCAAGGCCAAACCAAGCCAGTCGTTGCCGGTCAGAACCCTGCGCCAAAATTCAGTCATCTGCCTACCTCTTGAACGCGTCACCTAGTAACGAAAATTCAGTATAATATGTTTTGTTTTATAACGGGTGGTCGCGTTTGCTTAACCTTTTAGACATGCGCCCGACAAGGGGGCGGGGCTTTTCACGTGTGCCCGCCCTTGACTTTCCGGCCTCGGACGGGTGTATCGGCAGGAACCATCCGTATACCCAAAGGGCCAAAGTCAATGCATGTCTATCGCAGCCATACCTGCGCCGATTTGAACACATCCAATGTGGGCGACACTGTCCGCCTGTCTGGTTGGGTGCATCGCATCCGTGATCACGGTGGTATCCTCTTCGTCGATCTGCGCGATCACTATGGTGTCACTCAGGTGCTGTGCGATCCCGACAGCCCGGCGTTTTCCGCCATGGAAAAGGTCCGCTCGGAATGGTGTATCCGCATTGATGGCACCGTGAAGGCCCGCGATGAGAGCCTTGTAAATACCAAACTCCCCACCGGCGAGATTGAAGTGTTTGTCCGCGATATCGAAGTGCTGGGCGCATCGGCAGAATTGCCTTTGATGGTCTTTGGTGATCAGGAATACCCGGAAGAGACCCGCCTGAAATATCGCTACCTCGATCTGCGTCGTGAGGCGATGCAACAAAACATGATCCTGCGCTCCAACGTGGTCAAAGATCTGCGTCAGCGTATGTGGGGCAACGGGTTCAACGAATTCCAAACGCCGATCATCACCGCGTCCTCCCCCGAAGGCGCGCGCGACTTCCTCGTGCCGTCTCGCCTGCATCCGGGCAAATTCTATGCCCTGCCGCAAGCGCCGCAACAGTTCAAACAGCTGTTGATGGTGTCGGGCTTTGACAAATATTTCCAGATCGCGCCGTGTTTCCGCGACGAAGACCCGCGCGCCGACCGCTCGCCGACCGATTTCTATCAGCTCGATATGGAAATGTCCTTTGTCAGCCAACAGGATATTTTTGATGTCATGGAGCCGGTGATTGCCGGGATGTTCGACACATTCGGCAAAGGCCGTTTGTCGAACCGCGATTGGCCGCAAATCTCCTATCGCGATTCCGCACTATGGTACGGCACCGACAAGCCCGACCTGCGCAACCCGATCAAGATGCAGGACGTGTCCGAGCATTTCCGCGGTTCTGGCTTTGCCATTTTTGCTTCGCTTTTGGAGCAAGAGGGCAACGAAGTCCGCGCCATTCCGGCCCCGAAAGGCGGCTCGCGCAAATTCTGCGACCGGATGAACAAGTTCGCTCAACAAGAGGGCCTGCCGGGGATGGGGTATATCTTCTGGCGGGAAACCGACGGACAGATGGAAGCCGCCGGTCCCTTGGCCAAAAACATCGGCCCGGAACGCACCGAAGCGATCCGTCAACAGCTTGGTCTTGAGATCGGTGATGCGGCCTTTTTCTTGGGCGGTAAACCGAAATCTTTCCAACGTGTCGCTGGCAAAGCCCGCACCGTGATCTGGGAAGAGACGCCGAAAGCTCCCGAGGATGAAAATTGGCGCGATGCGTTCAAATTCGCCTGGATCGTCGATTTCCCGATCTACGAGCAGGATGAAGAAACCGGCAAGATCGACTTTGAACACAACCCGTTCTCCATGCCGCAAGGTGGGATGGACGCGCTTGAGGGTGACCCCCTTAAGGTGCTGGGTTGGCAGTATGACCTGGCCTGTAACGGCTATGAATTGGTGTCCGGCGCGATCCGCAACCACAAGCCGGAGATCATGTTCAAGGCGTTTGAACTGGCCGGTTACGGTAAGGATGAGGTCGAAAAACGCTTTGGCGGCATGGTCAACGCGTTCCAATACGGCGCGCCGCCGCACGGCGGTTGTGCCCTTGGGATTGATCGGGCCGTGATGATTTTGGCCGATGAGGACAACATCCGCGAAGTCATTCTCTTCCCGATGAACCAGCGCGCCGAAGACCTGATGATGGGCGCTCCGAACGAGCCGACCAATGAACAGCTGCGCGAGTTGAACATCCGGGTCATTCCACAAGAGTGAGGCGGCTCGGACAACGGCCCAATGGGCTGTTTCAGTGCTGAACAGGCGGGGCCGCGGCGCAGTCTCAGGGCTGTGAAATTTGAAACCGAGAAAAGGCGCGAGGGCATCCTTCGCGCCTTTTGCTTTTGGGATGTGAGGCGGCACCGCTTTTGGATGGGTATCGCCGTCACAGCCTCCAAAGCGCGTGGATCACACCACTTTGCGCGGTTCGATCCGGGCCTGAACCAGCCCGGCAATCCGCGCCAGATCAGAGCCATAGGGCAGCCCCTGTTCGCGGTGATCGGCCAAGCTATGCGCCGCCGTTTCCATTTCCGCATCGCCTGCCGTGCGTGCCACGCCCGACAGGAATTGTGCAATGTAATCCAACATATCTTCGCCACCATCGGTGGTCAGAAGATCGGCGATATGGACAAAGTCATCCTGCAACGCGATCTTGTCCGGCCAAATTTCTTCGTCAGTGATAACATGAAGCCCGGTGGGGCGCGTGCCCGTCGGCAAGCAAGAGAGAACCTTTTCCTGGAACGCGCCCAGCGAGGAAATCGGTTTTTCGATAAACCCATTGGCCCCGGCCGCCGAAGCCAGTGCCTCAGCACCACTGTCACCCGACATGCCCAGAATAACGTCAACGCCGGGGCGGGCGTGGCTCAATTCGTCAATCAATTCCGCGCCCGATCCGTCGGGCAGGCCAAGATCCACGATCACAACATTTGGGCGGTAGACCCGCAAATGTTTACGTGCGGACTGAAGGCTGTCGGCGCGGCGAATACGCGCGCCCGAGCGCAAACACAAAAGCCGCATCGCCTCAGAGGCAAACCGGCTGTCCTCGACAACAAGAACAGTCAGACCCAAAAGAGGGCGTTCGGGAGTTGGGCTTTGGGGCGCCAACAGGCTTTCAAGATCATCGGTCATTGGTCACAGCTCCATCCAGTGCGACTCAGAGTTAACCGCAAAACTGGTGAATGAGCGGTTAACCGAGAGACAAGCTGGACAATGGTTGCGCAAAACGTTGCCGCTTTGCCCTTGCGAGGCACCCCGCTGCGGGTGATAAGCTGGGGCCAAAGAGCTGCCTTTTGGAGGAAACATCATGATCGGACGCCTCAACCACGTCGCCATCGCCGTGCCTGACCTGGACGCCGCTGCGGCGCAATATGCCAACACGCTGGGCGCTAAGGTCAATCCGCCGCAAGACGAGCCGGATCATGGTGTGACCGTGGTGTTTATCGAATTGCCCAACACCAAGATCGAGCTGTTGTACCCGCTCGGTGAAAACTCCCCGATCAACGGGTTTTTGGAAAAGAACCCGGCGGGTGGCATTCATCACATTTGCTATGAGGTCGATGACATTTTGGCCGCGCGCGATAAGTTGAAAGAGGCGGGCGCACGGGTTTTGGGCACGGGCGAACCGAAAATCGGCGCGCATGGCAAGCCGGTGTTGTTTTTGCACCCGAAAGATTTCAACGGCTGTCTGGTCGAGTTGGAACAAGTCTAAGTCGGTTGAACCGAAAAGGAGCGCGTCATGGCGATCACCTCTGCAATCGTGCTTTATGCCGTGACATGGTTCATGACCATGTTCATCGCTTTGCCCATCGGGTTGAAAACCCAAGGGGACATGGGTGAAAAAGTGGCCGGAACCCATGACGGTGCCCCGGCCAATTACAATCCCAAACGCAAAGCGATCTGGGTGACGGTGTTTGCCACAGCGATCTGGATCGTCCTTGTCGGGTTGATCAGCTACAGCGGCATCACCTGGCACGATATGGACTGGACGGCAAATCTGCCGTCCGTGGCCGACAGCTAAGCCTAACGGATCTGTTTGCCCTCAAGCCGCATGAACATATGGGTGAATGTGGCGGCCCCCAGCACCGGGATCAACAGGTTGACCACGGGGATCGACAAAGGCACGGCCATCAAAGCGCCGGCCAGCCAAATCTCCGGCATATGGCGTTTGCGCGCCGCTTTTGCGCCCTCGCGGCCAAGGCGACGCATCGCAACCATTTGAAAATACTCCCGTCCCAACAGAAAGCCGTTTAAGGCCCAAAAGATCACCGGGGCGGCGATGTTGAGCAACAGGTACAGCACTAGTGCCACAAGGTTGGCCGCGACGATCACACCGAGGAAGCCCAAGCTGTCGATCACCAAATCAGAGATCGTTTGACGGGGCACGGGCGGCAGGCCGGGGAAATGCCGGTCTTCGACGGCCTCCGACACCTCTTCGAGGAAAATCCCGGTAAAGGCCGAGGCCACCGGCACCATCAAGAACATCGACAGCAGGATCATAAAGAAGAACGAGCCGATTGAGAGCGCATTGTCGATCCAATGCACCTCACCGATGAAGGGCAGGGAGAATGTGTCCGGCACAAACACCCCGATGACCCAGACAAAGGCCAGATAGATTGCAACCAAAAGCGCCACGGTCAGGCCCAATCCTTTGAGCAACACGGCCTGAAAGCGTTTGTCGCTCAGTTGCCCTAAGGCCTTGGAAAAATCGCCAAACATCACTGATCCACCCAGCTTACAACCTGATCCAACTCGGGGCGGGGGCGTTCGGGCGGGGCACAGGATTCTGTGCCGATGTGGATGAAGCCTGCGATGCTTTCGTGCGGTAAAAGGCCAAGACCGTTTTCCACGAAAGACCGATCATGCGAGGCCCAACCCGACAGCCAATTGGCCCCCCAACCCGCCGCCAAAGCCGCGTTTAAAAGCGACAGGCAGACAGCGCCTGCGGAATAAAGCTGTTCGATATGGGGGACTTTTTCGCTGTCTTTTGGCGAAAACACCACCGTCACGGCCAGATCGGCATCGGCAAATTGGTGGCGGGCTTTTTCGATCTTTTCCGGGTCGATCCCGAGGCTGTGCCCCAAAGGCGCGATCATCCCGGCCAGTCGCGTCAGCGCCGCTTTTTCCAACACAATCAGCCGCCAAGGCTCCAGTTTCCCATGATCCGGTGTGCGCAGGGCGGCCGTCAGGATCGGTTTGAGCGCGTATTTGTCCGGCACCGGTGCGACCAATGTTTTGGCCGGGCGAGAGCGACGGGTGAGCAAAAAATCGAGGGCGGCAGAATTGGGGTTGGGCATGTCTGGCCTTTTGGTTGCGCGTTTGATGTTTCATGTCGGAGGTTTTACAGTCAGATTCAACCGGGCAAATGCAATTAGGCCGATAAGCCGAGCAATTACAGACGAGTAAGATGGACAAAGAGGCGTTGAAACAGGCGATTGAGGCGGCGTTTGACGGCGATATGTTATCCGTGCGCGTCACGCCGAAAGCCTCACGCAATGTTGTGACGGTGGAGGACGGGCAAGTCCGGGTCTATGTCACAACCGTACCCGAAGGCGGCAAGGCGACGAAAGACGTGGTGAAACTCTTGGCCAAATCTTTGGGCATTGCCAAATCCACGCTCGAACTGGTGCGCGGCGAAACCTCGCGCGACAAGGTGTTTCGCCGGAGCTGATTTTGATGTCTAGTCTTTGACGGGCGTCAACCGATACGCCCCCTCGGGGAGGTCCAAAGCCGCACCCAGATCATGCAATTGCCGCATCGACAGGGTGATTTTCTGGACCCGATCCGTGCGTGGATCAAGCTGCTCGATCGTCACGCATTCGGAAAAGGCATTGATGATGACATCCTCTTGCAGGACGAATTCACCTTCGTCCATAAGGGTCACAACGGTGGCGTCGAAGTCGTGTTCAATGGTAAACATGTCCCGATGCTACTCTGCCCATGGCCGAATGCAAGTGCGCACATTTGTGTGACTGGCCAGGGGCGCAACATGCGCCTATTTCTAAGGCGCATATCTCTGTGATGTCATGTCTTTCGGGTGTGATGAAAAAGGACTGTCTTTAACGTGAAACACATGTTCGCAACTGTGATGATCGCGGGGCTATTGTCCGGCTGTGTCGACATGACCACGACACCGCCTGTGGACAGCCGCCCGCAATCCCAATCTATGTCCCCGCCTGTGTCGCGATCTGGCTCCGTCTCGGTCAGTGATTTTGCCGCGGTCGTCGCTCGGGTCGAACCCGTGGCCGAACGCGAATGTCGCGCCCGCACCGCTGGGGCGAATTGCGATTTCAAAATTGTGGTCGAAACCGATCCCAAAGCCCCTTCGAACGCGTGGCAATCTCTGGACGCAAACGGTCGGCCTGTCCTGACCTTTACCGTCGCTTTGATCGCGGATGTGCAAAACACCGACGAATTGGCCTTTGTGATGGGGCATGAGGCCTCGCATCACATCGCGGGTCACTTGGCACGCACGGAGCAGACGGCCATCACGGGCGCGCTTTTGGGCGGCGTGTTGATTGCGGCGATTGGGGGGGATGCCTCGACGATTGAGACCGCGCAAAACATCGGTGCCACGGTGGGCGCGCGGAGCTATTCGAAATCCTATGAGTTGGAGGCCGATCAATTGGGCACGGTGATCGCCTATCGTGCCGGATATAACCCGGTGCGCGGAGCTGAATATTTTACCCGCATTCCCGATCCGGGCGATCGCTTCCTTGGCTCGCACCCGCCGAACACGCAACGGATCGAAACCGTGCGCCGGACCATGGCGACGCTGTAGGTCCGTGCCGAAGGGCGCACAATCCAAACACATTGCATGACCCACGATGTAACGTCGTGGAAAGGACGCTTGGCCACCAATGGAGATCATTGAGGACATCAGCAATCTCGACAGGACGGATTTTATCTCATGCGAGTTTCGTGCGCAGCGTTTTGATGGGATGGACCTGTCACAGTTTCGATTTGAGGGATGCGTTTTCGAAGATTGCAGCTTTAGAAGCGCACTCATGGAAGAGTGCACATTCTTGACGTGCAGAGCGATCAAAGCTGATTTCAGTTACGCGCGCCTGTCGGATGCGCATTTTCAGGCCTGCAACCTGTCTCTTGCAAACTGGACGGGAGCGGATGTGTCCAGCGCCAAGTTTCACGATTGTAAGCTCACAGGCGCAGACTTTAAGGATACGCGTGCACTTGGAATAGACTTCAACGGCTCCCTTCTATCGAGTGCATTTTTGCGCGAAATGAATTTTCGAAAATGTCACTTGGATGGCATCGATTTTACCGAGGCTGATCTGGCCGGGTGTGATTTTCGTGATGCGACCTTTGACAATTGCCGCCTGCAAAATGCGCATCTTGCGACCGCGCGCTTTGAAGGTGCAGACCTGCGGGCAGCGGACCTTGGCGTTCTGACCTTCTCGACGGCGACTTGCTTTAAAGGCGCGATCATTTCGAAAAACCAAGCAACAGAGTTGTTGCACGGGTTGGGTGTGCTGGTTCTTTGAGCGGCGGGGATGTCTTCAGACACTCAAAGCCGACCCCATGACCGTTGGTTTCTGGAATCTGCGCCAACCATATTGCCCTGTGCGACCCAAAACCGCGACAGGTTCGATCCTCACATGCCGACCATGGCCTGAGGGTTGAGATTCGAATTGGACACGTGTTCAGATCGTGCCCACAACAGTTTCAAAAATCGGCAATGAGCGCCTTAATTTTATGCATGTTTGCGGCAATCCCGGCGATAGCGGCCCTCAGCCCCCGTTTTTGACACGGATCAAAGAGTCTGTGCGCCGCCTCGTGGTTGGTTTGCTGCGGATATTTAACGCATCTCAACCGTGGATCGGAGGCCGCTATGACCAAATTTGGACACTATGACACGCATGCTCTTTTGGTGGATCGGATGGCGGAAACGTTAGGCGTGGATTTGACCGAGATCGCGCAGCGTGGCGAAGGACCGACAGAGGTCGAAGGCCATAACCGCGTTTATCGCTGCCTGAGCTGCACCTGCCCCGATCTCTGCGTCAAATTTCTCGACGCCCATGCAGAGATGGAAACGACCGCACGACAGGCTCCGGGGTATTGCCGCAATAAAGCCGATCTTGAACGCCTCGCGGTACGGTAACCCAAGCCCTATGGAGGACGAATGATGTCACAGACAGCCCCCTTTCAACTGACATACCCACGTCCGGGCAACGCTTGCCTGATGCATGGGATGGCCGAGCGCCTTGGTGCCGATGTCGAACGTGCGGCGGCCTCGGGCGACATTTCACTGCAAGAACTGTCTGATATGGTGAGCCGATGCGGTGATTGCACTCAACATGACGCGTGTATCATTTGGCTTTTGGACCATCAGGGGCCGCAAGTTTTACCGCCCGAGTACTGCCTGAACACGCAAGAACTCCACTATGTGCGTGCGGTTCAGGGCCAGATCAGCGCGAATTGACCGGGTCTTTTGACGCAGCAAAAAGGGGCCAGATCGGCCCCTTTCGCATGATTGATGGTGACAACATCAATCGCGTGCTGCGGCGCCGCGGGCTTGGCCGCCAAAGCCCGACCCATCAACCGCCAGCGCCGAAAACGCGGTCATCTGCGCGCGGACATTGCTGCCCGCCACATCCGCGATGGTGGAGGTGGGGGAGACGCCGCTATAGCCTGCATCGGTCAAGCGCGTGACCAAAATCTCACCTGTGGTGTCAAAGATCGGCCCCAGCGTGGTCAGGCTTTCATCCGAAAACGCCGAGAACGCGGCAAAGTTTGGCGGCCCGCCTGCGCCTTCGGTCTCGCCCACGCCTACAAAGGCGTAGCCGGTGACTGCCACGCTGGCCAAAATCAAAACCAAGGCAATCGGGCGTTTGAAATAGAGTTTAAACGGTCGCCAGTTCAGCACCACATGAAAGACCACCACGGCCATCATCGCCAATCCGATGATCTCATGTAGCCAGCGTCCCAAATCGGTGACGATATGGAAATACCAAAACGTGCCGGTGATCCCGACGATCAAAAATGTACCGATGGTCAGCGGTGTGGCGAATTTACGGAGGGTGGACATGGTCTTTCCTTTACGGTGCTTTCACGTTTTACGCGACAGGCGTGCCAATCCGTCGCGAAGCCCCGCCATAATATCATGAATTTTCACGCTGTCGTTGATATGACCCCGGCTTGGCGGGGTCGGATTGCTGTGGTGCCCGGCGCGCGGGGCATTTATACCGGGCCTATGCAGATTTTCGATGGCATCATCTCGGATCGCGGCTCCAAATACGCCGTCTCAGGCGCGCCCTGTGCCAACGCGGAGGCCGCAAAGGTCCTGATCAAGACCCTCTGCAAGCAAAAGAAATTCGCCAAGGCCACCCACAACACATGGGGACTTTTGCTCGCGGATGGCACGCCCGTCAAAAACGATGACGGCGAAAGCGGCGCGGGAATGGTGATCCTGCGGATGTTGGAACGTGAAGGCCTGACCGATCACCTCATCGTCGTCACCCGTTGGTATGGCGGCAAACATTTGGGCGGCGATCGGTTTCGCCATGTCCAGGATGCGGTGCGCTATTATTTGGACCGGCTTTGAGAGTGTCTTAGTGCTTTTCGACCTCTTCGACAGGCCCGCCGTGCAATTTCCACGCCGTAAACCCGCCGCCGACATGCGCCACCGGCTCCAACCCCATCTCGACACAGGTTTTCGTCGCCAAGGCAGACCGCCACGCCGAGGCGCAGTAAAACACGTATGTCTTGCCCTCGGCAAAAATCGGTTTGTGGTAGGGGCTTTCGGGGTCAATCCAGAATTCCAACATGCCCCGCGGACAATGAAACGCGCCGGGAATGCGACCCTCGCGCTCCAACTCGCGGCGGTCTCTGAGATCGACAAACACGATGGAGTCGTCTTTGACGAGCTTGATCGCCTCTTCTGTCGGGATCGTCTCAATCATCGCCAGCGCCGCGCCGAGCAGGTCTTTGTAGTTTTTGAGCATGGGGGTCCTCCGTTTGGGGGATTTAACCCTGTGGAGGTGAGGAGGTCCAGTTTGATCCGAGATCAAAGCGATGCAAGGCATCGCTAGCGCCTGACCCTCGGGTCAGTCACTGGGGTCCTTCATTTGCCCGATGATGTCCAAGCTTTCCTCAAGCACGGCGCAAAGCCCGTCAACGAGGGTGAAGACCGATTCTTCAGGCATTTCGGAGTTGGAAGAGATCACAAAAGCCTCCGTATCGCCTGTAATTGCTATATTTCTACTTATACCACCAGAATAGGATGGATGAGCGTACTGGGAAAGGTTTCTGTAAACAATCTCATAGACTTCGCCGTACCCAGCCTTTTGCCAATCGGCGACTTTCGTGGACACCTTGGCACCGCTCTCTTTCAGTTGATCGAGTCTTGATTGCGTATCGGCTATATGGTCTGACAAGTTCTCCATCTTGCCAATAGACGCCGCAAACGGATTTCCATTCTTCCCTTCGTTCAGGTTGGTACGTATTCCCTTGAAAAAATTGAACGCGTGGTCCTTGTGGCGCTCTGGGCCATCGCGCAGTAGTTTTAGTTCTATGAAATGCTCAAAAAGTGATCTTAGAAGAATGTTGAGGTCGTATGTTCTATAGTTTTCAAAAAGTATAATAATGCTCTTGCAAATTGAGTTGATCGTGCCGAGAAGGCTAAGTTCGAATGCGGCTTCGAAACTCCCGACAATATATTCCACTTCATCGAGTTCCTGCTCTAACTCGTTTTGAAGTTTTCTTGCCTCGTCGAAGTTCCGCTTTTGCAACGCATTCGCCTAATTAAGAGTTATGATTTCGTGTATTTCGGAAACAGTCATCCGGATTGGTTTTATTTGAAAGTGACCCGGCACTCCGTGCTTTCAGCACTCCCGCGCGTTGCCTCCGAGAAATGATCCCCCGGATCATTTCTTTGGGAGGCACCCCCACAAATCATACTCCCCGGCCTCATCCACCTCCACAGTCACCAAATCCCCAACACTCAGCCCCTCAGTCCCCGCATCAATAAACAGGTTGCCGTCGATCTCCGGCGCGTCCGCTTTGGTGCGGCAGGTGGCGATGCCGTCTTCGTCGATGTCATCCACGATGACCTGCATCCGCTGCCCGACTTTGGCCGCCAATTTGGCCTCGGAAATCGCTTGGGCGCGTTCCATGAACCGGTCCCAGCGCTCTTGTTTGACCTCGGGGGCCACATGATCGGGCAGGGCGTTCGAGCGCGCCCCCGCGACGTTTTCGTACTGAAAACACCCGACCCGGTCCAATTGCGCCTCGTCCAACCAATCCAGCAGATATTCAAATTCCGCCTCGGTCTCGCCGGGGTAGCCGACGATGAACGTCGAGCGCAGGGTGATGTCCGGGCACATGCCGCGCCAGGCGGCGATTTCGTCCAGAACCTTGGCCGAGGCCGCAGGCCGCGCCATGCGTTTCAAAACATCCGGGTGGCCGTGTTGGAACGGGATGTCGAGGTAGGGCAGCACCGCGTTGCCCGCATCCGCCATCAAAGGGATCAACTCGCGCACATGCGGGTAGGGGTAGACGTAATGTAGCCGGACCCAAAGCTCATCGGCGGAGGCCAATTGGCCCAACTCGCGCGCCAGATCGGTGATGTGGCTGCGCACCTCGCGGTCTTTCCACGGATGGGTCGAATAGCGACGATCCAAGCCATAGGCAGAGGTGTCTTGCGAGATCACCAAGAGTTCTTTGACACCTGCCTCGACCAGTTTTTCCGCCTCGCGCAACACCGCATGAACCGGACGCGAGGCCAATTTGCCGCGCATGTCCGGGATGATGCAGAATTTGCAGGCGTGGTTGCAGCCTTCGGAAATTTTCAGATAGCTGAAATGACGCGGGGTCAGGCTTACGCCAGAAGCGGGCAGAAGGTCGATGAACGGATCGGGGGAGGGCGGCACGGCGCCGTGGACGGCATTCAAAACCTGCTCGTATTGATGCGGACCGGTGACCGCCAAAACTTTCGGGTGGACCCCGGTGATGTAGTCGGGCTCGGCGCCCAGACAGCCGGTGACGATGACCTTGCCGTTTTCCTGTAAGGCCTCGCCGATGGCCTCCAAACTCTCGGCTTTCGCCGAATCCAGGAACCCGCAAGTGTTCACGATGACCGCATCGGCCCCGGCATAATCGGCGCTGATTTGATAGCCTTCGGCGCGCAGGCGCGTCAGGATGCGTTCGCTGTCGACCAAGGCTTTGGGGCAGCCCAAAGAGACCATCCCAATCGTGGGCTGGCCATTGCGGTCCTCGGGGCGAGCGACAGTGTCAAACTGCGCTTTGGGCGCAAGATCGGGGCGGAGGTTGGGCGGGTTCTGACTCATCCTCGCGATATACTCCGAACGGGATGATCGGAAAAGCCCTGTTGCGTTGCCGCGTGCCTTGCGCTGCTACGCGGCGGAAAATTTTGTCGCATGGTTATAAATATTCGCATAAGTTTATGGAGATCACGGCACTGTGATCCCATAAATAATATGCACAGCGTCGCGGGATGTTCGCGTGACGCGAATTCGGGCGCGATCACGCCGCAAGGAGGAGTGCGGTCGCATCCCCGAAAACAATGGAGGGAAAGAATGTTCGTCAAAGACCAAACCCGTTTTGCGGGACCCGTCGTGCTGTGCCTGATGGCTGGCGCTTTGCCCCAAACCGCCAGCGCGACCGAAGGTTATTTTGCGCTGGGCTATGGCCCCGCCCAACGCGGTGTTGGGGGCGCCGGGGTGGCCTATTCTCAAGACGCCATGTCCGGCGCGATCAACCCGGCGAGTGTCGCCACTGTGGGCCGGGAAATGAGCCTTGGCCTTCAGGCATTTTCGCCAAGCCGTGGATTTACGGGTGACAGCACGGGCTTTGTCCCCTCCGGCACCATCGACAGCGGCAAATCGTTTTTCCCCGTCCCCAACGCCGCCTATAACCTGCCGTTGTCGAACGGCGCGGTGGTCAACTTTGCCGCCTATGGCAATGGCGGAATGAACACAAGCTATGATGCCGTGCCCAATGCCAATTGTGGCGGCGGCACGGGGGTGTTTTGCGGCGGAGAATCGGGGGTCGATCTGACTCAGCTTTTTGTCTCGGTCACCTATGCGCAAAAACTCGGGCGGCTGTCTTATGGCATCGCACCGACTTTGGCAGTGCAGGCGTTTGAGGCCAAAGGGCTTGCGGCGTTTTCCGGCATTTCCGTCGATCCAACCGCGCTCACCGACAATGGCTATGATTATTCCACCGGCCTCGGCCTGCGCGTTGGTCTGCAATATGAGCTGAGTGATCAACTGACCCTCGGTCTTTCGGCACAAACGAAATTCAATATGTCCGAGTTTGATAAATACGCCGGGCTGTTTGAGGGCGGGGGCGATTTTGACATCCCGCCCTCGGTCACCATTGGTCTGGCGTATCAACCGACCTCTGATCTGGCCTTGCTGCTGGATTACCAGAAAATCTTTTACTCCGATGCGCCCGCCGTGGCCAATCCCATGTCCTCAGGCGCGCTTGGTGCCGATGGCGGCGCGGGTTTTGGTTGGGAGGATGTCGAGGTGATCCGTTTGGGAGCGGAATGGAAGGCCTCGCCGGATATGACATGGCGTGTGGGCTATGCCCATGCGGCGAACCCGGTGGGCGCGGATGATGTGACCTTTGGCATCCTGGCTCCCGGTGTGGTCGAAGATCATTTTACGGTTGGCGGATCGCGTCAGATAAATGCACGCGACCGGATTGATTTTTCGCTCTCTTATGTACCGGAAAACACCGTCTCCGGCCCGGAAATGACCCCATTGGGACCAACGGGCGGCACGGTTGATTTGAACATGAGCCAAATCTCCGCTTCGATCGGCTGGACTCGCACCTTCTGATTTTTGCCACACCCCGAGAGAAGGGCGTCCGTTGGGGCGCCCTTTTTGCTGCGTTATGGGGCTGCGTTATGCAGGCTCCACTCGCGCGTCCCCGCACAAATTCTGTGCGGCCAAATCGGGTGCCTTGATGCGCAGCTTGGCGTAGAGTGGACCAAACGTTCCCTCCCCAACGTAAGGTTTCACAATGCTGGCCAACACCGACACTCGCTACGGGCTGATCGCCCGTCTGTTTCACTGGGTCATCGCGCTTTTGATCCTGACCGATCTGGCGCTGGGCCTGATCGGCGAAAATACTCCGCGCACGGCGGACACGGCCGAGTTCCTTAAAACTCTCTATTCCGTACATAAAACCATCGGCGTCAGTGTTCTGTTTCTCGCCGTGTTGCGCATCCTTTGGGCGCTGACCCAGCCGCGCCCGGTGCCGGTGCATCCTGCGCGCCGGGCTGAGACGCTTTTGGCCGAGGTCATCCATTGGGCGCTTTATGGTGCGATCATCGTCATGCCGCTGTCCGGTTGGGTGCTGCATTCGGCGGAAAGTGGCTTTGCGCCGATCCTTTGGCCCTTTGGCCAAAACCTGCCTTTCGTCGTTAAATCCGAAACCCTTGCCCAGACGGCGGGCGCGGTGCATGGGCTGTCGGCTTTGGTGATCTACCTGACCGTTGGTCTGCACATCGCGGGGGCGCTCAAACATGCGGTGTTCGAACGCGATGGTGTTTTGGCGCGGATGCTCCAGGGGCGCGATGCCGGAACGCCGGGTCAAAGGGCCACCACGCCCCATGCCGTGCCGCCGCTGGTTGCGATCGTGCTTTGGGCTGGGGTGATTGGCTTTGCGGTCTTTGGGCCGAAGCCGCCGATGCCGGAAGCCGAAGCCGCACAAATGCCGACCAGCGCGCCCGTCGCAACCGCCGCAGTTCCCACCTCTGACCTGCCCGCTTGGACCGTACAAGAGGGCAGTCTGGGGATCACCGTCATGCAAATGGGGGCGGGTGTCGAGGGCCGCTTTGCCACTTGGTCCGCCGCCATTGCCTATGACCCGGGCGCGGGCACGGGGGAGGTGTCGGTGACCATCGACACGACCTCGCTCACTCTTGGGTCGGTCACCGCACAGGCGCAGGGGCCGGAGTTTTTCAACACCGCGACCTATGCCTCCGCCACCTTTGCCGGTCCGATCACCCGCACGGGGGCTGGGCCAGACCATCAGGTGGCGGGCATGCTGACCTTGGTCGGGCAAACAGTGCCTGTGACGCTCGATTTCACCCTGGATCTTGCAGGGGATACGGCGACGATGGCAGGACAAGCCACCTTGGATCGCCGTGATTTCGGCATGGGCGCGGGGTATGCGGACGAATCAACCGTGGGCTATTCTGTCACCGTGGATGTCAGTCTGACCGCGACCCGTGCGCCCTGAGCGGGGCGTTTCGGCGCAATAGAAAAGGCCGCTGGAGTGATCCAGGAGTGATCCAGCGGCCTTCTTTATGTCTGTGGCGTCGGGAGGGGGCTTATTCAGCCTGCATCGCCTCGATGGAAATTTCGATCTGAACCTCGTCAGAGATATAGGGCGTGTACATGCCCATGTCGAAGTCGGAGCGCAGCACGGAGGTCTCGGCGTCAAAGCCAACCCAAGGTTTGCCGGCCATCGGGTGATCGCCCATCTGGGTCATTTCCGCATCCAAAACCACCGATTTGGTGATGCCGTTGATGGTCAGATCGCCGGTGATTTTGCCTTCGGTTTCGCCGGTCACTTCGATGCCGGTGGAGGTGAAGGAAATCGTCGGGTTGGCCTCTGCGCCAAAGAAATCGTCGGTCAGGAAGTGCGCAGTGCGTTCGGCCCAACCGGTGTAAAGGCTGTCGGTCGGGAAGGCGACGGTGACAGAGGAGGCGGCGGCGTCTGCGGCGTCAAACATGATTTCGCCGTCAAAGCCCGAAAACACGCCGGTGGTGGTCGAAAAGCCCAAGTGCTCATAGGTGAACACGATTTGGCTGTGCGAGGCGTCGAGCACGTATTTCACCGGCTCTGCGGAAGCCGCAGCGCCAAGGCCAAGGATCAGGGCGGAGGACAACAGGATAGATTTCATACGAAACTCTCTTTGATAAGGGGTTGTTTGTGTTGCGATGCAACAAATCTAAGCGCCCGTGGAGTTTACACAATTCCACAGGGTCAAACAGAATTTGTGCACAGACGAACGATCATCGGCGGGTATTTGCGGATAGCTGTGCAAATACCAACCAACTGCCCGCTGAATTTAGGATTTAAGCCGCCATCCGGTTTTGAAAATCCACCCGATCACCGCAAGGCAGAGTGCCAAAAACACCGTGATCGCCGCCAAGGAGAGGGTCACAGGCACATCTGCGACGTCAAAAAACGCCCAGCGGAAGCCTGAGATCAGGTACAGAACCGGATTGAATTTCACCACGACCTGCCAAATCCCCGGCAACATCGCGGCGGAATAAAACGCGCCGCCGAGGAAGACCAAAGGCGTGACCACCAACATTGGCACGATGTTGAGCTGTTCAAAACTTTTCGCCCAGATGCCCAAGATAAAGCCCAAAAGCGAGAAACTCAGCGCCGTCAGAATCAAAAACACCATGGCCCAGATTGGATGGACGATGTGGAGATCGACAAAGACAAAGGAAGTGGCGATGATCAGCACCGCCACGAACAGGCTCTTGGTCGCTGCCGCGCCGACAAAACCCATGACGATTTCGAAAAATGACACGGGGGCAGAGAAAAGTTCAAAGATCGTGCCGGTGAATTTCGGGAAATAAATGCCGAAAGAGGCGTTGGCAATGGATTGTTGTAGCACCGACAACATCACCAGGCCGGGGACGATAAAAGCGCCATAAGCGATGCCTTCGACCGTGTCGATCCGCCCGCCGATGGCCGCGCCAAAGACCACGAAATAGAGCACGGTGGACAGAACCGGGCTGAGAATGGATTGATAGATGGTGCGGAAAAACCGCGTCATTTCAAAGCGGTAAATTGCACCAATCGCGCGCCAGTTCATGCCTTTTCCTCCACCAGATCAAGGAACACATCCTCAAGGCTGCTTTTTGTGCTGTCGAGATCGCGCACATGAATGCCCTCGGCGGCCAGATCGGTGATCAACCGGGTGATCCCGGTGCGCGCCTCGCGGGTGTCATAGGCATAGGACAGCTGTTTTCCGTCTTCGGAGCGGCTCAGATCATAATCGGCGAGGCTTTCGGGCAGAGTTGCGAGCGGTGCGCCCAAATCCAGTGTCAAAACCTTGCGGCCAAAGCTTTGCATCAACTGGGTTTTGTCCTCGACCAAAAGAATCGACCCTTTGTTGATCACCGCCACGCGGTCGGCCATTTCTTCGGCCTCTTCGATATAATGCGTAGTCAAAATCACTGTCACGCCAGTGTTGCGCAGATCGCCGACCACTTTCCACATGTCGCGGCGCAGATTGACGTCAACGCCTGCCGTCGGTTCGTCCAAAAACAACACTTCGGGATTGTGACTGAGCGCCTTGGCGATCATCACCCGGCGTTTCATCCCGCCAGACAACTCTTTGCATTGATTGTCTTTTTTATCCCAAAGCGACAGGGATTTGAGCACATTTTCGATATGGGCATCGTCGCGGGGCAGGCCAAACAACCCGCGTGTAAACCGCACCGAATTCCACACCGTCTCAAACAGATCGAGCGCCAGTTCTTGCGGCACCAATCCGATCAAACGGCGGGCGCGACGCGGCTCTTTGGCCACGTCAAACCCGCCGACCAAGGCCTGTCCCGAAGAGATCGTGACCAGCCCACAGACCGCGCCGATCAGCGTGGTTTTGCCCGCGCCATTGGGGCCGAGCAGGGCAATGATTTCGCCTTTTTCAATGTCTAAAGACACGCCTTTGAGCGCTTCAAAGCCGTTGTCATAGGATTTCTTCAGATCGCGAATGGAGATGATGGCTGCCATGTCGGTCCTCTTTATTGGGGTGCTCTCTAAATAGGGGGTGTTTTCAGTGAAGCAAGCGCGCAGAGTGGCAGGGTGCGGTGGTCTAAAATGCACAGCCATGATCGTTGGGCGCCGCGCACAGGTCGAAAAGTCGGGCAACCTTTACCACATAAACATATAGAGCCGCTTGTTAAAAACGGCCCTTTAAAGCGTTCCGCCATAAACCCGATTTCACGGGCTTATGGCGGAACGCCCACAACATTGATTAGTCTGGCAGCGTCAGGCCTTTCCCCCGTTTCAGGTTAAAGGCGTGACGCTTTAATAACGTGTTTCAAGAGGTTGCGTCGCGTTAGCGACGGCGGTCTCGGCGCGATGACATCGGTTGAAACGCCACGCCCACATGCGCCTCGCAATAGGGTTTACCCGCCTGAGAAGGTAGGCCGCAGAACCAAAAATCCTCGGTTGCCGGATCGCCGATCGGCCACTTGCAGGTTTTCTCGGTCAGTTCCATCACGGAAATCCGTTTGGCCTTTTTCTCGACTTCGCTGACCTTTGCCAGCGCCTCAGCCGGAATTTCATTGGCCGAGGGTTGTGGCGGCAAGGGCTGCCCCGCCGGAATGATCTGGCGGCGCGCCGCACTCATCGGTTTAGGTGCGGGCTCTGCTGCGGGCTCGATCTCTTTTTCCACAGGCGCGTCCGCCTTGGTTTTGAGTTCGGGTTTGGGTTTGGGGGCGGGTTTGGGTTTGGGGGCCGGGCTTGCCGCCGCCGGTTTGGCCGCAGCACCCGTCGTGCCCGCACGGTTCGAGAGGCCCAAACGGTGGACCTTGCCGATCACCGCGTTGCGCGTCACACCGCCAAGCTCCTTGGCGATTTGTGAGGCGGATTGACCCTCCCCCCACATTTTTTTCAAAGTTTCGACGCGCTCATCGGTCCAGGACATGATGCTTCCTTCGGTTGTCTTGCGGCATATGGTGGCCTTTCGGCTCAGCCAAACCGCGAAAAGCGCCCCTGCACAACCCGTTTGCAGGCAGGACCGCTTGAGAATTCGTGTTGACCCCTATTTTAAACACACCGCTTGCGGTTACAAGCGGGCGCGGGCGGAAATCGTAATACGGGTTTCCACACGCGGCGTCCTTTGGGGCAAAACGGGTTATAGCAAGGGAGAGCGGCAATGGAAATGGCACATAATGAGGTGCAAATGGGGGTGCGGCGGTTTGGTCGGGTCAATTGGCTTGGCCTTTACACACTGGCGATGCGCGAAGTGCGCCGCTTTGCCACCGTCTGGACCCAAACGCTTTTGGCGCCTTTGGTCACGGCTGCGCTGTTCTTGACGATTTTCTCCCTCGCCATCGGCCCGTCGCGCGGGGACGTCATGGGGGTGCCCTTCGTGCATTTCCTTGCGCCGGGCATCTTGACCATGACCGTGATCCAAAACGCCTTTGCCAACACCTCTTCCTCGATTGTGATCTCAAAGGTTCAGGGCAACATTGTCGACACCTTGATGCCGCCGCTCTCGCCGATTGAATTGGTCCTGGGCTATCTGGCCGGGGGATTGGCGCGGGGGCTGTTCGTCGCCGTGGCAATCTGGTTGGGCATGGCGCTTGTTGTCGGGCTTGGTCTGGCACATCCGTTTTTTGCGCTCGCCTTTATCGCGTTGGGGGCGCTGTTTTTGGGGGCTTTGGGCATTTTGGCCGGGGTCGTGTCGCAGAAATTCGACCAAATGGCCGCGATCACCAATTTCATCATCACGCCGCTCTCCTTCCTCTCCGGCACCTTCTATTCGGTCGAAAGCCTGCCGCAGTGGTTCCGCGTCATCACCCATCTCAATCCGGTGTTTTACCTGATTGACGGGGTGCGTTTTGGCATCATTGGCCGTTCGGACAGCTCGCCATGGCTTGGCATTGTGGTGATGGGCGTCGTGACGGCGGCACTGATTTTCACCTGTTGGGTCTTGTTCAAACGCGGCACCAAGTTGAAATCCTAAGCGCCAAATTTTGGCCTAATTCACCATTTATATACCATGGCATTATCTTGTTTAGGTGTGCCATGGTCCGTTTCCTTTCTGCCGTTATTCTGTTCCTGCTCGTCCCGCTTGCGGCCTTTGCCGCCGACAGCCTGCCCAGCGAATTGGACAGCGCCGATCGCCGTGCCGAATTGATTGGCTGGGAGGGCGTTGGGCGGCTGGATGTGGCGCGGCATTTGACCTGTTCGGGCGCGTTGATTGCGCCGGATCTGGTTTTGACGGCGGCGCATTGTGTGGTGGATGGCAAAAACCGCCCCTATGCGGCAGATCAAATCACCTTTCGCGCCGGGCTGCGTAATGGCGACTATGTTGCCGCCTCGCGCGGGATCGCCGTGGCCGTGACGCCCGGCTATGACATCACCGATAGCGTGACGGCGGGCAATATTCGCCGCGATGTGGCGCTGATCAAACTGGCCTCGCCGATTGCCCGCGCCCAAGCTGCGCCCTTTCCCATTCACCGAACCTCGAAACCCCGTGGAGAACTTATGGTCGCCTCTTACGGGCGGGGTCGCAATGACGCGCTTTCGATTCAGCGCGAATGCCATGTGATTGATTTTTCGCAAGATATTTACAGTTTCGATTGTGACATCACCTTTGGCTCCTCTGGCGCGCCGGTCTTTGCCTATGACGGGGTGCGGCCCGCGATTGTCTCTGTCGTCTCCTCCGTGGGGTTGCGCGACGGGCGCAAGGTGGGGTTTGGCATGGCGTTGAGTGACCGGGTTGCGGCGCTCAAACGCCAAATTGCCTTGGGCGCGGCGCAAGTTGCGGCCAAACCCGTGGTGGCTAAACGCATTTCTGTGGGCAGTGGCGGCACGCAAAGCTTGGGCAATTCCAAATTCCTGCCCGCGAAATAAACCTGCCACATGAGAATTGCTTTGACTTGGCGGGCGATTTGCCGGAAAACCCGGCGCATGAACACCGTGACCACATATATCTCCACGCCCCGACGTCGACGCTAACGCCTCTCTGACGTCCGTTCATCCGTGCCCAATCCGGCACATTTTCGCGCCAAACTGGCGCATCTGCCTCATAAATCACTCCGAAACCGTTGACAGCCCCAAGGCATAGCGCCACCCATGGGGCCTGTTCATTCAAAAGGGTAAACCCCATGATCTCTTCCGTTTTGCCGACCTATAACCGGGCTCCGCTGTCTTTCGTCAAAGGCGAAGGCTCTTGGCTGATTGAGGCGGATGGACGACGCTTTTTGGACTTGGGCGCGGGGATCGCGGTCAACACGCTGGGCCATGCCAACCCGGACCTAGCGCAGACCCTCAAGGATCAGGCCGATACGCTCTGGCATGTTTCCAACCTCTATAAAATCCCGGCGCAGGAAAAGCTGGCGGATATGCTGGTCGATCTGACCTTTGCCGACACCTGTTTCTTTACCAACTCGGGCACCGAGGCCGCCGAACTGGCGATCAAAATGGCGCGCAAATATTGGTACACCAAGGGCCAGCCGGATAAGATCGAGATCATCACCTTTGACGGCTGTTTCCATGGCCGCTCGACCGGGGCCATCGCCGCCTCGGGCGCCGAGAAAATGGTCAAGGGCTTTGGTCCCTTGATGCCGGGGTTTGTCCATCTGCCCTTTGGCGATCACGATGCGCTGATGGCGGCTGTCTCTGACAAAACCGCGGCGATCATGATCGAACCGATTCAGGGCGAGGGTGGTATTCGCGTCGTGCCCGATCAATGCCTCAAAGGCCTGCGCGATCTGTGCGATGAAAAAGGCATCCTGTTGATTTTTGACGAGGTCCAATGCGGTGTGGCCCGGACCGGTAAATTGTTCGCCCATGAATACGCCGCCGTGACGCCGGACATCATGATGATTGCCAAAGGCATCGGCGGGGGCTTCCCTCTGGGCGCGGTTTTGGCCACGGAAGAGGCTGCGTCGGGCATGACGGCGGGCACCCATGGCTCGACCTATGGCGGCAACCCTTTGGGCTGTGCCATTGGGGCCAAAGTGCTTGAAATCGTGTCCGATCCGGCGTTTTTGGCCGAGGTGAACCGCAAGGCGAGCCTGATGCGTCAAAAGCTCGAAGGTCTTGTCGCCGCCCACCCGGACGTTTTTGAAAGCGTGCGCGGGCAGGGGCTTATGCTGGGCCTCAAATGCAAAGTCGCGCCGGGTGATCTGGTTGCGAAGGGCTATGAGGCGGGCATTTTGACTGTACCCGCCGCCGACAATGTGGTGCGGCTGTTGCCCGCGCTGAACATTTCCGACGATGACATTTCCGACGCCGTGGCGCGGATTGATGCCGCCGCCAAGGCGCTCTGAGATAAGAAAAGATAGTAAAATGAACCACTTTCTAGATATTCACACCACGAGTGCCGACGATCTTCATCAGATCATCGCAAGCGCGAAAGCCACCAAACAGGCGCGTTTGGGCCAACCCAAAGGCGCGCTGGATGCCGAGCTGCCACTCAAAGACAAAATGGTCGCGCTGATTTTTGAAAAGCCTTCGACCCGGACCCGCGTGTCTTTTGACGTGGGTGTGCGCCAAATGGGCGGCCAGACCATGGTGCTTTCGGGCGCGGATATGCAACTGGGTCATGGCGAAACCATCGCCGACACCGCTCGCGTCTTGTCGCGCTATGTTGACATGATCATGATCCGCACCTTTGAGGAACAGACCCTGTTGGAGATGGCCGAATACGCCACCGTCCCGGTGATCAACGGCCTGACCAACCGCACCCATCCCTGTCAGATCATGGCCGATATCCTCACATTTGAGGAACATAACGGTCCGATCAAAGGCAAAAAGGTGGTGTGGTGTGGCGATGGCAACAATGTGTGCGCCTCGTTCATTCATGCCGCCGGTCAGTTTGGGTTTGATTTCACCTTCGCCGGGCCAGAGCCGCTTGATCCCGAAATGGGCTTTATCGAAGAGGCGCGCGCCAAAGGGTCAAAGATCGAGATCGTGCGCGACGCGGAAGAGGCGGTCAAAGGTGCCGATCTTGTGGTCACCGACACCTGGGTGTCGATGCATGATCCGCAATCGGCGCGGGAGCGTCGGCACAATCAACTGCGCCCTTACCGGGTTGATCGCAAGCTGATGTCACATGCCAACCCCGACGCGCTGTTCATGCACTGCCTGCCCGCGCACCGCGGTGATGAGGTGACCAACAATGTGATGGACGGGCCGCAATCGGTGATTTTCGACGAGGCGGAAAACCGGCTTCACGCGCAAAAGGCGATCATGCGCTGGTGTGTCGGGGTTTAACCGAGGTCAGGCTTTGCAAAAGAAAACGCGCCCGAGGACTCTCTGGGCGCGTTTTGTGTTGGCTGCGGTCTGGTCCGGCTCAGTTTGTGAAATGCGACAGGACAAAAAACACCGCCGCAGAAAGGGCCGCCGAGGCCGGGACGGTGATGATCCAAGCCGCGACAATGGTCATGAAATGGCTGCGACGTACCAGTTTGCGCCGCCTCCGCTCTTCATCTGCCACGCGCACCGCCTCTTTGACCACAGTCTCGCGCAGACGTTTATCATGATACCATTCACGGAAAAATCCAACGCCAAACACCGCGCCCACGGCGATATGGGTGGAGGATACGGGCAGGCCCAGCCAACTTGCGACAATCACCGTGATCGCGGCAGAGAGTGCGACGCAAAAGGCGCGCATCGGGTTGAGTTTGGTGATCTGTGAGCCGACCATTTTGATCAGTTTCGGCCCAAACAGCACCAGACCAAAAGAAATCCCAAGCGCGCCGATCACCATCACCCAATGCGGGATATTGACCTTGCCGGCGAATTCGCCAAAGGCGTTGGCATGCACAATCGCGGCCAGCGGACCGACCGCATTGGCCACATCATTGGCGCCATGGGCAAAGGACAAAAGGGCTGCCGAGATTACCAAGGGCAGGGCAAACAGCGCCTTCAATGATTTGTTTCGGTTTTCAAGCCCCTCGGATTGACGGCGCACCAAAGGCGCGGAAATCACATAGGACAACCCGCCAACCGCCGCACCAATCAGGAGCGCGGTTGTCAGGTCAATGCTGATCAGTTTCTTAAGCCCTTTAATCGCCAGATAGGTCGCAAACGCGCCCATCATGATGCCGATCAGAACCGGAACCCAACGGCGCGCCGCTGCGATTTTGTCGTCCTGGTACATGATCTGGGCTTTGATGAACCACAAGAATCCGGCGGCAATCACCCCGCCCAACAGTGGCGAAATCACCCAAGACGCGGCGATCAATCCCATTGAGGCCCAGTTGACGGAGGCAAAGCCCGCCGCCGTGATGCCCGCGCCCATGACACCGCCGACAACGGCATGGGTGGTGGAGACCGGCGCGCCGATCCATGTCGCCAAATTGACCCAAAGGGCCGAGGACAACAGCGCCGCGAGCATGGCCCAGATGAACACCTGGGTGTTTGCCATGGCGGATGGGTCGATGATCCCCTTTGAGATCGTCGAGACCACATCGCCACCCGCCAACAACGCCCCCGCACTTTCACACAGCGCCGCAATCACAATCGCGCCGCCCATGGTCAATGCATTCGCACCCACCGCAGGGCCCATATTGTTGGCCACGTCATTGGCACCAATATTGATCGCCATATAGGCGCCCAAAGCCGCCGCAGCGATCACCAGGGCCGACCCCGGTTGCCCGCCAAACACCACAGCCGCACCAAGCCCGGCTACGATGATAAAGGCCAGCGCCACACCCAAGCCCACCATCGGTCGCCCGATGTACAGCGTCGCATGTTCAAGCTGGCTGATGCGGTTGAGGTCTTTGTCCAGTGTGGTCCACTGTTTGCCGTCTTGGTCACTCATGTTGATCCCTCATGGCTTTCCCTCCCCCTGAGGGTCGTCATAAAACTGTTACAAGCGGCGCAGCGCTACCGCGCCCGCCACCGTATTTCAAGGGTTTCATGACAAAGTGAAGCATGCAAACCGGGACCTGTGGCCACCGACCGGACTTGGCCTTGGGGTGCAAGCCTGCGCAGGGGTGCCTTAAAACGCGCGCAGCAGGTCCTGCAGCTCAGGTTCGTCCACCAGCATGGCCGCCTGTTCGGGCGACATCCAACTGCGTTTGCGTTCACGGCATTCGGGGAATTTATCCGCCAAACGCGCCACTTCGATCGGGTAGACCGAGGCCTCGATCGGGGCAGGGATACCGTTGGAGAGGCGTTTGACATAGTGGTAGAGACCAAGCGGCTGACGCTTGATCTTGCCGGGTTTGACCCCGGCCTCTTCCCAAGCCTCCTGCGCCGCCGTGCCCGCGCCGTCCAACCCCTCGATCGGCCAACCTTTGGGGATGATCCAACGACCAGTGTCGCGCGAGGTGATCAAAAGCACCTCTTTGCCTTTCTTACCCTTACGCCAACACAAAGCCGCCGCCTGAACCCGGTCAGGGCGGCGCAAAAGGGGGTCCAAGACCCCCGTTAGAGCGGATTTGAAAAGCATAACCATCGGTGAGAAACGTGCCTGTGTTTTTGTTTGTTGTATATACATAGAGCAAGGCGCAGAGGATTTCAAGTTTTCTTGGAAAATGTCTTGTTCCTGAATGATAGCGCTATATCTGAAAGGGGAGCTGGGCGGCCTGAGGTTCTGAAAACCCCGCGCATCTGTGCCCTTGCCACATTCTCGAACGTCAAAAGGACCTTATCATGTCACACGCGCGTATCGGCCTCGTTGGCCTTGGCGTCATGGGCGCAAACCTGTCGCTCAACATTGCCGATCACGGCTTTCCCATCGCTGTTTACAATCGTACTGGCGCGGTCACAGATGCGTTTGTGGCCTCTGCAGGCGATTTGGCCGAGCGGCTTGTGCCGGCGCAGACCTATGAGGACTTCGTGGCCTCGCTGTCCAAGCCGCGTGCGATCATCATCATGGTCAAGGCGGGCGGGCCAGTGGATGCGGTGATCGCAGACCTGGGGCCGCTGCTGGATGAGGGCGATATGATTATTGATGCGGGCAACGCCAATTTTCACGACACTCGCCGTCGCGAGGCGGCGCTGCGAGAAAAGGGTTTGAACTTTATCGGCATGGGCGTGTCGGGCGGCGAAGAGGGCGCGCGTCATGGGCCATCGATCATGGTTGGCGGCAACAAAGCCTCCTATGAGGTCATCCGCGACATCATCGAAGCGATTTCCGCCAAACATGATGGTCAGCCCTGTGCGGCGCATTTTGGCCCGGATGGGGCCGGGCATTTCGTCAAAACCGTCCACAACGGGATTGAATATGCCGATATGCAAATGATTGCCGAGGTCTACGGGGTGTTGCGCGATGGGGCGGGGCGCACCCCATCCGAGATCGGCGCGCTGTTTGAAGCCTGGGACAAAGGCCCGCTCAAATCCTATCTGGTCGAAATCTCCGGTAAGGTGCTTCAGACCGCTGATCCCAAAACCGGCCAGCCGATGGTCGATGTGATCGTCGATACGGCGGGCCAAAAAGGCACCGGGCGTTGGACCGCGATTGAGGCAATCACCCTGGGTCAATCGCCCTCTACCATCGAGGCCGCCGTGGCCGCGCGGTCGTGGTCTTCGGAAAAAGCAACGCGCGAGGCGGGGCAGGCGCTGTTTGGCGATGATGCGGTTGAAACCATGCCGATGCCCTCTGATGCCACGCTTGAAAAAGCGCTCTTGGCGGCAAAACTCATTGCCTATGATCAAGGCTTCAAAATCCTCATTGCCGCCTCCTCGACCTATGATTGGGGCATTGATCTTGCCGCCGCTGCCGAAGTGTGGCGCGAAGGCTGTATCATCCGCTCGGCGTTGCTTGACGACATGGCGCAAGCGATCCGCGCGGGCCTGCCCCATGATCAACTGATCTTTGCGCCGACCTTTGCGGATATGATCCGCGAGGGCGCACCCGCGCTGCGCCGTGTGGTCGCCTATGCTGCGCTCAAAGGTCTGCCAATCCCGGCCTTTGCCAATGCCTTGGCTTATTTCGACACCATGCGTCAGGGCCGCGGCACCACCGATCTGGTCCAGGCACAACGCGATTTCTTTGGCGCGCACGGGTTTGAGCGGGTCGATGGCGGTGCGGGGCAGCACGGGCCATGGGCTGGAACCGTGTCCCACAGTTGAGGCAAATTTCGTGAGATAAATCTAGGCGCGCAGCGACCCGCCCGACACAACGCCCATGCGAAATCCGCCCCTCTCCATGCCACCCCTTGCATGGAGAGGGGCTTCGTGGTTTTCAGAAGCATGATCGCTTGAGCCTCCAGATTGAGGCCACGGCGGCCCACAGCAAGGCAAGTGGCACATGAGTTTCGTCGTCTTCATCAATGGGTTGGTGATGGTGTTTTTCGCCGCTCTCATGGGCGTTGTGGCGCTGCTCTTTCCTGACACCGCAAGCCTGTTTGAAGTGCCCGCCCTTTTGTTTGGCTTTCTCGGCGGAGCGCTTGCGCTGGCCACGTCGCCGGACGCCACCGGGCTGCGGCCGCTGCACACGTTTTTGATGACCTCGTCGGTCTGGATGGTGGCCGCTCTGTGTGGCGCGGGGCCGCTGTACCTGTTCGATCTGTCCTTTGTGGATGCATTTTTCGAGGCGATGTCGGGCATCACCACCACTGGCTCCACCGTCATGTCGGGTCTGGATGCCACGCCGAGGGGCATTATCTTGTGGCGCGCCATGCTTCAGGCCGTTGGCGGTGTCGGTTTTATCGTCACCGGCATCGCGCTTTTGCCGATCTTGAAAGTCGGTGGGATGCAATTGTTTCGCTCTGAAAGCTCGGAACAAGGCGGCAAAGAACTGCGCAATGCCACGATGTTTGCCTCTGCGACGCTGCAAATCTATTTCGCTTTGATTTTCCTTTGCGGCTTGCTCTATCTGATCGGCGGCATGTCACCCTTTGACGCGGTCACCCACGCGATGACCACGCTCTCAACGGGGGGCTATTCCGGCTATGATGCGTCTTTTGGCCATTTCGACAGCGCCTTCCTGCAATGGGTGTGCACCGCATTCATGCTCGCGGGCGCTTTGCCTTTTGCGTGGTATATCAGAGGGGTCCGACGCGGCGTTTGGCAGTCTGAACAGGTTTCCGCCATGTTGACGACCCTTGCGTTGACCATATCCGGCCTGTCGCTTTGGCTCATGATGGTGCGGGGTGAAACCCTGTTTGATGCGCTCCGCCTTGTCGCGTTCAATGTCGTCTCCATCGTCACCACCACTGGCTACGCCACCACGGATTATACGCTTTGGGGACCTTTTGCCGTTGCCGCCTTTTTCGTTTTGACCGCTGTGGGCGGGGCCACCGGGTCCACTGCAGGCGGGGCCAAGGCGATGCGCTGGTTGGTGGCGGGGCGGGCGTTGATTGCACAAATCCGCAAAAGCTACGCGCCGCACCGGGTCACTTTTGTCAAATACGAAGGCCGCCCTGTCGCCCCCGATGCGCTTTCTGGTGTGATTGCGTTTTTTGTGCTCTATTCCGCCACGTTTGGCGTGATGGCGATCCTGTTGAGTTTCTTCGGCCAAGACATGTCCACCGCCATTTCCGGCTCGCTGACGGCCTTGGCCAATGTCGGGCCGGGGGTGGGGGATATCATTGGCCCGGCGGGTAATTTCGCCACGCTCAACACGCCGTCGAAGCTGGTTTTGACCTTTGGCATGTATTTGGGGCGGCTCGAAATGGCCACAGTCTACGCCCTGTTCGCGCCACTGTTTTGGCGCGAACTGGTGTCGTCTCGGTAAGAGGCGCCCGACCTGAAAAGGTCACAGCGCCAAAAGCACGTTGCCGTCTTCGATCTTGATCTCGAATGTGGTGGTCTGACCAACATCTGCGCCTTGAGCCGCGCCGGTCTCAAGCGAGATCACCCAATTGTGCAAGGGGCAGGTGACGCAGCCGTCATGTACGATCCCTTGGCTCAGGGGGCCGTTCTTGTGCGGGCATTTGTCTTCGAGGGCAAAGATCTGATCGTGTGAGGTGCGAAACACCGCGATGCTCATGTCGCCGTTTTTGACACAGCGCGCGCCTTGGCGCGGAATCTCGGTGAGCGGGCCGATGCTGACCCAGGTTTTGGTCTGGACGTTCATTCCGCCGCCTCCAGTTTTCTGATGTTGATTGGGTTGAATTCATGCGCATCTTTGCCGCCAACAAATTCGGCCCATGGGTCCACTTGCGCGAAACTCTGGGCATGGGCAAAGCGTGCATTATAGGCTTTGCGCTGTTCCAGATCGTCCAGAATCACCTCGCGGATGTGGTCATAGCCCAGCCGATCCGCCCATTTGTAAATCCGTTCCAGATAAAACCCGGTTTCGCGATAATATTGCGTCAATGCGCCGACCACCTCGATCACGTCGTCTTCGGTCGGCACGGTGCCGAGTTTGGTCGTACCTTGGATGTGAAGCCCGGCGGCCCCGCCGTAGAGCACCTCATAACCGCTATCGACACAGACGATGCCGATGTCCTTACAGGTGCTTTCCGCACAGTTGCGCGGGCAACCCGACACGGCGAGTTTAAGTTTTGCCGGGGTCCATGCGCCCCAGAGATAGTGCTCAAGTTTGATGCCCAAGCCGGTGGAGTCCTGGGTGCCAAAGCGGCACCAATCGGAACCGACACAGGTTTTCACTGTGCGCAGGCCCTTGGCATAAGCGGCCCCGGAGATCATTCCTGCGGCATTGAGATCGGCCCAAACCGGGATCAAATCCTCCTTTTTGACGCCCAAAAGGTCGATCCTTTGCCCGCCTGTTACCTTCACGGTCGGAATTTCATATTTGTCCGCCACATCGGCAATCGCGCGCAGCTCGTCCGGCGTGGTGATGCCGCCAAACATCCGGGGTACGACCGAATAGGTGCCGTCCTTTTGGATGTTGGCGTGGACGCGTTCGTTGATGAACCGCGACTGTTGATCATCGACATACTCGCCCGGCCAATCGGCCACGAGGTAATAATTCAACGCCGGACGGCATTTGGCACAGCCTTCCGGCGTGGTCCATTCCAGCGCTTGCATGACGGCGGGGATGGATTTGAGGCCCTTGGCTTTGATCAAGCGGCGGACATGGCCGTGGCTGTGGGTGGTGCAGGGACACATGCCCTCGGAGGCGGGCAATTGAAACGCATCGCCCAAGGTGAGCGCCATGACATTTTCAACCAACCCGGTGCAGGTGCCGCAAGACGCCGAGGCTTTGGTATGGGCGCGCACTTCGGTCAGCGAGGTCAGACCTTTGGCTTGGATCGCGGTCACAATTGTGCCTTTGGTAATGCCGTTACAGCCGCAAATCTCCGCATCATCCGAGAGATTTGCGACCGCGGCCAAAGGGTCAGCCCCCGCGCCGCCCTGATAAGCCTGACCAAAGATCAATGTCTCGCGCATCTCGGAGATGTCTTCGCCGGATTTCAACAGCTCGTTGTACCAGCCACCATCGGCGACATCGCCATAAAGCACCGCGCCGATGATCTTATTGTCCTTGAGGATCACGCGCTTATACGTCCCGCGCATCGCATCGCGCAGCACAATGTCTTCGCGTCCGTCGCCCTCGGCAAAATCGCCAACGGAGTAGAGATCACAACCGGTGACCTTGAGTTTTGTCGGTGTTTCAGCATGGGCAAAGGCCATTTCTGAAGCGCCCGCCAAGTGATCCGCCGCCACTTTCGCCATGCGGTAAAGCGGTGCGACAAGGCCATAGACCAGGCCACCGACCTCAACACATTCGCCGACCGAATAGATGTTCGGATCAGAGGTTTTCATCGTCGCATCCGTCACAATACCGCGGTTGACCTCAAGCCCGGCCTCTTGCGCCACTTGCACATTCGGGCGGATGCCCACGGCCATGACCACGAGCGAGGCGTCGATCACCCGGCCATCGGCCAGTTCCACGCCCTCAACCCGGTCTTGGCCCAAAATCTGTTTGGTGTTGGCCTCGCACAGGACTTCGATCCCGCGGCCTTCCAATTCCTTTTGCAACAGGTAGCCAGCCGCCGTGTCGAGTTGGCGTTCCATCAACGTCGGCATCAGGTGAATGACCGTCACCTCCATGCCGCGCTGTTTTAAGCCCGCCGCCGCTTCCAGTCCCAAAAGCCCGCCGCCAATCACAACCGCGCGCCCGCCTTTGTCGGAGGCTTCGATCATCGCGCCGGTGTCGTCCAGATCGCGATAGGCCAAAACGCCCGGCAGGTCATGCCCCGGCAAAGGAATGATAAACGGGTTCGACCCGGTGGCGATCACCAACTTGTCATAGGCCACTTCGCGCCCGGTCTCAGAGACGACTTTACGCTCGTTGCGGTGAATTTCGGTGATCTTTTCGCCCTGATGGAGCGTGATCCCGTGTTCCTCATACCAGCCTTCGCCATGGATGATGATATCGGCATAGGTTTTTTCGCCCGACAGCACCGGCGACAGCATGATCCGGTCATAGTTGACGCGCGGCTCGGCGTTGAAAATCGTCACGTCATAGGCGTCTGTCACCTCAAACAGATGTTCCAACATCCGCCCAGGCGCCATCCCATTTCCAACGATCACTAGGTGTTTCTTCGACATAATGGCACTCCATCTCAGAACGCGGGTCGCATCATGCGAGCCCAGTTTCGTTTCAGTGAGAATGCAGCGCCATTGCCGCGCGTCCCGGTCTTTGGGACAAAAGGTCGGATCGCCACTCTGCGATCGCCTGTGAAACAGCTTCACGCTTTGCTTTTGGAAGCGGTCCTTGAATTAAGCAATTCAGAATCCGAAGATTGGCCAGAGTTTTGGGGCAAAATTATAGAGTGCCCGGATTTTCAGCACCAAATCCGGAGGGATATGCCGTCTCGCTTAGAAATGATGCAGTGCAGCAAAGGCGGGGTGCCTAAGTTCCGCGCCGTTTTGCCCGCAGAGTCGGATCGGCTTCGGTCGGGTCTTCGGGCCAGGGGTGGCGCGGATATTGCCCGCGCATATCCTTGCGCACATCGGCGTAGGAGCTTTTCCAAAACCCAGGCAAATCCATCGTGACCTGCACCGGACGATGCGCGGGGGAGGTTAAAACCACCTTGAGCGGCACGCGGTTTGGCCCGACCGTCGGGTGGGTGGTGGTGCCAAAAAACTCTTGAATGCGGCCCGTCACCTCGGGGTGCTCGCCGGAATAATCAATCGGTAATTTGCGCCCGACCGGGCTGACGAACTGTCCGGGCACTTCTGTGTCCAGCCGCTGCATTTGGCTCCAATCCAACATTGCGCGGAGCGCCTCGGTGATGTCCAGAGACCGCAATTGCGTTTCGGAGCGCGCGCCTTTGAGATGCGGCAAAAGCCATGTCTCAAGCGTCTCCATCAAAGCCGCCTCAGAGACATCGGGAAAATCATCTCCCATCAAACGCACCCGTGCGGCAAAGCGTTTGGCAGCGTCACTCCATGGCAATCCGATCTGGCGTAGCCCGTCGAGCGCCCCGAGGGCCATCGCCTCAGGCGGGGCCTCTTTCCACTGACGATCCTCCAAGACCAGCGCGCCAAAACACTCCTGTTTGCGCGCCACCACCCGTTTTTCACGCTTGTCCCATTGGCATATCTCGCGCCACATGATTTGCTCGCCATAAAGCGCGCGCAGCTCTGCCTCAGTGAGTTCCACGGCTTGCCGGATTTTTGCCTCACGCGGCGCGCCGTCTGTGTCGGTGACGACGATCAACCGGACGCCAGCCATTTGATCACCATCGTCCATCACCGCGCCCTTGCCGCCCGACAGGATATAGCGCGCCTGATCGCCTTTGCGACGCAGGCCAATGCGGTCCGGGTAGGCCAATGCGGCCATCTCACCCAGACTCATTTTGGGGCCTTCACTCGCGCCCGCACGCAACCGTTTGGCCTCCTGTTTCACCCGCTCGATCACGCCGCGATCCATCGTGCCCGGTGTCCCCTGACCCGGCGTACGCAGCGCGCGGATGCGCAGCGCCAAATCAACGCCTGCGCCACGCAAAGGATCGCGTTCGTTCAACAAAGCCGCCAAATCTGCCGCCTGCGCCCCCGCCAATTGCAGCATATGTGCAAGTCTCGGGTGCAGCGGTTTGGTCGATAGAGCCTTGCCATGCGCCGTAATCCGTCCCGTTTCATCCAGCGCGCCCAGCCCATGCAGCAAGGCACGCGCCTCCGCCAAAGGCCCCGGTGGTGGGGGCGTCAAAAACGATAGGTCCGATTCAAACGCCCCCCAAAGCGCCAGTTCCAAGGCCAATCCCGTGAGGTCTGCCGTTTCAATTTCGGCCGGGGCAAAGGCGGGCATTGCGCCTTCTTCGCCCTTGGTCCAGAATCGGAAGCACACGCCCTCGGCAACCCGTCCGGCACGGCCCCGGCGTTGCTCGGCCTCGGCCTTTGAGGCGCGTTCGGTGATCAGCCGCGACATGCCCGAGGCCGGATCAAACCGTGCCCGCCGCGCCCGGCCTGCGTCCACGACGATGCGCACATCTTCGATGGTCAAAGAGGTCTCGGCGATGGAGGTGGCCAACACGATCTTGCGACCCGTCGCACAGGGAGCAATTGCGGCGCGCTGGTCGGCAAATTTCATCGCGCCAAACAGAGGACGGACCGCGCAATCGGTGGGGACGCGCCCTGTGAGCCGTGCCTCAACCCGGCGGATCTCGCTTTCACCCGGTATAAACACCAAGGCCGATCCGCTCTCCTGTGTGACCGCCTCAATCACCAAATCCGCCATCGCGTCTTCAAAGCGGCGTGCTTTGGGCGTCGGAGCGTCCAACCAGCGGGTGTCGACCGGAAAGGCCCGGCCTTCGGAGCGGATCACCGGGGCATCGTCCAAAAGCGCGGCCACGGGATCAGCGTCCAAGGTAGCCGACATGACGATGACCACAAGATCGTCGCGCAACACTTGACGCAATTCCCAAGTCAGCGCCAAGCCCAGATCGGCATTGAGCGAGCGTTCGTGATATTCATCAAAAATCACCGCGCCGACGCCGGTCAGTTCCGGGTCACTTTGCAACATCCGGGTCAGAATGCCTTCGGTGACGACTTCGATCCGGGTGGATTTCGACAGTTTGGTGTCGCCGCGCATCCTGTAGCCGACCGTTTGCCCAACAGCCTCCCCCAGCGTTTGCGCCATGCGTTCGGCGGCGGAGCGGGCCGCCAATCGACGCGGTTCCAACATCACGATCCGTCCCGTGATATGCGGTAAAAGCGCCAAGGGCACGCGGGTGGTTTTGCCCGCGCCGGGCGGGGCCATCAACACCGCGCGGCCCGTGTCGCGCACGGCACAGGTCAGCGCATCCAGCACATCATCAATCGGGAGTTTCGGTTCAAACATGGCCCCGTTATGAGCCAAAGCGGGGCGGGCGAAAAGAGGGGCTGCGCTTGAGGGTGAACCTTATTGCCGGGTGAGCGTTGCCGAACCCCATAGTGTGTCGACTTTGGCCTCGACCAAATGCGACTTTCCCTCCGCCCCTGCAAAGCGCAGCGTCAGCGGAAAGCTCACCCGTTCGCGCATCTCGGCGTCAGAATAGCCCGCAATACGGCGGTAGTTGCCTGAACACTGACCGTCACGCATTGGCCCAAGCGTCACTTGGCTGCGCCGTCGTCCGTCAAAGACGGGAATGTTTTGACCGCATGGCGCGGGGCCCGAGCGCAGAAGGGTGTAGAGCGCGGTGAGGGGGTCGATGGTGCCACGTTGATCTTCGAGCGCGATCAAAAGTGGTGAGGTTGGCGTGTCGTCGAGCACCTGCGGCAGACCGGCGTCATACTGTAAACGGGTGAGGCTTTGGCGGCGGCCTGTGTCGACGTTTTCTTCATATTTGCGCGGAATGAGGGATGTTCCAAGGCGGGTGCCTTGGGCATGGGCATCAAATCGTATGCCCACTAAAATGCCGATCAATCCTGTGTCCTGAAACTGTGCTCGCACCGCATAGGTTTGATCCGTTTCGTTGGCGGCCACGCCCAAATGGCCGACCTTGAGAGCGCCAAGGCGGATGTCAAACCGCATGTGCGTGTCCTGAGCCATCAGCGGTGGGGATGTGAGCGCAAACACCAAAGGCCCCCAGACAAGGGCGCGTGTATAGCGGCGCAAAATTGGGAAAACCTGGAGCATATGGGGCACTCTTACAGACCGGACAGGTACAGGCCGGACAGGGGTGGACATCGCCCCGATGGACGGGGCAAAACGAAAGGCGACATGCGCTTAATCTGCCGGAAGACTGTAATGGATATAAAACAACTTGCTGACGGGGTGGTTTCGGGCAACCGTCGGGCTTTGGCCCGTGCCATCACCTTGGTCGAATCTGCCCGCGCCGATCACCGCGCGCAGGCGATTTTACTGATGGAAGAGGTCGGTAAATCCGGGCGTCAGGCGCTTCGACTTGGATTGTCGGGGACTCCGGGGGTGGGCAAATCCACCTTTATCGAAAGTTTTGGCATGATGATGATCCGCGAGGGCAAAAAGGTCGCCGTTTTGGCGGTGGACCCGTCTTCGGCGCGCTCAGGCGGGTCCATTTTGGGCGACAAAACCCGGATGGAGGAATTGTCGCGCGAACCAAACGCCTTTATCCGGCCGTCGCCGTCGCAAACCGAATTGGGCGGCGTGGCACGGCGCACCCGCGAGGCGGTCGCTCTGTGTGAGGCGGCGGGCTATGATTTGATCCTGATCGAAACCGTGGGGGTCGGGCAGTCCGAGACCGTGGTCTCCGAGATGTCCGATCTGTTCTTGCTGCTGCTGGCCCCTGGAGGCGGGGATGAGCTTCAGGGCGTCAAGCGCGGTATTATGGAAATGGCCGATATTATCCTGGTGAACAAGGCTGACGGCGATCTCAAACCCGCCGCCAATCGCACCTGTGCGGATTACGCAGGCGCCCTGCGCCTGTTGCGCAAACGGCCACAAGACCCGGAAGGCTTCCCCAAGGCGATGACCGTCTCGGCCCTTCAGGTCGATGGTCTGAAAGAGGCGTGGGGCGAAATCCAAAACCTCACCGAATGGCGGCGCGAGACGGGGCATTTTGATCAACGTCGCGCCGAGCAGGCCGAATATTGGTTTGGTCAGGAGATTCGTCAGGGCCTTTTGGCACAGCTGCAAAAAGAGCCGCTCAAATCCATGATTTCCGATCTGGCCAAACAGGTTGCTGCGGGGCAGTTGACGCCGGGCCATGCGGCGGCGGATGTTTTGAACGCGCTTCAGCACGGCTAAGGCGCATTCCCCACGGCCCATCTCGGTTGTGGGGCTTGACGATTCTCCGATGATCGCCTATGCACCGCGAACTGAATTTCGGGCGCTTCCCTCGGGCGGTGCCTTTTTCTGTCGATAAACAGACTTCTGTGACAGTTTCATGTGATTTCGGGGTTGCACCTTGGACACTTGAGCGTCAAAGAGAGCGCGAACAAGACAGAACTGAGTCTTAAGAAGTGCGGGGCGGGTGACGCTTTCGCCAGTGAAACGAGGATAAACCCATGTCGCGTCGTTGCGAACTGACCGGTAAAGGCCCGATGTCTGGCAACAATGTCAGCCACGCCAAAAACAGAACCCGCCGCCGTTTTCTTCCGAATCTCAACGAAATGTCGCTGATTTCGGAAACACTCGGTCGCTCGTTCAAGCTGCGTATTTCTGCTGCTGCGTTGCGTACTGTTGACCACCGTGGTGGTCTGGACGCTTTCCTGGCGAAAGCCAAGGACGAAGAGCTGTCCGATAGCGCGCTGAAAATCAAAAAAGAAATCAAAAAAGCTCAAGCCACCGCTTAAGTTCTTTTTGGTTGAGATGGTGAAACCCTCGAATGGCCTGGCGCTTTCGGGGGTTTTTCTATGAGCGATTGACAAGGGACCGTAGGCTCTGGCCTGATACCCTATGGTTTGGGCTTTGAAACAAACGATCGGGTGGTGGGCCATACTCCGCTGGGCTGGGCGGTTTATGTGCGTCGCGGCCACTGTTGTGTTGGTGGCCACTTTGGGGATCGCCTCTGCTGCGCAGGCGGATGATCCGTTTTGTGCCTTGCCCCCCGGCGACGCGGATGACATCCGCCTTTGCGCCAATTACCCCTTTGATTTGACATCTTTTTCCTCAAGTTTGGAATATATGGTGGTGAACAAGGCGGTGCAGACACCCTTTGATATGTTCGCTTGGCGCGCCTTCACGGCCTTGAATTGGCGCGATGTTGCGCCTTCGGAACCCGCACCCGATGCCTGGCAATCCATGCCACGAAAAGACGCCGTGGTCGGTCAAGACATGGCCGTAGCCTGTCGTGGTTCAGGCGACACGTCCGGCCCATTGGTGTTGAGCGATCTGGTACAAGCGGATGGGGCCGCCGTGATTGACCAAAACGGCAATCCGTTGGTGTATGAAACGCGGATCAATGCCCCTGCCGCCGCCTATGTTGCGGGGTTGACCTCGCAGGATGCCAATTTCCCAAGGGGGCAGAGCGCCAAGGCCCCGCCCAGCGTTCATGTCAAAACGGCGTGGGTGTGGCTGGATGACGACGATCCCCGATTTGTCACCGAACGTGGGGTTGTGCGGGTTCCGGCGGAGCAGAGCCTTTCGGGTCAACCTTTGTGCCTTGAGGGGCTGTTTGGCATGGTCGGGATGCATATTGTCACCAAGGTCGGGTCCGGCAATGGCGACGAGTGGCTCTGGGCCACGTTTGAGCATCAAGACACGGCACCGCTCTCTCCGGTCGCGCGCCGGATCAATTCGATTTATTCCAAGGACTTGTTTCCAAATGGCTGTCCCGCCCCGAAGGCGGCGCAATCGTACCTGTTGTTTGATCCGTCTTGCCCGAGTTGCGCCACCAATGTGCCGCCGCCCATGCCGTTTTGGTCACAGGCCCCGCCCTTTGCCCGTGCCCGCGATGGGAGCCCCCTTGCGCCCAGTCGGATCACGCGATGTTGGCAAATCTTTGACCCGACCCAAGACACCAATGCCCGCTGGCAGGCGCGTCTGGCCGACACCCCTTTGGCGCAGTACCGTTTGATCACCAATCAATGGCGCGGTGCCAATAAAAGCCCGTTGTTTGAACATGGCGAGGTGCCGCGTTTCGTGTCCAATGTGACGATGGAAAGCTACCTGCAAGATGCGCGAGAGGGGAGTTGTCTGGGCTGTCACGCCGAAGCCCGCACGCGGTCGGGCGGCTTTGCGGATTTTGCCTTTTACCTCTCCGAGCTTGGGCCGTGAGTGAGGGGCGGTGATGGGCGGTCGTTGCGACAAAGGCATGTGGCGGCACGTCGCAGTGCCGGTGTCGCGCTGTGTTGCGCTTGCCTTCCGCTGCGGTCCGGCTAAAGTGCCGTTCATGCGTTTGACCCGTCCCATCGCGGCCTTTGTGCTGGCCTTTATGCTGCTCGTTACGTCCCAATCCATGGCCGTGGCACGGGGCACTATGGTTGATGCGACCGGGACGATGGTGCTGTGTACGGGCACCGGGCCGATCACCGTTTTGATGGACGAGAATGGCGAACCTATTGGGCCACGCCACATCTGTCCCGATTGCGCGCTCAGTGTCATTGCCGGGCTGGCCGAGCCTTTCGTGCTGTCTGCGCCGGGCCACACTGTGTTGCGCTTTGCGCCCGCATCTGTGGCGCACCACATGACCGCGATCTCCCTGCCCAACCGCAAGGCCCGCGATCCGCCTTTGGTCTAATCTGTTTCTCTTTCAAACACTCAGACCAAGGATAAAATCATGTTTTTCAAAACCACCCTTCTCGCGGGCGCAGCCGCCCTGTCTTTCGCGCTTCCGGCCATGGCCGACATCACCATTGAGGACGCCTATGCGCGCTCCTCCGGTATGACGGCCAAATCCGGTGCGGCGTTTTTTGTCATCCACAACACGGGTGACACCGATGATCGTTTGATCGCGGCGACCTCTGACATCGCCAAGCTCACCGAGTTGCATACTCACAAAGCCATGGCTGATGGCGTGATGAAAATGATGCGCGTGGACGAGGGCTTTGCGGTTCCGGCGCAAGGCACCCATGCTTTGGCGCGGGGCGGCGATCACGTCATGATGATGGGGCTGCTCAAACCGATGGGGCAGGGCGATGTGGTCACAGTGACCCTGACCTTTGAACAAGCGGGCGACATCACCGTTGAAATCCCCGTCGATCTGGAGCGCCAAGACGCCCCAGCCGCCATGACCATGCCGATGGATGGCACCGGGATGCAGAACGGTAAAATGGGCAATTGATCGCCTCTCAGAGCCTCCGTTTCGGTGGGGGCTCTGATCCCTCTTGATCCGTTTTCAAAAGAGGTTAAATGGCGGGTATGGACGCGGCAAATTTTGGGCCGCGCCTTCCCCCTTTTGAAAGTGAACCCCGGATCATGCTGAGCGCTTATGCGGTCCCGGAGGCCTTCTCGCCTGCCGAATGTGATGCGATCATTGCCCTGTCTCATGAAAAAGACCTCGCGGATGCGGGGTTGGTCGGAAATCGCTCTGACCACAACCTGCGCCGTGCTGAACTCGCCTGGCTGGATGACCGCGATGGTGGTGGCTGGGTGATGGATCGGATCATGGCGCTTGTGGCGGAGGCCAACCGGGCGCATTTCGATTTTGCCCTCACTGAGTTTGGCGAAAGCCCGCAGGTCGCCCGTTATGGGGCCGAGCGCGAGGGGCATTTCGTCTGGCATTCCGATATTGGCGAAGGTCCACTTGCCTCCCGGCGCAAACTGACGCTTGTGGTGCAATTGTCTGAGGCGGCGGACTATCTGGGCGGCGTGCTTGAGCTGCAAGCCGATGCCAACCTACGCCCCTCAGATCGCGCGCGAGGTTCGGCCGTGTTGTTTCCGTCCTTCGTGCTGCATCGGGTCACTCCGGTCACACAAGGCGAACGCTATTCCCTCACCACATGGGTGCATGGCCCGGCGTTCCGGTAGGGTGGCTTTGAGTATTTCTCCAAGAAGAAACAAAGGGGCGCGCGCCGGTCGCCGATCCTCCGCTCTGTGACGGACCTTCGGAAGGGGGTGTCCCACGGACCGGCGCGTCTTCTTCTTGGGCGGTCATCGGCGCTCCCGCCTGTACCGCAACACAATCCTACTGGGCTGAAAGTTAATATGCGGTTATCATAGATGTGCCCGTTTCTTTTTGGCAAAAATACTCAAATTTCTTTGCCACTTAACACTCGTGATACCCAATCGGGCACCACCTGTGTCGCGGGACCCTCGATCACCGCATCAAACATTGCGCCGGAGGCTTCGAGGTTCAGTTCCAACGTTTTGAGTCCCAATTGCCGTGCCATTTGCGAAAATCCCGCCGCCGGGTAGACCATGCCCGAGGTGCCGATGGAGACGAACAGATCGCTGTTTTCCAAGGCGTTCTGGATCGCGTCCATGTGATAGGGAATTTCGCCAAACCACACGATGTCGGGGCGGGTGTGGGACATGCCGCAGGACGGGCAGGGATCAGAGACGCGCATCTCCATCGGGGCCGCCCAACGATGGTCGCAGGCGCTACAGAGGGCGCCCATGACCGAGCCATGCATATGGATCACCTCGCGCGCTCCGCTGCGTTCCAACAGGTCATCGACATTTTGCGTCACCAAAGTAACCGGGCCGTCATAATCGGCCTGCAACTTTGCTAGCGCCTCGTGGGCTGCGTTCGGCATTGCGGCTGCGGCCTGTGCCCGGCGCATATTGTAAAACCGTTGCACCAACTCTGGGTCGCGCTCAAAGGCCTCAGGTGTGGCCACGTCTTCCACCCGATGATCTTCCCACAACCCGTCCGCCGCACGAAAGGTCCGCAATCCGCTTTCTGCCGACAGACCTGCGCCTGAGAGTATAAAAATTCCACCCGCCATTCGACGCCTCTCCTTTTTCCAAACCCTGCCTTGCTCCGCCCGGCCTGACAAGGGTAGCCTGAACGCACAGGAGGTCCACATGCAGAAAATCGTCTTTGTCTGTCTCGGTAATATCTGCCGTTCTCCCACCGCCGAGGCGGTCGTGGCCACCAAGGCGCGCGCGAGGTCTCAGGCGATTCTGGTCGATAGCGCCGGAACCGGTGATTGGCATGTCGGTGAGCCGCCCTACGGTCCGATGCAAACCGCCGCTGCCCGGCGCGGCTATGACCTTTCAGGCTTGCGCGCGCGTCAAGTCTCCGCCGGGGATTTCGAGGCCTTCGATGTGATTGTGGTGATGGATGAGGCCAACCAGCGCGCTGTCGAGACGCTCCGCCCCCAAGGCAACACAACGCCCGTGCGCCTGATGATGTCCTATGTGCCCGACATCGGCGTTACCGCCGTGCCGGACCCCTATTACACCCGCAATTTTGACGAGGCTTTGGACCTGATCGAAGTTGCCGCCGAAGGGCTACTTGCCGTTCTCGATCCGTAGCCAGCGAAAGGCGCGTTTCAACTCCGCCGTGCCGTTGTGATCATACCAACGCCCGTGGCTTAGGATCACCTTTTCGGGCGCCCATCCGATCACTTCGCGGATCGCTTTGCGCGCTTTGGCCTTGGATTTGAATGTGCCGCGCATATCAGCCGGGGCCTTGCCATCCGGGTCCAAAATCCCCGCCAGACGCATCAAAATAGCCTTAAATCGCCCGACCTTTTCGGCCTCGAAATTCTCGATCAAATCGGTGAGGATCAGGGTCTTGGATGGGATGTGATAAAACACCACCTCGTGCAAGAACCGATGCCCTTTCACAAGTCTTTGGCGCAGGACATCTTCGGTGCCTTCGGGTACGTCATCGCCCATAACATCATGTTTCGGAAAGGGAATGTTGTATTTCGCTGCGCGCTCTTTGACGCCGGGCGCGGCCAGAACCTGCGCTTGCGGAAAGCGTTCGTGCCACAGATGCACTGAAACATAATGGATCGGATTGGGCGCGATCAACCAGCCGATCGGCCCCAAATCCGCCAGTTCATTCAACAGGCCTTCATCAAGTGTAATCGGCGAATGCACCCAAAGCCGCCCGTTGATGCGCACCACCGTCATGCGAGTCGGAAACCCGATGCCATAAAACGGCACAGGCGGCCCGTCCGCGATCCATATCTCGGGGCCGACAGGTTTGAGTGTGTTCAGCGGTTCGTAAAGCTTCTGTTCAGCCACAGTATTGTTCTGCCGCCGCGCCAAAGGCTTTGTAGCGCTGCCAGAAACTTTCGTGCGAACTGTTGTCCGACTGGCGTACATCCTGCGCCTTTTGCGGGTTCTTAAAGAACTTCGCGGCTTGGCGCTGATCCCCGTTTGTCAGGGTCATATCGGCTACCTGTTGAATACAGCCGCAAAGATTGCGGTTGTTCGCGGCCCGATCCGACGACATGCACGCCCGCTCAATCGCACCCGCTTGCGCCGGGATCGGAGCAAAGGTTGCACTGCTGATCGTGGCAAAAGTTGCGACTGCGATTGCGGTTTTCTTGACGGTTTTTTTCATAGTCCTGCCTCTCAATCCAAACCACGAGGCCCCGTCTTTTTGCGCTTTCATGGCACTGCCACACGCCCGCAGGGTCCGCCGTCTTGGTGAATAATGACATAAGACTATCCTGAGTCTGTCGTTTTGCGCAATTGCAGAGTTTGTCGCGTGGGAGAAGGGAGGCGGAGGGTTGCTGAGGGGGAGTAGCATCTTGTCATGCTGCTGGATATGATCAGGACTGAGATTGAGAGGATATTTTAGATGCGGATGAATTGGGAAAATCTTTTGGAGATGTCATTGCTCCATGATGAAGTGCGCGAGATCAATCCGAACCGCCCCAATTACGCTCAGGATTACGACCGACTTGTGTTTTCCTTGCCGTTTCGGCGGCTTGCGAACAAGACGCAGGTGCATCCGCTCTATGCACATGATCACATTCATCATCGGCTGATTCACAGTATAGAAACAAGCAGTGTTGGCCGTTCGCTTGGCATCGAAGTCGGGCATTGGCTTGAGACACAGGGCGAGATCGCAGAAGGGCAGAGACATGTTCTGTCTGGTGTGGTTCAGGCTGCGTGCATTGCCCATGACATTGGAAACCCTCCTTTCGGTCACTCTGGCGAAGACGCGATGGGGGCTTGGTTCGCTGCGCGGTTTGCCGAGGGGCATTCATTTTTCGATGCGGTCCAAGTCGCGGATCGGACAGAATTTGAGAAATTTGAGGGCAACGCACAGGGCTTTCGTTTGATTTCCAGATTGGAAATGTATCGAAACGAGGGCGGTATGCGATTGAGTCATGCTGTGCTTGGAGCCTTCACAAAATATCCCGCACTGGCTGAGGTCAGCGAGAAGGCGAAGGCGCGTGACAAGGAGAAAACCTACAAAGGCTTGACGAAGTTCGGTCTGTTTCGGTCTGAATATGACCTTTTTGAACGTGTTGCAGAGCGGTGTGGTTTGCTCGTAGAGCAAGGCGATGAGGGTCGGTGGTGGCGACGTCACCCGGCTGTGTTCCTTGTCGAAGCCGCCGATGATATTTGCTATAATATTCTGGACCTTGAAGATGCCTATGTGACGGGCGATCTGTCTGAAATGCGGGTCAAAGAGTTGCTTGGCGCACTTTTTGCGGGCGACAATCAGGACCTGTCTGGCAAGGACGTCACCTATTACCGAGCCCGCGCGATTGGGGCCGCGATTCATGCCTGTGTCGCGGCGTTTAAGCAAAACTACGAAGCGATCATGACGGGGCATTTTTCGGCCTCTTTGATCTCGAAATCTGATGTGTCCGCTCAATTCGCAAAAATCGAAGCCACTGCGCACAGTCAAATTTTCACGGCACCGCGCAAAACCAAACTCGAAGTGACGGGGCGCAATATTTTGCATGCTGTGCTGACGGGGTTGCTACCCATTTATGAAGAGCTGGGTGCGCAGAATTGGGATGTCTTGGCGCTTTCGGCCTATCATCGTCAACTGGCTGCAGCTGCCGATATCGACCTGCGCGATGTGGTGGATGAATACACTGCGCTCCACAGCCTGACTGATTTCGTATCCGGGATGACGGATCGGTATGCTGTTCGGGTCCATGCGATGATTGCCGGGCAAATGGGGTAAGGCAGAAGGCCGTTCCCTATTGCCATTCCCCCCATTTCCCCCCATAGAAACAGGCTAATTCTCAACCTGCGCAGGCCTTCCATGACCGAGCTGAAAAACATCCGTAACTTCTCCATCGTCGCTCATATCGACCACGGGAAATCGACCCTTGCTGACCGGCTGATCCAGTCCACCCACACGGTGGCGGACCGGGATATGAAGGCGCAGATGTTGGACAGTATGGACATCGAACGCGAGCGCGGGATCACGATCAAGGCCAACTCGGTGCGTATCGAATACACCGCCAAAGACGGTGAGCTGTATATCCTCAACCTGATCGACACCCCCGGTCACGTCGATTTCGCCTACGAAGTGTCGCGCTCGATGCAGGCCGTTGAGGGGTCTTTGTTGGTCGTGGACGCCACTCAGGGCGTTGAGGCGCAAACCTTGGCCAACGTGTATCAAGCCATTGATGCGGATCACGAAATCGTCCCGGTGTTGAATAAAATCGACCTGCCGGCCGCCGAGCCGGAACGCGTCTGTGAGCAGATCGAGGATGTGATCGGCATTGACGCCTCTGAGGCGATTGAGATTTCCGCCAAGACCGGCATCGGCATCCCCGACGTTTTGGAAGCCATCGTCACCCGTCTGCCCGCGCCCAAAGGCACTCGCGATGCGCCGCTCAAAGCGATGCTGGTCGACAGTTGGTATGACAGCTACCTCGGCGTTGTCGTTCTGATCCGCGTCATCGACGGCGTGATCAAAAAGGGCGACAAGATCAAGATGATGAAAACCGGTGCCGCATATGGCGTCGACAAGCTCTCGGTGCTCAAACCGCAGATGGTCGATATCGCCGAACTGGGGCCGGGTGAGATCGGTATTTTCACCGCCTCGATCAAACAGGTCCGCGACACCAAGGTCGGCGACACCATTACGCATGAGAAAAAGCCCTGTGCCACAGCACTTCCGGGCTTTAAACCCTCGATCCCTGTGGTGTTCTGTGGCCTTTTCCCGGTCGATGCCAACGACTTTGACGATCTGCGCAATGCCATTGAGAAACTGCAACTCAACGATGCCTCCTTCTCGTCTGAAATGGAAACATCCGCCGCTTTGGGCTTTGGTTTTCGCTGCGGCTTCTTGGGGCTTTTGCACCTCGAAGTGATCCGCGACCGGCTTGAGCGCGAATATGACATCAACCTGATCACCACCGCGCCTTCGGTGATCTACAAACTCCACATGCGCGATGGCTCGATCCAAGAGCTGCACAACCCCGCCGACATGCCCGATCTGACCTTCCTCGATCACATCGAAGAGCCGCGCATCAAGGCGACGATCATGGTGCCGGACGAGTATCTGGGTGATGTGTTGAAACTCTGCCAAGACCGCCGGGGCATCCAGATGGACCTGACCTATGCGGGCTCGCGCGCCATGGTCGTCTATGACCTGCCGCTCAACGAGGTGGTGTTTGATTTCTACGATCGCCTGAAATCCATCACCAAAGGCTATGCGTCCTTCGACTATCAAATGATGGGCTACCGCGAGGATAACCTTGTCAAAATGTCGATCCTTGTGAACGACGAACCGGTGGATGCGCTGTCCACAATGGTCCACCGCGACCGCGCCGATGCCCGTGGCCGCGCGATGTGTGAAAAACTCAAAGACCTGATCCCGCGCCACATGTTCAAAATCCCGATCCAAGCGGCCATCGGCGGCAAAGTCATCGCCCGTGAAACCCTCTCCGCGATGCGCAAAGACGTGACCGCGAAATGTTACGGCGGCGATGCGACCCGGAAGAAGAAACTTCTGGAGAAGCAGAAGGCGGGTAAGAAGAAGATGCGCCAGTTCGGGAAAGTGGAGATTCCACAGGAAGCGTTTATTAATGCTCTTAAAATGGACGACTAAGGTCGTTCATTTTAAGAGGCGGTGGGTGGCAGTGTATTTTGGAACAAAATGCGCGTACCCACTCCGTGGAGCTTGGGTGATGGGTTTAATTTTGGCGATCGTTTGTAAAAAGGCCGCCCGAAGGCGGCCTTAATTATTTCTCTTTGCGGACGCCCTTAAACGGTGTCTTGCTGGATGTTTTCACGTCCATGAACTGTCCCGTTTTCGTATCGCGCTTTACGTAATGCCCCGATGGGGTTTTGGTTTGTGAGCGTCCTTTAACGGCACCATTGCGATGTCCGTCGCCAGAGGGAGGGTTTGTAGCCATTGTTTCCACTCCTTATTGCGTGTGGCACGCGGGCGCGCAGGTAGCACAACCATTTGACTGTCTGTAAATGGTCTTTGCCTTAGCAACGGCCCCTGAGCAAGTTGTGTGGTGGCCAAGGTCTGTTGTCGATGAAGTCAGAGCCAACCAGCGACAGCCTTCTTGATGAACTTCATGATCACCATTTGCCTGTGCGTGGTTGTTTACTTTGAAATTGGGCAAGTTTCAGCCCTCCGATTAGCAAAATGCGAAAGGCCGCTTGACAAATTCCACCGAACTGATTCAGATCGGATTATCAGAGAACTTCCACCGCAGCCTTTCAGACAGGTGGCGGATTGAGCTTCTAAGGCGCCGTCTTGGTTTGCAGACCGAGGCGGCGCAACTTATAAACCCAAATGACAAATGGAGGATGCTGTACAAGTTATTGTGCGTCAATAGAGAAAAGGCACAACGGGAGAAAAAATCCTCAACCTAGTGTGCAGCGCTTACTTTTTACTACCTTATTTGGTGTGCTGTCAACGCGTTTTTGCGTTTTTCGCAACTTTATCTTATTCAAGTCTTTGACTTTACTAGGGACACTACTGATTTGTAATCAGTTGATTATCCTGCAATAATCTTCATTTATCCGGCTCCTGCAGTGCTGTGAGAACAAAAAAACGCCCACCAAACGGCGGGCGCTGTCTCACTCATCTCCTGTCAGAGATCACATCCCCGACTGCACCTCACGGCTTTCTTGCGCAATCGCATTGCCGGCTTTGGACAGGTCTTGACCGGCGCCTTCGATGGTTTCGCAGGCGGCGAGGGCCAAAAGGCACAATCCGATCATGAGGGTGCGTGTCATGGGTCACTCCATTTAAATGTCAGGTCCCACATATCTAGGGCGATGCAGAGGGATGTCGAACCGATGCGCAAACTCCCGCGCAGGGGGGCGTTTGTCTCAGATCAAAGCAGTATTGCAAAAATGCCTTATTTTCCAACATGCGCGATCGACTTTAAGGGAGAGACCCCATGACCCGCCTTGCTGGCATCCTGTTTTCGCTGATTTCCACAACCTTGATGGGCGTCGCCATTGTCGTGGCTTTGACCATTGGCAAGGACACGTTGCAACCGATCCTGATCGCCGCAGCCATCGGGTTTGTTGTCGCGATTCCAGTGACTTGGATCATTTCGAAAAAACTCACCGAAGAGTTTTGACCACAGAGTTCTGATCCGCGATCAACGCGCGTCGATGGCCTCCATCCACGCCCGCAGTGCCGCCTCAAATTCGCGCGGTTTCTCGGCATGAAGCCAATGGCCCGTGCCGGGAATGGAGGCGAATTTTGCGTGCGGGAACAGGGCTTTGGTGGCATCCCTGTGGTCGCGAGAGACATAGGTGCTTTCGCCACCGGAGAGGAAGAACGCAGGGCCATCATAGGTGCCGGACAGCTCGGGAAACCCGACGATCTTACCCATTTCGGCCTCAAGAACATCCAGATTCAAAAGCCATTTTTTCTCTTTGACGACAAGGCTTTGTAGCAAAAACGCGCGCACGCCAGCGTCCAAAATATCATGCGCCAACATCCGGTCCGCGTCGGATCGTTTCTCAACCTTTGAGAGGTCCAGCCCGCGCATCGCATGGATCAAAGGCGTGTTGTCATGGCTGTAAGAGACGGGTGAAATATCCGCGACCGTCAAGGATTTGAGCAGCTCAGGCCGGGTCAGCGCCAGCACCATCGCCGCTTTGCCGCCCATCGAATGCCCCATGACATGACAGGGGCCATAGGCATCGATATGCGCCTCCAGGACCTCGGCCAGATCGGCGGCCATATCCGGGTAGCTTTGCGATGCAAATCGCGGGCTGTCGCCGTGGTTGCGCATGTCGACGGAGAGGATAAGTCGTTGATCGGAAAGACGTTTTGAGATGACGCTCCAGTTGCGGGCGGACCCGAACAAGCCGTGGACGATCAAAAGGGGCGGGCGGTCCGTTGAGGAGCCGGTGAGAACGGTGTTGAGCATGCCCCACAGATAGCGGCTTGGCGGTCCCTGTCAAACCCCTTAAAACGACGATATGACCATATCCATTGCCCAACGCGCCGAAGAATTGAGCACGCTTTTGCGTGACCGTATGGGTGTGCATCTGGGCGATGGCTTTGCGGCCAAGTTCACGAAAGCGGGGCGGCGTTTGCCGCGCTGGGCGCGGCGCAAGGGCGAGGTGATCCTTGAGGCTATGGCCTTGGAAACCCATCCGAAATTGGCGCAACAGATCAACCACGCCAAGGTGAACCGGGCCTTTAAGGAGCTGCGCTATTTCCTCAGGCGGCAAGACCCGAAAGCCCGCGCCAAAAACCGCATCCTCGATTGGATCACCACGGTGGCCTTTATCCTCTTTGTCACGGGCGGATTGATCCTTGGCGTTATGATGTGGCGCGGTCTGATTTAGGGGCTGATTTAGGGTCTGGTCTAAACGGCACGGGCGAAAGCGCGTCACGTTGGACCAAGGTGACAGTGACAAAGCTCACATAGAGCAGTAGATACCACGACCCCATTTTCGAAACATGCACGATCTCACCAGGCGCTTGGCCGGAGTAGAGCCAGATTTTCGTGGCGGTTCCGACGTTTTCCGCGACCCAAAGGAAGAATGCGGACAATATTCCGGCGAGAGGCATCGGCATCCAGTACCAGCCGCCCATGCGATACCACACGCGGGTGCGGGCATAGAGCAGCAGGGAGGCCATGAAGAGGCCGAGGCGGATGTCCGGCCCAAAGTGATGTGTAAAGAAATTCAGATAGATGGCTCCGGCAAACAGCAGAGAGGCCCAATAGGGCGGGTAGGGCGCGAACCGCATGTCAAAGAGGCGAATGGCGCGGGCCATGAAGCTACCAACGGAGGCATACATAAAGCCGGAAAATAGGGGCACACCACCGATTTTGATCAGCCCGGCACCGGGGTAATCCCAACTGCCCATATGGAGTTTGAAAATTTCCATAATCGTGCCGGTGAGGTGAAACAGCAGGATGACCTTGGCCTCGCCCACGGTCTCCAGCCGAAACACCAAAAACAGGATTTGCAGGCTCAAAGCGTAGGCCAAAAGCGCGTCATAGCGGGCGATGGGCCAGTCGTCTTGCCAGAGCTTATGGGTGAGCATCATTGCGATCAAAAGCAGCCCGCCAAACAGCGCGGCCCAGCCCATTTTGACCACGAACATGATGAGTTCGCTCACGCCATGCGGCAAGCGGGCGCGCAGCCAATCGCCTAAGGCGCGTTCTTTTGGGGTCGGTTGGGCCATGTTCAGTTACTCATACATAAACAGAAAGGGGCCCGGCGGGGCCCCTTTGACATCATACTCCAAACGCTCTTACAGGTTCGGATAGAGCGGGAATTTTTCGCACAGCGCTTCCACCTTGGCTTTCACCTCGGCTTCGACCTCGGCATTGCCCTCTTCGCCATTGGTGGCCAGACCATCGACCACTTCGACGATCCAATCGGCAATCTGGCGGAATTCGGCTTCGCCAAACCCGCGTGTGGTGCCTGCAGGCGTCCCAAGACGTACACCAGAGGTGATCATCGGCGGTTCCGGGTCAAACGGGATACCGTTTTTGTTACAGGTGATGTGGGCACGCTCCAAAGCGGCCTCGGTGATTTTGCCGTTCACGCCTTTGGGGCGCAGATCGACCAGCAACACATGGGTGTCGGTGCCGCCGGTGACGATATCAAGGCCGCCTTTCATCAACTGATCGGCCAGCGCCTGGGCATTCACGATCACTTGTTTGGCGTATTCTTTGAACTCGGGACGCAGCGCCTCGCCAAAGGCCACGGCTTTCGCCGCGATCACATGCATCAAGGGGCCGCCTTGGATGCCGGGGAAGATCGCGGAGTTTACCTTTTTGGCGATTTCGACATCGTTGGTCAGGATCATGCCGCCGCGCGGACCGCGCAGGGTTTTGTGGGTCGTGGTGGTCGCCACATCGGCATAGGGGAAGGGCGAGGGGTGCTGACCACCCGCCACGAGACCGGCAAAGTGCGCCATATCGACCATCAGATAGGCCCCGACAGAATCAGCGATCTCGCGCATTTTCTTGAAATCCACCTGACGCGGAATGGCGGAGCCGCCAGCGATGATCATCTTGGGTTTGTGTTCTGTAGCGAGTTCTTGCACCTGATCATAGTCGATGCGCTGGTCCTGTTTGCGGACCCCGTATTGGATGGCGTTGAACCATTTGCCGGACTGGTTCGGCTTGGCACCATGGGTCAGGTGACCACCAGCATCCAAGGACATGCCAAGGATGGTGTCGCCGGGCTCAAGCAGTGCTGTGAACACGCCTTGGTTGGCCTGCGAGCCGGAATTTGGCTGTACGTTCACATACTTAACGTCAAACAACTGTTTCGCGCGATCCCGCGCAAGGTTCTCGGCGATGTCCACATATTGGCACCCGCCATAGTAGCGACGGCCCGGATAGCCTTCGGCATATTTATTGGTCAGGACCGAGCCTTGGGCCTCCATCACCGCAGCGGAGACGATGTTTTCAGAGGCGATCAATTCGATCTCATGGCGCTGACGGCCAAGCTCTTGGGTGATCGAACCGAACAGTTCGGGGTCACGTGTGGACAGGGGTTCGGTAAAGAAACCGGAATCGCGGACATTGGACGTCATGCACATGCTCCTTGGCAGCGTGGGAGTGTCGCGGGTTTATTAGCCATTCTGTTACATTTGGAAAACCCTCATCCGTTGCATAATGATGATGAAATGAGCGATCTGGGCGATGAGAAAGCGCAGGGGTTTCCGATCCGCGCCACGCGTCTCGGGATCAGGACGTTTGGTCGCGTGCGGTCTGGCGGGAGATGTCGTGCGAAAAAGCGTGAATTCCGCCTAAGGCTTTGGTAACCAAGGGCACGGGCCGCACCGGTTCGCCCTCTTCGTCAGACAAAAAGAAGTCCCACAGATGGTCAAAATTGCCTTTGCGGCCAGCGATGCCCAAATCGCGCAGCGTGCTCTTGAGCGGTTGCAGGCGCGCTATGCCTCCGTTCCTCTGGAGGAGGCGGATGTGATCGTGGCGCTTGGCGGTGATGGGTTCATGCTTCAGACGCTGCATGGGACCATGCATCTCGACACGCCGGTCTACGGCATGAATTGCGGCACGGTCGGATTTTTGATGAACGAGTTCCAGGATGACAATTTGGTCGAACGTTTGCTGGCGGCCGAGGAAGAGGTGATCAACCCGCTCTCGATGGTGGCCGCAGATGCCGATGGGGTGGAACATACCGCACTTGCGATCAACGAGGTCTCTTTGTTGCGCGCCGGACCGCAGGCGGCCAAGTTGCGGGTGTCCATCGACGGTAAGGTGCGGATGGATGAGCTGGTCTGTGACGGTGTCCTTGTCTCGACGCCTGCCGGGTCGACCGCCTATAACTATTCCGCACGCGGGCCGATATTGCCGATTGGATCGGATGTTTTGGCACTGACCGCGATGGCGGCATTTCGCCCCCGTCGGTGGCGCGGAGCCTTGTTGCCCAAAAGCGCAAAGGTCCGCTTTGACGTGTTGGAGCCGCAAAAACGTCCGGTTATGGCCGATGCCGACAGCCGCCATTCCGCCAATGTGGTCTGGGTCGAAATTGCCTCTGAACCAAATGTGCGCCACCGGATTCAGTTTGATCCGGGGCACGGGTTGGAAGAGCGGCTTTTGCGCGAACAATTCGTGTAAATGCGGCGCGCATTCTAAAATTTGCGACCGCCTCGGGCGGGGCGCCCCCACCCTTCCAACTTTCGGTACAGCGTGGAAGGCGAGACGCCAAGCGCACGCGCCGCCGTAGGAATGGAGCCTCCCGCATGCGAAATTGCGGCCTCAACGGCGTTGCGTTCGATTTCCGCCAAGGTTTTTCCGGCAAATGGGTTTGCGGGGGCTTGCGATGCGCCACCAGGATTGGGCGTTCTTTGTACCCGTGGCGCCCCGCGCAAATAGGGCGGCAGATCAGGCACATTGACCACCGGACCGTCATGCAACACGATGACATTCCACAACACGTTCATCAATTCGCGAATGTTTCCCGGCCAAGCATGATCCAGAAAAATTGCTTTGACTTCGGTCGAGAGGGTTCGGAATTCCCGTTCCTCGCGGGCACAGAGCCGATCCAGTTCGGTTTCGGCAATTTCCACCACATCCAGACCACGAGCCCGCAAAGGCGGCAGGTGGATCGGCACGACGTTCAGCCGATAAAACAGATCGGCCCGAAAGCGCCCGGCCTGCACTTCGGTGCGCGGATCGACGGTGCTGGTGCAAATCAGGCGAAACTCGGCGGGGCGTCCAGAGGTCGTGCCGATTGGGGTGATCACTCCGCTTTGCAACATGTTCAAAAGCCGGGCCTGCATAGGTAAGGACAGGGTACATATTTCATCCAACAACAAGGTGCCGCCATTGGCCAACTCTGCCACACCAATCTTCTCCGGCGCGCCCGGCATAGCAATATGGCCCAGCAATTCGGCTTCGATTGTGTTCGGGGCGGCGGTGGAACAATCCAGTTTGACGAAGGCACCGTCTTTGTAACCGGACTGGTCGTGGATTGCGGCGGCGGCTTTGACTTTGCCCGTGCCATTTTCTCCGGTGATAAACACGCTGGCCGCTGATCCGGCCACGGCACGGATTGTGCTATAAATGTCCTGCATGAGATCCGAAGACCCGATCAGCCCGTCGGTTTCTACCTCATCGGCGGGATAGGGCTGCACATACTGCCCAATGCTGCGCCCGGCCAGCGTGTTGGTGATGGTGGTCTTGAGGTGTTCAGGTTCGATCGGCTTGACGAGAAAATCCATCGCCCCGTTGCGCATGGCCGAGACGGCGCGATCAACAGAGGCAAAGGCTGTGATGGCGATCAGTTTGATGGACGGATCGCGGTCTTTCAGGGTTTTGATAAGTTCAATCCCGTCTCCGTCCGGCAAGACCAGATCAACAAGAGCGATCCCCGGGGCCGTTGTGGCCGACAAGGCGAGTGCTTCGGCGCGGCTGCGCGCAGACAGAACGGTGTAACCCGCAGCCTCAAGAGTGGCCGTGAACAGGGTCAGGTGCGTGTCGACATCATCAACGATTAAAATTGGTTTTTGGGACATTTGTGTCCGTCTCGCTATGTATGAGTAGGTGAATGGATTTTTGAATATCTGAGGCAGTTTGGCGGAGCCTCGCCAAGATCGCAATGATTTCCGTATCTGACATTGAATCGGAGTGTTCTGACAGGTGACGTGCCCGGTCTTGGGCCGAGGTGGAATAAGAGGTTGCAAAGAGGCCAGATAGGGTGTGGGTCGCCAGTCTCAAGGTCGCTTGAGATTTAGGGGACCGCTCTCCCTCTATGGCGGTGACCGCGAGGCTTAGGTAGTGGTCCAGATCGGCGGATAAGTGAATCAGCACATTTTCGGCAACGGCTCTGGGCAGCCGTGTGACCAGCTCCTGTAGGCTGGGTGGTGTATGGTGCGCCGGCTGCGCGGCGGGTTTGATTTCTGTGTTGGGCAGGGGCACATTGAGCGCGCGACAGGTGACGTGAAGGACTTCTGTTTGCGAGGGAAAGGGCTTTGGCAGGATGCCCTTTATGCCCGTGCCCCGGATGGCCTGCATATTCACGTCAAACACATGCGATGTCACGGCGATGACCGGTGGCGGTGTCAGGCCGCGGTTTTTCAAGGTTTCAAGCACCTGTGGACCCGACACAAGCGGCAGTTCGATATCGAGGAAAACAATGTCGATTGTCACGTCCGGGGCGGAGAGAAGGTCAAGCGCTTCGGCCCCGTCTTCGGCGTCGAATACGGTGAGGCCGAGCGCCTCAAGAGTGTGATGCATTGCCAGGCGCAGGCTGGCGCTGTCTTCGACCAAAAGCGCTGTGTAGGGACGCAGTATCGGGGACGGCGGCCTTGGCGGCACATGATCGGCCTCTGACCAGTGATCCGTACGGATCGGCAACACCAAACTGGCTTCCGCCCCCGCCTCGGGGAGATTGCGAAGCGTCAAGTTTCCACCAAGGCGGTGCACGGCTTCACGGGCCACATATAACCCATAGCCGGAACCCGGTTCGCCGGACCCGATCGGGATGGGCGCGCGGCCATTGTGGCCGGTGAGAATATGCGGAGGGAAGCCGGGACCCGTGTCGCAGACCCGCACTATGATGTCATCGCCGCCCTCTGAGGCCTGTCGTGACACATGCAGAGAAATCTGGCCCGGGCCCGCATGGTGCAGTGCGTTGGACACAAGGTTGGACAGGACACGCTCGAGCGACAACATATCCCAATCCGCGCGGGTGGGCATGATCTCCAGCCCTTCGAGGCACAGCGTGCTGCCAAACCGCGTGGTGATCCGCTGCCACCTCTGTGCAAGTTTTGTCAGGATGGCGCGTGGGTTGACCATGAGGCGCGTGGCGGGGCGCTGTGTGTGGTCGTGAAACACAAGGCCTGCCACCTCATCCAGCAGCCGCCCCAAATGCGCCCCTGTTGCAAGCAGATGCTGGATGTCGCCTTTGAAATGCGGGGGGAGGTCGATGTGATCTAGGGTCGAGAGGCCGCTGTGCAATTCGGCAAAGGTTGACCGAATGTCATGGGACAAAAGGGAAATGCGGCCGGCATCTTTGATCAACAGATTTTGACTCTTTTGGCCGCGCTTTGTCACACTCACCCCCGATTACACTCTCACGACAGACAAAACGCAGCCCGATTGAGGCCGCGTTTCTACGTCACTCATCCGCCGATTAGTAATTTGTTAACCAACGGGAGGGAATGGGACAGCCCTTTTTGCTTAAAATTTACCCTTTTGCATATCCAAGCCCCTGAAGCGCCAGTTTGATTTCGTCCAAAATGGCCGGATCGTCGATGGTCGCGGGCATTTTATAGGGTTGGTTGTCCGCAATCTTGACCATCGTCCCGCGCAGGATTTTGCCCGAGCGGGTTTTCGGCAGACGATCAACGACGCAGGCCAATTTGAATGCGGCCACCGGGCCGATTTCATTGCGGACTGCCGTGACGACCTCTTTGACGATGGTGGCGTGATCCTTGGTGCAGCCGGAGTTCAGGCACAAAAAGCCCAGCGGAGATTGACCCTTAAGCTGATCCGCCACGCCGATGACGGCACATTCGGCCACATCCGGGTGGTTGGACAGCACTTCCTCCATCGCGCCAGTGGACAGGCGGTGCCCGGCGACGTTGATCACGTCATCGGTGCGCGCCATGATGTAGACATAGCCGTCCGCATCCTTGATCCCGGCATCACCCGTTTCGTAATAGCCCGGGAAGGTGGTGAGATAGGATTTTTTGTACCGCTCCTCGGCATTCCACAGGTTTTGCAAAGTCCCCGGCGGGAGTGGCAATTTGATCGCGATAGCGCCAAGGTCGCCGTCTTTGACTGGATGCCCGGCTTCGTCGAGAATTTCGATCTCATAGCCCGGCATGGCCACAGAGGGTGAGCCGATCTTGACCGGAAGCTCTTCGATCCCAAGCGGGTTGGCGGCAATCGCCCAGCCGGTTTCGGTCTGCCACCAGTGGTCAATCACCGGCACGCCGAATTTTTCCTGCGCCCATTTGATCGTGTCCGGGTCGGCCCGTTCGCCCGCCAGAAAGATCGCCTGAAGATCATGCAGCTTGTAGCGCTTGATCCAGTCGCCATTCGGGTCTTCGCGTTTGATCGCGCGCAGGGCAGTCGGTGCGGTAAAGAACGATTTCACCCGTTGGTTTTGAATGATCCGCCAGAACACGCCCGCATGGGGCGTGCCGATTGGTTTACCTTCAAACACAATGGTTTGTGCGCCCTTGATCAGTGGGCCGTAGCAAATATAGCTGTGGCCGACGACCCAGCCCACATCGGAGGCCGCCCAGAACCGATCCCCCGCCTCGATGTTGTAGATGTTCTTCATCGTCCAATTGAGCGCCACAAGATGCCCGCCCGTGGCGCGCACAACGCCTTTGGGCTGTCCCGTGGTGCCGGAGGTATAAAGGATATAGGCCGGGTGGTTGCCCTCGACGGGCACACAGTCGGCGGGTTTGACGCCGTATTGGAAGCCGTGCCACGAAAAATCGCGACCGTCGATCAGTTTGGCCACCTCTTGTTCGCGTTGGAAGATCACGCAGAATTCAGGTTTGTGTTCGGCCATATCAATGGCTTTGTCCAAAAGCGGTTTGTAATGGACCACGCGGTTCGGCTCCAAACCACAAGAGGCGGCAATGATCGCCTTGGGCGTACAGTCATCAATCCGCACCGCCAATTCATGCGCCGCAAAGCCGCCAAACACCACCGAATGTACCGCACCAATGCGGGCACAGGCCAACATCGCCTCAAGCGCTTCGGGGATCATCGGCATGTAAATGATGACGCGATCGCCCTTTTCCACACCACGCATTTTAAGCGCACCCGCAAGCGAGGACACGCGCGCCTGAAGCTCTTTATAGGTGATGCCCTTGGTTGCGTGGGTGATCGGGCTTTCGTGCATGATCGCGATCTCATCGCCGCGACCGGCCTCCACATGACGGTCCACTGCGTTGTAGCAGGTGTTGGTCAGGCCATCCGAGAACCATTCGTAAATCGGTGCGTTTTCGTCAAAGAGGGCTTTGGATGGTTTTTTGTACCAATGCACCTCTTCGGCCGCCTGCATCCAAAAGGCCTCTGGGTCTGCTTTCCAGCCGTCATAAATATCTTTGTATGCCACTTTGCGTCCTCCTCGCTGACACGGCGTGAATGGCGCTGTGTGCGATTCCTTACAAGGCAGTTAGGCTGCGATGGAATGTCACTGGCGTCACGCACAGGGGCAATGCCCGCTTCGGGCAGATGGGCATGCCCGCTCCGGGGCTGTTGTTAGCAGACCCTGTTGAAAAAGTTTACATAAATTTCGCAAACTCCTATATAAAAGTGGTTTGCAAAGTTTTGATTTGGGGCACCGTATTGCAAACAAAAACCGCCCCGAACGTGTCGGAGCGGTTTGCAAAAGTAACCGCGGATGTCAAAGCTGTCGCCTGCGGCAGCTTACCCGTAATGCGCCACCGGCGTACCCGCCATGGCGGACATGTTCAAAAGCCCGCGCGGGGTGATCGAGGGGGTCACGATATGGGCGCGGTTGGCCATGCCCATCAAGATCGGACCCACTTCCAGCCCGCCGCCCTTGGTTTTCAAAATGTTGCGCACGCCAGAGGCCGCATCGGCAATCGCAAAGATCAGCGCGTTGGCCGGACCCTCAAGGCGCGAATGCGGGAAGTTGCGGGCGCGCAAATCCGGGGTCAGAGCGCTGTCGATGTGCATTTCGCCTTCGTAAATAAAGTCGCGCGGTTCGCTGTCGAGGATCTCAAGCGCCTCGCGCATGTGCCGCCCGGTCGTGCATTGCAGGTTGCCGAATTCCGAATGCGAACACAGCGCAATGTTGGGTTCAATGCCAAAGCGGCGGACGTGACGCGCGGTGGCGATGACCGTTTTGGCGATCTGTTCCGGCGTCGGCTCCGTGTGGACATGGGTATCAGCGATGAACAGCGGCCCGTCTTCGAGGATCATCAGAGAAAGCGCCCCCACAGGTTGATGTTCCTTGGTGCCGAGAATCTGTGTCACGTAGTTCAGGTGCCACAGGTATTGTCCAAAGGTGCCGCAAATCATGCTGTCTGCGTGGTCCTGATGCACCATGATCGCACCAATCGCGGTGGTGTTGGTGCGCATGATCGCCTTGGCCAGATCTGGAGTCACACCCTTGCGCTCCATCAGTTTGTGATAGGCCTGCCAATATTGTTTGTAGCGGCTGTCGTTTTCCGGGTTCACGATCTCGAAATCCACGCCGGGGCGGATTTTCAGACCGGCCCGTTCGGCGCGCACCGCGATCACTTCGGGACGGCCGATCAGGATCGGTTTGTCAGTGGTTTCCTCGATCATCGCTTGGGCGGCGCGCAGCACGCGGTCGTCTTCGCCCTCGGCAAAGGCGATGCGGCGTTCGGCCTGCGAGGCGGCGGCAAAAACCGGGCGCATGATCAGCGCCGATTTGAACACCGAATGATCCAACGCGTCCTTGTAGGCCTTCATGTCCGGCACGGGTTTGGTTGCCACGCCGCTTTCCATCGCGGCCTTGGCCACGGCGGAGGCGACAACGCCCATCAGGCGCGGGTCAAACGGTTTTGGGATCAGATATTCCGGGCCAAATTCCATCCGCTCGTCTTGATAGGCAGCGGCAGCTTCGGCGCTGGTTGTGGCGCGGGCGAGGGCGGCGATGCCTTCGATGCAAGCAATTTGCATCGCGTCGTTGATCTCAGTTGCCGCCACATCAAGCGCACCGCGAAAGATGAACGGGAAACACAGCACGTTGTTGACTTGGTTGGGATAATCCGAACGTCCGGTGGCGATGATCGCGTCGGGCGCAACCTTTTTGACCTCGTCGGGGTGGATTTCCGGGGTCGGGTTGGCCAGCGCAAACACAATCGGCTGGCGCGCCATTTTGGCGACCATTTCGGGCTTCAAAACACCGGGGCCGGAGAGGCCAAGAAACAGGTCCGCGCCCTCGATCACATCATCCAGCGTGCGCAGGTCGGTCTTTTGCGCGAAGGCGGCCTTTTGCGGTGTCATCTCTTCGGTGCGGCCCTCATAAACAAGACCCGCAATGTCGCACAGCCAAACGTTTTCTCGCTTAAGACCCAGTTTTAAAAGCATATTCAGACAAGCAATCCCGGCCGCACCGCCGCCGGTTGAGACCACTTTGATGTCTTCGAATTTTTTGTTGGTGACCCGCAACGCATTGGTCGCGGCGGCGCCGACGACGATGGCCGTGCCATGTTGGTCGTCGTGAAACACCGGGATGTTCATCTTCTCGCGACACAATTGTTCAACGATAAAGCAATCCGGCGCTTTGATGTCTTCAAGGTTGATCGCGCCAAAGGTCGGCTCCAGTGCGCAGACGATTTCGGCCAGTTTTACCGGGTCAGATTCATCCAGCTCAATGTCGAAACAGTCGATGTTGGCGAATTTTTTGAACAGGACCGCCTTGCCTTCCATCACCGGCTTTGCAGCGGCGGGGCCGATGTTGCCGAGGCCCAGAACGGCAGTGCCATTGGTGACCACGGCCACAAGATTGCCGCGCGAGGTGTAGCGCGAGGAGGTGGAGGGATCGGCCTTGATTTCCAAGCAGGCTTCGGCCACGCCGGGGCTATAGGCACGCGCCAGATCGCGGCCATTGGCCATTGGTTTGGTCGCTCGGATTTCCAATTTCCCCGGCTTTGGGAACTCGTGATAGTCCAAAGCCGCCTGTCTCAGGCTGTTGTTGCGGCTATCCGTGCGGGTGTCCGAGGTCATTGGCATTTCCCTTCCTGCGTCTTGATCGTCTGGTTCGGCGTCTTGGGTTTTGATGTAGTTTAATGTTAAACTAAATACTGTGACCCAACGTCACATCATGCTGTTCTCTGCGTCTACGCCCGGCACAGGGTTTCACGCAAGAGGTGTTTGACCGCCGTAGTGCAAAGATTGGTGACGTTAGCGCAAACATTACACCTCTTTGCGGCGCTTTTCCGCAGATCGGGGGCAAATTGCACGATGCGCACCCGCCGCAGGCGCATCCCACTTGCATCTTGTGGTACAGGCGCGCAATCTTGACCAAGCTTTAAAAAATGTCACCATATATCGCCAAAATAAGGTCCCGTTTTGCAATGACCCTGCTCGAAGATGCCGCCAAAATCCGCGAAATGGCCTATGCGCCCTATTCAAACTTCAAAGTTGGTGCGGCGATCCGTACGCCTTCGGGCGCGGTGTTCACCGGCGTGAACGTCGAAAACGCCGCCTACCCGGAGGGCACCTGTGCCGAAGCCGGAGCCATTGCTGCGATGATCGCGGGGGGCGAAACGGTGATCACAGAGGTCGCCGTGATCGGATCAAGCCAAGAGCCCACGCCGCCCTGCGGTGGCTGCCGCCAAAAGCTGCGCGAGTTTGCCGATCCGTCGGTGACGGTTACCATGGGGTCCATGTCCGGCAAAGTGTTGACCATGACCGTCGAGCAGCTTTTGCCCGGTGCCTTCACCCCCGATTATATGGAATGAAACTGATGGACGCGCGCCAAGTGATCGAAAAGCTGCGGGACAAACGGGTCCTGACCCAAGAGGAGCTGGCTTGGTTTGCCCAAGGCTTGGCCTCTGGCGCAGTCACCGATGCCCAGGCTGGGGCCTTCGCCATGGCCGCATTGTTGAACGGCATGTCCGATCCCGAACGGGTGGCTTTGACACTTGCGATGCGTGACAGTGGTGCGGTGATGAAATGGGATTTGCCGGCACCTGCGATCGACAAACATTCGACTGGCGGCGTTGGCGATTGCGTTTCCTTATTGCTCGCCCCCGCCTTGGCCGCTTTGGGGGCCTATGTGCCGATGGTGTCGGGCCGGGGCCTTGGCCACACCGGCGGCACATTGGACAAACTTGAAGCCATTCCGGGCCTCAAGACCGAGGTCTCCGACGCGCGGTTTCATCAGATCGTCGAACGGGTTGGCTGTGCCGTGGTCTCCGCCACCGGGTCGATCGCCCCCGCTGACAAACGGCTTTACGCCATTCGCGATGTCACCGGCACGGTCGAAAGTATCGACCTGATCACCGCCTCGATCCTTTCGAAAAAACTCGCTGCCGGGTTGGATGCCTTGGTGTTGGACGTCAAATGTGGTTCCGGCGCATTTATGAAAACGCCAGAGGACGCGCGGGCCTTGGCGCAAAGCCTTGTCAATACGGCCAATGGGGCAGGGTGCAGAACCTCCGCCCTGATCACCGACATGAACCAACCGCTTTGCCCGGAGATGGGCAATGCTTTGGAACTTATGGCGGTGATGGAGGCCATGACCTCGGGCGAGGTGGACAATATCCTATGTGATGTCACCTGCGCGTTGGGCGGGGAATTGTTGGTGTTGGCGGGGTTGGCGGACGATGTTGATCAAGCCACTTGGGCGGTGCGCGATACGTTGACCGATGGCTCCGCCGCCGAAAGGTTTGGCCGCATGATTGCTGAACTGGGCGGGCCGTCCGATTTCGTAGATCATTGGCGCGACCGCCTGCCGTCGGCACCGATTGTGCGTGATGTTGCGGCTCTGAAACCCGGTTTTGTTGGCACGATGGATGGTTATGCGTTGGGCATGGCTGTGGTGCATTTGGGCGGAGGGCGTCTTCAGGGCGGCGAAAAAATAGACCCGGCTGTGGGCATTTCAAATTGCTGTTTGATCGGCGATGAGATGGTCAAAGATGCGTTGATCGCAACGATTCACGCACGCACGCCTGAGGAAGCCGACCGGGCCGAAGCCGCGATCCGCGCCGCGATCCCGATCGTGGACGAGGCGCCCGATGAGCCGCCATTGGTATATGAAAAGGTAACAGCATGACGCGTGCATTTTTGATTGTGATGGATTCCGTCGGCCTTGGCGGCGCGCCGGATGCAGGTGCGTTTTTCAACGGCGATTTGCCCGATGAGGGCGCCAATACAATCGCCCATATTGCGACCGCCTGCGCCGCGGGCCGCGCCGAAGAGGGGCGCTCAGGCCCGCTTCATATCCCGCATCTCGATGCGCTTGGGCTTGGGGCCGCAATGGGTCACGCCACCTCTGATCCGGCTCCCGGTCTGACCGCCATGCCGGAGGGGCTTTACGGCGTTGCCGCAGAGGTCTCGCCGGGCAAAGACACCCCCTCGGGCCATTGGGAATTGGCCGGGGTTCCGGTGCCGTGGGACTGGCATTATTTCCCGCCGACCCTGCCATCTTTTCCACAGGATCTGATGGATCAGGTGGCCGAGCTTTGCGGCGCGGGCGGTACATTGGCCAATTGTCATGCCTCGGGCACCGAGGTGATCAAAGAATGGGGCGCACAGCACATCGAGACCGGATGGCCGATTTGCTACACCTCCGCCGATAGCGTATTTCAAATTGCCGCCCACGAAGCGCATTTTGGCCTCGATCGACTTTTGAAACTGTGCCAGGACATCGCTCCGGTCCTGCATAAAATGAAGGTGGGCCGGGTCATCGCCCGTCCCTTTGTCGGCACAGTCAAAGACGGGTTTTCACGCACCGGAAACCGTCATGATTACGCGATAGCTCCGCCCGCCCCGACGATTTGCGATTGGGCGAAAGCGGCGGGTCGGTCCGTTTATGCGATTGGAAAGATTGGAGACATTTTCTCTATGCAGGGCATTGATGAGGTTCGCAAAGGCACGGATGCGGTGCTGTTTGATCATCTGTGCGATGTGATGGAGGAGGCCCCCGACGGGTCGTTTACCTTTGCCAATTTCGTCGAATTCGACAGTCTTTATGGTCATCGTCGCGATGTCTCCGGCTATGCCCGCCATCTTGAATGGTTCGACGCCCAAATGGCGCGGCTCTATGAGCGCGCGCGTCCGGGAGATCTTTTGATTTTTACCGCCGATCACGGCAATGACCCGACCTGGCCCGGCACAGATCACACCCGTGAACAGGTGCCGGTATTGGGCTATGGTTTGGGGGTGAAACCTATTGGCCCTGTGGCATTTACCGATGTGGCGGCCTCTCTTGCCGAGCATCTGGGCATCGCCGCCCAAGGCCCCGGAAGGAGTTTTCTATGAGCGTCTCTGATCTGCCTAAAATTGAGCTGCATATGCATCTCGAAGGCGCTGCCCCACCCGCGTTCATTCGCGGCTTGGCGGCGGAGAAAAAGACCGATCTTTCGGGGATTTTTGATGAAAAAGGGGCCTATAAATACAAAGACTTTTGGGATTTTCTCAAAGTCTATGAAGCGGCGACGTCGGTGTTAAAGACGCCGCAGGATTACTACCGCCTGACCCGCGCTGTGCTTGAGGAAAGCGCGGCCTCCAATGTGATCTACACCGAGAGCTTTCTGGCTCCGGATTTTTGCGGTGGTGGCGATGTGGGCGCGTGGCGGGATTATGTTGCGGCGATCGGGCAGGCCGCCGATGAAATGGAGCGAGAGGCGGGGATCGTGATGCGCGCAATTCCGACCTGTGTGCGCCATTTCGGCCCGGATCAAGCCAAGAAAACTGCACTCTGTGCGGCGGAAACCGTTGGCGGATTTGTCACCGGCTTTGGCATGGGGGGCGACGAGGCGATGGGTACACAGGGTGATTTTACCTATGCCTTTGACATGGCGCGCGAGGCGGGGCTGCGGCTCACATCCCATGCCGGCGAGTGGGGCGGGCCGGACAGCGTCCGCGACGCCATTCGTGATCTCAAAGTCGAACGTATCGGCCACGGTGTGCGTGCCATCGAAGATTTGGCGCTCGTCGATGAGATTGCCGAAGCGGGCATTGTTTTGGAGGTCTGTCCGGGGTCCAATGTGGTGCTTGGCGTCTATCCGGCATGGTCGGATCATCCCATATCCGAGCTGCGCAAGCGCGGCGTGAAAGTCACCATTTCCACCGATGACCCGCCGTTTTTCCACACCACGATGCGGCGTGAATTTGACCGTTTGTCTGAGACCTTTGGTTGGGAGGCCGAGGATTTCATGGAGTTGAATAAGGTTGCGCTTGCGGCGGCCTTTTGTGATGACGCGACCCGAGAGGTCGTTGCTAAAAAACTGGAGCAAACCAATGCTTGATCATCTGACCGTTGTGACCCATCCGCTTGTTCAGCACAAACTCACCATCATGCGCGATAAGGACACGTCGACGGCGGGATTTCGGCAGTTGTTGCGCGAGATTTCCTTGCTTTTGGCCTATGAGGTCACGCGCGAATTGGAGATGACAACCAAGACGATCCAGACCCCGGTGATGGAGATGGACGCGCCAACGCTGGATGGTAAAAAGCTGGCGCTGATTTCGATCCTGCGGGCTGGCAACGGGTTGATGGATGGTATTCTCGAACTCATTCCTTCGGCGCGCGTGGGCTTTGTGGGGCTCTATCGTGATGAGAAGACGCTTCAGCCGGTCGAATATTATTTCAAAGTGCCCGAAGATTTGGGCGATCGTTTGGTGATTGCAGTCGATCCGATGTTGGCGACGGGCAATTCTTCTGTGGCTGCGATTGACAAATTGAAAGCGGCCGGGGCGACGAATATCCGGTTTCTGTGCCTTTTGGCAGCGCCTGAGGGCATCAAGCGCATGAAAGAGGCGCATCCAGACGTGCCGATCGTGACAGCGGCTGTAGATGAATGCCTCAATGACCATGGATATATTGTTCCTGGGCTAGGGGATGCGGGCGATCGCATGTTTGGCACAAAATAAGCGATTTCCCCCCTTAACAGCGAATCACTTCTAGGGTAGGCTGTACACAATATCTTGTGTGGGGCCAGATAATGCAGGCTTTGAGAACGATTTCCGGCGCGGCGCTGATCGCGATGTTGGGCGGGGCGAGCCTTGGCGTTTGGGGTGCCGAGGCAAAGGCGCTCTATACTGCGGATGAGCCTGCGGAGTTTCCACCGACCTCCTTTAAGGGTACGCAGTATGTCGACAGTCGCGGCTGTGTCTATGTGCGCGCCGGATATGGTGATGGGGTGCAATGGGTGCCCCGCGTCAGCCGGGATCGTCGCGTGCTTTGCGGGTTCAAGCCGACATTTGAGTCAGTCACGAACAAGCTGCCGGTGATCCCTGATCCGGTTGAGGCACCGGCACAGACCCAAGTTGCCGCAGCGACCCCTATAAAACCTGCCGCGCCCAAGACACTGGTGAAACCCACGACGCCTGTGGCCATGGCGACGACCGCAGTCCCGCCCAAAGCGACCCCGCCCAAAACGGTCCCGAACGCGGCTGTCCCTGCGCCCTTATCCGTGGCGCAAACCGTACAAGCACCATCTTTGCCGTCGCTGGATCGGTTGATTGGCAAAGCTGTTGGGGATCGCGGCTGCGTGGCGACCATGTCCGGCGGCGAGTTGCGCTGTGACACGGGCGGAGTCGAATATATCCTCAAACGTCTGCCTGCGGGCGTGACGGTGCGGACCGCAGATGGCAGTCGCAGGACCCTGACCGAGCCGACATTGGTGCGCATCCCGGTGAAGAAAGCCCCGGTCATGGTGGCCCCGACACCGACCTATGTAGCTGCGGTGCAAGCGCCGATGATGATGGCTAGTGCAGCACCCGATATGATGGCTACGCAATGTGCGGGCCTGAGCGGCAATGCGGCGCAATATATGAATACGGGCGGGCGTTATGCCGTGCGTTGCGGTCCGCAAGCTCAGCATCCGTCAGCCTATATTCAGAACCGGACTGCAACCCGCCTGTCGACCCAAAATTCCAATACGGTGCAAGTGGCGCGCGCGGCGGGGATTGACCCCTATGCTTTGCCGCAGCCCGTGCCAATGACATTGCCCGCCGGGTATACGCAAGCATGGAGTGACGGGCGTTTAAATCCTTATCGCGGGCCGATCACCGCGCGCGGCGATCTTCAGATGGCGCAAATCTGGACCCAAACCACTCCAGCTTATGATCTTTATGCGCCGCGCAAAAAGACATTCTGGGAATGGCTGTTCGGATCGCCATTCAAATCCAAAACCACGGCACAAGTGGCGCGCGCTCCAGCGGCGCCAGTCTATGAGGCTCCGGCCCGTGTGTCGACCAAATCCGAGGTGCCAACCCGGACACCGGCGGCACAAGCGCCGGGGCAAGCTGTTCAGCCCGGTTTGCGTTACGTTCAAGTTGGTACATTTGGTGTGCCTGAAAACGCCAAACGCTCAATCGCGCGTTTGTCGTCCATGGGTTTCCCCGTTTCGTCGCAAGTCTTAACGCGCAACGGCAAGCCCCTTAAGATTGTTTTGGCCGGTCCATTTGCCCGGCCTGAACAAACCATGTCCGCTTTAGCGTCGGTCCGCGGGGCTGGCTATGGGGACGCATTCGCACGCAAATAGCGTTGAGTTAACGAGGCAGAACAATAATAAAAATAAAAGAATCCCCCGCATTTGGCGGGGGTTTTCTTTTGTGACGGGCTGTTAACGGGTTATGCGACAGGGAATTAACCCCATGTGACACTGCGTTAACCGCCACAAACCCCTTGCAGTGCAACCCAGTCGCCATCGGACAAGACGGGGCGGGTCTCGGTGATCTGAACGCCGTCCGCTTCGATCAGCGGCAGCACGGTTTCTCCCGTGATGTCGAGCGCATAGGCGTAGGGCGCACTATGGACCTGGGTGCGGGCGAATTGCGCGATGAGCCGGTCCATGTCAGGGTCCGCCGACGGCGCGGTCAACAGGCTTTCGGCATGAGCGTCAAGCACTTCTTCCGACAGATGTCCGGTGGTCAAAAGCCGGATCGAGGCCATCAAGCCCGCCTCATGCAACAGCCGATCCAGCGGATCGTGTTCGGCGGCGCGTTCCAATTCCGCAAGCACATAGCCGGCCACAACATCCGGGTCTTCGTGATCCTCGACCAAGGCGCGGTTCAAAAGCAGGATGCCGCCGGGCAGATGTTGAGACGCGGCCACACCGCTGGTCACCACCACGATTTGCCCGCCCCCCTTGGGAAACAGCCGGGTTTTCAGGCGTTCGAGTGCGCGCGCGCCATGGGCGGTGTCGCAGGGTGCGCCGGAGAGACGTTGGATGCGGTCCAAAAGTCCGGCGCCAATTTCGGCCCGAGTCACAGTTGGCACGATGGACACGGTTTGTCGAATGAGCGCGCCGGGTAACCAAAACAGTGCCAGTCCGAGGGCGGCCAGAGCAACGCCGACATAGATCGCGCCGCGCAGCCGACCGGGATGCGGGCGGGCGCGATCAATGGCGCGGTGGATGCGTCCGATGGCCTCAATCATCAGCTCATCGTCGATCTCGACCTGTTCATCTGTGTCAGGGGCCGGGGCAAAGGTGACAGGGCGTTCGCCGGGAGGCGAGACCCGGATGACCGCAGGCAAAGACCAATGGGTCAACGCACGGCCCGTGATGTCAGACAGGGTCAGCGTCGCTTCGCCGACGGACACAATCACCTCGACCCGCTGGCTGTCTCCCTCGGGTCGCCACAGGGCGCTGGCTTCGAGCCGGTCGAATTCGGTGAGCGCGATCATGCGCGAGCTGCTCTTTCATTATATCTATTGCCGCCAATCTATCGTGGATTGTCAGGGGCGACAATCACTGCGACTCAAGTGGGATGTAAAACCACCATAGCTTTGTCAGGGATTGAGGGGTGTTTTCGCATTTCGGGATTCAGATACTGAAAAAACCGTATAAAGTGGTGCCATGATTATCTCATCCGGCCGCTCCTATATCTTTGTTCATATTCCCAAAACCGGGGGGACGGCGCTGTCGCTGGCGTTGGAGGCGCGTGCCATGGCCGATGACATTCTGATCGGGGACACGCCGAAGGCGGTCAAGCGGCGACCGCGGGTCAAATCGCTGTCGGCTCAGGGTCGGTTGTGGAAACATTCCCGGCTTGCGGATATTGAGGGTGTCGTGGCGCGTGAGGCGTTTGACGACTATTTCATCTTCACCCTCGTGCGCAATCCCTGGGACCGGATCGTGTCCTATTACCATTGGTTACAGGTGCAACAGTGGGATCACCCGGCGGTGCGCCTGGCAAAGGCATCCGACTTCACGACGTTTCTGAATGCGCCAGAAACGCTTGCGTCCCTCTCGATGCCGTATCGCGGCTATATGACCGACGGGGCCGGGCGCGAGCGCGCCACGCTCTATGTGCGACTGGAGGCTCTCGACGCCGATCTTGCACCGTTCTGGGCGCACGTCGGTTTCGATCTCTCCCCAATCGCCCGCGTCAACGCATCGCTACGAGCGCGGGCCTATCAGAGCTACTATTCGGACGCAGACGCGGAGACCGTCTCGCGGCGCGCGCGCGAGGATATTGAACGCTTCGGCTATCGGTTTGATGCCGTCTTGCCGGGGGCATGATCACGTCACGCGAAACGCTTTTCGTACAGCTCCGTCGGACGTTTCGTAAATTCGAAACCCCATGGCCGCGGAATAGGCAAGACCGTGGTGGTTCTGCGCGCCGATTGTCGCGTCAATCTTCGGCAGGCCAGCCTCTTTTGCCGCAGGGCGTGTTGCATCGAAGAGCGCGCCTCCAATGCCCTGACGGGCCGCATCGGTCGGTTTCGTGCGTTCCCCCGCCGCGACGAGTGCCGACAGACATCACTCATTGCCGAAGTGTCTGAGGAATGTGTTTGTCTGATCTGTATTTAAAGGGCTCCAAATGAAAACCGCGCGCCTTGGGGCGCGCGGTTGAAAGATTGGGCGAGATCAACGGGTGATCACGCGGCCTTGCTGTCTACGCCCGCACCCAAACGGCCATAGAATGACTGACCTGTATCGGCCATCTCACGCAACAGAGCCGGGGTTTCAAAGCGCGGGCCGTGGGTGGCTGTGAGGTTGTCACAGATTTCAACGGCCTTTGCCGCCCCGATGATGTCGAGCCAGGCAAACGGACCACCCGACCACGGCGCAAAGCCCCAGCCCAGGATCGCACCCACATCGCCTTCGCGAATGTCGGTCAACACGCCGTCCTCAAGCGCGCGCACCGCTTCCAACACCTGTGCCATCAACAACCGGTGTTGCACTTCGTCAAGCTCGGGTTGGACGTCCGCTGTCGGGTACTCGGCGGTGAACCCGTCCCAAAGCATCCCGCGTTTGCCTTTGTCGTCGTAGTCATAAAAGCCCGCGTTGGCTTTTTTGCCCAAACGGCCCTGATCGAACATCCAAAACACCACCTCGTCCACCGCCTCGTCCGGGTAATCGTCACCCATGGCGGCTTTGGTCGCTTTGGCGATTTTCACGCCGAGGTCGATGGAGGTTTCGTCAATCAACTGAAGCGGCCCAAGCGGGAAGCCCAGAAGTTTTGCGGCATTCTCGATCAGCGGCAATTCAACGCCCTCGGCGGCCATCCGCACCCCTTCGTTGATGTAGGGGATGATGCAACGGTTGGCGTAGAAAAAGCGCGCGTCATTGACGACGATCGGGGTTTTGCGGATCTGGCGGACGAAATCGAGCGCCTTGGCCACGGCCACATCGCCGGTCTCTTTGCCTTTGATGATCTCGACCAAAAGCATCTTGTCGACCGGGCTAAAGAAATGGATGCCGATGAACTGATCCGGGCGCACGGAGGCCTTGGCCAGTTCAGTAATTGGCAGGGTCGAGGTGTTGGAGGCGAAAACACAGTCCGGGCCAACGATGGCTTCGACCTTTTTGGTCATTTCCGCCTTGACGCCGATGTCCTCAAACACCGCTTCGACGATCAAATCACAGCCCTTGAGCGCGTCCAGATCAGTGGTGGCGGTGATGTTGGCGAGCACGGATTCTTTCTTTTCCGCAGTCACTTTTTTACGGGAGATGCCTTTATCGAGGATGCTTTCCGACAGCGCTTTGCCCTTGTCTGCGGCCTCCTGTTTTTGATCGATCAACACGACCTCAATGCCCGCATTGGCGGAGACATAGGCAATGCCCGCGCCCATCATACCCGCGCCCAAAACGCCGAGTTTCCTGACCTTTTGATCGGCCACATCCGGGCGGTTCGCGCCTTTTTCAAGTGCCTCTTTGTTGATGAACAGCGAGCGGATCATGTTGGAGGACGACGGGTTCAACAACACATTGGTGAACCAACGCGCCTCGATTTTGATCGCGGTGTCAAAGGGCACCATGGCGCCTTCATAGACCGCCGAGAGCAACGCCTTGGCCGCCGGATAAACGCCCATCGTGTTGCCATTGACCATGGCAGATGCGCCAACAAAGGTCATGAAACCCGCCGGGTGATAGGGCGCGCCGCCGGGCATTTTCCACCCCTTCGCGTCCCATGGTTTCAGGATGTCCGCGTCTGTTGCGTTCAAAACCCACTCTTTGGCTTTGGCCAGCAGTTCGGCAGGTTCAACCACCTCATGCACAAGGCCCAAAGATTTGGCTTTGATCGGGTCCAACATCCGACCTTCCAACAGGATCGGAGCCGCCGCCATCGCCCCCAAGAGGCGCGATACACGCGTGGTGCCGCCCATGCCGGGGAAGATGCCGACCTTGATTTCCGGCAGGCCGATTTTGGCCTTAGGGTTGTTGGCCACAAAGATGCGGTGCGTCGCCAAAGGCAATTCCAAGCCAATGCCAAGCGCCGTGCCGGGCAGGGCGGAGGCAATCGGTTTGCCGCCTTTGTTGGTTTTCGGGTCCATGCCCGCGCGTTCGATTTTGCGCAGGATGGCGTGCATCGACATGATGCCCTCAAACAGGCCCTTCGCGGGCTCGGCCCCTGCGTCATCGCGCATTTTGGCGATGATGTTCAAATCCATGCCGCCGGCAAAATCCACCTTGCCGGAGGTGATCACGATGCCTTTGACGGCTTCGTCCGCCAGCGCCTGATCGACACAGTCGTTCAATTCGCTGATGCCCGCGATGGACAGCACATTCATGCTTTTGTTGGCGATGTCCCAAGTGATGACGGCCACGCCGTCGCTGTCTACGCTATAGTGAAAATCAGTCATTCTCTTCCCTCTCATGCGGGGCTGGTTCCGGTCCAGGCTTGGTGTCCAAGCGCGTTGAGGATCGACGACATTTTGTAGCCGTCCTCTGTGGCATGGATCAGTGCGGAGGCGGTATAAGGTGCCGTCGCACGCTGGCCGTGGCTCAACAGTTGTGTCTCATAGGTTGCGATAAAAGTCCCGTCGTGACAGTCCTCAAGCGAGATCGGGCGGCGGTAGATTTCGTCCAGCTTCATGATTTCACAAGCCTGAAGGTAAAGGTCGAAATCCGCTTTCAACTCGTGGCGGGTCTGAAACATCACGGGGCCTCGTTTTTGCACCATGGAAAAAGGCAGGAGGATACGGTTGGCCCAAGTGTCGAAATCACCCGTGGTAAAACAGGTTGAAATGTCGTCAAGGAACGCCCGGAACTCCGCCTCATTCACATTTAGATCCTTTCGATAATCGTCGCCGCCCCCATGCCCGAGGCGATACACAGCGTGGCAAGGCCTGTGCCTTTGCCAGTGCGTTCCAATTCATCAAGAAGTGTACCAATGATGATCGCGCCTGTCGCGCCCAACGGGTGGCCCATGGCGATGGAGCCGCCGTTGACGTTGACTTTGCTGTCATCGACATCAAATGCCTGCATAAAGCGCATCACCACGGCGGCGAAGGCCTCGTTGACCTCAAACAGGTCGATGTCCGAAATCGACATGCCGCTGTCGCGCAGGATTTTTTCGGTCACGGGCACGGGGCCAGTCAACATGATCGTCGGGTCGGTGCCGATTTTTGCCGTCGCACGGATGCGCGCGCGGGGCTTGAGGCCCCATTTCTCACCAAACTCTTTGTTGCCGATCAAAACGGCGGCGGAGCCATCGACGATACCGGACGAGTTGCCCGCATGGTGGATGTGGTTGATCGCCTCAAGATGCGGGTATTTCATCATCGCGATCTTATCAAAGCCGGGCATCACTTCGCCCATGTCTTTGAACGAGGCTTTCAGATTGCCAAGCGCCTCGACCGTGGTGCCGGGGCGCATGTATTCGTCGTGATCAAGGATGGTCAGGCCATTGATGTCTTTGATCGGAACAATGGATTTGGCAAAGCGACTGTCTTTCCAAGCCGCCTCGGCGCGGTCTTGCGACAGCACGGCCAGAGTGTCGGCCTGTTCGCGGGTAAAGCCATATTCGGTGGCGATGATGTCCGCCGAAATACCTTGTGGCACGAAATAGGTTTTCATCGCCAAGGCCGGATCGACGGCGATTGCTGCACCATCCGAGCCCATCGCAACCCGGCCCATCATTTCGACACCACCGGCTATGTATCCCATGCCCGCGCCGCCTTTGATCTGGTTGGCGGCGATGTTCACTGCCTCCATGCCCGAAGCGCAAAAGCGGTTGATGGCGAGGCCCGGAATGGATTGATCCAGATCGGAGGCCAAAACGGCGGTCCGTGCCAAACAGCCGCCCTGTTCGCCAACCTGGGTCACGTTCCCCCAGATCACATCCTCGACGGCATGACCGTCCAAACCGTTGCGCTCTTTCACCGCGTTCAGGATTTGCGCGGACAGGCGCGCGGATGTCACCTCGTGTAGGGAACCGTCCTTGCGCCCCTTGCCGCGCGGGCTTCGCACGGCGTCATAAATATATGCGTCAGTCATTCAGATCCTCCAACTCGTCGTCACTGGGCCCGGTCCATGGGGGAGCCGGGCATCATATCATAAGGGTGTTTCCAGCCGGGCAGGGTTTCGATCCGCCCCAGCCAAGCGTCAATATTGGGCCAATCGGCCCGCACAAACCCAAAGGGTTCGGGGTAGAACAGGTAAGAACAACAGGAAAAATCCGCGATGGTCGGGCCTGTCGTACCCGCAACCCAATCGCGATCCGCCAAAGCGCTATTCAGGGTGGCATAGGCAGATTTCAACCGACCTTGCATAAAGGCGATGACCTCTTGTGGGCGTTTGTCCTCCGGTACAAAGTTCATCAAAAACCGGGTCATGCCGACCTGTGCGGACATTTTGTGGTTGTCCCAGAGCACCCAGCGCAACACTTCGCGTTGCTCGGCCTCAGTCGCGCCGCCAAATTTCCCGGTCCTTTTGACCAACTCAGTCAGGATCACGCCCGATTGCGTCAGGGTCAGATCCCCGTCGACATAGACCGGGCATTCGCCCATCGGATTGAGCGCGCGAAACGCATCGCTGCGCGATTCACCGTTGAAAAAATCGACATAGACCTGCTCCCACGGCAGCTCTGCCAAGGTCAGGGTCAAGGCCACTTTGTAGGAATGCCCGCTTTCACCAAAGCAATAGAGCTGTGCCGTCATCTGTCCGATCCTTGTGCTGCAACGTTGACCCAAACATGGGGGCAGAACAGGCGCATTGCAAAGGTTCGATGTGCCTCAGCTTCATCGTTGGAAAAATACTCACCGCGCAGCAGGGGCGTCAAAACGCAAGCTCTGACAAGGGGCGCGGTGTGGGTCATTTTTTCCTCTTCTCCAAATCTGCATTGAACAACCGCATCCGGTGTTCAAGGTTGTCTTCGTTTATGACGGAGGTGAAATTTTCGAACAGGAAAGACAAAGCCTCTCCCTCATCCAGTCCCGCCTCCCTTGCGAACCGTTTGAGACGACGATAGCCATCTTCGGTCATAGAAACAGGAAAACGCCGCGTCATTCTAAAGCGCTTGGGCATGGTTACGCTCCGTCATTTGGCCCATTTGGGCCGACACACAAAAAGACCCCCCGCCCGACATCCGGGCGAGGGGCCAAAAGATCAAGGTGACCCGAGTTTAGAACGCTTCGGCGGCCAGCGCCATCACCGGATCGGCACCAGATTCGATCCGTTTCAACAGCGTGCCGGTCATCGGCAGCGAACGGGCCATGTAATAGCGCGCGGTGATCAGTTTGTTTTTGTGGAACTCGGGATCGTCGGTGCCATTGGCCAGCGCAGTGAGCGAGGTTTTCGCCATCCGACCCCACATCAGACCAAGGCAGACATAGCCAAACAGATGCATGAAGTCATAGGAGCCAGACAGTGCCGCGTTCGGGTTTTTCATGCCGTTTTGCATGAAATACATGCCCGCGCCCTGAAGGTCTTTCGAGGCGGCTTTGAGCGGATCAACAAATTCCGCCATGTCGCCGTCGCCGTTCTCCTTGCAGAAGGTTTTGACCATGTCAAAGAAGGCCATGACGTGTTTGCCACCGTCCTGCGCCAATTTGCGACCCACGAGGTCCAGCGCCTGAACGCCGTTCGCGCCCTCATAGATCATCGCAATTCGGGCATCGCGGGTGAATTGGGACATGCCCCATTCTTCGATATAGCCATGGCCGCCATAGACCTGTTGCGCGTTCACGGTCGCCTCATAGCCTTTGTCGGTGAGGAACCCTTTGAGCACCGGCGTCATCAAGGACACGAGGCCCTCTGCGGCGGTGTCGCCGCCTTTGTGACCCGCATCAATCAGTTGCGCGCCCCAAAGCATAAAGGCCCGCGCGCCCTCGATAAAACTCTTTTGATCCATCAGGTTGCGGCGGATGTCCGGGTGCACGATCAGCGGATCGGCCGGGCCTTCGGGGTTTTCGGCACCGGTGACAGCGCGGCCCTGAAGCCGGTCTTTGGCGTAAATCACGGCGTTTTGGTAGGCGGCTTCGGCTTGGGCGAGGCCCTGCATGCCGACGCCCAAACGCGCCTCGTTCATCATGGTGAACATCGCGCGCATGCCTTTATGCATATCGCCCAAAAGATACCCCGTCGCTTCGTCATAGTTCATCACGCAGGTCGAGTTGCCGTGGATGCCCATTTTCTCTTCGATGGAGCCAACGGACACGCCATTGCGCGCGCCTAGGGAGCCATCTTCGTTGACCAAAAACTTCGGCACGATGAACAGCGACACGCCCTTGATCCCCTCAGGCCCGCCAACGATCTTGCCCAGCACAAGGTGGATGACGTTCTCGGACATGTCGTGATCGCCCGCCGAGATGAAAATCTTTTGGCCGCTGATCTTGTAGGAGCCGTCGTCCTGCGGCTCGGCCTTGGTGCGCATCAGGCCCAGATCGGTGCCGCAATGCGGCTCCGTCAGGTTCATCGTCCCGGTCCAGTCGCAGGAGGTCATTTTCGGCAGGTAGGTGGCTTTTTGATCTTCGGTGCCATGCACCAAAATCGCCGACGCCGCGCCATGGGTCAGGCCCTGATACATGGTGAAGGCTTGGTTCGCGCCGGAAAACAATTCGCCCACGGCGGTGCTGATCAGATAGGGCAGACCTTGGCCGCCGTATTCTTCTGGCAGATCGAGCCCCGGCCAGCCGCCTTCCTTGACTTGTTCAAAGGCCGCTTTGAACCCGGTCGGCGTGGTGATCACCCCGTTCTCAAACGTACAGCCTTCTGTGTCGCCCACCGTGTTCAACGGCGCAATCACTTCGGAGGCCAATTGGCCCGCAGCGTCCAAAATGGCTTCGGTAAATTCGCGATCGAGGTCGGCGTAGCCCGGCACCTCGGAGTTCGAAATGTTCAACACATCGTGCAGAACATATTGAATGTCTTTTGTTGGCGCCGTGTAGCTCGGCATGGCTGATCTCCCTTTGCGTGTCTCGCGAGGTCAGCTTTTTGTGCCCTCGCGTGTCTGTTTCTCAAGTTCGGTTTCGGCGAACTCAATCTCATGCTCCAAATCGGCCATGACACTGAGGAGCAGTTGTTTTTGCTCCTCCATCCCCGCAAGCTTAACGCGATACGCCTTTAACGTCTCGCGTAGCTGCACCACCCCTCCGTCGTTCTCTGAGAACAGATCAAGCAATTGCCGGATCTCTTCCAAAGAAAAGCCAAATTTTTTGCCCCGCATGATCAGTTTCAAACGAGCCCGATCGCGTTTGGTGAACAGGCGTTTCTGTCCCTCGCGGATCGGAAAGATCAGTTCTTTGGCCTCATAGAAGCGCAAGGTGCGCGGCGTTACGTCGAACGCCTCACACATTTCGCGGATGGTCATTACCTCTTTCGTCATCGGGCGGTTTACTCCGTTTCCCGTCAGCGGTGGATATGGTCCACATACCGACTGTGGGGCGCGCGAAGTTCTGCCTTCGCCCCATCCTATTCGCTTCTTGCCCATCTCTTTAATCGAAACGTGGCGTCACTTCCGATCAGGCAAGTTTTGCGCGTCGGATCGTCTCAGTCAAAAAGATATTCATTCGACAGATTGATTGCAAACGGTTTGGGGAATTGTTCAAAAGTAAAGAAAATATCAGCTAAAATTGATATTAAAGCGCTTTGGGTTTTGGTCCAATTCTGGGGTGTTAGGCATTGCGGCTGAGTGCCGTCAAAATGCAATCTCTGGGCTTTTCCCGCCAAAGACGTTGCGTCGTAAGGGCGCGCATTTGCCCGCAAGGCGCATGAGTATCGTCATAGGCATTCATCACAATGCATGGAAGGTCACAAGACTGGAAGGCCACACCACGGCGGCGGCGTAACATTTGCAGCGCCTTAGGGTCATTTTGGGTATGAGGGTGCGGCGGCCCTCAGGCGGGTTTGCCACCCGCCAGAGTGTCTGCGCGCAGTTTCTTGAGCTCATCAATCGCCTTGTCGAGGTCCTGACGTTGTTCTGTCAGCGCTTGAAGTTGACGATCTGCCAAGTCGATAAAGGCCGCCGATTGCGCATCGGTGCCTTCTTCTTCGTAGATCGACAGCCATTGGCGAATCTCTTCGAGTGAAAACCCATAGCGACGGCCCCGAAGAATCAGTTTCATCCGCGCCAGTTCGCGCGGGGTGTAAAACCGTGACCGGCCTTCCTTTTCGGGGGCCAGCAATTCGATATACTCGTAATATCGCAGGGTGCGCGGCGTCACATCGAACTGCGCGCACATTTCCTTAAACGTGAGACGTTGGTCAGACATGGCTTCACTCTCCTCACGTCGCATCTAAACTGATGGGTTTAGTTTCGCAACTTAATTCAGAACGTTTGGGAAACCATAGTAAACGACATAGCTGAGGATCAAGGCCGGGATTGCAGTATAAGCGGTGGCCAGCACGGCCGCACGCGGTTCCAACGCGATGGCGGGGAACAAAGCGTCGCCATCGTTGGAAATCGCATTGCCCAAAAGCGCTGCAAAGGGGATCAGCCCGTTGATATAGAGTGTTGTGACCAAAACCTGCGGGCCGCAACCGGGGATGAATCCGATCAGAATGGCGATCAGGGGCAACAGTGGCGCGATCGAGGAAAACAACGCAGCAAGGTCCAGACCCAAAAACTGCGCCGCATATTCATAGGTCAGATAGGCCCCGATCACCCAGACCGAGATAAATGAGGTTTCCTCAGCCATACGCGTCACCGGTGCATCGTCCGGGTGAGTCATTGCCTGAACTGGCGAGAGGACCCAAATCACCAGACCCATGCCCGTGCCGATCAGCGCGAAGACGGTGATCGGGATGCCGAACAGGGTGGTAAGTTCGATCTGTGCCAATTGTGCGACACCAACGGCAAGTGCGGGGAAGAGCGGGACGAGATAGGCGATGTCGCGCGGACGGATGCGGCCAATCCGAGGTGCCAACTCACAGGCGGAGCCTGCGCTGCGCGTCACGCCGTTGGGATGAAGCACATCCACCAACCAGCCAAACAGAATGCCCGTGGCGAAAGACAATGGCAGGACCACAAGCGCCGCATCGGGTCGGGTGGCGATCAACAAAAACGCCGCGTCGCCCATGGTCGCCGTGAGTGTCGCCACCACTGCACCAAAGCCGACATTGCCGCTGGAATAGGCTGCGATCACAATCACCGCGCCGCCACATCCGGGGGTCGCGCCCAGCAGGGAGGCGAGTGGCACCTGCATCCATCTCGCCCCTTTGAGCGCTTCGCCCATACTAAACCGAAACACACGCTCCGCGCCGTAAAACAACAACAATGTGGCGGCGACAAAAGCGGAGACCTGGGTGAAGGCGTCGGTCATTTGTGCTCGGGTAAGCGCGCCAAGCGGGGCTGGGGCCAATGCCAGCGCGACAAAAGCGAGGGCGATGATGATACGTTTGAAACGCAGTGGCCGCTGGATCGCCAGTTTTGCCAGTGGCACTGTATTGGGCACCGCGACGCGGGCTTCGACGCGGGCTTCATTGGGGCGGGCAATGTTGGTCATGCGGGAAACTTCCGTGGGGTTAGTTGCAAGTCATTCTTAATTGCAGAAGATAAACCTTGCAGCCCGTGTTGCAAGCCACATTATGCAAACCCATGCCCAAAGGGTCGAGTTTTGCCCGCCGCCGCCCAAAAGCACCGCTGTGCACAGTCAATCAGCCGTCTCCAATGAGCCTTTTATGACCGAAGAACGTACAAAAATTGCCCGCCAATTCATCGAAGCCTTGCCGCACTGCCGGGCGCTTGGCATGAAACTTGATTCGATCGGTCAGGGGGAGGCAGAGATTTTTATGCCCTACTCCGAAGCGCTGATCGGCGACCCGGACACGGGCGTGATCCATGGTGGCGCGGTGTCGGCCTTGATGGACACATGCGCCGGGGCCTCCGTTATGAGCCATCCGAAATCAGGGCCGGCGACCGCTACGATTGATCTGAGAATAGATTACATGCGCGCCGCCAAACCCGGCGCGACCATCACCGCCCATGCGATTTGTTACCACATGACCCGCTCCGTCGCTTTCGTGCGGGTGTCGGCCAATGATGGAACCTCCGATGTCCCCGTTGCCGCCGCCACAGGGGCCTTTACCGTGGAGCGTACGTGATGATGCGAGCCAAACCCGAACCCGTCCAGGTCGTCAAAGAACGGCGCGATGCGGCGCTTGCCGCCTTGGTGGCGCGGGTGCCCTATATCACCTTTATGGGTTTTGAATTTGAACGGCGCGGCGATGAATTGACCGCGATCATGCCATATCGTCCTGATTTGATTGGGAATCCCACCCTGCCTGCGCTGCATGGCGGGGCTTTGGCGGCGTTTTTGGAGGTCACGGCGATCATTTCGCTGGGCTGGTCTTTGATTTGGCCACGGATGGAGGCGGGGGAGGGCGTGGAGGTGATGCCCGCCTTGCCAAAAACCATCGATATAACTGTGGATTATCTGCGCTCCGGCCTGCCGCGCGATGCCTATGCTCGCGCCGAGATCACCCGCGCGGGGCGGCGCTATGCCTCTGTTCGGGTGGAGGCGTGGCAGGACAACCGGGCCCGACCGACCGTACAAGCCATGGGGCATTTCTTGATGCCCGAGCTTGAGGTGCAGCCCTGAAATGACTGACGCATCGGTGGCACTGACCCACAAACGGGTCCTTACAATCGCCATTCCCATCGTTTTGTCCAACGCCACCGTGCCGATCCTTGGCGCGGTGGATACGGGCGTGGTGGGACAAATGGGACTGGCCGCACCGATTGGGGCCGTGGGGGTTGGCGCGATTATTCTGGCGTCAATTTACTGGCTCTTCGGTTTTTTGCGCATGGGCACCACCGGGTTGGTGTCACAGGCGCGCGGGGCCGCGGATACGGGCGAAGTGGCCGCCCTTTTGACCCGCGCGTTGATGATCGGTGTGGTCGGCGGTGTCGCGTTGATCGCGCTTCAGGTGCCGATTCTTTGGGCCGCCTTTCGCCTGTCTCCGGCCTCGCCCGAGGTCGAAAGGCTTGCCCGCAGTTATATTTCCATCCGCATTTGGTCCGCGCCTTTTGCCATCGCGCTATACGGTATCACCGGCTGGTTGATCGCCCAGGAGCGTACCCGTGGCGTCTTGGTGCTGCAATTGTGGATGAACGGGCTCAACATCGGTTTGGACCTCTGGTTCGTGCTGGGGCTGGGCTGGGGGGTTCAGGGCGTGGCGACGGCGACGGTTTTGGCCGAGGTCAGCGGTGCGATGATGGGGCTTTGGCTCTGTCGCGATGCGTTCAACGTGCCAAGTTGGCGCGACTGGGCGCGGGTGTTTGACCGGGCGCGGCTGATCTATATGGCCAAGGTCAATACCGATATTTTGATCCGCTCCGTGCTGCTGCTGGCCATCATGGTCAGCTTTACCTTTCTCGGTGCCGGGTTTGGCGACCGCACTTTGGCGGCCAACCAAATCCTGATGCAGTTTATCGAGATCACCGCTTATGCCCTCGATGGCTTTGCCTTTTCTGCCGAGGCCATTGTCGGTCATGCACTTGGCGCACGTTCGCGCGCGGCGTTGCGGCGCGGCGCTTTGCTGGCCTCGTTTTGGGGGCTGATTGCCTCTGGGCTTTTGGCGCTGGGTTTTGCCGTCTTTGGCGGTGCGATCATCGACACCATGACCACCGCGCCCGAAGTGCGCATTGCGGCGCGGGCGTTTTTACCATGGATGGTTTTGGCCCCGCTTTTGGGCTTGGCGGCCTGGATGTTGGACGGGATTTTCATCGGCGCAACCCGCACCCGCGATATGCGCAACATGATGATTCTGTCGCTTTTGGCTTATGTCATTGCCGTGGTCCTGATGATCCCGTTGTTCGGCAATCACGGTCTTTGGGCCGCGCTGATGGTCAGCTATATCGCGCGGGGTGCGACGCTTTTGTGGAAATATCCGGGGCTTGAGGCACAGGCCACGCGCGTGGGTTAAAGATGGGTTAAAGCCAATCGCTGCGCTTGGTGCCGACCGCTTCCGCGACCGTGTCAAACCCGTCTTGTTTGAGCAGATCGTCCAAACCACGCGCGATGCGCGGTGCCAGTGAAAGGCCCTGATAGACCATCGCTGAGTAAAGTTGAACCACCGAGGCCCCGGCGCGGATTTTGGTATAGGCGTCGAGAGCGGAGGCGATGCCACCGACCCCGATCAGTGGCATGTCATCGCCCAAATCACGGGACAATTGCGCCAGAACCCGCGTGGACTTTTCGAACAATGGACGACCGGACAGACCGCCCATCTCGTCTTTATGTGCAGATTTCAAACCTTCACGCGATAAAGTGGTGTTGGTGGCGATCACTGCGTCAATGCCGGATTTGCGCGCCACCTCGGCCAGTTCGGCCAGTTCGGAGGCCTCCAAATCCGGGGCGATTTTCAAGAACACCGGCACTTTATGATCCAAATCTGTGCGCGCCTCCAACACGCCGCGCAACAGAGCCTCAAGCGCCTCAGGCCCCTGCAAATCGCGCAGGCGTTCGGTGTTGGGCGAGGAGACATTGACCGTGGCGAAATCAATCGCATTGCCGCAATGGGTCAGCACTTTGGCGAAATCACCGGCGCGATCTTCGCTGTCTTTGTTGGCACCAAGGTTCAGACCAACGGGGATTTTGGCCCGGTGGGTCGACTGGCGGCAGCGCGCCAAGCGATTGCCGATCACCTCCATCCCGTCATTGTTAAAGCCAAAACGGTTGATCACCGCATGATCTTCGCTCAGGCGAAACAGGCGTGGTTTTGGATTGCCCGGCTGGGGGCGCGGGGTTACGGCACCCAGTTCAATAAAGCCAAAGCCCGCGCGCGCCAGTTGCGGGATGGCTTCGGCGTTTTTGTCAAACCCGGCGGCCAGACCCACGGGATTGGGCATCTCAAGGCCTGCGATTTTGGTTTTCAACCGTGCCGATGTGATCGGACCGGGCAGGGGGGCTAAGCCCGCGCGCAGGGCAGACAGGGCGAAGTGATGGGATTTCTCCGGGTCGAGGCTGCGCAAAAGCGCCATGCCGACCTGTTCAAAGAGAGTCATTCATTGATCCTCTGGGATAGATCTTCTGGAAAGAGATGCCCATCGGGGCCAAGCGGCAGGGTTTTGACCCAAAGGATGTCATCCATCCGCAGGGCACGATAGAGATGTGGGAACAAGGCACCGCCACGCGACGGCTCCCATTTGATATGCGGGGCCATAGCGTCGCTGTCGCAGGCGAGAATATGCAGACCTTCCTCGCCCGCAAACCATTTGGTCACGGTCTCTTTGACCTGATCTTTAGTGGAGAAGTGGACATAGCCATCGGCCAGGTCAACAGGCGCACCAAGGGTCTCGCCGCCCGCCTGCATGGCCGCCCATTCGGAGGCCCGGAAGATTTTGTAAATATGCATGTCTCTCAGATGCCAGTGCTGCAGCACTTGGTCAATGGGGCTTTGTGTCCCAGCGGGCGCAGGGTCACAGCCAGCGACCGAAATGTCTGTGAATCCGTGGGATGATGAAAAACACCATGGACAGAACGATGATCGGCACCATGACGAGATTGCGTTGCCAGATCGACCAGTCGCTTGTGACAGGGGCGAGGGCATAGATCAGGGTGGTCACCAAGGGGTAGACGCCCAAAAAAACAAAGGCGCTGAACCGCAGGCGATTGGGTTTGCGTGGGGTGGCGGGGCTGGTGGTGACTGTGGGGCTGGTGACGACAGTGGGCATGTGATACTCCAAACGGAACGATGCGTTTCGTTTTATATGAACGGCGTGTTCTGATATGTAAAGGAGGTCGTCTGTGCCAGAATTCACAGGTGAGTGCGCAAAGCCGCAAAGACGGTCGATCGGCGCGCGGCGCAACCCGGCAACGGAGGCGGCGATTCTGGATGCCGCTTGTGATTTGTTGCGTGAAAAGGGCGTGCATGGCTTGACGATGGAGGCGGTGGCGCGGCGCGCGCGGGCGGGCAAAGCGACGCTTTACAAGTGGTGGCCCAATCGGGGCGCGCTTTTGGTGGCGGTCTATGAGCGCTCCAAGGGCACGCACCAACACAAGGATATGGGCAATCTGGTCGACACCATCGCAGAGTTTTACCGCTATGTGTTCGCATTCTGGAAAACATCGGAGGGACAGGTGTTTCGCCTAATCATTGCCGAGGCGCAGTCGGATCAGGATGTGGCAGAGGCATTGGAGCGCTATCGCTTGGAACGTTTGGCGGCCTTGAGTGAGGCGGTCGGATGGGCGCAGGCACGGGGTGAATTGCGCGAGGGTGTCGAACCGGACGCCTTGGCGGATACGATCATGGCGGCAGCTTGGCTGAGATTGCTCACAGATCGCCTTACGACAGATCCGCATCGGTTGGCCCGTGACGTGGTGTCTGGCTGGATTGTCGAAAAACAATGACCTGCCTGTCATTCGTGCGTTACAAAACTGTTACATGAGAAATGTAGCTGATGAAGAGGTTAGAGCTTTGACTCTTCGGTCAACTCTCGTCAGGGTTTATGGTATCAATTCAACAGGGGTGCAGAAATGCTCAAAAAAATCCTTCTGACTTCGGCGGCTATGATGGTCTCCGCTGGTGCGGCCTATGCCGATTATTCGCTCACCATACTCCACACCAATGATTTCCACGCGCGTTTCGAACCGATTTCGAAATACGATGCCGGGTGCTCAAGCGAGGACAACACCGAAGGCAAGTGTTTCGGGGGCTCGGCGCGTCTGGTGACGGCTGTGGAAGAGGCGCGCAAGCGGTCGAACAACTCCATCCTCGTCGATGGTGGTGACCAATTCCAAGGCACGTTGTTCTACACCTATTACAAAGGCAAACTTGCCGCCGAGATGATGAACAAGCTCGGCTATGACGCGATGACGGTGGGCAACCACGAATTCGACGATGGTCCCGAAGTGCTGCGCGGCTTTATGGATGCGGTGACCTTTCCGGTCCTGATGTCGAACGCCGACTTCTCCGGCGAGCCTTTGTTGGCCGATAAGCTGCTCAAATCCACCATCATCGAACGCGGTGGCGAAAAGATCGGCCTGATCGGTCTGACGCCGCATGATACGGACGAATTGGCCTCCCCCGGTCCGAACGTGATCTTCACCGATCCCTCCGATGCGGTTCAAGGCGAGGTCGACAAACTCACCGCCGAGGGCGTGAACAAAATCATCGTTCTGTCCCACTCCGGCTATAACGTCGACAAAACCGTTGCCGCCAACACCACCGGCGTGGATGTGATCGTCGGCGGTCACTCCAACACGCTTTTGGGCGACATGGAGGGGGCCGAAGGGCCGTACCCGACCATGGTGGGCAACACCGCCATTCTGTCGGCCTATGCTTACGGCAAGTTCTTGGGCGAATTGAACGTCACATTTGACGACGCCGGTGAGATCACCGAAGCCGTTGGTGCGCCGATCATTATGGATGCTGCCGTGTCCGAGGACGAGGTCACCGTCGCTCGCATTGCCGAAGCGGCTGTTCCGCTTGAGGAAATCCGCAACAAGGTCGTGGCCGAAACCACCGCAGCGATTGATGGCGACAAAAACACCTGTCGTACAATGGAATGCGAAATGGGGACACTCCTGGCAGATGCGATGTTGGCCCGCGTGAAGGGTCAAGGCATTGAAATCGCGCTGCAAAACGGCGGCGGTGTGCGCTCCTCTATTGATGCGGGTCCGGTGACGATGGGCGAGGTTCTGACCGTTCTGCCGTTCCAAAACACCCTCTCCACCTTCTATGTGCCCGGCTCGACCATTGTCGAAGCGCTTGAAAATGGCGTGAGCCAGTTGACAGACGTGGCGGGTCGTTTCCTGCAAGTTGCGGGTCTGACCTATGCCTATGACGGCTCTGCCGAGGTTGGCGCGCGCGTGTCTGACGTGATGGTGGGCGGTGCGCCGATTGATCTGGATAAGGTCTACGGCGTTGTGTCCAACAACTACGTCCGCAACGGGGGCGATGGGTTCAAAATGTTCATTTCGGCAGAGAACGCCTATGATTTCGGTCCCGATGTGGCCGATGTTGTGGCCGAATATCTGATCCAGAATGGCCCATATACGCCCTACACAGACGGCCGCATCACTGTCAAATAAGGGGCGAAAACCCCTCTTTTGACGCTGGAAAATTTGGAAAGCCCTCGTTACCGTCGCGGGGGCTTTTCTGATGACTGGGACCCTAAGACATGAGCGTGGAGAAAGAGATGCGCGGGCGTTGCACCTGTGGGGAGATCGAATATGCGCTGGGCGATAGCTTCATGTGCGTCCATTCTTGTCATTGCACATGGTGCCAGCGCGAAACCGGGTCGGCCTTTGCCCTCAATGGCCTGATTGAAAGGGCCAAACTGACAGTGACCAAAGGCACACCGACGGAGGTCGAAACCGCGTCCAATTCTGGCAAAGGCCAGACCATTGCCCGCTGCCCCTCCTGCCATGTGGCGCTGTGGTCGCATTACGCCGGGGCCGGGCGCGCGCTGGCCTTTGTGCGGGTTGGGACGCTGGATCAGGCGCGCGAGATCACCCCGGATGTGTTCATTTTTACCTCCACCGCCGTGCCTTGGATGCGCTTTCCTGACGGCGCCAAAATCTATCCCGACTACTATCCAACCAAAGAGGTCTGGACGCCGGAGGCCATCGCGCGGCGTAATATGGCCTTGGGGCGGGGATGATGGATCATCCGCTTCTCGATCTGATCAATGCCAAAATTGCGGAGGCCGAAGCGCGGGGCGAATTCGACAACCTGCCCGGTGCGGGCAAGCCTTTGCCTGACTGCGACGACCCGGAAAACGCGCTTTTGAATCGTGTGGTTCAGGAAAATGGCGGCGTGCCGGAGTTTGTTTTGTTGGGGCGGGAGTTGGAAAAGCTGCGCACTGAGTTGCGCGAGACGTCGGATCGCACGAGGCGCACCGAGATCATGAAAGACATGTCGATGATGGATGCCAAAATCGACATCGCCCGCAAAGCGTATCGCTAGAGAGTTTTTGCGAAAGATCGAAAAACCTAATGCTGTTGGAGGTTTGTTAAGGCGTTTCGAGGTTTATGGGGGCACTGTCTTTAACCGCGGGAATCCTCATGTTTCGGTCTGGCCTTTGCTCTTTGTTGCTGTTCATCGGAACGCTGTTGCCGCTCTGCGCGCACGCTCAGGCAAGCTATGTCGATTTGGGTCTTTCTGCCCTACATTCTGATGGCGGAACCTCGGGCTTTGAATGGACCGAATATGAGACTTCCGCTGCGGTCGAATGGGCACAAGAGTCGGTGGTCTTTGGTGGTTCCCTTCGGTATGTGCGCTCCGAATTTCCAGGGATCGCCACCTTTAACCTACAATCTCAAACGCTCTGGGTCGGGTATGGTTTGACCGAGTCCCTGCGGTTGCTGGCGGAATATGATCACGCGGACAGCGACTATACCGGTGTCTATCTCGACCATGAGGCGGAGGATTTTGGTGCCGTTTTGGGCGTCCGTCATGAGCTTAAACAGGAAGGCGACGATCTACTGTCTCTTGATGTAAGCTACCGTGTGACGGACGAACTGACAGTGTATAGCAGCCTCTCCCACAGGCTGGATGCCGATGTGTCGACGGGACATGTCTGGGGCGAATATGAGGCGGGCGATCTCTACCTTCTCGGCGGGGTCAAAGAGGCCAGTGATGCAGACCTGAAGATAGGATTTGGCGGCGGTGCGCTTTTGGGAGGCAAATGGGCCGCTTACGCTGGGGCAGAACTGAGCGAGCCGTTTGATTTTTATAGCCTCTCCATGCTTTACAGTTTGAATGATCACTCGACTCTCCATGTGCGCGCGATCCAATCAGACAGCCATGCCAGCTCCAGCTCACAGATGACGTATTCCCTCGCCTATCGGCTTGAGACCGGGACGCGCACGGGAACGCGGGGCGCATTGCAAGCCCGACGCCTTTGGATGGACGACCGATTGGGCTTTAGTTTCTAGGCGCAAAGAGGCTTTCCGTTCGTAAGAGTGGCGCGTATATCCATCTCATGTGTGGACGCTTCGCCAATACTCTTGCCTCGGACGTGATGGTGCAGCTGTTTGAAGCGGCTCCTGCGAACGCCCTGCCTTGCGTGCCCAATCACAATGTTTGTCCGACGACCGACATCCATGTGATCTATCGCGCCGGTGATCACCGTCGCCTTGTGCCAATGCGTTGGGGGTTTATCCCCAAATGGTACAAAACGCCCAATGATGGCCCGTTGTTGATCAATGCCCGCGCCGAAACCCTTGCGGACAAACCGGCCTTTCGCGATGCGTGCCGTCTGCGCCGTTGCCTCATCCCAGCAGATGGGTTTTATGAATGGCATCGTCCCGAGGGGGGCGACAAACTCCCGTGGTTTATTCAACCCGCAGATGAGGGTCCGATGGTCTTTGCCGGGATTTGGCAGGACTGGGATCAGGATGGTCAACGCCTATCGACCTGCGCCATGGTCACCACGGAGGCCGAGGGCCGCATGGCGGAGATTCATCACCGCATTCCGGTGATGTTGCGTCCCGAAGATTGGGCGAAATGGCTTGGCGAAGAGGGCCACGGGGCCGCAACGTTGATGCGGGCCGCGCCCGACGCTGCGCTGCGCTTTCATCGCGTCAGCCGCGCCATAAATTCTAATCGGGCCACAGGTCCTGAACTGATTGAGGAGATCAATGAATGACTGAGCAAAAGCCCTTTCTGGAAGCCCCGTCTGCGGCTTTGGCGCATTTGGGCATTGCCATGACGGATTGGAATACTGATTTCGCGCGGTTTGAGGCCGAGATAGCGCCGTTTATGACCAATCGCTCAGGCATTCCCCATGGTGGGATTTACGCCATGATACTCGATACGGCCATGGGGTATTCTGGTGCTTTTACCGGCGATATGCAGGATGTGAGGATGACATTGACGCTCTCGCTGACGGTCAATTACCTGTCTCGCCCCAAAGGCGCGCGCCTCATTGCCGAAGGACGGCGGGTTGGTGGCGGGGCTAAAACGTTTTTCACCGAAGGGCGTCTTTTGGATGAGACGGGCGAATTGATCGCAACGGCAGTCGGCACCTTTAAGGTGCGATCCTAGGACGCAGTTTCATTCAAAATATTGAATTTGTTTGCGGGAGGTGTTACCTGAGTGTCAAAGACCTCATACATCATTGGAGCTATCCCTATGTCCATCGACCGTGCTATGTTTCGTTTCGCCGGAATTATGGTCCTGATCAGCGTGTTGCTGACCCAGTTCGTGCATCCCGGCTTTGTCTGGTTCACCGTCTTTATCGGCGCGAATCTGTTGCAATCTTCTTTCACCGGCTGGTGCCCGGCGGCAAAAATCTTTGCCAAAATGGGCCTCCCGGTTGGCTGTGCCTTCGAAAAATAAGACAACCCAAACGTGATGCAAACGGGGGCCTTCGGGGCCCCGTTTTCGATTTTGGACCAAAGTCCCAAAACCTCGGGGCGACATAGATAATTTGGGGGGGATTGGAGCGGGCGGCGGGAATCGAACCCGCGTCATTAGCTTGGAAGGCTAAGGTCTTACCACTACACAACGCCCGCGCAGTGCGCCCTTAGGTATGACATGACTGCGGGAGGGTCAAGACGGAATGCGCGTGGCGGATTTGCCCCGTTTCAATCTCAATTCGGTCTCTGTACGCCGCGAAGGCTTTCCCTCGCTCATATGACTGTGCATCTTTGTGGCAAAGATAACAGCGCCACGCATGATCGACCGGCTTAGGCCTATCTTTGTGCGATAGAGCGGTTGGATGAGGTGAAATGGTATGAGCGATGCTCCAGTGATGAGCGCGGCGAAAGCCAATTTGGTTTTGGCCGTGGATTTGGACGGGACGCTGTTAAAATCCGACATGCTCTATGAGAGCTTTTGGAGTGCTGCCTCCAAAGATTGGCGTTCGGCGCTGGCGGCGGTAAAGGCATTGTCAGGCGGCAAAGCGGCGCTCAAACGTGCGCTGGCCGGTGCATCAGAGGTTGTGGTCGAGACCTTGCCCTATAATGATGAGGTGATCGAGTACATCCGCGCCTGGCGCGCCGCAGGCGGCAAAACCGCGCTTGTGACCGCCTCAGATCAAGGGCTGGCCAACCGGGTCGCTGCGCATCTGAATCTGTTTGACGAGGTGCATGGATCGGACGGCACCAACAACCTCAAGGGCAACAATAAAGCCGCGTTTCTGGCCAGTCAGTATGGTGCAAAAGCCTATGCCTATATGGGCGATCACGAGGCGGATCTGTTGGTTTGGGCCGGGGCAGGGCGCGCGATCACGGTCAATGCGTCAGCGGATTTGCGGGCGAAAGCGGTGGGGCTCGGTGTCGAGGCCGAGCATTTGGGCACGGATGAGACCGATTATAGACCCTATCTCAAAGCGCTGCGCCCGCATCAGTGGCTTAAAAACATCTTAGTGTTTTTGCCGATGCTCTTGGGGCACCAGTTGAATTTCGCTGCGTTTTTCACCAGCTTTCTAGCCTTTTGCGCCTTCTCTCTGGTTGCCTCCTCGGTCTATGTGCTCAACGATCTTTTGGATTTGGCTGCCGACCGGGCGCATCCACGCAAATGCAAACGGCCCTTTGCATCGGGCACATTGCCCATTGCTCATGGCACCGGATTGGCGGGTGGACTGTTTGCAGCGGGTTTTGTTTTGTCGCTGGTGATCAGCCCTTTGTTTCTTTTTGTCATGTTCTGTTATTACACCATGACGACGGGCTATTCGCTTTATTTCAAACGCCGCATGGTGATTGATATCTGCGTGTTGGCCGGGCTCTACACGATGCGGATCATCGCCGGCGGTGTGGCCTCATCGGTGCCTTTGTCGGTCTGGCTTCTGGCCTTTTCGGTGTTTTTGTTCTTTTCCCTCGCGGCCGTCAAACGCCAGGCCGAGCTGGTGGACACAGCCAAAGCGGGCAAGCTCTCGACCTCTGGGCGGGGCTATCATGTCGATGATCTGAGCATCATTTCGCAAATGGCGCTGGCGTCTGGCTATGTCTCCGTGCTGGTTTTGGCGCTTTATATGACCTCACCGCAAGTCAGCCTGTTGTACTCAAACCCTTCGGTGCTTTGGGGGATTTGTCTTGTGTTGTTGTTCTGGGTGAGTTGGATCGTGATGACGACTCATCGTGGCGAAATGCATGACGATCCGATTGTCTTTGCCGTCAAAGACCGGATTTCACGCATCTGCGGCTTGTTGGCGGTGGGCTTTGCTATTGGCGGGGCGCTGAGTTGATCTTCTTGGCGCCGATCACATTTTTCTCCGGCTCTTGACCTCGATCAATTTTCCGAGTGAAAAGGTCAACTAATAGGGGCGGTATATCCGCCTCCTCGTTGAGCCATTGGAAAGCTGCCCGCATGACACATGTCCCCCCTCTCTGCGCCGCCCTTGTTTCGCTGTCGCTGTTGACGGCGGCTCCCGCCGTGTCCGAAACACTGGAGAGTTTGGGTGAATCTCTGTTTTTCGATGCGAACCTGTCGCAAAACCGCAGCGAGTCCTGCGCTTCCTGTCATGATCCCGAACATGGCTTTGCCGATCCGCGCGGCATGGCCTCGCCGGGTGATGACGGTGTGTCCCTCGGTGACCGCAACGCGCCCACTGCGGCTTATGCCCATTTTGCTCCGGTGTTTTTCGAGAAGGCCGAAGGCGTTTGGGCAGGCGGGCAATTTCTGGACGGTCGAGCCGCGACTTTGGAGGACCAAGCGGGCGGTCCGCCGTTGAACCCGATTGAGATGGGCATGGCCGATGCGGGCGCCGTTGTGGCGCGGCTTGCTGAGAACCCGGCCTATGTCGCGGCGTTCAAAACTCTGTTCGGGGATGAGATTTTCTCTGACCCAGATGAGGCCTATGCCGCAATGACCAAAGCCATTGCCGCCTTTGAGCGCACCGATCTGTTTTCGCCGTTTGACAGCAAATATGACCGCTACATCAGGGGCGAAGCGGAGTTGACGCGCGAGGAGCTTTTGGGGGAAACCCTATTTTTCTCGCAACAATTCACCAATTGCAACGTCTGTCATCAACTCAAACCGCAGCCGGGCACCGAGGGCGAGACCTTCACCAATTACGAATATCACAACATCGGCGTGCCCGAAAATCTTGAGCTGCGCGCGCTCAACGGTGTGGCCCCGGGCACATTGGATCGGGGCTTGGCCTCCAACCCGCGAGTGGGCGACGCGCCGCAGACCGTGGGCCGCTACAAAGTCCCGACCCTGCGCAATGTTGCGGTGACTGGACCCTATATGCACAACGGGGTGTTTGCCGATCTGCGCACGGTTGTTTTGTTTTACAACACCTACAACACCAAATCCGAGGCGCGTAAAATCAACCCGGAAACTGGCGCGCCGTTTCGCGCGCCTGAGGTGGCGGACACGTTGTCGATGGAAGAACTGACCACAGGCTCCGCCTTGGAAGATCGCGAGATCGACGCATTGGTTGCGTTCATGAAAACCCTCACTGACAAACGCTATGAACCGTTGTTAGAGGCCGCCAACTAAGCACCCAAACAAAAACGCCCCCGCAAATCGCGAGGGCGTTTTTTTACTTAAACCGGGATGGATCAGACGATTTTGATCCCGGCGTCTTTGGCGTCTTTGACGAATTGCTCAAGGCCCTTGTCGGTCAAAACGTGGTTGGCCATGGCTTTGATCACATTCGCAGGGGCGGTGATCACGTCGGCACCGATTTTGGCGCAATCGGAAATATGGTTCACCGTGCGGATCGACGCGGCAAGGATTTCGGTCTCGAAACCATAGTTGTCGTAGATCGTGCGGATGTCTTCGATCAGCTCAAGCCCGTCGATGTTGATGTCGTCGAGACGCCCGATGAAGGGCGAAATATAAGTCGCGCCCGCTTTGGCGGCGAGCAAGGCCTGGTTGGCGGAGAAACACAGGGTCACGTTGATTTTGTGGCCCTCACCGGAAAGCAATTTACAGGCTTTCAACCCGTCCAGCGTCAGCGGCAGTTTGATCACGACATTGTCGGCAATCGTTGCCAGTTTGCGGCCTTCGGCGACCATGCTGTCGAAATCAAGGGCCACAACTTCGGCGGACACCGGACCATCGACCATGTCACAAATCTCTTTGGTCACTTCCAAAATGTCACGACCGGATTTCTTGATCAGCGACGGGTTGGTGGTGACTCCGTCCACAAAGCCAAGGTCGTTGAGTTCGCGGATTGCATCCACATCAGCGGTATCGACAAAGAATTTCATGGGGCGGCTCCTCTTCATGCGCCTGAATTTACGGGGGAGTCATAGTGCATGTTAGCGCTCTAAGAAAGGGGGTCTGGCGAGGATCGGTCAAAACCCGTATCACTCTCTCATGGATGAGGCAGAGCATTATTCTGACGGCGCGTTGGTCGCGGTGTTGACGGCCGAACCGATTGACCGGCTCCTTGATTACAGGGCGCCCGAGGGCGGCGTGGCGCGTGGCGCCTTTGTCGAAGTGCCGCTTGGACCGCGCAAAGTGTTGGGCTGTGTCTGGGGGCCGGGGGCTGGCGGGTTTGACCTGAAAAAGGCCCGTTCCGTGTCGCATGTTTTAGATGTTGCACCGATGCGCGATGAGATGCGGCAGTTTTTGGAAAAGACCGCCGCTTATACGCTGACCCCGATGACCGCGATGCTACGGCTTGCGACGCGCGCGCCGGGGCTGATGAACCCGCCCTCGATGCGCAAGATTTACCTGCGCGGGACAGGCCGCCCGCCGCGCGAAACCGAAGCCCGCACGCGGGTGATTGAGACTTTAGAAGAATACGGCGGGCTGTCTTTCACCCTGAAAGAATTGGCCGAAACGGCGGGGGTCACGCCCTCTGTGATCAAGGGCATGGTGCCCTCGGGCGCGGTGCGTGAGGAAGATTGCCCGCGCGATCTGCCCTATCCGCGATTGGATGCGAGTGCCCCCGGAAAAGAGTTGACCCCGGCCCAAACCGAGGCCGCAGTGGCGCTGCGCAAAGCTGTCTCCGCCGAGGCCTATTCCACCACGCTTTTGAAGGGCGTCACCGGATCGGGCAAGACCGAGGTCTATTTGGAAGCCGTCGCCGCCTGTCTCGCCAAGGGGCGTCAGGCCTTGGTGCTCTTACCAGAGATCGCCCTGACGGCGGAATTTCTCACCCGCTTCGAGGACCGTTTTGGCGCGCGCCCTGCCGAATGGCATTCCGGTGTGACCATGACCGAACGCCGCCGGGTGTGGAAAATGGTCGGCATCAGCGGGGCGCAAGTGGTGATCGGCGCGCGCTCGGCGCTGTTTTTGCCGTTCCAAAATCTTGGTCTGATCGTGGTCGATGAGGAACATGACGGATCGTATAAACAAGAGGACGGCGTGCTTTATAATGCCCGCGATATGGCGGTGCTGCGCGCGTCCTTGTGTTCAGCCGCCGTGGTTTTGGCTTCGGCCACGCCCTCGCTTGAAACCTGGGCCAATGTCGAGGCGGGGAAATACCAACGCCTTGATCTCGAAAGTCGATTTGGCCCCGCCGTGATGCCCGATATGCACGCTTTGGATATGCGGGGCGAGAAACTGCCATCGACACAATTTATTTCAGAAGCTCTGGCGCGCTCCGTGCGCAAACGGATGGAATTGGGCGAGCAAAGCCTGTTGTTCCTCAATCGGCGTGGCTTTGCCCCGGTGACGATTTGTCGGGCCTGTGGTCATCAAATCGCCTGTGATCACTGCGATGCGCGGATGGTTGAGCACCGCTTTTTGGGTCGCCTCATGTGCCACCAATGTGGCGAAACCAAACCGATGCCCACGGCCTGTCCGTCCTGTCAGGTCGAGGGGCGACTGGCCCCGGTTGGCCCCGGCGTCGAACGGCTGGCCGAGGAGGTGGCGGAACGGTTCCCGGAGGCCAAATGCGCGGTGCTATCTTCGGATTTGTTCGCCTCGGCCCGTGCGCTCAAGGATCAAATCCGCCAAATCGCACAGGGCGACACGGACATTATCATCGGCACGCAGTTGGTGGCCAAAGGTCACAATTTCCCGAACCTCACCTTGGTCGGCGTGATTGATGCCGATCTGGGGCTGCAAGGCTCGGACCTGCGCGCCGCCGAACATACGTTTCAATTGATGCGTCAGGTGGCGGGCCGGGCCGGGCGGGCGGCGAAAAAAGGCGTGGCTTTGTTGCAGACCTATCAGCCAGAACATCCGGTGATCCGAGCGATCATCGCCGGTGACGAAGAGGGGTTTTGGCGGGCCGAAGCGGCCGAGCGCAAAATGGCCGGGGTGCCGCCCTATGGGCGGATGGCGGGGATTATTCTGTCGGGGCCGGATGTGGCGCAGGTGATGGACGTGGCCAATCACCTTGCGCGGATGGCCGGGCCGCTGAGTCGCTTGGGTGCGCAACTCTACGGTCCCGCGCCCGCACCGATTGCGCGGGTGCGCGGCAAACATCGAGTGCGGCTGTTGATCAAGGCGGAGAAAACCGCGCCGTTGCAAGCGGCGATCAACGCCTGGGTCGGGCAGGTGAAATGGCCCAATTCCGTCCGACTTCAGATCGACATTGATCCGCAGTCGTTTTGGTGACCTAACACGCCAGCGCCGGATTGACTTGGCGATCAAACACCAAGGTGGTCGCAATCGCGCCGATCCACATGCTTAACAGCGCCAACCACGCCGTTGCGGCAAAGACCGATCCGCCGGTGACGCCATTGCCAATGGCGCAGCCGCCCGCAAGCATGGCGCCAAAGCCCATCAGCACGGCGCCAATCATCGACTTGCGCATGACGGGGACGGACTCAAAGCTCTGCCACCGGAATTCACCCGAGATCATCGCGGCCAAAAACGCCCCGAGCACCACGCCGGGAACGAGGCCGACGTCAAACTCCAACACCGCGCCTCGGTCCAGGAAAAACATCAATGTGTTGGCGGAGGGGCCGGAGAAGGTGGCCGAAGTGACGGGCACCGGATCAAAGGCGATTTGCGCCAGAGACCATGTGAGCACCCAGCCGACCGCGACAGAAAAGCCGACACCGGAGGCGAAAATCCACGTTTTTGGTCCGATCTGATGGCGGGCGGCGAGGTATAATGCGAGAGCGGCGAAGGCCAGGCCAAGCACCAGTCCTGTGCCTGAGGGGAGGTGCAATGCGTTCAAAAGGTTGATGTTTTCTCCGCCGGGCGTGATCGACAGGCTGGCCAATCTGTCACGGTATGGCGCGAGGATGCCGTGCAGGCTCATTTGGGCGGTGACGGCAAAGATCAGGCCGGAGACGACAGAACGCAGATTGCCGGTGGAGGCCAAGACCAAAAGACGGCCCGAACAGCCACGCGACAACACCATGCCCGCGCCAAACATCAGCCCGCCAATGATGGCCCCGGACCATGATCCGGGCACGGCCATGATGCGCGCGTCCGAGGCGCGAAACAGGCCCAGCATTTGCGCGCCCTGCACCCAAACGATGGCGGTCGAGAGGGTCAAAAGCCAGACGGCCACCTTTGGCCCAAGCTTGCCGACGATGCCTTTGCCATGGGCGAATTCGACCGTTGCGGCGCGCAGGCAGAATTGCGATCTCTGCGCCGAGACGCCAAAAATGAGGCCGGTGATCAGACCAAACAGTGCCGCGGTTGGGCTTTCACCGATCCGTTCGACAAGGGCTAAAATGTCCATGTTGTAGATGTCCTCCCGCGCGCGAAATTTGGCTGAGTTTAGGGACAGGGCCGGAGCGTGCCTTGATCTAAGTCACATGGTTGCGCATGTTTGAATGCATCCTGAGGCCCTTTGGACGTCTGTGCCAAGCGTTTTGCGTGGCGCGTAAGGGGGTGTGCAAGAATTCCGGCTATCCAAAACCCAAACCGCGCCGTAAGGGAATGGGATGAAAAAAATGCCGATCCCCCTCTCTGAAACCGGGTCTCTGCCGCTTTGGCGCAGGCCCGAATCGCTGTTGTTCCTCATGGCATTTGCCATGCCCGTGGCCTTTGCGACGTGGAACGCCCTGCTGAATAACTTTGTCATCGAGGCCGCCGGGTTCACCGGGGTGGAGATCGGTTGGCTGCATTCGGTGCGCGAAATCCCCGGATTCTTGGCCATCGGTGTGATCGCCTTGATCATGTTCATCCGCGAACAGGTGTTGGGGATTGTCTCGCTTTTGCTTTTGGGCGCGGCCACGGCTGTGACGGCATTTTTCCCTTCCTTGGGCGGGATTTTGACCATCACCATGCTGTCATCTATCGGCTTTCACTATTTTGAAACCGTAAACCAATCGTTGCAACTGCAATGGCTCTCGAAAGAGCGCGCACCGATCGTGATCGGGCGGCTCGTGGCGGCGGGGTCTGCGGCCTCATTGGTGGCCTACGGGCTTTTGGTGGTGACGTGGAAGACCTTCGATCTGTCCTATGGCTTTGTCTACATGGTGTCGGGCGGGTTCACGGCGGTGGTCGCGGTGTTCGCCTTTCTTGCCTATCCGCAGTTCCAAGCGCCGCATCCGCAAACCAAAAGTTTCGTGCTCAAACGCCGTTACGGCCTCTATTATGCGCTGCAATTCATGGCGGGCGCGCGGCGGCAGATTTTTGTCGTCTTCGCCGCGTTCATGATGGTCGAGAAATTTGGCTTTGAAGTGCATCAGGTCACGGCGCTGTTTTTGATCAACTTTGTTGCCAATATGCTGGTCGCGCCGTTCATGGGTAAAATCGTCGCCCGTAAAGGCGAACGTTTTGTGTTGATGTTTGAATATATCGGCCTGACTTTGGTGTTTCTGGCCTATGGCGGCATCTATTGGCTGGGCTGGGGCGTGGTGATCGCGGCGACGCTGTATGTCATTGATCATATGCTGTTTGGCTTGGCCTTCGCGCTCAAAACCTATTTCCAAAAGATCGCAGACCCGCAAGACATTGCGCCCACCGCCGCCGTGGCTTTTACGATCAACCACATCGCGGCGGTGTTTTTACCTGCGCTTTTGGGCTATCTTTGGGTGGTGTCGCCTGACGCGGTGTTCATTTTGGCGGCGGCGATGGCGATGGTGTCTTTGGGCTTGGCGTCCCTCATCCCGCGCCATCCCGAAAAGGGCAATGAATGGCGGTTTTTACCTGTGGTGCGTGCAACAACTCCGGCAGAGTGATCTGGCTCTGGTTTGATCCGAGGTTTGGCCTATATTCTGAGATGAAACGGTGAAAATGGAGATTGCGATGTTCGGTGCCCTGACCAAGAAACTGTCCATGCCCACGCCAGATGAGGCGTTGTCTGGGCGTGCGACGCCGATCCCGACAGCGGCCGAGCATTTCGTTTTTCTCCGACCTTTGATCGAACCCCTCGCTGAGGAGCAGGAAGAGGCGGTGTTTGGCATGGGCTGTTTCTGGGGCGTTGAGCGCATCTTTTGGCAGGTGCCGGGGGTGATCAACACCGCCGTGGGCTACAGTGCGGGCTATACGCCCAACCCGACATATGAAGAGGTCTGTTCCGGCAAAACCGGCCACAATGAGGTGGTGCGTGTGGTCTATGATCCCACCAAGATCAGCTATGGGGCTTTGTTGTCGGTGTTTTGGGAAAATCACGATCCGACCCAAGGGATGCGCCAAGGCAATGACCGGGGTACGCAATATCGGTCTGGCATTTACTACACCACACCGGCGCAGCATCACGCCGCCGAGGCAAGTCTTGCGGGCTATAACGTGTTGTTGCAGGACAAGGGTTTTGGCGCGATCACGACGGAAGTGCTGCCCGCAGGCGCGTTTTATTATGCCGAAGCCTATCATCAACAATATCTCGCCAAAAACCCCCAGGGTTATTGCGGGATCGGCGGAACAGGCGTGAGCTGTCCGATCGGAGTCGGGGTGGATGCGGGTCTGTCGTAACCCACGGATCCCTGTGTTTGCTGTACGCTGCCTTACAGATCCAGACGGTGCAGCGGGATATACAGGGCGTCCAAAGGTGGGGTGTCTGTCAGGTTCATGACAATCCCGAAAACGGAAAGGCAAATCCCGCCGATGAAAAAAACCAAGCTGATTTTCATCTGTTGTTTTTTGCGGTGCAGGCTAAAATCAAGCCGTGTGGAGAGTGTCCAAACCGCAGTGCTCAACAGCGCCGTTGCCGCGAGCGCATAGACCAGACATCCCCAGATCAACGTTTGGGCGAAAAGTCTAAAAAGCACCGTCGGGTTGTCTCTAAGCGAGATGCCAAGCTTGACGCAAATTTGCCAAGCAAGAAAGCCGATCAAAAAGGCGAACGTGAAATAGGGTACGGCAACGTAGCGCCGGGAATATGGAACATGGGAGAGCATGGCTTTAGCCTGGTTTAAATGTGGACTGCCGAAACACGTGTCTTGAATACAGGTACGCGAGGATCACTATGAAACAGGTAGGGAGCTTCGATGACGATCTGCTTCCCTTTGGTCTTGGTCAAGGCAGAGCTGTAATTTTGGCGACGAAAACTAAAAATTGGGGGTGTTTTGTTGTGGAAATGCCAAAGAATAAGGTGAGTGCGTAAAGCTATAGCAAAGACATATCTTTTGTTGCGCGCAGTTATCGCTCTCCCAGCTCTTGAGTCGTCAGAAACTTCGACCTAAAGCGGTCAGAACGCCGGGCACGGCGCTCACGTTTGCCGTCCCTACCATGGGAACGGATGTTCAGAAAAACAATCAACACGGGCTGTCCCAAACGCGTTACACCGGGATCAAGCCAACCGGAGAGCCTTGATGACCACTTACACCGCCTTTACCAAAACCGACGCCAAAGCCAAAGCTGATGCCTTGGGCGAGGCGCTTGAGACCATAGTGCCGGAGCCGACCGGCGTGGGCGTGTTTGAAATGGAAGACGGCTCAGGGCTTTGGGAGGTCGCGGCCTATTTCACCGACGCCCCCGACGACATCGAACTGGCGCTTTTGGCCAAAATGCACGGTGCGCGTGATTTTATCATCTCTGAGGTGCCGGACACAGATTGGGTCGCGAAAGTGCGCCGGGACCTGTCGCCGGTCGAGGCGGGGCGGTTTTTCGTTTATGGTGGCCATGACGCCGATAAATTGCCCGAGGGCAAGATCGGCCTTTTGATCGAAGCGGCGATGGCCTTTGGCACCGGGCATCATGGCACCACTCTGGGCTGCCTGCGCGCACTCGATGCCTTGTTGGACGCGGGTAAGAGTTTTGACAACGTCGCCGACATTGGCTGTGGCACCGCCGTGTTGGGCATGGCTGCGGCCAAAGTGTCCGACAAGGTGGTCTTGGCCTCTGATATTGACGAAGTGGCCGTCGATGTGGCGCAAAGTAATGTCGATGCCAATGATCTGACGGGGCGTGTTCTGTGCCTTGAGGCGGCGGGTTTTAACCATAAAGACCTGGCCGAGGCCGCGCCCTTTGATTTGGTCTTTGCCAATATCCTCAAAGGCCCGCTTGTGGCCCTCGCGCCCGATATGGCGGCCCATGTTCAGCCCGGTGGCTATGTGATTCTCTCGGGGATTCTCAATCCACAGGCCGATGACGTGATTTCGGTTTATACGCGCTCCGGATTTAATCTTGTGGATCGCACAGAGATTGTTGACTGGACGACACTGACTATGGCGCGCGTTTCCTAAGAATATCGGGAAAAGCCTTGGTTTTGCCTGTTTTGGGACATCCTGCCCCATTTTCGCCACATTTCGCCGCAATCTTGTCACTGTCGGTGGGGGCCGATGTATGAGGAGGCTGCCATGGCTTACGCCGGTTCGCAGCAATTAGAGAAAAGAGTCACCAAAATCGAGGCGCGCCGTCGTGCCCTCAGCCATGGTGTCGTGTATTCCGTTAACCAAGATGGGCTGATCATCGCGCGTCCGCGACGCCGCGGCATGCGACGTCCTTTGCATCTTGCGTTTTTTGCCCTTGGCGGTGTGATCGCTTTCAAGGCAGTGCTTTATGCGACGCTTGGCGGGGCCACCTACACCAACCGCGTCGACGATCTTGCCTCTGGCACGGTGATCGAACAGGCGGGCGCATGGATCATGGCCGCAGATCCGGTCACGGTCTGGCTCGCGATTCAGGGCAAGATGTTGCTGCGCTAAACCAACGATATTCCGGGGCCCTAAGCGCGGCTGTTTCCCCAATGCGCCGCCTTATGTCCCATCCACGTCAAAACCCGCACCTCCCTCCGGTGCGGGTTTTCACATTTTTGATCTCACGCTTTGATCCCACACAGAGCGGTTGTGCCATCTCCCCTTGTAACGGACCAATCAGTCCACAAAGACAGCTTTGCCTTGGCAAATGTTCTTGTTTCGTGCTAACCCTCTTTTAACCAAAAACAAAAGAGCAGGATGAAGCAATGCGAGTGATGGGCATCGACCCGGGGCTGCGCAATATGGGTTGGGGCATCATTGATGTTCAAGGCTCGCGCATCAGCCATGTGGCCAATGGCATTTGCCATTCCTTGGCCTCCGACGACCTCGCAATCCGGCTTTTGTCGCTGTTTGACCAGCTTACAGATGTGGTCGCCACCTACGCGCCCGATTGTGCCGCGGTGGAGCAGACGTTCGTGAACAAAGACGCTGTTGCCACACTTAAGCTCGGCCAAGCCCGTGCCGTTGCGCTTTTGGCCCCGGCGCGCGCAGGGTTGCCGATTGGCGAATATGCCCCGAATGCAGTGAAAAAAGCCGTGGTCGGCGTCGGCCATGCCGCCAAGCAACAGGTCGAGCATATGATCAAGCTGCAATTGCCCGGCGCAAAATTGGCCGGTGCGGATGCGGTGGATGCGCTGGCGATTGCGATCTGTCATTCTTTCCATGCACATTCAAATTCCCGCCTTGCGGATGCGGTCAAAAGGGCCTCAGCATGATTGGTAAACTCACAGGCATCATCGACTATATCGGTACGGATCATGTGATGATCGACGTGCGCGGTGTCGGCTATATCGTCCATATCAACGAACGCACCCGGATGAGCCTGCCAGGGCAGGGGGCGCCGGTGTCGCTCTATACCGACATGTTGGTGCGCGAAGATTTGATGCAGTTGTTCGGTTTTTCCTCGCTGTTGGAAAAGGAATGGTATCGGCTGTTGATCTCGGTTCAGGGCATCGGATCGAAAGCGGCGATGGCGGTGTTGGGCACGTTGGGGCCGGAGGCCACAGGCCGCGCGATTGCCTTGGGCGATTGGAACGCGGTCAAGGCCGCGCCGGGCGTCGGGCCGAAAATCGCGCAGCGTGTGGTCAATGAATTGAAAGACAAAGCCCCCGCCGTGATGGCGATGGGCGGCACATTGGCTAAAACCTTGGCCGAAGCGCCCCAGATGGACGAGGTGATCGAAACGGACGCGCCCGCGCCGAAACCCCGCGTGGCCAAAGCCCCTGTGCCCAAACCCAATGCTTCCGCCGAAGCAGAGGCGATGTCCGCCCTGCAAAATCTTGGCTATTCGCCTTCGGACGCGGTTCAGGCCGTGGCGCAATCCGCCCAAGATGCGCCGGAGGCGGACACCTCGGCCTTGATCCGCGCGGCGCTCAAATTGCTTGCGCCGAAAGGGTAATTGATGGACCAGCCCGACCCAACCCTGCGCGCTGAGCGCCGACCCGAGGATGCCGACCGCGCCCTGCGCCCTCAGGTGCTGAGCGAATTCATCGGCCAACAAGAGGCCCGTGCCAATCTCGCGGTGTTCATCGAGAGTGCCCGGATGCGCGAAGAGGCGATGGACCATGTGTTGTTCCACGGCCCGCCGGGATTGGGCAAAACTACGCTGGCGCAAATCATGGCGCGCGAATTGGGCGTGAATTTCAAAATGACCTCTGGGCCGGTTTTGGCACGCGCGGGCGATTTGGCGGCGATCCTGACCAATCTGGACGCACGGGACGTGTTGTTCATCGACGAAATTCACCGGATGAACCCGGTGGTCGAGGAAATTCTCTATCCTGCGATGGAGGATTTCGAGCTTGATCTTGTGATCGGCGAAGGCCCCGCCGCGCGTACGGTACGCATCGAATTGCAACCCTTCACGCTGGTCGGCGCGACCACCCGGTTGGGGCTTTTGACCACGCCGTTGCGCGATCGTTTTGGCATTCCGACGCGGCTGCAATTTTACACCACGCAGGAGTTGCATGAAATCGTCACCCGTGGCGCGCGGCTTTTGGATATTCCGACCGAGGACGCAGGCGCGCTTGAAATCGCCAAACGCGCTCGTGGCACGCCGCGTATTGCCGGGCGGTTGCTCCGCCGGGTGGTGGATTTTGCCGTGGTCGAAGGCGGTGGGCGGATTTCCAAAGAGCTGGCCGACCGGTCTCTGACGCGACTGGGGGTGGACCTTTTGGGCCTTGATGGCGCGGACCGGCGGTATTTGCGCTTGATCGCGGAGAATTACCAAGGTGGGCCGGTGGGCGTTGAAACCCTCGCCGCCGCCTTGTCGGAGAGCCGCGATGCGATTGAGGATGTGATCGAACCCTATTTGTTGCAACAGGGCCTGATCCAACGCACCCCGCGGGGCCGGATGTTGACGCAAAAATCATGGCACCATCTGGGGATGCGGGTTCCAAACCGCCCGGATCAGCCGGAACTGTTTGGCGGGTGAGGGGCTTATCCCAATAGCTTGCCCATATGGGCCACCGCCAAGACATAGCCATGGACCCCAAACCCGGCCATCACCGCATCGGCGCGCATCGACACATAGGAATGGTGGCGGAAAGCTTCGCGTTTGTGGACCTGCGAGATGTGGACCTCAATCACCGGGCCGTCGAACGTGTTCAACGCGTCCAGAATGGCGACCGAGGTGTGGGTATAGGCGGCGGGGTTGATCACAATGCCTTGGGCTGCATCGCGTGCTTCATGGATCAGATCAATGATCTCGCCCTCATGGTTCGACTGGGCAAAAACAATGTCGAGCCCCTGTGTGACGGCCTCGCGGGCACAGAGCGCCTCGACATCGGCCAAAGTATCCGCGCCGTAAATTTCGGGCTGGCGTTTGCCCAAAAGATTGAGGTTCGGCCCATTCAGGATATAGATTTTCTTGTTCATGAGGCCCTCGCTGATGCCGAAATGCGGTGTTGGGGGTGAGTTATGCAGAGCCCCGCGCCCAGTGCAAGGGCTGAGGCGGTTTTGGTCTGTGGGGCTTGTCAAAATATGAGGATTGGACAAAGCCGCAAGGCATGTTACCGCATGCATAATCAGGGGAGCGAGATCAATGAGCAAACTGAACAAAGAGTGGCATGCAGCCCACCCGATGGACAAAAATCCAACCACCGAAGAGCGCCTGACGTGGCATTTGGAACATACCGCCCACTGCGGTTGTCGGCCCATTCCGGCGTCGCTTTTGAGCATCATGGCGCAACGTGGTATTGCTGTGCCGGAGCGTGGCAGGGCAGAGCAAGCTGTGGACCAGACGGCGGAGTAACTATGAGTACGGACAGCACGGAACCGACCACACCGGAACAGGTTGAAGCGTTTTTCACGCGCGCAAGTGGGGACTATGTTTTTGCCCGTTGGGGGCGGCCAATTGCGCCGGTGGTGTTTGGTGTCGAAGACGAGACGCTGAGCGTGATCAAAAGCGCGATCGAGGCCTGTATCGCCATCGCCGGGCACCGGATCGAGGACGTGGACCCGGAGTTGGGCACAAACCTGATGATGTTTTTCCTGTCCGATTGGGCCGAGCTTTTGGATGTGCCGCATATGGGCGATCTGATCCCCGATTTGGCGGCGCGGGTGGAGACACTTCAGGCCAAGAACGCCCATCAATATCGTGCGTTTCGGTTTGATGATGCGGGGGCAATCAAGGCGTGCTTTACCTTTGTGCGCATGAGCGACGCGATGGCGGAGGTCCCCGCCGAAGTGATCGCGCTGTCGCAGGCGGTGCAGGCGATGCTGCTCTGGTCCGACACGGCCTTTACCCAAGACAGCCCCTTGGCGCTGTCGCCCGCGGGCACGGTGATCCGCCCGGATGTGGCGAATCTGTTGCGCGCCGCCTATGATCCGATGTTGCCGCCGTCTGCCCGCGATGCCTCCCATGCGCTCAGGCTTTATGCGCGGGTAATGGCGGGCTGATGCGGGCCTTTGTGGCGCTGCCTTTGCCGACTGATCTGACGGATCGGTTGGAAGATATTACCTTGGGTCTGCGGTTTGGCCGAGCGGTTCGGGCCGAGAACATGCATGTCACCTTGGCGTTCTTAGAGGATCAACCAGAGGCGGTTTTGGCTGAGCTGCATGAGGCGCTTGCGGCGATTTACGCGCCATCCCCTCAGTTGACTGTGACCGGGCTGAACCTGTTTGGCGGCGACAAGCCGCGACTTTTGTTTGCGGCGATTGCGCCCGATGCGGCGTTGAGCGATCTGCGGCAAAAGATACGCAAAGCGGCGCGGGCGGTGGGCATCGCACTGTCACATGAACGGTTTCGCCCGCATATCTCATTGCGCCGGTTTCACCGGATTGCGCCATCGGAGCGGGCGGATTTAGACCTGCTTTTGGCCACCAAAGGTGCGTTCACCTGGCCCAGATTCCGGCCCACGCAGTTTGAGATGATCCAATCGACGCTCAGTGCGGATGGTCCGATCTATGACGGGCTTGCGAGCTATCCTTTGAGCCTTTAAACCAAGGGCACCTCAGGTGAAGTCCGGTTGAGAAGGCGATAAGATGATCCATATTTTTCCCGTCCATGTCTACTATGAGGACACCGATCTGGCGGGCATCGTTTATTACGCCAATTACCTCAAATATATCGAACGTGCCCGGACCGAATGGGTGCGCGATCTGGGCGTCGATCAGGTGGCGTTGAAGGCGGATGAAGGCTTGGTGTTTGCGGTGCGCCGGGTCGAGGCGGATTACCTGTCGCCAGCCAAATTCGATGATGATTTGACCGTCGAAACCCGGCTCAAAGCCCTCACCGGCGCGCGCATTGTGGTCGAACAGGCGGTCAAGCGCGGGCAAGAGGTGCTGTTTGAGGCGCTTGTGACCATCGTTACCCTCTCATCCACAGGGCATCCGGCGCGTCTTCCGGCGGTTCTTCGCCGAAATCTGCATTAAATCTGCGAAAATTCTCTGATTTTACCCCTGTCCTCACAGGTTAGTGTTGGCGTGTGCCCTGACGATCAGGTAAATCTGGGGTTAAGATGAGAGCCGTGTAGAGACGGCCCACCCAAATGATCTGGCGACCAATCTGTCAGGCACTCAGGCAACGTTTTAAGCGGAACAAAAGAGCAGGTTCATGGACCAAAACACCCTTGCTATGGCGCAGGAGATCGACTTCTCCCTGCTGGCGCTTTTCATGCGCGCAACCTTCATTGTGAAAATCGTGATGATCCTATTGATCGTGGCCTCGTTTTGGTCATGGTCGATCATCGTGCAAAAATTCATCGCCTTTCGCAAAGCGCGGGCCGAAGCCGAGGCGTTCGATCATTCGTTCTGGTCGGGCGAGCCTTTGGATGAGCTCTATGACCAGCTTCAGGGCAATCCAGTGTCGTCGCCCGAACGGGTGTTTGCCGCCGGGATGACGGAATGGCGGCGTTCGCATAAGGCGGATGGCGGGCTGATCGCAGGGGCGCAATCGCGCATTGATCGCTCGATGGATGTGGCCATCTCGAAAGAAGCCGAGAATATGAACTCCGGCCTGTCCTTCTTGGCGACCGTCGGCTCTACCGGGCCATTTATCGGTCTGTTCGGCACCGTTTGGGGCATCAAAACCGCGTTTGAAGACATCGCCATGGCGCAATCGACCAACCTGGCCGTTGTGGCGCCGGGGATTGCCGAGGCCTTGCTTGCCACCGCATTGGGGCTTTTGGCCGCGATCCCGGCAGTGATTTTCTACAACAAACTCAACGCCGACAGCGACCGCATTTTGGGTGGATACGAGGCCTTTGCCGACGAATTCGCCACCATCCTCTCGCGCGAATTGGACAGCTGAGATGGGCGCAGGTGTGGTTCAAAAACAGGGCAAGGGGGGCCGTCGTGGCCGCCGTCGCCCGGCTGCGATGAGCGAGATCAACGTCACGCCCTTCGTTGACGTCATGCTGGTGCTGTTGATCATCTTCATGGTCGCGGCGCCGATGATGACCGTGGGTGTGCCGGTTGAGTTGCCTGAAACCGCCGCCACCGCCTTGCCGCAAGAGGAAGAGGAACCGTTGAGCATCACGCTGACCGCCGATGGTCGGGTGTTGTTGATGTCCAATGAGGAAGATGAGGCCGATCTGGTGACGAAATTGCGCGCTATTGCCACGGAGCGTCAGGACGACAAGATTTTCCTGCGCGCCGACGGATCGGTGACCTATGAGCGCGTGGCGCAGATCATGGGCGCGCTCAATGCCGCGGGCTTTCGCAAGATCGGTTTGGTGACGGAGCAAGGCGGTCCGCGCCTTGATGGGGCCGGAAACTAAAGGGCATATGGCGTGAACACAGGCCAATATATCTCCGGCGCGGGCCATTTGGGCCTCATTGCCTATATGATTTTCGGTGGGATGTTCCTCTCGCCGAAGCAAACGGAGTCCGTGGCCGTTCAGGAAGTTGCGCTGATTTCGGAGGCGGAGTTTGCCGCACTGAGCGCCACAAACACTGCGCCCGACACCTTTGCCGAGGCCGAGGCATTGAAGGCCCCTGTGGCCGAAGCGGCGCCCGCGCCGACCCCCGTCGAGGACAGCACGCCCGAGGTTCAGCCCTCGGATGCACCACCGCCAGACGTGCCTGAGCCGCGCCCGGAGGTCAGCGAGAGCTTGCCCGCACCGGTCAATGTCGATCCAACCCCGCCCAGCCCACAGGCCGAACCGGAACTCTCTCTGGAGGACCCCGGTGCGGGGCTGCCGGATCGTCCCGATCGCAAACCGACGCCGCGTCCGGTGCCGCGCATTTCCGATCAGGTCGTGTCCACGCCCGAGCCGCAGCCGGAGATTTCGGATGCGCCGGTTGAGGCGACGTCTGACACGGCGGAGTCTGAGAAGGTCGTGGAGCAGACCCAGGAAAAAGCCGCGCCGCAAGAGACGACGACAGAGATTGTGACCGAGGCGGAAAAGCCATCGGGCATGTCAACCTCGCCGCGGCCAAAATCCCGCCCGGCCAATTTGGCGGCGCAAGCTGCGGCGGCACAAAAACCGGCGGAGACGCCAACGCCTGAGACGCCCAAACCGGCAACCCCCAAGCCTGAGACGCCGAAAACAGATCCGGCGGATGCTGTGGCCAATGCTGCCGCCGAGGCCGCCGCCGCTTTGGCCGCCGAAGCCGCCGAAACACCTGCCGCGCCGAAACGTCCGGTGGGGCCGCCTCTGACCGGGGGCGAGCGCGAAGGCATGCGTGTGGCGGTGTCGCAATGTTGGAACGTCGGCGCGATGTCGACGGATGCGATGCGCACCAAGATCACCGTCGGTGTCGCGATGAACGAAGATGGCACGCCGCAAGCCGGTTCCATCACCCTGTTGGGCCATGAGGGCGGCACCGATGCTGGCGCTCAAAGTGCCTTTGAAGTGGCGCGCCGCGCGATTATCCGCTGTGGCGCGCGTGGTTTTCCATTGCCGGTCGACAAGTATGACCATTGGCGCAATATCGAAATGACGTTCGATCCCGAACAGATGAGGTTTAAATGATACGCCCGCTTCCCTTTCGCCTGACGACACTGGCCGGTTCTTTGGTTTGCGCTCTGGCGCTGTCTTTCGGCACGGCCTCGCCCATGTTGGCGCAGGACCCCGGGCCGCTGCAACTCGACATCACGCGCGGGGTGATCGAGCCCTTGCCATTGGCGATCCCGGATTTCATTGCCGAGACACCACAGGCGGCGGAATACGCGCAGCAGATTTCCGATGTGATTGCCGCGGATTTGGTGGGCACCGGGTTGTTCCGGGAAATCCCGCCGTCGGCGCATATTTCCAAGGTCACCAATTTCGCCTCCCCGGTGCAATATGCCGATTGGAAAGCGATCAATGCGCAGGGACTTGTGACCGGGGCCGTGGGCACGGATGCAGGTGGCAATCTTGTGGTGAAATTCCGGGTGTTCGATATTTACGCCGAAGCGCCTCTGGGCGGCGGTTTGCAGCTTGGCGGGTCCACCGCAAGTTGGCGTCGGATCGCCCATAAGGTCTCCGATGTGGTCTATTCCCGGATCACCGGCGAGGGCGGGTATTTCGACAGCCGCGTGGTGTTTGTCTCAGAGACTGGGCCAAAGAATGACCGCAAAAAACGCCTTGCGGTGATGGATTACGATGGGGCCGGGCTGCAATATCTGACCGATGACAGCTATATCGTCTTTGCACCGCGCTTTTCTCCCACGGGCGACCGGGTGCTTTACACCTCTTATGAAACAGGCCGGCCGCAGATCACCATGCTCGATGTCGGCACCGTGACGCGCACGCGCTTGCCCGTGCCCGCCGAGGCCGTGACCTTTGCGCCGCGTTTTGCCCCCGATGGCCGTTCGATCGTCTATTCGATGTCCACGGGCACCAACACCGATCTCTACCGCATGGACATTGCCAGCGGCCAATCGACCCGGCTGACCAACACGCCGGCGATTGAAACGGCGCCGTCGTTTTCGCCCGATGGTTCGCAGATCGTCTTCGAATCCGACCGGTCTGGGACTCAGCAGCTTTACATCATGCCCGCGGGCGGCGGTGAGGCGCGGCGGATATCCAATGGCAAGGGCCGGTATGGCACGCCCATCTGGTCGCCGCGCGGCGATTTGATTGCCTTCACCAAGCAAAACGAAGGCCGATTCCACATTGGTGTGATGCGCACGGATGGCTCGGAAGAGCGGCTTTTGACCGCGTCCTTCTTGGATGAGGGGCCGAGCTGGGCCCCCAATGGTCGGGTGATCATGTTCACCCGCGAAAGTCAGGGCGCGGGTGGGGCGAGTGCACTCTATTCGGTCGATATTTCGGGCCGCAACCTGAAACGCGTGCCGACCAATGCCGGGGCATCTGATCCCGCTTGGTCGCCGCTTTTGAAATAAAACCCGGACCTCTCCCCAAGGCCGGGGGAGAGTGCTATAGTCAGAAAAACAACAGTTTGAGCTTCCTCAAAGGATGATCCCAATGTCCACCATGTCCACCACACAGACCTCTAAATTCATGACCCGCTCCCTGCCCCGCGCCCTGTTTTTGGTCGCGGCTCTGGGCCTGACCGCCTGTACCAATCCGGGCCGTTTTGGGGATGGCGGCGCCGGTGCGGGCGCCAATGGTTATGGCGCGGATGGCGCGATGGCTGGCTCTGCCTCTGATCCGAAATCGGTTGCCTATTTCAACCAAACCGTGGGTGACCGCGTTTTGTTTGCCATCGACCAATCGACCCTCTCGCCTGAGGCGCGCACGATTTTGGCAGGCCAAGCGACATGGCTTTTGGACAACCAAGGCTATAGTGCGATCATCGAAGGCCACGCCGACGAGCAGGGCACACGCGATTATAACTTTGCACTCTCTGCTCGCCGCGCCGCTTCGGTTCAGGAATTCCTGATCAGCCAAGGCATCAACCCCTCGCGCCTCAAAACCATCCCCTATGGCAAAGAGCGCCCGCTTGCGGTCTGTTCGGATGAGAGCTGCTATTCGCAAAACCGTCGTGCTGTGACCGTCCTGGCGGCGGGCGCTGGCGTCAGCTGAACAAGACAATAGAGAGAGGGTGAGAGCGATGAAACGCGTGATCTTTGGGGCGGCACTTGCCCTTTCCATGCTGGGCGGGGCGGGTTTTGCCCAAAACGCTCAAACCTTGGCCGATATTCGCCAAGAAGCGGCGGTGCTGTCGGTGGAAATTGCCAAACTCAAACGCGAATTGTCGACCACAGGCGCGCCCAACACGCAGTTTGCGGGCGCGTCCACGTTGGAACGTGTCGACCTGATGGAGGCGGCTTTGGCCAATCTCACGGCCAAGGTCGAAGGGTTGGAGTTTCGCGTCGATCAGGTGGTGAAAGATGGCACCAATCAGTTGGACGATCTGAACTTTCGGCTCTGTGAATTGGAAAGCGGCTGTGACGTCGGATCGCTGCCGCCGCTCACGCCTCTCGGTGGAGCCACGGGCGCAAGCGATGTGGTTGTCACCGGACCGGGGTCTGAACCCGCGATGGAGGGGGGCGGCGATTTGGCGATGGCCGAACAATCCGATTATGACACCGCCATGGCGCTTTACACCGATGGTGAATACGCGCAGGCCGCCACGGCATTCGCCAATTTTGCCCAAAGCTATACCGGTGGATACCTGACCGGAGAGGCGCATTTTATGCGTGGTGAATCCTATGCGGCTTTGGGCCAAACGGCGGATGCGGCCCGTGCTTATCTCGATAGTTTTTCCGGCAGCCCCGAAGGCGACCGGGCCCCTGATGCGCTTTTGCGTTTGGCCGGATCTTTGGGCAAGCTCGGTCAGGTCGATAAGGGCTGTGTGATGTACCGCGAGGTGCAATCGCGTTTTCCTGGGTCTGATGCCGCCAGTGCAGCGGTGAGAGAGGCTCAGACGCTTGGCTGCCAGTAGGCTCCAGTCCAATGGGACGCCCCATCCATGAGTGAGGTCACTGCAAAGCAGGCGATGCTCAAGCATTGTGTGGCCACCGCCTTTGCCTATGACAAGCCCGACCAGCTCGCAGTGGCGGTGTCGGGTGGTGGCGACAGCATGGCTTTGCTGCATCTGATGGCGGAATGGGCCGAGGACGAAAAAATCCGCCTTTGGGCCGTGACGGTCAATCATGGGTTGCGGCCTGAGGCTGCGGAAGAGGCGCGGTTTGTCTCTGAGGTGGCGCAAAAACTTCAGGTCAAACACACCACGCTCACTTGGACCGGCTGGAGCGGGCAGGGCAATCTGCAAGACGCCGCCCGTCGTGCCCGGTACCGTTTGATGACAGATTGGGCCAAGGCCCAAGGCATCAATACCATTGCTCTGGCCCACACCGCCGACGATCAGGCGGAGACGTTTTTTATGCGCCTCGCGCGCGCTTCGGGCATTGACGGCTTGACCGGGATGCAGCGCCGAAGGGTCTCGGACGGGATCACATGGGTGCGGCCTTTGTTGATGCAGGAGCGGTTTGAGCTGCGGCAATATCTGCGCGATTTGCGTCAGCCGTGGATTGATGATCCGAGCAATGACAACGAAGCCTTTGACCGGATCAAGGCGCGCCGCGCCATGGAAGAACTCAGTAAACTCGGCATCGACATCCACGTTGTGGGCCGGGTGATGGACCATTTGGGACAAGTGCGATCGGCACTTGATTTCGCCACGCATGACCATGCGCTTGACTGTGTGAGCGAGGATCAGGGCGATTTGATCCTCAATCGACGCCGTTTTGCCGAGGGGGCACCGGAAATAAACCGGCGTCTTGTCGCCCATGCCCTGCGGTGGATTGCCTCGGCTGACTACGGTCCAAGGGGGATGAAACTACAAGAATTCCTGTCTGCGATGATGCGCGGGCGCGATGCGACCCTGCATGGCGTACGGCTTTTGGGCGGCAAAGAAAGCTTTCGATTGACCCGCGAACATGCCGCGGTGGCCCATACTGTGGCGGTTCCGGGGACGGTCTGGGATGGGCGATGGATCGTTGAAGGTATTGAGGATAAAGGACTAATCGTGCGTGCTCTGGGTCAGGACGGATTGTTGCAACTGGGGGAGTTGCCAGACGGTGCGCCGCCGCGCGAAACGCTTTCGGCTTCGCCTGCGGTGTTTGACGGCAATACGTTGATTTCAGCCCCGCTTGTGCGTTACGGCCCCGCCACCTTGCGGTTGGCCCAACCAAAAGGCGACTTTTTTACAACGCTTTTATCGCATTGAACTTAGCCGCCCGATGCCTATTTTAGAGGAAAGGCTTTCGCGCAAGCGGGGGCGTCCAAAATTTCGAGGAGATCCCCCTTGGGTAACGCACGCAATCTTGCCTTCTGGCTCGTGCTTCTGATGCTCGTTCTGGCCCTGTTTCAGGTGCTGGGCGGCAATCAATCGTCGATGTCATCTGACGTCGTGTCCTATTCCGAGTTCATGTCGAAGGTTGATGATGGCTCGGTCTCCGCAGTCGATATTGACGGCGAGCGGGTCTATTTCACCGGTGACGACAACCGCCGCAAATATGCGATCAACCCGGGTGACAACACCTTGGTCAAAGAATTGGTCGACAAAGGCGTGACGGTGAAAGGCGAGCCACAGGAAGAAAGCGGCTTGATGCCGATCCTGATTTCCTTCCTGCCGTTCATCTTGATCATCGGCGTTTGGATTTTCTTCATGAACCGGATGCAGGGCGGCGGCAAAGGTGGCGCGATGGGGTTTGGCAAATCGAAAGCCAAACTTTTGACCGAAAAGCATGGCCGCGTGACCTTTGATGATGTCGCGGGCATTGATGAGGCGAAAGAGGAACTCGAAGAGATCGTCGAATTCCTGCGCAACCCGCAAAAATTCTCGGCCCTTGGTGGTAAGATTCCGAAAGGCGCTTTGCTTGTTGGTCCTCCGGGCACGGGTAAAACCCTTTTGGCGCGGGCCATTGCCGGTGAGGCGGGCGTGCCGTTCTTTACGATCTCTGGTTCCGACTTTGTTGAGATGTTTGTCGGTGTCGGTGCAAGCCGGGTGCGCGACATGTTTGAACAGGGTAAAAAGAATGCGCCCTGTATTGTGTTCATCGACGAAATCGACGCCGTCGGTCGCTCGCGTGGCGCAGGCTACGGTGGCGGCAATGATGAGCGCGAACAGACGTTGAACCAGTTGCTTGTGGAAATGGACGGGTTTGAGGCCAACGAAGGCATCATCATCGTTGCCGCAACCAACCGTCCTGACGTGTTGGACCCGGCTCTGTTGCGTCCCGGTCGTTTTGACCGTCAGGTGCAAGTGCCGAACCCGGACATCAAAGGCCGCGAAAAAATCCTCGCCGTTCATGCGCGCAAAGTGCCGCTCGGCGCCAATGTCGACCTGCGCATCATCGCGCGCGGCACGCCGGGCTTTTCCGGTGCCGATCTGGCCAACCTCGTGAACGAGGCGGCTTTGACCGCCGCCCGCATCGGTCGCCGTCAGGTGATGATGGAAGATTTCGAGAACGCCAAGGATAAGGTCATGATGGGGGCGGAACGTCGCTCCATGGTGATGACCGAGGACGAGAAAAAACTGACAGCCTATCACGAAGCGGGCCACGCCATTGTCGGCCTCAACGTGCCGCAGCATGATCCGATCCACAAGGCGACGATCATCCCGCGCGGTCGGGCTTTGGGTCTGGTTCTGTCTTTGCCGGAACGCGACCAGCTTTCGGTCAGCTACACCAAATACACCTCCAAAATCGCCATGGCGATGGGCGGACGTGTGGCCGAAGAACTGATCTTTGGCAAAGAAAACGTCACTTCTGGTGCGTCGTCTGACATCCAACAGGCCTCGCGGATTGCCCGCGCCATGGTCACGCAATTCGGCTTTTCCGAAGAGTTGGGCTATGTCGATTACGCCAACGAGCAAGACAGTTATCTTGGCAATTACGGCGGCGGCACCAACCATTCGGGCGCGACGCAAAAGCTGATCGACGATAAGGTCAAAGAGATTGTCGACACCGGCTATGCCACGGCAAAACGCATTCTGACCGAGAAAGCGCAGGAGCTTGAAAACCTCGCGCAGGGGCTTTTGGAATACGAAACCCTCACGGGCGTTGAAATCCAGAAAGTGATCGCAGGCGAGCCGCTCAATCGCGGTGACGATGACGACAGTTCCACCGGGCTTGGCAATACGCCCTCTGTGATGGCGATTCCGAAGACGACGAAAAAGCCAAAGGGCGACAGCGGGATGGAACCTGAACCCTCTGCTTAAGACCGGCTTCAAACCCAAAGAAACCGCGCCTGTGAGAGGCGCGGTTTTTCTTTGGGCGACAAGAGGGCGCGCGGGGCTTTCGCCTTTTGGCCTCGCATGTTAAAGCGCGTTTGAAAGGACCCTCATGACCCTCAAACCTCCCCAAGACATCGCGACCATGGCCGAGTTGCGCCAGCAGATCGACCAGATCGACCGCGAATTGATTGCGCTTTTGGCGACCCGTCAGGCCCATGTCGACCGCGCCGCGGAATTGAAGCCCGGCGAGGGGATGGTCGCGCGGATTGAAGCGCGGGTGTCGGAGGTCTTGGATCGGGTCGCTCAGAGCGCGCAGGAGGCGGGGTTTGATCCCGATCTGGCGCGCGGCATGTGGTCCCAGATGATCGAAGCCATGATCGCACGCGAAGAGCGCGTGATCGGAACCGGAGAAGAGTAGATGAGTGCAACCTTGATCGACGGAAAGGTCTTTGCCGCCTCCGTGCGTGACAAAGTCGCGATCCATGTGGCCCGCCTCAAAGAGGCGATGGGGGTGACGCCGGGACTGGCGGTTGTGCTGGTGGGCGATGATCCCGCCTCCGAGGTCTATGTACGCTCCAAGGGCAAAATGACCGTCGAAGTGGGCATGAACTCCTATGAGCACAAACTCTCCGCCGAGACCTCAGAAGCCGACCTGTTGGCGCTGATCGAGGCGCTCAATGCCGATAAAGATGTGCATGGCATCCTTGTGCAATTGCCGTTGCCGGGCCATCTCAACGAGGCTTTGGTGATCAACGCGATTGACCCGGCCAAGGATGTCGATGGGTTTCATATTTCCAACGTCGGCCTGTTGGGGACGGGGCAAAAGGCCATGGTGCCCTGTACGCCGCTTGGGTGTTTGATGATGCTGCGTGATCATCATGGTTCGCTGTCGGGGCTCAATGCCGTGGTCATCGGGCGTTCGAATATCGTCGGCAAACCGATGGCACAGCTTTTGCTTGGCGATAGCTGCACGGTCACCATCGCCCATTCGCGGACCAAGGATTTGCCAGAGGTGGTGCGCAGGGCCGACATCGTGGTGGCCGCCGTGGGGCGGGCAAATTTCGTTCAAGGCGATTGGATCAAACCGGGTGCCACGGTGATTGATGTGGGCATCAACCGCATTCCTGCGCCGGAAAAAGGCGAGGGTAAATCGCGCCTTGTCGGGGATGTCGATTTCGCCTCGGCCTCCGACGTTGCGGGCGCGATCACCCCTGTGCCCGGCGGCGTCGGCCCGATGACCATCGCCTGCCTTCTGGCCAACACATTGACCGCCTGTTGCCGCAGTCACGGCTTTGCTGAACCCGAGGGCCTTACCGCCTGAGACGGCGTTTATAAGAGACCCCGCGGGGCCTCTTTTCGTCTCACGCAATCGGTTTGAGCCCGCGCATCATTTCACGCACCACTTCGGGCAGCGACGTATCCGCGCCCGTCGGCGCGGCATCCAACGCGCAGGTGACATCCTTGACCAAAATGCCCAGCGTGTTGTCCGGCTCAAACCCGTGTTTGGCAAATTCGATTTGATCAAAGCGCGAGGTAAACCAATTCTGCCCCGTCGCGGTTTCGATCAGGCCCAATAGCTTGCCGCGATCGACGCCGGTCTGATCGGCCCAGTCCAACACCAGCCGCGACATGGCGGTGTGCGAGGCGCAGAGCAGGTTGTTCAATACCTTGGTTTGCATCCCGTCGCCAAAGCCGCCCATGTAGTGAATGTTCTGCCCCATAGCCTCAAACAGAGGCATGAGCGCGGTGACATCCGCTTCTTCTCCACCGATCATAAAGGCCAACGTGCCCTCGCGGGCCCCCACCTCGGCTCCCGACATCGGCGCATCGACAAGTGCGATATGGGCGGGGATGCGGGCGCGTAGGCCGCGCACATAGTTGGGGGAGAGCGTGGAGCAAATCACCACGGTTTTCAAATGCGGCGCGCGGCTGACAAACCCTTGCGTGCCAAACAGAACCTCGTCGATCTGATCCGCATCGCGCACTACCGTAAGCAAAGTCTCAAGCTCGGTGGCAAAGGCGGTCGCATCCGAGGTAACGGGCAGGGAGGGAAAGTCGCTCTCGGGGCGAATGTCAAACCCCTCCGCTTCAATCCCTGCTGCGCGCATGTTGGCTAACATGCCACGGCCCATCCGGCCCACGCCAGCAATGCCGATTTTCGTCATACAATATCCTCCCTAAGTTGTGGAAAGGATGACCGTGCCGCGTCGCTTTGAAAAGCGAAACCTGTGCGTCTTTTGTCCGAAAATATCCCGAGGGTCTGCGGGGGCTAGCCCCCGCATCCTGCCTCAATGCGCGAAGTCGCTTTCTTCCACGAACATGTTCGCCCAGGCACGGTCGATCAACTCAGGAGTCATCTGGTAGGGGATGCCCTCGAATTCGCAGATCGAAATGATCTGATCAATCAAAAACGTCGGTTGGTAGTTGGCGTAGACATTGTCGATGGTCGGATACTTGCTTTTCAACAGATAGAGCAAAGAGGCCTCATCCAGCGGCATCTTTTTCCTGCGGGCAACCATGGCGAAGATTTTGAGAAAGCCCGCCTGATCCGGCCCGTCGATTTTAATCTTATAAAAAATCCGGCGCAACGCGGCGGTATCGAAAATTTTGTTCGGATGGAAGTTGGTGGAGAAAATCACCAAAGTGTCGAACGGCACTTCGAATTTTTCCCCCGATTGCAGCGCCAGAATATCTTTGTTTTCCTCAAGCGGCACGATCCAACGGTTGACCAGTTTTTGCGGTGGTTCCTCTTGGCGACCAAGGTCGTCGACGATGAAAATCCCGCCGGTGGATTTGAGCTGAAGCGGCGCTTGATAAGTGCGCGCAGTGGGGTTGTAAACCAGATCCAACATGTCGAGCGACAGCTCGCCGCCTGTGATCACCGAAGGCCGCTCACAGCGCACATAGCGGCGGTCAAAGCGGTTGGCGGTGCGACGCAGAGCGGTGGCCTCATCCTCGGCCTCCTCGCGTTTCACATGCATCAACGGGTCATAGACCGTGATGACCGAGCCGTTATATTCAATCGCGCGCGGCACATAGATCAGATCGCCAAGGGCGTCACGAATGCCGTTCGAGATCGAGGATTTCCCGTTGCCCGGAGGCCCATACATCAGGATAGAGCGCCCCGCACCCACGGCAGGCCCGAGTTGATCCAACAGCATTGGCGGCAGGATGAGGTGGCCCATCGCCCCCAAAAGCGCGTCCCGCGTGACCTTCATATTACGGACCGATTGGCGTTTGACCTGTTCGGCATAGACCTCAAGCGGGATCGGCATCGCGCCGTAATATTCAGATTGTGACAGCGCGTCCAAAGCGCGCGCCTTGCCGGTGTCCGAAAGGCGAAATCCCATCTCAGACCCCGCGCCCGCGTGTAATGTGCCGGTGGCTTCGATCAACCCCTGTTCGCGCGCAGTGTCGACCAAAATCTGGGTCACAGAGACCGGCAGGGCCAGAGCAGAGGCCAGACGAGAGACCTGTTCGAGATGGGTGCGGAACATGGTTTTCAACACGATGTCGCGCATCATCACCGGAGACAGCCCAGTGTCACTGACCTGACGCGGGGCGGGTGGGGCGATCACATTGGGCGTGGTTTCCATGTTCATCTGATGCTCTGATCCCTCGGTCGCACTGGCAGACCCCTTTGGTGGGGTTCGGATGTTTTCTTGGCGCAACTGTACGAATCCCCGCGCCCAAATGCCAACATTTTCACGCGCGCGACCCGAGTGGCCTTTGCATTTCGAGTGTTTGGCCATAACCTTTCGCAAAAATGAATAAGGCAGGCCCGATGACGAAGATTTCCCCGCTAAAATACGCGGCATTTCTCGCGATTTTGATCCTTATCTTTGGCGGTGCAGGACTTGCCAAGGGCGGGCTCTACATCGGTAGGCATGAGGGCGACACGGCGCATATGATCGAGATTGTGATGCGGATGCTCCAAGGCCAGATCCCGCATCTTGATTTCTCAACGCCGATCGGAATTTTCGCTTTTTTGCCGGCTGTCAGCTTTGCCAAGGCGGGTCTCGGGCTAGGCCAGGCGTTTATTGCAGGGCAGGTTTTGGTTGCTGTGCTTTTGGCTCCGATGGTGGCCCGGGCGGCTGTCTCGCGGCTTTCTGGCCTGACCGCTTGGGGCTTTGGCTTTGTGACGGTGAGCATGATCCTGTCCCTGGTGCATGGCGAAAATATCACCGCGCTTTCGGTGTCGATGTATTATAATCGTTGGGCTTGGGCTGCGGCGTTCATCGCCATTCTTTTGGCTGCTTTGCCGCCGCGTGACGATGCGCAGGCTCCGGTGTTGGACGGGATGATTGTGGGCGCGATGTTGGCCGCTTTGGCCCTTTTAAAACCCACGTATTTCGTCGCTTTTGTCGGCCCGATTGCGATTGCCTTTGCGCTGTGCGGCGCATGGCGCAGCCTGTGGATTGGGGTGCTCACCGGGGCGGCAATCGCGGCCCTGATGGTGGTGCTCTACGGCGTTGATTTCTTTCCGGCCTATGTGAATGATTTGTTATCTGTGACCCGCTCAGACACGCGTGCGGCCCCAGGCGTGCCACTGATGGAGGTGATCAATGGGCCACGCTTTATGATTGCTACTTTAACGCTGATCCTGTCGGTGATCGTGCTCAGACAGGCCGGGCAGGACCGGGCAGGTTTGGTGTTGTTTTTACTTGCGCCGGGCTTTGTCTACGTCACCTATCAGAACTTTGGAAATGATCCCAAATGGTTGATGTTGCTGGCCATTTATCTCTTGGCATTGCGCCCGGAGACAGGTCGGCGGGTGGTGTTCAATGCCGATGCGCGCAATGCCGTGGCGGGGCTGGCTTTGGTCTCTTTCGCGCTGATCACACCGTCGTTTCAAAACATCGTCACCAGCCCGTTTCGCCATCTCGCCACCAGGGCCCTGGACTATGCGCCACAGTTTAAAACCCGCCCTGAGCTGCGCGATGTTTTTGTCAAAACGCAACGCACGGCGACGGTTTTGGGCCGGGTGGTCATGGTCGATGATCTGCCGCAACTCGCGCCTTATGTGGTCGAAGATGACCTGTTCAAACCGGTGACGTTTTTGGGCGAGACCTTGCCGCGCTGCACCCTGCAATCGGGGGATGTGGCGATGCACAGCTATATGGCGGATCGGTTGAAACAGCCGCCGTTTAATTTCCCCCAAGACAGTCAGTTTTTTGTCGCGGATATCGCCTCGGGCATTTGGATTTTGGGCGGGTTTGAGCCGCTCAAAGGTGGGGCGCCTTGGTACTATTCGGGCACGCCGGGGATTGAAAATGCCGATGCCATCATCATACCGACCTGTCCGTTGGATACCGAAATTGAACGCAATGCTTTGGCAGCCCTTGAGACCGCGGGGCTGGTGCTGCGCCCGCCTTTGCGTGACGATACGATGCTGGTCTATCCGATTGTGAAGTGAGGGTGGCTTAGCGAAAACCCGCAAGCGCCAGATAGCAGATCATCGTGCCCGCAAGCGCCAATCCCATTGGGAATTTCTTGTGCTCCCACGACACCCAATCCGGGGTGGCGCGGCGCACAACCGGCATCGCACGCAAGGCCCGGTGGGCCACAAACGCACCCAGTAAAAATGCCGCAAACAGCGACAGGACCAGCGTGGCATCCGCGAGCGGGATGAACATCGACATGGCAGCGGCAAATTTACCGTCGCCTGCGCCAACGCCAAGATAGGCAAAGGCCAACATGCCGACAAAATACATCACAACCCCATGGGCAAAGCCCCAAAGATATTGCTCAAACGGCAAAACGAAAGGACCGAGGACCACATAAATCAGCCCCAAAGCCAGAACCACGGGGTTCGGCAATTTCATCCGTTTCAAATCATTGAAAGCGGCGATGAAAGACACAAGGGCGACCGGCAGCAAAAACCAAAGCGCAGCCGAGGCGGGCAGGGTGATCATCACGCGCTCTTTAGAGGTTTGAGACGTTGGATTCGAGCGCGCGCAGGCTACGCACCGCCGCTTCGAAATGCTGCGGATGGGTGTCGATGGCCTCTTTGATCAACCCTTTGCCGATGGTCACATCGCCCGCTTTCACCGCCGCAAGGCCGAGGGTGTAAAGCAACTGCGCCCGCTCCACTTGCGTGGCTTCCATCACCGGCAAATCGTATTTGCCCTGCGCGCCACGGGCGAGGATCAGGTTGTTTTTGGCGGTGAACAGCGAGGGATCATAGGTGATCGCCTGAGCAAAGAGTTTTTCGGCCTCTTTGTAATCGCCACGGGTCAGTTTTGAGTAGCCCCAGTTGTTCAAAACACCGGAGGGTTTCGTGGTCAGGCCAACGGCGGTCTGATAGAAACTGTCGGCGTTTTTCCATTCCTGATTGCTGTCGGCCACCATCGCTTCGAGGCGGTAGCGTTTATAGGTCTCGTGGGTCGGCGGCACGCTATCAAGCTGTGCTTCGGCGCCTTTCCAGTCCCCTGTACGGATCAGCGCGTCGGCATAATCCACGCGGTCATCCAAGGTGGCGTCTTCATGGGCTATCACGACTTTCCAAGTTTTCACCGCCGCCTCATTTTGGCCGGCCCGGACAAAGGACATGGCCAAGCCGCGCTGAAGATCAATCCGGTCCGGATTTTCGCTTGAGGCGCGCATGAAATAGGACACGGCTTCGTTCGGGTCGGCCGCATTCAGCATGATGTCGGACAGGCCTGTGCCATCAATCGCGTTGACCGACGTGTCGGCGCGCCGCACATCCCCGCCAAAGGGTTTTTGACAGGCTGAAAGGGCCAGCGTACTCGCAACAGCGAATGTGATCACGCAAATTTTGCGACTGGAAAGACTGGTCATGGTGCCTGCCACCTCTTTTTAACTGCTCTGTTCGCATCTTGTCGGTTTTTATCAGGCCGGTCCGTTTTCGGATCTCAGGCCCACCGTTTAGCGCGCAAGGATAAGATACTCTCCTGTCCCGCGTCGCACCAAGACGAAATCGCTCTCATCCTCGGGAATATACGCAGGATTTTCCAATTTTGCGAGCGCCAAGCGTAAATTATCGCGAATTTCGGCAGATTGGCCACTGTCGAGCGCATAGGCGGTGCGGAACACCCGCTCGGCTTCGCCATATTGGCCGGTCTCCATCAACACGACACCGAGGTTGTTCCAGGCGGGCACAAAGTCGTCTTCGATCTTGATGGCTTTGCGCAGATCGCTTTCGGCTTGCCCCAAACGCCCCAGCCGTAGTTTGGCGGAGCCAATCGCGGAGAGCGTATCGACGGTCATGCCTTGGTGGGCGGCGGCGCGATAATAGGCCTTGAGCGCCAGCTCATATTCTCCCGCCGCCATCAAGCGATGCCCGACCAAAAGCCCGTCAACCGACGCCTCGGAGGTTTTGACACCGACCGGGGCATAGGGTCCGGCATCTTTCAAAGGTTTCAGGCCGCCAGTGTCACACGCGGACAGCGTGGCGGCCAGAAGGGCGAGGGTCAGCGCGGCGCCCATTGGACGAAGAGGGCGACGCGAAAAGCGGTGAGACATGGTGTCCCTTGTCGGTTGCGGCGGCTTTATGGCGAGATCAGAATTCGGTCTCGTTGAGCAGCGTGTAGATGTCATAGACCGACGGGCCGATCAAAATGATCAACAGCGGTGGCACGGTCAACATCATTGTGGCAAGGGTCATCTTGGTAGGCAACTTGTTTGCAGTCTCTTCGGCGCGCATCACGCGTTTATCGCGCATTTCACCCGCATAAACACGAAGCGCATCGGCAATTGAGGTGCCGAATTGTTGCGACTGTATCAGGACAGTGACGAAAGAGGCCACATCGGCCACACCACAGCGTTCGGCCATGTCTTTGAGCACGACGGATTTGTCTTTACCGGCCTTGATCTCATAGGACACGATTTCAAATTCATCGGCAAGCGCAGGGAAGCCGGAGCGGATTTCACGGGCCACCCGGATGATGGATTGGTCCAGTGATTGCCCGGCTTCGACGCAAACCAGCATCAAATCGAGCGCGTCGGGAAAGCCGTTGATGATTTCCTCTTTGCGCGCTTCGATCCGGCGGGTGACCCAATATTTCGGTGCCATATAGCCGATACAGGCAGGCAAAAGCACGGTCAGGATCAGGGATTTCGGCGTCATCTCCTGTTGGGTGGACTTGAGCATGGCGTAGAGCACGCCAAAGGCCAAAGCGCCCAGACCAAGGGCAAATTGCGAGAAGTGAAAGATCCGCACAGCGTTTTTGGAGCGATAGCCGGCCTGGATCATCTTCAGTTGGGCGGCGGAATATTCTTCCTCGTCTTGCGGCTCAAGAAAGGCAGAGTATTTGGCCAGAGAGGCGCCCTTGCTATTGTCTGTGCGCAGTTTGGCGGCCTTTTTGCCACCATTGGGTTTGGCTGCGTCCGATTGCGCACGGAGGCGGTCCATCGGGTCGTTCTTTTTCTTCAAAAGCGTTGGCAGGGCGATCAAAATCAGGACGGCGCCCAAAGTTCCGATCAGGATCAGCGGACCAAAGGGGCCAAGTTGATCGCCGAGGATGGATGTGAAAATCTGTTGCATGATCTGTGTCCTGTCCGTGTCAAACCTTGATGTTCACAAGGGAACGCATGACGAAAAGATTGGCGATGAGAAAGCCTGCGACGATCAGACAGGCGGGGATAAAGACCGCAGTGTCTTTGACGGTGTCAAAGTAGGTGGGTTTGGTCACTGAGATGAGGATGAGCGCACCGACCGGGAAGGCCGACAAGAAGTTGCCCGACCATTTCGCCTCGGCGGTGATCGCTTTCACCCGGCGGAACAGTTTGAAGCGCGAGCGGATCACTTTCGAGAGACCTTCAAGCACCTCGGCCAAGTTGCCGCCCGATTGCTGTTGGATCGCCACGGCCACGGCCAAAAAGCGCAAATCCTGCATGTCGAGCCGCTCGGCCATGTCTTTGAGCGCTTCCCCGACGTCGCGACCATAGGCGCTCTCGTCCGCGATGACGCCCATTTCGGTGCCCAAAGGATCGGGGACCTCTTTGGCAACAATCGTCAAAGCATTGGAAAACGGGTGACCCACACGCAAGGAGCGCACCATCAATTCCACCGCATCGGGCAGTTGCTCTTCGATCATGGCAAGGCGCTTTTTGGCCTTGCCCTGAATCCACACGAACACGCCGCCGATGCCCATGGCAACCGACACGGCCACGCGGATTGGAACGGAGGTGGCGGTGCCGATCGAAAGACCGACAAAGGCAACCATGCCCAAAAAGCCCATGAGCATGATCAGTTGCGGCGGCGAAAAGGCGATATTGGCCTTTTGGGCCTTTTCGGCCAGGATCGAATAGAGCGGGATTTGCCGCGATTGCAGGTGTTGACCCATCTCTTTGCGCAGTTGATTGAGCACTGCTTCGCGGTCGCCCGTGCCTTTTTCCAAAAGCTCAAAGCGGCGGTTCACTTTGGAATTCAGCGAAATGGATTTGCCGAACACCGTCAGATAAATCCCCTCGACCAAAAGGAGCACGGCGATGAAAATGACGCCGTAGATGAGCGGTTCTATGGACAGGACCATGGTGTCAAACTCCTATATCAGCGGGGGGTTGTGGGTTCAAAAATGGAATGCGGCAGGTCATAGCCCCACATGCGGAAGCGTTCGGAAAAGTGGCTGCGCACACCCGTCGCGGTGAAATGGCCGATGATTTTATTGTCTGGCGTGAGGCCCGTGCGTTGAAAGCGGAAGACCTCCTGCATGGAAATCACATCGCCTTCCATCCCGGTGATCTCGGTGATCGAGACCATGCGGCGCGAGCCGTCTTGTAGGCGCGAGGCCTGCACGATCAGGTTCACAGCCGAAGAGATTTGCGACCGCACCGCTTTGAGCGGCATTTCGATCCCGGCCATGGCGATCATGTTTTCCAGGCGCGACACACCATCGCGCGCCGAGTTGGCGTGGATCGTGGTCATCGAGCCATCGTGGCCGGTGTTCATCGCCTGCAACATGTCGATCACCTCTTCACCGCGGGTTTCCCCGACGATGATCCGGTCCGGACGCATCCGCAAAGCGTTGCGCAAACAGTCGCGCTGGGTCACAGCACCCTTGCCCTCGACGTTCGCCGGGCGGCTTTCCATCCGACCGACATGGGTCTGTTGCAATTGAAGTTCGGCGGTGTCTTCGATCGTCAGAATGCGTTCGTCATTGTCAATGAATGAGGAAAGCGCGTTGAGCGTGGTGGTTTTTCCTGACCCCGTCCCGCCCGACACGATGACGTTGAGGCGGGTCGAGACGGCAGCCTGAAGATAAGCGGCCATTTCTTCGGTAAAAGCGCCAAAACGCACCAGATCGTCAATCGCCAGTTTTTCTTTTTTGAACTTACGAATGGAGACGAGCGAGCCATCGACGGCCACGGGCGGCACCATGGCGTTGAAACGTGAGCCATCTGCGAGACGGGCGTCAACATAGGGGTTGGATTCATCGACCCGGCGCCCCACGGCGGAGACGATTTTGTCGATGATCCGCAACAGGTGTTTTTCGTCTTTGAACGTGATGTCCGACAGCATCAACTTGCCGTTGCGCTCGACGAAAATTTGTTGTGGGCCGTTGACCAGAATATCGTTGACCGTGTCGTCTTTCAAAAGCGTTTCAAGCGGGCCGAGGCCACGCACCTCGTCATAGAGGTCTTGGTTCAGCGTCAGGCGTTCGTCGCGGTTCAGGACCAAGCCCTGATCGGCCAAAAATTCTGCAGTGATTTCAGTTATTTCCGCCCGAAGTTCCTTTTCACCCGCGGTTTCCAAGGCGCCCAGGTTGAGGTCTTCCAACAGGCGCTTGTGCATCTCGACCTTGATGTCGCTCAGACGTTCCTTGCGGCGGCGTTCCTTGTCCTGCGGCACGACCTGTGCCGCTTGGATGGATTCGCGGCGCAGGGACTTGGAGGCCACGGCCGCTTGCGGCGCAGACACAGCGGGTGCGGAAGCGGATGGTTTGACGGCGCTCGGTTGAGCCGCCGATTTTGCAACCGGTTCGGCCTTTTGGGTCTCGGACTTTTTGTATCTCGAAAACATCTGATCGTTCCTCAAGGCCCCGGCAGGGGCATTATTTATTCCGCAGCTTCAAGCTGTTCGGTTTGATGCGCGTGAATGGACGCGGCAAGTTTTTGGATTTCTTTGCGCAGCGGGTTCTTGGTGGCTTCAATGCCCAAAGGCAGACCCTGATCACAGGAATCGCGCACCGGGCGACCGCCGTCGGGGAATTGCACATCCACCGAAATCTCAAGATTCTCGGCCATGCGTTTGGTGCGGGCTTTGGCCGACAAATCCATGCTTTTGGGCGCGCGATTGAGCAGGAAGCGCAGTTTTTCAAACGGCAATTCTTCGGCGCGCAAAGCGGTACGCAGGCGCAAAATGTTTTGGGCCGAACGTAGGTCCAACTCAAAGGGCGCAAAGTAAAAATCGGCGGCGTTGAGCACGGTTTCGGTCCAGCTCACAAGCACTGTCGGCATGTCGATCACGACATAATCAAACAGTGCTCGCGCCTTGGCCAGAAGCCGTTCCACATCCTGCGCCTCGATGAAATCGAGCGGCAGGATTTCCGGTGGCGCGGTCAGAACCGACAATTTGTCGTTGAAATTCATCAACGCGCCCTTAAAGGCATCGTCATCCATGATGTCGGTCGAAGACAACAACTCATACACGGCCTCGCGGCGCGGCAGGTCGAGGTAGGTCGAAACCGAGCCGTATTGCAGGTTGAAATCCATCAACAGCACACGCGGTTGCGGGCCTTTCTTTTCAATATTCGCCAATTCCCACGCGAGGTTCACGGCGATGGTCGAGGCCCCGGCACCCCCGGCTACGGATTGCACCGGCAGGACAATGCCATTGGCGCCTTTTGGCGCGGCGGGGGCGGGGTGTGTGGCGTCGATAAAATCGACGGCTGCGATCTTGCGCGGGGCATCAAGGCGCAGGATGGCATCGTGAAGCGCATTTTCGGGAAGCGGGTAGGGGATGAAATCTTCGGCCCCCAATTGTAGCAATTGGTGCAACGCCATCGGCGAGACTTCGTCGGCGATCAGGATGACCTTAACACCTTGAATCTTTGCAGATTTGATCAAGTCGGCGATCATGGCCAAAAGGCCTTCGTCCTCTTGATCAAGGGCGATGGCGACAAATTTCAACCCGCCGCTTTCTGGCTGGCGGAAAAACTGTCTGGCATCCTCAAAGGATAGATCGCCCCAGGATTCACCCAGTTCGCTTTCCATGTCTTCGATCAAAAGATCGAAGTTTTGCACGTCCCGGCTGACGGTACAGGCCACAAGTGGGGCCGGGTCGTTGTGCAATGCAGTTTCACTCGTCATTGCTTTTATGCGTCCTTTTATAGAACGCCAGCGTCACATGAGACGAGATCCTTTCAAATGAAAAGCCCGGCTCTGATCCTCTGGCGCGTATGCCCGACTCGCGTGTCGGACAGACTGCTCCCATTGAGGATAAGATGCCGGGCAACTGGGGCAACAATAGGGCCGAAATCGCGTAATAATTCGCTAATTCGGGACGATGTTGCCGATTGCTTACTGACCTGGGTCGATTTCACGCGCACCAAAATCGACCAGTTCGGACGGTGCAGTGGCGCTTTCGATATATTCGCGGTGAATGATCTCGGCGTAACGGCTGTCCATGACCAGTTTGGCGTTTTCCACAAAACCAGAGACTTCGGTCACGGTGCGGCGGTTCTTGCGCTCCGGGTCCTGCGTCACGATCAGCGGTTGGGTTTCGCCGTAAGACACCATCGCCTCAAGCCGCGACCGTGAAATGCCGTTGCGGGCAAGTTCCGCGACCACAGCCTTGGCGCGTCTGAGGCCAAGGGATTTGTTGTAGCTGTCAGAGCCAACAAGATCGGTGTGACCATAGACGCGGAAGCGCACTTCGGGGAATTGCGCCATATAACGCGCCTGTTTGCGGATTGCATCGCGCGCCGCCCCGTCCAAGATCGCCGAGTTGAATTCGAAATTCACGGTTGTCGGCACTTCGGCGGCAAAGCGTTCATTCAAATCAATCACGTAGCTGAGTTGCCCAGTTTGCACGAGCGTGTTGTTCATGGTCGAATTGCCAAAGGTGCCGTTGTCGACGTAGCCGCCGGCCTCTTGATACCAAGAGGAAAAGACTTTTTGATCGGTACAGGCAGCAAAGGCGAGAAGGGCAGAACCCGCGAGTGTCAGTTTTACAGTCGAGCGCATGTTCTTACTCCATCACATAGCCGTAGGACCCGGAGAAGTCCTGTTTCGCCACTTCAGCAGCGGCGCCGGATTTGGGAGCCGAGGTGCCGCCGAAGGTTTTGCCAAACAGGAACAAGTCGCTCTCGGTCGGGATTTTGACCCGATCCGTCGGAAGCGCGAGGGCCATGCTGTTGACGGGGGTGACCAGATGGGCGGTGACGATGATCACCAATTCAGACTGACGGCGCGAATAATCGGTCGAGCGGAACAGCGCGCCCAAAACCGGAATGTCGCCCAACCATGGCACCTGACCGACGAGATCTTCGAAATCGTCTTGCAACAGGCCTGCGATGGCAAAGCTTTGCCCGTCGCGCAGCTCAACCGTCGTTGAGGTTTCGCGGCGTTTGAAGGAGTTGAGGGTAAAGCCATCGACCGAATAGTTGACGGTGGAGTCCACACCCGACACGGCGGCGCGCATTTCAAGGTTGATCTGATCGCCATTGACCACCCGGGGGATGAATTCAAGTTCAACACCAAAGGGTTTGTAGTCGATGTAGATGCCGTCATTGTCCGACACCGGGATCGGATATTCGCCACCGGCCAGAAATTTGGCCTGTTGACCCGAAAGCGCGGTCAGGTTGGGCTCGGCCAAGGTGCGCACGACGCCTTTTTCTTCCATGGCTTCCAGCAGGATCGACAATTCCGTTCCACCAATTGAGCCGCCGATGGTCATCGCGCCAAGCGTGCCTTCTTTGACCATGACTGCGCCGTTCTCTGTGATCTTGGTCGGCGTGTTATCCGCACTCAGCCAAGTGCCTGTGCTGCTGCCGATGTTCGGGCCGATGGAATTGATCGAAGCGGACAGATTTTTCGACACGGAGCGCGACATTTCGGCAAAACGCACTTTCAACATCACCTGTTGGGTGCCGCCGATGTTCAACAGATTGGACACGCGGCCCGGCGCATAGCGTTCGGCCAGCTCAACCGCGCGTTCCATCATTGTCACCGAGGTGATCACGCCCGACAAAACGATGCCGTCATTGGCCGTGCGCACTTCGATCTTTTCATTCGGCATGATCTGACGCAGGCGCTCTTTGAATTCGGTGACATCGGGGGTCACCTGAATTTGCACGTTGGTGATCAGCGATCCGTCCGGGCCCAAAAGCGTCATGGTCGTCAACCCCGGAGACCGGCCCAACACATAGATCGAGCGATCCGAGAGGGTCGAGATATCCGCGATTTCGGCATTGGCCACAGAAATTTCCGCGAAAGGTTCGTCACTTTCGACCACGACCGCGCGGTTCATGGGCACGTTTAGGACGCCCGAGGGAGAGCCGGTCATGACACGAAGTTTGTCAGCAAAAGCCCCTTGGGGCATTGCTCCGATAACAGCACACCCCAAAAGGGCTGCCTTAAACATATTCAACATTTTCATGTGATCCTGCCTCTGTCGACCACGCCTCAAAATCGGACTCTTTTGGTCCACTTGCTGGAACCATGTGTCAATTTCCGTTTTTTTGCAAGAATCAATCTGTTGAACGCTGTTTGTGATGTGGATAAGTCACAAGGTTTGTGTGAAATATTGAGTGTTATCGAGCAAGGTGACGAAATAAAGACGGCTGGGTGTCCCGCCGTCTTTGGTCTTTTGCACCGGCCTGATCAGTTTGAGCAGGGGATCGGCATTTCGATGATCTCTGCGCCTTTGCGGGTGCGGACCGTGCACACCTGATCTTTCGGCTTTTCGGCGATGATCTGTTCTTCAGCAATGCCCAAAAGCGTGCGCTGGTCCACTTCGACGCCACCGACGATGGTGTCGTCGTTGCGTCCGACCAGCGAGAGGGACAAACGGCCGGAGCTTTGAGCTGTGGCCAGCCCTGCGACTTGGGTGGGGGTGGCTTCGACGGTGACGGTGCGGGCGATGGTGGAGGATTGGCGTTCCCCGTTTGCTGTCTGATCGACGGCCACCAAGGGGATTGAGGTCAGGATCAATTTGGTCGAGTCAGAGCTGGACCCCGGCAATTGACCAGTCCAATAGATGTCAACACGGTCGCCCGGACGCAGCAGACCAGAGACGCCTGTCGACACGTCGACCTTGATCGCAAAAGCCCGCATCCCTTTCGACAGGCGCGTGGCCACGCCGGCATCTTCGCCAGGGGCGCTCAATTTGACCGCCATCAGCGGTTCCATCGGCTCAATGGCACGCAGAGCGACGCGGGGCGTATCCGGGCCTTCGGGGAAAAGGTCTTCTTCGGTGCGAAACACACCCTCTGGCATGGCTTCGACCGGCCATCTGACCTTTTTGACCATCTCTGTCGTGATCGGGTCGCCAAAGTTGATCAAGGCAGAGGTGACAAAAATCTCTTCCGTTTGGATCATCTGGGCCCGCATCTCTTTTTCGCGGTTCAACTCGGCCTGATAGGTGGACATATATCCTCGGGTCATATGGACGGCGAACCCGGCCAATGCGATCCCAATCACGAGAACCAATCCGAAAATAATACGCATCATGTCTTTCCTTTGCTTCCGGGGTTTGAGGTCGCTTTCAGCGGCCACCCCTTATGCTCCATCCAGCCACCGTGCCGATCAAATGAGGCATTTCGGTGATCGCGGGGTGGCGAGGATGTGAATTTTTTCGTGTTTCGGGACAAAGCGGGTAAAAGGGCCGGGTTGTCTTTTTACCAAGGCGCAGGATCAAAGCGCAGATTTATGCCGCGACATTGAGCAATAGGAAAGCCGCGCCCTGTCCCAGAGCGCGGCTTTTGATTTTGTCGCCATGGCCCGAGGGCCAGAGTGTTTAGTAAGCCACAACAGAGCGTGTTGCGAGATCGGTGGAGATGGTGTTGCCGAGGGCTTTGGTGCCACCGGACACGGAGGTCAAAACGGCGATGCC
>NZ_AMRK01000010.1 GCF_000299875.1 Celeribacter baekdonensis B30
ACCCAACAGACCATCGGTCAGGCCACCCAACAGATCACCGCCAAGCACGCCGTCGAGGAGACCGTCTTCGCCACCTAGCAGACCACCCAAAAGGCCATCGTCGCCACCAACAAGCCCACCAACGAGGCCGCCATCACCAAGAAGGCCGCCAACCAAACCGTCCTCACCGATCAGGCCATCGACAAGACCATTTTCCCCAAGCAGACCGCCAACAAGACTGTCCCCGCCCAGGAGGCCACCCACAAGGCCATCCTCCGCCAAAAGTCCGCCCACAAGGCCGTCTTCGGTCAACAGGCCGCCAACGAGACCATCTTCGGCCAAAAGACCGCCAACAATCCCATCGGAACCGAGAAGCCCATCCGTCAATCCCGTACTGCCGAGCAAGCCGCCAACGAGAGAGTTTTCTCCCAAAAGGCCCTCGGTGACGCTGCTCAACGGATCACCGGAGCCTGCCTCATCGCCGATGAGTCCAGTGCCGAGGAGCGAGCCGACAAGGCCATCCTCTCCGGCGACCGCGCCGAGCAAACCTTCGTTGCCCACCAAAGTTCCAAGCAACCCATCCGATCCGGTGACAGCCCCAAGGCCGCCTTCGTTGCCCGTCAAAGTACCAAGCAGACCATCATCGGCAAGAATGGAATCCAACACACCGCTTTCGACTTCAGGCTCCGGTGTCGGCTCTGGCTCAGGTTCAGGCTCCGGCTCGGGTGTCGGCTCAGGTTCAGGGGTCTCGTCAGACCCGGACTCCCCAGAAAGCACCGCCGCGCCAAGACCTGCAAGAGCCGCAAGGCCGGCACCGACCTCATCAAGCGTAAAAGCACTGCCGAGCCCCGCAGTCGCGGTTTCTTCCCCAAAAACGCCCTCAACACCACTGAACGTACCATCCGCCAAAATAAGGCGGTGCACGTCGCCATTCCCTGCTGCGGTGTAAAAATTGCTCACACGGATGCTGTCGCCATTGACCAGTTCAACAACCAGATCAGAGTTAGATTTCACATAACGGCTAATGCTTTCCCTGTTCACATTCACCTGAACATCAACAGCATCGCCCGCAACCAGTCCACTCATCGCCATCTTATAATTCCCTCTACCGCGCAGTACCCAACGGCTGCGAATAAAAATAAGGGGCTCACCCCCTTCTTTTGGTTATCAAATGTATGTATCAATATCAATACTTTGGTTCATTATTATCCTTTGGGCTATATGACGAGCCTCAAGCTTGCAAAAACACAACAGTTCGTGTGGAATCTGCTTTAAACTCGCTGAAATTATCGGCAAATTACCCCAACACGTTGCAGACGACCCCGTGCGATGACCAAACTCATGCGCGGGGCGCGCCCCTGAAATGAAAGAGACGTCCGGAATGGTTTCTAAGGCTGCTTTCACCCCTTCCGAGACCGCAGGCACGGCAATGCGTCCTATCATCAACACCATCGCTCGTTTGATTGCGACGGATCGCCGGCCCTCCATCTTGGCCAGTGAAAGCGGCAAGGTTCTCTTGGCCAATGCTGCCGCACAGCGCCTGCACCTCGATCAGGCAGGTATTCATGATGCGCTAGACTGGCCTGCCCTCTGTATCCAAGCCCAACGGGCGGGCAGCACCGCAGCCTCTCTGTCTTTGGGGTCCACTGAATTGGAGGGGGAGGTCGTACACGTGTCGCTTTGCGTTGGAGAAGGCTATCTTTTACGCCTGTCCGAAAACGACCACGAAGCGACCTGGCTGCGCAATCGGGCGCGGGCGGCCACTCTGATGAGAGTGGCGCATGACCTGCGCACCCCGATCCAATCGCTGCTCGCAACCGCAGATAACGTGCTCAATGAGACCGCCCACGAGACGGCAGCTGATAAAGCAGCGGCTCGCCAAGAGCTTCATCACTCGGCCGAACTGGCATTGGATCACATCAGCAATATTTTAGGCGTCATTCGCGGCGAACAAAGTGTCACTGGCCTTCAACCGGACGAAACGTTCAACATCACCGAAGAGCTGCGCACTCTGCTCATGATGATCGCTCCGATTGCGCGCAAACAAAACGTTGACCTCAAGCTGTGGCTTGATCCGCATGATGACATATGGGTGCATGGTCCAGTGCGTTTTGTCCGCGCCGCTTTCCAGAATATGATTGATAATTCAGTGAAATATGGCGGAGGCGCGGTTGAAATCGGTCTGTCCTGCCATCCGCTTCCCAGCCCAACCGACGAGACTGATCGCCTCATGATCACACTCACAGTTTCGGATTTGGGCGGCGGCCTCCCCCCAGAACAGAAAGCGCGCCTGTTCGAGGCGCTCGGCCAAACTGAGGCGCGCCAACCGACCGTAACAGCGGCCACTGCGAACGCGCGCCCTTCAGCGGGCATGAATGTTCTGGCACATGCTTTGCGCCAACTCGGGGGCAAAATTCATGTCTCCGACAGATATGCCGTCTCTGACTCGACGCAAGACACCGAGCATCGGCCAGTGATTGGCACGACGATGCACGCGACTGTCACACTACAAAAAAGCGAACAACCAAATCGGTTGCAGACCCCCGCGACATTGCAGCCTCTTTCAGACGCGCCGCTCGCGGGCATCTCGGTGATCCTAGTCGAAGACAGCCCCTCAAGCCGCGATTGGATTCGCCACATCCTTGAAAGTGCAGGTGCGCAAGTTTGGGCAACTGGCAACGGAGTTGAAGCGCTCTCCCTACTGGAACGACCTGAAATCGCGCACACACTGGATCTGATCCTGACCGACATGACCCTCCCGTATATGTCGGGGATCGAATTTGCGCAGCGCATCCGACAGCAAGGCCAAACCCATTGGAACGGTCCCATCGTCGCGCTGACCGCACATGTCGCTGATTCGATCCTGAACGCGTGTTCCAAAGTGGGCATTGCCCAGGTTCTTGAAAAGCCAATCCAACCGGCGGAATTACGCAACACGCTCCTGCGTATTCTGTCCACGCGATCAGATAGCGATGCCCCACAGCGAACAGCACCCGAAACAGCACCCGCGCCACAAGACGAGTCCCAAACGACAGACGGCCCTCTAAAGGCCCGCATCGTCGAGGATCTGCTTTCGCAACTGGGGCGGGCTGGAGCGATCTCCTTTATGCAACGCGCCCACAGCGAGGCGGTCAGCGTCCTCTCAAACCTGCAACAGGAGGGCGTCGGCCCCGATACGGGTCGGATGCTTCATGCCGCAACAGGGGCTTGCAGCCTCACGGGTCTAGGAGAGTTGGAATCATGCCTGCGCGCCATGGAATGCGCATTTGATGGCGGCGCGCCCCTTTCCCCCTGTGAGGAGCGTCTCAAAGTGGCCCTCACTCGAACAAAGGATGCCATCGACGCCTTAAACTGACCCCCCGTGCCTGTTAAGCGTGCGGTCTCTTCTAAACTTGCAGTTCAGCAGAGATTCAATATAGTACTTTAGATGTAATTTACTTGTTTTTTGTGCATGTTACGCTAATTGCCCGCACGTCACGGGGAACAAGGCAAGCGCCAAATCCGGTGAAAGTAACAAGAAGGGAGAAGCGCGCGATGGCAGCTCAATCCACAGAGTCGTCCAAAGCTACGGCAATTCGCGTTTTGATCGCGGATGATCATGCGATGGTCCTCGAAATGTTTGAACATTTTCTGTCAAATTTGCCGGAATTCGATGTCACAACGGCGCCCGATCTCAACGTGGCACTTTCGATCATGGAGAAGGAAGGTCCGTTTGATCTGGTTCTCGTTGACTTGAACATGCCCGGAATGGACGGTGTCTCGGGCCTGAGTAAAGTCCTTGAAAACAATGGCGGCCGGCCTGCAGCTCTGTTGACCAGCGCCCCAAGTGCACAGGTCATTTCGGAAATTTTGGAAAATGGCAGTGCAGGTGTGATCCTCAAGACCGCATCCCTGAAAGATCTCGCCAATGAAATCCGCTTTATGGCGGCAGGCGGTCGGTATATCCCTGTTGAACTGATTGATCACCAAAGACTAAAGGCACGCGACACTGCCAAATCGCCTCTCTCCGGTCGGGAAATGGAAGTGCTTTCGCTCCTGGCTGAAGGTCTCCCAAACCGCGAGATTGCAGAAGGCCTCTCTCTCGCCGAGGCCACAGTTAAAATGCATGTTAAATCAATCTGCACGAAACTGGGTGCCAACAACCGGACTCAGGCTGTGATTGTCGCCCGCGACATGAATATCATGTAAGCGAAAAAGCCCCGCGAAAGACCTCTCAGTTCAATGTCTCAAGCTTGCCCAGAATTGCCCGCTGACCACATTTAGCGGGCAAAATTTCGTGGCATAACCCAAAAGACGCCAAGACAGATTCGCCTTCCCACATTTCACTTTCAATCGCGATGATATGAATATGGGGTTGAAAGCGGCGAATCTGGGTACAGGCGTCTGCCGCGGCTTCTGGTGATCCAAAAAAATCCTCATCAACAATGAGAATATCCGGCGCTTTGCTGAGCTGAACCAGAATCTCAAGCGCACGATCACAGTCCTGCCCCGCCAAAAGCGACACGCGAAATTTTTGATCCGACCGACAGAATTCGTGAGGCAGATGATCCCAATCCAACAGCGCAAGAACACTCACCTTCTCAGGCCCTACAGTGTGGGTTACCGCAACGGCGCCTGATGTTTCAAAACTCTGTTGTAACATTTAAATCGCGCCTTTTCCGTTTCGCCCGGACGCTGCGAGCAACCGAACTGGCATCACGACATTGCGAATCGCGCCAAGGTGGGCCCGCAATCCGAAAAGAACGTCGAATACGATGTGGTGGCCTGATGTGTCGGTCGCCGCATACCTCATCTTGCGGGGCAGGAACGCGGGGTCAAAGACACGACGGTTCACACGTAAAAGGTCAATAACCTCTGAGTAGGCACTGTCAGCCTGTGCCATTTCATCATCGAGACGATGGAAGAGTCTGGTTTCGAGGCTTACATGTTTAGTGTTCGTCCGGGGCTTATAAGGATGGCCATGAGAACCGTTAAGAATGCTCATCTCTGCCATCTCATCGCACTCCCTGTTTTCACCACCGGCATATGCGGCAGCTGAAAGATACAAATTTTTGGCAAACACCGAACTTCCCATGTCTGCGCCGGATCACTGCACAAGCAGGGCCGATATACATACCTTAGTATGGAAAATATAAATAAAGCAATACTAAAGATTTTACATATGGCAATAAGGATAATTCAATACATACCCTTAAACCTCAGCCCATCAAAGACGCCATGTTTTCAGTAAGGGCACATGAGCTGAGGCGCCTGCCCTGAGACGCCTCAGCTCACTATATTCGTACTGCCATGTTGCGAATTCAGCACGCTGAGGAGAACGGGCTTTCGATGCTGGCATCCCGGTCTGTAGAAATTGTCACTGCATTCTCATGCAGCGCTGTGTTTCGACAAACAAAGCCTTCCTCAAAATGCTGTACTGAGACGGAGACCAAACACCTGTTCTTTGTCACCGTCTTGCTTGTCGATAGGCTTCGCCACAAAGAGCGAGACCGGCGCGCGTCCCACTTCAAATGCAAGCGAAAGACCGACTGAGCTACGTCGATGGAACCCATCATCAATCACACCACCAAGAGTGTCATCCAACGCCCAGGACGCGCCGGTGTCCAAGAAAACGCCACCAACCAATGGCACATTCACAACGTCCTCGAAATTGCCCTGAACTTCGATCGAAGAGACGGCGAATGTGTTTCCTCCAAGCGCGTCGCCATTATCATGCGGCCCAACCCCACGCGGCGCAAATCCGCGGAAACTGCCGCCCCCCGGAGCAAAGCGGTCTGTGACACGCGTTGCGTTATTTCCATCAAGACTGGACACCCTCCCGGCATCCAAAGAGACAAGCATCCGCCACATCTGACCAAGCGGCACATAAGAGCGGCTTTCAAACCTGAAATCCGACAGGCTGTCATCGGTGCCAAGGTTCCAAAAATACTGGTCTATTCCGACACTATATTCCCACGTGCCCCACCCGTTTTCTTCCTCCGACAAAGAGCTATGGTTCAGTGCAAAGCGTAAAAAGGGCGCCGAAATGCCCAGAGTTTGTTCGGAGACCAACAGAGCGCTCGCGTCATCGTCCACATCGAAAAGACGATAATCACGATACCCCACGCCCATTTCCAATCGGGTTTTCTGGCTCGGCATCCATGCAAGATAGGTTTCAAGCTGCTTCGTCTCTTTGGAATAAGAGCTGTCATCGAAAGACAATTCTTCCCAGCCCAGCTTCACCCCCAGATCAAAGTCACTCCCGAGGACATCGGTCCGATACAAGCGGCCACCTCCGCGCTTTACTTCCGGGTTATATTCCAACCTGACCGACCCATATGTGTCCGGCAAAAGATTATAGCGCTCAAAGAACAATCCGCCGATCAGCCCATCCTGAGAGGCATAGGACAGCGAGGCTTCGACACGGCCCGGCCGCGTGTTCACCTCTTTCACTGCGATTACCAGCGTTTCCCCGTTGGGGATCAGTTTCACAGTTTCGAACACCCCCGTCGACATGAGGCAATCCTCAATCGCGCGCAATTCAATCGTGAGATAAGGAACGCCTTCTACCGCGCCGCATGTCATTTGAATGTCGTGTTCTGGGATAAATTCAGCGCCTTGAACCTCAATCGTTTCAAAGGTTTGAACCCCTTGTGCCGACGCCCCCGAAATCAGTGAAAGACCCGCGCACGGTACGATACACCGACGCATAAAAGTCCCCGTACATCGGGTGACACTCCAAAAATACTGCGGCAGCATGGTCGTCTTTCTCTTCAAAATCTCGGTTATTTTGCGTTATGTATGGTCTTTAAGGATGCCCCCACATCCTCGCTGACCTAGCGCAGTCTCGCGCGCATCAGGGGCCGTGTCATGTAACTCAAAACGGACCGCTTGCCGCTTTCGATATCGACCTGCGCCACCATCCCCGGACGAATGGCAAACTGCTCGCCAAAACGCTCAAGATAGCTGACATCCGTGCGGATCATGACGCGGTAAAAATCCTGCGGACCCTGCGCCGTGTCCTCTTCAACCGTATCTTCGGAAATCTGGGTCACCGTGCCCCGCAAGTCCCCGTAGGTGGCAAAATCATATGCTGTGATTTTCACACTCGCAGGCATCCCCGGCGCAACAAAAGCAACATCTTGCGGTTTCACTTTTGTCTCGATCAAAAGTTGATCGTCCGTCGGAGTGATTTCCATAATCGGTTCGCCCGGCTGAACAACACCGCCAAGCGTGGTGATTTTGATATTGTTGACCCGGCCAGCCACAGGAGAGCGGATTTCCGTCCGTTGGAATTCGTCTTGTTTCTGGATCAATTCCTGTTGGAGAGTCGTCAGCTTCGCCCGCCGCGCAGCCAGGTCTTTGTAAGCGTCCTGCACATAGACATTTCGGACCTCATTGATCTTGCCATCCAGCTCCGCTTTTTGTTGGCGCAGTTGCAACAGATCAATCTGACTCACCGATCCCCCTGCGGCCAAAGGGCTTGTGATCTCGATCTGGCGTTCAATGGTGCCCCGCTCCTCCTCCAGCGACATCAGAGAGGCCTCCAACTTGGTGCGCCGCGCCTTAAACAAGCGCAATTCTCCGGCCTCCGCCTCGTTTGGTGTCGGCCCAAATTCAAGGTGCGGTTGCTCCATCACCTCGGCTTCCAACCGCATGGTTTCCGCCTTAAGCGCCGTGATCTCCGCTTGCGTTGCATTAAATGCCGTCTCCGACCGCGTCGGGTCCAAACGGGCAATCAATTGACCTTCCTGAACAATATCGCCTTCGCTCACATGCAGTTCAGCAAGAATCCCACCTTCCAGACTTTGAATGGATTGCAAACGACGCAACGGAACAACCCGCCCGTCACCGCGCGTGATTTCATTGATCTGCGCAATTGCGGCCCAACCGATAGCGATAAAGAGAGACAAAACGACGGTTTGAATGACCAAACGCGACCGTTTCAATGTCTGACGACGGTAGCTCCCGTCGATATGGCTTGTGGTGACCAAATCCGCGCTCGTCATTTGACGGCCTGAACAGGTTTTTGCTGAACCGAATTTGCACGGGCAGAGTTCAAGATTTGCAGCAAGTCCCCATCGCGGGCCACTCGCCCGTCACTTAGAACAATCGCGCGCTCCGTCAGCCCAAGCAATTCGCGCTTATGCGTCGAAATGATCGTTGTCCGCCCTTGGAGCCATTGTTTCAAATGCGCGATCACCTTTGCTTCGGTCACATGATCGAAGGCAGAGGTCGGTTCATCAAGCAGGACGACTTTCGGATCTTGCAACAGGACACGCGCCAAACCAATAGACTGGCGTTGTCCACCGGATACGTTCGCATTGCTTTGAATCCGAAGGTCGAGACCTTTGACGTGCTGGCGCACAAATTTCCCAAGTCCGACCGCATCGAGCGCCTCAAGCAATTCATCATCCGAATGAAGCCCATGGTCCAAAAGCAGGTTTTCCCTCAGGGTGCCCTGAAACAGCGCCACGCTTTGGGGCAGATATCCAATTTGGCGGCGCCGATCGATTGGATCAATTTGGCTAAGAGCAAGATTATCGACGAGAACGCTGCCCGCTTGCGGATCGGTCAACCCGGCCAAAAGCCGCAACATCGTTGATTTCCCCGCACCATTGCCACCAAGCAGCGAAATCCGCTCGCCTTGGGCGATTTTCAGCTCAGGGATCGCAAGAACGGGCGGTGCCTGCGGGTCATGGCGAAACACCACATCTTGCAGATGGTAATCCCCCGCCATTTCGGCGGCTCGCACAAAGTGACGATCCGAAGGGCGTTCGACCGAAAGCTTCATGATTTCGTTCAGACCTTCCAGAGCTGCGCGGACATGTTGCCACTTGGCCAAGAGTCCGGCCACCTGCCCCATCGGCGACATCGCGCGCGTGGACAAAAGCGTACAGGCAATCAGGCTCCCGACCGTCAATTCCCCGGCACTGATCAGATAAACACCGGCGATGACGACGCCTGCATAGGCAAGCCTTTGCACAGAGCTGACCAGTTGGCTCATCAATGTCGTCAAATTCCGCGTTTTGATGGCCGTCGTCGCCATTGCCGCGGTCAATTGTGCATGCGCACGTTGCAACCGGCCTTCGGCACGACAGGCCTTAACGGTTTCAAGATTGGAAATCGTCTCCAAAAGCAGACCGTTCAGTGCCGCAGCTTCACGCGTGTTTTCCCTTGAAGCCCGCGCAAGCTTTTTCTGCATCAGCAGGCCGGGCAACACGCTCAAAACGACACCGGCGAGGACAACCAAAGCCACATTGCCACCGATAAACCAGATCACGCCAAGGAAGATAAGCACGAAAGGCAGATCGCAAATCGCCGTGACCGTGCTTGAGGTGAAAAACTCTCGCACCACAGCAAAATCTCTAACCTGATTGGCAAAAACCCCCGTCGACGCAGGTTGGTTGGCCAACCGCATATTGGCGACTTTGTCAAAAAGCTGGGCCGACAGTCGCAGATCAAGGTCACGACCGGAGACATCGACAAGAGACGAGCGCATCAACCGCAGCACCAATTCGAGCACAATCGCGATGCCGACCCCACTCGACAGAATCCAAAGCGTATCGAACGCGTTGTTTGGGACAACGCGGTCATAGACCTGCATCGAAAAAAGCGCCGTAGCGACTGCGAGAATATTGGCCGCAAAGGAGGCGATCATCACATCGCGGTAGATCCACCAGTTCTCCCAAAGCGGGCCAAGCAACCAATGTTCACGCCCGGCCTTCTTGCCATCGAGGCGGTCCGAAACGATGTCGATCGGTTTGGAGATGAGGACCTTTCCGTCATGCAAACGGTCGAGTTCCTCGAAGGTCCAAATCGCTTTTCCGCCTCCGGATTCAGGCAGAACGACGGTCGCCCGCTGCTCCGTCAGAGTTTCGAGAATGAGTGTGCGGCCATCTTTCAAAAAGAGCAGCACCGGAAAGCTATGATCCGGCAAGGCGCGCAGCGGCTCACGGCTAATCCGGCAACTCATATTGGCACGCCGCAGGGCCAGCGGTGCCAGATCTGGCGTCAACAGCGCGCCAACATCGCGCGGCAACCCTGTGGTCAACTGCGTGACAGAGGTCGAAACGCCTTGCAAACGGCACAGTTCCAAAAGTCCGAGAACAAGAGGATCGTGAGACACGGTATCTTTCATTTCAGTACCTCTTTCCATCTCGCATCATTGCACCGTCGCTCCAGCCAAAAGCATGGTGCCCAAGACACCAAGGTCTTTGGCAGCTTCATATTCAGTGCGTTTACGCTCATCGTAAGTGTCGATCTTGTCAATCTGTGCGTCGTAGAGATCTCGCCCGGTGGTCAAAAGGTCGAGAATTTCCCGCTGACCGGCAACGAATTGCTTTTCATAGGTCTGCAAGACCTTTCTGGCTTCGACAAGCTGAACATCCCTGGATTGTTCACTGCGACGCAACAGGCTTAGACGTTCAAGTGCGCTACTTGCGATGTTCATGAGCTGCCGCTCTTGCCCTTGAAGCGAGGCTTTTGCCCCCTCTACGGCCAACTGTGCAGATTGTATTTTGCGTTGACCGAACCCTCGCGAATTCAGATCCACGCCGGCAGATATCCCAATTGCCGTCTGTGTATCGCCGCCGTTGAGGTCCATGCGTCCCTGTGCCTGAAGGTTGATCGTTGGGAAACGTTGCGCCTTCGCGACCTGCACCCCGGCTTCGGCTTCGGCAACGGCGGCGCGAGCCGCGATGTAACCGGGCGCAATCCGGATCGCTGCGCTGATCTTATCTCGTGAACCATAATGCTCCGAAAACAGCAGAGGCGGCGGAAGTTGGACCGCGTCCACCTTTTGGCCAATCAAAAACTCAAGCTGCGCCATGGCAATCTGACGGTTTGCCATCAGCTGGGACATCTGCTCATCGGCACGCGAAATTTCCAACCGCGCCCGCGCCACTTCACTGTTGTCGCTCACCCCTGCCGCCGCTCGGTCCTGCGTTTGACCGGCCAGACGACGCGCAAACGTCATGTATTCTTTTGTATAAGAAATTTTGCGATCCATCACCTCAACATCAAGGAAGAATCCCGCAATCTCAAAGGTGAGGTCTTCGACCGCCATCTTCAAATCCGAAACGGCTTGCACCCGGACTTGGGACGCCTCGGCAATCTGGCTGCGTGTGCGGCCCCAATCAAACAGGACTTGCGTCACGCTCAACGTGACACCGGGCCCGTCACTGTCCGTCGTGCTGCTGTCTCCTGACAGGCTGATCGAGGGGAAATAGGCATCTCTGGCGGCTTGAATATCGACATTTTTGGCCGCCACTTTCTGGCGCAGCGCTTCGACACTTGGATCACTTGCCGTGGCGATCAGGACGGCTTCCTGAAGCGACATTTGTGCATGTGCGGGGGTCGACAGGGCAAAAATAAGCGGTGAAAGCCATAGCACCGCTTTCAGAGAACGTTCGAAAAATGCGCCGATTTTCCTGATGTGGACTGGCATTACAGCAACTCCCCAACATCCAGACCAGCAAGCAAACCTTGCCCCTCTGATATGATCATATCGAAGGAGTGTGTTGTGGCACCCTCTGAGGAGGTCGAAAAAATACCTTCACTCTCAGTCACTTCTACAGCTTGTAGGTCAGCTTGATCAGGCGCTGCCAAATCGACGCCCTCCCCATGAGGGGTCTCCTCCTCTTGGGTCATGGCAAAAAGCAAGCCTGCGGCCCCGATGCCGTAGCCCGTGATGACAAAGGGATCAAGCGCACCGCCATTCTCATGGGAAAGCTCCACGCCACCCTCGCCGGCGTCATCAGCCGGTACATTGTGCGCCACCGCAACAGCCGGGTCATCAAAGGCCATGTCGGCTTCAGGCACCATCAGACCGGTCACAACCGGAACACCCGTTTCATCGGCAAACAGGCTGTATGTACCATCAGGCCCTATCACAAAGAAATCTTCGACCAGGATCTCGGAGCCATCGGCCAAGGTCACATGCAAATCTGCGCCAAGTTTTTCAAATCCCGCGATCTCCGCCTGATCTTGCATCAACGTCAAACGACCCGGCAACGTCAGCGCAAGGCGCGACGTCGTCATTGGCGCAACTCTGCCATCGCTGGCCTGAAAGAGGACAGATACGGTCATTCCTGTGAACTCAAGCTGTGAGTGGGAAAAACATGCCCAAACCTAACATCGTGAAAGCATGGCCATAGAATCACGTCAATCATTTCAAATATCTTAAGGAGCCATTTGCTTCCAAAAAGAACTTCAGGCACCCCATCCCCCCTATCAAACTCCACCATAATGATTTCACCATGTCCTTTTGATTAAGGCAACCGCCAACAGTTACCCATAAGGACTACATGAAAGAAACCGCCCAATAAAAGGCATATGGCAGAATATTCATTTATTCAAAATGAATATCAAGGCAAAGGATGTAATTATGTGACTAGATCACACTTAAACCTGATCATCTTGATCGAAGGAAAGTCCATCAAGCAGAGACGTATCAGACTGAACAATATCCGCAATGCCCGCAAAAATGCCATCCGAATCGCCAAGAATCCCACCGACCTCGGCAACACCGCTCAACAGATCCTGACCTGCGCCCTCAAGCAGAACATCAAATGCGTCACCGCCAGCCAGAATATCACTACTGGGGGGCCCAAGAATTTCGCTCAAAAGGGAGTCAACATCGTCGCTCGCAACGGCAGAGGCCACGCCACTGAGCAAGCCCTGCTCCACAAAAGAACCCGTCAGGCTATCTTCGCTCGCAAGGCCCGCAAACAAATCATCAAAGCCTCCGACATCCCCCTGTGCAACATCGAAACCCAACACATCGGTATCGCCGAGCAGATTCGACATTAAGTCATCAACAGTCCCAGACGACAGACCTTCAATAAGCTCTGACACCGTATCGGATGCCTCACCCAAGGGAGCATCGAAATCTATCAGAGACTCGATATATCCTTCATCAGGCACTGTGGAGGACTCGTCCAGAGTCTCGGCGTTCGCACCACCAAGACCGAGCACCCCCCCAAGAAGACCATCGCTCCCCAACACATCCCCCAGGATGCCATCAGACCCGACAAGATCACCGACCACAGGGATGTCGCCGACGATTTCATCGACAAGACCGCCATCGCCAAGCAGGTCGTCCACAACGCCAGAAACAATGCCATCCTCGCCAAGCAGGTCGTCAACCACGCCCGTTCCAAGGATTGGGTCAAGCACACCATCCAAAAGACCGCCATCCCCGAGCAGCGGATCAAGGAGGTCGCCCAAAAGCCCATCCTCTCCAATCAAATCGGACAGGAGGCCGTCTTCGCCCAGAATGATTTCGACCACGCCATCCAAAAGACCGTCTTCGCCCAGAAGCCCTTCAAGAACCTCCAAGTCCAGGATGCCGCCTTCCCCGATCAACCCGTCAAGCAGATCGTCAAGCAGCCCCTCATCCCCAAGAAGCCCATCCAGCAACCCACCTTCACCAAACAGGGCATCGAGGAGGTCGTCGACAAGGCCATCCTCCCCCAACACGGGATCAAGAACAGACCCGACCAAACCCTCTGTGTCAGACCCAATAAAATCAATAGTTTGAGAGGGACCCTCTTCATCCGAAAGGCGCGTGCCATCTCCTTCGGCGTCGTCCTGAGACAACATTTCGGTCATCGCCTCCGCAGCGGCACCCGCATTGGCCACGCCTGACGTTCGGCCCGATGCGGCCACGGCACCAGAAGGGAAAAGCTCTGGCTCCACACCCACGCTTTCAGCCGTCTCATCGACTGTAAGCGCAGCCGGTGCCTCTGTGGCTACATTCTCCGCAGCCACATCATCCCCGTTCACATCATCAGGTGTCACGGGCGCTTGCGTCGGGTCAAAATCATCGTCGGTAGGTTCGACATCCATATCTTCTGTCGAAGAAGCCCACAGGCTGTTGGCAACACCGCTTTGCATCGCCAGCCCCATGCCAATCGCACTGGCGGCAACGCCGCTCAGGCCAGACTTGGAGCTTAGGCGATCCGGTGCAGCCGCACTCATGGAAAGAGGCAAAACATTTGCCAATTCCTGACGCTCTACCGTTTCATTTTGACTTTTTTTCGCCGACACGTTCGCCGCACTCCAATTTAACAAAACTCTTCAGCGCGAATACTAGCAAAAAACCCACCCACCGCGCGGCTACCTTATCTACTTCTGCTCATAAAAGCAATTCTGTCGCGTCCATATCGGCGCAGATTCGCCTCTTGATTAGTCCGATTTACCTATTCATACCCTTAAGATATCAAATAGACAATATTTAGTATATATACCATATACTGGCGACAGTATAACGATAACTTTTTCAGGCTTCGCCACATGTTAGCGGGCCATCACCTCCCAACGTATAAGGTTAGCGCCCCAAATAGGGTTGAAAATGACATAGATCAAATGGCTCGGATGGAAATAACGTTTTTCATTTTAATCACTTTATGACCCAACGTCCCAAGTGCCTCCATAACTTGCCGATATGAGCCCCGTCTCCAAATTTTACAAACTGACGGCAATATCTGTTCACACTTGGCGCGTCGTTCACCGCATCCTCAGGCTGGCAATGGCGCCGTAAACATGCGTGTTGCTCGAACCGCCCGTTGCCATGCGCTATACTTGGCGTCTCGATCACCCGCCGTCATGGTTGGCACAAACTGCCGGTCGCAAAACCACATTTCGGCAAAGCCTGTCTGATCCGGATATAGGCCTGCGCGGCTGCCCGCGAGCCACGCAGCACCCATGGCGGTGGTTTCTTGGCACGCGGGGCGATCAACGGGCATACCGATGATGTCGGATAAGAATTGCATGGTCCAATCCGATGCGCTCATGCCGCCGTCAACCCGCAGGATCGCATCGCCTTCGGGCGCGCGCCAATCGCGGTGCATGGCTTCTAAGAGATCACGGGTCTGATAGCCGACGGATTGCAACGCCGCACGGGCGAACTCGGCAGGCCCAGAGTTGCGCGACAGGCCAAAAATTGCTCCGCGCGCCTCGGCATCCCAATAGGGCGCTCCAAGTCCGGTGAACGCAGGCACCATGATCACGGGCTGCTCCTCGTCGGCAACTTCGGCCAAGGGTTGGGTTTCTGTTGCATCCCGGATCATTTTCAACCCGTCCCGCAGCCATTGAACCGAAGCCCCGGCGATAAAAATCGAACCTTCGAGTGCGTAGGTGGGTTTGCCGTCCAGTTGATAGGCGATGGTGGTCAATAAACGGTTTTGCGAGGTGACGGGCGTGTCGCCGGTGTTCATCAGAGCAAAACAACCAGTGCCATAAGTGGATTTCAACATGCCGGGCCGAAAGCAGGCCTGACCAATTGTGGCCGCCTGTTGGTCGCCTGCGACACCCAGAATCGGAAGGGGATGCCCGAACAGGTCGGAGCGCGTCATGCCAAAATCGGCGGCGCAATCGCGGACCTCGGGCAGCATATCCATGGGAATGTCCAAGAGATCACAAATCGTCTTACTCCAACGCCCTTTGCGAATATCATACAACAGGGTCCGGGCCGCATTTGTGGCATCGGTGGCATGCACTTTGCCGCCCGTCAGTTTCCAGATCAGGTAGCTGTCAACGGTGCCAAACAAAAGATCCCCGGCTTTGGCCGCAGCGCGCGCGCCCTCGACCGTGTCGAGCAACCATTTGACTTTCGTGCCGGAAAAATACGGATCAATCAGCAATCCGGTACGGTCGGTGAACATCTGTTCATGACCTTCTGCGCGCAAGCTCTCACAGATTGCGGCGGTGCGCCGGTCTTGCCAGACAATGGCATTATGGATGGGCTGACCCGTTTTACGGTTCCACACCACAGTGGTTTCGCGTTGGTTGGTGATCCCGATGGCGGCAATGTCGCGTGTGTCTATATTGGCTTTTTCAATGACCGCACGACAGGTGCCTGCGGTCGTGGCCCAGAGGTCCGACACATCATGTTCGACCCAACCGGATTGTGGAAAATACTGCGGGAATTCTTCTTGGGCAACAGCCGCTGTTTGCAACTGGGCGTCAAACAAGATCGCCCGACTGGAGGTCGTGCCCTGATCAATGGCAAGAATATATGTCATGAGGGTCCTCCCCGTTCAGGCAAAACGGCCGGGCTTAAGCAGCCGGGCACAAAAACGGGGCGCAGCAGATCTGCCGCGCCCCGGCAAGGGTCACAAACTTATTGCTTCCAGGAGGAAACAAGTTCGTCATAGCCGATGGTCATCGGGGTTTCGTCCTCGTTGTCCAGCTTGGGCTTCGGTGCGCCCGGCTGTTCCAACCAATAGCTATCGTCCTCTTTGTCGTTGAGAACCGGACCAAGATCGCCTTGGATTCCAGCGCGTTCCAGACGTGCCATCACGCTTTCCATGTCACCACAGAGCTGATCAAGCGCCTCTTTCGAGGTTTTCGCACCGGACATGGCGTCGCCGATGTTCTGCCACCACAGCTGTGCAAGTTTCGGATAGTCGGGCACGTTTGTACCCGTAGGCGACCAACGGACACGGTCCGGCGAGCGATAAAATTCGACCAGGCCCCCAAGTTTGTCCGCGCGATCTGTGAAGTGGTCGGAATTGATGGTGGACTCGCGAATAAACGTGAGGCCGACATCGGATTTCTTCACATCGACAGTCATAGAGGTGACGAACTGTGCGTAAAGCCACGCAGCTTGGGCCCGATCCACCGGAGTGGATTTCATCAAGGTCCAGCTGCCCACGTCCTGATAGCCAACTTTCATGCCCTCTTCCCAATACACGCCATGCGGGCTTGGGGCGAGGCGCCACTTTGGTGTGCCGTCTTCGTTCATCACCGCATCCGAGGCGACCAGAGGTGCAACAAAGGTGGTGTACATGAACATCTGTTGCGCGATATTGCCCTGCGCCGGAACAGGACCCGCCTCAGAGAAGGTCATGCCCGCCGCTGAGGGAGGGGCGTAGTCTTGCAGCCACTTGATCGCCTTGTCGATGGCATAGACAGCCGCAGGGGAGTTCGTTGCCCCACCACGATCGACACAGGCCCCAACGGGTTGCGATTTCTCATTCACACGGATGCCCCATTCGTCGACCGGAAGCCCGTTCGGTTCACCCTTGTCGCCCATCCCGGCCATGGACATCCACGCGTCGGTGTAGCGCCAGCCGAGGCTCGGGTCTTTTTTGCCGTAATCCATGTTGCCATAGACTTCGACGCCATCAATGGTGCGCCCGGTAAAGAATTCGGCAATGTCTTCATAGGCTGACCAGTTCACAGGCACACCGAGATCATAACCATAGGCTTCTTTAAAGGCCGCTTTGATGTCAGGATCATTGAACCAGTCATAGCGGAACCAATAGAGGTTCGCGAACTGTTGGGTCGGGAGCTGATACAGATCCCCATCGGGGGCGGTGGTGAACTGTGTGCCGATAAAATCGGCGAGGTTCAGCGTCGGCGAGGTCACATCCTTGCCCTCATTCGCCATCCAGTCGGTCAGGTTGCGCACCTGTTGATAGCGCCAGTGGGTGCCGATCAGATCAGAGTCGTTGACATAAGCGTCATAGATGTTTTCGCCGGACTGCATTTGGGTTTGCAGTTTTTCGACCACATCACCTTCGCCGATCAGGTCATGCGTGACGTTGATCCCCGTGATGGCTGTGAACGCAGGGGCAAGCACTTGGGATTCGTATTCATGGGTGGTGATGGTCTCGGAGACCACGTTGATCGACATGCCCTGAAACGGTTGAGCGGCATCAATGAACCACTGCATTTCTGCTTCTTGGTCGGCACGGGACAGGGTCGACAGGCCCGCGATCTCGTTGTCCAGAAAGTCAGTCGCAGCGGCCATATCGGCCCAAGCGGGTTGGGTGAGCGCAAGCGCCAATCCCAGAGCCGTTGATGATTTCAGTAAGACGTTCATGTAGGTTTCCTCCCTTTGATTGAACGTAGGCGTAAAGCCGGCCTGAACCTCTTCCATTTTCAGGCCGGAGTTTGTCAGCACCTACACCCAGCGAAACACCGCTGCGGCATAGACCAGACAGGCAATCAAGGCGTAAGCTTGTGGGCCAACGCCCAAACCAAGCCACGCAAGATTGACAAACGCGGACCCCAAGAGCGTGATGAACAACCGATCCCCCCGCGTGGTTTCGATCTGTAGAATACCCTTGCGGGGCATCTCGGGGAATTTGATCGCCAGCACCGTAAACGTGGCCAAAAGCGCGGCGATGATGAGAAAAAATGTGGCGGTGGGCCATGTCCAGGCCATCCAGTCAAGCATAGCGAACTCCTTTCAAGCGACGCATCCTTTACACCCGCCCCAGGGCAAAGCCCTTGGCGATGTAGTTGCGCACGAAATAGATGACCAAAGCACCGGGGACGATGGTCAGAACACCCGCGGCGGCCAGTACGCCCCAGTCGACACCTGCGGCCCCGACGGTGCGGGTCATGGTGGCGGCGATGGGTTTGGCCTCCACAGAGGTCAAAGTGCGGCTCAGCAACAACTCGACCCAAGAGAACATGAAGCAAAAGAACGCCGCGACGCCGATGCCGCTTGCGATGAGGGGCGTGAAGATTTTCACGAAAAACGCCGGGAAGGAATAGCCATCAATATAGGCGGTCTCATCGATCTCCTTGGGCACACCCCGCATGAATCCTTCTAAAATCCAGACCGCGAGCGGCACATTGAACAGGCAATGCGCCAGAGCCACCGCGATATGCGTGTCAAACAGGCCGATGCTGGAATAAAGTTGAAAGAACGGCAGGGCAAACACGGCAGGCGGTGCCATGCGGTTGGTCAAAAGCCAAAAGAACAGATGTTTATCGCCCATGAAGCTGTAGCGGCTGAACGCATAGGCAGCCGGTAGCGCGACGGCGAGGCTGATGGTTGTGTTCATCACCACATAGATCAGGGAGTTGACATAGCCCATGTACCAACTCGGGTCGGTGAGGATGGTCGCATAGTTTGCGAAGGTCAAATTGCGCGGCCACAGGCTAAAGGCACCAAGGATTTCAGAGTTGGTCTTGAGGCTCATATTGAGCAGCCAATAGATCGGCAGCATCAAGAACAGCAGGTACAGACCCATCACCACGGCCCCGCCAGAGGGGCGCATCCGCTTGGACGGGGTGCGCGGTTTTTCAATTTTCATCTTGCCCGTCCGGCTGACGATTTCTGGAATTGCGGTCTCGGTCATTTACTTGCCATCCCTTTTGTCAATCGTGGTCATCACCGTGTAGAACACCCAGCTGATCGCCATAATCGTCAGGAAATACATCAGGCTAAAGGCGGCCGCGGGTCCAAGATCAAATTGCCCCAAGGCCATTTTCACAAGGTCGATGGAGAGGAAGGTGGTCGCATTGCCCGGACCGCCCCCGGTCAAAACGAAAGGCTCGGTGTAGATCATAAAGCTGTCCATAAAGCGCAGCAGGATCGCAATCATCAACACGCCCGCCATCTTGGGCAATTCAATGTAGCGAAACACGGCCCAGCGGCTGGCTTGGTCGATTTTCGCCGCTTGATAATAGGCATCAGGGATCGACCGCAGACCAGCATAGGCCAGAAGCGCTACGAGCGAGGTCCAGTGCCAGACGTCCATCACGATCACAGTGATCCACGCGTCCATCGTGTCTTGGGTGTAGTTGTAATCCACACCCAGCGCGTCCAGCGCGTGGCCCAAAAGCCCAATATCGACGCGGCCAAAAATTTGCCAAATGGTGCCCACCACGTTCCACGGGATCAACAAAGGCAGCGACATCAACACAAGACAGAACGAGGACCAAAAGCCCTTTTTCGGCATGTGCAGCGCGACATAAATCCCCAGCGGCACCTCAATGGCCAAAATGATGCCGGAGAACATCAGCTGACGCCCAAGCGCGTTCCACATCCGATCCGAATGCAACATGTCATCAAACCAATCGAGGCCCGCCCAGAAGAACTGATTGTTGCCGAACGTGTCTTGGACAGAATAGTTCACCACGGTCATCAATGGGATGACGGCGGAAAAGGCGACCAAGATCAGCACGGGCAGGACAAGGAACCATGCTTTTTGATTGACGGTCTTGTTCATGCGGCGTCCCCTTTTGCACTGATGCGCCAGTCATTGGCGTAAACATTGATCCCTTCGGGCGCAAAACTGATCCGGTCCGTCCCTGCGGGAATGTCGACCCCCTCACCGATGACCGCGTTTGTTTCGTGCCCCTCGACGGTCAGGCGGACAATCTTGTGACGCCCGACATCTTCGACGCGGTTGATCTGCGCGGGAATACCCGTGCCGCCCGCGCTCAGCCGGATGAATTCAGGGCGCACGCCAAGCTGTGTTTTGCCGCTTGCCACATAGGTGCCCCCCAGCTCGACAGTGGTATCGCCAACGCGGGCCGTGGCGCCCTCAATTGTGGCCTCAAACAGGTTCATACCGGGCGATCCGATAAAATAGCCCACAAAAGTATGTGCAGGGCGTTCGAACAGGTCTTGTGGCGTGCCAATTTGAACGACGCGACCGTCGTACATAACGACGACCTTATCCGCAAAGGTCAGCGCCTCGGTTTGGTCGTGGGTCACATAGATCATTGTGTGCCCGAAATCCTGATGCAGTTGCTTGAGTTGCGTGCGCAATTCCCATTTCATATGCGGGTCAATCACGGTCAGGGGTTCATCAAACAAGAGCGCATTAACGTCCTCGCGCACCATGCCGCGGCCAAGCGAAATCTTTTGTTTTGCATCTGCCGTCAGGCCGCGCGCTTTGTGATCCAGCTCCGCTTCCATATCAATCATCTTACCGACGCGCTGCACGCGACGTTTGATCTCGGCTGCGTCCATACCCCGGTTTTTTAGCGGGAACGCAAGGTTTTGCCGCACTGTCATCGTGTCGTAAACAACAGGGAACTGAAACACCTGCGCGATATTGCGGTCTGCCGTGGGCGACATCGTCACATCGGTGCCATCGAACAACACCCGACCTTGTGAGGGGATCAACAGTCCGGAAATGATGTTCAAAAGCGTGGACTTGCCGCAGCCGGATGAGCCCAAAAGCGCATAGGCCTCACCATCGGCCCAATCATGATTCAACTCTTTGAGCGCAAAGTCGTTTTCACTCTTTGGGTCCGGCAAATAGGAATGCGCAAGGTTCTCAAGTGTGATCTTAGCCATGTGACACCGTCTCCGCATAAGGGGCAGAGGCGACAAGCGTGCCGTCCTCAGCAAACAGATAAATCCGCGATGTATCGAGATAGACGGGCAGTTTTTGACCCGGCTTCAGATCGCGCACACCATGGATCAAACCGACCCATTTCGCGTCAAAATGCGACAGATGCACAAAGGTTTCCGAGCCGGTCAGTTCCATCACGCCAAGCGTCGCATCAAAACCAAGCTTGCCTTCGCCCGGCTCCAACGAAAGGTGGTTGGGCCGGAATCCAAGCATATATTTGCCATCGGCGGCATGTCCGCCCACCGCAGGGATGCTTTCTTCATGACCAAAATGCATCAGATCGCCGCGTTTTTCCACATGCAGGAAATTCATCGGCGGATCGGAAAATACGCGTGCGGTCGTGGCATCCTTCGGGTTACGATAGACCTGTGCCGTCGGGCCGAATTGTGTCACCCGGCCTTCCCAAAGCGTCGCGCAATTGCCGCCCAGCAACAGGGCTTCTTCCGGCTCTGTGGTGGCATAGACAAAAATCGACCCGGATTCCGCAAAGATGCGCGGGATTTCGGCGCGCAACTCTTCGCGCAATTTGTAATCCAAATTCGCAAGGGGTTCATCAAGCAACACCAGACCCGCATTTTTGACCAAGGCCCGTGCCAAAGCACAGCGCTGTTGCTGACCGCCCGAGAGTTCAAGCGGCTTGCGATCCAGCATCGGGGTCAGTTGCATCAACTCCGCCGTCTTGCGCACACGACTGTCGATCTCTGCTGTCTCAAGCCCCATCAGCTTCATCGGCGAGGCAATGTTGTCGTAAACCGTCATCGCCGGGTAGTTGATGAATTGCTGATAGACCATCGCGATTTTGCGATCCTGGACACGTTGTCCGGTCACATCCTCACCGTTCCAGCGAATGCGCCCCTTGGTCGGCACATCGAGCCCCGCCATCAGGCGCATCAAGGTCGTTTTACCCGACGAGGTTGGCCCCAACAGCACGTTCATTGTGCCGTTTTCAAGCGTCAGATTGGTTGGGTAGATAAAGGTCTTGCCGCCAGCAACATAGCTGACGTCATCAAGTTCAAGTGTCATGCAATGTCCTTTGCGTGTGCGCGGCGCTCGGTCATGTAGGTTTCGAGGGCACTGGCCTCTACGCTGCGCAGGCCCAATTTGCTGCGCCGCCACAGAACATCCTCTGCGGTCCGGGCAAATTCGCGGTCCATAAGCCAGTTGACCTCTGCGGCGGTCAATGTTGCACCGAAATCCTGGCCAAGATCCTCAATCGTTTTGGCCGCGCCCAAAACATCGCGGGCCTCGGTGCCATAGGCGCGGATGAGACGGCGCGCCCAGCGATCATCGAGGAAGGGATAGATGTGACGCAGATCGGTGATAAGAGGTTCGACCCCATCGACGGGAAAATCCCCACCGGGCATGGCAACCCCTGCGGTCCATGGGCCTTGCGCCACGGTCAGGCGGGTGCCGATTTTTTCAAGCGCGCTTTCGGCGAGGCGGCGGTAGGTCGTGATCTTGCCGCCAAAAATATGAAGCGCCGGTGCGCCAGCACTGTCGTCGATCTTAAGGGTGTAATCACGCGTCGCCGCCGTCGCAGAACTCGCACCATCATCATAAAGCGGGCGCACACCGGAATAGGTCCAGACGATGTCCTCGTCGCGGATTGGCTCTTTCAAATAGGCGTTCACAAACTCAATCATGTAGCGCTTTTCTTCGGGCGTGCAGACCGGATTTTGCGACAGGTCGCTATGCTCATTGTCGGTGGTGCCGATCAGGGTGAAATCCGTCTCATAGGGGATCGCGAACATGATCCGCCCGTCCGTGCCTTGGAAAAAATAACATTTGTCATGATCAAACAAACGCTTGGTGATAATATGGCTGCCGCGCACAAGGCGAATGTTGTCGGTGCTGTTGGAGCCGATTTGTTGACGCAAGATTTGACCGACCCATGGGCCGCCCGCGTTGACAACCATACGGGCACGCATCTCGTGAGTGTCTCCGGTTTCGACATCTTTGAGCGTCACGGTCCAGATGCCGCCCTCGGATCTGGCGGACACAACTTTGGTCCGGGGGAGGATTTTGGCACCCCGCGCCACCGCGTCGCGCGCGTTCAAAACCACAAGGCGTGAATCCTCGACCCAGCAATCGCTATATTCATAGGCCTTGGCAAAGAGGGGTTTGAGTGGTGCGCCTTCTGGTCCATGCTTGAGATCAAGCGTTTTGGTGCCGGGGAGGATTTGCCGCCCCCCCAAAGTGTCGTACATCAACAACCCAAGCCGGATCAGCCAAGCCGGGCGACGCCCTTTCATCCATGGCATGAACAGGGACAGCAGTTTTGAGGTGGGCGTGTCACTCTCAAACCGCATATCCTTTTGGTACGGCAAAACAAACCGCATCGGCCAACTGATATGTGGCATTGCCCGCAAAAGGGTTTCGCGTTCGATCAATGCCTCGCGGACCAAACGAAATTCGAAATACTCAAGATACCGCAACCCACCATGAAACAGTTTGGTCGAGGCGGAAGAGGTCGCAGAGGCCAGATCCGACATTTCGGCCAGCGTCACACTTAATCCGCGACCTGCGGCGTCACGGGCAATTCCACAGCCATTGATGCCGCCGCCAATCACCAGCAAATCGCAGATCTGCGCATTCTCGCTCACGTTGGATCCTCCCAAACCCTGATGACAGCACTGTGACAAAGTCGCGCTAAAAAGAAAATGTTTATTTTCGATTTTTTTCGGTTTTTGTAAAAATTGCGAAAACGCCCTGAATTTACAGAGAAAAAGAATTGAGAATTGCGCATTTTATCGTAGAAATAAACGATAGATGCTAAAACCACGCAGAAACGAACATGGCCGAGCCTGAGCTCAATGGCCATTCAGCCCTTTGATTCCGCCGCACAGGACAATTGCAAAGCAGGATCGCCTCACACCAAACCGAAAGCCTCTTTATGTCGCAAAACATCCGCTTCCCTGAGATCCTTGATATTGCCCGACGGGACGGGAAAGTGACGGTCGAACATCTTGCGGAGCATCTTGGCGTCACATTACAAACGATCCGCCGCGATCTGAGCGAGTTGGCCAATGCCGGGAGGTTGGAGCGTGTTCACGGCGGCGCGGTGTTGCCGTCCGGCACGGTCAACATCGCTTATCAAGAGCGGCGGCGGCTGAATGCGGGAGGAAAGATCGCCATGGCACAGGCCTGTGCCGCGATGATCCCCGAAAACTGTGCGATTTTCCTCAACATAGGAACAAGTACGGAGGCGGTCGCGGCTGAGTTGCTGCATCATCGCAATCTCATGGTTGTCACCAATAACATGAACGTGGCCAATATTTTGACTCGAAACCCAGATTGTGAGGTGCTTGTGACCGGAGGATCACTGCGCCAATCCGACGGCGGGCTGATCGGGGACATCACAACCGCCGCGATCCGGCAATTCAAGTTCGACATCGGTGTCATCGGGTGTTCCGCCATTGATCAAGACGGCGACATTTTGGACTTTGATCTGCGCGAAGTCGGCGTCAGTCAAACGATCCTGCATCAGTCTCGCCGCACCATGTTGGTTGCGGATCACACCAAGCTCAAACGTACCGCCCCTGCCCGGATCGCCTCCCTCTCGGAGATCGACGACTTCTTTACCGACGCGCCGGTGCCTCGCCCTTTGGAAGACCTGTGTGCAATGTGGGCGACCCAAATACATGTGAGCCGGCTTGAACGAGAGACGGAATAGCCCCCTGCCCCACCGTCCACATATTTGGCCGTACATCGTTTCGAAAATGCACCCAGTCCAAAATCGCCGCCCCGGTGGGATTTGAATCTCAAAACCGATCAAACCGATAGGGGCTTGGGTCAATAATCGGCGGGACGCCCATCACCAAATCGGCGGCAAGTTGCCCTGCCGCAGGCGAAGTGCCAAACCCATGGCCTGAAAAACCCGTGGCAAGCGTGAGCCCTCCAATCCCGTCGATCCCACCAATGACGGGTAGCGAATCCGGCGTGATATCCATCGTGCCGCCCCATTCTTCAGCGGATTTGATCTCCGCAAAAGCTGGCCAGTAGGTTTTGATATTGGCCATCGCTTCGGCATTGATACCGGTATTCACACGCGGGCCCATGGTACGCACTTTCTCGAATGGCGACATGCGATCAGGTGACCAGTGCCGCGCAAGTTTGAGATCTTCGATGAACTCTCGCCCCAAAGAGAGGCGCAACATGCTGCGGCCATGTTTGAACATCGGCAGGTATTTCATCCCCAAAAGCGCATGGTCAAGAACCAAAGGCGACCCCACTGCACCGCGTTGACAGACCGTAAAGCCCCCATCCATCCGTTTGCGGAACGACATATCCGGCGTCCCCACGGCGATATGTGTCGGCCCCTCCATCGGCGCGGTGCGAATGGCGTAACACACCAAAGGCAAAGTCGGGAAAGACACCCCCATATTGCCTAAGAATTTGCGCGACCAAAGCCCAGCCGCAAGGATGACATGATCACAAGAGATTTCGCCCTTTTCCGTCACCACACCGCGGACCTTCCCGGCAGACCGCACCAATGTGCGCACCGCACAGTTCTCGACGATCACAGCACCTTTGGCGACCGCGGCATTGGCAATGGCGATCGGGGCAATCGTCGGTTCGGCGTAGCCATCCGAGGGCGTGTAAATCCCCCCAGCCCAAGACGTCCCTCCCCCCGGAACCAACTCCGCGATCTCTTTGTCCGTCACCATCCGACTGTCGAGGTTATACTCCGCCACCGAGGCAAGCCATGCCCGATGCATCTCCATTTCCGCCTCGGTTTTTGCGGCGAATAAAATGCCCTCTTGCCGATACCCGACATCCACGCCCGTACGCTGCGCCATCGTCGCCCAAAGCGCATCCGAGGCCAAAGACATCGGCACATCTTTCGGCGCACGCGATGTTTTCCGAATCCAGCCCAAATTGCGCGAGGATTGTTCGCCCGCGACCCGGCCCTTTTCCAAAACGGTGACGGAGACCCCGCGCTCCGCGAGGGTCAAAGCCGCCGTCACCCCGACAATTCCACCGCCGATGATGACAACAGAGGTGGATCTAGGTGCCTCAGTGGCGGTTTGGACGGGGGCGGTTTTGGGGGCCATGGGGCAGTCCTTGAAAGAGGGGATGTGGAGCGATCAAAGCGACGTGTCGATGTATTCGATCTCGGCTTTGGACGCGCCGCGATAGGCGCTGACCTCGATCTCAACTTTGTAAACAGAGGAGCCAAGCGGCGGACAGGTCACCGAGGTGGTTGGATCAACGCCACGAAATTTTTCGCCGAAAATCTCCATCACAGCCGGGGTGTCGCTGGGCGTTTGGATGAACACGCGGGTCGAGATCACATCCTCAAGTCCCGATCCCACGGCTTTGAGCGCATTTTCGATATTCTCAAACACCTGAAGCGTCTGTTCGCGCAGGTCTTCGGGAATCTCTTTGGTCTGCGGGTTGCGCCCGGCGGTGTTCGACACCGAAATCCAGTTGTCGACCATCACAATGCGGGAATAGCTGCTGAGCTGTTCCAGCTTGGCACCGGTTTTAACTTTGACAATTTTTGTCATGTTTTTTCTTTCTGTTTCAAATGGATACTCAAATCAACGCAGAACAGGCACGTCCCACAGGTTGAGCTTGGTGCCGATGCCTTTGGCGATGGCATTGCGGTACACGGTTGTGCCCCAGGCCACATCTTCGACCGGCATCCCGCCGACGGAGAGCATGATGATCTCCTCATCATTTTGCCGACCCGGAGTGGCCCCCGCACAAATATCACCGAGGTCTTCGAGATCATCATGAGTCATCTTACCCTCATGGATCATGTCCATGAACCGCACACCAATGACCGGAACGTGGACGTGGGCGGGTTTCGGCAGCTCTTCGAACCACGCCTCATAGAGGCCGATGTTATCCATCACCTTGCGCACGTCTTTTTGCTCCATGCCCTCGTCAATTTCGCAGGACGCGGGCATCGACAGAAACGCACCGGGTTTGAGCCAGTCGCGTTTCACAATCGGGTATTTCGACACGTCACCTGTCTCGCCAGAGGCGCAATAGGTCACAATGTCAGAGCCGCGCACGAGGGTTTCGATGTCGGTGACGATCTCGATGTTGGTGATCTGCGGATAGGTCTCTTTGGTCCAAGAGATGAAGCTGTCGAGGCTCTTTTGGCCCCGGCCCTGAATTTTCAAAGTGTCAATGCCCGGACACGCCACCATGAAAGCCGCCAGGGAGGTTTTGCCCATCACGCCGGGGCCATAGACCGCCACCACTTTCGAGTCTTTGCGTGCCAGATGACGGGCGCCGACCCCCGGCACCGCGCCCGTGCGGTAAGCCGACAACAGGTTTGCCGACATGATCGCCAGCGGCGCACCCGTATCGGTATCGTTGAGCGTGAACATCAGAATGGACCGCGGCAGGCCCTTGTCCCGGTTGGCAATGTTGGAGCCATACCATTTCACACCGGTGGTGCCATACGCGCCACCAAGATAGGCCGGCATCGCCATGAAACGGCGATCCGCCGTGGGTTTTGGCATGTTCGGAAAGGGCGAATTTTCGGGAAAAACCACCATCGCACCGTGGCTGTCATTGTTCGCGCCCGCCATGCGATAATCGCCTTTGTGCAGCAGGACGAACATGTCCTCCATGGCATCCACGCAACCGGCCATATCGGTCACGCCTGCTTTGATCATGTCTTGTTCATTGAGGTAGATGAAATCGATTTTGGGCAAGTCTGTCATAGGGCTCTCTTTTGGTCGCTGTGTCATGGGCCGCCATGGTTCCGAATGAACACGGGCGACGATCTGATGACCAGAAACGAGATTGCAGACAGGTTTGCCCATTGCGCGGCGCGTCATTTTTCCGATAGTTTACGCCATCCGAGCCTTATCCACACGCTGCAGCGGCATTTTCAATTTAGGCGCAGCCATCGCGGAACCCCTTTATCTTCAAGGATTCCAATCTCTGTGCGGGTTTTTCTAAGGTCTGCGCGAAATTTAAGCGCTTTGATGTTGTGGCGCATTTTCCATGGCCACCCATAGCGAATCCCCGCGCGGCACACATGATCAGATTGCCCGCATGTCGCGCAAAACACCCTCGGTCATAGCGACGACCCCGATGCCTTCACTTGGCGCGGCGAATGTTCGGACCATCGTTTATGGGCGCGCCAAAAGGCTGTGCCGTCGGCGTATCCCAATGCCGTCGCAATGCGGCCAACACTTTGCGTGCCTTCCTGCAAGAGCATTTCGGCTCGCGTTCGCCGGATTTCATCAAGTAAAATCCGAACGCTTGTGCCTTCTTCCGCCAGCTTGCGCTGAAGGTTGCGTGAGGACAGGCCTAGGGTTTCTGCCACCCGCTCAACCGACACGGGCCGCAACCCGAGAGACGAAGAGACGATGGAGCGCGTCGCTTCCGTAAGCGTGGAGCGTCGCGGTGTCTTCTCGATCAAATCCGCGATGTGACGTTCCAACATAGACACCAACGCAGTGTCCTCCGCACGGTAAATCTCCAACATCGGGCCACGATCCATCACCAGCCGGTTTGTCGCCTGACCGTAAAGCACCGGGCACCCAAAATATCGACGTAAAAACTGTGCGCTTTCTGGCTCCACATGTTCGAAATGAACCTGTTGTGGCGCCCAGCGACTGATAAAATTGTCGCGGATCACCTGCGTGGTTGCGACAAGGGTGAATTCCGCATCTTGCCTGCGGGGCCAGATGTGGCCATCGACCAAACGATAGGACCAAAACACATCATCGCCATTTTCGATGAGCGCAACTTCGGTGCCTGTTTGAAGCGACCGCGTAGACCGCACAATCCGATCAATTCCGACATAAATTGACCGCGAAAGGGACAAAAGGATGCCCATTGGACCAAGATCCCCGGCACGAATGTCGCTTCCGATCCGGGCCCCGATATGCTCGTCCCCGGATAGAGCGGCGGCACTTTCCATAAATCCCGCGTATTCCATCACTGAAAGTCGCGCATAGGGATCCTTCAATATATCAAGGCTCATTCCATGTTTCGATAAAAGCGGCTGAGTCGAAACGCCTCGCGCAATCAAACGATCAAGAACGGATCCAAGCACCGTACTGCGAATTGCTGCATGGCCGTGCGTCGCATCTGCCATCTGTTTAAATTTCCATCTGTTTGGAAAAGGAACTTGCGCAAATTATCGCTTTTTTGGCGCGTTTTGCAATGGCGGAAAACTGGGTGGATGACATGTTTAGGGGGCAAAGTGAAACTGACCTCTGATGCTCTCACAGACTCATTGGATGGCGGTACATCGCATATAAAAACAAATACCGGCCTACAAAGTCGCTGATACGCTCGACAGGAGAAACTATGACCACGCTTTTGAAAATCGGCTCCGCCGCCGTGCTTGCCGCTATGCCTTTGGCAGCTTCGGCCGAATATCCCGAAAAACCCGTTGAGTTTGTCGTTCCCTTTCCGCCCGGCGATTTGGAGGACATCCTGACCCGCATGATCGCGGACGAATTTCAGGCCACCTACGGCGTGCCCGCAGCCGTGGTGAACAAACCCGGCGGCGGCGGTGGCCCCTTCCCCGGTGCGGTTGACGTGGCGCTGGCTCCGGCGGATGGTTACACTGTCGGCTCCTTCGTGATCGACGTGCCCATGGTCGGTCCATACATTGGCATCGGTCCGCTTGACCCCAACCCGTTTGAGCCTGTTGGCATTTTCTTGAGCTATCCGTTCGTCGTCGCCGCAGCGGGTGACGCGCCCTACACCACCATGGCAGAGCTTGCCGCCTACGCCAAAGATCACGACGTCGCTTTGGGCCATTTCGGCTCCGAAACAAGCCCCGCGCGTCACACGCTTGCTCTCGCCAAAGAGCTCGGCTTTTCCTACGCTTCTGATGCGGCCTTCGATGCGCTCGATTGCAACACACTCGCCTCCGGGGACGCCGATGTCATCAACACCACACTGCAATTGATCCGTCCTTGTCTGGATGATCTCAACATTCTGATGTCGGTGACCAACAATCGCATTCCGCTTTTGCCGGATGTCCCAACAGCCGGAGAGATCGCAGCGGACCTGCCGTTCTCCACATGGAATGGCCTGTTCGTGCATAAGGACACACCGCAAGTGGCCCGCGACAAAATCGCGGCCATCGCTGAGAAAGTGATCCACTCTGATGCCGCACAACAAATTGCCGCAGACACAGGCGCCGAAATCTATTGGCTCGACATTGATGCGTCCGAAGCACAGATGCTCAAAGATACCGCAACGCTTCAACGGATCAGCGATTACATTGACTGATCACACGCCTGCGATGACATCACTGCTCTCATATACTGACGACGGGGCTGCTCGGGTCCCGTCTCTTCTTCATGCCTTAGGAGCCACGCCATGGAGCGCCTAAAATCCTTTGTTGAGCTGTTTCAGCGTCAACGTCGCCCCGGCGATTTCGTGTTTGCCACGGCTTTCATGGTCTTCGCCCTCGTAAGCCTGATGCTTTTGCCGCAAGAAACCCGCTGGGTCGAAAAAACCCCGCTGTTTGCCCAGCCCGCATTCTGGCCTGCTGTGGGAGTTTTCATGATGGTCGGGTTCGGCGCAATACATTTGATCGGCTCAATCGCCTCTGAACGCAGTCCGGGGCGTGGCAAAGAGGTGCTCTATTGGGCGCGGTCGCTGGAATTCGTGGCGTGGTTTTTGGCCTATGTGCTCGCCGTGCCCGTGATCGGGTACCTGCCCGCCTCCATTCTCTTCTCCGTACTGCTGGTCTGGCGTCTTGGCTATCGCAGCGCACAAAGCTTCGCCCTTGCCGCCGTCTTCGGCTTCGCAGTCGTCGCCGTGTTTAAGGCCGGCCTCAATGTCAAAGTGCCCTCAGGCGCGCTGTATGCCTATCTTCCCGACAGCATCCGCACCTTCATGATGGTCAATTTCTAAAGGTTTCCGAAATGGATGCGCTTCTTTCCGGTCTTTCCCTCCTGATGAGTTTCGACGTCTTGGTGGCCCTCATGATTGGTTCCATTGGCGGCGTGGTCATCGGGGCCATTCCGGGCGTTGGCCCCGCTGTGGCGATCGCAATCCTACTCCCCGCCACCTTTGCCTTGCCGCCGCTGGTTGGGTTGGTGATGCTGTTGGGGATTTACGGGTCTTCGATGTTTGGGGGATCGCTGCCCGCCGTTTTGATCAACACGCCGGGTACGGCGGTGAACGCACTGACCACCTATGACGGTTACCCGATGACCCAACGCGGCGAGGCGACCAAAGCGCTCGGCCTTGCCTATGGCGCGTCATTTTTCAGCGGCATCCTATCGATCCTCGCCTTGATCCTGTTGTCGCCGCTCTTGGCCAAAATCGCCCCGATGTTTGGCGCGCGCGAAATCTTCCTTGCGGCCCTGCTTGGCATCGTTTTGGTCATCGTCGCTCACCGCGGCCAGATCGCGGCGGCGGGCATGATGGCAGGTCTGGGGATTTTATTGCAATCCGTTGGCATGGAGCCGGTGAAATACACCATGCGCTTCACCTTTGGCCAAGACTGGCTGACCTCTGGTCTCGACCTGATTGTGGTGGTTTTGGGTCTGTTCGCGATCTCTCAGGCCTTCTCCTTACTCGTCGATCCAGAAAGCGCCCCAGACGCCGCCCCGGTCAAAGGCGGCATGGGCAAAGAGATGCTCGGCGTGCTCAAATACAAACGCGTTGCCGCCACCGGATCATTCTTTGGTGTGGTTATGGGGATGATCCCCGGCGTCGGCGAATTCACCGCGCAATTCATGAGCTACACTCTGGCACGCAAACGGTCCAAGACGCCTGAAAAATTCGGAAAAGGCTCCGAAGAAGGCCTCGTCGCCTCCGAATCCGCCAACAACGCCGTGCCCGCCGCCGCGATGATCCCGCTTTTGGCGCTTGGCATCCCCGGCGAGGCGTTGACCGCGATGATGTTGTCGGTGTTCTACGTCCACAACGTGGTGCCCGGCCCGGCGCTGTTCCGCGATCATATCGACTTTATCTACGCGCTCTACATCGCGCTTTTGGCGCTCAACGTGATCGTCATTCTGTTTATGCTGGTCTCCTCCAACTGGCTGATCCGGTTGATCCGCATCCCCACGCGGTTCTTGGGGATGATGATCCTGATGCTGAGTTTTGTCGGCGTCTATTCGCTGCGCAACTCCGCCGTGGATTGCGCCATTGCCGCCGCCTTCGGGGTGCTTGGGCTGATCCTCAAACGGCTCCACCTTCCGGTGGTTCCGATCATCCTTGGCATGGTTTTGGGCAATATCATGGAGGTCAAACTCCGCGCCGCCATGGCCCGCGTCACCAGCCCGCTGGACTTTGTAGACCGACCGATTGCGGCGTTCCTTGCCATCGTTATCGTGGTGATCATCGCCTCCTCAATCCGCGCGGCCATCCAAAATCATCGCTTGAAAATAGCGCATTAAAGACTGAGCTGAAATGCAAAAGGGGCGCCTTACGGCGCCCCTTTGTCGTGGAAACTGTCGCTCTGGATCAGACCAAAACAAAATCAAACCGCGCCGTCCACTCTCCGGTCCGTTCGCCTTCATCCTCTTGGACGAAATCAACGATCAGATCGCCTTTCACGCCAAAAACCGTATCGCCCTCAAGATAGGGGTCGCCCGCCACAAATGTATGGGTGATCAACGGCTTATAGCCCTCCGCCACCACGCGAAAATGGGTGTGCGCCGGGCGGAACGGATGCCGCCCGATATGGCCCAGCATTTGCCCAACCGGGCCGTCATCAGGGATCGGATAGGACACCGGCTTGATCCCGTAGAACCAGTAGCGCCCATCGGGCCCGGTTTTAAACACCCCGCGATTGTTCCATTTGGGCTGAATATCGGGCTGTTGCACATCGTAAAAGCCCTCCGCATTGTCGGACCACACGTCAATCACAGCCCCCTCAATCGGAGTGCCGTCGATGTCCAGAATCCGACCTTCAAACAGGCATCGTTCCCCTTTTCCGTCCAGTGAAATGTCAAAGCCCATAGGACGCTCTGGCGCGCCTTCAACGTGAAACGGACCAAACACGGTGGAGGGCGTCGCACCCTTTGGTTTGCGGTTCTGGATCGCGTCAACCAACATCGACACGCCCAAAACATCCGACAGCAGGATGAATTCCTGGCGTTCACCGGAACAAATTTGGCCCGTGCTGGTGAGGAATTCGATCGCCTTGCCCCATTCCTCTTCGGTCAGCTCCACGTCTTTGACAAACGCGTGCAGATGCGCAACCAGCGCGCGCATCACCGTGGCCAACCGCTCCGGCACATCCGTGCCCATACGGCCGTTCACCACCTCTACGGATTTACTCTCTTCAAAATAGCCACTCATATCAGCGTCTCCTCCCAAACTTGGTTATGACTGCGGGGCCTCGCCATGCCAGGCGCGCGTCAACATCGCGCTCAAAGCCGCCTCTTCGAGCGGACGAGGATTGGCATAGGGGCTTTTCAGCGCCACCTGCGCCGCTTTGCCGATCCCACTTTCGGGCATCCCCAGATCGGACAGCGCGCGTGGCGCCCCCAAACGACCGGACAGATCAAAAATTGCCTGTGCCGGATCGGCCCCAAGCACAGATGTCAAACGCGCCATCACCGGAGCAATCGCCGGGGCGTTATAGGCAAGCGAATGCGGCAACATGACCGTATGCGTTTCGGCATGGGGCAAATCAAAACTGCCACCCAGCGTGTGGCAAATCTTGTGGTGCAGAGACATCGCCGCGCTATCAAGACAAAGACCGCAGAGCCACGAACCGTAGAACAATTGAGCGCGGATATCGGCGTCTCGCGGCGCATCCGCGAGCTTTGGCAGCGCCTCGGCCAAAACGCCGATGGCCTCCAGCGCCATGAGGTCGCTGACCGGATTGGCATCCGGGGCATAAAGTGCCTCAACCGCGTGGGCCATGGCGTTTATCCCCGAAAGCCCCGAAAGCCCGACCGGCAGCCCCAGCGTCAAATCGACATCATAAATCACCGTATCGGGACGGATTTTGGCATCGCGACGGGTCACTTTCTGACCACCATCGGTTTCGCCCAAAATGTCGGTCATCTCAGAACCGGAATAGGTCGTCGGCAGGCTGATGTGTGCACAGCCTTGGCGCACCGCAAGCGCTTTGCCCAAACCGATGGTCGACCCGCCGCCGATGGAGACAACCCCATCCGCGCTGCTCTTTTCATAGCTGCGCAGCGCCTCTTTGGTGACCTCTATCGGCGTGTGCATGGCAGCACCGGAAAACTGCGACCAGTTCCGCCCCATGAGCCCCTCAGTCAGATCATCGACGGCGTTTTCTTGATGTGGTGTGGTCAAAATCAGCGGATGCGTGATCCCCAACCGATCGAGTTCATCCCCAAGAGATCGGCGCGCGCCCGACGCAAAAAGGACACGGCGCGGATGAGACAGATAGGTGAAGTCTTTCATGGATTTTCAAACTCTCAGGACGGCAAGTGCACAGAAAAATGCGGCGGGCCTCTTGCCGGACGACCCGCCGCAGTTGGTGTGAGCGCACTACATCATGTTGGGAACGAACAAGACGAGCGCCGGAAACGCGAGGATCAAGATCACGCGCAACACATCCACCAAAAGGAAAGGCCCAAGACCGCGAAAGATCGTGCTGAGCTGCACGTCTTTGACCACGGATTTGAGGACGAAAGCGTTTAGGCCAACGGGCGGGGTGATATAGCTCACCTCAGTGACGATCACGACATAGATGCCAAACCAAATCAGATCGAACCCTTGCGCAGCGACGATGGGATAAAAGATCGGGACGGTGAGCGTGATCATCGACAGGCCCTCAAGGACACAGCCAAGGATCAGGTAAATCACCGTGATGATCCCAATCACCGCCAAAGGGTGATCGCCCACGGAGGTGACCAAGACCTGAATGTCGCGGCTCATCCCGGACAGGTTGACGTAGTTGGCGAATGTGAGCGCGCCAAACAGGATGAAGAACATCATCGCTGTGGTTTTGGCCGTCTCATAAAGGGTGACAAGCGTTTTGGTCACGGTCAGGCGCCCTTGCAACAGCACCAAAAGGAACGCACCCCCAGCCCCCATACCGGCACTTTCCGTTGGGGTGAACACGCCAAAATAAATGCCACCCATGACAAAGGCAAACAGCCCAAGCGCCCCGGCCACCCCTTTGAGGGCGATGACGCGATCCTTAAGCGGAAGCTTGGCCTCAATCGGCAAATCAAACTTGCCAAAATGGACCGAAATCCGAACCGCAAGCGCATATAGGATCACCCCCAAAATGCCCGGAAGGATGCCCGCAAGGAACAGCTTGCCAATGTCTTGCTGGGTCATGATGCCGTAAAACACCAAGATCACGGACGGCGGAATCAGGATGCCCAAGGTGCCCCCCGCCGCGATGGAGGCGGTCGAAAGACTGTCCGGGTAACCAAATTTACGCATGTTCGGCAGGGCGATTTTTGCCATGGTCGACGCGGTCGCCAAGGACGATCCGCAGACCGACGAAAACCCGCCACAGGCCACAACGGTCGCCACGGCCAGCCCGCCCTTGCGATGCCGAAGCCATGCGTAAGCCGCAGAATAGAGATCGCGCGCGATGCCCGATTGCACCACGAAATTCCCCATCATCAAAAACAGCGGCAGAATCGACAGCGAATAGCTGCGGCTGTGTTCGAAATAGGTTTGCCCCAAAAGCGAAAAAGACGGGGACCAGCCAATGATGGCCGCCGTGCCCGCCGTGCCGATCAGAGCCAAGGCAAAGGAAATCGGAACGCCAAGAAACAACAGGATAAAGAGGACAAGCGTCCCGAATTCCCAATAGGCCATAAGTTGAGCCATCATCAGGCCTCCTTTTTCGGGCGATAAAAGACTTCGGCTAGGGTGAGTGCCACCGCGACCCAAGTGAGCGAAGAGGCAAGATACCCGATGGGGGCCACGGGCAGTTCCAATGTCGCAGTGGTGCCGCCATAGCTGGCGACCTGAGCCGCAGTGATCCAAAGACGCCAGGCAATGACGCCAAGCACACCCGCCGACATCAGCAAAATCACAGGTTCACGCAGCCGATTGATCCAATCCGGCAGGCGGTCAATAAAGAGATCGACCGTCACATGTTCCCGGTCAAGGCTCGCCGCCGGGAGACCCAAAAAAATGATCGCGGCCAAGAGCATTTCGGTCAGTTCCGTCGACCCCGGCACCGGCGCATTCACCAAATAGCGCCCCAACACGTCGAAGACGGTCAAGCCCATCATCAGGATCAACAGCACGGCGCAAAGCCAAGCAATCACATGGTGAAAAGGTCGGGCCACCGCGCGCGGCAGCCCATCCTCGTGATGCCCGGCAATGAGTTCGGACAGGTTCATCATTTTTCAGACTCGATTTTAGCGATCTCGGACAGCATCATGTCATAGGCCGCTTGACCATCGACACCCGCTTCTGTGATCTGCGCGATCCGCTCTTCCACAATCGGCGCAAGACGGGTCTTGAGCGCGGCTACCTCCTCGTCAGAGGCAGCTTTGATGGTGATTTTTCCCTCCATCTCAGCCCGACCCTTGGCGTCGGCAGCATTCCACATTTCGCCCGCACGACGCGCGAAAGCTTCGCCCAAAAGAGGTTCGATGAGGGCCTGGTCCTCAGCCGAAATGCTGTTCCATTTGGCTTCATTCATGACCACGAACATGGCGGAATTATAAAGCCCGCCTTTCACGGTGTAGCCATAGTCCAAGATGTCTTCGAGGCTAAAAAAGGTTACTGTTTCAAAGGGAAAGAAAATCCCGTCCGCGACACCTTGGCTCAAAAGCTCATAGGCTTTGGACGACGGGCCTTCGACCGGAACCGCCCCCAGATTGGTCGCAATGTCATGCGCCATAGTGGACCCGATACGGATTTTTTGACCCGACACATCTTCTGCGGTCTCAATGGGTTTGCGCGAGAAAATCTCGCCAGGGCCATGGGTGAACACGGTCAAAACCTTAACGCCGTCGTATTCGCCCGCGTCTTTCAGCATCGCGTCTTGAACCCTCCAAAAGGCAACAGACGTGGCCACGGCATCATCGGAAAGGAACGGCATCTCCCCCAAAACGGAGGTCTTAAACCGACCCGGCGTGTAGCCATGCACCGAATACGTGATGTCGGCGATGCCGTTTTTGGCCAAATCAAACGCCGCGGGGGGCGGGCCAAGCGGAGCGGGCAAGATGTTGATTTTAACGCGACCTTCGGTGACTTTTTCAATGTCCGACGCCCATGGCACGAACAACTCCGCCACTTGCGGATGGGTCGGGGGCAGCCAGCTGTTCATGGTGAGAACCGTGTCGGCAAACGCCGCGCCAGAGAAGAGTGCGATGGTTGTCGCCGTGGCGGCGATCTTTTTAAGTTTCATGTTCATTTTCACATTCCCTATTGGTGCATTTTGATGGTATGACGCCCTTCGCGGGGAGTTCTTTAGTTATTGGAAAAATCACCGCATCATACTGATACATATGTGTTATTCTATAATCCACGCGACGAAAACGGGACTTGGAGAGACCGATAATGACAAAAATAGCGCCCCCCGAAGAGTCCCAAAAACCCGATCATTTCCGTGATACATGGCCCTATTTTTGGATCAACCGGGTCAACGCCTTTTACACGCGCGCACTCGAAAGACGGCTCAAACCCCTGGGTGTCGATGCGCCACGCTGGCGCGTTCTGATCTCGCTGTACCAACAGGACTACATGTCGGTCTCCGAGGTTGCGGATTTTTCCACCCTCAAACTCAACACCACCACAAAGATCGTTCAGCGCATGATCGTCGATGGTTTGGTTGAGACCCGCGTGCGCCCCACGGACGGGCGCGTGACCGAAGTCTGCCTGACCGAAAAGGGTGATGATCTGCGCGCCAAGGCGCTCAATGAGGTTTACCGCATTCGCGACGAAAGTTTTCACAACGTCACGCCCGCAGAGATCAAAACCCTGAACACCATCCTTGAAAAGATCACAACGGATCTCGGCCGGATTATCTGAGTTCAAGGTGAGGTTCACGCCTGCTCCTCCGCCACAAGATGATGGAAATCCCGGCTAAACCACACCAGCCCATGACGCGCTTTGGCGCTCATGCGGACCTCTTCGACCTGACAGAAAAACACCGAATGCGTGCCCTCTTCTTGGCGGCCGGTGATGCGGCAATCGAACGCGACATTGGCATCCGTCAGCATCGGCGCGCCGGTAGGACCCGCCTCCCAATCGCCAAAGGAAAACCGGTCCACGCCTTCGACAAAGCGGGCGAAAATGCCCGAAAGCTCTTGGTGTTCGGCAGCCAAAACATTGACCGCAAGCACGCCGTTTTCCACGAATTTATCATGGGCAAATGCGCGGGTGTTGATGCAGACTAACAGCGTCGGCGGATTGTCCGTGACGGAGCACACAGCCGAAGCGGTGATGCCATGCTTACCCGCCGGGCCGTCGGTGGTGATCAGGTTCACAGCGGCACCAAGGCGGCTCATGCCTTCGCGAAAATCCTGTTGGGTTTGAGTCAAATCCATCATCATCCCCTTAAATATCCAGCACCAGTTTTGGACCTTTGGCCCGCGAGCAACAGACGCACATCACGTCGCCATCTTCGCGTTCCTCTTCGGTCAAAAACTGATCGCGGTGATCAATCTCGCCCTCAAGAACATCCGTCAGACAGGTGCCACAAACACCCTCTTCGCATTTGACTTCGACCTTGATGCCCGCACGCGCCAGAGCTTTGGCGATGGTGTCATCGGACCCGACGGTCAGCGTCACGCCACTTTCGCGGCACTCGACTTCAAAGCTATCGCCCGAGAGGTCCACATCCGCCGAGAAATATTCGCGATGCACATTGGCACTGGCATGGCCGGCGGCTTCCGCCGTTTCGATGACCCAATCCATGAACCCTTGCGGGCCACAGACATAAAGATGGGTCGCCGCAGACGGCGCGGGAAGATCACGCGTGAGATCAAGCCGTTGTGCGGGGTCTTGGTCGTCAAAGTGAAACACCACCTTGTCGGCAAACCCACAGCTCTCAAGCGCGTCGCGAAAGGCCGTCACATCCGCCGAGCGGGTACAATAATGCAGTGTGAAGTCCTTACCGATGGCGTGCAACCGCTTGGCCATGGCGATCATCGGCGTGATGCCAATGCCCCCTCCCAAAAGCACGGTGGTCTGGGCCGTTTCATCCAACGGAAAGTGATTGCGCGGACCTTCAACGGTGAACACCGCGCCCTCCACAGCCGTTTCATGGACTTTAAGCGAACCACCGCGACTGTTCGGGTCTTTGAGAACCCCGATTTCGTAAAACCCGGTTTCCGCAGGATCGGAGCAGAGCGAATATTGCCGCCACATATCGAGGTCAGGCAAATAGAGATCAAGATGCGCACCAGCCGCAAACGGGAGAATGTCCCCGCCGTTTTCCGGCACGAACCGAATGCGGGAAATCCCGCCACGGTCATCCATTCGGGCGCTGACCTTTAGCTTTTGTGCGTTGTTTTCGGTCATCATTACCTCACATACAGCCCGCCATTGACGTCCCAACAGGCGCCGTTGACAAAGCCCGCATCGGGGCCCGCCAACATGACAACCATCTTGGCAACAAAGTCGGGATCGCCGAGTTTTTTGACCGGGATGCCCGCAATGGCGTTGTCGATAGTGTCGCCCAAAACCGCGCGCACCATTGGCGTGTCCATCGGACCCGGCGCGATGGCATTGCAGGTCACGCCAAACGGCGCGAGATCGCGGGCAAAGATTTTGGTCAGCGTCAGGATCGCACCTTTGGAGGCGGCATAATGCGCGCCCGTGGCGGTGCCGCCGTTTTGACCGGCCAAAGAGGCCATATTGATCATACGACCGTAGCCTTGCGCTTTGAAATAGCGGCCAAAAATCTGGCAGCCCGCAAAAGTACCGCCAGCGTTTGTCGCCATGACCTCGTTGAAAAATGCGGGATCAATGTCGAGCACATTTTGCACAGCGGTGCGCGCGGCGTTGTTGACCAGGACCTCGACCGAGCCATAGCGTTCGATACATTTGTCGAGCACGGTTTGGAAATCCTCAGGCTTGGAAACATCCAATGTCGCGGTGATCGCGGTGTCCCCAGCAAGGTCCAATTCGGAGGCCAAGGCTTTGGCCTCCTCACCGGGATTTACGTCGGTAATGATCACACGGTAGCCCGCCTTGTGCAGTGCCCGGACCGCCTGCGCGCCAAAACCACGCGCGCCGCCCGTGACCACTGCGGTCGAGATTTTTTCTGGAAGAGGCGCGCTCATCAGAACAGATAGCTGAACGAATTCAGCATCCCATCAGAGTTCAAAAGACGGATGATCTTTTGGTGCAATTTGAACCCGCCCTCGGTGGATTTGAGAGTGTATGCGATATTGCCCGCCCAAGTACGTTGGCGGCCAAATTTGTCCTCGATCACATGCTCGGCGCAGGTCACGGTGACCAAGTCGCCTTCTGTGCCCTCGATCCGAAACCGCGACAACGTGCGCACCGTCAAAGCGGGTGGCGCGGACGAGATGGAGAACCCTTGGTGAAAACGACCAATGCGATCTTTGCGCATTTTGGCGTTGTCATAACACAGGTTGACGCTGTTTTGGAAATCCACCGTGTCGCCGATCGGCATGATGTAGAGGCCGTCATCGGTCCACAGGTCGAGCCACTCGTCATATTCGCGCGCGTCCAGCATCGCGCCTTCGGCCCAGATGAAAGCTGTGACATCGGCCAACAGGGATTTGGTGTCGATTTTGCTCATCTCAGTCATTGTGCCATCAAGCCTTTCCACATTTTGTAAGCGGCACGCATGCCGGTCTCAGCGGAGATGTGACCACGCGGACCATTCGGCCCGTCGACCTCATCGACCATGCCGCGGTTCACGAGGATCTTGAGGTCTTCGCCGCCTTTGGTGCCGCGCTGAATGCGCTCCCACACTTCGGCGTCATCCGGCGAGCCAAAGCCCATCGGCCCTTGGAAATGCTCGTGCAGACGAATCCGCGCTTGGTTGGCGGCATCCGGGCCGCCGTCCATGCCGATGGCGATGTGACGAATGTCGGTTTGCTCAACCGAGATCGGCGTAAGCACACGAAAGAACGCCAAGGAGAAGGACACGTTGGGGAAAAGGTTGAGGTTGAACCCCGCCCCGCCCACGGCGCGGACGATTTTCTTGACCTGATCCTCGGGATAGCCTTCGTCACGGATTTCTTGTGCCAGCTCTTCAAAACGGGCCGGGATCGGTGCGCCGAGGTTGGCGTCGAGGTCTTCAAGCTCCGGGATCATCATCATGATCGAGTGACCATTGCCCAGATCCTCAACCCAGCCTTTGCCCTTGTCGAGAAAGTCGAACATCTCTTCGGTCTGGCCGTCGAGCGTTTGCATAAAGCTCTTGTGCACGACCGGGAAATGATAGGCGTCGGTGGTGTTTTCCAACTGCACTTTCCAGTTCATCGGCACGGTGAACTGATGCTCGCCCAACACTTTGACCGGGAAGCCACCGCCCTGTTTCATGAACAGGTCGATGTAGCGACACACGGCCTCGCCCAGAAACTCTTCGAGCGGTTCCATGTCCTCTTTGAAGGTCGCAAAGACCATGCCGTTGTAGGATTCGGTGCGCAGTTTCAACAGACCATGCTGAGCCTTGTCGAAATCATCGCCGTACTGTTCCGGGTAAGGCAGCGCGCGCAAAGAGCCGTCAAGCCCGTAGCCCCAGCCGTGATACGGGCATTGGAACGACGAGGTCTTGCCCTTTTTGACTTCGCACACGGTGGCGGCCCGGTGACGACACCGGTTGACCATGCAATGGATTTTTCCCTTGCGGTCGCGCACCACGATCACCGGCTCAAGACCGACGTTGGAGAGTTTGAACGAGCCTTTGTCAGGGAATTCGCTTTCATGTGCGATCCAGACCCAGGTGTTTTTGAAAATCTTTTCCATCTCTTCGTCAAAGAGATCAGGATCTTCGTACATGGCGGTTCCGACCAGCGCATTCTCTTCGTCGTAGAGTGCGTCAAGGTCACTGAACTTTGGCATATCAAGAGACATGTTAGCTCCTTCTCAGTGGCATCAGGATGGCGTCGAAACCGCGCACCCCGGAAAATTAAAGTTGCGGGATTTCCAAAGCGCGGCCCATGCGCGCCTCGACGGTCATGTATTTCCAAAGGCGGTCATTGCCCTCACCCACCACGATGGTGCGCAACAGGTTACACGCGGCTTGAACGTCTTCGCGGGTCGGGAAATCACAGAGCATGTACCATGTGAATGGAAAGCCAGAGGAAGCCCCCACCATGGTCTGATCGTCGTCAAACGTCCCGACGATTTCGACGCCCTCCATCTGGTCAATGCCGGACATCAACTCTTGGGTGGCTTTCCAAACCGGGCCGATTTGGTCAAACGGCAGGCTGAAAAATGTCGGATGGTTGTTAAAGCACAACAGAGTGCGGATCGGCTTTTGGTCGCTCATGGGGTCGTCCTCTTTCGGGAATATTTCGTGCAATCAGTTGGGTGTTTTAGGGGTAGCCAGGCATGGTCGGTTGGTCGAAAAAACCGGCCCCCGCGGCGGTCCAGGTGCCTTCGCCCATAAAGGCGTGTTGCGCGACACAAGCCGCGTCCACCATGCAACGGCCCAAGGTATGGCCGGTTTCCATCACGCCCGAGCCGCCGATGACAAAGGCAATACGGGCCGCCTCTGCGCCATCGCGGGCGGCTTTTGTGGCGACCAGACGCAGGCGAATTTTCATGTCCTGCGACACATCTCCGGTGGTCTTGAGTTGCTCCCAAGCCGCCTCAATCGTGTCGTAAAACGCGGCGCGTGCGCCCATCAAGATGCCCTGCGCCTTAGCGAATTCGGCCTGCACATAAGGACGTGCGCCCGGGTTCGGTGCGCCGGTAATCGAGGCACGCTCGGCAGCGTCTTTCACCAAGAAATCAAGTGCTTCGCGTGCGGCGCCCAAGGCCACGACGGCCAAAACCTGTGACGCCAAAGCCATCGCCGGGTATTTGAAAATCAGATCGTCCATCTCGGGTTTGCCGCCGCGGATAAAGGTCCACTCAGGGGCAACCACGACATCTTCGACCACCGCGTCATGCGATCCGGTCGCAGACAAGCCAATGGTGTTCCATGTCTCATCGACAAACACCTTGTTGCGGGGCAGCACGGCCACACGAGGCAGCGGTGTGTCATCGCCTTCGACCTTGATGCCCGCGCCAACCAGCGAGGCCCCCATGATGCCAGAGCACCACGGCCAGCGGCCTTTGACCCTGAACCCGCCATCGACTTTGTCGGCTTTTTGCGGCGGGAACATTGCGCCCGCGAACACGGTGTTTGGGTCTTTGCCGTAGATTTCCGCATAGGTCTGCGACGGCAACGCCGCCAAATAGGTGGCGGAGACACCAAAACTTGCAACCCAGCCGGTGGAGGCATCCGCGGCAGAGACGTCTTCGATCAGACGGCAAAACTCGGCGGGGGTTTTCTCATCGCCGCCAAACCGGGCGGGCACAAAAGAACGATAGACGCCAATGTGTTGCAGCCGCTCCACCACATCCAGCGGCACATGGCGCAGCTGAGTAAACTCGGCCCGACGGGCACGGATTTCATCTAAGACGGAGATGTAGAGCGCATCATTTGCCTGATTTGTGGAGAGTTTGGACAGTGAGGTCATTGGCTTTGGTCCTTTGACTGAAAATCGGGAACACAGGAGACGATCCAACGCGCAATCGCGCAAAGTCGGGCCTCTTCGCCTTTACGCCCAACCAATTGCAGCCCGATGGGCAAGCCGGAGTTGGTGCGCGCGGGCAAGGTGATGGCGGGGTGGCCGCTGAGGTTAAACGGACGCAAAAAACGCGTCAGCGGCAGAATGGTTTGTGGATCTTGCGCCTCGCTCAGCGTCGGCGGAATCACCGGCAAAGCCGGCGTCACAAGCGCGTCATACTGTTCCAAAAGCGCGTCCACTTCGGCGGTAAACGCGGTGCGCACTGCTTCGGCCTCGGCCAATTGCGCCTCGGTCACGTGGCGTGCCGCCGTCAGGCGCTTGTGAATATCCGCGCCAAGCGGCGCGCCTTCGTCGAGCAAATGCCCAAACGCGGCGGCGGTCTCATAGGAAATCACCGTCATTCCAGCCTGAAACGCCGCTTCAAAATGGGGGAGGCACTCATAGCCCATGCCCGGATAGGCATCCATCAAGGCATAGACCAAAGGGTCCCCCACTTCGGCCACGGGATCAGATTTGATTCGAGTCAATTTGGGAGCATTGACAAGGGTTTCGGGGGTGAAGGTCGGGTCCATTGCCGCCATCGCGGTCTCGATCATATCCATGTCGCGGGCGAAGGCCCCGACACAATCAAGCGAGCTGTTCTTGGGCGACAGACCCTTGCGGCTGATCCGGCCAAAGGTGGGCTTGATCCCGATCACACCACAGCAAATCGCAGGCTGGCGCACCGATCCGCCGGTATCCGTGCCAATAGCAAAATCGCATAGGCCCGAGGCCACGGCGGCGGCGGACCCGGACGACGACCCGCCGGGAATGCGGTCCGGCCAATTGGGGTTCACCGGGGTGCCGTGAAAGCCATTCACGCCCGTCATTCCAAAGGCCAGTTCGTGCATATTGGCTTTGCCGATGATCCGGCATCCGGCCGTCAGAAGGGCGTCGACCACAACGGCGTTTTCAAGGGCTGGCGCGGCAGAAGCAAAGGCTTCCGAGCCACAGCCCGTCACTGTGCCGGCAATGTCGATGCAATCTTTGATCACGACGGTTGGCCCAGTGCCGCCCATAGACAGCTCTTGGACCAGCGCGTGAGAGCTGGTGGCGTGTGCGTTCATTTTCTGGTCCCTGTTTGGGCTTTGACGTCATCTGGCGTGACGCTGTTACAGTAATCTTCACGTATTTACGTCACAGGTCAAGTGAAAGATGAAACAATTTCTTTGCGCATTTATGGAGAGTGCTGTAAAACCTATTTACGGTAATTTTACTGCTTTAATTGCAGGCAACACTCCTCCGCAAAGCTCAATTTTTGCCCGAGGTTTGTCTCAAAATCCAAGGCGCGACACAGCGCCGAACCGAAAGGACGCACATGACCGACTCTGACACCATCGCCGCCCTCACCAAACGGCTTGAACTGCTCGAAGCCGAGGCTGAAGTCCGCCGCGTACAATCCCGCTATATGTTTCTTTGCGACACGCCGATGCCCGAATATGGCGTCAAAGATGATGCAGAACGCATTGATTTAATTATGGGACTCTTCTCTGAAGAAGCCGTTTGGGAAGGCGTTGGCGAATATTACACCGGACAGTTTGGCCGCGCCGAAGGCAAAGCCGCCGTGCGCAAACACTTCGAAGGGTTCTGGGGCGGCAAAACCGATCCGGCGCTGATTCTCAACTGTCACTACCTGACCTCGGAACAGATCAACGTGGCCTCCGACGGCCTGACTGCAACGGGTCAATGGGTCCATATGCAGCCTTGGCTGTTCTCCGACGGCAAAGCGCTTTTGCGTTCTTCGCGCCTGTTTAATGCGTTCAAAAAATGTGACGATGGCACGTGGCGTTACACCCGCAACCGCACGGAAAACGTCTTTGTTGCGCCGCTTCCTGCCACTTGGGCCTCGGATTATCCCTCTGCCTCGGTTTTGATGAAACCGTGAAATCACAGCGACTCACACGCGAAAGGGCGCCCCAACAGGCGCCCTTTTTCAGTTTGCTCGTCTCACCAAAGGGCAAGTTTTGGCACCAGAAGCGTGAGTACCAAAATCCCGATTTGCATTGCCACGAAAGGCAGAACCGCTCGATAGATGTGGGTGATCTCCACATCCGGCACCGCATTTTTGAGGTAGAACAACGCCATCCCAACCGGCGGGGTCAAAAACGAGGTCTGCAGGCAAATCGCCATCAGAATGGCCACCCAGGCGGGGTCATGCCCCAACGCGGTCAAAACCGGCAAAACCAAAGGGGCAACGATCAAAATGATCTCCATCCAGTCTAGAAAGAACCCTAACAGGAACACGATGAACAGGATCAAAATCAATGTCCCGGTCGGCGGCAAGGGGATGGCGTGAAGCGCATTTTCGATCAATTCATCGCCACCATATCCGCGCAGCACGACGGAAAAACATGATGCACCAAAGATCAACGCAAAGAGAAACGCGGTGGTTGTACCTGTGCTTTCGCACACCTCCCGAAATCCCGACCACGTGAGACGTTTCGACATCAATGCGATCAACGTCGCCCCCGCCGCACCGACGCCAGAGGCCTCGGTCGGCGTGGCGATGCCAAAGACAATGGACCCCAAAACCGCAATGACCAAAAGCAACGGCGCGACCAGAGAGCCGATCAAATCAAGCACGACCTCGCGCAGCTCACGCCCCGGTTCAATCGGCTTGGCCGGAGCGCGATCTGGATAGCGCAGTGCAACAAACACGGCATAGGCCACATAGGCCAGCGCCAACAACAGCCCCGGCACCATCGCGCCACGAAACAAGTCGCCGACGGGGATCTGCAACTGATCCCCCATGACAATAAGCATGATCGACGGTGGGATAAGAATGCCCAAACACCCGGTTGCCCCGACAACGCCAAGGCCAAGCCGGTCATCGTAACCCGCGCCGCGCATCGCGGGCATGGCAATTGTGGCGAGCAAAACGACAGAGGCCCCGATGATGCCAGTGGAGGCAGCAAGTACCACGCCGATCAACACAACAGAAACCGCCATACCCCCCGGAACCACCCGCAACACCTGGTGCATCCGGGTCAAAAGCCGCTCTGCAACTCCAGATTTGTCCAACATCATGCCCATGAAGACGAACATGGAGATCGGGATGAGAGAGTAGCTTGAGAGCGTGTCGAAGATGCGGTTGGCAACAAATCCGATCATCCGCAGTGAGGCCATATCGGCGTCTACGCTAAACGCATCAAGCAGAGTACCCAAAGCCGCGAACAGAACTGCTACACCGCCCAAAACAAACGCAATCGGAAAGCCCGAGAACATCACCACCATGAAGGAGGCGAAAAGAAGGAAAACAAAGAGAATGTCCATGATTGCGCCTTAGTCTTTGTAGGTCTTGGGACCAAACAGAAAGAGGATGGATTTCAGAGCAATGGCCACGGCCTGCAACGCCAAAAGGCTGAGCCCAGCGGCCATCACGAACTTGATGATGTAGCGCGCGGGCAACCCCGACGGCATGGGCGAGCCTTCTTTGAGGCGCCAAGAATAGCCAAAAATCGTCCACGCGCTGTCAGTGACAAACCAAAGGAACGGCAACAACAAAAACACCACGCCGCACAGTTCGACGATGGCCTTTTGCGTGGCCGACATTTTGACGTGAAACGCATCAACGCGCACATGAGCGTCTTGTTGATAGGTCCATGCCAGACACGACATCACCGCCACGGCATTGAGGTGCCATTGCAGTTCTTCCAACTCGATCGAGCCAATGCCGAAGGCATATCGAGAGGTGACATTAACCAGAATGGTGAGCATCAAAAGCGGTAAAAACAACGCGCCGATTTTACCAACCCGGATGATGAAGCCCTCAATGAGCGCGATAACGATTTGCATGATGTGCTTCCCTGCAAATGCGCGCCGGAGGTATCCCCCCCGGCGCAGATGGCTTAACGGCGTTCCGCCCAAGGTGCGACAGAGGCGCGGTAAGCGGTCAGCGACTCCCAGACCCGTTTGAAATCGGCGTCTTTGGAAGTTTGTTCGGCGATCACCTCGTCAAAGGCGGCATGGAGATGCTCCAAGACTTCCGGCGGGAAGGATTTGATCTCAACACCAGCGGCTTCAAACTCGGCCACGGCTTTGGCATTCAACGCCATGGTCGAGGTGATGGACTCAAGGTTCACGGCCTTACAGCTCTCTTCGATCAAAGCCTGTTGGCTGGCGTCCAAACTGTCCCATTTCGCCTGATTGACGATCAACTCATTCATCGCGGCGGGTTGGTGCCAACCGGGGAGGTAATAGTATTTGCCCACTTGCTGAAGACCCAGAGTGATGTCGATGGCGGGCATGGACAATTCAGTGCCATCAATCAGACCTTTTTCAAGACCCGGATAGATCTCACCACCCGGCAAAAGCACGATGGACGCACCGACCTTGACCATCGCCTCGCCGGCCAGCCCGGCAAACCGAACCTTCTTGCCTTTGAAATCATCGACCGTGTTGATCTCGAAATTGTACCAGCCACCCGCTTCGCTATCCATCAGGCCACAGGGGATGGTTACAACCCCCTGTTTGGCGTAGATTTCGGACCAGATTTCGCGCCCGCCACCGTCATAAAGCCAAGCCGTGTGGGTGATTGCGTCGGGGCCAAAGGGGATGCCGCCAAACAATTGCACAGCCGGAAAGCGACCCGCGACATAGAGCGGAGAGGTGATACCCGCGTCCAACGTACCCTGTTGCACCGCGTCGAAAATTTGCAGCGACGGCACCAATTTGCCCGCGCCATAAACAGTCACATCAAGCGACCCACCTGAGCTTTCATTGAGCGTCTCACCCAAATATGCCGCGTTGGCGCCACTTGCGGGCATGGTTAAAGGCCATGCGCTTTGAATGTCGAGTCTGGTCCCTTTGGCCATCACCGGGGCGGCCACCAGTGTGGAAACCGTGACGGCCAAGGTGACCAGAGATTTGATGTGCGTCTTCATTTGCTGTCTCCTATTGAGTGTGTTCCGACCTTTCCGGCCGTGTTTATGGGACGTGTCGTGGGTGTCGCGCCAAGGCCGCAAGCTGTGCTGCGACGGCCTCAGTGCTGGGTTGCTGTTCGATGAGCAAATCGAGAAAGGGATCCTCAACCTCGGTGCGCGCACCCGAAAGTTCTTCGAGAACGGCAAGTGCGCAAAACGGGACATAGCTTTCGGCATAACCGCCCTCTTGGACGATCACGAGACGGCCCTCACAGAGCACTTCGGAAAGCGCCATCACGCTCTTGGTCAGGGCCCGAAACGTCTCGCTATGCGCCAACATACGCGCCAAAGGATCGACACCATTGGCATCCAACCCGTTGACCACGATGATCATCTCTGGCGCGAACTCAGTGATCGACGGCGCAACGATACGCTCAAAGGCATAGAGATAGGCGGCGTGCCCCGCGCCGGGCCAAATCGGGACATTCACATTTGCACCGATCCCCGCCCCTTCTCCTGCGGCCTCCACTGCGCCCGAACTTCCGGGCGGAAAACAGGCCTCTTGGTGCATCGAGATCGTCAAGACCGTCGGATCATCGTAAAAACAGGCCTCTGTGCCATTGCCGTGATGCACGTCCCAATCGAGCACCGCAATCCGCCCGATACCAGCCTCCTGAGCGGAGCGCACCGCAATGGCGACATTGGCAAACATGCAAAATCCCATTGGCGTGTCGGGCAAGCAATGATGGCCAGAGGGGCGCGAAATGGCATAGGCGCGCTGACACGCTCCTTCGGCCACATCCAAAACGGCGCGGCTCACCAGCCCCGCAGAAAGTGCCGCGATCTCATAACTCCCACCGGAAAAAGGCGCGGTCGGATGCAGTGCCCCACCGCCCGCATCGCTCATGGCTTTGAATGCCTCAAGGTAGGATTTGGGATGAATGCGCTGTAGCTCCGCGTCCGTCAAAGGCGCTGCGGTTTTGACGTCGAATGCCTGCGTCAACCCGGAGACATCCATCAAAGATTTAAGTCGCCGTTTGGGATCTGGGCTGTCGGCATGGCCGCCACTCGCCGGAGGCTGAACCCAGCCGCCAACAGGCTGCACCAATGCGGAGAGACCCGCCGTGAACCAAAGTGTCTTTTCGTCGAAATAAAAAACTGGTTTTGTCACGTCTATTCACCTTCTTTTTGGGGCGCGAACCTCTCCGGAAGGCGTCGCGCCGTACGAAACAAAAGGACAGGCCGATGGGTGTTCAAAAGACCCCAGAGCCCTTTTGGAGCAAAGAGCATCATCATGATGGCGATCAGACCAAAGATCAGCATCGACCACGCCTCAAGATCGGCCAACATGCCGCGCAGGAAAAAGAACACCAACGTGCCCAAGATCGGCCCTTCGATGGTGCCGATCCCGCCAATCACCACGATGAAAATCACATAGGCCGCCCAGTTGATCGAAAAGGCCGCATCCGGGCGCACATTGATCTGAACAATGTAAATCAGCGCTCCCGTTGCCCCGGCAATGGCAGCGGCAAAAAGGTAGACGATGCGTTTGGTGCGCCGGGTTTCAACACCCACACTGCGCGCGCCATTCTCGGTGTCGCGGATCGCCTGAAGCGCCAACCCGGTTTTGGAGCGCAACAGGAAAAACACGCCGAACACCGCGATGATCGCGAGCGCAAGCGCCACCCAATAGCCTAGGTCTTCGCGCAGATGCCGGTCAAATTGACCCAGCGACCGCACGGTGCGGCCGCGACCACCGCCGAGCCAATCAATATTGGCGTTCACCGTCAGACGCACGGTTTCGGCAATGACCCATGTGGCCACGGCAAAATATGCGCCCTTCAGTCGGAACAAAAGCCAACTCACCGGGACCGCAAGGATGACGGCCAGAATGGCGGCAAGAGGCACTGTGAGAAAGGGGTTTATGCCAAGGTCTTCGGCCATGACCACAAGGCCATAAGCCCCGATGCCAACAAAAGCCTGTTGGCCGATGGACATCATCCCGGCATAGCCCGCCATCAGGTTCCATGCTTGGGCAAGAGCGAGGAAATACAGGAATTCCAACACCGAGCGCTGGGTGTAACCCGTGGCCCAAAATGGCAAAGTGATGAGCGCGGCCAAGATGACGGCAAAGGCAAAGAGTGGCAGCGCGGCAGACGATGTGCGCGCATACGGGCGGGGGGGCACGATCTGAGACTCGGCCATGATCAGTCCCTCTCTATGGTCTCTGGAAACAGACCAGACGGCCGCACGACAAGAATGCCAAGCGTCACGAGATGGCCCGCAAGTTGGAAAAATGTGGGATTGATCGCGCCGCCAATCGTCTGGGCGATGCCAAGGATCAACCCACCCGCAAGCACGCCATAAATCGACCCCATGCCGCCAATGATGATGACCTCAAAAGCGAAAATAAGCCGCGCGGGGCCGTCAAACGGCGAGAAGTTCGAGCGAATGCCCATCACCACGCCAGTGACCGCGATGATGGCAAAAGACAGCCCCATCGCGAGGCCATAAATGCGCTTGCCGTCGATGCCCATCAACTCCGCCGTTGCCGGGTCATCTGACGTGGCACGAAACGCGCGCCCCAAAAGCGTGCGCCCCATAAAGGCCTGAAGCGCAAAGATCATCACCAACAAAACCGCCAAAGTCAAAATCGGGAACACGCCGATGGTCACTCCGGGCGCGAGCGTGACCCCCATGGTTTCAATCGCCCCCTGCCGCAGCACCTGACGATCCGCGGAAAAGCCCAAAAGCAAGCCGTTCTGAATGACAAAAGACAGGCCAAAGGTGATGATCACCGCCGGCATCATCCCGTCTTTCAGCGTGCGATTGAGGATCAAGCGTTGAAGCCCGTAGCCGATACAAAACATCACCGGAACAAGCACGGCGAGCGACATGAGAGGCGTCAGCCCCAACACCTGCGTGGTTATAAGCGCGAGGTAGGTCGCGAGAACAATGATGTCCCCATGGGCGAGATTGACGGTGCGCATAATGCCGAATGTCAAAGACAGACCCAGCCCGTAAAGCGCATAAAGACCGCCCAAAAGGACACCGTTGAGCATGGTAGACGTCGCAATCATGCATTTGCTCCAAAATAAGCGTCGATCAAGGCCTGGCGATCCATCTGGGCCGAAAGACCGGACAGTTCAACATGGCCTTCAAGCAGGCAATAGACGTGATTGGAAACACTCAGTGCCCGGTTCAAATCCTGTTCAACAAGGACAATAGAGGTGCCATGGCCGCTGATTTCCGGCAGGCTTTTGTAAATTTGATTCACCACAATAGGCGCAAGGCCAAGGGAGATTTCATCCATCAACAACAACCGGGGATTGGCCATCAGGGCCCGGCCAATCGCGACCATTTGCTGCTCCCCGCCTGACAGATCCAGCCCGCGATTGTTGCGGCGTTTGACCAATTCGGGGAAAAGCGCATACACGCGCTCCACCGTCCAAAAGCCTTTGCGTTTTGGATAGCTGCCGATGATCAAATTGTCTTCGACCGTGAGGCTTGGGAACAGTTTGCGCCCCTCTGGCACCATCGAAATACCAAGCCGGGCCAGTTGATGCGCCGAACTGTTTTCAATCGACGTGCCGTCAAAGGACACCCGACCCGTCATCGCCGGAAGCGCGCCACAAATCGTGCGCAGCAATGTTGTTTTGCCGGCACCATTGGCCCCGACGATGGCCAAGGTTTCGCCTTCCTCAGCAGCCAAGGAAATTCCGCGAAGGGCCTGAAACAATCCGTATCCGGCGGATAGGTTTTCAACCTCAAGCAAAGCCATCAGCGCACCCCTTCTAAAATCGCATCCTCGCCAAAATAGGCGCGTTTGAAGGCCTCGCCTTCCATCACCTCGTCGGGAGTGCCTTCGGCAATCAATTGACCGAAATCCAAGGCAATGAGTCGATCCACGACAGCCACAAGCGCATGCACCACATGCTCAATCCAGATGATCGAAACACCTGAGGTACGAATATCTTGGATCAGCACAACAAGGTCGTGGACCTCAAAATCGGTCAAGCCGCCTGCGATTTCATCCAGCAAAAGCACCTTGGGTTCACAGGCCAGTGCCCGCGACAATTCCAACCGTTTGCGCCCCATCAATGACAACGCTCCGGCCATTTCTTCGTGGCGTTCCAAAAGTCCCGTGCGCTTGAGCGCGGTGTAGGCCACCTCTTCCGCCGCATCGCCATGATGGCCCCCGCCGTGATAGGCCGCCGTCAAAACGTTTTCCCAAACCGAGATTTGTTCAAACGGTTGCGGCACTTGCGAGGTCCGCACAATGCCTTGGCGACAGCGTGCGGGTTCGGTCAGCCCGGACATATCGCGCCCGTCATAGAGCACCTGTCCGGCGCTTGGGGCGGTCGATCCCGCGAGCATTTTCAACAGCGTCGTTTTACCTGCACCGTTCGGACCAAGCACACCAAGCGCCTCACCCGCTGCGAGCGAAAAGGACACCGCATCATTGACCGTCAAAGCGCCGTAGCGCTTGGTCAGGGCCCGCGCCTCAAGCACGGGTCCCGAGGGAGTAAATACCTCAGTCACAGCACTTACCAAACCTTCGGTTCCAAAGTGCCGTTGGTCACAATATCAGGCGCGACATCGTTAAAGGTGCAGACCAATTTAAAGCCCCCCTCACCGTCCGATTGCCACTGCCCGCCTGCGACCGGCGTTTTGGCAACGTTTGGCGCCAAAGCGAAATCGCCCCATTTGATATGCCCAACACAGGTGTTCAAATCGGTGGCATTCATCGCCGCCACAACGGCCTCGGGAGTCACATCTTCTGTGCGCTTGAGCAGATCCACCGCCACCTCGAACAGGGCATGAACATAGCCTGTGCCTTGCAGCCATTGGTTGCCTGTGCCCTCCATGTAAGCGGCACAAAGCATCTCGGTCGATTGGCCGGTGAGCGACGACACATAGGGGTATTGTGGCCCCCAATAATATTCACCGGAAAGGTTTTCACCCAAACCATCCGGGAAACTTTCAACACCTTTTGGAGTCAAAGCAGCTTTGGCCACAGTGACGAATTTCGGCGTGTAGCCCATCTGTTTGGCCTGTGTCATGAAGGTCGCCAAGTCAGGTGGAAGCATGACACCAGTGACGATTTCGACCCCTGCGGATTTGAACGCATTGATCTCGGCGGAGAAATCATCCTTCAGGTTTTGGTAGCGGCCCGGATCGACAAGGGTATAGCCAGCCTCAGACAGAGCGGGCGGAAAACCCAGATTCGGATCGGCAAAAGCGATCCCATCCGGGTCGTTTGGCCAAAGCGCGCCGACGACTTTATTCGTTTCTAATCCGGCCCAAAGGCCAAAATATACCGCCAAAAGATCCTCAGACCCCCAGAAGAAGTGGTTGGTGTAGGTAAAGCTTTTCTCCATTGGCGCACCACCGCGGCCAAAGTACCAGGACTGCCATGGGGTGGCCGCAGAGAGGCATGGAACGCCGTTGAGTTCACACAGGTCCGCAACCGGGTTGGTCGTATCCGGTGTGGACCCGACGAGCACAAGATCGACCTCATCTTGGTAGATCAAATCGGAGGCCATATCGCCCGCCCGGTTCGGATCAGACTGCGTGTCCTTTTCGATGATCTCGATGTCGAGCGCCCCTGCCGCCGTCTCAAGTTTACCGCCCAACGTATCCCGCACGGCGTCAATGACAAAGCCGTCACTTTCAGAGATTTGACTCAACGCGCCGGAGCGCGGAGAGACATACCCAACCCGCAAGGTGCCCCCCGCGGCATGGGCACGGCGGGCAGACACGATCGACGGCGCAAACAGGGTTGCCGCTGCGGTGGATTTAATCAGGTGACGACGATTCATGGTGAGCTTTGTCATGTTGAATATCCTTGGAACACACGGTTCAAACGCTGGCACAGACGTTGAACTTGATAAGATCAGCGCATTTTTCGCCGATCATGATGGCCGGAGCATTGGTGTTGCCGGACGGCACGGCGGGCATGATCGAGGCGTCCGCCACACGCAGCCCTTTGACGCCATAGACCCGCAATTCAGGGTCGACGACCGACATGGCCGAGGTGCCCATGGCGCAGGTGCCAACCTGATGGTGATAGCTGCCTACGAAAGAGCGGGCATACTCTGCCAACGCTTCATCCGTTTGCACTTCCGGCCCCGGATAGACCTCGCGCGTCACCCAGTCTTTGAGCGCAGGCTGAGAGGTGAGATCGCGAATTTGCTTCATCGAGGTGACGAGGCAATCAACGTCATATTGGGTCGACAAAAGATTTGGATCGAGCGCGACAGGGTCGTTGATCGACGCCCCGGTCAACCGCATCTCACCACGCGACGTTGGACGAATGCCCGCAGCGTGGAGCGTGAAGGCATTCATCGGCCCCTCCTGCCCCGGCGCATAGGCGGGCACCGAGAAAAACAGCGGCTGAAGGTCCGGCACCGCCATGTCGGGATGCGATTTGGTGAACATATGCACCTGCATCGGTGGCAGGTTCGGGTCGGTCGGGAACGGGTAGTCCGGCTTACTCTCATAGACCATCGGCAGGAAGGTGTGGTCATGCAGGTTCTGGCCCACGCCCGGCAGATCACAGATGCAACCAATGCCATGTTCGGCCAAGTGCTCTTTCGGACCGATCCCTGAGAGCATGAGGATTTTCGGGCTTTCCAAAGTCCCCGCAGAAAGCACCACCTCTTTGGCGGCATTGAGCGTGACCGACCCCGTAGCCGTGGCAAGTCGAACCCCGGTGACAACGCCCTCAGAGATCAAGACCTTCTCGGCCCGCGCGCCGCTCATCACCGTCAGATTGGCGCGGTTGTGGATCGGGTCGATATAACCCGCCGCCGTTGAGGCGCGCCTACCTTCTTTGATGTTGAACTGGATGCGCGAAATACCGTCAGTGGTCTCACCATTGTAATCTTCGTTATAGGGAATGCCTGCTTCGACACCGGCTTTGACCAAAGCCTGCATCACCGGGTGCGGCTCGTAGTCCTTGATCACACGTAGCGGTCCACCAGTGGCACGATAGTCATCCGCACCGCCTTCAAAATCTTCGATTTTCTTGAAATACGGCAGGACAGATTTCCAATCCCAACCATAATTGCCCTGAAGCGACCAAGCGTCATAATCCGCCTTGTGCCCGCGGACATAGATCATGCCGTTCATCGACGAACAGCCGCCCATGACCTTGCCCCGTGGCCAATAGACTTGGCGGTTTCCGGCATGTTTTTGCGGCACCGTCGAAAAGCCCCAATCGTAATCGGAAAACCAAATGTCGATCACCCGCAGCGGGGTGGAGACCATATCGGGCGTGTCACCGTGACCTGCTTCCACCAGAAGGACGGAAACCGCAGGGTCCTCGGACAGGCGCGCGGCGATCACGCAGCCGGCGGACCCGGCACCACAGATGATATAATCAAATGTTTTGCCGTTCAGATCGGCGGAGAGCTGAGGATAGGTATGGGCATTCATGGGGAGATGAGCCTCTTGGCAATGGACAAAGAAAGAGCGGTTCGTGCCAGCGGTGCCGACACGAGGGAGGGAGCTTTGCAGTGACAAGGAAGGCGTCCGACCGAGGGTACATCTCGATCTTCAGATCATTCCTCTCTGTTGTCGCGACCCCTCTATGGCGGGGGCTTCGCGGGGTAAGCTGCGTGTCAGACACACAGGATCTTTAGGCCCTGCCCCTCGGGGAAAGGGACAGGGCCATGCAGTCTACGCGGGATACGCCACGCAAACCGATTTCGTTTCGAGATAATTCTCAAGTGCGCCTGCGCCATGTTCACGGCCTACACCCGATTGTTTAAAGCCACCAAAGGGCATGTTTTGATCGGGGATGTTGTGGGCATTGACCCAAACTGTTCCGGCTTTGAGTTTCGGCACGTAGCGCATGACTTTGTTGACATCCGTGGTCCAAATCGACGCGCCAAGCCCATAGATCGTATCGTTGGCCATGGTCATCGCCTCATCGGCGTCGCCAAACGGCGTGACTGAGATCACCGGACCAAACACCTCTTGCTGCATGATCGCCATGTCTTGAGTGGTTTCGGTAAAAATCTGCGGCGCAACGTAATAGCCCTCATTCGGGGCTGCCCCGTTGAGAATTGGCTTTGCGCCTTGCTCGATCGCTTTGGAAATACAGGCTTTGACATGGGCCTGATGTTTGGCTGAGACCAGCGGATTGATCATATTGCCCGGGTTCATCCCAGAACCAATCGGCAGGCTCCCGGCAATGGCCGCAATGATGTCGAGCGCCTTTTCGTAGATGCCTTTTTGGATATAAAGCCGCGTGCCCGAGGTGCAGGTTTGGCCGGAATTGAACATCGTGCCGATGCCGATTGCCGGGCCCAACAGATCAAGATCCATATCGTCGAACATAACCATCGGGGCTTTGCCGCCCAATTCCAATGTCACCGGCTTCATGTCTTTCATCGCCTGAATGCCAATGAGTTTTCCGGTCGCGGTGGACCCCGTAAAGGTGACTTTATCGACCCCAGGATGCGCCACCAAAGGCGCGCCCACGTCCGAACCGGTGCCGGTAATGACATTGACCGTCCCCTCAGGGAACCCGGCCTCAAGGCAAAGTTTCGCCAGATACATCGAGGTCAGCGGTGTTTCCTCGGCAGGCTTCAACACCACGGTACAGCCCGCCGCCAATGCAGGTGCGATTTTCCAGACGGCCATGTTGAGCGGGAAATTCCACGGCGTCACCGCCGCAACCACGCCGACGGCTTCTTTGCGGGTCTGCGCTTGGTATTTTGTGCCCTCGGGGATGGCGATGGACACGTCAAAGGTCTGACCATAAATCTTGGTCGCCCAACCGGCCATATAGCGGATGTATTCGGCGGAGGATTGCACCTCGATGAGACGTGAAATCATCACGTTCTTACCGTTTTCCAAGGTCTCGATCTGGGCCAACTCTTCGCCGTTCTCCTCGATGATATCCGCGAGTTTGAGCATCAGGGATTGACGCGCCATGGCGCTCATGTTGGACCAAGGGCCTTCAAAGGCCGTGCGAGCGGCAGCCACTGCCGCATTGACATCTTCGACACCACCTGCGGGCACCTGAGCGATTTCTCCACCTGTTGCCGGATCGTAGACAGCAAAGGTTTGGCCGGAAAGCGCCTCGCAGCTTTGGCCGCCCACGACCATCTTAGGCACGCTCAAAAAGTCGGCGACAGCCGGGAGGATAGCCTCCACTGCGCTGTCTGGCACAGCAATTTTCATTTTTGACCTCCAAGGGGTGCGTTGTGCGTTATTTCGCCAGCGATTGAATCTCTGGCTTTTGCGTTATTGTTAACGTGAAACTTGACGCAACTGACTCGCCCTGTCAAATTTAAATGAAAGTTAACGTAAAAATTGGTGAATTTTTAAACGGCAAAATGGGTCTATGTCTACAATAACCACTTAGAGAAAAGTGGGCTCCGTTGATATTGCACGCATAAAGTTCACCGAACCCAAGCGCAAAATCCGCGAAATGGGCATAGGTGTTAAAAGGGGGATGGGCCGGTCGATGCTCTGCGCATGACAGGCATGATGATGTGGGCCATTCACCGCACGCGGACCGGTGCAGGCACATATCTGCGCCAAGGCCGGGATCGAGTTGTGGACTTCGTCCCGCAGTCAGACCGGTGCCGCCATGGCGATCCGCCGGTAGCCCGCCGCACCATGGTAGAAGCCATTGCTGAGGCGCGCATCACCGCTCAGCGCCGCGAGGCGCGCGTCTGCTTCGCTCATCGACAGCCTGCCGTCCACCGCGTCGCGAAACACCTGCGCCACCGCAACCATGTCCACCCTCTGCGGCATCAGCCGAAGATGGGTGACCCTGTCGGCCACCAGTTGCGGGGTTTCGGGCAACAGGTCAAGATAACTCTCAGACTGGGTCTGAATGCCGTTCACCCGCAGGATTGGCTGATCATCACGGCTGCGCAGTGGCATACCGTCGGGATCTTCTTCGCAGACGAACTGGCAATTGTCCTTGGTCCGGCCATGGGCGCGGGCGTGGTAGCAGCGCGCTGAGACGGCGAGTGAGACGCGGCCAAAGACCTGTACCTCAACACCAAGCCCCAAATCGTTTGCGGCACGCGCCGCGACGGCGATGGCCGGGGCTGGCATTTCGGACGGCAGGCAGACATGGGTCGCGCCCCGTGCGGCCATCCATCCGATGGTTGCCTCGTTATAGGCGTTCATGAACGGACCGATGCGGTGCGGGCGCCGACCCCGCGCAAAGAGGCCCGCCGCATTGTTGATTTCGATCTCAGGCGCGTCGATCCCTGCCAGATCGTCGGTCGCCTTGCGCTCGCGTTTAAGCATGACTTCGGCCAGCGTGGACAAGATCACCCGCTTGCCCGCCCGCTCCAGCCGGTCGATCGTGGCGGGCAGTTCGGCCTCGTGAAAGGGCGCGCGCTTGGAACAGATCACTTCGCCCAGATAGACGTCGTCCACCGGGGCCTCGTCAGCGATGCGGGCATAAAAGTCGCTCCGCGCCTCGGCGGACCAGTGATAGGCGATGGGGCCGAGTGTCAATTTCGTCATGTTGGTCACCGCCATTTCTTTGTTTCGAAGGCACCTTGGGTCTGCTTCTGCCCCTCGGTCAGCGCGAGAAGATCCGCGATATTCGCCTTGCGCCCCGCCTTGATATCATCCACCGCCGCACGAAAGGCCCGCACAACACCCCGGACATAGCTTTTCGACCGCTGTCGTCCCTCAATCTTGAAGGCATGGACCCCGGCGTCAATCAACTCGGGCAGCAACCGCGAGAGATTCAGGCTCACCGGCTCCTCAAAGGCATAGTACCCCTCGGGTCGGTGCGGCGCAGTGTAGCGCCCCTTGCAGATCGTGGGATACCCGGCCTTCTCGTCTGGACCGAACCGGTCGATGGTGAACCCCGCAAGCTGCGAAGACATCGACCCATCGGCATCGCGCACATATTCCACGTCCGAGGCGGGCGAGCAGACACCGTCCATGTTCGTCGATTGCCCGGTGAGATAATTCGTCAGGCTGCACCGTCCCTCGACCATCAAACCATGGTTCCCAAAGATGAAGGTCTCGATCTCACAGGGGATTTCCTTGCGGATCTGGCGGATTTCTGGGATCGTCAGAATACGCGGCAAAACCACGCGCTTTACCCCGAAACTTTCGCAATAGTAGCGGATCGCCTCGGGCGACGAGGCAGCAGCCTGTACCGACAAGTGCAGCCGCACCTGCGGGTGAGCATGGGCGATGTAATCGGCCACGCCCATGTCGGCGACGATAAAGGCATCCACACCCAACCGAGCGCCGGTATCCGCCGCATGCCGCCACAGATCCAGCTTGCCGGCGGGCGGATATGTATTGAGCGCCAACAGAACCTTCGTGCCGTGGGCATGAGCATAGACGACCGATGCGGCAAGCTCGTCAGGCGTGAGATTCAGGCCCGGAAAGTTGCGCGCGTTGGTCGCATCCTGAAACCCACAATAAACGGCGTCGGCACCCGCATCCACGGCCGTCCGCAGCGCGGCGGGGGTGCCAGCGGGGCAGATCAGTTCGGCAAGGCTCATTATATGCACTCCTGTCCTTTGGTGTCGTTGAGATAGGCCCGCCGCAGCCGTGCGAGCATGGCCCGCCCCGGCGCTCCAAACATCGCCGCCGTTTCTTCGGCCAGAGACCCGTCGATATCGTCGAGCGCATTCCGCAGCCGCACCACGGCCTCGGTGTCGCCGCTCACCTCCAGATCGCGCGAAAAAAAGGCTGCGTCGCCGTCCTGTTCGGCATCGACCAACTCCAGCAGCAACAAAAACCGCCCCCGGATCGCGGCACCCGTGTGCGGTGCGGCATCACGCGGCACGGCGCGGAACACCAGCGCCTCTGGATCAGGGCGCAGGTGCAGCGCGAAAGGCAGTTCCACCGGGTCGATCAGGAAATCGGTCGTCTGGTGTGGCCCAAGCCGCGCAAAGAGCGACGGGTGCCGCGCGGCAGTCCGATGGACAACGCGGGACAGAAACGGCTGTATCAGCACACAGGCCAGCCGCGCGGCGGCGGTCCGTCCGGGGCCCGGAGGGCGGGTATTGACATCTGCATGGATGCTCATGATCAGGGGGTCCGTTCTGCAAGCAACCCGGTCTTGGTCACGATCTTGGTCGCGATCTTGGTCTCCGTCACGATCAGGTCAAGCGGGATGCCATGGGGTTGTGGGTGATGGGAGTGCGGATGAATTGTGGTCACCTGCCGCGGACTACGCAATACCGGTGACACCGGGCTTTGGACGCCGTGCCGCCAGCTTGGGCAGACGTCACCGGGTCGCCGAAAACCATGGCGGATAGCGCGCGCGCCCCGCGTCCCTGCGTCGAAACGCGTGCCAGCGTCATCATTGCCCTTACCCTCGCTCGAACCTCGGAAAAAGGACGTCGTTTTCCAGCGCGATATGGGCGGCAATATCATCAAACAGCGTCAACGTGCCGCTATAGAGTGATCGCCAAGATCCGCAGGCATGCTCTGGAGGAGTCAGATCGTGTGTCAGTTGCCGGATCAGCGCGATGTTTTCAGCGTGGTCGTCATGATCGGCCCGCATCACCGCTATGGGATGCTCGATCCCCGCGCCCCCGCCGTCTCGCATGGCCGGAAACAGGATTCTTTCCTCCTTGGTCATGTGATCCTCCATCTCATGCGCCAGCGTTGCGAGGGCCTGTGCCAAACCCACGGGCGCCTCCGCATCGCCCTCGTGGACGTGCTCGACCCGCTCCGCCAGCAACATCAACGCGGCAAAGTCAGCGCGGTGCATTTCATGATACCGGGTCAAAATATGATCGATTAGCGCGCCAGTTTCCTGGGGGACGTCCGCTTCGGCAAGAGTGTTCATCGTAGACCCTTTCTCAGGCTCATCGCCCAGCCCTTGCGCGGGCCGCAGCAAATTGGTATCTAAAATACGCATATCACTCCCCAAATACGCACTTCAATTACCAAATCAGGACTGCGACCTTGCGCCTCACCTCCTTCACCGACTACGGCCTGCGCGTCTTGATGCGCATGGCAGGCGACCCTGACCGACCCTTCACCACGGCGGACCTAGCCGACGAGTTCCAAATATCCCGCAATCACTTGGCCAAGGTGATTTCGGCCCTTGCCACCGCAGGCTATCTGGAAACCCGACGCGGAGGGGGCGGAGGCGCGGCATTGGCCCGTCCGCCCGAAAACATCCGGCTGGGCGACGTGATCGCGACACTCGAAGCTGACCAAGCCCTGGTGGAATGCTTCGCGGCCAGCGGCAACGCCTGCACACTGACCCCGCAATGCCGGTTGAAGGCGCGGCTGGCCCAAGCCGAGACGGCCTTTGTTGCCGACCTCAACCGCAGCACATTGGCCGATTGTGTTTACCGCCCGGAAACCCTCTGACGCGCCAAGAGCGTGACCACCGCCCAGACCGCGCGGCGCAGAGGCATGGCACAGACGGTCCGCCACTCGCACGCGCCCGCCAGAATATCGGCCTCGGTCACCATCGTGGGCATGCCGCCCCGAAAAGCGGTTCGGATCTACCCGGATCGCCTTAGCGCTTTGGCGTTCACAGCACGAGAGGTGCGGCGTAAAGCGCCAGCATGAGAAGGCATAGTCCCGTCAAGCACACATCGAACCCGCGCCGCCACCTTGGGGCCCGCTGCAATCCCATATAGTCGGCAAGGATGATCCGGGCTTTTTGCCAGGCCAGCGCCATCACCGCCACCCCCGCCACACCGGGCCATTGCGCCCAGATCCCCGATGCCGACAGAGCTGTTGAGCCAAAGCTGAGGGCCACCAGCAGCGCCCAGGCGATATAAAGCGACCGATGTGTCATTGCAAAAGATAGATCACGGGAAAGAGCAGCACCCAGATCAGGTCAACCATGTGCCAAAACGCCGTGGCGTCCTCTATATTGTCAACATGATCGCGCCAGGCAACGAGCAACAACAGCACGACACCGGCCGCGACATGCGCGGCATGAAATCCTGTCAGCATGAAGTAGAAATTGAAAAGGACATGGGTGTCCCAAACGATGCCACTGGCGGCCTTGGAGGCAAACTCCGCCCCTTTTATCCACAGGAACACCACGCCAAGCAAAGCCGCCGCAACAAGACAAAACCGCGCTTTCGTCCGTGCGCCGCCCTGACGCAAGGCATTGGCCAAGGCGGCAAGAAAGCCACTGGTGATCAGGACAATCGTGTTGATCCCCGCCGCCGTGCGATCCAACATGTCCTGTGCCTCGGCAAAGCCGTCGGGGTCGGTGATCCGAACAGACAGGAACACGGTCAGCCCCGCCCCGAAGACGAGCACTTCACTGACAATCAGAATCCACATCAACAATTCGCCGGGCAATGCGTCTAAAGCATCTTTATCGGTCATGCGGGCAGCATCCTTTCACAAAGTGAAAGGCACGTAACGGTCGCCATCTGGCTGTGCGTCTTGCAAATCATTTGATCAGCCCTGTTATGTCACTGGCTTATCTTTTGTATTAGTATTTTAAATACCTATTCACAAGCCACAAAAGAGGCATTGACTGCCGCCCTTTTGAAGCCAGCCCATACAACACGCGCAGTCATATTGTCGAATGTCGAACATCTTTGACGCGATGTGGCTGACTTTCTGAATCCTATCAGCAGGCCGCGTCACGCAATATCGGGCCAACCGTCATGCAGGTCTGACCCCTACCCGGACCTTAGGCGCGGTGTGGGTCACTGTCTGCAATGCGGGACAAAGCTGCCGTTGGGTCATTATCAGTGATCAAACACCGAAGTTTTGAAAATCAGTGGGGCGTGTCATCAACGTGATAGTATCTGATGCGAGATTTGTCTTCCCAAGGATACGGATTCTCCATCGCTCCATAGCAGGCGTCCCATTCTTCCTTGGTCGGGCTAGGGACCTCGCTATATGTAGCGCACTTTCTACATTGAACCTGCAGTTCGACGGTATCTAAAATGCCCGCGACAACGTCCCATTCGTGATCGCAAGTGGCTGGATCATCAGCCATAAGTGAGACGCGTTCAACGATGTATTTTGTCGACAACAAGGATTGCGGAATAAAGAGACTAAGGTACGCAAAGAATTTCTTCATAATCACCGGCTCGCGCATTTCAAAGATGGAAATCTAAACAGATTGAAACCGCTCATACAATGCGCAATTTGGCCTCAAACCCGCCCTTCGCTGCGATCTGCGCGAAGGTCTGGTTTTCAATTTTTGGGCGGCTTGTGACGTGCAGGCCAAAATCATCTGACATTCAACACGTTTGGGGCGCATCGGCTGAAACGGAACTGTCAGAATAGGTTCATCCCTTTCCGCATTTATCGGTCGGTTCCGGGTCGGGCGGTTAGTGCGATTGCCGGGACTGTGCTTCTGGCGCGGGCCTGTCGACGCAGGTCGTTGGTGTGTTACGGATAGTGGATGCTTTTCAGAACCCTGAATGAGTTTTCAAAAACTCCGCTTCCTCTGGCGTATTATCGCGCCCCAGCACTACGTTGCGGTGAGGAAACCGATCAAATTGGGCGATGATGTCGCGGTGCTGATGGGCGAAATCCAGTGCATTCTCGTTGCCGAGCGCTTTGTAGAGTTTCACGGATCGGTTCTGATCGGCGAGCATCTCTGAATGCATAAAGGGCAGGTAAAAGAACTGGCGTTCGGTTTCCGAAAGGTCCTGATCATAGCCGCGATCCAGCGCCGTACGGGCATGGGTCAGGGCAATATCATTACTCTCGAAGGACCGGCCCGAGCCGCGGAACAGGTTGCGCGGGAACTGGTCCAAGGCGATGACCAGCGAAAGCGCGTCCGCCGCGTTCTCCATCCAGTGATCGAGATCGCCGCGATGCGCTGTTTCATAAGTTTCGGCAAAATCGGTTTTGATCCGCGCATCGACCTTATCGGAACGGGCAAACCAATAGGGCTGCACCGTGCCCGCAAACCAGAAATCGCGAATGTCTTTTGCGGTTTTCATGACTGTCACTTCTCTGGCAATGGAATGAACTCGGCTTTGTCGTCCTCGGGCAACTCAAAAACACCCTTGCCCCAATTCGCGGCGCGCCATTCTTCCTTGGCTGCCTCGATCTTGTCCTTGCTGGAGGACACAAAATTCCACCACACATGGCGCGGCCCGTTCAGCGTGGCCCCGCCAAGTGCCAACAACCGTGCGCCCTGCGGTCCAGCCTGCACGGTGATCTTATCGCCTGGGCGGAACACCATCATACGACCGGCCTCAAAGGTCTCGCCCGCGATGCCGACCTCACCATGGGTGATATAAAGCCCGCGATCTTCATGATCGTCCGGCAGAGGGAAGCGCGCGTCTGGTGCAAGCGTCACATCCAGATAAAAGGTTTCCGAGAACATCGTCGCCGGGGCGGTTTCGCCATAGGCTGTACCGAGGATCAGCCGGGCCTCGATCCCCTCGGCTTCGATCATAGGCAGGGCGCCCTGGCCATGATGTTCGAACAACGGCGCACGGTCTTCATCCTCTTCGGGCAGGGCCATCCATGTCTGGATACCGAACAGCTCTTGCGGGGCCTTGCGCGACTCGGAAGTACTGCGCTCGGAATGGGTCACGCCGCGTCCGGCGACCATCCAGTTGACCGCACCTGGACGGATCACCTGGTTGGTCCCAAGGCTGTCGCGGTGCTGAAAATGGCCCTGATAGAGATACGTGACAGTGCCAAGGCCAATATGCGGATGTGGGCGCACGTCGATGCCCTGATTGGTCAGAAACTCGGCCGGTCCCATCTGGTCGAAAAAGATGAACGGGCCGACCATCTGACGTCGTGGCGCAGGCAAGGCGCGCCGCACCTCGAACCCGCCCAGATCGCGGGCGCGCGGTATGATCAGGGTCTCGATGGCATCCACACCGATCTCGTCGGGGCAGCCGGGGTCAAGAGCGGGATTCCAACTCATGGCACTCTCCTTTCAGGTTCAGGTTAGCCGCAAAAGCGCGCCCTTGAAAAGCGATAGCTGTTCGCTACCATGGAACGCAGGGTTCCATATCGTCGGTGTTGAGAGACTGTTGTGACGTCCCCATTTGGCGGACAGAGAGTTGTTTCCAAATGAGGGGCACCATGACAACCGGCATCCATCACGTCACCGCAATCACACGCAATGTTCAAAAGAACGTCGATTTCTATGCCGGTTTTCTCGGCCTCAAATTGGTGAAACAGACCGGCGGCTACGAGGACGCAGAGCAATTGCACCTGTTCTATGGCGATGCTTTGGGCAGTCCGGGCTCGATCATAACCTTTCTGGTCTGGCAGGACGGCGCACCGGGCCGCGTCGGTCTTGGCGCGCTGTCTGAGGTCGCCTTTACAGTTCCCAAAAACAGCTTGGGCGATTGGCTGACCCGTGCGATGACCGCAGGCATTCAGGTCAGCGGGCCGACGCGGGAACTGGGCGAAACGGTGCTGCGGCTGCGCGATCCCGACGGGATTGTCGTGAAACTCGTGGGCGGCGATGCGCCGGCCACCGCCCCGCTGGCCGATCCCGTCGCGCCGACACGGATACACGGCGTGACCCTCCTGTCGGAGGATGCGCGGGCGACGGCGGATTTTTTGGTGCGGTTTGGCTATTCCGAAGCGTTGCGAGACGGGCCGTTCATCCGGTTGCGATCGGATCAGGACGTGGTGGATGTGCGGGCCTCGGCAGGGTTCGTTCCGGCACTCCCCGGCACGGGTATGTTCGACCATGTGGCCTTTCGAGCCCGTGATGTCGATGCCCTTCGCCAGATGCGACTGGACCTGCGCACGCAGGACGGTGTGACCAATGTGCATGATCGAAAGTATTTCCTGTCGCTATACGTGCGTGAACCGATGGGAACGCTGGTCGAATACGCCACCGATGCCCCCGGCTTCACCGCGGATGAAGACGCCGCCCATCTGGGTGAGACCCTGATGATTCCGGCCACAGATGCGGTGCGCGCCGCTGATTTACGCGTGACCCTGCCGCAATTTGCCCGTCCGGGTGAGGAAAGGAGACCCATGAGAGACCTGCCATTTGTTCACCGGTTCCATACGCCAGACACCCCCGACGGCTCTACCATTGTGCTGTTGCACGGCACCGGCGGGAATGAAGCCGATCTGATGCCTTTGGCGGCCAGGCTGAATCCGCGCGCCACTCTTTTGGGGGTTCGTGGCCGAGCCACCGAAGAAGGGATCACGCGCTGGTTCCGGCGCTTTGACGCCGTGACCTATGATCAGGACGACATTCGTGCAGAGGCGCGCGCCTTTGTGGCATTCGTCGAGGGGGCGACCCGGAGTTATGGGCTCGACCCCAAAACGACGACATTCCTTGGGTATTCCAACGGGGCAAACCTGTTGGGTGCAATCTTGCGGTTGCATCCCGGTGTGGTGCAACGCGCCATCCTGCTACGTGGGATCGAGGCGCTCGAAGACGCACCAACAGCCGATCTGACAGACAGCGACGTTCTACTTTTGACCGGCGCACAGGACCCGTTCGGGCGCATGGTCCCGCAACTGGAAGCCTCCCTCACGTCGGGCGGCGCAACTCTCAATGCACAGATTATCGACGCCGGACACGACCTGTCGCCCGAAGATGTGCGTATCGCCGCAAAATGGCTGGCAAAGATCCCGCAAGGAGAACCGAGATGACCGACCTCATACTGTCAAAAGAAGAGGGCGCACGGCGCGGGCGATACGTCGCCCGTCTCGCCGGGATCGACGCCGAAGCCGAGATCACGTTTCGCCATCAAGGCGCGGGCATCATCAGTGCGGATCATACCGGCGTGCCCGCCACAATGAGCGGACATGGCGTTGCCAAGGCCCTGCTGAACTACATGCTGGAGGATGCGCGCCGCGCCGGGTTCCGCATTATTCCGATTTGCCCCTTTGTGCGCAGCCAATACGCCAAGCATCCCGAATGGGCCGATCTGTTCACAACCAAACCTGGCGAAGATCCATAAGGAGTAGAGGTTATGGCAGAATTGTCAGGCGTAACGGAGATCAATCAGACCGGGTTAGGGTCTGATTGACATTGCCAATGTCCGGCAGGTCGAAGGGCACCACGTCGATCCGGTTGCCGAGACCGTGAGCGGGAAAGTCCGGCTCACGGCCTACAGGCTGGCGGCAAAGGACTTGATGTAATCGCCCAGCATCGCGCGCGTCTTGTCGTCGGTCAGGTTGCCCGCCTCATCATAAAGACTGCCAGCGCGCGAGACCATCAGGCGGCCTTCTGTCCACAGATCGCATTTCAGCGTTCGCAAGACCGGCAACCAATGGTTCTGTGCCATGATTGTACCGAACCCGCCCGGAGAGGCGCCAATCACGGCGATGGGTTTCCCCACGAACAGCTTCAACCCCTCGCCCCGTGACATCCAATCGATCGCGTTCTTGAAGACGCCAGGTATGCCGTTGTTATATTCGGGCGTAACCAGCAACACCCCGTCCGCCGATGCAAGCTGCGCCTGCAATACCTGCACCGCCGGTGGCAAACCTTCGGCGGCTTCGGCATCGGCATTGTAGAGCGGCACATCGGCAATGGACCCGATGTCGATTTGAACGTCATCGGATGTCACCTCTGCTGCCGCGCGCAACAGTCCTGTATTGAAAGAGGCTTTACGAAGGCTGCCGGAAATCCCAAGGATTGTGCTCATTCTTCATCTCCTATGTGTTGGAATTCATACCCACATTGAGGGCATGTGCATTGGGATCGTTGAACCTGCTTGCGCCGCACGTCCTGATGGATGCTGTGGGCGATTTCTCTGCTGATGCCAAGGTCACGGCGAAGCTTTTCGATCTTGCGACCTTCGCCCAAGTCAATTTGCCCGTCTTCAAGCGCACAGCGGAATTCCTCGCGCAACAGATCGCGGCGGCGATGCAGATGATCGGCCAGACCGCTGGCGATGATACCGGCGGGCAGTGCGGCCATGCCGACACCCAAAATGGTGATCGCCCCACCAAATACCCGCCCCAGCGGCGTGATTGGCGTGACATCACCGTATCCGACGGTCGTCAGCGTGACCATCGACCACCACATCGCGGCGGGAACAGAACCGAAGGCATCCGGCTGTGCCTCGTGTTCGACCATATAGGCACCCGCAGCGGCGAATATGAGCAGGATCGTCAGGATCGAAAAGGCGGCCAAAAGCGTCGCCGCCTCCTCCCGGATCACCGCCATCAGAACGGACAGCGCTGGCGAATACCGGGTCAGCTTGTAGATGCGCAACAGCCGCAAAACGCGCAAGAGTTGAAAGTCCAGCGGCATGAGAAGCGTCAGATAGAAAGGCAGGATCGCGACAAGGTCGATCACCGCCATCGGAGAGCGCATGTAGCGCAGTCTGGCCTGCCACGCGGGCTCGTCCGGCCGGGCTTCGGGCGCGGCCCAGACCCGTGCGACATATTCCACGGAAAAGGCGAGGGTGACAAAGAGATCAAAGCGGCGAAACTCAACCCGATAACGTGCGAACAGGTCTGGCACGGTTTCCAGTGCCACTGCAGTGACGCTGGCAAAGATGAGAAGGATCAGACCAATCTCAATCGCCCAAGACGCCCGGTCAGTGCGACTGGGGTTTTCCAGGGTCTGATAAACCCGATGCCGTACATGAGAGGCGGTCCCGGTCATCTCTTGGCACGTCTTTCGCGAAGGGCAATGCTAAGTGGCCAGGCGATCTGTGAGAAAAGCGCGGTCCCAAACAGAGTGTTGCCCACGATGGCTGGCACATGGGGCAGAACCAGAAGCAGGACGACCGTCACAGCGATCCCAAACAGACGCACGCCGCCATGAGAATGCCGACGCGTGGTATCGCGCCCTTCGACAAGCTGTTGCAACAGCCAGATCGATGCCAGAAAGACGCTCAGGCCAACGGTTCCGATGATGCCATAGTCGTATGGGTATGGGGCCAGAATGCCGACATAGATTTCCCCGGCCAACGCCACACCGACCATGACCGTTGACCACATCAGAACGATGTGACCGAACCAGTACCCCAGCAACGTCCCCAACATGCGGGATTTCGGCTTTGCGTTGCCGACACCATCAAAATAGACCCAGGCCATGGCAAAAAGCGACTGGCCACCGATGGCCATGTTCAATAAGGCCCCAGCCCCGAGTTTATAGATGCCCTTGTCAGACAGTGTAACAACCATCTTGAAGAACCCCTCACCGAGCAGGATCAGCATGATCAGGGCGAAACGTTCGGAGATATGGCCAAGTCGCGGCACGAAACGCTCCAACCTCAGCGTGCCTATCTTTGGCAACATGTATTGCAGTTGGATGGCGATAAGCCCTGCACCAAACAGCCAATAGGCCAAGGGCTTTGGCAAGAAGGCGGATAGGGCGAATACAATCGCGAGGATGAAAAAGTTTCGTCCTTGTTCGTAGGCCAAGCCGCAGCGATCGTTCTCGCCGCCGCGCGCGCGCCAATACAGCAATCCGGTCAACCCGCGGTTGGCGGCGAATGCCAGTGCAAAATAGACCCAACCCTTGCCGGTCACCGCATTCAGGGAGGCGGCAAAGAACATGACAGTCACGATTTGGGCCGCCATGATAAGGCGATGGGGAATATCAGTGGAGATGTAGAGCGAGTTATAGATTGAACTATCGGCCCACGCATAGAAAAACGCGATGAAGAGGCCCGTGAAGATCAGGAACCCGTGCCAGTCCAAGTGATGCGACAGGAAATTCCCCAACAGGAAAATTGTGACCACATGGACGAGATCAAAGAACAATTCGACCCAATGAACGTGGTTTGTCGGGTTTTCCGCATCCATGTGGTGTTGCGGCTTTCGCCAGATTGGAAATTCAGTCATTGCTACGTCCCCTGCTCATCCTGAAATCTTGCAAAATTATCGAATGGTTAGCAACTTTGCTGTGCATGCAAAGAGCCGCCGGAATCGGCAGCTCTTCAAAAGGTCAGTCCAGCGGCTTCAATCCCGCCTCAATGTGATCCCGCCGCGTTTCGAGGAAGGGCGGCAGGGACAGTGACTCGCCCATGGTCTCGAACGGCTCATCCACGGCAAAACCGGGTGTGTCTGTGGCGATTTCGAACAGATTGCCGCCTGGCTCGCGGAAATAGAGCGAGCGGAAGTAATACCGTTCGACCTCGCCGGAGGACGGCACGTGAAAGTCATTCAACCGTTGCGCCCACCTGTGGAGCGTCGGTACATCCGGCACGCGAAAAGCGACATGGTGCACCGCACCCGCCCCTTGACGGGCCACCGGCAGATCCGGCTGGACCGCGACATGCAGTTCCGCCGATGGGCCACCATCGCCCATGCGATAGACATGGACTTGCCCGACGCCATCAGGGCTGGCGTATTCCCGGAGTTTCCCCATGTTCATGACCTTGGTCAGGATCAGATCTGTTGCCGTAAGATCGGGCACGGAGATCGTGATCGGACCCAGACCCCGGATCTGGTAGGCCGCCGGAACCGGGCTGCGATCCCAAGGATGGGCCGTTCCCGGTTGATCCGCGATCAGGCGAAACCTTTGACCTTCGGGATCTTCGAAGTCGAGGCTTGCGCGCCCGTCAAGTGCGGCAATCTCTCCAACCGTCAGATCGGCATCGCGCAAGCGATTGGCCCAATACTCCAGACTGTTTTCAGCCACCCGCAAACCAGTACGGCTGATCGAATGCGTGCCACGCCGTTCGGGCGCAACCGGCCAGTCAAAAAAGGTCAGGTCGCTTCCAGGGCGGCCCGCGCCATCGGCAAAGAACAAATGATACGCAGAGGTGTCGTCCTGATTGACGGTCTTTTTGACCCGCCGCATTCCCAAAGTTTCGGTATAAAAGCGATTGTTTGCGGGCGCATCGGCGGTGATGGCCGTCAGGTGATGTATACCGGTAAGTTGCATGATCGGCCTCCTTTCGTTGCGTCGAATTTGGGGACGGGACACGGTTCTATCCAGACAGCCAATGCCGCACATGGCGTTCGACAAATGCGAACGACACGGGTATTCCTCCCCTATGCGTTATGATCTCGACCAACTGGAAACGTTCCTCGCCGTTCTCGAACTCGGAACCGTGACGGCGGCCGCCGCGCGGCTCAACCTGTCGAAATCCGTGATCAGCAAACGGATCAGCGACTTGGAGCTTGAATTGGGAACCGCCCTGTTTCGGCGCAATGCCGGCCGGATCGCCCCAACAGAAAGCGCTCAGAGATTTGCCGAGCGTATCCGCCCCGCACTCGCCGATTTGCGCTCCGCCGCCGAAGCGGCGGCCTGGGGCAGTACAGAACAGCTGCGCGGAACCTTGTCGATTGCCGCGCCCATGAGTTTTGGCACACTGCACCTCTCTTTGATCCTTGGACAGTTTGCCGCGCAAAATCCCGCATTGAGCCTGCGTATCGAATATGACGACAGGACAGTGGATCTGGCGCGTGAGGGTTTCGATCTCGCCGTTCGGATCGGTCCGTTGCAGGACAGCGCGCTAATGGCCAGGAAACTTTGCAACGATGTCTCGGTTGCCTGCGCTTCTCCCGCGTATCTTGACCGTCATGGCCGACCCGAAACGCCGCTGGATCTGACTGGTCAGCCCGTTATCGGCTATAGCCACATGCCAAATTCCACGCTGTGGCGGTTTCGCACCGGTCGTCGCGACGTGCATCCGGCCGTCCGTGAAGCCGCCATGGTCAACAATGGTGAAACCATGCGTGATCTCGCAATTTCCGGGATTGGTCTCGCCATGCTGCCGGGTTTCATCGCATTCCCCGCCATCGCGTCGGGGCAGCTTGAGCAGGTCCTGCCCGAGGCCACAACCCGCGATATGCCGATCAGCGCTGTTTGGCCACACATTCACCCGATGCCCGCAAAATTGAGGGCACTGATCGACTTTTTGGCGGATGAGTTGGCTGATGGCGCGCCGTGGAAGACACCGTGAACGAAAGTGGCTATCGTCCCCTTGCAGTTCCGCACAATCTTGGGTCCGCGATCCGTAATGCGTGAAACGAAGGCACCGTCCCATGCCAGCGACACGGAAACGGTCAACCGAGGCCAAACAAAGGCCCGCTCTTTTATGATGCAGCGAGATCATCGCCGCCCTCAGCCGGGCGAACGGTGATGGGCGGCTGGTCCTCGACAACACGAGTCAGGACGGATCGCGTTGGCCGACGATCATGCCAATTGCGGCAAAGATCGGCTGCGCAGCTCACACCCTGAACGACTGGGTCAAGAAGACCGAGGTCGATAGCGCGCGGGCCGAGACGATCAATGACCTGTTCAAAGCCGAAGTCATCGCCAGGCGGGCAAATCGGGCGCGAACCGGGCGCGCAGGTACTGCGTCAACTCGGTCAGATCGGCGTCAGAAAACTCATCCCGAAAAGACGGCATATCGCGCAGATCAAGACCTTCGGGGGCGCGCAGGCCCTCGTTGAGTACGCTCGTCAACGCCTCGGATGTCGGCGCGCGCAAGACCGGAGCCCGTGTCAGGGGTATCCGCGCCACGGTGAGGCTGTCGGCAAATACCGGATCGTGACAGGAGGCGCAGGCGCTTTCAAACAGCCGGCTGGCGCGGCTTGGCGGCAGATCGGCCTCACGCGGCAGGGCGCGTGTTTCAGGCAGAGAGTCTGGTGCGGGGGCCATCAGCGAGGCCAAATAGACCGACATCGCGCGGATGTCGGGATCGGGCACCTCTTGCAGGCTTTCGACCACCTCGGCCATCGGGCCGGAGGCACTGGCATTCGGCGCGTGGCCTTTGCGCAAATATGCAAAGAGGCTTGCCTCGTCCCAATTCATCCGTGCGTTGGCCAATCCTTCAAGCGGCGGTGCATACCACCCCTCGACCACAGCGCCGGTCATATTGGGCATTTCCGCTCCTGCCCCATTGCGCGGCGCGTGGCAGCCGGAACAATGACCCGCCGCCTCAACGAGATATTTGCCACGATTCCAGGCCTCAGATTGGGCCGGATCGGGCGCAAAAGGTGTGGCATCGTGATAGAGCCAATTCCACGCCGCAACCCCGTTACGCAGATTGGCAGGGGCAATCATTTGGGCCTTGGGCGTCGGCGAGGAAACGGCGGGCAGCGTTTGCAGATAGGCATAAAGCGCGTACATGTCTGCGCCGTCGATTTTGGCGAAAGAGGTATAGGGGAAGGCCGGGTAGAGAGTGTGACCCTCGCGGCTGATGCCGCGACGCATGGCGCGCTCAAAGGCCTCGAACGACCATCTGCCAAGCCCCGTTTCAGGATCGGGCGTCAGGTTCGTGGTGTAGACCGTGCCAAAGGGCGTTGGGACCGCTCTGCCGCCCGCGTTTTTCACCCCGCCCTCGGCGGTGTGACAAACGGCACAATCCCCCAGAGCAAAGACCTCTTTGCCCCGCGCGAGGGTCTCGGCAGAGAAGGTGGCCGGCGCGGGCGGCGTTGTCGGGGGAATGCTGCGATGCAGCGGCACTGAAACCGCACCAAATGTCAACACACCACCAAGGGCCGCGACCAAAGCCCCGATCTTGCGGCTTTTTTTGGCGGGGTGGGTTTGGGTCGATGGCAGCGTCACGCGCCCCCCGGCCTGAACCGCCAAATCCCGGCGCAGCTTTTCGGGCGTAAACGGCACTTCGCGCATCCGCACGCCCGTGGCGTCGAAAATCGCATTGGCAATGGCAGCAGCAGACGGCACTGCGGCACTTTCGCCCACACCCAAAGCCGGCTCATCGGGGCGCTCGATCAGCATCGTCTCGATGTCGGGCACAGCGGGGAAAGTTTGGATCGGATAGGCGGCCCAGCTTTGTGCCCTAGGCGCGATCTCGTCAAAGGTGATCTCTTCGGCCATCACCCGGCTGGCGGTCTGGATGACATTGCCATGGATTTGCTGACGCACACCGTCCGGGTTGATCACCAAGCCCTGATCCTGGCCAACAAACACCCGCGACAGGGTGGTCTCTCCGGTCTCAAGATCGACCGCAACATCCACCACCCAAGCGGCAGCGGCAGCGGCTGTGCCGGGAAAAGGCCCATGCACATAGGTGGCGTAGGCAAAGCCCTGACCATAGGCCATCCGCCCTTCGCGCCGCAAACGCGGACCATCATGCGGGACATAGCCCGCAGCCTCAGCGGTCCGGCGCACCAAATCCATTGCCCGCGGGTCTTTGAGATGCCTGAGCCGGAAAGCGACCGGGTCTTCGCCCGCCTCAAACGCCATTTCATCCATAAAACTTTCATGGGCAAAGGTGTTGGGCAAGGCCGAGACGCCACGCATCCAAGAGGCGCGCACAATTGGCGCCATATCGTGCACGGTGATCCGCTTGTTGGCAATTTCATAGGGCGGCACGATGGTGCGGTCGCCCATATCGGCGGGACGCGGCGCGGGATCGACCCGCCCGGTTAGCAACAACCCAAGGTTCGGTGCCCGGTTCGATGGATACCATGTGTCAATCGCATAGGCATCAAGCCGCGCCTTTTTCAGCCCTCCTTGCACATCCATCACCTGGGCCGCCCCTTTGGGTTCCCAAAGATGCTCCTGTGCCCGGGTCAGTTGCACCCGCACAGGCCTGCCCACCGCACGCGACAGCAAAAGCGCATCCGCGCCCACATCATCGGCACAGTTGCGGCCATAACAGCCCGCCGCCTGATAGCGCCGGATTTCAATCGCCTCAGCATTCAGCCCGACAAGCTCGGCCAGATCGCCACGCAGCATATGCGGGTTTTGGGTGCCGGACCAAATGATCGGCTGTGCACCGTTCCAATCGGCGATGGAACAGGACGGGCCGATGGAGCCATGTTCGTGATAGGGCCAGATATAGCTGCGGGTTTTTACATGATCCGCCTGCTCCAAAGCAGTGTCGAAATCACCGGTTCCATCCAGCACACGCGGCGTGGCCGGTTGGTGGCGGATGGTGTCGGCAAGTTTTGACATATCGGGCAGGTTCGGCGGCATCCGCCAACGAGTCGGCAGGGCTTCAGCAATCGCTTGAGCCAGGGCTGCGGTCTCGGCCACGACACCGAGGAAATCAGCCTCGCGCACCACGGCAATAAAGCCGGGCATGTCCTGCACCGCGCTCTCATCATAACCAATCAGGCTCCTGCCGACAAAATCCCCGCTGTCACGCCCGGCATAGGGCGGGCGCAAGACATGACCATGCACCATGCCCTCGACGTTCAGATCGTGGATATAAAGATGCGCCCCGCGCAGCTTGTCCTCAAGATCACGGCGCGGAGTCTTTGTTCCGACGATGGTATAGTCTTTGGGGTCTTTCGTGGGCGTGTCGGGATCATAGGTCAGCGTTACATTCTGGTCCAAAAGCAAGTCGGCGTAGCTGCGCTGAGTGTCTTTCCAATGGACCACACCGTTTTTGAGCGCGACCTGCCCCAACGGCGCATTCAACGCCCGTGCACCACGATCCGCCAACCAAATGCGCGCCTGAGCGGCCGCTTTGCGCAACGGGATCGCGGCGACTTGAATGGTCTCAGAGGCAATCGTCGGACCTTGGTCCGGGGTGCGCGCCGTGTCGCCAAGGACGATCTCGACGTTGGACAGCGGCAGGTCCAATTCCTCCGCGACGATCTGCGCCAGCGCCGTGGTGATACCCGTGCCCAAATCCACATGGCCGTTAAATCCGGTTGCCCTGCCCTTTGCGTCGAGGGAAATATAGGTGTGTGGCCCGTTTGGGCCCTCGATCACCACGGCCAATGCGGATGGGACGACATCAGGCATTGGCACGCTTCCGCATCAATTCAGCAGCGCGTTTGACCGAAGCGATGATCTCTTTATGTGTGCCGCAACGGCATAGGTTATGACGCAAAGCTTGAACAATATCTTCGGTTTTGGGATCGGGACTACGCTTCAGCAGCGCGGTCGCAGCCATCACCATGCCGTTGAGACAATAGCCACATTGCGCACCCTCACAGTCCAAAAACCCCTGTTGCACCGGCGAGAGCGCGCCGGTTTCGGGATCAACCAGACCTTCGAGTGTCGTGATCCTTGCACCCTGAACCCGGCTGACCGCCAACATGCAGGCGCGCGCCGGGACGCCATCCACAAGAACGGTACAAGCACCACATTGAGCCTTGCCACAGCCGTATTTCGGGCCATTCAGACCAAAGGTCTCACGCAGCACATCCAAGAGCAGTGCGTGCGCAGGCACCTCTGTGGTGACCTCGACCCCGTTCAGAGTTATAGTGAGCGTGCGTTTCATTTTGCCCCATGTTTGGCCATGAGTTTGCGGTTTTGCGCAATTATATGATCCAGTGTGAGCAAGATATTCGTATGCATGCAAACGTTAATTGCAAATTATTCGATTGAATATTATAATTTGACAAACACGCCTAAATTTTAATCAGCTTTCGATCAATAGACAGGCAGCCGTCAAAGCCATCCACACCGCCTCACACGAATTTCTAGGTTTCTTTTCCGAATGCGTGGAATACTTGGACCAAATGAAAAACGTCCACAGGCTTGTGCTTGCGCGTCCTGCGTGTTTTTACACATTAACCCCATAGCACCCCCGCGGAGCTCTGAAAAACGTCGAAGGATTCGTCAGACCGATGACAGAAAGCCAGGAACAGCATTATGTGCTTGAAGAGCAAGTCGGTTATTTGCTCCGGCTTGCCAACCAACGCCACCTGAGTATTTTCGCCGAGCATATCGTCGACGGCCTGACTTCGGTGCAATTTTCAACCCTGTTTCGCCTGCGCAACGAGGCCGGGCCGATGTCGCAAAATGCCCTCGGGCGCCTTGTTGGCATGGATGCCGCCACCACCAAAGGCGTGGTCTCGCGATTGATCAGCCGGGGGTTGATCCAGATGGAAAAAGACCCGACAGACAAACGGCGCTATATGTTGTCCACAACGCAAAAGGGGCGTGCTCTGATTGAAGATACGCTGCCACGGATGCAACAGATTTCCGAAGACACGCTTGCCCCGCTGACCCCGCATGAAGCAAAACAATTTGTCGATCTGCTCAAAAAGCTCACCTGACTATACAGTTAGATAATTTTTACCGACCCAGACGCGTTAAAGGTTTACAGTATGGCAACGGCCTCCAAACTCTCTCAGAACCGCAAACCCGGTCGCCCCTCCAAAAGCGAAGATTTGCGCGATGTGATTCTAGATCAGGCGGAACTGGCTTTTGCGGAGTTTGGCTTTGAGGGCGCAAGCCTGCGCGACATCGCCGGGCGCGCCAATGTGAACCAAGCTTTGACGCGCTATTACTTTGGTTCGAAAGCGGATCTGTTTGACGCCTGTTTCCTGCGGCGTGGCGGGTTTTTGGCCGGGCATCGCCATGTCAATCTCGACCGACTTTTGGAGAAAACGCCCAATCCCGAGGTCGAAGATATTCTCTTGGCTTACCTTAAGCCTCAGTGGGATATGAAATATTCCGGCCCCAACGGTGCGGCCTTCGTCGCTTTGCAAGCGCGGCTTCACGCCGAGCCCGAAGAACATGCCCTGCGTCTGCGCCGAGAGGTCTACGACGCCTCCGTCAAGCGCTACATCAGCGCATTGTGCGATGCATTGCCACATATTCCGCGCGATGTGATTTCGACTCGCATGGCCTTTTTGGTCGGCACCTATCTCTTCATGCTCAATGATTTGGGGCGTTTGGACGACCTGACTGACGGGCATCTGAATGGATTCGGAAAAGAAGACATGCTGCACCAACTGGTGACATTCCTGTCCGCAGGCATGCGCGCCGCCCCCTGAACCACAGCTAACCCACAGCAGAATAAGTCCTATTTCTGCTCAATATTTAGACTTGTTATTATACATATGATTAATTTAACGTGCTCCTAACGTCACAGCGGAGACACGCAATTGAAAAGCTTTCGTATCGGGCAAATTGTCCCCAGTTCAAACGTCACCATGGAAACGGAAATTCCAGCCTTGTTGAAAGCCCGCGAAGCCATTGAGCCGGAGCGGTTCACCTTTCACTCTTCAAGGATGCGCATGAAGCATGTGACCAAGGAAGAGCTCGCGAAAATGGACGCGGACAGCGACCGCTGCGCACTTGAACTGTCCGATGCCAAGGTCGACGTGATGGGCTACGCCTGCCTCGTGGCGATCATGTCAATGGGCAAAGGCTACCACTGCGTATCAGGCCCGCGTCTGGCACAGGTTGCCGCCGACAATGACGCCCCCGCCCCGGTCGTGACCTCGGCAGGGGCGCTGATCGAAGGCATCCGGGCGCTCGGCGCAAAACGCATTGCCCTAGTGGCGCCCTATATGAAGCCGCTGACCGAAATGGTGGTGGAATATATCCGCAACGAAGGCATCGAGGTCAGCGACTACATTGCGCTTGAAATTCAGGACAATTTGGCTGTTGCGGCACATGATCCGATGAACCTGCCGGAGATCGTCAAGCGGTTGAAAACCGACGATGTGGACGCCGTGGTGCTGTCGGCCTGCGTTCAAATGCCGTCATTGTCGGCCGTTTCCATGGCCGAAGCGATCACCGGCAAACCGGTTTTGACTGCCGCCATCGCCACGACATGGCAGATGCTCAAAGCGCTGAACCTTGACACCCGTGTGCCGGGTGGCGGGACGCTTTTGTCCGGCGCGTATTGAGGAGAGTTGAGATGGGATTTGGATATAACCTGCACGCCAACGGCATTCGTCATCATTTGATCCGCTATGAGGGGCAAGGGCCGCAGCTTTTGCTCATCCCCGGCATCACATCGCCTGCGATCACATGGGGCTTCGTCGCCGAACGCCTAGCGGAGGCATTTGACGTGCATGTGCTCGACGTGCGTGGGCGCGGTCTCAGTGAGACCGGCGATCTGGATTACACGCTCGATGCTATGGCGGCTGATGCGGTGGCACTGGCCGAGATCTTGGAACAGCCCATCGTCATGGGCCATTCGATGGGCGCGCGCACCGCGATCCGTGCGGTGGCGACCAAACCCGATGTGTTCAAAGGTGCTATTCTGGTCGATCCGCCGGTCTCCGGCCCAAACCGCCGCGCCTACCCGTCGCCTTGGGCTTGGTATGGCGACTCGATCAAAATGGCTGTGAAGGGGTGCACCAAAGAGGACATGCGCGCCTATTGCCCGACATGGAGTGACGACCAGCTCGCACTGCGGGCCGAATGGCTGCACACCTGTCATTGGGGCGCGATCCGCACCGCCTATGACGGGTTTCATACCGACGACATTCACGCCGATGTGCCGAAACTCACAATCCCGACCCGGCTTGTGATCGCAGGCAATGCGCCAGTCATCCAAGACGAGGATGAGGCGGAACTCAAAGCGCTCCTGCCGTCGATGGAGGTACGCAGGGTCGAGGGCGCGGGACACATGATCCCTTGGGACAACCTTGAAGGCTTCCTTGCCGCCACCATGGATTTCACGGCCTGAGACCGATCACATAAACAGACAGGGACGACAGAAATGGATCACGCCAGTTTCACGGAAATCTGCCTGCATCAGCTGAAGATGTCGGGCGTGCAAAGCGATGAACGCCTCATCGTACTGACCCAAGGCAATGAGCGCCTCGATTATGCCGATGCGTTTATGGCCGCCGGGCGGATGCTTGGCGCGAGCATGTATCACATGCGCCTGCCCGCACCGCCGATCATCGGGGAATGGGCCGTGGGTCAAACCGGGCTGGCCGCCCTGCCCGATGCGGTCGAGGCGCTTAAAAATTGCGATATGTTGATCGACTGTATCTTCTTGTTGTTCTCGCCGGAACAATTTGCGATTCAGGCGGCTGGCACCCGGATTTTGACCGCAGTCGAGCCACCCGAACTTCTGGCGCGGATGTTGCCAACGCAGGAAATCAAAGAGAAAGTGACTATTGCCGGAGAGATGCTCTCGAAAGCCAAGGTCATGCGCATCACATCAAGGCATGGCACCGATGTGACCTACAAACTCAACACCTATCCGGCAGTGACAGAATATGCCTGCACCGATGAACCGGGGCGTTGGGATCACTGGCCGTCGGGTTTTGTGTTCACGGGCGGCGATGATGACGGGGTAGACGGGACGATCGTCGTGGCCCCTGGTGACGTGCTTTTGCCGCAGAATATGTATGTCAGCTCGCCGATCACCTACACGATCAAAAAAGGTTGGATCACGGATATGCGTGGCGGTCTCGATGCCGAACTGGTGAAGTCCTACATGGATGCGTTTAACGATCCGCGCGGGCTTGGCATGAGCCATATCGGCTGGGGGATGAACCCGAACGCAAAGTGGCACAACATGGTGCCAGGGGCTTTCCCGGGTGGAATGGGCATGGAACCGCGCAGTTTCTACGGCAATGTCATGTTCTCCACCGGGCCGAACAACGAGTTGGGCGGGCCGAACGACACCGCCTGTCACCTCGACATCCCGATGCGCAATTGCTCTTTGTTCTTAGATGACGAACCGGTCGTGATCGACGGCGACATCGTGGTCAAAGAGATTCAGATGGAGCGGCACTGAGGCTTCCCCGGTCTCAGACGCATCCGGGGCGGCCTCTTGCTTACCACTTTGTGGTCGCCCCATTTTTTCCGAAGGAAACACTATGTCCCAGACAGACATCTATAAGGCCGCAGGGTTTGGCGCGCCGGTTCCGCGCGGGATATGCCCCGGCATCGTCGTGGTGGATTTCTCCTACGGGTTCACGGATGTGCAATATCCGACCGCCTCGGATGCCAGCGCTCAGATGGCTCGAACCAAAGAGATTTGCGATCTGGCGCGGACCAAGGGCTTTCCGGTGATCTTCACCACCATCGCCTACCATCCTGGCGAGTTGGACAAGCTCCCGTGGTTGAAAAAGGCCACTGGCATGCGCGCACTGATCGAGGGCACACGGTTGGTGGAGATCGACGCCGCCACTGGCATTCAGCCCAAGGATGCGATTGTCACCAAGAAAGGCGCCTCATCGTTTTTCGGCTCAACGCTGAATGCGCTGTTGACCGGCGCGGGTGTGGACACTGTCGTGGTGACTGGAGCGACCACATCAGGTTGTGTGCGTGCGACTGTCGTCGATGCGGTGCAGGCGGGCTATAATGTTCTGGTGCCGCGCGATTGCTGCGCGGATCGCGCCAAGGCACCGCATGAGGCCAACCTCTACGACATGGATCAGAAATACGCCGATGTCACCGACAGTGCCGATATTCTAACTTGGCTGAACCACTTATAAATCGTCTCTCAGCCAGCCTGAAAGCCGGGCACATCCCACAAAAAGGGTGGCCCCAATCGGACCCGAAACGGGCCATACCGCGCCATCTTGCGCGCTCCCTTCCCCAACATGGAGATGAAAACATGCACACCAAAGGTGTCCTTATCACAGGACTTATATCGGCGCAGTTATGCACAGCAACAGACGCATTTGCCTTTGAATGTTCGGTATCAGCCCTACAATCTTACGATATTGACGGGGTGACGGTCACCGAGGTAACCGCGACAGCCTCGGGAACCCCTGCTTGTCTGGTTGACGGTACGGTCATTACCAAAGGCAATAACATCGGCGAAGGGCTTGCAAAATTTCAGATTCGCCTGCCGCAAAAATGGAATAACCGATTTTTAATGCTGGGCAACGGCGGCCTCGCGGGCACTGTTAAAGCTTCGGCCAACACGGTTGATGTGGCCTACGCCAATGACTCTGGCTATGTCACCGCCATGACCGATCTTGGCCACACCGCCGAAAGCGGTCTTGACGCAAGCTTTGCCCTGATCGAAGACGGCAGTCCGAATGCGCCCGCCATCGCCGATTACTACTATCGTGCCTCACATGTTGTGACCAACACGGCTAAAGCTTTTGCCCAAGCGGTTTATGGCGAGAGCCCCGGCTATTCCTATTTGAGCGGATGCTCGACAGGTGGCCGCATGGCACAAGTCGCCGCCGCCCGGTATCCCGACGACTTCGATGGGGTCATCTCGGGCGCGGCTTTCATGGATGTCTCATCCATGCTGAAAATCCAGCATTTCCAGATCAATCAGCTTCTCGCCGACGATGCCCAGATCCTCCCCAACACGCTGCCCGTAATCCAGAACGCAGTCATGGCATCTTGTGATGCAGTCGACGGGGTGACAGACGGTATGATCCAGAATCCGGCGGCGTGTTCCTTTGCGCCCGAAAGCCTGATTTGCGATGGCGCGGACAGTGATAATTGTCTGACGAAACCGCAGGCCGCAGCGCTTCATACCGACGATGGCCGTCTGGTCTATCCCGGCTATGCGCCGGTCCTCTTTGACGGCGGCTTCAGCCTGTTCCAAGGCGGCAGTGTTTCAGCTGACGACATCACGGCGGCGGAGCCTTGGGGCAATGACGGCAACCCGCCTGCGCCGATCGAATGGGCGTTTTCTGACCACATCATCCAGTATCTCGTGATGCAGGACCCCGATTACAATGTGCGCGATTTTGGCATTGATGCCGACGGGACCATCCCGTCCGATGCCCTCGCATATTTCATCAAGATGACACAGGATGGCAACGGTTCCGGCCTTGATGAGACAGAAGCCTTTTTCGATCAGGGCAAAAAGATGATCCTCTACCACGGTTGGGGCGATCATGCGCTCAGCCCGTTCCGCACCGTTCGGTTCGTGGATGATCTCGCCCGCCGCAAAGGCGGCTATGACGCACTCTCACAAAGCGCGCGCCTCTTTATGGTGCCGGAAATGGGTCACTGTTCCGGCGGGACGGGCCCCGACAGCTTCAACACGCTGGCAGCCCTTGAGAACTGGGTGGAAAACGGCGTGGCCCCTGCAACCATCGCCGCTGAAAAGCTGACTGAGGCCGGGGACGTCACCCGCTCGATGCCCCTGTGTCCCTATCCGGCACAGGCGCACTATTCGGGCGAGGGCGATGTGAACGACACCTCAAATTGGAGCTGCCCCAGTGCGCCGTCCGAGGTGATCTTGGGCAGCGTCGGTATCTCAGCGGGCCTGCTGTCCGCCGGAGAACCGACCCAGTAAGCGATACAACTTTATACCCTGAAAAGACTTTGGTCGGGCTCCGCTCGACCAAGGCCCCTGACCGGAGTTGCCCGCGCCGCTGCCACCGACCGAACGCGCAGGGGCCTGAGCCGACAAGCGCTGTGCAGTTTCGCCCCTATCGCATAGGTGCCGAGCACGAGATAATTCCCTGAATATCTTCGACACAGGAGTAAAGTGATGTTCTACCTGACAAGAGATGGCTCCGGTCTGCCGCGTGATCCGTTTTCTGCCATCGTGTCCCCCCGCCCGATTGCTTGGATATCCACGCGTGGCAGCAGTGGCGCGACCAACCTTGCGCCCTATTCCTTTTTCAACGCCGTGGCCTATACGCCGCCGCAGGTGATTGTCTCGTCCATTGGTGGCAAATCGGATCGGGACAAGGGCAAGGACAGCTACAGTCATATTCTGGAAACGGGCGTATTTTGCATCAACATCGCCGGGCTTGCCGACCGCGACGCGTTGAATGCCTCCTCTGCGCCCTATGCCGCGGATCAAAGCGAATTTGAGGTGCTGGGATTGCCGATGGCGGAATGTGAGACCATAGATTGCCCAAGGCTCGCCCATGCCCCTGCGTCAATGGAGTGCCGCCTGACACAGCCGATTGATCTTGAGGGTGAGGGCAATCTGATGATCCTCGCGCGGGTCGAGGCCATCCATTTGCGCGACGACTGCCTGACCGAAGACGGCCGCTTTGACGTCTTGTCCTACGCCCCTCTGAGCAGGCTTGGCTACCAGGATTTCGCCGCGATTGAAACGGTATTTCAAATGCGGCGGCCTAAGCTTTAATCCTCTGACCTAACTCTCTGGTCCACATAAAAGCAGCCCCGTTTCCGGGGCCGCTTTTGTCAACTCAGTTCCGCCGTCATCGGATCATAGCCATAGACCCAGGCAGGGTCTTCAGGCTGTTTCAGCCATGTGTTGGCGTTGGAGATTCTTTGCACTTTGGTGGCACGTTTGATGCGCGTGCTCTCGTAGGTTTTAAACGCGCTGGCGTAATCTGTCAGCCCCGTGATCGACAAAGCCCGGGTCAAAACGGCGGCATCCTCGATGGCCATACAGGCCCCTTGCGCCATATGCGGGCGCATCGGATGGCAGGCGTCGCCCAACATCACAAGACGGCCCCGGCTCCAGAGATTCATCGGATCCCGGTTCCAGAACGGCCATTTGGTGACCTCTTCTGTCGCGTCGATCAGCGCCTGCACCATCGGATGCGAGCCGCCAAAGATCGCTTCCATTTCTGCGCGCGAACTGTCGACAAAACTGGTGTCGTGATCCCATGTGTCGGCAGGCACGCCGGTGACATAATAATATTCGGACCCATCGCCCTTGGTGGCATAGGCCATGATGTGGCGCGAGGCTTCCCACCACCATTTCACACAGGGCTCAAAGTCGATCCCGGTCGATTTCAGCTTGTCCATATTGACCAGCGCGCGGTGTCCAACCCAACCGGAATAGCGCGGTTTTTCAACGCCCAAAAGCGTCTCGCGGATCATTGAATTGATACCATCTGCGCCAACAACGATTTTGGCGGCGATCCGGTTGCCATTGGCAAAGGTCAAAAGCACATCCGTGTCGCGCTCTTCGATCCCGGTCAGACGGTGGTCAAAATGGATTTTATCCTTGGGCAGGATGTTGATCTGTTCCGCGTGCAAATCACCTCGGTGAATGGTGATATAGGAGGCGCCGTACTCTTTGCGGCCATAATCTCCGAGCGGAATTTTGGACAGGTATTCGCCGGTGTTGCCATCACGCGAGAACCAGAAATCCGGATGCGATCCGATCTCAGACAGGCGTTGTTCAAGGCCGATTTCGCGGAAAATCTTCATCACGTTTGGGCCGACATGAATACCCGCGCCCAGACGGCTGAACTCGGGGGCCTGTTCAAACGTGTGCACAGAAAAGCCTGCGTTCAACAAAAGTGCGGCGGCAGCGGCGCCCCCAAGACCTGCACCGATGACGGCAATGTCGACATGTTCGATCTCATCCATTTTTGGAATCCTTGTGCGATTTGAGGATGGTATTATTTGTTAGTATGCTAATGAATAAAAGCGGATCACGAAAGCATTTTCGAACGCGAAACACCGATATTTCACGGGTTTGCGCAAAAAACCCCCAAGAACCTCCAGCAAAAGACAGAGCATGACCTCTTCCCCTCACAGCCGCGGCGCGGCAAGAAGCCACAGCCCGAGCGAGGTATATCCGACCATCAAAAGCGCCAACGGCACCTGGCCCAAAACCGCATCGCGCGGACGGCGATGAGTGTCCAAGGCGACGGCATGAGCCATGAGCACGGCGACGATATGACCAAGCGTAATCACCCCGGTCTGAAACGCCCAGATCAGATGAATACCCGATTCGGTGTTGAACATGGATTGGCTCGGATGGTTGTGGGCGGTGCCGAAAATATCCCAGCCTTTGTGCAAAGGATCAGAGAGCACAATCCACAGATATTGCGCATCCATGATCAGGCGGGTGGCAAAATGCGACAGCATATAGGCCACATAGATCGGCACCAATGTATAGACACAGCGTCCCGCGAGCACAGCAAAGGACACGGTGCTTTGGGCCATGCAACCGCCCAGCCAAATCGCACCGAAAAACACCAAAGCGGCCAAGACAAAGGCCCCGACCAGCCCCAAAGAATTGGGCCACATCACGCTAGAACGGCCATGAAAATCAAGCGGGTTCACGCCCAAAAGCTGCAACCATTTAAACGTGGACGACACCCCATCGAACGTGCCAGAGGCCAGCATAAAAATGACAAAGGCACTGGCACTCAAAGAGAGCGGCGCGTCACGCAACACGCGCGCACCGGGGAACACCAAACCCAACTTACCACCTTGCGTACAGGCAAAGGGCGAGAGGATCGCGAGCAGGGAAAAAAGCACATGCAAAGGCTCGGCGCGCCGTGTCCATTCCTCTGTGCCAAACAGGATCATGCCAAAACCATTGAGCACCAAAAACCACAACACATGCACGAACAAGGCCTCTGGATCGGTGGCATGGAGCGAGATCAGATCAATCCAGACCAGGTAGAACATCTGCACCAAGGCGACGCCAAACCCGATCTGCTTGGGCAGGGTCAAAATGGGCCGTTTGCCAAGTCCCAAAATCTGTAACAGGCCGATCCATGGATTGAGCCAGGGCCAAAGATTGCCAAACACGACCGTCATCACAGACAGGACGATCCATCCCAAGGTCCACACCCCGAGGGTGATCGGATTGGTCAGCGGATCATCCGGACCCGCCAGTGCAGCATAGAGCAAAAACAGGGTGAAGCCGAGCGACAGGAGCGACAGCGGCGCAGTCGGGATGCGGCGCGGAGCGGTTGAGACGCGGACCTCTAAGGCAAACAGGCGATGAAACCGGGCGGCGGGGACGATTGCGAGGATTAGGAAACTGGCCAAAACCGCAAGACCCGCACCGAAGATATAAATCTCCGTTGGCATCAACAGGATGAACCCACCCGCCGCCTCATGGGCCATGGCGGCGGCAGGCATGGCGCAGAGAAACGCGGTCATGGCGCGAGTCATGGCGCGTAGAAACCGACGGTCAAACGACACAGGGACTGTGTTCTGCGACCCACGAAGATGCAAAAGGGTCATGGCTCTCATCCTGTAGAAACAAAGGAAAGCCAGAGCGATCCGAGAGGACCCTAACGCCCTGACCTTGGGCCGGCTTAGAGCGCGGCACAGACGGTTTAGACTTCGGTGAAGGTGCAGAAGGCTTCAGAGCCCTCCTCACGTCCCCAACCGGATTGTTTGTAACCGCCGAACGGCAAGGCCGGATCATAAAAGTTGTGTTGGTTGATCCAAACGGAGCCCGCTTTGACCTTTTTCGCCAGCTCATGCGCGGTGGAAATGTCACGGGTCCAGATCGAGGCCGCCAGACCGAAATCGGTGTCGTTGGCTTTGGCGGCAACTTTATCGAGAGAGGCGCCTCAAAGGCCTGACAGGCCAGAACCGGGCCAAAGATTTCGCCACGCAACACGGACATGTCATCTGTAGTGCCCGCAAGGATCGTCGGCTCCATGAAAAAACCGCTCTCACCAATGCGCCCGCCGCCGATCACGGTTTCTGCCCCGACGGGGTTTTGCCTTCGTCGAGATAGCCCATGACTTTTTGCAACTGACACGACGAGCTCAGCGGTCCCATTGTGGTTTCCGGCTCAGCGCCTTTGATCAGACCTGCAACGAGCGGAAACGGATTTTCCGGCTGAAGGATGTTCAACAACCTACCCTGGCCGCGGCGTTTCGCCTCCGGGGTGCCTTGCCAATCTTCGATCTTGCAATAGACCTTGAAGATGTTGTCGTAATTCCAGCCCTCTTCGCCCGAGGCGGCGGCCCAGTTGTTAAAGTCGTTCATATGGCCGCGCGCCCAGACCGAGCTGTTGATCGACGAACCGCCGCCCAAGACTTTGCCCATCGGCAAAAGCGGTGTGCGACCGTTGACGGTTTTGGAGGAAGCCGCTTTATAGCCCCAATCGCGCGATGTGCCGATGTTCCACATCCATTGCGTGCTGTCGATCACCTGCGGCACACGATCTGATCCGCCCGCTTCAATCAACAAGATCGAGACGTTTGGATCTTCGGCGAGGCGCCGCGCCACCACGCTGCCGGTGGTGCCACCGCCACAGACGATAAAGTCATATCTAGAGCGCATCGATTCCGACATAAGTTCGCCATCCGGGGACAGCTCGGCAGGGCTAAACTGGTTCATACTTTACTCCCCCTTTTGGACGACGGAGGGAGGACGGCCTAACGACCGACCCCCACATAGTGGTGGAGAAGCTCCGGGTTGGCGCGCACCTCTTCGATATCGAATTCGGCTTTGATTTCGCCGTGGTCCATAAAGGCGACGCGATTGGCGATGGAGAGGACGGCATCGACGCGCTGTTCTACCAAAAGTACGGCGACACCTTCGTCGCGCAACCTGATCACCGCATCGCGGATCCCGGCAATGGCGGAGGGCATCAGGCCTTCGGTCGGCTCATCAAGCATGATCACCGAGGGATTGATGCACATGGCGCGCGCCATGGCCAACATGGTCTGTTCGCCGCCCGACAAAGTGCCGGAGCGCTGAGTCATCCGCTCTTTGAGCACCGGAAAAAGTTCCAACGCATGATCGAGCGCGCTGACGTTGGTGTTGCGGGTCCACAGGCCGATTTCGAGGTTTTCCCAAACCGTCAACTCGGTAAACAACCGCCGTCCCTGCGGCACATAGCCGATGCCCGCGCGGGGAATGTCCTTAGCTGGCACGCCAGTCAAATCCTTGCCGTCGAGCATCAGCGTACCCGCCGCCGGGCGCACCGTGCCCATGATGGTTTTCAGCGCTGTGGTTTTGCCCGCGCCATTGCGCCCCAAAAGGCAAAGCACCTCGCCACTTTTCAACTCAATCGAAAAATTGCGCAGCGCCTGACTGCGGCCATAGAAGGCGTCAAAGCCTTTAACAGACATCATGCTCATGCCGGTTCTCCCAAATAGGCGGCCTGCACGGCGACGTTTTCGACGATTTCATCCGGCGTGCCTTCGGCCAAAAGACGACCGCGTTCGAGCACGGTAATGCGGTCGGCCAGCGCCAAAACCACGTCCATATTGTGTTCGATAATCAATACGGTGGCGGTTTCATTGACCCGTTTCACCACTTCGATGAAGTTCTTGATTTCGGCATCCGAGAGGCCCTGTGTGGGTTCATCGAGGATCAACAATTTCGGCTCAAGACCAAGCCCCATCGCCACTTCCAGCAGACGCTGGTGACCATAGGCGAGGTTGCCCGCTGTGTCCCCGATCCGGTCGCCAAGCCCGACAGCCTGTGCGGCAAGGGCCGCCTCGGACTGAATTTGCGCTTCGCTCGCACCGCCAAACAGCGACGGTTTAAGCCGGTTTTGAACCGCGATTTCGATGTTTTCCAACACGGTCAGGCTGGGGTAGATGTTGGTGATCTGAAACGTATAGGCGATGCCGAGGCGCACGCGTTTGAACGCCGGAAGATTGGTGACATCTTTGCCGTCAAAGAACACCTGACCAGCAGAGGGGGGGATGCGCCCGGAGAGCAGGCTCACGAAAGTGGATTTGCCCGCCCCGTTCGGCCCGATGATGGCGCGGATTTCTCCGACGTTGAGGGTGAAATCCACCCCATCCACCGCTTTGAGCCCGTCGAAATGGCGCGCAAGACCACGCGTTTCAAGAAGAGTTACTTCAGCCATGGGACCCACCTTTCACGAATGGTGCCAAGAATGCCTTTGGGGAACCACATGTTCACAACGATGAGGATGATCCCGATGATGATCAGATAGGCGGTGGTGATGCCGCTCAGACGGTCGATGAGCATGGTCATGATGCCGGTGCCCAAAAGCGGACCCAAAAGCGTGCCGGGACCACCGACGAGGGTGAACAAAAGCGCCTCGATCGAGTAGTGAAACCCCGCAAAGGCCGAGCCAATATAGCCAAACATCAGGGCGTAGAGCGCACCGGCAAGGCCACAAACGGTGCCCGACAGGGTAAAGGCCGCAAGGCGCACGCGGTAGGTGTCAAAGCCCAACATCTGGGTGCGCGGTTCGTTTTCGCGCACGGCGGTGAACAGGCGGCCAAGTGGGCCTTGGGTCACGAAGAAGAAGAAAATCAGCACCACGGCAAAGATACCGAACGCCAGATTGAAGCGCACCACATCCGAGGTCATGTCAAAATTGGCCCCGAGCAAGGAGAAGGAACGCGCATCGGTCGGCAGGGTCAGGCCCTGATCACCGCCAGTGATTTTCGAGAAATAGAGCGTCGCCAGATAGGCCGCCTGGGCGAACATCAAGGTGACGATCATAAAGGACACGCCCTCGGTGCGCAGCGCCAAAAGCCCGATGACAAAGGAGAACACCAAAGAGGCGGCAATCGCGATGACAAAGGACACGGGTAGGGATGTGCCAAAATAGTAGCTCGACAACCCGGCCGCATAGAGCCCAAAACCAAAGAACATCGCATGTCCAAGGCTCAGGAGACCCGTGTAGCCCATCAACATATTATATCCCATGGCGAAGATCGACATGATCAAAATACGCGTCAAAGCGAGAACCAAATAGTCACTCAATGCAAACTGCAACACGAAAATCACGAAAAGCGTGGCGAGGGACAGGGCAAGTAGCCTGCCGTTGTGGATGATCATGAAGCGATCCTTCCCTTTCTTCGCCTCAGCCGCTTTCGCGGCCTTGACAGAGGAAATTTCTGTGGAGTGCAGGCTCATGCGCGCGCTCCTTTTCCGGAGAACAGGCCCTGCGGTTTGAACACCAGAACGATGGCGACGAGCAGTGTCGATACGATTTTGGCCAGTGTCGGAGAGAAGAACACAGAGAGCAAACCATCGGAGAGGCCGATGAGCACGGCGGCGGCAATGGTGCCCGGAATCGAGCCCAGTCCGCCGACGATGACGACCACAAAAGACAGAAGCAGCGGATCGGTGCCCATCAGGTAATGCGCCTGTTGGTTCGGCACGACGAGCACCCCACCGATGGCGGCCAGCATGGCGCCAATGGCGAAGACAGCGGAATAGACCTTGTCCACGGGAATGCCAAAATTCTGCGCCGTTTCTTTGTCAAACTGGGTGGCCCGCATCAGCAAACCGACTTTGGAGCGGCGCAGCATGAACCACAGACCGGCGACAAGCGCCAAGGCGATCACAATGATAAAGAGCTTGTAACTCGAATACCCAAACCAAGGCGTGCGGATCGTGTAGTAGAATGGCGCATCGACGGCGCGCGCATCGGGACCAAAGGTCAAAAGCGCGAATTGTTGGATGATATAGAGCATCCCGATCGTCGAAACGATGGTGCCCTCGGGGTTGTAATTGATGCGTTTGAGAACGGCCCAGTCGGCCAACCAGGCAAGCCCCCCAACGAACAGCGGCGCGACCACCAAGCCGATGACAAAGCCTACAGCAGGCGGGCCCGGGATATAGACCCCACAGGCCCAGGCGATCAGCGCACCGACCATGAAGAATTCGCCGTGCGCGACGTTCACAACGCGCATCACGCCGAACACCAGCGAAAGACCAAGCGCCGTCAGCATCAAAACGGAGGCCTGAACCAGCCCTTCCAATGTGGCGAGCAAGAGATATGGAGCGATGTCCATTGTGCGTACTCCAATCGGTTCGTTCCTGCCGATGAAAGCAAACCCGTCCGATTTTTTTGAAGTTTAAGGGGCGAAGGCCGTCATGAATCAGCCTTCGCAGAGAGATGAGATCAGAACGACATCTGCGTGTAGTCGGTCTCGTCCGGGTAGAGCGTTTCTTCGATCGTGGTGCGATACACCACATCGAGTTTGCCGTCCGTGACTTTGGAGATGTTCTGATGCCCGAAGGACTGGTGCGTTTTGCCGTTGAACAGCTTGTCACCCTGCGGGAACTCGTTCGATTCTTCGAAGCCGGTGATGGATTCCATCGCCTCCAAGAAGTCGATCTTTTGATCCGGGCCTTTGTAGTCGGCCTTTTCCATCGCCGCCTTCATCGCAAACAAGGTCTCCCAGACGGAGAACATATGCGCGTAGGTCGCGATGTCTTTCGGATCGCCAAGCGAAGCGCCATTGGAATCCACGCCAACTTTTTCGCGGAAGAACTTGTCAAACTCGGATTGATTTGCCTGTGCATAGCGCGGCATGGCCTCCCAGAAGTAGGTGCCTTCGAGGTACTCAAGCTGTGGAATATTCATATCCACACCTTCGAGACTGTCGATAAAGCCAAAGATTTCCGGGCGGTTCCTGCCAAGATGCTCGCCCAGTTCTTTCACAAAGGTCAGAACAGCCGGGCCCACCATCACGTGATAGATCGCTTCGGTGTTGAACGGAATTTTTGGCATGTAGCGGGTAAAGGAGGTCTCGGTCGGCGGAATCGCGATCGATGCCACAACTTCACCACCCTGCGCTTCAATCGCGGCAGTCATGTTGTCGCGATGATCATAGCCAAAGTTGAAATCCGGGTAGATCAGGGTGATTTTCTTGCCCAGATTGTTGGAAATCTACGGTGCCATCGAGACGACTTGGCTTTTCACATCGGTGATCGAGGGCTGAAAACAATAGCGGCTGAAGGCGCCAGACGCGAGAGTGTGCGCCTCGGAGCAAAGGAAATACGGCATTTTCAATTCGCCCGCGCGCGGCGCCGTGGCAGCGACGACGTGGGAATAGAGGTGACCGAAAACTGCGTCGACTCTGTGTTCGGTTGCGAATTTCTCCATCACCTCCACGCCACGTTTCGGGTCGGTGCCATCATCCTCAACGATCATTTCAACCGGCATACCGTTGATGCCGCCCTGCTCGTTGATCAATTGAAGGGCAGCGTTTGCTGTGCGTTCATACCAGCGCCCATAAGAGGCACCGATGCCAGTGCGGTGGAACGGGGCTCCGAGGCGAATAGCGTCGCCGGACTGTGCATGCGCGCGACCGATGAGGCCGGGCGCTGACAGTAAAAGCCCAGCCCCGGCAGCACCGCGCAGCAGCGAACGGCGGGAAAGGGAAGATTGGGAAACGATGTCCTTCTTCATAGTGCGCTCCTGTTGGATATGTACATCACTTGGCCAATTGAGACTGGCTGTGTTTTTGTTCGTATAACAACGATCTCTAAGCGAACTGATTCAGACAAGTAAAAATTACGGTTGCTTGTAAATAAATTATTCAGTCGACTAATAATTGGGCGAAATTGCCCCATATGTGGCTACAATTCACCCAGGCTCCCGCTTGACGTCTGCTTCTGCGGCCTGCAAAGCCACTGGCGGTGCAGCAGCAACGAGAACACCAATGGTTTGCGCCGACAATGCTTCCGCACAGAAACGGAGCTCGATCAGCATCACACAGACGAATGGAATGCGGTTGCCCATGCCCTGAACACGCGACCACGCAAAACACGCGGCTGGCGAACACCAGCAGAAGTACTCGACCAACTGCTCAAACAGGATATGATCAATGGTGCTGCGACAACCGGTTGAATCTGCTTTGCCCGCTGTGATCGTTGAGGATGGCCAGGTCGCGTTTCATCCGGTCGTTGACAGCCCAACCGATGACGCGCCGGTGGATTCCATCGGCAGTCTCTCGGGACAATCGCCGTTCCGAAGCCACGGAACACACTGTGGCTTCGGAGGTTGTCATAGATTTGACGCGTCAGATCAAGGACGGACAGCCGTCACTTCAAGTTCGACAAGAAAGCCCGGATTCGCCAAAGCATCGACAACCAGAGCAGACCGCACAGGAAGGTTTGGCTGGTCTTCTGTGCCAAAAAACTGTGTATAGCCGTCCATAAAGCCGCTAAAATCCACCAGTTTGTCGTCCTCAGCCACAAGGAAAGCCTGCATCTTGATGACATCGCCCATGCTCATATCCAGCGACTCCAAAGTGGCCTGAATGCGGTTCAGCACGGAGACGGTTTGCTCTTCCATTGTGCCATAGGCCGCGATTGTGCCCTTTTCCGCGTCTGCGTTCAACACACCCGGGACAGTGCCCGAGAGGTAAACCGTGGTCGCAGTCGCAGGAACTTCCACAGCCTGAAGGATCGGAAAGGTCGAGTTCGGCAGCGGGTGACGCACAGGCTCCTCTGCAAGAACAGGCACGGCCAAGCTGGACAGAACCAAAGCGGAGAGCAGAGATTTAATGGACAACATGTTATATTCCTTTTGAATGTAGGGAGAGAGGACGCCGGGCGATCACCCGGCGCCAGAAGGTTCAGCGGCTCGCCGCAACCAGATCGCTTGTGGCGGGATCTTCGACGTAGCTATTGCCAAAGCTCGTGCGAATGTAGTTTACGACCTCGGCAATTTGTGCGTCATCAAGTTGGCCACCCAAGGCGGGCATGGCACGCAACCCGTTGAGCACGACGTGGGTGGGGTAGTCCGCGAATTCGAGGTTGTGATTTCCCGCCAAGGCCGGATACATCCCCGCCCCTTGCGCGCCTTTGCCGTCAGGCATGTGGCACGCTGCACAGACCGCGCGGTAGATATCTTCACCTCCACGTTGATCCAACTTAGCCGGGTTCTCAAACCAGCCAGAAGTGTCAGGACGGACCTCGTCGGCCCAAAGCGGCACAGCAAAAACTGAGACGGCAAGGGCAGCCATAAATATATGCTTCATAGATGTCTCTCCTGTTCTCAGTTTTCGATGATTGTGGCGTGCAGGCGTTTGATGGCATCGAGAGCAGACAAAATCGCCCCTTCCTGCCACGCCGGGAGGTAGGAAATATGTTCGCCTGCCATCAATGTGCGTCCGTCCATTTTCGTCGCCTCCATGTAGTCGGCCTCGCGGTCATTCCACAGGCCGAAACAGCCGAGCGTCCATGGCACGCGGTGCCAACCAACGCCTACGCCGGTCTTGAACTCTTCGGTGTATTGCGGGTGGATCTGCGCCCCATATTCCAAGGCTTTGGCCACCCGTTCAGAAGGCGGCAAGGCGTTGAACTGATAAGAATACGCGCCCCAGCTATAGGCCGCCAAAAGCACAGCGGGGCCATCGCTGAAATATCCCGTAGACGGGTAAGAGATTTGCGAGATCGGCAAGTTGGTGTAGCTGATCCCACCATAGATGTGCTCGTCTTGCTCCCAAAACCGCCGCTTGAACTCCAAACCAACCTTGGTCGAAGAGGCGTAGGGCATGGTCGAAATGATATGAGACATCCGCGCAGAAAAATCATGATCAATCTGCCCCAAAACGGAGAAGGGAATGGTGCAGATACAGTAATCTGCACTTTCCACCACCGCGGCCCCTGCCCCATCTGACGGCACCCATGTGACATCGACGCCGTCGTCGGTGTTGCGAATTTTCACAACCTTGGCGTTGTAGGTGATCAGGTCTTTGATCTGTTTTTCAAAGCCCTGCGCAATCATGTCCATGCCACCCTTAGGTTGGAACATGGTCGTCTGCATGTGCAGGTGCAGACCGCCCGTGAGGCTCTTCCACAAATCGGAATTGAGAATGGTGGACAAATCATGCGGCTCGGACGGGATGGGTTCACCGTCGGCACCGCCGCCTTCTGCCTTGGACCAACCGCGATGGGACGACGAGTCCTCGCCTGTGACATAGGCCGCGTTTTCATCCAGGGCGCCATAGCGTTTCAAGGCCGAGACAAGGATTTTCGCATCTTCGGCGCTGACCAGCCCATCCAGTTTGCCCTGATCCGCAACCTTGGCCAAAAGTTCGCTGACACCGCCTCTGAAATCGGCGTCAATTTCTTTGAACCGCTGCGGTTTACCCTCAAAGGCTTCGGTGTTGTGGACATAGGCGTTGTAGTTGACCTGAATGAACGGCTCCAGCTCCACGCCAAACCGTTTCGCATAATCAAGCACCGCGAAGTGGTCGCTTGGGATGCGCCAAGGACCGGGATTGAGGTAGTTGCCGTCCTCAAACTCAACCTTTTGCTCAAATCCCCCAAGCTCCGTGTAAGTGTCGCCCCCACGCAGTGTCCAGCATCGCCCGCCAGCCTTTTCACGGTATTCGAGAACCTTCACCTCATAGCCAGCATTCCGCAACTCGAACGCCGCAGTCATACCGGCAAGACCAGCCCCAAGGACCAAAATCCGTGTGCCTTTCGGCGCGCCTCTCAACTCCGGTCGACCTGCCCAATTGGAGGATTGAGCCAACCCCATTTCAGTCATAGCGCTATACATGACCGCGCTGCCTGCAACAGTGCCAATCATGCTTAGCAATGACCGGCGGGACATCCCTTGTGCATTAAAAGTCATTGAAAATCCTATGTTTTATTGCCTTTCATGCCGACCCAAATGATCAACATGCAGTACTGTACTTTAGCCATTCTGCAGCGCGTCCATGCAAGTCCGACGCAATCAAAATGAGAAAAGCAAAAATGCAAGGGAGGGATGACGAACAGAAAGTAATCACAGGTGCTAAAAATGGCATCGAAGTGCAAAATCAGTTCCGCTCGAAGCGGGCGTAGTGTCAGTGCTTTCGTCGATCGGCAGGACCACGTTGCGCGGTCGAGTGTGATATATTGTGAGAGCCGGGATTTGTCTTTTTGCACACAGCGCTGGGGCGCGCCGTGTCCTACAATGGACACTGCGGGCGGCACGGCGGCAGCTTTTCATCAGGGGCGCAGTGAAGATAAGCCATAGCGGCCAGTCTCACTGTGAGGCGATCACCGGGGTGATCCAACCCTCAAAGCACGCGCGACAAAAATTCCCGTGTCCGAGGCGATTGCGGGTCGTTGATCATCTCTCGCGGATTGCCGCGTTCGACAATTTGGCCTTGGTCCATGAACACAAGCTGATCCCCGATTTCACGGGCAAAAGCGATTTCGTGGGTCACGACAACCATCGTCATCCCGCTCTCGGCGAGGTCGCGCATCGCGCCAAGAACCTCCCCCACGAGTTCAGGATCGAGCGCCGATGTCGGCTCATCGAACAGCAGGACTTTCGGTTTCATCGCCAGAGCGCGGGCAATGGCGACACGTTGCTGTTGACCGCCAGACAGTTGGCGCGGATAGGCGGCCTCTTTGTCGGACAGACCGACACGGGCCAGCAGGGCGGCGGCTTCTTCCTTCGCCTGTTCCACATGCGTGCCCCGCACCTGAACCGGGGCTTGGATCAGATTTTCCATCACCGTCATATGTGAGAACAGATTGAACGATTGGAAAAGCATGCCAATTTCCGCACGGCGACGGCACAATTGGTTTTCCCTCAATTCGTAGAGCTTATCCCCCACCAAATCGTAGCCGACGAAATCCCCATCAACGAGAATAATACCACCCGTGAGCTTTTCGAGGTGGTTCATACAGCGCAGGAAGGTGCTTTTTCCTGACCCGGACGGGCCGATGATACAGGCGACCGACCCCTTTGGCACATCAAGATCGACGCCTTTAAGAACCTCTAATGCACCGAATGTCTTGCGGACATTGCGCGCAAAGATCATCGACTCAGCGGGCACACCAAACCGATCTGCGTTCATCTTGCGCGCTTCAGACATTGTCGCGTTCCTTTTTCCGCCCCAAGAAGAGACCGCGCGACACAATAGACAGCAGAGCCTCCGGCTCGTGACCACTGTCGCTACGACCAAAATATCGTTCGATGTAAAACTGGCCGACGGACATAATGCTGACCACAGCAAGATACCAAACAGCTACGACAATCAGCAGCGGGATGGTTTCAAAAGTTCGCGCATAAATGCTTTGAGCCGAATAGAACAGATCATCGACGGCAATGAAGGTCACGAGGGATGTCATTTTCAATAGGTTGATCGCCTCATTTCCGGTCGGCGGAACGACAAACCGCATCGCTTGCGGCAGAATGATTTGTCTTAGAATTTTGCGATATGGCATGCCGAGCGCTCGGGCGGCCTCCGCTTGACCAGACGGCACGGATTTGATGCCTGCCCGGATGATCTCGGCCATATAGCCCGCCTCACAGAGGGCGAGCGCCACCACCGCCGAGAAAAACGGCGTCATGAAATCATTGGTGCGCACAGAGAAGACCTCGCCAAAAACCGGCAAGTTCAGAGACACTTCACGGACCAAAAGAGACAGGTTGAACCAAAAGATCAATTGGATGAGCGACGGAACCCCGCGAAAAAACCAGACATAAACACCGGCGAAGGTTCGTAGAATTGGGCTTGGCGACACGCGCATGATTGCAACCGCGGTGCCAATCAGCGTGGCGGCCGACATGATCAAAACGGTGAGCAACAACGTGTTGCCGAGGCCACGCAGGATCGACGGATGGAACATGTAGCCCCAGGCTGTGCCCCAAGCGAAAGCCGGGTTGCTGGCGAAGGCTTTGAGGATCAGCGCCGCAAGGACCAACACCACCACAGTGCCGATCCAGATCGCGTAATTGCGCCTTGGAACCACGGTCAGTGCGTCCACCCCATGGATTTGGGTCTTTTGTCCCTGTGCGTCTGGCTGAGCCGGTCTGGTCACCACCTGTGCCCTCATTTGGTAGATATGTGGACACCCGACCAGACGGGCCGGGTGTTATGGCCTTATTCCGCGCGCAAATCGTCCATGCTGTCGACGCGATACGGCGCGTCAATGGCGTAGGCTCCCATGCCATAGGACTCAAGGATGCCTTGATACGTGCCGTTTTCGAACAGGGTTTCAAGCGCACTGACCATCATCTCGGCTGTTGCGCTATCGCCTTTGCTCACCGCCAAGCCAAGCGGTGAAACGTTATAGAGCGTGGGCAAGACGACAAGTTGTCCCTTGCTGGTCACTTCGAAATAGCTCGACGCGGTTGCGTCATCCATCCGGGCGTCCACCCGGTCGGACATGACCGCCTGAACAATATCGGTTGAAGAATTGAACACGGATTTGTCGATCGGTTCCAGATCGTTGTCCGCACAGGTCACATTCAATTCGTCCACAAGGAAATCAGAGGCACTGCCAGCCGACACGCCAACGCGTTTGCCGCACAAAGGATGATCCCCGGAGAACGTGTCCACCAGACTCGGCAGCGTTGACGCGGCAACACCTGCCTTCAGGAACATCACAAATTCAACCTGTTTGAGGCGATCCGGTGTCGCCGAGAAGGTTTCCCACGCGATGTCAAACCGGCCTGCGGCGAGACCGGGGATCATCGAGGGAAACGGCGTGCGCTGAATGTCAAGTTCTGCACCGACCAAGTCCGCAACCTCTTCTGCAAGCTCAATGATGATCCCGGTCTGTTCACCGGTCTCATCGAGGTATTCGAAAGGCGCGAAATCAAGCGTGTTGGCCACCGACAGCAATCCACTTTCACGAACGGAATCACTGGGGGTCACCGTCTGAGAAAAGCTCGGCGTGGCCGCAAGGGCGAGGGCCACAAAGGCGGCCGCCGTGAGTGTTGTATCGTTCATCTCTTTCTCCATGTTGTGCGTGATGGAGGCGGCCAATTGGGCCGCTCCGGCGGGGGCGGCTGTTGGTTCAGCTCGCTTTTTTTCTATAATGGTAATTTTTGTCGATCCGTTCCATCAGGTAGTCGCCATAGCGCACGGGACCTGACTTTGGCGTTTCTCCGGTCGGGACGCAGGCCTCAATCGTTTCGATCATCGCGTCCATCGACGGGTCAAAGAAGAAGGGTTGCGAATAGCGCTCCCGGCCTGAGTAATTCACCACTCTGTGCGGCGTCGAGACAAACCGATGGTTCGACCAACGCGCAAGAATGTCTCCGACGTTCATCACGAAAGCATTCGGGATCGGCGGGGCCGCGATCCACTCATCGTCTTTATTCTTGACCTCAAGCCCGCCGACATCGTCCTGCGCCAGAAGCGTGATAAAGCCATAATCCGTGTGCGGGGCCGAGCCGAACAGCCCCTCTTCTTTGGGCTGTGTCGGATAATGCAGCAACCGCAGAAAAATTGTCGGGTCTTCGAAATGAGCATCAAGACTGTCCTCAGGCAGCCCAAGCGACAGGGCAATGGCCCCCACCATCTTGCGGGCCAGCGTGCTCATGCCGTCGACATAGTGCTCAATGGTCGGGCGAAAGTTTGGTAGCAGGTCCTCTGTCGGCCATTGATTTGGCCCCTGCAAAGGCTCCCCCGCAAGACAACGCGGGTCGGTCTCATCGACTTCGTGCATGAAAAAGAGGGACTCGCTTTGATTGGGCTTGCTGACGGCTTCCACCGATGAGGTCACGATGGTTGACCCGGCAAAGGGCAAATATCCCCGAAAGTTCTTGTCAATTTTGACGTCAAGTTTCTGCTCTTCAGGCAAAGCAAAAAAGGCCTTGCTTGCCTCGCGCACCGCTTCGACGCTTTGTGCCGCGACCTGATGCCCGACCACATAGAGAAAGCCGATATTCTCAAGATAATCGCACAACTGCGCTGCGGTTGCGGCAATTTTTTCGCGGTCCGTCCCGTAAAGCGGCGCAACGTCCAGCACCGGAATTTCGGAAAAATCCCCACGATCATTGGTGTTCATTTTCGAGCCCCCACTTGAACATACAATACAGTACTGTATTTCTACATATCAAAGCGCAGTCGGCAATAGATAATCAGAAAAAAGGACTCATCGGATCATGGCAGCCAGAAAAATAATCATTGATACCGATCCCGGTCAGGACGACGCCTTCGCGATCCTCTTTGCTCTGGGCTCCCCCGAAGAGCTTGACGTCATCGGCATCACCACAGTTGGCGGAAACGTCCCTTTGGCCCGCACAACGACAAATGCTTTGAAAGTTCTGGAACTTGCACAACGCCCTGACATTCCAGTCTATGCGGGCTGCCCTGGGCCGACCGTACGCAAACTGATCACGGCGGAGAATATCCACGGCGAAACGGGGTTGGATGGTGCCGATTTTCCGGAACCCACAACGGCCGCGCAATCCGAACATGCGGTCAACTATCTGGTCCGGACCATCATGGCAGCCCCCGAAGGCGAGCTGACGGTCTGCACGCTTGGGCCGATGACCAATCTTGCAATGGCGATGACCATGGAGCCGCGTATCATTCCCCGGATTCGCGAAGTCGTGTCGATGGGCGGCGGGTTCTTTGAAGGCGGCAATGCGACGCCTGCCGCCGAGTTCAACATCTTTGTTGACCCACATGCTGCCCATAAGGTGTACGCCTCCTGTGTGCCGATCACGATGGCGGGTATCGACTGTACCTATACGGCGCAGATGACCCCCGGTTGGATCAACAGCTTGCGTGACACGGGTAGCCGCACCGCGACTGAGGCCGCGAACTTGGCCGATTTTTTTCGTATTTATGGCAGCCATAAGTTCCCGACAGAGGCCAGACCGATCCATGACGCTTGCGTCACCGGTTACTTGTTAAAGCCTGAGATTTTCGAGCAACGCCAATGCCATGTGACGGTCGACATTTCCTCTCCCGTCACCATCGGCATGACGGTCGTCGATTGGTGGCATGTCACGGGCCAAGAGCGCAATTGCAACGTGCTGCGCCGAATTGATCCTGAACCGTTCTTTGCCCTTATGGCGGAGCGCATTGGCAGCCTGCCGTAATCCTTCGCGCAGCGATACAACGCGGTTCCCCCTGTGGGAGGCACAATACCTTGTGCCCCGCTTGGTCATCCGTATACTCCACCGCAAAGGAGAGTGTTGTGTCTGATCTCGATGATAGTCCCGCAGGGGAGGCAAAAGATGAGCCTCAGCGCTCGAAAGGGCGCAAGACACTCTCACGCGAGGCGTGGATTGCCGCCGCCCGGGAGGCGTTCGAAACCGGCGGGATCTCTTCGGTAAAAATTGATCGGCTCGCGCGCTTGCTCCGTGTGACCCGTGGCAGTTTCTATTTTCACTTTTCAAGTTTGCAGGATCTTCACGACGGCCTCATGAATGTGTGGCGGGCTTCAAATTGCGCCCCGTTCCTAAAATTGCAGGACGCCAAAGACATCGACGGTGTCCAGTTCTTTAGCGACATTGTCCATGTCTGGGTCGACGAGAACCCTTTTAGTCCGCGCCTTGACCTTGCTGTCCGGGAATGGTCTCGCAGAGATGCGACCGTCGCGCGTGAGATCAAAGACATCGACACTCTGCGCATTGATCTTTTGGTCCGGGCCTTTTTGGCCATGGGCTATTCCGATGACGAAAGCACAGTGCGGGCGCGCCTCACCTATTTCCACCAAATCGGGCAATATGCCCTGTCCTTTGAAGAAGATCAGGACATCCGCAAGAGGTATCAGCCCATCTTTGGCGATGTGCTGCTTGGACCTTTGGTCGAACAACCAGAGCATCTTCGCGTTCTGTAGACCGGAGCCTCTTCGAGGGTGCGCTAACCCTGAGAGCGTTGCAAACTTCATGCGTCTGATCGTTTCATTCGTCTGTCTCCTCAATCCGTCATACTGATCGCAGTAGGCGACGGACCCGCACGAGAGCCGCAGGGCGTGCAGGTTGTGGTTGTCAACGGCGGCGGCTCGCAATGCCAAGCCAGAATGTTCAGAACCACACCTGCAGGGCAAAAGAGCTGTTGGCCGGTGCAGCAGCTCTTTTGCCGTCACCCAAAAAGCGCCAAAAATGGCGACAGACGGAATCACATTTTAGGCATTGATTTATCAAATGCTTCGCGCAGGCGTTTGGCAGCAGGGCTGAGACCCCGGCCTGCGTTCCAAGCGATGCCGACATCCATGGACGGGATGGATTTGGCCAGATCAATCCTCTCCACCCTTCGCCCGTCCAGTGTCCAAGGGCGGTAGACAACATCGCTCAGGATCGCAACGGCTTGACCGGTGGCGACAAAACTGCGCACGGCCTCAACGGAGGTGGAGGTCAATTTGATGTCAGGATGGCCGGTTTCTTCTGTCCAATGTGCCAAGCCCTGTTTTTCGGCATCATCTGAATGCAAGACGGCGTAGGGGTATTTGGCAACATCAGCCAACGTCACCTTCGCCTGTTTTGTCAGCGGGTGATCCAGGCTGGTCCACAGGCGTCGCTGTGACTTATGAAACGTCTTACTTTTCAAACCAATGTCAGATGTCAAATTCGAGGTGAGGATCAAAGCCAAGTCGAGCTGGCCATCAACAAGCGCCTGTTCCAGGATCTCTCTAGGTTGCTCTGTGAGTTGGACGTCGACCTGAGGATGCTGGCGGGTGAAATGTTCTATGACAGGAAAGGCGAAATAGCTTGAAAGCGTCCAACTCATTCCGAGACGCACATGACCCGAAATCGTATCGCTATCAGCTTCTACACTTTTGACGGCCGCCTCGAAGGACGCGACAATATCATGTGCGTGGTGCCTGAATTTTTGTCCGGCCCGGGTCAACCTCAGACCTGTTGGCAAACGCTCAAACAATGCCGTACCAAGAAAAGCTTCCATGTCCTTGATCGAAAGTGTCACGGCCGATTGCGATACGTTCAAGGCGCGCGCTGCCGCCGACACTTGGCCCGCCTCGGCCACCCCAAGAAAGTACCTAATCTGACGATGCGTGAGCATATAAGTTTTTCCAATATGATCTATTTTAAGTCTGAATTTTCAATATTAAGGACGCCATGTCAATCTGAAGGTCAGTTGTTTGGTGACCCGATATGAAACATGAAAAAATCCCCTCTACCCCCTCCGGAACGCTGATTCTGGACTTGAGTGACGAACAGATCGAAACCCGTGCTTTCAGCACCCTTGAGGCAAAACAAGCGGCGTGGGAGAAAGCGCGGGCCGATGCCGTTGTGATTTTCCGACATCCTGAAAATTGCTCATTCTATCAACGTTTGGCCACATGGTGGTATCTGCGCAAACGCCGATCGCAGCCTGTTGCTTACGACCAAGGCGGCGACGCCATGGCTGAGCCCATTTGGCAGGGGCATTGGGCGAGCACAAAGTACTTGTGACGTTTTCAGCACATGACAAAGCTGCGAAGAGGTCTTTGATTTCTGTTCAAACGCGCAATTTTAAGTCTTAGTAATTTAGTAAGCTACTCTTGGCCTGCCATCAGAGGTTTTCTATAGAACCGCAAAAGCAAATCGTCGGACCATCATAGCTTTAGGCCCCGAACCTCGATCAGCCATCACGCCCGACTGCGTTCACATCCGAACCTGTGGGCAGAGTTTTAGGCAAGGTGACCGCACGATCCATCGAACATAAAGCATCTGACGACATGGACGTCTTACGGTGATGGTTCATGCCTTTGGCAAATGCCCATACCTTTGCAATGACAAAAGTGAAGGGCGGCGAATGAACGATTTTTAAAAACACAGCACCAGCCTAGCATAGCCTTGGGCACGAGTGCGCGCCAGTTTTGCTGCGCCTTGGTCCTTGCGCTCGCCACACCTGTCAGCACCGCACACGCGCAGGAAACGACACCTCAGCTCAGCACCGCGCCTGAGACGCCCGGCTTTCAACCTCCTGCGTTTCAATCCCCTGCCATTGATGCCTTGCCCGCCCCTCAGCCCCTCAGCCCCTGTCCGATGGATCGCCTGAAGGCTCTGTTGAAGAACCGGACCAGAGACCTGCGGTCCCTATCCCGCACCGGCGCCCTTGGTCAATGCGACATCAGAACCCCCGCCACCGCCCCGACGGGTCTGGTGGCTGCGGCACACAATCGCGCCATGACATTCCTCATCAATGATGGCCCTTCGATCTGGGCCATTGCGGCTCTGTCTGTAGCAACGGTAGCGCTGATCCTGTGAAAACTCTGGCGCTATGTTTTGATCGGGGCGTGGTCGCGCCGCACCTCTGCGCGCGCGGTGACCCGTTGGGAAGCGGGGCAGACCCGAGATGCCCTTGGCATCGTGTCTGGACGCAAGGGCTACCGCAGCCGCCTCGCCGCCACCGCAATGACAGCCCGGCAAAATCCACCGGATGAGACCGCGCGCGAAGAAACCGCCCGCATCGCCAAACTTCTTTTGGGGCAAGCCTCGGGCGGGTTGCGCGCGCTGGAACCGATTGCCACGATCACGCCTTTGTTGGGCCTTTTGGGCATGATTTCGGCGTTTCAGGCGCTGCAAGAGGCCGGAAGCAAAGCCGCCCCTGCACTTTTGGCAGGTGGCATTTGGGAAGCCCTTTTGACCACCGCGGCCGGGATGGCGGTGGCGATCCCCGCGTCTGCGGCACTGACCTGGTTTGAAGCAGTGCTCGACGCCCTGAGGCAGGATCTTGAAAACCTCGCCGCCCGGATTTTCATAGCGCCGTTGCCACACCCAAGCGCGCGCATTGAAGTGGCAAAGGTCCATGATTGATCTCGGCCTCACCGCGCGACCAAAGCGTAAACCCGGTCTGACACCGATGATCGACGTGGTGTTTTTCATGCTGGCCTTACGCTTTGGCGTAGACACTGTCGTGCCCTTTCCCTTGGCCGAGGGGCTTTTGCATCTGTTCGGAACGGGCGACTAAAATCAGGCACCGATGATATGATCGTCGGCAACTCCGCCGGGCCATGCGCATGCGCTGGCCCGGTTTTTATGTGCCTCTTTAGCCCTCTTTCCGCCAATAACCTGAGAAATAGCTCTGCTCGGGACCGATCCCAAGCGTCTCCCGAAAATGTTTGCGGGCGCGCTGAACCTGAAACTTTTCCGCTCCGCACCATATGAACGGCATCGGGTCGACAGGCCCATCACCATAGAGCGCAAACAGCGTGTCCACAGGCCCAAGATCCCTGCCACGCATGAGCCATGTCACCGTAATGCCTTCGGGCTTGATGAGATCCTGAATATCCTCCGCCCCGTCCACTTCGATATAAGCCTGCCCGGCCACTTCCGGCGCGGCCTCCGCCAAAATACGCCGGATCGCGGGCAGTGCGGTTTCGTCACCGACCAGAGTCAGGACCTTGGCCTGCGGCATCTGCCCTCCCCCCGGTCCCATCATGCCAATCGTGTCACCGACCTGCGCCCCACGCACCCATTCAGTGATCCGGCCACCGTCATGGATGAACACATCAAAGGCAAAAATTCCGGTCGCCACATCAATCGACACAAAGGTGTAAACCGGATTGTGGAGCTGATCCTCGCCGGTCGGAAACCGGGTGCGGCCCGTCGCGTCGATCGCCGGCCAAACCGGGCTGCGCCACTGTGGTGGCAACAACAGACGAAAATGCATCGCACCGCTGGCGAAATGCGCCATGTTGTCGGCCTTAAGCGTCACGCGATAAAAATGCGGGAAAGGCTGTGTCACCTCCACCACTTCCGCCAGACGAAAATTCGCTGGCGGACCTTGATCCGGCAAGGTGCCGGACCATTCGAATTGGGCCAAAAGGTCCGGGTCGGCGTGATCGACAATATGAAGAATCTGATCGCGCAGCATGAACAATGTGCTGGCATCCTTGGCCGAGAGGGTGATTTTGATTGCCCCCTCCTCGCCCAGAATTTCGAACTGCCCGCGGTCTGTTGCGCCGCTCATCCACGCCTCACTGCGCTTTAACTCACATCCGTGCTCAGACAGGTGCAGGGCGATTTTATCAAAGCGGGGCGCGGCAAATGCGCCAGCGGCAAGGCCATAGCAGGTTGCAGATGTCTCGGTCATGGGTGCTCCTGTCTCTCTGGAAAAGGCGCGATTTGGTGTATCGCAACGGGAAGGTTTCGAATGTTTTCAACGATGATATCGAGGTCAAACACCTGTTTGAGCATCGGGCGTGTGACGATGTCTTTCGGTGTGCCGACGGCGTGCAAACGGCCGTTTTTCAAGGCGACGATGCGGTCGGCATAGGCGGCGGCGAAATTGATGTCATGGATCACGATCACGAAACTTTTGCCCTGCTCGCGGGCGGTGTCGCGCAGCCGTTCCATCATCTGACGGGCGTGCTTCATATCCAGATAGTTCAACGGCTCATCGAGCAAAACATAATCCGTGTCCTGCGCCAGAACCATGGCGACAAAGGCGCGCTGACGTTGGCCGCCGGAAAGTTCGTCCAAAAATCTTTGGCGCAAAGGCATAAGCGCCATGGCCGCAAGCGCCTCTTGGACAAGCCGATGATCCTCCGCGTTGGGCCGGCCTTTGTGATGCGGGTAGCGGCCAAAACCCACGAGGTCTTCGACAGTGAGACGCGCGGAAACGCTATTGTCCTGGCGTAGGATGGACAGGCGCTTGGCCAGCGCTTGTGTTGGTGTCGTCGACACATCCGCGCCATCAAAGGAGATCGCGCCGGTTTGCACTTTACTCAGCCGCGCCATAAGCGACAAAAGCGTGGATTTGCCTGCGCCGTTTGGCCCGATCAAGGCGGTGATCCCACCCTTTGGCAAGGTGAATGTCACATCGGTGAGGATCGGAAGACCCGAAATCTGATGACTGACATCGGAGATTTGAATCATCGCTGCGCGCCTTTGAGCAAGAGGGTGAGAAAAACGAGACCGCCAAGCAAATCAATGACCACGGAGAGCGTGCCTTTGAAGCCGAGCACGTGTTCAAAAACCGCCTGACCGCCGACAAGGGTGATCACCGCAACAAGGCTCGCGGCGATCCATGTCGGCCCAAACCGCGCACCGGGCAAAAGACGATAGGCCAGATGGGTGACCAACAGACCAAAGAACGTGACGGGCCCGACAAGCGCGGTCGACACCGAAACCAACAGGCCAACCGTCGCAAAGGTGATCAACATGACCCGCCGATAGGGCAGCCCAAGGTTTATCGCCGTGTCCCGGCCCAAGGCCAGCACGTCAAATTGGTGCCGCAACAGCCACAGAACAGGCACTGTGAACGCACAAAGCACCAGTGAGATCCACAAAAGATCAATGTTGACCGTGTTGAACTGCGCGAAGGTTGCGCCTTGAACGACAACGAAATCATTGGGGTCAATCATCCGGGAAATGAAACTGGACAGGCTGCGAAACAGCGTGCCGAAAATGATCCCAACCAACACCAAAAGATACAGATCGCGCGCCTGCGTGGAAAAAAGCCACAGGAACAGCCCGGTGGAAAACACCATCATCACGATCACTTCGAGGGAAAATTTGAGGATCGGGTCAAGATCTTGTGTCGCCATAGCTCCTATAAAAAAGACCGACCCGGCCTGAAGCATCAAATAAAGCGCATCAAACCCCATGATGGCGGGGGTAAGAATTTGATTGCGGGTGGCGGCATGGAAAAGCTGGGTAGAGGTGGCGATGGCATAGGCCACAAGCACAAGGGCCACGAGTTTCCCGGCCCGAAACGGAAGTGCAAACCCCCATGCCCCGCCCGGCACGCCCAGAGTGAGAAAAAGCCCGAGTGCCACCAGAGACAGCGCGCCAAGGATCAGCACGCGTGCGCGCGCCCGATCCAGTGGAGCCTGACCCGTTTGTGGGAGGGCCATCTGTGCAAACCTATCGGACGGCATGGCTTTGTCGTCCCAAAAGAAGCATCAGAAACACAGCCGATCCAAGCACTCCCAGAATTGTGCCAATCGGCACCTCATAAGGGGCGCGCAACACCCGCCCCAAGATATCGCAGAACAACAACAGCCCCGCGCCAAGGCTCGCCGCCCATGGCACCGCTGCCCGCAGGTTGTCTCCCACCATCCGGCTGACGATATTCGGCACGATGAGACCGAGAAACGGGATCGACCCGACGGTGACAACAACAACGGCAGTGATGACAGAGACGACCAAAAGCCCCAACCACATCACCCCGCGATGGTTCAGCCCCAGTGTGATGGCAACATCGCTGCCCATGCCGATGATCGAAAACCGATCCGCATAGAGATACCCGATCAACGCCAAACCGCCGGTGATCCAAAGGAGTTCGTAGCGCCCACGCAACACGCCGGAAAACTCACCCGTGGTCCAAATGCCGAGATATTGCAGCAAATCGGTCTGATAGGCGAAAAACGTCGCCACAGCCCCAATCACCCCGCCCAACATCAGCCCGACCAAAGGCACGAGCAACGGTTGATGCCGTGGCAACCGATCAAGAAGACGCAAAAACAGCACCGTGCCCGCAATGGCAAAGCCGGATGCAAGGAGCATTTTGGCCAACATCGGTACGGTCGGCAAAAAGAACACCGCAACAAGCAGGCCGAGCCCCGCACTTTCGGCCGTTCCGGCGGTGGCAGGTTCAACGAATTTGTTGCGCGTCAGCATTTGAAAAATCAGACCGGCAATCGCCATAGACGCCCCGGTCAGGATCAGCGCCATGGTGCGGGGCACCCGGCTTGCCAGCAGAATGAGCGCATCATCGACTTGACCCTGAAGCACCGCACCAAAAGACATATCAGCGACACCGATGGTCAAAGACAGAAGCGCCATGACCAAAATACTGGTCAAGGCGAGCCCCATATGAAGATGCAGAGATTTCACGCTACAAACGCTTATTGAGCGGCGCCAAAGGCGGCGATAAATTGGTCTACCGTGTCTTGCAGCGAACGCACCCCGGTCGTGGCAATGTAAAAATCTGCCGGATGGACATAGATCACCTGCCCTTTTTGCATCGCCGTGGTTTGCGCCACCAGCTCATTGTTCAGGGTCACATCTGCGGTTGCGCCATCGCCGCGCGTGGCTTTGGTGCGGTCAAAGACGATCAACCAATCCGGGTTGACCTCATGCAGGAACTCGAAACTGATGGCCTCGCCGTGGGTTTCCGCGTCGACGTTGTCCAAAAGCGGCTCCACGCCAAAGGTCTCATGCACCCAGCCAAAGCGCGATCCCGGTCCAAAGGCGGAGAGTTTCGGACCATTGGTCATGACGATCAAACCTTTCCCCGCATCTTTCGTCAAAGCCCGCAGGGTTTCGAGCGACCTGTGGAGCTGATCGACCAGATCCGTCGCTTTGGCCTCTTTTCCAAACAGGGCACCAAGCTCGGTGGTTTGGGTTTTGACCACCTTTTCAATATCGTCTGAGAACGGCGACATATCCACGGTTGGCGCGATTTTCCCCAAGAACTCAATTTGTTCTCGGGTGCGCGGTCCCGCGAGGATGAGGTCAGGCTTGAGGGCAAAGACCTGCTCATAATCCGGTTCAAACAAGGTACCAATATGGGGCCGCGTGCCGTCATCCAGATGTTCCAAAGCCGGAACATATATCGGCGAGGGAACACCTGCCACATCAACCTCCAACGCCGTGAGGGTGTCCAATGTTCCAAGGTCGAATGTGATCACCTCAGTCGGGTTAGGCTGAACCGAGACTGTGCCGGCCAGTGTGGTCAATTGTGTTTCTGCGGCAGCCGCAGGGGCTGCAAAGGCAATCACACACGCGGCCCCCTTTAGGAGTTGTCCAAACATCGCTTTGCTTTCTTTTGAGAAAGACTGACTCGTGGCGGCGGCTGGGAGGGCAGTCATGATCATAAATATGTAGAAACGATTTAGACGATAAATTAACCGACAAAAAGAGTAAACTTTAAAAAATGGGCGCGGATGATGGACAAAGGCCTGGCTGGCATGGTCAAGTTAACGGCCTATGGTGACACGTCGGGCTGGATCGCTTCCCACCCCACTATCATCCCCTCCCGGGTCACATGTGGGATATTCAGAAGAAAGAGCCGATTCGAAGCGCGCATCCATGACCAGCGCTTGAGGTTCGAGGCTGTTCTCCCACAACATGTTGCGAAATCTCACAAATTACTTAAAAATTCTATATTATCATAATGTTAACGGAAATAGTTAGAGCACAGCCTTAACACACACCCCCTTCCCTCGACGGGCTAAAGATAAAAAAATATTGCCTCGTGATAACTTGCGTGTCATGAGTTGAGTTGTCGCAATGTGCCGTAAATAGCGCCGTTTAGCGACGAAACGAGAAAGACCCAGTAAGAGGTCAACAAGGCAGAGTGAATTTAAACATGAAAACTGAAGATTCCAGTTCCATCGCAGCTTCCATTGCGTCAAATGCTGCGCGCTTGTCAGAAGCGCTCAATACCCATATGCGCAATAGCTTTCAGCCCGACAGCCGAAAAGTGCTACGCAAGTTCCACCCTGCCGAAGTATCTGAGCTCACTGGCATCAGTATGTCAAATCTCAGAACACGCCATCAGGAAGGCGACTTTCCTGATGTCGAGACAGATACCCGAGGCCGTAGGCTCTACAGCGCAGAAGAGATCGACCAAATCCGCCATGTGATGGCCCGAACAGGTCGAAATGGCGATACCTATCTCCCTGGCCGTCGCGAAAATGACGCTCTTCAGGTGATTTCCATCGTGAACTTTAAAGGTGGCTCAAGCAAAACGACCAGCGCCATCCACTTGGCGCAACGTTACGCCTTGCGAGGCTATCGGGTGCTGGCCGTCGATATGGATCCGCAGGCCAGCTTGACGACGATGTTCGGATATCGTCCTGAGATCGAGTTTGCTGAGAGCGGCACAGTGTATGACGCGCTCAAATACGATGACCCCGTTCCCTTAAGCCAAGTCATCCGAAAGACCTATTTTCACAATCTCGACCTCGCGCCTGCGGGGCTTTTGTTGTCTGAGTACGAGACCGAAACCGCCTATGCGCTTCAGCATAGGGTCGATCCCCCCTTTACTCAGCGCCTCGCGATTGCGCTCGACGAAGTTGAGGCAAACTACGATCTCGTGATCATTGATTGCCCACCGCAACTGGGCTTTACAACCATGACGGCACTATTGGCGTCAACGGGCCTGTTGATCACAGTCGTTCCAAGCATGTTGGATGTCGCCTCAATGGCGCAATTCCTTGAAATGGCTGGAGAAACTGTCCAAACTCTAGAGGAGGCCGCGGGGCCGATTGACTGGAATTTCCTCAAGTTTCTGATTGCCAGATATGAACCAACGGACGTCCCCCAATCGCAAATGGCGGGTTTCCTGAGGTCGATTTTGCTCGATCAAGTTTTGACCACGCCGATGCTCAAATCCACGGCAATCTCTGACGCCGGCATGACACAGCAAACCATCTATGAGCTGGAGCCTTCGCAAGTTGTGAAAAAGACGCTGGATCGCATCCTTGAAAGCGTGAACGGCGTCGCTGACGAGTTCGAAAAGACGATCCAGCACGCTTGGGGAAGGGAGACTGACTGATGGCCCGTAGAAACCTGTTCCAGCCCCCTGCCCCACCTAATACTGGTAGCGCCGCGATGTCCAGCGGCGAGCAAAAACCGCGCTTTCCCAATACCGGTGCCATGAGTGGTGTCAAATCGACCTTGAAGGATGTCGCAAGCAATGCTGTGCGAGAAATTTCGGTCGATGTCATTGAAGAGAACGGTCCCAAGGATCGCCTGTCCTTTACGGATGCCGATGTTTTAGCCCTTGCGGCGAGCATCAAGGCCCATGGTCAACAAGTCCCCATCATGGTTCGACCTCTCGCGGATCGGCCCGGACATTATCGGATTGTGTATGGTCGCCGCAGATTGCGGGCCTTACGGTCTCTTGGGCTCCCCGCAAAGGCCCTTGTCCGGTCTCTGTCTGACGAGGAGGCCATTCTCGCCCAAGGCCAGGAAAACACACAGCGCCTGGACCCCAGTTTCATTGAAAAGGCGCTTTTTGCGGCTGAGTTGGCCACAAGCGGCTATGAGCAAGCGATCATTCTTGATGCCTTGGCCGTCGACAAACCGATGCTGTCGCGCATGACCAAGGTCGCGCGATCCATTCCCCAATCCGTCATCGAGCGGATTGGGTCCGCCCATGGCATCGGACGGCGTCGCTGGGAAGAGCTTGCCGATCAGATGCGCACCCATGATGTCGATCTTGAACAGATCGCTCACACACTTGACCTCGACACTGCCAAGACTTCTGACGACCGGTTTGGATTGATCAGTGATGCGGTTGCACAATCCCTGACGGCCAAAGCGGCGGCAAAACCAGCCCCCTCCCCTACCCTGACGATCAAACTGGGTGATGGAACAGTCTCGGCTGAAATTAAAGAAACGGCCCGCGCGTTGACATTTAAACTGTCAAAGTCCGAAGCCCCAGAATTTGCTCAGTGGATGCGTAACAACGCAGAAGCTGAGCTTACGCGTCTCTATGAGGCGTGGCAGTCGGCGCAAACGCCGGACTAACCATAAACGAGCAGAACCACATCAAAAGGAGCACGACCAACAGCCCAAAAAGAAAGAGCCCCCCAAGGTTTCCCTAGGAGAGCCCAATCTGTTCTTTGCACTTTCAGATTTACCAGCTTCTCCACGTCAGTCAACAACAACCGATTCGGTTGACCCATTTTTGTTGCCTTTTTTCTGATTTAGGACCTGACGGGGCCTTTCAGACCAGGTTGTCGTGAAAAAACATGGCATTTAAACAGGCAACCGCACCCATTGGGCTGCGGAACACAGAGCTATTGTCCGCGGACAATTCGATTCCAGAGCGCCACATCGTGATTGCAACCCTCCGAAATGCGGCCCCTCGCCTGGGTCTCAGCGCGTCCGTGATTTCGACCTTGGACGCGATGCTTTCATGCCTCGCACCAAAACGGAATCACCATACCGTCTTTGCATCGAACACAACGCTGACCTTCCGCCTCAACGGCATCTCAGACCGGACAATCAGGCGTCACGCGGCCGTGTTGCAGGATCTCGGTCTCCTCATCCGCCGTGACAGCCCCAATAGGAAGCGCTTCACAAAACATAACAGCCACGAAGGCACAGCCCTTCGATTTGGCTTTGATCTGTCACCTCTGTTTTCAAGACTCCACGAGTTTGCCGCCCTCGCCGCCGAGGTCCTCAGAGAAAAAGAGCAAATTGAATACCTCCGCGCCAAAATCAGAGCTGCCGCCAATGATAGCCTGCGGATCAATCCCGATGATGAGATTGCCCTTCAAACGTTGCGTACGCTTCGTCGTAAATTGTCACTCAAGGACTGCGAAACCCTGTTTGCGGAGCTTACCGTCACCACGGTTGAAGCCGAAACAACCGACGATATTCCTGCTCATTCGACAACAACACTGTCCGCCAGTGACGGTCATTTTGTCCGGCACCTTCATAAGTCAAATAAAGAACATATTGATAAAGAAGAAGGCTGTGTAAAAAAAGAGACATCCCCATCCCAAGCAGAAGAGCCAATCACAGTTCCTGAATTGCTCTCAGCTTGTCCTGAAGCCGCACAGTTTTCATTGAAGAACATCGAGACAGTGCATGACGTCGTAGCCCACGCAAGGACGCTTGCACCCATGTTAGGCATCAGCAGCCAAAGCTATGAAGCCGCACATCGACGTCTTGGCGGGCTAAGAGCGGCGGCAACCGTTTGGGCAATTATGCAATTCCACGACAAAATCAAAGCCATCGGTGCATATTTCCGGGCGATTACTACGGGGTCAAAGAGCGCTGAGTTCAGTCCAGAAAAGCTCATCAGGCGTCTTGCGGCAGCGAAAACCTATGCGGCCTAAGCTAATATTGTCCGCGGACAATATTTTAAAAATTACGGACTTAAGATGGCTCGGATAAAAATGCCAACCCTCCAAAATAAGCTGAGACCAAAACCCGCAGAGCTTTGTGATGTCGTGGAAAAATCCATCCCCATCTCCGTCAAGCTATGTATCGCTACATATGCTGAAAGCCCCAGATTAGGCGAGTGTGAAGCAATTCAGGGCCGCATGGCGTTCAAACATGGCAACTAGGGTCCTCTCTTTACGGACCATGTGCTACAACCCCGCGGCTTTGGTGAGGTTGACGCGAAACCGGTCGCGGCGGCGTTGGTAGCGGCGGGTCATTTCGGCGCTGGCATGGCCAAGGTGTTTCTGAACATAGCGCTCATCGACCTCCGCCGAACTGGCGAGACCGGCGCGCAAGCTGTGGCCGGAGAACAATGCAAGGCGGTCCTTTTCCGGCAGATCAGAGCGGATGCCCGCGGCCAGCACCGTTTGCTTGATCAGGCGGGCGACATGCTTGTCTGAGAGGCGCGCCTCCAACGCGCGGGTGCCATCCTGAGACGCGCGGCGAAACACTGGGCCAATGTCGATCTTGGCGAAATGCAGCCACTGTGCCAGAGCGTGAACAGGGCAGGTTTGCTCCGAGGATCCACGGCCAATTTCGACCTCGCGCCAGCCGGTCTTGGCGTTGAGTGTCAAAAGCACACCATCGTCCAAAATCTCGATCCAACCTTTGCCGTCCAGCGTGTCGTCCTTGCGCATGTCGAGGCTGACAATTTCGGACCGGCGCAACCCGCCAGCATAGCCCAAGAGCAAAATTGCCCGGTCGCGCAACCCGCGTAGATCGAAGGGCAGGGTGGCGATCATGGCGACAATGTCCTCCGCCAAGATTGCTTCCTTTTGCACCGGCGGGCGGGCGTGTTTACGCTTGATGCCTGCCAGCACGGTCGCGATGTGCCGGTCTTTGCGATCGAGGGTGAGACCACGTTGCGCGTAGTTCCAGGTAAGGCCCGAGAGACGGCGTTCGATGGTCGAAACGGAAAGGGGGCGGGTCACCGACTGCGGTCCGAGCGCGGACTGCGAAGGGGAGGCGCCTGACCCCGATGCCAGATCCGCAAGGTAGAGCCCAATCATCTCCGGCGACGGGGGCAGAGGCTCCGCACCCTTCATCCGGCACCAGCGCGTAAAATGCGACCAGTCCTTCGCATAGGCCTTCAGCGTATTGTCCGAGGCCGCAGCGCGCGCATAGTCGCGAGCGGTGTCCACCAGTCGATCCAGCGTCCCAGAGCCCGCCACATGGGTAGGCACATCAATACGCCCGGTCTCATCTTGTTCGGCCGATGAGTTTGCCTTATACTCCTTATTCATACTCTTACTCCGAGAGGGTCTTATGGCGCGAATCAAAGTCAATTTGACGCTGGATGCTGATGTCGCGGCGACCGCCCGTGCACTTGGACTCAATATGTCGCGCCTTGCGGAGGCGGCGATCATTGAGGCTGCCAAGACCGAACGGAATCGTTTGTGGCGTGCGGAAAACCAGTCGGCGATCAGCGCCTATGCCGAGGAGGTTGCCAAAGAAGGTTTGCCACTCGCTGGCTTTAGAAGCTTTTAGGGCGGAGATCGCATGGCGCAGTTCGACCTTTACCGCCTCAAGGGCGGGCAGCTTGTCGTGGATCTTCAGACCGATTTGATTGGCATTGATGCGTCGCGGATTGTGGCGCCTTTGCGCGACGCGAGCCGGTACGCCGCTTTTCCAGGGCTGACACCGTCTGTTGAGGTGGCCGGGACGGCTTGGATCGTTCGGGTTCAGGAACTGGCTGCTGTTCCAGGATCGGAGCTGCGTGAGCCGGTCGGGTCTCTGGCGGATCATCACGACGCGTTGAAGCGCGCTCTGGATATCCTGATCGACGGGGTTTAACGCATCCGATCCGGTTGCAAACGACGCTGACGTCGATTTTTCCGACTCTGAGTCCATCGATTTCCCCAAAAAACCGTTCTTTATGAGACTGTATCGTAGCGTATTACAATATGTCCGATAATGCAAACTTATTGGACATGAAAATGTTATATATAGCGGGGCGGTTGGGTCGCAATTTTCTGGTAGAAAGCGCCGCGTTGATATAGGCTCGACGCATGACATTTGCCCGGCATGATCCTATCGACGATCTGGACACTCTACCCCGGATGCCCGCCTGGGTCACCTCGGCACGTCCTGAAACCTTTGAAGATGTTGCGTTTTTGTCGGGTGCAGCGCTGAACCACCTGCATGTGGTATTGGGACACAAGGACGTGCCCCAAGCCTTGTTGCGGGATCGGCTGGCGCTGCGTGCGGCCGAGGCTTGTGTCGCGTTTTCCGGGCGCCCGGAGCGGGAAGGGGAGTTGCGCGATGCGGTGCACCTTCTGCGCTCGGTCGATCTGCCGGGACCGGCCGGGAAGACCTATCACCACTGGCGGCGCGCGGTCGAGCGGCCCCTGTCGCTCAAAGCGCTTCACCGCGCCTTGCCGGAGTATGAGCCTGACCAGATTGCGACATGGCTCGACGGAAGCGACGGGGGGCAGGGGGCACCGGTTGCGCGCGCCGCCTCCGTTTTGGAAACCATCATGACGGATGTGCCCCGCACCGAAGTGCCGGCGCTGATTTTGGCGGACGCGGCCTTGGCACAGGCGCTTGGTTGGGATCATCTGGTGCCGTTGCTGTCTTTGGGTTTGAAGCGCGCCGATCTACGCAAGCAGGGCGAAGAGTTGCGGCTGGCGTGTCACCGTGCCGTGGTCCCATCGGCGGTCGAGGCGGTGCGCTTGGGCGCGGAGCTGACGCGCAAGGCCGCGCGCCTCAAAGCCGTCGCGCCGAACCTGCGTGCCAAAGGGGCCGGGCAGGCGGTCGAGATATTTCTGACCCGCGATGCCGTTGCGGCCTCTGCGTTGCCTTTGCCGGACCGGGCCGCGCGCAGGCTGTGCGACCGGCTGGTCGATCTCGGCGCGGTGCGCGAGTTGACCGGCCGCGACACCTTCCGGCTTTACGGGGTGTAAGATGGCAGAGTTTGATCGCGACCTGCCCGACCTGCCGCCGGAGCTGCGCTGGCGGGAATGGATGCGTCGGATCGAGGCGGTGCTCTTTGCCTCTGCCTCGCCGGTGCCGCGCGAGGATCTGACCCGCGTGGTGGGGCAGGGAGTCTCGGTCGATCTTTTGATCGCGGATGTGTCGGCTGATCTGGAGGGGCGGGTCTTCGAGATTGCCAAAGTGGCGGAAGGCTGGATGTTCCGGACGCGGGTCGCCTACGCGCCCGCGATCCGCGCCGCAGCGGATGTTGGCGACCAACTGATGGACCTGAGCGAATTCGACGTCGCCGTCCTGGCCGCTATCGCCTACCACCAGCCGATCACCCGCGACGGGTTGAAGGACATCTTCGGCAAGGAGATCAGCCGCGACCTGATCGGGCGGCTGCATGCGCGCGGATTGATCGGGACAGGGCCAAGGTCCCCTCGACGCGGCGCGCCCTATACATTCGTGACCACCGAGCAGTTTCTCGTCGCCTTCGGGCTCGAGACCCTGCACGACCTCCCAGATCGGGAGCAGTTGGCGGATGCGGGCGTGGTTGCCGTCCCTGAACAGGATGCGAGCGAAGGATGACCTTTGAGCGGCTTTTCGTGACGTCATCGAGCATCAGGCTGGAGATGTGTAACCCCTGAAAACCGTTCGGTGTCGAAGGTTTCTACACACCTGACGCAGCGGGGATTGCGAAAAATCATCAGAAAAGAGCGACAGAAAGTCCTCAGAAACAGTGCAATGGCTGTTGGTCTTATCTTTACACTGGAAATTATGTGAGCAAGACCAAGGACAAGAATACTGCAACTTAGTTTGGTAAAGCAACTCAGTTTTCGATCATACCATCGGCTGGGTGGGGAAGGGCTGGGGATGACTGCGCGGCGAAACAACATGCGTGCGTTTCATCTCAGTGGTCGGTGGGCTAGTCGTCGCGTGCAGGAGACCTGAGCGTGGGTGACCTCGTCTGGCACGCTTTCCTGCCGTCGGCATTGTGTGACCCAGTCACATGGGCCCATTGCCGCCGGTCGCGAGTGTGCCAATACCGCGATGCGGCTTCCCCGAAGCGGCCGCTCATGGCCTGCCGCAGCAAAATCCGGGGACGAATATCGCAGATGTGGACGGTAATCCTCCCCGTTTTAACGGGGTGCATAAGTAGACCTCAGGTAGCCATCTTTAGTTTCTGGGCGGGTGTGATGCCGCCGATGCCCATGTTGGGGCGCTCGTTGTTGTAAGTCCATAGCCAGTCGGTTGCGATCTGCTGCGCCTCCTCGATGGTTTCAAAGATGTAGAGATCCAGCCATTCATGCCGGACCGTCCTGTTGTATCGCTCAACATAGGCGTTCTGCTGCGGCTTTCCGGGTTGGATGTATGCCAAGGCAATGCCCCGGTTCTCGGCCCATTCCATGAGGGTGCCACTGACGTATTCTCCGTCCCGTAACACCTTCGAAATGGTGCTGATATAAGGCTATGATTGCCTGCGCAGCCCCCAAATAGCGCAGCAGGTGATCATAGCCGCTCTCAGGCCCCTACTGTGGTTTTTGCAACAAACCACACCGCAAGGGAGACCGACTATGACCGATGCCACTATTGCACAGACCGAGCCTGTTTTGATTGTGATCGATATCGCAAAAGCTCGCCATGAAGTTTTAATCGCTATTCCGGGTAAAAAGCGCCGTCGCCGTCTGACGGTGCTGAACCAGCTCGGGGACGCCGGTTTCGAAGTCAAGTTGGTGTCGTCCGTCGCTTTGGCCCGCACCCGCGAGGCTTTGAACAACAGTTGGGACAAGAATGATCCAAAGGATGCCCCGGTCATCCTGCATATGATGCAGATCGGGAACGAGCAATTCTACCAAGACCCCATGCTCTGCGGCACGAACGATCTTCAGGAATTGTCCAAAACGCATGACATCGTCTCGCGCTCGAAGACAGAACTTTGGCACCGAGTGTTGACCCATTATCTGTCGCTGTATTGGCCCGAGGCAGAACGATTTCACCGCAGTTCGCGCAGTGATTGGTTCTTTGCCTTCCTCGAGCGGTATCCTTCACCGCATTTTATCTCTGCCATGGGCCAAGAGGCCTTCATTGCCGATGCTTGGAAAGTTGTCGGCCGCAAGGTCTCAAAAGAACGTTTGCTTGCAGATATTTATCAGACCGCCATGTCATCTGTAGGGCTGCCCATTGCTCCAGACTCTGACGCCGCCAGGATGTTTCGTTTGGTCTTGAGTGAAGGGCGCAGCCTGATCGCTCAGCGCAATGAGATTGAGGATCGGGCTGTCGAACTGCTCAAGGACAATATCGACTACCAACTCCTGACCTCCATCCCGGGGATCGGGCCGATCAATGCGCTGACCATCCTGGCGGAGGCAGGCGATCTGCGCCGCTTTCAGCATCACCGCCAGTTTCTGAAGTTCTGTGGCATGGAGCTGGCGACGATCCAGTCCGGTACGTTCCGAGGCCAGACCAAACTGTCAAAATACGGCAACGCCCGATTGCGCCGCACACTTTGGATGGCCGGTCAGGTGGCGATCATGCAGCGCACCAACAGCTTCCGCGATAAATTCGAGCGTTACATATCCAAGGATCGGCAAAACACCCATTTGCGCCGCAAGGCGTATACCGCAATCGCTGCCAAGATGGCCCGCACCGTGCACGGGATCATCAAACACGGCGAACCCTATCGTCCCTTCTTTGAGGGATGATCGACAGCAGAAGGACCTTTCTCTGTAACGGCCGTAGAGACGAGCTTTCGACCTCGTAGATAATGTTCAGGCCTTCTGCTCAACGACCCGAAGATCTCGTCTTAAGGACGGTGAGAGCCGCAAAAGCGTACTCTGTGTTTGTTATGGGAGAGACATGTTGTTGACCACAATGCCGAACTGACTCACATTCGAACGTGCTGGAATGCTTCAGCACGACAATGACCCGATGCCAAATCAGCCAATCATCCCGCTCATAGGACGTTATCGCTGACAATACAAGCTGGCTTTCCGTAGACGCGCGCAAGCGCATACAGCTCCCGCGCAACCCGAGCGCCCGATATGCTGGTGTCGGCCATCAGGCATAGGTTCTCACGGCAGCAATCGTCGTTCACAGCCAACATGCGGAATTTGCGAGACGCGCCGAACGTGTCAGACACAAAATCCAGCGACCAACGCTCACCAGGCCTCAACGCTACAGGCATCGGCGTTCTTGATCCTCGCGCTCGTTTGCGACCTCTTCTCCGTCTGACGCCCAGCTTTTCCTCGGTGTAGATACGATACAGCTTCTTGTGGTTCATGATCATGCCTTTGCGTTCCAACAGCACGCCAATCCGGCGATAACCGAACCGGCGCCGTTTGCTGGCAATCGCCTTCATCTCTTCGCGAACTTCAGGATTGTCCGGCGGCTTGTTACACCGGACGGTCTTGGGATCGACACCGACAAGCCTGCACGCCCGACGTTGAGAGATGCCATGATCCCGCATCGCCTTGCATGCCGCAGCCTGTCGCACATTCGGTGTCGTCAGTTCTTTCCCAGCAAATCCTTCAGCACTACGTTGTCGAGCATTGTATCTGCCAGCAGGCGCTTCAGCTTAGCGTTCTCGTCCTCGAGCGATTTTAGGCGGTGGGTATCAGAAACGGTCATGCCACCATACTTGGCTTTGAACTTGTAAAACGAAGCAGGGCTTAGACCGTGCCTGCGGCACACCTCAGCAGCTGGCATCCCAGCTTCTTGTTCTTTGATCATCCCAATAATTTGGGCCTCGGTAAAACGACTCTGTCGCATTTGCTTGCTCCTTCAAAGGTTGAGCAAACTCTACATTAAAGTGAGGGAAGTTTCGGGGGGCTGGTCAACAGCAATGCAATCGGTTTAGCCAAATACCTCAGTTGCACAGTCGATGAATGCACGTAGTTTGGGCGTTGCCTGCCTGTCTGGCGCATAGATCAGATGCATCGGGCGCGTTGGAACCTTGTAGTCAGGGAGAAGTGTCTGAAACCTCCCGGCGGCGACATCAGAGGCCACCAACTTGAAAGGTTGCAGGATCACACCCAGATCGCGCTGCCTCAGCGCCTGATTTTAGCTATGCCAAATGGTGGTCTTGTGCATGGTCTTCGCCGGTCAGCTAACGCCGTTAGCTATCATGCTAGAAGGGCGAGAATTTCGAGAAGACCGCTCGGCTTCGGGCGCTCAACGGCGACGAGGTCTATCGCTTCAGCCCGTTTGATTGGGCCAATGCCACGCATTGTTACAACCCGCTTGCGCGGATCGCCAATGCCCCGAGCTTTGCGCAGCGTTTCACCGAGGTCTCGATCCTGGCCGACCTCTTCCTCGACAAGGACAACAAGCAACTCGACACCTTCTCCGAGGCCGGCAAGTCCATCTTTGTTGCGGCTTGTCTGCTGGCGATCCAGCGGGGCACGCCGAACCTCGGCGAGGTAAACAAGATCGTCGCCGGGGGTGAGTACAAGAACGCCCAGTACAAGACCTATGCCGACGAGGCCGAAGAAGACATCCTGCGCGAGCTTTGGACCAACGCTGCCTCTGCCTCGTCGCGGCTGCTGACCTCGAACATTCAGGCGCTGATGACCGCCAGTCTCAAGCAATGGGACAATCCGGCGGTACGCTCGGCCACGCAAGACAGCGACTTTGATTTCTCGACCCTCCGCAAGAGCCCGCAGTCGCTTTACATCGCTGTGTCCGAGGATCACATCGTGACCCTGGAGACCGGGCGCGGGCAGCCTGAACCCGAAATGCTAGAGCGGGAAGCGGCGGTGCCAAAGGGATGGGAGGCGGCGCTCGGCCGGCAGGAGGATTTCATTGAGGAGTTGTTGGGCGGGTAAAGGTGACCATCACGAGAACGGCCCGATCCGGACATTTGCCGGGAGAGCCGTTGCTGCGGTGCGGCTTCCGTAAACCTGCTTTTGATGGCGCCGTGCAGCATCGCCCGGTTGACTGAAGTCCGCGTTGCAGACATTGGGTCAGAAATGCCTGATGTTTGAGGGGCGTCACGTACTGGTCTCGCTTTTCCGACCCCATCGGATCAGGTCCATGTGACGGTCCAAGAAAAAATGATTTAAAATCGTATATTTGTGAGCATTCTCCGTTCGGTTAGGCGCCTTTGAGGTACGCGCTATGCATGTATTTTCTGCGTTTGAGTGACCTTTTGGGTCGCTTCAGCCGTCTCGAGCCTTAAAAATGGTGCAAAACGGGTGACCAAATTCGACTTGAAGCAGGCTAATATCCATTGAAGGATCGTGGGGAGTTCCAGCCGCTTGTGCGTAGATGTGGTAGGTCATTGGCCGCCGCTATCGAACGAGCGATTGCCCGCACGTTTTAGTTGATAGGGTCAGCTTTCGCGATTGCGACAGCCTGGAATCGGACTAGGGTCGGTCCAGGTACAGCGTCAGCCAGATATGTTTCTCTTGGTTGGTTTGTGTCATGCTCAGTTCCGTCGGCGAGAGCGCCTCAGCAGAGAGGTCCAGAACCAGCTCGCGGCGATCATCGAAGCGAGTTGGCGAAGGGCTGTGCCGGCAGGTGCCGAGTTAATGGGATCACATTCACGGATGCCGTGAACGGCCTTAAATCTGTTGGTCCATCCTTTGCGATGGCATCTGTGAAGCGCGGTGCCATCGAACAACTTTTGCAGGAATGCCCGCGACGGTGGCGTTTGGTGGAACATTTTTCAAGACCACGCTGCCCGCCGCAACTTTGCTCATCGCTCCGATTGTTACATTCCCCAAAACTTTGGCGCCGGTGCCGATCAAGACGCCCTGTGCGATCTTGGGGTGTCGGTCGCCGACCTCATTGCCGGTGCCGCCCAGGGTGACGTTCTGCATGATCGAGACATTGTCGTCGATGACCGTCGTCTCACCGATCACGACTCCGGCCCCGTGGTCGAGCAGAAGGCCGCGTCCGATGCTGGCGGCGGGGTGGATATCAGGGCCCAGGACCAGAGACACCCGGTTGGCCAGCCAGCTGGCAAGCTCCGCGCGCCCGTCTTTCAGGAGGTGATGCGCGATGCGATGTGCCTGAACCGCCTGGAACCCTTTGAAATTGAACAGGGCGTGAAAGTAGCTGGTACAGGCCGGATCGCGGTCATAGGCGGCTTCGAGGTCTGCAATTGCGGCGTTCGGAATTGACGGATGTGAATGCAAGACGTCGGCAAACAACTCCGACAGGGTGGGGATTTCAACGCCGGGCGCGTGAAGGACCGCTGACAGGTGGCGCGCGAGCATCCATTCCAGCGACGGTGCCTCCGCAAGGGGCGCAAGAACTGAGTTCAGGATCGGTTCGCGCGCGCGCAGTTGACTGACCTCGGTCAAACACATCTTGAACATGGACTGCCTTGTGTTCTCGTGGGTGGTTTTAAGCTTCATGAACATGGTTGATCCATTCCCGGTCGTTTGATGCACCTTGGCAGGTCTTTGAGTTCTCTGGCGTTCAAGCTCTGTTCAGAAGGCTTCGACATAGGACCGTAGCTCGATTTCACAGGTCCAGGCGCTTTTGTGCTGTCGGGACAGCTCAAGGAAAGTGCGGGCAATTTCACCGGGGTGAAGCATTGTGTCCGGGTTTGCGCAGGGGTCGCCGCGGGGAGTTCCGGCGAGGATCCTGAGCGTCGCGATGCGAACGCCTCATCGTAGCCGTCTTGCGTGAATGTTCTGGCCAGTGAGACCCCGAGACCGGGGCCTGCACCAACAATCAGCGCCACTTTACGCATGAAACTGTTCCCAGCTCACGCGAGAGGATGCCGACATCTTGGTCACTTCGACTGGCGCGCTGAGCCAGTTTTCGTATTTGTTGAAAACGCGTGCCGTGTAGTCCTGCGCGTAGTGGAAGTTCAGAGCGTCGTCGTCTTCAAAGCATTCAAACAGATGCAACGTGTTGCTTCGGTCTTTGCTGGCGAACGCAGAAAAGACGTGGCAGCCCGGTTCTTCCAGAGTGGGAGGAATGATCTCATCCAGGGCGGCCTTGGCCGCGTCGAAATGTTCGGGCTTTGTCTGGATCACGGCGAACAGGAACAGTTTGGGTTGATCTTCCGCCATTTACGCACCCCCCATGTAAACGGGTTTGAGGCTTTTGATGAGCTCGGCCTGGATAGGTAAAACGGCATCGTTGAAAGCTGCGACACCCATGTCCTGACCGACCTGGGTACGGATCGGGCGCGGCGCATTCATATCCACAAGATCCGCGATCCGGTTTGCGACATTGTTGGCATCTGTGCTGGCATCCCCTTGATCGAACATGCCTTGGAACATCCCAAGAAGACGGTCGCGGCCTTGGGCCAAATTCCCATAGTCCTGAACACGCGCAGTGTCGGCGGGTGCGGGAGCCGTTGTGACAAGATCGGTTCCGTGGCCACTGGGCTCGACCAGAATTGACTCGATGCCAAGGGACTCCAGTTCATAGTGCAGAGATTCACAATAAGCTTCCATTGCCCATTTGCTAGAACAATACAGTCCGAAAAACGGCATCCCAAAGCGGCCCGCGGAAGAACTCAGACTGACGATCAGGCCGGACTTTCTGGAGCGCATCGGCCCAAGAACGGCGCGGCTCACCCGCATGATGCCGTAGACGTTCACGTCGAACAGATCCTGGGCCTGCTCGATCGTGAAGGCCTCGGTCAGGCCAACGGGCATGACGCCGGCATTATTGATCAGCACATCAATAGGGGTCTCTGCTTCGATTGTTGCGACAGCTGCGGTGCAGGCGGCCTCATTCGTCACATCCAGTTCGATTGGTACGATACGACCATTGGCAAAGGCTTTCAGTTCCGCAGCGGCAGCTTTGTTGCGCCCGGTCATATCGCGCATTCCGGCGTAAACCGTATGGCCGCGCGCGGCGAGTGATTTGGCCGTGCGCAGACCGATGCCCCGGCTTGCCCCGGTGATGAGAATTGTTTTTGAAGATGTCATTTTTGTGTGTCCTCGGTTTTGAAAATTGTCCGCATGAAGAGCGCAAGCGGCGCGTCATTGCCGCTGGCTTTCATGCGCGTTAAGGCCCCGCTCCAGGCGTTCATCAGCCAGTCGGCGGCCTCTTCTGGAGTGAGATGTTCCAGCCCTATTTCGGACAGGTCAGCCTCGGCCAGGCACTCTGCCACCACGGCCGTCATGTTCTGCCAATGTGTGTCCAACACGGCCTGAAATGCAGGTCTCTCATCGGCAAGTTCGGTCGAGAGATTGCACATCAGGCATCCCTGTTGGAACTTGCGGTTCCCCATGTCCTTGCGGGCGCTTTCAAAGAAGAGGCGCAGGCGGTCGATGGGGGGGAGTGTGGGGTCTTCCAGGCAGCCCTTGGCCGCCGCGACCTGTGCTTCGTTGTAGCGATTGGCCACCGCGATCCCGAAGGCCTCTTTGGAGGCGAAGTGGTGATAAAACGAGCCTTTGGGTACGCCCGAGCTTGCGAGGATCTCGTTGATCCCGCTTTCGGAAAAGCTGGTTTCCCGAAAGGCATGTTCCCCCGCATCCAAGAGTTTTTCGCGGTGCGACATATGTGTGTTCTGATCTCTCGGACGTGCCATCTTGGGGTCCTCCCGTTGCTTCCACAATAATAATTAGACCAGTCTCTTATTAATTGAAAGTGAGGATGACGTCACACTATTGTTACTCCCTTGTGAGGACGGGGGTGTCGTTTGGGTGTCGGATACTGGCGCAGCTCGCGCCACGCCAATATCGCATTTAGGCGCTAGGCACCCAAAATATGAATTTCCATTTGCAGAAAACTGTTATCCCGAAGGGGGATGAGGTCCTGATAGGCTTGTTGATCAAAAAAACCTTTCGGTGCGGCCTGATCGGGGAATTCAAGTACCAACACCGTGGCAAGGTCGCATTTGCTCGCCAAACGATCAGCAACGGGGGCACGCAGTTTTGGTATAATGCCTGCGGCTTTCAACAAAGGCTGAACCGAGTCTGCGCCTTTCTTGGCCTCTTCGGCTTTGGCAGGGTCTGGTCTTGAGAGTACGATAATATGCGCGGTCATGGCTCCTTTCCATTCCGCGATTATTGAAACGTTTCAGGCAGTTCGATTGCAAGGATGCGGTATGGATCGGGGCTGCCTGCATCCGGGTCGAACAAATGGTCGAGCTGACCTTCGACGACGTAGGCCGTCTCTCCGATCACCGTCGCCGTCGTGGGCACATTCAGATCTTCCGCAATCGCTTCGAGTTTGGCCTCTCCGTCGAACACAGTCGCACCCCAAAGCGCACCACGTGCGCCTGCGTACAATCCGCCCCCTTCAACAATCAGAAACCTGCCATCGCCCAAAGCTGTCAAACCGTCCGCGCCGTGGATCTCTGCCGACATTTTCAGATCCGTGATCTGTCCGGCCTGTCCATCAGCACCCACGTCGATCTGATGTAAAGTGCCGGTGTTGTAGCGCGCGACAAAGACCGCACCGTTGTCATAGGCGATGCCATTCAGGTTGAAGCCTTCGCCGACAAAGTGGCTGTCGTCCAGCCAGATTTCCAGTTGATCCGCGCCGGGTTTCAAGGCGTAGATACGGGGCACGAAGCTGTCCGTGGCCAGGATCGTGCCATCGGGAAGGGCGGCGATATCGTTGCAGAACATGCCGCCCTCCGGCAACGGGTAGCGGCCAGCGGGTGCTCCGGTTTCGGTGTTGAAAGCAACAAGCGCGGGGGCCGCCGTTCCCGTCAGGGCTCCGATGCCCGGGTCAGATGAACAGGCAAAGGTTTGATCGCCTTCAACATGCAAGCCGACGACGGTCACCAATCCATTTGCGCCAGCGGCTGCAAATTCTGTGACATCCTCTGTCTTGGCGGAGATTTTTACGATACGCCCTTGTGTGAGACTGCCGACATAAAGGGTGCCTGAGGTGTCATGTGATATGCCTTCGGGCGCGAATGCCGCGTCTGGCAATGTAATCCTGGCATCCGCCATCGCTAAGGCAGGCAATGTGGCTGCCAATGCGCCCGCGAGCAGGAGGGGTTTGAGGGAGAGTGTCATAGCGTTCCTTTCCTGAGTTGCCAGAAAGTACATGGGCTATGTGCGTTCAGCTTTCGCGCTACGGATGGTCAAAGGCGCGCTTCAAACGGTCAATTGCGCGCGCGGTGCTGGTCCAATGACACAAGATCGCCAATTGGCCGTTTCTGCGTTGCGCGCAGTTCGGTCGGGCTCATGGAAAATCGGCGCCGAAACCGCTCTGCGAACCGGGATTGCGATTGGTAGCCGCATTCAAAGGCGATTTGCCCGATTGGCATGTCTGAGGAAATGACCCGCTCCACCCCCTGATTCAGGCGCGTATCCTCAAGCAGATCGCGAAAGCCGGTCTTCTCGGCCTGGAGCCTGCGGCGCAACGTCCGCTCGCTCATAGCAAGCGTTTTGGTCAAATCCTTTACGGACCAATCGCGCGAAAGATTTGTCTTGAAGTGATGCGTGATCCGCTCAGACAAGGTTTCATTGTGGGACAACAGAAGGTTTCCAGCCAAACCTAGCCGTGCCAGAATCAGGAGTATCTCGACCAGCCTGTGGCGGGTATGGGTCAGGTCTGCGGGGTAATTTTGGTCGTGGGTGATCCAGTCTGCGATCAAGGAATACATCTCATTTGATCCGGCAGCTTTCCACTTTGGCGTCAGATCCCAGTCCTTAAGCCCGTTTGAATAGGCCTTGCCAAATAACTCTATGGTTTGCCGGTCAAAAACCAATGATGCGCCTAGAAAACGGCTTTGACCCAGTTCGGGAATGTTCTCGACGTCACACCGCATCCCCTTAGGAAGCAAAAGAACTTCTCCGGGCTGTGTGCTATAGGTCTGCCGATCAGCGATGATCCTCTTCTGGCCGATAATCGGGAACATGAGCATCGGCGCGGACATATCCATTTTGGTAATGGTTTGCGCCTGTTGGCATCCATTGATCCAGAAACCCCGTGCGGTTTGCCCGGACAGGAAGGCCATGGTCATCGATTTCTCCAGCCGTGACATGATGGTCTGCTCGGTCATTGATCGGGGTCCTCGTCTGTGGGAATACCATTATTTATCAGTTTTTCGCTCTGCCGGATGTCAAAAATGGCCACTGACCGTTTGCGGCGCAGAATTGGCCGGACATGGACAGAATGATGCCGCCTCCCGACGGATCGCGTGTTGACTGGGCGGGTGACAAGGAAAAAACTTGGACGAGAATGTAACACTCTGCTACTCCGCGCTCTCTTCATATGTATCTGCCGCATTTTCGCGGCGGGCAACTTGGAGATCAAAATGAAAAATTTCGATGTACAATCCATCGGCCTTACAGTTTCTGCGGACGCGGCGTTCGATTATATTTCGCAACCCGCCAACCTGCCGAAATGGACCAACGCGTTTTCACGCGCCGATGACAAGACAGCCGATTTGGTAACCCCGAATGGCGAGGTTCCAATCACCTTGCAAACTGTGGCCTCGCGCGCGGCAGGCAATGTCGACTGGCTGATGACTTTCCCCGACGGGTCCGTGGCTGCAGCCTATTCGCGGATCACGCCAAATGGAGCGGGTGAATCTATCTATTCTTTCGTGCTGATGGCGCCCCCTGTTCCGCTTGAGGCTCTGGAAGGCGCACTGGAGGCGCAAAAAGGCATTCTGGCCACAGAGCTGGAAAAACTGAAAGGAATTCTTGCCGCATGATCCTCTTTGATCCTGTACAAGTGGAGGCCGCGCGACAGGGAAGTCGCGCGGCCTTAGAGGCACTTATAAACGCTGCGAAAGGTCCGGTTTTCAATCTGGCGATGCGGATGCTCGCCCATCGGGAGGACGCAGAGGACGCCACGCAGGAAATTCTGATCAAGATCATCACCCACCTAGGGGATGTGCGTGACATAGACCTTGCAGGGGCATGGGCCTTTCGTGTGTCCACCCGCCATCTTGCCCAAACTGCGCGGTTGGGACGGGTCGAAAAAATGCGTCTCAGCTTTGAGGATTTCGCCGAGGACCTGCACCTTGGCCAAGGGGAGTCCTCACATTTTGGTCTGACGGAGATTGAACATCAGCTTGCATTGAAAGAAGTGAAAGTGGGGTGCACCTTGGCAATGTTGGTGTGCCTGTCACGGTCGCTGCGCATGGCTTATATTCTGGGGGATATCTTCGAGATGACCGATACAGAAGCCAGCGACGTCCTTGAAATTTCGGCCGGAACCTACCGCCAAAGATTACGGCGCGCCCGATCCGCAATCAGCGGATTCATGCAATCAAATTGCAGCATTCACTCCGCGTCAGCCCGGTGCCGCTGCGAAAATCGCATAGCACCCGCGTTGCAGTTGGGCCGCATTGCGAAGGGTACCGCGCATCTGGACAGTGACCAAGCAGGGCAGATGTCTCCACATGATATCAGCCAAGACGTAGCGGTGCTTGAAACCGCGCAACGCTCGGTTGCGATCATGCGGTCCAACCCGCAATTCGTGACCGCCGTCCCGTCATTGGTAGAACAGTTGCTGGACCGGATTTCGTAAAAACCCCGAAGACCTTCATGGTCGTCGGGGTATGCACCTCTTGGGTATCGTGTTCCATTGGCGATTAAGCGCGGTCATCACCTGCATTTCGCGGCGAACCTCGGTCGCTGCCTGTCACGACCGATCTTGGACGAACACTCCGGTTTCGTCCTCTCTCCCATGGTGGCCGGCATTCGGATGGCCACGGGGATCGACTTTTCAGCACCCAAAGCACCTCAGAACATGGGACAAGTCCGACGCGCAGAGGCGCGGGCGCGCGAAATCTTTCCGTTGGCGCAACAGGTCGAACCAACCCCTTGGGTCGGCTTGCGTTCCTATCTGTCGGGTATGCGCCCCGTTATAGGACCCGCCACGGGCCATTCTGGCCTCTGGTTCGCGTTTGGTCATGCGCATCACGGGCTCACACTCGGGCACGTCACGGATCGTCTCGTGAGCGAGATGATCACAGAAGACACCCCTTGTGTCGATCCGACCCCTTTTCACGTCGACCGGTTTCGTGCTTGAAGTTTCGCCTCTCTTATCGCCTTTAGAAACAAGAGTTTCCATGACAACCCTCGCATCGCGATGTCCGCTGTCGCGCATCTGTTGAGACAATCAAAGCTGCTCTGAATGGGAATGACCGACCAGAACATATCTTTGCGTTGACCCAATCACTGGAACTCTATGATTTCTATCAGGGCAAGATGCTGGAATGCGATCGGCATCTTGAGGCTATGCTGGCGGAGTTGGGCGCAGATCAGGATCATGATCCTGCAAGACTGCCGCGCGTGCGCACAAAGACCAGACAGGTAAACACGCCGTCATTTGATGTGCGTGCAGCCCTGTTTGGGGTGCTTGGGGTTGATCTGACCCAAATCCATGGGATGGGGCCTTCACTATCACTGAAGCTGGTTGGGGAATGTGGGACTGATTTACGGGCATGGCCGAGCGCCAAACACTTCACGTCTTGGCTCTGCCTGGCACCGGGCAACAAGATCTCCGGCGGCAAGGTGTTGTCATCACGCACACGGCGATCGTCCAGCCGCGCCGCTGCGCTTTTACGGTTGGCCGCTGTCACCATTGGGCGCAGCGATACGGCACTTGGCGCTTTCTTCCGACGATTGGCAGAAAGGGCAGGAAAGGCAAAGGCCGTCACGGCAACAGCGCGCAAGATCGCCGTCTTGTTCTACAACACCTTACGATATGGCATGACCTACAAGGACCCCGGCGCATCGCACTATGAGGAACGATATCGCAACCGCGTACTCGGGAATCTCAAGCGCCGCGCCAAGTCACTGGGCTATGATTTACAAGAGCTGCCCACGGAGGCTGACATGGCTGTTTCTTAGGAAGGCCCCCCAGTTCTTCGCGAGCCAAAAGCCATGAGGTTTCGGTTCGTCGAGGAACATCGCAGCAGCTTTCCAACAGGTCGGTTGCGTCAGGTTATGAACGTCAACCGTCGTGGCTTACGAGCATTTCGCAGCCGCCCCGCCAGCCGTAGGCAGCGCACAAACATGGTCGTTCTGGCCCGCATCAAGGAACAATCGCGCCTGAGCCTTGGTAGCTATGGCAGGCCCCGGGTGACGGAGGAACTGAAAGAGGTCGGGGTAGATGTTGGTCATCGTCGGGTCGGGCGGTTGATGCGTGACAACGGGATCGTCGTTGAAAGAACACGTAAATTCAAAGCAACCACGGACAGCGATCACACATTCAACATCGCCCCGAACCTGCTGGATCGCGATTTCTATGCGCTTGAGCCAAACCAGAAATGGGCCGGTGATATCAGTTACATCTGGACCCGCGAGGGTGGTTGTATCTGGCCGTGATCCTGGACCTGCATTCGCGGCGCGTCATCGGCTGGGCCGTCAGCAACCGCATGAAGCGCGACCTGGCGATCCGGGCGCTGAGGATGGCCATTGCCTTGCGAGCCCCGTCCAGGGGTTGCATCTTCCACAGCGACAGGGGCAGTCAATATTGTTCGCATGACTATCAGAAAATCCTGCGAGAGCATGGGTTCAAGGCGTCAATGAGCGGCAAAGGCAACTGCTATGACAATGCCGCCATCGAAACATTCTTCAAAACCATCAAGGCCGAATAGTCTGGTCGCGCATGACAGGTAAAAAATATAACAAAATATCTGGAAAAGGATGGATTACAACGGTTGTACCGGGGCGGCGGAATTTCAAATATCGAAATGACATTTTCGATGTTTACGATGAACCTCTTCGGATCATGCTGATTGAGGTTGAAAAGAATGCGGCAGAACTTCGCCGACGCATGTCTTTCTGGTACAGTGTTTACAGGGAAGTTCAAAAAATGACTGCGGCGGGCTGAGGAGCCGCAGGGAGGTGAAATTCTTTCATGGCACCGTAAAGTTAATGCATTGGCTGGCTCACTCTGACATCAAGGCACATGATCCAAAAGAGCCTTCAGCTCTTTGACCATGTAGCCGCCTGCCTTTGAAGCCGAAGCAGACCCGATGACGGCGTTGCCGTCAATATGGGCTGACTTGCAGTGAGAATTTGCTCGCTCAGTTCAGGCGACACTTATTGTCAGATTTTTCCGCATCGTGCCACGAACGGCCACTCCAGAGAACACGCAGGGAAGCAACTGCGCACTGTCATCCGGCGGCTCAGGGCCGACCACGGCAAGATACCACGCTCACCGCATGGTGTCCCTGCGCGGCACCTGACGTTCGCTGGGCCTGACACCTATGGCAGCATCGCGGACAAAACGGCCATTGACCCTTGCGGGCCCGAGGACCACTTCCGCTGGGACGTGCCGAAATTAAGTACGAACGGAAAGCGGTCATCTGATGTGGCTGTATCTGTCGCGCGCGGCGAATTGATGTGGCCAACACCATGAGTCGTGCGACATCTCCTTGGCGGATCAGCTTGCCACGCGACGAAACCCGACATCCCTCGTGGCGCCGCCCTATTCGTCAGGGAAGGCGTGGGCCAGTTCCACTGCAAAATCAAAGGAAACGTTGCTCCCCGGTTCCAGCATCATGTCCTGGGGCAAGGCGGCGATGATCTTGCTGCCGTCCGCCAGTTTCACCTCCACCACCGTTTCCGAGCCAAGCCTTTCGGTCAGTTGCACCGTGCCGTGCAACATCCCCGTGTCTGCTGCGACGGGTCGCAGATATTGCGGCCGCACACCAAGAGTGGCGGACTGACCCGCGGCAAAGTCGCGCCCCTTGCGCGGTACCGCGATGGGGTCGAGCGACGGGCTGCTGACGGTGATCGTCTCCTCCGCGACCTGTTCGACCCGCACAGGGATGAAGTTCATTGATGGTGCGCCAAGGAAACCCGCGACGAACAGATTGGCGGGGTTGTGATAGAGGTCCATCGGCGCGCCGGCCTGCATCACCCTGCCGTCCTTCAGCACCACGATCTTGTCGGCCAGCGTCATCGCCTCGACCTGATCGTGGGTGACGTAGATCATGGAGGCGCCAAGGTCCTGATGCAGCTTGCCGATCTCCATCCGCATATCCATCCGCAGGGCGGCGTCGAGGTTCGACAATGGCTCGTCGAACAGGAACACCTTGGGGTCGCGCACGATGGCACGCCCGATGGCGACGCGCTGTCGCTGACCACCGGACAGTTCCGACGGGCGCCGGTCCAGCAGGTGCTCCATCTGCAGGATGCGCGCGGCGTTGGCGACCGCAGCTTCCTTTTCGGCCTTGGCGACCTTGTTGATGGTCAGGCCGAATGCCACGTTCTCGCGCACAGTCATATGCGGAAAAATGGCGTAGCTTTGAAACACCATCGCGATGCCGCGCCGCGAAGGCTCCAGATCGTTGACGTGCGTGCCGTCGATTTCCAGCGTGCCCGACGTGATGTCCTCCAGTCCCGCGATCATCCGCAGGAGGGTGGATTTGCCACAGCCCGAGGGGCCGACGAAGACGACGAATTCGCCGTCCGCGATGTCGATGTCGACGCCCTTTATGACCTCGGTCGCGCCGTAACTTTTGCGGATGTCGCGCAGTTTCACCGTTGCCATGCCGCTACTCCTCCGCCATGCGCCGGGGCGCGAGTTCCAGAAGGCCGTCAGCGGTGACGCGCACCGGTTCGGGGTCCATGACGTGGCCGACGAAATCGCCACCGTCGGGCCGGTCGGCAAAGCCGAGGATCACCAGCCCGTCGTCCGTGTCCACGATCCGCGCGGCATAGCGGGCGGGCGGCAAGGCGCCGTCAAGGAACTCTGGTGCCAATTGCCACGGCCCGCGCGGGCCTGCGCCGATCAGATAGTGGTTGCCGGTGCTGGGGCCGGTCGCCGTCTTCTCGGCGCGGTCCTTGCTGAAATGCTCGGCCGCGGTGCAGAACAGGCAGAACCAGTGGCCGTCCTTCTGGAACACCTGCGGAACCTCCAGCTGGCCATAGCCGCCGACAAAGACAGGCGCTTGCAGCGTCCAGTCGTAGCCATCGGGAGAGGTGGCGAAGCCGATGCAGCCGCCGGCGTTAGGCTCTGCCACACCCGCCTTGCGGGCGGTGAAAAACATCAGCCAGCCGTCGCCTTCGGGGTCCTTCATCACCCAGGGGTCGCGCATCGCGCGGTCGTGCCAGAAGCCGACCATGTGATCCGCCTCATACAGCTCTGCGTTCGGCCCGGTCAGGTCCAGCGCCAGACCGTCGCCGAACCGCGTCCAGTTGTGCAGGTCAGTCGAAGTCGCATGGCCGATCCGCTGATACAGCGCATTCTCGGCTTGGCTGGTGCCGGTGTAGTAAAGGTGCCAGAGGTCGTCATCACCGCGCACCACGGACCCAGTCCATGTGGTGCAATCGTCCCATGCGGGCGCAGGTGCCGGGCCGAAGGTCTGCCCCAGATGATCCCAGTGGATCAGGTCAGTGCTAGTGGCATGGCCGACAGTGGCATTCATGTGCCGAAGCTCCGGATCGCCCAGCGATCGGGGGGCTTTGAGAAAATAGCCGTGCCAAGTGTCGCTGCCGCGGACGTACCAGCTATCCCAGATGAATTGATCTTTGAGTGCGAGAACCATGACGATCAGCCTTTCACGCCAGTAGAGGCAATGGACGAGATGAACGCCCGTTGCATGATAAGATAGAAGGCCAGCACCGGGACCGTGATGATCGTCAGATAGGCCATGATTTCACCCCAGGCGGTGTCGAGCTGAAAGAAGTATTGCAGCCCGACCATCACGGGGCGGTAGCTTTCCTGCTGCACCACGATCAGCGGCCAGAGGTATTGGTTGTACATCACCAGGAACTTCAGGATCGCCGCCGTCGCCAGCACGGGGCCGGCCAGCGGCATGACGATCCGCCGGTAGATCTGCCACCAGGATGCGCCTTCGACGCGGGCGGCTTCGATCAGCTCTCGCGGCAGGTCCTTGAAGTATTGCACGAACAGGAACACCGTCAGCCCGTCCGCGATCCAGGGGATGATCTGCACGCGGTAGGTGTTCAGCCAGCCGAATTGCAGCCCGTCCAGTCCGATCCACGGCAGCTTGCTGACCAGCAGCAGCAGGGGGATGGCGATAGTTTCGAACGGGACGATCAGGGTGGCGATGACGATGCCCAGCAGCAGATCGCGCCCCTTCCAGTTCAGGAAGGTAAAGCTGAACGCGGCCAGCGAGCACAGGAACAGCGACAGCAGCACCGTCACGCCCGTCACCAACACGGAATTGAAGACAAAGAGCGCCACAGGCGCACGCGAAAAGGCGTCGGCATAGTTGGCAAACCCGATGTCGCCCACTGGCAGGAACGCCCGCAGGCTGGCGGTATCGCGCAGCAACTGGTCGCTGGGCTTCAGGCTGGACATCACCATGAACAGCAGCGGAAAGATGAAGATCACTGCGATCAGCGTCAGGACGACATAGCGCACCACAAGGCGCAAACCATGGTTGTCGGCAGATATGGTGGCCATCGCTCAGCGCTCCCGCGTCAGAAATCGTTGGATCAGGGAAATCGACAGGACCAGCAGGAACAGGATCACGCTGATCGTGGCGCCGCCCGAGATGTCCTGCTTGCCATAGCCGCGCTCTACCGTCTGAAAGACCAGCGTCGTGGTGCTGTCCAGCGGACCGCCGTTGGTCATCACGTCGATCTGCGCGAACAGGGCGAAGGCCTGCATCGTGATGACGATCAGCACCAGCACGGCGGTGTTGCGCAGCCCCGGCCAGGTGACATAGCGGAAGGTCTGCCATTTGCTGGCGCCTTCGATGCTGGCGGCTTCATAAAGGCTGGGGCTGATGGTTTGCAGGCCTGCCAGCCAAATCACCATGTGAAAGCCCACCGCCTGCCAGATCGACATCGCCATGATCGACCCCAGCGCCGTGTCCGGATTGCCCAGCCAGTCGTGGGGTTCGAACAGGCCGAAACTCAGGCCATGCAACATGTTGTTCAGCAGCCCGTTGTCGGGGGAATAGAGGAACCGCCAAAGCAGCGAGACGACGACGATGGAGACCACGACAGGCATGAAATAGATCGCGCGGTAGACGTTGATCCCGCGCAAGCGCTGGTTGATCAGCAGCGCAAGGCACAGGGCCAGACCCGCCTGCACCGGGGCCACGACGATCACGAACTTGACCGTGTTCCAAAGGCTTTTCCAGAACACGACGTCGGATGCCACGACGACCTTTGCGGTGTCGCCGGATTGCCAGCGAAACCATTCCCGCATGCCGTCGAATTGCGGATAGTCAGGGTTGTTGCGGGTGAATCCGCGGACGCGGGGGTATTCCGGCACCCCGTTGTCGTCACGCACTATCGCACCGGAATCGTCGCGTTCCGGTTCAATCGTCAGCACGCCAATGGACAGCAGGTTGTCGTAGTTCTTCAGCCCGACGAATTCGGTCGGGTTGGGGGAAATCAGGCGCTGATTGGTCAGCGACAGGTAGAAGGCGAAAAAGAAGGGGATCACGATGAACAGCGCGATCAGGCCGAACCCCGGCAGGGCAAAGGCCCAGCCCGCGCGGTTCGATGTAGTCAGTTTCGATGTCATGGTTAATCCCCCCCCTTCATGCCGTCCGGGGGGCCGACCTGCGGCCCCCCGGGTCACGCTTACTCGCTGTGGCCGTAGCCAGAGTTGCGCTCGATATCGGCGTTGATCTCGTCCGTGGCGGCGTCCAGCGTGTCGGCCACGTCGGCGCCATTGGCGATGTCGGCTAGGGCCTTCTCGAACACCTTCGCCTCGACGACGTAGCCGGGGGTGACGGGGCGGACCAACGCCTGCGCCTTGGTCAGGTCATAGAACACCGCCATCGGCCCGCCGTCCTTGTAGTTCTCGGTCATCTGGGCCGCCGAGGCGGTGGGCGGGATCAAACCGATCGCATTCGAGAAATCGGCCAGATACTTGTCCTGCAACGCGAATTCGATGAACGCAGAGGCGCCGTCCGGGTGTTTGGAGGCCGAAGACACGCCGAACTGCCAGCTTGCGGCACCGATCTTGGGGCCGGCGCCGAAATCGGGCGCGGGAAGAAAGACCGTGTCGTCGAAGGTTTCCAAGATGTTTTTGGCCGCCCAATTGCCGTTCCAACTGAAGGCATACTTGCCGTCCTGGAAGCCCGTCTCGCGCGCCGCCGGGTCCTGGCTGGTGCCGGGGGCCAGATCGTTGGCGAACAAGCCCTGCCACCATTCTCCGAAGGCCATCGCCGCATCGCCGTTCAGCGCACCCTCTGCTGTCAGATAGGTGGACCGGTCCACCAGATCGCCGCCGAAGGATTGCAGGAACGGGCTGAAGGCATAGGGATACCATTCACCGGTCCAGGCCATGCCCAGATCGAGCGGGTAATCATAGGTGCCGGTGGCTTTTGCCGCTTCTAGTGCGCCCATGAACTCCTCTTGGGTCCATGGCTGCTCCAACGTCGGTGTGCGCAGGCCCAGATCGTCAAGGATCGACTGGCGCGTCACGAGCGCGACGGCAGCGTCCCACAGGCCGATGGAATATAGCTTGCCGTCCCAATAGCCTTTGGGGCCGGGCAGGAAGTTCTCGATCTTGGTCTCGTCGATCTGCAGCGGTTGCAGGTAGCCGGACCAGGCCCAGTTCGGCATCACCGGGCCATCGACGTCGATGATGTCGGGCAGATTGCCGGCGAGGGCGGCGGCCACGACGGAATCGTTGTAGCTTTCCTGCGGAAAGCTTTCGACGGCGACGAGCCAGTCGGACTGGCTGGCGTTGAAGTCGTCGATGATGGTTTGCAGGACGGCGGCTTCCTTGGGGTTGCCGGCGCCGTGATACCACATGGACAGGTCGGTCTGGGCCGCGGCCATCGTGGCCCAGACGGTCGTGGCCAGCAGGGCTGCGGTCAGGGTTGCAGTCATCTTCATTGTGTCATCCTCCCGATTGACGTCAGTTTGGTGATGGGTGTCGGCAGGGTCCTGACGGACTGGCCGAGGTGCACGCGGCCGCTGACCAGCACCGGGGCATCCGGCACATCGGCGGCATCGTCGATCATGCGCAGCAACAGCTGCGTCGCCCGCACGCCCATGGCGTGATAGGGCAGCTCTGCTGAGGTCAGTGTCGGATAGAGCGTCTGAGTGATCATGCGGTAGTTGTCATATCCCGCGACACTGATGTCCTGCGGCAGGCTGACACCGCGCGAGCGCAGGATGCCATAGGCGCGCATCGCCATCTGGTCGTTGCCAAAGCAGATCACGGTGGGCGGCACGTCCAGCGCCAGTACCCGGTCGATGGCGTCCCACAGCACCTGCACCTCGGCGTCGTGATCCGTGGTGCCGATGCCGCCGACGATCACCAGCGCGGGGTCAAAGGTGATCTCGGCTGCTGCCAAGGCGTCGCGATAGCCTTGGGTGCGCAGGCGGGTCGCATCCATGTCGGCTTTCAGTGTCAGGTAGGCAATGCGCCGGTGACCGCGCGAGATCAGGTCGGCAACCAGCATTTGCTGGCCCTTGCGGTCGTGCGGCAGAACACAGGGGGTGCCGCGGTCATCATAGCAATTCGCCAGCACCAGCCGGGTCTGCATCGACACGGGCGGCAATGTCACCCTGCGGTGGTGGTCCGCGACATAGACGATGCCCTCAACGCGGTGCTGCTCGAATGTGCGCATCAGGTCTGCGACCCGGTCCGGCCGTCCGCCGCTGTCGGCGATCAACAGCGTCTTGCCGCTAGACTCCATCGCCTTCTGCACACCCTGCACGATGAACAGGTCCGGCAGGCCGGAATTGTCGGGCTGCGAGGTGTCAACCGAAATCGCGCCGGTGATCAGGCCGATCAGCCCAGATTTGTTCGACCGCATGGCGCGGGCGGCAGAGGACGGCGCATAGCCCAGCTCTGCGATGACCTGACGCACGATCTTCGCCGTCTCGGCCTTGACGGGTGCGTCGCCGTTCAACACGCGGCTGACCGTCTTGGGTGAAACGCCAGCTGCCTTTGCGACATCGTAGATCGTGCTCACGTTTATCCCTCCGCTGTCCAACGACCAGTCCTTGCTTCCCGCCATGACATCGGTGTCATGACACCGATGTCATAAACGAGTCTCGTCGCGGCGGTCAAGCCGAATCTTTTAAGCGCAGGTCGGATTGCAAAGCCGGATTGCAGCTCTCGCGCTGACGGGGGGACGTCGTTTCCGTTGGAAGCCGACCCAGGACGGCATCCATCAACGTGTCTTGCAGGGGGATCTTCGGCTTGGCAGGAAGCGCAATTACTGTGGCTCCGCACCGTCGCGGCGAACGTCGCGCGATCCACAATTGCAGTCATTTGTTACATGCAGAACATTGACAGAATGTCCGCATCAGCGACATTCGTCCCCGGATTTTGCTGCGTCAGGCCGTGAACGGCCGCTTCGGGGAGGCTGCGGCGCAGCGTAGGCATGTTCTCGACCGGCATCTGTGGGCCGATCGGGTCGATATGGCCGCGCTGGCCTTAAGAATGGCTCGCAGCGCGCCGCAAAGCGGCTTTGAGCAAACTATTGCTCTTGGCGGCAGGTGTAGCGAACGGCAGGTGTTATAGAGGCGATGGCAGTTCTGTTCTGGCCGAGTGGTATCGGCCAGTTTTTTAGACACTCCCGCTTTTCACCGTGCAGCCTGCGGGACGCGTTTCTTTAGGGCTCGCTTGGCGGGTCTCGCGGTCCGCCAAAACTGACTTTGTTCTCGATGCTCTTGAGCAGGCCCTGCACGATCGACGACCGGTCCAGCAGAGCTGATTGGTTCATCACTCAGATCGCGGCGGGCAATATTTGTCCATGCGATACACCGAGCGCTTGGCCGAAGCTGGCATCGAACCATCGGTCGGCAGCGTCGGGGGACTCGTATGACAATGCGCTCGCGGAAACCATAAACGGTCTCTACAAAACCGAGCTGGTCCACCGCCAGGGGCCATGGCGCAACGTGCAGGATCTGGAAATGGCCACGCTCGGATGGGTAGATTGGTTCAACAACCGGCGCCTGCTTGGACCCATCGGAAACATCCCGCCGGCAGAGGCCGAAGAGAACTTCTATGCACAGCGCAACATGCTCGATATGGTCGCGTGAAGTGAAGCCATTGGTCTCCGATGAAACCGGGGCGATTCAGTCGATGAAGCCAGCCACATCGACCGAATAGCCTAGGTAATATTGGGTCGGGTCGAGTTTGTAGTATCCTCTCGCCGCCGACTTTCAGGAAGCGGGTGTCACCTGTAGCATCGGTGTCTTGCGTCCAGATCTTTCTCTTTATCCAGCCAAAAGGGCGCGCTCGTTCAAAGCGTCGAACTTGGCGAGGTTTGCGGTCATCCGGTGCTGCCACCGCGCGACCAGGGCCGCGGTGTCGTCAGCGGCGAGATGGGCGTCGAGCGCTGCCTGGTCCCGCCACCGCTCGACCACGAGCATCCGCCCGCACACCTGATCGTCGGGAGCAACCGCATAGAATAGGCACCCGTCGCGCGCTCGCGTCGTTCGACCGAACGACGCGATATCCTCGACGAAGGCGGCGACATCCGCCGGTGCCAGGTGGATGTATCCGGTCACGATGAGCATGGTCGTTTCCCTTTCGCCATGGACGGTCACGTAGCTGTCAGGACGATTTTGCCCTGAATACCGCCGGCCGCGGCGCGTTCGTGCGCGCGTGCCGCCTCGGCCAGCGGAAAGATGCTGTCGATCACGACGCGGAGGGTACCGTCATCCAGCAGGCGGGCCACGTCTTTGAGTTGTGCGCCGCTGGAGCGAACCTGTATCGAGGATACGGTGATCCCGAGCCGGGCTGCCTTCTCCTGTGCATCGAACCCCAGCGGGTACACCAGGAAGAGCGCGCCGCCTTGTTTAAGCACGCGCAGGAAGCGCGCCGCGTCCTTGCCGCCGACGGTGTCGAGCACGAGGTCGACGTCCTGCACGATCGCGTCGGCCGCCGTTTGCGTATAGTCGATGAACCGATCAGCGCCGAGCTCGCGCATGAGCGCTTCATGCTTACCCGAGGCCACCGCGATCACATGGGCGCCTTGCCACTTCGCCAGTTGCACAGCCAGATGGCCGACACCGCCCCCGGCACCGTTGACAAGCACCGTCTTGCCCGCGAGTGGGACCGGCGTGTGCTTGTAGGATTGGAACGGGTTCGGCTCGTCATGACCGAGATCGATCAGGAACTGCCAGGCAGTAAGCAACGACATCGGCGCGGCAGCTGCATGGAAGTGATCGATGCCATCGGGTTTGTGTGCAATTTCGGTGACAGGCACGCTGACATATTCGGCATAGGCTTTGCCGCCTTCCATCACGTCCGCCGGGAAACGCACCATGGCATAGACCACGTCGCCGACGGAGAACTCCGTAACGCCCGCGCCAACCCTCTCGATCACGCCCGAGACGTCAGAGCCGAGAATCATGGGGAATTTCGGGTTTGGCTGCCATTCCGGCGGCAGCGACCGGTAGCCGTCGCGCAAATACCAGTCGGGTGGGTTGAGGCCGACGGCATGGACGCGCACCAGCACCTCCTCCGCTTTCGGATCCGGGATAGATGCGTCCTCGTAAACGAGAACCTCTGGTGCCCCGAATGCGTGCAGGCGGACTGCTTTCATCATGTTGCTCACAGGCTTGCTCCATTCATTGAATTGCTCAGCCGGATATAATCTTTTGAATTGCGATTGATTATTGGGGTCAGGAGCAGTTAAGTCATGCCATGAAAGCACAAATGGTACTTGAGCGGCTGACGGGCCTGATTGCCTTTGCGCGCGCCGGTTCGCTGGGCAGTTTCACCGCCGCAGCCCATGCCTTGTCGGTCTCGCCATCCGCCGTGAGCAAGAGTGTCCAGCGGCTCGAGGCTCAGTTGGGGGTGGCGCTTTTCACGCGGACAACCCGTTCACTGACACTGACTGCTGAAGGCCGCGATCTGCACGAGCGCGCCATCAGGCTGCTGCGCGACGCGGAGGAGATCGAGCAGGTCGCGATGACGGCGCGTTCCGAACCATCGGGACGTTTGCGGATCGCAACATCGCTGCCGATCGGGATGCATGTGATCGCGCCGCTCCTGCCGGCCTTTCGCGAGACATACCCGAAAGTGACGATCGATCTGCGATTGAGCGATCGGATCATCGATATCGTGGACGAGGGGATCGACATCGCTGTGCGGATCGGCGACCTGACGGATTCACGGCTGTTGTCGCGTAAACTGGCACCGCACCGGCTCTGCTGTTTTGCATCGCCGCGCTACCTAGGCAGACACGGAACGCCAAAACACCCTGATGACCTTGCCGAGCATCAGACCGTCTCCCTGCGCTACCAAAGCACGGGACAGACCTTCCGCTGGCCCTTCAGGATCGGAAGCAGGATCGTGGAGATCGGTCCACCCTCAGGCACGACGGTCGACGCAAGCGACGCGCTGGTTGCCGTTCTCGCCGCCGATGGCGGCATCGGGATGGCCGCAACATTTGTCACAGCACCTTACGTCGCGCGCGGTGAACTGGTCCCCGTGCTTTCCGACTTTTCCGTCGAACGTCACAACATCACTGCTGTTTGGCCGGAAAGCCGCCGTGCGAACCCGGCGGTCCGTGCCTTCCTGACAGTGCTGCACCGGACATTCGAAGATCGCATGAAGCAGACAAAATGAAAGTGGTGCCAGGGATGATTGCCATACTCGATGAAGGTGTCGATTCTGCTACCGAATTGCGGCCTATCCGTCGAGTTTTCCTCTGCTCTCCTGTCGCAAGGCCTCCAGAAACAGGGTGGAGGCGCGGGTCGGATGGCGTCGGCTTGAATAAAAGGCGTGATAGCCTGGAAACGGCGGACACCAGTCGGCGAGCACTTCGACGAGCCGGCCCTCGCTCAGGAAGGGCGCGGCAAGGTCCTCGAGCATGTAGGCCAGACCCATTCCCGCGCTGGCCGCCTCCACGAGCGCGTCGCCGTCGTTGACGATGATGGATGGCGAGACCTTTACCGTTTCCGCATGTCCGTCTCTCTCGAACGACCACGGCGACAAGGTGCCGCCCGCATTCCTGAAGCCGATGCAGCGATGCGCCGACAGGTCGCGCGGTACGCGCGGCGGATCGCGGGTCTCGAGATATCGCGGCGCGCCCACGACGACCGTTCGCAGGGGCGGCCCCACGGGCATGGCGACCATGTCCATCTCCAGATCGTCGCGCATCCGTATCCCGATGTCGAACCGTTCGGCGACGATATCGACATATCTGTCCTCCACGCTCAGCTCGCCCTCAATCTCGGGGTGGGCCGCGATCAGCCGCGAGAAGGCGGGCCAGACCAAGGTATCCGCGGCATGTTTCCCGCAGGTCACCCGCAGGCGCCCGCCCGGTTCCTCGCGCAGCCGTTCAAGAGCCTCGATCTCTGCGCCGATCTCCGCGATGACCGGAGAGAGTGTGGCGAGCAGTCGTTCGCCCGCCGCGGTCGGGGCAAGGCTGCGTGTCGAGCGCGACAGCAACCTGAGCCCCATCTCCTGCTCAAGGCGCTTGACGGTCTGGCTGACGGCGGACTGGGTCACCCCCAAGCTGCGTGCCGCGGCGGTAAAGCTGCGCTGTTCGGCAACCCGGTTGAAGATGAAGAGGTCGGAGAACTGTCGCGGATCCATTCAGTATTTCTGCTACTTGGTCCTACATTCATTAGGGCTCTAATCGCGCATTGTATAGTCGTGTTAATTAAATGTCAGCAAACAAGAGGAGCTGACATTGACAGACAAGGTATGGTTCATCACCGGAGCGGGCAGGGGGCTGGGCTACCTGCTCGCCCGGGACGCATTGAAGGCCGGTGACAAGGTCGTTGCGACCAGCCAGACCGTCGACGGAATTGCCGAGAGCCTCTCCGCCTCGGACGACCGCCTGCTCGTGCTGCCGCTCGACGTGACCGATCCCGAGGCAGCTTCGTCTGCACATGACGCAGCCATCGAGACGTTCGGTCGGATCGATGTTCTGGTCAACAACGCCGGACGCGCCCAGCTTGGATGGTTCGAGACGATCCCGGAGGAGGATGTGCGTCGGCAGTTCGAGATCAACCTCTTCGGCGCGATGAACGTGGCGCGCGCGGTGTTGCCCACGATGCGCCGGCAACGCTCGGGCCTTGTGGTAACGATCTCGTCGGTGAACGGCCTCGTCTCGAACCCCGGTGGGTCGGTCTACTCGGCGTCCAAGTTCGCGCTCGAAGGCTGGATTGAGGGTCTCGCCGAAGAGATCGCACCGCTTGGCATCCATTCTCTTGTCGTGGAACCGGGGATGATGCGCACGAACTTCCTTGATCCGTCCACTGTGCGGCAGGGGAATGTCGAGATTGCGGATTACGCCGAGGCCGTCGAGGGTTTCCGAAGCTTTATCGAGCAAGCGAACGGCGCGCAGCAGAACGATCCCGAGGATCTTGCCGCCCTGATCGTCGCCGAAGCCTCGTCCCCCGACCCTGCGCGACGGCTCCTGTTCGGTGCCGACGCGCACGAATGGGCAGGCGACAAGTGCCAGCAGCTCGCAGCAGAGATCAAGGCATCGAGCGCGCGTGGCTGAGCAAGGGCAACGTCACAAGGATGATGTTTTCTTGGAGGCAGCACTGGATGAATGGGAGCGCTTCTATAACTTTGCCAATCCACATGACGCCTTCAATGGAAAGACGTTGCGATCCACAGCAAACAAGCAGGACGTCTGACCGGACTGAGCCGCAACGCGTTCTGCCCCCTGCACACAAGCCGCGGCTTGCATCGCAATCTCGTCAACGGCATCCATCCGACACTGCCGAACCGGCCTCCGTGTCGAAACGCTGACGTGCGCTTGCGATCTTGGGAAGGTTCTCGATTACCCATCCGCCGAGCGCCCTGATCGGCACGACCATTTCCTTGCCGAGATCAGTTAGCGCATATTCGACACTCGCCGGCTTCGTCGGATACACGGTCCGCGTGACAAGGCTGTCCCGTTCCAGCGCAGGAAGCGTGAGCGTCAACATTTTCTGCGATATCCCTCCAACAGAGCGCCAAAGCTCGCTGAACCGTTTGGGGGGCGCTTCCAATTCCATAACGACCTGGATCGCCCACTTGTCGCCAATCCGCGACAATGTCTCGGTCAGTGGATTGCAGGGCCGAGTTTCCTGAATGGTGCCTTGTTTCAAAAAGGTGCCTCCTTGGCGACCTTCGATGCTCTCCAGTGTATACCATATAACAAAATGAAATCACTTATTCGAGGTGCAAGGATTGGAAGCGATCATATGAGGCAGGTAGTCCTCATCACCGGCGGCACCATGGGCATTGGTCTGGGACTTGCGGAAGCGTTTCTCGCACCCAATGTAAAGATCAATCGCAACGCGCAGGCCTTGGACCTTAGTGCGTGCTGGTGGATGCCGACCGTCGGCAACCAGCACGCGGGTGCGCTCCAGCGTCGATGGAAGGGCGTCTGTGGGTGGCTCCCGCATTGCAAGCGT
>NZ_AMRK01000011.1 GCF_000299875.1 Celeribacter baekdonensis B30
CCCACCTCATCCGCTCAGGGCCGTTCGCGTCCATCAACACCAAGGGCGGATTCCAGACCTTCTCTGCACGTGCGAACCGAACCCTGCCAGATCACGGAAGCGGACACGCCGCCAGGATCGCACTGCGGAACCCCGGGTCACCTACAGGGAGGGCGGAAAGCGGCCTGATGTGGTCGTTCAATTGCTCTTGCAGGATATAAAGAATGGAGCCGTTCGCAAACCTCCACAGCTTGTGTGGAGATAGGTAGTGACGCGACATGATTGATCATGCATAAACTTCAATGAACTCAGGCAGATATTTCATGATAACATTGTCCAAAATTCATGTGCGCGGCTTTCGGCTCCTCGAAGACATCGAAATGTCGGTGGAGGTCGGCTCTACTGTCATCGTCGGGCGCAACAATAGCGGCAAGACGTCGTTGACGGAGGTGCTGGATCATTTTCTCGGCGAACAGGCCGGCAAGTTTAGGCTTGAAGACTTCTCCGCTGGCCTGCGATCAGCTTTCATTTCGAGCAAGGTCGACCGCGACACGGGCGTTCTGCCTGCATCAGAGTTGCTCGAAAAGCTTCCCGCCATTTCTCTGGATCTGACGTTTACATATGGCAAGGGAGGTCTCGGTCCCCTGTCGCCGTTCATCATTGACCTTGATCCGGCCTGCACGACAGCGATTGCGCGGATTGAATACTCCGCGACAATCGCCACAATTGGTGCCCTTCTCGATACGCCAGCCGACCCTGCGGTGCCCCTCTTAATCGAACCGGCTCCGGCAGCCGAACCGGTTGTGCCCGTGGATCCCAATACCGCCTTCTTCAGACATCTTCGGACGGCCATACCCGATGCATATACGTTGCGGGTCTCGGCCATAGATCCGACCGATCCGACAAACCGGCGCACCTTCCAGAGTGCCTCTGAACTCACCGCCCTAATACGTGTCGGGATTGTCCGTGCGCAGCGCACACTCGACCCCGGCAAAAAGGGAGACCCGGAAGTTATCGGAAAACTTCTGAGCCAGCTCTTTAGAACGGCGAACTCCGCTGAGGCGGCGCAATCGGATCAGGACGTTGTCGCGCAGCTCAAGAAATCAGTGTCGCACGTTGAGGCCGCAATGCAGAGCGGCTTTGACACCCAGCTTAAAGGCCTGTTGCCTGCGCTCGGTATGTTCGGTTTTCCAAGTCTCAACGACACGGAGCTGAGACCCCATACCACCATCGATATTGAAAGCGTGCTAACAGACAACACGCGGATCCTCTATTCAGGGTTTGACGGCGTTCATCTGCCAGAGGGCTATAACGGCCTTGGCACGCGGAACCTGATCTACATCCTGCTACAGCTTGAAGCGATCCATAAGGTCTATCGCGGCCTACCCACCCGCCCTGCGGTGCATCTTGTATTCATTGAGGAACCGGAGGCGCATCTTCACCCCCAGATGCAGGAGGTGTTCATTGCCAAGCTGAACGAAGCGGTGGGCGCATTATCTGCCAGGTATCCGGGGGACGGTGTCTGGCCCGCACAGTTTATCGTATCGACCCATTCATCACACCTTGCAAACGCAGCCGCGTTCGAAGCCATTCGATATTTCCTGAATGTCAGCACTCCTATCGCGGGGGTCCGACGGACAAAGGTCAAGGACTTCCGGAAGGGCGCTACGAAAATCCCGGAGCCGGATCGGAAGTTTCTTCAGCAATATATGACCCTTACGAAATGCGATCTTTATTTCGCGGACAAGGCCATTCTCGTCGAGGGCGCAACGGAACGGATCCTTATGCCTCGCATCATCCGGATGATTGATAAAGGGATCGATGCCGCCAAGTGTCTCGGTAGCCAGTATATCACCACTATGGAGATCGGTGGTGCCTACGCGCAGAAGTTTTTTCCGCTGTTGGAATACCTTGAGCTTAAGTCCATCATTGTGACGGATCTGGATGCAGTTCGCCTTGAAGGCGGCAGGCATCGGAAGTGCCTCTGCGCTGAGGCGGGGGGCACATCCAACAGCGCGCTCAAGGCATGGTTCGACAAGCCGGACATTCAGGTGACAGAACTTCTGGCAAAGACTCCTGCAGAGAAAACAAGAGGCTTCTACCGGATTGCCTATCAGATTCCCGAAGAGGGCTCCGCCCATTGTGCGCGCAGCTATGAGGACGCACTAATCCTCGCAAACCTGGCCGATTTCGGAATTGCAGCCGATGCGGATACCGCGAGCAAGGCTTGGGAAGTAGCAAAAGGCTTCGGCAAATCCGAGGAAGCGATCCGGTTCGCAGTGAAGGAGGAAGACTGGAATGTGCCGCGATACATCCGTGAGGGGCTGGTTTGGCTGTCTGAGCCTCCGCCACCCCTGCCTCCTATCCCGCCGCTGATTGAACCGCCAGCTACAATCGAGGTCGCAGCGGAGGCCGAAGAATGATCGCGGCTGTTTCCCCAGCGGTTCAGGCCGCGCAAGCCGCACAGGCACGTGTCAGTGAATGCCTTGATGCCGGGCAAAACTTCCGTCTTGAGGCCGGTGCAGGCGCTGGAAAGACCTTCTCGCTCGTAGAAGCATTGAAGAAGATCATCGCCGAGCGGGGACCCACCTTGATCCGCGCGGGCCAAAAAGTTGCATGCATCACCTACACGGAGGTGGCCCGCAAAGAGATCGCACAGGATATCGAGGATCATCCTGCCATCCTTGTGAATACCATTCACGGCTTTGCCTGGTCCTTCCTGACCCAGCATCAGAAGGCGCTCCGCGAGCTTGTCATCGGCCTTGAGTCGGAACGGGAGCTTGAGGCAATCGCGGCGGGAGGCGGTGTGAAAGACCAGATTGTCGACTATAATCTCGGCTTCTTTGGCATCGACGATAAACGGATCACGCTGCACCATGACCATGTGCCTAAGTTTTTCGCAAAACTGCTGGCTAAGGAAAAGAGCCGCCGCCTCTTCACTGACCTCTATCCCGTGCTTTTCATCGATGAGTATCAGGATACCGATCCGCACGTGATGTCCGCCATCTCCGAGCACTTCTTTACCGCTGGTGAAGGGCCGATAATCGGCCTGTTTGGCGATCACTGGCAAACCATCTACAGAAATGACTTTGAACTGACGAACTTTCCGGATGTGATTGGAATCGACAAGGGCGCGAATTTCAGATCCGTGCCAGCGGTGGTCAATGTGCTGAACAAACTGAGACCGGGTTTGCCGCAGGCTGTCCGGGATCCGAAGGCACCCGGAGAGGCTCGATTCTTCCATTGCAATGACTTCAAGGGCGCACGGCGCGATGACAGCCCCCATAAACTGGACCTGCCGGCGACGGATCATTCGGCGGTGGTGGAGCGCCTGAAGGAGCACCTCACTGCTGACGGCTGGGACTTCGCGCCGAAGCGGACGAAGGTTCTTATGCTGACCCATAATGCCATTGCCGCGAAGCAGGGCTATCCGCGTCTCGCGAAGGTTTTCAAATACAACGATGCCTTCGCGAAGAAAGAGGATGCTGTAATTGCATTCTTTGCGGACGTCGTAGAACCGCTATGCGAAGCATATGAAGCTAAACGATTCGGAAACATGTTCGCACATCTGGGCAGGGCGCCAACGATACGGTCTCTCGATGACAAAGCCAGCTGGGTGAAGGACTTGGATAAGCTCGTGGAACTGAGGCTTAATGGAACGATTGGCGATGTGATCGATTTTCTCCGAGACTCCGCGCGTCCCCGCCTGACAGACCGCATTATGGAACGCGAAGACGAGATTAAGAAGCTTGGACCAGAGCCAACAGACGGCGAATCTAACACACTAAAGAACCATAGGGCATTGCGGTCCGTCCCCTACGCCGAGCTTATAGAGGTGAACCGATTTGTAAGTGGGCATACGCCATTCGCAACCCAGCATAGCGTGAAAGGAGCGCAGTTCGAGAACGTGCTGGTCGTCTTGAGTGGAGGATGGGCTCACTATAACTGGCATAGGTTTCTGGACCAGCTCCACACAGGTGCCATTGGCCCGAAGGAAGAGGGCGGATTTTACCGCGCACGAAACCTATTCTACGTTGCGATATCTCGACCAGAGACGCGTCTGGCAGTTCTGGCAACACAGACACTGAGCCCTGCTGCGCTATCGGCGGTTTCGCATCTTTTTGAACCTGGTAACGTTAGCGCGATTCCGTTTCCGAACTGAAGAACGCGACGTTTGGGACCGGTCACTTGGTCAGCGGCTGCGCCGTCACGAATTGCCGCGCCAGACTGCCTTCAGCCCAAGATAGTTCACCCGTATCAAACGGCCGCTTTGGGGAATGCTGCCCCGCAGCATAAGGCATCGTGGACCGTCCGCAAAGGGCCGGTCGCGACGTACCGACAGGGCGAATGTAAATTTTAAGCTCCCTGCGCGGTCGGGGACCGGCAGAAAACCATCTTCCCTCAATCCTCTGTCCAAGGCACCGCCGCACACGAGAATCCTCGCGTGCAACAGCGCCCTCCCACACCAAGAGAACGAAGACCCTTCACACGCCAACTGACGGTCGGGCCCTCCAGTGCAGCGTCAATCCTCACTGCCGTCTTCGGCCCCCCGTTTCCGCTCAAAGGACATCCACACAAACTCGCCGGTCTTCTTGTTTCTATAGATCGCAACCTTGTCGCGGCGGAGCTTCCGAAACGGCATGTTCTCATGCTGCAACTCGGCGGGGGAAATCTCCCCCCGCGCCAGCCGCTCCTCGTCTCGTTGCCGAGCCCGCGCTTTCTGCCGTTGCCGCTCCTCGAAATCGAAGTACTTGGGACCATCCTCGTCGCGCATGTCAGCCCTCACCCGTGTCGTTGAACACCATACGTTCTCGCCAGGCCGCCAACAGTTCAGCAAGCAGCGACAAGTCATCCAGCGGCCGATACCCAGGCATGTCGATCTGCACGAAGCCGGAAGGTGCCTCGTCCATCCCGAGGCTCTTGGCGATCTTCGCCTCATAGACAGAGAAGGGTTGAGCCAGCGCATACCACCGGGATGCCGTGCGTGCCCAACCCCGGTTGGCGTCAATCGCGACAAGCTGTGAGGTCGTGATCCAACCGCCCGCAAGCGTCGGATGCCCCGACACCATGCCCCAAAGGATTGGTGCGCCGTGGCGAGATACATGGGGTCGCCAGTAGTTCAGCACAGGTGCCTCGGCGAGGTCAGGTTCGGAAGGGCCACCATCGGTGGCTTTGATGGCGGCACGTATCTTTTTGGCCCAGTGGGGCTGCGCAGGTTTCTTGTTCACGGGGAACTCCCAGATTGAAAAAGGCATGATTGATGGACGACGGTGGTCGGGGAGGTCATAGCCATCCCCTCGCGACAGTTCTTCTCAGTGCAACACAGGGCGGTTCACTGCCTGCTCGACAGCATCCAGCATCCGAACGACCGATCTCAGGCTGACGTTGTGCGGGGTCCGGATGGCGTCGATGACCCCCTTGACCGCATCCACGGCATCCTGGGGAAGATCGCGACGCGCCCCTTCCCGGTCCGCAAAGTCGATCAGATGCTCCTGTGTGAGGGCCGTCAATTCGGTGGGAGGGCAACGGCTCAGAAACGGCTCTGACAGACCGCGGAGGGTGTTGGCTGTGAGCACCCACGTGACCCAGGACATGTCGAAAGCAATGCGGAAATACGGACATGACCAGTGGCGCGCGGTAGACCTTTCGAGGAGCGGCAGCAGACCCTCATCCAGAGAATAGCGCTGACCGCCAGTCGTCTGGACATCCCCGGTCTTCTCGATCTCGTCGATCACGATCACAGGATTGGCAATTTGAGACGCCATGATCCCTTCCAGAACCTTACCCGGGCTCGCCGATCCCCAGCCTCGCTGAGACCCCGTCACAGCAAATGGCGCAGGCTCCCCTGTGGCTTCGATGATTGTCGTTGGAGCGGAGAGCAGATCCCCCAGCAGGCGCGCCCAGTGGCTCTTCCCGATCCCTGGCGGACCAACGAGGAGCATCGGCCTCAGACGGGGCGCAGGATCGCCGTTGCGGACCGAAGCGCGCATGTCCCGCCAAAGACGATCGGTGGCAGGTGCCATCCACGGCATGGCGGTATGAATGGCGCTGGCGATCTCGTCGGCGCGATGCTCGGTCTCGACCGGCATCAGCATTGCACCATTCCGGAAGACCTCGAGCCGCGCACGGTCTCTTCTGTCGAGGTGCGCCAACCCGGATTGGTTCGCGACCTTGCGGAGATATTTTTGCGTCCGGCGCTCTATCTTTGCGCGGTCCTCTTCCGACAAGCCCAACTCATCGGGAGGATTCTCCATGTTCTCCCTGTACCGCCACAGGAAACGTTTCAGGCGCGTATTGATCTCGAATTCAGACTGCAGGTTTTCGGGAGGGAACCTGACATCGGCAAACGGTATTCGGGGCATTGGGTGTCCTCTCTGAGCCGGCGCGCCATTCGATTGGCGGCCAACATTTGGCAACGCGGGGCTGCCAGGGGTTTCAGTCAGAGGATCCGGATCCTTGAGAACGTTATGAGAACATGGCGCGTCCTAGGTCAACCTGGGCGCCAAGGAGACTGCCCGGAACGCAAGAATGCCGGACCTCTCGGACCGGCATTCTTCAGATCAAGCAATATCAACGACTTAGCTTCGACTGGTCATTTTATACCCAGCAAGAGTCCGTTTTTTTGGCCGGAATGTCCCTCAATTGCCCGCCGAAACAAGTGGGGCCCAAATTCACCTCAGCCGCATTTGGAATAGCCGCAGGAGGCGCAGGTCATGCAGCCTTCGATCATGCGCATGTCGTATTGGCCACAGGACGAACAGGCCTTGCCGCGCGGTTTTTGGCCCAATACGGCGACCTCGGCTTGCGGGTCGGTTTTCAGGCCCATGCCTTCGCCTTCGATGAACCCGGTCTCGACCAGATGCGTTTCGATCACGCCACCAATCGCCGCCAGGATCGAAGGGATGTACTTGCCCTTCATCCACGCACCTCCGCGCGGATCGAATACGGCTTTGAGCTCTTCGACCACGAAAGACACATCGCCGCCGCGCCGGAACACCGCCGAAATCATCCGCGTCAAAGCCACGGTCCAGGCGAAATGTTCCATATTCTTGGAGTTGATGAAAATCTCGAACGGACGACGATGCCCGCCATGGACGATGTCATTGATGGTGACATAGATCGCGTGCTCAGAATCCGGCCATTTGAGTTTATAGGTATTGCCTTCAAGCTGTTGCGGGCGATCGAGCGGCTCAGAGAGATAGACGACTTCGGCGCCTTCATCGGATTCGGGTGTCGCTTCCGAGGTTTCAGACACAGACAAAACCGAGCCCGTCACATCGTTCGGACGATAGGTGGTGCAGCCCTTACAGCCGCTGTCCCACGCCGCCATATAGACCTCTTTGAAATCGTCAAAAGAGATGTCTTCCGGGCAGTTGATGGTTTTGGAAATTGAGCTATCGACCCATTTCTGCGCCGCCGCCTGCATCCGCACGTGATCCAGCGGCGCGAGCGTTTGGGCATTGACGAAATACTCCGGCAATTCCGCATCCGCGCCGAATTTGTCTCGGTACATTTTGACAGCATAATCGACGACCTCTTCTTCGGTGCGCGAGCCATCTTTTTGCAAAACTTTGCGGGTGTAAGCATAGGCGAACACCGGCTCGATCCCCGACGAGACGTTGCCGGCATAGAGAGAAATCGTCCCGGTCGGCGCGATCGAGGTCAGCAAGGCATTGCGAATACCGTTCTCACGGATCGCATCTTTGACGTCCTGATCCATGTCTATCAACGACCCGGAGGCCAGATATTTATCTGCGTCAAACAGCGGGAAAGCCCCCTTTTCCTTAGCCAAGCCAGCCGAGGCCAGATAGGCCGCGCGGGCGATCATTTTGAGCCATTTTTCACAGGTCGCGGCGGCCTCTTCGGAGCCATAGCGCTGACCGATCATCAACAAAGCGTCGGCAAGCCCGGTGACCCCAAGGCCAATGCGACGTTTGGCGGCGGCTTCTTGGGCTTGTTGTTCAAGCGGGAAGCGCGAGGCATCAACCACATTGTCCATCATCCGCACGGCGGTGGCGACCAGATCAGACAGCTTTGCCTCATCCATCTCCGCGCCTGGCGCAAACGGGTTTGCGACCAAAGTGGCCAAGTTGATCGAGCCCAAAAGACAGGCACCATAAGGTGGCAAAGGCTGCTCGCCACAGGGGTTGGTCGCCGCAATGGTCTCGACGTAATTCAGGTTGTTGAGTTTGTTGATCCGGTCGATGAAAATCACGCCCGGCTCGGCGTAGTCATAGGTGCCCTTCATGATCTTGTTCCAAAGATCGCGCGCCTCAACCGTGTGATAAACCTTGCCGCCGAATTTCAGATCCCAAGAACCATCGGCCTTAACCGCTTCCATAAAATCATCGGTGATCAGGACCGAGAGGTTGAACATGCGCAACCGGGCGGCGTCTTGTTTGGCCTCGATGAAATGCTCAATGTCAGGGTGATCGCAGCGCATTGTCGCCATCATCGCGCCGCGACGCGACCCCGCCGACATGATCGTGCGGCACATCGCATCCCACACATCCATGAAGGACAGCGGGCCAGAGGCATCCGCTGCCACGCCCATCACATCCGCGCCTTTGGGGCGAATGGTGGAAAAGTCATAGCCGATGCCGCCGCCTTGCTGCATGGTCAAAGCGGCCTCTTTGAGCATGTCAAAAATGCCGCCCATGCTGTCAGGGATCGTGCCCATGACGAAACAGTTGAACAGAGTCACAGTGCGGCCCGTGCCAGCACCTGCCAAAATCCGACCTGCGGGCAGGAATTTGAAATCCTCAAGCGCACCGTAGAACTTTTCTTCCCACGCCGCGCTGTCTTTTTCGACAGAGGCCAGCGATCGTGCAACGCGGCGCCAACTGTCTTCGACGGTCAGATCAATCGCTTTTCCGCCCGCCTCTTTCAGACGATATTTCATATCCCAAATTTGTTCGGCGATGGGGGCGGCAAAACGTGTCATGTGCAAGGGTCCGATTTTGTTCGAGTCAGCGGTTTAGAGAGCGGGATGTATCGTGCTATAGGTCCAAGATCAACGCGCAAGACGTCCAAATGTGGGTTGAATATTTTGTGTGCAGATCTAATTTGAACACCACAGGTAGGGGTAGATGATGTCCGACTACATAAATCTAGTAAAACTTTGCGTGGGTGTCGACAGTTTTGATCAGCTCCAAGCCTATATTGACGCCACCCCCGGCGAGGCGCGCGGCCATGTCACGCGGATGTGGCCGAAACAAGAGGACGCGCTTTTGAATGGCGGGTCGCTTTATTGGGTCATCAAGGGCGTGATTCAGGCCCGTCAGCACGTCACTGGCCTCGAAGAAGTGATCGGCGCGGATGGCGTGCGGCGCTGTCGCATCGTCTTGGCCAAACCTTTGATTCGCACCCAAAATGCCACCCGACGCCCGTTCCAAGGCTGGCGCTACCTCAAACCCGAAGACGCCCCCGCGGACCTGCCCAAGGGCCGCGAAAGCGAACAAGAATTGCCGCCAGAACTGGCACAAACCTTGGCCGAGATTGGATTGATTTGAAGCGTCTCAGGCGCAGGCCCCCGCCTCAGTCCCCCATCCCCAACATCTCTTTGAGCGCCACCATGGTTGCCCGCGTGTCATCAGACCAGGCGGCTGTGCGGCTTTTGAACAGGGTCGCTTGGGATTTATGCACCGGCTCGCAATTGAGAATTTTGAGGTGATTGGCGCGCAGAGTTTCGCCCGTTGACGTGATGTCAGCGATGGCTTCCGCGGTCAGGTTTTTCACCGTGCCTTCGGTCGCGCCTTGCGAATCAACCAGTTGATAATCGGCCACGCCGTTGGTTTTCAAAAACTCCCGCACGAGGTGGTGGTATTTGGTGGCAATGCGCATGCGAAAGCCATGACGGGCGCGAAAAGCGGCGGCGGCGGCGTCGAGATCGTCGAGCGTATCGACATCAACCCAGGCTTTCGGCACCGCGATGATCAGATCGGCATGACCAAATCCCATCGGTGCGATTTCGATCACCTTGCTGTCCCACGCGGCCAGTTTATCACGCACCAGATCGGAGCCTGTAACGCCCAAATGAATGCGCCCGGCCGCCAATTCACGCGGAATTTCAGAGGCGGACAACAGAACCAATTCCACTCCCTCAATGCCCTCGACCACGCCGGAATACTCGCGTTCAGCGCCCGCCCGCGACAGGGTCACCCCCGCCTGCGCGAACCATTCAAAAGTCTTTTCCATCAACCGGCCCTTGGAGGGCACGCCCAGTTTGACAACCATCACGCGTCTCCTTTCAGAGCCAACATCAAGCCGGGGCGCATCACCCCACCCACGGCCGGAATAGAGCGCCCCTGCCCCAAAACGGCGGTGAGCGCATCATAGCGCCCGCCGGTGGCCACGGGCGGCAAATCCGGGCGGCCTTCGGCGTAAAAGCCAAAGACAAACCCATCGTAATATTCCATCGAGGTGCGGCCATAGGAGGCCTCGAATTCGAGATGTTCGACATCGACACCACGCGCCGCCATCGCATCGGCGCGACGGCTCAACCGGATCACGGCCTCAGAGATCGCGGGCATATCCACCACGATGTCGCGCAACGCAGAAAGCACATTAGGCACGGTTTCTTTCAACGAAAGAATGTCGTCGAGCAGCTCAATTTCGGTCTCGGAAATTGACGGCTCATTGGCGTCTTCTTTCAACGCCAGAATACGCGCGTCAATCTCGGATTGGGTGCGCAAGCCGATAAAGGGCGCCTCAGCCTCCGCCAGATTGGCGGTCACACGTTCGAGGTTTTGCTGACGCAAATCTGTACCGCCCTCGGAAAACCGGGTCATCAGCGCGCGAAACCGGCGGGGCCGCCAGATGTGGCGCAACAGGGCCGCGCGTCGGCGTTCGGTGGTCTTAAGACCCCGCACGGCGGCCACCAGAATGCCAATGTCGCCTGTAGCAGCACGCAGATCATAGCCCGCAAGCGCATCGGAAAAAGCGGCAAAGACTTCGGCATCGGCATCGGCGGGATTGGCGCCGTCAAAGACCTCATAGCCGACCTGAATATACTCATTGGCGCGCTCGGGCATCACCTCTTGTTTGCGAAACACTTCGCCCGCATAGGTGTAACGCGCCGGTTCGGCGCCGTCCGACATATGGGCCTGCACCACGGGCACGGTAAAATCCGGGCGCAGCATCATTTCGCCGCGATCCGGGTCCGAGGTCATGTAAGCGCGGGCGCGGATATCTTCGCCGTAGAGGTCCAAAAGCACCTCTGCAGGCAGCAGAACATCCATCTCGACCGGATGCGCGCCCTTGGCCTCAAACCCCGATTTCAGGCGTGCGGCCTCGGCGCGCACGGCGGCTTTTGGAATGTCTGTACGGGGCATCAGGAATAGCCTTCAATGATTTCGCGCACCTTGGCGACCATCTCGCCACGGGGCACTTCGAATTGGTTCGGGCGATCTTTCCATTCCTCAAGCGAGGCGTTTTCCGCCAGTTTGGTGCCAAGGATCAGGTCCTTGATCTGCACCACGCCTTTGGCCTCTTCATCGCCACCTTGAATGATCGCCACCGGGCTCATCCGCTTGTCGGCGTATTTGAGTTGGTTGCCAAAATTCTTGGGATTGCCAAGGTAGACCTCGGCGCGAATGCCCGCTTGGCGCAATTCCGTGACCATCGCCATGTAATCATTCATCCGGTCGCGATCCATCACCGTGACCACAACCGGGCCTTGCGCGGTTGCACCCATCCGGCCCTTGGCGGTCAGTGCGGCCAAAAGCCGATCGACGCCGATGGACATGCCCGTGGCCGGGACCTCTTGGCCGGTAAAGCGTTTGACCAGATCGTCATAGCGACCGCCGCCCGCAACCGAACCAAAATCGCGCACCCGGCCTTTTTCATCTTCGATTTTAAAGGTCAGTTCGGCCTCATAAACCGGGCCGGTGTAATAGCCCAAGCCCCGCACAACCGCCGGATCAATCACGATACGATCCGGGCCGTAGCCCTGCCCGGCCAGAAGATTGGCGATCTGCCGCAGTTCATCGACGCCATCAATGCCGGTTTGTGCCCCTTCGACCAACGCGCCAAGACGCGCAATCGTCGCATCGTTGTCCACTTGGCGACCGTTGACGAAGCCCAAGATCAGTTCGACCTGCGTGGTCGCAAGTCCCGCACCTTTGGTGAAATCGCCGCTTTCGTCTTTGCGGCCTTCGGTCAGCAAAGCCATAACGCCCTCGTCACCAAATTTGTCGTGCTTATCAATCGTACGTAACACGATGCCGCGCACATCAGAGAATTCCTCGGTGTCGGGCAGCCCAGCCGCCTCCAACACGCCGTCCAAAACCTTGCGGTTGTTGACGCGAATGATGTAATCGCCGCGGGGAATACCAACGGCCTCAAGCGTGTCCGACAGCATGGCGCAAATCTCGGCATCCGCGGCCACGGACGGCGCGCCCACAGTGTCCGCATCGCATTGATAAAACTGACGGAACCGCCCCGGACCGGGCTTTTCATTGCGCCAGACTGGCCCCATCGCGTAACGGCGATAGGGCGAGGGCAACTCATTGCGATACTGCGCGGCCACGCGGGCCAAAGGCGCGGTCATGTCATAGCGCAGCGCCAGCCAATCGCCGGGCTTTTCCGCTTCGGGTTCCTCTTGCCAGGCAAAGACCCCCACATTCGGGCGATCCACATCGGGCAGGAATTTGCCAAGCGCCTCAACCGTCTCCACCGCCGAGGTTTCGAGCGCCTCAAAGCCGTAGAGATGATAGACCGCCGCAATCTGATCGAGCATGGCTTTGCGTTCGGTCACCTCGGTGCCAAAATAATCGCGAAAGCCTTTGGGCGTGATCGCCTTGGGGCGTGGGGTTTTCTTGGGCTTGGCCATGGCCTGTCCTTTACGTCTGTCACGGGATGCGGCATAGCCCACGGGGGCCAAAGGGGCAAGCCGGGGACCGCATCCGACGGGTGAAAACCGGGACAAACCGCCGTATCATTGGAACGCAGGTCAGATTACGTAATGATGACGTCACAGGGAGAGCCAGAATGAGCACTGAAAATCGCACCCTCGCGCTTGAGGAACAGGTCGCGCATCTGAGCAAAACGGTGGATGAGCTGTCCGATATTGTCGCCCGGCAAGAACGTGAGATCGAAGTGATCGGTCGGCGTCTTGGGATGTTGATGCAGGCGGAGGCGGTGCGTCAGTCCGATGGCGAGGGCACCGTGGCCTTGGCCGATCAACGCCCACCACATTGGTAAAAATCATATTTCCCGAAGGAAAATGGAGCTGAATCTGACGCGCTTCAACGGATTTCTTCGGACATGACATCGCCATTGTGGAGCAACAGTTCCAGCCACCCTTTCGGCGCACCAAAGGTCGGATAGACCGACACAAAGGCCAGTTGTTTTTCCAAAAGCCCGACCTTATTCGCCGGGCAGCGTTGTTTGCGCTTCACGCCACAGGTTGCGGATTTGATCGCCTCATAGCTTTTGTCGGCCTTGGTCCATTCGCGGTCATTGCTCTCGGAATAGCGCAATACCTCATGCAGGTCGGCCGCCCCAAACATCACCAAAGCCGCCGTCACCTGACGCGGACAGCCATCGGCAAAGCCGGTGATAAACTGTGTCCTTGGCCCGGTGTTGGCCGGGTCGGTATCAAAAAGCCGCCAAACGGTCGCGCCCTCACGCGGGAACTGATCGACCTCGCGCCCCATGTTGCGTTTGTTGGCGCCGCACGCGATGCCAACCTCACCAAAGGGCAGGATCTCGCCGGGCTGTACCGTAGCCTTCGGTGAGTCATGGCTGGCTTTGGGCTTCAAAAATCCAAACAGCGGCTTGTTCGGCGCTGCAGAGACTGTGGGCGCTTGGATCTCAGGGGGGGCGCCAAGGGACTCGGGGGTCTCATCTGGCGCGCGAAGCACGGCGGGAACGCCATGCGTCTCTGGCCGCGCCACAAAGGATTCCGGTTCAGCGGGCGCAGCGGGGTGTTTCGGTTTCAAGAACGCAAAGAACCCGCCTGTTTTCGCCTCTTTGGTCACAGCAGATTTGGTCTCAGCCTCCTGCGTCTCTTCCGGCACCTCCAAAACCGCCGCCCCATCGACCGTCTCAGGCATCGCAATCAACGTCGCGCTCTGCTCGGGGGATGTGCCCGTCACCACCTCAATCTCGGTGCCGCTCAAAGGCGAGGCCTCGGGTGATGCAGGCTTCAAAAAGGCGAAAAGTCCCTTTGGCTGACCCGGCTTTTCACCAGTCTCGACGGTGTCCTCGGTTTCGGCGGCCTCTGCGGCGGCGGCAAAGGCACGGGACAATTGCGCCTGAGAGAGGCCAGCGGCGGGGACGTCCGTGTTCGAAATCGGCGGGTCTGTCGGGCTCTGAAGCTGACAGCCAGACAAGGCCACGCTGGCCGCCAGCACATAAACCGAAAGCCTCGCCGCCATCACAGATCCTCCACCATCACAACCCCGTCGAGCGATTTGATCGCTCCTTTGATTTCGGGCGTTATAACAAAGGACTGTGGAATGTCGATGTCCACTTCGTTGGGATAATCCGGCGCCATGATGCAAAAGGCCACAGCCCCGCGCGCCGGTTGCTTGGCTTCGCGGGTGGTGCGGGTCAACAGATCGCCGACCTGCGCAATCGCCACCACATCGTCACAGAAAATCCGCAAGCCCGCGCCCCCCGCATCGGCCACGACGGCTTCCATCGGACCGACCGAGCGAATGGTCGGGTCGAATTGGCCATCGTTGAACCGCCCTTCCAGCGTGACAACGACCTTATCCGTGGTTTCAAACACCTGTCTTGAGCTGTCGAAATCGTCTTTGCGCGGGAACATGGCGATGCCGGACAATTGCCCGGTGCTGTCGGAGATATTCATGCGGAAATAGCGCGTGCCTTTGCCCGATTTCATCTCGCGAAAGCCCGACACCATGACACCGACCTTGACGATGGCGGAGCCTTCAGCCTCGGCCTTGGCTTGGGCATCAGCGATAGTGCCGATTTTCTTGCGTCTCAAAGCGCTGGCGTAGTCGTCCAACGGGTGACCGGAGAGGAAAAACCCGATGGCCTTTTGCTCTTCCATCAGTCGCTCAGAGGCCACCCAGTCGCTGACCGGGGACAGCCGCGGTTCGGGCAGGTCGTCACCCGCCTCGCCAAACAGCGACACCTGGTTCGAGGCCTTTTGGTCATGGATCGCAGCGGAATATTGCACCAAAGGATCGAGGCTCTCGAACACCCGGCGACGATTCGGGTCCAAAAGATCAAATGCGCCCGCCCGCGCCAGCATTTCCAAAGGCCGCTTGCCAACCCGTTTCAAATCGACCCGGCGGGCAAAATCAAACAGGGTGACGAACGGCTTGCCCGCCTCCCGCGCCCGCACAATCAATTGCATCGCCTCGCCACCAACGTTTTTGAGCGCGCCCAGCGCGTAGACCAGTTTTTGATCGACCACATCGAACGTCGCCAAAGATCGGTTCACGCAGGGCGGAATGATCTCGATCTCAAGGCCGCGGCGGACCTCTTCGGCATAGATCGCCAATTTGTCGGTGAGGTGAATATCGCAATTCATGACGCCGGCCATGAATTCAACAGGGTGGTTCGCCTTCAACCAGCCGGTTTGATAGGACACTACCGCATAGGCCGCCGCGTGGGATTTGTTGAAGCCGTAGTTGGCGAATTTTTCCAACAGGTCGAAGACTTCAGAGGCTTTTTTCTTATCGACGCCGTTTTGCGCCGCCCCCGCCTCGAATTTCGGGCGCTCGGCGTCCATCGCCTCTTTGATCTTTTTCCCCATGGCACGGCGCAACAAATCCGCACCGCCAAGCGAATAGCCCGCCATGACCTGAGCGATCTGCATCACCTGTTCCTGGTAGACGATGATGCCTTGGGTCTCGGCCAGAATGTGATCAATCGTCGGATGCACCGATTCCAATTTCTTGCGCCCGTGTTTCACGTCGCAGTAGGTCGGAATGTTTTCCATCGGACCGGGACGATAGAGCGCCACAAGCGCCACGATGTCCTCGATACAGGTCGGTTTCATCTGGCGCAGCGCGGTCATCATGCCCGAGCTCTCCACCTGAAACACCGCGACCGTTTTGGCGTCTGAATAGAGCTTATAGGTTTTGTCATCATCCAGCGGGATGAGGTTGATCTCATTTTCCGCGCCCTCGGGCGGCTCATAGAGCGTGGTGCCGTCGGCCGCGATGTGCAAAGGCCGACCCGATTTGAAAATCAGGTTCATCGCCGATTGGATCACGGTCAGGGTTTTGAGACCCAAAAAGTCAAATTTCACCAAACCAGCCTGTTCGACCCATTTCATATTGAACTGGGTCGCGGGCATGTCGGAGCGCGGATCTTGGTAAAGCGGCACCAATTCGTCAATTGGACGGTCGCCAATCACCACACCGGCCGCGTGGGTGGAGGCGTTGCGCAACAGGCCCTCGACCTGTTGGCCATAGGTCAAAAGCCGGTCGACGACCTCTTCGTTTTTGGCCTCTTCGCGCAGGCGCGGCTCGTCGATCAGCGCTTGGTGAATGGAGACGGGTTTGACTCCCTCCACCGGGATCAGTTTTGACAGGCGGTCCACCTGACCATAGGGCATTTGCAACACCCGACCGATGTCGCGCACGGCAGCTTTGGACAAAAGCGCACCAAAGGTGATGATCTGACCGACCTTGTCGCGACCGTATTTTTGCTGAACGTAGCGGATCACCTCTTCGCGGCGATCCATGCAAAAGTCGATGTCAAAGTCAGGCATCGACACACGTTCGGGATTCAAGAACCGTTCGAACAGCAAGGAATAGCGCAGCGGATCAAGATCGGTCACGGTCAGCACATAGGCGACGAGCGAGCCCGCCCCGGAGCCGCGACCCGGCCCCACCGGGATGCCTTGTTCTTTGCCCCATTTGATAAAATCCGCCACGATCAGAAAGTAGCCGGGAAAGCCCATCTGCTCGATGATGCCAAGCTCGAATTTCAGTCGCGCATCATATTCCTCGCGCGGGGCAGCGGGTTCGATCACCGCCAAACGGGCCTCAAGCCCCTCCCACGCCTGTTTGCGCAGCTCCTCGACCTCGTCATCGGCGAATTTCGGCAAAATCGGATCACGCTTATAGGCCTTGAACGCGCATCGTTTGGCGATTTCCACCGTATTTTCAATCGCTTCCGGCAGGTCGGCAAAGAGTGCGGCCATTTCCGCAGGGGATTTGAAATAATGCTGATCGGTCAGCCGCCGACGCGGCTCGGACTGGTCAACATAGGCCCCTTCCGCGATACAAATCAGCGCATCATGGGCCTCATACATCTCCGCTTTCGGGAAATAGACATCATTGGTCGCCACCAAAGGCAGACCCAAATCATAGGCCCATTCCACGAAAGACCGCTCGGTTGCCCGCTCGGCCTCGGTGTGCTGACCATCTTCGCCCGGATGGCGTTGCAGCTCGACGTAAAGCCGGTTTGGATAAATCTCTTTGAAGCGCTGCAACAGCGCGCGGGCCTGTGGTTGGTGATGCTCGGTGATCATCCGCCCAATCGGGCCCAGTGCGCCGCCGGTGAGACAAATCACCCCCTCAGAATAGCGTTCCAACTCCTCCACCGTAACCTGCGGCAGGGCACCGTGTTTGTCGATGTAAAGGCAGGAATTGAGCTTCATCAGATGCTCATAGCCCTGCTCATTTTGCGCCAGCAATACGACCGGCGCCGGGGGTTTGGCTTTTTCGCCCGGCTCGCCTTCGGCAAAGGCCACATCCACCTGACAGCCAATGATCGGCTGAACCCCGGCACCTTTGGCGTATTCGGAAAACTCCAGCGCGCAAAACAGATTGTTGGTGTCGGTGACAGCCACCGCAGGCATGCCCATATCGGAGACCATGCCGCTTAATTTCTTAAGCCGCATTGCGCCTTCGAGAAGCGAATATTCGGTATGGACCCGAAGATGGATGAAGGAGGGACTGCTCATTTGTGGCATAAGCTAACGCATGGCGACAACCGCCGCCAAGTGCAAAACGCCTCTTGTCCACAGCTCATTCCACGGCCCCAAAGCGCTCAGTTTTTCACCAAACGTTCAAACTCTATGCAGGAGCAGCGTCGGAATCCCTTGCAAATTGCCGCTCATCCCGGTTTCCTTGGCCGGAAGGGCACGCGTTTTCCACCGCATCGGACGCGTCTGTCATAAAGAGAAAGCGGTAGGTCTGACACGATGGAGATCACTTTTCGGCTCAACGGCGAGATTGTTCGCACCCGCGAACCTGCAACCCGCACCTTACTGGATTACCTGCGCGAAGGGCGTGGCCTATGTGGCACCAAAGAGGGCTGCAACGAAGGCGATTGTGGGGCCTGCACCGTGATGGTCGAGGATGAAAGTGGCAAAAAGCCGCTGAACGCCTGTATCCTGTTCCTGCCGCAGCTTCACGGAAAATCCGTCACCACGGTCGAAGGCCTGTCCAAAGGCGACACGTTGCACCCGGTGCAAAGCGCGATGATCGAAGAACACGGCAGCCAATGCGGCTTTTGCACCCCCGGCTTTATCATGTCGATGGCCACGGCGCATGCGCGCGGCGAGACCAGCCACGAAGACATTCTTGCGGGCAATCTGTGTCGCTGTACCGGCTATGCGCCGATCCTGCGCGCCGCGAAAAAGGCCGAATCCGCGCCTGTGCCCGAAGGCTTTGAACATATCCCCTTTGCCGCCCCCGCCGTGGTGCAGCGCCCGGAAACGGTGGACGAATTGGCCGCGCTCTACGCCCTGCGCCCCACTGCGACCTTGATTGCCGGGGCCACCGATGTCGGGCTTTGGGTGACCAAACAGATGCGCGATTTGGACGAGGTGATTTTCCTGAACGGCGTCAGTGATCTCAAGGGCATCACCGAGACGGACGACGCGTTTGAGATCAAAGCCATGACCCCTATCGCCGATCTCATCGCCCTGTTCAAACCCTATGCGCCCTCGCTGTCGGAGATGTTCCGCCGCTTTGCCTCGACCCAAGTCCGCGCCGCCGCCACATTGGGCGGCAATATCGCCAACGGATCACCGATTGGCGACAGCCCGCCGCCGCTGATTGCCGCCGGGGCCACCGTGACCCTGCGCAAAGGCGAGGATCAGCGCACAATTCCGCTCGAAGCCTTCTTTATCGCCTATGGCAAGCAGGACCGTCAGCCCTCTGAATTTGTCGAAAGCATCACCGTGCCCAAAGCTGGACTGGCCAATCTTGCCGTTTACAAGCTCTCGAAACGCTTCGACCAAGACATTTCCGCCGTCTGCGGCGCATTCAATATCGCGGTTGAGGACGGGATCGTTCGCAGCGCAGTGATCGCCTTTGGCGGCATGGCAGGCACCCCCGCGCGGGCCAGAACCGTTGAAGCGGCTTTGATCGGTCAGCCCTGGAATGAGGCCACGATTGCCGCCGCGCTGCCCGTCTTTGCCGAGGATTACACCCCGATGAGCGACATGCGCGCCTCGGCCGGTTATCGCCTGACAGCAGCGCAAAACATGCTGCGTCGGCTTTATGCCGAACGCTCCGGCCTCGCCACCTCGGTCCTCTCGATCAAGGAGGGCGTGTAATGTCTGTTGGGTCTTCGCATCCCCATGACGCCGCCCGCCTGCATGTCTCGGGTCAGGCCCGCTATATTGATGACATCCCGCTGCCCGCAGGCACGCTGCATCTGGCCTTTGGACTTTCCTCAGTGGCCCACGGGGACATCACGGCGATGGACCTGTCGCGCGTGCGCGCCGCCCCCGGTGTGGTCCGCGTTTATACAGCGGAAGATTTTGGCGATCATATCCCCGATTGTTCGCCCTCTCTGGGGGATGAACCTCTGCTCACCGCCACCACTGTCCAATATATTGGCCAGCCGGTGTTCTTGGTGGTCGCGACCTCACATCATGCCGCGCGCAAAGCCGCCACGCTGGGCAAGATCATCTATGATGAGAAACCCGCGCTGTTTGGCTATGACGAGGCTCTGGCGGCGGAGAGCCGGTTTGAAGATGGCCCACGCATTTACAGCTGTGGTGACGCAGCCGAGGCGATCAAATCCGCCGCCCATGTGATCGAGGGGACGCTGCACATGGGCGGCCAAGAGCATTTCTACCTCGAAGGCCAAGCCGCCGCCGCCCTGCCACAAGAGGGTGGGGATATGGTGGTCTATGCCTCGACCCAACACCCATCCGAAATCCAACACAAGGTCGCCCATGCGCTGCATGTCCCGATGCACGCGGTGCGGGTTGAAACCCGGCGGATGGGCGGCGGGTTTGGCGGCAAGGAATCACAGGGTAACTGGCTTGCCATCGCCTGCGCCATCGCCGCGCGCGACACGGGCAAGCCCTGTAAAATGCGCTATGACCGCGATGACGACATGATCATCACTGGCAAACGCCACGATTTCCGCATCTCCTATACCTGCGGATTTGATGAACACGGTCGCATTGAGGGCATCGAGTTTGTCCAGGTCACGCGGGCCGGATGGTCGATGGACCTGACCCTGCCCGTGGCCGACCGCGCCATGTTGCACGCAGACAATGCCTATTTCCTGCCCAATGCGCGGATTGAAAGCCATCGGTTGAAAACCAATTCGCAATCCAACACTGCCTATCGCGGCTTTGGCGGCCCGCAGGGCGTGTTGGGGATTGAGCGTGTGGTCGATCATATCGCGCACACGTTGGGCCGTGATCCGACCGAGGTGCGGCGGCTGAATTATTATGACGAAATGGTGGTTCCGACGGCGGGCGAAGGTCTGCCCGAAGATCATGTGCTCTCGCTGGATGGCGATCCTTTGTCGCGTGGCGGTGCGGAGACGGACACCGGGCACGGCGCCCATGCTGGCGGGCAACTCACGCCGCGCGGAAAGCTCACACCCTATGGTCAGGAGGTTGAGGATTTCATCCTTCATGCCATGACTGAACGGCTTTTGAAGGACGCCGATTATGCCGCGCGCAAAAAGGCGGTGGCAAAATGGAACGCCGAGAACCCGATCATCAAAAAGGGCCTTGGGATTTCGCCGGTGAAATTCGGCATCTCCTTCACCCTCACCCACCTCAATCAGGCGGGCGCCTTGGTGCATGTCTATAATGACGGCTCGATCCATATGAACCATGGCGGCACGGAAATGGGTCAGGGCCTGTTCCTGAAAGTCGCGCAGGTCGCGGCTCAGGCCTTTGGCGTCTCGGTCGAGACCGTCAAAATCACCGCCACAGACACCGGGAAAGTCCCCAACACCTCCGCCACCGCCGCCTCGTCTGGCACCGATTTGAACGGCATGGCGGTCAAGAACGCCTGTGACGCGATCCGCACGCGGATTGAGGTGTTTATCCTTGAACGGTTTGGCGAAAGCGAGGTCACATGGGCCGAGGGACGTGTGCGCTTTGGCCCTCATGACATGGCATTCTCGGAGATCGTCAGCCTCGCCTATATGAACCGTGTCAGCCTGTCCTCGACCGGATTTTACAAAACGCCAAAGATCGAATGGGACCGGATTGCGGGCAAGGGGCGACCGTTTTTCTACTTTGCCCATGGCATTGCGATCACAGAAGTGGCGCTCGACACGCTCACCGGCGAAAACCGCATTTTGCGCGCTGATATTTTGCATGACGCGGGCGCATCGCTCAATCCCGCAATTGACAAAGGTCAGATCGAGGGCGGCTATGTACAGGGTGCAGGATGGTTGACCACCGAGGAATTGTGGTGGGATGCCAAGGGGTTGCTGAAAACCCACGCGCCCTCCACCTATAAAATCCCGGCCTGCTCTGACGCGCCCGACGTGTTCAACGTCGCGCTCTGGGATGGGCGCAACCGCGAGGATACGATTTATCGCTCCAAAGCAGTGGGCGAGCCGCCGTTTATGTTGGGGATTTCGGCGTTCTTGGCGCTCTCGGATGCCTGCGCCGCCTGTGGGCCAAACTATCCGGCACTCAACGCCCCCGCCACACCCGAAGAATTGCTCAACGCCATCGCGCGAGCCCGCGGATGAGTTTTGATCGCGACGCTTTGGCCCAAGCCATCGCCCAACATGGGCGGGTGGCGCGGGTGGTTGTGGCCGAGGTCCAAGGCTCTGCCCCGCGCGAGGTTGGCGCGGCAATGTTGGTTTGGGCCACGCCGGAGGGGTTTGGCCAATCGGGCACGATTGGCGGTGGAACATTGGAATTTGAGGCCGCGAAAGCCGCGTTTTGCGCACCGCGCCTGAACCGTCTGCCACTTGGCCCCGCAATGGGGCAATGTTGCGGTGGGGCGGTGACGCTTTTGACCGAAGTCTTTGACACCGTTGAGGATATTCCACAGGACATTTATGCGCGTGGTCCCGGCGAGATGCCGTTTGCGGTCAAGAAGGTCCTCGGCTTGGCGCGCGCACAAGGGGTTTTGAAACCCGCGCGTCATGGCGACTGGATGATCGAACCGGTCCGACGCGCCACCCGCCCGCTTTGGGTCTGGGGTGCCGGGCATGTCGGTCGTGCCATCGTCAACACCCTCGCCCCCCTGCCCGATTTTGCCATCACATGGGTCGACACCGGGGCTGATCGGTTCCCTGACCATATCCCCGAAACCGTCGATCCCCTGATCGCGGCTCATCCCGAAAACGTGGTGCATCACGCGGCTGCACATGCCGAACATCTGATTTTGACCTACTCCCACGCGCTGGATCTGGAGCTGTGTCATCGGCTTTTGAACCATGGCTTTGGCTTTGTCGGGTTGATCGGCTCACGCACGAAATGGGCGCGATTTCGCGGACGGCTGCACGATTTAGGGCATTTAGATGGCCAAATTGACCGCATTTTCTGTCCAATTGGGCAACCGTCCTTAGGGAAACATCCACAAGCCATTGCGATTGGGGTGGCCGCAAGCCTAATCTCATCCACAGAGATCGCAGACTCTTACGGGGAACAGACAGGGTGACAGAGCTATTGAAACTCTCGGGGCTGACGCGCCAATATCCCGGCGTGCGCGCCAATGATGACGTGTCCTTTTCCATCGGAGCCGGTCAGGTTCACGCGCTTTTGGGCGAAAACGGTGCAGGCAAATCCACGCTGGTGAAAATGATTTACGGGCTGGAAAAACCGGATGCGGGATCAATGCAACTGCGCGGCACGCCCTATGCACCCAACAATCCACAAGCGGCGCGGGCCTCAGGCGTGGCGATGGTGTTTCAACATTTCTCGCTGTTCGAGGCGCTTAATGTGGCCGAAAACGTCGCGCTTGGGATGGAAAACCCGCCGAAAATGCACGCTTTGGCACAGTCCATTCGCGAGGTGTCCGACGCCTACGGCTTGCCGCTCGACCCGGACCGGATTGTTGGCGATTTGTCGGCAGGCGAACGGCAACGGGTTGAGATCATCCGCTGTCTTTTGCAAGACCCCAAACTGTTGATCATGGATGAACCGACATCGGTTTTGACCCCGCAAGAGGTTGAAATCCTGTTCAAAACCCTGCGCAAATTGCAATCTGAAGGCACCTCGATCCTCTATATCTCCCACAAGCTCGAAGAAATTCGGGCGCTCTGTGATGGGGCAACAATCCTGCGTCTGGGCAAGGTGGTGGGAGAATGTGACCCCAAGGTCACGACCGCACGAGACATGGCCGAGATGATGGTGGGGCAGATATTGCATGTACCATCGCGCGAGGGCGGGGAAACGGGTGACGTGTTGCTGGATGTTCAAGGGCTCGATTTTGCTCCGGCCAACCCGTTTGGCACCCGGTTGAAAAACGTGTCTCTGAGCCTGCGCGCAGGTGAGGTGCTTGGCATCGGCGGCGTGGCAGGAAACGGCCAGGACGAGCTTTTGTCGGTGCTCTCGGGCGAGGCGAAAACCAGCAAAGGTGCGATCTCCTATTGCGGTCAAGACATCAGTGGCCTTGGCCCAAATGCCCGGCGTAAAATCGGCCTTTTGGCTGCGCCAGAAGAGCGCCTCGGCCATGCCGCAGCACCCAATATGAGCCTGACGGAAAACGCGGTTTTGACCGGAAATATCCGCAAGAAACTAAGCAAAAACAATTTTGTAAACTGGAAGAAAACCGAAGCGTTTGCCCGCGACATCATCGCGAAATTCGATGTGCGCACCCCCGGCCCCGACTCGGCTGCGCGCTCATTGTCGGGGGGTAATTTGCAGAAATTCGTCATCGGCCGCGAAGTGCTCCAAGACCCGACCGTGTTGGTAGTGAACCAACCGACATGGGGCGTGGATGCGTCCGCGGCGGCGGCGATCCGGCAATCGCTTTTGGACCTCGCGGCCAAGGGCGCGGGGGTGATCGTGATCTCACAGGACCTCGATGAATTGATGGAAATTTCGGACCATTTCGCCGCCCTCAACGAAGGCAAATTGACCGCGCCCCGTGTTGCCAAAGGCCTGACCGTCGATGAGATCGGGATGATGATGGGTGGGGCACATGATTTGGAAGAGGTCGCACCATGATCAAATTCGTCAAACGCCCCGAGCCCTCGAAAGCCTGGACCATCGCGACGCCGATTTTGGCGGTGATCCTGACCATGATCTTGGGCGGGGTTTTGTTTGCGTTGATGGGCAAAGACCCGTTTGCCGCCATTCGCACCATTTTTTGGGACCCGCTGTTCAACGACCAATTCGCCGCCTATTCGCGACCGCAACTTTTGGTCAAAGCCGCCCCGCTGATCCTGATCGCGATCGGGTTGAGCCTTGGGTTCAAGGCCGGGATTTGGAACATCGGCGCCGAGGGGCAATATATCATGGGCGCGCTTGCGGGCGCGGCTGTGGGATTGGCGTTTTACCCGACGGACGCATGGTGGATTTTCCCTCTGATGGTGATCGCGGGGGGAATTGGCGGTTTCTTATGGGCGATGATCCCGGCGATTTTGAAGACCCGGTTCAACACCAACGAAATCCTTGTGTCCTTGATGTTGGTCTACATCGCCGAACAGCTTTTGGCCTCGGCGGCGCTGAGTTGGCTGCGCAACCCGGAGGGCAACGGCTTTCCCGGATCGCGCAACCTGAGCCAGATCCCGGCAATGTCGAACCCGGAATTGATCGCGGGCACGGGCACGCATTGGGGCGTCGTCGCAGCCTTTGCCGCCGTGGTTGCGGCCTATGTGTTGATCAACAAACATATGTTGGGATTTCAAATTCGCCTGACCGGCGAAAGCCCACGCGCGGCGCGGTTTGCAGGCGTCAAAGACAAACTTTTGGTGTTGTTTTGCCTCGGCACGGCAGGCGTGCTGTCGGGCTTGGCCGGGTTGTTTGAGGTCACCGGCCCCGCCGGGCAAATCTCCATCGACTTTGGCGCAGGCTACGGCTTCACTGCCATCATCGTCGCCTTCCTGGGGCGCTTGCACCCGGTTGGCATCCTCTTGGCGGGGCTGTTATTGGCGCTGACCTTCATCGGCGGCGAATTGGCGCAATTCATGTTGGGCCTGCCCTCTGCCTCGATCCAAGTGTTCCAAGGCATGTTGCTGATGACACTTTTGGGGATGGATATTTTCGTCAACTACCGCTTGATGGTCGTCAAAAAGGAGGCTCTGTGATGCCCTCTTCTCGTGTCTGGTTTTTACTTGCGGCCTTAGGGACCCTGATCCCGTGGATCTTTTTCGGAAGCTGGTTTGCAACCAACGGCTTTGCCCCGATCTCTTTCTTGCTAGACCTATTCGCCAATGGGGCCGCAGGCGGTTTTTCAGCCGACGTGCTGATCTCCATAGCTGTTTTCTGGATTTGGTCCTATTTCGATGCACGTCGTGAAGGCGTGGCACGATGGTGGCTGGTCTTGCCTGCGGGCTCCACTGTTGGGCTTTCATTGGCCCTACCGCTCTATCTTGGTTTGCGTGAAAAGGAGGCCATGTGATGGATTTCGGCTCAATCAATCCCGTCGTCCTATTGGCCTCTCTCATGGTCGCCTCAACTCCGATCCTATTGGCGGCTTTGGGCGAAATGGTGGTGGAAAAATCCGGGGTGTTGAACCTTGGGGTCGAGGGCATGATGATCACCGGCGCGGTCTGTGGATTTATTGTGGCCGTCGAGAGCGGATCACCAACTTTGGGCTTTATCGCGGCGGCCCTTGGCGGCATGGCACTGTCGATGGTGTTTGCGCTTTTGACCCAGGTGTTTTTGACCACACAGGTGCCCGCTGGGCTTGCGCTGACCTTGATGGGCGTGGGCTTGGCCTCGCTTCTAGGACAGAATTATCAAGGCCTTAAACCGCCTCCGGTGACCGACCTGAACATTCCCGGCCTGGATCACATCCCGGTCATTGGCCCGATCCTGTTTCAACATGACATGATAGTTTATGTGAGCCTCTTGTCGATTGCCGGCGTCTGGGCGTTTTTGAAATATAGCCGGGCTGGGCTGATCCTGCGCGCAGTGGGCGAAAACCATTCGGCGGCCCATGCGCTTGGCTATCCGGTGCGGATGGTGCGGATCGTCGCGATTGGATTTGGTGGCGCGATGGCCGGGCTTGGCGGCGCGTACATCAGCCTTATCCGGGTGCCGCAATGGACCGATGGGATCACCGCGGGCTATGGCTGGATCGCTTTGGCGATTGTGGTGTTTGCCAGTTGGAAAGCCTGGCGGATTTTAATCGGCGCTTATCTTTTTGGTGGGATCACGGTGTTGCAATTGAACCTGCAAGCCGCTGGGGCGAAGGTTCCGGTGGAGCTTTTGTCGATGTCACCCTTTCTTGCGACGATTGTGGTTCTTGTTGTTATTTCCGCGCGCAGGCATGGTGCGAGCAACGCGCCCGCCATGTTGGGCCGGATTTTTCACGCCTCGCACTGAGGCACAGGTTTAGCCTCCGCGTGAGGTGATTTTAAACGAACAGGGAGTTCAAAGATGAAACGTAGAACCTTGCTGACCGCAGCCACTGCCTCCGTGCTGGCGCTCGGCCTTGCCGCACCGTCTTTTGCCGCAGACAAAGTCAAAGTTGGCTTTATCTATGTTGGTCCGAAAAATGATGGCGGCTGGTCGCAACACCACCACGAAGCGGCGGAGGAAATGGCCGCGCATTTTGGCGATGCGGTTGAAATCGTCGTACAAGAGTCCGTGCCAGAAGGGGCCGATTCCGAGCGGGTCTTGACGCAAATGGCGCTGTCCGGTGCCGATCTGATTTTCACCACCTCGTTCGGCTATATGGACCCGACCGTCAACGTGGCGGCGAAATTCCCGAACGTGAAATTCGAACACGCAACCGGATATAAAACCGCGCCGAACCTCGGCGTCTACTCCGCACGTTTCTATGAAGGCCGCGCGGTTCAGGGTTATTTGGCTGGGAAAATGACCAAGTCGAACAAGGTCGGCTATATCGCCTCCTTCCCGATCCCCGAGGTTATTCGTGGCATCAATTCCGCCTATATCTATGCCAAAAAGGTGAACCCGGATGTCGAGTTTAACGTGGTCTGGGCCTACACATGGTTCGATCCGGCGAAAGAATCCGATGCGGCACAGGCCCTGATCGACCAAGGCGCGGACGTGATTTTGCAGCATACGGATTCGACCGCCCCGCAAGCCGCCGCCCAAAAGGCCGGCAATGTCTACACCTTTGGCCAAGCCGCCGACATGGCCGAATATGGCCCGATGCCGCGCATTTCCTCGATCATTGACGTCTGGGCCCCCTATTACATCGAGCGCGTTCAGGCGGTGATGGATGGCACATGGGAAACGGACAACACATGGGACGGCATCGGCGCGGGCATGGTCGGCATTGGCGAGATTTCTTCCGCCGTTCCCGCCGACATCAAAGCCGAAGCCGAAGCCCTGCGCGACAGCATTGCAGCGGGCGAGTATCACCCGTTCACCGGGCCTCTGAACAAACAAGACGGCTCTGTCTGGCTGGCCGATGGCGAAGTGGCCGATGATGGCACGCTCGCAGGCATGAACTTTTACGTCGAAGGCCTAAGCGGCGACATTCCGCAATAAGCCTTGCGCGATTGACGGATTATGGCCCGCGTCGAGAGATCGGCGCGGGCTTTTTATGGTAAGATCTGCGCGAGGGGACCCGCAAACCGCGCAAATCTCATTCAATTCCCCGAATTTGATTGATGCGGATCAAGGTCGCGCCACGACTCTCATGCCACAGATAGCACCAATATAAGACCCGCGAACAAAGGAGAGTCCCATGTCTTGGGCTGAAAAAAACGAATCCATGCGCGAAGCATTGCGCGCCCTCAACAAAGCCAATCGCAACATCCCGGTCGGATTTGGCGCGATGTCAAAAGCGGCAATGGAAGGCGATGCGCTTGACGCCAAAACCAAGGAATTGGTGGCGCTGGCCATTGCCATAGGTGTGCGTTGCGAACCCTGTGTCGGCTTTCACGTCGAGGCATTGATGAAACATGGCGGCACCCGCGAAGAATTGTCCGAAATGTTGGCCATCGGCGTCCAGATGGGCGGTGGTCCGGTGTTGATGTATGCGGCCAAGGCTTTGGAATGTTGGGACGAATTGTCTAACGCCTAAGCTACTCAAAAACAAAACGGCGCGGGAATCCCGCCTCGCGCCATTTTCGTTTCTCCCGCACCACCGGCTTTAGCCGCGCGACACATTACAGACCTTGCCACCGCCTTCTTTGGCTTTGCAGTCCATTTTCAACGTGTCTTTAGGCTCGCCAAACAACCAGATGCTCGCCATTTCAAAATAGTATTTCGCCAATTCACCAAAGGTGGCGTCTTCGGGTGCACCAAGCCCTTCTGGCTCAGCGGCGTCCACGTCTTCGCCAAACGCTCCGGTGCCATCATCATAGACAATCGTCCCGGTCTCCGTAGACGCATCGACATGCTCAATCTCAAAGGTTTTCGCCGCAGATCCGCCTTTCGGCGCGGCAACCCGCATTGTGGACAGGGTCGGTGCCTCATCCTCGTCATCGCCCTGCCAATACGAGCCCGTCACCGACATATTGCTCGAGACGGCTTTCATCATCCCGCTTTGCGCCTCAGAATACTGCAAATAAACCAAGATCGAAATCGTGATCCCGACCACAAAACTGATCAGACTGAGTGCTTTACCAAAGGTTCCCATTGGACAATTCTACCGTTTTAACCGCTATCGTCATCAATATCGCAACAAAACATGGCGAGAATTGGGAAGGCTTAGGGACATTTGATGAAACACAGTGAGAACCCAACGCGCACAGAAAACGGGCAGCCGCTTGCCGCAGTGCCGCAAGCTTTGTAAGGTCTGCGCCAAGTAAGCTGTGGGTTGGGAGGACATCTATTGAAAATTTGTCGAAGCAAACGCGACATCCGCGAGGCCGTCGCCGCGTTTCACGGCGCGGGCGAGACGGTCGGATTGGTGCCAACCATGGGCTATTTGCATGACGGGCATCTGACATTGGTGCACGCGGCGCAGGCCGCCTCTGACCGGGTGATTGTATCGATTTTCGTCAATCCGACCCAGTTTGGCGACCCCTCCGATCTTGACGCCTACCCGCGCGACGAGGCCCGCGATTTCGCGCTTTTGGAAGCGGCCGGTGTGGATGCGGTGTTTTGCCCTTCCGCTGACGAAATGTACCACCCTGAGAAACAGACCACCGTTGTGACCGAGCAGCTCGAGCACCTGTTGATGGGCGCGCTTCGGCCCGGCCATTACAAAGGTGTCTGCACGGTGGTGACGAAACTTTTTAACATCACCGGCGCAGATCACGCGTTTTTTGGCGAAAAGGATTACCAACAGCTTTTGGTGATCAAAACCATGGTCCGCGATCTTGATATGCCGATTGAGATTCACGGCGTGCCCACGGTGCGTGAGGTCGATGGGCTGGCAATGTCGTCGCGCAATGTCCGCCTGACGCCTGAGGATCGCCAAGCGGCACTGATCCTCAACAAAGCGCTGGCTTATGGCGCCTATGAGGCGTCGGACGGGCGCACGGCGGATCAGCTTGAGGCGGACATCCGCACCTTTATCTCTCGCGAACCGCGCGCCACCATCGAGAGCGTCGATGTGCGCGACGCCGCCACGCTGGAACCGATCGAGGGGCTGATTGAACGCCCCGCCGTGATCTTGCTCGCCGCGCGCTTTGGCGATGTGCTATTGATCGACCAACGGGTCGCAGACCCGACGTAAGTTCGGCCCAGATCCCCGAACTCAGGAGGAACCCATGTCCATACAGACCGAAACCATCCGCCGCGTGACGGTGCCGCAAATCCGAGACCGCAAAGGCGGCGAGCCCATCGTGTCGCTTACCTCATATCATGCGCACACCGCCGCAATTGCCGAAAAACATTGTGATTTTCTGCTTGTCGGCGACAGCCTCGGCATGGTGATGCACGGGATGGAAAGCACCGTTGGCGTGTCTTTGGAATTGATGATCATGCATGGCAAGGCCGTGGTGCGCGGCACCAAACGCGCGTTGATCGTGGTCGATATGCCCTTTGGTTCCTATGAGGAAAGCCCGTCGCAGGCGTTTCGCAATGCCGCCACGATCATGAAAGAAACCCAATGTCAGGCCGTCAAACTCGAAGGCGGCGCGCGCATGGCAGAGACGGTTAAATTCCTGACCGAACGTGGCATTCCGGTGATGGGCCACATCGGCTTGACCCCGCAATCGACCAACGTCATGGGCGGGTTCAAAACCCAGGGCCGCGACGAAGACACCTGGCAAATCCACATTGATGACGCGATCGCCGTGGCCGAAGCAGGCGCTTTTGCCATCGTGGTCGAGGGTGTCGTGGAACCGCTCGCGGACAAAATCACCAAAGCCATTGACGTGCCGACCATTGGAATCGGGGCATCAAAGACCTGTGACGGTCAGATCCTTGTCATGGAAGACATGTTGGGCCTCAACGAATGGGTGCCAAAATTTGTCAAAAAATATGGCGCCATGGGTGATGCAATCAACGAAGCCGTGGCGGAATATGCCGCCGAGGTCAGATCGCGGGCCTTTCCGGGAACGGCCAACGTCTACGGCTCCAACAAGAAATAAGCCCAGAAAAAGACAGAGCGCCCTTCGGGGCGCTTTTGTTTGAGTATTTGGGCTACAATGAAGCCTGTGTTAGGCGTGCGCTAAGGTTAACGTGTCAGGCTGAAGGCGCGGTACAGGCTGGAGAGCCGATGACCGCCTGCGATGAAGATGACCGCCTGCGATGAAGACTCCCGGCCCGTGGGCCCAAACCGTTCTGGTGACGCCACAGCGCCATGAACCAGCGGCCGGGACACAGCTTCGCTTTTCTGGCACCGTTTTCATTGCAGTGAAAATACTCCGCCCGGCCTGATCTGCGCACAGACGCACACAGCCAGTTCGCGCGCGGATATTTACGCACAGACAAAAATCACCACATGATGAGGCAACAGAACAAGGAGACTCATCATGACGTTTCGTCCCGTAAAATCGACATCCGTTGGCCAGCCGACCCTAGAGGGCGCAGGCGTTCATCTCTACCGCGCCTTTGGCTTTCACAAGCCGCGCGAGTTTGACCCGTTTTTATTGTTCGACGACTTTCGCAACGACGACCCGAAACAGTTTGAAAAGGGCTTTCCCTGGCACCCGCACCGCGGCATCGAGACCATCACCTATGTTTTGGATGGCGAGGTCGAACATGGCGACAGCCTTGGAAACAAAGGCGTTTTGGGCGCAGGATCGGTGCAATGGATGACGGCAGGCTCCGGCATCATGCACCAGGAAATGCCGCGCGGGAATGCCCGTGGTCAGATGCATGGGTTTCAGCTTTGGGCCAACCTGCCCTCCAGTTTGAAAATGACTGCGCCGCGCTATCAGGACATTCAGGCCCATGATATTCCCGAGATCATTGACGATGACGGCACCAAGGTGAAAATTGTCACCGGCTCATTTTGGGGCAAACACGGACCTGTGGATGGGGTGGCGGCGGACCCGCTGTACCTCGACATTTCCGTGCCGCCGAACACCCGCAAAGTGTTGCCGGTTGATACCTATGCCAACACCTTTGCCTATGTGTTTGCCGGGGCGGGATCGTTTCGTGATGCGTCCAATCCCTACGGCGTGCGGGTGGAGAAAGAGGTGAATGGCGCGGAAATCAACATCCGCGACATGTCGGGCAACCGCACCTTGGTGACTTTCGACACCGGCAATGAGATCGTGGTAAACGCCGGGCCTGAGGGCGTGCGGTTTCTGTTGGTTTCGGGTCAGCCGATTGAGGAACCTGTGGCCTGGCATGGACCGATCGTGATGAACACACGCGAAGAATTGATGCTGGCGATGCAAGAGCTCAACAACGGCACGTTTATCAAGGATCAGCGCGATCATTGATCTGCTATCCGAGACACCGCGCCCCTCACCGAGGGGCGCGGTGAAACCACTCAGAGCATGGACGGCAACACCATATCCGGCGGCCGGTGACCATCGGCAAATGTGTGAATGTTCAGCAGCACCTTTTCCCCCATTTCGATCCGCCCTTCGACCGTCGCCGAGCCCATATGGGGTAGCAAAACCACATTGGGCAGTTCGCGCAGGCGCGGATTAATCTGATGCCCATGCTCAAACACATCCAAGCCCGCGCCGCCAATATCGCCAGAGCGCAAGCCCCGCGTCAGGGCGTTTTCGTCAATCACTTCGCCCCGCGAGGTGTTCACAATCACCGCCGTCGGCTTCATCAGTTTTAACCGCCTTGCGTTGATTTGGTGAAAGGTTGAGGGCGTGTGCGGGCAGTTGATCGAGAGGATATCGACGCGGCTCAACATCTGATCAAGGCTGTCCCAATAGGTGGCCTCAAACCGCGCTTCAACATCGGGGTGAAGTCTGCGCCGGTTATGATACTGTACCGAGAGGCCAAAGGCATGGGCCCGGCGCGCGACAGCTTGTCCAATGCGACCCATCCCCAAAATCCCAAGCCGCTTGCCAGACAAGCGTTGCCCCATAAAGGCGGTCGGAGCCCAACCGCCCCAATTGCCCGCCTGCATCACCGCCTGCCCTTCGGGGATACGCCGCGTGACGGCGAGGATCAGCGCCATGACCATATCGGCGGTGTCCTCCGTCACCACGCCCGGCGTGTTGGTGACAAGGATGCCGCGATTATGGGCGGTGATCGTGTCGATATGATCGACACCCGCGCCGTAATTGGCGATCAGTTTCAACCGCTCCCCCGCCTGCCCCAACATCTCCGCATCCAACCGATCCGTGACACAGGGCACCAAAACATCGGCCCGCTGCATCGCCGCAATCAGCGCCTCACGCGACAGTTTGACGTCATCTTGATTGAGCTCCACATCGAAGAGTTCCATCATCCGCGTCTCGACCACTTCAGGCAACGCGCGTGTGACCACGACCTTTAGCCGACCCTGCACCATAACCGCACCTCTTCCTTTCTTTTTCGCCCCCATACTGGCAAACTGGATTGCATCCCGGCAAGGCGTAAAGGATAAGTTCCGTGACACGCTGGCGCGCAAGGCACGCCTTCTTTTTATGAGCAGGTCAGATTTCACAATGGTATCCAGTGGCTCCTCTTATGGGTTTCATCGCCTCACCCCGCTTTTACGCGGGGTTTGCCTCATGACATTGACATGTTTCCTCGGTTTGGCCCCGGTTTCTGCCGCCGAAGATACCGTGCAAAATCCAACCGCCCCGCCGATCGAGCAGATGCCACAAACAGGCCCAACGCGCGGATCGGCCACCAACCTGCCGTTGCCGCGCTTCGTCTCGCTCAAGGCCAATGAGGCCAATGTGCGTCGTGGGCCATCGCTGTCGCACCGGATTGACTGGATTTTCACAAAACGCAACTACCCGCTTGAAGTCATTGCCGAATATGGTCATTGGCGGCGTGTCCGCGACATGGAAGGCGCGACTGGATGGCTGCATTACTCGCTGATTTCCGGGGTGCGGACAGCGCTCGTGACGGATGGCACTGTAGATTTGTTTTCGCGGCCTGACACCGGATCGCGTTTGACGGCACAGGCCGAGAAAGGCGTGATTTTGCGACTGTTGGAATGCAACATCTCATGGTGCAAAGTCTCAGCCTCGGGCTATAAGGGCTGGGTGTTGAAATCGGGCCTTTGGGGTGTGCGTTCAAACGAAATTTTGGAGTGAGCCGGTATGGAACAGCTCAAATCCCCCCTCGCCGCCCGCAACATTCCAAAGGGCGTTAAATCGTGTGTCGTGCATGGTTTTGGCAGTTGGTTTGACGCGATTGGCCACGAGCGTCACGATTTTTTCACCAAACTTTTGCCAAAGCTGACCCGTGAGGGCATCACCCCCTATTTGGTGGAGGGCGACAGCCGTACCTCTCGTGCGCTTTTGCTGGAAAATCATCTCCATATCATCGTCGGTGGCCCGGCGATGTTTGGCCCGACGGTTCTTCATGCCTATCCCTCTTATCTGTGGGGATTTTGGTATTTCGACGAGCTGGGCCATGGCGCCAACAGTTCGCTGCGCTTTTCCCGTTTTCCCGAACATGAGGTGGATCGGGAACAGGCGGATTATTTTTTCAATGGCGTGACTGGGTTTATGTTGCGCGAAAATGTCTCCAAATTGGGTCAGGAGCCGCGCATGGATGCGCCTTTGCGGCCCGCGACGGCGACGATCCTGTGTCAGGCCATCGAAAATGAGACCCCGCGCACGCATTATCTCACGACGAAAGAGATGATTGTCACCGCCGCTGAATTTGATCGCGATGCGGTGGTCTATGTGAAACCGCATCCGCATCAGGGTAAATTGGGACGCAGGCACATCCTTGAAATCTGTGCCGATCATCCGAATGTCAAAGTGAGCGACGCCTCGGTTCACGATCTGATCGAAGCGGCGCGCGTCGTGATCACGCAAAACTCCTCTGCCGGGTTTGAAGCCTTGATGCAACGAAAGCCGGTGGTCACCTGTGGCAAAAGCGATTATTGGCACGCCACGCTTACCCCACGAAACATATCTGAATTGCGGGATGCGATAGGTTTTGGCCCTGAAACAATGTCCTCTTTTGACTATTCAGGGTTTTTCAACTGGTTCTTGGAAAAGCAGTGCCTTGAACCCGCCAAAGACAATTTCGCTCCCCGTGCTTGGGCGCGTGTGCGTGACAAGCTGATGCTCGACTAACGCCTTCTAAGCCTTAGGGCGAAAGGACAATCCTATGCGCGACACGCGTTTGAATATTTCGGCGGGGCTGGCCTCTGTCTCTGTCGCGACGATTTTGATCATCGCAAAGCTCTGGGCCTTGGGGCAAACCGGCTCGCTCTCAATTGCGGCGTCTTTGGCCGACAGCGGCATGGATTTGATGATCGCCTTGGGCGGATTGATGGCGATTTATTACGCCTCGCGCCCGCCTGACGACGACCATGCCTTTGGTCACACCTCCGCCGAAGACCTCGCAGCGCTGGCCCAATCCGCGTTCATTTTGGTCTCTGCCGCGATCATCGCCGTGACCTCAACCCGGCGTCTGCTCTCCACTGCCCCGGTCGAAGTTCAGGCCGAAGGCGCGGGCATTGCGGTCATGGTCTTGTCGATCGTTTTAACCATCGCGCTTGTGCTCTGGCAAAGGCGCGTGGCGCGGCTGACCAAATCGAAAGTCGTCAGCGCCGACAGCCTGCATTACGTCGGGGATCTGGTGCCAAACATCGGGGCGATTGTGGCGCTTTTTGCCGCCAAAGCCTTTGGCATGCATCAGATCGACTCTGTCGTCGCCTTGGCCGCCGCTGGGATTTTGGTGGTCGGCGCTCTGCGCATTGGCAAATCGGCTTGGGATGCGTTGATGGATCGCTCGGCGCCTCAGGATATGATCGACAACATCGAAAACATGGCCAAATCCTACCCGGAAATCCACGCATTCCATGATCTGAAAACCCGCATGGCGGGGTCAAAACCGTTTGTGAACATCCATATCGAATTGAATGGCGACCAGACGCTGCGTGAGGCCCACGCGATTTCCGCAAGCCTCAAACACCACATCGTCACCGCCTACCCCAACGCCGATGTGATCATCCACAAGGACGTGTGGGGCGAGGCGGATTAACCCACTCAGGCGGTGAACAACCCCCGCCCTTTCAACAACGCCTCGACGCCTGGCATCCGACCCCGAAACGCAGTGTAGAGAGCCTCTGCGTCTTGTGAGCCGCCTTTGGACAGAATGTGTTCCTCCAAAAGCCGCGCCGTTTCCGGGTCGAACGCGCCCTTTTCCTCAAAGGCCTCAAACGCATCGGCATCCATGACCTCTGACCACATATAGCTATAATATCCGGCGCTATAGCCGTCGCCGGAAAAGATATGAGCGAAATGCGGCGTGGCGTGGCGCATGGTCACCGCGCGGGGCAAACCGATCCGCGCCAAAGTTTCGGCCTGTGCAACCATCGGGTCCGCAGGCGCATCGCCATCATGGAAATCAAGATCAACCAAGGCCGAGGCAATATATTCCACCGTGGCAAAGCCTTGATCATAGGTCTGTGCGGCCAACAACCGATCCAACATGTTGCGCGGCATCGGCGCACCGGTTTTGGCATGGGTCGCGAATTCTTCAAGCACCTCAGGCACTTCCAACCAATGTTCAAAAAGCTGACTTGGCAATTCAACGAAATCACGCGCCACAGAGGTGCCCGAAATCGAGCCATAAGTCACATTTGACAGCATCTGGTGCAGGGCGTGGCCGAATTCATGAAACAAGGTGCGGGCATCGTCATAGGACAGCAATGCCGCTTCTCCTTTTGACGGTTTGGCAAAATTGCACACGTTGAGGACGATGGGACGGATGTCCCCTTCGAGCTTTTGTTGGCTGCGCATTGCGGTACACCATGCGCCCGAGCGCTTCGATCCACGCGCGAAATAATCACCGATAAAGACGGCGATATGTTTGCCATCACGGGTCACATTCCACGCCCGCGCATCGGGGTGATAGGTGGTGACATCCAACGGCTCAAAGTCGAGGCCAAACAGCCGATGCGCACAGGCGAATGCAGCTTCAATCATCCGGTCCAATTGCAAATAGGGCTTCAACTCCGCCTCATCGAGATCATGCTCCGCCTTGCGCCGGATCGCCGAATAATAGCGCCAATCCCACGGCTCCAACGGGCCGTTGATCCCGTCTTTCGCCATCATTTCGGCCAAAATAGCACCGTCGCGCTCAGCGGCTTCTTTGGCTGGGGCCCAGACCCGCATCAACAACTCGCGCACGGCCTCCGGTGTTTTGGCCATTTCGGTCTCTAATTTATAAGCCGCGAAGCTCGGGTAGCCGAGCAATTTGGCGCGCTCTTCGCGCAGACGCAAAATCTCTGCCGCATTTTCACGGTTGTCATTGGCATTGCCATTTTCGCCCCGCGCAGACCAGGCTTTGAACGCCGCTTCACGCAAATCACGACGTGGCGAAAATTGCATGAACGGCACAATCAACGAGCGCGACAAGGTGACGACCGGGCCATCCGCACCTTTTTCCTCGCCCGCCGCCCGTGCCGCGTCGATCACAAATTGCGGCAAGCCCTCAAGATCGGCCTCTGTGAGAGACATGAACCAGTCGCGCTCATCCGCCAAAAGGTTTTGCCCAAACCCAGTGCCCAGAGTGGCAAGCCTGGATTTGATCTCTGCCATCCGCGCCTTTTGCGGACCTTCCAGCTTAGCCCCAGAGCGCACAAAGGAGCGATAGGTCAACATCAAAACCCGCGCCTGCTCTGGCGTTAGGTCAAGCGTATCGCGGGTCTCCCAAAGCGTCTCAATTCGCGCAAACAGCGCCGAATTTGACGTAATTTCAGAAGAGTAAGCCGAAAGCATCGGGGAAAATTCCCGCATCAACGCATCGCGCGTATCATTGGCATCCGCCCCCGCTGAGCCGTAAAACACGCCGAGAACCTTGGACAAGGTGCTGTCCGAGCGCTCCAAGGCCTCGATTGTATTGGCGAATGTCGGGGCCTCGGGGTCGCTTGCGATCAGTTGAACCGCCGCACGCCCTTCGGCCAATGCGGCCTCGACCGCTGGTTTGACATGCGCATCCTCGATTGCCTCAAACGGCGGCAAGTTGAACGGGGTATTCCAGTCGGACAAAAGCGGATTGGTCATGAATATCTCCTTTGAGAGTGAAGCTATGCCGCACCCCCGCAAAGGAAAAGGGCTATCCGTGACTATTTCTCCCGCAAATCGGACAGTCTTCCCGTTTTTTGACCGTGATCACCCGCGTCTCTGTGTAAAGCGCATCATGGATCAACAGCCGCCCGATCAGGCCCTGCCCGGCACCTGTGATCTCCTTGAGCGCTTCCATTGCCATCATCGTGCCCAAAATGCCCGGCAAAGGAGCCGCCACACCCGCCTCGGCACAGGTTGGCACCATGCCCGCCGCCGGACGTTCAGGGAACACGCATTGATAACATGGGCCATTTTTAGCCGCATTATATGTGCTGATTTGACCTTCCCATTGGGTGATCGCCGCCGCAATCAGCGGCGTTTTCTCCGTCACGCAAAGCGCATTCACAAGGTATCGCGTGTCGAAATTGTCCGAGCCATCGAGCACCAAATCATACTCGCGGATCAGCGCCACACAGCTTTCGTCAAAACGGCGATTGTAGGGACGCACCTCGATAAACGGGTTTTGCGCGCGCATTGCCTCGGCGGCGGAAAATACTTTCGGCACACCAAGGTTCGCATCTGTATGAATCACCTGCCGTTGCAGATTTGAGGCCTCGACCACATCATCGTCAATCACGCCAATGGTGCCCACTCCCGAGGCCGCGAGATATTGCAAAATCGGCGCGCCAAGCCCACCGGCCCCGACAACCAAGACTTTGGCCTCTTTGAGTTTCTTCTGGCCCGGCCCGCCGATTTCGCGAAGTAAAATGTGGCGCATATAGCGGTCCAGTTCGGCCGGGCGAAACGGGCCCTCTGCTTCGCTGTCCGCCACAGGTGCAACCCGCGACCGCAGGACGCGCAGGCCAAACCGATAGGCCATTATCACAGCGGCAAAACCGCCCAAAAGCAGCCACTCGCCAAGGCTTCCGCCCAGAGTGGTTCGCATCGGATGCGCGTCTGGCAGCACGGCCAGCGCCAAGATCACCGCGACATACAAAATGCCGATCATTGCCCAGCGCGCGCGTTTGGGGGCATGAGTCACCGCCCCAACACCCCAAAGCACCACAGCCATGATCAGAAACGGGATCATTATTGACGACCCGTCGAGCCAAATCCGCCCGTGCCACGCACGGTATCGCCCAAGGTCTCAACCACCGAATAGACCCCCTGCACCACAGGTGCGACGACCATTTGGCCGATGCGCTCGCCATGTTGGATGTGGAACGTTTCCGAGCCGTGATTGATCAACAAAATGCCAATGGGGCCACGATAATCGGCATCGATGGTGCCCGGCGTGTTGACCATGGAAATCCCATGTTTGAGCGCAAGCCCCGAACGGGGCCGGACCTGCACCTCAAATCCGGGCGGGATTTCCATCGCAAATCCAGTCGGGATCAAGGCGCGCGCACCGGGTTCCAAGACCAAACCAACGTCTCGCGTCTCCGGCGGAAAATTCGCCCGCACATCGGCACCAGCGGCGTGTTCGGTTTCGTAAGATGGCGGCTTGATCGCCGGATCAGCGCCTTCAAGCCATTGAATTTTAATATCAACTGTCATGTTTTCATCGCTGTCCAAATACTCATTCAACGGCAAATGCCGCGCTCAAACGGTCGGCGATCTTATGGGCCAACTGGCGCGCCACCTCCGCCTTGCTCATCCGTGGCCAGACATCCGTGCCCGCGTCCGAGATCAATACAACCGCATTTTCTGTGCCGCCCATGATGCCAGTCGCGGGCGAGACGTCATTGGCCACAATCCAGTCGCAACCTTTGCGCAGCCGTTTGGCGGTGGCGTGGGCCACAACATTGTCGGTTTCGGCGGCAAAGCCGACCACAAGCCGGGGGCGCCCCGTGCTCATCTGGCTGACCGTCGCAAGGATGTCAGGATTCTCAGTGAAACTCAGACTGGGCAATGTGCCTTTTTCTTTTTTAATCTTCGATCCGCTCTCCGAGCTTACACGCCAATCCGCCACTGCGGCGGCAAAGACGGCGGCATCGGCGGGCAAAGCGGCCTCCACGGCGGCTTTCATTTCGCGGGCGGTCTCGACGCGGATCACAGTGACGCCCTGCGGCGGCGGCACATCGGCGGGGCCGGTGACGAAACTCACCTGCGCGCCAAGATCGCGCAGCGCAACGGCGATGGCCGTGCCCTGCGCACCAGACGAACGGTTGGCGATGTAACGCACCGGATCAATCGGCTCATGGGTCGGACCAGAGGTGACAAGGATATGCTTGCCCACCAGAGGGCCTTCGATCAGAGCCGCACGGATCGCGCCGATGATGTCAGGGGTCTCAGAGAGCCGCCCGGGGCCAAATTCACCACAGGCCATTGTGCCCTCTTCGGGACCGACAAACAGCACGCCATCGGATTGGAGTGTTGCCACATTGCGCTGGGTTGCGGGGTGTTCCCACATGCGGACATTCATCGCCGGGGCGACCAGCACGCGTTTGTCCGTCGCCATCAACAGCGTCGAGGCCAGATCGTTTGCCAAGCCATTGGCCATCTTGCCCAAAAGATCGGCCGTTGCCGGAGAAACCACAACCAAATCGGCGGCGCGGGACAGTTCTATATGACCCATTTCGGCCTCATCAGTGAGATCAAACAGGTCGCGGTAAACCTTTTCGGCGGCAAGGGCAGAGGCCGAGAGAGGTGTCACGAATTCTTCCGCCGCTTTGGTCAGAACCGGCACGACACGCACGCCCTCTTCGCGCAAGCGGCGGATCAGATCGAGCGATTTGAACGCCGCGATCCCGCCGCCGATGATTAAAAGAATGGTCTTTCCGTTCAACATCACACGCCCCTTTGCCCCGATCTGCCGTGAGACCGCCCTGTGTTCAAGGCGCTGTCCCAAGGCGCTCCGGTGGGCAAAGGTGTAGGGTGCGCGTTTGACAAACTCAAGCCAAACTCAAACCCTCAGCTCAACAGCAGCGAGAGCGCTTCGCCGTGACGTTCCAAGGATTTGCGCATTTTGACCAAAGCCCCGGCCTCCAATTGCCGGACGCGTTCTTTTGACAAAGCCAACTCTTCCCCAAGACTTTCAAGCGTGCGCGGCTCATCCGAAAGCTTACGCGCGTGTAAAATGAATTGCTCGCGGTCGCTAAGTTCGCTCATGGACTCTTTGAGCCATGTTTTCAGTTGCTTTTGATCATGCTCTTCCCCCACCATTTCGGCGGCGGTGTCGCCCTCATCGGCCAAAAGGTCGATCCATTCGCGACCATCCTCATCACCGGATTGTTGCGCGTTGAGCGAGAAATCAGAGCCGGACAGCCGCCCGTCCATCATCTCCACATCGCGAAGGGGCACGCCCAAATCCATTGCGATCATCTGTAACAATTGCGCATGATCCAGTTGCTCGCCCTGTGTCGAGGCTTCGCGTTCCAGCCGTGCCTGAACCCGGCGCATATTGAAAAACAACGACTTTTGCGCAGAGGTCGACCCGGTGCGCACCAAGGACCAATTGCGCATCACATAGTCTTGGACCGAGGCCTTGATCCACCACGCGGCATAGGTCGAAAACCGCACGCCGCGGTCGGGATCAAATTTCTCCGCCGCTTTCATCAGGCCCAATCCGGCCTCTTGGATAAGATCGTTCATCGGCGCGCCGTAACGTTTGAATTTGGCCGCCATCGAAATCGCCAAGCGCATATAAGCGGTGATCAAACGGTGCAAAGCCGCCTCATCGCCATGATCGCGCCACGCGCGTGCCAATGCCTGTTCTGTTTCAAGATCAAGCATTTCCGCTTTCATTGCCCGGCGTGGCAATGCGTTGTCTGATACAGTCATATCGAGTGCCATAAGACCCTCCCGAGGTTTGGCCGCTCTGCCTCCATGAGTGCGATGTGCGTTGGGCATTTGCGAGCGGTGGCTTCTCCTGTTACGACCACAGTACCCCAATTGGATGACTTTGAGTTTCACGAACATGTGCAGTCCCTTCACACTCGTTCTCGGCGGCGCCTCTTCTGGCAAGTCTGACATTGCTGAAAAATTGTGTTTTCACAGTGGGTTAGATCGCGTTTACTTGGCCTCTTCGCAGGTCTATGACGATGAAATGCGCACAAAGGTTGAGCAACACCGCACAAACAGAGGGCCAAATTGGCGCACAATCGAAGAACCTTTTCGGGCCGATCAGGTGATTTTAGAGGCAAAGGCACATCAAATACTCTTGTTTGATTGTGCCACGCTTTGGCTCACCAACCATCTTTTGGCCGATCACGACATCGCGCAGGAGACGGAAACGCTCTTGGCCGCGCTCAAAACCAGTCTGGCGCAGGTGGTCATTGTCAGCAACGAGGTGGGTCAGGGCATCGTCCCCGAAAACGCCCTTGCCCGTCGGTTTCGGGTGGAACAAGGACGGCTCAATCGACGCTTGGCCGCAGAGGCCGGGATGGTTGTGGGCGTGATGGCCGGGCTGCCTTTCATGCTCAAAGGCGACAGGCCGGAGGCTTTGACATGAGCACATTATGGTTGATCCGTCACGGCCCGACTCATGCCAAAAGCTTTGTCGGCTGGACCGATCTTCCGGCGGACCTATCGGACAGGGCGGCGATTGCGCGGCTTGAATCGGCGCTGCCTCGTGTGCCCTTGATCTCCTCCGATCTCAGCCGCGCGATCAACACGGGAAGCGCCATTCAGGGCCCGCGCCCGCGCCTGCCCCATGATCCGCGTCTGCGTGAAACCCATTTTGGCGATTGGGAAAATCTGTCTTGGGCCGAGATTCAACAACGCGACACGGATCTCGCCCGCCGGGTGTTTGAAACCCCCGGCGACATCGCCCCGCCCGGTGGTGAAAGTTGGAACAGGTTTTCCGCCCGTGTTCATGCGGGTGTCGCGGCCTTGCAAGGCGAAACCATTGTGGTCGCGCATATGGGGGTGATTTTGGCGCTGTTGCAAAAGGCGCTCGGATGTACGGCCTATGAGGCGCTGGGACATCAAATTGATCCGCTGTCTTGTACGGTGATTGACTGTCCTGAGGGTCTGGAGAAGGCGTGGAGTTGCACGCTCATAAATCACAAATACTAATACAAACTATGAAAAAATATCTCTTTTCGTGATGCATAAAGCCTATCTAAGATAGGTGCTGACACACAAGGAGTTTCATATGTCTTACGATCTGTTCATTGGTGACAAAGGGTTTTCAAGCTGGTCGCTGCGCGGCTGGCTTTTGTTTGAGAAATTCGACATCCCGTTTCGCGAACACATGATCGGCCTTTACTCTGGCACGATGCAACAGGACCTTGCCCCCCTCGCCCCTGCCCGCTTTGTGCCCACCGCGCGCACACCCGAAGGGTGGGTGATCGGCGAAAGCATCGCTTTGGCCGAAACCTTGGCAGAGCGTCATCCCGAGGCGGGAATTTGGCCCGCCGATCCTGAGGCACGGGTGTTTGCCCGCTGGCTTGTGGCCGAAATGCATGCCGGATTTACCGCCCTGCGCTCCGCCTGCTCGATGCAGCTTTTCCATCAATATCAAGGATTTGTTGTCTCCGATGCCGTTCAGACCGACCTGGATCGCCTTGAAACCATGCTGGGTCATGCCTTTGCGCATTTCTCCGGCGCAGGCCCTTGGTTGTTTGGTGCCTACTCTGCCGCCGATGCGTTTTACGCCCCGGTCGCGGCACGGATCGCTGGCTATGATCTCCCGGTGTCTGAGCGCCTCACAGCCTATGTTGCCGCGCATCTGAACGATACGGCGTTCAAAGCCTGGCGCGCGGAGGGGATCAAACTCAGCTATGATCCGATGCCCTATGCGCTCGATCTGCCCAAAACCGACTGGCCGGTTGCGCCATAATTCTCTCGAAACCCGGAGCGTATTAACCATTTGCTAACCATGCACGTCGTAGCACTGGTTAAGATTGGTTAATGCGTTTCGCACGGGAGAGCAGATCATGGTCGCACGGACCTTTAGCGTCGCATTCGAAGGCGTCGAGGCCCGCCGGGTCGAGGTTCAATGTGCCATCGCACCCGGTCTACCCAGTTTCACCATCGTCGGCCTGCCGGACAAAGCCGTCACAGAGGCCCGCGAACGCGTCCGCGCGGCTTTGGCGTCAATGCAAATCGCCCTGCCTTCGAAAAAATTGGTTATCAACCTCTCCCCTGCTGATCTGCCGAAAGCAGGCTCGCATTTCGATTTACCCATCGCCTTGGCCATCCTCGCCGCCACCGGATTGATCCCTGAAGAGCAGGCTGAAAAAACCCTCTCGTTGGGCGAATTGGCCCTTGATGGCTCACTCGTCGCGGTCAATGGCGCACTGCCCGCCGCGTTGAAAGCCGCCGAGTTAGACTGCGTTCTGGCCTGCCCCGAGGGGTGCAGCGCCGAGGCCGCTTGGGTTGGCGCGACGCCGGTTTATGGGGCCAAAACGCTGGCGCATTTGCTACGCCATTTCACTGGCGACCGTCCGCTGCATGCCGCAGAGCCGGGCGAAGTGTCCATGCCCGAGCATCGCAAAGACATGCGCGATGTGAAGGGGCAGGAAAAGGCCAAACGCGCGATGGAAATTGCCGCTGCGGGCGCGCATCACCTATTTTTGGTCGGCACGCCGGGGTCAGGCAAGTCGATGCTGGCGGCTCGATTGCCGTCGATTTTACCCCCCTTGTCGGCGCAAGAAGCACTTGAAACCTCGATCATTCATTCGCTCGCGGGTCTCTTGTCCGAAGGCGGTATTTCCCGCGCCCGACCGTTTCGCGAACCGCATCACACCGCCTCCATGGCGGCCATCGTCGGCGGTGGGCGCGGCGCGCAACCGGGCGAGATTTCCCTGGCGCATAACGGGGTTTTGTTTTTGGACGAATTGCCCGAATTTCCGCGCGCCGTCTTGGAAACCCTGCGCCAGCCGGTTGAAAACGGTGAGGTCATGGTGGCGCGCGCCAATGCCCATATGCGCTATCCGGCGCGGTTCATGTTGGTGGCGGCGGCGAACCCGTGCAAATGCGGCTATCTGCCCGATCCGGCCCGCGCCTGCGCCAAGGTGCCTTTATGTGGCGAGGATTATTTGGGGCGCATTTCCGGGCCCTTGATGGATCGGTTCGATCTGCGGCTCGAAGTGCCCCCGGTGCAGTTTATGGACCTCGATCTGCCGCCTTCGGGCGACAGCTCCGCCGTGATTGCCGCGCGCGTGGCCGAGGCGCGCAGACTGCAAACTGTGCGGCTGGAGGGCACAGGCATGCGCACCAATGCGGAGATCGAAGGGAAAATGTTGGAGGAGACGGCCACGCCCGATGCGGAGGGTCGGACACTTTTGACCATGGCGGCCGAGAAACTGGGCCTGACCGCGCGCGGCTATCACCGGGTGATGCGGGTGGCGCGTACCATTGCCGATCTTGCCGGCGAAACGAACGTGCGCCGGCCACATGTGGCCGAGGCACTGAGCTATCGGGTGGTGTCAAATACGCTCAATTAGCGGCGGATCATGGGCGATGATGAACGCGGCGGTCTCCGATATGGCCTGTCGCGCCTCCGGGAAAAACCCGTCAAACATGTGCCACACATGCGGCGCACCATGGGTCAGGCTGAGGGTCGCCTCCACGCCTTGTCGGTTCAAATGATCCGCCATCCGCACCGCATCATCGCGCAGGATTTCGCATTCAGACGCCTGAAGCAGTACCGGCGGACCATCGGGGAAGCTGGCAAAAAGTGGCGAAACCTGTGGCTGATTTGGGTCCGTGTCGCCCAAAATCATTTGAGTGAGATCACGGGCGCGTTCGACCGGAAAAAAATGGTCGCGTTTGGCATTTGAGACAAAAGATGGGCTTGAAAGAGTCAGGTCGGTGAAGGGCGACCATGCGAATGCAGACGCCGGCGGAGTGCCGCGTTGACAGAGTTCGGACAACAGCGAGAGCGCCAAACCGCCCCCCGCGCTGTCACCGCCGAGGCTGATGTCTTGGGGGGCATAGCCCGACGCCAAAAGCGCGTCCCAAACCAGACAAGCGTCCTCAAACGCTGCCGGCAGAGGATGTTCAGGGGCCAAACGATAGGCCGGAAGAAACACGGACCGGCGCGCCAATTGCGCCAAGCGCGACGCCAAGCGTTTATGGGTCTGCGGGCTCCCGGCGACATAGCCGCCGCCGTGGAAAAACAGAATCACCCGCTCCTCATCCGCGTCAGGCGGGTGAATCCACAGACCCGGAAATCCCAGCGCATCATGGCGCACTTCGGTGGACAAGGTGACCGGTACGGACAACCGCGCGGCCAGATCTATGCCGTCACGCAGGGGCACTGGGTTTTGCGCATGGGTAAACGCGGCGCGCACGATGGGGCTCAATGCACTGGCAAGGACCCGCATCCTGTAGCTCATGCGCGTTTGGCCTCAATCGCCAGCCAAATCAACTCCGCCGTGTTGGTTCCGTCAAAACGCTCAAGCTCCTGAATGCCCGTGGGCGAGGTCACGTTGATCTCGGTGAGGTAATCACCGATCACGTCAATGCCGACAAAAACCTGACCTTTTTCTTTCAAAAGCGGGCCGATTTTGGCGCAAATCTCACGATCGCGATCAGTCAATCCGACCTTTTCGGGCCGACCACCGACATGCATGTTAGACCGGGTTTCGCCCTTTTGTGGCACGCGGTTGATCGCGCCCACAGGTTCGCCATCGACAAGGATGACCCGTTTGTCGCCGTTTGACACATCGGGCAAAAATTTCTGAACGATCATCGGCTCGCGAGACAGGCCGGTGAAAAGTTCATGCAGGGACGATAGATTGCGATCATTTGGGTCCAGACGGAACACGCCCGCGCCGCCATTGCCATAAAGCGGCTTCAAAATAATATCGCCGTGCTTTTCTTTGAAAGCGCGGATCGTCCCGAGATCGCGCGCAATGGCTGTCGGCGGGGTCAGCTCTGGGAAATTCAGAACAAGCAGTTTTTCCGGGTAATTGCGCACCCAAAACGGGTCGTTGACCACCAATGTGCCGGGCATGATCATGTCGAGCAAATGGGTCGTGGTAATATACCCCATATCGAACGGCGGATCTTGGCGCAGCCAGACCACGTCATAATCAGAGAGATCGACCTCCGTCATTTCGCCCAATGTGTAGTGATCGCCCTCAACCCGGCGCACCTCAATCGGCCAGCCACGCGCGGTGATCCGCCCCTCTTGGAAGGCAAGATGGTCCGGCGTGTAGTAAAACAACGTATGCCCGCGCTTTTGCGCCTCTTCCATGATGCGGAACGTGCTGTCGGCGTTGATGTTGACCGGACCGATCGGGTCCATCTGAATTGCGACTTTTAACGATTTCGGTGTGGGCAAGGCTCGTCTCCCGAGAATGGTTTTCTCTTAGATGGACCAGCCCAGCCGCGCATTCAATGGGAATGTCCTGTGCGGGAATTCACATGAGCCTTTTACATCAAAGCATTTTCTAGAATTTCGACATGGCCCGACGCATCCACCAGCGCCACATCTATGCGCATATCGGTGAGCAGCCCCTTGGGCTGTTGGCCAATGTAATCTTCGGCACTGGCGCAAATGCGCGCGATTTGTTTTGGACGCAGATGTGCGGCGGCGGCGCTGAGGGTTTTTGAGGCTTTGACCTCGACAAAAATGAAACCGTCGCCGTTGCGGAAGATCAAATCAATTTCCCCACCCGCGCCGCGCCACCGCGCATGTGCCAAGTCATGGCCTTGGGCCTCATAGTAGCGCGCAACACAAGCTTCGGCGGAGTGACCAAACTCGTAGGCCATGCGCCCGCGCGTTTGGCGGGCGGCAACCGGGTCATATCCGACAAAATCAAAGGACACGCTTTTCTCCTACTGCGGCGAATTTTGATCCGTGATCGCGAGCGCCATTTGATAGGCATCGCGTTTTTTCAATCCATGTTTTTCGGCCACCTCCGCCGCGGCGTCTTTGACCGACATCGTTTCCAAGGCCCGCCTCAAATCCGCCTCAAGATCGGCCTCGGATATCTCTTCATGCTCTGCGCGTCCGACCAAAAGCACAATTTCGCCTTTCACCGGACTGTCGCGCAGGCTTTCTTCAAGCTCCGCCAGACTGCCCTTTCGCACTTCTTCAAACCGCTTGGTCAACTCGCGACACAGGGCCGCCGGTCGGTTTCCCCCCAAAGTCTCACACAATTCTCCTAACGTTTTATGAATCCGCTTTGGGCTTTCATAAAACCCAAGCGTGGCCTGAACCGGAGCGAAGGAGGTAAAGAATTTCAACCGAGCCCCACGAGAGGACGGGGGAAATCCGGCAAAAAGGAACCGATCAGAGGGCAATCCCGAAATGGTCAGAGCCGCAATCATCGCGGAGGGACCGGGCGCAGAGGTCACAGGGATGCCTTGAGCGAGCGCCTCGCGGCACAGCACAAAGCCGGGGTCGGCCACCAAGGGCGTGCCGGCCTCAGACGCATAGGCCACGGATTTGCCTTCTTGCATCAGAGCGATCAACCGAGGCCGGGCCTGAGCACCGTTGTGATCATGATACGCATAGATGTGGCGGCCATTGAGAGGAACGCCATGGATTTCCATCAATTTGCGCAAAGTGCGTGTGTCTTCGGCGGCCAAAACATCCGCAGAGGCGAGAATATCGAGCGCACGCAGGGTGATATCGCGCGCATTCCCGATCGGAGTGGCGAGAAAATGAAGGCCAGCGGGAAGATGCTTGACTTGGTAAATCACATGAGTTCCGGGTCTTTGCGGCGTTTACTCTTTGGGGCGTGTCGCATAGTCTGCGAAGATGTCTAAAAGACCCAAGTTACCAAGAGTTCGCCGTCAGGAGTGAGGTTCCCCTATGTTCGCTGTTCTAAGCGCCGCCCGCAAGTCCATCAAGAAACTTGCGCTGGCTTTGTCTTTTACCGCCCTTGCCGCCTGTGACCCCGGCGCGCTTCAGGTTGGTGGCGGTCCGACCATCAACACAAGCAAACCCGTGCCGGTCGCACTTTTGGTGCCTTACGAATCGCAACAGGGCGGCGACGTTGCCCTGGCGCAGTCCCTGGAGAACGCGGCTCGTTTGGCGATGGCGGATCTTCAGGGCGTGACGATTGATTTGCGGGTCTATGCCACCGGTGGTCAAGCCGAACGTGCCTCGGCGGTCGCTTCGCAAGCGGTCAAAGACGGGGCCAAGATCATCCTTGGTCCGGTGTACGGCGGCTCGGCCAAATTGGCGGGCATTCCGGCCGCCAACGCGGGCATCAATGTCTTGTCCTTCTCCAACAATCCGGACATTGCAGGCGGCAACGTCTTTATCCTCGGCGATACCTTTAGCAACACGGCCAACCGTCTTGTGTCCTATGCCAAGGCCAATGGCAAAACCCGGATCATGGTTGTGAACGGCCAAAGCCCGGCGGAGAATTCCGGCGCGAGTGCGATCAAAACCGCCATCGCCCGCGAAGGTGCGACATTCGCCGGAGAACAGAGCTTTGAGTTGAGCCAACAGGGGGTAGTGCAATCCATCCGCCCCATCGCCGCCACCGCGCGCAGCTCTGGTGCGGATGCGATTTTCTTTACCTCGGGCAATGACGGTGCCATGCCGCTTTTGGCGCAGATGTTGCCGGAAAACGGCATCAAATCGCCGCAGCCGCAATTCATCGGCCTACAACGCTGGAATTTCCCCGCCTCCGCGCTGAGCCTGCCAGGTCTGCAAGACAGCTGGTTTGCCATCCCAGACCAACGCCTCGTCAACAGCTTTTCCAACCGCTACTCCGCCCAATACGGCACAGCACCGCATGCTTTGGCGGGCCTTGCCTATGACGGGATTGCGGCAATTGGAGCCTTGGTGCAGTCCGGCAACCAAAACGCCCTCACCACTCAAGGCCTGACCCGCGGCTCCGGCTTTGTCGGTGTGAACGGGATTTTCCGACTTCTGCCCGACGGGACCAACGAACGTGGCCTCTCCGTGGCGACCATCCAAAACAATCAGGTAATCGAGATTGACCCTGCACCAAGATCCTTCGCGGGCGCTGGCTTCTAACGACCCCGCCCTTGCTGACTTTGTTCCGGCCCCGGCCGGCAGCCTGATTTGCTCTGAAACGGCAATTTTCGACGTCTCCGCCGTGGCGGAGGCGTTGGATGCCGCTTGGGTGGGGGCGAAAGATGCGGCGGCCCTGCGCAAAGCCACCGTGAGCGTCCTCAATGCGGCACAAGACAAAGGCCGCGCCACCATTGCCGCCGCCATTGCCGAAGCCCCGCGTAATGCCCGCCCGGCAGTACGGTCCTACGCTTGGCTTACCGATTGCCTCGTCACCTCGGTGTTGTTCACGGCGCAAACCAAGCTGCACCCAAACCCCAATCCGACCGAAGGCGAACGCATCGCGATTTTGGCCGTGGGCGGGTATGGGCGGGCCGAAATGTCGCCGCACTCCGATGTCGATCTGTTGTTTCTGGCCCCCCATAAAATCAGCGGCTGGATCGAAAGTCTGGTCGAGAGCATGCTCTATATGTTCTGGGATCTGCATCTCAAAGTCGGCCATTCCACCCGCACAATCCGCGATTGCATCCGTCTGGGACGCGAAGATTTCACCATTCGTACTGCGATGTTGGAACTGCGCTATCTGGCCGGAAACCGGGATTTGGCCACTGAACTCCATGTAAAATTGCGCGACGAATTGTTTCGCACCACGGCGCGCGAATTCATCGAAGCCAAATTGCAAGAACGCGCCGAACGCCACCGCAAACAGGGCGGGCAGCGTTATGTGGTGGAACCCAATATCAAAGAGGGCAAAGGCGGGCTGCGCGATCTGCATACGTTGTTTTGGATCGCCAAATACGTCCACGGCGTGCGCAACACCGCCGATTTGGTCAAAGCGGGCGTGTTCACCGCCGAGGAGTATCGCCAGTTCGAGGAGGCCGAAACCTTTCTTTATGCCGCGCGCAATGCGCTGCACCTGATCGCCGGACGCCCTATGGATCAACTCACCTTTGATTTGCAGGTCGAGGTGGCGGATCGGTTGGGCTATATCGACCATTCCGGTCGCCGCGCAGTCGAACATTTCATGCAGGATTTCTTTCGCCATGCTACCCGCGTCGGCGAATTGACCCGGATTTTCCTGACCTCACTTGAGGCGCAACACGTCAAACAGGAACCGGCACTGCAACGGCTGTTCAAACGTCGGCGCAAGATTGACGAGCAATATGAGCTGGTCCACAACCGGCTCAATGTCCTCGATCGCAAGGCGTTTTTGGCGGACAAGCTCAATCTCCTGCGCGTCTTTGAAGAGGCGCTGCGCACCGGCTATCTGTTGCACCCGGATGTGATGCGGCTGATTTCGGCCAATCTCGATAAGATCGACAATGAGATGCGCAACACCCCCGAAGCACAGCGGATTTTCATGGATCTCCTGCTCAAACACGGCAACCCGGAACGCGCGCTGCGCCGGATGAACGAACTGGGCGTTCTGGGGGCGTTTATCCCGGAGTTTCAGTACATTGTCGCAATGATGCAATTCAACATGTATCATAGCTACACGGTGGATGAGCACACGATTCAGGTGATTTCCAATCTGGCGCAAATCGAGCGCGGCGAGTTGACCGACCCGCTGCCTTTGGCGACGAGCATCCTGGAGGCTGGCGTCAATCGCAAAGTGCTTTACGTTGCGATGTTGTTGCATGACATCGGCAAAGGCCGTCCCGAGGATCATTCGATCATCGGCGCACAGATTGCGCGCAAAGTGGCACCGCGGCTTGGCCTAAAACCGGCGGAATGCGAGACGGTGGAATGGCTGGTGCGCTATCACCTGTTGATGTCGGACATGGCGCAAAAACGTGACATTTCCGATCCGCGCACGGTGCGCGATTTTGCCAAGGCTGTCAAAACCCGCGAGCGGCTTGATCTTTTGACCGTGCTGACGGTCTGTGACATTCGCGGCGTTGGCCCAAATGTGTGGAACAATTGGAAGGCGGTGTTGTTGCGCAACTTGCACGCGCAGACGGCCTATGCGCTGGAACACGGGCTGGAAGAGGTCAACCGCGACGCACGCGAGGGTGAGGCGAAAAAGGTTCTGCGCGACAAACTGTCGAATTGGGATGCGAGCGAACGGCGCAAAGAAATTCAGCGCCATTATGGCCCCTATTGGCAAGGCCTGCCTCTGTCCGCGCATCTGGTCTTTGCCGAGCTTTTAAAGGGCATCAAAGCCGATGAAATCCGCGCTGATCTTCACCCCGATGAGGACCGCGATGCCACCCGTGCCTGTTTCGCGCTAACGGACCATCATGGCATTTTCTCACGGCTTGCTGGCGCTTTGGCTTTGGTTGGCGCCAATGTCGTGGACGCGCGCACCTATACCTCGAAAGATGGCTATGCGACCGCCGTGTTTTGGATTCAGGACAACGATGGCAATCCGTTTGAACAGGCCCGCCTGCCGCGTCTGCGCCAGATGATCGACAAGATTTTGCGCGGTGAAATGGGCGCGCGTCAGGCGCTCGATTCCCGTGACAAAATCAAGAAACGCGAAAGCAAATTCCGGGTGCCGACCTCCATCAGCTTTGACAATGAGGGTTCGGAGATCTTCACCATCATCGAAGTGGACACCCGTGATCGCCCCGGTCTTTTGTACGATTTGACCCGCGTTTTGGCCGCCAACAACGTCTCCATCGCCACCGCTCAGATCGCCACATATGGCGCACAGGTTGTGGACGTATTTTATGTCAAGGACATGTTCGGAATGAAATTCCACAGCGAATCCAAACGCCGCACCTTAGAAAAGAAGCTGCGTGAAGCGATTGATCAGGGCGCGGAACGGGCGCGCAGCGCATGAAACCCATTCGTCTTGTGCGCGGCTTTGTGACCGTGGGTGGCTGGACCTTGATGAGCCGGGTGCTTGGGTTTGTGCGCGACGCGTTGATCGCGGCTTATTTGGGCGCGGGACCGGCGGCAGAGGCCTTTGTCGTGGCCTTCTCCCTGCCTAATATGTTCCGCCGTTTTTTCGCCGAAGGCACGTTGAACGTGGCCTTTGTACCGCTGTTCTCAAAGAAACTTGAGACCACAGGGGGTGCCGAAGGGGATGCCAAACGCTTTGCCGAGGACACGCTCTCGGTCCTTGCCACGGTGCTGATCGTTTTGACGCTTTTGGCAACACTGTTCATGCCTGCTTTGGTCGCGGCCATGGCCGCCGGGTTCATTGGCGATGCGCGGTTTGATTTGGCGGTGGATTTCGGACGGATCGCCTTTCCCTATGTGGTCTTCATCTCACTCGGCGCACTGTTTTCGGGGATTTTAAACGCCACCGGACGCTTCGCGGCCGCGGCCGCGGCCCCGGTTTTGCTCAATGTTGTGCTCTCGGTCGCGATGATCACGGCGGCCAAACTGGGCTGGCCGGTGGATCGCGCGCTGATCTGGGCCGTGCCTGTGGCGGGTTTGGCGCAGCTTTTGATGGTCTGGCGCGCGGCGGCCAAGGTGGGGTTTGGCCTGCGCCCACGCCTGCCGCGTCTGACGCCCGAACTCAAACGTTTGTTTCTTTTGGCGGGTCCTGCCGCCTTGGCGGGCGGCGTGGTTCAGATCAACCTGTTGATCGGGCGGCAAGTCGCCTCTTTCTCCGAAGCTGGCGCATTGCAATATCTCAATTTGGCGGATCGGCTGTATCAACTGCCCTTGGGCGTTGTCGCCATTGCCATTGGCGTTGTGCTTTTGCCGGACCTGTCGCGACGGCTTCAGGCGGGCGACGGACAGGGCGCGCGCGATGCCTATAACCGGGCGTTTGAATTCGCGCTGTTGCTGACCGTGCCCGCCGCGATTGCGCTGATCGTGATCCCTGAGCCGTTGATTTCCTTCCTGTTTCAACGCGGTGCCTTCACACCGGAAGACGCCCATAAGACTGCCTATGCGGTGGCGATTTACGGCCTCGGGCTTCCGGCTTTTGTGATGCAAAAGGTGTTGCAGCCGCTGTATTTCGCCCGCGAAGACACCAAAACCCCGTTTCGCTTTGCGCTTTATTCGATGGTGATCAATGCGGCTGCGGCCATCGGCCTGTCTTTTTTCATCGGCTATCTTGCGGCGGCGGTCGCGACCACATTCGCCGCTTGGGGCATGGTCACGCTGTTGTGGTTTGGCAAGTCCGATATGGGTGTCGAGGTTCATGCAGACCCGCGTCTGGTCCGGCGCGCGCCGCGTATTCTGATTGCCTCTCTGATGATGGGCGCACTGCTTTATGGTGCCAATATTGCGCTCTCACCCGTGTTCGAGCTGTCGCGCGGGCTTGGCACGCTGATCTTGGTTAGCCTTGGTATCGCAGGCTATTTCGCCTTGGCCCAAGCGATTGGCGCGGTGCGATTTGTCGAACTAAAAGGCGCGGTCAAACGGCAAAATTGATGCGAATGCGGCGGTTAACGCCGCCGCAACCGCGCGATAATCCGCCCCAAAGCCCCTGGCACCAAAAGCGCCGCCGTTCCAAAGCCCGCAACAAAGCCCGCGAGTTTTGCGACCCAATCGAGAGAGCCGCCGAACAACAGGCCAAAAACCAATTGCAGCCCCATCAACAATCCGATCAGGGTGAAGGCCCGCATCCGGTTTTCCTGCATCCGACCAAGGCCAAGCCAGAGGATAAACGTGTAGGCACCGATGAAACCGTACGCCGCAGGGTAAGCGCCCAAAAGCGGCTGAGCTGTGCTTAAAACCAGACCATAGATCAGCGCGCCGAACAGGGTCGAGGCGAAGAAAATCACGAAGACCGCGACATTGCCAAAGGTCTCGCCGACCATTTTGCCCAGAGCCAAAATAAAGACGATCGCCATCAGCGCATGGGTCAAGGAATAATGCACAAATGCGTAGCTCAGGAACCGGATCACATGCTCAAGCGGCCAAGTGCCTTGCGTGCGCATCGCCTCAAAAACGGTGTCAAAGAACCCGTAATCCTCCATTGCGGCAATCCGCCAGCCCACCGCATCGGGACCACCGATGATGCCATAAGAGCCGATTTGAAACAGCGCCTCGATGCCACCCAGCACCAAAGCCAGCGCCACCACCGCAGGCGGCAAAGTGTTAAACGGCAATTCGGGACGATGCTCGGAGGGGGTGTCATTCATTTTCGGGGGCTTTCCTTGACGCGTTCGTCCTGCATAGGTAAGCGATGATCACCTAACAATCCAGTGACGGAGTTCCAGATGGAGAAGCTCGCCTTCACCCCCCGTGTTTTTTCGGGGATCAAGCCTTCGGGCGGGCTCACACTCGGCAACTACTTGGGCGCGATCAAGCGTTTCGTAGATATGCAGGGCGGTGAGTTCGAAACCATCTATTGCGTGGTGGACATGCACGCGATCACTGTTTGGCAAGACCCCGAGGATCTGCGCCATGCGACCCGTGAAGTGGCCGCAGGCTACCTTGCGGCGGGCATCGACCCGGAGAAATCGGTCTTGTTCAATCAGTCTCGTGTGTCGGCCCATGCGGAGCTCGGTTGGCTGCTCAACTGTGTCGCCCGCGTCGGGTGGATGAACCGGATGACGCAGTTCAAGGACAAGGCGGGTAAAAACGCCGAAAACGTGTCGCTTGGGCTCTATGCCTATCCTTCACTGATGGCTGCGGATATTTTGCTCTATCACGCGACCCATGTGCCCGTGGGCGAGGATCAAAAGCAACACGTCGAATTGACCCGCGACATCGCCAACAAGTTCAACCACGATTACAAGGTCGATTTCTTCCCGGAAACCATCCCGGTGATCGAAGGCCCGGCGATGCGTGTGATGAACCTGCGCGATGGGACCAAGAAAATGTCCAAATCGGGTGAATCAGACATGGAACGCGTCAATATGACCGACGACGCCGACACGATTGCGAAAAAGTTCAAAAAGGCCAAATCAGATGCGGATGTGTTGCCCGAAGAGATGGAAGGCCTTGCGGGCCGCCCGGACGCGCGCAACCTGGTGAACATCTACGCGGGTCTGTCCAATATGACTGGCGAAGAGGTTTTGGCGGTCTATGGCGGCCAAGGGTGGGGCAAGTTCAAACCCGATCTGGCCGAGCTTGCGGTCGAAAAACTCGCGCCGATTTCAAGCGAAATGAAACGCCTGATGAATGACCCGGCAGAGATTGACCGGATCATGGCGAAAGGCGCGAACAAGGCCAATGAGATCGCCCAGCCGATCCTCAATAAGACCTTTGAGATCATGGGCTTCGTGCGCTAAACAACGCGTCCCACTCAAAACAAAAGGGCGCCCAATGAGGCGCCCTTTTCGTTTTCATTGCGGTCCAAAACCTCAAACCAGCTTCACCTGTGTGCCCACTGCCACGCGGGGGTAGAGATCGGCAATCATCTCGTTATAGAGGCCGATACAGCCATCCGACGAGCGCCGCCCGATCTTGCGTGTGTCATGGGTGCCATGGATGCGGTAATATTGCCACGACAGGTACAAAGCATGGGTGCCAAGCGGGTTTTGCGGTCCGGCGGGCACAGTGACCGGCAGGCTCGGGTCGCGCTCGCGCATCGACGGCGTCGGGGTCCAGGTCGGCCCCTCCACCTTTTTGATCACCTCTGTGTAGCCGCGTTTGGTCAGTTCCTCAGAGATCGGCACCGAGGTTGGATAAAGTTTATACGACCCATCCGCAGCCCAAAAATGCAGAGCACGGCTCACCGTATCGGCGACAATCGCACCCTTTCCCAAGCTGTCGAAATGCTCGTGCCAATCAATCCGGCGAAAACTTGAGATATTGCGGCGGGCATTTTGAGGCGCTTGCAATTCATCTGGCAGGGTCAACCCGATCTCTTGGGCAAAGGCGGCTTTGGCGAGAAAGGGCGTCGCGAAGCTCAGCGCCAAAAACTTACGTCTTTTCAAATCGCTCATGTGAATGTCCTCGTCTTTTGTGCGTTGTGGGCACAAAACAGACCCATGCGGCAAAGCTCAAATCACGATAGGGTTAACTGGCCGATGAGCGGCGCAAACGCGGCTCTGATGTCACAGAAGGGATTCAAACCTGCCCTAAGTTAGGCTTGCAGCGCATCAGAATCATGGCCCGTCCCCGCCAAAGCGCATGCCCTTGCGCGTGATGTGCGCGGCTTGATCCGTTTCCCCGACAGATCAGCACCCGTTGACCCTCGGCTCTTAGGAGCCGGGGGTTTTTGGGGATCATCCCTCCATTGTATCGCGCACTGGCGGTTGCGTCGCGCGCGTAGCTCGGTCATCATCCGGCAAAGCCCAAAGATCGGGCGCCACTCAAAGAGGCCAGTATGCGCAAGTTTCTCGTCATCCTTGATGACAGTCGCGAATGTCTCAATGCCATGCGGTTTGCGGCGATGCGCGCCGCGAAATCGAACGGTGGTGTGACAATCCTCTCAATCATTCCGCCCGAGGAATTCAACCATTGGATCGGTGTCGCGGATTTGATGCGCGAAGAGACCCGTGACCGCATCATCGCCCATTACGAAGTCTTCGCCAAATGGATGCGCGACCGACAGGGCATTGATCCGGAATTGGTGATCCGCGAAGGCGAAGCGGTGCATGAAATCCTGTCTCAAATCAAGGAAGACCCATCCATCGGCGTGTTGGTTTTGGGCGCGGGCACAGAGAAATCCGGCCCCGGTCCGCTCATTTCGGCAATGATGAAACAGGCGGGGTTTTTACCGATCCCGATGACGCTTGTGCCCGGCGAGATGTCGAAAGAGCGGTTGGAGGCGGTGACCTGAGATGCCGATGCCATGGACATACCGACATTCCGAAAAAGAGTTTAAATCTTTTCTCAAGGATGCAAGGGACCGGATGGGACCGGTTCTTGAGAGTGACAAGATGGCCTATACCGCGGTCGACGGGGTGCTGCATGTGTTTCGCCGTCGCCTGACCCCACCGCAGGTGATTGCCTTTGGCGATGTCTTACCTTCCAGTTTGCGAGCGATGTTGGTCTATGGCTGGAATGTGGACGCAGTGCCTTTGCCCTTTGGCGCTCGTTCAGAGATGATCCGCGAGGCGCAGGAGTTGCGCCAGACCCACAATATCACGCCGCTCAATGTGATCGAAGCCACGGGGTACGCCCTATGGCGACATGTAAACCATCGCGATTTGACGCGGGTTTTAACCCATATTGGCCCTGAGGCTGTGATGTTTTGGCATGTGCCGGGAGTGTCGGAGAAAGAGTTGCAGCAACAGATCGTTTAGGTGTGCTGACTTTGCCCCGGCATTAGAATCATTCTAAAACTTGACTTTTGCGGACCAAACGCGCATATCCGACTATGATCCTAAGGAATATCCGAAATGTTCATTCAGACCGAATCCACACCGAACCCCGCAACCTTGAAATTCTTGCCCGGTCAGACCGTGCTTGAGGCCGGAACTGCAGACTTTCCCACAGCAGACTCTGCCGCTGCATCGCCATTGGCGCAGCGTGTGTTTGCGGTCGGCAACGTCACCGGCGTGTTTTTGGGCTCCGATTTCGTCACCGTGACCAAAGAGGACGCCACCGATTGGGACCATATCAAACCTGCCATCCTTGGCGCGATCATGGAACATTTCCAATCCGGCGCACAGGTCATGGACACACACGCCAGTGCCGCTGGCGGGCATGCAGAGCATGACGGACCCGACAGCGAGATCGTCAAACAGATCAAAGAATTGCTCGACACCCGTGTGCGCCCCGCCGTGGCCCAAGACGGCGGCGACATCACGTTCCACGGTTTTGATCGTGGCATTGTTTACCTACATATGCAGGGCGCATGCGCGGGCTGCCCCTCTTCGACCCTGACGTTGAAAATGGGCATCGAAAACCTGTTGCGCCATTACATCCCCGAGGTGCTCGAAGTGCGCCCCGTCGCGGCCTAAGTGTCTGAGATGACAGCCGAGGAGCTTGCCGCGCTCCACTCTGCCAGTTTTCAAACGCCCCGCCCATGGTCTGCCAAAGACTTCGCGGGGCTTTTGTCTATGCGCGAGAATTTTATCATCACAGGCGATGGCCCCTCTTTCATCATGGGACGCTATGCCGCCCATGAGGCCGAAGTTTTGACCCTCGCCGTCCATCCCGAAGCTCGGGGCCGTGGCTTGGGCCGGGTGATGTTGCGCGCCTATGAGGAAGAGGCAAGATCGCGCCTCGCCTTGATGTCATTCTTGGAAGTGGCGGAGAATAACACCGTCGCCATTTCGCTCTATCTTTCCGAAGGCTATAGCGAATCTGGTCGGCGTCCGCACTACTACACCACCTCCAAGAATGAGAAAATCGACGCATTGGTCCTGTCCAAGCCTCTAAAACATACGTGACCCCACGTCACAAAGCGCTGGAATGCCCAATCTCCCTCCATTGCGCGACCAAACGGTCAAAAATGGTAAAATGTGTATTGACCCTCCCTCTGTGACGCGCCCTAATCTCGCTATACTGCGAGACGATTTGCTCGCTCCATGGGCATGTGACTTGTTTTCAGACGAGGGACTGCCCCAATAGTTTAAATACCCAACGGGAGATACCCATGACCCTGACCAAAACACTCCTCGGCGCAGCTGCTGCTCTGGCCCTGACCTCTGGTGCAGCTTTGGCCGATCCGGCGATCATCTTTGACCTTGGCGGCAAATTTGACAAATCTTTTAACGAAGCCGCGTTTAATGGTGCCGAGCGTTGGGCCAAGGAAACCGGCGGGAGCTACCGCGACGTCGAGCTGCAATCGGACGCGCAGCGCGAACAGTACCTGCGCAACTTCGCGGAAAAAGGCTTTAACCCGATCGTGATGGCAGGCTTCTCCTTCGCCACCGCGCTTGAAACCGTTGCCGCCGATTTCCCGGACACCAAATTCGCCATCATTGACATGGTCGTGGATGCGCCGAACGTGCGCTCCGTGGTGTTCAACGAACAAGAGGGCTCCTATCTGGCCGGGATCGCCGCAGCTTATGCCGCCAAAGGCGACACCGTGTCCTTTGTGGGCGGCATGGACATCCCGCTGATCTCCAAATTCGCCTGTGGCTATGCCGAAGGCTTCAAATCCGTGAAACCCGAAGGCAAGGTCATCGTCAACATGACCGGCACCACACCTGCGGCTTGGAACGATCCGGTGAAGGGCGGCGAATTGACCCGCGCGCAAAAATCCGCGGGTTCTGAAGTCGTGTTCGCGGCGGCTGGCGGCACCGGTCTTGGTGTTCTGCAAACCGCAGCCGATGAGGGCATGTTGTCCATCGGCGTCGATAGCAACCAAAACTACCTCCAGCCCGGCTCGGTTTTGACCTCCATGGTCAAACGCGTCGACAACGCTGTGTATGATGCCTTCACCCAAGGCGAGAACCTTGAGACTGGCATCAATGTCATGGGCCTGTCCAACGACGGTGTTGGCGTTGCGATGGATGAATATAACGCTGCCCTGATCACGCCTGAGATGAAAGCGGCCATCGACGAGGCCACCGCAAAAATCATTTCCGGCGAAGTTGTGGTGCACGACTACATGTCCGACGAATCCTGCCCGGCATTTTAAGGGCAGCTGTCGCATGAGCGTCCAGTCTGAAGCGGGGCGGCAGGCAACTGCCGCCCCCACCGCTTCCACCGCCCCCATTGACGCGCCAGCGATTGAACTGCGCGGGATTTCCAAAGCCTTTGGCCCGGTTCAGGCCAATAAGGACATCTCGATCACGGTCAAAAAAGGCACGGTCCACGGCATCATCGGCGAAAACGGCGCGGGAAAATCCACGCTGATGTCGATCCTCTATGGCTTTTACAAAGCCGATGCGGGGACCATCCACATCAAGGGCCAAGAGGTCCAGATTGCCGACAGCCAAGCCGCGATTTCCGCTGGCATCGGCATGGTGTTCCAGCATTTTAAACTGGTCGAAAACTTCACCGTACTCGAAAATGTCATTCTGGGCGCAGAAGATGGCGGATTGCTCAAACCCTCGCTGGCGAAAGCCCGCACACTTTTAAAGCAACTCTCTGATGAATATCAACTTTCTGTCGATCCAGACGCTTTGATCGAAGATCTCTCTGTGGGCCATCAGCAACGGGTTGAGATCCTCAAAGCGCTCTATCGGCAGGCGGACATCCTGATTTTGGACGAACCCACTGGGGTGCTGACCCCAGCCGAGGCGGACCATTTGTTCCGTATTCTCGAAGGGCTGAAAGAACAGGGCAAAACCATCATCTTGATCACCCATAAACTACGCGAAATCATGGAGATCACCGATACGGTGTCCGTGATGCGCCGGGGGGAGATGACCGCAACAGTGCAGACCGCCGACACCACCCCCGAAGACCTGGCCGAACTGATGGTCGGGCGCAAAGTCTTGCTTCATGTTGAGAAAAAACCCGCCACACCGGGCGCGCAGATTCTGGAAATTGAAAACCTGCATGTTGTTGATGAGCAGGGTGTGGAACGGGTAAAAGGCATTGATTTGCATGTGCGCGCCGGTGAAATCCTTGGGATTTGTGGCGTGGCGGGCAATGGTCAAACCGAACTATTGGAGGTTTTGGGCGGCTATCAAAACGGCACGGGCACGATCCGTCTCAACGGCGAAGAGATCGACCTGACGGGCAAAAACTCCGACGGCCAATCGCGCCGTGCCCGCGGGATTTCGCATGTGCCGGAGGACCGGCATGATGAGGGGCTGATCCTGAACTTCCAAGCCTGGGAAAACATGGTGTTTGGCTATCACCACGCACCTGAATATCAAAAAAACCGCTTTTTGATGGACAATGCCGCAATCAAGGCAATGACCCAAGAGAGCATGACCAAATTCGACGTGCGCCCGCCGAACCCCAAGCTGGAGGCCAAAAGTTTTTCCGGCGGCAACCAGCAAAAAATCGTGTTGGCCCGCGAAATCGAGCGCAACCCCGACCTGTTGTTGATCGGCCAGCCGACGCGCGGGGTCGATATTGGCGCCATCGAATTCATTCACCAACAGATCGTACATCTGCGCGACGCGGGCAAAGCCATCCTATTGGTGTCGGTGGAACTCGATGAAATCCTGTCGCTGAGTGACCGGATTGCGGTGATGTTTGACGGTAAGATCATGGGCGAACGCCTGCCCTCTGAGACCAATGAAGGCGAGCTTGGCCTGATGATGGCCGGGATTGCCGAAGAAAACCCGGGGGAGGCAGGTCAATGAACAAAATGCCAAAATGGGCGGACGCCGTCCTCATTCCGTTGATCTCGATCCTCTTGGCCTTTTTGCTGTCGGGCCTCGTGATCATGGCCATCGGCAAAGACCCGGTGATGGCTATCAAAACCATGGTGCAAGGCGCGTTTGGCAACTCAAACAACATCGGTTACACGCTTTATTACACCACCAATTTCATCTTCACCGGCCTCTCGGTCGCCGTCGCCTATCACGCCCGCTTGTTCAACATCGGCTCTGAAGGTCAGGCCGCATTGGGCGGTTTGGGGGTGGCACTTGTGTGCCTTTATGTGCCTTGGCCGCATTGGGCGATTGCCCTGCCTGCGGCGATGATCGGTGGCGCTGTGTTTGGCGCAGCTTGGGCGTTTATCCCCGCCTATCTTCAGGCCAAACGCGGCAGCCATATCGTCATCACCACCATCATGTTCAACTTTATCGGCTCCGCGCTAATCGGCTACATCCTGTTGAATTACCTCAAAGTTCCGGGGTCCATGTCGACGGAAAGCGCACGTTTTGGTGCTGGGGCGCATTTGCCGACTTTCCATGAAATGTTGGCGCCCTTTGGCATCGAGTTCAACAAAAACGCCCCCGTCAACGTGTCCTTCCTGATCGCGCTTTTGGCGGCTGTTGGGTTCTATTTCCTGATCTGGCGCACCCGGCTCGGCTATGAAATCCGCGCCTATGGCCAATCGGAAACGGCGGCGAAATACGCTGGCATCAACCCGGTGCGCATCGTCGTCATCGCCATGCTGATCTCGGGCGCTTTGTCCGGCCTGATGGCAATCAACAACGTGATGGGCGAGGCCGAACGGTTGATCGACAACGCGGTCGAGGGCGCGGGCTTTATTGGCATTGCCGTGGCCCTGATGGGTCGCAACCACCCGATCGGGATCGTCTTGGCCGCGCTTTTGTTTGGCTTTTTGTACCAAGGCGGCGGCGAGCTCTCATTTTGGGAATCGATCCCGCGCGAACTGGTCGTGGTCATTCAGGCTTTGGTGATCATGTTCACCGGCGCGCTCGACAATATGGTGCGCGCGCCGCTTGAAAAACTGTTCATCGCCCTCAACAAGAAAAAGGAGGCGTGAGCATGGACTATCTCACGATCATCCAAATCCTCGACAGCACCGTGCGCCTTGCCACGCCTTTGCTTTTGACCTGTCTCGCCGGGCTGTTTTCCGAACGCGCAGGCGTCGTTGACATCGGGCTTGAGGGCAAACTCTTGGCGGCGGCCTTTTTGGCCGGGGCTGCGGCCTCTGTCACCGGGTCGATTTGGATCGGCCTTTTGGCAGGCGTGGCCGGGTCTTTGGCGTTTTCCATGATCCACGGGCTGGCCTCGATCACCTTCAAAGGCGATCAACTGATCTCCGGCGTGGCGCTGAACTTTCTCGCCGCCGGTCTGACCGTTGTCGTGGGCCAAAGTTGGTTTAAGCTCGGCGGACGCACGCCCTCGCTCCCCACGGATGCGCGGTTTGGCGAATGGAACCTGCCGTTTTCCGATGCCTTGGCGAATGTGCCCTTCATCGGGCCTCTCTACCATGAGCTGATTTCTGGCCACACCGCATTGACCTATATGGCGCTGCTTGCTGTGCCACTGTCGTGGTGGGTGCTTTATCGTACCCGCTTTGGTCTGCGCCTGCGCGCCGTGGGGGAAAACCCCTCAGCGGTCGATACGGCGGGCGTGTCGGTGGTCAGACTGCGCTTTGCGGCACTGGTCATCGCGGGCGTGTTGTGCGGCATGGCCGGCACTTACCTTGCCTCTCTCGCGGCGGGTTTCGTCAAAGACATGTCGGCAGGACGCGGCTACATCGCCCTGGCTGCGTTGATTTTCGCCAAATGGCGGCCTTGGTATGCGCTCTCCGCCACGATGTTGTTCGGCCTGCTGGAGGCCATTGGCAACCGTTACCAATCCATCACCATGGGAGATTTCACCATCCCCGTGCAGTTCATGCAGGCCCTGCCATACATCCTGACGGTGATCATTTTGGCGGGCTTTGTGGGCAAAGCCATCCCGCCACGCGCGGGCGGCACACCCTACGTGAAAGAGCGATAAGCATCCGTAAATGACACGAAAGCGGGCCTTCGGGTCCGCTTTTCTGTCTCATACGCCGCGGATCATTTGACGCGCGCGCCAAATCACTGCATTGCTGAAGAAAGACGTCGCGAAAGTCCCCCATGCAAATATTCCTCCCCATCGCAGAAGTTTCGGTGAACGCCTTCACCCTGCTCGGCATCGGCGGGATTGTGGGCGTGTTGTCGGGCATGTTTGGCGTCGGCGGCGGATTTTTGATCACGCCGCTGCTGTTCTTTGTCGGCATCCCACCCGCCGTGGCTGTCGCCACCTCCGCCAACCAAATTGTTGCCTCCTCGGTCTCCGGTGTGCTTGCCCATTTCAAACGCAAGACGGTGGATTTGAAGATGGGGCTTGTGCTATTGGGCGGCGGCCTTGTCGGCTCCGCCATCGGCATTCAGATCTTCAACATGCTCAAAGCCATGGGTCAGGTCGATTTGCTTGTGACCCTTTGTTACGTGGTATTTCTGGGCATTATCGGCTTTCTGATGCTGATCGAATCCATCCGCGCCATCAAACGCGCCAAGGGCCGCCCCGGTGGTCGTCCGGAGCGTAAAAAGCACCTTTGGGTTCACAATCTGCCGCTGAAGATGAAGTTCCGCGCCTCTGGGCTATATATCTCCGCCATTCCGCCGATTGCAGTGGGCATGATGGTGGGCATGTTGGGCGCGGTTATGGGCGTGGGCGGCGGGTTCATCATGGTGCCTGCGATGATCTATCTGCTTGGAATGCCCACCAAGGTTGTGATCGGCACCTCGCTGTTTCAGATTATTTTCACCGCAGGCTTCACCACATTGCTGCACGCCTATACCAACCATACGGTGGACGTGCTTTTGGCGTTTCTGTTGCTGGTCGGCGGCGTCATTGGCGCGCAAATCGGCACCCAAATCGGGCTGAAAATGAAGGCCGAGCAATTGCGGATTTGGCTTGCGCTTTTGGTCCTGGCCGTCTGTCTCAAACTGGGTTTCGATCTGTTGTTGCCGCCCAAAGAACTCTACTCGCTGGGGGCATGATGACACGCGTTTTTGCCCTGCTGTTCGCTTTGTTGATGCTGCCCGGTGCGGGCCGTGCCGAAGAAGTCGTCGCCGCGCTGAGCCAAAGCCGGATTTCCATCACGGCCAATTTTGACGGCTCTGAAATTCTGATTTTTGGGGCTGTGAAGCGCAACCAACCGACGCCGGAGGGAGAGCCGCTCGATGTCATCATCACCGTCGCGGGGCCTGAAAAGGTCGAAACCATCCGCCGCAAAGACCGCCGTTTTGGTATTTGGATCAACGTCGAGGCACAGGTGATTGGCCACACGCCCACCTTTTACACGGTCACCTCGACGCGGGAGCTGGCCGATATACTGCCGCCCTTGACCGACAGTCTTTGGAAAATCACCGCCGACAAACGTATTTTACCGGGGATGCGCGGGCTTCCGGCGCGCGAGGCTTTGATCCGGCTGCGCAAGGCGGATGATCTGTACCGCACCCGCGAAGGCGTGGTCACGCTGAGCGAGGACACGCTGTTTCAAACCTCGATCACGCTGCCCTCCAATATCGTTGAAGGCGGCTACACCACGCGGATCTTTTTGCTGCGTGGCGGTGAGGTGATCGACAGTTATGGCACCACGATCAACGTGCAAAAAGTTGGCATTGAGCGCTGGCTTTATAATTTGGCCTATCAACATGCGTTGATCTATGGCGTGATGGCGCTGGCGATTGCCGGGCTGTTTGGCTGGGGGGCCTCAGAGGCGTTTCGCATTCTTCGGCGTTGATCACAGCAGCGCGTCGACCTGTGCCTCAAGTGTCAAAGGTGCCGCCTCTTTGGCGGTCAAATCCGCAACAGACAGCGGCGCGGTCGGTTTGGCCAACCGCGCCTGCGTCACCCACAACAGCCGCGTTTCGGCACGGGTGATGGCGACATAGGTCAGCCGTTTCCAAAGCGGTATCCCCGCCTCCATCCGGCCAGCGCGCGCGGCGGCCATGATGTCGGGGGCAAAGACCTGAACACTGTCCCATTGCGAGCCTTGCGCCTTGTGAATCGTCACGGCCGCTCCATGCAAAAACGCCGCTCCCATGCGCGCGGCATAGGGGATAAACGGTTCTTCTTCATCGGGAATTTCGATTTTAACAATGGAGGCCGCCGAGATATTCGGGTCCTCCGCGCCGATCACATGTAGCCGCGAAAAGCCGGGTTTGCGCCCTGGGCCGAGGTAGACGACCTGCGCGCCTTTGATCAAGCCCCGCGCCTCAAGGTCCAACCGTTTTTTGCGGTGTTTCGCGGGCAATTCGATGCCATCACAGATCAAAGGCTCGCCGGGCAACAGCGCATCTACAGGTGCGTCATGGACATTACGAAACGCTTGGATCAACCGGATGCGGGTCGCATTGCGCCAGACCAGAACGGGCGAGCGCGCCATCAGATCGCTTTCGACCCGGCTGGCATAGACCACCCGCTCGTCGCTCGCGGCGGCCTCTTGGATCATGCGGTCAAACTGATCAAACCCCAACTGCGGATCGGCCAGAGCATGGGCCAGATCGAGGATCGGGCTGTCTTGGGTTTGGCGGTGAATACGGTGCAGCACATGGGTGTTTTCCGCGCCCAAGGTTTCAAACACCATTTCGCCGGCTTGGTTGACCGGGGCCAACTGCGCCGGGTCACCAAACAGCACAAGCGTCGGGAAAATCTCTTTGAGATCATCGAGTTGGCGCTTGTCCAACATCGAACTTTCATCGACGAAACCGATGTCGAGCGGGTCTTCGCGGCGTTTCCATCCGGTGATGAAATCAGAGCCACGCAGACCCGCCGCCGCCAAAGCGCCGGGGATGGATTTATGGGTTTGATAAAAGGCATAGGCGCGGTCCAAGGCCTCATCTGTCAGACCCTCGACCGAAAGGGCTTCGACATCCGGGCGCTCGCCATTGCCCGCCAGCCATTCGGCGATTTTCTCATATTCCGGGTCATAGACCGGGGTGTAGAGAATGCGATGGATGGTGGTTGCAGGCACGCCGCGGGTGCGCAAGACGGAGGCAGCTTTGTTGGTTGGCGCAAGAATCGCCAAGGTGCGGCGCTCCTTTTTCTTGCGGCCTTCCCAATCGCCGGAAACGATATCGACGCCCGCCTCGTCCAGAGCCTTGTACAGCTCGGCCAACAAAAGCGTTTTACCCGATCCCGCCTTGCCGATCACCGCGCGAATTTGCGTGTCCGTTGAGGCCATGGGCAACATCAGCCCATCCTCAAGATCAACCCCCACCTGTTTCAGCACGGCGCTGATGGCATCATAGGCGTCGGCCTGATCATCGGAGAATGTAAGCGCGGTTCCAGTCATGGCGGCGACCCTAAAGCGTTTCGAAGCAAACCTGTATCAGAGATTTGGTCGAAACGCCCAAAATGATCCTGGGCGCACCCCCTTCCCTTATGTCAGGCTTAAGGCACTACGCTTTAAAGACCCGCCGTCAGCGACACCAGAGGGAAAGATTAGGCGATGGCGCGCATATCATCCCATTGCGGATGATCAAAGGCGGTACGAAACCAGCGTTTTGAGGTCGCCCGATCAATCCCCGCACGCGCCAAAGTGGGGGCAAAAATCTCTTCGCGCATTTCCCATAGGCCAACGCCGATAACGTCACGCCCTTCACCAACACGGCCCAACACATCCGGGACCAGCCCCATGAGGGAATAAATCCGCTCCATGCGCGGATCAAAAACGCCAACGAAATGTTTGAGTTGGAATTCCTCCATGATCTCGCCTGCCGCCAAGGTCAGTGCGGCGGTCACCCGGCGCTCCGCACCGGGGGCAAGGCAAAACCGGGTGCACTCCCAAATGAACGGGCTTTCAATGCGCACGCCGTCCGTGAGATGGGAGAAATGGTCATTGACCATCGTGTCGCCCGTTGTCGGCAAAAACCGCATCGACCCGCCATGGGTGCCGTCGGTTTTTTGCCAAATCACATAGAGCGGATTGATGTCATCATATTCGTCGCGTTCTTCACCGGCCTCGTTCACATGCACGTCCCATCCAAGACGATTTTTGAACTGATCGGCGCGGTCGCGAAACATGGTGTCGCGCAGACGCGGAAAACGGTAAAGGTCATCGCCGTAGATATAGCGCAGCATGGGGTGAGTGCTCCTGTCTCCATCAACTGGAGAGGACGCTACGGTCCAAGTGTTAACCATAGCCTATCCAAAGCGTACGCAAGAGTGTGACATATGTTCACCTTGCGTTCTATGCGTATTATTTAAGCGCAACACGGGACAAACCACCCTTGATAGAGCCTCTTAAACGATGATCACCCCCATCGACAGGGCCCGCGCAACCGCGTGAGTCGTGTTCAACGCCCCAAGTTTGTGGCGTGCCGATTCGATATAGACCCGCAGCGTATGTTCGGAAATCCCGAGCTCCGCCGCCGCCTGCGCCCGGCTCAACCCTTTGGCAATATGGGTGATCGCGGACAATTCACGCGGAGATAGCGCCGGAGTCGTTTGGTTTTCGTCGACAGCCTCAAAAGCCAAAGCCTTTTTGTTAAACTCGTGAGCAACAACGACGATATCTCTTTGGATGCGGGAGATCAGACGATCCCATTCCTCATCCGTAGCCGTATGGTTTAACGTAAACAGGGCGAACTGACCGTTTGGTCCCCGGATGGGGATGGTGTAGCCTTGGTTCCCAACCCCATAATCCAACGCGTCGCGAAAGAATGTTTTTGCGGCCTTAGAGGACCAGTCCAGTTGCTTCCAGTTGACGGGCGTGAAGCGTTGGAAACATCCATAAATTACCGGGTCCATGCGTAGGTAGTCTTTTTCCAGGTAGCGGTCGACCCATTCGGAGGAATATGTGCCTGCACCAAACCTTTCCCCCACGCTATTGACCCAATGGTAGACCACATGGGAAATCGCTAAGAGGTCACGCAGAACCTCTGTTGCGCTTTGAAAGCCTTCGAACGTTTCAACTCGCTGGATATCCTCCAGAAAGTCTTGCAAATCCGCCGTCATGCACCCCCACCTGTTCCGACTCCGGGCCCGTGTTAGAGAGCTCCGCCGCGACGACAAGGCAAACATCACCCAACTGCTCAGCACTCGCTGTCAGGCCATTCTGCTCTGCAAACGTTCGCAGGTCTGTGAGTACATCAAGTATCCAATCGTTGTGCATGTAAACCCTCTTTCGGTTATCAAAGTGGTTGCAAGTACAACCCTAGACGGTGCTTTTGCATTTTGAAATTCGCGGATATGGCCTCCCCATAAATAGCGAGCCTGACCTTAATAACCCTATGAATTATAATATTTCGTTTATTTTCTGCGAGTTGCGCAATGAAATTTTCCGGTCAAAACCGGCTCACAAAAGATTCGTCAGCGCAAACGCGTTTATCAACCTCAGATTGATCTCCATTCCACGAGAAAGCACACCGCCAAAAAAATCCCGCCCCTCTGACAAAGGGCGGGACATTGAACCATCTCAGCTTGGTTCAGAGGGCTTATTTGCCTGCGTCGATCACGTCTTGCAGCGTGAGTAGCCCGGTTGTCGGCGCTTGCACCAGCACAGACATGTTGCCCGGCTTATGTTCGTTGCGCAGCATTTTCGTGTGGGCTGCGGGGATTTCCCCCCAAGTGAAGGTTTCCGACAGGAACGGATGAATGCGCTTTTCGATCATCATCAGGTTGGCGGCAGCCGCCTGTTTGAGATGGGCGAAATGCGACCCCTGCAAACGCTTTTGGTGCATCCAGATATAGCGCACGTCAAAGGTCAGGTTGTAGCCGGTGGTCCCGGCACAGATCACAACCATCCCGCCTTTTTTACAGACGAAGCTGGAGACCGGAAAGGTGCTCTCGCCGGGGTGCTCAAACACGATATCGACGTTCTTGCCTTTGCCGGTGATGTCCCAGATCGCTTTGCCGAATTTCCGCGCCTCATTGAACCAAGCTGTATATTCCGGCGTGTTCACCGTCGGAAGTTGACCCCAGCAATTAAAATCTTTGCGGTTGAGTACGCCTTTTGCGCCCAGCCCCATGACGAAATCACGTTTGCTTTCGTCCGAGATCACGCCAATCGCATTCGCGCCTGCGGCATTGATCAACTGGATCGCATAGGTGCCCAGACCGCCAGACGCGCCCCAAACCAGAACGTTCATCCCCGGTTTCAACTCATGCGGCGGGTGACCAAAGAGCATCCGGTACGCGGTGGCCAGCGTCAGCGTGTAGCACGCACTCTCTTCCCACGTCAGGTGGGTCGGACGCGGCAAAAGCTGTTGTGCTTGAACGCGGGTGAATTGCGCGAAAGAGCCATCCGGGGTTTCATAGCCCCAAATCCGCTGCGACGGGGAATACATTGGGTCGCCGCCGTTACACTCTTCGTCGTCGCCGTCGTCTTGGTTGCAATGGATCACAACCTCGTCGCCGACTTTCCAATTTTTCACCGCCGAGCCAACCGCCCAAACGATACCGGAGGCATCGGAGCCCGCGATGTGATATTCTGCGCCGTGACCGTCGAACGGCGAGATCGGCACGCCGAGTCCGGCCCAAACGCCATTGTAGTTCACGCCAGCCGCCATCACGAGCACAAGCACTTCATGCGGCTCAAGCGTCGGCGTTTCAACGACTTCTTGTTTAAAGGAAGTTTCCGGCTCGCCATGGCGTTCGCGGCGGATCGCCCAAGCGTACATTTTCGCTGGAACATAGCCCATGGGAGGCATTTCACCGACCTCATAGAGATCTTTTTCTTCGGCTGTGTAAGTTGTCAGCTTCGTAGCAAGCGCCATCTTTTGTCCTCCATATCTTCGGGGCTGAACAGACCCAAAGGCTCATCTTTAATCTGTTTTGTTTGGGACCCTTTTGACGACACCATCTGTGTTTCATCGAAAGGGCCCCGCCCTGCGCCGCAATGCAGAATCGCGGGCTCTCTGCCTCCTAGATACGATTTGAAAAGTAATTATGCAATGCTGATGCAGCAATTTTTGAAATTTTATAACCGAGCAACCGCAGCATTTCAAAAAATTCCCCACAAAAACAAGGCCACATACGACCAAAAGGCGAGACAATATCCTTACGTCACTAAGAAAACCGCCTCTTTTCACGCCCTGCCGCATCGCGGCGAATTGACATTGGCACATTATTCCACGCATAAACGCTTCTGAGAAATATTATTGCCCATCGAAAGATGTCAAAGCTAACGAGGCCCGCCATGACTGATACGAAAAAGGATAAACCCTGGCTCTTCCGCACCTATGCGGGCCATTCGACCGCGAAAGCGTCCAACGCGCTCTATCGTACCAACCTGTCCAAGGGTCAGACCGGTCTGTCCGTGGCCTTCGATCTGCCCACTCAGACCGGCTATGACAGCGATCATGAGCTTGCCAAAGGCGAGGTCGGCAAGGTCGGTGTACCGGTGGCGCATTTGGGCGATATGCGGATGTTGTTCAAAGACATTCCGCTAGAACAGATGAACACCTCGATGACGATCAACGCCACCGCCCCCTGGTTGTTGGCGCTGTATATTGCAGCGGCTGAGGAACAAGGCGCGGATGTGTCGAAACTCCAAGGCACGGTTCAAAACGACATCATCAAAGAATACCTGTCGCGCGGAACTTATGTGTGCCCGCCACGCCCATCGCTGCGAATGATCACCGATGTCGCCGCCTATACGCGCAAGCACCTGCCGAAATGGAACCCGATGAACATCTGTTCCTATCACCTACAGGAAGCGGGTGCGACGCCGGAACAGGAACTGGCTTTTGCTTTGGCCACTGCCATCGCCGTTTTGGACGATCTGAAAGAAAAAGTGCCCGCCGAGGCCTTCCCGGAAATGGTCGGGCGGATTTCGTTTTTCGTCAACGCGGGCATCCGGTTCGTCACCGAGCTGTGTAAAATGCGCGCCTTTGTCGAGCTTTGGGACGAGATCACCCGTGAACGTTACGGCGTCGAGGACCCGAAATTCCGCCGCTTCCGTTACGGCGTTCAGGTCAACTCATTGGGCCTCACCGAACAGCAGCCGGAAAACAACGTTTACCGTATTTTGATCGAAATGCTCGCCGTGACCCTGTCCAAAAACGCCCGTGCCCGCGCTGTGCAATTGCCAGCATGGAACGAGGCGCTTGGCCTGCCACGCCCGTTTGATCAACAATGGTCGCTGCGGATGCAACAAATCCTCGCCTATGAGACCGACCTGTTGGAATATGACGACCTGTTCGACAACAACCCCGCCGTGGACCGCAAGGTGAGCCAGTTGAAAGCAGGCGCACGCGCCGAGCTTGACACGCTGGACGGCATGGGCGGCGCGATTGAGGCGATTGAATATATGAAATCGCGTCTGGTCGAAAGCAACGCCGAGCGCATTTCCAAGATCGAAGGCGGCGAGACCGTTGTCGTCGGCGTGAACCGGTGGACCGTGGGCGAACCGTCGCCACTGACCACTGGTGATGGTTCGATCATGAAATCCGACCCAGAGGCCGAAGCCGATCAAATCGGGCGTTTGCAAGAATGGCGGCAGTCGCGCAACGAGGCCGCCGTGCAAGCCGCGCTGACCAAGCTGCGCGAGGCGGCGAAATCCGGCGCCAACATCATGCCTGCCTCGATTGAGGCCGCCAAAGCCGGGGCGACGACCGGCGAATGGGGTGACATGGTGCGCGCGGCCTTTGGTCAGTACCGTGGCCCGACCGGGGTGTCCGTGAACCCGTCGAACCGCACCGAAGGCCTGGACGAAATCCGTGATGAGGTGGCGCGTGTGTCGACCTCTTTGGGCCGTAAACTCAAATTCCTCGTCGGCAAACCCGGCCTTGATGGCCACTCGAACGGTGCCGAACAAATCGCCGCCCGCGCCCGCGACGCAGGGATGGACATCACCTATGAGGGCATCCGCCTGACCCCCTCTGAGATTGTCGAAGCCGCAGGGCGCGACGCGGCCCATGTGGTGGGCCTGTCGATCCTGTCGGGGTCGCATATGCCGCTCATGGCGGACTTGATGGAGCGGATGAAAGAGGCCGGTCTCGGCCATATTCCGGTGGTCGTGGGCGGCATCATTCCCGAAGCGGATGAAAAGGCGCTTTTGGCGATGGGTGTGGCCCGTGTCTACACGCCGAAAGATTTTGAACTCAACCGCATCATGTTTGACATCGTCGGTTTGGTCGATCCTGCGTCAGAGGCTGCCGAGTAAGGCTGGCCCCCGCGAAAATCAAAGCTATAGTCGGGGCAACTCAAACAAAGAGGTGCCCTGATGCCGACCCCCCATATTGCCGCTAAAGCCGGAGAGATTGCCGAAACCGTTTTGATGCCGGGCGATCCCTATCGCGCCAAATGGGCGGCTGAGAATTTTCTTGATGACGCCGTTTTGGTCAACGAAGTGCGCGGCATGTTAGGCTTTACCGGCACTTACAAAGGCAATCGCGTCACCATTCACGGCTCCGGCATGGGGATGCCCTCCCTGTCGATCTACGCCAATGAATTGATCACCGAATATGGTGCCAAAACCCTGATCCGCATCGGGTCTTGTGGCGCGATGCAGCATCACATCAAGGTGCGTGACGTGGTGATCGCGATGACCGCCACCACGCTCTCGACCCCCTCGCGCGGCATTTTCAAAGAGCTGAACTTTGCGCCTTGTGCCGATTATGGCCTGCTTGAGGCCGCTGTCGCTGCCGCACGGACCAAAGACACCGGCGTGCATGTCGGCGGAATTTATTCCTCTGATGTGTTTTATGATGAGCGGCCCGACCTGACCGAGATCATGGTACGCCACGGCATCTTGGGCGTCGAAATGGAGGCCGCCGAACTTTATAATCTCGCCGCCCGTCATGGCGTGCGCGCGCTTGGCATCATGACCGTCTCGGACCATTTACTGACCCATGAGGCCCTGCCCTCGACGGATCGCGAACGCAGCTTCGGCGACATGGTCGAAATCGCACTTGAGGCGGCTTTTGCCTAAAATATCGCGCTCTGCGGCTTGTTTTTCTGCACCTGCAACCTAACTATCCAAGGGCTGCCCAGACGGGTGGCCCTTTCCCATAAAATCAGACGATAAGGAGGGCCTTTCATGTCCATGCCCAAACGCCAACTGGGGACAGACGGTCCAATGGTCAGCGCCATCGGATTTGGCTGTATGAGCTTTGCCGGCTTTTTTGGCCCCGCCGATGATGACACCAGTCTCGAAACACTGGCCGCGGTTGAGGCCGCTGGCATCGACTTTTGGGACACCGCCAATATCTACGGCATGGGGCGCTCTGAGCGCATCGTTGGGCAGTATTTGAAAGAAACCCAAGCAAAAGTGACGCTCGCCACCAAGGTCGGCATCGTGCCCGGACCGCCACGCGGCTTTTCCAATGAGGCGGATTACATCCGTGCCGAACTTGAAAACTCGCTTGAGAAACTAAACCGCGACAAGGTTGAGCTTTATTACATCCACCGCCGCGAACAGGAACGTCCCATCGAAGAGGTGGCCGAGACCATGGGGCGGCTGATCGAAGAGGGCTTGATTGATGCTTGGGGCCTCTCTGAGGTCGCGCCGTCAACCATTCAGCGCGCACATCGCGTGGTGCCCGTTCGAGCGGTGCAAAACGAGTATTCGCTTTGGTCGCGTCAGCCAGAGTTGGGCGTCATTCAGACCTGTGAGGATTTGGGCATTGCTTTTATCCCCTTCTCTCCTTTGGGGCGCGGAGTATTGGGCGATGTCGATCTTGATCCGCCCAATTTCGAAGCCCATGATTTCCGCAAGGTGAACCCACGGTTTATGAAACCCAATTGGTCCGCCAATATGGATCATGTCCGCGCCTTCCGTGCCTTTGCTGCCAAGAAAGGCGTGACCACATCGGCCTTGGCACTGGCTTGGGTGCTGCATCAGGGCGATCACATGATGCCCATTCCCGGCACCCGCACGGCGGCGCATTTGGCCGAATGGGTCGGTGCTACGTCGATTTCTCTCTCCGAGGACGATCTTTGGGACATCGAAGAAGTTCTGCCCGTGGGCTGGGCCCATGGAGATCGTTACTCGGACGTTCAAATGGTCGGTGTTGAACGCTATTGCTAAGCGCCACCCAAATCCAAATATGAAAAAGCCCCGCATCCTGTGCGGGGCTTTTTGAATTCTGTGAGAGCCGACATCAGTCCGCGCAGTAATAGGCGTACATCTGATCCAAAACGGCAAGTTTGCTCGGAACGATTTGCTCGCTCGATTGCGCAGCCGGTGTGGCCGGGGCGTAATATTCAAGCCACTCCGTGACTTTCATCGCCGAGTCTGCAGTGTCTTTTGCGGTCAGTGCAACATCGTGCAAGGTCATAGTCGATACTCCAATAAGGGTCCGCGCGCAAATGCGCCGGGTGGCCCTCCCTTACCGTTGAGATATGCCGCGCTGCGGCACAATGCAGCCCCTAAAACACGCATACTCGCCATGCGACCGCTGCAATGCAGAAACTTTTAACGATGTGTAAACCATAATTGGACGACAAAATCAGAGCTGCGGCATCTGTCCGCCACAGTGCTTTGGTTCCCCCGCAACCGTGCGCGCGCTCGCGCCACAGACCGGACACGCCCACTCCACACCCTCCGCATCCTTGTTCACCTGACGCCATTTGCACGCGCCGGTTTTCTCCGTGCGCAGGCTGTACATGGCGACATAGAAACCAATGATGAGAATGGGGGCGAGGAGAAGCATGATGGTGATCCGGCCGCGGCCTTACCAGGCAAAGGAGCGACACCTAAAGAGCGGTTCGAAGAGACTGACACACAGGTTTGGACGAGACGCGTACAGGGCTGAAACGCTTTAGCGTTTTTGCCGCTCGGCCCGCCGAAGTATTTTCTGTCTGCGCAAATAGCGGCGCAATGACCGATAGAAGAACCGATACCGGTGCCCACGCAGCTCGATCGGCTCTGCCAACGTTTGGACAACACGGTTGGGCATCAGTTTTTCCATCTTGGCTTCGAATTGATCCTGACAGGCCAAATAGCGTTCATCCACGGTTGCAGCCCCCATATGAGTCACGAGGAAGTCAATGGCATAAGCTGTCAGACCAAGGGCCTGCGCCTTGAGTACAATATCGAGGCCGTACAGGTGAAACCCTTTGAGATCATAGGACAGAAAGACCAGGCGATCGCGTCGCAGAATAAAGAAATTCTCGTCCACAACATTGACCTGTGATGGTAAATCGCCACGCTTGCGCTGCATCCCGTGTTTATCACTGATCCGAAGATGGTACTGCTTGCCAACCCGCCCGGCATTCGCAGCAACGCCCCAGTTGGGATCACAGCGGTGCAAATCGGCAAGGCGCTCTTCCAGAACGTCGATACCATCGTCACTGGCCACAACATCCTGATGGAGGCAAATAACATATGTGCCGCGCGCCGCGCGGATCAGTCGGTTGAGCCCGGAAAACCCGTCAAACGCGTTCCCGCCCCTGTTATCGCCATAAAGATATTCGCAAATGTCGGTGGTAAACCCTTTGGCGATAAAACTTTCCACCATCGCAGTATATTGCTCTGGGTTTGTGACAAGGCTGACAAAAGAAAACCGGAGTGGTGCGGTCGTGTCCTCTACCGGCACGGACGTTGCAGGCAGCAAGGTCAGGTCTGGGGGGCTGGCACTCATCTCACCACCTCATTGATACATCTGTGACATTGCCCATCGCAAGTTTTGCCAACATTGGCAACCTGTCTCGGCCCAAACGCTCTCCCTGCCTCAACGAAAAAGGCGCATCCTAAGATGCGCCTTTTGTAGACTGTATTGCCGCATTTGATAAGCGCGTCATATTTCATCTCTGACACACGCGTTTAGTGCGCGCGTTCCAACATCAGCTTTTTGATATGCGCAATGGCTTTGGCCGGGTTCAGACCTTTGGGGCAGGTCTTGGCGCAGTTCATGATGGTATGGCAACGGTAGAGTTTGAACGGATCTTCCAATTCGTCCAGACGTTCCCCCGTCGCCTCATCGCGCGAGTCGATGATCCAGCGGTAAGCATGCAACAACGCGGCCGGGCCGAGGTATTTGTCGCCGTTCCACCAGTAAGACGGGCAGGAGGTGGAGCAGGACGCACACATCACGCATTCATACAGACCATCAAGTTTCTTACGATCCTCAATCGACTGACGCCATTCTTTCGCCGGGCGGTTGGTCTTGGTCTCCAGCCAGGGCATGATCGACGCGTGTTGCGCGTAGAAATGGGTCAGATCGGGGATAAGGTCTTTGACCACTGACATATGCGGCAACGGGAAGATGCGCACATCGCCCTTGATCTCGTCCAGACCATAGATACAGGCCAGCGTGTTGATCCCGTCGATGTTCATCGCACAGGAGCCACAAATCCCTTCACGGCAAGAGCGGCGGAAGGTCAGGGTTGGGTCGATCTCATTCTTGATCTTGATGAGCGCGTCCAAAACCATCGGGCCACACCGATCCATATCGAGGAAATAGGTATCAACGCTTGGGTTTTTCTCATCATCAGGGTTCCAGCGATAAATCTGAAACTTGCGGACATTGGTCGCGCCCTCGGGCTTCGGCCAAGTCTTGCCCGTGACGATTTTGGAGTTCTTCGGCAGGTTAAACTGTACCATTTCTGATCCCCTTAGAACGTCCGCGCTTTGGGCGCGATTTTTGCAAGGCTGATGCCGCCTTCGGCCTCAGTGGTCAAAGGTGCCTCGATGATCGGGCGATAGCTCAGATCAACCTTGTTGCCTTCGACCCGGCTGATCGTGTGAATCCGCCAGTTTTTATCATCCCGCTCCGGATAATCTTCGTGGGCATGCGCACCACGGGATTCTTTGCGGGCCTCAGCGCCGTGAATGGTCGCCAAAGCGTTGGGCATCAGGTTGGCCAGTTCCAGCGTTTCCATCAGATCGGAGTTCCACACCAAGGAGCGATCCGTGACTTTCAGATCATCCATTTTGGCGGCAACTTCGGTCATCTTCTCGACGCCCTCTTTGAGGGTTTTGTCGGTACGGAACACGGCGGCGTCAGATTGCATCGTGCGCTGCATCTCAAGGCGCAGCTCGGCGGTTGCGATGCTGCCATTGGCGTAACGCAGACCGTCGAAACGGGCGAAGGCCTTGTCAATGGAGGCCTGGTTCAACTCCGGGTTCGGCGTTTTCGGATCAACGATCCCACCGGCGCGGATGGCAGCCGCACGGCCAAAGACCACGAGGTCGATGAGCGAGTTGGAGCCCAGACGGTTCGCCCCATGCACAGAGGCACAGCCCGCCTCGCCCACGGCCATCAGGCCCGGAACGATCGCTGTCGGATCGTCTTTGGTCGGGTTGAGAACCTCACCGTGATAGTTGGTGGGGATACCGCCCATGTTGTAGTGCACCGTCGGCAGAACCGGGATCGGTTCTTTGGTCACATCCACACCGGCAAAAATTTTCGCGGATTCGGAAATGCCCGGCAGACGTTCGGCCAAGGCTTCCGGCGGAAGGTGGCTGAGGTTGAGGAAGATGTGGTCTTTATGTTCGCCCACACCGCGGCCTTCGCGGATTTCCATGGTCATGGAGCGGGACACATAGTCGCGCGGCGCGAGGTCTTTGTAGGTCGGCGCGTAGCGTTCCATAAAACGTTCGCCTTCAGAGTTGGTCAGATACCCCCCCTCGCCACGCGCGCCTTCGGTGATCAAACAGCCGGAGCCGTAGATGCCGGTCGGGTGAAACTGAACGAATTCCATATCCTGAAGCGCCAGACCCGCCCGCGCCACCATGCCGCCACCGTCACCGGTACAGGTGTGTGCAGAGGTGGCGGAAAAGAACGCACGGCCATAGCCGCCAGTCGCCAGCACCACCATTTTGGCGTTGAAGACGTGGAAGGTGCCGTCGTCAAGTTTCCAGCACAGCACACCCTGACATTGGCCGTCTTCGGACATGATCAGGTCGATGGCGAAATATTCGACGTAGAACTCGGCTTTCTCTTTCAGAGATTGGCCGTAAAGCGTGTGCAGGATCGCGTGTCCGGTGCGGTCAGCCGCCGCGCAGGTGCGCTGCACGGGCGGGCCTTCGCCAAACTCGGTGGTGTGGCCGCCGAAGGGGCGCTGGTAAATCTTGCCTTCTTCGGTGCGCGAAAACGGCACGCCGTAATGCTCAAGCTCATAGACCGCTTTGGGGGCTTCGCGGGCGAGGTATTCCATCGCATCCGTGTCGCCCAACCAGTCAGAGCCTTTGACGGTGTCATACATGTGCCATTGCCAGTTGTCCGGGCCCATGTTGGACAGGGACGCGGCAATGCCGCCCTGTGCCGCAACCGTATGGGAGCGGGTCGGGAACACTTTGGTCACACAAGCGGTGCGCAACCCTTGTTCGGCCATGCCCAATGTGGCGCGCAGGCCGGAGCCCCCCGCACCAACAACAACGACGTCATAGTCGTGGGTTTCATATTCATATGCAGCGGTCATATCGGTCTTCCTTACAGCGCGAGTTTCACGAGGGAGAACAGACCTGCTGCGATCAAGGCGTAGCAGAAAAAGTTCATCCCGATCACGAGGAACTTGCGGAAAAATCCGGAGGTGTAGTCCTCGACCATCATTTGCCAGCCGCGCATCATGTGTAGCATCGACACGATGATGGTCAGCCCTGCGACGATGGAGGGGAATGGGCGGCTGTAATAGGCCAGCACCTCTTCATAGGTGCCACCCAGCGCGCAGCCGAAGGTGAAGATGAACAGCGGGATCAGAACCAACAGGCCGATCGAAGAGGTGATCATGAACCAGTGGTGATCTGCGCCGTGTTTTGCGGCACCAAGGCCGACTGCGAGTTTGCGATCTGTGAGAAATGACATGGGTGCCTCCTTAGACCACAAGAGCGGTGAGAACGGTCAGGATGGTTGCGCCAATGATCATGGCCCACCCCATTTTTTCGGACACGTCGACATCGAGGCAATAGCCCGCATCCCAGATCAGGTGCCGGATGCCACCACCGAGGTGATACCAAAGCGCCCAAACGGACAGGAACATCACGATGTCACCGACCCAAGAGCGGATCAGCCAATCGACGAATTCGAAATACTCAGGGCCAGTTGCGGCGGCGAGAAGCCACCAGACGCACAGGAAAGACGCCGCGATCAGCGCATTGCCTGTGATCCGAACCATGACCGAGGAAAACGCGGTCATTTGAAGCCGATAATATTTGACGAACATGAAGGGGGACAGCGGGCGATTGCCGCGGTTCACATCAGCCATGGTGACGTCCTTTCACGATGGGTGCAGTTATAGGTTGGCTTCGGTATGATACCTTTCGGGAGCGAAGTCATCAGTTGAGTGCGCTAACATCGCCTAAATTTTGTCATTTCACCCTTAGATTTTTACATTTGTGATCACTAATTTTATGCTGTGATCACAAAACAAGGCAAATCATTTTTCTTAGGGTTTTACTCAACATGAGAATTCCTCGAATCCACGCCACGGCAGCCGCAGGGATGGAAAAAGGGCCGCACATCCCCTGCGCGGCCCTTTTTGCGATCACAAAACTAAGACACAAATCGAGAATTGCAACGCATTACAGCGGCACAACCGCCCAGTAATCCAGATCCAACAAAACATCCGGGTGATATTTGCCCGCCGCGTCCTTATAGGCAAACTCCGGCGCGCCGTGTTTGTAGGCCACAAGGCGTAACCGCAACGCACCAACGCCCGGCGCAGAGGTTTCGGCCTTATCAAGCACTTCGGTATAGGCGCGCACGGTATCGCCGGTGAAACACGGATTGGCATGAGCGCCACCGTTCAGGCCCACGATCATCTGCGCATTGGCCAGCCCGTTAAACGACAAAGCCCGCGCCATGGAAATCACGTGACCGCCATAGATCAAGCGCTTGCCATCTTCGCGGTTGGTCGCATCGAAATGCACTTTGGCGGTGTTTTGCCACAGGCGCGTCGCCAACATGTGCTCGGCTTCTTCAATCGTCACGCCATCGACGTGATCAATCTTTTCGCCAATCTCATAATCGGCAAAGCGATGCTGTTCCCCCGCCAGAGTGAAATTGTAACGCAGGAAATCAAGTCCCTCGGGGATTTTCAAATCCTCGGGCGCCACGACGGCTTTCAGTTCCGGAATCACCGTTTCAGGCGCAGGCGCGTCCAGATCACGTTTGCGCACCATCACCCAGCGGACATACTCCAACACCGGCTCGTCAAATTGATTGAGGCCGGTGGTGCGAACATAGACGACACCGGATTTGCCATTGGAGTTCTGTTTGAGGCCGATCACCTCCGACACAGAGCGCAGCGTGTCGCCGGGGTAAACGGGCTTTAACCACCGCCCCTCGGCATAACCAAGGTTGGCGACAGCATTCAGGGAAATATCCGGGACGGATTTGCCGAACACCACATGAAAGGCGATCAGATCATCCAGCGGGCTTTTGTCCAACCCGCAATTTTCCGCAAATTCATCCGAGGAATAAAGCGCATGACGCGCCGGATAGAGTGCGTGATACATCGCCCGCTCGCCGCCCGAGATTGTGCGCGGCACAGCGTGCTCGATCACTTGCCCGATCTTATAATCCTCGAAAAAATGTCCCGAATTGGTTTTCACCCTAAAGTCCTCCCAGTTTCACGTCCGGGCTATAGTCCCCGTCCGCCTCTTTCGTCACCGCCTGTGCACAGCGCATTTTTCCTGTGCTCTCGTCATAGGCGTAGGAGGGCGATCCGTAGAGCGCCCAGCCTTTGTTCAACGCCTCTGTCACCTTGTGACAAAAGGCCGATGTGTCGTCCTCGGTCAAAAGGCGGTAGGCTTTCATGCGACCGTCCCCACGAATGGGTTATAGCCCAGCGCAATATGGATGCCCGCAATCACGGCAAAGACCACGAGGCTGATGATCACCAGGCGAATGTCTCCGGCCATGGACCCGCCAGCATAGGGCACAGGTTTCGGCTCTGCGCGGTTGATCAGTGCCATTTCGACCAAGGCCCAAAGGGTCAAGCCAGCAAACAGCACGATTGATGCCGCATCGGCATTGACCAAAAGATGTGCCACGCCCCAGACCATAACCGAGGTCAGCATCGGGTGGCGCATTTTGGCACGCAGGCGGCTTTTGGAATGGCCCAGCGCCAGCAAAAACACCGCAACAATCATCAGCGTGTTGTTCACATGGCGCAGATAGGGTGGCAGCGCATAGAGATCGACGGTCTCGGAGCCACGAAAGCCCAGCACCATCAGGATCAGCGCCACAAACAGCGCAATCGCGATGCCCCCCCTGCCCTTGTCACCGAGTTTGGCGCGTGCATCAGGCGCGAGACGTTTAAAAAGATGGGCGCCGCTCCACAGCAGCAGCCCGAGAATAAGAAGGGTCATGGTCACTCCATTGATTTGATCGCATCAGCTTTGGCGAGGGTCGCCCGTGCCGTTACGATATGGAGATTCTCCACGATTTTACCATCCACAACTGCGACACCTTCGCCCGCGGCCTCTGCCGCCTCAAAGGCTTCGATCTGACGTTTCGCCAAATCAATCTCTGCGTCCGTTGGCGCAAACGCGGTATTGGCCACGTCCAACTGAGCCGGATGGATCAAGGTTTTACCATCAAAGCCCATGTCGCGGCCCTGATCGCATTCAAATTTCAGGCCCTCTTCGTCCTTGAACGCATTGTACACGCCATCAAGCGCAACGATCCCATAGGCCTTGGCCGCAATCAGACACAGGTGCAACCCGCCCATCATCGGCAAACGGTCGGCGCGAAAGCGGGTGTTCAATTCTTTGGCAAGATCATTGGTGCCCATCACAAACCCAGCCATGCGCGGGTGGGCGGCGATCTCTGCGGCGTTGATCATGCCTAAAGGCGTTTCCATCATCGCCCAAAGCGGCACGTCTGGAATAGCCTGCGCCAGAGCGTCGACCATCGCCGCACTTTCGACTTTCGGCAACAGAATGCCGTCGATGTCCATGCCGACGAATGCCGCCACATCATCGCGGCCCCATTGGGTGTCAAAGCCGTTGACCCGAACGATTTTCGCCCGATTGCCATAGCCGCCTGCCGCCAACGTGGCTTTAAGCAGAGCGCGGGCGTTTTCTTTTTCGTCAGGGGCGACCGCATCTTCGAGATCAAACAAGATCGCGTCACAGGCCAGACCTTTGGCCTTTTCCAGCGCCCGTTCCTTCGAGCCAGGGATGTAAAGAGCAGACCGATAGGGGCGATTGGTGACTTGGGACATTGATTCTTTTCCTCCGCAATATTGTTGCGCAAGAGGCCACACAAGCGCACCTTTATGCAAGGTCAAAATTTCCGCAGCGCAGAAACTTTACATTCAGAGGCGATCACAAATCACCTCTCAGCCCGTCGCCTTAACCATATTTTTAGCGCTCTTGCAGCAGGATTTCCGCATAATTTTCTCAGGATGTCCAATGTTCACCCTCGAACGCCCCACGCTAGAAAAGGATAAGACGATGAAACTGATCTCTCTTGCCGCTCTGATCGGGGCGTTTGGGTGTTTCACCCTCCCCGCCCCGGCCACCGCGCAACAATCCTGCGGTCAACGCGATCAAGTGCTTGAGCGACTGGGCAGCCAATATGGCGAAAGCCGCCAATCCATCGGCCTTGCGCCCAACAACGGTGTGGTCGAACTCTTTGCCTCCACCGAGACCGGCACATGGACGCTTTTGATGACTCACCCCACTGGCGTGAGCTGCCTCATCGCCTCGGGTCAGGCGTTTGAAATGACCGCCGAGGTGGCGCAGGCCAAGGGCGACGACGCATAAGCGCGCTATCCCAAAGCCTCCCAAATCAACTTGCCCCCCGTGATCACCAAGAACACATAGGCCAGCGCGAAAAAGAACCGATCCGATATTTTATGGTGCAGCCATGCTCCCATCAACACGCCGAGAATGGCAAAGGGGAAGAGCATCAGGTCGGCCTTTAACGTCTCGGGCGTGAATATCCCGACGATGGAATAAGGCACCACTTTGATCAGGTTGATTGCCCAAAACACCAACACAGAGGTTGCCTGATAGGTGGTTTTGTCCATCCGTTGTGACAGCATATAAACAGCCGCAGGCGGGCCTCCGGCGTGGGATATAAAGCTGGTGAACCCGGTCACCAACCCCCACATCGTACCGCCAAACCTACCGATGGTGCGTTTCGGCGGCTTGATCCACCCTTTCGCCTTGGCGCCCTGATAAGCGACAAAGCCAATGGCAACGAGACCAATCAAAAATTTGAACACCTCGGGTTTGGCGATGCCATACACCAAGGCCCCGATCACAATCCCCGGCACAGCCCCCGCGATCAACACACGCGCCGCCGACCCGTCCCATTTGCGCCAAAACACCCGGATCGCGGTCACATCCATCACCATCAACAGTGGCAACATCAGGCCAACCGCCTGTCCCGGTGTGAGAATCAGTGCCAAAAACGGTGTCGCCGCAAAAGCGGCCGCAGACCCAAATCCGCCCTTTGACAGGCCTGCAAAAATCACAGCGGGAACGGCGAAGAGAAAGAAATGCAGATCAAACGTCATGCGGGGGACCCAGACGGCAAAAGGAGATTTTTCTCGAAATTACAGAGCGGTTATCGCTAACGCCAGAGAAAACCTTAATGCATTGCCGCAGCGCAGCCTTGCGTGAACGCCCGTGAAGGGCTACCCATGCCCCAATCTTACCAACTGATTGGAGACTTTCCATGGCCAGACCCAAGATTGCCCTCATCGGCGCAGGTCAAATCGGCGGCACGCTCGCCCACCTCGCAGCCATCAAGGAACTCGGCGACGTCGTTTTGTTCGACATCTCTGAAGGGACCCCGCAGGGCAAAGCGCTCGACATCGCTGAATCCGGCCCGTCCGAAAAATTCGACGCCACCATGATTGGCACGAATGACTACGCCGACATCGCTGGCGCAGACGTCTGCATCGTCACCGCCGGTGTCCCGCGCAAACCGGGCATGTCCCGCGATGACCTTTTGGGCATCAACCTGAAAGTTATGAAATCCGTTGGCGAAGGCATCAAAGAACATGCCCCGAACGCTTTCGTGATCTGTATCACCAACCCGCTTGACGCGATGGTTTGGGCGCTTCAGCAATACTCCGGCCTTCCGGCCAACAAAGTCTGCGGCATGGCCGGTGTTCTCGACTCCGCCCGCTTCCGTCACTTCCTCTCGGTCGAATTCGGTGTGTCGATGAAAGACGTCACCGCATTCGTTCTGGGCGGTCACGGCGACACCATGGTCCCCTCCACCCGCTACTCCACCGTTGGCGGCATCCCGCTGCCGGATCTGGTCGAAATGGGCTGGACCACTCAGGAAAAACTCGACGCGATTATTCAGCGCACCCGTGATGGCGGCGCAGAGATCGTTGGCTTGTTGAAAACCGGGTCTGCCTTCTACGCACCGGCGACCTCCGCCATTGAAATGGCCGAAGCCTACCTGAAAGACCAAAAGCGTCTGCTGCCTTGCGCCGCCTATTGCGATGGCGAGCTGGGTCTTGACGGCATGTATGTTGGCGTTCCGACCATCATCGGTGCCGGCGGCATCGAAAAAGTCGTGGACATCAAACTGTCCAAAGACGAACAAGTCATGTTCGACAAATCGGTTGAGGCCGTCAAAGGTCTCGTCGACGCGTGCAAAGGCATCGACAGCAACCTTGCCTGATGCTCTGAGAGCTTACTAAATGGACCCCGTGCCTCCCCGAGGCGCGGGGTTTTTTGTTGGAGTTTCAAACCTGTGACACTGGATGGACCGTCTTGGGCTATCGCCGCGCTGGCCGACGAACCCGCGCCGCTGATCGCCGCTTTTGTCCGGCATCACCTGGCCATTGGCGCGCGCGAAGTGCATATTTTCCTCGATCGCCCCAACCCAGAAGCCGAAGCTTTGCTCCACGGTCTTGAGGGGTGCATCCTGACTCGCTGTGATCAGGCCTACTGGGAAAAGGTCAATCAAGGTCGCCGCCCCGGTCGTCACCTCGGGCGGCAAAAATTCAATGCCACCCGCGCCTATCGCACCACTGGCTGTGACTGGCTTTTGCATTGCGACGTCGATGAATTCATCTCAGACGGCCCAACTTTGTCGGCACTATTGGCACGTGAACACGTCGCAGACGGCATCGTCTTGGGCAATCTTGAGCGCGTCCACCGTGCCTCAGAACCCGGAATACATATTTTCGAGGGCGCATTTCGTGGCCCAGTCGGGTTCACTGAAACAGACGCCAAGGCGCTTTTTGGACGGTTTGCCACGTTTCTCAACTTTGGCCTGACCGGCCATCGCGTCGGCAAAACCATTGTGCGCACAGGGCGCGATTGGACCATGGGGATTCACACCCCCAATGGGCCTGATCCGAGCAAACTGGTCAAATCCGACTCCCGGCTCCTGCTGCATTTCGATGGGCTGACCGAACTGCATTACGCTTTGAAATTGCTTCGAAAAGCCTTTGAGAACTACGCGGGGCCAAAACGAAAAATCGGCCAAGAACGCAGCGCGCAATTTCGCTTTGTCCGCGATCACGCCAATGATCCAAACGCGCTACTCCAACTGGCGCGCGGGGTACAAAGCCTGACCGAGCATCAGGCGACGATCCTTGGCATTTTGGGTGTGTTGTACGAGGTGCCTTTTGTGCCCGAAGCCTGCGCCGATCTGGACCTGTCACCCGCCACGTTCGACACCATGCTACGGGTGCGTGAAGCGGCGCTGATCGCAAAAGCCGGGTTAGAGCTTTAGCGCAAAGCAAAAGCCGAGCCCTTTCGGACCCGGCTTAAGACGTTCAACCTAGGATCGTTTAGAAATTATAGGCCACGCCGAAGTTAAGCGCATTGGTGATGATGTCGGTTTCCAACGTGCCACCACCGTTCAGGTCCGCTTTGACTTGGCTATAGGTGCCTTTGTATTCGCCAAAAACATCCCATGTGTCGTTGATCGCATAGCTTGCACCCAGCACAACGGCGACGGTCGGCCCGGCGATTTGGTATTCGATGGTGTTCGTATTGGCGGTGACCACCTCGACATGCGGAATGACGATCCCGGCGGAGACGCTTGCATAGGGGGTGAGCTTGTTCCACGCCCCCGGCCAACGCCAGATCGGCCCCACCGTCAGGTTGTTCAGCCCATCGGTGAATTCCAGCGTTGAAAACTTGTTTGCCGCCATGTCGTCTTCGTCAGCATAAACCTTGGTGTGGTTGAAATCCGCGATCCAGCCGAAATTATCCCGCACCCACCAAGTGCCACGGATGCCGTAATAAGGCGGCATTTCAAAGCTCTTGCCATCCCAACCGGTGGTGAAATCAAAATCCTCCACGCCATCGTTGCCGGACACCCCACTATGTGGCGCTGTTTGGTAGCCGGAGTAGACAGAGATGGTAAAATTCTCCGCCTGCGCCGCGGACAGTGGGGCAAGGGTCGCCACCGTTGCGGCCAATGTGGCTTTCAGTGCAATGCTGCGCATCATGTTTCCAATTCATTTCGCAAGTGAGTCTCTTTGCCTCTACATACACCATATTTGGCATATATCGCGACCCCAAGCTGTGCGAATGCGCGCAAGCGTCGCGCCCGAACCACACTGACATGCGACATCAGCCAATTGCGCATGAAAGGCAAACACATCCGTGCGTCGATTCTTTTTTCAGGCCTCCATTGCCACATAGAATGCATTTTGTGATCACACGAATTATTGCTGTGATCACAAAATTCAAAAACATCGGCTATTTATCGCTAACGGTCGAAAAATCCTTTCGTTTGCGCCAAGCGGTGTGTCATGTCAGGGCCAATCGAACCAGGGAGAGGACATCTCTAATGAACATCCACGAGTATCAGGCCAAACGCCTCCTCAAGGAATACGGCGCGCCGGTTTCCGACGGTCGTGTCGTTTTGAACGCGGCCGACGCAAAAACCGCAGCGGGCGAACTTGACGGGCCGCTTTGGGTTGTCAAAGCGCAGATTCACGCAGGTGGTCGCGGCAAAGGCACCTTTAAAGAGGCTGGCGCTGGCGAAAAAGGCGGCGTGCGTCTTGCGAAATCCGTCGAGGAAGCCGCGAAAGAAGCCAATGCAATGCTCGGCCATACTCTGGTCACGCATCAGACCGGCCCGGCTGGCAAACAGGTCAACCGCATCTACATCGAAGATGGCTCCGACATCGCCCGCGAACTCTACCTCGCGTTGCTCGTCGATCGTCAGTCGTCCCGCGTGTCCATCGTGTGCTCCACCGAGGGCGGCATGGACATCGAAGAGGTGGCTGAAAACACCCCTGACAAAATCCTCTCCTTCTCCGTCGATCCCGCGACCGGCCTTCAGGGCTTTCACGGTCGCCGCGTCGCGTTTGCTCTGGGCCTTGAGGGCAAACAGATCAAACAGTGTTCGCAACTGATCCAGAACCTGTACCGCCTCTTCGTCGAAAAAGACATGGAGATGCTGGAAATCAACCCGCTGATCGTGACCCCGGCTGGCGACATCAAATGTCTCGACTGTAAAGCGGGTTTCGACGGCAACGCTCTGTACCGCCACCCCGACATCGTGGGTCTGCGCGACGAGACCGAAGAAGACCCGAAAGAACTGGCCGCATCCCAGCATGACCTGAACTACATCGCGCTTGACGGTGAAATCGGCTGCATGGTGAACGGTGCGGGTCTGGCGATGGCCACCATGGACATCATCAAACTCTACGGCGCAGAGCCTGCCAACTTCCTCGACGTGGGCGGCGGCGCGACCAAAGAGAAAGTGACCGAAGCGTTCAAAATCATCACCTCTGATCCGAACGTCAAAGGCATCCTGGTCAACATCTTCGGCGGCATCATGCGCTGTGATGTGATTGCTGAGGGCGTCATCGCCGCCGTGAAAGACGTTGGTCTGACCGTTCCGCTCGTTGTGCGTCTCGAAGGCACCAACGTCGAACTCGGCAAAGAGATCATCAAAAACTCTGGCTTGAACGTGATTGCCGCTGACAACCTCAAAGACGGCGCGCAGAAAATCGTTAAAGCGGTGAAAGGCTAAGACCCATGGCAATTCTTGTAAACGAAAACACCAAGGTCATCTGTCAGGGCTTCACTGGCTCGCAGGGCACCTTCCACTCGGAACAAGCCATCGCATATGGCACAAAAATGGTTGGCGGCGTGACGCCCGGCAAAGGCGGCTCCAGCCACCTCAACCTGCCGGTGTTCAACTCGGTTCACGAAGCGAAAGCTGTGACCGAAGCCAATGCTTCCGTGATCTATGTGCCGCCGCCCTTTGCCGCGGATTCCATCCTTGAGGCGATCGACGCCGAAATGGAATTGATCATCTGCATCACCGAGGGCATTCCGGTGCTCGACATGATGAAGGTGAAACGCGCCCTGATCGACAGCAAATCACGCCTCATCGGCCCGAACTGCCCCGGCGTGATCACGCCTGATGCGTGCAAAATCGGCATTATGCCCGGTCACATCCACCGTCGCGGTTCTGTTGGTGTGGTGTCCCGTTCCGGCACGCTGACCTACGAAGCTGTGAAACAGACCACCGACCTCGGTTTGGGTCAGTCCACGGCCGTGGGCATCGGCGGCGACCCGATCAAGGGCACCGAGCATATCGACGTCTTGGACATGTTCCTCGATGATCCGGAAACCACCTCCATCATCATGATCGGTGAAATCGGCGGCTCCGCAGAAGAAGAAGCGGCTGAATTCCTGGCCGAGCAAAAGAAAAAAGGCCGTTGGAAACCGACCGCTGGTTTCATCGCGGGCCGCACAGCCCCTCCGGGCCGTCGCATGGGTCACGCTGGAGCCATCGTGGCAGGCGGCAAAGGCGATGCAGAGTCCAAGATCGAAGCGATGAAATCCGCTGGTATCGTGGTCGCTGACAGCCCCGCCACCCTTGGCGAAGCTGTGATGGAAGCGATCAACAAAGGCTAAGCCAACGGCGCTCAGCTCTTAAAAACAGCCTGCGCCCGGTGGTCTCATCGGACGCAGGCTTTGCCGCAAAAACGGCCCAAACGTCAAAGCGACCCAATTTCAGACGCCCTCAGAAGGTCAGTAACATGAACGACCAGAGCCCCAACGACATCCTTCACGCCTCTTCCTTTATGCAGGGGCATAACGCGGAGTACCTTGAACAGGTCTATGCGAAATACACCCAAGATCCCTCCTCTGTGGACGCCTCCTGGGCTGAGTTTTTCAACTCTCTGGGCGATGCCGCATCGGATGTTACCGCCGAGGCCGCAGGGCCGTCTTGGGCGCGCGCCGATTGGCCGCCTGTGCCGCATGACGACCTGACCCAGGCGTTGGACGGGCAATGGGCCGAACCGGTTGCTGCCGCGAAAAAGATCAAAGAGAAAGCCGTCGAAAAAGGCGTTGAGATCTCTGAGGATCAAATCAAACGCGCTGTGCTCGACTCGATCCGCGCGATCATGATCATTCGTGCCTTCCGCATCCGGGGCCATTTGGCCGCCGATCTCGATCCGCTGAAAATGCGTGAAGAGACCCAGCACCCGGAGCTTGACCCGCGCTCTTACGGCTTCACCGAAGCCGACATGGATCGCCCGATTTTCATCGACAATGTTTTGGGGCTGCAACATGCCTCGATGCGTCAGATCATGGACATCGTCAAACGCACCTATTGCGGCACTTTCGCGCTGCAATACATGCATATTTCCGATCCTGAACAGGCCGGTTGGCTGAAAGAGCGGATCGAAGGCTACGGCAAGGAAATCCAGTTCACCCGCGAAGGCCGCAAAGCCATTCTCAACAAGCTGGTTGAGGCTGAGGGCTTTGAAAAATTCCTTCATGTCAAATACATGGGCACCAAACGCTTTGGTCTTGATGGCGGAGAAAGCCTGATCCCGGCGATGGAGCAAATCATCAAACGCGGCGGCAGTCTTGGCGTCAAAGAGGTTGTCATCGGCATGCCGCACCGCGGCCGTTTGTCGGTTTTGGCCAATGTGATGTCCAAACCCTACCGTGCGATTTTCAACGAATTCCAAGGTGGTTCGTTCAAGCCTGAGGACGTGGACGGCTCGGGCGATGTGAAATATCACCTCGGCGCCTCCTCGGATCGCGAATTTGACGGCAACAAGGTCCACCTGTCGCTGACCGCGAACCCCTCGCACCTTGAGGCGGTGAACCCGGTGGTTCTGGGCAAGGCCCGCGCCAAGACCGATCAGAACAAAGACCCGGAGCGCACCTCGGTGATCCCGATCCTGCTGCACGGCGATGCGGCCTTTGCGGGCCAAGGTGTTGTGGCGGAATGTTTTGGCCTCTCCGGTCTGCGCGGTCACCGCACCGGCGGCACGATCCATATCGTGGTGAACAACCAGATCGGCTTCACCACCGCGCCGCATTTCTCGCGCTCTTCGCCTTACCCGACCGACAACGCGCTGGTCGTTGAGGCCCCGATTTTCCACGTCAACGGCGATGACCCGGAGGCCGTGGTGCACGCCGCGAAAGTCGCCACGGAGTTCCGTCAGAAGTTCCACAAAGACGTGGTTCTCGACATCTTTTGTTATCGCCGCTTTGGTCACAACGAAGGCGACGAGCCGATGTTCACCAACCCGCAGATGTACACCAGCATCAAGCGGCACAAAACCACGCTGCAACTCTACACCGAGCGTCTCGTGGCCGATGGTCTCATCCCCGAGGGCGAGATCGAGGACATGAAAGCGGCGTTCCAGGCGCAGCTCAATGACGAGTTCGAAGCGGGCAAGACCTTTAAACCGAACAAGGCCGATTGGCTTGACGGGCGGTGGTCGCATATCAACCGTGAGGGCGAAGAATATCAGCGCGGTCAAACCGCGATTTCGCAAGACACGATGGCCCAAATCGGCCGGTCGCTGACCTCGCATCCCGACGATTTCAACATCCATAAAACCGTGGCCCGTCAACTTGAAGCCAAGGCACAGATGTTTGAAACCGGCAAAGGGTTTGATTGGGCCACCGGCGAAGCGATTGCCTTTGGCTCGCTCTTGACCGAGGGGTATCCGGTGCGTTTGGCGGGACAGGACAGTACGCGCGGCACCTTCTCTCAGCGCCATTCGGCTCTGATTGATCAAAAATCCGAGGATCGCTACTACCCTCTGAACCACATCCGCGAAGGTCAGGCCCATTACGAGGTCATCGACTCGATGCTCTCCGAATATGCGGTTTTGGGTTTTGAATACGGCTACTCTCTGGCCGAACCGAATGCTCTGACGCTTTGGGAAGCGCAGTTTGGTGACTTCGCCAATGGCGCGCAGATCATGTTCGACCAATTCATCTCCTCGGGTGAAAGTAAATGGTTGCGCATGTCCGGTCTCGTGATGCTTTTGCCGCATGGCTATGAGGGCCAAGGCCCGGAACACTCTTCCGCCCGCCTTGAACGCTTCTTGCAAATGTGTGGTCAGGACAACTGGATCGTGGCCAACTGCACGACCCCTGCGAACTACTTCCACATTCTGCGCCGCCAGTTGCATCGCTCGTATCGCAAGCCGCTGGTGCTGATGACGCCGAAATCCTTGCTGCGTCACAAATTGGCGACCTCTGTGGCCGCTGATTTCATCGAAGGCTCCTCCTTCCACCGCGTCCTTTGGGATGATGCCGATGCCACCTACGGCACCGAGAAATCGGAACTGAAACTGAAAGCCGACAAAGACATCAAACGCGTCGTGATCTGTTCGGGCAAGGTCTACTATGACCTGCTTGAAGCCCGCGATGCGGCCGGCAAAGACGACACCTACATCCTGCGCCTTGAACAATTCTACCCGTTCCCGGCGCTTTCGATGGTCAAGGAACTTGAGCGCTTTAAAGAGGCTGAAGTCGTCTGGTGTCAGGAAGAACCGAAAAACCAAGGCGGCTGGTCCTTTGTTGAGCCCAATATCGAATGGGTCCTCACCCGGATCAATGCCACACACACGCGTCCGGTCTATGCTGGTCGTGCCGCCTCCGCGTCGCCAGCCACTGGTCTCGCATCCCAACACAAAGCACAACAAACGGCGCTCGTGAATGATGCGCTCAACATCGAAGGATAATCACATGTCCGTTGAAATCCGCGTCCCCACCCTTGGCGAAAGCGTGACTGAGGCCACTGTCGCAACTTGGTTCAAACAGCCGGGCGACACTGTTGCCGTTGACGAAATGCTCTGCGAATTGGAAACCGACAAGGTGACCGTCGAAGTCCCCTCCCCGGCCGCTGGCACGTTGGGCGACATCATTGCCAAAGAGGGCGACACCGTGGGTGTGGATGCGCTCTTGGCCACGCTGAACGCCGGCGACAGCGCCGCAGCTGCGCCCGCACCGAAAGCCGAAGCCACTCCCGCAGCTGCTCCGGCCTCGTCTGGGTCTTCTGTCGATGTCATGGTCCCGACCCTTGGCGAATCCGTCACCGAGGCGACCGTGGCCACATGGTTTAAAGCCGTGGGTGACACTGTGGCTCAGGATGAAATGCTCTGCGAGTTGGAAACCGACAAGGTCTCCGTCGAAGTGCCGTCCCCTGCCGCCGGTGTGTTGACCGAAATCGTTGCCGCCGAAGGCACCACCGTGGATGCCTCCGCCAAACTCGCCGTGATTTCCTCGGGTGCGGGCGCGTCCGCTGCTGCTCCGGCTGCCGCTGCTGCTCCTGCCGCTGCGTCCACAGGCAAAGACGTTGAAAACGCGCCTTCCGCCACAAAAATGATGGCCGAAAACGGTGTAGATGCCTCTTCTGTGACCGGCACTGGCAAAGATGGCCGCATCATGAAAGACGATGTGCTCAAAGCCATGGCCGCGCCGAAAGCCGCACCGGCTCCCGCTGCCGCGCCGCGCGCACCGTCCGCCCCCTCGGATGCCGCCCGCGAAGAGCGCGTGAAAATGACCAAGCTGCGCCAAACCATCGCGCGCCGCCTCAAAGAGTCGCAAAACACCGCGGCGATGCTCACCACCTATAACGAGGTCGACATGACCGAGGTGATGGCGCTTCGGAACCAATACAAAGACGAGTTTGAGAAAAAGCACGGCGTGCGTTTGGGCTTTATGTCCTTCTTCACCAAAGCCTGTGTCCATGCTCTGAAAGAAGTGCCGGAAGTGAACGCCGAGATCGACGGCACCGATGTGGTTTACAAAAACTACGTCAACATGGGCGTCGCGGCGGGCACCCCGCAGGGCCTCGTCGTTCCGGTCATTCGCGATGCCGATGCGATGTCTTTTGCCGAGATCGAAAAAGCGATCTCCGAGAAAGGCCGTCGTGCCCGTGATGGCAAACTCTCCATGGCCGAAATGCAGGGCGGCACCTTCACCATCTCCAACGGCGGTGTCTATGGCTCCCTGATGTCCTCGCCGATCCTCAACCCGCCGCAATCCGGTATCCTCGGCATGCACAAAATCCAGGACCGCCCGATGGCGATCAACGGCCAAGTTGTGATCCGCCCGATGATGTATCTGGCCCTGTCTTATGACCACCGCATCGTCGACGGCAAAGGCGCCGTGACCTTCCTCGTGCGCGTCAAAGAAGCGCTGGAAGACCCGCGTCGGTTGTTGATGGATTTGTGATTTGATCACTGCGGGGGCGGGACAATTTCCGGCCCCGCCCTATCTCTCCGGTCAATAAAGCCGGAAAGGACAAAAAATGACCCCAGAACTCGCCGCCCTCGCCGCAACTGCCTTTCTCCATTTCGCAATTGTGCAATGGTCCCAGCGCGCGCTTGAGAAAGACATCGGGCGGGAAGGCAATGTGGGCACGCGCGAGGGCATGGACGATAGCCTCTCGGACGCCACCAAACGTCTGCGCCGTGCTTTGGCCAATCACACCGAAAACATCGGCCTGTTCATCATTGCCGTGGTGCTCGTAGAATTCACTGACAGCACCTCACTCTTCACCGGCATCTGCGCTTGGCTCTTTGTCGCAGCCCGCGCGCTTTATGTGCCTGCCTATCGGTTTGCTTGGGTGCCATGGCGTTCGGTCCTCTACCTCTTGGGGCTGCTGTCCACCTTCGCCATGATCATCGCAAGCTTCTTTTGATGACCCCAACCCTCATCCCCCTCGCCCTCGCAGGCCTCTTGCACATCGCGCAATTCGTGGTGGCCTCTTACATGGCGAACAAAGATGTCGGGCCGGGCTACACCACCTCCCCGCGCGACCGTGCACCGTCGCGCGAGATGCGCACCGTCACGGCGCGGATGCTGCGCGCCTATGACAATCACATTCAGATGTTCCCGTTTTTCGCCGCCGCTGTGCTCCTGATCCATGTCACGGGTCAGTCGAGCGGCGTGACCGTGGCGGCGGCGTGGGTCTATCTCATTGCCCGCGCGTTCTACATTCCCGCCTATGCCCTCGGATGGGCGCCGTGGCGGTCCTATATCTGGATGGTGGCGATGCTCTCCATCGCCGTCCTTTTCATTGCCGCTCTGATCTGAGCGGCCCCGCATAGAGTTCAAGACCAAGGAGAAGACCATGGCTTCCTACGACGTAATCATCATCGGTGCTGGCCCCGGCGGCTATGTATCCGCGATCCGCTGCGCCCAACTGGGCCTGAAAACCGCCGTGGTCGAAGGCCGCGACACCTTGGGCGGGACCTGCCTCAATGTCGGCTGTATCCCCTCGAAAGCGCTGTTGAACGCCACCCACCATCTGCATGAGGCGGAGCATAATTTCGCCAAGATGGGCCTGAAAGGCAAATCCCCGTCCGTCGATTGGGATCAGATGAAATCCTACAAAGATGATGTGGTCGGTCAGAACACCGGCGGCATCGAATTCCTGTTCAAAAAGAACAAGATTGATTGGATCAAAGGCTGGGCCACCATCCCGGCGGTCGGCAAAGTCAAAGTCGGCGACGAGGTGCATGAGGCGAAAAACATCGTGATCGCCACCGGGTCTGTGCCGACCTCGCTTCCGGGCGTTGAGGTCAACAATGATGGCGGCGTCGTGGTCGACAGCACCGGCGCGCTTGAGTTGCCGAAAGTGCCGAAAAAACTCGCCGTCATCGGCGCGGGTGTCATCGGCTTGGAACTCGGCTCGGTCTATGCCCGCCTTGGCTCCGAAGTGACCGTGGTCGAATACATGGATTTCATCACCCCCGGCATGGACGCAGACGTCCAGCGCACCTTCAAAAAGCTGCTTGAGAAACAAGGCCTGAACTTCATCCTTGGCGCGGCTGTGCAGGGTGTGGATGCCTCGAAAACCAAAGCCAAGCTCACCTATAAACTCAAAAAAGACGACTCTGAGCACACGCTTGACGCCGATGTCGTTTTGGTGGCCACAGGCCGCAAACCTTTCACTGACGGTCTTGGGTTGGCGGAACTCGGTGTCGAATTCACCCCGCGCGGTCAGGTCAAAACCGACGCCCATTGGGCCACCAATGTCAAAGGCATCTACGCCATCGGTGACGCCATCGTCGGCCCGATGTTGGCGCATAAAGCCGAGGACGAAGGCATGGCCGTGGCAGAGGTGCTTGCGGGCAAACATGGCCACGTCAACTACGGCGTGATCCCCGGCGTGATCTACACCTCACCCGAGGTCGCCACCGTCGGCCAGACCGAAGCGCAGCTGAAAGAAGAAGGCCGCAAGGTCAAAATCGGCAAGTTCTCTTTCATGGGCAACGCCCGCGCCAAGGCCGTGTTCCAGGGCGATGGCTTCGTCAAACTCATCGCGGATGCAGAGACCGACCGTTTGCTTGGTGCCGCGATCATCGGCCCGGCAGCGGGCGACATGATCCACGAGATCTGTGTGGCGATGGAATACGGCGGTTCGGCCCAAGACATCGCGCTGACCTGCCACGCCCACCCGACCTATTCGGAAGCTGTGCGTGAGGCGGCATTGGCCTGTGGCGACGGTCCGATCCACGCCTAAGCGGTTCTAAGATCAAAGAAAAGGCGCCTTAAACCGGCGCCTTTTTTCATGCCTTATCTTCGCCCGTGGCGGCGATATTGGCCATCCGTGCGGCATGTTCGCGGCGCAACACTTTGCGCAGTTCGGCGGAGTTCCAACGCTTCTGGTCCATCTCCGTCTCCGGCACGAACTGCGGCACGGGGGCGGATTTACCATCGTCATCCACCGCCACCATGGTGAAATAGCAGGAGTTGGTGTGGCGCACGGTTTGGGTGCGGATGTCTTCGGCCTCGACCCGGATGCCGACCTCCATAGAGGTGCGACCGACGTAATTCACCGTCGCCCGAAAATGCACCAATTCGCCCACGGCAATCGGTTCCTTGAACGTGACCTGATCGACAGACAAGGTCACCGCATATTTGCCCGAATAGCGCGAGGCGCAAGAGAAGGCGACGCGATCAAGATGGTTGAGCAAAGCACCGCCATGCACCTTGCCGGAAAAATTCGCCATATCCGGCGTCATCAGTTCGGTCATCTCTAAATAACGTGCCATGGCGATCCCTTCAAAACCCTACCCTCCAAAAGACGCTGCAGAGCAGAAAAGGTCAAGCATTGAACTCTAGGCAAAACCCCGCCTCAGACCGCCAACATCCGTAACCCTTGAGTCACATCGGAGCGCACCGCAAGCCGCAATCCCGGCTCATCCCCCGCCCGCAAAGCGGCCACAATCAGCCGGTGGTTTTGCGGCACCTCCGTGCGATTGAGACGGGCATAAAGCGCGCGCATCGTCGGGCCAAGTTGCAGCCAAACCGTCTCCGTCAGCGCCAACATCGCCGGAGCTTGCGCCCGCAAATACAGCGTGCGATGAAATTCAAGATTGGTGCGGATATAGCCGACATCATCGTGTTTCGCGACCATTTCCGCGATCGAGCCATTGATGGTTTGCAGCCGTTCGATCAGGGCCATATGCGCCCGCGGCAAGGCCCGAGAAGCCAGTTCCGGTTCGATCAGAGCCCGGATCGAGGCCAATTCTTCGATCCGCTCATTGCTCAGCTCCGGCGTACTCAAACGACCGGAGGAGCTGAGGTTCAGCCCGCCATCGGCCACCAACCGCCGCACCGCTTCGCGCGCGGGCGTCATCGACACGTCAAACATTTTGCCAATCCCGCGCAGGGTCAGCGCCTCGCCGGGGCGAAATTCGCCATGCATGATGCGCGTGCGCAAAGTGCGGTACACCCGATCATGGGCGGCACCGAGCGTATCAGAGGGGCGTGGGATGGGTGTGATCATGGGGGCAATGTGATCACAAAACATCGCAAGGTCAATCCGTCTCGAACCGCCAGGCATGTAATCCTTCGCCTTCTGAACGCAGCCAGGCCCGATGTTGCGCATGATTGGGGCAAACCCTGGCGACATGCGCCCAAAACCGGTCCGAATGATTCATCTCCAACCGATGTGCCACCTCATGCGCCGCAACATAGTCCAGTACCTCAGCCGGAGCCATCACCAGCCGCCATGAATACATCAGATTGCCCGCGCTGGTACATGACCCCCAACGCGAGCGGGTGTCGCGCAGGGAGATCCGCCCGTAGGTGGTCCCAAGCGCCTCAGCATAGTGATCGGAGGCGGCCCTGAGGCGCAGTTGCGCTTGGAGTTTGAGAAAGGCCTGCACCCGGGCCGCCACGCGATCCTCCGCACCCGGCACATGCAATTGTCCCTCGATCAGACGCGCCGCCCGCCCCTGTCCGGGAACGATCTTGACCTGTTGCCCCAAGAAAGGAATCGCCTGACCAAAACCCACGGTCTGGTCGGGCGTGCGGGCCTCAAGATGCTTTCTGATCCAAAGTTCTTTTTCCCTCAAAAACGCCATGGCTTCGCGTTCAGGCACCCGCTTTGGCATCGACAAGGTCACACGACCATCGAGCCGCGACACGCGCAGCGAGAGCCTGCGTGCCTGCCCAGAGCGGCGCAGGGTGATCTGCACAGGCGGCTGGCCCAACAAAATGGTCTCGCTCACGACGTCTCTTTTCTCCGTTAGGGCTAAAGAGTCCGTGCTCTTTACCACCCGTCTGTCCCAGTGTTTACTTTAGATGAGGGCGAAAGGCTTTGACACCCCCGCCGTGATATGGCATGGCGCGTCAATCTCCGCACCTGGACCAGTTATGACGAAAGGGATTATCATGCCCAATGAGGAATGGGGCGTAAAGCGCGTATGCCCAACCACCGGCAAACGGTTCTACGACCTGAACAAAACTCCGATCGTGTCGCCCTACACCGGCGAAACCGTCACGTTTGACATGAACAACAAGTCGCGCGTGGCCATTGCCGAAAAAACAGCCCCGATCGACGACGATGCCGATGATGAAGATCTGCTGATTGATGATGATGCAGATGTCGATATCGAAGACGATCTGCTCGTGGATGACGATGACGACAATGTCTCGCTCGACGAGATCGCTGACGTGGCCGCAGACGACGACGATTGAAGGCTGAAAGCGGCCTCGTAAAAAAGTTCACGGGGCCGGATTTTTTCGCTTGCAACCCCAAGCGAGACACCCTAGGAAGCGCGAGCGGGCGGAAATTGCCCCTCGCACCCCGCCAGACACAGCGGTAAAATCGGTCAAATGGGGCCTTAGCTCAGCTGGGAGAGCGCCTGCATGGCATGCAGGAGGTCAGCGGTTCGATCCCGCTAGGCTCCACCAAATTCCTATTGAAAAGTGACGGATAGTTCTGCCTTTCGTGTCAGGGGATTTGCCTCTGTCGCGAAGACGGGTGCTGTTTTCCCTACGAAAATCTAAGCGGCTTCGATCCGCGCCTTTCGGCGTGTTGATCGCTTTGCAGCCCTTCCCCAGTCAAACGCGCGATCCGCCATGAGTGATCCTTTTTCATTGAAAGCTGGCTCCGGGGTACGGGCCCTCTGGTCAGGCAGCTACAGATTCTGGCGGCCGCACTCTTTTCTGAAAAATGAGACGGCCATCAGGCGTTCGGGGGTGCTGAGGGAAGGAGAAACGCTAGGTGAGACATCCATCAGTGAATTCCCGACAAAAACACTCTTGAACTTGGTTTCGCATGCCATTAATCGATTTCCGACTGAACTACTCAAGAATTAGGAGGCTGTTGATGCGACTCAAGTTGATCCTGGCGTTGGGAAGTGCTGCGCTGGCGTTTTCCAGCCTGGCCTCACAGGCTGAAACGGACTACCCTCTGACGATCGAAAACTGCGGTCAGACCGTCACCTTCGAACAGGCCCCGCAAAATGCCGTGGCCTTGGGGCAGAACAGCGCAGAAATCATGTTGCTTCTGGGCTTGTCAGACCAGATGGCCGCAACCGCCTTCTGGCCCAATGCCGTGCTGCCAGAAGTGGCGCAAGCCAATAGCGGGATCGACCTACTTACCGTCGAATTTCCATCGCTGGAATCCGTGCTTTCGAAGCAACCCGACTTCGTGGCGGCAATGCTCACGACGCTGCTCGGCCCTGACAGCAAGGTCGCCAAGCGATCGGATTTCGAGGACCTTGGAATCCCGACATATCTTTCGCCAAGTGCCTGTTCGACCACGCTCGATGCAAACGATGCCTATGGCTCGCGCGACGCGCTCTGGAGCATGGACCTGCTCTATAAAGAGATCAAGGATTTGTCCCAAATCTTCGGTGTACCCGAACGCGGACAAGCGTTGATCGAGGATTTCAAAGCGCGCGAAGCCGCCCTGCGCACACAATTCTCCGAGAACGAGGACCTGACCTTCCTTTTCTGGTTCTCCAGCCCATCACCCGCCGATGATGCCTATCTTGGCGGAGGCAACGGGCCATCGGGTTACATCGCAGATGTTCTTGGCGGCTCCAACGCCATCACAACCGAAGCAGACTGGCCAGCCGTTGGTTGGGAGGGCATTATGGCCGCCGATCCCACGGTTTTTGTCGTGGCACAGGTCGACCGCAACCGCTGGGATCTGGACACCGCAGACAACAAGATCGACTTCCTGAAATCCGATCCAACCGTGAGCCAGATGGAGGCGGTGCGCAACGGACGGATCGTAGTCATGAGCGGCGCCGCCATGAACCCGAGTATTCGCACGCTCTACGGCGCCGAGCAGGTGGCCGAGCAACTCAAGGCGCTCGATCTTCCATGATGGCGTCCGAAGCGCCAGAGGGCGGGGCTGGCCGCCTTGCCCTCTTTCTGTGCCTGTCATTGATTGTTCTGGCCTTCACCGTCGCCACTGCGACAGCGATTGGTGATTACAACATCAGTCTGAAGACGGTGTTCCTGTCGGTCACCAACGAGCTGGGCTTGACCGGCGCCGACATCGCACCGATTGAGCAGAGCGTCGTCTGGAACCTGCGCCTGAGCCGCGCGCTGGTGGCCGCACTGGCCGGAGCCGGGCTGGCGATATGCGGCGCGATCCTACAGGCATTGTTGCGCAACGCTTTGGCCGAGCCTTTCGTGCTGGGCGTTTCGGCAGGGGCGTCGACCGGGGCGGTCTGCGTGATCGTGCTGGGCATCGGCGCGGGCGGACTGTCGCTGTCGCTGGGAGCCTTTGCCGGCGCCTTCGCCGCCTTCGCGCTGGTGGCGCTTTTGTCCAACGGGGCGACGAGCGGCCCGAACCACACGATCCTCGCCGGTGTGGCAGCGTCGCAACTGTTCAACGCGCTGACCTCCTACATCGTTACGACGTCCGGTAATGCCCAACAGGCACGGGACGTGATGTTCTGGCTTCTCGGCAGCTTCGGCGGCGTGCGCTGGCTGGATGTCCAGCTTCTTCTGGTGGTGGTGATCGTCAGCCTGAGCGTCTGCATCTGGATGGGCCGGGCGCTTGACGCATTTACCTTCGGTGACGAAGACGCCGCGGCGCTTGGCGTGCCGGTGGCCCGCATCCGGCTGGTGTTGTTCGGGGTGACCGCCCTTCTGACCGCGACCATTGTCAGCATGGTGGGTGCCATCGGCTTTGTCGGGTTGGTCGTGCCCCATGCGGCACGATATGTGGTTGGGCCGTTGCATCTACGGTTGCTACCGGCCTGCGCGGTCGTGGGGGCGGTCTTTATGGTGATCGCCGACATCGCCTCGCGGGTCATCGCCACACAGCAAACAGTGCCAATTGGGGTCGTCACGGCACTGGTCGGCGTGCCGTTCTTTGCGATCATTCTCTACCGCGCGAGGCCTCAGACATGAGTGTCGTTGCGAAAAACCTGAGATGGGGCGTAAAGCGCAAGACCATCGTGTCTGACGTATCACTGACAGTCGCCCCGGGTGAAACGCTTGGCCTGATTGGCCCCAACGGATCGGGCAAATCGTCTTTGTTGCGGTTGCTGGCAGGTTTGAGACACCCATTGTCCGGGCGGGTCGAAATCAACGGTCAGGACATTGCGCAGGTGCCCCGCAAAGCGCTGTCGCGGCAGATTGCCTTTGTCCAGCAAAGCGCGGCGACCGACACCAATGTCACGGTGCGCGATGTTGTGAGGCTGGGTCGAACACCACACCGTTCGGCCCTTGCGGGCTGGTCCGAGACCGACGAGACCGCGGTGGCCCACGCACTTGAGCGTGTGGACATGACGTCCCGCAGGACGCAATCTTGGCAAACCCTGTCGGGAGGGGAACGTCAGCGTGTGCATATCGCGCGGGCGCTGGCGCAGACCCCACAGGTGATGTTCCTTGACGAACCGACCAATCATCTCGACATTCACCACCAGATAGAGATTCTGCGCATGGTGCGCGATCTCGATCTGACCAGCGTTATCGCGCTACACGACCTCAACCTTGCCGCCATGTTTTGCGACCGGATCGTGGTACTGGAGGCCGGGGCTCTTCGCGCCTGCGGCACGCCCGACGCTGTGCTGACACAGGCAATCCTGCGCGATGTCTTCCGGGTCACGGCGCATGTAAGCGGATCGCCCGATGCCGACCGGCCACATATCCGGTTCAGTTCGCAATGAGGTAGGCCACACCCAACGGCTTTGCCGGTACGGCAACTGGCTCCGGGGGCTGGCACCCTCTGGTCGACAACCACCGAGGCTTTCACAAGGCCAATCCACAGGCGAGAAAACATCTATCGAGAAAACATCTATGCGGCCTTTCCCATCCACTCGGACTATCACAACACTCCCAAAGCTGGCGTGCTTCGGGTTTTGATTTGAGGAGCCTCTTCGCCCGCACACCTAGCGCGCAGGTGTGACCAAATCCGCTGCGATCAATCGCACACTGGCCTCAAAGCCGGACGCCGAGCCCACCCGCGGCGAGATCAAGACAAGCGGACTGCCGATCCGTTCGGCAATTGCCGCCACAATGGCAAGGCCAAGCCCGCTGCCATCGGTTTGGGCGCTGGCGCGTTCAAAACGGGCGGTCAGGCGGGCCAGCGTTTCGGGCGGTACCACGGGGCCTTCGTTGGACACGCTCAGTTGACCATCGGCTGTCAATGTCACCAAGATAGGCGCGCTTTGTGACCCGTGCCGCAGCGCGTTTTCAACCAGATTGCGGCACAGAATACCCAAAGCGTCCGGGTCCAGATCAGACATCACCGGGCTTTCTGGCAGGGTCAAAACAATGCGATCCGGGGCGGTGGTGCGCGCAATATCCTCAACGACGATCTGCGCCACCACGCGCAAATCCGAGGCCTGATCCAACCGCAACCGCCCCCCTTCGGCGCGCGCCAATTGCATCAGTCGCTCGGACAGGCGGGTGAGGCGTTTCAGCGTCGCTTCGATTTCGCCGGCGCGGGCGCGGGCCGCAGGATCAGCCGTCTCCGTTTGCAATCGCTGCGCCTGCGCGATGGCCCCGGCCAGAGGCGTGCGCAACTCATGCGCGGCATTGGCGGCAAAACTGCGCTCGGCCTCAAACGCACCGTTCAAACGGTGCAACAGATCATTGAGCGTGGCGGCGATCGGCGCGACTTCGGCAGGCATATGATCCACCGGAATCGGCGACAAATCCCGCGCATTGCGCGTCTCAAGCCGCGCGCGGAAATGGCGTAGAGACGCAAAACTCGCCCGCACCGCCAAAGCAATCGCCAAAAGTGCCACCGGGATCACCACCAAAAGCGGCAAGCCGAGCCCCATCTGAATTTCGCGCGCAACCTGTGTGCGGTGGTCCAAAGGCTCGGCGATGGTGATGCGAATGCTGCCTTGCAACACATCATCATTATAGAGCCGATGCGTGGCGGTTTGACGAAACCCCGGCCCATCATAGGTGGGAAATATCGCCGGATCGGCGGCGTGCGATTGCAACAGGATGCGGCCTTCGCTGTCGCGCACGACATAGGTGAAAAACTCGCTGTGCTCGCGGACCTCACCGATCCTTTGCGTCGCACCGATGTCATCGCGCCCGACAATATCGACGGCGGCCAGTGGCAAAATTCGTTGGGCGGTTTCTTGCAATGCGCTGTCAAACACCTCATCCATTTCCTGGCGCAAAATCACCGCCGTCACAGAGGCCGTCGCAATCCACAACAGTGTCAACAACACGCCGAGCGACAGCCCCAATCGGGCCTGAAGACTGCGCGGCATTCTCATGGTTTGCCCAAACGGTAGCCCATGCCACGCTCCGTCTCGATCACCCCCGCGCCCAGCTTCTTGCGAAGGCGACTGACATGAACTTCGATGGTGTTGCTTTCGACCTCCGAGGAGAAGGCATAGAGTTTTTCTTCGAGTTGAGGTTTCGACAAAAGCTGGCCGGGACGCGCCAAAAACGCCTCCAGCAAGGCCCATTCGCGGGCGGTTAAAGCCACCTGTTTGCCATCGCGATGCACGCTGTGCGCCGCGAGATCAATGTCGAGCGCGCCGTGGCTGATGATCGGATTTGGGTTGCCGGAATAGCGCCGCGCGACCGATCCGATCCGGGCAGAGAGTTCCGCCAAATCGAACGGTTTGACCAGATAATCATCGGCCCCTGCATTCAGCCCCTCGATCCGGTCTGAAATCTGATCCAAGGCGGTCAAGATGATCACCGGGGTCACATCCCCTCGCGCGCGCAGGGTTTTGAGAAATCCGATCCCGCGCCCATCGGGCAGCATCAAATCCAACAGGATCAGATCAAACGCCGCGCCATGGATCGCATCCATAGCTGCATCAAGACGGTTGGCCCAATCCACCGAATGGCCATCCGCCGCGATCTGGTCGCGCACGGCGGCGCCCAAAACAGTGTCATCCTCAATCAACAGGAGTCGCATGGCTTTCCCTTTTATCTCTTGATGATCTTCTATCACCTTTCTGGCTGACGCAAAGCTGACGCAGAGATGTGTCTCGCGTCAGGTTCCCGTCAGCTTGGAGATGCACAGTCCTCCCAAGATGGCCGCAAAACGGAGTTTGGCCCATGAAGACACCATTGACAATTCTGAGCTTTCTCCTGGCCTTGCCCGCCGGGATGGCCTTGGCCGAGGACGATTGTTTCGTGCCCATGGCCGATTGGCAACCGCGCGAAGCGGTGGCCCAACTGGCGCAAGAAAGCGGTTGGACGGTGCGCCGGATCAAGATCGACGATGGCTGCTATGAAATCATCGGCAGCGATGCCGAGGGCCGCGCGATTGAAGTGACGGTACACCCCGCAACGCTTCAAGTGCTTGAATTCGAATATGAAGACGAGGCGGAGGACGACGATCATCACCACGTTGAACGTGACGAACGTCATGATGACTGAAGGCCTGCGCCTTAGTTTTCCGACGCCTCGTTTTCCCACGCCTTGTTTTCCCACGCCTTGTATCCCATGCCGTGTGTCCCCTCGGCCCCCTTGGCCCCGTCCTGACCGGCGGGGCCTTTTTTTGGACCTGACTTTGGCACCTGACAGCAAGCTGAAGCAAAAATCTTTTCCGCGTCAGGCGACGCTCAGCTTGGCACCACAGTGTGTCACAAAATGAACAAAGGACCCGTACCCATGAAAAAGACCGTAACCCTTCTTGTCGCCTCAACCGCCCTGTCCGCCACATTCGGCTTGCCCGCATGGAGCGGCCCCTCTGCTCCGCTTTATGGCATACCGCTCGACGCCGCGTCCGCAGGTGCCGACGCCTCAAACACACCCTCTCTCATGTTTGTCAGTGATGATGACAATGAGGGGCGCGGTTGGTTGCGTTGGCTTGGGGATGATGACGACGATGATGATGATGATGACGAGTGCGAAGATGATGACGAGGACGAAGACGATGACGATGAGGACCGCCGTAAAAACAGATACGACGACGATGACGATGATGATGACTGCGGCGGGATCACCAACACGCCTGCCGCCGCAGGCACCGTTGCCCCACCGCAAAACGGACTCTTTGGCACCGACACCCCACCGCAAGTTCAGGTGAATTAAATGACACCGCGCTGCGCCGGGACGGCCGCTGCAGCGCGTATAAACTGTGACAAAAAAGGAAAGCCCAAGATGAAATCTGTTCTCGCAACTCTGGCGCTCACCACGGCGCTGACCCTGCCCGGCCTCGCCATGGCGCGCCCCGTGACCCTCACAACACAGCTCAAAAACTATGGTGGCGATGGGGCCTATCTGGCGGTGTATGTCACCGACCCCCAAGGGGCCTATGCTGGCAGCCTGTGGATGGCGGGTCGAAAGTCGAAATATTACAAACACCTGACCGATTGGTATCGGTTCACCGGTGGCGACACGGCGCAGATCAATGGGATCACCGGCGCAAGTGTGGGGGCGGGGCGATCATTGAAAATCTCGCTGGATCTGGCGGATGCGCTGTTTGATGCTGGCTATACGCTTCATATCGACGCCGCCGTCGAAGATCGCCGCGACAGCCCGAATGAGATTTCTGTGCCTTTGACCTCCGAGGGGGCCGGAACCGCCGTGACGGGCCGCAGCTACATCGCCAATTTCACCTACGACATGTAAAAAGGACAGAGCCATGATCCGCAAACTCCACCGTTGGCCGGGTCTTTTGGCTCTGGCTCTAGTCACCCTTCTGGCGCTCAGTGGCGCGGCTTTGTCGATCTTTCCAAGCCTCGAACATCTGTCCGCGCCGCAAACGGTCAGCGATCAAAGCGTGGCGGATCTCGCCACGCGCATCCAAAGCGCCCTCCCCGGTGTCGAGCAAATCAAACGCGCGCCTTCGGGGCAGATCACCGCCTATTGGTTCAAAGACGGCACCCCCGGCGCCGGCATCATTGATCCGCTCACCGGCCAAGCGGTCGCCTCCGCCGATCCAAACCCGGTGCTGCGCTGGTTGACCAATTTGCACCGCTCGCTGTTTTTGGGCGATGGCGGACGGATTGCCATGGCGGTTGGGGCTTTGGCGATGCTGGTCCTTTCAATCTCTGGCACGCTTTTGGTGGTGCGGCGCGTTGGCGGCTGGCGGCGCTGGTTTGCGCCTCTGCGCGGGCCATGGGCGGGGCGCATTCACGTTGAACTGGCCCGCGTGGCGGTTCTGGGCCTTGCGCTCTCGTCGGTGACCGCCCTGTGGATGACCTCCTCAACCTTTGATCTTTTGCCGGATGGCGAAGCGATCCCGGCCTTCCCCACTGAAACCAGCGGCGAAACGGGCGCGGCCTTTGCCGCGATGGAGCGCCTTGCGAGCACCCCAGTGTCTGAGTTGCGCGAATTGAGCTTTCCCTACCCCGATGATGCCAGTGACGTGTTCTCCCTGACGACCGATCAGGGCACGGGGTTTATCGACCAAGGCACCGGCAAGATGCTGGCTTGGGCCGATCTGAGTCCCATGCAAAGCCTGTCTGAGACCATCTATATGCTGCACACGGGTCAAGGGGCCGCACTGTTGGGCCTGGTGCTTGGCATGATGGCGCTGGCCATTCCGGCGATGGGGTTTACCGGCGTTTTGATCTGGCTCTCGGGTCGCCGTGGGCGGCCGCGTTTGCATCACAATGCCCCAGCCAGTCGCGCCGAAACGATCCTCTTGGTCGGTAGCGAAGGCGGTAGCACTTGGGGCTTTGCCGCGACGCTGCACAAAGCCTTGACCGAGGTCGGGCAAACCGTCCATGCCACCGCGCTCTCCGCCTTTGATCCAAGCCGCTATGGCAACGCCAAACGCATCCTCATTTTGGCCGCCACCTATGGCGATGGCGACGCGCCGAGCACCGCCAAGGGCTTTCTCGATCAACTCGCCAAATCTGAGGTCCTGCTAAATGTTCCGCTGGCGGTGCTTGGCCTGGGCGATCGCAGCTTTCCGGCCTATTGCGCCTATGCGCAAGCGGTCTCACAGGCGGCACGGGCCAAGGGCTGGTCCGAACTTTTGGCCTTTCACACCGTCGATCGGCAATCGGCACAAGAATTCGCCCGCTGGGGCCGTGCGCTTGGCACGGCGATGGGAATCCCGCTTGAACTGGCCCACCATCCGGTCCAACCCGCAACACAGGTTCTGACCCTGATAGATCGCCGCGATTATGGTGCCGAGGTTCAGGCCCCGACGGCAATCCTGCGCTTCGCCTTGCCCAAAACCTCGCTCATGCAACGGTTGATGCGGCGCGGCTTTGGGCGGTTCCAAGCGGGTGATTTGATCGGTATCCTGCCCGAAGGCTCCGCTGTGCCCCGGCTGTACTCGCTGGCCTCTGGCACCCATGACGGCTTTGTCGAAATCGTGGTTAAAAAACATCCCGGCGGGCTGTGTTCCGGCCAACTGATTGAGTTGAAAGTGGGCGAGACGGTCACTGGCTTCTTGCGCCGCAACACGGTGTTTCACCCGGACAAAGGCCGCGCGCCGTTGATCTTGATTGGGGCGGGCACGGGCATCGGGCCGCTGGCCGGGATCATCCGTGGCAACACCCGCAAACGCCCGGTGCATCTGTTCTTTGGCATGCGCCACCCGGACAGTGACTTCCTGTATGGGTCGGATATGCGGGATTGGAAAAACGCCGGGCAGATGACACATCTCACCACCGCCGTATCACGCACCGCACGACCGCAATATGTCCAAGATGCTCTCCGCTCCGAACAAAGCGACGTGATCCGATTGATCCGCGACGGTGCCCGTGTGATGGTCTGTGGCGGACGTGACATGGCGCAAGGCGTGTCCGAGGCCTTGACGGATATATTGGCTCCTGTGGGACTCACCCCGTTCATGCTCAAGTCAGAGGGACGCTATGTCGAAGATGTCTACTGATCTCACCCGCCACGCGCTCAACGGCCCGACCATGGGCACACGCTGGTCGGCGCAGTTTCACACCGCCCCGGACGTGGACCCATCTGTGATCCAAATCGCACTTCAGGCGGCTGTTGCCGAGGTCGACGCGCAGATGTCGACATGGTCCGCCGACAGCGATTTGATGCGCCTCAACGCAGCGCCCGTGGGCGAGTGGTGCGATGTGCCTGCCATGCTGATGGCCGTGATCAGCCTTGGGCTTGAGATCGGGCGTGCCTCAAAGGGCGCGTTCGATATTGGCATGGGGGATGCGGTGACGGCATGGGGTTTCGGCCCCGCCGAGGCCGCACCCGACCGGATCAAGGCCGCGATGAACACCAATCGCGTGCCCGCCTCTGAGGCGCTTGATCTGGATGTCGCGGCAGGACGCCTGCGCAAAACCGCACCCGTCGCTTTGGACCTCAACGGCATTGCCAAAGGCTATGGCGTGGACCGATTGGCCGAGACCCTGCGCGGCGTTGGCATCATGAATGCGCTCGTCGGCATCGACGGCGAAATGCGCGCGATGGGCCTGCGCCCCGACGCTGCGCCTTGGTCCATCGCGGTCGAGGCCCCGGACGCAGAAAGCCGCAGCGCGCATTCGGTGTTGGCCTTGCAAGACGCGGCTGTGGCCACCTCTGGCGATTACCGCCATTGGGTCGAAGTCCAAGGCCGCCATCTGTCGCACACCATGGACCCGCACCGGGGCGCGCCCCTGATGAACTCTCCCGCCTCCGTCACCGTTGTGGCCCAAACCTGTGCCGAAGCCGATGCTTGGGCCACCGCACTGATGGTGCTCGGCACCGAACAGGGCGCTGCCCTTGCCCGCGCGCGGGGCTTGGAGGCGCTGTTCTTGCTCCGCACGGGCCAAACCGAGTATCGCAGCCTTGGCGTCGGTCGTTTATTTACCGATGAGGACGCGGCGGCACACGCCCCAAGGAGAGCCGTATAATGGACTTTGCGCGGATCGACCGGATGAAAACCGGACTGTTGGGGCTGGCGATCGCCGGGCTTGTGATCGGGCTTGGCCTGTTTCTCGCGGGGATCGAAGACCTCGCACACCTTGTCTGGACGCTCGGTGTTCTCCCAGTGTTGATCGCGCTTTTGGTCGAAATTCTGCGCAGTCTGCGCGCTGGAGAGGTCGGGCTTGATATTGTCGCCGCCCTGTCGATGTCGGCGGCGCTTGGCTTTGGAGAAACCATGGCGGCAGCCGTAGTTGCCGTGATGTATTCCGGTGGCACCTTCCTTGAAAGCATGGCCGAGGGCCGCGCCCGCCGTGAAATGCATGATCTGTTGTCTCGCGTGCCGCGCACAGCCACCCGACATCGAAATGGCGGGCTGGAAGACGTGCCCCTGGACGACATCCAGCCCGGTGACCTTTTGCTGATCCGCCAAGGCGATGTGGTGCCCGTTGATGGCGTGATTGCCTCCGAGACCGCCTTTGTCGATACCTCTGCGCTCACCGGCGAGTCGCTTCCGGTGCGTTTGACGCAGGGCGCTGAGACGATGAGCGGGTCGACCAATGCGGGCGCGCCGTTTGATCTGACCGCAACCCACCCGGCCAAAAACAGCACCTATGCCGGGATCGTGCGTCTGGTCGAAGAGGCCCAGCGCTCAAAGGCGCCGATGGCGCGGTTGGCGGATCGTTGGTCTTTGGGGTTTTTGATCGTCACCGTGGTGATCGCCGGGGCCGCTTGGGGACTGACCGGCGATCCGATCCGGGCGGTGGCGGTTTTGGTCGTGGCGACCCCCTGCCCGCTGATCCTTGCCGTGCCCGTTGCCCTGACCGCAGGCCTGTCGCGTGCGGCGCATTTTGGCGTGTTGATCAAAGGCGCTGCTCCGCTTGAAACCATGGCGCGCAGTCGCACGTTGATCTTGGACAAAACCGGCACGCTCACCGATGGGCGGCCACAAATTATCCGCATCGACACTCAAAACACGCACAGCGACACCGACATCTTGCGCTTCGCCGCAGCCCTTGATCAGGCGTCAAAACACCCGGTCGCTCAGGCGATTGTCGCCGCCGCGAAAGCCAGGGGGCTGTCCCTGCCCCTGCCCACCAATGTGGTTGAAATCCCCGGCGAAGGCGTCAGCGGCAGGGTCGATGGCCATGCGGTCGTCGTGGGCGGCACGGATTTGATCGCCCAGCACGTGACAGGACCTGCCCCGCGCCCCATGCGGTCTGCGGGGTCGGTGCTTGTGGCTTTGGCGGTAGACGGACAGATGGCCGGGCATCTCGTCATGGCCGATCCGCTGCGCGCGGGCACACAGGCCATGTTGGCCGGGCTGCGCGCACAAGGGATCCTGCGGATCGTACTGGCCACCGGCGACCGTGCAGACGTGGCCGAACGGGTGACCGAGGGGCTGGGCCTTGATGCGCTTCGGGCCGGGTTGTCGCCCGATCAAAAGGTGCTTTTGGTTCTGACCGAGCGCAAAAATGGCCCGGTGATGATGGTCGGCGATGGGGTGAATGATGCGCCCGCCCTGGCCGCCGCCGATGTCGGCGTCGCCATGGGCGCGCGTGGGGCCGCCGCCTCGGCTGAGGCCGCCGATGTGGTCTTGCTGGTGGACCGGATCGACCGGCTTGGACCGGGGATCGAGATTGCCCGCTCCGCCCGTCGCATTGCTGTTGAAAGCGTGGTGGCCGGCATCGGACTGTCGGTTTTGGGCATGATCGCGGCGGCGTTTGGATACCTCACGCCGGTGCAAGGCGCGCTGTTGCAAGAGGTGATCGACGTGGCCGTCATCCTCAACGCGCTACGGGCCTTACGCATCACGCCCACGGGCCTCCTTGCCGCCGAATAACCCTTGAAAAGGATAGATAACATGAGCCGCCTTTCCCATTCAGAAACCCATATGGTGCATCGCATCGGCTGGCTACGCGCCGCTGTGCTGGGCGCGAATGACGGGCTTGTCTCCACCGCCAGCCTTGTGGTTGGCGTCGCCGCAGCGGGCTCGGGGAGGCCTGAGATTTTGATCGCCGGTCTGGCCGGACTGGTCGCAGGCGCAATGTCGATGGCGGCGGGGGAATATGTGTCCGTGAGTTCGCAAACCGATGCGGAACAGGCCGATTTGGCCCGCGAGACCAAGGAATTGTTGGAGACGCCCGAGACCGAATTGGAGGAGCTGACCGGCATCTATGTGGCGCGCGGCCTTGATGAACCTTTGGCGCGTCAAGTGGCGGTGCAGCTAACGCAAAAGGATGCGCTTGGCGCTCATGCCCGTGACGAACTTGGCATCTCCGAAACAGTGACCGCCCATCCGATCCAAGCCGCGCTTGTCTCGGCGGTGACCTTTGCCGTGGGGGCGGTTGTGCCGCTGATCGTGGCGCTGATGGCCCCCACAAGCCAAATCTCTCTGACCGTCGCACTCACCACCTTGGTCGCGCTTTCTGTGCTGGGCGGGCTTGGGGCCTCTGCCGGCGGGGCGGGCATTTTGAAAGGCGCGCTACGCGTGACGTTTTGGGGCGCTTTGGCCATGGCGGCCACAGCGGGGGTTGGGATGATCTTTGGCGTAAGCGCCGGGTAGGTTGGCGTTGCGATTGTCCCGCAGACACGGCACAGTCACGCTATGAGTTCAGATCAAAACCATACCACAGCGATCAGGATGCGCCTGCGGTTGCATTTCGGGGACAGGTTGATGCTTGGCCCCGGCAAGGCCGATTTGCTTGCCGGCATTCGTGACACCGGGTCGATTTCCGCCGCTGGGCGCGCCATGTCGATGAGCTACAAACGGGCTTGGTCGCTGGTCGAAGAGATGAATGCGGCCTTTGGGACGCCGCTGGTGATCTCGTCGCGGGGCGGAGCGCAGGGTGGCGGCGCACATCTGACGGAGGCGGGAGAAGCCGTTTTATCTCATTATCGGACGCTTGAGCAGCGTGCGCTTGCGGCCGGGTCTGAGCAGATCGAAGCGATTGCGGCACTGCTAGACGATATGTCCGAAGGAAAATAACGCTTGCCAGACCAAGGATCGACTGCGATATGTTTTCACAAACATATTGAATGGAGTTGCTTGTGTCCCTGCCCTTTGCCCGCCTCACCGCCACCCTCCTCCTCACCTGCGCGCCCCTCACCGTCCATTCCGAAGAGGTGATCGTCTTTGCCGCTGCCAGCATGACCAATGCGATGGCCGAAATCGAACAGGCGTTTGAAACTGACACCGGGCATGACCTCATCGTCTCGCTTGCGGGCTCTTCCGCCCTCGCGCGACAAATCCAACAGGGCGCGCCTGCGGATGTGTTCATCTCCGCCAATCCCGACTGGATGGATGTTTTGGAAAACGACGGGCTGCTTGCGCAGGACTCCCGCTTTGATCTCCTGAACAATACCCTCGTGCTGATCGCCCATGGCCAAGACGCCACCCCGATGGAGATTTCTGATCTGCCAGAGGCGCTTGGCAAGGATCGGCTGGCGATGGCGCTGGTCGATGCGGTTCCGGCGGGAATTTATGGCAAGTCTGCCCTTGAGGCGCTGGGATTATGGGATCAACTCTCCCCTTTGGTGGCCCAAGCCGACAATGTCCGCGCCGCGCTCTCGCTTGTGGCGCTGGGAGAAACCCCGTTTGGGATCGTCTATGCCACAGATGCGGTTGCCGAAGATGACGTGCGCGTGGTGGCAACCTTTCCGGCAGACACCCACCCGCCGATTGTCTACCCCGCCGCCGCAATTGCCGAGCATGATGATGAGGCGACACAGGCGTTTCTGGATTACCTGCTTAGCGGCGCCGCCCGCGCAGCGTTCGAACGTCAGGGCTTTGTCGTAGTGCCGCAGTAACCCGCGCCCCCCCCTACGCCACGTCCCAGCGTCACCTCATCGCTTGACAAGCCGAGCCGCCTGCAACCTACCTGTGACACGGGAGGCGGCGGGCGCGGTCTGTCCCAAGACGGACCGGCGGAAGGGAAACACATGGCGTTCACACTCAAACAACTGCGGTACTTCATCGCTGTGGCGGAGGTCGGCACCGTGTCCGGTGCGGCACAGGCCTTGGCGATCTCGCAATCGGCGGTGACCGAGGCCATTCGCGAGTTGGAAACCGACCTTGGCGTGCCCCTATTTGACCGCCATCCGCGCGGTCTCGACATCACCCACAAAGGCCATCAATTCCTGCGCCATGCGACCGGCATTTTGGCTGGCGTCTCGGATGCCCGCCTTGCCCTGACGCAAGAGGCCGAAACCCTGTCCGGTACCTTGCATGTCGGCGTGACCTCCTTGGTCGCGGGCTATGTGTTGTCTGATATTCTAGCCCGGTTTCGCCGCGCCAACCCCAAAGTTGAAGTGACGGCTGTGGAGGACAGTGGCGATTATCTTGAGCATCTTTTGATCGGCGGCGAATTGGATGTGGCGGTGATGGTGACCACCAATCTGCGCGACCGGATGGCGCTTCAGACCGAGATCATCGACACCTCGCCCTATCAGCTTTGGCTGCCCAACGGCCATGAGTTGAGCACCCGGCCCTCGGTGTCGATCGAGGATCTGACCGATGAGCCGATGATCATGCTGCGGATTGATGAGATCGAAGAGGCCACGCGCAAGTTGCTCTCGGCCTTTGGTGCCCGCCCCCGTGTCGCATTTCGCACCCGCTCTGTCGAGGCGGTGCGCTCTTTGGTGGCCACGGGCGCGGGAATCGCGCTTTTGCCGGAGATGGTGTATCGCCGCTGGTCGCTTGAAGGCGACCGGATTGTGTCCCGCGATGTGTCGGGAAGTCTGCCCGTTGTGCAGGTTGGAACCGTCTGGCGCAAAGGCTCGCCACTATCCCGTCCGACGCGTGAATTTGTTTTGGCGGCACAAACCCATAAAAACACGAAGTAATTCATCGGTATCAATTTTTTCGATACCCAAAACCTGAGAATTGAATTTGTGAAATCGGACCCGCTCTCCCACCCTGTCGCCCAAGGGGGCTTTGACTCCCGCAGCAACAGGGAAACCGAAGATGAAAAAGATTCTCAAAGGGTGTGCCTCCGGTCTTGCACTTACCGCCGCCACCGCAGTGCCGCTTTCCGCCGCCGATATGATGACCGAACTTGGTGCGGGCGAAGGCACCGTCTCCATCGTCGCATGGCCGGGCTATATCGAGCGCGGCGAAACCGATGCGGCCTTTGATTGGGTGACCAAATTCGAAGCAGCCACAAGCTGTAAGGTCGAGATCAAAACCGCCAACACCTCGGACGAAATGGTCGCGCTGATGAACGAAGGCGGCTTTGACTTGGTGACCGCATCGGGCGATGCCTCGCTGCGTCTGATCGCGGGCGGCCGGGTCCAGCCGATCAATATTGACCTGATCCCAAGCTGGTCACGCGTCGACGACCGTCTGAAAGATGCGCCGTGGCACACGGTCAAAGGCACCCATTACGGCACGCCGTTCATGTGGGGCCCGAACGTGTTGATGTACAACACCGAGGTTTTCCCGGAGGCTCCAACCAGCTGGAATGTGGTGTTCGAAGAAATGACCCTGCCCGATGGCGAAAGCAACACTGGCCGGGTGCAGGCCTATGATGGCCCGATCTATATCGCCGATGCGGCGATGTATTTGATGGCGCATCAGCCGGAGCTTGGCATCGAAAGCCCCTATGAGTTGAACGAGGATCAATACGCCGCGGCGCTGAACGTATTGCGCACCCAGCGTACATTGGTCTCGCGCTATTGGCATGATGCATTCATCCAGATCGACGATTTCAAAAACGAAGGCATGGTGGCGTCCTCCTCTTGGCCGTTCATGGTCAACCTGCTGAAAGCCGACGGTGTGCCCGTTGCCTCCACCATCCCGTCTGAGGGCGCGAGCGGTTGGGCCGACACCTTGATGTTGCATGCCGACTCCGAGCACCCGAATTGCGCCTATCAGTTCATGGAGCATTCGCTGAACTCCAACCTGCAATCGGATTTGTCCGTCTGGTTTGGTGCCGTGCCGTCTGTGCCGGAGGCCTGTACCGATGGCTCTGGCATGCAGACCGCCGAAGGCTGTTCCGAGAACGGGTTGGACGATTTTGACCGGATCAAATTCTGGCAAACCCCGGTCTCAAGCTGCGAAAGCCAAGGCACCTGTGTGCCGTATTACCGCTGGGTCTCCGACTACATCGGTGTGATTGGCGGCCGCTGATCTTCCCCCCACGGACCGGCCTTTTCGGGCCGGCCCGACCTTCTCCCTGAAAGCCCGCTCCCCCTGAAAGACTGACAATGACTGATGCAGTGACCTTCCGAGGCGTATCGCGCCATTTCGGAACCGTGAAAGCCGTAGATGAGGTCGATCTGGCCATTCGCGATGGTGAATTTTTTGCCATGCTTGGCCCATCCGGCTCCGGCAAAACCACCTGTCTGCGCCTGATTGCCGGGTTCGAACAACCAACCGCCGGGCGGATCGAGATTTTTGGCGAGCGCGCCGAGGGTGTGCCGCCCTATTTGCGCAATGTGAACACGGTGTTTCAAAACTACGCCCTGTTCCCACATATGAATGTGCTCGACAACGTGGCCTTTGGCCTGCGCGTCAAAGGCGTGGGGCGCGCCGAACGGCATCGTGCCGCCGAAGAGTCGCTTGAGCTGGTTGAACTCGCGGGCTACGGCGCGCGCCGGGCGGGCGAATTGTCGGGCGGTCAACGTCAACGCGTGGCCTTGGCACGGGCGTTGATCAACAAACCTCGGGTTGTGCTGTTGGACGAACCGCTGGGTGCGCTTGATCTCAAGCTGCGCGAACAGATGCAAGAAGAGCTGCGCAAGCTGCAACGCGCACTGGGTCTGACCTTTGTGTTCGTGACCCATGATCAGGACGAAGCCCTGTCAATGGCAGACCGCGTGGCGGTGTTTGCGGGCGGCAAAATCCAACAGATCGGCAGTTCCGAAGATATTTATCGCCGTCCCGCATCAAGGTTTGTCGCGGATTTCGTTGGCTCGTCCAATGTGGTGCCCGCCGATCTGGCTGGGGTTGGCATTTCGGACCAATGGGCCTCTTTGCGCCCCGAAGACATCATCTTGGATGCCAATGGACGCGAAGCTACGGTGACAGGCACGTTTTTCCACGGGCGGGTGACCAAACTATCGCTCGACATCAAAGGTCAAAGCCTGACCGCCCTCATCCCGGCGCATCAAACCACCCCCGAAATTGGCGAGACCACCCGCGTGTCGTGGGACCCCGCCCGCGCGCATCTTATGGAGCGTGAGGCATGAGCGGGTTCGATACCACGCAATCGGCGATTTTCACGCCCAGAAGCGGGCCCCTCTCGCGCATGGTCGATTGGGTGATCCGTCACCCGCGCATGTTCGTGTTCCTGATGGTGCTGCCGATCACGCTTTGGCTTGGCATCGTCTATATCGGCGCATTGATCGCACTCCTGATCCAAAGTTTTTTCTCCATCGACGAGTTCTCTGGCATCGTCGTGCGGGAATTCACGTTCAAGACCTACGGCGAATTGCTGCGCCCCTATAACCTCGACATCATCCTGCGCACGATCTCCATGGCCACCGCAGTCACCATCGCCGCCGCCGTACTGGCCTTTCCCATCGCCTATTTCGCGGCCCGCTATGCCAAGGGCAAGTGGAAAGCGCTGTTTTACATCGGGGTGATGTTGCCGCTGTGGTCGAGCTATCTGGTCAAGGTCTACGCCTGGAAACTGGTGCTGGCGAAAGAGGGCATTCTGACGTGGCTCTTTGCCAAGCTGCATCTGACATGGCTGTTGGATGGCCTGCTCAGCCTGCCCGTCATCGGCGGCAATTCACTTTCTGTCAGCTACACCGGCACCTTTCTCGTGTTCCTCTATATTTGGCTGCCCTACATGATCATTCCGGTTCAGGCGTCGCTTGAACGCGTGCCGGGGGCCTTGTTGGAAGCAGCCTCTGATCTCGGCGCCACACCGCGCCAAAGTTTCCGCATGGTGCTGTTTCCGCTGGCTCTGCCGGGGATCATTGCCGGGTCGATCTTTACCTTTTCGCTGACCTTGGGCGATTACATCGTGCCGCAAATTGTCGGCAACTCGCGGCTCTTTATTGGTCAAGCCGTCTACACCCAACAAGGCACCGCCGGGAATATCCCGCTGGCCGCCGCGTTCACCGTCGTTCCGATCGTCATCATGGGGATTTACCTCTGGGGCGCACGCAAAATGGGGGCTTTCGATGCACTCTAATTCCCGCGCCCCGCTGGGTCTGAAATTTGCGGCCATCGGCGGGCTGATCTTTTTACTCGCCCCGATTGCGCTGATCTTTGTCTATGCCTTCACCACCGAGGAAAAGAGCTTTCAATGGCCGCCCCCCGGCCTGACCACGAAATGGATCGGCGTCACCTTAGGACGGGCGGATGTCTGGGAGGCTTTGGCTTTGTCGCTGAAAGTTGCGGCGATCTCGACCACTCTGGCCTTGATCATGGGCACGCTCACCGCCGCCGCCGTGGCCCGCTCGCGCTTTTTTGGCCGTGAAACCATCTCGCTTTTGGTGATCCTGCCCATCGCTTTGCCGGGCATCATCACCGGGATTTCGCTGCGCTCGGCCTTCTCGCTTTTGGACATTCCGTTTTCGACATGGACCATCGTTTTGGGTCACGCCACCTTTTGTATCGTGATCGTCTACAACAATGCGGTGGCGCGGTTTCGCCGGACCTCTGGCGCGCTGGTCGATGCGGCGATGGATTTGGGCGCGGATGGGGTTCAGACCTTCCTGCTCGTCATCCTGCCCAATATCGCCACCGCCCTGCTTGCGGGCGGAATGTTGGCCTTTGCACTCAGTTTCGATGAGGTGATCGTCACCACATTCACCGCAGGCAACCAAACCACCCTGCCGATCTGGATGCTCGAAGAACTTGTCCGCCCCCGTCAACGCCCGGTGACCAACGTGGTTGCCATGGCGGTGGTGATCGTCACCGTGCTGCCGATTTTGGCCGCCTATTACCTCACACGCGACGGCGAACACACCGCCGGGTCCGATAAATAACGAAAACAGGGAGACTCTCATGGACACCCAAATGCTGATCGGCGCCACGCTCGTCCGCGGCACCGAAACCGAAGAAAGCATCTTTAATCCACGCACAGGTGAGATCATCACCACCCTGCCCGAAGCCTCTTTGACCCAAGTTGAGGCGGCGGTGACGGCGGCGGAGAAAGCCTTTGCACTATGGTCGCGCACAACGCCCGCCGCGCGCTCGGGATATTTGTTGAAACTCGCGGATCGGATTGAGGCGCAGGCCGAAACCCTCGCCGGACTCGAAGCGCTCAACTGCGGCAAACCGGGGCCTTTGGCGCTCAACGACGAATTGCCCGCCATTGTCGATTGCTTCCGCTTTTTCGCCGGTGCCGTGCGCTGCATGACCGGGCCGATTGCAGGCGAATATCTTGAAGGTCACACCTCAATGATCCGCCGCGATCCCATCGGCATTGTCGCCTCCATCGCGCCGTGGAACTATCCGTTGATGATGATGGCGTGGAAAATCGCTCCGGCGATCGCGGCGGGCAACACGGTGGTGTTCAAACCCTCCGAACAAACGCCGCTGACCGCGCTGGCCATGGCCAAAATCTTTGCCGATGTCCTGCCCGAAGGCGTGGTGAACATCATCCTGGGGCGTGGTGAAACCGTCGGCTCCGCCCTGATCAACCACCCGAAAGTGGCGATGATTTCGCTCACTGGCGATATCGCCACCGGGCGCAAAATCTTGGATGCAGCCAATAAAACGATCAAACGCACCCATCTCGAACTCGGCGGCAAAGCCCCGGTCATCGTGATGGAGGACGCCGATATTGACGCCACGGTCGAGGGTCTGCGCGCCTTTGGGTTCTACAACTCGGGTCAGGATTGCACCGCCGCCTGCCGCATCTATGCGCAGGCCTCGGTCTATGATGATTTCGTCGGCAAACTCACCGATGCCGTCTCGCAGATCGAATATGCCAACCCGGATGACAGCCTCAATGAAATGGGCCCGCTCATCTCATTGCGCCAACGGGATCGGGTCGCCAGTTTCGTGGCCCGTGCGCGCGAGGCCAATCACATCGAGGTCACCACAGGCGGCGACATCCCCGATGGCGATGGCTTCTTTTACAAACCGACCGTCGTCGCGGGCGCGTTGCAAACGGACGAGATTGTCCGGCGCGAAGTGTTCGGACCTGTCGTCTCCGTCACCCGCTTTGCGGATGCGGAGGAGGCGATCACTTGGGCCAATGACAGCGACTACGGTCTGGCGTCCTCAGTTTGGACCAAAAACGTATCCACAGGCATGCAGATCGCGTCGCGTCTGCAATATGGCTGCACTTGGGTGAACACCCATTTCATGCTGACCAACGAAATGCCCCATGGCGGGATGAAACAATCCGGCTATGGCAAGGATATGTCGTCCTATGCGCTCGAAGATTACTCCGTCGTGCGCCATGTGATGGTCGCGCACTGATCCCCGCGCGATTGCGTCTCAAGACCTATAAAGCCGACCGCACAGGCTGCGGTCGGCATTTGTTGACGTGCGGATGCTCAAAGCCAAGACATCGGGCAGACCCACCACATCGTCGGCTTATCGTCTTAAAACAGCCCTGCCTGACATTTAATCGACCCACGGAGCAATCGCCTTGGCGAGCCAGTCGGGCGGGGCCTGTTTTTCCAGCGTGTCCATAGAGGTGAACACACAGGTATAGCTGCCCTCAAAACAGATCGCATCGTTTTGCCTGCCAACCACGGAAAAGACAATCGAGGTGCGGCCAAGCCGGGTCGGTGCAACGTGACAGATCAGCTTGTCACGCGGCGTTGCCGGTTTGCGGAAATCCACAGTCACATTCACAAAGGGCGTCGCCAGCTTGTGGTCCGTACAAAATTCGAACCACCCGCGCCCGACCACCTGTTTGTAGAATTCGTCAATCGCCTCGACGCCATAGTTGAGCAGACGCCCGGTGTAGACGATGCCGACAATATCGCAGTCGCCAAAAGCGATGCGTTGTGCGACGGCGATGGGCTCTGCTTTGGTCATCTCAAAAGGCCTTTCGAAGGGATCGTTCAAACGCGGGGCCGGAGTTTGACCCCCGACCCCGCGCGTTTACAGCCGCTCAATGGCAAGCGCGATGCCCTGCCCGCCACCAATGCACATCGTCGCCAGACCATAGCGGCCGCCAATGCGCTCAAGCTCGTACATCAGTTTCAGTGTGATGATCGCGCCCGTGGCCCCAATCGGGTGACCAAGAGCGATGGCACCGCCATTCGGGTTCACCCGCGCGGGATCAAATCCCAACGCCGTGCTGACCGCGATCGCCTGAGAGGCAAAGGCCTCGTTTGATTCAATCACATCAAAGTCCCCCGCCGCGAGGCCGGTTTTCTGCATCACATTGCGCACAGCCGGGATCGGACCGACGCCCATCACCTCGGGGCGCACGCCAGCGTGGCCATAGCCAACGATGCGGAATGTCGGGGTCAGACCCGCCGCTTCGGCGGCATCACGACGCGCCAGAACAATCGCCCCGGCCCCATCATTAAGCCCCGAGGCATTGCCCGCCGTCACTGTGCCGTCTTTTTGGAACGCGGTGCGCAGACCGGCCAACGCCTCGATGGAGCTTGGTTTGGGGTGCTCATCGGTGTCAAACACGGTGACGCCCTTGCGGGTCTTGATCTCGACCGGGATGATTTGGCTTGCAAACCGGCCCTCGGCAATCGCCTGAGCGGCGCGGTTTTGACTTTCCAAGGCAAAGGCATCCTGCGCCTCGCGGGTGATGCCGTGTTCCGCCGCAACATTTTCGGCGGTCACGCCCATATGTCCGGTGCCAAACGGGCAAGTCAGCGCGCCGAGCATCATGTCGGTCGCCCCCGTGTCGCCCATTTTTTGCCCCCAACGGATCGCGGGAACGATATAGGGCGCGCGGCTCATACATTCCGCGCCACCGGCAAGACCAAACTCGGCATCGCCAAGCATCAGGGATTGCGTCACGGACACGATGGCCTGAATGCCAGACCCGCAAAGCCGGTTCACGTTCATCGCCGGGGTCTCAACCGCCATCCCCGCCTCGATCGCGGCGGCGCGGCTGAGGTACATGTCCCGCGGTTCGGTGTTCAACACATGGCCAAAGGCCACGGTGCCGATCTGATCCGGCGTGGTGCCAGAGCGTTCCAAAGCGGCCTTGGTCACATGCGCCGCAAGCGAAATCGGCGGCATCCCGGCCAATGCGCCACCAAAGGTGCCAATCGCGGTCCGGGCCCCGCCCAGAATTACAATATCAGTCATCTCTCAATCCTTATGTGAAAGGCCCCGCATCATCGCTGCGGCGGGGCCAAAATCCAATCAGCTTGCCTGTGCCAACATGTCAGGCTCAAGCCCGATCACGCTGTACGATCCATTGCGCATGGTGGTCAGGCGCGCCTGTGCCATCGGGAAAATATGATGGATGAAACATTCGGCCAGGGATATGCGATACCGCCAGAACGCAGCGTCACCATCCCCGACTGCAAGATGACGCGACGCCGCCGCCGCACTGTCGATCAAACACCACGCCGAGAGGCTCATGCCGAACACATCCATCACGCTTTGCGCGGCGGCGAGCGGCAAGGCCGCATCCGTGACCTGAGCGGCCAGCAGCCATTCACAGGATTTTTCGATCAAATCAGCGGCCTCATGGGCACTGCGACGCATGAGATTGACGTCAAGCGCACCTTCCCCCTCATCGGCGAGCGCATTCGCACTGGCGCGGATGTCGGATACGATTTCGCTTACCGCAAGCCCTTGGTCTCGCAAAATTTTACGCCCAACGAGGTCCATCGCCTGGATACCGGTCGTGCCCTCGTAGATCGTGGTGATTTTAGCATCGCGGTAAAACTGCGCCACGCCGGTTTCCTCGACATAGCCCATACCACCATGCACCTGCACCGCCTGAGAGGCCACGCTTACGGCCATTTCAGTCGACCATGCTTTGACCACCGGGATGAGCAAATCCACCCGGCGTTGATGACGGGCACGAATGTCCGCATCAGGGGCGCGTTCAGCCATGTCGATGGACAAGGCGGCGCGCAGGGCCAGGATACGTGCACCTTCGGTTTGCGCTTTCATCACGCCCAGCATCCGTTTGACATCGGGGTGCTGGATGATCGGCGCAGGCGAGGTGCCATTTGTGACAGCGCCCTGTTTGCGCTCAGAGGCGTAATACGCGGCGGTTTGAAACGCGTGTTCAGCGACGCCAATGCCCTGAAGCCCGACGTTCAGCCGCGCGTTGTTCATCATTGCGAACATGTATTGCAAACCACGGTTCGGCTCACCGACCAAATAGCCGATTGCGCCCTCATTGTCGCCATAGGCCATGGTGCAGGTCGGGCTGGCGTGAATCCCCAGTTTGTGCTCGATCGACACACAACGCAGATCATTGGCGACACCCGGCTGACCCTCGGCATCCGGCAAGAATTTCGGCACCACGAACAGGGAAATCCCTTTGGTGCCTTCGGGCGCATCGGGCAAACGCGCCAAGACGAGATGGACAATGTTGTCGACCATATCGTGTTCGCCATAGGTGATGAAAATCTTCTGGCCACTGATCAGATAATGATCGTCCTTGGGCACCGCTTTGGACCGCACCTGCGACAAGTCCGACCCGGCCTGTGGTTCGGTCAGGTTCATAGTACCAGCCCATTCGCCCGAAACCATCTTTTCAAGATAGACCGCCTGAAGCGCTGGATCGGCATAGGCGGCCAGTGCTTCGATAGCACCTTGGGTCAGCAAGGGGCAGAGCTGAAACGAGATATTCGCCCCATTGAACAGTTCCTGGATGCAGGTGTTGACCAACACCGGAAGCCCCATACCGCCGAACTCGGGCTCTGCGGCGGGGCTGTTCCAACCCGCCTCGACCAGACTGGTGTAGGCCTCTTTCCAGCCGCGTGGCATGGTGACTTTGCCATCCTTGAACCCAAGACCGTCGACATCGCCCTGATGGTTCAAAGGCGCCAGAACATCATTTGCGAATTTTCCGGCCTCAAGCAAAATGGCCTCGATGGTTTCAGGCGTGAAATCCTCAAATCCGTCCAGAGCAGAAAGCCCGGACAGGTTGCATAAATCTTCAAGGATAAAGTTAATTTCGCGCAAGGGGGCGTGATAGGTCATGGCTCAATCCTTTTAGAGCTTTGATGTCAATTCGGGCACAGCATCGAACAAATCGGCGACGAGGCCGAAGTCGG
>NZ_AMRK01000012.1 GCF_000299875.1 Celeribacter baekdonensis B30
AGCGCGCGTACATGTCGGTGTATTTTTCTTTAGAGATCAGAGCATTGGCGGCGAAATCGTCGCTTGGCGGGTAGATGGGGTTCGTCATAGTGCCTCCTCCCGAGAGTGCATTTGGCCCGCGCCGGGGCGTCCGGCGCAGGCAGCCCCTTTCCGAGACGCGGGAGGTCAAGGCGGGGCAGGTTCAGATGGCCAGATATTCGGTTCTTAGCGCTTCGTTCTCAAGTACTTCTTTAGCACTACCATCATAAACCACTCGACCGGTATCAAGAATGACGGCGCGGTCGGCCAAATTGAGCGCGCGCACGGCGTTTTGTTCGACCAGAACGGTGGTGATGCCCTGCGCCTTGATGATTTTGAGCGTCTTTTCAATCTCATCCACGATGACAGGGGCGAGGCCTTCGTAAGGCTCATCGAGCAACAACACCTTGATGTCGCGGGCCAAAGCGCGGGCGATGGCGAGCATTTGTTGTTCGCCGCCCGACAGGGTGATGCCCTCTTGTTTGCGCCGTTCGCGCAGACGCGGGAACAACTCATACAGTCGATCCAGAGACCAGCCCACGGGTTCTACAATCTGCGCCAGTTGCAGGTTTTCCTCGACGGTCAGGCCGGGGATGATCCGGCGATCTTCGGGGACCAAAGAGATGCCGCGCACCGCCGCCTCATAGGAGGTTTTGTCGTGCAGGCGTTCGTGGTCGAGCCAGATTTCGCCATGGGTGACTTGCGGGCTGTCGAGACGTGCCAGCGCGCGCAGGGTCGATGTTTTGCCCGCGCCATTGCGGCCCAAGAGGGCCAGAATCTCGCCCTCGTGGATGTTAAAAGACACGCCTTGGACGATGTAGCTTTCACCGTAATAGGCGTGAATATCCCATGCGGAAAAGAACGCAGGTGCGGTTTCGGCATGATTGGCGTTTGGATTGAACTCTTGTGTCATGATGCCGCCCTTTAAACCTGTTGCGTCTCACCCAAATAGGCCTCTTTGACCTTTGGGTGACCTTTGATGTTGTCCGGCGTGTCTTCGACCAAGGGGGTGCCTTGGGCCAAAACCGTGATCCGGTCGGCGAGCGAAAACACCACATGCATATCGTGCTCAATGATGGCGATGGTGATGTCGCGTTCGGCTTTGATTTGTTTCAAAAGCTCGATGGTGTTGTTGGTGTCGGCGCGCGCCATGCCCGCTGTCGGTTCGTCCAACAGCAACAATTTCGGCTCCTGCACCAGACACATCGCAATCTCAAGTCGGCGTTTGTCGCCGCGCGACATGGAGGATGCCACCATCTCGCGTTTTTCCAACATACCGACATCTGAGAGCATCTTTTCGGCCTTGGCGATCAAATCCCTCTCTTGGGCGATGCTTTCAAACGCATGCATCCGAAAGGCCCCATCGCGTTTGGCAAAACACGGGATCATCATGTTTTCCATCACCGTGAGATCGCCAAAAATCTCAGGGGTTTGGAACACGCGGGAGATGCCCATTTGGTTGATTTCATGGGGTTTGCGCCCCAAGACCGATTGGCCATCGAACATCACAGATCCGGTGTCGGGCATGAGTTTCCCGACCAGGCAGTTCAGGAGCGTGGATTTGCCCGCGCCATTGGGGCCGATGATGGCGTGGACGGTGTTCTCGTGGATCGACAGATTGACATTACCCAGAGCTTGCAGACCGCCGAACCGTTTGCCCACGCCTTTGACTTCAAGAATTCCCATGTTCATTCTCCTGCAACGCGTTTTGTGGGGGCGGGGTGATGGTCCGGGTCGGGATCATCGTATTTGTCGCGTTTCTTTTTACCGTTCTTGACCCGATCCCGAATGCGTTTCAGGCCTTCGATCAAACCACCCGGCAGGAAGGTCACAACCAACATGAAGGTCACACCAAGGGTGAGGTGCCAGCCCTCGCCGGTGAAGCGGGCAAAGACCCAGACGACAAGATCTTCGATCCCATCTGGCAACCAATGGAACCAGCTGTGCAGTACGCTCTCGTTGATTTTGGAAAAGATGTTTTCAAGATACTTGATCACACCCGCGCCCAAAACCGGACCCATCAAGGTGCCAGCCCCGCCCAAGATGGTCATGATCACAACCTCGCCCGAGGCGGTCCAAAGCATCCGATCCGCGCCGGCCAAAGGGTCCATCGCCGCCAAAAGCCCGCCCGCAAGACCCGCATACATGCCGGAGATCACGAAGGCCGCCAGAGTGTAGGGTTTTGGGTCAAGCCCGGTGTAATTCATCCGGTGTTGGTTCGATTTCACCGCGCGCAGCATCATGCCAAAGGGCGAACGGAACAGGCGGATGGCGACGTAAAAGGCCAGGATCGCGATGACGGCACAAAAGTAAAAGCCAACGCTGAAGGTGAACACATGGTTCATGACGTCAAGCTTATAGCTGCTGTTCATCGGCAGGCCGAAGATATTGGTGACGGGCAGGGACGAGCCTTCGATTGCCTTGTCCAAAATCCGCGGATCATCCAGCGCCAATTGCAGGCCGGTTTCGCCATTGGTCAGAGGGGTCAGCACGGAATAGGCCATTTTGTAGCACATCTGCGCGAAGGCCAATGTCAGGATCGAGAAGTAAATCCCCGAGCGCCGCAGGGACACGTAGCCGATGGCGGCGGCAAAGAGGCCGGAGACCACCATGGCCAAAAGGATGCCGGGGATGACGTTCATCGTCAGCAGTTTGAACATCCAGACGGCGGAGTAGGAGCCGATGCCAAGAAAGGCGGCATGGCCAAAGGACAGGTATCCGGTGAGACCAAAGAGGATGTTGAACCCGACCGCAAAGATGCCGAAAATGGCGACCTTTTGCATCAGGTCGGGATAGCCGCCGTTGAATTGCGCCAGCCCCGAGCCCTCGGCAAACGGTTGCATGAGGATCGGTGTGAACAGGGTCAACCCGATGACGATCAACAGAAAGGTGGTGTCTTTTTTATTCAGTCCGAACATGGCATTAGTCCTCCATCACGCCTTTTTTGCCCATCAAGCCGCGTGGACGGGTCAACAGGATGATGATGGCGACGACATAGATAATGATCTGGTCGATGCCGGGGATGATTGATTTGATTTCGTTCATCGAAGAGAAGCTCTCCAAGATGCCCAAGAGAAAGCCTGCGGCGACCGCGCCGGGCAGCGAGCCCATGCCGCCGACCACCACGACCACGAAGGACAGCACCAAAAAGTCCATGCCCATGTGATAGTTCGGTGACAGGATTGGCGCGTACATCACGCCCGCCATGCCCGCGACGGCGGCGGCGAGGCCGAACATGATGGTGAATTTGCGGTCGATGTTGATGCCCAAAAGACCCACGGTTTCCCGGTCCGCCATGCCCGCGCGCACGACCATCCCGAAGGTGGTAAAGCGCAGGAAGGAAAACACAGCCCCGATGACCACAGCGGCAAAGCCAAAATAGATCAAACGCCAGTAGGGGTAGATGATCACATTCGGATCAAAGCCCAGAGCGGCGCCAAAATCGAACGAGCCTCTGAATGCGTCGGGGGCCGGGGTGGAGATCGGGTTGGCACCGTAGAAATATTTGATGATCTCTTGCAGCACGATGGCGAGGCCGAAGGTCACAAGAATCTGATCGGCGTGGGGGCGTTTGTAAAAATGCTTGATCAAGCCGCGTTCCATGGCCCATCCCACCGCGATCATGATCGGGATGGAGAACAGGATCGCCAAAGGCACCGCCCAGTCGATCATCCATGCGCCCGCGTCTGCGCCAAACCACGCCTCGACATAGGGGGTTTTGATTTTGGCCGGGTTGCCGAGGAAATCGAGTTTGCTCGGATCGACGGTTTCAAACGAAAGCGAGAAGATGCGCGACAAGGTCACCGCGCAAAATGCCCCAATCATGAAAATCGCGCCATGGGCAAAATTGACCACGCCCAGCGTGCCGAAAATCAATGTAAGCCCAAGCGCGATCAACGCATAGGCCGAGCCTTTATCGAGCCCGTTGAGCAATTGCAGAAGGATTGTCTCCATGGTCCCCACCTGTTGGGTTGAGCGTGTCGGTTGACCAAAGTCCACCTGTCCCGGCGCCAGGTTCGGGCCGGGGGGAGGGGAGGCCGGAGCCGCATGTGCGGTCCGGCCCATTTGGTTTTGGAAGTGGCGAGGGACCGCCGCTGTTGCGGTTCAGCCCCTCTTTTCAGGGCGCGATCAGCCCGCGTTACAGTCGCCCAATGCGCCGCCTGCGAACATCGGGTGATCGACCGGGTAGGTGACCTGAGCCGCCGGAGTGATTTCGACAACTTCGAGAAGGTCGAATTCGGAGGTTGGGTTCTCTTTCCCGCGCACCACCAAAACGTCTTTGAAACACTGGTGATCTTCGGCGCGATAGAGAGTCGGACCATTGCCCAAACCGTCAAATTCAAAGCCTTCAAGCGCTTCGACAACGGCGCAGGGGTTGAACGATCCGGCGCGGGCCACGGCATCGGCATAAAGCAGGGTCTGCACATAACAGGTGTGTGCGGCCTGCGATGGCGGGAAGCCGTATTTGGTGCCGAAGGATTTCACAAAGGCTTGCGAGCCTTCATCGCTCAGCGACCAGTGCCAGTTGGTGGAGCCAAGGATGCCCTTGATGTTTTCGCCCGCACCGCGCGCCATCAGACGCGAGAACAGTGGCACAACGATTTCGAATTGCTTGCCATTGACCATCTTGTCGCGCAGACCGAATTGCACCGCGTTGGTCAGCGAATTGACCATGTCCCCGCCGTAGTGGTTCAGGATCAGCACATCCGCGTCCGTTTGCAGAACCGGCGTGATGTAGGAGGAGAAATCGCCCGCACCCAAAGGTGTGCGCACCTTGTTCACGGTTTCCCAGCCAAGCGCCTCAGTGGCGGCGGCAATGGATTCCTCTTGGGTCCAGCCCCAAGTGTAATCGGCGGTCAGGTGATAGGCCTTGCGATCCGCACCATAGCGGGCGGCCAACACCGGAGCGAGTGCCGCACCGGACATATAGGCGTTAAAGAAGTGACGGAACCCGTTGGCTTTTTTGTCTTTGCCCGTGGTGTCGTTGGAATGGGTCAGACCGGCCATGAAGATCACGCCCGCTTCCTGGCACAGGCCCTGAACAGCCACGGCCACGCCCGAAGACGAGCCGCCGGTGATCATCACCGCACCGTCTTTTTCGATCATGGATTTGGCGGAGGCGCGGGCCGCATCCGATTTGGTTTGGGTGTCGCCGGTGACAAAACCAACCTTCTTGCCAAGGATGCCGTTGCCTTCAAGAACCTTGGAGCTGAAGGTGTTCAGCATGCCGCCGTCGCCTTCGCCGTTCAGATGCTCGACCGCCAGTTGATAGGCGCGCAACTCATCCGCGCCCTCATCGGCATAGGCACCTGATTGAGGCACGTTAAAGCCGAGGGTGACCGTGCCGCCCATCGGTTCGTTGGTAAAGGCGCGAGCGCCTGAGGTGAAGATCGTCGGCAGCGCGAGACCAGCGCCAGCAATGGCCCCGGTTTTGATCACGCCGCGACGCGAAACGCGCCGTGTCAGATCGGTTTTGGACATGTATATTCCTCCCTAGAATTTGTCAGGCTCGCCCGGACTTCCTCCCCGAAGTCCAGGCGGCGCGCAGATCCCGTCTCCGAAATGTCGGATTTGTAAACGAGATGGGGTAATACTGGGTGTGTGAAGAAAATTCATCAACAAGTGCTTTATAGTTAAGGATTTTTTTGTTAATAAATACACAATGCGATGGTATGCAGTGTAAATCTATTTTCGCGCAGGTGCAGCGCAAGTCGCTTCGCGTCTGCAGAAAGAGCCTGAAATCATTCGCGTTTCGATGTTGCAACTGAGGAAAGACGATGCCCAGATCCGCCCTGACAGGCACACGAATCCGTGAACGGCGCTCTTTGGAAGGGCTCAAACAGGCCGATTTGGCCCGAGATGTGGGCATTTCGCCGTCTTATTTGAATTTGATCGAACACAATCGCCGCAGAATCGGTGGGAAATTGCTGGTCGATCTGGCGCGTGCCTTGGGGGTTGAACCCTCCGCTCTGACCGAAGGCGCGCAGGTGCCTTTGATGGAAGGGCTGCAAGACGCGGCCAGCAACGCTGCGCCGGGGCCGCGTCGTGGCGGGGCCAAAGGCACAACAGACCCGGAAACCGCGCGGGCCGAAGAATTTGCCGGACGTTTTCCGGGCTGGGCCGCTTTGGTGGTGGCGCAGCGTGATCGGATCACCGCGCTTGAACGTAGAGTAGAAGCGCTCAACGATCGTTTGGCCCATGACCCGTTCCTTTCTGACAGTCTGCACGAAGTCCTTTCGACCGTGACCGCGATCCGTTCGACGGCGGGAATTTTGAACAACGCAGGCGACATTGACCGCGACTGGCAGGCCCGGTTTCACCGCAACCTTTATGAGGACAGTCAACGTCTGGCCGACGGCTCGCAGGCGTTGGTGAGTTATCTTGATACGGTGGGCAAATCCGAGGACACGCTGTCCGCGCCCTTGGATGAGGTCGAAGCGTGGTTGGCGCAGCGCGACTTTACCATCCCCGAGCTTGAGTGCGGGATGATGCCGGATTTGGTCGGAGATGAGGGGCTGCGTTCGCCCGCCGCACAAAGTTTGGCGCGCAAATGGGTGTTGCGGGCGCGGGCCGAGGCGGAAAAAATGCCGGTGTCCTTGGTCGAGGACGTGATCGCCGCCCATGGGCCCGACCCGGCGGCTTTGGCGCAGGAAGCTGGTGTGGATCTGGCGGCTGCGATGCGCCGTCTGGCCGCCTTGCCTCCGAAAGAAGGCCGTCCGCCGATGGGCCTTGTGATCTGTGATGGCTCCGGCGCGCTGACCTTTCGCAAGCCGCTCGACGGTTTTGCTCCGCCGCGCTTTGGTGCCGCCTGCGCGCTCTGGCCGCTGTATCAGGCCTTGCTCAGACCGATGGTGCCGATCCGGCGTGTGGTCGAACAACAGGGCCAACCGGCGCGGCGCTATCTGGCCTATGCGATCTGTCAGCCGCGCCCGCCCAAAAGTTTCGACGCCCCTGAGGTGGTGGAGGTGACGATGCTGTTTTTGCCGCTCGACCGGCTCGACGGTCTGGGCCATGTGCCGCGCGATGCCGAAGTGCTGGGCGTCGGCACAAGCTGCCGCGTCTGCGCCCGAAAGAATTGCGTCGCCCGCCGCGAACCGTCGATGGTCTTGGAGGATGTGGAAGAGGGGTAGGAGCGCGCCATAAGACGCATGGCGGGTGGGCGGTTACCGGCCATTTTTGCCGGAGGCATGACGTTGGAGAAATCCCCGTCAGGCGTGAGAAGTTTTGACATGAGTACTTTGAAACGCCATAAGATGAGACAGTTAACGCGTTCTGAATTCTATCTTTGGGAGGAGGCTGGATTCAAAATGCACCGGCCATGGAACGGGTGCGCGCGGATGTATGCGATTTTTCGGTATCTTCGGATGAGGGATTGGAAAAAACGCCTTTGGGAGAGAGGGTCTGTCAGATGGGCAAGCGTGTGTTGCTGATCGAAGACGAACCAAACATAATTGAAGCGATCCGGTTTATTCTGTCGCGGGACGGCTGGACCGTGGAAACGCATTCGGACGGGGCGACGGCGGTGGCAGCGGTGGCGGCCAAACGGCCGGATATTGTGATTTTGGACGTGATGTTGCCGAACAAATCCGGTTTTGACATCCTGCGCGATCTGCGCGGCATGGCAGAGCATGCGGCACGGCCGATTTTGATGCTGACCGCGCGAGGTCAGAAAAAAGACCGCGATATGGCCGAAGCGGCGGGCGTGTCGCATTTCATGACCAAACCCTTCTCCAATTCCGAAATGTTAGAGGCCGTGCGCAGCTTGGCCGGGCCGGATCGGGCGCAGGCGCACAGCGATGGCTGAGGGGCGTTCCCCGGTCTATCTGGCGCGCGCGTCTTATCGGCGCAGGCGCTTGATTGATGCGCAACGGCTCTTGCCCTTTTTGCTGCTTTGCCTCTGGCTTTTGCCACTTTTGTGGGGTGGGGAGGGTACGGATCAACCCCTGGGCGCGGGATCACGGTCTTTCGTGCATGTGTTTGTGGTCTGGGCGCTTGGGATTTTGGCGGCCGGGTGGTTGGCGTTTTTACTGGCCCATGGCGCGGCGCGCACCGAAGAGCTTTTGACCTCGCAAAGCCGATCTGAGGGCGCGTTGGGCGATCTGCCAGCCTCCGAAGATTGGAGCGAGAAACACGCTGCCGAAAATCGGGCCGAAAACCAGACCGAAGACCGGACCGGGGACCGCCGCTGAATGTTCCATTTCAACATCCTTGTTCTGGCCTGTCTGAGCTATGCCACATTCCTGTTCGTGGTGGCGTTTTGGGCGGAAAAGCGGGCGGAGGCCGGACGGCTGGGCTGGCTGCGCTCGCCTTGGGTCTACACGCTCTCACTCTCTATATACTGTACCGCATGGACGTTTTACGGCGCGGTCGGCTATGCCGCGCGCTCGGGCCTTGAGTATCTGACGATCTATCTTGGACCGTCCTTGGTGATGATCGGCTGGTGGTGGATTTTACGCAAACTGGTGCGCATTGGCCGGACCCAGCGGATCACCTCGGTTGCCGATTTGATCTCTTCGCGCTACGGCAAATCGACCACTTTGGGGGTTTTGGTGACGCTTTTGGCGGTGATTGGCACCACGCCCTATATTGCGCTGCAATTGCAATCCGTGGCGCTGTCTTTCGCGGTCTTTGGCCTCAATGATCCCTCCGGCATGGTGGTGCCCGATCTGGACAAAACCGCGCTTTGGGTCGCCGCTGGATTGGCGTTGTTCACCATCCTCTTTGGCACGCGCAATCTCGATGCCAATGAGCGCCACCACGGGGTTGTGACCGCGATTGCCTTGGAGGCGGTGGTCAAATTCGTCGCGCTTGTGGGGGTCGGCATGTTCGTCGTCTGGGGCCTGTCCGATGGGATGGGCGATATGATGACACGCCTTGATGCCTCACCTGTCGCCCAGCATTCCATTCACGGCACGCGCTGGATCACACTGACGCTGTTGTCGGGCGCGGCGCTGATCACCCTGCCGCGGATGTTTCAGGTCATCGTGGTTGAGAACGTCGACGAAAATCATTTGTTTACGGCAGGTTGGGCCTTTCCGCTCTACCTGTTTGGCATGTCATTGTTTGTCATCCCCATCGCCGTTGTCGGGCTGGATGTGTTGCCCAGTGGATCAAACCCGGACATGTTCGTCCTGACTTTGCCGCTACATTATGATCAACGCGTCCTCGCGACCCTGTCGTTTTTGGGCGGGTTTTCTTCGGCCACGTCGATGGTCATCGTCGCCTCGATTGCGCTCTCCACCATGGTGTCCAACCACATCGTCATGCCGATCTGGCTGAGTTCGCGCACGGGCGGCGCCACCATGTCGGGCGATGTGCGCAGTGTCGTGCTGTCTGCCCGCCGCTTGTCGATTTTTGGCGTCTTGGCTCTGGGCTATCTCTATTTCCATTTTTCCGGCGGCTCAGAGGCCTTGGCCTCCATCGGCATGATTTCGTTTTCCGGCGTCGCACAGGTGCTACCGGCGCTGTTGGGCGGGATATTCTGGCGCGGAGCCACGCGGGTCGGGGCCATCGCCGGGGTTGTGCTGGGCTTTTGCATCTGGGCCTATTCGATGTTCTTGCCCTCCTTTGGCGCGGCGGCGGGATATACGCAGACATTTCTCGACAATGGTCCCTTTGGCATCGCCCTGTTGCGGCCCCAGGCGTTGTTTGGCGTCGAAGGCGTCGATCCGGTGGTGCATGCCGTGGTCTGGTCCATCGCGCTCAACACATTGGTGTTTATCTTGGGTTCTTTGATGTCCTTTCCGCGCCCCGTTGAACGGCTTCAGGGGGCGCAATTTGTCAGCGTGTTCGAACACACCGGATCGACGCGCGGCTGGTCGCATGGTTTTGCCGAGGCCGAAGACCTTTTGGTCATGGCGCAGAGGATTTTGGGGCCAGCGGAGGCGCAAAACCTGTTTCAAGCTGAAGCGGAGGCGCAGGGCAAACAGGGCTATCTACCGGATGCAACATCGGAATTTATCGAGCGTCTGGAACGTGAATTGGCGGGGTCGGTGGGGGCGGCGACGGCCCATGCGATGTTGGGGCAAATCGCCGGTGGCGTGTTGGTTTCGGTCGAGGATTTGATGGCCGTGGCCGATGAAACCGCACAGATGTTGGAATATTCGACCCAGCTTGAGCATAAATCCGAAGAGCTTGCCCGCACCGCGCGGCAATTGCGCGAGGCCAACGCCAAACTGACCGCCTTGTCGATCCAAAAGGATGCGTTTCTGTCGCAAATCTCGCATGAATTGCGCACGCCGATGACCTCGATCCGGGCCTTTTCCGAAATCCTGCGCGAGGCCGGGCAGACGGGTGAGATGGATGGCGAAAGCCTGACACGGTTCTCCGGCATCATCCATGACGAGGCCCAGCGGCTGACCCGGCTTTTGGACGATCTTTTGGACCTCTCGGTGTTGGAAAACGGCTCGGTGACGCTCAACTGGACCCGCACCAATTTGCATGACGTGATCGAACGCGCGGTTCAGGCCAGTTCCGGCGGGGCGGCGGGCGCGATCACCATTCGGCGGCATGTCCTGTCCGAACATATCGCGATTGAAACCGACCCGGACCGGTTGGCGCAGGTGTTTATCAACCTGATCACCAATGCCCGCAAGTATTGCGATGCGCCGCAGCCGGAGTTGAAAATCTACGCCCGCAGGATCGGGGAGGACGCGATCCAAATAGATTTCATCGACAATGGTTCGGGCATTGCCAAGGACAAACAGGCGGTGATTTTTGAGAAATTTTCGCGCCTGACCGATCACGCAAAAGCGGGTGGAGCGGGGCTTGGATTGGCGATTTGCCGTGAAATCATGGTCAATCTGGGCGGCACGATTTCCTATCTGCCGGGGCAGGGCGGGGCGGCATTTCGGCTTGACCTGGCGCGCGTGCGGGCACGGTCAGGGCGACCCTCGGGGTGAAATCTGCCCTCCGCGGGGTGAAAACGCGATTTGGGGCGAAAAGATTAACGGAATAAACCCTTTGTTTACCGTGCCCATGCACAACTGATGCGGATTGAAACCGGGACATTTGATGCACCACCATGTCTGACGCAGACATCATTTCCGCGATGCGCCGCAAAGCGGGCGTTGGCCGCCCGCCGCCGGACGTTCAACCGATGTCGCCCGCAAAGGCGCTGCGCCTTGCTGCGGCGAAGGCTGCGGAGGATTCGATCGGTCTGGTGATGCAGGTGACACATGTGGCCGAGGAGCGCAGTTCGATTTTGCGCCTGCCGGAGCAATTGCCCGACGATGCGCTTTTGTCGCTCCTGGAGGGGCCGGACAACGCCTATGGTTTGGCGGTGTTTGATCGCAACGTGGTTTCCGCCGTGGTCGAACAACAAACCACAGGCAAGGTGTTGAAACTGCCGCCCGAAGAGCGCGCCCCCACCGCAACGGATGCGGTGATGTGTACGGAAATCACCGATCATATTCTGTCTCTGTTCGAAACCAACGTGGCCGAGGTCGCTGACCCGCCCCATGTCGAGGGGTTTCGTGTCGCCGCGCAATTGCGCGAGGCGCGGTCCATTTCGATTGCTTTCGAGGATGTGCCGTACCGGGTGTACCGCATCTCCGTGTCGCTTGGGCGCGGTGTGCGCGAGGGCGAAATCCTGTTGGTTTTTCCCTATGCCCGCGCCACGCCCAAACCCGTCCCCGGCGCGCCCAACAATTTTGGCCGTGATTTTCAGGCGGTTGTCATGACATCGGAGGCCCGGCTTGACACGGTTTTGCACCGCATTCGCCTGCCCTTGGCCGATGTGATGTCGCTTGAGGTGGGGATGGTCTTGTCGATCCCGCGCTCTGCCGTGTCCAAGGTGGAATTGCGTGCCGATGATCGCCTCGTCAGCCGGGCGCAATTGGGCCAGATCAATGGCAAACGCGCCGTGCGCCTGATCTTTATGACCGGGGATGACGATCCTTTGGATGCCTCTTATGGACCGGACGAGGGCGGGTTTGGCGATATGGGGGCGCCCTCGGGGAGCTCTGCTGTTCCGGCACTCTCAAATGGGATGGGTGATGTGCCCCCGATGGGGGATTATCCCGCCATGGGAGATATGGGCGATCTGCCTCCCCTTGGGGCGTTTCCGGCCTTGGGGGATATGGGAGGAGATATGGGTGATCTGCCCGATTTGGGGCATTTCCCGGCGATGGGAGATCTCCCATCGCTTGAATAGGGCATAGCCAAAGCGTCACGCTTTAATATTCTGTTGATGTACATCAATGCATGTGATGCGGTTTGAGCGGATGCTGTTTTTCCAAGGAGGAATGTTCATGCTAGACCTTGTTCAAAGACAAACACAATTGCAGCAACGCAAAGCGGAATTGACGCTGAGACTGCGCAACATCGAAACCGAACTGGACGCGCATCAGTCAAAAGACTGGGCCGAACTGGCCACCGAACGCGAGAGCGATGAGGTGCTTGAGGGCATGGGGGTGGCGGGAAAACTCGAACTGGCGATGATAGAAGCGGCACTTCAGCGCATTTCTGCCGGGGAATACGGATTTTGCGCCGCCTGCGGCGAAGAAATCAGCGCAAAACGTTTGGATGTGCTACCCTATACACCAGTGTGTAAAGACTGCGCCGCACGCAACGCCGAACACAAATAATCCGCCGCATCGCGCGTGCCTGAGGAGGGCGCGAGGTGTGAATTTTAGCAAACACGCCTACAAGCACGCCTATATGAGGAGGACAGCCTATGCCCAATTCACCAAAATATGACACCGAAATTGATCGTATCGTGGACGATCTGGTCAAAGACGAAGACACCGCAGCCGTGTTGAAAGACAAGTTGCATAAATCCTTTTCCGAGCCTGCCGCGACAGTCTACGCGCGCACGGAGGTGAGTGCTGAGGACGATGACGATATATGGGACAATTTGCCGGTCTAAGAGATCGGGGTTCGCCCTGTCGAGAAAGGACACGCCGATGGCATTCGAAGCCCTCAAAGCCCAAGCCTATATGATTTTGAACGAAATTTCGGCCCAGCCTGAGGATCGTCATGTGCTGCAGGAGCGGTTGCGTGAAACGCTTTCGGAACTGTCGGCGCTTGGCCTGCCTTTGCCCGACGATTTGGTGCGGTTGGAGGCCGAGCTTGAGGACAGCTCTGCCGACGATTTTTATCCCACGCGTGACGAAACCGCAGACATCTAAAGCCTGTGCGCAGGCCGGCGCGCGCAGGAACAGCCTCCACCGTGACCCGCGTCATGCCCCGCAAGAGCCCGAAACAAAAGGGTTCTTGCTTTCTCACCCCGCTCTCCGCCATTATGATCCCAAACTGTGGATAAGCTGTGGATAAATGATCCGCAGGGGTTAAACAGGGGCTTTTGTCGCCGTTTCTTTCGCAGGACTTGGCGGCTTTGGGCGTTCGATGTGAGGCGTAAGGGGGCGTGTGATGCGAGTGGGGCAAAATGTGACAGCGGCACAGGGCGAAACCCCTGAGCAAGATTTGGTACAGTCCAGTCGCGAAGGCGCGCTGGCCGTGCTGCGCCTGTCGCGCCCGCCCGTCAACACCCTCACCGATGCATTGCGCCTGGCGCTGTTCAAAGCCATCGAGGACGCGGACAATGACTCCGGTGTGCGCGCCATTGTTGTCGCGGGCGAAGGCGCGTCTTTTTGTACCGGCTATGCCCCTGACGCTCTGTCGCTCACCGAGGCTGCGCCGACGTTAAACACCCTGTGTGACCGGATCGAGGCCTGTGGCAAACCGGTGGTGGCCGCCCTTCATGGCGCGACGCTTGAGGCCGGATTGGCCTTGGCTTTGGCGGCGCATTACCGGGTAATGGGACGGGCGGCGCGATTGGGCGCGCCCGAGGTGTCCTTTGGCCTTGTCCCTGGCGGCGGGGTGACCCAGCGTTTGCCCCGATTGATCGGCGCGGATGCAGCGCTTGCGCTGCTGCTGCCGGGCCGCCCGATAGATGGTGCCCAAGCGCAAAAACTCGGCCTCATCGATCAATTGGTGCAAAAAAAGGTTGGTGATGAAGCTTTGGCCTTTGCCCGCCACTTGATTGAGAGCAAAAAGGGGCCACGTCCCAGCCGCGATACCACCCGTGGTCTGGCCGATGGCGCGCGCTACATGTCGGAGGTCGCGGCGCGACGGATGGAAATTCGCGGGGCACGCATTGAGGCGCCAAAACATATCATCGACTGCGTCGAGGCGGCATTGATGATGCCCTTTGACGCGGGTGTCTGGCGCGAACAGACGGCGCGCGAGGACTGTTTTGCCTCGGCGCAATCCAAGGCCCTCCGACACGCTTATGCGGCCGAAAGACAGGCGGCGCGACTGACCGGGGTGGACGGCGTTGAGCCTGCCGAGGTCATCACCCTTGGGATTGTCGGCACCGGCACATTGGCGCTTGGGATTGCCGTTGCGGCGCTGGATCATGGGTTTCATGTTCGTCTTTTGGGCAATGGTGCCGATCAATTGGTTGTTGTTCAAAACCGGATTGAAGCCGCCTACACCCGCGCCGCGCAACAGGGCCAGATCAGCCCCGATCTGCGCGATGCCAGAGTGGCCGCCTTCACCACCAGCGCCCGCGTCGATAGCCTTGCCGCCGCCGATCTGGTGATCGAAGCGACCCAAGGCAATGCGGCGGCGCGCGGGAGTCTTTTGGCACGGGTCGAAGAATTTTTACCCGAAGAGGTGGTTTTGGCCACGGTCGCGGATCGCGGGTTTGACGAGATGGCCCGTGATTTGGCCCATCCCGAACGGTTTTTGGGTCTGCATTTCTTTGCCCCGGCCCAGATGATCCGCGTGGTCGAATTGGCCCATTCCGATGATGTGTCTCCCAAGGCTTTGGTGACGGCCCATGCGTTTTTGTGCCGCCTCGGCAAAATCCCGGTGACGGTGTCGGCCACGGATGGTTTGATTGCCAATGTGGTGCAAGAGGCCGGATGGGCCGCCGTCGATGTGCTGTTGCTGATGGGCGCGCGTCCGGCACAGATTGATCAGGCAATGCGGGAGTACGGTTTTCCCGCCGGGCCCTGCGAGGCCATGGACGCGCTTGGACTGGGCTACATGACCGGGGCTGTAGCACAATATTTGGCCGGAAAAGGGCGCGCAGGCAAAGCCAAGGGAGCCGGGTTTTACGATTATGTTGACGGGGCAGGGCCGGATGACAGCGCGGCAGAGGCGCTTTTGGCCGAACTGAGAGCGGACGGCGGCATCGCGGCCTTGGCCTTGAGCGACACGGATATTGTCGAGCGGCTCATTTTGGCCGAAGCCAATGCCGGTGCGCGGCTGTTGGAGCGCGGCGTGGTGTCCCGCCCGCTGGACATTGACGTGGTGATGATGATCGCGAAAGGCTATCCGCGCTGGCGCGGCGGGCCGATGGAATCGGCAGATGCGATGGGCATCGTGGCGGCGGAAAAACGGCTTTTGGCCTTTGCCAAGGCGGCGCCTGACATTTGGGAGCCTGCGACACTCTGGCGCGCATTGTTTAAAAATGGCGCTTGTTTCGAAAAATTAAACCGAATCTGAGACTTGAACGTCTATTTTCTAGGGAATTTTATGGTTTTTTGGGCCGCTGTGATCGTGTTTGCGCCGATCTGCGCGAGGTCAATATCGGGCCGAAAATCGCACTTGATGCAGATCAAAGTTTTCGCGATCCCGCTGTCCTATCACATTTTTGAGCGCAGAGGTTCACGTCCGCAGTCAGACAGTTGGGCCTCTGCATTCCTCCCGCGGACTCTCCTTCCGATCGTCCGCGCTGTATCCTGCCTTTTGTGCGTGGGCAGAATACTTTACTGGCGTCGCAGGGATGCGTTTCTCCTGCGACGCCTCTTTTTCTTTCAAATCGCCCGGATCAGCGCGCCGTTAGGCATTTGGCAACACCCGTCTGGACACTGGCCCTGACGGCGTTAGAGTCGTCTCTGTGATCCCCGTTTTTACCGCCGCGTTTTTTACCACCGCGCTGAGGAGCCAGGTTTGAGCATGCCCTTTGATCCCGCCGTCGCCGCAGATCCCGCCTTTGACGCGGTCGGTGAGTGGGCGCTTTCGTGGCACCGGGGCGGGGTTGGCGCAGTTTTGGTCACGGTGATTGACACCTGGGGCAGTGCGCCGCGTCCGGTTGGCAGTCAACTTGTCGTCTCGGGCAAAGGTGAGATCATCGGCTCGGTGTCGGGCGGTTGTGTCGAAGGGGCGGTGGTGACCGAGGCCTTGGAGTTGCTCGAAGCGCCCGCTTTTAAAATCCTTGAGTTTGGTGTCAGTGACGATACGGCCTTTGCCGTTGGATTGGCCTGCGGTGGGACGATCCGGGTGTTGCTTGAACCCGTAGGCGCGGTGTTCCCCGTGGAGATTTTGGCTGAGGTGATCACAGCACGCGCGGCACGCAGGCCCACTGGCGTTGTCACCGATCTGGTGCACGGCACACATGATCTTGTTGGCCCTTCGGCCTTCCCCGACCGCTTCGCGGCCGACCGATCGGGCATCGAGGCGGACGGGCAGCGGTTTGTGTCGGTCCACATGCCGCCGGCGCGTTTGCTCGTGATTGGCGCAGTGCATATCGCACAGGCGTTTTTGCCGATGGCACGGCTGGCGGGGTTTAACGTGACATTGATTGACCCGCGCGGCGCCTTTGCCAGCGACACCCGCTTTCCGGGCGAAATCATCGGGGACGATTGGCCGGACGCCGCGCTTTTGGCGCATGGGCTGGATGGGCGCACCGGGGTGATCACGCTCACCCATGATGCCAAACTCGATGATCCGGCGCTGATCACCGCTCTGCGCTCGGACGCGTTTTATATCGGCGCTTTGGGATCGACCCGGACCCATGCCAAACGCGTGGCGCGGTTGCAGGAAGCGGGGCTGAGTTCCGATCAGATCGCCCGTCTGCATGCCCCTGTCGGCCTTGATATCCGCGCCCAAAGCCCGGCCGAAATCGCCGTCTCGATCCTCGCGCAGGTGATCCAGGTGATGAGGCGGCCATGATGTATGGACGCCGCCCGGTGCGCGAGGCCAAGGGCACGATTTTGACCCACTCTGTGGCGTTTAAGGCAGGGGGACGATTGGAGGCGGGGTGCACGCTTGGCCCGTCAGAGATTGCGGCACTGGTCATGGCCGGAGTGGGCGAGGTCCGCGTGGCGGAGCTAGACCCGCATGACGTGGCGCAAGACGAGGCAGCGCGCCGGATCAGCGCGGCGATGGTGCCCGTGCCCAGCGATGCCAATCTGGACGTCGGGCGGGTCATGGCGGGGGCAGCGCATATTACGGCGACCTGCGCCGGGGTTGTCGGACTTGATACCGCCGGACTCACCCGGATGAACCGGGTCGATGAGGGGATGGCCATCGCCACCCGCCCGCAGTTTCACCGGGTTGCCAAAGGCGATGTCGTGGCCACGGTTCGGGTCATTCCCTACGGCGTCAAACGCTCTGCGCTCTCAAGGGTGATTGAGGACGCGCATGACACGATCCGGGTGCGCGCGGTCTTGGCCGAAACCGCGAGCCTCATTCAAACCGTGATTGGTGGCGATGGGGGGACAGCCAAAGGCGAGGCTTTTTTGCGGGCGCGATTGGATCGATTGGGCGTGCGCTTGGTCGAAACCTTGGTGGTGCCGCACCGAGAAGAGGCGCTGGCTGAGGCGTTGTTGAGCGCGCGTGGCGAGGTTGTGTTTGTCTTGACGGCCGTGGAGACGATGGATCGCGGCGATGTGGCCCCTGAGGCGGTGCGCCGGGCGGGCGGGGTGATCACCCGTTTTGGTCTGCCCCTGGACCCCGGCACGCGGTTTTTCGCGGGCGGGCTTGGGGCGGTGCCGATCTTGGGCTTGCCGGAATGCGCGCGCGGGTCTGCTCCGACCGGGGTGGATTGGCTGGTGGATCGGTTGCTGTGTGGCGTGAGCATCACCGATGATGACATCGCGCAGATGGGGGTTGGCGGACTGTTGTCGCCAGAGGTTTAAAGGGCAAAACTGGAGAGATAAAAGCGCAGAAAACGGCAGGTCGCGGTTGAATGCGCCTTAAAAACACCCACTGAGAGCGCAGGCGTGGCGCGGCGCACAAGGCCGTTATGCGTTTGCAGAAAATTGATACATATCACTTACAAGTGACCCTGCGCGGCGCAGTGTCACGGCCAAGCCGCGTCCACACCGTTTGATCCAGAAAGTAGGCACATGACCTTCCCGCTCTCAGATGTCGCCCTCACCACCCTTGCTCTGGCCGTGGCCGGGGCGTTGGGTTTGCTCTTTGGCAAACTTCAGGTCCGCAAGATCGGGTTGGGCATCGGTGGGGTGTTGTTTTCTGGCATTCTGGTCGGTCATTTCGCCGCGAAAGCCGGGATCACCTTTGACAGTGATGTCATGCATTTCGTGCGCGAATTGGGGCTGATCCTGTTTGTTTACACCATCGGCATTCAGGTCGGTCCAAGCTTTTTTGCTTCTTTCGCCAAATCCGGCCTGCGCTTTAACCTTGCCGCCATTGGCATCGTTTTAGGCGGGGTGGTGGTGACCTTGGCGATTTATGCGCTCACCGATCTGCCGCTTCCGGTCCTGATGGGGGTGATGTCGGGGGCTGTGACCAACACGCCGGGCCTGGGTGCGGCGCAACAGGCGCTTGGCGAATTGGGCCTGCCCGCCTCTGAGGTTGGCTTCGCCGGTATGGGCTATGCGATGGCATATCCTTTTGGAATTATTGGAATTTTGATTTCGATGTTTGCGGTGCGTTTCCTGTTTGGCATCACGATCGAACGCGAAGAAGAGGCCTATAAGCTGGAAACTAAAAGTGGTGAGGCGGCCTTGCCCGCGCTCAATCTTGAGGTGACCAATCAGAACCTTGACGGTGTCCGGCTGGGGGATGTGCCTGACCTGTTTGACCATGGGGTTGTCGCGTCGCGGATGAAATCAGGCGGTGAATTGATCGTGCCGACGCGCGACACCGTGCTGCATCTGGGCGACAGCCTGCATATGGTCGGCCCTGCCGAGAAATTGGCGGCGATGAAGCTGATCATGGGACGTGAGATCGACACGCCGTTGACCACCAAGGGCACCAAGCTGACTTGGGCGCGCATCGTCGTGACCAAGGACAAAATCCTCGGCAAATCCTTGCGCGAACTGGCCCTTGTCGAAGCGCGTGGCGTGACCGTGTCGCGGATCAACCGCGCAGGCGTCGAACTTCCGGCGCAGGCCTCGTCCTCGCTGGCCTTTGGCGATATTGTCACCGTTGTCGGGTCCAAACCCGACATTGATGCGGTGGCTTTGGAGCTGGGCAATGAACATGCGCGGCTGCAAGAGGTGCAATTCCCGGCGCTGTTTTTCGGCATCGCTTTGGGGGTGATTTTGGGGTCCATCCCGCTTGCTGTACCGGGCCTGTCGGCACCGCTGAAACTCGGGCTTGCGGGCGGGCCGTTGATGGCGGCGATTGTGTTGGGGCGGTTGGGCCATTGGGGGCCGTTCACATGGTACATGCCGCCCGCCGCCAACCATGCGCTGCGCGAATTTGGCATCGTGTTGTTTCTGGCCGTGGTCGGCATCGTCGCGGGGGATCGGTTTTTTGACACGCTGTTGCATGGCGACGGCATCGTGTGGATGGGCTATGGCATCCTCATCACGCTCCTGCCGCTGCTGATCGTTGGCGTCATCGCGCGGGTCTTTGGCAGGTTCAATTACCTCAGCCTCTGCGGCGTCTTGGCCGGGTCGATGACCGATCCGCCCGCCTTGGCCTTTGCCGTGTCGATGAGCAAAACCGGGGCGGCGTCAGTGGCCTATGTGTCGGTCTACCCGTTGGTGATGTTCCTGCGCATTTTGGCACCGCAGATCCTGATCTTGATCTTGGCGGGGGCAGGCGCGGGGGCGTTTTAACCCGCAACCTTTGGTTTTTGCGCAATAAAATCAATGAGGGCGGAGTGGCCGACATGGCCATGGCCCTCATTCACATGCATCTCAAAGGCACGATTTTCAATGATGTCATAGCCGTCAAAAGCTGTCGCCAACAGCGCCTCGGTGTACATATTCTCCACCTTGCCGGGGCCACCCGTGCCGTAGTCGACCTGTTTGGGCGTATAGCCGTGGATCATCACCCGGCCACCGGGGGCTAGGGTGTGATCGAATTGTTGAAACAACGCGGCGCGCGCTTCTGGTCCGATGAATTGAATGTAGATCGCCACAATCAGATCAAAAGGGCGGTCCCAATCCCAATCCTCGATCCCGGCTTGATGATAGTCCACCGCAACCCCGCGCGCTTGGGCCAGAGCGCGCGCTTTGGCCAAAGCGGGCGCGGAGGGATCAAATGCCGTGACATCCAAACCCTGTTCGGCCAACCAGACCGAATTGCGGCCCTCGCCATCCGCGACGCAGAGCACGCGGGCCTTTTGGGGCAACTCCGCCAGATGACGCGGCAAAAACGCGGCGGGTTCGGTGCCAAATACATAATCCGGTCGGTCGTAACGCTGATCCCAAAAGCTCATGATACTTCTCAATCTCCATAAAAAATCCCCCGATGTTTTCACAGCGGGGGCTTCATCATTCACGTCAGACGCAACGCCTCACTTCGGCAGCGGGCCGATCATCATGACCATTTGGCGACCTTCAAGCTTTGGCATGCTTTCGATTTTGCCGATGGCTTTGGTGTCTTCTGCCACGCGTTCCAAAAGCACACGCCCCAAATCCTGGTGCGCCATTTCGCGGCCCCGGAAGCGCAACGTCACTTTGACCTTGTCGCCATTTTCAAGGAACTTGACGACATTGCGCATTTTGACTTCGTAGTCATGCACATCGGTGCCGGGACGGAATTTGACTTCCTTGATCTCGATGATCTTTTGCTTTTTGCGCGCTTCAGATTCACGTTTCTGCTGTTCATATTTGAACTTGCCGAAATCCATGATCTTACAAACCGGCGGTTCCGCGTTCGGCGAAATTTCCACGAGGTCAAGACCAGCCTCGATCGCCATTTCAAGTGCACGGGACGGTGTGACGACACCAACGTTTTCACCCTCAGCGCCGATCAGGCGGATTTCCGGCGACCGGATACGTTCGTTGATACGAGGTCCGGTGTCACGGGTCGGCGGGGCGTTATGCGGTCTGCGGGCTATGGTAAGCTCCTATAAGTCGTTACAATTCATGTCGCGCGAAAATAAGGCGAAACCTTGCCATATTCAACCCAATATCGGCGTCTTCTTGCACAGAAGGCGACATGGGGCACCCATGGGGAAAAACCGGGGATCTGGCCCCTTTTCTTTGCACCAGTGTCATGTCATACGCCAATTATCCGGGAAACCATAATTCCCCGTTAATGGTGAGGACTACTCTATGACCAATCGTTTTGTAACCGGCGCGCTGATCACTGGCCTGGCCCTGTCTCTTGCAGCTTGTAAAGAAGAAGAGAAAGCGGCAGAAACCACGACCGAGAGCACCAGCTCCGTTGTTGAACAGGTCTCCGACGCCGCCTCTGACGCAGCCGAAGCAACCACCGAAGCCGCCTCTGACGCGGCTGATGCGGTGTCCGATGCGGCTGATGCCACTGTCGACGCGGCCACCGACGCCGTTGATGCAGCCACTGACGCGGCCGAAGCCGCGGGCGAAGGCGCGGCAGACGCAGCCTCCGAAGCCGCAACCGCTGCGATGGATGCGGCTCAAAATGCAAAAGACATGGCGACCGAAGCCGCAGAAGGTGCCAAAGATATGGCAACGGATGCTGTTGAAGGCGCGAAAGATATGGTTGCCGGTGGCACGGACGAAGCCGCCGAGGCCGCCGCAGATGCCGCAGACACAGCCGCAGATGCCGTTGACACGGCAAATGAGGCGGCCGCCGATGCGGTTGAATCCGCCGCAGACACAGCAGAGGCCGCAGGCGATGCTGTTGATACCGCGACCGACGACATGGCGTCCCCTGAGGCGCTGACCGTTGAGGGCTTCGATCTTGAAAAAGCCAAAGCTCTGGTCAACGAATCGTCGCTTGACGCAACAGCCAAAGCCACCATCACCACGGCGATGGCCCAGGCGCAAAACAACCCGGAATTGCTTGGCGCAATTTTGGAAAAAGCGCGCACGCTGCTTGGCATGTAAGCCAGAGGTGATCTGATCACAGGGCCGCGCAGGGGAGACCTTGCGCGGCTTTTTAATGTCCGCTTTCTGGGTTCATGCCCATGAAAAAGCCCGCGCTCATCTCTGAGGCGGGCTTTTGCATTTGGAACGTTATGGCGTGGATCAGTCGACAAAAGCCTTTTCGACCACATATTCCTTCGGCTCGGAATTGGCACCTTCGCGCAGGCCAAAGCCATCAAGGATTTTCATGATGTCTTTGTTGAACGCCAGGTTGCCACAGACCATGCCACGGTCATTTTCCGGGCAGAGCGGTGGGATGCCGAGGTCTTCGAACACTTTGCCAGAGGCCAGATTGTCGGTGACGCGGCCCTTGTGATGAAACGCTTCGCGGGTCGTCGTCGGGTAGTAGCGCAGCTTGCCGTCTTCAATCTCGGAGAGGATTTCGTCAGATTTGATATGTTCGACAAGCTGGCGACCATATTCCAACTCAGACACTTCACGGCAAGTGTGCATCAAGATGACTTCTTCAAACTTTTCATAGACTTCCGGTTCGCGCATCAAGGACGCAAAGGGCGCAATCCCGGTGCCTGTGGCGAACATCCACAACCGTTTTCCGGGCAAAAGCGCGTCCACAACGAGGGTGCCAACGGGTTTCGGTCGCAGGATGATCTCATCGCCGGGCTGGATATGTTGTAAGCGCGAGGTCAGCGGGCCGTCTTGCACCTTGATCGAATAGAATTCCAATTCCTCATCCCAAGACGGTGAGGCGATGGAATAGGCGCGCAGCAGCGGCTTTTGTTTGCCAGTCTTTGGGTCGGGATCGTTCATCAGCCCGATCATCACGAATTCGCCGGAGCGGAACCGCAGCGTTTGAGGCCGCTCGACCTTAAAGGAGAACAGGCGGTCGTTCCAATGTTTGACCTCGGTCACCTTGGCGGCGTCGGGCAGGGTGGGAACGGCTTTGGTTTTTACGTCGGCCGCGGCTTGGGGCGCTGCGGTATGGGTCGCGGATGTGTCTGTCACTGTTGTGTCTGCCACTTGCATTTGCTCGGTCATGTCTGTCTCTCGCACCGTCTTAACGGATATCGCGGATGTCTCTTTGATCCACATCAGATGAACGGGGCGAAACTCAGCCCCCTTTTGGCCCTTTACGCCCGCCCACGCAAGCGCGACTGGTAATCGCCCGCCTGCCAATCGGCGCGGGCCAGCCATTGCGCCTCGTCTTGGCGGGCGGCCAGATCGTCGGAAATCGCCACCTCGTCAAAGCCCGCGCGCCGTGCCATGGCGTATTGATCGGCAATCACATGGCCCGCTGCACGCAACCGTCCGGTAAAGCCTTTGAGCCGCAACAGCCGGGCAAGCGTAAAGCCGCGCCCATCTGAGAAGCTCGGAAAATCAATGCGGATCGCCTCCGCCCCGGCATATTGCGCGAGGGTCTCAGGGGCTGTGTCGGAAGCCAGATCAAGCCAGTCCCCGGTGAAATCCTCGGCGACAAAGCCGCTGTCTTGGATGAGTTGCGTCATGCTGCATCTCCTTTAAGCGGCACGCGCACGAATTTTCCGTCCACGAAATGGATCCCGCATTCTGTTTTCTCTTCATCGCGCCAACGTCCAGCGCGCGGATCTTCGCCCTCTTTGACCGGCGATGTGCAGGGCGCACAGCCAATCGACGGATAGCCTTTTGCCACCAACGGGTGACGCGGCAGGCGGTTGTTGATCATGTAATCCTGTAAATCGCTTGGCGCCCAATAGGCCAGAGGATTGATTTTGATCCGCGTGTCTAACTCGTTTTCAAAGAAATCGAGACTGGCCCGCGTGGCACCCTGAAACCGTTTGCGCCCGGTGATCCACGCGTCAAATCCCCCCAGCGCCTCTTGCAGCGGTTGGGTCTTGCGCAGATCACAGCAGGCGTCCTTGTCGCTTTGATGCAGGAGGCCTTCGGGATCATGGGCGTCCAATTTGGCGCGAGAGGGGCGAATGCGCCGCACATCGCGCAGATCGAGCCGGTCGATCAGGTCGAGTTGATAGTCGATGGTTTCCTGAAACAACATTTCCGTGTCGATGAACACCACCGGCGTGTCCGGTTTCATCACCGAAATCATGTGCAACAACACCACTGACTCGGCACCAAAAGACGACACAAGCGCAATCCGCCCCAGTTCACGATCCCGCAGCGCCAGTTCCAACACTGACGTTGCCGAATGGTGCTTGTAGCGCGCGTTCAGGCGCTCGACACGGGTGTCCACCGTGCCGAATTCCTGTTTCAAAAGCGTGGCCTCATGCGGCATTGGCTTTTTCCTCTTTGGCCGGATAGAGCGCTGCTTTGAACGGGGCCAGCCCGAGACGACGGTAGGCGGCAAGGAAGGTTTCCTCAGGCCCATCGCGCAGATCGAGATAGCACAGCAAAATGCGCTCAATCGCCGGTACGATTTCATCATAGGCAAAGCCCGGCCCCGTGCGATCCCCGATCACCATGTCTTCGGTGCCATCTCCGCCCAGCGTGATCTGATAATTCTCAACACCGGCGCGGTCCAACCCAAGAATGCCGATATGGCCGACGTGGTGGTGGCCACAGGCGTTGATGCAGCCGGAGATTTTGATTTTGAGCGCACCGATGTCATGTTCGAGTTTCAGCTCTTCAAACCGGGTCGCGATGCCTTGGGCGACGGGGATTGAACGGGCGGTTGCCAGCGCGCAATAATCCATGCCGGGGCAGGCGATGATGTCGCTGACCAGCCCGACATTGGCCGAGGCCAGATCAAAGGCTTTGAGGGCTGCGTGCAGCGCGGGCAGATTGGATTTATGCACATGCGGCAGGATGACGTTTTGCTCATGCGAAATGCGCAGCTCGTCATGGGCGTAATCGCGGGCAATCTGCGCCAAGGCGCGCATTTGCTCTGCTGTGGCATCCCCCGGCGTTTGGCCCGGTTTTTTCAATGAGACAGTGACGATGGCGTAACCTTCGGCCTTATGCGCCGCCAAATTGGTGTCGGCCCAGGCGCGGAACACCGGGTCGGCCTCATAGGCGCGGGTATAGGCATCGACGGGTTTGTCGGCAAAGATCGGCGGCAAAAAATGCCCCTCAATCTCGCGCAGCATCTCCATGTCGATCCCGCCAAAGCTCGGCTTGATCGCGGCAAAACGGTCTTCAACGCGGGCGCGGATGTCGTCGATCCCGTGTTCATGCACGGTGATTTTGATCCGGGCTTTGTATTTGTTGTCGCGCCGCCCCAAAAGGTTCCAAACCGAGACGGTGGCTTCCAAATAGGGCAGCAGATCGTCAAAGGGGACAAACTCTTTCAAGGTCTTGCCGACCATCGGCGTCCGCCCAAGCCCGCCGCCGACGATGATTTCCGCGCCCAAAACGCCGTCCTGACGTTTGAGCACCAGCCCGATGTCATGGGCGCGCACCACGGCGCGATCCGCCGTGGCCCCGGTGACCGCGACCTTGAATTTGCGCGGCAGGAATTGGAATTCCGGGTGATCGGTCGACCATTGGCGAATGAGTTCCGCGACGGGGCGCGGATCGGCGACCTCATCGGCGGCTGCACCGGCGAAATGATCGGCGGTGACATTGCGGATGGTGTTGCCGGAGGTCTGGATCGCGTGCATTTCAACATCCGCGAGATCGGAAAGGATCGCGGGCACATCCGGCAATTTCGGCCAGTTGTATTGGATGTTTTGACGCGTGGTGAAATGGCCGTAGCCGCGATCATATTTTTCCGCGATATGGGCGAGCTGGTCCATTTGATCCGGATTCAACGTCCCGTAGGGGATCGCCACGCGCAGCATATAGGCATGCAGTTGCAGGTAGAGCCCGTTCATCAAGCGCAGCGGGCGGAATTCCTCCTCAGAGAGGCTGCCGTCGATGCGGCGGGCGACCTGGGCGGAAAATTGCGCCACACGGTTGCGCACGAAGCTTTCGTCAAAATCGTTGTACTTATACATTTGCCCGCGCTCCTGTTTCTTGCTTGCCGTGGGGGTAGTTCGAGGGGCCTGTGCGGCGGAACTCTTCGCGAAAATGGGTTGGTTCCGGGCCATGCTTGCCCTCTGCCGCATCCGTCAGATAGGCACCGACGACCATCCCGTCTTTTTGCGCCTCGGCCAAAAGCGCCTCTGCCCGCACAGCGTCAAAGATCAATGCCGCCTCATGGAGGTCGCGCACCCAGGTGCCGCTCTCAGAGAGATAAATCACATCCCCTTGCAAAAGCGCGTTGGCGGTGATGACTTTGGGCGTGAACGGGCGCGACATGGGACATTCCTTGCGAGACGGTTGGCGAGGGCATTGGTTTCGGCTTGCGATTTCTGTCTCTATATTTAGAACATTGTCCTAAGTTTATGCTATGGTGCGACGTCAATAAGGATGTTTGTTCCAATATGAGACCCGCGCCGGGTCGTCATTCCAAGATTGAGAGGAAAACCGAAATGCCAGTCCAACTCGACGCGATGGATCGGAAAATCCTGAGCGAACTGCAACAGGATGCCAGCCAATCTTTGGACGAAATTGCCCGAAAAGTCGGGTCTTCGAAGACGCCCGTGTGGAATCGCATCCGCAAAATGCGCGAAGGTGGCGTCATTGGCCAACAGACCGTGATCCTTGACCCGGAGAGTCTTGGGCTTGAGGCCTGTTTCTTTGTGCTGGTCAAAACCAACGCCCATGAAGCCGGGTGGCAGGAGACGTTTTTACAGGTGCTCAAACGCCGCCCGGAGGTCCTGGAGGCGCATCGTTTGGCGGGGGAGATTGATTACATCCTCAAGGTCCGGGTGAAAAACGCCAAGGCCTATGATGAGTTCTATCAGGCGCTGATCCAAGAGGTCTCAATCTACAACGTCACGGCGCTCTTATCGATGGAAGAGATCAAATCGACGACCGAACTGCCGCTCTAGTGTCATTGCAGTTTTCATTGCAGTGACAAATACTCACACGTTCCCGGTATGAGTATTTAAGCCACGGTAAAGACGTTCAGCGATTGCCAGAGCTTGTGAACATCCCGGCATCCTCGGCCGCTTTGCGCAGGGCATTGGATTTGTTGACGGTTTCCTGATACTCGCCCTCGGGATCAGAGTCGTAGACCACGCCACCGCCCGCTTGGATATAAAGCTTTTCGTCCTTCAAGACGGCCGTGCGCAGCGCGATGCACATGTCCATGTCGCCACCTGCGGAAAAGTATCCCACGCCGCCGCCATAGACGCCGCGTTTTTCCGGTTCCAACTCGTCGATGATCTCCATGGCGCGCACTTTGGGCGCGCCGGAGACGGTGCCTGCGGGCAGGCCTGCCAAGAGGGCGGAGAGCGCATCTTCGTCCTCGCGCAACTCGCCCACGACGTTGGAGACAATGTGCATGACGTGGGAATAGCGTTCGATGATGAACTCTTCGGTCGGACGCACCGTGCCGATTTTCGACACTTTGCCGGTGTCATTACGCCCCAAATCCAGCAGCATCAAATGCTCGGCCAGTTCTTTTTGATCCGAGAGCAAATCAAGCTCCAGCGCCTTGTCTTCTTCGGGTGTCGCGCCGCGTTTGCGGGTGCCCGCGATCGGTCGGATTGTGACCTCGCCGTCAAAGACGCGGACCAGAATCTCGGGCGAGGCGCCGATGATTTGAAAGCCGCCGAAGTTGAAAAAGAACATGAAAGGCGAGGGGTTGGTGCGGCGCAACGAACGGTAAAGCGAGAAGGGCGGCAGCGGGAAATCCTGGGTCCAGCGCTGCGCGGGCACGACTTGAAAAATGTCACCGGCAGTGATGTAGTCTTTCGCCTTTTCAACGGCTTGTTTGTAGCCCTCATGGGTGAAATTCGACACCGGAGCGGGGGCTGCAAAGCTTTCGCCCAGATCGTGGCTGGTCTCAGACGGCGCGCGTTCGAGATCGCGCAGCGCATCCATCACCCGTTCGGCGGCCTGCGCATAGGCGGCTTTGGCGGATTGGCCTGTGCCGACCCAAGCGGGCGACACCACGGTGACCTCGCCTTTGACCCCGTCCAGCACGGCCACCACAGAGGGGCGCATCAACACCGCATCGGGCAGGCCGATCGGGTCGGGGTTCACATTGGGCAGATGTTCGACCAGACGGATCATGTCATAGCCGAGATAGCCGAAAAGACCGGCTGCGGAAGCTGGCAATTCGGCGGGCATGTCGATTTTGCTCTCCGCGATCAGCGCCCGTAGCGAGGCCAGAGGATCGAGGTCCGACGTGGTGTAGCTGTCGGGGTCGAAGCGCGCATTGCGGTTGAGCGCGGCAGTCGTGCCATCGCATTTCCAGATCAGATCGGGTTTCAAGCCGATGATGGAATAGCGCCCGCGCACCTCGCCGCCGGTGACTGATTCAAGGATGAAACTGTCGGTGCGCGCGCCCGCGAGTTTGAGCATGATCGACACGGGCGTGTCGAGATCGGCGGCCACTTTGGCGTACACCACCTGATTGAGCCCGGCGTCATAGGCGGCCTCGAAGGTGGAGAAGGCGGGGATAAGCGTGGCCATGTCTGTCGTCTTTCTCGTCTGTCTGCCCGCCGTCTTAGGATCAAACGGCGCTTATTGAATTTGGCTGTGCACTGCGGTCAGGGCGGGTTCATTGACGGTCACGCCGTCGCGCAGGCGCAGCGCATTGGAGAAGGCGGCAATCACGTCTTGCGCCGCGCCTTGGGCGGCGGAGGTGATGTAGCCATCGGCAATGGCACTGTTTTCGTCCGTTTTGGCGGGGGCATCGACCTTGTCGATTTTGGCAATGACAACACGGCCTTGGCCGGGAATCAAGGTGGTGCCGCCAAGCGTCAGACCGGGGGCAAACACCGCGTCGATAAAGCCTGCGGGCATGGAGGCGATGTTGCCCTGACGGGTGATCGCTTCAAAGCTCTCGGACTCCAGACCCAGTTCGGTGATCGGGGTGCCCGCCGCCACATCGGTTTCAAGCGCTTCGGCGCGGGCGGTCAAAAGCGTCGAGATGGCATCGCGCTCCCAATCGGCAGAGACCTGATCACGGACCTCGTCGAGCGGACGCACAGCGGAGGGGACAATCGCGTCCAGACGCATGGCAAACACGCCACCATCGCCCAGTTCCATGATCGCCGGGTAGTCGTCGGGGCTCAGCGTTGCAACCGCGTCTTTGAAGGCGGTATAGGCGGCAATCCCGCCTTCGCTTTCGGGGGTCCAATCCATCGTGCCCAGCTCCATCTGCGTGGCCTCGGCCAGATCTTCAAGCGTCATGCCCCCGGCCAGATCATTGTCAAAGGTTTCGATCTGATCGGCAATCAGGCGCGCCGCCGCGTCTGCGGCCATTTCCACCGCCAAACCATCGCGCGCCTCTTCAAAGGAAATCTCGGTCCCGGCCAATGTGCCGTTGACCCGGTACAATGCCGGACCCAGATCGGACATCACGGGGCCGACAACGCCGGTGCCCTCAAGGGCAAACACGAGGGTGGCGGCAGCCGAGGACAGATCATCGGCGGAAACATCGCCCATATCGACGTCGATCAAATCAAGGCCGCGGGTGGTGACTTCATCCTCAAAGGAGGTTTCACCCGCAGTGATGCGTTCAGCCGCGGCTTTGGCATCCTCTTCCGTGCCATAGACCAGACGCTCGACAAGGCGGCGTTCGGGTTGGACATAGGAGGCGATATTGTCGTTATAGAGCTTGCGCAGGGCGGTTTCATCCAGCTCAACCTCATCGGTCAGCATCGCAGGCGTCAACCACGCATAGGTGACTTTGCGGGCCTCGGGCGCGGTATAGGCGTCCGGGTGGGCGTCATACCAGGCCTGGATGTCGGCATCAGAGGCAATCGGTGTGCCGGTCTCAAGGTCAGCAACTGTGAGGGTCGCGACCGAAATGGTGCGCCGTTCGCCAAGCCAATCGACCACGACCTGACCATAGGAGGGCGGCATGGTGATGCCAGTGGCCAAAGCGCCGGTGAGAATGGCGCGCGCCGCATCTTTGCGCAGGCCTGCCTCGAAGGTTTTGCCATCGAGATTGTTGCGCGCCAGCATGTCTTTGTAGGTTTCGGTGCTGAATGTGCCGTCAAACCCTTTGAACGCATCCATCGCCAAAAGCTCCCGGCGCACCGCATCATCTCCGACCGAAATGCCGATTTTCGCGGTTTCATTGTCAAGCGCGGCCTGATCCAACAATTGGCCCAACACTTGTTGCGACAAACCAAAAGACAGGGCTTGCTGCACAGTGATGTCTTGGCCGGTCTGGCTTTCGATTGCGCGAATTTGGCTTTGCAGCGCATTGGCATAGGCGGTGGGCGTGATGTCTTCATCGCCAACACGGGCCACACGGGTGACGCCGCCGCCGAAATTTGCGGTGCCAAATCCACCCAGGCCGATGATCAGGAGGCCCAAAATCCCCCAAACCACCATTTTCGTGCCAGATTGCTTACCGGTGCCCTTGCCGTGCGCCATATGCCTTTTTCTCCCTTAAAGGTTGGCAAAGTGTCTAGGCGCTCGCGACAGGCTTCGCAAGCCGGATCACAATGAAATTTACCGTCATTTAGGGCGCAATTTGGGCCAGTCTTGTGAAAAGGTCGTGAATGCCGTCACGGTCGATATTGGCAAAGGCGATGCGCAATTGGCGTTCGGCGCGCGCGTCGCCTTCGGGCATGAAGCTGGCACCGGGCAGCAACAGGATCGACGCGTGTTTGACCAGCCAAGGCGCAAGCTCAGAGGAGGGCATCGCAAACGGGTGTTCGACATAGGCGAAGAAGGCGCCACATCCCAAGAGGTTCCAGCCCTTCGCCGCAAGCGTCGGGAAGCCTTCGTAAATCGCGGCGCGGCGGTCGAGAATCTCGGCGCGTTCACCCGCGACCCATTGGCTGAGGTTCTGCATGCCCCAAAGCGCTGCACGCTGGCCGATTTGATTGGGGCAAATCGCGATGGTGTCGAGGTATTTTTCGACCTGAGTCAGGCGGTCTGGTGAGGCAATCAGCGCGCCAACGCGGTGGCCGGTCAGGCGAAAGGCTTTGGAGAAAGAATAGAGATGCACCAAAGTGTCGTGCCAATCGGGTTGGCGGAACAGGTGATGCGGCACCTCTGAGCGGCTGTCAAAATCGCGATAGGTCTCATCGAGCACCAAAGATATGCGATGTTCGCGGGCGAGGGCGTAGAATTTGGTCAGCAACTCGGCCGGGTATTCGACGCCGCCGGGATTGTTGGGGGTGATCAACACGATGGCGCGGGTGCGCGGGGTGATCAGCCGGGCAGCAGCCTCCAAATCCGGCAAAAGGTCGTCGCCTGTGGCCAGGGGCACGGCATGGACCCCCGACATATCGCACCACATTTTATGATTGAAATACCATGGCGTTGGCAGAATGACCTCATCGCCCGGCGCCGCGATGGTCGACATGACGGCGGTGAAGGCCTGATTGCAGCCGGAGGTGATGGCGACCTCTGAAGCCTCGATTTTGGCGTGATAGGCGGCGGACCATTGGTTGGCGATTTCGGAGCGCAGCGCCGGCAGGCCCAACACGGGCCCGTAAATATGCGCCTCAATATCCTCAACCGCCATCCTCGCGATCTCCTTGCGCAGCGCCAACGGGGGGGCGGCGATGGGGGCGGCTTGCGAGACGTTGATCAGCGGGCGATCTGCGGGAAAGCTGACGCCCTCGACCCACTCTTTGGCTGCAATGATCGGCGAACGAAAGGTGCGGGACATTGGGGCGGCGAGGGGCAGGGGTAGAGGCATCGCGGGGTCTCCTGAGCGAGGGCTGTGAGCAGGTCAAAGCTAGGCAGGTTCCAAACGCACTGCAATTGCAGAAACGCTCACAGCTGAGTGAGCGTGATCGGGGCGCGGGCATGGCGTGTTATCTTTATGACCCCAAATGCGACAAGGCGCTGAAAAAAAAGGCTTTCACCAAGGCGTGATGCAAAGAATAGGGGGGATTCATCCGCCATTAATCAAATCGCCCTTTTGATTGTTTCAATGGAGGCAGAGAGCCCCATGTGAAAAAGCATGTGAATAAGGCGGCAACGCCAAGGGCCGAATGAGGTCAATGTCGAAAAGGTGAGGTTTGCCCTATGGAGCAGATGAAAAATCAGGCGCTGATTGCGGATTTAAAGGCGGCGCTTTTGACCGCCCAAGAAGGCGAAGCGGTGCAGGCGGAGGCGATGACGGATCACATCCGCGAGCGGTCCTACGAGGTCGAACTGCGGTTGGCGGGGTATATGATCCGGTCCGCCTGCGGCGCGATTGATGGGGTCTTGCGCAGCATGGACTTTGACAACAGCGTGGCATTCGCTGTGCATGAGATCGAAAAGCTGGAGCGCGTGGTGCGCCAGCTTTCCCCTCAACCCTACGCGGCGTGAGTTTGGCCCGCGTGAGTTTGGGCTAAGCCTTAGTCTCGGCCGCGGTAAGGCTGAACATATTGCAGGGCCATATCCCATGGGAAGAAAATCCAGGTGTCTTGCGACACTTCGGTGATGAACGTGTCAACCTGTGGCCGCCCTGCGGGTTTGGCGTAAACGGTGGCGAACTGTGCGTTCGGATAGAGTTCGCGCACCAGCTTTAGGGTTTTGCCACTGTCCACCAGATCGTCGATGATCAAAATCCCGGTGCCATCGCCCATGATATCCTTGTCGGGGGCTTTCAACACCACCGCTTCGGATTGGTCTTGGTGATCGTAGGATTTGACCGAGATCGTGTCGACCGTGCGAATGTCCAATTCGCGTGCGATGATCATCGCCGGAGCCATGCCGCCACGGGTGATTGCCACAACGGCACGCCATGCACCATCGTCCGGCCCCTTGCCATCCAACCGCCACGCCAGCGCCCGGCTGTCGCGATGGATCTGGTCCCAGCTGATGTGAAACCCTTTTTCATGCGGCAAGCGATCGGACATTTCAAAATCCTTTGATGAGGACGGTGTTGATGGGGTCGTGTTCAAGTTGGCGCCTTTTTTGCCGCGAAAATCGCGCCACCACAATCTCTTACAGCGGGGTTTCTTAAAAAACTGCGAAAAAGATCGGGGAATCCTGTCGTCATATACCCGGGTGCAATGCGAAACGGAGGCCGAAGCCCTCGTTTTACCATTTGTCTTTATGTCGGCGGTTTAGCCTTTGGTGATGTCCGGCGCGTCCACCGCCTTCATCCCAACCACATGATAGCCGGCATCAACGTGGTGGGTTTCGCCGGTGACGCCCGAAGACAGGTCCGACAAGAGGTAAAGCGCGGAGCCGCCGACATCATCAATGGTCACATTGCGGCGCAGCGGCGAATTGTATTCGTTCCACTTCATAATGTAGCGGAAATCGCCAATGCCCGAGGCGGCCAGCGTTTTGATCGGCCCGGCGGAGATCGAATTGACCCGGATGCCGTCTTTGCCCAAATCTTCGGCCAGATAGCGCACGGAGGCCTCAAGCGCGGCCTTGGCCACACCCATGACATTGTAATGCGGCATCACGCGCTCGGCGCCGTAATAGGTCATGGTCAACATCGACCCGCCATCCACCATCAGTTTCGCGGCGCGTTGGGCCACGGCGGTGAAGGAATAGACGGAAATGTCCATGGTCAGGTTGAAATTGGCGCGGGTGGTGTCGACGTAGCGGCCGCGCAATTCGGCTTTGTCGGAAAAGCCAATGGCGTGGACGATGAAATCCATCTTGCCCCATTTCGCCTCGATGGCGGCAAACAACGCATCAACCGAGGCTTCGTCCGAAACATCGCATTCGACGACGAAATCCGAGCCCAACCGTTCAGCCAGCGGGTCGACTCGCTTTTTCAACTGTTCGCCTTGATAGGAAAAGCACAGCTCGGCGCCATGGTCCGCCAAGGCTTGTGCGATGCCCCAGGCGATCGACTTGTCATTGGCAAGCCCCATGATCAGGCCCCGCTTTCCATCCATCAGTTTGGTCATATTTGGCCCTCACCTGTATAGAATTCATGTTGGAAAGTGCTTTAGGGCTTTTGCGCAAACCTAGCAAGTCTGGGGGGAGTAAATTCGTGACGCGGCGTCAAAATCTGCCCAAGATGATTCAGGGTATGTTTTGGTGCGCCTTGTTGTGCCGCTCACAAAGGGCTATCCACGAGGCAAACAGGAGGTGAGCCATGGTGTCGCGTAAAGGTATTTTTGCAGGGGACGATCCGTTCGAGATTGCCCGCCAATGGCTCAAATCGGCTGAGGCAACAGAGGTCAATGACCCCAATGCCATCGCCTTGGCCACGGTCGATTCCGATGGGTTGCCGAATGCGCGCATGGTGTTGCTCAAAGATATCGCGGATGATGCGTTCGTGTTTTTCACCAATTATGAAAGCGCCAAGGGCCAGGAAATCGAGAGTTCTGGCAAGGCCGCTTTTGTCATGCATTGGAAAAGTTTGCGTCGACAAGTTCGTGTGCGCGGCCTGGTGACACGCGAAAGTGACGCCGCCTCTGACGCCTATTATTCATCGCGGGCCTTGGGGTCGCGGATCGGGGCTTGGGCGTCAAAACAGTCGCGGCCTCTGGCGTCCAAAACGGCGCTGATGGAAGCGGTGGCCAAAGCGGGGCTGAAACACGGGCCAAATCCGAAACGTCCCCCATTTTGGGGCGGTTACCGGATCACCCCGCTTGAAATCGAGTTTTGGGCCGATGGCGAGTTTCGCCTTCACGACCGATTTAAATGGACCCGTGCGACTGTGACGGAGGCTTGGACGATTGAGCGTCTAAATCCCTGATAAGACGGCGGGTTGACCTAACGGCAATCATGCAATTGATCAAAAAGACAGGTCAAGCAGGTCTTGAACCTTTGTCTTCTTTGACGCAGGGTCTGCCGCAGGGATGAGGGGCGAAAGCCCCGCTAATTGCGGGTTGGTGCGTAGGCGCCGCCCCTTTTGAGTGTGGAAATATGAACGATACAGGCTTGGAAAAGGTTGTATCGGGCCATGTCAAATGGTTCGATCCAACGCGTGGTTTTGGTTTTGTGGTCTCCGACGAAGGTGGCCCTGATATTTTGTTGCACGCAAATGTATTGCGCAATTTCGGCCAAAGTTCAGTTGCAGATGCCGCCTTGATCCGCTTGTCGGTGCAAGAAACCGATCGTGGGGTTCAGGCGATTGAGGTTTTGGGGATTGAACCCCCGGTTCAGTCCGATGGCCCGATGCTTGAAGATCTCGAACAGGTGGACGGGGGCGGACTTGATCTGCCGTTGGAACCGGCGCGGGTGAAGTGGTTCGATAAGGGCAAGGGCTTTGGCTTTGCCAATGTGTTTGGTCGCCCCGAAGATGTGTTCGTGCATATCGAGGTGCTGCGCCGCTCCGGTCTTGCCGATCTGATGCCCGGTGAGGCCATTGGCCTTCGGGTGATCGAGGGGCGGCGGGGCCGCATGGCGGCGCATGTGACGGCCTGGGATCATGCAGTGGAAGAGGCGCATGCAGAGACATTGGACAGTGATTCCTAATCAATGTGCGACCTTATCTAAGGTTGCGGTGTGCCTTTGTGTGATGGCGCTTTCGGGTGCGGCACAGGCGCAGGCGACACCTGCTTCTTCCTCTCAGGCCTGTCGTATGGATGAGGTGGTTTTATCCGGTCCCTCGGTTTCGGCGCGCTTTAGCGTCGAGCTGGCCGATGATGCTGGCGAGCGTGCGCTGGGCTTGATGAACCGGCCTGAGATGGCGCAGTCTCACGGCATGCTCTTTGTGTATGACACATCGGGTCCCGTGGCGTTTTGGATGGCCAATACGCTGATCCCTCTGGATATGATCTTTGTTGATCGTCGGGGCGTGATCACAAAGGTGCATGAGCGCGCCGTGCCGTTGGATCGCACACCGATCTCAGGTGGAAACGCGGTCTTTGCTGTGCTTGAGATCAATGGCGGGCTGGCTGGCGCGATGGGGATCTCGGTGGGGGATGTTTTGCGTCATCCGGCCTTTGGGCCAGAGGCCGCAGATCCCTGTGACTGAGTGCGGAATGAATAAAGGTTTCACTTTGCGCAGAAAACGTCTTTTCATCGGGCGCAGAGCAGGGTAGGAACCGCAGCACGGTCGGGGCGTGGCGCAGCCTGGTAGCGCACCTGTTTTGGGTACAGGGGGTCGGAAGTTCGAATCTTCTCGCCCCGACCATTTTTCTCAGAGAGACATCGCTCATTGCGGCGCTATTGCGGCATGAACGGTTTTGGTGAGAGTTTGGGGCGCATCTGCGCTCCTTTTTCGTTAAAGCGTCACGCCTTTAATCTGAGACTGGAAAGGCATGATGCTTTAGGCGCCCTTTGTTCATGCGCCGCGCCTCTGCAACGGTTGTGGTCGATCTCTCCACCTTTGCATGATGTGCCGAGAAATTTGATTCGAATGCTGTCTGGCGGCGAAGTTTCAACCTAACGATGATTTGAGATGGGAAGTGACCCGTTAAAGCTGTATATTTCCCTTGAAATTCTCATGAATGACCTCTTTCTGCGCCTGCGAAGAGGTCGGGTGAGCACAATATGTTGTGTGCCGACCGTTTGGGGAAATTGCTCAGGCTGAGTGCGCCTGACTATTTTTTTTGCACCGGTCACTTATCCACAATTGCTCGCGCAATTGGTTAACGTATTTGGCGAAACCTATGGGAAACAAAGGAAAATTTATTAACGCCGGAATATTCGAATCGCGCCCGCCTGTGGGCAATTTTCGTCAACCGATTTTTTGGTTTACGAAGCCTTAAAATGACATTGACCTGAGGGGCAAACACGCTGCACATTGTGTGAGCTGGTTGACGGAACACTACATTTAGTTGTTGTCAGGCGGTGAGGGACAAGAGTCGCGGGGAAGAGATCCAACGAGTGACCGCCGGGGAACCGATCTGAAACCGGCGTTTTAGGTAGGGAATTGCGGATTATTTCGTTTGATCGACCACCAAGACCAGACCGAAGACATGAGAGACTCACCTGACAGACCGAACGCGATGCGCGGCTTCGGAGTGAGGAGAATTTTGCTCTGCGGTCGCGATGTCGCTCACTGGCTTAAACACAAGATGTAGATGGGCATGCGGCGGGCGATGAGTTGAGACATGCGGCGGATTTGAATCTGTGTTCGAAGCCACCGCGGATCTGAAAAGCAACGGGCTTTGACGGGCTGAATCAGGTTGAGGCCTGATAAAATGAGGCGGGCATAAGATGAAAATCGAACGTAAATTCACCAAAGTAGGCCAAGACGCATATGCGGAGTTGGAATTCACCACCACCACCTCCGAGATTCGCAATCCGGACGGCACCGTGGTGTTTAAACTTGATGATTGTGAAATCCCGGCGCGGTGGTCGCAGGTGGCATCCGATGTCATCGCTCAAAAATATTTCCGCAAGGCCGGTGTCCCGGCCGCGTTGAAAAAAGTCCGTGAAAAGGGCGTTCCGTCGTTTTTGTGGCGCTCCGTTCCCGACGAAGAGGCGTTGGCGAAACTGCCTGAGGACGCGCGCTTTGGCGGCGAGACCTCGGCAAAACAAGTGTTCGACCGTCTGGCGGGGGCTTGGGCCTATTGGGGCTGGAAGGGTGGTTATTTCACCTCTGAGGACGACGCCCGCGCCTATTACGATGACATGCGCTTTACCTTGGCGGCGCAAATGGGCGCGCCGAACAGCCCGCAGTGGTTCAACACCGGTCTGCATTGGGCTTACGGCATCGACGGTCCGGGGCAGGGGCACTATTATGTCGATTACAAATCCGGGGAGCTGACCCGTTCGAGTTCCGCCTATGAGCACCCGCAGCCCCATGCCTGTTTCATCCAATCGGTGAAAGACGATTTGGTGTCTGATGGCGGCATCATGGACCTTTGGGTCCGCGAGGCGCGGCTGTTCAAATACGGCTCCGGCACGGGCACCAATTTCTCGTCCCTGCGCGCCGCCAACGAAGCGCTGTCGGGCGGTGGCAAATCCTCCGGCTTGATGGGGTTCCTCAAAATCGGTGACCGGGCCGCCGGTGCGATCAAATCGGGCGGCACCACGCGCCGTGCCGCGAAAATGGTGATCTGTGACATGGATCACCCGGATATCGAAGAATTCATCAACTGGAAGGTGATCGAAGAGCAAAAAGTGGCGTCCATCGTCGCAGGCTCCAAGATGCACGAACGTCAGTTGAACCAGATTTTTGACGCCATTGGCACATGGGATGGCAAAGAGGACGACGCGTTCGATCCGTCCATAAACGCAGCCCTGAAAGCGGCGATCAAATCCGCCAAACAGGTCTGCATCCCGGAAACCTACGTCAAGCGGGTGTTGGATTACGCGAAACAGGGTTATGCCTCGATCGAATTCCCGACCTATGACACCGATTGGGACTCCGAGGCCTACGCCTCTGTGTCGGGCCAAAACTCCAACAACTCCGTGCGCGTCACCGATGCGTTCCTCAAGGCCGTCAAAGACGACGCCGAATGGGAGCTGTTGCGCCGCACCGATGGCAAGGTCGCCAAGACCGTCAACGCTCGCGATCTGTGGCAAGACGTCGGTCACGCCGCATGGGCCTGTGCCGATCCGGGCATTCAGTTCCACGACACGATCAACGCCTGGCACACCTGCCCGGAAGACGGTCAAATCCGCGGCTCGAACCCCTGTTCCGAATATATGTTCCTCGATGACACGGCGTGTAACTTGGCCTCGATGAACCTTCTGACCTTCCTCAAAGACGGTCGTTTTGACGCCGAAGCCTATATGCATGCGACTCGGATCTGGACGCTGACGCTTGAGATTTCGGTGATGATGGCGCAGTTCCCGTCAAAAGAAATCGCGCAGCGCTCCTATGACTTCCGCACGCTGGGTCTTGGCTATGCCAACATCGGCGGGTTGTTGATGAACATGGGCTTTGGTTATGACTCGGACGAGGGCCGGGCATTGGCGGGCGCTTTGACCGCGATCATGACTGGCGTGTCCTATGCCACATCCGCCGAAATCGCCGGCGAATTGGGCGCGTTCTCGCGCTATGAGGCCAACCGCGACCACATGCTGCGCGTCATTCGCAACCACCGCACCGCCGCCTATGGCAAATCCACCGGCTACGAAGCCCTTGAGGTCAAACCGGTGGCATTGGATCATGCCCATTGCCCGGATGCGCATTTGGTCGAACTGGCCAAAACCGCATGGGATGAGGCGCTGAGCCTTGGCGAGAAAAACGGCTTTCGCAATGCACAGGTTTCCGTGATCGCGCCGACCGGCACCATCGGTTTGGTGATGGATTGCGACACCACCGGGATCGAGCCGGATTTCGCGCTGGTGAAATTCAAGAAACTCGCGGGCGGCGGCTATTTCAAAATCATCAATCGCTCGGTGCCTGCAGCATTGGAAAAACTCGGCTACCCCTCAAACGAGATCGAAGAGATTATCTCCTATGCGGTCGGCCATGGGTCCATCGGCAATGCGCCGGGGATCAACCACACCGCGCTGATCGGCCACGGCTTTGGCGCGGCTCAGATCGAGAAAATCGAAGCCGCGCTGCCCTCCGCTTTCGACATTCGCTTTGTGTTCAACCAATGGACGCTGGGCGAAGATTTCTGCACCGGCACTTTGGGCATTCCGAAGGCCAAGCTCAACGATCCGTCCTTTGATTTGCTGCGTTCCCTGGGCTTTACCAAGGCCGACATCGACGCCGCCAATGATCACGTTTGCGGCACGATGACGCTCGAAGGCGCGCCTTTCCTCAAAGAAGAGCACTATTCGGTGTTCGATTGCGCCAATGCCTGTGGCAAAAAGGGCAAGCGTTATCTGTCGGTCAACAGCCATATCACCATGATGGCCGCGGCACAGTCGTTTATCTCCGGCGCGATTTCCAAAACCATCAACATGCCGAACGACGCCACCATCGAGGATTGCCTGGCCTCCTATGAGCTGTCCTGGTCTTTGGGGGTGAAAGCCAATGCGCTTTACCGCGATGGCTCGAAACTGTCGCAGCCTCTGGCGAGCGCTTTGATCGACGATGATGACGAGGCCGAGGAAATCCTCGCCACTGGCACGCCGCAGGAAAAAGCCGCCGTTCTGGCCGAGAAGATCGTTGAAAAGGTGATCATCAAAGAAGTGGCGCGGGGCCGTGAAAAACTTCCCAGCCGTCGCAAAGGCTACACCCAGAAATCGGTCGTCGGCGGGCACAAGGTCTATTTGCGCACTGGCGAATATGAGGATGGCACCCTGGGTGAGATTTTCATCGACATGCACAAAGAGGGTGCTGGCTTCCGGGCGATGATGAACAATTTCGCCATCGCAATCTCGGTCGGTCTGCAATACGGTGTGCCGCTCGAAGAGTTTGTCGATGCCTTCACCTTCACCAAATTCGAGCCCTCGGGCATGGTGCAGGGCAATGACTCGATCAAAAACGCCACGTCGATCCTGGATTACATCTTCCGCGAATTGGCCGTGTCCTATCTGGACCGTACCGATTTGGCCCATGTGAAACCGGCGGGTCATGCCTTTGACGATCTGGGGCGCGGCGAAGAAGAGGGCGTGGCCAATGTGCAAAAGCCGTCTGAGGCCGCCTCTGCCAAATCCATCGAAGTGCTGAAACAAATCTCTTCGACCGGCTATCTGCGCAAACGGATGCCGCAGGAATTGATCGTGCTTCAGGGCGGGATGCAAAGCGGGGTTGTGGCGCTTGACAGCTCGATTGACGCCGATGTCGCTCTGCAAACGCTGGTGTCTGAGGTCAAACAAACCTCTGTCAAGGTGGAGACGGCGCTGTCTTCTGGCTCGGTGTCGATGGACGCGCGCACCAAGGCGAAAATGCAGGGCTACGAGGGCGATCCCTGTGGCGAATGCGGCAACTACACCCTGGTGCGCAACGGCACCTGCATGAAATGCAACACCTGCGGCGGCACGTCGGGCTGTAGCTGAGGGGCATGAGACAGATGGATATTGTCAGATTTCAAAATTTCTTACGAAATTTCGAAATACGTCGAAAACTGAATGCGGGCTGAGTTTATGAAAGTGTCAAAAGTATCAATGCCTTGCTTTGACTTGGAGATGAAATGAGCTTTGTTTTCGATATCGCGGGACATCTCTGCGCGGCAGATCACGTGCGTATGCGCGGAAATACGATCGAAGCGGAGTTTGAGCAAAACGTATTGGGCGCTTTGGCGGATGCTTTTGACCGTTCGCATAAAGTGTCCGTGCTCAGCATGCCATCTCTCAGGGTCACCTATTCGGTGCAGGACTATCGGTCCGATGGGCACGGTGGGTGTCGCGCAACGTTTTCTGTCAACAGCTCCGAAGGGCGGGTGCTGCATTAAGGGACGTGGATAACAGTTTTCTGGAGCGGATGCGTTCGCTCCCGACGCGGGTCAGGCCGCAGGCAAATAATCTACCGGGCGGTATCAATAGTGAGCCTGATCAGCGAACCTCAGGGGGGCCAATTGGTCCCCCATTTTTCTTTTGGACAGTGTGGTTGATAGAAATCACGCCGGACACGTGTATAGATAGACGGACAAGGCGCGTTTCCGTCAAGGATCCGGGACGGATCATCGTCTTGCATCAACCATTTCCAGCCACAGCGGAGGTGATCGCGGGCCTTGCGTGGCGGAGGAGGGGAGAGCGATTTGATCTGAAACGCCGGGGCGAGTTTTCCGATGTCGTGCAGAAAGGCGAGCGCGCCGAGGCAGGAGATCTGCTCCTGCGTCAAGGCCTGCGCAGTTGCGCGATTCGCTTTGGTTCTGAATGTGGGAAGATCGAGCAGCGCCATGACAGTGGCCGCGACATCCGCACTATGGTGTGCAAGATGATGAAACGCTTCAAGTGGAAGGTCGGTTTTTCCCCACGGATGCATTTTATAAATTTTATCTCAAATTGTTCAACTGTTAGCTAAACAGTTGGCATTAACAATCGCAAGGATTTTGAAATTGTATCAGGAAATCGGAGAGTGAGTTGGGGTGCCACCTGAACCTTCAAGGGGATACGAGAATGGTGAAGTGCAGGAATTTTTCAGATCAGTTTAAGGCCAATCTGAGAAGTCCGGAAATCTGATTGCATCTAAGTGGAAAAAGATTTTCAATCTCCATATGAATGAAACGGGCAAATCATCTTTTCTTGGAGCGGTGCGGGAAAATCTTTCTCGAATGCCGCCGACGGAACGCCGCCTCGCAGAATTCCTCCTGAATTTTCCCGGGGAACTGGCGAGCTATAATGCGTCAGAGTTGGCAAAGCTGGCGAATGTGTCGAACGCAACTGTGTCCCGTTTTGTTCAAAGGCTCGGTTACACGAGTTATGAAGATGCGCGCCATCATGTGCGGAACGAGCAGAGCACCGGGGCTGCGATTTATCTTTCTGGAACGAAAGAGGATACAGCTTCTGACTTGGTCGATCTACATTTCGCTCAAGGAGCGCGAAATTTGACGGACACGGGCAAGACCATGTCCAGTACAGAGATAGATGAGATCGCAGATGCTATTCTGGCCGCGCGTCGCGTCGCTCTTTTCGGGTTTCGGAGCAGTCAGGCTTTCGCCAGCTATTTACATTGGCAAATGTTGCAGGTTGTCGACAGCAGCCGCTTGTTGCCACAACCGGGCCAAACGCTTGCCGAGGAAATCGCGAGTTTCACCGAAGAGGACTGCGTTCTGTTTTTCGCGCTGCCCCGGCGCATTCGCGACAATGACCTGATCCTCGAACACATTCGCAAGTCCGGAGCGAAACTGCTTTATATTACAGATGACAAAATGCCCCCGCATTCCGGGGTCACATGGCACCTGCGCTGCCGGATCGCGGCGCCGGGGCAGTTGTTCAATCATGTGAGCGTCATTGGGCTGTGCCATCTCTTGGCGACTCGTGTGATCGAGCGCGCAGGCACACCGGCCCGCAAGCGCCTGTCCTACATCGAAGCCCTCCACGATTCGCTCAATGAGCTTTAAAGCGCCCATCCTCTAAGCGTTTCGCCCAAATTTCATGCGCCAAGCGGGGTGTTTCCTGCTGTGCTGGATTGAAAAATAATTTTCACAATCTTTGTGAAAGAAAATTATTGACCAAATTTTTTCAGAAAATACGTTGATGAAAAGCTTCAATCAGACAGAACTCACACCCCGAACACGAGGAAGACCATGAAAAATCCTATCCCCCGCGCGTCAGGACCTCTGCCTTCTCTGAAATCCATGCTGAGGCTCTCACTGGCTGCGGCCGCACTTTCTATCGGGCTATCCGGCGCAGCACTGGCCGAAGGCTCGCTGCGCATCGCGATGACCTCCTCCGATGTGCCGCTTCCGAACGGCCAGACAGATCAGGGCGCGGAAGGCATGCGCTTTATGGGCTATCAGGTGTTCGAGGCGCTCGTTGCCTATGACCTGTCCTCGGCCGACAAACCTGTGACGTTGATCCCCGGCCTCGCGTCCGAGTGGTCGGTCGATCCCGAAGATCAAACCAAATGGACTTTCACACTCCGCAAAGGTGTCACCTTCCATGACGGATCTGCCTTCGACTCCCATGCCGTCGTCTGGAACTTTGACAAGATCCTGAACCCCGATGCGGCGCAATATGACGAAAAGCAATCGGCACAGGGCAGGGGTCGCATCCCGACCGTCGCGAGCTACCGTGCGGTGGATGATATGACCTTCGAGATCACCACAACCGCGCCGGATGCGCTGATCCCCTATCAGATTGCGTGGATCGTGATGTCCTCTCCTGCCGCCTATGAGGCTGCCGGAAGCTGGGATGCTTTCCTGCAATCGCCCTCCGGCACTGGGCCGTTCAAGGTGTCCGAATATGTGCCCCGCGAACGCGCCGTGTTGGTGCCATATGATGGCTACTGGAACGAAGATCGCAAATCCGATCTCGACGAATTGGTTTTGATGCCGGTGCCCGATCCCTCCGCGCGCGTCGCCGCGCTGCGCTCGGGTCAGGTCGACTGGATCGAAGCTCCGCCGCCGGATGCGCTCGATAGCCTCAAAGCCGCAGGTTTTACTATCTCCTCGAACGTCTACCCGCATGTCTGGCCGTGGCATTTCTCCATGCTCGATGGCTCGCCCTGGGCCGATGAACGTATCCGCAAGGCCGCGAACCTCGCCATCGACCGCGAAGGGATGAAGGTGCTTTTGGGCGGCATGATGGTGCCTGCGAAAGGCATGGTGCCGGAAACCAGCGACTGGTTCGGCACGCCTGAGTTCGAGGTCAAATACGATCCCGAGGCGGCCATCGCCCTGATGAAGGAGGCAGGCTACGGCCCGGACAACCGGCTCAAGGTCAAAGCGATCATCTCGCCTGCGGGCTCCGGCCAGATGCAGCCCATGTTGATGAACGAGCTGATCCAACAGAACCTCGCCGCCATCGGTATCGACGTGGAATTCGATGTGCGCGACTGGAACGCGCTTCTGGCGAACTGGCGGGCCGGGGCGAAAGATGCCTCTACCGACGGCGCGCAGTCCACGAACAGCTCCTACTTTAGCCAAGATCCGTTCACCTCTCTGATGCGGCACATCGACAGCCGTTTGGTTGCGCCGAAGGGCACGAACTGGGGCTATTACAGCAACCCGGAAGCCGATGCGCTGATCGACCAGATCCGCACCACCTTCGACCCGGCAGAACAGCTTGAGGCCATTCAGGCGCTGCATGAGCTTTATGTGAACGACGCGCTGTTCCTGTTCGTGGCCCATGACGTCGCGCCGCGCGCCATGGCGCCCGAGGTCCAAGGCTTTGTTCAGGCTCAGAACTGGTTCCAGGACCTCACCCCTGTGACCATCGAAGAGTAACGCGACAGCCCTGGAGGACTGGCCCATGTTGGGATACATACTGAAACGACTGCTCTATGCCGTGCCCGTCACGCTGGCGGTCAGCATCATCTGTTTCTCTCTGGTTCAGCTTGCTCCGGGGGATCCGCTCACGGTCGTGCTCCCCGCCGACGCCTCGCAAGAGATTGTCGACCAGACCCGGGCACGCTACGGCCTTGATAAACCCCTGCCGACGCAATATCTTTTGTGGCTCAGCAATGTTCTACAGGGTGATCTGGGCACCTCGATCGCCTCTGGCCGGTCGGTTTCAAGCGAGATCGGCCATGCCATCGGCTACACCCTGTCCGTGGCAGTTCTGGCCTGTCTTCTGGCGCTGGTGGCCGGTCTCGCCCTAGGGCTTGTGGCGGGCTACACTATGGGCTCACCGATGGACAAAATCGCCTCGGCCACTGCAATCTCGGGCGTCTCCGTGCCGCATTACTGGCTTGGCATCGTGTTGGTGGTGTTTTTCTCCGTCAAACTCGGCTGGTTTCCGGCCATGGGTGCGGGGCGGTCGGGACAAAGCCTTGGTGACGCCTTGAGCTTCATGATCCTGCCGGTTCTGACCATGGCCGCCATGCCCGCGGGCATCATCACCCGGTCTGTACGGGCGCTGGTGGCGGAAAAGCTCGGGCAAGAATTCGTCACGGCACTGCGCGCCAAGGGCATGACCAGCCCGCACATCTTCGCCCATGTCGTCAAGAACGCCGCCCCCACAGCACTAGCCGTGATCGGGGTGCAGATGGGCTATCTCATGGCTGGGTCTATCCTTGTCGAGACCGTCTTTGCCTGGCCCGGCACGGGGCTTTTGCTCAACAACGCCATCCTAACGCGGGACATCCCGCTGTTGCAGGGCACCATTCTGGTCCTTGCCCTGATCTTCGTCGCGCTCAATCTGATTGTCGACATCCTTCAACCTCTGTTCGATCCGAGGATTCAACGCGCATGACTGTTTCCGAGAATGCACTTTCGGCCCAGCCCACGCGCTCGCAAGGCTATTGGTCCAATGTCTGGCGCAAACTGTTGCGAGACCGGGTGTCGGTTGCCTGCATGATCGTGCTGGCCGTCATCATCCTGTCGGCCATATTTGCCCCGCTTCTGACCTCCTACGACCCGGCCATCGGCAGCGTGGTGCAACGCCTGAAACCGCCCTTGACCGACGGCTACATCCTCGGCACCGACGAGTTGGGTCGCGATATGCTGACGCGGTTGCTTTACGGTGGGCGCATGTCCCTGATCATGGGCATTCTGCCAGTGCTTCTGGCGCTTTTGATCGGTGGCACGCTTGGCACGGTTGCGGGCTTTGTCGGCGGCTGGACAAACACCATCATCATGCGCGCCACGGATGTGGTCTTTGCCTTCCCCTCAATCCTTCTGGCCGTCGCCATCGCGGGCGCCTTGGGATCGGGTCTTTTGAATGCGCTGATCGCGCTGACCGTCGTGCTGATCCCACCCATGGTGCGGGTCACGGAAAGTGCGACGACACAGGTCCGCAGCCTCGATTTCGTCGAAGCGGCACGCGCCAGCGGCGCAGGCGGGCTGACCATCATCCGGGTGCATATTCTCGGCAACATCCTCGCGCCTATCGTCGTCTATGCCACGAGCCTCCTGTCGGTCGCGATCATCATGTCGGCGGGTCTGTCGTTCATCGGCCTTGGGACGAAACCGCCGACACCCGAATGGGGGCTGATGCTCAACACGCTGCGCTCCGCCATCTACAGCCAGCCTCTGATCGCAGCACTTCCCGGTGTTTTCATCTTCGCCGTTTCCCTGTCTTTCAACCTGCTTTCGGACGGGCTTCGCTCCGCCATGGATATGTCATGACCGATCAAGGCCTTACACCTCCCCAAACGGTCCCCGCGCTCAGCGCGACAAGCCTGAACAAGACCTTCACCGTGCGTGAAAACGGACTTGGAAAGCCTGCACGATATGTCCATGCGGTATCGGATTTCAGCTTCGATCTGCCCGTAGGCTCCACCCTTGGCATCGTTGGCGAGTCCGGCTGTGGCAAGTCGACCACCGCGCGGTTGTTGATGCATCTTGTCAAACCCGACAGCGGGCAAATCCGCCTTTCCGGCGAGCCGGTGAGCAGGGCCAAGCGCGATCTGAAACAGTTCCGCCGCAAGGTGCAGATGGTCTTTCAAGATAGCTCCGCCTCGCTCAATCCCCGCCTGACCATCGAGCAATCCATCACCTTCGCGCCCATGGTGCATGGTGTGTCTTTGAGAGCGGCGCGCGAGACCGCGTGGCGCTTGCTGGACCGTGTGGGACTCGATCCCGCGCGCTTTACCGGGCGCTATCCTCATGAGCTGTCTGGCGGTCAGCGCCAGCGTGTCAACATCGCCCGCGCTCTTGCGCTCAACCCGAGAGTGGTGATTTTCGACGAGGCGGTATCAGCGCTCGACAAATCGGTCGAAGCCCAGGTTCTGAACCTCTTGAACGAGCTGAAAGCCGAGTTTGGCCTGAGCTATATCTTTATCAGTCACGATCTCAACGTGGTGCGCTACATTTCCGACCATGTTCTGGTGATGTATCTCGGGCAGGTCGTGGAACAGGGGCCGGTCGACCAGGTTTACGCCACCCCGCGTCATCCCTACACGCGCGCCCTTCTGGCCTCGATGCCAAGCCCGGACCCGGAACAACGCACCATGGCCGCGCCGATCACCGGCGATCCGCCGAGCCCGATTGATCTGCCGCCCGGCTGCCGCTTTGCCCCGCGTTGTGCCTTTGCGGAAAGCATCTGCGACACCATGCCCTACGAGCTGCGCCACGGCGAGACGCGCGTGCGGTGCCATATGGCCGATCCGAAATTGGGTCATTCCAAGGCCGAGGTGATACAATGAACACGCCCCTTTTGTCCGCCAAGGATCTGACCGTGCAGTTTCGCACTCCGAAAGGGCCGATCACGGCCGTCAATGGCATCGACCTGACGCTTGAGCGCGGTGAAGTGCTCGGCATCATCGGGGAAAGCGGCAGCGGCAAAAGCGTCACCATGCGGGCGCTCTTGCGCATTCTCCCGGAGGCCAAGACGGAAATTGCCGGCGATCTGAAACTCGATGGCAAAGATGTGCTGAGCCTCAAGGGCCACGATCTTGCGGCTTATCGCGGTGGCGATGTCTCCATGGTGTTTCAGGAACCGGCGACGGCGCTCGACCCGGTCTTCACCATCGGCACCCAGATTTCCGAGACCGTTCGTCGGCACCGCAAGGTGAGCCGCAAAGACGCCCAAGCGCGGGCGCTCGAAATGCTCGAGCTCGTGCGCATCCCCTCGCCAGCTTCGCGTTTGGGCAATTATCCGCACGAGATGTCCGGCGGTATGCGCCAACGCGCAATGATCGCGTTGGCGCTGGCCGCAGGGCCAAAGCTTTTGCTCGCCGATGAGCCGACAACCGCGCTCGATGCAACGGTGCAGATCCAGGTGATCCTGCTGCTCAGGGAGCTGCAAAGGGAGATGGGCATGGCAACGATTTTCGTCACGCATGACGTGGGCGTGGCCGCCGAAATCTCTGACCGGATCGCGGTGATGTATGCCGGGCGGATCGTGGAAACGGGCACCGCCGCCGAAGTTCTGAAAAACCCGAAACATCCCTACACGCAGGGGCTTTTGTCCTCGACCGTTCAAGGCGCTGTACCCGGCACCCCGATCAAGGCCATTCCCGGCATGCCACCCGATCTGGCGCAGATGCCGCCAGGCTGCGCCTTTGCCCCCCGCTGCCCCCTGGCCACGTCGGCCTGTCAGGCTGCGGTGCCGGACTTGCGGGCGCAAGGCGGGGAACGCCGCGTCGCCTGCGTCAGACTGGAGGAGATCGCATGACCCGCCCCCCTTATCGTATCGCTTTGCTCAACCCGAACACCAATACGGCCACGACGGCTTTGATGACCGGCATCGCGCAGGCGCTTTGCCCGCCGAATGTCGAGGTGCAGGGCCACACGATGATGCTTGGCCCGAGCATCATCACCAACGAAGCCGCACTTGAAGCCGCGGCGAAACAGGTGGTGACGGTCGGTGTCGGGCTTGCCTCCGCCGGTGTGGACGCGCTGATCGTATCGGCCTTTGGCGATCCGGGGCTTTTGGATCTGCGCGACCGTGTCGACATTCCCGTCGCGGGGATTGCCGAAGCGGGAATGGCAGAAGCCGCCAAGGATGGGCGGAAGTTTTCGATCATCACCACAACGCCAGACCTTGAGGCCTCAATTCTCGAAAAAGTCACGCTCTATGGCTATCAGGAGCAACTTGCCTCTCTGCGCATTTCCGAGGGTGATGCCTTTGCCGTGATGGCAGACGAGGCCCGCATGAAGGCCGCGCTCATCGCCATCGCGCGGCAATGCGAAACAGATGGGGCCGAGGCCCTGTTGCTGGGCGGCGGTCCCTTGGCCCGCGCCGCCACAGCGGTCGCGGATGCGATCCCCTTGCCGATCATCGAGCCAGTGTCCGCTGGCCTGCGTTACGCCCTGAACACTTTGGGCCTGACGTTTTCATTCCCTGAAAGACGATCATCCATGTCGCTTTCTTAATTTTCCCGACCCCAACCAAAGAGTAAAACGATGTTCACATCCTTCCACCGCATTTCTGCGGCATCTCTTCTGCTGCTTGCAACGGCGCTTCCGTCGCAGGCCGAAACCCTGCGCTGGCTGACCCAGACCCAGTCGCACAACGCCCAATACCCGGTTGAAATGGCCGCGATTGAGGCCATTGGCGCTACGGGCGTCACTGTCGAGCGCAACGAATTTCAGGTTCTGGGCCTGAACCTCGCGGACTCCCTGCGTCTCGTCGGCTCCGGCGCGTTTCAGCTTGGCACCACACAGGTCGGCTCCGCCGCGAAAGACGATCCTTTCCTCGAAGGCATCGACCTGATCGGCGTGTCCACCAACATGGATGAGCTGAAACAGGCCGTGGACGCCTATCGCGAGGCGTTCAACGCCCGTCTGGGTGAGAAATTCGGCGTCAAAGCCGTGGCGATTTGGCCCTTCGGGCCGCAGGTGTTCCTCTGCAACCAGCCGGTTGAGACGCTCGACGACCTTCAGGGTCTGAAAGTACGCTCTTTCACCGCCTCCATGTCGACCTTGCTCAAAGATCTGGGCGCAACGCCTGTCACGCTGAGCTTCCCCGAGGTCTACCCGGCGCTTCAGCGCGGTGTGGCCTCCTGCGGCGTCACCTCGCCGACCTCGTCCAACACCGGCAAATGGCCAGAAGTGACCAGCCATCTCTATCCGCTCTCCGTCTCCGGCTCTGTTCAGGCGCATCTGGTCAATCTTGAGTGGTTGAACGGCCTTTCCGAGGAACAGAACGCCGCTTTCGAAGCCAGCATGGCGGAGATGGAAACCGGGTTTTGGGCGCTTGCCGTCGAGACCAACGATGTGGCGCAAAGCTGTTCCACGGGCGGGGACTGCCCGGACGATGGGCTCTACACTTCTTACGACATGACGCTGGTGCCGGTAAGCGACACCGACAAAGCGACCGTCGCTGAGGTTGCCGCCACTAAAATTCTGCCGGAATGGGCGGCGCGCTGTGAGGCGGGTTATCCGGGCTGCACCGAGATATGGAACGACACAGTCGGCAAGGCACGGGGGCTCGTGATCGAATGAGCCGGTTGCCAGCAGAAACACCGTTTGTGTTGAAACGTATCGAGACCCTGTCTCGACTGTTTGCCCTTGCGGCCGGAGCATCGGTGGCTCTGCTGGCAGTCCTCATCTGTCTCGACATTGGGGCGCGCAGCCTGCTCAATGTTTCGTTGCAGGGCACGGATGAGCTTGGCGGCTACGTCCTGGCCTTCGCCGGCTCTTGCGGTTTGGCCTATACGCTCTTGCACAAAGGTCATCCGCGCATCGACATCGCCCTGAGCCGTTTGCCCCGCGTGTTGCAAAACCCGGCGCATGTTCTGGCGCAGGGCACGCTGGCCGCTATGGCGAGTTTCATGGCCTATCATGCCGTGGGCGAGTTAGCGCAGACCATTCGCTTTGGTGCGGTGACGAACACACCGCTGCAAACCCCGCTTTGGGTGCCACAAGGGCTTTGGGCTCTGGGCTGCGGTGTGTTTGCGCTCACCACCATTGCGACCACGCTGCACGCGATCTGGCTCATGGTGCGCGCGCCAGAGAGGGTCGCGCTCTTCTATGGGCCGATGACCGTCTCGGAAGAAGTTGAAGACTTCATGGAAACACCTCAAGGGGAGGCTCGGTCATGATCGGGATCGAAGGTGCCGTTATCGGTTTTGCTCTTTTGCTCGTTCTTCTGCTGATCGGCCTGCATATCGCCGTCGCATTGTTCAGCGTCGCCGTCTTGGGCGCATGGGTGTTCTTCGGAGACGCCATGTTCCGCCCCTTTGGCACGATGATGTGGGGCACGCTCAACAACTTTCTTTTGGTCGCGATCCCGCTCTTTGTCTTCATGGGGGAGGTGCTAGTCCGCGGCGGGGTGACCGAGCGCATGTATCGGGCCTTGTCGGATTGGCTGCGCCCTTTGCCGGGTGGGCTTCTCCACACCAATATCATCGCCTCCACGGTTTTCGCCGCGATCTCAGGCTCGTCGGTCGCAACAGCGGCAACCATCGGCACGGTCGCATTCCCGACCTTTCGCAAGCAGAACTATTCCGAGCGCTGGGTTGCGGGCACGGTGGCCTCCGGCGCCACCTTGGGCATCCTGATCCCACCGTCGATCAACCTGATCATCTATGGCGCGATCACCAACACCTCGATCGGCGCGTTGTTTATCGCCGGGATTGTGCCGGGGCTTATTCTGGCAGCACTGTTTATGGGGGTGATAGCTGTATGGAGCATCCTTGATCCGCGTATTGCCGGCCCGCACGGGAAACTGGCCCCATGGCCTGAACGTCGCAAACGGTTAAGCGACCTTCTCCCGCCGCTGGTCATTTTCATCGTCGTGATGGGCTCGATCTATGGTGGTTGGGCCACCCCGACCGAAGCGGCCGGTGTCGGCGTCGTCACCGCAATGTTGCTTGTTGCCCTCTATGGTCGGCTGAACTGGGCGATGCTGAAAGAGGCCATGCTGTCGACCGTGACCACCACAGCCATGACGCTTCTGATCCTCGTCGCCGCCTTTTACATGAACTTCATTCTCGGCGTGCTGGGCGTGCCCCGCGTCGTGTCGGAGTTCGTCGCCGCCTTGGATGTGCAGCCGTTGGTCATGCTATTAATCCTCGTCTGTCTCTACCTGATACTCGGCTGTTTCCTTGATGCTCTGGCGATGATGATCGCGACCATTCCGATTGTCTGGCCGATCATGGAGCAACTCGGCTATTCGCCTGTTTGGTTCGGGATTTTCCTCGTCATGATGTGCGAATTGGCCCTGATCACGCCGCCCGTCGGGATGAACCTCTACATCGTGCAAAGCGTGCGTGGACGCGGCCATGTTGGAACGGTGATTGCGGGCGTGCTCCCATTTCTCATATGCATCCTCGCTTTGGTCGCGCTTCTGGGCATTTTTCCGGGGCTCATCCTTGGATAACGAGAACCGATGGCGCACCGATGGCGCAAAGAGGAATGTATGGGGAAGAATATCCGCTCAGGTGTCGCGGCAGAGTTTTTCAACACAATCCGCCCCTTTCAGAGGTTCTCGCGACTGCGGCGTAGAGCGAGCACTTACGGCGAAGGGTAGGGAGATCCGTGACGCGGCCCTTGGCCTACCGAGTAATGCTGGATGATGTCAGATTTGGGCCGCTTCCCCTATCCCACAATCTCAATGGAAATCCCGGCTCGGAAACAACCGCTTGGCCTGCTCCCTTGGATGACGCGCACGGGGAGGGTAACGTGGCGGTCGTGGCGCGTCGTCGGCTTGGGGTTGGGTGATGCCGATGGCGTCGTCGAGCGGGTGGCCCAGGTCTGAGAGCTTGTGCGACAGGTCTTCGATGTGATCCGCGATGAGATGCACGACGATGCCTTCGCGCTCCAATCGCCCGGTGACACGCAACAGCCGTCCGCCCATGACGATGCGGCGGAAACGCTCGTAGACCTTGGGCCAGACCACGATATTGCTGACGCCGGTCTCGTCTTCAAGCGTCAGAAAGATCACGCCCGAGGCTGTGCCGGGACGTTGCCGGGTGATGACGAGGCCGCAGACCGTGGTGCGGATGAGGGGCGCTGTGGGCAGGCGGTCGTGCGGCGTCAGGCCGGGGAGTGACGGGCGCAAAAGCTCCATCGGATGAGCGCGGAGTGTCAGGCGCAGGGCAACGTAATCCTCCACCACTTCCTCTCCCAAATGCATGTTGGGGAGGATCACATCGGGTTCGCGAATGCCCTCACCATCGAGCGGATCTGAGAACAACGGCAGCGGTTTCGGGGCCCGGATCGCCCGGACCTGCCAAAGCGCATCGCGACGGGTCAGCCCCATGCCGATGAAGGCATCCGCCTCGGCCAGCCGCTCAAGCACGGAGGGCGCGACACCGGCGCGAAGCCAGACGCTTTCCGGGTCTTGGTAGCCATTGCCGCGCGCCGCTGTGATCCAACCCGCATCCTCTTCGCGAAAGCCTTTGATCTGGCGAAACCCGAGGCGCAGCGCCAATGCCCCGTCGGCGCGACGTTCCAGCAGGTTGTCCCACTCCGAATGGTTGACGCAAACGGGCCGCACCTCGACGCCGTGGTCGCGCACGTCGCGCACAATCTGGGCGGGGGCGTAAAATCCCATCGGCTGGGAGTTGAGCAAAGCACAGGCGAACACTGCCGGGTGATGGCATTTGAGCCAGGACGACACATAGGTCAGCATGGCAAAGGCCGCCGCGTGACTTTCTGGGAAACCGTAATCGGCGAAGCCCTCGATCTGGCCGAAACAGGCCATGGCGACCTCTTCGGAATACCCGTTGTCCCTCATGCCGCGCACAAACCGGTCGCGATGCTCGCCAATGGTGCCCATGCGCCGGAAAGAGGCCAGCGAGCGGCGGAGTTTATCGGCCTCCTCCGCCGAATAGCCTGCGCCGACGACGGCGATCTGCATCGCCTGTTCTTGAAACAGCGGCACGCCAAGTGTCTTACGCGTGACCTCTTCGAGCGCAGGGCCAAAGGGTTCGGGGGCCTCAAGTCCCTGACGCCGCCGGATATAGGGTTTGACCATGCCGCCTTGAATGGGGCCGGGGCGGACAATCGCGACCTCGATCACCAGATCGTAAAACGTGGCGGGCTTCATGCGCGGCAGGAAGTTCATTTGCGCCCGGCTTTCGACCTGAAACACCCCCACCGCATCGGCGCGTTGCAGCATCTCATAGGTCGTGCGGTCCTCTTGCGGCACGGTGTCGAGGGTGAGCCGCGTCTTCTCATGCGCGTCCAAAAGATCGAAGCTCTTGCGCAGACAGGTGAGCATCCCGAGGCTCAGAACATCGACCTTGAGGATACCCAAGGCGTCGATGTCGTCCTTATCCCATTCGATCACCGTCCGGTTTTCCATCGCCGCGTTCTCGATGGGGCAAAGCTCGTCCAGACGTCCGCGCGTGATGATGAAACCGCCAACATGTTGTGAAAGGTGGCGCGGGAAACCGATGATCTCGCCGATGAGTTCAAGCGTCTGCGCCAGCCGTCGGTCCGTCGGATCGAGCCCCAGCGCCCGAACCCGGTCCATATCCGGCCCGGCGTTCGACATGCCCCAGATGTCACCCGACAGCCGCGCGGTGAGGTCCTGAGACAGGCCCATGACCTTGCCGACCTCCCGGATCGCGGCGCGGGTGCGGAAATGGATCACGGTGGCACAAAGCCCGGCGCGGTGGCGACCGTATTTCTCATAAATCCACTGGATCACCTCCTCGCGGCGCTCGTGTTCGAAATCCACGTCTATGTCGGGCGGTTCGCCCCGGTGGCGGGAGATGAAGCGCTCGAACACCATACCGATCATGTCAGGCGACACGTCTGTGATGCCCAGAAGGTAACAGAGGATGGAATTGGCCGCCGAACCGCGCCCTTGACAGAGAATGCCGCGGGACCGCGCCTCCTGCACGATGTCATGCACGGTGAGGAAATAGGGCGCGTACTTGAGCTCGCCGATCAGGGACAGCTCCTTGTCCATCAACTGATGCACACGCTCGGACGCGCCATCGGAATAGCGACGGCGCAGCCCCTCGCGCGCCAGTCGGTCCAGCCGGTCCTGCGGCGCTTCGCCCTCCGACATCTCATCGGGGTATTCGTAACTCAGCTCCGAGAGGTCAAACCCACAGCGCGCGGCGATCTCCAACGTGCGTTTGAGCGCCGCCGGATGGTTGCGATAGAGCCGCGCCATGTCGGCGGCGCCTTTAAGACGGCGTTCGGCATTGGGCAGGGCGCGCGTGCCGATCCGGTCGATGGTCAATCCCTCGCGCAGACAGGTCAGCACATCCGCGAGTCTGCGCCGCCGCCCGTGATGCATCAGCACATCGCCCACCGCCACCATCGGGGTCGAACACCGCAGCGCCAGTGCGGCACAGGCTTTGAGCCACGCCTGATCGGAGCCGTCATATCGCGGCGCGGCGCCGAGAAAGACCTGACCGGGGTAACGGCGTTGGAGGGTTTGGAGGGCTGCTTGAGCGCGGGCCAGATTCTTGGGCGGCAGAGCGATGAGGATCATCCCCTGACATCCGGCCTCCAGATCGCGCAGATCAAGATGGCACTCGGCCTTTTCCGCCCGTCGTTTGCCCAAGGTTAACAGCCGGGACAGCCGCTGATAGGCGGCGCGGTCTGTGGGCAGCGCAAGCCATTCCACGGGGCAATCGCGCAGAACGAGGCGGCTTCCGACGATGAGCTTCGGCAGCTTTGGAGTAAGCGGAGTGGGGAGGTCTTGCGGCGACCCAATCTCTTGTCGCGAACAGGGATCGACCCGATGGGACGACCGCACGCGAAGCTGTTCGGCGACCTCTTCGCGCAGTGTCTTGAGCGCGGAATAGGCCCGCACCACGCCCGCGAGCGTGTTGCGGTCGGTGATTGCGATGGCCTCAAGGCCCAGCTCTGCGGCGCGCAGCATCAGCTCCTCGGGATGCGAGGCGCCTGTGAGGAAGGTAAAGTTCGAGGTGATGCAAAGCTCGGCATAAGAGGCGGGCTGGGGATGAGTATTTGGACTGCAATGAAGGCTCATGCGAATTCCCCCTGCACGAACCAGCCGGGGTTTTGCGGCGTGTGATAAAGCCAAAGTCGACGGCCTTCGCGGGTCTCGATCCGCCAGTAATCGCGCACGCCCGAACGCCACGCCTCATCCGGCAGCCACCATTCCGGTGCGATGCGTTCGGGGCCGATGGCGCGCCCGGTGGTGAGCGACATGCGGCGCCAGCGAAACCGCACAGGCGGCTCCGCGCTGTATCCTGCAATCGGTTCCGGTGGAAACAGGTGCAGGGGACGCGGGCGCAGGTAGGACCATGCGCTGTCGGGTGTGCTGAAGGCGGCGGGGGCGATGGCAAAGCTGCGCTCCGGGATGTGGCTGTCGGCGGGGAGGAAGCGTTGTACGTTGTCCAATCCGATGCGGGTACCGATGCGGGTGATCAGGTCGTTGAGCTGATCAGGGGAGGTTTGCGCGCTGCCGATCTGTTGCACGGGGAGCGGTTCGACCTGTGTGGCCTCAAGCCGGATCTGGTCAATGCCAAAGCCCGCGTCCACGTCCTCCACGCCACGTTCGAACAGGGGCAAAATCCGGTGCGGGTCCCGCATGGGGGCGGCAAGGCGCAGCTCGACTTGTTGGCTGCCCTGATCGACCCGGCGCAGGGTGAGGGTCAGGCGACGCGCGCCCATTTCATGACGGTTGAGCTTATCGCAGAGCGGGGTCAGAAGTCGGGCGGTGAGGCCCATCACGTCCTCTGTCAGACCGACGGGCTCGGGCAGGCTTATGCGTGTCGCAAAGCTTGGCGGTTCGCTTTCGGGCATGACGGGTTCGGGGATCGACCCCATGGCTTGATCAAGATGGAGCAGCAGATCAGGGCCGAACCGACGGGCCAAGGGGGCGCGGGCGGCCTCCGCCAGATCGCCAATGCTGCGCAGGCCAAGACGTTGCAGGGCAGTGACGGTGGTGTCTTCAAGACGGAGCGCGGCCACCGGCAGATCGGTGAGGGCTTCCTCTCCCGCGCCATAATGCGCATAGGCCCAAGCCGCACCTCGGGTCTCGGCGCAGCCCAAACGGAGCGTCAGTCCGGCGCGCATCGCGCGGCTCTGAATATCCGCCAGCATCTCCGCTTCGCCGCCCCAAAGATGGGTCGATCCGGTGACATCCAGCACCAGCCCATCCACACCATCGCGTCCGACCCACGGACAATAGTGCGTCGCCCAGCGGCGCAGCGTGGCCAGGAAGCGGGCGTCGAGATCGGGGCGCGCGGGCTGACTGATCAGATCGGGGCAAAAGGCGCGGGCATCGGCGAAGCTCATGCCGCGCGTCAGGCCGAGCCGTTCGGCGGTCTCGTTGAGACAATAAATCCGTTCGGTGTTGTTCGACTTAAGCGTGATCGCGAAAGGACCATCGACAGGACGTGCGCGCAGAACCCGGTCACTCGCGAACCGGGGAAACCACATGCACACGACGCGCTTTTTGATCCCATCGAACATTCCAGGCACCCAATGTTCCTGATTTGTTCCTTTTAATTTCCCATCGCATCAGAGTCGAGTCTTCCTCTGCGGCATCGAAGACCGGCGTGGCTCGCCAACGGGTGTCGGTCGCATTGGACCCCATGCCTTCGGGAATGATACAGAGCCCCGTGGTGCCGCCCGCCTTGGCCGCGAGTTGCAACCGCCGTCCCTCGCGCAGGTTCAGCGGACGGGTGATCTCGAGGACGACAAAGGGCAGCGCGCCGTCTTTGAGCGCTTCTTCGGCCACGGCCAGCGCATCGGTCTGATCCTTGGGGCGGGCCAGCAACAGAAGGGCCGGGTCGAACATCGGCAATAGCCCCTGCGGGGTGAGCGTGTCCGACAGCCAGCTTTCCCTGATCCACAGGCATGCCCCCGCAGCGGCCATGGCGGCAAAGCTCATGGAACCGGGGCCATAGACCTCATGAACCCGCGCACGGCGCAAGGGGAAGACAGTGTGAAAATCGACTCGCATAATGGGAACGTAGCAAGAACATCGGCGTGCGGCAATCAGGCTGCGATGGGAAGCGATGTCCAACATATAGATCGGCGTCAAACAGAGCTGACACATCCCGGCACACATGGTACGCAGACCCATGACTTAGATTTCCATCTCGCTCGCACGCCAACACGGACTTCTCCGTGACCAGTGTCGTGTGCCGATGAAAGGAAAATCTATGGATCGTTCTAAGCTTCCCCACCTCCAAGGCCGTCGTTTCGATATTGAGACACTGCAATACGACGCGTTGAGATTGGCGCGACAGGCGGACAAAGGGCCGACGTTTTTGCGTCACCATGGTAGGATTGCCTATGTCGTCATGACAGAAGACATCTTCGATCAACTCTGGCCCGATCCGCGCAGAGCGTGGAGCGTTGATGAAATGCCGCTGCACATTCTCCAGCTTTTAGAGCAGAGCTTGCAGGACGGGTTGTCGTCGAGACCGGAAGTTTCAGATATTTAAGGCTCATATGTAATGAATGTGACGCCGAAGTGGCGCATGTCGCGGACCTCACCGGTATCGCGTTCGACGCACGGCGTTTCGATACTCCGTTCCTCGATGGGAACGGCTGGTTTCGGCTTGGCTTGTGTCGTAAGCGATAATCGCGCAGGTCTGCGCAACGGTCCGGTGAAAACGGCGCTTTTGGGAGCGGGGGCTCAGGTGGTCGATGTCAGAGCGTATCGCTTGGGCGACACGCCCTTCGTCGAACGGATGTGGAGCACGATGGAAAGCCAGGTCATCAATTTGCTTCATGGCTACACGGGGCGTAAGGCGGGCCATCTCAAGGGGGACGATGCCAAGAAAAACGTGGTGATCTTGCGCGAGGACCTCTTTCGCCTGATCACGCGCTATCTGATCGTCGAATAAACTCGGGCCTATTCAGACAGTGTCAAAACGTATGGAAAATTAGAATTTCCATAAGAGTGAAACTTTAGATTCCGAAATAATCTCAAAGTTAAACAAAAACTTAATTCGGGCAGAGATGACAATCTAACGCGCTATTTTTAATCTTAAGAACATCCCTTTACGCGAATGTGTTCCGGTCTCTTCCTGCGTGGTGTCGTAGCCTGACGGAAACGCGTGGAGAATATCATGAACATCCGACTTAGTGCCATAATTTTGGCGATTCCAACGCTTTCTGCGTGTGGACAGAGCTTGAGCCTGACCATGCAGGATCCGTACTGCATAGCCGATAAGGCAGGGAAATCAGTCGAAGACTCCTTCTTTGTCGTCGATGGCGAATACTATGTTTTGAGCGACACCTATGTCGCGTCGAATGGCAAAATGACACAATATCCGGACGAATGCCCAGTAACGAATTTCTACGTCGTGCCGGCGGTGCGCCTTTCCGATGGCAGCGTGCGGTCTACGCAAAGTGTTCCAAACAATATTCCAGCACCGGCTGGCACTCCAGAGATTGTTGCTGAGAGCGCAGAAGCAGGAACCGCACAGGCGTCCGAAGTGGTTTCTGGTGGGACAGTGGCGCAGAGTGCAAGTACCGGAAACGTGTCTGTATCTGAAGTGAGTATGGAAGATGCGCCCAATGACACTGGAAAGGACGGAGACGACGCAGCTGTGACGGCGGGCAGCATCACGATCCACCGTGATGGTAGCGTTACAACGCCCAATCTTGGGCGCGTAAAATGAAACAACTCGTTCTCGGCCTTTCTCTGCTTCCATGTCTCGCATGGGGCCAAACCTATAGTACGTCTGGACAGAATTGGTCGGGAAGCTATGCGTTTCCGAGCGCATCAGACCGTAGCCTCGTGTTGCAGCAAGCGCAGGTGATCAACGACGCCGAAAACCCGACGGCTGCGGCACAAACGAACTACTACATTACAAACGATAACCGCACTGGCTACGTTGAGGTGACAACGGATGGTGATGTCACGACCGATTTGCAGATTGGTGACGAAATCGGCCAGCAGACCTATGCTGTTGGATCTCTAAACACCGGCACGACGGAGGTGTCGGTGGAGGGCGATGGCAACATCATTACCGCAGACAACACGGCCGACAACAGCGGCTGTATTGATGCGTCTATCTTGTCATCCTTGCAGACTCCTGAAGGCGACGCCGCAACGGATGTGTCGTCTCTTTCGGTCCTTGATCTTGCCGATGCGCTCGCTGCTTTTGCAGCGGGAAAATGTAATTGATCTTGTGTTTGGGGGCTACGTGAGACCGTTTCCAGTCATCGCAAGTGTTGTGGCTCTCCTTTCAGGATGTGCCAGCCTTGGACAGGCTGTGGCGCCAATGGATCAGGATGTATTCATGGTTGATGGGCCACCCGTCCGCCGTGTCGAGACTGCATATGACGACGCGCTTGCGTGCATTGGCAACCGCGCACCGAGATCGCTGACCTTCGCCGTCGGTGCCATCAATGATGCGACCGGCAAAGAAAGCTATGCCGACGCAGGCAGCGGGAAAATGGTCACGCAGGGTGCAGGGGATATGATCCAGACCGCCCTGTTTAATGCAGGTGTGCAGGTCGTAAACCGGCGCGATCCGGCCATTGCGGCGACTGAGCACAACTGGGGTATCCGAGATATTACGTCGATGAAGCCGGCGGATCTTTTCATCACGGGAAGTATCAACAGTCTCGATTTTATTCCAGGAGCCGGGGCGTCTGTGACCGTCTCGGGAGTTGGGCCGAAAGCGCGGCAGAACCGTTTGTTGGTGGGAATGGACCTGGCCATGACCAATGCGCTGACCGGGGAAATTGTCGCAAATATCGCAATTCAAAAACAACTCGTTGGCAAAGAAATTGGCTTTGCGATTGGTCGGTTCTTTGACACGAGCCTCGTTGATATTTCGGCAGGCGCAATGGAACGCGAAGCCACCAATGCTGTGTTCCGGCAGATGCTGTACTACGGTGTATATCAGCTTCTTTTACAAGCAAGTGACGCGGCAGAAAGTGCTGGCGAATGCAATGCAAAGCTGACTGCGACAATTGCAGAAGACTTGGTCTGGGAAGATCCGGCTGGGCGCGCATCCTTGCGGGCAATTGCCTCAGAGGTAGAGGCGGCTCGTCCGCCTTCCGAACAAGAAGTCGCCGAGATGCGTGCAGAAATGACGACAGCCGCTCCGGTTGAGCTGTCCGCCGAGGCACGCAAGCTTGCCAACAACGTTACGACACAGGCGGCACGCGCCATATCGATGTTTGATACTGTCGTGTCGGAGAAAAATGCCCAGGCCGCGCAAACAGCCTTTGAGAAGGGCAAAATCTACCTGTCCATTGCCATTCGCGATCTGCGCGCTGGGGCCAGTGTGGGTTTGACTGGTCCCGTAGGCGATGCCGCCGCGACGCTTGTCGAACAGGCGATCCGCGCAGGCTCAGCCGCCGAAATTGCACTCGCAGTCAAAATTGCTCCGAAGGATGAGGAAGAGGCTGTGATCGCGCCCGAAACGGCGACGGATCCGGCATCCCCGTCCAGCCCGGCTAAACCGTCAAACGTGGAGGGAAAGCCATGATGCATCCTTCTACATCCAGTTTTCTTTGCGAGACCCGCAAAGAAAGGTTTGTGGTCATACACCACAACTCAAACGGGGCCCTCGAATATGCCCTATTTAAGGACGGCCTGTTCACGAGGGAAGAACAGACACAAACGAGGACATCACTATGAAAAAGTTTCTTGCGACCACCGCTGTGATGCTGATCGCCACGACCGGCGCAGCGTCCGCACAATCCGTTCTGGAGCGTGTGCTGACTTCTTTGGATGCAGCGACATCTACAGAACTGAACGGGACGTTCGCTAACATCGCTGAAAACCTTGGCGGAGCTGGAATGACGACGGTCTACGCTGCACCTGACGGAACCGTTTTGACTGCTGACGAGTATCAAGCGGGTCTGGATTCCGCTGTTGCAGCAGCTGTTGCGGCGATTACGGTCGTCGCAGAACCGAATCCTGCGAATTACAACATGGCTGATGCGACCGAGTTGGCTGCTTATGGAACTGCTGTAGAAGCCTATAATACGTATGTAGGTGAGGTTGCCGCTGCTACGACTGGCGCAACCAACGCTTATACCGGCTCTTACATAGCAAACGACGTTGCCGTTGCTGGTCTCGGCGGCATCGACGGCTCGATCACAAACACCATCGAAGGCGTGACCAGCGCTATTGCTGAAGCAAGCCAAAGCGCGACCGCTGGCCTCGACACAGTTGCTTATGAGTTCAACTTGCCGACTTATGATCTTGGCGCGCTGTCCACAACCGCACTTGGCGCTGTGAACACCGGCGACATCACCCTCGGTGTGAACTCCACCGTGGATGACGCAAAAACCACGTCGACACAGGCCGTGTCCTCTGTGATGCAACAACTGGGTGGTACTATCGATAACGGCGCGCTTGTGCTGAACATCGCATCCAACATGACCGGCGTGAACGGTTCGATCACCAACTCGATGAACAACGTGAACGGTGTACTTGCATCCGCGTCGACAACTGCACTTGGTGCGGTCAACACCGGTACAATCACATCCGGTGTGAATGCTGCTGTTCAGGGCATCGTCGGCACGTCCGGCCAGTCCGGCCTGTAAGCTTTAGGCTTATTCGCAATATAAGAATTGGGATGGCAGTCATGCCATCCCTCCAAACTATTATAGGTGGCACAATGTTCACCCAGAGGCAGGGCGTACCGCCGAGTTTGGTCGTGGGCATATAGGCGTTCGAATGCGGTTGCGTTGATCGAGAAAGCCCTCATGAGATGCAGAGCGAAGGAGTTGAAATCTTGCATAGTTTTCGCAGTTTTGTCTCTCGTTTCTTGCACAGAATATGTCGCGGCCTGTCGCGCCGTCTGAGCCACAGCCTACCCAGAGTTGCTTTGAAACGAAGCAGATACCCCTTTGAGAGGTTTCCAAACCTGTGCGGCATTGTGATCTGCGTCCTTTCAGGACTGTCGCTTGCGGACCCTGCGTCAGCAGAGACTCGTCTTGAACGTATTTTTGCCGCTTTGGCAGAAACAGGGTTTGGTGCTGACGTCTTGTTTATGGTCAATGTTGCCGAAAACACGTCAAGTTTTATGAGCCAACCGGCACGTCTCAAATCCGGACAAACTGTCGTCATCGGATATGACACCGTGGGTGCGCCCGTCATCGCGCAATCCGACGATTTTGGCGTGACTGTGACGGCGGCGCAGGCTTTGGAGCTTGAGCGTGGTCTTCCGCCTGGTTTCTATCCGACCGGCAGCGGGCTTTTTTCCATTCCGACAGGTGCTCAGCTGTCCCTGTACGAAGCGGACCGGGATGGGCAGGCGATTGCAACAGCGCGCGAACTTGTTTCGACGCGGATTGATGGCCAGATCCTGACGGTTATCGGACTTTCCCCAAGATTTGCCGAATTTGGGGACCTGGCGTTGGTTGCAGGACAAAACAGTGCCTTGCGTGCCATCACTCAAATTGATGCACTTCAAACGACGGTACTTGGCGCGGTGAACAACGGGATCGCTGTCACAAACGTCGCTGCCAATTACGGTACGGATGTTTTGGTCCCAACGGATCTTATCGCCTCAAAAGTCTCGCGTGGTGCCAACATGAGCTATATGCAGGCGGCTACGGATCAGCTCGACGCGGTGCATCTGGCGCAAGTTGTCACGACGGGTCCCAGTGTTTTGATGAATTTGGCGTCGAATGATATGGATATAATCGGTAGCATCCGTCTGCGGGTGTCTGATCAATCGGGCGCAGCCCTCAAGGTTGTCACGACGGCAATCGGTGCTGTGAACAGCGGGATTATCTCGAATACGAACTAGGGCGAGTCTTCAGGCCGATTGGTTATAAACACTTTGACAATAGCAATTGTGCAAGCCCTTGTAGGCGCACAATTTCTGCTTTGCGGCAGCATTTTTCGATCTCACCCAAAAGGCGGCCGAGTTTCGGGTAACCAAGAAACAGCAAACTCCCCGCAACAAAGTGCGAAAATTGCGCAATCTCATCAAGGTCTTTTGCCCCCGGGTCATTTTGCAGCATGCCCCGTAGCATGTCTCCAAGTGTTTCCACCTCTGTTTTGGCGCGATGGGTCAGTTCGACCAAATTGGGATTTTCCTCAAAACTCGGGAGCGGATTGGAAAGTCGTTCGAACTCGAACTCCTCTTGCTGCTCGACATCGTCCATCGCGTCGCGTTCTGAAATGACTTTTTCAATGTGCGACCGAAGCTGATGCATGGTGAACGGCTTGTGGAGAATAGAATCGATGCCGCTTTCAAACAGCTCAAGTGTCTCTTCCATCTTCATGCTCGCCTGCGCCGTCACGGCAATAATGCAGGCTTTCGAGGATCTTGACCCCAGTCGTATGATGGATGAGGCATCTAAGCCTGACATGTTCGGCATATTCAGATCGGTCAAGATAAGATCGTAGGCTGTCTCACAAGCCTTTTGAACCGCTTCAAACCCATCAATGGCGGTGTCCACATCATAGCCGATTTGTTCGGCCATTGCCTTGAGCAATGTTCTATTGGTGGGGTGATCTTCGACCAACAAGACATGTCCTTTTGGTGCGCCGGTATGTTTCACATCCTCGCCTGCGGTTGTGTCTGGGGCTGGCGTGCTATTTGGCGTCTGATCGGTGCGCCCAGACATTTTCCCCAATGGGATATTCGCGGGCATGTCGTCTTCGGATTGTTCCTGTTGCGCGGAAGAGGGCACCCGGATCGCGTCATTCTGCTCATCGTGTACAAAAGAGGGGATCGTGAAACAAAACCGACTGCCACTTCCCAGAGTACTTTCCAATGTGATTGTCCCGCCCATGAATTCCACGGATCTCTGGACAATTCCGAGGCCTAGACCGGTGCCGGGCAAAACCGGTGCAACTTCGTCGGATAGAGAATAGAAATCTTCGAAGATGCGCGCTTGATCTGCCTGGCTTATGCCAATGCCCGTATCAATCACCTCGATACGTGTTTCCCATGCACTATTTACCAACGAGTTTGTGCCGAGCACAGTGATCGAGCCAGCATTTGTAAACTTGATGGCATTGGAAATGAGGTTGTAGATCGCATTTGAAAACGCGCGCCGGTATCCGATGTTTTCATCCGGACCCCGCCAGTTGAGTGTCAGGGCGTTGCCCTTTGATTTGGCCAATGCCTCGAGCTGCTCACATATCTGCTGTACTGTGTTGCGAGGGTTATAAGGCTGCGGGGTGAGCTGAGATGACATGGCATCGTGCCGCGCAATGTCGAGAACATCGTCAATTTGCTCAAGAGCTGTTGCCGCGGCATCGCGTGATATCTGAATATATTCGCGACGTTTTACGGCTTCCGTCTCGGTTTCTGCGAGATCAAGAGCCGCGACAACGCCATGCAGAGGCGTCCGCATTTCGTGACTCATCGTCGCGAGAAAACGGCTCTTTGCAGACGCATCACTGCGTGCGCGGGCCAACGCTGTGCGTGCTTTTAGGCGTGCATTCCATTCTTGAGAAGTGTCACGCACGAAGCCGATTAAGACCGGTTGCCCGTCCATTCCCGTCTCTCTTACGATGCTAAGAGATGCGGGAAATGTTTCTCCATTGAAGCGACGGGCCCTTACATTTGAACGATGTAAGGCGTTGTTGCCGCTTTCTTTGCGGGCAAACATGATGCGGAGTTGTTTTTCGAAAGGTGCCCAGCTTTTTTTGGGTGTCAGGTGCTTTAAAACGGATTGTCCATAGGCCTCTTTGCGTTGACATCCAAACATGGCTTCGGCAGCAGCATTGAACTCTATGACTTTAAAATCACAGTCCATTACGATGATTGCATCGTGAGAGACCTCAAGTAGTTTTGCGAGATAGGATGACAATTTTTTTTGAGTGAGATTGGTGGTTGCGATCCGCCTCAAAAGAAACACCACGGATATGAAGCTCAGGAGAAGTAGACCGATTAGAACAAGAGAATAAAAGAGATAGTTGTTCAAAGATGAATGCAGGACGCTGCGTCTCTCTTCTTGAGAGTCGATTGCCGACTGCAGAGCCGACAACGCAAAGATCCGGCTAAGCGTTGCGGCATATTCGATTAAATCGAAGATTGCTCGCACATCATCGACCGTTTTCAAACGCCCTGCATCTATTTCAATTGCAGCCCTGTCACGCAGTGTGGTCAATTCCGATAGGGCGTCACGGGCATCTTGTTCGACGGGAAATGTTCGCAACCTTTGTGCAACTGTGTCCACGCGCGCATAAAAGATGTCGAAACGCGTCTCAATTTCGAGATGGGTCTCGTCGGATATCTGAGACCCGTCTTGCGTTTCCATTAAGGCTTGAGCAAGGGCTAGCTGAAGGCGATGCAGTTCCACTTCGACCTGAACGAAGTTCCAGGTTTCGCTGTCAGAGCGTGCAAAAGAAAAGGAATTAACTTTGCGGGACAAGTCAACGGATATGGTCAAGAGGATCAGCAGGACGAAGCTGAAAATCGTTACTGAAACGTACATTTTCCGTCGTGTCAGGCGCCAATGCGGAGACACGTTCAGAAATTTCGGAATGTGGCGTTTCATTCTGACGTTAAAACCCTAATTTCAACGAGTTGCCAGACGGCGGCTCCATACACAGGTTCTGTTTGGTATTCTTTGCGTTTGTCGAAGGGATACATGATCCACAGAGGGCCTTTCTCCCGGAGAGAAAACGGCATCCCATCGATCCTGTTGGCAATGATTGGATAGGTGTCATCAATCAAAGCCGGGCTAATATCAACCTTGTAGTCATTGGCTCCAACAAACGTCATTGAATTTTGTTCGTGGATTCCCACCATGGAAAGGACGCTGGTAAGAGAAGGGCCACTATAACTTGGACTCCCTTCTGTCCAAAGCGAAGATGTTTGGAAGGATTGCTGTTCCAACTGCAGAAGCATGTCATCCGTAATCTCGAAACGTTCATCTGTCCCTTCTATAGAAATTGTCAGAAGCACATCCTGAGCACAGACCATTTGCGGCGATAGCGCGAAACAACCCGCGAAAGCAATCATTTGGGCAGCTTTAAGAGTAAAGCCGTGTGGGAACATAGTCATTTCCTTGAGATAAAACGCTTTTAGGGAGATTTTCACCAAAAAAGTTTTTTATACAATGCGCAAAAGTAAAATAGCATCATCTTTAGTTTCCACGTTATTCCACCAAGGATTTATTTGCTCTTAATAGTTTCTGCATATGGCGGCGGCGCTAAAATTCATACAAATAGTAAAAAATTGTATATCATATAGAGAAAATCCTATGCACAAACCTCAAAGGCAGTCGAACACAGAGATGCAACAGCGCATGGTTTCCGTCCTTATTGCCGACGATCATAAGCTGATCTCAGAGGCTTTGAAGATTATTCTGGTTGAAGAGGGAGATTTTTCCGTTGAAACGAGCGTCTCATTGCAAAGCACCCTCGACGTTCTGCGCGCGCACCCAAAGTCTTTTGATGTTGTGATGCTTGATATCTCCATGCCGGGAATGGAAGGTCTGCGATCTGTGAAGCAGGTCGTAGATGCAACCCATGAGGGATCAGTTGTCATTTTTTCTGGAACGGCTGACGATGACTTCGTCTGGCAGGCCATTGAGATCGGGGCAAAGGGATTTATCTCCAAAGGGCAACCTTTCCGCAGCTTCGCCGCGACACTCAGATTGATCGCCGATGGCAACGAGTTTGTCCCACTGTCACTGTCGAGAAGTGTTAAAAACGCAACCAAAGGCACAGACGGACCCGATGAGCAAGATCGGCGCATTCTCAAGCTGGTTGCAGAAGGAAAGACAAACAAGGAAATTGCGTTTGAGCTGAATTCGAGCGAGGTCGCAATTAAAATGAAAATGCGGTCGATATGTACGAAACTAGATGCCAAGAACCGCGCACACGCTGCTATCCTTGCGCAAAGACATGGGCTCATAACGATTGAAACGTGAGCAGGGCTAAGAACAATCAATTGTTTCGACTATTCAAATCGGCTCATACGATCAATGGACATGACGGAGATCGCCCGGAGGTCGCGTTTATCAGAGATCTGTGGCATGTCTTTCACCTGGATGAGTAACGGGTCAGTGACTGCCCTTAACTTATTACGACAAGTCGTAAATTTCTTATTTATATCTGTCACATGCCTCGAAACAAGCAGCAACGATAATCACGACCAAATTTGCGATAAGCAGGCCCAATGAAAGCGAAAATAGAACATTGAGGCCGATGAGTAACATCACGATGGATGTAAAGATGAATGCAACTAGAGCCAAAATCCCAAAAAATATCATATTTCACGTCTTCTATTTCGTTACGAACCAATCTTACGGGTGACTTCGGAAATCGCGTTGTCCACGCTTTAAGGATTGCACAACCGATCGCGTGGGCGCGTGTGTAAGTGCAGAGTTGAGGCGTTGAACCCAAACGCGATTGTTCACGGGCGCTTGCAGCAGTGCGAGTTCAAGGCACGAGTAGGTAACTGGAAGTCGGAGAGAAACATCTGCGAGAAATAATCTGTGCGTTCCGAATTCATCTGTGCTGAAATCTGAAGATACCAGAATTGTTGCCACGTCCGGGAACCGCCCCCGCATTTCCCTAATCCTGTCATACTGAGCGGCGATGCCGCCGAAACTGTCGACGTCGATGAACGCAAAATTGATCCCAGGAATGGCGTCGAGACACCGCATGAACTCGCTGTAATCTTCGCAACAGGTCACGGTTGCGTCGTTTTCCACCAGCATAATTGGCAAGGTGTGCGCCAGAATTTTCGATTGGCTCAGGAACAGACATTTTGCATCCATCCCGTCGAAGATACTGAACATGATTTGCCACCTGCATTTGAATTTAAATCTTTGTTCCCTCACACTTACAGCGGATTGATCCCTGTAGCGTGCGCCCGAAAGGTGAATGAGATTCTCTTTAGTTGTTCAGCCACTCCAATGATCGCCTTCACTAAAGAGGGGCCTGGAAAATCGGACAGTGGCCTATGCCGCATCCTAAATTTTTGAAGGCATTACAGGCGGCAAAGCGCGGAAATTTTGCAGGTCGGTTTAAGACAAGGTTGCTTTGGCGGCATTGCGAACCTGTCTCAAAAGAGGGGACCACTTCACTCATCGCAAACAAACGGTCAGCCCATAAGGTTTTGCCCGACCAGTATGTGTAGCCAGCATTGGGACATTTGCCGGTGACGCATTCTGATCGGGCAGGCAACACGAGATATGTATTTGCTGCGCGGTCTCGGGGGGGTGATAAGCACAGCGCCTACCCGAAGTCTCGTGTGTGATACGGGCGGTATCTCAGCAAATATGAGGTGGTTTGCGCGCGATTCCAAAGTGTCTTTCGATTGGCGCGGGATCGAAAGTTGCATTCGGGTTCCACGACCTCGGCACGCTGGTCCAGCCGAAGCAGGTTTGCGGTTGCGCCTGATCGACGTCGGTAAAGAGATCGTCCGACCTGCCGAACGGTCCTCCCGCGCCACCCTGAGCGTCTGATCAGGTGCCTGCGCAAGTTTCTGAAAGGGTGAGAATAGTTCAGGGCCAAGTCTGGTTGGACGTGCTGCATGGTCACAGAAAAAGACCGGCGTAAATGCGATGATGAGTGCCGGGGTGGGCAAGCATAGCGTTAAAATCATTATTCAAGTTGGACGATGTGATGCGCCTTTGAGTTGATGTATGCGCAAAAGTTTCCATTTCCTCATAGCGTTTCTCTAAAGGGGATAGGCATGTACTAAAGAGAATTTGATTTGAAGGGCACCAAGTGATTTGAATGAAAGCGTGTCCAGCGAGTTTAAATTTGCTGTGCTCGACCTCACAGCTCAACACCTTCTCCACGCCAATTTGGCGTGGTTTTTTTTAATCAGGGGACGAAAATATTGAGTATTCGCTGTGGTCCCAAGTCGACCTTCGTGGGGGGGCGCCTAATACGCGGAGATTACAGGCACTTTGATCGGGAACCACACCTAACGCTACGGCTCAAAGGCATGTCCATGCAAGATCGGGGGCCGTTGAAAACGTGATGCAAGTCGAGCGGTCCTGAAAACTGCGCCCATGAAATCAACAAGAGGTTCCAAGAGTTTCACTATGTCCGTAAAGATCAAAAAAGGAAAAGGTATCTTGTTTGATGCGGTGCCTGACAGTGGCCAAGTTATGGTGAAGGTCGCGCCACATGGGCGCCCACTTTACATTTGGCCTAACCGCCTTGGATTTCCAGAAAGTCTCCTGCCGAAGATTAAAAAACAGTCTGTTCCCTTCCTCTACCCACCGCAGACTCCGGTTGAATACAAAGGTGGCAGCTGGATTGTAAACATGTGTGCGGACGCAGACGAATATCGCAATGCACTCATTGGTCTTGACCGGGCCTTTGGAGACAAAATCCCTATATTTAATCATCCTCGGGCTGTGGCGATGACACGTCGAGATCTCAGCGCAAAACGTTTGGCAGGGATACCCAACCTGGTCGTTCCTAAATGTGTGCGTTTCATGGCTGATGAGAACAACAGTTTTCAGAGAGCTTTTGAAGCAAACGGTTTCAATTACCCGGTGCTCGTGCGTCCGGCTAAATCTCAAACTGGCCGCGATCTTGTCAAAATCGACAATCCGTTCGACTGGCCAAAAGTTTACAAGACGCATTGGCAAGGTAAGTCCCACTTCATGACCCAATACGTCGATTACTCAAACACATCTGGGGACTTCATTAAGTCTCGGATTGTTTATGTCGGCGAGCGCATGTTTGTGCGACATGTAAAGCGTGCGGAAAACTGGCGCATCCACAACCAGACCGCATCCAGCAAAACAACGGATGAAGCGTGGGAGGCCTCGATCTCAGAGCAATTGATGAGTGATCCTGTTTTTCACAACATGCTCAGCGAGGTGCCAGTTCGTGTGAAACTGGATTTTTTTGGCCTAGACATTGGTGTCGATCTTGAAAATCGGCGGGCGATACTTTTCGAAGCCAACGCTGCGATGTCTATTTTCTTTGCCACAGGCGCTGATGAGCGCTCGCAGGCGAGGGCGACGCGCCTTCAACATCCGATTGTGCGTGCTCTGGAGGAACATTTTGCGACCCCCAAAAACTGGCGATCCGGCGCGGACATCGGCGAAGAGCCCGTCGAAAGGATCTTTCAGTCATGAGTGTCAGAGACGAACGCGCATTGTTTACAGGCGAGACTCTGCAGGCTCTGGCGGAAACAGCGCAGGACATCCTGCAAGATGCGCTAAATGGGTGCGCGCAAGACTGTAAAGGGTTTCACGGATCGTGGCCGTTTACACAGCTTTTCAATCTCCTCCCCACCACATTGCGTGACAAAGAGTTCATCGCAGATCAGACCGCAGCCGCCGTTGGGGCCGGCGCGCGCAAATTGGTTATTTCAGGCGCTGCCGACGATGGCATTCTAAAGGCAATGCTCTCTAAATTGCCGTCGCCACCGTCAGATTTGGCGGTGCATGTCATTGATCTATGCGACACTCCTCTTAAAGCAAATGTGCGGACTGCAAAGCGGCTTGGAGTCAATCTTTCCATAGCCAAAGCAGACCTTCGGGCTGGGTTGAACGTGAAAGCAGATGTGATTGTTGCTCACAATCTTCTGCCTTTTTCATCTCCCGAAGATAAACAGGTGGTGGTGCAGGCTTGGGCTGATGCTCTCAGTTCGGGTGGATTGCTATGCGCCGTGAACCGGATCAAACCAATGGCCGCCTATGGCGCACCACGATTTCCATTGGCCGTTCATGATGAGATGGTCCAAAGGATTTTGGACCTGCAATCGATCTCCCCATATCGCGATCTTATTCCGCCAGAGCTGTTGGCCGGCCTCTTCAGGGAAGCTCTGGAGACCTCGAAGATGTGGTATTTTCGTTCAAAAGACGAAGTGATCACGCTGTTGGAGGCGGCCGCATTTCGCATCCTTGGGACCCATACTTACAGCCGAAGAGGGGAAGTCCCCTCGCATATGCCTGACAACGAAACCATCAGAATCTCAGCCGTTCGCTCGTAGATCCAACCAAACAAGATCCAAAGGAGATAACATGATCAACAAGAAGACGGGCCGGGCTGTAATTTTGGCGGGCGCGGCGATTTTCGCTCCGATAAGCGCCTATGCGGATATTGTCATCAAGGTCGGTTTTGCCGTTGGTGGTGGATATGATGTAAATGCTCGCTTGATGGCAAACCATCTTGGTCGTTTCCTGCCAGAGGCTGGGTCGATCTACGTTGAAAATGTTGATGGCGCGGGGTCTTTGAGGCTCGCAAAAATGATGCTCGCCAAAGAGCCCGCTGATGGTACCGTCATCGGCTCGATATCCTCATGGTTTCCTGTCGGTGCGACCTTTGATCCAGCCTTGGTTGGACTCGACTTTTCCCAGCTCAGCTGGATCGGTGGGATCGGAACGACGCAAGAACGCCTTTGTGCAGTCTCGTCCAGTCTTGGAATTGCGGACATCTCGGACTTTGCGGAACAAACTTTCCAACTTGGTGCAACCACCTCTGGAACCACCGATGTTATCACCCGCTTGGTCCAAAACACGCTGCATGCTGATTTTGAAATCGTTAGGGGATTTTCAGGTACGGCACCAGTACGAGCGGCGATCATTCGCGGCGAATTGGATGGGTATTGTTCGTTGCGGGTACGTGATCTTGAAAAGGTGTTCGAACCCGGAACGATGACAGCGATTTTGCAGGCCTCCTACCGCCCGAACCTTGACCTACCTTATCCGCTTCTTCGCGATCTCGTTGAAGCGCCTGAAGATATTGAAATTGTTGATTTTATTTTGTCGCATGAGCTGTTTCAATATAGTTTTGCCCTACCGCCCGGCACGCCCGAGGATATTCTAACCGTGTATCGACAGGCCTTTGATGCCATGGTGCAGGATCCCGAGTTCCTCGCTGAGGCAGAAAAGTTGCGCATGCAGCCGAGCCCGATCACCGGAGCTGAACTTGAAGATCATCTGGATCGCATTCAGAAAACACCCTTAGAGGTTCTCGCACGGGCGGGCGCAATGCTTGACTGAGGTATCTCGCGCGCGCCGCCCGGTCTGACCAGATGAGAGATCCCAGATGGATGTCATGACCTTACTCACGGCCGACGCTTTCACTATGCTCATGCTAGGAGTGTCGGCAGGCTTGCTCATTGGGGTCATCCCGGGACTGGGAGGCGTGTTTGGCCTGTCGATCCTCGTCCCTCTGACCTTTGGCATGGGACCGGAAAGCGCGATCAGCCTTTTGATGGGACTGGCCGCTGCCGTCACGATCTCCGATACGATTCCAGCAATTCTTATTGGGGTTCCCGGCTCGGCAGGGGCCAGCCCTACGGCCTTGGACGGTCATGCTCTTGCCAAGCAAGGTCAAGCGGGCAGAGCATTCATTGCCGCCTATACATCAGCTTTTTTCGGAGGAATATTCGGTGCGTTGGTTCTTCTGGCCGCGATCCCGTTTATGACCGTAGCGGCAAGTTGGCTCAAAATCCCCGATTATTTTGCTGTCGCCATGCTGGGTCTCTCCTGTGTGGTCATTCTGAACGGAATGAAACCAAGAGAAGGGCTTGCTTCTGCCCTCATGGGGGTGACCTTTTCGTTTGTTGGTTTAGACAGTTTCACCGGGGAGGAGCGCTGGACCTTCGGCTCGTTATATCTGTGGGATGGATTGCCCATTTCCATTGTATTGCTCAGCATGTTTGCTCTGCCGGAGATAGGCCCGCTTCTGGTTCGCGGGCGCATCTCGGCACGTGATGTTGGCTTTCGGAAAGAGGACATCATCTTGGGCATGCGTGATGTTTGGCGTGAAAAGGGACTTGTGGTGAAGTCGAGCGCGCTGGCCTGCATCGTAGGTATGATCCCAGGGATCGGCCTGTCGGTGATTTCCTGGCTTGTCTACGGGATTGCCTCCCGTCATCGGGGAGACGGTCCGGATTTTGGCCAGGGCAACATAAGAGGGGTGATCGCGCCCGAAAGTGCGGCCAATGCCACGGAGGGGGGGACCTTGATCCCGACTTTGGCGTTGGGCTTGCCCGGCAGCGCTTCTATGACACTGATCCTGAGTGCCTTAATTATTCAAGGCATCGAGCCGGGCCCAGTTTTGATCGCCCAGCACAGAGAACTTGTCGTAGCAATCGTAATTGCGCTTTTACTGGCAAATACGATTGGATCAGTGATGAGCTTGGCCTTGACGCCGCTGCTTGTCCGCATCGCGCTGCTGCGCGCGAATATTGTCGTGGCTATTACGGTCATGGCGGTTTCGTTATCGGTTACTTTGCCAACACCGACATTGCCAGTTGTGCTTGTACTGGTCATCTTTGGGACCCTTGGCATCCTGATGAGGCAACAGGGCTGGTCTAGGCCTTCTTTTGTCCTCGGATTGGTGCTTGGCCCAATCCTTGAGAAAAACTTTATGCTGGCAACGCAGTTGAATGGCTATCACTGGCTTCTACGCCCCAGCATCATCTGCGCGGTGGTCGTCTTGATCGCTGTTCTCTTTATGCGAAGGAAATACGCGCACAAACACCTTCGAGAGGCTTCGCGCCCCGAAGGGGGCCCCTTACAGTGGGCTCTCATTGCCCTTTCGTTTGCTCTGGTCGCTCTTGTCGCTGTCGGCTCATACAGTTTTAAAATGCAGGCTGCGGTCTTTCCTATAGTGACCGCCGGGGGTCTTTTTGTTGTTACTCTGACCCTGGCTAAATCCGCCGTTTACTCCGGGACCGCACCGGTATCGCAATTGCCAAAGGCACTTCAAGCTGACGCCAAGATTCTTCTGCTTTTGTTGGCGTTCGTTGCCATAAGCGTCTTTATCGGCGCCGCGCCTGCCGTCTTCTTTTCTGTGACCATCTTCAGCAGCCCTGGCCAAAAAACGTGGTGGCACAGCTCTGCAATTGGTGCGATTTGCGCACTTTTGGTGGGAGGTTTAGAGTTCTCCTTGTATGGTTTGTAGATGGCCTTGCGGCGCGTGAATGACAAATAATCGTTAGGTTGCATATCTTTTTCATCGGCCCACGGATGAAAGATCAGCCAGTATATTGATAGCCTTACGGCAGGTTTCATTTTGCGACAGAGGAAGAAGACATAGCCACGCAAGCAACGATTTATATAAGTGCAGATGTGTCGAACGGGATGCTTGCCGGCACGATTTCAGGCAATAAGATTTGCCCCGGCGTTATGAATTTCGTCACACTCGAGACGGCTTTAGCCAGCGTTGATAAAAATTTCAAAAGGCTTTGAAGTCGTGTGGCTTGTCTGCTTTGCGGCGGTGCCGACAGAGTGTGGCTCTATCGGTGGGACCGCGTTCTTTGATTCAGACATGGTAGCCCCGGTCGACTAGCGAGAGCGCCTCGGCGAACGGTTCTGTCCTGAAATTTCGCGGGCGGAGCACCAGACAACGGACGGGAAACGGACCTTCGTCGCGATCTGCACCAGATTTCCCAAGGCAAGCCGTCCACGCATACAATCCGGCACACAGTAGTCCCAACAGAATTGGCATCACGGCCAATGTGCCTTGGTATGTGCTTTCCATTTAATCTAACGGGCTATCTTGTGCCTCCAATTGGCTAGGCTTCAGACATCCAAAGCAGTGGGTATCGGGGGGCATACTTCTTGGTAAGCTACCAAAATATCTACTAATTTTTCCGATAGACATCAGTCCAACTGTCGTGTCTCCCAAGGTCCCCATACATTGATGTCGAGGCAATCAGCACACTCATAGCAACGGGGTAATTGATGGTCTCGTTTGGAAACCCAATAGGAGGAAATAAAAATGAAACTCTTTCTTATTCTCGCTTCAACAGCAGCTTTGGCCGTAGGGGCCGCTTCGGCCGATACCGTTCTGGGGACGGGGTCTTGGTCCGGTTCCGAAAGCGGCGCAGCCGTTTCGGGCTCCTCTGGTGCAGGTACATTCGGTGGCATCGCAGCAGCCTCCAACAGTTCCTCGATGGGCCTGTCCTCGACCGGTCAAGCGGTTGGCTATACCGGACTGGGCTTTGGGAGCGCAGGGTCGGGTTCGGCTTCTAGCACCACGGCAGTTGGCTCCGTGAACAACACGTCCACCAGCGGTTCGATCGGGTTCGGTGGCGCGAACGCATCTGGCGGCTACACGGGCTCCAATGGCAGCTCCAGCGGTGCCTTTGGCGGATTTGGCACCATGTTCTGATACTTGGTGTCAAAGCCTGACCGCTCACTGCGGTTTCAGGCGGCCGAAGTGGATATCCGAACGTTCCGCTTCGGCCTCATATTAAACCCTCTGCGTTCGGAGAGGAGAAATCTCATGTCTTATGCAAAGAAGGAAACATCCATCGAAACATTGGCAAAGGTCGCCATAATTTCCATGTCAGTGCTGTGGGCAACCTCTGCAGCCAGCCAGTCCAGCACAAGCTCGTCGACGTCAAGTTCGTCGAGTTCAGCGCAGGTGGACAGCAATGCGTCAGCAACCGTAACAAGCGGCAACTCCAATGCCCAGATTTATCTGGATCAAAGTACACCGGGCACGATCAGCACCCAAAACGCCTACAGCGGGTCGTATACGGTGCGCTCCGCACCAGCTGTGCAACCCCCCTCAATGGGGTCGGGTCATCCCTGCGCCTTATCCAACAGCATCGGAATATCCCTCATCGGTGGCGGAGCCGCGGGTGGGTTAAGTCGTGTCGACGAAGCCTGCCTCTTGGCCCAGATGGGACAGGGTCAGGCCGCTTTGATTATGATTGCACGCCGAGACTCCGAAGCCTGTTTTGCACTCCGACAGGTTGGGACCATTCCAGCCGGCAGTGTGTGTTCCGCGTCTGACCGCCGTTCCACGGTTCAAGCACGGCGCACGACGGTTTCCACAATGAATCAGCAGGCGACAACACGCACGACCCCGGCACCGATCTCGCGCTATGTGTCATGTTCAAAACGCTCGGATGGTAAAATTCTCGCCCGAAAACAAATGGGCGCTCCCTACACGAACGAACAGGTGGCTGCATACTGCCGCAGTCAGATAAACTGAATTTGCGGCATATGCGACTTTGAAATCTGGCCCTGCCTCGACCAACTCGCGGCAGGGCACCCGCTTTGGTTCAAAATACTTCCGCAAACATTCATGACATTCATTCGGGTCGGTCGTGGGATGCGTTAAGATGTTCCGCAGACACGCCTTTCCCACTGTTTTTTGCGAAGCGCAGCACCGTTGCAACGGCGCAGATGTCTGGCCGATAGCGAATATCAGGCCACAGGTGTGACGGATTAAATCCCTTGTGGGTCTCTTAGGATGACCGTCCGAACATCAGGTCTCGACATCACGGAAATCCACCGCATGAGCGAGAAAATACCGCGTGTAATCGTCGCGTACAGCCTCGGCGAGACGTTCGAAATAGCTGGCAAATGTTGGCACCATCATGAGATGGCGCGGCATAGCCAACACCATCTTCTGTGCAACGCAGCCTGTATCATAGAAGGCCACATCCTTATGAAGGCGGTCTGGCAGATTGCTGTGTAACGTCATGGACAGATGACACGTTCCAAGATTCGCGGCGACGATTTCGATCGCGCCCACATGCAGATCACTGGTAAAATAGGGCGCAGCTGATGCCAATCGCGATTTGTACCATGCATTGCTTTTTGCAGACCATTCATGTGGCGCTCTGACGGCGACGCGTTTCTTTAGGGCTTGCGGCAAGGGCGCAGAGATGCTGTTTGAGTTGATAATGTCGATGGCAAGTTTCGGGTCCACACTTTTCGGTACGGCCCACAAAATACGGTCTTCATAGAGCGTTTCGTATTTGAGGGATGTTGTTTCTCTCAAACCTTCCGTCATCACCATAAGCCCAATGCTGGCTTTTCGAATCGCGAGATATTCGAGAAGGGTGGTGCTGGAGTCAGCGAGTTCTATCGAAAACTCCGATATCCTCGGATCAGCATGTGCTTGGGCCGCAGCCAATCCCCATATGCGCCCGGCGTGCGATGGGATGGTTGCGAAGCTTATTTTGCATTGTTTCTGTCCAAACTGTTCACAATGACGACCTCTGCCCTCTTCGAGATCGGACAAAACAGTGCGGGCAGTGCTTGCCCAGAGTTCGCCAGCCCCTGTCAGAACCTCTGATCTCTGGCGATCTCGATGCACCAACTGTGTCCCAAGGTCGTCTTCCAGTTTTGCAAGCTGGGCCGAAACTGTCGGTTGCGACAACCCCAGAAGCTTTGCGGCTTTGCGTATTGATCCAGAGACCGCAATTGCATTCATGACCTCCAGTTGACGTATGGTGATTGCGTTTGAATAGTTCATCCCCCCCCCCGATTTCCAGCGACACCTTATAACGGCGACGTTTGTATTCGACTCGGCCACGGCAAGCGGCGATATAAATCGTCTTTTGCGCTTTTCGCTCATCCTGCCCCGATGCATTTTACATCCTACGAATGAAGCTTTTCTCCTGGACGCGCGTCAGTTCAGGATTTCCGTACAGTGACTAAGTGCTTTGACCAATTCCGGTCGCCATGTGACCGATATTGTCGTAGAAATTATTTAGATTTAACCTTGACGATCACAGACAATGTCATGCGAGGCGCGCCCGCCCAATCTGGCGCAGATGAGTTGCATTAACCTTTTTGACTGTGAAAACAGATTGCGGCCTCAGTCCGGTTCGTAACGCCAAGCTTACCCATGATGCGGTGAAGATGTAGTTTGATCGTATGAGCCGAGACGGAAAGTTCATTGGCGATCATTTTATTGGGGTGCCCCGACGCAACCAATTTGAGGACTTCGCGTTCCCGCGGAGTCAGTTTTGCAACCCCTCGGGCGCACACAACATCGCGTAGGCCATCAGGTGAAACGTCGTTTTGATGTTCCTCGATATAGTGCTGCGATACCCCGCTTTCCCCGTTGATTGAGTGCATTGCCCTCAACGCGCAAACAGGCAGGTAATGCGCACCGCAATCAATCAGACGGATCAACTGAACCCAAGCTGTCAAATTCAGATTCATAGGCAAAACACTTATCGCGTATTTTGATAGGCGCTCGCCCCACCGTCCCACCACATCTGTGGCACTCACATCATTGCGCACTGCAATGGCCAGTCTAATCCCTGGTGTCTGACGGCCTTGACGGTCCAGAAACGCCATGAGTTTCTCCGCATGACGTTCATCTACGATCAAAAGGCGTGTCATTTGCTGTTTGGGCTGAACAGGATGTGCAAAGACCAGATCCCAAGTCTCTATATCAGGAAAGCGAGACGCCCGAACTTCCTCAAACTCCGTTTCAATTGTCCTGAGGACAACCTCTGAAAATAACCTTTGCGACCCTATGAATGTGAATAAATCTTTTTGGCACATGTTTGACTGCACAACGACTTGCGCGACGTCCTGATCAGTTCCATTCGGTTCGTACATTTCAACCTCCCCTACTATTTCTCCAACTGTACAGGCGGCCGCCCCCTAAAACCAAACGCCGCATATCGCTGGACACCCATGTTAGTACACCATAGTTAGCAGAAAATTGACTGTCATTAATCTATGTCAAGCAATTGAAAACCCTATCACCTGCACAAAAGAACAACTTGTTTTTGGCATTTATTCGCATCTTTAGGCGCAACGTTTCAGCCCTTTGAGTGCTTTAAAACCTGCAAGTTTCACTCAACCCAATGATCGTAAAGGCTTATATCGGCAATTTATGAGGCCGCGTTCAGAGCTTGAGGAGAGGCAAGGCATATTAACCAAATGGCTAAATAACATTGGTTCCTAGATCAACTTTCGACACAAATTACTGGGATGCTGAGCATATGGCATGGTGCAGCCACAGCATCTACTCGTCCACCGACCGAAAAGATTGTGTGCCATGCCCCAGAACAGTTTGGGAGCATGGCACCATCCAGCCTCGATACCGCAAGCCTTTTAATGTGTCTGAGCTGCCCTGTACGTTATCGGCCCAAAAGGTGCATTCATGCCGAGATGTACCACAGTACTCGACGTCGGGGAGGGGCGTCGGGGATAGTCGCGTGCTCCTTAGACGCGCATGCAATCCATGCATAATTCCCTGACAATTCCGCATTCGGAAGGTGAAGGTCTTTTGGGAGAGCACCTTTTGTGATCTGGACGACCCAAATGGAGTGAAACGGATGAGCAGACAAACTCACACCAGAGACATGCGGCTTTCCGATGACTCACGTCCAATGCTGACATTGCGGTAGCGACACATGCCGGTCTGGCGCTGAAACACCGACACGCCCAGCAGCCAAACCCGCACGGCCCGCTTGGCCGGGCCGCCAATATGGGCATGATAATCCGCCGTCACATCGCGGCTTTCACTCTGCCATTCGCCCAAATCGGCAAGGCCGCTGCGTTGCACCAGATGTGTTTCAATCGCATCCCACCCCGGCAAGGGACAGCGAAACACATGACCGACAGGCAGTTGCGCGCTCCACAGATAGGTCAAATCCTGACCATCATCAAACTCGACCCCGATAGACAGGTAATCATGGGTCGTCATCTGATCTTCGGCCAAACGCGAGGGCAGTTCGTCCACCAGCCAATCCCAATCGAGCTTTAGCCCCTCCACCAGATCCATGTTCACATCGCGTTGCAAAATGGAAACGGTCTTGTGGGTGTGGCAGGCCATTTCGTCACCGTCCTGACGGAACACCCCCGCTTCTCCAAAATGGAAATGATTGTGCCAATTGGCCGGGGTCACATCCGGGAATTCGGCGCGCTGAAGCGCGTGTTGCACAGTGCCATCCACATCGCCTTGGGCCATCAGCCGTCGCAGCCCCGCAACCGGATCGGTTTTCCATGCAATCGCAATGCCCTCGACCCGACCATCGGCGGCGGAATAGGCCTCAAGCGGGATCGCAAGCGCGCCAGTGGCATCGGCAAGTTCACCCGCTGAGCGGGCGATTTCCAATGGCCCGTCCTGATCGGCAATCATCGTGCCGACATTTTCCATCGGGTTGAACAGCGCGCCCCCTGGGCTGCGCGCGAAAAAGACAAATCCCGGTTCCAGCCACAGATCAAGATCACGCGCCAGATACCATCGCCCACTCAGCAAGAATGTCACCGCCTGTCCGGCGCGCACATCCATGAGTTTGGTGTCCCAAGGCACTGTCGTCCCGGTCAGGACAAAGGGCGTGGCCTCGGCAATGGCCTCGCCACCTGCGGCCTCGACCAGCGCCAGCATCCGCCGCGCAAAATCGCCGTCGCTGTAACGGTCCGCCCATGCCGATGCGCTCAGGCCACCGGTGCCCGCGACAAAAGTTGACGCTCCTAGGCCACGCAATATGGCTCGGCGCGAAAGGTCCAATCCATGACAAGCACAAGGCATTTCTCTCTCCTCCTTTGGGGTTTGTCGGTCCCTGCTATCGCCCCGAAACCGAGGGCGGGTCATGCGCGTGTAAGAACTCTGTAAGATCAGACCCGGTGACCAAGACCAACGTCCAGCTTCTTTCATTTTGGGGCACGGTTAGATTTCTGAGCATGGTTCAGATCCCCAATCCGCAGCAATTCCGCCGCACATCCCCCTTGCTTGCACCGGTGGGGTTGCTCATCCTTTTGCCGATGATTGCGCTGGCTTTGTTGGGATTGCGCTATGTCGAAGCGGATAAGGCGGCGGTCGCCGAGGTGCAGCGGGCACAACAGCAGGTGAGCGCCGATGCGCTGGCGCAGGGGATGGTCTCCCATGCCACCGCGCGGGCTGACGCATTGATCGGCTCTGCCCGGACCCGGTTTGCGACAGATGGCCCGCAAGGCCTGCGCAATCTGTATCTGTCACAGCCGGAACTGGCATTGGTGGTTGTTTTTGATGCGGCAGGCACACGGGTCTTTCCCGAAACGCAAGAAGTGCCGCTGTTTGCCGAGGCGCATTACCTGCGCCTCGGGCGGACCCGGCTTGCCGAGGCACAAACAAAGGCGAAGGATCACAAAGATCATATTGTCTGGGTTGGCGCCTTGTCAGACGTTGAAACGCCAATTGTGGCGTGCCAAGTGCAAGATGGTATCACGGTTTGCCTGTTGCTCCATACTGCGCCTTTGCTGAAAATCGCCGCCTCTGAACCGCTCGAAACTCTTGGGACCGACACCACCCCGCCAGAGGGGATGGCAAGGGTGCGCGCGCCCCTCGCGGAGCCATATTCCGGCTTTGCCGTGGCGGTGGATTATCGGCCCATTCCAAGTCGCGGCTGGCGCGGGCTGGCCCTGATGCTTGGCCCCACCGTGTTGGGAACCGGTCTCGCGGCCTGGCTTTTGGTTCTGGCACAGCGGGCGGTCCTTGGCAGCGAACGGCGCAGGCGGCGTCTGCTTGCCGAGATGTCGCATGAATTGCGCACACCGCTTGCAAATCTGCGGCTTTATTCCGACATGTTGACGCGCCACAGCGAGGATGTGGTCCGGGTCCGCCGCTATGCACGGGTCATCGCGCAAGAAGCCACGCATCTGTCCGACATCGTTGATAACACCTTGATTGTCACGGTCAGGGGCGGTTCTCCCTGCCGCGCGCCCATCGTTGCAAAAGCGGATCAAGTGGTTGCCGCCGTCTTGGACCGGTACGGCCCGAGCCTGATTGCACAGACCCCACCACATCTGGACCTGCAAGCCGCCAAAGCGGTGCGCTTTGATCGGGATACCTTTGAGCGGGTGTTGGTGAATGTGCTGGACAATGCCCGCAAACACGTGCCCGGCACAGAACTGCGCATTACCACCCGGCTCACTGCGGATAGGCTGGTGCTGGACATTTGTGACACTGGCCCAATTTGTGACACGGGCCCAAAGCGTACGCCGCACCATGAGAATATGACCGGGTTTGGGTTGGGCTTAAACGCCTGCCACACCATGGCCGAACAGGCCGGCGGGCGCTTTCGCCCGCAGATTACACCAAAGGGCAGCCGTTTCACCCTTGAACTGCCACTCCATCCCGACTTTGCCGAGGCGCAATGCGTATCCTGATTGCCGAAGATAACAACGCCCTGCGTGAGGGCCTGTGCGATTTGCTGGCCGGGGATGGTCATGACTGTCATCCCGCCGCTGACGGTCTGACCGCCCGCGCGCTGTTTGATGCCGCGCCTTTTCCTGTGGTGATTTTGGATGTGGTGATGCCGGGCATGGATGGGCTCAGCCTGTGTCGCCACATCCGCAGCACTGCCCCTCACAGCCAGATCCTGATCCTCAGTGCCCGAGGCGAATGCTTTGACAGGGCTTTGGGCTTGGAATTGGGCGCGGATGACTATGTCGCCAAACCCTTTGATCCGGCAGAGCTGCGCGCCCGCATCAAGGGGATGGCACGGCGGGCAGGCGGGCCTCCGATCGGAGAAACACAGTTTCAGATGGATGATCTGTGGATCGACCCACTGCGCCTTACCGCGCGCCGTTCTGGTGAGGACAACATTCCGCTTAATCCGCGCGAGCTCGCCGTTTTGCGCCTACTCTACCGGCACGCTGGCATCCCGGTCAGTCGCAACACGCTTTTTGATGAATGTTGGGGTCGCGATTATTTCCCCAACAGCCGCGCGCTGGATCAATATATCTCTGCCTTGCGTCAGCGCATTGAGCGACAGCCAAGGCAGCCTCGCATCATCGAAACAGTGCGTGGGATCGGCTACCGATACCCGCGCTGACGCGGAATCTTACAAACTTCTTGCAGGACCATGACCAAGCGGCGCGGGCCCGCTTTAATCTGGCACGATCAAGCAAGAGGAGGTTCCCCAATGCGTTTCGCAACTGTTTTGACACTGGCCTGTGGTTTGGCTCATCCCATTCAGGCCGACAACCTTGGCACGCTCAACCCCGAAGAGGGCGGATTGAACAGTCTGGAGGCAAACATCGCCTTGCACCCGGATCGCATCGGGATGCTGTGCTGGATCGCCTATGAGATTCAAAAGGGGGGCGGAAAAGAGTCAAAACCCGCAGCAGAAGTAATGACAACCTGCGCGAAAAACGGGAATGCTCCCTCGATGATCATGCTGGCCCATGCTTATGAAAATGGTCTCGGGGTGGAAAAAGACCTGACACAAGCAACCTATTGGCTGCATGAAGCCGCCCAGACCGGATATTCCCTTGCTGAATATCACTACGGCATGGCGCTGTTCACAGGAAGCGGCACCACCAAAGACCATGCCGCCGCCCGTCTCTGGCTCAAACGAGCCGTCGAACATGGCAGCGATGCGGCCCGCGAAGCCCTGTCCCAGGTTGAATAACGCCTGGAAGGGCCCATCCCCTGGCCCGTTCCGCCTTGCGGCACATGTCGGGTTGGGCGCACGCGGCCTCAGTTGCCTGTTTCATCCGGAGACAGGGATGAGGGCGCGTGGCGTGTCCGTTTGTGTCTTGCGCCACTGCACCAACGAAAAGTGAGTGGCAGGGGAGGGGCGTGTCGAGATTCCGTTCAAGGCCGATCCCGGTGTTGATCACATAGTCCAACAATCGCACCTTTCATTTATTGGGATCGTGAAAACATATTGCCAGCGTCCGGGTGGGTTGGTCCCATGGCCTTTGACAATGGGATTGCTCATCGGCCCTCTCCTCTATGGATCTGGTGTGAACGGGCGAGAGCGGCGGGCCGCAACAGCCCGCCTGTTACGTTAAAGTGTGCGGGTCGAGAAATACCAGTCGACCGTCTCATAGCCTTCGCTGGCGCGGGCCATGGCCGCCTCGGGTGTTGCCGGGGTCGGCACGATCACCGGCTTGCCGGGGGTCCAGTTTTCGGGCATCGCGCATTTGTGTTCGTCTGCGGTCTGCATCGCCACCAACAAGCGATAGATTTCGTCCACCGAGCGCCCGGCATTCATCGGGTAATAGACCATCGCCCGCAGCACGCCTTCTGGGTCAATCAGGAAGGTTGCACGCACGGCGGCTGTGTCGGACGCTCCGGGCTGGATCATGCCGTAGGCTTGCGCCACCGCCATGTTCAAATCCGCGATGATGGGGAATTTGATCTCAACACCAAATTTTTCCTTGATGTTCAGCATCCAGGCGATGTGGCTGTAATGGCTGTCGATGGACAGGCCCAAAAGTTCGGTATTGCGCGCGGCAAAATCATCATGCTTCTTGGCGAACGCGATGAATTCGGTGGTGCAGACCGGGGTGAAATCGGCCGGGTGCGAGAACAGCACCAGCCACTTGCCGCGATAATCCGCAAGCGTTTTGCGGCCGTGCGTGGTGGGGGCGTCAAAGGCCGGTGCGGGTTCGTTCAAACGTGCGCCGGGGTGTTGGATTTGGTCGGTCATTTTTGCAGTCCTTCTGTGTATCGCCTTGATGACACAGAGATAGAGAATGGACAGATATAGGGGAAATCGAATATAACTACATCTGTCATAGGATTCTTCTATCAATGCCAACTCTTCGCCAATTGCGCTTTCTGACCGCCGTCGCCGAGACGCTGAATTTCTCGCGTGCGGCCGATCTGTGTTTTGTCACGCAGCCCACGCTCAGCGCGGGGATCAAAGAACTCGAAGACCGTTTGGGCGTGCCGTTGATTGAACGCACCCGGCGCAGCGTGATGTTGACCCCGCTGGGCGAAGAGATCGCCGACAGAGCACGGCGTCTGCTTTTGGATGCCACCGAGATCGAAACGCTGGCGCGTGCACATCAAAATCCATTCAAGGGCGATCTCAAACTTGGATCGATCCCGACGATTGGGCCCTATCTGTTGCCACCGGCCCTGCCTGCAATCCGCGACGCCTTTCCCGAATTGCGCGTCTACCTGCGCGAGGAGATGACCGAGAGCCTAATTGAGGGCCTCAATGCAGGGCGTCTTGATCTGATCCTGATCGCGCTGCCGTTTGAAACGGGGGCACTGGAAACTTTACCGCTGTTTGTCGACGGGTATCAACTGGCCACCCCTGCAGATTGGCCGGTGCCCAACGGAGCCGAGGCCCTCACCCAAAGCGGGCACCTCATGCTGCTTGAAAAAGGTCATTGCCTGCAACGTCATGCACTCGCGGCCTATCCCGGCCGCATCTTCGCGGCGCAGGACAGCTTTGCCGCGACCAGTCTCACGACATTGATCGCAATGGTGTCAGAAGGGTTGGGGATCACGCTTTTGCCAAATCTCGCGATTGAGGCCGGGGTGGTCGGCTTGCAAAAGATTCAACTGACACCACTCCCCGACGCTTGCCCCCGTCACGTGGTCCTCGCATGGCGCCCCGGATCGGCACGGCATGAACTCTTTGGCAAGCTTGGCGACATCTTGCGACGCGAAGGATGAAGATTGTCGGAGAAACTTTTGCACTCAGAGACGCTTTCGCACACTCGGCTCGCTGAATGCCCACCTCACTCACGAGTTGCCCACTGGTAAGATTTTCCCATGACTGTTTTCGAGCGGGATGTAAGATCATGCGTAGTATTACTGTAATGTTTGCGGGCATCATTGCCTTAGTCACGCTTTGTGTTTCGGCGTATCTTGGAGTTTCGCTATTCTGGATGTTCACAAGCTATCTTGCAGCTGGGTATGGCACGCTCGCGATAATCAGTGCTTACATGTATTTCACGAGAAAAGATTTTTGACCATTCACTTCCGGGCAACAATAATCTTGGTCATAGTCGGTCTCCTTTACGATGTGGTTCGTGCAAAAACCACTTTAGGGGCCTGAGACCCGGCTATGACCACCTACTGCGCTATTTGAGGGCTGCGCAGATGGCTATAGCCTCTCAATCAGCGTCATTCCAAAGGTGTTACGGCCCGGAATACATCAGTGGAAAGCTGATGGCTTGGGCCGAGAAACGCAACATCCGGCTCGCATACATCCAGCCGGGCAAGCCGCAACAAAACGCCTATATCGAGCGTTACAATCGCACGGTTCGCGGCGAATGGCTGGCCAATACATCTTTGAGACGATTGAGGAGGCACAAGATCAAGCAACTGAACGGCGCTGGACTTACAACAACAAGCGACCCAACATGGGCATCGGCGGCATGACACCCGCCATGAAATTGAAAACAGCCGGGCGAATTCTACGGCTGAACCCCATTCAAAATGGCGGGATTACCGAAAGAGGGGGGGGCAGCCTCGATTTTGGCACAATGGCGGCTCAATAATCCTTTTCAAAATAAACCCCAACGCCGGTGTCGCCGGTAGAGGAGACGGACCCTTTGACGGTCACCTTGTCGGTGGCGTCAAGGTTGAGGTTGATCACCGATTTGCCATCACTGTCGATGGTCACATCCGTGTAGATTTTATCCGAAATATATTTGCCGAGTTTCAACGAGCTGCCGCCCTCATCGGAGGTTTGCAGGTCAAGATCGTCGAGGCCAAAACTGTTGCGGATCGAACCGACAAGCCCACCACCGCCGCCGGTTAAGGTCGCCACAGCCGAGGCCATTTGCGCCGCTTGCAGAGCGGAAATTTGGCTCAGACCGCGACCGAACAACAGTTGAGAAAGGATTTCTTCTTGCGGCAAGGTGGGGGAGGAGCTGAGCGTCAAGGCCAGCGCACTCAGCGGCCCTTCGGTGACCAGTTGCACGTTCAAGTCAGGCGTCTGCGTTTCCGCGACAAGCCGCACCACGGGGTCCAACTCGCCCTGCAGGGTCAAAGTGCCCTCTTTCATCACAATGCGTTTACCCAAAAGCGACAAGCGCCCGCGGATCAGCGAGAATTGCCCCACCGGGATCACATCCTGCGTCGTGCCGCGCAGGCGCAGCCGCCCGCCGAGTTCCGCATCCAAGCCACGACCGCGAATGAAAATCTGGTTCGGGGCGGCGATAGTGACATTGAGACCATAGGAAGCCCCCGGTCCGCCATTGCTATCAGTGATCACAAGTCCCGCGCGCTTGCGGGTGGTGAGCACAGCGCCGGTTTGGCCGGTGTGGGTGATCTCGGGGATGTCGCCGCTACCGCCAAGACCAGAGGCGGACACAGTGATGTCGGTGCGGCCCAATGTGAGATCGCCCGCGATGGCAGCCCCCCCAGACAGCGGACCAGTGATGGCCAAATTGCCATTCAAAGAAGTGCTGTAGAGTGTCGGGTCCACCAAGGTCAAACCATTGAAAGCCATCGTCACATCGGCGGGAACTGCGCCGGTGAGGCCAATTTGACCAGAGGCAGAGATGCCGCCGCCGGTGTCGGCATTGGTGACCACGTCGATTTGGGCGCGTTCGCCCGAAAGCGTGATCGTGCCACGCTCCACCGTCAAAGCCAGCCCTGCGTCTGAGACCACCACTCGGGCGCCGGGGGTGACTTGAACTTGTCCCGACAGCGACGAGAGGGCGAGCGGGCCGTTGAGTGCGAGGTCAAAGCCAGCGTTACCTTGGGTTAGCGCGGCGGTGGTGAAACGGTTGGACAGGCCCAAAGGGGCGGTGCCGGTCAGCGACAGGTTGGCTCGGCTCGCGTCTTGGGCGAGGGTACCGGTGACACGCGCAGTCGATCCGCCGGGGCCGGTCATATTGGCCTCGGTTTGCCACGGCGCTGTGACGCTCGCGCGGGAGACATCGGCGGCAAGGGTCAATGGTCCGGAAAGGCCAAAACCGAGGCGCGCCACGTCATCGAGGCGGGCGGAGAGCGTCAGCGCCCCGGCCTCAGACGACAGCGTGCCCTTGGCGGAGGCGGTTACGGCCCCCGTCGTCATATCCGCCGCGCGCAGGATCAGCCCGGTTTCGTCGCGTTTGGCAGAGAGGCTCACCGTGCTGGAGCCATTGGTCAGCGCGTCCACTTGCGCGATGCCAAAGCGCAGATTGGTGCCTTTGGCCTCGGCGGTCAGATCGAACATCCCACTGAGGGGCGCGTAGCTGCCCGAGCCTGTTGCCTGAACCGCCCCCGCAAGGCCAAGGCCGGACAGGCGGGCAAATCGTGCCAGACGCGGGGTGTCGAGGCGCATGTCGCCAGTGAATTCAAGCCCCGCGTCAAGCCCGGCCAGCCGACCTTTGACGGCGACGGTGGTCGCGCCGGTTTTGAGTTCGACTGTCTCGAAAACGATGTCCTGCCCCTCTTGCCATGTCAGTTGGGTCAGCAGGCTGGGATTTGCGCCAATGGCGTCTTGAAGGGCGGGATCATCAGAGACGAGGCCGATCACGGTGGCGTCAATCTTGGCGCTCACCGCGCCCAATGTGGTCAGGCCATTGTTATCCGTCAATCGCGCGATGGTGCCACCCGCATTGATCGCCGCTTTGCCAAGGCTCAACCCGTCCTGCGTATAGCCATCGACATCAATCAGCGCGGTCCAACCGTCGCCTTGTTCGGCATCGTAATTGGCAATGATCAGGGCTTTATCGACCATGCTGCGCGCAGAGCCAAAAGGCAGCAGCGTCGGGCGGCCGTCAGGGCTTTTGAGCGACCCGGAGAGGGCGAAGGAGTGTGGCAGGCCATCGGCGCCAATCTTGGCCGCACCGACCATCGAGACTGCTTGGGTAGAGAGGGTGAATTGCTCAAGCTCAAACCCGCCCGCAGGGAAGGATTGGCCACGCGCTTGTAGTGTTGAGGAGGAGCCAAAGAACCGCGCATATTCGGCGCTGAACAACGGGGTGAGATCGCCGGAGAGATCAGCCGTAAACGCCCGTGGGGCAGGGGCGTCCGGTGCGTTTGGGTCGGCTTCGGCTTTGAGGGCCACTGTGCCGGTGAGGCGGTCTTTTCCCTGCGTTGCCAAGGCGATATCGGCGGTGAAATCATCCAAAGGACCCGCGCCCTTGGCCGTCAGAGACAGCTCAGGCGCACCGGGTAGGTTGGCGAGGGTGGAGATCAGGCCGCCCGCGCCTTCCGTCAGGGACAGATCGAGGTCTAATATCTCGGTCGGTCCATCAAAGGACACATCGACCGTAAAGGCCCCCTCCGCCGCATCCAGACGTTGAATGTCCAACGTCGCGGCACCCGAACCACCGGCCAAATTGGCGCTGCCAGCGACGCTCAGATCCACCGCTTCGCCCAGTTTCAACACCGGGGCTCCAAGGTGAACGCGCTTGGCCTCAATTGTGCCGATATTGATCGACACGGGCAAATCCGGCAAGGAAAAGGGTGTGGCTTCGGGCGCGGGGAGCGCGGTCGTGGCCTCTGCCACTGGCAGGCGGTCAAACAGGATTTCACCCGCCGTGATGCGGTTGATCTCGACCCGACCGGAAAAAAGCGCAGCCCGGCTCCAGTCCAGCTCGACATCGCGCAGGGTGAACCACACGCCAGTGTCATCGGCGATGGTCAACGCGTCGAGTGTGGCCTTGGAGGACAACAGGCCTTTGAAGCCTTCGATGCGAATATCGCGGCCCGCACCCGACAGGTTGTCTTCCAAGAAGCCAACAATCACAGAGCGGTCCCGGGCGGTTTGTGCCGTGTCTGTTTGTGCCGTGTCGGGGCTGTCCTGCGCCATCAGCGTCAGAGGGATGCAGATGGCGGTCATGACCGGAAGAAATTTGTTCAAAACGCTTGCCCTATGCCGATGTAGATTTGGATGCCGTCACCCGTGTCGCCCGTCACAGGTCCGGCAAGGTCAAGGCGGATCGGGCCAAAGCCGGTGTCATAACGCAGCCCAAGGCCTGCGCCCGAATGCCATTCGGCGGCGTCGCCCGGCAAAGCCGATGTGCCGATGCCGCCGAGGTCATAAAAGCCCACGACGGAAATTTTACCCGTGACCAAGGCGCGCAATTCGGTTGAGAGGCCAAGGAAGCTTGAGCCGCCTGTGGCATTGCCGCCGCCCAAATCGACGTCGAGGGATTGGTATGGTTGCCCGCGTACGGTGCCGCCGCCGCCGGAGTAAAACAGCAGATCGGGGGGCACCTCGGTATAGTCCGCCCCGGAGATGGACCCCAGTTGCAGCCGCCCAGCCAAGGTAAACCGATCATCGTCCCCAAAAGAGAGATAGCCGCGACCATCGGCAGAGATGCGCACGCCGGAGGCCGATCCGCTCACGCCCACAAAGGGCAGGATGTCGGCGTTGAAATAGGTGCCGGATTTCGGATTGAGCGCATTGTCACGCCCATCGCGGCTGCCGTTGATCGGGAAAATCACATGCGAAAAAGAGCGCGAGCCAAGCGAGTCCTCGACCTCGGAATAGCGGTAGCCGAAGCCAAAGGAAAACGTCGAGTTCTTAGAGGTTTCCACATCGGCGCTTATGGTGAATTCGCCACGGTCCGAAAGGTAATCCGGTTCGTCCAGATGTTCGATTTCAGCGCCAAGGACGAGGGTTGTTTTGCGGGTAATCGTGGCGGGGCGGCGGTAGGTTGCGCCAAGGGTGTAATCCACGCCTGTGGTGCCGCCGAGACCGCCGATTTCGGCGTCAAAGCGCAATCTGTCGGCGTTTTTGGTGAGGTTGCGATGCATCCAGTAGGCCGAAATCGTGCCGCCTTCGAGCGATGACAGTTCCGCGCCAAAGCCAAGGCGACGCTTTTTTTCGTCCACCAGCGTTGCGGTGATGTCCAGGGTTCCATCCGCATTCAGAGCGTCGGCCTCTCGCAGGGTGATCGAGCGGAAAGTGCCGGTTTTTTGCAGGCGCCGGGTCACCAGATCAAGCGTGTCGGGATCATAGGCGCTCCCCGTTGGCAAGTTGGCGATACGCGACAGGCGATCTTCGCGCACGCGGGTGTCGCCTGCAAATTTCAGGCGGCCAAAGGCAACGGCGGGGCCGGGATCGATGGCGAGGGCGACATCGAGTGTTTTGCTGTTGTGATCTGCGATAATTTGTTGATCTGACAGGGCCGCTTTGGCGTGCGATGCCTGCCGCCATGCCTCGATGGCCACGTCTTTTGCCTCGCCAACCAGACCGGATTTGGCCACCGCGCCGGATGTGAAATCTTCGGGCAATTGCGTGTCGGGGGCGAGCGGGGTAACGGTGGCGCTGCCAAATCGGAACCTTGGGCCGGGGGTGACGGTGATCACCACTGCGTCGATCGTCGATGGCAATGAAATCAGGGACATATCCGCCCCTTCGCGCCCGTCTACGCGGATTGAAATACTGGGCCCATAATAGCCCTCTCGGTAGAGCGCACCGATCAGAGCGCGGTAATCGGACTGAACGGCGGCGATGATTTCTTCGGGGGTTGTGACGTCGTTTTTGGCGGCTTCCAAGATGGCAGAGGCGCTTTCCAGCCGGGTTTTGACCTCACCCTCTGCCGTGGTTTCAAGCGTGGCCTCAAAGGCATTCGCGGTCCCTGCGTAAAGCAGGGCTGCCGCCACAAACATAGTCCCTCTAAGCACCGCTCGGCCTTCCTCTTTGACGTGGTCACTCGCCCTCTACATAAAGCAACTATGCGGTGTTCCCAGCATTGTTTCCAGTGTCAGCACGAGTCTTTTCACGCGGCTGTGATGAGGTGGCGGTTTGTTGCTTGCGTGGTTTGGGGGCGAGGCCTAGGGTCCGCGGGAATAAAAGGAGGGCAGTATGGCCGAATGTGAAATATGTGGTGCGGATGCGGCATTGGTGGATGTGACCGTCGCGCCCAAAACGGAGGTGGCGCATCTGTGCGAGACCTGTGCGGGCGGGATCAAGGGCGAGGCGGTGCCCGAAGGGCATTGGCAGGCGTTGACCACGTCGATGTGGTCGGAAAGTGATGCGGTGAAGGTGCTGTCTTGGCGGCTTTTGAATCGTTATAAATCAGAGGCTTGGGCCTCCGATGCGCTTGAGATGCTCTATCTTGAACCCGAGGTCGAAGACTGGGCCAAGGCGGCCGGTCCTGAGGTCATTCATCGCGACAGTTTGGGCGCGGTTTTGTCGTCTGGCGATACGGTTGTGTTGATCAAGGACCTTCCGGTCAAAGGCGGCGGCTTTACCGCCAAACGCGGCACGGCTGTGCGTGGGATTTCGCTGGTTCCCGACAACGCCGGGCATATCGAAGGCCGGGTGGAAGGTCAGCGGATCGTGATCCTGACCGAGTTCGTGAAGAAGCGTTAATTTACTCAGGTCTTACTCAGTGCCTAAAATGAAAAACGCCCGCAGAATTCAATCTGCGGGCGTTTTAGAATTCTGTTCGAAACAGGCTTACGCCATTTCGATGTTGACTGCGCTTTCGCGGCCGTCACGACCAGCTTCGATGTCGAAAGTCACTTTCGCGCCATCGGCAAGACCGGACAGGCCAGAACGTTCGACAGCAGAGATGTGCACGAACACGTCTTTTTTGCCGCCTTCAGGCTCGATAAAGCCAAAACCTTTGGTAGAGTTGAACCATTTCACGGTGCCATTAGCCATCGTGTGTCTCCTAGTTTAGATGTTGCCCGCTTAAGTGCGGCAACCCGGCGTAGTCAGGGATCGATCGAAGACTGTAGCCGATGAAGGAGAACAGAAGGGTCGATAGAGGTAACGTAGCGAGGCCTTTATGACAGGATTCTATGCGCTTGCATAGGGGAATGTTTTTGGGGGGATTTGAGTGGAGTGGATGCTCTCGTATCTTGACCATTCACAGATGCAAAGCATCTGTGACGCGCCGGACCCTCCCCCATGGGAGGGCGCGTTTCACGTGCCCACCGATCAGTTTGGCAATAGCGTCATACAAGCTCGGAGATTTCTTTGTTCTTCTTTATGTTTAATGACACTGGGTCAGATCCGACAACTAACCCTCGTTCCATTAGCAGTTCGAGAGATTCATGGAATGTCGCCACATTAAGGCAGAAATGGTTTTTCAGAGTATCAATCTTGATTGCTTTTTTGCCCCATCTTCCTTGACGTTTCAATGTAGATAGTATCCTGCGCGCTCCTACATCCATGGACATTCGGCTTGTAAGGCCAATGATCGATTGCTCCATGTCTTCCAAAGCTGAGCTATGGTGCTCGATTCCGAAGTAGTGGCTGTGCGTGTGCTTGACCGAGGAAATTTCAGAAGAGCCAATCATTACAACCTCGTATTTATCTTCTTCTGGATATTGCGATTCGTAGTTTGAATATGCTTCAGTTGCTTCGTCGGGGTCTCTACCAACTAGATCCCAAGTAACGAAATTGCCGTCGTTCCAGTCAAAAACCAGGATCCAGTTATTTAAAGAGCTCTGAGAGTTCTTCTCGGCCTCACTCATGGTTTTGATAATATTTTCATTCACATAACTTGCGAGTGCTTTGGGCGATGCCTGACCAATTATGGCTTCAGCAAGTTCTCTTGATCTTTGAAGCTCAATTTCGTGTTCTGAAGACAGCTTCTTCTCCTGTTCAAGGAAGTGCAGTGCGTCTGAAAACTTCTTGAAATATTTTAATACCTCTTTATCGCCCTCATTCTCTTTAAGCCTTGAGCCGTAGATAACGGATGTCCTCTCAATGCTCTCGGACCAGTAGTGTTGAAGTTGGCTTCTAAGCTGAAGCTCTAGCCGTATTCCACTCGTGGTCAAAATAATATGGTATGCTCTGTATCCGGAGTCGTCGCGCCCCCAATCACGGTAATCGGTTTCTCGTTCGATTGTGTAATCTCCGGAGTCCGTTAGCTTAGTTCTAAGAAAGCTGACGAGACCATCAACGGCCTCATTGTTGTCTACTACAATGCGGCAGCCACCAATATCTTGTAGCTGAGTAAGGCGTACACTAAAGCGCCTTAGCTTTCGGAGTATCTGAGGTTTTCTTTTTAGGCGTTGGGCTATGTAGTATTGCTGGCCATAGGTTTGTAACCACTCTTGGAGGCTAAGCGTAAGTTTGGTCAGTGGTGCGAGGTATGATTTGCGAAACTCTTCAAAAACATAATCGAGTTCAAGCGAAAGCTCGTCATAATTCCTGTCTTTATCGCTTAGAATACGACCGGCTTTATCAACTTTGCTTTTTGAAATCATTTTATCCTCTTTCAAGAAATAAGCCCCGCCGAACTGGCGGGGCAATTTCGATCCCGATCAACGACTAAACTTCTTATACTTCATCCGCTTAGGCTCCAACGCCTCAGCCCCCAACCGCCGCTTCTTGTCTTCTTCGTAATCCTCGAAGTTGCCTTCGAACCATTCGACATGGGCATCGCCCTCAAACGCCAGGATATGCGTACAAATCCGGTCGAGGAAGAAACGGTCGTGCGAGATGACAACCGCGCAGCCCGCGAAGTCGGTGAGCGCGTCCTCCAAAGCGCGAAGGGTCTCGACGTCCAAATCGTTGGTCGGCTCATCGAGGAGCAAGACGTTGCCGCCGGATTTGAGCAGGCGGGCGAGGTGGACGCGGTTGCGTTCGCCGCCGGACAAGATGCCGACCTTTTTCTGTTGATCGCCGCCTTTGAAGTTGAAGGTCGAACAATAGGCGCGGCCGTTCACTTCGGCGTCGCCGAGTTTGATGATGTCTTGGCCGTCGGCGATGGCTTCGAACACGTTGGCTTTCGGGTCCAAATCGTCGCGGTTCTGATCGACGTAGGACAGTTTGACCGTGTCGCCATATTCGACCGTACCCTCGTCCGGCTGTTCCTGGCCGGTGAGCATTTTGAACAGCGTCGTTTTACCCGCGCCGTTGGGACCGATGACGCCAACGATGCCGCCGGGCGGCAGGGAGAAGGACAGGTCTTCGATCAAAAGCTTGTCGCCCATGTGTTTTTTCAGCCCGTTGACCTCGATCACCTTGGAGCCAAGGCGCGGACCGTTGGGGATGACGATCTGGGCGCGGCCGACTTTTTCGCGCTCGGATTGACTGGCGAGTTCGTTATAGGCGTTGATCCGGGCCTTTTGTTTGGCTTGGCGGGCTTTGGCGCCTTGGCGAATCCATTCGAGTTCGCGCTCAAGCGTCTTTTGCTTGGATTTGTCCTCGCGGGCCTCTTGCGACAGGCGTTTGGCCTTTTGTTCAAGCCATGCGGAATAGTTGCCCTCGTAGGGGATGCCCGCGCCACGGTCGAGTTCGAGAATCCATCCGGTGATGTCATCCAAAAAATAGCGGTCGTGGGTGACGATCAGGATTGTGCCTTTGTAATCAATCAGGTGCTGTTGCAGCCAGGCGATGGTTTCGGCGTCCAGGTGGTTGGTCGGTTCGTCAAGGAGCAACATGTCGGGGGCTTCAAGAAGCAGTTTGCACAGCGCCACGCGACGTTTTTCACCGCCGGACAGCGTCGTGACATCGGCGTCATCGGGCGGGCAGCGCAGGGCCTCAAGCGAGATGTCGATCTGGCTGTCGAGGTCCCACAGGTTCTGCGCGTCGATCTCGTCTTGCAGCTTGGCCATCTCGTCGGCGGTCTCGTCCGAATAGTTCATCGCCAATTCGTTGTAGCGATCCAGAATGGCCTTTTTCTCTGCCACGCCCAGCATCACGTTGCCGCGCACGTCGAGCGACGGATCAAGTTCCGGCTCCTGCGGCAGATAGCCGACTTTGGCGCCCTCAGCGGCCCAAGCTTCGCCTTGGAAGTCTTTGTCTTGGCCCGCCATGATGCGCAGGAGGGTGGATTTACCAGTGCCGTTGACGCCGACCACACCGATTTTTACGCCGGGGAGGAAGTTCAGGCGGATGTTTTCAAACACCTTCTTGCCGCCGGGATAGGTCTTGGACACGCCGTCCATGAAATAGACGTATTGATAGGCTGCCATTGTGCGGGCTCCTTTGGGAGGGAATAGGATTGGGGTGGTTTAGCGTGGGAGAGGGGGGGATGGGAAGGGGCTATCGGCTCAACTGGAAAGCGCTGGCGTAGTTGTCCCATAGGTAAATTAGGGTCGAATAGTCGAAACTTCCCAGCATAGTATTCGTATTGCTTTGATAGTATTCTTCAAAGAATCCCAAATCTCCTTGGGATTGGAAACAAAGCATCCAAGCGACCGTTGTCTGTTCTTTTGAGCCGTTTGCTTCACGAGGATCGGGCAGATGAAGAACCTTAGCTACATCTTCGTAGGTTAGTTGTTCTTGTTTGAGGCGGGATATGAGTTGAGGATAAAATGCGTTTAGGAACAGGAGGCCGACACGCAGTATTTCTTTGTTTCTGTTGATTTTCCTGTCGCCCCACTCATCCCAACATGATGGACTAATGATGAGAGATCGGGTGAAATGCTGTAAGCCGCGCAGGGTCGTGGAACTGGAGTCAGAGGCAAGGTTTAGGTAGGTGCTTGCGATGTGAAATGGTCCGTTTTGTTGCATTCCGAATTGGTTACAAAGTTTCTCAAAGTAGCTTTTCTTTAAGGAGAGAGTACTTTCTTGATCGTGCAGACGCATAGTCACTGTCACAAACTTTTGCAAATACAGCCCCGCATTCACGCCCGCTCCATACCGCGCCCGTACGGAGTTCTGTAATTCCGTCAGGTTCACACCCAATACGAAATGCACGTTCGGGACGTTGAAGAAATGTTTGATCACTTCCAGCAGGTTCAGAGCGTAATCCGGCCGACAGCGGTCCAACTCGTCCACGACAATGATGAGTTTTTGCTCGGCGGCGAGGTCGGTTAGGTAGGTGCGAAACCCTTCCATTGCGTCGGCTCTGGCCTCCTCAGCTTGCCAGAATGTGCCGATTGCATTGTCGAGTTCCTTCGCGCATTGTTTGGCCGCTTCGTCAAGAACCGACTCTGCGATGTCGTTGATGTTTCGAATAAGCCCTGCGGTTCCTGCTGCAACACCAAGGCGCAGTGCTGCGCGTCCGAGAGCCGGGGCGAACACCTTGGCTTTTCTTACGCTCTCTTTGAGCTTTTGAACCCGCGTTTTCTCACTCTCGTCGTTGTCGTCGTCAGGCGTAAGACCTTCAATGCGCTTTGAAACTGTCCGGACAAGCGATACTAGAGGGTCATCCAGATAGTCCTCTTTGAACGCATCAAAATAGACGGTGTTTGCCGAGCCGCCGTTGTCCCTCACATGTGCGCCCACCCGGCATTTCAAAAACACCGATTTTCCTGCTCCCCATGGGGCATCAACTGCGATGACCATCGGCTCTTCAATTTTCTCAACAAGATCAGAGAGTTTCTTGCCATCCGTAGTTCGGCCTAGATCTGAGGCAGCTTCAAAGCCATCCGTGTAAAGCTCAATTTTTGGTTCCGGGACGGTTAGGCGCTGACCACTCATAGAAAATGCTCCGATGCTCGAAATATCGGATGTAGTCTATGGGAACTCATAAAGAGAGGTCCAGCCTCACACCCGCTTTTCAAAGAACAAATCCGGGTAGGGATCGTCGTTGAACCGCTCAATCTCGGTCCAGCCGGTGCGGTGGTAGAGGTTGGTGGCTTCTGGCAGAGCGGAGTTGGTGTCGAGGCGCAGTGTAGTGATGCCCAAGGCGCGTGCGTGGGATTCTGCCTCGCTCATCAGGCGTTTGGCCAATCCAAGTCCGCGCGCGGAAGGGGCGACCCAGAGGCGTTTGATTTCCGCATATCCTTTGTCGGTGCCTTTGAGGCCGACACAGCCGGAGGGCAGACCGTCGGATGTCGCGACCAAGAATATGCCGCGTGGTGGGCGCATGTCAGAGGCATCCAAAGGGGCGGCTTCGGACGGGTCAAATCCCATGGAAAACCGCGCGGCCAATTCGCTGTAATAAGAGTGCAGGCAATGGAATGCGATAGGGTGCTCCGGGTCGATTTCAACGATTTCGATCCGGTCTCGGCCCAAGGCGGAGGCGACTAAATCCATCGCGGCCAAAAGGGCCTCTGGGTTGGGATGACGGTCGATGAGGGCTTGGGCGCGATCATTGGAGAGGGTTTCATAGGCCTCGTATTCGGCGTGGCCTTTGGGGGTGAAAACCGCGAAACGGCGGCGTTTATCGTGTTTGTCCTCAGAGACATGGATCAGGCCTTCGTCCTCAAGACCACGCAAAAGGCGGCTTAAAAGGCCGGTGTCGAGGCCTAAAAAATCGCGAATGTCTGAGATGGATCGGCCCATTGGGCCAATGGCATTGAGCACGCGCGCGGCGCCAAGCGGACGTCCGCGTCCCAGAAAGCTATGGTCCAACGCCCCGGTTTCGGTGGTAACGGCGCGGTTAAGACGGCGGATGCGGGCAACGGGAGTGAGAGGCATTTTAAAAGCTGACCTTGGTCTGATATTTTTTCTGACTTTAGTCAGGTAATTTCGTCTGTCAAGTCAGACAGATTGACAGCCGCCTACCTTACCGCCATTCAGGACGTCATGCGGTATGACCTGCCATATGCTCGTCCGGGTCAAGTGATTGGCCTGCTCGGGGGATCGTTTGATCCCGCGCATGAGGGCCATGTGCATATTACCAAAATGGCGCTCAAACGGTTCGACTTGGATCGGGTGTGGTGGCTGGTCAGTCCCGGCAACCCATTGAAATCAAAAGGTCCGGCGGCGATGGACAAGCGGTTGGCCCATGCCCGTGCCATAATGGATCACCCGCGTGTCGTGATCACCGATCTCGAGAGTCACACCAAAACCCGCTATACGGCGGCCACGCTGGATGCGGTGAAAGCGCTCTATCCCGGTGTGACCTTTGTCTGGCTGATGGGGGCGGATAACCTCGCCCAGTTTCATCTTTGGCAAGATTGGCAAGGCATTATGGCGACAACGCCTGTGGGGGTGATCGCCCGACCCGGCACGCGCGGGGCAGCGCGCAATTCGGTGGCGGCCCAAACCTTTGACTATGCAAAGCTTCCGGCGCGGGCTTCACGGCTTTTGGGGCGACGTGGTGCCCCCAGTTGGTGTTTTATCAATGTGCCGATGTCAGATGCGTCCTCAAGCGAAATCCGGGCAAATGGCGAGTGGGGCGGGGCCTGAGCGCTTGCTGGCAATGATTTTATGCGGGCGATTTTGCAACGCCTGACTCTGGTCACGTTTTCCCGTCTTGCTCGGATCTCTGCCACAGGGTTAACTCCGGTTTATCAGGGGAGATTGGGGTATGAGTCTGAACAGACGTGCGATACTTGGGCTGCTTTTGGGCGGTGTGGCCGGAGGGGCGTTTGGGCAAGAGACGATGGTCTCGCCGATTCCGAAGCCGCGTCCGCTTGATCTCCATAAGCAGGGGCTTCCAACGGGGGATGCGCTTGTCGAGCGGGCGGGCCTGTCGGGGGAGGTCGCCTTTGCCGTGGCGCGTGTGGCGCAAAGCGAGATGCTGGAGGCGCGCGGTCCGCTGTTGCGACTGCCGCCGGCTTCGGTGGCGAAAACGGTGACGAGCCTATATGCGCTTGAACATTTGGGGCCTGATTTTCGGTTTATTACGAGGGTTTTGGCGACAGGCCCGATCAGCAATGGCGTGGTGCAGGGCGATTTGATTTTGATCGGCAGCGGCGATCCGATCCTCGACACGGATGCGCTGGCACGGTTGGCGACCCAGCTTCGCGAGGCTGGGATTTCGGGCGTGTCTGGGCGGTTTTTGGTCCATGATGGTGCCTTGCCGCGGATTGAACAGATCGACGGGGCGCAGACCGAATATGCGGGCTATAATCCGGCGATCACCGGGCTGAACCTGAATTACAATCGGGTGCATTTCGAATGGCGGCGTCAGGGCGAGGATTACAGCCTTAAAATGGACGCGCGCGCCGCAAAATTTGCCCCTGATGTGCGCATTGCCCAGATGCGGGTCGCGCAGCGCGACCAGCCGGTGTTTGATCACGAGCCGGGGCAGGGGCGGGACGAATGGACGGTGGCGCGTTCCGCACTTGGCACCGGCGGGGCGCGGTGGTTGCCGGTGCGTTTGCCTACGCTCTATGCGGGCGAAGTGTTTCAGACGGTTGCTGCGCAGCTGGGCCTGCGATTGCCACAGGCGCAGCGGGCAAATGTCGTCCCTGAGGCTGTCGAGATTTCCCGCCTTGAGAGTGCCCCCATGAGTTTGATTGTAAAGGATATGTTGAAATATTCGACCAATTTGACCGCAGAGGTTTTGGGGCTTTTGACCACACAGGCACGAGGGGTAAAGCCGGTGTCTTTGCAGGCCTCGGCGCAGGCGATGACCGAATGGGCGCAGGCACGGTTCGGCTTGCGGCATATGTCGTTTGTAGATCATTCCGGTCTCGGAGGGGCGTCACAGATATCCGCGTCTGACATGGTGCATATGCTGACGACGCCCGGCGTTGAGGCAACACTTGCGCCGCTTTTGAAACCGATTCCGATGAAGAATGCGCAGGGTGAGGTGATCAAGGATGCGCTGGCGTCAGTGGTCGCCAAAACCGGGACTCTGGATTTTGTGTCCACATTGGCCGGGTATCTTGAGGCACCGGGGGGCAAGCGGATGGCCTTTGCGATTTTTGCCGCAGATGTGCCAAAGCGCGAGGCCGCGAAACTGTCGGGTCAGGACGTGCCGCGGGGGGCGAGGAGCTTCAATGCAGGTGCAAAGAAACTACAACAGGCGCTGATTGCGCGCTGGGCAGCGGCGTATCAGAGCTAGGCTGTTGTAAAGCGGGTTTGAAAAGACGCAGCTCAGGCGTTTTCTGTTTCGTGAACCACAGCATAGCGCGCCCGGGCACCGCGTTCGATGGCGGCGGCATGGAGGCGGTCGATGGTGAGTTCGTAGCGGATCTCTTCCAACAAGCGCAACTCGGCCTCATAGGTGTGGCCGTCTGCGGCGGCCACATCACAGGCCAAGGCATAAGCGGTTTCAAACAGATAGCCCGGAAGGTTATCGCGGATCAGGCCGAAAAGCGCGTCAAGGCCGTCTTCTTCGGAGAAGAGGTCGAAGACGGTTGAGGAGACCAGTTTGATCCGGTCTGGATCATAATCGGCAAAGATTGGCAGGTGGTTGACGATATTCTCGATCGTGATCAATTCCGCCGTGCGGATGTTTTCGTCAGACATGGATTGCGCGATCATGACCGCGACGAGGCAGTCCTGCGGTGTAAGGGAATGGGGCATATCGGTCATCGAACGGTCTTTTCATAGGGGGCCAAAGGCAGTTGGAGGAAGGATAGGCGGGGCGTTGGGTGGGGGCAAGTCTTGTTCTGATCGGGCGGGGCGTGGCGGTGGGAAAATGCAGAGGATTACTCCGCGCATTGCCCAGTAATTCTTGACCCTTGGCGCGACTGGCAATAGACGACGAGTTTGCGGGCGGCCTCTGCGCCGATGCCTGCTGTCAAATGATATAAGGATTGTCCCCATGTCTGACCTGCGTGACGCTGGTATGAGTTCGAAAGCCTGGCCCTTTGAAGAGGCGCGCAAGGTACTCAAGCGCTATGAGCAGTCCAAGGACAAGAAGGGATTTGTGCTGTTTGAGACCGGCTATGGGCCGTCTGGTTTGCCGCATATCGGCACTTTTGGCGAGGTCTTGCGCACAACGATGATCCGCCGCGCCTTTGAGGTGATTTCCGACATCCCGACCCGGCTGATTTGTTTCTCCGATGATATGGACGGGATGCGCAAAGTGCCGGGCAATGTGCCGAACCAAGAGATGTTGAAAGAGAACGCGCAGCGTCCGCTGACCTCTGTACCCGATCCGTTTGGCGAGTTTGAGAGCTTTGGTCATCACAACAATGCGATGCTGCGGCGGTTCCTTGACACGTTTGGCTTTGAATATGAGTTTTATTCGGCCACGGAGTTTTACAAATCGGGTCGGTTTGACGAGGTGCTCAAACGCGCCGTCGACAAGTATGATGAGGTGATGGCGGTGATGTTGAAATCGCTGCGCGACGAACGCGCGGCGAGCTATTCGATTTTCCTGCCGATCCACCCGGAAACGGGGCGGGTGCTTTATGTGCCGATGAAATCGGTCAATCGCGACGACTACACCATCACCTTTGACGATGAAGAGGGTCGTGAATGGACCCTTCCGGTCACGGGCGGCAACGTGAAACTGCAGTGGAAACCGGACTTTGGCGCGCGCTGGGCGGCGCTGGGTGTGGACTTTGAAATGTATGGCAAGGACCACAGCACCAACACGCCGATCTATGACCGGATTTGTGAAATTCTGGGCGGGAAAAAGCCGGAGCATTTCACCTACGAATTGTTCCTGGATTCGAGCGGTCAGAAAATTTCGAAATCGTCGGGCAATGGTTTGACCATCGACGAATGGCTGACCTATGCCTCGACTGAAAGCCTGTCCTATTTCATGTATCAAAAGCCCAAAACGGCGAAGCGTATGCATTTTGATGTGATCCCGCGGGCGATGGATGAATATCACCAACAGCTTCGCGCCTATGCCAAACAGGACGTCACCCAACGCGCCAACAACCCGGTGTTTCACATCCACGGCGCGGATGTGCCGGCCTCTGATATGGTTGTGCCGTTCACCATGTTGCTCAACCTTGCCTCTGTGGCGGGGGCCGAGGACAAGGATCAGCTTTGGGGCTATATCAAACGCTATGCACCAGAAGCGACGGCTGAAACCCACCCGCAATTGGATGCGGCGGCGGGCTATGCCGTGCGGTACTACAATGACTTTGTGAAGCCTGAAAAGACCTTCCGCGTGCCGACCGAGCAAGAGCGGGCGGCGATGACGGATTTGATGGCGGCCTTTGGGTCGGCGGAATTGGCTTTGTCCGAGATTGCCAAGAAAAACGCAGCGGATGGCGTGGACGAGGCGTTGCCGGAGGCGGATTTCACCGATGGCGATTTCTTGCAAACGGTGGTCTTTGCCGTGGGTAAAAACCACGAGTTCGACAATCTGCGCGACTGGTTCAAAGCGCTCTACGAGGTGCTTTTGGGCCAGTCCGAAGGCCCGCGCTTTGGCTCTTTTGCAGCCCTTTACGGCGTCAATGAAACCATTGATTTGATCGCCAAAGGATTGGCGGGCGAGTTGGCCTAAGTCCACGACACGTGACGTAAATGTGATCCAACCCTTCGTTTGGCTGCGTAAGATCAGCAGACAGACGGAGGGTTTTACATGTTTAAAGCACTGATCACCGCAACAGTTCTGGGCCTTGCCCCGCTGACGGCTCTGGGCAATGAGATGACGGATGTGATTTCGGATCAATTACAGGCGTTTCAAAGGCGCGATGTCGGGGCGGCGTGGGAGTATGCCAGCCCAATGATCCAAGGCCAGTTTGTCGACCCGCGCAGTTTTGCCCATATCGTCGAACAGGGCTACGGCCCGATTTGGAACAACGCCACGGTGCGGTTTGGCATGAACATGGTGCAAGACGGGCGGGTGATTCAGACGGTGATTGTCACCGATCAGACGGGTCAAACGCAGGGCTATGAATACGACATGATTGAAACGGACGCCGGTTGGAAGGTGAACGGGGTGCGCCCGATTGACGTGGCCGATGTTGCCGTTTGAGAGAGGACGTGCGTTGCGCGGGGGCAAATTGAGCCGCGCGCAGGGTTAACAGCGGGGTTAACTTCACTGCTGTAGAGCTTTCACATCTCGGGTCATGCGCCCGGACTTTCCATGACGAAAGACCATGAGAGGCGTGGCGCACCGTGAGGGTGCGGCGGGCACCGGTCGCGCATGTATTGAAAGATGTGAAAGGGGTTCGGATGAACAAGGCCATTACTGACGGGCTGGCGCTGATGCCGCCAGCTTTTGCGAACGGTTTAAACGTTTGGTCCAGCGAGAACGGCACGCCGGGCTCGGCGACCTATGACGGGGCTGCAAACGCGGCTCTGGTCGCAGCGGATGCGGATTTCGGCGGCTGTCTGGAAATCGTCAAAAACACCACGACGACGAAATTGCGTTTTATGGGCGAAACGCCGCTTTTGCCGGGGATGTATCTACAGATCACCGCAAAAGTGAAGGCGATTTCGGGCAATTTTCCCTCTGTGCGGATTGCGGGCTGGGCCGGGGACAGCAGCTTTGCCCATGTGGCGGGACTGACGGAGGTCGGGTCCACTGTGGCGCTGACGGCCTATGGTGAGGTGGTCGAAGTGACCGCTATTGTTGGCTCGGGCGCACGCGGCGGCGTGGACATGCCTTGGGGGCTTGAGGCGGTTTACGGTCATTTTGGTTTGGATTTGACGGGGGCCAATGGCGGCACGGTTCGGATCGAGGACATCGCAATCGAGGATGTGACCTCCTATTTTCTCGGCGACAGTTCCGGGCGCATCGACATTCGCGACTTTGGCGCGGTGGGCGACGGTGTGACCGATTGCAAAGCCGCCTTTAATGCGGCGAATGCGGCGGCGGATGGGCGTCAGATTCTTGTGCCAGAGGGGGTGTATTACATCTCCGATACGGTTTCCATGATCAATGAAGTGGTGTTTGATGGCACGGTGACGATGCCAGACACAGCACGTTTGACGCTGCGCCATGGGTTTCACCTCAACACCTATATTGATGCGTTTGGCGACGAAGTTTTGGGGTTTAAAAAGGCGATTCAGGCACTGTTTTACTACTCGGATCACGACAGCCTCGATCTGTGCGGTCGTCGGATTGAAATCGACGAACCGATTGATGTGGCCGTGGTTTCCGGGGCGAGCACTTTGGAGGTGCGCCGGGTGATCCGCAACGGTCAAATCAACATCCAAGCCTCAAGCAATTGGGACGTTGAGGTGATGACCTCAGCGGGCAGCTACAATGCCGCCTCGCCGCGCCAGATGACCAATGTGACAAACATCGCCAACATCAAGGTCGGCAGCCTTGTGACCGGGACAGGGGTTGGCCGCGAAGTTTACGTTCAAGCGGTCAATGTTGGGGCGCAGACCTTGACCTTGAGCCAACCGCTTTATGCGCCGAATGCGACCCAGACCTATACGTTCACGCGGTTCAAATATGCGCTGGATTTTTCCGGTCTGTCGAAACTGTCCCAGTTTCAGATTTCTGATGTGGAATTCCTGTGCAACGGTCATTCTTCTGCGGTGATGCTGGCGCCGTCGGGCAACAATTTCCAACTCAAAGATTGCCATGTCAAATCGCCGCTGAACCGGGGCGTGACCTCGATTGGGGAGGGCTGTCAGGATTTGCATATTGACCGCTGTTCCTTTGTGTCTAACGAACAAGCGCTGCGCGCAGAGGATCGTCAGTCGATTGCCTTCAACGTAAATGCCAATGACTCGAAAATTCGCGACAGCCGGTTTCAGCGCTTTGGCCATACCGCGATTTGTTACGGCACTGGTCATATGTTTGTCGGCAACCATTGGTTCCAAGGCGACAATGACTCAGACAGCCCCCGCAAGGCCGGCTTGGTTTTTACCTATCCGAATGTGAACTCGATCGTCACCGGCAACTACGTTGATAACTCGTTTATCGAAATGACCAACGAGCATGATGCAACCCCGGATTTCAATTCCGAGTTCTCCTTTGGTGGCTTGACGATCACGGGCAATATTTTCACCGCGAGCGACTGTGCAAGCTGGTTCTCGTGGATCGTGGTCAAACCCTATGGTCCGGGGCATTTCATCCAGGGCCTGTCGGTTCAGAACAACAGTTTCAAGTCGATCAATGGCTATATCGACCGGGTGGATAAAGTCGATACGACCTTTGCGACTTTGGACTATAACATGATGCGCAACATCACCTTTGAGGCCAACACCTTCAACGGCGTCAGCCAGAACACCATCAACCCGGCGGCGCTTGAGTTTACGCAAGGCACAGCAGCAACCAATTGGGTTTTGGACCCGTCTGCCTATTTGCCATTTGATGGCTGGGCGCGCGGGGTGGAAAGCCTTGTGTTCCGCAATGCGGTGACGAATGCGACGGGCGAAACCGTGTTCCACACCCCCTATGTGACGGTCAATTATGGCGCGTCGTCAAATCAGATCCGCCTGACCTTCCCTGAGGCGACGAAGGGCACGGTGAACATGATTTCACGTATGGATCGCCCGATTTAAGCCCCGGTTTAAGTCCCGATTCCAGCAGTGTGTGGTATAAAGAAATGGACCGGGCGGTTGTGGCTGCTCGGTTTTTTATGACTGAATCGGGGTGAGGTCGGCGGCGCTCAACCGATATGCTTTGCCAAAACCGCCATTCAAATCCGCAGAGAGCGGGGTGAAGGTGACAAAGGAAAAATCGGCAAAATCGACATAGAGCGCTGACTTTGGGTGATGGCCAAGCCAGGCGGCGCGCAGGTCGCGATAACGCGGATCGTCTCGGGACACAAAATGAGCATCGACACAGGCAGAAAGACGCGGGAAGGCCAAAGGATCGCCTTTGCTCGGCGCTTCGCCAAGCAAAAGCCCGGCGCGGATGTCGGTCCTGAGCGCCTGGGTGTGAGCCGACAATTCCGAGATCAATTTCATCCAAGTGCCATCCTGCGCCAAGCCAAAGGCGATGCGCGTGACATGCGGCGCACCGGTGGTTGGGTCAAGCACGGCCAGGGCGGCGAGCCGTGCCGCGCCAATCACGTCCTGTGCCAAGCGCCGGGCCGCATCATCTGTGTCACGAAAAGGGGAGGGGGCATCTTGTGTCATACCCCTGTCTAGCCTCTAACCGCCGCGCCGCCAATCTTGAATAT
>NZ_AMRK01000013.1 GCF_000299875.1 Celeribacter baekdonensis B30
GCGTTGGCGCGAGGCCGACGCCCATCCGGAAGACCACGCGGTGCTGATGGAATTCGCCCGCACGGCAGCGCTGTGCAACGATTCCGTCCTGCGTGTCCGCGGCGAAGACTGGCATGTCGAGGGCGACCCGATGGAGGGGGCGCTGCTGGCGCTCGCGGGTAAGATCACCGGCGACGGAGCTGAGCCATTCCAGAGCTGGTGCCGCGACGACGCGATCCCCTTCGACGCCGCGCATCGCTACATGGCCGTATTGCACCACAGCGAAGAGGGGGCCGCGCGGATCCACGTCAAGGGTGCGCCCGAGGCGGTGCTTGCGCTCTGCCGCGACCAGCGCGCTGCCGGTGGCGGCACCGAGCCGCTCGATCCCGGCTATTGGCACGAGATGGTCGACACCCTTGCGGCCGAAGGCCAGCGGGTGATTGCGGTGGCGGTGCGGATGGTGCCGGGCGGACATGCCGCGCTGAGCACCACCGACCTCGACGGCACGCTCACGCTCATTGGCTTGATCGGCCTGATCGACCCGCCGCGCGCCGAGGCGATTGCGGCGGTGGCCGAATGCCGCGCCGCCGGCATCCGGGTGAAGATGATCACCGGCGACCATGCCGCGACGGCCCGCGCCATCGCCGGGATGATCGGGCTCGAAAACCACGAACGGGTCCTGACCGGCGCGGATGTCGAAGCGATGGACGATGCCGCGCTTACCGATGCCGTGGTCGAGACCGACATCTTCGCCCGCACCTCGCCCGCCCACAAGCTGCGCCTCGTCACCGCGCTTCAGTCCCATGGGCTGACCATCGCGATGACCGGCGACGGGGTGAACGACGCCCCGGCGCTGAAACGGGCCGATGCCGGCATCGCCATGGGGCTGAAGGGCTCGGAGGCGGCGAAGGAGGCGGCCGAGTTCGTGCTGGCCGACGACAATTTCGCCTCGATTGCCGCCGCCGTGCGCGAGGGCCGCACCGTCTACGACAACATCAAGAAGGTGATCAGTTGGACCCTGCCCACCAATGCCGGCGAGGCGATGACCATCATTGTCGCCCTGTTCGCGGGCATGGCGCTTCCGATCACCGCCGTGCAGATCCTCTGGGTCAACCTCATCACCGCGGTGACGCTCGGGATCGCGCTGGCCTTCGAGCCCTCGGAATCCGGCACCATGCGCCGCCCGCCGCGTCCGCGTGACGAGCCGCTTCTGACCGGCGAGCTGGTCTGGCACATCGTGCTGGTCTCGACCCTGTTCCTGACCGCGGTCTTCGGGATGTATTTCTACGCGATCGACAAGGGTTACGACCAGGCGCTGGCGCAGACCCTGGCGATGAACATGCTGGTGGTGCTGGAGATCTTCCATCTGTTCTTCATCCGCAACATCCACGGCACTTCGCTCACCTGGGCTGCGGTGCGCGGCACGCGGATCGTCTGGGCCTGCGTGGTCGCCGTTACCGCCGCGCAATTCGCCATCACCTACGTGCCACCGTTGCAGAGGGTGTTCGGCACGCAGGCCGTGACCCTTGCCGACGGCCTGCTGATCGTCGGCGTCGGCGCTGTGTTCTTCGCCCTGATCGAGACCGAAAAGCAGATGCGGTTGGCGTTTCGGGGGCCGCTGGCGGAACGCGGGAACCAGCGGTGAAACCGGGGCGTCTTGGTGTGGGATGCCGGCCCTTGTGCAAGTCGCGTGTCCCGTCCGCGTTCCAATGTCCCGGGGACACAAAGGAGTCCATTTGTGAAGCTCAGTGGTCTGTCGGTCCGGCTAGGCTGCCCTTTCCCAAATCTCCGATGGCGGGCGGAGCGTGCCCAGGGTTTGTGTCTCCGGCGAAACCCACCGTTCTCGTCAAGCTGCCCAAAGCCGACTTTCGCGTCGATGTGTCCAACGACAGCATAGTCCGCATTGCGTTGGTTCATGTGCCGCGAGGCGAAGGTCTGCTTCGTCAATGCTCGCAGGCACTGTAGGCTGGGAAGATGATGTCGTGGCGGCTGAAATTTCCACGCATGTGACGCAAAGTTCACCGCGAAATCTCCCCTGCCAACACCGCTCTTCCGTGCACCGCCAAAGTTGCTGAAAACCTCTGGCACCCAAACTTGCGGATCACATCGAGCACCCGCGCTTCGTAGGCAGCGTGTCCGATCAAGCGACACAAGTCGGACGCGTGGAACTGGCGGTTCGAAGTTGGTGCGGCTTGCATCTGTCTCAGCAATTCGCGCTCTTTGGGGTCCGTTATTGGTCTCGCGGGCGGCTTGACCGCGGGACGATCTGGAGATCATCCATGCCCGCCGCCGTCCGCACAATCGCTTCGGCTTTGCCCTGCAACTCTGCGCGCTGCGGTATCCCGGGCGGCTGCTGGTGCCGGGCGAGGTCATTCCACTGGCAGTCACGCGCTTTCTGGCAGCGCAGCTTGGGATAAGGCCTGATGACCTGGCCGGATATGCCGCGCGCGAGGAGACCCGGCATGAGCACCTGGCCACCTTGCGCGAAATCTATGGTTACAAGATGTTCGCGGGCCGTGGGGCGCGCGATCTGAAAATCTGGCTTGAAGGTGCGGCCGAAACCGCCCGGTCGAACGAGGATCTGGCACGGCGCTTCGTCGAGCAATGCCGGGCGGCCCAGACCGTCCTGCCCGGAATCACGGTCATCGAGCGGCTTTGCGCGGATGCGCTCGTCGCGGCTGAACGGCGGGTCGACGCCCGGATCGCCAGTCGGCTGGACGATGACATGCGAACGCAGCTCGATGCCCTTCTGACCGAAGATGCGGGCGGCTCGGTTACGCGGTTCGTCTGGCTGCGTCAGTTCGAGATCGGGCGGAACTCGGCTGATATGAACCGCCTGCTGGACCGCCTGGAATACTTGCAGGCTTTGGAATTGGACCGGGGCACTCTGGCGAATGTACCGCCGCACCGGGTTGCCCGCCTTCGCCGGCAGGGCGAGCGATACTTCGCGGGCGATCTGCGGGATATCTCGGGTGACCGCCGTCTCGCCATTCTTGCGGTCTGTGCTCTGGAATGGCGCAGCGCCATTGCCGACGCCGTGGTCGAGACCCACGATCGGATCGTCGGCAAGACCTGGCGCGAGGCGAAATCGCGATGTGACGCCCGGATGGACGATGCCAAATCGGCGCTGAAGGACACCCTGCAATCCTTCGCCACCCTCGGTTCCGCCCTCCTGGAAGCGCATGAGGACCGGGCCTCCCTCGAAGAGGCCGTCGGCAATGCCGGAGATTGGCTATCGCTCAAGGGGCTTGTCGCCACGGCGACCCAGCTCACAGACACCCTGGCCGCCGATCCGCTGGCGCATGTCGGTCACGGTTATCATCGGTTCCGGCGCTACGCGCCGCGCATGTTGCGGGCGCTCGACATTTGCGCCGCGCCCGTGGCGGAACCGCTGCTGGCGGCGAGCGCGATCATCGCGGGCACGGAGACGGCGACGGTCCTGCCACTGACATTCCTTCGTCGAGGCTCGAAATGGTTGCGGCATCTGAACGCGGATGCTGACGAGGCAAGCAGACTCTGGGAGGTCGCGGTCCTGTTCCATCTGCGCGAAGCCTTCCGTTCTGGCGATATCTGGCTCGGGCATTCGCGCAGATTTGGCGATCTGAAGGAAGCGCTGGTCCCGGTCGAGGTCGCACGCGACACGCCAAGGCTGGCCATGCCCTTCGAACCTGAGGCCTGGCTGGCGGATCGTAAGCTGCGCATGTCCGATGCCATATGCCGACTGGCGCGCGCGGCAAAGGCCGGGGCGATCCCCGGCGGCTCCATCGAGGACGGCACCTTGAAAATCGACCGGCTGACCGCGGCGGTTCCCGAGGAAGCCGACGCCCTGGTGCTCGATCTCTATGGCCGCCTGCCGGAAGTCAGGGTCACGGATCTTCTGCTGGAGGTGGACGATGAGATCGGGTTTACCGAGGCCTTCACGCACTTGCGCACCGGCGCGCCCTGCAAGGACAGGATCGGCCTGTTGAATGTGCTGCTTGCCGAGGGATTGAATCTCGGCCTCAGCAAGATGGCCGGGGCCACGAACACGCACGACTTTTTCCAGCTTTCCCGCCTGTCACGCTGGCATGTCGAGAGCGAGGCGATGGCGCGCGCCCTGGCCATGGTGATCGAAGGACAGTCGGCGTTGCCGATGGCACGCTTCTGGGGCGCCGGGCAGACCGCGTCGAGCGACGGCCAGTTCTTCTCGACGACACGTCAGGGCGAGGCGATGAACCTGATCAACGCCAAGTACGGCCATGAACCCGGGCTGAAAGCCTACACCCACGTCTCCGACCAGTTCGGACCCTTCGCCACACAGACCATTCCGGCTACCGTGAACGAAGCGCCCTACATCCTTGACGGCCTGCTGATGACCCGCGCCGGCCAGAAGATCCGCGAGCAGTATGCCGATACCGGCGGCTTCACGGACCACGTCTTCGCTGTCACCGCCCTGCTCGGATTCCAGTTCATCCCCCGCATCCGCGACCTGCCATCCAAGCGCCTCTACCTCTTCGATCCGGCCGCTTGCCCGAAAGAGCTGAAGGGGCTGATCGGCGGCAAGATCAGAGACCGTCTCATCGCCGCGAACTGGCCGGATATCCTGCGCAGCGTGGCAACCATGGCGTCAGGGGCCATGCCGCCGAGCCAACTCCTGCGGAAGTTTGCCTCCTATCCCAGACAGCACGAGCTGGCGGTCACCTTGCGAGAAATCGGACGGGTCGAACGGACGCTCTTCATCATCGATTGGCTGCTCGATGCCGACATGCAGCGCCGCGCACAGATCGGGCTCAACAAAGGTGAGGCCCATCATGCCCTGAAGAACGCCCTTCGCATCGGCCGCCAGGGCGAAATCCGCGATCGCACCTCCGAAGGCCAGCACTTCCGCATGGCCGGGCTGAACCTCCTCGCCGCAATCGTCATCTACTGGAATACCAAGCATCTCGGCCAGGCCGTCGCCAGCCGCCGACGCGAAGGCCTGGACTGCTCGCCCAACCTCCTGGCGCACATCTCGCCCCTCGGATGGGCCCATCTCCTGCTCACGGGGGAGTACAGGTGGCCGAAAAAAGCTTAGCGTAGGATTCTGCCCCCTCCGGCATCAGACCCCTATGTGGGTATGCTCCCCCAAAAGCCGCAGGATGCGATCGGGCAACGCCCGATCAAGCCGTGCCGACCAGTTCTGACCTGGCGCTCCGAGAAGCGCACCAAAATAGTGCGGAGGTATGCCGTTTGCGTAAGCGAGGCGGTGCAGCCAGCTCGACAGAAGTTCACCTGGTGCGGGCATAATGCTCATGGGCCAACGGTTTCCCGCCGCGCCTTCATACCGCTCTGCAGGCGTCACGGAGATCCCGGTCGGCCCAAACCTCATGTCATCTCGTGACGCAAAGCGGAATTGCGGCGCCTCGAGAGAGGCACATAGCCAAGGTCCGACAGGGTTGCGCCCGTGATCCGGTCCTCACCGCGCGAGATTGCCGCAACTGCCGCCCTGGTGACTATCTCGATAACCTCGCCGATCAGCCCCTCTGACAGATCGTGGATGATCTTTGCCAAGGGTTCGCGCGACAGATCGGAGGCATTGGCTAGCGGCAGACTTACCTCAAGGCTGTCCAGAAGTGTCGCGAAATCCTCGTCATACGCCCAGCGTGGAATGGGGATCGTATCGAAGCGTGAGCCCATTTCGTCCGTGTCATGCACCGCATCGTAGATCGCGATTTCGCCGACAAGGACGGGTGAGATGTCATGCACTCGTGCGATCCGCCGCAAGAACGAGAAGATGGCCTTCACATCCTCGCGCCGCCCGCGCAACGCGCTGTGGAACTCGTCGAAGATCAAAAGGCGCGGCTTCAGGCGCTCCAGAAGATGATCGACCTGATCGCCGGCGCGGGCCAGGCTGCGCCAGCCAGCGGCTTGTGGCGCGCGCAATCCGGACAGGATGCTGGCATAGAAATGCGACAGCCCTGCACCTTCCCGGGTCTGAATCACCCACACCTTTTGCTGCTCGGCAACACGCAGATGTTCGACGGCGAAGCGTTCGGCGATCATGGTCTTGCCGTTATGGTAGGGACCGGCAAGCAGCAAACCGCGTGGGCGCAGGGATGGCGGTCGCTCAAGCAGCAGTCGCATCGCGTCATGCGCCGCGCCGGCCGCCGGATGGCTGATCCAGCGCGGCGCGCGCACATGGGCGATCCGCACTGCGTCATCGGCCTGCAAGAGTGGGACGGTGGCGGACATGAGGTGGTCCGGCACCTTACCAATCCTCGATTGGGAAGACCCGCCGCGGACGATCCGGGTCGAGCTTTGCCTGGGCCGAGGCGGAAGGCGTAGCGAAGTCGGCATAAGGCTTCTTTGCCTCGGTGGCATGCCGGGCGCGGGTCATCTCCTTCAAACGGCTTTTGGGGGTTTTGGCGGCGGCAACAGTTGCGGCGATTTCGCGTCGGATCGCTGATGCCTCCTGCACAGGGCGCCGCTGGATTTCACGCCGCTGCTGTCGATCCGCCTGGTGCTGCCAAAGCGTGATCGGCTCGGCCAGTCCGTCCCGTCGCCTGACCGGCCGCCAGGCCTGCGTATCCGGATCCTTGACGTAGACATGGCTGATGTCGCGAGGATCATAGCACAGATCGAGCGGGGCCAGCCGGTCACGACGCGCAACCAGCGGGCCAAGCCAGGGCTCGAAATAGTCGATGGCGAAGAGACTGAAGCCCTGAGGTGAAATCTTCCGCGTCTTGCGTGGCAGGAAATTCAGCAGCACATCGACAGGTGCATCGATCGGCCGGTCTTTCGGCTGGAACCGATCTTCCCACTCTTTCGCCGGAACGGTCAGCTTGCGCGCATTCTGGCTCAGGTTGTGGTCGATGATCGCGAGCGCGATGCAGCGTTCGAGATCCGCGAAGCTGAGCCGTGCCCGCGCTTCCGAGGCATAGTCGCCCCGATCCGCGATGGAACGCCCCGTCTTGCCCGGCAAGGCGCGTAGCGCGGTGTTCACTTTCCCCAGCAGGCGTTCGACGACTCCGCCCCGATGCACGGTGCCCTTGTTCCGCATGCGAATGGAAATACCATAGTCCGCGCATCCTCTGCTGAAGGTGCTGCTTTGGAATTCCTTGGCGGAATCGACGACGATCTGCTTTGGGCGACCGTGCATCGGCCAAGCATGATCGATACTGCGTTCTGCCAGCCAGTCAATCTTGCAGCACATCGCGTGCGCCAGACAAAGTGCCACAGACAGTCGCGACGGCCGCTCGAGGGTCAGGCAGAAGCCGATGATCGCGCTCGTGGCCACATCTGCAGCGATGGTCAGATAGGGACGACCAACGAAAACACCGTAGTCATCAATCACCTCGACAAATTGGATGTCTGCCGGCGTGTGATCGATCTGGACAACGTCGAGCGCGTGGTTAGCCCGGATGTAGCCCGGTCGCGGCTTCAGCCGGTGCAGGTGTTTACCATTTGACAGGCGGCGGCGGGCAATTTCTTCCGGGGCAAACAGGATGGGAATGCGCCGGGCGACAGTGACATAGGCGGGTGGAGTGTGCCCTTCCTCTGCGCAGCGGGCGCGGATCTCTTCGACGATCGGTGCAAGGTCCGGCTGCTCAGGGCGCAACCACATCTCCTGCAGGGTCACCGCGATGATGTTCTCGACTGCGGGGTTGATCCTCGGTTTAGCAGTCGCACGATGGCTTTTGTGTTGACCGTCGCTTCCAGAACGATCTCGTCCTCCACATTTAGCCGCTTTGCAAATTTCAGGATATGCTCGCGCTCAAGCTCCAGGCGACCGGCATCCCTGATCTTGCCGTTCTCCAGGATCGCCACTTGTGCGAAGGTACGATGCACATCGAGGGCAATGATCTTCATGATTGGCTCCTTTCAATGTTCAAAAACAAGGGAGCCAGCGGGCCACACGACAACTACGGATCCGCGCTCGCAGCGCAACCGGGCAAGTCGAAGGGGCGGCCAGATAACAACTCGAGCTCTCAGCTCATGAGATACTTCGGCCTGCCCGCCATTCGTGCTCCCAACACCCCAATCCCGGTGGGTCAATTCTAACCCACATCGAGGTATTATAAACCTCCGATTGGGGTGCCGAGATCATTCATGCCGGATAACAACATCGTTGAGCAGGATCACCGAGGCGTAAAACGGCGGATCAGGCCGATGTTGGGCTTCAAGTCATTCAGATCAGCAACTGCAACTTTGGACGGTATAGAAACGGCACACATGATCAGGAAAGGAGAGTTGGGAAGTGGTTGCCCCTTCGAGATCTATGCCAGTCTTGCCGCGTGACGCGCAACCGAGGAAGCGTCTTTCTTGGCCACACTGAACTTTGCGACGGAACCCCCTCTGTGACTAGCGCGTCGATCCAATCTATCCGGGTAGGGTCGTCAGTCGGACTCAAGTAGAAACTTGAAAAGCCGGGCCGCTGGGCCGGTCTCGGCGCTTGATGTGATTTGCGCGATGAAAAACTGCTTTCTCAAAGGCATTCCTTCGAGCCTTGCTCGTGCCAGCGAGCCCGAAGCAATTTCGCCTCGCACCGCCGTCTCCAGCACGATGGACGCGCCCAGACCGGCGGCCACGCTGCGCTTAACTGCCTCGGTCGAGCCCACATTGCCGATGGTGTCGACATCTTCTGCTTGGGGCCCTAGTGCTTCTGTCAGAAGGGTGCCGGTCCCGCTGCCGCGCTCGCCGCCCAGCATCTTGAGCGTCTTGAGTTCGGCAAAGCTGATCTCTTCGCGCGTGGCAAGTGGATGATCGCTTGGCAGGATGACGATCATTTCATCGCTGAGCCAAGGAGCCACCGTTACGGCGGGGTGGGAAATTGGCCACTCCATCGCGGCGATGTCGATCTCTTCGGCCAGCAACATCTGCGCAACGCGAGGGTTTGGGGCTGAGATGACCTCCCATCGCATCTGCGATGATGTCTGTTTGAGAAAGGATGCCAGCGCATCCGGCATGAAGTATGATGCGATGTTGCCGCTGCACCCGATCTTGAGCGACTCGGATAAAACGGCGGCCTGTGCCCTTTGAGTGGATGTAAGAATCTGCTGTGCATGTGGCAGGAGTCGCAGCCCGGCGTCGGTCAGGCGGCTGCCGCTATGGCTGCGCTGGATCAAGGGCGCGCCTAAGTCCTCCTCCAATTTCTTGATATGTTGCGACAGGGTAGGCTGCGCGATGCCGATCCGGACGGCGGCAGTCTGGAAGCTGCCGAGTTCGGCCAGCGCGACGAAGCTTTTGAGAACAGTCGGGTTCACGTCTCGAGCACCTCGGGATTGACGGCGTGGCGCGGCCGCTTGCCAGAAAGAAAGGCGATGATCTCATCGGCGGCCTCGGCTGCAATCTGGCGGCGCACCTCGCTGACTGCCGATCCGATATGCGGTGTCAGAACCGTTTGGTCACAGGCGAGGAGCGCTGGATGAACTTGCCTTGGCCGATCCGGGCGATGCCAATCCTCCATCTCGAACGTGTCCGCGGCATAGCCGGCAAGGCGGCCTGTGTTCAGCGCCTCCACGACGGCGGCCTCATCCACCAACGATCCGCGCGCGGGATTGACCAGATAAGTCCCTTGTTTCATCGCTGCTAGAAAAGATACATTCACGATGTGCTTGGTCTGGTCCGTCAATGGCAGCGCAAGGATGATGAAGTCAGACAGGCGGGTGAGATCATCGAGCGGAGCGTACTGCGCATCGAGAGCTTTTTCCGTCGTGGGGTCGAGGCGATTTTCGTCGAAGTAGATGCGCCGGCCTCGAAAACCCGAAAGGAGCCGCATTGTCTCGCGGCCCACTGCACCGCCGCCGATGATGCCCACGGTCGCGCCTTGCAGGCTGCCACCATAAAAATTGGGCCGCCACCCGGCGAACGTTCCTGACCGTAGATGCGCGTCTCCCGCACGCATGTTCCGTGCGAGCGCAATGCTGAGGCCAATGGCCAACTCGGCCGTCGGCTCGGTCAAAAGGTTCGGAACATAGGTCAACAGCACCCTGGCATCTGTGCAGGCCCGCTGATCAAGATTATCGAAGCCTTTCAATGCGCCGGCAATAATCTTCAATTTGGGGCAGGCGTCCAGAAATGGGCGGTCGACGCACTCGGTCATGAAGGCCATCAACGCCGATGCATCCGCGCAAGCCGCACGCAATTCGTCGTCGGCGAGTGGATCGCGCCCCTCGCTGGTCACGACATCCCCGTGCGCTGAAAGGCGTGCCAGCGTCTCATCTTCGATCCAGTTGGGCACTACAATTTTGACCATTATCCAACATCCTTAGCTGCGATTTTCCAATCACTAACAGCAAGGAACATATATCGCAATATGTAATAAAACTGTCATATATATTGCGTATCAAAGATACTAACAGAAGGAGAATCGGTGCGATGGATGGGTCAATGAGTATTATGGGACGTGATATTCTGAGCGTCGACGATGTCGAAGTCGTGTACCCGAACGGCACACGCGCACTCAATAAGACCACCTGCCAATTCATGGACGGGGAAGTGACCGTCCTTCTTGGTCCGTCGGGCGCCGGTAAGTCTACGCTTCTTCGCACTCTCAACCTGCTGACCCAGCCAAGCGCAGGACATATCGTGACATCGGCGGGCCAGCAGTTGAAGTCGCGCCGCGATATCCGGTTTCATCGGCGCGACACCGCCATGATCTTTCAGCAGCACCAACTGATCGGCCGCCTGAGCGCTCTGCGCAATGTCCTCATGGCGCGTCTCGGTCGCCATTCTGTCTGGAGCAGTTTGGCAGGCTTTTCGCGCGCCGAGAAACACCTTGCGCTGGAATCTCTCAGCCGCGTGGGCCTCTTTGACAAGGCGCTGACACGCTGTGACAGCCTTTCGGGTGGCCAGCAGCAGCGCGTCGGCATTGCGCGCGCGCTCACGCAGGAGCCAAAGCTGATCCTCGCGGACGAGCCTATCGCATCGCTCGATCCAGCATCTTCGGACCGGGTGATGAAAATCCTCCGCGACGTATGCCGCGAAGACCGAATTCCCGTCATTGTCAGCCTTCACCAACTCGATTTTGCCAAGGCCTATGCCGATCGCATCATCGGTCTCTGTGATGGTGACATCGTTTTTGACGGACCGCCCTCGGCACTGGATAACGCCGCGCTGTCGCGCATCTACGGCGCGCCGGCCGATACGACCAACTGATCTTTCAACTCTTGGAGACTGCCATGAAGAATATCGCAACTCTCACCGCCATGCTGCTGGCCTCAACAGCCGCATTCGCAGCAGGCGATTATGATCCGGACACTTTGCGCGTCGCGCTGCTTCCTGATGAAAACGCCTCGACCGTGATCCAGGATAACAAGCCGCTGGCCGCGTATCTTGAAGAGAAGCTCGGCAAGGATATCGAACTGATCGTCACGACCGATTACTCTTCGATGATCGAGGCGATGCGCTTTGGCCGCGTGGATGTCGCGTATTTTGGGCCGGCCTCCTACACCATCGCCAAGGCCAAGATGGCGGATGGCGATCTGGACATCGAGCCGTTCGCCGCGCGCGTGACGGATGGAAGCACCACCTACCAGTCTGTCCTCATTGCCAATGTCGAAAGCGGTATCGACTCGATCGACGATATCGAAGGGTCGGGCATCGATGTGGCTTTTGGCGATCAGGCATCCACCTCGAGCCACTTCGCGCCGAAATACACGATGATGCTCGAAGGCGTGACGGAGGGCGATGACTATACCCAGAACTTCACGGGCGCGCACGACGCGGTGGCGCGCAACGTCGAGCTGGGCAATGCCGCTGTCGGCGGTCTGAGCCGTCCGATCTACGAGAGCCTGCTGGCCAAGGGGTCGGTTGATGCATCGAAGCTGATTGTCATCGGTTACTCCGCCGATATCCCACAATATCCTTGGGTTATGCGCACCGACATGACCGAGGCGCTTGAAGACTCAATCAAGGACGCCTTCCTGACGCTGGAGCCAGGGACCGACGCGGGCGATGCAGTCCTGACGCCGTTCAAGGCCGACGGGTTCGCAGCAATCACGGATGCCGACTACGACATCATCCGTGACATCCGCAAGAACCTGCAAGCCGACTGAGAATGCCCGAACTAGGAGACCGCCATGACCCGCCTCTTGACTGCCCAGCCTGCGCTGACCAACGCTGAAGATGTGCTGGCCGAGGACAGCAAGGGGCGGCGAAAGCTGCTCCTTCAAATCGCCGTAGTCGCCGCGATCGTCATTGTATCGCTATGGATGACCGGGATGCTAGATCGGAGCCGGTTGACCAGCGGCTTGCCGGCTATCGGTATCCTCGGCACTGAGATGTTCCCGCCGGATTTCGGCCGTTGGCGCGACTGGGTAGGACCCCTTGTCGAGACGCTGGCTATGTCTATCGCCGGCACGGCGCTGGCGGTCGCTCTCTCTTTGCCACTGGGCTTCTTGGCCGCACGGAACACATCGCCCAACAAGGTTATCTACCAAGTCTCGCGGGTCGTCCTGAATACGCTTCGCTCGATCCCAGAATTGATCATGGGTATAATTTTCGTTGCAGCTGTAGGGTTTGGCATGTTGCCTGGTGTTTTGGCCCTTGGCCTCCATTCGGTTGGAATGGTCGGAAAATTCTTTGCGGAGGCCATCGAGCACGCGCATCCTGCACCGATTGAAGCGACCGAGGCGTCAGGAGCCACGTCAATGCAAGTCATCCTGCATGGCGTCCTGCCTCAAGTCTTTCCGCAATTCGCAGATGTGAGCATGTATCGCTGGGAATATAATTTTCGAGCCTCGACCGTCATGGGTATGGTTGGTGCAGGCGGTATCGGCACTGAGCTCGTCGGCTCGCTCCGCCTTCTGGACTACCCACAGGTGTCAGCGGTTTTGCTGGTCATCCTCGCCTGTGTGACCGTTGTGGATATACTCAGCAATATGCTCCGTGCGAAGTTCCGGTGATTTAAGCAGATGCCAAGGTGATTTGCTCGAACAATGAGCCATCACCTCAACGGTTCAGTTTTCTTTCATGCCAGCTTGTTGCATGGGTCAAAATATGGGTGCAGGCGCCCCTTTCCCCGAACGACTATGCGGCACGTTTGAAGACCGCATGACCGAGGCGGGTCATGCGGTTGAGGGTCTTTGTGGCGCCCGATCTGGGCTTCGACGAGGGCTCTGCGATTGTATCCCGTTGCTGACTACCCTGCCATTCGGCCATGCTCGGCGATATGCTCTATGTGAGCGTTGCGCCCATCGCGTAGGCCGGGAACAGCGGTAATTAGTGGCGGGATGGTGATCTCGACATCGGGTCAGAACTTTTGGGTCAAGCAATCGGAAACTACGGTGCCATCATAAGCGGCGTCCGCCAGAACGCGGGTCACCTAGCTTGCGATCCCCACGATGAGGTCGGGCAAGGCGGTTTCGTCGCCGATCTGGTCTGTGGTCAACAGTGAGGCGACGATCTCACCGCTGTCCGGGTCATACCCGATGTGCAGTTGACGCCAGGATTTGCGGGTCTTTCACGTGCCATGCTTTTCGTCCTGCCAGCCCGAACCGCGATGGATCTTCAGGCCTGTGCTATCCACGATCAGCGTGGTGGGGCCACTGGATTGTGGCCTTTCGTCCACGACCGAGAGGTCAATCGCCCGCCGCGATAAGGTCGAGAAGTCTGGAACCGGCAACTCCACGCCCATCAGTCCAAGTAGCGACCGGACGAACTCTTGGGTCTGATGCAACGGCTGGTGAAAGATCAGCCCCCGCGTCAGACACGTCTCAATCGCGAAGTCCGAATATTTTGGCTGACCACCGCGACCCTTTCGCTTCGGCGCTGACCATCGCCCGGCAGCCCCGGCCTCAAGCCAGATCGTAACGTCTCCGCGACGGCGCAGAGCCTCGTTGAAATCCGACCAGTTCGTCACCGTGTATTTCGCCTTGGAAAACTTATCGCGTCGACCAGCGTTGAATATATGCGGCATAGGGCGCTACCTTGAGGATATCAGAACCGGCGTCTTCGCCAAAATCCGCGACCCATGCAACAAGCTGTCAAATCACCACACCAAGATCACTCAGCGCGCGAAATCCCTTCGGAATGTCCGCATTATCACGCAGTTCCAGCACGAGGTGCGGGTCGCTTTCGCAAGCAGCCAAGGCACGGAAGACAGCTGTCCATTCGATTTCCCCTTCCCCCGGGGCCCAGTGGCGGTCGGCATGGCCATCGACGTCTTGCAGGTGGACATGGGCAAGCTGCGCACCGGCATCAGTGATAAAGTCAGCGACGGGTGGGGCGCCAGACATGCGACGGGCTAACTGAGCGTGCCCGGTGTCGATGGAAAGTGCGATTGCTTGTGAGCCAAAGCCATCCACCATCGCGCGACGTGTTTCTGGGCGAACGTCCTGAATGTTTTCGATCACAAGAGTGATGCCCATGTTTTCGGCTGCGCGCACGACGGGGTCTAGAATTTGATGGATGCGGCCAATCTTGCTTTCGGCGTAGCCCGGAAAGCTGAAGAAGTTGTTCTGATACCAAGCCGTGTAAGGGGAATGCAGGACCATCTGGCGCGCGCCGATCCGATCCGCGGCCTCGAGAGCTTTGAGGAACCGCGCAGTAATGATCGGGCGCAGTTCCGAGTCTTTGTTGTCGATATCCAGACCTTCAAAGGGCCCATGAATGCCAAGGCGTCCAGTATGCCCATCAAGCGCCGTCTTGGCGGCGGCAATGCGATCGTCGAATCCGGTGGTTAGCGCGACATGGGACATGAAATCCTGTAGTTCGATATCGCGGGCGGCATCAAACAGCCAATCGCGGTGGTCTGCAATCTCAGATGTTTTCAGGCAGGCGCCTATTTTGAGCGGGGTCATGTCTGTGGGTCCTTGGGTCGGGAATAAACATATAGGTAGCGATGGCACAGCAAAGACACAGGGCCATGACAGCAAAAGACCACCAGCCGCCGTAGGTTTGTGTGGTCCATGCAAAAGCAAAAGGGGCGGAGGCGTTGATCCCCATTTGCACGAAGGAGATCCACCCCAGTCGTGCACCGTAACCTTTGGTACCGAATAGCGCCAAAGGCAGGGTACCGCGCGCGATGGTTTTGATCCCGTCGCCCATTCCGTAAAGTGCGGCCGCAAGCAGTAGTCCAGTTAACGTAAATCCGAAGATCAACAGGACGACAAAGCCAGAAAACATCAGGCCGAGGCTAAGCGCATAGGTCACCAATGGGTACATGCTGCGACTGACCAACATCTCAAAAAACCGGCCCACGGTTTTGAACGGGCCGATGACGGCACCGGCGAAGGCTGCCGTATGGGGCCCTATCGGAAGGTCTCTTCGTAGAACCACGCTAATGTGGAACATTGCGTGAACATACTCACGTTCCCCAATCTCTAGATGGCCTGATGTTCAGTGGCCGCGCAATTTTGCGCTCTGCGGCCCCGGAATGCCAGTCGAAGTCACCGGAGAGGATGACGTGGTCCCATCCGAGAGGCGACGTGCGCGCAAGCAGCTTGGCGTCGTAGAGCGGACTGGTCTGTGCAAGATGGTTTGCTGCCTTGTCCATGTAGATCGTGTTCCAAAACGTGATGGCGGCGATGACGAGGTTGAGCGCCATGGCCCGTTTTTGTTGGGCCGCGTCGGAGCGATCATGAATGCGCCCTTGTGAGTGGGCGAAGACGGCCCGCGCTAGCGAGTGTCGGGCTTCACCCTTGTTGAGGCCAGCGTGGCATTCCATGCGTAGGTCGGCGTTCTCGATCCATTCGAGCATGAAGAGTGTGCGCTCGATCCTGCCGATTTCACCCAGGGCGAGATACAGCCGGTTTTGCTGGCGATACGCCCCAAGCTTGCGCAGGATTTCAGACGGTTTGAGAGACTTGTCGCGGATGCTGGCCGCGAGCCGCATGATATCACCCCAATGCTGCCGGATCACCTCTTCGTTGATTGGCCTCCCAATGAGGGATGAGAGGGTGGGCCACGCCTTCGCGCTTCCGAAGCATCCCAGCCGCCGGTCGGGAAAGTCGCGCAGGCGCGGGGCAAAGGTCATCCCCAAGAGATGGAACAGGGCGAAGACGTGGTCCGACACGCCGCCTGTATCTGTGTAATGCACGAGCGGGTCGAAGCTGGCCGGGTTGGTCAAGAGACCATCAAGCACGAAAGGAGCTTCGCCTGCCGTCGCCCCGATGACGCTGGAATGGAACGAGCCGTATTGGCCTGACAGGAAGGAGTAGATTTTCAGGCCCGGATCAGGCCCGTACTTCGCGTTGATGAGCCCGCTGCCGCGATTGGCGGCAAAGAACTGGCCGTCCGATGAGCTGTGCTCCGCCGCGCCCCAGTGCTGCGCAAAGGGCAAACTATGATGGGCGTCGACGATACGACCCAAGGCATCCGCGAATGTTTCCGGCCGAAGGTACCATGTTTGCGCCCAGGTCAGCTGCGCGTGGCTGACACGCGATGAGGCATGGGCCATCCGCTCCAGTCCGAGATTGGTGGCCCCGGCCAGGATCGTGGCCAGAACGGCGGCTGGCTCATCGTGCTGCTTGCCAGACCGCAGATCGGTGAAGGCATCAAGGAACCCGGTCCGCGCGTTCACCTCCCAGAGCAACTCTGTGATGCGGATGCGGGGCATCACGGCATCAATCGCCCGTTCCAGGCGTACGGCGGCGGGCGGTGTGATCGCGTCATGTGGCGTAATCTTCAACCGCCCACGTTCAATGCGGACACCAGAAAGTGCATTGCGCTTCAGGGCGCGCTCAACCTGGTCAAAGCGTTTCGCCATCGTTGCCCGCCGGTCAGATAGCCATGCGTCCGGATCGGTTTCGAAGCCCGCATCCCGCATGATGGTTTCGGCTTTGTCCCGTGGCTTCAGGTAGCTGTCGAACCGGCGATATTCACGGCTGCCGTCGACCCAGACATCTCCGGCGCGAAGGCGCTCGCGCAAGGTAGACACAACGGCGGTCTCGTACACACGCCGTTGTGGCTTACCGTCCTGGACGATCAGCGACGGCCAATGCTTGGCTGCGAAGGGCATGGGCGGATCATCGGGCAACTTGCGTTTACCGGTGCGGTTCTGGTCGCGCAGCAAGGCGATTGCGTCCTTGAGGTCATCCCCTGCATCGGTGGCGTTGAACTCGAAAGCCTCAAGGAAGGTAGGAGCAAACTTGCGCATATAGGCATAGCGCTCAGCCGCCAGAGCGAGTGGGTCACTGGTTGCCAACTCCCCGAAGTCGGCGATTTCGTCACGCTTGCCCAGAAGAGTCTCCCACCCGACATCCGCATCCAACGCAGCAAAGGGATCTTGGTCCAGATCTTGTGCGCGGGCCATGGCATCAATGGACGCGCCGAAGAGCTGCATCAGTTTGCCAACCCGGGTCTTGCCCATGCGCCAGACCTCCTCCTGGCGATTGCGGGAGCGTGAGAAGAGCTGGCCGGTCAGACGCTCGAACATGGCGATGGTCGCGTCGGTGATCGTGATGGATAAATCCGCCATCTGCGCCGCGAGCGTTGCGATCCGTCGCCGTTCGCCAAAATCGTTCAGCAAGCTCACAGGGGCCACCGCGCCCTCGCGCGCGAACTTGAGCAACCGGTCAGGGTGGAGGCCGTGCCCAAGGTTTGGCGGCAAATCCAACGATCGCAGATAGTTCAAGCGATCCAGAAGCGCGGTCATGCTGGCTGGACTGGTCGAATGCGGATAGCCACGCAACCACGTGAGACGCGTTTGCCCAAGAGACGGATCGTTCACCAAGAGAGCCTGCAACTGGTCACGTTGCTCCAGTGACAGAACATCGAACAACGCAGCGGCAGCCTCACGCCGGGCGCGAGCCCGCCCCTTCAGGGCAAGGCGCTCAAGCGTATCCACGCTCGGTAGCACCAGATGTTGCTTGCGCAGCTCCGCAACCAGCGTCTCAACAATCTTCATGCCATGATCCGTCGCAAAAGCCGCCGTCGTGGCGATATCCTCCGCCTGCTGCACATGTTCAGGTCCGAAAGGGGCCAATCCCAAATGGCGCATCGCAAGGGCATGGTGCTCATGACGCGTATTTCGCCTGGCGGCGTAGTCGTCGAGAGTACACCCGCTGATCTGAAGTTGTTCTGCAAGCCACGCGATCAGTTCGGCGGGCGGCATCGTGTCTTGGCCCCACCCAAGGCCGGGATAACGCAGCAAAGAAATATGTACTGCAAGACCAAGATGGTTTTCGGCGCGGCGACGGGTTCGGATCAGATCAACGTCATCCCCGCTTAGCAGATAGCGACGGACCAAGGCTTCGTAATCTGTAGGCACCCCGAAGAGGTCCGCACGCGCGCGGGATGAAAGTAGTCGACGGGCCATCAGGTGTCCTCAAAACGGTGTTGCAAGTTTGAAGACGTCGAATATTATAGAGACTGATAAAAAGACAGATATGATGCGAAAATCCACGCTCCCGGCAACCACTGGAAATCAAGCCCTAAAACGGCCGTTTTGGAGACACAATGACACGCACTGGCGACATCCTCGGATACGCAAGGGTCTCAACCGCCGACCAAGATCTCACCGGCCAAAAAGACCGACTGCTGCAACACGGTGCAATTCGCGTGTTCGAAGACGTGATCTCCGGCAAAACTTTCGTCCGGCCCGGTCTGGCAGCCTTGCTTGATCAGGCAAGGCCCAACGATACCCTCGCCGTCATCCGCCTCGATCGATTGGGGCGCTCGCTCAAGGAACTTCTGGAAACCGTCGACGACCTCAAAGCCAGAGAGATCAACCTGATCAGCCTCGAGGAACGGATCGATACAACATCAGCCGCTGGAGAACTCGTGTTCCACGTCTTTGGGGCCATTGCGCATTTCGAGCGACGCTTGATCTCAGAGCGCACCAAAGACGGCCTGATCAACGCTCGAAAGCATGGCCGCACCCCAGGACGGCCTGCATTACCGCCAGAGACGATCTCAGCCCTCCAAGATCTCGTCAGCGCTGGAAAATCCGTCGCTCAAGCCGCAAAACACCTCGGCATAGGCAGATCAACAGCTTACAAGGCGATCAGAAATGCCACACCATAAGTCATGTTCAGGCTTCGTTCTTCCTTAGCGTGGTTCTACGAAGAAACCTTCCGATGGGGCCTGTTGCAGAGCTCGACGCGAAGATGAGATGTGCCGCCAAAAAAGCGGACTCGATCCGCCGCGCACAAACCATGCCGGGCGTGGGTCCTTTCACGGCGCTTGCGATCGAGACGTTTGCACCTGACCTGGCCACGTTCAAACGCGATCGCGATTTTGCCGCGTGGCTTAGGCTCGTGCCCAAGCAGCACTCGACCGGCGGCAAGGCCCGGCTTGGGAAGACCTCGAAGATGGGGCAGCGCGACATCCGCACCCTCCTGGTCTCTGGAGCCATGGCAGTCCTTCAGGCTGTCGAGCGGTTCGACACCCCGAACAATGGCTGGCTGAAGCGCCTGCTGACCCGCAAGCCACGCATGGTCGCCGCGATTGCGCTGGCCAACAAGATGGCACGTGGCCTCTGGGCCATGATGACGAAACAAGAGGATTACCGGCATCCGGCGGCGGCGATGGCGTAGCGAAGGTTGCGCGTCACGACGTCCCGGTAAGTTGGGGGTGTGAGGAGGTCACTGAACAGTAAGGGCAAAGGATCGATCAGATCCGGGTCAGAGAAAGCAGCATTTGTGCAGGAGCCACCGAGCTCGGTCTGTTGATTTGCTTCTGGTCCGCGCATCGCCATACCGGCCCGCGGATCTTGAAAGCGCCGCATATCATGGCCTGACAGAAGACCGCACTCGATTACACGTTCATAAGGAAAAAACCTCTTGCACAAACGGCGGCAACCACAGAAGCCTATACTTTTCGTCGTATGACTGACCACGAAGAGTATGCAATTCTCTGCAACACCAGCAAGGAACCCATTTTATGGAAAACTGGAATATCACTATCAAAGCACCAACGGGTGAATTTGACGCGACGCTGACTTTAGGTGATGAGGGCGGTGTTCCGGTTGGAGAGATGGCTGGTAAGAATGGAAAAGGTCCAATGCAAGATTTGGAACTTAGTCCGGCAGCCATTGCTTGGTCCACAAAGGTTGAGCGTCCAATGCCGATGAAGCTGAAATTCCAAGGAACACTTGACGGGGACACCATGTCTGGAACGGTGAAATTCGGTCTCTTTGCATCCGGGACATTTAGCGGGTTGAAAGCCTGAATCGCCTGATTTTACTTGGTAATGTGTTGAATCTAGGTTCGGTCCTTAGTCGGTTCGACCGAATTTGCGCATCAGCCCTGCGAGCGCGGCCAGCGAAGCGATCAAACTGCCGTAACTGATTACAACGACTTTGAGCCCTAACAATGGCACCAAAAGCCCGGCTATCACGACCGGCAAACCGAATGCCAGGTAGCTGATACAGAATAGCGCTGCGAAAGTTTCTCCTCTGACATCCTCGGGCACCAGCGGAATAATCGAGCGGATGAAGCCATAAAAGCAGGTGCCAAAACCCGCCCCCACAACGGCGAGCGCACTAAGGTAGAGCACTAAGTTTTCGTATTGAATTCCAAACAAGGTGGCGAGGGTTCCCATTGCGAGCGCTGCGGTGCCGAACAAAATGACCTCACGAGCAGAGTAGTTGCGCGCAATAAAACAAGCCAGCGCACCAACCCCAGCCAGCAGTGCGACCACGAACCCTTGGACGATCACATTTTGAATACCAAAAACCTGTGAGATGATGAGCGCGCCAAGCGACAGATACAGCCCCCCTGTGGCCCAGCCCGCGAATAGCGCCGGAGCGCCACGCCAGAAGGTGCCCCTGACTTCGATCGGGAGGCCAACGCGAGGCTTCAGCGCCTGCAACAAGCCTTCATGCCGTGGCGATGTTTCGGGCAAGCCCCATGTGGCCAGCGCCAGCACCAGGCTGGCCACGGCAATCCCGGTGAATATATCAAATTTTGGCTCGGTAAGGTACTCCATCGCGAAGCCGGATATCAAGGCCCCCAGGGCCAGCCCGACGAGGGGGATGACTGAATTACAGATCGCCGCGATGCCCTTGAATTCAGGGGGTTCAAGATCCGTAATCGCAGCCGACAGCGTAGACAACAGAAGGCCGCATGCTACGCCCTGTACTACTCGAGCCAATAACAACGCAGACACAGAACCTGACAATTCGAATCCGGCGGCGGAAACAGCGAGAAGCACGAACCCCATCGACAGAACAGGGCGTCGCCCGACATGATCCGAGATTGATCCGGCCACTAACAGTGTCGCAAGAAGGGCAATTGCGTAGATTGCGAATATCTCCGACACGACCAAAGACGAAAAACCAAGTTGCTGCTGCAAGAGCGGATAAAAAGGGGACGGCGCGCTCGCGCTCGCCATCATCAGAGCGCTTCCGGTAAGCACGATTGCGAAACCAGCGCGCTCTCTAGCCTTGGGTGACATCACAATCGTGGTCATTTTGGAATGCAGTCCTTCAGGAGGGTTCGAAGTTTATCGAACCTTTCTCTAGTTTCTTTCTGCGGAAGGTTCAAGTATATTCGAACCATGAGTATCTTACCCGACACTGCCAGCCCCGATCTTGCGCACCCGCAGGAACAGGAGCTGCAACTGACGCAGGTCTTGTTCGCACTCAGCGATCCGGGCCGGTTGGACATCGTGCGTCAGCTCCGCGACGGCCCGGTCGAAATGGCAAACTGCAATTTAATGGACCCGGAAGTGGCGAAATCCACCAAGTCGCACCTGTTCAAAGTGTTGCGCGAAGCAGGTGTGATCCGGAATATCCCCAAGGGGCGAGGTCGCCTGCTTTCACTGCGAAGAGATGCGCTTGACCGTCGCTTTCCTGGTTTGCTGGAAGCAGTGCTGAACGCAAACTAAGGGCGTGCCGCATCGATTTGCGTATGCATTGCTTGTTTTTCTGTGCTGGATGTTAAAGCTGCTAACTGGTGTGCATGCTGGCTAGCGCCTTTCCCGTACCGTTTCTCAGCGCCGCTCACGGCCCTGTGATTAGAAAAAGCCACACCACCCCTAGACGACCGGTCTAATGAGGCTATATCGAGGGTCATGGAACAGAAAAACGACACACGCTCACAGATACTGACCACAGGACGACGCCTGACAGCCAAGCAGGGCTACACAGGTGTCGGTCTGAGTGCGCTGTTGAAAGAGGCCGGTGTTCCGAAAGGGTCGTTCTATCACTATTTCGCCTCCAAGGAAGCTTATGGCTGTGCGCTGTTGAACGATTTTATGACGGAGTATGGCACACGCCTGAACGCGTCGCTTGCGCATCCGGACATGGATGCACGGTCTCGGTTTCTGACCTATTTCGAAGAGTGGCGGAAAAAACAGATCAGCCCCAACCTCGAAGACCGGTGCTTGGTCGTCAAACTGTCCGCAGAGGTTGCTGACCTCTCGGAGAATATGAGCAATATCTTGCAGAAAAGTGTGTCCGAAATCGTCGCGCGCCTGACGGAGACCCTTGAACAGGGAACGGACGATGGCACGATCGCCGCGCTTGAAGACCCCCGCTCCACGGCAGAAATGATCTACCACATGTGGCTTGGAGCCAGCCTCGTCGCGAGCCTCTCGCACAGTGAAGCCCCGCTCAATTCCGCTATGAATGCCACAAAGGTGCTCGTTCCAGGAACATAACCCCAAAAATTTTGACACATCTATAGACGACCAGTCTATTCGCGAAAGGAAGCTCATGAAAATCTTCTACAAAACCACCGCAACGGCAACAGGGGGCCGCTCGGGAACCGCCGCCCTCAACGATGGCAGCTTTTCAGTCCAGATGGTTCGCCCGGACAGTGGCGAGGCGGGGGTGAACCCCGAGCAGTTGTTCGCGCTTGGCTATGCGGCCTGTTTTGATAGCGCGATGGAAATGACCGCAAAACAACTCAAGCTTGATGCCAAAGCGGCATTAACGTCGGTTGAGGTGGGCATCGGCCAACGCGCCGAGGGCGGATACGGACTTGATCTCGACATTACCGCACATCTGCCGGGCATGACCCGCGAGGATGCTGAAAGACTTGTCGAAGCGACGCACCAGGTCTGCCCATACTCCAACGCCACACGCGGAAACGTTGACGTGCGCCTGCACATTGAAACTGAAGGAAACTGAACCCATGAATAATTTTGACTTTCGCAATCCGACACATATCCTGTTTGGCAAGGGCCGTATCGCGGACCTAAAGGATCAGGTTCCGGCTGACGCAAAGGTGCTGATCCTCTATGGTGGAGGCAGCGCGGAGAAAACAGGCGTCCTTGGTCAGGTGCGTGCGGCACTTGCGGGCCGGACCTTGGTCGAATTTGGCGGCATTGAGCCCAATCCGCGCTTCGCCACTGCGCTGAAAGCTGTCGAGGTGATTGGCCAAGAAGGGATCACCTTCCTGTTGGCTGTCGGCGGTGGTTCCGTTATTGACGCCACCAAATTTATCGCGGCGGCGGCCAAATATGATGGCGACGCCTGGGACATCCTGACATCTCGCGGGTCGGTCATCACGCAAGCGCTGCCCTTTGGGACCGTGTTGACCTTGCCCGCCACCGGTTCGGAGATGAACTCTGGCGCTGTGATCACCAATCCCGAGAAGGGCGCTAAGCTTCCGTTTGGTAGCCCACATTGCTACCCGGTTTTCTCGGTGCTGGACCCCGAGGTCACTTACACGCTGCCGCCCCGTCAAATCGCGAACGGCGTGGCCGACGCGTTTGTTCACATCATCGAACAATATCTGACCTATCCATCCGCCGCGCGCGTTCAGGACGGTTTTGCCGAAACCCTGCTACGCACCCTGATCGAGCTTGGGCCCAAAGCCCTTGAGACGCCGGAGGACTATGACGTTCGCGCCAACCTGATGTGGACGGCAACGCTGGCCCTGAATGGCCTGATCGGCGCAGGTGTCCCGCAGGACTGGGCAAGCCATATGATCGGACATGAGATTACCGCGCTCAATGACACCGACCACGCCCGCACACTGGCTGTCGTGTTGCCGTCACTGATGAACGACCAACGTGGCCCCAAACGCGAGAAACTGCTGCAATATGCTGCCAATGTTTGGGACATCCGCGAGGGATCTGATGATGCGCGGATTGATGCCGTGATCGAGGCAACACGCGGGTTCTTTGAACAGGTGGGCATCAAAACCCGACTCGGCGATTACGCAATTGCTGCACCTGAAATTGATCGCATCGTCGCCGCCTTGAAGGATCACGGCATGACCGCCCTTGGCGAACAAAATGCCATCACCCCCGAGGATGCCCGCCGCATTCTTGAAACAGCCTTCTAGGAGATGATGACCATGACACAGACCGAAACAGTAAACCGCCAGCTTGTGCTGGCGGAACGCCCCAAAGGCGAACCGACCAAGGACACGCTTCGCTTGGTCGAAGGGGACGTCCCCTCCCCTGGTGCTGGGCAAATGCTTCTGCGCACCGAATATCTGTCGCTGGACCCTTATATGCGGGGGCGCATGAGCGATGCGCCATCTTACGCCGCGCCGGTGGAAATTGATGGCGTGATGGAGGGCGGCACAGTGGCTCAGGTCGTCACCTCACAGGTTGATGGCTTTGCGCCGGGCGACTGGGTGCTCAGCTTCAATGGCTGGCAGGATTATGCCCTGTCGGATGGCGCGGGGTTGACAAACCTTGGCAAATCACCCGCGCATCCGTCTTGGGCGCTCGGTATCATGGGTATGCCCGGCTTTACCGCTTGGGCGGGTCTGACGCAAATTGGCGCGCCAAAACCTGGCGAGACCATCGCCGTGGCGGCCGCGACCGGCCCTGTCGGGGCCACTGTGGGCCAGATCGGCAAGATCCTTGGCTGCCGCGTGGTCGGCATCGCGGGCGGACCAGAGAAATGCGCCTATGCGGTCAATGAGTTGGGTTTTGACGCCTGTATCGATCACAAGGCAGATGACTTTGCCGAACAGCTTGCCAAGGCCAGTCCCGATGGCATCGATGTCTATTTCGAAAATGTCGGCGGCAAGGTCCTCGACGGGGTCATCCCGCTGTTGAATTCAAACGCACGGGTGCCGGTCTGCGGATTGATCTCTCAGTATAATGCGACTGACTTGCCCGAAGGACCGGACCGGATGAATTGGCTTATGGGTCAAATCCTGCGCAAAAAGATCAAGGTGCAGGGCTTCATCATCTTTGACGACTTCGGCCACCTCTACCCGGATTTTGCCAAAGACATGGGGGCGTGGATCGAAAGCGGCCAAATCAAATACCGCGAAGAGATCATCGACGGTTTGGAAAATGCACCCGAAGCCTTCATTGGCCTGCTGAATGGCGAAAACTTTGGCAAGCGCGTGATCCGCGTCGGCGAGAAAAAATAGGAAAATAACATGAAAATTCTGATGGTACTGACATCCCACGACACACTCGGGGACACAGGCAAGAAAACCGGCTTCTGGCTGGAGGAGTTTGCGGCCCCCTATTACGTCTTCAAGGACGCCGGAGCAGACATTATACTGGCCTCGCCCAAAGGGGGACAGCCGCCGATTGATCCGTCCAGCGACAACGCTGACGCACAGACCGACGACACCCGTCGGTTCAAAGACGATCCAGAGACGCAAAAGCATCTTGCGACGACGCTGAAGCTTTCGGATGTAACCGAAGACGGGTTCGACGCCATCTTCTATCCGGGCGGCCACGGCCCCTTGTGGGATCTGGCCGAAAATGCGGACAGCAAACGCCTGATCGAGGCCTTCGCCGCCGCCGACTTGCCTGTCGGCGCAGTTTGCCACGCCCCCGCCGTGTTCCGCCACACCCAAGGCGCGGACGGCAAACCGCTGGTGTCTGGCCGCCGGGTGACGGGTTTTACCAACACCGAAGAAGAGGCCGTCGGCCTTACCGATGTTGTGCCGTTCTTGGTGGAAGACATGCTGAAGGCCAATGGTGGCCAGTATGAAAAAGGGGCGGATTGGGTCAGCTTCGTGCTGCGTGACGGAAAACTGGTCACCGGCCAGAACCCCGCCTCATCCGCCGCCGCCGCGCAAGAGATCCTCGGGCTGCTGAAGTAGGAGAAAAGCGATGACCGACCTGATCCTGCACCACTATGAAGCCTCTCCCTATTCCGAAAAAATCAGAACTTTGATGGGCTTCAAGGGGCTATCATGGTCATCGGTCATCGTGCCTCCGATTGCGCCAAAGGCTGATCTGCTAACCCTGACGGGTGGCTACAGGCGGGCCCCAGTGCTTCAGATCGGGGCGGATATCTACTGTGATTCCGCCCTGATCGCCGCCGAGCTTGACCAGCGGTTTCCGGCGCGCGCCCTTGCCCCGAACACTGCGGGCACAGCGACCCCGCTGCTCGACAATTGGGCGGACCGCATTTTGTTCTGGCAAGTGGTTCGTTACAGCATGGGCCTGCGGGCCGATGCCGTTCCCCCAGCCCTGATCCACGACCGCGAGGCGTTTTGGGATCACAAGATTGATCTGGACGGCCTGAAAGCGGATGTCGGATATCATCGTGGCCAAATCACAACAGGGCTTGGTTGGCTTGAGAACCTGCTGGGCGGTGCCGATTTCTTTGCCGGGGACACGCCCGCGCTGACTGATCTGGCACTCTATCATGTGGTTTGGTTTTTTGCCAAAGCTGACACAACCGCCAGCGGCAGCGGTCTATCGCTGTTCCCGGCATTGTCGGCATGGATGGCGCGCATTGCGGAGTTCGGTCACGGCACACGAACCGAATTGGCGCCTGCTGAAGCGATCATAATCGCGGTTTCGACGACCCCTGCCCCGCTTCCCGCAACGGGTCTTGCCCATCCCGCGATAGGCGCGTCGGTACAGGTTCTGGTCGATGAATTTGGCACGGAAGTCATCGACGGTACGCTGGTCCATATCGACGACACCCGCATCATTCTGCATCGGGACACGCCACAGGTGGGAACGGTTGCCGTGCATTTCCCGCGTCACGGCTATCCGCTTCGTACCACCTCAATTCAAGGAGAAAACACATGAAAACGCGTAATCTGGGCGCCGGACTTGGCGCGACATCAGCCATTGGACTTGGCTGCATGGGCATGTCCGAATTCTACGGCCCAACCGACCGCGATCAATCCTATGAAACGCTGGACCGTGCGCTTGAATTGGGCGTCACGTTCTACGACACCGCCGATATCTATGGCAACGGCGCGAATGAAACCTTGTTGTCGGATTTCGTTCGGCAAAACCGGGACAACCTCACGCTGGCGACCAAGTTCGCCATCATCCGATCCCAAGACCCGACCTCGCGGTTTATCGACACCAGCCCGGCCTATGTGAAACAGGCAGTCGAGGCCTCATTGGCACGTCTGGGAATTGATCAGATCGACCTTTATTACGCGCATCGCCTTGATGGGGTGACCCCGATTGAGGACACGGTTGGAGCGATGGCTGATCTTATCAAAGAAGGTAAGATTAGAGGCATCGGGTTAAGCGAAATCTCTGCACAATCTTTGCGGCGGGCAAATGCGGTGCATCCGGTTGCGGCGGTTCAGACAGAGTATTCGCTGTGGTCGCGCGACCCAGAGGGAGAGATGCTGGCCACATGCGCCGAATTGGGCACGGCTTTTGTACCCTACAGCCCGCTTGGGCGCGGCTTTCTGACCGGCAAGGTCACCACACTAAGCGACCTGGCTGATGATGATTTCCGGCACACCCAGCCGCGCTTTGCCGATGGAAATCTGGATCAGAATCTGAACTTGCTGGAGCAATACCGTGCCATCGCCGACAGCGCCGGATGCTCGCCTGCGCAACTGGCGCTCGCATGGGTCTTGGCCCAAGGCGATCATATTATTCCGATCCCGGGCACCAAACGGCGCGCCTATCTTGAAGACAATATTGGGGCCGCCGATGTCACACTAACCGAGGACATTCTCACCCGCCTCGACACCTTGTTCCCACGCGGCGCTGCCGCTGGCGATCGTTACACGGAACAAGGGATGCAGATGACCGATCTGTAGATCGGAAAGCCTGCATTGCAAACTCGACCGGCGGCGCAGCCTCTTTGACCTAAGCCCTGCGCCGCCGCCACAAATTCGCCCCCAAAACGACCGGATCAGGCGTTGGCCACATCCGACACGCCCAAAGCAACCGGCCCACCCCTTTGTCCCAAATTCACTCTCCTGCCAGTCAGGAGACGAGGAGTCATTATGTCAACCATCCCTGAAACTGACCTCTTTTCCCCCGTCGTTGTCGGACCTTATACGCTGTCAAACCGCATCGTAATGGCCCCCCTAACCCGCGCGCGGTCCCCCGAAAACATCGCCACCCCAATGATGCAGGAATATTACGCCCAACGCGCATCGGCAGGCCTGATCATCAGTGAAGGCGTGAACATTTCGCCGCAGGCCACAGGGTACGCCTTTACTCCCGGGATCTGGACCGACGAGCAAATCGAAAGCTGGTGCCCCGTCACGGCCGGTGTCCATGACAAGGGTGGCCGCATCTTTGCTCAGCTGTGGCATGTCGGCAGGGTGTCCCACCCGGATGTGCAGGCCGGTGGGATATTGCCTGTCGCTCCCTCCGCTGTTCGCCCTGAAGTGGATGCGTTCACTCCGGATGGAAAGAAACCAGCACTCACACCGCGGGCGCTGGCCCTGGAGGAGTTGCCGGGGATTGTCGCAGATTACGCGCAAGCGACGCACAACGCTCTTGCCGCAGGGTTTGATGGCGTCGAGATTCACGCCGCGAACGGATACTTACTCGATCAGTTCATGCGTGACGGGGCCAACCAGCGTACCGATGCCTATGGTGGGTCGGTCGAGAACCGCATTCGGCTGACACTTGAGGTCACGAAAGCTGTCGCGGCCATCTGCGATGATGGCCGCACAGGTCTTCGGATATCCCCAATCAGCACTGCCAATGGCCTTACGGACAGCAATCCTGCACCCGTGTTCACCGCACTTGTCGATCAGTTGAATGATATTGATCTGGCTTATCTCCACGTTGTGGAAGGTGTGACGGGCGGAGCACGAGCCGTCGAGGGTGGATTTGATCTGAATATCTTGCGGCAGCGTTTCAACGGGATCTACATCGCCAACAATGGCTATGACAGAGACCTTGCAATTGCGGCGCGCCGCAGTGACGCCGCCGATCTAGTCGCCTTTGGTCGTCCCTATATTGCCAACCCGGACCTGGTGGCCCGGCTACAGCAGAACGCACCCCTCAACGCACTTGACGGCGCGACCGCATATGGCGGCGGGGCCGAGGGATACATCGATTACCCTGTTCTCCCACATGAGTGATCGCAGGAACGTACACTTACCAATCCAGGACTGGACAATGGCCGGTCCTGAAACCTCTGCCTCCCGTGAGCAGATCTAACAAAAAGGGTTCTACCATGGCCTATGAAACACGAAATCCATACACTGGTACTCTTCTGGAAACCTTTCCAGATGCAACCGACGCGGAAGTTCATCAAGCGATTGAAACTGCTCATGCTGCATTTCTATCGTGGAAGGAAACCAGCTTTGAAGAACGCGCGCGTGTGATGCGCAATGCCGCTGAAATATTGCGGCGTGATGTCGATATTTTCGCCAATCTGTTGACTGTTGAGATGGGCAAACTTGTGCCCGAAGCCAAAGCAGAAGTTGCTCTGTCAGCGGACATCTTTGACTATTACGCAAACAATGCCGAGGCGCTATTGGCTCCCGAAAAGCTGCCAGTGGCCGACCCCAATGAAGGTGACGCCGTCCTTTCTGCGGAGCCGCTTGGGGTCTTGCTCGCGATCGAGCCCTGGAACTTCCCATTCTATCAGGTGGTCCGTATCGCTGCACCACAGCTGTCCGCAGGCAATACCATGTTGCTCAAACACGCCTCCAATGTTCCGCAGGCCGCCGCCGCATTCGAAAAGCTGATGCTGGATGCTGGTTTGCCTCAGGGTGCGTTCAAGAACCTCTATGCAACACGGTCTCAGATCGAAACCATCATTGGCGATCCCCGCGTTCATGGCGTTGCGCTGACCGGATCGGAAGGGGCTGGCTCGGTCATCGCCTCGCAGGCTGGCAAGGCTTTGAAAAAATCGACGCTTGAGCTTGGCGGTGCGGATGCTTTTGTGGTGTTGGCCGATGCGGAAATGGAGAAAACCATAAAATGGGCAGTCTTTGGCCGACACTGGAATGGTGGTCAGGTCTGTGTGTCTTCAAAGCGCATGATCATTGTCGATGATGTCTATGATCAGTTTCTTGAAGGCTACACTGCGGGTGTCGCCAAGCTGAATGCTGGTGATCCGCTGGACCCAACCACAACCTTGGCCCCCCTGTCTTCCGAGGCCGCCGCAGAAGAGATCAAAGACAAAATACGTCAGGCGGTATCCTGCGGAGCCACAGCAACCGAAGTCGGGCCGCGCGTTCCCAATTCGGGTGCTTTCGTTCAGCCGACCATCCTAACCGATATTTCAGAAGACAACCCCGCTCGGTATTGGGAGTTTTTCGGTCCGGTTTCGATGCTTTTTCGCGCGAAGGACGAGGCGGACGCCGTACGCATTGCCAACGATTCACCATTCGGGTTGGGCGGGTCGGTGTTCACGGCCGATCCGAAGCATGGCGCGGAGATTGCGAAACAGATTTCTACGGGCATGGTCTTTGTCAATCACCCGACCATGGCGAAGGCGGACCTTCCTTTCGGTGGCATCGGGCGTTCGGGCTACGGCCGCGAACTGGTCGGGCTCGGCATCAAGGAGTTCGTCAACCACAAGCTGATCTCAGTGGTTGATATCGACGCCCCGTTCTAGGGAACAATGCGCCAATCCGACCAGTGGTTGGGCTGGCGCATTAGCTTGAAAGTATAAAGAAAGGTCACCGCTATGAGATTCCGCAATCTTGGTGCCAGGCTGGGCGCCGTTTCTGCTATTGGATTGGGCTGCATGGGAATGTCCGAGTTCTATGGGCCCTCCGACAAAGCTCAATCGCTCGCGACGTTGGAGCATGCGCTCGAAAAAGGTATAACATTTTTCGACACTGCTGATACTTATGGTCTTGGCCACAACGAGGAACTGCTCAACAGCTTTCTCGCTCGCCACCGAGACCAAATCACACTCGCAACCAAATTCGGCATTGTGCGCGATGGTCCGCTTGCGGACCGCCGCATTGATAATACCCCAGCCTACATTGCCAAAGCCAATGAAGCGTCTCTCAAACGCTTAGGCATCGATGTGATTGACCTTTATTATGCCCACCGCCTGAACCCGGCCGTGCCGGTCGAGGAGACCGTGGGTGCGATGGCTGATCTCGTCACGCAGGGCAAGGTTCGCGGCTTGGGGCTTAGTGAGGTCTCAGCCGAGACTCTGCGCCGCGCCCATGCCGTCCACCCGATTGCCGCAGTGCAGTCGGAATACTCCCTGTGGACGCGTGACCCGGAAGACGGCATCTTGGAGACCTGCAAAGAGCTTGGCGTCGCCTTTGTTCCCTACAGCCCGCTTGGTCGGGGCTTTTTGACAGGGAAGATCAGGTCAGTCGATGACATGGCAGCCGACGATTTCAGGCGGACATCTCAGCCGCGATTCGAGCGCGCGAATTTGCAGAAGAACTTGGCTATGGTTGATACCCTGACTGCATTGGCAGAGTCTAAGGGGTGCACCCCGGCGCAGTTAGCTTTGGCCTGGGTTCTGGCGCAGGGCGATCATGTCATCCCAATTCCCGGCACACGCACCGAACGCTATGTCGACGAAAACATTGCGGCGGCGGCGTTGTCGTTGACAGCAGACGATATCTCTGCCCTTGATCAAATTGCACCGAAAGGTACAATCAACGGTGAGCGCTATACCGTTGAAGGCATGCAGCACGTCGACAAGTAACGTAACCGGTGTCTACGCCCTATCGGGGATCAACTCTTCGGCTTCAAGTTCCAATGCTGGATCTTATTGAAAGCGGCGGTGCAAAATTAGTCCACGGCAGCGGCGACATAGCCCTTAGGCGGGCAGAGCAAGACTCGACCACTTTGCCCTTCCTGTGGGAGCAGGGAGGGCGTGAAGTGATACCGGGGCATTCGGTATAAGGCCTAGAGCCCTTTGCAACCACCGCCGCCATTCAACAAGCGTTACTGCTGGAGGGAGTGGACAAAACATGGGGGTCATCTTCGTCGTTGCGGCCCGTGCTAAGGTGAGTTCTTTGCGTGGGGGGCTGCCATGGACGTACGGATTTCAATCGAAACTACCTTCGACAACGGGGAGAAGCGCACTCATCAGCTTGACGGCATTTCTCGACCCTACCGGGTGACCTGTCCAGACGGGATCGGGTTGCGCCTTGAGGATGGGAAGAGGGTTGTCGAACAGATTCAGCGGGCAATTCTTTGCGATCAGGTTGAGGAAATCATCCGAGAAAGCCGCGTATGCCCGGATTGCGCCTCGGTTCGTGCCATTCATGACTATCGCACGCGCGATCTCGACACGCTCTTTGGGCGGGTTCGGGTCAAAGCCGCGCGCTTGCGCCGCTGTTCTTGTGATGCCAGGTCAGCGGCGATGCCCGGCGGACCTATTTCTCCGCTGGCCTATTTCTTTCCTGACCGGGCTACCCCGGAGCTGCAGCGGCTCTATGCGGAACTCGGGTCCCGGCATTCCTTTCGCGAAGCCGCGCGGCTGATGAAAAGCTTCCTCCCCTGCCATCCGCCCCATCACACCACGGTGCGTGACCGGTTGGGAAGAGTAGCCACTGCGCTCGAGAAAAATCGAAGGGCATCAGGCGATCCCGTTGAAGCACCGCCCAAAGGTGGTTTGACGGTTTTTCTGGACGGTGCGCATATCCGCTGTCGACCGGAGTATCAGCAGCGACACCTGGATCTTGTGGTCGGTAAGATTGAAAGTCGCAATATGTGCCGACGATTTGGCTTGGTCGCCAATGCGACTGCATCGCCAGGCAGCCGGATGCGAGAAGAGCTGTCAGACTTTGGATGGAAGCCGGGCCGTCTGTTGACGGTAATCTCTGATGGCGAGCTTGCCCTCCCGAACCTCATGCGGAATGCCATGGGTGGCGACGGCCAGGTGAAGCATATCCTCGACTGGTGGCACATCTCGATGCGCATTCGACATGTCGAGGCCGCCGTTCAGGGTCTGGTCCAGATACCGGGATTCACTGGAATTCCGGTGCTGTTCCAGCGCCCCGCGAAAAGCCTCCGCTGGTGGCTGTGGCATGGCAGAGCACGGGTCGCGGAAACTTATCTGAAAGGGCTCATGTATGATTGCACCCGCCTTGCGGAAGAGCCCCTGGCTGTCCGCACCGCTGCCGCTCGTGTGCAGGCCCGCTGCGAGACACTGTACACCTATCTCGCGAACAACATGGAATCCCTTGTCGACTATGGCCGACGGTACCGTAACGGGCAGCCCATCTCGTCATCTCGTGCCGAAGGGTCAGTCGATGACATTGCCAATGCCTGAATGGGAAAGCGCAGAAGGATGCGGTGGTCGCCCAAAGGGGCTCACCGAGTAGCCGTCACAAGGGCCGCAGTTCTCGATGGTCGGCTGACCGTCGCAAACAGAAAACGCGCCGCATGACCACCATGTTCTGTCCACTCCCTCGAATGCCGTCGCCTTGGATTATAGAAGCGGTCGATGTAGTCGAACACGTCGGCGCGTGCCGCGTCACGGGTGCGGTAGACCTTGCGGGCTGCCCGTTCGATCTTCAGCGACGAGAAGAAGGCCGCGCATTGACGTCAATGTGCCGACCTGAACCAATCTATTAGCACTGTCAGGCCTCTGGATTTCAAGTCGGGTGCAACTTTTCCTGTTGAATATCCGAACCCACCCCGGACGTCCGATAGAGGCCATTATGTTCTCCGAGATTGGGCGGTCGGATCGCGGCAGAAAGCGCCATGCGCCGAAAACGGATTGGGCAGGCGACCAGGGGCAGGTTATCGTCGCCGCCGGTCAGCAGTCCGCGCGCCTCTATCTGCGGGTCCGAAAACACCGCTGCAATGTCGTTGATCGCCGCGGCCGGAACGCCATGTGTGTCGAGAATGGCCAACCAGGTTCTGGTGGTTCCGTTTCTCAGCACCGGTGCAAGCGCATCCTCCAGCGCCTTCTGATTGCCCACCCGCAGCGCGTTGGTGGCAAAGCGCGGATCTGTGGCAAGGTCCGGCGCCCCGAGCCCGTCACAAAGTCTCTGAAACTGGCTGTCATTGCCCACGGCCACCACCATCGCCCCGTCGGCCGTCTGGAAATCCTGATAGGGCGCGATGTTGGGGTGTACATTTCCGGATCTGCCCGGGGCTGTGCCGCTGACAAGGTAGTTCTGCGCCTGGTTCGCCAGCGTGGCGATCTGCACATCCAGAAGGCTGAGATCGATGTAGTCGCCGCGCCCGCTGCGCGCCCGCTCGTGCACGGCGGCGAGGATGGCAGAGGTTGCATACAGTCCCGTCATGATATCCGCGAGAGCGACACCGGCCTTCATCGGGCGCCCTTCGCTTTCGCCGGTGACGCTCATCAGCCCGCCCATGGCCTGCACCAGCAGGTCGTATCCCGGACGGTGGCGATGCGGGCCGGTCTGACCGAACCCGGTGATGGAACAATAGATCAGCCCGGAGTTTTCGGCCGACAGCGTGTCATAATCCAGCCCCATCCGGTTGGTCCCGCCGACGCGGAAATTCTCGATCAGTATGTCGCTTTGCCTGGCCAGATCCCGGGCAAGGTCGCGGCCACGGCTGGTGCTCAGATCCGCTTCTACCGATTTCTTGCCGCGATTGGCGGAGAGGAAATAGGCGCTTTCACCCCGGCTGCCGTCCGGCAGCGCGGCAAAGGGCGGACCCCAGCTGCGGGTGTCGTCCCCGGTCCCCGGGCGTTCGAGCTTGATCACCTCGGCGCCCAGATCTGCCAGAAGCTGGGTCGCCCATGGCCCGGCCAGAACCCGTGTAAGATCGAGCACCCTCAGACCGGCCAGCGGCGTTGCGTCGCTCACGCGAAGGCTGCGATGCCGGTGATCGCCCTCCCGAGGATCAGGGCATGAATGTCGTGCGTGCCTTCGTAGGTGTTCACGGTTTCAAGGTTCGCGGCAATCCGCATGACATCATAGTCTTCCGAGATGCCGTTGCCGCCGTGCATGTCGCGGGCGACCCGCGCGATGTCCAGCGCTTTGCCGCAGTTGTTTCGCTTGATCAGGGATATCACCTCTGAGGGCAGCCGACCGTCGTCCATAAGCCGCCCCGCGCGCAGCACGGTTTGCAGCCCGAGCACGATTTCGGTCTGCATGTCGGCCAGCTTTTTCTGCACCAGTTGCGTCGCCGCCAGTGGCCGCCCGAACTGCCGCCGGTCCAGGGTATAGGTCCGGGCCTTGTCAAAGCAGGTCTCGGCGGCCCCCATCACCCCCCAGGCGATACCGTACCGCGCCCGGTTGAGACAGCCAAACGGACCTTTGATGCCCGATACGCCGGGCAGCAAGGCGTCTTCGCCAACCTCGACATCCGCCATCACGATCTGCCCGGTGGTCGAGGCGCGCAGCGACAGCTTGCCGTCGATCTTTGGTGCGGAGAGCCCCTTCATGCCCTTTTCCAGAACAAAGCCGCGTATCGCATCATCATGCGCCGCTGTCGCGTAGCCCTTAATTGTGAGATGAGAAATCCAATGAAATCAACGGCAGTCCTTTGCCCTTAAATATGAGATTTTGCCTTTAATTCCGATATTCTTGCTCTTAAACCTGAGACAGGGTTCACAGACATGTGCGGCAAATATCGATGGATGATGATGGCGAAGCCTCAGTTGCAGTTGGTGCTGAAGAGTCGCGCAGGGCCGCCGTGCTACGTGCGCTTGTTCAGGCATATCTTAATGGGGCTGGCAGTCTGGAAAGCGGCATCAATGACGCCGTTTGGGAGCTTGGTGTCAGCAGGGCGACGGTCTGGCGTTGGATAAAGCGGCTGGCGGAAGAGGGTGGGCGCACCAGCGCGCTGGCTCCGCGGAAACGGGGCCGTCCGGCCGGTACAACTTTGATATCCGGCAAAGTTGAATCGGTGATCGAAGAGCATCTTCGCCGATATTTCTTGCGCCGGGAGCGTTCGAGCCTCTCGCGCGTCGTGACTGAGATCCGCAGCGCGTGCTGGCAGCAGGGCTTGCAACCGCCGACACGGCGGACGGTTCAGCGTCGTCTGGATGCGATGGATACCCGCGAAGTTGCGAAGGCACGAGAGGGCGCAAAGGCGGCCCGCCAGAAATTTGCACCGGTCACAGGCGAGAACAAGGCCAGCCAGCCACTTGAGGTCGTGCAAATTGATCACACGTCCGCGGACATCATTCTTGTCGACAGTTTTGAGCGCCAAACAATTGGCCGACCGTGGGTCACGCTGGCAATCGACGTCGCGACCCGGTTGGTAACGGGATATTACACCTCTCTCGAGGCGCCTTCGCGACTGTCAGTGGCACTTTGCCTGACACAGGCGGTAGCCCCCAAGGCGGAACTTCTGGCGGAATTGGCGTGTAATATTCCTTGGCCCGCACAAGGCAAACCGCAGAGCATCCATGTCGACAATGGCCGCGATTTCCGGTCGCGGGTCTTTCGGTCGGCATGTGCGGAATGGGGGATCGATCTGATCTATCGGCCGCCGGGCAGTCCTCACTTCGGGGGTCACATCGAGCGGTTGATCGGGACGATGATGGGGGCCGTTCACCTGTTGCCGGGAACAACGCAAGCCTCAATCGCGGCCAAGGGCGACTATGACGCCGAAGGCCAGGCCACGATGACCCTGAGCGAATTCGATCATTGGTTTGCCCTCGAAATCTGCCGCTACAACAACAGCATTCATTCAAGTCTTGGCTGTACGCCCGTCGCCAAATGGGAGGCGCTCTCAGCGGAGATGACGGGCGACATCCCCTTCGAGATAGAAGCCTTTCAGGTGAGCTTCCTGCCAAGCGAACTGCGCAAGATCAGGCGTGACGGCATCCATCTGTTCCAGATAAGGTACTGGTCCGATGCACTGACAGGCCACATCGGGCGCGGCGATGGAAAGGTGGTCGTTCGCTACGATCCTCGCGATATCTCAATGATCTGGGTCGAACTGGACGATGGCCGGTATGTTGGGGCGCGGTACAGAAACCTGGAAACTCCGCCCGCGTCCCTCTGGGAATATCGCGAAGCCATGAGGAAGGCTCGTGCACTTGGCAAGACCGGGTCCAATGAACTGGTCCTGGCTGAGCTGATCCGACAGCAACGCCAGATCGAGGCTGAGAGCCGAGGCCTGACGAAGGCCGAACGCCGATCCCGTGAAAGAAAAGGGACATTGGAGGACGCCAACTCGGCTGTCTCGACAACCGAAGGGCTGCGCCCGATCGACACGGGTGATACATCGCGCCCATTGTTCAAGGTGGAGAGATGGTGAATTGAGGGCAGGGACAACTGAAGAAGACGGTCGGATCGCCCTCATTCAATCGGATATCTGGATCGGCTTTCCACGGGCCGAACAGGTGTTGGACCGCTTGCAGGGCATGATCGAAGCGCCACGGCAAACCCGTATGCTTGGCCTTCTTGTGCATGGGACCTCCGGGATCGGAAAGACGATGATCGCCCGAAACCTGTCGCGCAAGTATGCACCAGAATACGATCCGGCGTCAGGCATCACCCGCACACCGCTGCTGCTGTTGCAAGCGCCGCCCGCACCTGACGAACGGCGGTTCTACCTGCACATCCTGGCCGTCGCCGGCGCCCCGGCGACGGCACTGAGCGCCCGCGCGCAAAATGTGGCTTCCCTCGAGGTCCGCGTCATCGCGCTCCTGCGCGACCTTGGCCTTCGGATGATCATGATCGACGAGGTTCACAACCTCTTGGCCGGGACCCACCGCGAACAGCGCCGCTTTCTCAATGTTCTGCGGTATCTTAGCAATGAACTCGAGGTGTCGCTGGTCTGCCTCGGGGTCAGCGAGGCCGTTGATGCCATCCGTGGTGATATCCAGCTTGCCAGGCGGCTTGACGAACATCACCTGCCGAACTGGCGCGACGATGCCGAGTTCTCGGACATGATCCAGACACTCATCGCGGCAATGCCGCTCGAGAAGAAATCCAATCTGAAGGTCAAGTCGCTCAAGCAGATACTTGCGCTGACCGGCGGGGTGACCTCGCGCATCTTCGCCCTGATCAAGGATCTTTCCATCGACGCCATTGTTACAGGTGACGAATGCATCACCGATGACGCAATCGCCAAATGGACGCCGGTTTGGACGCGACATGCGAAGGCCCATCGGCGGCTCGAGAAGTCTGCGGTGTGATGCCGCGCCCGCTGCCGAAGACTGTCTCGCCGCTGCCAGACGAGTTGTTGTCAGGTTGGCTGTCCCGGCTGGCTGCGGCAAACTACTGCAATAACGCGGAACTGCTTGCTCATATCGAAATCGATACCACACATGGCACCGCCTTGGACTTCAGCATCGACGCGGCTGCGGCAGAGAAGATTGCCAATGCCGCACGGGTCGCCCCAGATGTCGTGCGATCTTTGGCCTTTCCGGCGATGACGCCACGAGAAGCCTCGCTGACGGCCCAGATGCCATTCCAGCATTGTCTGCAATGCTCCCGAGAGGGCCTTTCGCTCAGACATTGGAGGCGGGCCTGGGCATTCGACTGTCAAGTTTGCGGGACGAGACTTGTGCAGACCCTTGGCAAAACAGGTGACGAACAAATATCCGGAAAACTGATATTCCGAGCGCGCCGCGGGGCAGGGATGCTTGAGTGCGCCGCGCGATCGCGCGGCCCCAAGCAACTTCGGCGCGCAATGCGCGCAGTCACCTTTGCCATGTCACTCAAAACCTTCCGCGGGGATCCGTCGTTCGCTGTCCAGAACCCCAGATCGGAAGTTAGGCTGTTCTGCCTCGCCGCAATCGCCGCCGCTCGATCTCAGCCCTTGGCTAAGGCAGCCATCGTCAGCAAAAGCATCGACGACTATGCAAGGGTTGCTCTCTTGCGCGCCTTCGAGAAGGAGCCTCGATTGCTTGCCGCGGTTGATCACATCGCGCAAAGGCGCGCGAAAAGCGCCGGCCCCATGACAGCCGCATCTCACAATTAAGGGCAAAAATTGTCGCCAAACACGTCCCGTCTCAGATTAAAGGGCAACGCGACACCCTTGGTTTTCATACGCTGAGCGCGATCAGAGAGATCTCGCAGACCACCGCGCGCGCGTGCTATATAAGGTGTACAGGCGCACCCTTACAAAACACTTGGGTAAACTGCAAAACTGCCGTATTTTGCACATATGAAGCCTCAAGTAACTACGCAGTATGATAGTTTTGATGATCCTCTAGTGGATGCGGAGGGGCTTGAAGTGACGTCTGAGGACGATCTGTGGTTCCTGCCCGGTCCGATGGAAGTGGAGCCGGATTATCTGCCGCCCGGACCGAGGGCAGAGCTGCGTGAAACCGCAGTCCTCGACGACTGGCGGAAGGCAGAGGCAGGCAATGCCGCCCGTCTCGCCCGTGTGGCGGGCCGGATTGGCGCGCTGGATGACCGTCTGCACCGTGGCCCGGAGGGCTGGCGGCATAGGCTCGCGCTGATGGAGGCGGCAGACCTCAGCTGGTTTGTGGGCGACCGAATTGGCCCGGATCGGCTGGCACTCTGGATATCCATGCGCCTGTCGGGTGTGCAGGACGACACCGCAGCACTCGCGCGTGTCGGATGGGCGGTGCGGCGTCTGACAGGCGGTCCCGGCCCAGAGGTGGACCTATCCGCTTTCCTCGATCGCCGTGACCCTGAAAACATGGCCAATGAAGCCGAGCCCTTTGCGGATCGCGCGGTCGGTTGGCTTGACCTGATGGCGCAAGCCGCCGACCTGCACTCGATCACACGCGCCTGCATGGGGTTTCACCTCTGGAACCTTGCGGGCCTCAGGCAACAGGGCGACCGGACGGAAGCAGCGGTTACCGCCGCACGCATTGCCGCGAGCGAAGGCCCGAATTCGAATCGCGGGGCCATCTTTGCGCCTCTGGCTATGCGCGGAGCAGGGGGGCTGCGCGCCAGTGGCCCACCTGCTGAGCGCTTGGAGCGTTGGCTCGAGGGAATGGAAACAGCATGCCTGACCGCGATGCGGCACCTCGACGATATCCAGGCATGGTCAGTGCGGGCGGAAGCCATGATGGCCCCGCTCTCTGGCAGGACACCACCTGCATTGCGCGCTGTGCTGACCGAATGGCCCCTCGTCTCCGCCCCAATGGCCGAGACCCTGACCGGTGCCAGCCGCGGCGCCGTCCAGCGCAACCTTGCTTGGATGGAAACGCGCGACCTGATCTGCGAGGTGACCGGACAAGGGCGTTTCCGCATGTGGCGGGCGATGCCATGAAACACCTCTACAGAAGCACTCGTTTTGGTGCGTAACATCTGTTGATAGTTCAACGGAGGCGCTGGATCGTGACAGAATGAAAATATGAGACAGTCTATTTCGACGCGCGGCTCAGCAATAGTAGTCAGATGGATTTGCAGTGTTTTCACCTATCTGTGGGATCCTCTAGTCGCTCTAGCCTCAAATTCTTCATTTCGAAATCACGAAAGAATAAGTCTCTTGGGCGCACAAACTGGGGCACGAAAATTGCGATCTCCCCGTGGACAGACGGGGTCAGTTTATAGAGTTGGGCGACCGCCCCATGAAGCCGAAACAGCCGATCACCGCTCAGATCTTGATCAATGCCGCCGTCGCGTACATGAAGGCGATGCCGCCCAGAAACCCGACCAGTACGGCTGGTGACATCAGCGCCGCCTGCCTGTCGGCGTTTTGACGTACAAGGTAGGCGCTGACCTCGACCATGACTTGCAGGATCGCACCCGCTCCGACGGCGAGTGCCAATGCCGACCATTGCGGCGCATAGGCAAGGCTGCCCGCCCACATTCCGAGGATGGCCGGGCCACCGGCGAGCAGGGTCAGGGCGGCGAACGTCCAAAGCGTTGGCCGGGCACGAAGCATCGGGGCGGCGATGCCGATGCCCTCGGTGACATTGTGCAAGGCAAAGCCTAGGACGAGGAAAGTGCCAAGCCCGGCCGATCCTGCGGCGAATGCACCGCCGATCGCCAACCCTTCACCGAAGTTGTGCAGCCCTATCCCGAGGGCGATGTAGAACGCCAGCGCAATGCCCTCCGGGTTGCCGCGCCAGCGCCCGATCGCCATCAGCAAAAGGAAGCTTGCCAGCGCCGCGAGCCAGACCATGGCGGAGCCCTGGAATATTGCGGCCGCTTCTGCCGACAGCTCCATTGCTTCGGATAGGGTGTCGATCAGCAAGAAGGCCAGCAACCCAACCGTCAGTGCCAGCAGAAAGTTCATCCCGCTTCGCCCGACGCCCTTCATGGCCGGATAGAACATCAGGCCAAGCGCCACCGGCAACAAGCCGACGATCGCCCCGATCACCGCCTGAAGTCGAAGTTGACCCCAGGTGGGACTTGGCGTCGAGACGGCGACCCCGATCTCATGCCCGAAGGTCGCGCCCGTGTTGGTCAGCAGGTTGACGTGATGGGCCTCGCCGAGAACCCACGGATAGGGAATTCGTAACCAGACCGCTTCGCCGCGGGCAATCGGCCCCGCGGGCTCCTGCGTGAAGGTCCAGTAGGCGTCGTCCACTGCGACCTGCGCGACCACCATTGCTTCCGATCCGCCGGCGCGCACACTGAGCGAAATCCCCGACCCATCGAGGATCGTCCGTTCGACGGTCAACGCCTCGACCGGGGGCGCGCCATTGTTGAAGCCGCGCAGCGGATCGAGCGAGGCAATCCACACGAAAGCCCCCAGCATGACGGCCAGCGGCACGAGAACGAGAAGCAGGCGGGTCATTGGCGGGCGGCTTTGTTCGGTCTGATCGGTCATGCTCCGGCCTCCCGCACGTCGAAAAAGCCCATCCAGCCTAGTTCGGTGAACTCGGCCTGATGGGCATGGAACATGTACAATCCATCCTCGTGGTCAGCGAAACTGAACTCGAGGATGCCGCGCTGCGCCTGACACTGCATGATCACATCGACCGTGCGCAGGGTCGGCGTGAGTTGCGAACCGGTGTCGTAGTAGTCGAAGAAATTGCCGTGCAGATGGAACGAGTTGATCGGATCGAACTCGGTCGCATTCATGAGGTAGATACGGACCGGGCGCGACTTGTCGATCCGGATCGGCGCGTTCATGTAAGCTTGGCCGACCGTGTTGACGGCATAAACCTCGTTCTCGCCGTCGAAATTGGTGTCGAATCCGTTCATCACCATTGCCAGTTCCTGCCATTCGGCGTTTTCCGGGCTGCCCAGCACACGCGACGCCGCCACGGCCGCAAATTCAGGGTGGCGGGCCGGATCGGGGTCGACCACGAAAAGTCCGTACATGCCCTTATGCATGTGCCGTTTCAACGGCAGGGCATGGCAGTGATAGAGATGACAGCCGAAGGGCTTGGCATCGAACTCATAGACGAACTCCTCGCCCGGATCGATCAGCCCGGCGCCTTGAACGCCGTCCATTCGCGCAGAGTGAATGCCGTGAAAATGCATGGAATGCGGGTGTGAACCGAGGTTGCGAAAGATGATCCGTAGCCGTTCGCCTTCTTTGGCGCGCAGAGCGGGGCCGGGAACGCGTCCGTTGAACGTCCAGGCGGGAAAGAAAACGCCGGGAGCGATCTCGATCTCCACGTCGATGGCGTCCACCTCGAACGTTCGTAACGTGCGCCCATCCGGCAGAACTTCGGTCTGGCCTGTCTCCCAGTCGGTCAGCATGGCCGTCGGGTCGAACCCGTTCCGGGCGTGGTCGACCTGGCCGACCATCGTCATGTTGCCATGCGCCATGCCACTGTCATGGGCCGAATACGGATCGACCGCCCCGCCGGGCATCGCATGCCCCGCCATCGGGTCGGGCGTTGCCTGGGATTGCGCGCGGCTCGCGGCCACGGCCGCTCCGCCGGCAGCCACCAGACCGCCGACCAACAACGCGCGTCGCGACGCCGAAACTGGCTCCGTGACGACGCCAGGTGGCGCTGTGGGCAGCGATGTCTCCACGGCGGACGACACCTCGCGCCCTCGCTTGCTGGTATCGACAGGCATGGACGTTGTCCCTTCAGATGACACGCAGGCCAAAGTCCCGGCGCAAAAAGTTAGCATAGGCTAATAATCATCGCTCAGGCTTTACGAGTCAATCCTGATCGTGCGAGGGTGACGGCATGACGGATGATGAGAACCTTGAATCAACCGAGGCAGAGGCACGTGCGGTCGAATCCCGCGCCGAGGCCTTCATCGGTGTGCGCGAGGCGCGGCGCAGCGAGGTGGCGGAAGACTATGTCGAATTGATCGCTGAGTTGATCCACGAGAACGGCGAAGCCCGACCGGTCGATATCGCGGCCCGGATGGGCGTTACCGCGCCGACGGTCGCCAAAACCCTCGGCCGTCTGGCGCGGGACGGCCTGATCACTCGCGCGAAATACCGTTCGGTCTTTCTGACCGAGGAAGGCCGGGCGCTTGCCAAGGAATGCAGACACCGCCACGAGATCGTCTTGCGGTTTCTCCTGAGCCTCGGGCTCGACCCCGAGACGGCTGAACGCGACGCGGAAGGGATCGAGCATCATGTGAGCGAGCGCACGCTTGCCCTGTTCGCGGCGTTTGCCCAGCGGTCATAGGCAGGTGGTTGCCGCTGCAACAAGTCGGTTGGCCGAGGATTTGAACGAGCCAATTTTTGGATGGTCCAAGAAACGTGATATTGTGCCGCTGGCATTCGGATCGCGCGGGTAGTAGATCAAGATCATGAGACGTTGGGCACGCCTTATCTGTATCCTCTCGCTGGTGGCTTTTGCCATCGGCGCGGTCGCGCAGTCTGCTGGCTCAATTGCCATGGCCTCGTCAATGGTCTCCACGGATGGCGGCATGATGGCTATGGACGATTGCGACGCCTGCGGCAGCTTGGAAGACGGTAAGATGGGTTCCGTCTGTGATTTTGCGTGCAATGCCTCGGGAATGGCCGCTCTTCTTTCGATCCCGGCTGGTACCAGCCCGATCGCTGCCACCGCAGCCCATGAAATCCAGCTCGTGGACGTTCCGCACGGAATATCCGGCCCCCCGGCCAAGCAACCTCCTCGGGTCTACCTCTGATCTGACACACGGCGCCTGATTGCGCTTCGTGTGTTTCCCCGTGCCGGACGCCCTCAAATGGGCGTTTGCGCGGATCCATGAACGTCGCCACGCAATTGCTTTGGCGGCGTACAGTGAAATCAGAGAGTGTTCATCCATGTCCTACCAAATAAATTCCCTTTTCAGTCGCCGATCTTTTCTTGCAGCCTCCTTAGCGGGCATCGGCGCTACGGCATTCGGAAGGCCCTTGCGCGCCGAGCCGCAAATCCGCAGCTTTTCGCTGCGCCCCGCGCCGGGACAGGCAAGGCTGGTCCCAGAACCTTATCCCGCAACCCCCGTTTGGGGCTTCAACGGTCAGGTTCCCGGCCCGGAGCTACGGGTTCGGCAAGGCGATCGGCTGCGCATCGTCGTCACAAACGGTCTGGACGAGGAAACCACCGTCCATTGGCACGGACTTCGTCTGCCGAACGCGATGGACGGGGTTCCACACCTAACGCAGAAGCCGATCGCACCCGGAGAAACCTTCACCTACGAGTTCGACGCGATCGATGCCGGGACTTTCTGGTATCACCCGCACCAGCGCAGTTTCGAGCAGGTCGGACGTGGGCTGGCCGGACCGCTCATCATCGACGAAACCAACCCGCCGCGGGTCGACCGCGATGTCACCTGGCTGCTTGACGACTGGCGGCTGACACAGGACGCGGCGATTGCGGATGACTTCGGCGCATCCATGGACATGAGTCATGCGGGCCGTCTGGGCAATACTGTCACGATAAATGGGCGTGTTCCCGATGTCTTCGTGGTGCGGCAAGGCGAACGTATCCGGTTGCGGCTGATCAATGCCGCCAACGCCCGCATCTTCGCGCTCGACTTCGGCGACCTTTCCGCGCGCATCATTGCGCTCGACGGCCAGCCGATCACCCCGCACGCCGCGCCTGACGGTGTCGTGGTTCTGGGCCCGGCGATGCGTGCCGACATAATGCTCGATTGCCCTGCCGACCCGGGAACCACGCTTCAAATCGTCGACCGCGCCTATCGCGATAATGAATTCAACCTGCTGGATGTCGTCTTTGACGACACGCCCTTGCGTGCCGCGCCGCCGGAATGGGAAATTGCCCTTCCAGCCAATCCGCTTGTCGAACCTGATCTGAACGCGGCCCGTCGTCACGAAATCCTGTTCACCGGGGGCATGATGGGAGCAATGGTCGAGCGCCAGATGGGCCTGAGCCAGTCAGGCAGCATGATGGGCGGAATGATGGGTGGCGTTGTGGGCGGCGGCATGTGGTTCGTCAATGGCGTTGCGGCCGAAGGGCACATGCTCGATCCCTTCCTGACATTGGAGCGCGACGCGAGCCATGTCCTCCACATGACGAACGCCACGGCGTTCGACCATCCGATCCACCTGCACGGCCACTCCTTCCGCGTCATCAGCCGCGATGGCGTTCGGACCGAATTCCGTGAATGGCAGGACACCGTGCTGATCGCGCCGCGCGAGCAGGTCGAAATCGCCCTGGTCGCCGACAATCCCGGAGACTGGATGTTCCATTGCCACATCCTCGAGCACCAGGCGGCCGGGATGATGGGCGTGATCCGCGTCGCATGAGCAGGGGAGCATGCAGATTGAAGTCGATTGAGATTGAATTTCGGCCAGACCGGCGCAAGGTACTCACCGCGGCACTCAGTATCGGCGTCGCTTCGATGTTGCCGGGGTTCGCACTCGCGGCGAGCGATGGTGATCCAGCGGCACTTGCCTTTGATGGTGATACCATCCTGCTGGCGAGAGGAGGGCTGTTCGTCAGTGATAATGGCGGCCGGACTTGGACCGCGGCAGAGACACCCGGAAAAGTGCTGTCGCTGGCGACCCATCGCGACCGGCCCGGACTTGTGGTTGCGGGGCTGGCCGAGGGCGGTGTCAGCATTTCCGAAGACGGGGGCGCTTCGTGGCGTATCTTTGAAGCTAGGCTGCCTGACGGAGAAATCACTGCCGTTGCTATCGCCTCGCGGAACCCGGACATGATCTATGCCTCGCTTCGCGGCGACGGGTTGTGGAAGAGCGAAGACGCCGGTGCAACCTGGTCGCTCGCCATGGACCGCCCCTGGCTCGACGACGCAGAGCGCGATCCTCTTGCTCTGGCTTCGGTCGAGCTTGAAACCGGCATGGGCGGGATCTGGATCTATGCGGGCACCGAAGTTGGCCTAACGCGGGTGCCCGATTGCTTTTGTCGCTGGCAGGACGTGCAGCCAGGCAACGCGATGGACGCATTGGTTGCGGGTGAAGCCCCACCGTCCGAAGCGCCATTGCCTGGAGGTGAACCGATCCTGTCGCTGGCCAGTGCCCCCTCGGCGCCGGAAGTGATGTACGCCGCGCTGCCCTCGGGCCTCTGGGCATCGCAGGACGGCGGAGTCATCTGGCAAAAGCGGGCCAGCAAAGCTGCGACCGCTGTTGCGGTTCATCCAAGAGACGAGACCTACATCGCTGCCCTGTTGGGCGGCATCTTGAAAATCAGCCGTGACGGCGGCGCAACTTGGATCGAAACAGGAGAACAATGATGGAGAAAATGATGCAGAGAAGAAACGCGCTTGGCCTGATTGGCAGCGGCATTGTCGGAATGGTGGGCCTGTCCACATCGGCCTGGGCGCAAGCGACAGGCGATATGGCGTCCGATTTGGCGGGCAACGAAAGGCAGATCACCATCTGGCGCGATCCGGGCTGCGGCTGCTGTGATGCCTATGGGGATTATCTCGAAGAACACGGCTTTACCGTTACGCGTGTGGATGACCGCGACTTCGACAAACGCTCGGTCGAAGTCGGTGTGCCCGCCCAGGGCATCGGCTGCCACCTGGCCGAGATCGACGGCTACTATGTCAGCGGTCTCGTCCCCGTCGACATCATCGATCGGCTGCTGGAAACCCGTCCGGCGATAACGGGTATCACCTTGCCGGGAATGCCCGCGAACGCGCCGGGCATGGCTGCGGTCAAGTCAGGCACGCTAAGGACCTACGCCTTTGGCCCAGACGGAATTTCAATTTATGCCGATGAATAAAGGGCCGAAAGATCGATCGGCGAAGTGTGCGGTCAGGCGGTCAGTGCACCTCGCTGCCCTAGTGTCCGCGCTCGCGACCACCGGCGTTGTGGTGCTGGCCCAATCGGAACCGGTTGACCCGCGTGTCGAGGGACTGACGTTTTTGGGAGAGCCCGTGCTCGCATCCCAGGTCATGGCAGGGCAACAGCTTTATGCGGACAACTGCGCCAGTTGCCATGGTGCCAGCCTCGAGGGTCAGCCCGATTGGCGTCGTCGTCTTGACACAGGAAGAATGCCGGCCCCGCCGCATGATGACTCAGGCCACACTTGGCACCATTCAGACCGCATGCTTTTTCAGATCACTAAAGGCGGGGTCGGGGCCGTCGTGCCGGGATACGAGAGCGACATGCCGGCCTTCGGAGAGGATCTGACAGACGCAGAGATCGCGGCTATCCTCGTCTACATCAAGAGCACCTGGCCTGAGCGACAACGTGAGTTCCAAGCCGAAGTTTCGGCCAATGACACGGGCGGGTGAAGATCGACAGGGTGTCAGGATAGTATCTTTCGACCAAAACCGATCCACCGGGGGATCAATTCGGCAAATCTGTCCTACTCCGCCCCCTGACTCCCGCTTTACCACGCTAATTCGGACCTGACCTGGTTGGCCGTTAACCCGCCCGCAAGGCAAGCATGTGCTACCAGGGTCGCGTGCATGCGTTCACGAAAATTTACCCTTGAACCTCTAGCCACTAGAAGTCCTATCTAGTCGACGAGAATCTATATCGTTCTTGCCATTGATTGCCGGTGGGAACCGAAAGGGTACGACATGCTGACAAGACGACACTTTATTCAAACGACAACAGCGCTCTTTTCGGCGACTGTGGCCAACCCTGTGTTTGCCGATAGCTGGCCCACCGAGGCTCAGAAGGCTGAATGGGACGCGCAAGTCAGCCCGCCCGGCTTCGATCCGGCCACGTCAAACCCTTGGGGACTACACCCACGTTTCTTGCCTCAGCGTGTGGACGCGAAGGACGGCCTCGTGCCGGGAGACATCCATGTCGATGCGGTCGCGCGGTATCTCTACCACATTGAGGAGGGTGGAACCGCGATGCGCTACGGCGTGGCGATCGCGCGGGGCAACCTCTACGAGCCGGGTGTTTATAACATCAAGCGCAAGGTCAGGTGGCCGCACTGGACGCCAACACAAAACATGATCGAACGCGATCCCGTGAACGCACAATGGGCCGATGGGATGGAACCAGGGCCGGAAAACGCTCTCGGGTCACGGGCGCTCTATCTCTATGTCGGTGATCGCGACACCTATCTTCGGATACAAGGCACACCCTATCCGAGAAGCATCGGCGGTCGTGCGAGTTCGGGTTGCGTGCGGATGGTTATGGCACACATCAACGAGCTTTATCCGAACGTCGAGATCGGATCGATAGCACATCTTTATTCGGCTGAGGCTAGCGTTACCGCGAGAAGTTGAATGAGGTAATTAACTCTCAGCGCATTGATGTGACGTGCGGGTCGTCGTCACACTTCCCGCGCGACGCAGATAGGGTTGCCGTTCGCCGTGCGCAGCGGCAGCAAGGTCGTTTCAACGGGGCCGCTGTGTTCGTACCAGTAGCACCCGTCCTCGGGCACCAAGCGCGCGGTTGAAACATCCTGATTCGGGGCAGCCATTGCAATCACGGCTTCGGGAACGTTGCCCCGCCGGTCTGCCGAGTCGCCCGGTCCAGTCGGCTGGATTGCGCACCCGGCCGTAAGAGACAGCGCCACTGCAACAATTATTTTTTGCTTCAGCATCAAAACCCGCATCAAGCTTCCTTTCGTGTCTGTTTTTCTTTGCATCGGCTTTTCATGCCTCAAGGCGTGATGGAGCCGGTCGCCGCATCCTCTAGCAATAAAGCAAACTGAAATACCACCGTATTTTGCTCTTGAAGCTCTAGCTACTGTAGGGGTTATGTCATGGTAAAGCACCCGAATCCAGAGGTCCATTCATGCCGTCCGACACCCATCGTCACGACCACGATCACGCCGAAGATGCCCAGACAAGCGGCGGCAGCTGCTGCGGGGGCGCCGGAACGTGCGGCGACATCGTTCCGACGACGCCCGCGCCATCGGGCGGGCGCAGTTTTCAGGTATCCGGCCTCGATTGTGCCGAGGAGGTAGCAATCCTGAACAAGGTGGTCGGTCCGAAGATCGGTGGAGCCGAGCATCTCGCGTTCGACGTGATCAATGGACGGATGACTATTCTCGACAGCGCCAGCAGTGTATCGGACGGCGAAATTGCAGAACTGGTGGCAAGCACCGGCATGACCGCCAAGCCCTGGGATGCCGAGAACGCGTCGGTCGACCAGGCGGCCCATCTTGCAAGACAGCGGCTGTTTACGGCGCTCAGTGGAGGCTTCTGGGCCGCGGGATTTCTGTGGCACATCATCGAGACCGGCATGGGCGGGGCGCTCGGCCTCTTCGCGGGTCACGGCGAAGCGCCGATGCCACTGGTCGAGGCAGGGCTGTTCGCGGTTGCGATCCTGTTCGGTGTCTGGCTCGTGGCACCCAAGGCATGGTCGTCCGCTCAGCGGCTGTCGCCCGACATGAACCTGCTCATGGTGGTCGCCGTGGCCGGTGCCATCGGGCTTGGCGAATTTTTCGAGGCGGCGACAGTCGCGTTCTTCTTCTCGCTCTCGCTCTACCTCGAAAGCTGGAGCGTCGGGCGTGCGAGGAATGCGGTTTCAGCTCTGCTCGACCTGGCGCCGCCGACGGCAAGAGTTCTTAATGATGACGGCTCAGAAGCGGACGTTCCGGCTTCTGCGGTTGCTATCAACGCACGTTTCGTCGTGCGCGGCGGAGACCGCATCCCATTGGATGGTGAGGTTGTCGATGGGGCAGGGGCCGTCGATCAGGCGCCAATCACCGGAGAGAGTGCGCTGGTCCCAAAGGAACGGGGCGACGAAGTCTATGCCGGTACGATCAACGGCGAAGGCACACTGACGGTGCGCGCCACGAAGGCCGCCTCGGATACCGTGTTGGCCAAGATCATCCGCATGGTCGGTGACGCCCATGCCCGCCGCGCGCCGGTGGAGCAGTGGGTGGCGAAGTTCGCCTGCATCTACACGCCTATCGTCATGGCGCTCGCCATCGCAATTGCCCTGCTGCCGCCGCTCATTTTCGGTGGAGCCTGGGATTATTGGTTCTACAATGCACTCGTGCTGCTGGTGATCGCCTGCCCATGCGCTCTGGTCATCTCGACTCCTGTCTCCATCGTCGCGGCGCTCACCGCTTCGGCGCGGGCGGGCGTACTCATCAAGGGTGGTGCCTATGTCGAGGCACCGGGTCGGACCACCGCGCTGGCCATGGACAAGACCGGCACAATCACAATGGGCGAGCCCGAAGTGGCGGCGGTGCATCCGCTGGGCGGGGCTTCGGCGCAAGATCTGATGACCCTCGCCGCTGGGCTGGAGGCACGTTCCTCGCATCCCTTGGCGCGCGCCATTCTTGCGCGGGCAGAAGCCGACGGCATCAAGGTATCCGCCGCGGAAGATACCCGAACCGTTCCGGGCAGGGGACTTGAAGGACGCACAGACGGCCGGTCGATCTGGCTGGGGTCGGACCGGTTTGCCGCGGAGAAGGGTTTCGGCGACGCCATTCCGAAGGATTTGCGCGACCGCATCGAAGGGGCTGGCAGCACCCTTGTTGCCGTGGGCGACGACACCGGTGTCACCGGCATCTTGGAATTGCGCGACCGTATCCGCCCGGATGCCAAAGGCATCGTGGCGCAGCTCCACGCGCAGGGTGTGAAGACCATCGTCATGCTGACCGGTGATAACGAGCGGACAGCGCACGCTGTTGCAGCCGAGGTCGGCATCGACGAGGTCCGTGCCGAGCTTCTGCCCGAAGACAAGGTGACTGCCATCGAAGAACTGGTCGAAACGCATGACATGGTGGCCATGATCGGCGACGGGGTCAACGACGCCCCGGCCATGGCGCGCGCGCATTACGCCATCGCAATGGGTGCCGTTGGTTCGGACGCGGCAATCGAGACGGCGGATATAGCCCTGATGACCGACGATCTCGGCAAGGTGCCTTGGCTGATCGGTCATTCGCGCCGGACAATGTCGATCATTCATCAGAACATCGGTATTTCCTTGGCGACCAAGGGCGTTTTCGTTGTCGCTACCGCGTTCGGACTGGCATCGATGTGGGGCGCGATTGCAGCCGACGTAGGAGTGTCATTGCTGGTGGTGGCCAATGCCCTGCGCCTGCTGAACAGCCAAGAGGCCAAGGCGCCGCCGTCCGGCGGTGAGCAGGTTGGCCCACAGATGGCAAAGGCCGCGCTTGCCCACGGACATTGATCACGCAGCATTTGCAAGGTAACGTGATGTCCATATCAGACCTCACCAAAGAGGCATCGAGCAGTGAAGACCATCCGATTTCCCCGCCGCGCCGTCCTGTTGGGCGGGTTGGTAGCGTTTCTGTCCGGGTGTGCCAGCAAGTTCCGCAGCTATGACGGACCCGAAGTCACCCGTGTTCGGCTTTAAAAGGGACAGCGCTTGCTTGTTCTCGACGGAGCCGATCGCGTCTTGCAAACCTATCCGGTCGGGCTGGGTTTCGCTCCTGAGGGTCACAAACAATTCGAAGGGGATGGCCGGACTCCGGAAGGAGTTTACACAATCGACAGGCGAAACCCCAACAGCACCTACCATCTTTCGATTGGCATCTCTTATCCGAACGAGGCCGACATCGCCTTTGCCGAAGCGCAGGGCCTTTCCCCCGGCGGCGACATCTTCATCCATGGTGGCCCACGCCCCGGCATCGACCCGACAAATGTCCGCGACTGGACAGCTGGCTGCATCGCGGTCACGGATCGGGAGATCGAGGACATCTATGCAATGGTGAAGGACGGGACACCTATCCACATCTTTGCATGACGGTCTTTCTCATGCGGCGGTAGTGAGCCGTCGCATTGGCGCCATTGCCCAGCTCCACGAAGCCAAGATGAGCGCCAACAGCATCCAGTCCCCGAAGCTCGCGTAGAGTGTCGGCGGTCGCGCGGAGGGCAGGCTAGCGTCGATGATGCCCGTTTCGCCGGTATCGAGCCGCGCAACGATCTCTCCGCTCGCGTCGATGACCGCAGAGATGCCCGTATTCGCGGCTCGGATGACTGGAAGGCCTTCCTCTACGGCGCGCATACGTGCGGAAGCCAGATGCTGCTCGGGTCCGATGCTGGTGCCAAACCAGGCATCGTTTGTCGCGTTGAAAATCCAGTCCGGCCGGAACAGGTCGTCGACCACATGCCCTGGGAAGATGATCTCATAGCAGATCGCCACGGCGACCAGCGGCACACCCGGAAGCGCAAGCGTTCTCGGGCCCGGTCCGGGCGTAAAATCGCCCAGACCCGCCGTGAGCCGCTCGATGGGCAACCAGCCGCGGAATGGCACATATTCGCCGAAGGGCACGAGATGGTGTTTCGCGTATCCGGTCAGGATCTCGCCGGTCTCGTCAAATGCCTGGACCGTGTTGAAATATCGGGTGCCATCCTCGCTCGGTACACGGTCCGGCACACCGGTAAGCAGCACTCTGCCGTCTGGTAGCGCTGCGGCAATGCGGGCCCGTGCCTCCGTATCCTCATCGAGGAAACCCGGAAAGGCGGTTTCCGGCCAGAGAAGAACGTCGAAATCGCCGCGCCGGGTTGAAAGCTCAAGATAACGCGCGAAGGTTGCCTCGCGGTTCTCGGGCGCCCATTTCTCCTCTTGGGGAACGTTGCCCTGGACGATGCGCAGCTCCACACCGGGTGGCTGTTCTGTATCCGACTGGAGGCGAAGTGTGCCGACGGCCCACATCGTCGCGATGCCGGCCAGCGCCATGAGCGAGATGGTCAGTCGTTGCCGCCCGGACGCCATGACAGCCGCGACGGGAAGTGCCGCGACGAACACGGTGAGAAAGCTTAGTCCATAGCTTCCGACCCAGGCGGCGGGCTGGCGCAACGCGGCGTAATCGACCAGAGCGTAGCTGGCGAGGATCCACGGAAAACCTGTCAGAACGTGACCTCGCAACCACTCGGCCACGGTCCAGAAGGTCGCGAACAGGAGGCAGGCCAGGAGATTGCCCAGGGCTCCGCGCCGCGCGATTTCGGCGAAGAGCACAGCGGCAATGGCTGGGAAAATCGCGAGACCTGCGGACAATCCCGCGACGGCCGGGATCGCCATCGCCCCAAACCGCTCGGCCTCGACGTAGAAACTCTCCGCGATCCATGAAATCCCGAAACCGAACTGGCCGAGTCCGAACGCCCAGCCGACGAGAAAAGCACGCCCGAAGGAGAGACCGCGAAGACCGACAAACAACGCGGAATAGGCAACGGGAACGAGTAGGAGAATCGAGAAAGGCGGGAAAGTCAGAACGGTCAGCGCCCCGGCGACGAAACCAAGCGTCACCCGCGAAAGAAAACGGTGGCGCAGAGCGATGCGGTTCAGAATTTCCGGCTTCACGACTTGATCGAACGCCGCGCGCTGATCCATGGCGCGGCGAGCAAGAGCCCCACGCCACTGACGACAAATACATCGGCCAAGTTGAAGGCAGGCCAATGTGTTGTGCCAATGTAGAAATCGAGAAAGTCTGTTACAGCCCGATACCGCACACGATCGATGACATTGCCCAGGGCTCCGCCAATGATCGCGCCATAGGCAAGTGTTTCGACCGCATTTTCGGCGCGAAACAGCATAACCCCTAGCCAAACACAGATGGCAAGAGCGAGAGCGATGAGGCTCCACCACGGCGCGCCGCCCAACATCCCGAAAGTCACGCCGTCATTACGATAAAAGACGAGGTTGAATCCCGGAAACACAGGAATCCCGGCGCTTAAAGTGACGGCATTCGCAACGACAATGGCTTTGGTGATCTGATCGATCGCGAACGCAGCAAGTGCTGCGAAGACGCCGATCATCGGAGATACCTTGTTTAGTGACATTGCCTCATCCCAACCAGACATCAAGGAACAGCATTAGAACGAGCCCGACTGCGAGACCGAGCGTCGCCCTGTTCTGATGGCCGCTGCGATGGGTTTCGGGGATGATTTCGTGGCTGATAACGTAGAGCATTGCGCCCGCGGCAAAGGCCAGACCCCATGGAAGCAGCGGTTCCGACAGTGTGATGATCCCGGCCCCGAGCAGGCCGCCAATCGGCTCGACCATGCCCGTCAGCGCCGCGATGCCCCAGGCGCGCAGCTTCGGATATCCCTCGCCCAGCAGAGATACAGCGACGGCCAATCCTTCGGGCGCATTCTGAAGCCCGATTCCGACAGCAAGAGGCAGACCGCCCTCCATACCTCCGGATCCGAAGCCGACCCCAACCGCAAGGCCTTCGGGGAAGTTGTGGATCGTGATTGCGATGATGAACAGCCAGACCCGCCGCAAAGACGCCGCTTCGGGCCCTTCGCGTCCTGTCTTGAAGTGCTCGTGCGGCAGCTTTTCGTTCATCAGGGCGACAGCCCCCATTCCCAGAAGGATCGAGACGCACACGATGGCCGCAGGCATCGCGCCGTTCTCGAACATTGGCTCTGCCGCATTCAATGCCGGGATGATCAGCGAAAAGAACGAGGCTGACAGCATGACACCGGCGGCGAAGCCGAGCGACAGATCGCGCGTGGCCCGGGACGGGATGCGCCCAAACAGCACGGGAACTGCTCCGACTGCCGTGAGCGAACCGGCGGCGAGACTTCCGAGAAAGCCAAGCATTATCGGAGACAGATTTTCCATGGGCGGGCCAGATTATCCTTCGGCGTAGCTCGAAAAGACTTCCGTCGACCCGTCCTTGCGGATGAGGAAGACATCATAGGCCTCGCGGTCGTCTTCTGGCCCCATGCCGGGCGAGCCATAGGGCATCCCCGGAACAGCGAGGCCGACGGCGTCCGGGCGCTCCTCGAGAAGGCGGCGGATGTCAGCGGCCGGTACATGGCCCTCGATCACGTAGCCGTCAATGAGCGCGGTGTGGCAGGAGACCATGCGCTGCGGCACGCCGTTGTCTAGCTTGAAGCGCACGAGAAGCCCGCCGAACATGTCCTGGCCGGTCGGCACAAACCCGTTCTCTTCGAGATGGTTCATCCAAGACAGGCAACAGCCGCAACCGTTCGTCTTGCGGACCTCGATCGCCGTTGCCTCTGCGAGAACCTGGGCCGCTGGTAACAGGGCGAGGGTGATTGCCAGAGCTTGGGTCATGCGTTTCATGGGTCAGAGCCTTTCGGTTGTCGTTTCGGCAATCTCGCTGCCGAGGTTTTCATTCAGAAGCGCGCGCGCCTCGGCCAGACGCGAGAGCGCGGCGGTATCATCCGCTTCGCTCTCGGCTGCTTCGGCGAGCCGGTCGTCAGTGAGGGGGTCAGTCGGGCGCCCATCCACGAGGACTTCGTAGTGCAGGTTCGGACCTGTCGCCGTGCCAGTCGCGCCGACGCGGCCGATCACATCTCCCGCCGCAACGCGTTGGCCTTGTGCCAGGTCTTCCGGCACGGCGCTCAGATGCGCGTAGCGCGTCATGGTGTCGGAGCCGTGCGAGATTTCGACCACACGGCCATAGCCACCGCGCCAGCCAATGAAACTAACCCGCCCCGGTGCCGTCGATTGAACCGGTGTCCCACGTGCCGCTGCAAAATCGACGCCGGTGTGCATCCGGACGTTGCCAAAGACCGGATGCGTGCGGCGCCCGAACACCGAGCTGAGGCGCGCACCCTCGACCGGCTGTGCGAAGACGCGCAGCACCTCGCCATCGACGTAGATCGTCGCCTGACCGCTGCCGTCGTCAGGCCATACGATCTCGTAGAGCGAACCGCCGATGTCCAGTGCGGCGAAGGCGAGTTCGGGCTGTCCGATCCTGTCCTCGCCGACCCGCGCCTCACGCCAGAGAAGCCTTAGTGTTTCGCCGCCGGCCATCTCGCGGCGGAAATCCACGGTCCCACCCAGCATCTGCGCAAGGTCCACGGAAAAACGGGCGGGTATGCCGGCTTCGTCGAGTGCCGCGAAGATCGAGCTGTCGATCACGGCTTCGCCGGCAAGGGTTACGATCTCCGGATCCGGAGCCACGACCTGTGTGGACAACTGCTCGCCGAAAACCACCTCGATCCGAACCCCGTCCTCGACGGCGACTGAGACGGTGCGGGGGCTGCCGTCCATGGTCGAAGCAACAGTGACCGAGTGCCCCGGCCGCAGCCGTCGCAGATCGTATTCCGCGCCAAGCGCGAGGGCAACTTCGGCTCTGTCAGGTGCCGCAAGACCGGCCTCTGACAGCAAGAAATCGAGCGTTTCGCCCGGAGCAATGTCGCGCGACCACGTCGACAGGGGTGGCTCGATCGCTTGCACCGGCCTGTCGGCAAACGCGGCCTGCAGAAGGGGCAGCGGGCTGAGGTCGGGTGCATCGTCTGCCCATGCCGCCGCGGGCAGCGTCACGGGGATGTCAACGTTCTGGGGGGCTTCAGGACCTTGGGGCATCCAGCTACCTGCCTGGGCAAGTTCCGGCGGCACGGGTTCTTTCGACATGGAATCAGAGATGGCGATAGCCGCTCCCGAAACCGTCCCCGCAATTGCGACACAAGCCGCCAAAGTTCTGAGCCTCATGTCGCCCCCTCCATTTCTTCTTCCAGCGCGCGGCGGATCTTCGGCACCGCGAATTCTTTGGGCTCGTGATAGTCGATCATGGTGACGAATCGCCCAGAGGCTGCGAACAGGAAGACGCTCGCGGTGTGGTTCATCGTGTAATCGCCGCTCTCCGCCGGTACTCGCTCGTAGGTGGCGCGGAAGCCGTCCGCGACGCGCGCTATCTGCTCTTCCGGTCCCGTCCAGCCGCGGATCGCCGGATGGAAGTAGCCGACATATTCGGCCATCGTTTCTACAGTGTCGCGCTCGGGATCGACCGTGATGAAAACCACGTTCATCTCGTCGGCCTCGTCTCCCAGATCGTCGAGCCATCCCGAAATGTCAGAAAGCGTGGTCGGGCAGACATCGGGACAGTAGGTGAAGCCGAAGAACGCCATCGTCGGGCGACCGATCAGGGTTTCCGGCCCGACCGCGTTGCCCTCATGATCCGTCAGACGGAAGTCCATCTCGGTAAGGGTCACAGGCCGCTGCCCGACAGGTGCGGGTGCACCGGGTCCGTCGACCCGCCACCAACCGACGAAGAGCATCAGGGCGACCGCCCCGACACCAGCCGCGCCGTACCCCAGGATCGCCCGTCGCTGCATCAGTCCTCTGGCCCCCGCGCGGCGATGCCGAGGATCGGAACCTCGACCGTCACTTCGCCTCCGTCGTCGAAAAGCAGTGTCAGCGGAAAAGTGTCCCCTTCCGTCATTGGTTCTTGCAGCCGCATCAGCATTGCGTGCAGGCCCCCCGGTTCGAGCGCGATGCTCTCGCCCGGGGCGATCGCGATCTCCCCCGCCGGGCTCATGGAACTCACACCTTCGGCATTTGTCTTCGTCTCGTGAATTTCGGGCATCATCGCGAGCGGTGTTGTAAGGCCGATCAGCGTCACCGGCTCGTCGCCAGTGTTGCGGATCGTCATGTAAGCGGCCCCGGGACGGTTCATCCCGATGGAGGCGCGGGACCACGCGTTCTCGACGACAACATCCTCGGGTCCGGCCAGCGCGGGCACTGAGAGCCCTCCTAGGGTCAAAAGCGCGGCCAGTGTGCCAGTCAAAATATACTTTTTCATCGTTCTGATCCTGCCCTTTCCATTCAGCTTTGCGCGGCAGCGACTTCGGCGGCCACCAGACGACGCAACTCTGCCTCCCCGAATGGATCGAGCGGCTTGCCGTTCACAAAGAATGTGGGCGTCTGGCGAATTCCCACGGCCTCGACGTCAGCACGATCTTGGTTAAGGATCGCCACGACACCGGGTGCCAGCATTTGCGTGCGGGCGGCCTCGGCATCGAGCCCGGCCGTGGCGGCGATCTGAAGGATCAGGCCGGGCTCCGGGGCACCGTGCGACGCCCATCTCGGCTGTTCCCGCAGAACGGCCTCGAGCACCGGCATGTAAACGTCCTGCATGCGCGCCGCCTCGAGCACGCGGATCGCTTCCTCGGATGCCGCGCCGTGGAAAGGCGTGTAGCGGATCACGACGCGGACAGCATCCCCATGCTCGGCCATGATGTCCTTCACGATGGGATGAAAGGCGCGACAGGCCTCGCAGGCCGGATCGAAGAATTCGACGATCGTGACGGGCGCATCCGCAGGCCCGAGGATGGGCGAGTAGGGGCGGATCATCGCCTCCGCAAGTTCCGGAGCAACGGGCTCCGCTTCGGCCACTGGGCCGGGGCGGTTTGCAAACCAGGTGGCTCCGCCGAAACCGGCGGCGCCGAGGGCAAGAACGGACAGGATCAGGCCGCGTCGATTCATGTTCGTGTGTCCTTTAATGAAAGGGCCGACAGCGCCCCGATCAGCGCGAAGGCGGCGAGCGCCATCAGCGGGATAGGGATGCCGAAGACCAGTTGGTTGTCATCGGTGCAAGAGGGGCCGGTGGCCGTGCAGGGCTGGACGCGTTCGGGAACAAGACCGACGTACAGCCCCATGTGCCAGAGGGCGATTGCGCCGCCGCCAAGCGCCAATGCGATGCCGTAGCGCCCCACGCGGCCGTCCCGCCACCAAAGGCCGAGCCCGAGGACAATGGCCAAGGGGAACATGAAGGCGCGCTGGAACCAGCACAGCACACAGGGCGTCTGCCCCAGCACCTCGCCGATGAAAAGCACGGCAAGCGAGGCGACGAGCGCGATGATCCACGCCAGCCCGAGGGCTGTTTCTCCGGACATACGGTTCATGTCGGTCAGATCCTCTCTTCCAGATTGGCGAGGATCTCTTCGGCGGAGGTGCCGTAGGGCCACGAGTCGGCGAAGCCCGCGTCGGGATCGAAGAGGAACAGATGCGACGTGTGGCCCATCGTGTAACCATCCGGCGCCGCAGCCTCTTCGACGCGTTCGAAGAAGATCGGAAAGGTCTCGGATGTGGCGGCGATCTGTTCCGGCGTGTCGGTCAGCCCGATGATGCCCGCATCGAACAGCGGGACGTATTCGGCGAGTGCTGCGGGCGTGTCTCGTTCAGGGTCGATTGTTATGAAAATCGGCTGGACCTTGGCGGCATCGTCGCCCAGACCGTCCATCACCGCCGCGACCTCGGATAGGGTCGTCGGGCAGACGTCGGGGCAGTTGGTAAAGCCGAAAAAAACCAGCATCCAGCGCCCCGCAAAGTCCTCCTCGGTTCGAACCATACCCTGGTGGTCCGTCAGTTCGAACTCAGCGAAAAAAGGCGGTTCGGCGTCGGTTCGGGCGCTATCGGCACGATAATCGGACCATAGCAAAAGCCATACGAAGGCAAGCGCTGCCACGCCTGCCAAAACCCAAAGAAACTTCTGTGCCGATGTAAGGGACAATCCTGTTCGCCTGATTTTGATTCTTATTGCTTGTGCGGATACATCCTCTAGCTGCTAGAGGTTCAAGCACGAAATCATGGTATAGCTTGAACTCACGCGTCTGTGAATCCGACACTTGTCTATTCCGACGGCAAAACCTACACAAACTGTATCTTTTTCATGGAGGCGAAAATGCTCACGATCGGTACTCTGTCAAAGAAGACTGGCACAAAAGTGCAGACCATCCGGTACTACGAACAGATCGGACTCATGCCCGAACCTGGCAGGACCGAAGGCGGACAGAGGCGCTACGACAATGCACAGCTTGATCGACTGTCCTTCATCCGCCACTCGCGGCAACTCGGCTTCTCGCTCGATGCGATCCGCGAGCTGCTCGACCTCAGCGACCATCCCAATCGGCCCTGTGATGAAGCTGATGCCATCGCGCGTCGCCAGCTCAAACAGGTGGAGCAGCGCATGGCCCGCCTGAAGGCGCTGCGCACGGAACTGAAACGCATGGTTCACGAATGCAGCGGCGGGCGGACGGGAGATTGCAAGGTGCTTGAGGTGTTGCGGGACCATTCGGAATGCTTGACCGAACACGAGGAAATCGGGGCCTGAAGGAATTCAGCCAACATTCCGGCTGGAACGCAGATCAGCCGCAGAAGTTAATGTGTCGTACAACACAAGCTGGAACCACAAAATGGCCGCTAGACAAGATTCAATGGAGAGACGGACGCTTTGGATCGTTCTGGCGCTCAATATCGGTTTGGCCGTGGCCTTTTTCGCAACAGGCGCCTTCGGCGACTCAAGTGCCCTGATCGCCAACGGGCTCGATAACCTCTCCGACAGCTTCGTCTACGCGATCAGCCTTTTCGCTTTGTCCCGATCCGCCAAATGGAAACGCGGGGCGGCGAACGTTTCCGGCGGGCTGCTGATCCTGTTCGCTGCAGGCATCCTCTACGATGCGTGGCGCCGCTACATCGGTGGGTCAGATCCGCTCGGGACGATCATGATTGCAATGGCCCTGATCGCGGCGGCTATCAACGCAGTCTGCGTTTGGCTGCTCGCTAAGCTCAAAAATCCAAACGTCAATATCCGCGCGGCCAACACCTTCAGTTACAACGATTTCGCCGCGAACCTCGGGATCGTCGTGGCCGGTGGCCTCGTCGCTTGGCTAGGAACCAACTGGCCGGACCTTGTCGTCGGTGTGATCGTCGCCGGGATCGCGGCCTGGGGCGGTATCGACATCCTGCGCGACGCACACGGCGAACACCACAAAGCGGTTCACACGGACAAATAGTTGCGGGAGATTCTTTCTGAAAGAAAGGATTGAAGCTATAGTGACTATAGCAATTAGTCTTGTTCCAAGACGATTCGAGGAGCGACCCGTTGCAGATGACCGACCCCCTACTTGTACCCACCAAACTACTGGATTTTGATGCCGCGCCTCTTGCGCGTCTAATTGAGAACCGCAGCTGGCGCGGCTTATCCGAATACGATCGGATCGGAGCTGCCTATGATTTCGTTCGGAATGAAATCGCGTTCGGATACAATCGAGCTGACGACATCCCCGCATCCGAAGTGCTTTCCGACGGCTATGGGCAGTGCAATACCAAAGGCACGCTCTTGATGGCGCTGCTGCGTGGTGTCGGCATTCGTTGCCGGTTGCATGGGTTTACGATCCACAAAGGCTTGCAGCGCGGTGTTGTCCCTGAGCTGGTGTATCCGCTTGCTCCGCAGGAAATTCTCCACTCATGGGTCGAGATCGAATTTCAAGGTGCCTGGATCAACCTTGAAGGCTTCATCCTGGATGACGCTTTCCTCGATGTCCTGCAAACGTCATTCTCGGACACAGAAAGTCTCTGCGGTTATGGCGCGGGCACGGATTGCCTTGGCGCGCCTCCCGTCGCCTGGAACGGAGAAGATACCTACATTCAGAAAACCGGCATTGTGCAAGATTTTGGCGTGTACGATACGCCGGACGCCTTCTATTTGTCCCATGAGCAATCCTTTGGGTGGCTGCGTGGTGCCCTTTACCGTCATATCATCCGCCACTGGATGAATGCGCGCGTACGTGGTTTCCGCAGCGGCCGCCTCAAGACTGACCGACGCGCGACACACGCGCATGAGGAGCCTGCCAATGCCGCATGATCATGGGCACGCGCATATCGAACCGGATTCTGGCGATCGGCGGGTTGCCATCGCGATCTGGGCGAACGGGCTTCTTACCGTTGCGCAGATCGTCGGGGGCATATTCTCGGGTAGTTTGGCACTGATCGCCGATGCGCTGCACAACTTTTCCGATATGGCCTCGCTTGTCATTGCCTTCGCCGCACGCAAGATCGCGCGCCGCCCGGCCGATGAGCGCATGACCTTCGGCTATGGTCGGGTCGAAATCGTCGCGGCCCTGATCAACTACACCACCCTCATCGTGATCGGCTTCTATCTGATCTACGAAGGTGGCATGCGCATGATTGATCCACCCGAAGTCATGGGGTGGACCGTCGTCATTCTCGGTGGAATCGCGCTTGTGGTCGACACGCTGACCGCAATGCTGACCTATTCGATGCAGAAGGGGAGCGTGAACATCCGCGCGCTTTTCCTGCATAACCTGTCGGACGCGCTTGCTTCGGTCGCGGTTATCGTCGCTGGGTCGATGATCATCCTTTACGACATGCGTTTGGTCGATCCTACCATCACCATCGGCATCGCGATCTACATCCTGTATCTGTCTTTCACTGAAATAGGCGGCCCAATCCGAACCCTGATGCTCGGGAGCCCGCCGGACATCGACAACGAGGCCGTCGTCGAAGCGATGCGGAAAGTCGAAGGCGTCGCCGACGTCCACCACGTCCATCTCTGGCAAATGCAAGAGCACGAGGCTGCGCTCGACTGCCATGTCGTCGTGGCAGCCGAAGGGTGGTCGAAGATTGAAGAGATCAAGAGCGCGATCAAGAAGCGGCTGAAGGAAGAATTCGGCATCAGCCATTCCAGCCTCGAATTCGAGCACGAGGATCGCGCTCATCAGAACGCCGATCTCTACTGTCACGGCAACGCAAGTGAAAAGGAGAAGACCAATGTTCAAGGAAACGCTGACCGAGCGTGATGATGTCATCGGGCTCGTCTGCGAAGGCAAGTTGACGGAGACAGAATTCAAGCAAATGCACGCGCTGCTTCATGAGCGTCTTGGAACAACCGATAATCCGGGTCTGGTTCTCGACCTTACAAGTTTCGAGGGCTACGAAGAGCCTTCGGCGATGCTGGAAGATCTGAAGGTCGACACCGCCCACGTGAACGATTTCGGTCGCATAGCGGTTGTCGGAGAACGCAGATGGATGGAATGGGGCGCACGGGTGGTCAACCTACTGACGGGCTCCGAGATGCAGTGGTTCGAATCCAGCGATACCGAGTCCGCAATTGCGTGGGCGCGTGACGGGTAGCCAGCGATTCTGCAAGAAAAGGATTCTGGCCTGGAAATTGACATCACATCAGATGCTTCACGATTAATGGAGGATCGGAACGATCTAAATGTAGTCAGCAACATTTGTCTGCTCGGATGAAAAAATCCGATGAAGTTTGATGTCGACTTTAGGCTGCAAAATAAGTCCCTACGCGCTGAATTCTTCGAAATTTAACATAAACTTCATTATCTGCCGATTTTCTGTACGCGGGGGCAGAGCCTTCCCGGATCCAAAGCTTGGCAGGTGAATCTACCTGGATATCTCCCCTGCCAGCACCGCTCGTCCGTGCACCGCCAACGTCGCTGAAAACCTCTGGCACCCAAACTCGTGGATCACATCGAGTACACGCGCTTCGTAGGCAGTGTATCCGATCAAGCGACACAAGTCGGACGCGTGGAACTGGCGGTTCGAAGTTGGTGCGGCTTGCATCTGTCTCAGCAATTCGCGCTCTTTGGGGTCCGTTATTGGTCTCGCGGGCGGCTTGACCGCGGGACGAGTTGGAGTTCCCGACGAATTTCGCCACCGGCGCATGAAGCCAAGCAGGAAGCCGGCCGGCACCCTGCCGTTGCCTCGGGACCGATTGAAGGCGAGGAAGCGATCCCAGATGACCTGGGTGTCGATGTTCCAGCAGGGCAACGTGGCCTTCGCTGCTTTGATGAGCTCTGCCCAACTGGTCTGAAAAACGTTCGAACTCGCGGTGATGTCGATCAGTCCTGAGAAGATAGTTTTGTTATTATTATCTCTAGATAGTGATGTGTCACCTTCACCTGACACGAGATCATGGGTTTCACTCTCCTCGTCGAAGGCGGAAAACCGAAAGATCCAGGGCGCGAACTTTCCATTCGGCTTTGCCCGCTCGAGCTGCAACTTCGACGTCTCAAGTTCGCTCAATAGAACCGAAAGATATTGTCGTGAAACACCCATCTTCTCCGCCAGGGCCGAGAGGGTGAAGGCTGCCGTTCCGCGCGACAAACCGTTGTAGCCATCCTTCCAGGCGATGGCATCGAGGATGAGGGTAGCAAGCTTGTGCGCAGCAACAGAGAGATTTGTCTGTGTGATCCGTCGCAGGATCAGGCCGGTCGTAGATTCCATGGTCGAGGTCTCCTTGGAGAACCGACGCCATGTCGTGAGACAACAACATTCTTGCCAGCAAAACAACTTTGCTGGTTGCGGGTGTTTTAGCGGTGCGCTAGGAAACTCTTGTTCACGGAGTTTTCTAGCACGGCGTCAGGCTTCACGGTCTGGCGTCGTCTCCTTTTCGGGGGTTTTGCACAGCCTTCCGTGCGGGGTTGTCAGGACGCGCGCGGTAATACCGCGCGCAGATTTTGTCAGTAGCGAACCTCTTCAGAGCCATAGTTCCCGGCGTGATCACGCCAGTCGACGAAGACGGAACGGTAAAAGTAGCTGCCGCATCCATTCGGGATGCTCAGGCCGGATGCGGCTGGCACCTGGCCCACGGTGGATCTTGTCCATCGGTAGTCGCCCTGCACGCCGTAGGACCCCAATCGCGTCGAGTCGCTGCGATTGCAGTCGCCATCTCGGTTTTCGTGCTGGCGATACTGGATGTGATAGACCCGTATGCTGCGCACGAAATCAAAGGCGTCGCCCGAAATGTCGATGTCAGCTTGCTCATCTGCTTGGACGCGAACAAGGGGTTTCGAAGTCGATTCCTGCGGTTCGGGCGGATCGCGGAACGTGGTGTCATAAAGGCGTTCCATAGGCGACATCGGGCTGGGATCGTTGAACGACACACCCATCGGACACCGCCAGATTTGTAAGGGCGGCTCGATCGGCCATGGTGTGATCCGCCGAATGAAGACCGCTCTGGCATGCGCGCAGGGCGCGGAGGCAGGCCAGCCGCCCGCAAGGCAGAGGAGGATTGCACAGTCCACCTGATAGGCCTGAGCCGGACCTGACGAGGCCATTAGTCCGGATATGGTTAGTGCCGTGGCTGTTGCCACGCTGTGGATCACGTGCTTCATGATGCCGACTCCATCTATAATGGTGCAGCGATACGAAACAACATTAATGATAGCAAGGAGATTTGATTGATGGTTGCTTGCGACTGTTCGCTTGTGTCGCTTGACCGCTTCCAAGATCTGACGCCGGTTCTGGCTGCTTCTGCGTCTTGAAAGTGGCCAAAATTGCGGACCCCTTTCATGTTAGCTGCTAAACAAACGTCTGTTACAAAGGGGAAATTGGGTGTTCCAATGTGGCCGCGAAAGTGGTCACGGAAGGACAGATCGAATGAGCCCTCCAAACCGCGTGGCGCAGCGCTCCTGGCCTCGGGAAGGGCTGTATCGGGAAACTGCCCGGCCCGGCTCTCCGCATGGAATCCGGGAGCAGAAGGGCGGGAGCAGCCAGCGAGCCGATTTGGGGCCCAAGTTGGGATCGAGCATGAGCTTGAATATCTATGTCAGTATCTGATACGATTGAGCATGGATAGGAGAGTCTGATGCCAAACGTCCACCTGACCGAACCGATGCAGAAATATGTGCAGGCGCAGATCGAGTCCGGCGCCTACGCCAATCTGAGCGAAGTCGTGCGCGCCGGCGTAAGGATGCTGATGGAGAAGGATGGCGCCCGGCAGTTCTATGCCCTCAAGGCCGACCTAGAGGAAGCAGCCTCCCTGGCCGAAAATGGGGATTTCGCCGAGTTCGATGCTCATGCCTTCGAACCGGATGCATTTGATCGCTGACCCATATGATTATTCGACTTTCCGGTCGGGCCAGGGCCGACCTTGAAGAGATCCGTGCCTACACCGTCGAAACTTGGGGTAGGGACCAATGGCTCGTCTATTACCGCCAGTTGGTCAACGCCTTCGAGCAGATCACCGGGGATCCCGACCGGGGTCGGGACAGGAGTCTCTTCGTTCCGGGGTTGCGGTCCGTCAACTGCCAACGTCACGTGATCTTCTACAAGCGGCTAGATGCGGCGGATGGGGCGGCAGTCATCCTGCGCATCGTGCATCAGCGCCGCAACATGCCCGCGCTCGTCTACTACGAGGATCTCGACGGCGGTTAAGCCCTTGCGTTTCCTCATTTCAATGGCTCGACCAGTCTTCCATAGTCTTCACTGACCTCGTGAAACGCGCGTTGGCGCCCGCCATCGAGGCAACGAAAGTAGTCCTACACATCGGCAAAGTGGGTCTCAAAATCGCTCAAACCCGACCAATTTGAATGTTGGAAGCGCTAAGAATTACTGCTTCGATACCTGGTCATCACGCGAGCACTCAATGCCCATTGTGATCATGTTGATGTGGCTCGGTTTTTGTGCGCTGAAGAAACCAATGCTCAAAGATCAATACACAAGCCATGATCGCGAATGCGACCACTACAATCATTGGATCGCTCTGCCACTTTAGTGAAGCGAATACGGCAAGCACGATCGCGTCGAGACCGATTGCAGTCAACATGATCCATCCATGCGCAGAAAGCTCGGCCCTAAGGTTTCGGTACACTCCCCAGTGAATAACCATATCCATTACAAGGTAAAAGAAGGCCCCCATCGACGCTATTCGGCTAACGTCGAAGAGAATGGTCAGCAGGCTCGCAATCACTACTGTGTAGATCAGTGTATGGTCGCGGACTCCGCCTGACATCCCAAAATGACTGTGCGGGATCAATTTCATCTCTGTCAGCATTGCCAACATACGAGATACCGCAAAGATGCTGGCAATCACGCCTGATGCAGTTGCGATCAAAGCGAGCGCGACGGTCAGATAGAAGCCCGTTTCCCCAAGGGACGGTGCTGCCGCTTCCGCGAGCGCATAGTCTTTTGCTTCGACGATCTTGCCAAGCGGCAAGCTGCTTCCCACCGCAAATGCTACCAAGAGATACACCACTACGCAGACCGCCAATGAAATGATGATCGCGCGTCCGATGTTGCGGTGTGGGTCCACTATCTCGGCGCCGCTGTTGGTGATTGTCGTGAACCCTTTGAATGCCAGAATTGCCAACGCTGTGGCACCAACAAATCCGCTGAGACCCTGTGAAGCTGTTCCATCTCCTGTTGTGCCAAAAGTAAACCCGCCGGCCCAAAGCGCAGAGATCCCAAACAGAGTGATACCGCCAACCTTCAGTACCGCGAGCAACTGGGAAATCCAGCCTACAGAGCGGTTGCCCGAGATGTTGACGACATAGGCTGCGATAATGAGAGCAACGCCTATTGCCGGAACCAGTAAGCCATCTGGTGCAATGCCCAGTCCACGGAGCAAATAGTTTGCGAAGGTCCGTGCGACTAGGCTTTCGTTAATGACCATTGACAGAGCCATAAGCAAAGCCGCTGCAGCGGCTACGGCGGTTGGTCCATAGGCCTTTTGCAGGATCATTCCAATTCCGCCAGCTGACGGGTAGGCATTGGACATTCTTATGTAAGTGTAAGCGCTGAAGGCTGTAACGATGGCTCCAACGATGAACACAAGTGGAAAGGTAGGGCCGGCCAGTTCCGCAATTTGGCCTGTGAGTGCCAGAATTCCGGCGCCAATCATGACACCAGTCCCCATGGCGACGGCATCCCAAAGAGAAATGCTGCCCGCTTTATAGTCGCTATTCATCGTCGATCTGCTTTCTATTTTTGAGGGTCAAAAAGACAAAAGGCAGTGCTGTCACAACCCCAAGTCCTATCGTGATCCATTCAGCCGTTCCCCAATCCCCTGACATGGCCACAGCTCCAAAATGGGCAAGAACAAAACTCGCCGGCAAAATCCCGGCAAAAGTTGCCAGCATGAAGCGCCATAGATGAAGTTGGCTCAAGCCCGCAACATAGCTGATTGCATCGAAAGAAACGAATGGAAGCAGGCGGGACGCAAACACTGATAACATCAGAGCCTTTTGCGACCCCAACAGCCCGAACTCTGAATACTTACCCAAAAAACGCCGAACTGTGCTTCGACCGAGTTTTCGCGCGAAGACAAATGCGATTGTAGCACCGAGCTCCGAGCCTATGGCTACGTAGGCGGCTCCGAGATAGTGACCAAATGCAGCCCCGGCGGCAAGTGCGATTGGTGCGCTCGGTATGGGGCTTGCGACAATCGCGAGGGCCATGAGTGCAATAACCGCGAGGGGGCCAACGGCTCCGGCATTTTCAATATGGCGCTGCACTTCAGCCTGTGAAAAGGCGACCCCAAGATTGCTCAGAGAAACCGTGCCCGAAAAAAAACCGAAAGCTGCAAGAGACAGAACTGTTGCTATCGCCAAACAACCAATCAGGCGACCATATCCCCATGCTTGCACGATCATGTGACCGTGAACTGCGCCATCATTCCTCCATCTTCGTGTTCAAGGATGTGACAGTGATACATGAAGGGATTGGCGCGATCTGCCGTCTGCTCAAAGCTGACCAGGATATCGACTCGGCCATTTACGAGCACGGTATCCTTCCAGCCAGAATTTTGTATGCTTGGTTTCTTTCCGTTTTCGGCGAGCACCTGAAACCTCACGCCATGAACATGAAACGGGTGCATCATCATGTTTGAGGAGACTTGCCAAATCTCGGTCGCCCCCTTCGAAAGAGACAAGTCTATCCTCCCCATGTCGAAGGACTGCCCATTGATCGCAAACCGATCATTCGACCTACGCATCATCATGCCCATCCCCATTGGCATATCGAGTGTGATCTGACGTGTATTGACTGATCGGGCCTCACCGTCAGGCAGGACGCCGCCCAAGTCGGCGGGTATTTCCAGAATGCGGGCAGGAAGTCTCGCATCCACACCAAAGGGTACAACTACGAAGCTCCCCCCAGCAGTGCTCGCGCCGCCCATCATCCCACCCATCATCTGATTGGGATTTGCAGAGGATACCAGCGTGCCAGCCTCTCCTCCCGAAAAATCGACGAGGACTTCGTATCGTTCGCCGGGAGCGATCACGAGGGACTCAATGGCGACAGGTTGATTGAGATAGCCACTGTCCGTCGCGATGAGGTGCATCTCGCGACGGTCAGAAAACGATAGGGGATAAATCCTCGCGTTCGAGCCGTTGAGCAAGCGCAAACGGACAATACCGCGAGGGACGACAGCCTGGGTGCCTAGCTGACCGTTAACAAGAATGACATTGCCCATGAAACCCATCATCTGATCTGGCATAGACAGGCCATAATCGATGCGGCCCTGCCGGTCGAACCGGCGGTCTTGCAGAACCAAGGTCAAATCATCGACGCCGTATGAGATCGGGAGACCCCGAGCATCGTCCCGACCGTCATCAACGTGGATCACACCGGCCAATCCCCTTTGAACTTGTCGTCCGGTGTCACCATGAACGTGCGAGTGGTACCAAAGAGTAGCGGGTGGTTGTGTCAGATCCAGTTCGGGAAACCAAGTCGTGCCCGGTTCAATGGTCTGGTGTGGGCCGCCGTCAACTTCGCCGGGTATCAGCATACCGTGCCAGTGCACCGAGATTTTCTCTGACAGCGTATTGTCGATCTGTGCTTGCGTCGAAGCTCCTGCGGGAAGACGTAGCGTAGGCCCCAAAAAGGATTGGTTGAACCCCCAGGTCTCACCGCCGCCCAGTCCTGTAAAATCGGTCTTGCCCTTTTGGGCAGTCAGACGGAAATGCCGATCGCGGGTTGCGTCGAGCAATGGTGGCATAGCCAACGCCCTGACACTCCCCTGTGCGATGGCCGCCAGCGGACCTGTGGCGAACGGCAGGCCAGCCAAGCCGGCGATGAAGGCTCTACGATTTGTCATGGTATAGCTTGTGTCTCACGCTAGCTCACTTGGGAGGGCGGCCAGTGCGGCTTCTCTTGTTACTGTCGGCAGACCTTGCTCGATCCAGCCGGATCTCCCCGGGGCGCCAAGCATCCCGCCTACGGCGTCAACAAAGCCGGCAGCTTTCGCTTCACGCAACTTGCTCATTACGAGACCTGAGCGATGGCCGGTCCGACAAATCAGGGCGACCGGGCGTCCCGCAGCAAGATCGCGGGCGTCGAAGAGGCGCTCCCCGAACCGCGGATGGGTCATGTCGATTGGCCACGCCCCCTCCGCGACGCCGGTATCTTGCCATTCCTCGGGTCTGCGGATGTCCACAAGCCTTGCCAAATCGCTTTTCAGCGCATCATGGAGAGTATCGAGCGCCCATACGTCATGGTTGTCAGCCCAAGCTGGCGAATAGGCAAGCAAGGTGCTCGATGCGAACAGGCCAAAAGTTTGACGGCGGCTCAGCATGGTCTGCCTCCTCAGTTTAGTTTATGCATTATCAACCGCAGATCGCAGCATATCGCGCACCTGCGCGGCGACTTCGTGCAGCTTCTCATTCTCGACAGCGGCCATCGAAGCCACTGGATCAACAGCGCTGATTTCAGTGCCGTTTTCGACCGTCCGCAAGATCACATTGCAAGGCAGCATCGATCCTATACGGGGCTCCAGCCCAATGGCCTCCCATGCCATATGAGGGTTGCACGCACCCAGAATGCGGTATCCATCCATGTCGCGGTCAATCTTTTTCTTCATTGTTGCCTGTACGTCGATTTCGGTCAGTACACCAAATCCCTTTTCTTTCAGGGCTTCGCGCAGGCGCATCTCCGCATCATCAATCGCCGTATTGGGCAGATGTCTGTTGTAGGTATAACTCATTTTGAGCCCTCTCGATCTTGTTCAGGCAAACCCAAAGCACCGAACCGTTGACGGGCTTACCTGAATGGGGAATTTCTGAACGACGGGGTTCAGTTGTCTTCGTCCGTCATCATTCCGGGATTTGCGGCCATACCCTGTGCCATGTTGTCGGCAGGGGCGACCATTTCGCCTTGAGAAATCTGGCCGTCGCCATCAGCATCAAGCATCTGGAAACGATCGACCATGGTCTCGCGCATCGCCTTGGCGTGAAGCGACGCGAATTCGTCAATCGAGAGCGTGCCATTACCGTCGGCGTCATAGTCCGACAGCATCGACTGAAGGCCCTCATGCGCCTCTTCGGGAGACACCGCGCCGTTTCCATCCATATCGAACATTGACATCATGTTGCCCCCCATCATCGGGAACATACCTTGACCGGTTGTGCTTGGTCCCATCATGCTGCCGTTTCCGCTCATCATGCCCGAATGCATTTGCATCATCATGCGCATCATGCCGTGCATCATCTGAAGATGCTCGGCCATCTGACTGGGATCCATCATGCCGCCACCCATCATCATTCCGGGCCCGCCCGTCCCTGCCATCGGTTGAGCAAGTACATTGGGAGAGACGCTTTCACCGCCCGCAGCTTGGTGATGGCTGTCATCGGCGAGCGCAGCACCTGCTGTGAGAACGGCAACCAGAAGACCGGTAGAAACTTTTGTTGAGTAGGACATTTTGAAGCCTTTCCTTCTTTTGACCTCATACAACTTGGCATCAAACATTTGAATGTAAGGACGTACACCCGTGGATTTGTATCCGTCTGTCGCAATGGACAGGGGCTGATACAATTGGCGACAAAAAGGAACCTGACCGTCTGATTTCCAATGCTTTAGAAGGGCCCCATGCAACACGCGCCACATATTCTCGTCGTGGATGACCATGAACAGATCCGGAAAAGTGTAACCCGCTATCTGGAAAAGAATGGCATGCGAGCAACCGCTGCCAAGGATGCGGCGGAGATGGACGCGAAGCTGGCTGTCGGAAGCTTCGACCTACTGGTCCTGGATATCATGATGCCTGGCGAGGATGGCCTTTCCGTTTGCCAACGTCTGTCAAGCGAAGGGCGACTGCCGATCATCATGTTAACCGCGCTCGGTGAAGATGCGGACCGTATTGTCGGTTTGGAGATCGGTGCGGACGATTATCTTCCCAAGCCGTTTAATCCACGCGAACTCCTTGCGAGGATCAAAGCCGTCCTGCGAAGAAGCGAGCACAAAGAGGCCTTCACCGGATCTCTGAGCGGCCGCAAAGTCCGCTTTGCACACCTTACCTTGGATGTAGACCGGCAGGTGCTTCTCGACGACGCGGGACAAGAGACCGCTCTTACGGTCGCAGAATTCAAACTGCTGACGGTCCTTCTGGAGCGCCCTCGGATGGTGTTGAGCCGCGATCAGTTGCTAGATCTTTCTCAGGGCATTTCCGCTGGTCCGTTGGACAGGAAAATTGACAACCAGATTTCGCGCCTTCGGCGAAAGCTCGAGCCCGACATTCTCCGTCCACGTATTATCAAGACGATCAGAAGCGGCGGCTACTGCCTGTCGGTCGACGTCGAGGTGTCCGAATGATCTGGCGGCTCCTACGATCTCTCCGGGTCCAACTCGTTCTTCTCATCATTATCGCGTTGGGGATCGCACAGTTTGTCAGCCTGTGGCTCTTCGCCGATGAACGAAGCCTCGCCATACGGGCTGCTCTTGGGTTTGAGGCAGCTGGACGAGCGGCAAATGTTGCGCGCTTGATTGAAGAGGCACCCGCTGACCTGCGCCCATCAATTATCCGCGCGGCGAACTCGCCCCTTGTTCGCTTTGACCTCGGGACGAAGCCGCTTGTGCAACATAGCGACCATTCGGATGGCGGGTTGGTTGAAACCCGCGTCCGCGCACTCCTGAACGACAGCTACAGTCGCGACATTCGTGTGGAGCTTCACCAGATCCAAGGCGCGATCCTGCCGCTACCGAACCTTTCGCACGAAATGACCGAGATGCACTTGGCCATGATGCGAGGTGAACTGTCCGCAATCGAGATGAACCTTTCAATTTCGATCGCCGGCGGCCAGTGGTTGAACGTAAGTACGCGCTTTGAGCGTCCGCCGATCCAGTGGCCGCTTTATTCCATGCTGACATTTGGTCTGACGGCAATGGCCCTGTTGGTCGCAGTGAGCTGGTTTGTCATGACCGGACTGCTGGGCCCTCTGCGGCGATTGGCCTGGGCGTCGGAACGATTGGGGCGTGGAGAAGACATAGACGCGTTGCCAGAACGGGGACCCCAGGAGGTTCGGGAGCTGACCGCTGGTTTCAACCGTATGCAGGACAGGCTGACACGGTTCGTTGCCGACAGAACGAGGGTTCTGGCGGCCCTTGGACATGATCTTCGATCTCCGCTCACCGCAATGAGAGTACATTCAGAAATGGTAGAGGAAGACGAAACCCGAGAGAGTCTCGTCGCAACCGTCGAAGAAATGCAGTCGATGGTGGAAGCAACCCTTACCTTCGCGAAAGGTCTCTCAGGGAACGAACCAATGCAGGATGTTGACCTGCAATCGTTCCTAGAAGCTCTGCGGGGGGATATGGTCGTACCGTTTGTGCTCTCTGACGGCCCCGAAGTCACGGTTCGATTGCGCCCCAATGCCATTCGACGCGCATTGCGAAACGTGATCGAGAACGCGGTGCGCTACGGCGGGTCCGCAACCCTGGGCTGGATATCAGCCGAGGGGGAAATAGAAATTTCCGTCACTGACAGAGGGCCGGGGATTCCAACCGCAGAATTGGAACGCATATTTGACCCATTCTTCAGGCTTGAAGAAAGCCGATCTCTGGAAACCGGCGGGCATGGGCTGGGCCTGTCGATCGCAAGGTCCATTCTTCGTGCGCAGGGTGGGGAGATCAGTCTGGCGAACCACCCGGACGGGGGGCTTATCGCGACAATTCGATTGCCAGTTGCTGAAACATGAAATGACAGAAAAGGAAACCGACATGCTTAGACTTACCAACACAACCGCAGCATTCACACTGTTCGCGACGACCGCCATGGCGGACCCCGGCGGAGATTATTACGGCCACATGTGGGGCGGTGGATTTGGAATGCTGGGAGGGCTGATGATGATCGTGTTCTGGGGCGTGATTATTGCGCTGATATTCTTCGCCGTTCGCTGGTTCAGCGAAAAGGGCCGTGCCTCCGGGTCGAGCGCGCATGACATTCTCAGGGATCGCTTCGCGCGCGGTGAGATTGATGAAGAAGAGTATCGCAAGCGCAAAGCCGCTCTAGACGACTGAGAAAGTGATCACCAGTCGACCCCACTGCTAAAGATCGTGAGGCTCCTATGACCCCGGAACTCGGCCATTTTGTGCTGGCCCTCGCATTGGCGTTGGCCCTCGTCCAATCGACTATTCCTCTTTTCGGCGCGGCCCGGGGCAATCTTCTCTGGATGCGTTCGGCCCGGTCGACTGCTTTTGGGCAGGTCGTCTTCGTCGGACTTGCCTTTGCAGCCTTGATGCGCGCTTTTGTTGTCTCTGATTTCACTGTTTTGAACGTTGCGAACAATTCGCATTCGCTGAAACCAATGATCTTCAAAGTCGCGGCGACTTGGGGAAGTCATGAAGGATCGTTGCTTCTCTGGGTCTTCATTCTGACCATCTTCGGTGCTGCGGTTGCTGCTTTCGGCTCAAACCTACCGGAAACACTTCGAGCGCGAACTTTGGCAATGCAGGCATGGATCAGCGTCGGGTTCCTGTCCTTCCTTCTCTTCACATCCAATCCGTTCGAGCGCGTCTTTCCTCCGCCGCTTGATGGCGCTGACCTCAATCCTCTGCTCCAGGATATCGGCCTCGCGATGCACCCGCCTCTGCTGTATTTTGGATATGTCGGTTTCTCGATCGTCTTTTCGTTTGCAGCCGCAGCCTTGATCGAGGGACGGATCGACACAGCCTGGGCAAGATGGGTTCGACCCTGGACACTGGCCGCGTGGATCAGCCTGACTGCGGGGATAGCTCTGGGATCGTGGTGGGCATATTACGAACTGGGTTGGGGTGGATGGTGGTTCTGGGACCCGGTTGAAAATGTCAGTTTTATGCCCTGGCTTCTCGGGACAGCACTTCTCCATTCGGCGATTGTCACTGAAAAGCGTGACGCGTTCAAAAGCTGGACAATCCTACTCGCGATCTTGACGTTTTCGCTGTCACTCCTCGGCACATTTGTGGTTCGGTCTGGCTTGCTGACCTCTGTGCATGCTTTTGCCGTGGATCCGGAGCGAGGCCTATACATTCTTGGCCTGCTTGCGATTTCAATTGGTGGCTCACTTGCACTCTATGCGTGGCGGGCGCCAATGATGGAAGGTGGCGGGTTGTTTAAGCCGATTAGTCGAGAGGCAGGGTTGTTGCTAAACAACCTGATCCTGGCTACAGCGACTGGCACGGTTCTGTTCGGTACGCTTTATCCGCTGTTTCTCGAAGCCGTTTCTGGTGACAAGATTTCCGTCGGTCCGCCGTTCTTCAATGGCGCGTTCGTACCAATGATGCTCCCCTTGGTTTTTGTCATGGGTCTGGGGCCGTTTTTGTCCTGGAAACGAGCCGATCTCGTCGGAGTGCTTCAACGTGTCCGCTTCGTGGTGGTGCTGGCGGTGCTGGCAACGCTCGCAATTTGGTATTTCGCCAAAGGCGGGCCCGTGTTGGCATATCTTTCGATCCTCATCGCGCTTTGGTTGTTTTTTGCTTCCTTACGTGAATGGGCGCTGCGGGTTCGTTTGTTCGAGGTTCCGCTCCAGGAAAGCATCCGGCGTGCCCGCAATTTGCCCCGCGCGGCGCATGGAATGACGCTCGCTCATGCGGGAGTTGCGGTCTTGATGATCGGCATGATTGGCTCTTCGGTTTGGAAATCTGAAGAGATCGCATTTGTAGAGCCCGGCACGAGTGTCAACATTGCGGGATTTGATGTCACATTTGAAGGTGTGCAGCGCGTTCGTGGCCCGAACTATATTGCGGATCAGGGAACCCTGCGCGTCGAAAGGGGCGGCTCTTTCGTGACGGCTCTCAAACCTGAACGGCGCAGCTATCCGGTCGCACAAAGTACGACAACAGAATCGGCGATACGGTCAACCCTGGCGGGAGACCTATACGCTTCGATCACGGAACCCTCTCTGGACAAAGCCGAAGAGAGCGGTGCCTGGACTCTGCGTATTCTCTATGAGCCATTCGTCGGCTTGCTTTGGTTGGGTGCGGCCATGCTTGTCATAGGCGGCAGTCTGTCCTTGTCCGATCGCCGCTTCCGGGTCGGGGCACCCCAAAGCTCCAAGGCACGATCCACGAAACCGGTCGCAGCGGAGTGAGCAATGAAACGAGCTGTAGCGATTATTCCCTTGGTACTGGCAGTGATTGTCGGCGGATTTTTCTTGTGGGGCCTGAATCCCAATCGTGACCCAAGCGAGATTCCTTCGGTTCTCATTTCTCAGCCAGCTCCCTCGTTCATTCTCGGGCCGGTGCCGGGTCTTGATGTACAGGGACTGTCTCGGGAAAACCTGCTCGGAAACCCAACGCCAGTCGTCGTTAATGTGTTCGCTTCCTGGTGCGTTCCCTGTCGTGCCGAACACGCGGTTCTGAGCGCTTTGGTTGAGCGCGATGGCGTGCGTTTGTTCGGGATCAACTACAAGGATCAACCGGTAGACGCGGTCAATTGGCTTCAAAATCTCGGGAACCCGTACGAACGTATTGGCTTGGATCTGTCAGGTCGTGCCGGGATCGAGTGGGGGATTTCGGGTGTGCCCGAGACATTCATTGTCGGAGGCGATGGAACGGTGCTCTACCGATACGTCGGCCCGATCGTCGGTGAAGAGGCTGTATCAACCTTTCGCCAGGCTCTCCGACAAGCGGGTGTGTTAGAGGAGAGGAGCTGACATGCGTCGTTTTTTCCTTGTGTTGGCACTCATCATGCCAATGTCTGCGCAGGCTGTTGAGCCCGACGAAATCCTCTCCGATCCAATCCTCGAGGCTCGGGCACGGGAGGTTTCCAGGCAGCTTCGCTGCGTAGTTTGCCAAAATCAGGATATTGACAGCTCGAACGCCGGCGTTGCGCGCGACCTACGACTTTTGGTCCGGGAACGGTTGGTTGCGGGTGACACGAACGAAGATGCAATTGCTTTCATCCAAGCGAGATACGGCGATTACGTTCTACTGAAGCCTCCGTTTAAACCCGAGACCTACGCTCTCTGGTTTACCCCCCCACTCCTTGGGCTCTTGGCTCTGGGGATCGGTGGCGGCATCCTGATGGGCTCTCGAAAAAGAAAAAAAATCGCAGACCTGAGCGATGACGAGGAGGCCGAGGTCGCACGCATTTTCACTTCATCCAGCGAAGGGGACCACCGATGATATGGATTGCAATGGCAGTCCTCGCCTTGACTGCCTCAGGTATTGTTGCGGCTTCGGCGTGGAAGCCTGCCTTGGTGCAAGGTCCGGCCGAAGACAGGACTCTCGCAGTTTTGAAGGACCAGTTGTCTGAAGTCGATCGGGATGCTGAACGCGGCCTGCTTTCTGTCGCAGAGGCGCATGCGGCGCGACAGGAAATCAAGCGGCGGGTTCTCTCCGTGGGGAGAGTAAAAAACACCGGGGAATCCAACGGCGGCGGCAGGGTCATACTCATGGCTGCTGCGGTCTTTGTGCCGCTGTTCGCGGCGGGGTATTACAGTTTTGCTGGAGCGCCAAACCTATCCAGCATCGCTTTCGAGGATCGCCAGGCAGAGGTCGCGCAAAATCGTGAAATCGAAGCGTTGGCGCAGAAGCTATTGCAGCGGTTGCAGGCGGATTCAGAAGGCGGAGCCTTGGAGGGCTGGATGCTCCTTGGACAGACCTTCATGAAATTGGGCCGCGCTTCGGATGCCGCATCGGCCTACGAGCGTGCAACACAATCCATGAATGCCGATTCTGCTGTGTTTTCGATCTATGCGGAAGCTCTCATCGTTTCCGAACAGGGGATCGTGACACCCCAAGCGAAGCGGGCCATTGCAAGAGCACTTGAGCTCGATCCGACCAATCCTGCTGGAACTTTTTACGATGCTGTCGGGCTTGCGCAAGCGGGTGCGAATGAGCAGGCCTACAATCGTCTTCTCACGCGATTGGACGAAGTGGATGGGTTCGCACCCTGGATGGAAACATTTGTCGCGGAAGCAAACCGGATAGGTGCGGCACTGGGCCGAGCGCCTATCAGTTTGTCGGATTATGCTCCAGTAATGTCAGGCAATTCGCCCGGCCCCACTGCTGCAGATGTCGAAGCGGCCAGCCAGATGGATGATGTCGATCGAGATGCATTTATCCGATCCATGGTGGAACGTTTGGCAACACGCCTTGAGGCTGAACCAGACGATATCGATGGATGGATGCGTCTTGGCAGGGCCTACAGGGTGCTCGGCGAAACTGACCTCGCCTTGAACGCGTACAGTCGAGCCAAAGAGCTATTGGTGCCCGTTTCCTCCGAAGACCCGCGCCAAAGTGTCATTTTGCAGTCCTTGGAAGAACTCCAGTCGGGCCAATAGCCCGCGGAAGCTTCACTCGCGATGAACAAACCATGAGAGAGCACGAACGGCGTATGTGCACGATCCGACCTCACCCGAATGACTAGAAAGAATGTCCATGCCTTTGTCCGCACTTCCGTTCCCAAATATCGGGCCGGATATATTTTCGGTTGAGATCGGCACGTTTACGTTGACTCTCCGCTGGTATGCGTTGGCCTATATCATCGGCCTTCTCGTCGGCTGGAGAATTTGTGTTGCCACGGTCAAACGCGCCGCTCTGTGGCCTGCATCGGGCGCCCCGCTAACACCGCGCCAAATTGAGGATCTTTTGACCTGGATTATCATCGGGGTGATCGTTGGCGGGCGGTTAGGGTTCGTGATGTTCTATCAGCGCGGGTTCTATCTTGCCAATCCGTTAGAAATTCTGAAGGTCTGGCAAGGGGGAATGTCATTTCATGGTGGGTTTGCTGGCGTAACCATTGCCGCGCTTGTTTATGGCATCCGTCAGCGTATGCCGCTCCTGAGCATGGCTGACCTTCTCGCTCTGGCAACGCCTCCGGGCTTGTTCTTGGGCCGGATCGCAAATTTCATAAACAATGAACTATGGGGCCGCCCATCGGACATGCCCTGGGCCGTCATATTTCCCGGTGACGCAGCGCAATCATGCCCGGGAATAACCGACATTTGCGCACGGCATCCTTCGCAACTGTACGAAGCCCTTTTGGAAGGCCTGTTGCTTGGCTTCGCTCTCCTATTCCTTGCGTGGCGGCGCGGATGGCTTAGGACACCAGGGGCAATTTGCGGGCTCTTCCTGGCCGGATATGGTTTTGCGAGAAGTTTTGTAGAGTTGTTTCGCCAGCCCGACGCTCAATTCGCAGACGTGAACAATCCGATTGGGTATGTTGTGCAGTTTGGTGACTGGGGGCTTACGATGGGGCAATTCCTTTCCTTGCCGATGTTAGCCGCGGGATTTGGATTACTTTGGCTGGCGCAGAAGCGGTCCGCCATAGGATCGGCATCTTAGGGCGCAAATGAAACTTTCGACGCATTGCCTTATTCTACTGCGATATCCCCTGACGCTTCAGTCGTGATCCTCCTCACCCATTTGGTGCATCATTTCTTCAATCTTTTCGGGGATGTCGCCGGCAGAGAATGCCTTCTGTTCTTCGGAATCGTGAACGAACGCGATGATATCGGCAAGCTCCTGACCTGTGAATTCAATTTGCCCGCCGAGCTCATCCTCTTGGGCAGCGACCATCGCCGGCGCGCCGCGCCACATTCGGGCGGCAAATTCAAACGGGTTCATTGGCAGGTCCATATACGCTGCATCAAGGGCGGGGGCATCCTCGCCTCCGACCCCGTTGATAGAATGACAAACGACACAGCCTTTCGAGGCGAACAGCGCACGCCCCTTGGCTGCATCCATGTTTGGCAGGAACAGTCCGGAGCTCATCATCTGACTCATCGCCCCATTATCTGTCATATGCCCGCTGTCTTGGGCGCCGACTGGCAGCGCCCACACCACAGCAATGGCTAAGATCATCTGTCTGGAAATGTAGGTCATTTTGGTCTCCTTGGTTTGCAGGTGATTGTCTGAACGCTGTTGCCCCTTCTCCGGCGATGGATTGTACCCAATACTGTTTATTGAACGGTCTGATGGACCTCGCGATCGTTCTTGTTTCCCCTCAAATCTGCGCGCGCCGTAGCCGAAGGGAGTTTAGGACGACCGAGATTGAGGAAGCGCTCATGGCAAAGGCCGCAAACATCGGACTGATCAAGATCCCGAGGAATGGGAACAAGATCCCCGCAGCGACGGGCACGCCCGCAGTGTTGTAGATCAGAGCAAAGAACAGGTTCTGGCGTATGTTCCGCATGGTCGCGCGGGCGAGTTTGCGCGCACGCACGATACCGTCGAGGTTCCCTTTGACGAGCGTGAACCCTGCGCTCTCAATGGCCACATCGGCGCCGGTGCCCATGGCAATCCCGACATCGGCCTGAGCCAGGGCAGGTGCATCGTTGACACCGTCGCCGGCCATGGCAACCTTGTGCCCCTTGGCCTGAAGTTCCTTGATGATCTTCGCTTTGTCTTCCGGCATCACATCGGCGCGGATCTCGTCGATGCCTAGACTGGACGCGACGGCCCTAGCGGTACGCTCATTGTCTCCCGTCGCCATGATAATACGGAACCCAAGTGCGTGCAGTTCCTTCAGGGCGGCCGGTGTGGTCGCCTTTACCGGGTCTGCGACGCTGACAAGACCGGCAACGTCATTCTCGACGACGACAAACATAACCGTTTCGCCATTATCCCGACGGGCATCCGCCTTGTCCCGAAGCTCTGCTGCATCAAGTCCGAGGTCAGTCAGGAGTTTCACGTTGCCGAGCGCCACTACCCGCCCGTCCACCGTGCCTTTGACGCCCTTGCCGGTGACCGCCTCGAAGGCGTCGGCTTTTGCCAGGTCGACGCCACGCTCTTCAGCACCGCGTACGATGGCTTCCGCGAGAGGATGCTCGGAGCCGCGTTCCAGCGATGCGGCAAGCCGAAGCACTTCTACCTCATCGTGACCCGGTTCAGGGTAGACGCCGACAAGTTTCGGCTTGCCTTCCGTCAGCGTGCCGGTCTTGTCGACGATCAGGGTATCGACCTTCTCGAACCGTTCCAGTGCCTCTGCATTCCTGATCAGGACACCCGCCTGCGCGCCGCGCCCCGTCGCCGTCATGATAGACATCGGTGTCGCAAGGCCGAGGGCACAGGGACAAGCGATGATGAGAACGGCAACGGCCGCAATAAGAGCATAGGAAAGGGCCGGGACCGGGCCCCAAATGGCCCAGCCAATGAAGGCCAGCACGGCGATGCCAATAACTGCAGGCACGAAATATCCGGAGACCTTGTCGGCGTATTTCTGGATCGGCGCGCGAGACCGCTGCGCATTGGCCACCATCTCGACGATTTGGCTCAGCATCGTGTCGGCGCCGACGCGCGTCGCCTCCATGATCAGGCTGCCGGTTCCGTTGATCGTGGCGCCCGTTACAGGGTCTCCTCCGACCTTTTCTACCGGTACCGGCTCGCCCGTGATCATGCTTTCGTCAACTGAGGACCTGCCTTCGACGACCATACCATCGACCGGCACCTTGTCACCGGGTCGCACACGTAGTCGGTCGCCGACCTGGACCTGTTCCAATGGAACCTCTTCCTCGCTTCCGTCGTCGCGGATAATACGTGCCGTCTTGGCGGCCATATCCAGAAGAGCACGGATCGCCTTGCCAGTGCCTTCGCGAGCGCGCAGCTCCATCACCTGTCCCACAAGGACCAGCGTGACGATCACAGCCGCCGCCTCGAAATAGACGCCGACATGCCCTTCGGCATCCCGGAACCCATCGGGGAATATGCCCGGTGCCAGGACGGCGATGATGCTGAACAGCCATGCGGCGCTTACACCCATGGCAATGAGACTGAACATATTGAGGTTCCTTGTCCGGAACGAGTTCCAGCCACGAACAAGGAAAGGCCAGCCGGACCAAAAGACAACGGGTGTCCCGAGCGCGAGTTCGACCCAGAGGGTGACGCGTTCTCCGAATATCTCGCGCACCCCGCTCAGGCCAAGATAGGGGCCCATGGTCAGCACAAGGAGCGGTACGGTCAAAATGGCCCCCACCCAGAAACGACGGCTGAAATCCACAAGCTCCGGGTTCGGGCCTTCCGCTTCCATGGCGGCCGATTCCAGTTCCAGCCCCATACCGCAGATCGGACAAGACCCGGGATGCGTCTGGCGCACCTGAGGGTGCATCGGACAGGTATAAACCGGGCCAGTGTAGTCGTTGGGAACCGAGTCCAAGTGGTTTGGCTCCACCGCGTCGCCCGTGTGCTGATGATGGGCGTGGTGTTGCGAGGGCTCGCCCTCCGGCACCAGATGCATCTGGCATTTCGGGCAATCTCCCGGTTCGGCGCGGCGTACCTCGGGGTGCATCGGGCAAGTGAAGACCGTGCCCGCGTAGCCAGAAGGAACTTGATCGTCAGATCCGTTGGCATGTTCGTGATGGTTGTTCATTCGGGGATCCTTTCCCGTATTTCTAGCTCATTGCCTCAAACCTAATTCTTCCAGTAACTGGAAGGTCAAGTGGCGCATTGAGCAACTTTCATTTCTGTCGCTAACAGCTCGCCGACGCAGACTGCGTTCGTTGAGTGTGGAATCGTATCGGTACTGACGATCCGCGCGGCACCGGCATGGCGGATTGCTTCCTCTGCGCCGTGTGCGAAAACCGCGTGGATAATTACGCAAGTCGCAGGTCGGGCACCGGCCTGCTCGAGTTGTTCGAGCGTTCGGATCAGCGTGTGTCCGGACGAGGCGATATCATCGAGGATCACGGGTGTCCCCTGTCGGAAAACGGCGCTGCCCGGCAGGCTGATCTCGACCTGCCGATCCCCGGAGCGATGTTTTGTCAGCACTTCGTAGGGGCGTCCGGCGAGCCTGGCGACTTCAGCCACCCATTGCTGGCTTTCGCTGTCAGGCCCAAGGAGCACGGCCTCTGGAACGTTCGCCGCAATCCAGTCGGCCAGCAGAGGGGCTGTGGCGACACGATATGCGGGAATGCGGAACAGCGCTGAAAGGCTCGGGTTGCGATGCAGATGGGGGTCAGCGGTCATCACCCAGTCGAAACATTCATCAAGAAATCCCGCGAAGATCGGGGCGCTCACAGCTTCGCGTGGATGAAACCGCTTGTCCTGGCGCATGTAGCCAAGATAGGGCGCGACCAGCCCCACACGCGCGGCCCCAAGTTCGCGCGCCGTCAGAGCTGCGAAACGCAGAGGCAACGCCAGCCGATCAGGATCGCGCAACGTGGCGAGGAAGGCGATTTCGCGTCCTGCAGGATCGCCGCCGAGCTTCACGAGGGTTTCACCATCGGGAAAATGGTGCAAGTCCACCGGCTGGATTTCGGCACCGGATGTCGCCGCCATTCTGCGCGCCAATGGCTCCATGCCGGGAAAGGGGGCGATAATGGTCATCAGTTTGCCTCCTCAATTGTGCAAAGTCCCAATTGCGCCTCGGCATAGGAGCGGGCGTATTCCAGTTCTCCCAGCGTTTCGGCGTGGATCTCGAACAGCGGCTTGCCAAATTCGATATGGTCACCGATCTGGACCAGAAGGCGCAGCCCTGCGAGCTGCTGCCGCGGTGCGCCGGCGAGTTTCGCTGTGCGCGCGATGCGGCGATTGTCAATCGCAATGAGGCGCCCCGCCGTGCGGGAGGTGATCACCGCATGATAACGCGCCTCACCGGGCTCAGTGAAACCGCCTTGTGCATCGCAAATCGCAATGAACTTCGCCTCGGCAGCGCCGCTGTCGAGCAGCTGTGCGGCCACCTTTCGCCCGCCCGCGCCGCCCGTCTCGGGGACAAGGTCCAGCAGCGCTCCAGCGATGTCGAGTGCACGGTCGCGCAGGTCGACAGGGAAGTTCTCGTTGCGGCGTAGCACGGCAAGGACATCTTGGGCTTCAAGTGCGGGTCCAATTCCGCGTCCGACAGGTGCAGTCCCGTCGCTTTGATGGATCGAGAGCGTCAGGCCGATGGCCTTGCCAACGGCGCGGAGCCGCTCTGCCAGCGCAGCGGCGGTTTCCGCCGAGCGGACCTTGGCCGTTGGTCCGACGGGCACATCGATCAGCACGCGCTTCGCACCGACCGCAGCCTTCTTCGACAAGACGCTCGCCACCAGCTGTCCGTCGCTGTCGAAATCGAGTGGCCGTTCAATCCGGATCAGAACATCGTCCGCAGGGCTGAGAGCGAGGTTGCCCCCCCAAACGATGCACCCGCCCTCAGCCTCGACGACGCGTCTCAACGCGGGGATGTCGAGCGAGACGGGAGCCATGACCTCCATCGTGTCGGCCGTGCCTGCGGGGGAAGTGATCGCGCGAGAAGAGGTCTTGGGGATCATCAGCCCCGCCGCCGCGATGATCGAAACGATGATCGGCGTGGTGCGGTTTCCTGGAAGCCCCCCGACGCAATGCTTGTCGTAGATCTCGGCGCCGCCCCAATCCAGCGTTTCGCCCGCCGCCTGCATGGATCGGGTCAGTGCGATGGTTTCCGCAATCGAAAGCCGGTCGCCCGCGCAGGCGGTGATGAAGGCTGCCAGATCGAGATCGGAGAGACGATGATCGAGGACGTCACGAATGATTGCGTCGAACCTTTGCTGCTCAAGGGTTTCTCCATAGACCTTGGCGCGGATCGCTGAGACGGAGTCCGGTGGCTCCGGGTGCGTAAAACTTGCCCGGTCCCCCGGTTGGGGCTTCAGGGCGGCCCAGGCTTCTTCCGACAAGGCGGCAGTGTCGTCGGGCAGCCAGTCGCCATTGGTCAACACGTTCAGCGTGGCAATCACCGACCTGTCGCCGAGCGTGACCTCGATCCGGGTCAGGGCTGCGAAGCCTTCGGCGCGGCAGACGTGGCAGTCTTCGCGCATGAAGACAACGGGTTGCCGGTAAGTGTCGATCCCCGCGCGGGACAGGGCGAGCGTATTGTCGATTTCTGTCATTTTGGATTGTCCAGCCGGATCGTTTCGAGGTGTTCGGGGGCGCGGGCAGGCCAGCCGAGTTCATGTTCGATCCGCCAGCGCAGCCGGTCCGAGGCAGAAGGTTCGCCGTGAGTCACATAGGTCATGCGCGGCGCGCGATCCGACGCGCGCATCCAGGCCAGCAACTCTTCGGCATCGGCATGTCCGGAAAAGGCTTCGAGCTGGATCACCTCTGCCCTGATCGGGAAATCTCGACCGAACATGCGCAGACTGTCCGCGCCAGCGGCCAGTGCCGCCCCGCGGGTACCGCCAGCCTGAAAGCCCGACAGCAGGATTGCGTTGCGCGGGTCGCCGCCGAAGCTGGCGAGGTGATGCAGGATCCGCCCGCCGGTCAACATGCCGCTCGCCGAAATGATGATCATCGGGCCATGCTGCGTGTTCAGCTTCTTCGACTCCTCGACCGAAGTGACCCGCTTGGCGATCTGGAACATCGCAAGGCAATCCTCCCAGGCAACGTGATGTTCTTCGTGATGGCCGTGGTAGATTTCGGTCGCGTCGATCGCCATTGGCGAGTTGAGATAAACCGGCACATATGGGATCTCGCCGCGGTTTTGCAGGCGTGCAATGTGATACATAAGCCCCTGCGCGCGCCCAACCGCGAATGAGGGGATGAGAACCGTACCGCCCCGCCCGAAAACACGTTTCAGGATTGGCAGAAGCTCTTCCTCCGCGTCGATGGCTGCGTGATGGCGATTGCCATAGGTGGATTCACAAACCAACACGTCCGCACCTGAGAACGGTTGTGGTGGTCGCATCAGTGCGTCGTTCTGTCGGCCGAGGTCGCCACTGAAGTGGATTGTCCTTCCTGGCAGTCTGATACGGATCTGCGCCGCACCGAGCAAATGGCCCGCCGGGATGAACTCTGCGGATATTCCGTCACCAACATCGACTGTGCTGTTGAAGGGAACTCTGTGCAAATGCTCAAGCGCCGCCTGAGCATCTTTCAACGTGTAGAGCGGCTTGGGGTTCTTGTGCTTGGAGTATCGGTGCCTTTTGGCAAAACGTGCCTCCTCTTCCTGGATATGGCCGCTGTCCGGCAGGATCAGGCCGCAGAGTTCCTCCGTCGCTTCGGTACACATCACCTTCCCTCGATACCCGCCGCGGATCAGCGCAGGCAGATAGCCTGAATGATCGAGATGCGCGTGCGTCAGAAGTACGGTGTCAATGGTGGTGGGGCGTACCGGAAACGCCTTGCGGTTGCGGTCCCGCAGCGATTTGAAGCCTTGAAACAAGCCACAATCAACTAGAATGCGGCGATCCCCGGTTTCAATCAGATAGCGCGATCCGGTTACTGTTCCGGCGGCTCCCAGAAAACGAAGTGTTGGGCGAGTGTCCTGTGCCATGATCCTGTGCCTTTCATTCCCATCGGCAGCCCTTCAGGGAAGCGCCACCATCTGATGTCCTTCTCCTTCGACAGAAACTGTTTCACGCGTTTGCAGTGAGCTGGTATCGATGAGCCAAACCACGGGCTCTGCACGGCTTGAGACATAAAGGATGTCGGAGCCTGGAATTACCGTCAGGTGGTAGGGTTCTGGTGCAAGCGTGGCTGTGCGCACTTCCCCGGTAGCGAGTGCAACTGAGGCGAGTTTGTCCTCTCCCCTACCCGCGACGAACAAAGTTGCCCCATCATTTGACAGCCCCAGTCCATGAATCTCGCCGCCAATTTCGAAGGTCCGCAGCTTTTCACCGGTACTCAAAGACAGTTCCAGAACCTGACCTGCGTCCGCGTCTGCGACAAAGAGTCGATCAGTTTCGGGCGAAACCGCCATATGTTCCGGGGTGTCACCTGCAATGAAGTTGCGACGAACGATACCCCGCGACAGATCTACTTCGCTGATCGTTCCGTTACCGGTGTTGGAGACGTAGACGAGATTTGGATCAGTTCCGAACGCTGCATAGTTCGGCATCGATCCAGTCGGGACAAATGCCGTCATGCCGAAAGTCGCCAAGTCAATCACCGATATTCCGTCACCTGCCGGATGGGTCGCAACGGCAAAGCGTCCATCAGGGGAAACTGCCGTATGATGTACGGCACCCGGCACCTCTATCCGGCGGAGGATATCGCCACTTTTTGCGTCCAGAATCGAGAGAAGACTGATCCCGGCATCCGGTGGCCCCATTGGCGCGGCCTTTGGTGCGTGGTGCGCGGCGTGATCGTCTGCAGACACGGTGGAGGGCTTTTCTAGCGACGCGACATCCTCGCGCGGGATCTCCGAATAGCTGCCGGCGACCAGATACGGCACGCCGGGTGCGCCTGCGAGACCGTGGACCGCCTCGACATCATTGATCCGACGCAGGACTTTTCCAGTCTCCGCCTGAACCATCAGGACTGAATTGGCGCTGCCCTCTGGAATGAAGACCGTAGGCGGAGCGGCCAAAGCTGGTGCTGACACGAACAAAGTGGCGAGCGTATAGGCGATGCGGGACGACATGTTCATTTTTGGAACCTTTATCTGGTCGAGATCATGCGGTGGCCGTGGCGAGGGCAGAAAACCGGCGGATCCACGGTTGATAGGAGCGAATGAAGTGAGGAGCGCGGTCAGGTAGAATCCGGACATCCAGACTACGAGCCTGTCGAAAAACCTAAGCGTCACGATTGGCGTAAAAGCCGAAAGGGAGGCGCTTCGCTACCTCGCTGACTGGAATGCTCAGAAGAGAATGGGGACGTGTATGAATTCGTCATCGGCGAAAGACGCCGATTGCCGCCACGACATTACCATTCGCGTGCTACGGTTCGAAACTACTGCGCTGACAAGCCCGTTAGGGATCAGAGCAGCGGCGCAACCGGGATGAATTCCGCAATCCGCGTCCAGAATAACGTGGACGGAGGAATTTGCGTCGGTGACCTGAACAATCTGCGTCTCTAACCCGGCAGGCTCGCCCTCATGCGCATGCAAACCATCGGCAATGAGACCGAAAAACAAGGCTCCGATCAATATCAGGACGAAGCTGACGCGAATACGCGACACTCTTCTGACATCGATATGTGGCCTTGATCGCATGATTTGAGTCCTTCCTAGGTGATTATAACACGCTATCCAGATGGTGTGGTTGATCTAAATCAGGGCGTTAAATGCTGCCTGACTCGGCGTCCTTGATGCGCAGCTTAGGCGAAATTACTCAGTCGGCACTTTGCTCCAAAGTGTTTCCAAATCTGGAAACCTTCACATCGTCCTCGATGAGCGTTGCTTGAGCGGCCCCCGGACGCGCCGCGTGCAGAGCAGCAAGAACATCCTGAGTCGACAATATTTCAGATAGGATAATTCCTTCGGGAGCAGACGGCCCATAAACCGCGTTGAATGGAATGCCGTAACGGTTGTTGGTCTCCAAAAAACGGGTGATCGCGTCATCTGGGCGGGTCCAGTCGGCCAGCATCGGCGTGACACCAGAGCTGTTCAATGCCGAAAGAACCGGGTCGCGTTCAAGAACGAGCGCCTTGTTGGCTTTGCAGGTCAAACACCAATCGGCGGTTACATCGACAAAAACGACCTCTCCGCGTGATACTCGACGGGCAATATCGCCGCGGTCAAATGTGACCCAGGCAATTTTTCCTGCTTGGGCATCGGGTGCGGCGGGTGTTGCCAAGAATGGCGCGGCCGCGACCGCGAGTGCCGCCAGCGCCAGCCCAAAGGGCCAGCGAAGAGATCTTGGCACCCAGGGCGATGCCGCTATGAAGAGCATAACCGCACCGAGAGATGCAACTGTTAGGGCCGCGCGCGATCCAGCAACGCCGAGCAGGACATAGAACAGCCATGCCGCGGTACCCATCAGGAGGATGCCAAGGCCGGCTTTCAAGGCGATCATCCAGCGGCCGGGCTTGGGCACGAACCGAACAACGTTCGGCACGATGGCCACCAACAGATATGGGCTGGCCAGACCTAACCCGAGAAAGGTGAAAACGACAGCGATGTCTATCACCCGCCCCGCAAGTGCGAATGCGATAGCTGTTCCAAGAAACGGCGCGGAGCAGGGAGTAGCCATGACCGCCCCGAAAAATCCGGTGGCAAAATCCGCTCCATACCCGGCCGTACCTCCTGCTTTCATCAACCGCGTTGTCAGGGCGGCAGGCAAAGAGAATTCGAACAGTCCAAACAGGTTTGCGGTGAACAGACCAAGGATCAGGAGCATCAGAACCAGGAACGTTGGGCTCTGGAACTGGAGCCCCCAACCGACGGCAACGCCAATCTTTTGCAATGCGAAGAGAACAGCCGCGAGTGCCCACATAAAGACCATGACTCCGGCGGCGGCGGCCAAGAAGCCTGCCCTGACTTGGGCATTGCCGCGTCCTTCGGATTTCAGGGCAGAAGATAACTTGATCGACAGAACAGGAAGCACGCAAGGCATGGCGTTCAGGATCAAGCCCCCAAGAAAAGCGATGATGGCGATCCAGATCACTTGATCAATGCCGGGGACCACCCGATCAATACTGAAAGGGGGAGTTGGGGCGGTTGTTGCCCGATCTGGCGTGACGGTGAGGGCGTGATCCGGCCCGTCCGTCACGGTTACCCGTGGCGGCGCGTCTGTATCTGCCATGTAGGCAAGAATTGGGAATTCAGCCCAAAGCGTTCGCCCGCTTGCCCCAAGGCGAATGTCGGGCTTCCCCAACGTGTTGCCATCACCAATTTCAGGAAAGACGTCCGGGGTTTTGAAGGCAGTCGTGGCAGCTATTTCTATCGTTAGGCGGGTGAAATCATCGTTTATATGGGATGTGGCGGCGGTCACGCCTGCCGCTCCTCCTTCCGCCGGAACGCGTGCGAGAAATGCCCCGATACGATTAGCCGAGACTTGATCGATTGAGTTCCCCTGAGGCAACGAAAGTGCCAAGTCAAAATCCTGGGGGACACAAACTGCTGAGCAGGTCAAGAGCTTGACGTTTGCTCTGAGTTCGACAGGTTCCCCAGGATCCTTCAGGGTGATCTGAAGTGGAAAGACAACCTCATCATGATAGCCGAAGTTTTCGATGCCAAAGGCAGTGAACCGCTCGGGCGCAGGCCATAGGAAATCAACGCCCGCGACATTCGTCGACCCGCTCCAGTCGATCTGTGGCGGAATGCCAACCTCGCCAGGCGAACGCCAATAGGTTTTCCATCCGTCAGCAAGGTTCAGATCCAGACCGGCGGAGAGCGTTTGAGCTTCGGCGGAAACGGCATCCTCGGCGGAGATCAGCCGCGCTTCCACCGCAGTGACCTTGTGGGCGACTGATACCTCGGCCGTTGCAGCAAAGGGGATCAAGAGCCAGAACATTGCGGCAGCGAGGGTACCGCAGAAAGCAAGACGGATTGGCGAGCGCCAGATGGTCATCGCACTATCTCCAGGCTTTGAACTTGAGTGGCAACAAAGCCTGATCGGCCGTTTACACAATCCAACTGGCCCACACCGTTGGAGATAGGCCCTGCCAGACGACATCCATTGGGCAGCTCCAGCTCTGGTGACTTTGTCGACAAAGTTGGCGGCGGGTTTGTCGGGCACAGGACTGGTCCGCCGGAACAAGCGCTCACGAAAATCGCTCCCAAGAAGACAGTCGCCAGCCGCGCTCTTGTTCTCATTTCGACTTACCGCCGGACGGCGCTGTCGGTCATATCTTCAATCAGCACTGGCTGGGGGGCGGTCTTCTTGTGCTTGTCGCTTCCATGGCATGAACGCCCCATCATCTTGTGCATCACAAAATGGGCGCCAACGCAGAGCACCAGAGGCGCAAAGACGGTAGCGTTTGCCCAAAGGCCTGCGACGGTGCCTCCGCCAATCAGGAAAGCTGCGATGGGTAGAAGCATGACAGCACAGCAAGCCATCATGCCCCAGTGCATCAACTTTCCGTGGCGATTGCCACCTGACTCGCTATCCTCTTGCATGGAATCCACCTCTGATTTTGGTCAACGTATCCTGTTTAGCTTGATCTCCCGCTGGAAGGTCAAGGATACACTTCGATACAAATCTTGCGGCCTGTTGCGGTTGAGATTCAGCCCCATCTGAGCAATGCCTGTCTCGTCCAATTGAGTAACCAAGGACGAACAAATGGCAGAGAGACCGAGTTTGAACAGGCGGAGCCTGATTGCAATTTCAGGCGCATTCTTGATGACCCCCCACACTCTCCGGGCGGAAGAGGCTGGTGTGGTAAGACGCAATATCTCGTCGTTCGTTCTCCACAATTGGCGTGATCACTTTGACCGTCTCGGGAAGGGCATCATCATTTCGGATACTGTCACAAAGGTGCTCCAACACTGGACAGAAGATGAAGAGATGCGGATTTACCCGACCTCTGTTCCCTTGACTGATGAATTGACGAAGCGCGGGTATACAGAAGTTGTCGAGAAACGGGAAAATCCAGGTTGGGCGCCGACCCCTTCAATGCGTGAACGCAACCCGGAATGGCCAGCCTATGTGCCTGGAGGAGATCCCTCCAATCCTTTGGGAACGCGTGCGCTCTATCTGTCGTGGCAATACTACAGGATCCACGGAACTCAAGACACGCGGAAAATCGGGCGTAGATCATCAAACGGCTGCATCGGCCTTTACAACGAACATATAGAAGAGGTCTTCGACCGCACGCCGGTCGGGACGCAGGTTAAGTTGATCTGAACGGATCACATGCAGGAGAGTAAAACACTATGAATTTCTGGGGATGGTTCGTTGGCGGGTTCTTCGTGCTCGGCCTTGGAGCGGTCGGTTGGCAGGCGTTGCAGCCGGCCCCGGCGCAGACCGCTCAAGGACACTCAATGGTTCCGCCGGACACGAGCGGCATACCTCAGGGCGCGCCCATTGCCAATGTACTCCTTCCAGCTGAATTCTCTCCGCAAGCCCAAATGGGGCAACGCGCGTTCGAGGCAAAATGCGCCAGCTGTCATGGTGAAAATGCCGCAGGCCAGAATGGGGTCGCTCCTCCGCTTGTTCACAAAATCTACGAGCCGAACCACCATTCGGATGCCGCGTTCCTGAATGCGGCGCAAAACGGCGTCCAATCTCATCACTGGAATTTTGGCAATATGCCTCCCGTTGAAGGCCTCACCCAAGGTGATGTGAAGATGATTGCGGGATACGTGCGCGAACTGCAGCGCGCGAACGGGATCAACTGACTTTGGTCGCCAGGCTGAACATATTCCGTAGCGCGATCCAGATTCTCCTGTTGGTCTCGATCGCGTTATTTGTCGTCCTCCCGGCGGGATCTCTCGATGCAATTGGCCATGAAACGGTCGCTGCCAAAGTTTCCGAACGAAGTGCGCAAAAACATCAGACCTCTCATGAGGAAGATGCAGATAATCTTCTCCCCGGGCATTGCGATCCGGGGCCGGACTGCTCGAAAAATATGGTAATTGTCATTTTATCAGCTCCGAGAGCTTCGACCAACTTGTCGCAATTGCCTCGCGAACATCCAGATCAGAGCTTTTCTAACCGGAATGTCCTAAGGGACACCCCGCCTCCCAAACACCTATCCTGACCTAGGGGCAACCACGCCTCATCAAATTAAATCTATCAAGCATGGAAATACAGGATACGGAACGATGAAAAGCAAACTGATGATCGGCCTCTTGGCTGGAACGACAATGGCCGCAGCTGCATTTGCACATGGTGGCGCGGAAGGTGTCGTCAAAGAACGCATGGACGGCATGATGGCCATGGGGCAATCGGTCAAAGAACTGGCTCCGATGATGCGTGGTGAAATCACCTATGATGCTGAAGCTGTTCGTACGGGAGCACGCGTCTTTGTCGAACATAGCGAAGGCATGACCGAATTGTTTCCCGAAGGGTCTGCTGGGAAACCGTCCGAAGCAAAGTCCGAGATCTGGTCGGATTGGGAAGAATTCAGTGCGCTCGCAGAGCAGCTCAAGGTGGTTAGCGAAGGTCTTGCCGAGGCCGCCGACAACGGGCTTATGGCGTCAGGTGCGGGAATGGATGCAGGCTCCATGATGGGCACGCAATCCCCCGGAAGCATGATGGGAGCTTCGTCCATGATGGGAACTTCGTCAGGAAGCCCGATGATGGACTATGCCTCGATGCCCGCAGATGGGGCATTCAACATGGTGACCCAGACATGTTCGGCATGTCACGCGAAATTCCGCTACGAGGCGAAGTAAAGATGTGCCGGATGAAAAAACTGGTCTTTGCTGCAGGGGCGCTTTGCGCCCTTGTGGTCGGCGGCCTTGTGATCTGGCCGATTGGCAAGGTGCCCGCGTCGATCACGCAAACGGGTGATGTCCAGCGCGGCGCCTATTTGGCTCGCGTATCCGGGTGCATTTCATGCCACACCAATTCAGAGGCTGGCGGCGCCGCACTCGCAGGCGGCGCGGGGCTGGCGACAGATTTTGGCACGTTTTTTCCGCCCAATCTGACGACAGACAAAGAGAACGGCATCGGGGGGTGGACGGTTGAGCAGTTCGCCAAGGCGGTTCGCCAGGGCATTAGTCCTAGCGGAGAGCCGTATTATCCCGCTTTTTCCTATCCGTTCTATGCGGATTTCACGGATCAGGACATTGCCGACCTTTGGGCAGCTTTCCAGACCGTGCCACCAGTCGCCGAGGCAGCGCTTGAGCATGATGTCAAGTTTCCTTTCGATCAGAGATGGGGCCTGAAGCTATGGCGGGCGGCCTATCTCTACGATCCACCCACGGAACCCATTGACGAGAAAAACGCACAATGGAACCGCGGTCGCGAGCTGGTTCGAGGTGCAGCACATTGCGGTGCTTGCCACACGCCACGCAATATCGGAGGCGGGCGCCTGCTTGACGCGGTTTTTGCTGGAAATGAGGCATTGCCAGGGGGGAGCAAGGCGCCTTCGATCACGCCGAACTCTCTGGCAGAACGCGGCTGGACCGTTTCCAACCTCGCCTATGCGTTGCGTACTGGCGTGACGCCGTCAGGCGACGCTTTCGGCGGCAGCATGGTGGAGGTCGTGCAGGGCAATACGCGCTTTTTGTCCCCCGATGATCTGGAAGCGATGGCCGTGTACTTGCTTGATGGTGACGAACCTCGAGCCGACCGGGTCGCTCAGGGCGAGGGCGCCGCTGCTAATAAAGACATGTGACTGCAATAGAGACAATGTGTGAGCCAAAACTGGCTCGCACAACAAACGAGAACGAAATGACACACACCAGAAGAGCATTCATTCAATCGGGGTTGGCAATGAGTGCGTTGAGCGTCTTCCCCAAGGCCGGATCTGCAGCCACCCCTGAATTTCAGGTGATGACAGCGCAAAGTGGCGCCGTACAACTCGCCCCTCCGGACTACCCCAAGACGGAGATTTGGGGCTATGACGGAAAGTTTCCTGGCCCCGTGATCCGTGTTCGGCAGGGCGCGCGTCTTCAACGTCGGCTCGTCAACAAGTTGCCGCAGGCGACGTCCCTGCACTGGCATGGCGTGCGGATATCAAATGCGATGGACGGCGTGGCCGGGCTCACCCAAGATGCCATCCCCACAGGCGAAACCTTCGACTACGATTTTGCCGTTCCAGATGCAGGAACTTTTTGGTTTCACGCGCATAATCGCTCCGTCGAACAGGTCGCTCGTGGGCTCTACGGAGCGTTGATCGTCGAAGAACCGATAGCCCCGGATGTTGATCGCGATGAAGTCCTTATTCTTGACGATTGGCTCCTCAACCCGGAGACCGCACAACTCGACCCAGATTTTGAAGCCGTTCATGATCGTAGCCATGCAGGCCGACGTGGCAACTTTGTCGCCACCAACGGAAGCTTCAATTCTACGCTCAACGTGAGCCAGGGTGAGCGGATGCGGCTTCGGTTGATCAACGCGGCAAATGCCAGGATCTTTGTTTTGGGCCTGTCAGGTCTAAAGGGGTGGGTGATGGCGTTCGACGGAATGCCACTGGTGACGCCGAGTGAGATCAGCGAACCGATCATCCTTGGGCCGGGCCAACGAGCGGATTTGTTTGTCGACGTCATTGCGGATGAAGGGGAAAGTGCTCATCTGGTGCGGCTTGAAGACGGCCAGGGATTTGCCCAAACCGAGTTTCGCGTGACCGGCACTTTGGCCTCCGCTGTGCGGGATGTCCCCCAAGTTCTGCCACCGAACCCTAATATGGATGTGCCGGGACTGGAGCAGGCGAGACGCATCAGGCTCAACATGGAAGGCGGGGCAATGGGCAACCTTGACGCAGCCATACTTGAGGGTGAGCGAAAAACGTTCCGCCAACTGGTCGACGCGAACCAGTTCTGGGCTTTCAATGGTACCGTGGGCATGACCGAGAAGCCACTGGCTAGCCTGTCACGCGGTGAAACAGCGCGAGTGGAGATCTACAACGATACATCCTTCCCCCACGCCATGCATTTGCACGGGATGCATTTCCGGGAGGTGCTGGAGGGCGGTGAAGTTGGTCCCCTGCGGGATACCTTGCTGATGTTCGGTGGCGAGACTCGCGAGATCGCCTTCGTTGCCGACAATCCGGGAAAGTGGCTGTTTCACTGTCACATGCTCTCGCACGCGGCATCCGGCATGATGACGTGGCTGGAGGTCGCATGAGATCAGCTTACCTGGCGGTAATTTCATCCATTGGCCTGATTGGGCTAGGTGCAACCTGGTGGTTCAGCGGCAATGCCTCCCAGGGTTCTTCCCCGTTTGACGACGTCAATATCGAACTGGGGCAAGCTCTCTATTCTGAAAACTGTGCGTCCTGCCATGGCGCCAATCTCGAAGGGCAACCAGACTGGCGAAGCCCTGGTTCAGATGGCCGCCTGCCCGCGCCGCCGCATGATCGCAACGGTCATACCTGGCACCATAGTGACCAGATTTTGTTCTCCTACACCAAGCTCGGGGGGGCGGAACTGATGCGACAACAGGGCTCAGATTTCGACAGTGGCATGCCGGGCTTCGCCGGCAAACTCACAGATCAGGAAATTTGGAACATTCTCGGCTTCATTAAGTCGACCTGGCCAGAGCGAGAGCGCAATGCTCAGGCCGCACGCACAGCAGCAGAACAAGAGGGATAATGGACATGATTTTCAGAAATTTGATGCTCGTATCGTCATTTGCCTTACTTCCAATGGCAGTGCAGGCCGCAGACCTGGACGAAGCGCGGGTCAAGGAACTTGTATATGAGGCTATCCGCGAGAATCCGCAAATCATCATGGAAGCAGTCGAAATACTTCAACGTCAGGACGCCGAAGCCCAGGCACAAGCGCAGGCAACCGTCTTGCGCGATCAGCGACAATTGCTCGAGCAAGACCCGAATGCACCGGTTCTCGGCAATCCCGATGGGGATGTGACCGTTATCGAATTTTTCGATTACAACTGCCCATATTGTCGACGCGCTATGCCGGAAGTTCAGGCTCTGTTGGAGGCCGATCCTGATGTGCGTCTGGTCTATCGCGAATGGCCAATTCTCGGGGACGGGTCAGTGTTTGCAACCAAAGCTGCACTCGCATCGCGGCTGCAAGGCAAGTATGAGGCATTCCACTGGGCCCTAATGGGTATGAACGGCCGGGCGGAAGAGGCAAGCGTTCTCAGGATAGCACAAGAAGTTGGTCTCGACATCGAACGCCTTCAAACCGACATGGAGCGCCCCGAAATTGAAGAGCACATCGCGACCTCGATGCGGTTGACGCAGTCGCTCGGCTTCAGTGGCACGCCTTCATTTGTGATCGGCGACAATCTGGTTCCAGGCTTCGTGGAGAGCGATAAGCTCACGGAACTGGTCGACAACGTGCGGGCGTCGGCAAACTAGCACTCTGCGGTGGGTTCTGACATCACGCCCGATGAGCAATGATGCAGGCGAATGAGCCGGAGCCCCTACATACCAAAAGACCTAGGCACGGCCTACCACTGAAAGAGGCGGCGAGAAGATGACTTACCTTTGGTATCTTATTGCTGCCTTTGCCGAGATCGCCGGATGTTTTGCTTTCTGGGCATGGTTGCGGCTCGATCGTTCGCCACTTTTGGTCGGGCCAGGTCTGGTAAGTTTGGCACTCTTCGCATGGCTTTTGACGCGCGCAGAAAGCGAAATGGCCGGTCGGGCATATGCAGCTTACGGGGGCGTCTACATAGCGGCGTCCATGATCTGGATGTGGCTAGTGGAGGGGAGCCGACCGGACCGCTGGGACATTGCAGGCATTCTTCTTTGCCTCTTAGGCAGTGCTCTCATCCTGTTGCCTTCGCGCTCATGATCTGCGGAACCTCAGAAAACCAGGCAAATCCGTCGCTAGAAATCGCTAGGTCATCGCACCCGTCACGACGGGTGCGATGACCCATAGATTAGGCAGTCACGGTATTTTCGTACCCAGCTTCACGAAGCAGGGCCGTCAGCCGTTCTGTTGACAGTGCACCTTCAACAGAAACCGTGCGGGCCGGAATGTCGCAAGATACGCTCGCATTTGCGTCAGCTGCCTTGATCGCCTTTTCGATCGTACTGGTGCAATGACCACAACTCATGTCGGGAACGTTGAATTTCATGTCGATGTCTCCTCTGTGACAGCTTGTTCAGTGCAGATGGGGCTTCCAGTGGGGGGAAGGTCAAGGGTCTCCGTAGATTTTTAAAGCGAAGCCAGGAAAGTTCAAATTGGGTATTGACCTTCCAGTCACTGGAACTCCTATTTGGGGTGTCAAATGGGATTCCAGGAGACTGAAATGACAGATCAATCCAAAGTGACGCTCTCGATTGAAGGAATGTCTTGCGCCTCATGCGTAGGGCGCGTGGATCGGGGCCTAGCCGCGTTGAGGGGAATATCCGATGTCTCGGTGAACCTCGCGAACGAGACGGCGCGTTTCAGCGTGGATGGTTCGCCCCACCTGCAAGATGCGGTCCAAGCCCTGAAAGATCTCGGGTATCCAGCGCGAACGGCATCCGTGACGCTGAACATCGCGTCCATGTCATGTGCTTCTTGTGTCGGGCGCGTCGACAAGGCACTTGCCTTGGTTCCCGGCGTGTTGGAGGTCAACGTTAATCTTGCGGCGGAAAATGCGCGCATCACATATCTTGAGGGCATGACCGACCCTGTGGCCCTCATCCGTGCATCCGAGCAAGCCGGATATCCAGCCAGCGTGGCCGAGGCCACGGCAACACAGGATCGCACTTCGCGAAAAGAAGAGGAAGCGCGCGGGTTGGCACGCCGGGTGGCACTGGCCGCAGCACTCGCTTTGCCGGTTTTCCTGATGGAAATGGGCGGGCACCTGATCCCGGCCGTGCATATGGCGATCAACAATACCATAGGACAGCAGGCCAGCTGGTTGATCCAGTTCATCCTCACAACGGCTGTGCTCATTGGGCCCGGCCGACAGTTCTATCTGAAAGGGTTTCCGGCCTTGCTGAAAGGTGCTCCAGACATGAACAGTCTGGTCGCCGTCGGCACAGGCGCAGCTTATCTTTATTCAGTTGTCGCAACGTTCTTCCCGTCGCTGATGCCCGAGGCCGTCCGCGCTGTCTACTTCGAGGCCGCCGCGGTCATCGTGGTCCTGATCCTGATCGGGCGCTGGCTCGAAGCGCGAGCGAAAGGGCGAACAGGGGCTGCAATCGAGAAGCTGCTCGGCCTACAGGCTCGTACGGCGCGTATTTTGCGTGACGGCGATGCGGTCGAGGTCGAGATCGATGCCTTGCGCACCGGAGATCTGATTGTTGTGCGCCCCGGAGAACGACTCGCCGTGGACGGTGAGGTTGTGGACGGCGAAAGCCATGTCGATGAAAGCATGATCACCGGGGAACCCGTGCCGGTCGGCAAGTCGGCTGGTGATCCTGTCACGGGCGGTACGGTCAATGGCGCGGGCAGTCTGACCTATAAAGCAACGCGTGTTGGTGCGGATACCACGTTGTCCCAAATCATCCGCATGGTCGAAGATGCGCAGGGCGCCAAGCTCCCCATTCAAGGGTTGGTGGATCGGATCACGCTTTGGTTCGTCCCCGCTGTGATGACCCTCGCCGCCTTGACGATCCTTGTCTGGCTAATATTCGGCCCTGATCCCGCCCTCACCTATGCGCTGGTCGCGGGTGTCTCAGTTCTCATCATTGCTTGTCCCTGCGCGATGGGACTGGCGACGCCGACGTCGATCATGGTCGGGACCGGTCGCGCTGCTGAAATGGGCGTGTTGTTCCGCAAGGGGGATGCTCTGCAAGCATTGGGGGACGTCAAGGTTGTCGCTCTGGACAAGACCGGCACCGTCACCGCCGGACGTCCCGCGCTGACCGACCTTGTGCTGGCGGAAGGAGCCGAGCGCTGCACCGTTCTTGCGGCAGTCGCATCGGTCGAAGCCAGATCAGAACACCCGATCGCCGAAGCTATCGTGCGCGGCGCGCAGGCGGAAAACATCAGACTGTCGGAACCGAGCGCGTTTACTTCGATTACAGGGTATGGCGTGCGCGCCATCGTTGACGGGGCCGAGGTTGTTGTCGGAGCTGACCGAATGATGCAGCGCGAAGGGATCGATCTTGGTGAACTCGCAGAGGCTGAAACTATGCTCGCACGGCAAGGTCGCACCGCACTCTTCGCCGCAATCAATGGCAAGGCGGTGGCTGCGATTGGCGTCGCCGATCCGGTCAAACCCTCGAGCCGAGCCGCGATTGCCGCACTGCACAGTCTGGGTTTGAAGGTGGCAATGATTACCGGCGACAAACGCGAAACGGCAGAAGCAATTGCCGAAGAGACTGGTATCGACCACGTGATCGCGGGGGTCTTGCCCGACGGCAAGGTGGCGGCACTGGAAAATCTGCGCCAGCAGGGCACATTGGCCTTTGTTGGCGATGGCATCAACGATGCACCCGCGCTCGCCCACGCGGATGTTGGCATCGCCATCGGCACTGGCACGGATGTGGCGATCGAAAGCGCAGATGTCGTATTGATGTCCGGTGATCTTCGCGGCGTTGTGAACGCTTTCGAGATCTCGCGACACACCATGCGAAACATCAAACAGAACCTTGGTTGGGCCTTTGGTTACAATGTGGCTTTGATACCCTTGGCCGCCGGAGCGCTTTATCCGAGTTTCGCCGTGCTGCTGTCACCGGTCGTCGCTGCCGGTGCGATGGCACTTAGCTCGGTCTTTGTCTTGACGAACGCCTTGCGGCTGCGGCGCGTAAGACCGGCGATGGACGAGCGCCAAGAGTCTGGGCGGGTGGAGGACTTCGCCCCCGTCCCGGCCGAGTGAGAGGAGGCAGAAATGAACATTGGTGATGTTGCCGAGCGGTCAGGAGTGCCGGCCAAGACCATTCGCTACTATGAGGATATCGGTCTAGTAACACCTTTGCGCGCTGCAAACGGGTATCGAAGCTTCAGAGAGATCGATTTTCATAAGCTGGCATTCATCGGACGAGCGCGAGCCTTGGGATTTACAATCGAAGACTGCCGTACGCTTTTGGCGCTCTATAACGATGACAATCGAGAAAGTGCGCAGGTAAAGGCCGTCGCAGAGGTGCACCTGCGCCAGATTGATGAAAAGATCTCTAAACTCATGTCGATGAAAGAAACTCTTTCGTCTCTCGTGCACCAGTGTGCTGGCGATCACCGACCGGATTGTCCAATTCTTGCGGATCTTTCTGTCGTAGACGACGCAACTTTCTCATGATCTCCGACGACGAATGAAATCGCGCGCCCTGCGAGACA
>NZ_AMRK01000014.1 GCF_000299875.1 Celeribacter baekdonensis B30
GTCGGCCAAGGCATCGCGATCGCGTTGGAACGGTGCTAGATTTCTGATGTCATTCTTGTATAAGTAATAGGCAAGTTGTTTGAATAACAGCTGAAATGATCGGAGCGTAGTTTTTGGGTGACCCCGTTGTGCAGCCCCTCCAATCTGGACCTGTGACGCGGCCTTCCAAACGACGAGACAAGACAGATGACAAGTCCCATTCCGCCCCTTAATCCGCTGCGCACCTTTGAGGTGGCCGCGCGTCTGTGCAGCCTGACGCTCGCGGCGGAAGAGCTGAATGTCAGTCAGGTCGCGGTCAGCCGTCAGGTCAAGACGCTGGAAGATTATTTCGGCGTGAACCTGTTCCGCCGACTGCATCGCGGTGTGGAGCTGACCGATGAGGGGCGCCAACTCTACGAGGGGATTTCCCATGCGTTTCAGGATATTGCCACCGCATCCCGGCGTGTGTCCCGGCGTGGTCGGCGCGATATTCTGGCCATTCAATCCTACACGACCTTTTCCCAACGCTGGCTGATTCCGCGCTTGACGGATTTCCACGACAAACATCCCCGGATAGAGGTGCGCCTGAGTTCCTCAACCGCGCCGGTCGATTTCGAAAGTCAGAACCTTGATGCAGCCATTCGGGCCGGCAAGGGCGACTGGCCAGAGTTGCATTCTGAAAAGCTGGTCAATGTCGAATTGATTCCGATCTGCACACCTGAGTACCAGGAACAGCATGAATTGTTCCATCCGAACGATCTGGCCCGCGTCCGCCTGCTGCATTCCATGGCGCGGCCGACGGATTGGGCGGCGTGGCTCAAGCGGGTCGGCGCCGATATCGACCCCGAGCCGGGCATTCGCTTCGAAAGCTCGGCCTTGGCATATGAGGCGGCGTCCATGAGCAGCGGGGTCGCGCTGGCCGTCAAGATTTTCGTCAAACGCCAGTTACAGAACGGTAATCTCGTCGCGCCATTCGGCGATCTGAGCTGTTACAGTGGCGAGGGCTATTTCTTGACATGGCCCAAGAATGCTGCCCCCTCGCGCACGCTTATCAAGTTCCTCGACTGGATGCGCGAGCGTATTCAGATCGAGAATCCCGAACGCGACGGGGATGAAGACACTTCGAGCGGTTGATCCGGCGCCATCTCTGGGGTCTCGCTCTCGTCCGGGGCAAAGTGGATGCGAATCCAGTCGAGAAATTTCAGCAACGGGGAGGATGGTGCTTCGTCCTTTGGCCATGTCAGGTAGTAACTTTCGCCCGTTCGACAGCCCTGTTCGAAGGGTGCGACCAGCGTTCCGGCGCGCAGCTGCATCTGTACGAAATGGCGGTTTGCAATCGCGACACCCAGATCCATGAGCGCGCCCTCATAGGCCAGAGAACTGTTTTCGAACAACAGGCGGTTTTTCGGAGGAAACTTGGCACCAACTGCCTCAAGCCATGATGTCCAGTCCTTTGGTCGCGCCATGGAATGCAGCAGTTTAACCTTGGCCAGATCCTCGACCCGCTCCAACGGGTTCTCGGCGAGAAAGGCAGGCGAACAGACCGGAATTAGCTCCATATCCGCTAATTTTTCGGCATGCAGGCCCGGCCAGTTGCCATCGCCGCCGCGGATCGCAGCATCCAGATTGTCCGTGTCGAAATCGGCGGCTTCGGGGGACGAGGACAGGCGCACCTCGATGCGGGGATGGGCCTTGTGAAAATCCCCCAACCGGGGCATCAGCCAGCCGCGCGAGAACGTGACATAGGACTGGATCGCCAAAATGTTGCGCTGGCCCCGGCGGGACACGTTTTTTGTCGCGTCCTCAATGTCCTGAAAGGCCTGACCGACGCCTCTGAACAAAAGACTGCCCTCACGGGTCAGTTCGATGCCACGGTTGAGACGGCGAAACAGGGTGACGCCCATATAGTCCTCGAGGACGCGAACCTGTCGGCTGACGGCGACTTGGCTGACATTCAGCTCTTCTGCCGCAAGGGTCAGGCTGTTGTGCCGTGCCGCGGCCTCGAACGCCTTGAGCGGATTGAGGGGCGGCAGTGTGCGGTTGGGAATAGATGACATTTCAATATTCCATGCATTGCGCGATGAGTGGAAACAACATTGCCTGCACTGACGAAGCAGCCAATCGGCGTGCATGGCCAACTCGTTTGACCTATTTGCTAGTATGGCGGGTAACTTGTATGCGGTCAATGTTGGGAAATCCTGAATGTTTCAAGTGGTAAGGCCGGACCGTTACTTCGACCATACGGCGCTATCGCATAGGCCCGCCTGAGTGATGGACAAAATGACACATTCGCAATACAATATAAAAATTGTATGTCTTAATGTAGCGAAACTGGTGCGTGGCGGATGTCTTGCCCATGTCTGAAGAAGGAAATGCCAAGATGTCCAATCCTGACGCCGAAACGGAAACATCCCATGATATGCGTGCCGCGCTGAAGCGTGGATCTCGGTGCAAATGCCCGAGCTGCGGCGAGGGCGCCGTGTTTAAGGGCTACCTGAAGGTGCGGTCCGAATGCGCGGTTTGCGGTCTCGATTTTACGCCGCAGCGTGCGGATGACGGCCCTGCCTATGTTGTGATTTTGATTGTTGGGCATCTCGTGGGCTTTTCGCTCCCGGTGGCCTTTGAGGCCTTCCGCGACAATCCCTTGCTCGTCGCCTGCCTGCTGTCGGTGGTCGCAATCGCCTTGTGTCTTGTGTTGCTCCCACCAGTAAAGGCGATGTTCGTGGCCTTTCAGTGGGCCAAGGGGCTGCGTGGTTTCGGGCGGGTGCAAAGCCCCGCCGCCGTCACCCAAGAAACGCGCTGTGCTGAAGGCTATTGACGAGGAAGTAAAGGTTCGCGCGCAGCGCCTCGCGAGACAGTGATCCGCCAAGGCACAGGCGCACCTCATCACCAGGTGTGATCCCGACGCTGAAGGCGTCCGAGGGCATGATCCCGATCGGGCGTCCGGCCATCCGGGCGACGACATCGGCGCGTCCGACGTCCTCGGGTAGGGTGAGCCAGACATTGAAGGCATTTTCTGCCCCCTGAAAGTCGAATCCCTCAAGCACCTCGCGCGCGATGGCCTGTCGTGCCGAGGTTTCCGACCGGATGAAGCGCCGGATCTGATCGGCGGTGCCATCCTCGATCCATTGCGTTGCCAGGGCGGTGGTGATCGGCGAGGCCATGACTGCCTGTACCTTGAGCGTCTGTCCCAGCGAATAGGCCAGTCGGCTCGTGGGTGCGACCGTGTAGGCCAGTCGCAATCCGGCGCCGATGCATTTCGCCAGCCCGCCAATATGCCAGGTCAGATCTGGCGCCGAGACGGCAATCGGCGCGGGCGCCTTGGCAGGGATGAAGCCATAGGCGTCGTCCTCAATCAGGTGTAACCCGTGTTTGTTCAGCACTTCCGAAATGGCCAGTCGTCGCTCTGTCGGGATGGTCAATGTGGTCGGGTTCTGCAATGTCGGGTTCAGATAGAGCGCCTTGGGGCCATGACGCAGAATGGCGGTGTTCAGCGCGTCGGGCAGGATGCCGTCCTCGTCCATTTCGAGGCCGATAAGGTTTAGTCCGCGCCGCGAGGCAATGTTGCGAAAGCCGGGATAGGTGATCTGTTCGCACAGGACGGTGTCGCCGGGCTGGGTCAGGATCGTCAGAATGGCGCAGATCGTGCTGTGCGCGCCCGGTGAAATGACAAGTCGCGCGCTGGTGGGGATCATGCCGCGCAGGCTGAGCCAGGTCGAGGCGGCGGCCTTGTCCTTGTCTGAGCCGGTCGAGGATTGATAGCGCAGCAGCTGCAGAAGGTTGGCGGAGACATAGTCCAGTCCGCTGCGCATATTGGCGATCAGGGCCGGGTCTGTCGGCTCTGGCGGCAGGTTCATCGACAGGTCTTCTTCGGCAAGCCGCAGCGGGTCGGGCCCGGCGGTGGTCTCGGCGGGTTCCGCGATAAAGGTGCCGCGTCCAACCTGACTTTTGATGAGGCCGCGGGATTGGGCCTCGGTGTAGCCGCGCGAGACGGTGGTGAAGTCGATGCCCATGCGCTCGGCCAGTCGCCGTTGCGGCGGCAGGCGGGTGCCGGGCGTCAGGACGCCCTCCTTGATGTCTTGCTCAATGGCGTCCGCAATGGCGATGTAGCGCGGTTTGCCGTTGGCTTTGGTCTGGGGGGTCCAGTCGATCATGTCGTTCTCCGTTGTCATCCGTTGATAGCGAATGATTCGCGAAAATTGAAGCGGATTGTATGGATGGCATCCTGCGACCGCACGAGGTGGCTCGTCTGTGAGTTCGGGGGATCACAGTTGCGCCGCAGAAAGCGTCAAGATGCCGCGCAGCCGCTCAAAGATTCGGCAAGAGAATGTATTATTGTATGCATAATTGATTCCTAAATGATTGCAGTATTGCGTGGTGTGGAGCACTGGTAACAGGGTGGGGACATCCAATGAACAGGAGACTCAGGATGCCAAAAGTTACAAAAGAAGCGCATAAAGATGGTGATTTCTTCGTGGATTACGAAGAAAAGGTCTTTGAAGATGTTAAAGCCGACGAAGGCGAAAAGGCCCTTGTGACCTTCCATACAGTTGCCTTTGAAGGGTCCATCGGTCTGGTCAACATTCTGCAGGCAATTCGTCTGCAACGCAAAGGATTCGAGACCTCAATCCTGCTCTATGGCCCCGGCGTGACCCTGGGGATCCAACGCGGTTTCCCGACTCTGGGCGACGAAGCCTTCCCCGGTCATCAGAATTTTGCCGTCAATCTCAAGAAGTTCATGGCCGAGGGCGGCAAGGTCTATTGCTGCCGTTTCGGTCTTCAGGCGCTTTATGGCCACGGCGAACCCTCGCTGCTGCCGGGCATCGTCCCGATTGCGCCGCAAGACGTACTCGATTGCATCCTGCTGCACCGCAAGGACGATGCCTTCATCCTCGACACCTGGACGGTTTGAGCCGGTTGGAGTCGGGCCGCAACGCCGGCCCGGTTCCCTGCGTACGTTCGTCTTATCAAAACGGGAAAGAGATCATGAGAACCGATATCATTCGCGCCGCAGCGGTGCAGATTGCCCCCGATCTGGCGGGACGCGCGGGCACGATTGAACGCGTGCTGAACGCCATCGCGGATGCCGCCGACAAGGGTGCGGAGTTCATTGTCTTCCCCGAGACCTTCGTGCCCTATTATCCGTATTTTTCCTTTGTGCAGCCGCCGGTGCAGCAAGGCACCGCGCATCTGGAGCTGTATCAAGAATCAGTTGTCGTCCCCTCGCCGGAAACGCAGGCCGTGGCGGATGCGGCGCGCAAACGCGGTGTTGTCGTGGTTCTGGGCGTGAACGAGCGCGACCACGGCTCGCTTTATAACACACAGCTGATTTTCGACGCCGATGGCAGCCTTGCGCTGAAGCGGCGCAAGATTACGCCCACCTACCATGAGCGCATGGTGTGGGGGCAGGGCGACGGTGCCGGGCTAAAGGTGGTCGAGACCAAAGTGGGCCGCGTTGGCGCGCTGGCCTGTTGGGAACATTACAATCCGCTTGCCCGCTATGCGCTGATGACCCAGCACGAAGAAATCCACGCGGCGCATTTCCCGGGTAGCCTCGTCGGGCCGATCTTTGGCGAACAGATCGAGGTCACCATGCGCCACCACGCTCTGGAGGCGGGCTGTTTCGTGGTCAACGCGACAGGCTGGCTGACCGAAGAGCAGATCCAATCACTGCATCCCGATCCCAAGCTGCAAAAGGCCATGCGTGACGGCTGTATGACCTGCATCATTTCTCCCGAAGGCCGCCATCTGGCCGAGCCGCTGACTGAGGGCGAGGGCATTCTGATCGCGGATCTGGACATGAAGTTGATCACCAAGCGCAAGCGAATGATGGACAGCGTCGGGCACTATGCCCGCCCCGAATTGCTGCACCTGGTGCATGACACTCGCCCAGCTGAGACACGCGTCGCTTTCGAGGCTGCGCCCGTTCTGCAGCCGCCGATGTACTCAGATCTTGACGAAAAGGAGACGCGCCATGTTTGAATCTGACCTGCCTGAATCCAACCTGTCTGATGCTGATCTGATCAACGATCTTCAATCTCACGGCATGCGGCTGGTCGATCCGCGCGTCGGTCACGAGGCCCGGCGCGGCGGGGCAGGGCCGTCTGATCACAAGGCCATCACTATTGGCGAGACGACGGTGATGGTGCCGGTCCACACGGCGCCCGCCTTTGAATCGCCCTTCTTGGTCGAGCCACCGGACGCCAAGGGCCAGTCCCGCGTGACCCGGGACGGGGCCGAAATCGCCAAGGTACGGTTTCCGACCAAACCCAAGTTCTACGATCTGACCACTGCCGACGGCGTGCCCTATAGCCAGATTGCGACGCTGCATTCGCGCGACGTTCTGGCCACGACCGTGCTGCAAACCTGTATCCGCTATGAGAGCCGCAAGAAGACCTGTCAGTTCTGCGCCATTGGCCAGAGCCTCGCCGCAGGCCGCACCATCGCGCATAAGACGCCGGCACAGCTGGCCGAGGTCGCCAAGGCGGCGGTCGAACTGGATGGGGTCAAGCATATGGTGCTGACCACCGGCACACCCAAGGGCCGTGATCGCGGCGCGGCGGTCATGGTCGAGAGCGCGCGGGCAATCAAAGCCGCTGTCGATCTGCCGTTGCAAGGTCAGTGCGAACCGCCCGATGACGACATCTGGCACCAGCGCATGAAAGATGCGGGGATTGACGCACTCGGCATGCATCTGGAAGCCGTCACGCAAGAGGTGCGCGAACGTATCATGCCGGGCAAGGCGACCGTGCCGCTGGAAAAATACATGTCCAGTTTCGAGGCGGCGGTGAAGGTCTTTGGCCGGGCTCAGGTCTCTACCTACATTCTCGCCGGGCTTGGGGACACGCGCGAGGCGATCCTCGAGATGGGGCAAAAGCTGTGTGACATGGGCGTTTATCCCTTCGTCGTCCCCTTTGTCCCGATCTCGGGCACGCCGCTGGAAAGCCACCCCGCACCCAAGCCCGAATTCATGGCCTCGATCCTGCGCCCCTTGGGCGAGATGATCGTGCGTGCCGGTATCCGGTCCGAGGATATCAAGGCGGGATGCGGCAAATGCGGTGCCTGTTCGGCTCTTTCGACCTATGAAAAACTGAAGGTGTCGGCATGATCGAGCTTGAGCACCGCCAGTTCCAATGCCCCGGCTATTATATCCGCGCCGCCTCCAAACCGTTCGAGGCACGCGGGGCCGAGGCATTGCGTCGCCGCGTCTTTGTCGAGGAACAGGGCATTTTCGCGACCCATGACCGCGACGAGATTGACCTTGTTGCCACCCATCTTGTTGCGCTTTCGACCTATGCGCACGAGGCCGATCAAGTGGTCGGCACCGTGCGCATCCACGAGGAAAGCCCACGCCTGTGGTGGGGCTCGCGACTGGCGGTGGACAGCGACTTTCGGCAGGTCGGACGGCTTGGCTCCGAACTGATCCGGCTGGCGGTCTGCACCGCGAATGCACGCGGCTGCGATACCTTTCTTGCGCATGTGCAAAAGCAGAACGTGCCACTGTTTCGCCGGTTGAAATGGGCGGTTTTGGAGGAGGTTACACTGCATGGGGTGCCCCACGCCAAGATGTCCGCCGACTTGTCCTTCTACCCGCCCTGTGAAAATCCGACCTCGGGCTGGTTCCTGAAACCAGGGCGACGCATATGAGTGAGACGCTGGCATATCTGGCGGACGCCCTGCGCGCGCATCCCGCGATCCGCTCGAAACTGGGCATCGCGCAGGCGACGGGCATGCTGGGGCTGACCGGCGATACGGCTGGCACACCCGGTGACGACGCTGCGATGATCAAGACGGCAGAGGGCTATGACCTTCTGGCGGGCGAGGGGTTTATTCCCGCATTCGTTCAGGCCGATCCGTGGTTCGCGGGCTGGTGCGGGGTGATGGTCAACCTGTCGGACATCGCCGCCATGGGCGGGCGGGCAACGGCGCTGATTGATCAGGTCTGGGCACCCGATGCAGGTATTGCTGCGCCCCTGATGAAAGGGCTGCGCGATGCCGCCGAGGCGTACGGCGTGCCGCTGGTGGGTGGCCACACCAATTTTTCTGCTGCCGAGCTGAACCTCGCCGTGTCCGTTCTGGGCAAGGCGCAAAAGCCGGTGACCAGCTTCGACGGGCGCCCCGGCGATGTGCTTTTGGCGGCGATCGACCATCGGGGGCGCTATGTGAATTTCGACAATTTCTGCGCCGCGCTCGATGCGCCGCATGACCGGCTGCGTGGCGATCTCGCGATTTTGCCCGAGCTGGCCGAAAGGGGCCAATTGAGAGCTGGTAAGGACATCAGCCAGGGCGGTATTGCCGGCACGGCGCTGATGCTGGCCGAAAGCTCCTCGGTGGGCATGGTGCTGGATCTGGATCGGATCGTGCCGCCCACCGATGTGCCGCTGCAACGCTGGCTGCACAGCTTTCCCAGTTTTGGCTTTTTGCTCTCGGTCGCGCCGGAGCAGGCCGCGGAGGTCTGTAGCACCTTCCACGAGCGCGGCATCTGGGCCGACCCGATCGGCGCGGTCACGGACGGCGCACAAGTCACTCTGCAACGGGGCGGCGAGACGGCGTTATTCTGGGATCACGCCCAAACCCCCTACCTGTCGCTTTCCCGAAAGGAGCCTGCCCATGCCTGAGATGCATTGGACTCTGCGTTGGCCCGATGGCAGCGAGGAGCGCTGCTATTCGCCCTCCAGCGTTATCACCGAGCTGTTCACTCCGGGGCAAAGCTATCCTTTGCCCGAGTTTCTGCAACGCGCCCGCGTTGCGATGGAGCGCGCTTCGAACCGCGTGGAACGCAAATACGGCTTTGCCTGCACCTCGGCGATGGCTCAGCTCGACAAGATCGAAACACGGGTGGCTGGCTTTCAGGGCCAGCCGGACGCTCAAGTCACCTGCCTGTCAATCACCTGAAAAAGGACGAGACCATGAATGATACCCACACCCCGCATATTCCCGTCGCGATTGTTGGTGGCGGTCAGGCGGGCCTTTCGGTGGCCTATAACCTGTACAAAAAAGGCATCGAATGCGTCGTCTTCGAGCGCAATGAAAAGTTCCATTCCTGGCGCGTCAACCGCTGGGACAGTTTCTGTCTTGTGACGCCGAACTGGCAATGCCGCCTACCGGATTTCCATTATGACAAGGAATTCGGGGGCACTGACCCCGATGGCTTCATGCTGCGTGACGAGATCACCGATTATCTCGATGCCTTTACGGCAACCTTCGAGCCGAACCTCCATGAGCACGTCGCCGTGACCCGTGTCGTGCATTTGCCGAAGGGTGGCTATGTTGTCGAGACCAGCATTGGCACATGGACCTGCGATCAGGTGGTGATTGCCACGGGCGGCTATGACAACCCGATCGAACCCGCCTATGCGCAAGCGCTGGACCCGACGATCGTGCAGATGCACTCGGTCGATTACCGCAACCCCTCGCAGCTGCCCGACGGTGATGTGCTGATCGTCGGAACCGGCCAATCGGGTGTGCAGATCATGGAGGACTTCGTCCGCGCGGGGCGTGGTGTGCATCTGGCCGTCGGCCCCGCGCCGCGCAGTCCGCGCAAATATCGCGGTCGCGATGCCACCGACTGGCTGCACGACGCGGGCCATTACGAAATCACCATCGACACGCATCCCGATCCGTTCAAGGCGCTGACCCAGACCAACCACTACATGTCGGGCCGCGATGGCGGCAAGGAGATCGACCTGCGCCAATGGCATGTCGACCACGGGGTCGAGCTTTACGGATCGCTGGCCGATATGGACGGGCATACCCTGAAATTCCTGCCGGATCTGAAACAGAACCTCGATGATGCGGATCGCAGCTATGTCGGCATCCGCGACCAGATCGATGCCTATATCGCCCGCAACGGCATCGACGCGCCCGAAGAGCCGCCCTTCACCAAGGTCTGGGAACCCGCAGAGGAGCGCTCCGAGCTGAATGCCAAGGCCGCGGGGATTTCCTCGGTGCTTTGGGCCATTGGCTTCCGTCCCGATTATGACTGGATCGAGGTCGATGTGTTTGATGCGCGCGGCAAGCCGAAATTCAAACGCGGCGTGACGGATGTTCCGGGGTTCCACTTTATCGGGCTGGGCTGGTTGAATACCTGGGGGTCGGGTCGCTTCCTCGGGATTGAGGAGGACAGCACCTATCTGGCCGAGCAGATCGCCCTGCAATTGCAAAGCGCTGGCAAGCGGGCCGTCGCCTGATGGCGGTTGTTGCCTTCGCCGCGCGGCAGGCCCCGGTCGAGGAGGCTGTCAGCCTGCCGCTGGGCATGGCGCAGCTCTCGCCCGCGGGCCTGTCGGAACAATGGCTTTTGCGCTTTTGCGGCGACCAGCATTGGGCGCTCATTGCCAAGGCCCTCGGCCAGCGCGAGGCGGTGTTTCACGCGGAAGACGGCCGACCGGTTTATGCCGCTTTTTGCACGACATCGCTGCGGTTTTATCCGCTGTCCCGGCCTCTTCTGGGGCAGGATGCGCAGATCTTGTCGAGGCTGTTCGCGGTGTCGGACACGCGCACAGGGTCCACACATCAGATCATGGTCGGGGGCGAACGCATCGCCAAAGTGTCGATGATCTCAACATTTGTCAGCCATGACGCGAGCCGATCCAATACGCGGATTTTCCGCAATACCGTCCTTGGGGATATGCAGATCATGCCCGCCGGGCCCGAGCTGATGATGCTCGATGGTGAGACGCGGGAGACGGCGCGCAGCCTGCGCAAGGCGGCGCAGGTTGGGGTGCAGACCTACTATTGCGAACGCCCAACGCCGTCTCTGGATTTCAACGCGGTTGGCCTGCTCTATTTTCCGACCTTCTCGCGGATCGCCGAGGCGGCGGCCTACGCCCGATCCGAACGACCCGAGCCGGTGTTGGGCCGTGATGTGGTTTATCTGGGCAATATCAATCAGGGCGATCGCGTATATGTTGCCGATCATGGCACGATGTCCGTGATGACGCGGGGCGATGGCAGCTTGATCGCCGCTGTTCAAACCCTGTCGGCGCCAGTTTGAATGCAAACAGGGCACGCTGTCGCGTGCCCTGTTTTAAATCCGACCGAACGGAAGCGTAAGATCCGAACCGAGATTATTGCAACACACCGGCGGCGGTCAGCTGTTCCACCGCAACGTCAGAGATATTGGCGACGAAATCGGCGTATTCCGCCGGACCCATCCAGGAATCCGTGACACCCGTGCTGCGAGCATACTCCTGATAGGAGTCGGCCCGCATCGCTTCGTGGAAGGCATCGGCCACTTTCTGCTGCAATTCCATTGGCATATCGGCGGGGCCAAACACGCCGCGTACCTGAATCCAGCTCGAATCCACATCGACACCCTGTTCGATGAAGGTGGGCAGATCGGGCTCTCCTTCCAGCCGTTCGTCACCCAACACGCCCAAACCACGGATGCGACCGGATTCGAAGTATTCGGCCGTCGGCCCAAGGTTCGAAACGCCGATATCGACGTGCCCACCGAGCAGGGCGGCAATGATATCGGGTGTTGAAGGGTAGCCGATCCAGTTGAATTTGGTGTCGGTGGCATTTTCAAGCATCGACATACCGATATGCTGCATGGAACCGATCGGGCCGAAACCGCCGATATTGATGCTTTCAGGATTTTCCTTAGCCGCGGCAATCACGTCGTCAAAGCTCTGATAAGGGCTGTCTTCGCGGACGAAGAACAGGATCGGGTCTTCCTGAACCGAGGCGATCCAGGAAAAATCCTCGGGCGCGAAGGTGCCTTTGAGGTTGGTCTGCATGCCGGTGAAATGAGTCAAGGTGTTCACACCCAGTGTCAGTCCATCGGGCTTGGCGGAGCTGACGCGGCTCATCTGGTTTGCGCCACCGCCGCCCGGGGCATTGACCACGATGACGTCCCGACCGATTTCCGGTTCAAGCGATTTGGCCTGCGTTCGGATGAAAATGTCGGATGTGCCGCCGGGCTTGGTGTGCATGATCACCGAAACCGGACCGCTCGGCCACGCCTCTTCGGCGGCCACGGGGGTGATGGTTGTTGCGACAAAAGTCGCTGCGGCCGCAAGGCACGCAAAGCCAGTGGAAAGCATTTTCATGATGTTCTTGTCTCCTCCTCAAGAGCAAGTCAGGCGCTTGTCGCGCCGGACTGTGGGCAGTAAAAAGCCATCCGCGCGACGGGTAAACCAACCTTTGGTCTGCACTTGGGATACATAAACGACTGGTCAGACCGCGTTCAGAGGGGGAGGCCAAAGGGCAGCTCCACCGGGCTTTCGCCCCGGAAGGAAATCGCGCCGGTCAGGGCATCGACGACGGCCTGCTGGACCGGACGCACGGCGCAGTAGGCGTTCACGAAGGTTGGACAATCGGGCATGTGAAAGGTCAGGAAAGGCGAGCCGAGCGAGACATAGAGCGTCGGCAGATGCTGCCACATGCGCTGCATCGTCAGTGGAAAGGCGCCGTGCAGCCGTTCCCATTGCGGCCCGAGGTGCTCTTTGCCCGAGAGCCCTTCCTCAGCCATCAGATACAGGCCGATGTCCTGCCCGGTTGCATCAATGGGCTCGCCCGGGACAACGCGGGTGATCTCGAACCCGAGCTGTTCCAGCATGGTGGGGATTTCGAGGTCGGGCAGGGGGGCGGAGGGGCTGCGGCGGTCGCGCAACTCGGCCAACAGGATGCGGCGGTGACGTTCAGGCGACAGGGGCAACAGGCTTTGGGTATCCTTGACCAAGGTCACGCAGCCTTCTGCGACACCTTTGGCCCAGCCGCGATGCTCCTCGGATGCCAGCAACCGTGCGCGTCGGTCCTCGAGCGGGACGGCGGGCCGGTCCAGATGCAGCCCCATGGAGGCCTTGAGCGCCAGAATGCGTAGCACCGCTTGGTCCAGGCGGGTTTGCGACAGCGCGCCACTGTCCAGACCGTCGCGGAGAAACTGCATATCCTCGTCGATATCGCGCGGAAATAGCAGAATGTCGCATCCGCTTTCGATGCAAAGCGGGACAATGTCCTTGCGCGCCCCGCAGGAGGTGAATCCCGCCATGCCCGTCGCATCCGAAACGATGACACCGTTATATCCCAGTTCCCCGCGCAGCAGTTCGCCAAGCAGGTTCGCATTGAGTGAGGCCGGGAGGGTGGCCCCGCTCACTGCCGCGTCTCCTGTGTTCCGACGATAGGCCGGAAGGGTGACGTGACCGGCCATGACAAGGCGGACATCCTTGGCGATTGCGGCGGCGTAGATCCTGCCGAAACTTGCGTACCAATCGTCCATTGCCATGGTGTTGTGGGTGGTGACGTAGTGTTGATCGCGCTCGTCCAGCCCCTCGCCGGGGAAATGTTTGACGCAGGCCACAAGGCCATCGTCCTGCATCCCGTCGAGATAGGCACAGACCATCGAAAGCGTCTGATCGACCTTGTCGGAAAAGCTGCGGGTGTTCACCGCGTTGGAGCGGAAATTCAGCGCGAGATCGGCCACTGGCGTCCAACTGATGCCAAAACCGAGATAGCCCGCCTCGCGTGCCGCGATTGCCCCCATCCGCCGGGCATTTTCGGGATCACCCGTCGCGGCGACAGCCATTTGGTTAGGGAAGGCGGTGCCAGCCTTGACGCTGGCCTTTTCAGACATCTCGATATCGGCAGTTAACAGCGGCGGCACGGCACAGGTTTGCATCAGACGCTGGGCCGAGTGGCGCAGTTCCTCCTCGGAATAGCTGGGGAACCGATGCACCCCGCCGAGCCCGCGTGCGGCCAAGGCGTCGATACTGTCATCGGACAGATCACGGCACATCGGCAGAATGAGCTGCGCAATCTTCGCCTCTGTCCCGAGCGCGTTGAATTGCGTCTTGACCCAGTCCAGCCCCCTTGCATCTAGGTGAAAGGGCGCTGCGCAGAGCGTCGCATCCGAAAGCGGCAGGCTGTTGGTGGTCATGGTATTGTGCGATCTCGCCAAATATTTTCGTCCCTTCCATCATAGCCGAACACGCGCGAGGGCGGGGAACGCATAGGTCAGAACTGACCCAACATTTCGGAAAGCAAACGACGTTGATTACAACCCGCTTGGCGCCTTCAATAAGCGCTGAGACCAGATTGCACCGCTTTGATCCAAGCCGCCAGCAAATATCGGCAAGATCAGAAAAGGGACGGAGTTGACCCAAATGAAGGCGTTTCAAAACTATAGGGTGATCGATACCACACATGTGTTGGCTGGGCCTTTCGCGGCGTTCCAGCTGGCCACACTTGGTGCCGATGTCATCAAGGTAGAGGATCCGAACGATCCCGATCAGGCACGCGCCCAAGGGCCGGATCGGGCGATGAATGACATCGGAATGGGCACGGCTTTTCTGGGGCAAGCGGGCAATAAATCTTCAGTCGCGATAGACTTGAAGACGCCCGAGGGCAAGGAGGCGATGCTGCGCCTGATCGACACAGCAGATGTCTTCATTGAAAACTATCGACCGGGGGCATTCGAGGCATTGGGGCTCGGCTATGAGGATCTCAAGGTGCGCAACCCCGGGCTGATTTATTGCTCGCTTTCGGCTTTTGGGACGACCGGACCACGGCGTGAACTACGCGGTTATGACAACATCATTCAGGCGTTTTCCGGCTTCATGGCGATGACCGGAGACGATCCGGAAAAGCCATTCAAATGCGGCGCGCCGATCATGGATTACGCGGCGGGCACCACCACCGCCTATGCGATCACTGCGGCCTTGTTACAGCGCGCGCGTAACGGTGGCATCGGCAATTTCGTCGATGTGTCGATGCTGGATGTGGCACTGATGTTCGCGACCTCGCATGTGGCTTCTTATTTTTGGAACGGCAAGGTTCCGGCCCCGAAAGGCAATACCTATGTTTTTGCGACAATCGGCATGTATCACGCCAGCGACGCGCCGATGATGGTCTCGGCTTCGAACCTCAAACAGCAGGCCAAGCTTTGGCGCTTGCTCGGGCGCGAGGACATGGTCAAGCAGGACAACAACCAGCGGCTCGATGCGCATGAAGAGGAAAGCGTTGTCCTGCAAACCGCCTTCCTGAGACGCTCGGCGGCCTATTGGGAGGAGCGGCTACAGGCACACGGTATCCCCTGCGCCCGTATCCGGGATCTGGGCGAGGCGTTGAGCGATGTGCAGACTCTGGCGCGGCCGGTGCTGCACAGATTCGACGGGGCCGATGGAACGCCTGAGGGGATGACCACCACGCTGGCCGGTTTTCGGATGCAGGAGGACGGCCCCTCGCTGGAGAACCCGCCGCAAAAGATGGGCGCACAGACGGATAAGGTCTTGTCCGAAATCGGCTACAGCAGCGATGAGATTGCCAATCTGCGTGCCGCCGGGGTGATTGCCGGTTGAGGCGTGGTCGGCAAAGTACTGTCAGAGGTCGAAAAGTAGCGCCGGCTATGTCCGGAGGTTGCAAAAAATTCTTTTAGTTCAAAGCCTCATACAAATTGTTTTGGCGCGGCAAATCTCCGATCTGTTGACCTGATCGTCGCTGAAACGGACAGTTGAATACATAAAAGACCCGGCGCATGAACCGGCCGGACACCACGGATTTCACGCTCGCGCAATGTCGCAGGACGTGTAACGACCACAGTTCACATGGGAGAGAACTATGACAAAATTCAAGACATTCGCACTGGGGATGTTGACGGCTGCGGCGGCCCAACCAGTCTTGGCCACTGATCTGGAGGTGACCCATTGGTGGACCTCCGGGGCTGAGGCTGCAGCGATCCGCGTCATCTCCGAAGGCTTCCAGAAGAGTGGCAACACTTGGGTTGACGGCGCTATCGCCGGTGCGGGCGGGGTTGCCCGTCCGCTGATCACCAGCCGGATCACCGGCGGCGATCCGATGGGGGCCACGCAGTTCACCCACGGCCAGGCGATGCGCGAGCTGATCGAAGCGGGCTTTATGCGTGACGTGACAGAGGTTGCCGAGGCGCAGGGCTGGAAAGATCAGATCTTCCCGCAATCGCTGCTCGATAGCTGCACCTTCGAAGGCAAACTCTATTGCGTGCCCTCGAACATCCACTCGCAACAGTGGCTGTGGCTGAACAACGCCGTGTTTACCGACAATGGCCTCTCCGTGCCGCAGAACTGGGACGAATTCGTCGCTGCTGCGCCGAAGCTGCGCGAGATGGACATCATCCCCTTGGCGCAGGGGCAGCAATCCTGGCAGAAACAGTTGATGTTCAACGTGCTGATGGTCTCCATCGGTGGTCCCGAGCTTTTTGAACGGGTCTATGCCGGGCGCGACGCTGACTACGCCGCTGGATCTGACGTGGCCAAAGTGTTTAAGGCCGCCGCGGAGGCACGCGACCTCATGGAAGGCTCGAATGTTCAGGCCTGGAACGAAGCCGCCAACCTGATGATCAGCGGTCGTGCCGCAGGTCAGATCATGGGCGATTGGGTTCAAGGGGAATTCACACAGGCCGGGATGACAGCGGGCGAAGACTTTTCCTGTCTGCCGGGTCTGGGCGTGAATGAATACATCACCGCCGCAGGCGATGCCTTCTATTTCCCGAAAGTCGATGACCCGGAGATCATTGCCGCGCAGGATGTACTGGCTGGTGTGATCGTTTCCCCGGAAACTCAGGTGGAATTTACCAAGGCGAAAGGCGCGCTGCCGGTGCGCCGTGACGTGGAGTTGCGGGATCCGACCCCTTGCATGGAAAAGGGCATGGCGATCCTCAAAGAAGGCCACATTGTGGAGAGTATCAACACTATGGTATCGCCGGATACCGTGGGCCGGGTGACCGATCTGATGATTGAATTCTTTGCCGACCCCAGTTTTAGCCCCGAGACCGCGCAGGCCGAGTTTGCCGAAATCATCGCAACGGCTGACTGACAGACCGCGGCGCGGATCTTCTGACGCCGATCCGCGCCGCCTTTGCCACACCCTTTAAAACCGGAGGATTCCCAATGTCGCAAAGCGGCAAACCGACAGGGCTGTTCAAGAACCTGAGTGCTAAAATCGCCGCCGTTCCCATGGTGCTGACCGCGCTTGTGGTCTTTGTTGGGTGCTCTGTCTGGACAATCGTCTATTCCTTTACCAACTCCCGCCTTCTGCCCAGCACCAAATGGGTTGGGCTTGATCAATATGAACGTCTTTGGGGCACCCGCCGGTGGCTCATCTCAATCGAGAATCTCGCGATTTACGGCATCTTGATGCTGATCCTCGCTCTGGTGCTCGGCTTTCTTCTGGCCGCTCTGATTGATCAGAAAATCCGCTTCGAGGATGGGTTTCGCACCATCTTCCTCTACCCTTATGCGCTCAGCTTTATCGTTACGGGCCTTGTCTGGCAGTGGCTGTTGAACCCCGAGTTCGGGATACAGCACGCCGTGCGCAGCCTCGGGTTTGAGACCTTCACCTTCGATCCACTCTATAACACGAACACGGTGCTTTACGGGGTACTGATCGCAGGTCTGTGGCACACCAGTGGCCTTGTGATGTGCCTGATGCTGGCGGGTCTGCGCGGCATTGACGAAGACGTGTGGAAGGCCACCAAGATCGACGGCATTCCAGCATGGAAAACCTACCTGCTGGTGGTGATCCCGATGATGCGTCCGGTCTTCATCACCACACTTGTGCTGATCACCTCTGCCATTATCAAGCTTTACGATCTGGTCATCGCGCAAACCGGTGGCGGTCCTGGCCTCGCGTCCGAGGTCCCGGCGAAGTTCGTGTTCGACATGATGTTCGTTTCGCAAAACCTTGCCCAGGGCTTTGCCGCGTCCAGCATGATGCTGGTGGCCGTGATCGTTGTCATCATTCCTTGGGCTTACCTTGAATTCGGAGGCAAGAAACATGGCTGATGTCACCGCAAACATGCAGCGCCCAAGTCCGGCGCATGCATCCGGCCCCAAACCCCGTCGGGCCTTTTCCCGCAATAACATCGTGATCTACGGCATTCTGGTGGTTCTGGCGGTCTATTATCTCTTGCCGTTCTATGTGATGCTCATGACGTCGCTGAAAGGGCTGCCGGAGATCCGGATGGGCAGCATCTTTGCCCCACCGATGGAAATCACCTTCGAGCCTTGGGTCAAGGCGTGGTCGACGGTCTGTACCGGCCTGAACTGTGATGGCCTGTCGCGCGGCTTCTGGAACTCGATCAAGATCACCGTGCCCTCCGTCTTCTTCTCGATCGCGGTGGCCTCGGTCAACGGTTACGCCCTGTCGATGTGGCGGTTCAAAGGTGCCAACGTATTTTTCACCATCCTGATCATCGGCGCCTTCATTCCCTATCAGGTGATGATCTATCCGATCGTGATCCTGTTGCGCGAAATCGGGCTGTATGGAGATCTGGGCGGGCTGGTGCTGGTGCATACGATTTTCGGCATGCCGATCCTGACACTGCTGTTCCGCAACTACTTCTCATCTGTGCCCGAAGAGTTGTTCAAGGCCGCCCGTGTCGATGGCGCCCGGTTCTGGACGATCTACCTTAAGATCATGCTGCCGATGGCGGTGCCGATCTTCGTCGTGGCGGTGATTTTGCAAACCACGGCGATCTGGAACGACTTCCTGTTCGGCGTCATCTTCACGCGGCCCGACAATTACCCGATGACGGTTCAGCTCAACAATATCGTCAACTCGGTCACCGGTGTGAAGGAATACAACGTCAACATGGCGGCGACGCTGCTCTCTGGCGTGGTCCCGCTCACCATCTACTTTCTCTCAGGCAAGCTTTTTGTGCGCGGCATCGCAGCCGGCGCCGTGAAAGGATAACGTCATGCAGCCAAGCGTTTCTATCCAGAACCTCAAGCTCGATTTCGGCTCCGTGTCGGTCCTGCGCGATCTTAATCTCGATATCGGTCAGGGCGAATTCCTCGTGCTGCTGGGCAGTTCGGGATGTGGCAAATCCACTCTGCTCAATTGCATCGCCGGATTGCTGGAACCGACCGAGGGGTCGATTCACATCAAGGGCCAGAACGTGACCTGGGCGGAACCCTCAGATCGCGGCATCGGTATGGTGTTTCAGTCCTACGCGCTTTATCCGCAGATGACGGTCGAGGGGAACCTGACCTTCGGTCTGAAGAACGCGAAAATGCCCAAGGATGAGATCGCGCGTCGGGTGGCCCGTGCCGCCGAGGTGCTCCAGATCGAACCCTTGCTCAAGCGCCAGCCCGCCGCGCTGTCCGGTGGTCAGCGTCAGCGGGTTGCCATTGGCCGGGCGCTGGTGCGCGATGTCGATGTGTTCCTCTTCGACGAGCCCTTGTCGAACCTCGATGCCAAGCTGCGTGCCGATCTGCGGGTGGAGATCAAGCGTCTGCACCAAACTCTGGAAAACACAATGATCTACGTGACGCACGACCAGGTTGAGGCAATGACTCTGGCCGATCGGATCGCGATCATGAAGGGCGGCGTTGTCATGCAGCTTGATACCCCGAGCGTGATCTACAACAAGCCGGCTAATAAATATGTCGCCGATTTCATCGGCTCGCCGTCGATGAACTTCTTTGACACCCGGTTGGCAAACCCGCAGTCGCCCAAGGTGGTGATCGCTGGCAAGGATGTGTCCTTGTCGGGATACGAATTCACCCGTCCCGGCTTCAGCGGTGATGTGTGGTTCGGCATTCGCCCCGAGCATATCGTGACAGGCGAGGCCGCAGATGCCGCGCCGACCCAATTCGAGGTGCGCGCCGAACTCGTCGAGCCGATGGGGGCCGAAACGCTTGTCTGGTCTTCGCTTGCGGGCACATCTTTGCGCTTCCGTGTCGATGGACAGATGCCGGTGGCGGATGGCGATCTGATCCGGGTCGGATTTGATCCGGCGCGCGCGTCGATCTTTGACAAGGCTGAGGAATTGCGGGTGTGACCGATTGAAATCGCGACCGGCACCCGAACATGGTGCCGGTTGCTCACATATGCTTGCGTAGAAACGCCTTGACCGTCGTGTCAAACGCCTCAGCGCAGTCCACATTGACCGAATGGCCACCGGGAAGGTCGGTGATTGCGATCTTTGGATGTGTCTCGGCCAGCCAGTCCCGCGACGGTTGGAACTTCTTCTCATACAGGCCATTGATCAGCAGGGTCGGCACCGATAACGCATCCAGCCGATCACGCACCGACAGTCGGGGCAGGGCCTCTTGCATGAGGAGCGCCAGGCCTTCTGGGCTGATGTTGTCCGCATGGTCGGACAGCCGTTGGCGCAGGCCGGGTGGAAAGCGCCGCGCATGGGCGGGATGATAGGGTAGCTTGCGCAGGGCGCTTTGGCCGCCCGCACGCAGCTCGGCGATCAGGCCGCGCCGCACCTCCAGCTGCGCCTCGGATTCAGGTCCGCGCAGGGCCGCGTTTGCATTTGTAAAGATCAGGCCCTTGCAGGCATCTGGGTGGTCCAGTGCGCAACGCAGCACGATGCCCGCGCCAAAACTCTGACCACACAGGTGCCATTGCGCGATCCCCAGGGACTTGCGCAGCCTCTCGAGCGCCGCAACGATGGCGCCCGGCTGCGCCTGCTCCGGAGCCTGCGGTATCGGGCTTTGGCCATGGCCGGGCAGATCGACACGAACCAGGCGGAACTGCCGTGACAGGCCGGAGTTCGGCGCCCAAATGTCACGGCCAACAAGCAGCCCGTGCACCAAAAGCAAAGGCGGCAACCCGGTGTCGGGCGCCGCCTCGTAGGCAAGGGTCAGTGATGGAGCCGTGTTCAAATCACCGACTTTTCTTGCAGCCAGTTCCGCACCGTTTCCGTCACTGCCTTGGGCTGTTCGAACGGCAATAGGTGCCCGGCGCCGGCCAGAACGATCGACGTGGCGTCGGGGATTTTTGCAGCGACCGCGTCGTGGACCTCTTTGGTCGACAGGTGGTCCTGATCGCCGGTGATCAGCAGCACGGGAAAGGGAAAATCGCCGATATAGGTTGTCGCATCAGGGCGATGCAGCAGCGCGAGGTTCTGGCGTTCATGGACCGCTGCGCCGCAATCTTCGACCATCTGCCGAACCTGTGCGACCAAGGCGTCGTTCTGGGCATTCTCCTTGGACAGGACTTTTGGCGCCCAGTTTTTGGCATAGCCGCTCATGTCGGCATTGGCCTCGTCGATGCGCGTCTGCCGATGCTCTTGTTCGTTCGCGCCGGGACCTCCGGCACTGGTGCTCGACAGGATCATGGCCTTGATCCGCTCAGGCGCCTGACGGCCCATTTCCATTGCGACGCGCCCCCCCATGGAGTGCGCGATGACGATCAGATCGCCCGTGGTGTCGCTCAGAGCGCGGGAGGCCATATCCTCCAAAGTGGCGTCCTTCGTGGTATCTGCGACGTGAACCCCATCCACTTGAATTTTCAAGTCTTGCGCGATTGGCGCCCAAGTGCGTGCGTCCGACATGATGCCGGGTATGGTGACGAGCGTTGCCATCGGATAATCCTAACTGCTGATTGCCACATGCGAGGCGTTTGTCAGCACTCTATCAAGCCCGGGCCCGTTCATAACCTGACCAAAGGTTATGGCCGTTCAAATAGAAATGCCCCCGACGCGGGAGGCGCCGCCGGGGGGCAGAAGACCGGCGCGAGCGCCCCCTCGTGCCGGATGCCGATCAAGTTAGGCCTATTTGACCCCGGCTGCTCTGAGACCTTCGACTGCGAGGCTATCAAGCGTTTTGGCGAAGGCTTCGTATTCGTCCGGACCCAAGAAGCGCGGGACCACACCGGAGATTTTCTCATAATCTTTGAATTCCGGGGAGTTGACCGCTTCGCGCAGACCCGCGGCGAGCTTTACCTTGATTGCGTCCGGCACGCCGACAGGCGCAACCAAACCGCGGATCTGCTGCCAATTGGTATTCGCATCAAAGCCTTGTTCGGCATAGGTTGGAGCATTCGGAAGGGCAGGGTTGCGCGCGTCGGCCAGCACGCCGATGACCCGCACGCGACCGGATTCCACGAACTCGCGCAGCGATCCGGCGTTCGCTGATCCGACCTCGACATGGCCGCCGAGCACGTTTGCGATGGTCTCGGATGTCTTGTTGTAGCCAACCCAGTTGATGTCGATTCCGGCGGAGTTCGTGGCAAGCTCGGAAGCCACATTGGACACCGACCCGATAGAACCGAAGCCACCGACATTGGGCACCTCGCCCGAGGCTTTCACCGCGTCGACGAAATCACCGAAGGTCTTGTAGGGGCTGTCTTCCGACACGAACAGCATATAGCTGTCCTGTTGCAGCATTGCGATCCAATCGAAATCCTCGATCGTAAATATCCCTTCGAGGCTGGTTTTCATGGCGGTGAACTGTGTCAGAGTGTTGATCCCCAGCGTGTAACCATCCGGTTCGGCCGCTTTGACGATGGTCATTTGCGTGGCACCGCCGCCGCCCGGCTTGTTGATCACGACAACTTCCTGGCCAAAGATGGGTTCGGCCGCCCGGGCCAGATTGCGGGCCAGAATGTCGGTCGGACCGCCAGGGCCATTCGGAATAACGATCTCGATGGTTTTGGTGGGCCAGGCAGCAGCGTCTTCGGCGCTGGCGGCAGTGACGGTGATCATGGCGCCGACGGCGAAGGCGACACTCCGCAGCAAGGACATTTTGGTCATTTCAGTCTCCCTGTTTATGGTGCATAAAAATTGTTATTGTATGCATCAATAAGGCTTCAATTTATCACAATGATCGTGAAGTGCACCTATGGTTAGAACTAACCAAACGGATGCTTTGGTAAGCTTAGGTGGAAAATTATTCCTTGAATTGAATGATCGTTTCATAATGGGTGCAGAATTTTGGTGTGTGAATGTTGCAAATTGAATGCATCAAAACTCCTTACATTTCTGACCACGAATAACCGATGGTCGGGCCACAAGACAGATTTGGGAGAAACGATATGGGAACTGTTGAGCAAAGCCGCGCCTTTGTGCTGGTCCACGGTGCCGGCCATGGCGGATGGATGTGGAAACAGGTCAGGGATCAATTGCACGCAAAGGGTCACCGGGTCTTTACTCCGACACTGACGGGTCTTGGCGAACGCTCTCATCTGATGAGTGGTGACATCACTTTGCAGACCCATATCGACGACGTCGTGAATGTCTTCAAATGGGAAGACCTGACGGACGCGGTGCTGGTCGGTCATTCCTATGCGGGTTGGGTGGTGACAGGTGCGATGGAACAGCTCGAAGATCGGGTCTCCGGTATCGTTTACCTTGACGCCTTCCTGCCGGACAATGGACAGCGTGGGATGGATTTCCTCAACGAACAGCAAGCCGCTGCCTTTGACGAGGCACAGGCGCGTGGCGATGTCTCGCGTCCCGGGCCAAACTCCAAAGCGCTGCGCATCCAGTCCGAAGAAGACGCGGCATGGGTTGATTCCAAGATCACGCAGCAGCCGATTGGTGTTTCACTGCAGGCGTTGGAACTGACCGGCGCGCGCGATCGCGTTGCGAAAAAGCTGTACGTGCGCGCGCCCTTGTTCCCACAACCACGCTTCGATGCCGCGCTGAAGCGCTGTCAGGCGGATGACAGCTGGAAAACCACCGTGATGGAGAATTGCGGCCACGACCCGATGATTGACGACCCGGACGCAGTTGTTGCGCTGCTCGAGGACATGCTGTGAACCAACCGACAGTGCGCATTCTGGCGCCGACTGCTTTTGCCTCGGCGCTGGATGTGCTGGCCAAAGAGACGGACCCGGGGCTGGTGTCATACGACTATGGGCCCGCCACGGGGCCCTCGCCCCAAAGCATCACCAGCCGGTTGCAGGCGGGGGAGGCGTGTGATTTCGTTATTCTGCCCGTCGCCCTGGCGTACGCGGAAATCGGAGCTGGACGCCTCATTGGTACGCCCGTTCAAATCTTTGCCTCGACCGTTGCCTTTTGCGTGCCGTCTGGTGCCGAACGGCCAGATCTGTCGACGGAAGCGGGCCTGTGGCGAGCGCTCTCTGCGGCCCCGTCGATTGGTCTTTCGGCAGCGGGAAGCGGCACGTTCTTTCGCGACGTCCTTTTGCCCCAGTCCGGGCAGGGGAGCGCCCTTGCGGAGAAACTGCTGACCGTGACCGACCGCCCCGTCGGCACCGCCGTGGCCGATGGTCTCGTCGCCCTTGGGTTTCAGCAAAAGGCCGAGCTTTTGGAGGCCGATGGGATAGAGGTGATCGACGATCTGGCCGAGGTCGCCCGCAACGAGACTTGGCTGGTGCTGGTCCAATGTGCGGGTAGCGATGCCTCCGCGGCGAAAGCGCCGTTGCTGGATCGCTTGCTGTCAACCCACGGGCGGCAGATTCTGTCTGCACACGGGCTGATACCGGCCCACTGATCTACGCCAAACCGATTGCCCATGCCGGGTTCGTGATTCAAGGCGGGGATGATTTCTTTCTGCGGTGGCTTACTCGACGGCCATCGTTCGCGGGGGGCGCTGATCAAATCGACGTCCGAACACGCCTTCGGCAATGCGGTTTTTCATGATCTCGATGGAACCGCCAGCAATCATCCAGCCGCGCGTGCGGCGCAGGCAGTATTGCGCGGTGCTCTCGCTGGAAAAGCCGAGGCCTCCGAGGATCTGCACGGCCTCGTTGGCGGCAAAATACCCCGCCTCGTTACAGGCAAGTTTCGCCAGCGCGGTTTCATGGGCGGACGGCAGGCTGTCCATGCCATTCACCGCGGCGCGCATCAGCAACAGTTGCGCGCTTTCCAGCTTTAGCTCCATTTCGGCGAATTTCCACTGAAGGCCCTGGAACTCGCACAGGGCGCGCCCAAATTGCCTCCGGGTCATCGCGTGATCGCGTGCCAGATTGAAGGCGTGCCGCCCCACGGCCACGGCGCGGGCGGCATTGCCCAGACGCTCGATATTGAAACCAGCAATCTGTTTCTTGAACCCGCCTTCACCCAGCAGGACGTTTTCGCGGGGAATGCGCACATTGTCGAAATAGAGCTGCGACCAGTCCTCGCCATTCATGAAGGAAGACGGCTTGCCGATCTCAAAGCCGGGCGTGCCGCGCTCGATCAGGACCGAGCCGATGCCGCCGGTGCCCGGGCCAAAACGCACATAGACCAAGAACAGGTTTGCCTCGGCGCTGTGCGTGCCGAAAACCTTGGTGCCGTTGATGATATAGTCGTCGCCGTCCGGCGTTGCGGATGTAACGAGTTCTGTTACGGCAGAGCCTGCCTCCGGCTCGGTCATGCCAAGCGAAATCAATGCCTTGCCTGCGAGGATATCGCCGAGGTAACGCGCTTTTTGTTCAGGCGTCGCGTATTCCACAAAGGTGCGGACTGGCCCGAAGTTGGCGGCCTGTATCACGTCGCCCGATTTCGGGCAGCTCTCGGCGACGGCCTGAATGGCAAGGACCGCATCGACGAGCGTGCCGCCGACGCCGCCATCGGCCTCATCGAAAAGAATGCCCAGCAGGCCCATTTCGGCGAATGTCTCGGCTACGTCCCAAGGGTACTCCTCAGAGGTGGCGCGCTCGATGGCATTCGGCGCAAGCTCGGCTTTGGCGAACCGGGTGACCATGTCATGGAACATTTGTTGTTCTTCAGTGAGCTTGAAATCCATCTGATACGCCTCTCTCATGTTTTTCCACATGGAGCCTAGCGCAGGACCGAAGAAGGTTACGACTGACGAAAACTGCTGATTTCTGAAATAGAAACTTATGCCAGAGCACAGGTAGACCTGTCCCACATTCGTGCCTCGATGGGTTCACGCCGTGGGAGTATCGCCAACGGTCAGGAGAGGACCTAAACCTGAACGGAGCCAACCTATATCTCCGGGCCTATTCCCCATACGCCTCATCCATCGCCTGCGTCCAACGTCACCTCAAATCCGGCCATCGCCATCTTTGCATGGGCAATCTCACGAAACAAAATCAACGTCTCATTATCGAGATCGACCGCCATGCCCGTGATGGCAATCACACCTAGCCGGAGACCACCATGACACCAGATACCGCCGCCGAGCTTGGCGCCCCGGTCATCCGAATCATCGCGATGCCTTCGGATGCAAATCCCGCCGGCGACATTTTCGGCGGCTGGCTGATGTCGCAAATGGACCTGGCAGTAGGTAGCGTTGCGGCCCGCTTTTCGAAGGGCAGGGCCGCAACTATTGCGGTCGAGGCGATCACGTTCCGCAAAAACGGTGGTTAAGTTGCGCAAGCGCGCGAAAGTTGAGGGCCTCAACTTTGGGCTTAGGAGGCGCGTTCGAGGGTGCTGATCAGCAGCGCATTCGCCAGACACAATCAGCCACTATCCAACGGTCTTTTCACGCGCAGACACGATCTCCTGCGCCACGAGGTCGTGGTCAATCCAGCCGACAGGCATTGACGGTCGAGAAGCCGATCGCAGCATGAGCTGTCCAACTGCGTTGACCACATGCTGACTGAGTTCATCGCCAACCAGGCGATTGCGACTCTGGTGCATCGCAATGATCTGCTGTGCTGTGCCCACGGTCTTTTCAACCTGTTCCGGCGCATTCGGGAGCGGCCAGTTCGCAAAGTCACGATAGCCCGCGATGACGGGATCGGCATGGTAGTCATTCACCATGCTGACAACGTCTGACAAAGACACGCCATCCTTCAATAGCGCCCCGCAGGACCGCCAGAGCGTTTCGCTGACCGTGGTATTGCCTGTGTGTTGGAGGCCATCGAGAAGTGGCAAGAGCGACAATTCAATGCCCTGGAAGACATCCGACGAATCCGTCCGGATTTCTGGGCAATTGAATACTGTCGCGGCGATCCCGTTTGCCCAGGCTTCTTGCGCAAGGTGTTCCAGCCGCATCTTGGCAAAGGCTTGCGTGTAGTGGGTATAGGTCTGCCAGCGATATTGGCCGCCGATAAGGATCCGCGTGCCATGATAACCGTAGGCCGTGTAGCTGGCACGCGCGCCTGACGCCTCGATCCTCTGCCGCAGTGCCGTACCATGTTGGACGATTGCACCGAAGCTGTCTGCCGTAACAGCGTCAAAGTTCTTGAGAACAAGCCGCCCAAGGTCGCTTTCGAGCAGTGACTGCGATGAAAGATATCGCGAACCGCGTCCCTTGTAGATCCGGTTGGCAATCGCCATGAAGACTTTTGCACGTGGGATTCCGCCAGCCATTGCATGCGCAAACACGACATTTCGCCCGTCGGGGATCATCACTTCGAGGCGGGCAAAAACAGCTTTGAGCGCCGCATCAAAACGCTCGTCGGCGATGCGCTGGCATTCGGCGATGTAGTCAAAGTCAAGCGCATGGGTTTGCCAGGACTCTACACTCATTTCCTCGACTAGATCGGTTGGGGTCGGCCCGCCTTCGGGCGCATCCCGGTCGAACCCGGCAAGGATCGGAATGTTCACGACCGGCCCGCCAAGCACCGCTTCTGCCGTCGACAGTTCGTCTGGCAACAGCGGTCGAAGCCTGCCTGCATCATCGCGACGGCCGACGGTGGTTCCGATCACCTGCATTCCTGCAGTCCGTGCTGCACGAACAAGACCGCTGGCATATCCGCGACCAAAAAGCTCTCCGAACAGGACAAGCACGTCGCCCTGCCTGAACCGGCTTTCGGCCGGAATATCTTTGAATGGGGTCGGTTCTTGGGTCATTCGAGTCGTTCCGGGATCTTGTTGAGGATGTAAGGCGTCTGCGTAGCGCGGGAATTCATGGCAGGAAGGTCAGCCCAAGCATCAGGACGGCACCCGAAAGGCATGCGCCCCGGCGGGTGTGATCTCTTCGCAATTCCGAGCAACCCGCGGTCCATCCTCGAAATCGACGCAAAGCGCGTCATCGATCAAACGCCAGGACCCTTCGTATAGACCGAACTCGCCCGAGATCGTCAGACGACCATTCTTTTGGAAATGAACGTCGAAGCGCTGTTCGTCCCCATGCCGACGAAGTATCCGTTGGCGAGCATGGTTTCGGCCGAGATCGCGTCCGGTTTTTGAATGAGGAAGGCCGCGCCGATGAGGGCAACCAGCAGAGTGGCCCTTGGGGTGGAGCGTTTGTTTATTTCTGCGGTTCGCATGATCATCTCCTTTCGATTTGTTTGGGCGTGGAAGGCTTTACGCCGGTGAAGGTTGGGCAGGCTCCTGCGACGGATCGGTCGCGCGCTCTGATTGGAAAAGAAGCCGGTAAAGTGCCGGCACCCAGAAGAGCGCGAGGAAGGCAGCGAGCCCGAGCCCGCCGATCATCAAAGTCGCCATCGGCTCCCAAAGAGCGCCGCCTGCGATAGCCATGGGCCAAAGGCCGATGACAGTTGTGAGCGAGGTCAGCATGATGGGTCTCAGCCTCTTTTGCGCCGCCGCGACGATCGCGTCAGGGATCGGTTTGTCTGCCCGCTCAAGGTCGATCTGGTCGATCAGGACGATCACGTTGTTGGCAATGATACCGGTAAGCGCGAGTAGGCCGAGGATGCCGAAGAAGCTGAGCGGCTGTCCGGTGGCGATCAGAGTCGGGCCGACGCCCGCGATGACCAAGGGTACTGCAGCCAAGGTGATGCCCACCCGACGGAAGCTGTTGAACTGGATCATCAGTGCCAAGACCATGACGATCGCTGCCGTGGGCAGGCCAGCACCCAGAAGCGTGCGGACGTCACCCGCCGCCTCGATCTCGCCGCCGATATGGATGTTATAGGCGGGGCCAAGCTCGGTGGCGATCCGGTCAATCTCAGGTTGGACTGTCGCAAGCAGCTCATAAGCCGACATCGCCTCGGGAATGGCCGAAACGGTGATTGTGCGGCGCTGGTCGACCCGGCGCAGCGTGGCGATCTCTGGCCGGGGCACGACATCGGCGAACTGGTCGAGGGAAAGGATTTGGCCGTCTGCCTCGACCACGGCATTCGCGATGGCCCCGAAATTTGTGCGGTCGTCGGGCGCGCCCCGCAGGACGACGGGGATCAGATCATCGCCCTGCCGAAGCGTGCTGAATTGGCGCCCGTCGAAAAAGGTATCTAGAGCCTCGGCCACATCCTGTGATGTCAGACCGTAGTCACGCACGCGGTCCTGCGCGATCTGGATCGTGCCGGTCAATTGCCGTCCGCCCCAGTTCTCGCGGTTCTGGATGAGGCCCGGCACCTCCCCAAATGCGGCGCGCACCTGCAAGGCGGCGTCAAGCAAACGGTCCGCATCAGAGCCGGAGATTTCTACATCCACGGCAGGTTCTCGCCCACCCATCGCGAGACGCTTCAGTCGAACGCTGGCGTCGGGCATGGCGTCGGTGACGTAGGCCCGCGCCCGGTTTAGGACTGCCCCCGAGCTTTCGAAATCCGTGGTGTTGATGATGAGGAAGGCCGAGGCCGGGTCGACATCCGCTGGATCGAGCGACAGAACGAAGCGCGGTCCGCCAGCGCCAATATAGCCCGTCACGCCTGTGACTTCGGGGTTGTCCTCCCCCGTCAGCCACCCGGTTAGATCGTTGGCGGCCGCCTCGGTCGCGGCAATATCGCTGCCACGCGGCAGGTCGATGTAGGCGAGGATCTGGGCGCGCTCACTCAGCGGGAAAAGCTGCTGGCGCACATTGCCCATCTGGCTCGCGCCGGCAACGATGACCGCGATCACCAGCGCGATTGCAACCAGCGGAGCACGCACGACCCAGCCGACGATCTTGCCGTACCCGGCGGACATATAGTCGAAGGGACCGCGTCTTTGAGACGCCTGTGCCTTCGGAATCGGGATGGCCCAGACCGCAAGACGCGGAAGGAGGTAGAGCGCGGAAAGGTAGCTGCCTGCGAGCATCAGCATGACCACGGTCCCAAGCGAGTAGCCATATTGGCCTTCGGTCCCTTCGAGCAGGAAGAGCGGCAGGAAGGCCGCAACCGTTACGGTCGATGCAATGCCGAGTGGCAGGGCGAATTGTCTGCTCGCTGCGAGAGCCGCCTCCCGCCGGTCTTCGCCTTTCGAGATACGCACTTGCATGTCCTCGATCATCACGACGCCATTGTCGACGAGGATGCCGAGGCTGATGATGATCGCGGCGATGGAGACCTGCTGCAGCTCGACGCCGAAACTCGGCATGAGTGCGAAGGAAAAGCTGATGGCAAGCGGCACGATGGCTGCGACGACCAGCGCTGTCTTGAGTCCCAGAAAGACCAGCATGACCAGAAACACGACCGCGATGGTTTGCGCCATGTTGACCAGCGCGCCGTTGACCGAGGCCGCCACGACGTCCGGTTGAAACGTGCTGATCGTCGCTTCTATCCCGATCGGCTGATCGGCCACGAAACCGGCGATCACGCGTTCCAGTTCTGGGCCGAGCGCCGTGATGTCGACGCCTTCAGCCATTTCGACCGCGACGACCACGGCAGGCGCACCATCCTGAAATACGGGCCGCGCGGAGGGTTCCTCGGTCCCGAGCGATACAGTGACAAGGTCGCCGAGGCGGATCAACTGTGTCTCCCCCGACTGCGTCGGCAGGTCAACCAACAGGTCCTCGATATCCGCGACCGACCGAAAATCACCGGTGGTCTCAAGCGGCACCCGAGTCTCGCCCGTGACCACGCTACCAGCAGGCAGGCGGACATTCTGGCTGCGCAAGGCGGCCAGCACAGGGTTGAGCGTCTCACCGAGCGAGGCGAGGCGCCCGCGATCCACCTCAAGCGTGACGACCTGCGATTGAGTACCGTAGAGCGACACCGCAGCGACGTCGTCCAGCGCGTAAAGCCGATCGCGCAGGTCAGTCGCGGCCTCTTCGATCTCGGGCAGCGAGAAACCATCGCCGGTCACGGCCGCGGTCGCGACGGCGACATCGCCGAAATCAGTGTTCACAACGGGACCGCGCGTGCCGTCCGGTAGCGAAGGCGCGAGCGCCTCCATGTCGTTGCGGATCTCGTCGAAGACCGTTGTGAGATTCTCTTCGGCAACGCTGTCGGCCAGATCGACCTGAAGAACGGCAACTCCGCCAGTAAGCTGGGTACGCACCTCCTCCACGCCGGGTATCGCGCGGGCGGCTTCTTCCAGCGGTAGGGCCACGAGTTCTTCGAGCTGTGCAAGGCGCAGGCCGGGATTGGCCGCGGTCACGATGGCGGTTCGGATGATGATCTCTGGGTCTTCGCGTTTCGGAAGACTCAGATAGCCCGACAGTCCAATGGCGACGGCGAGGATCATGACAAGGATGCTGAGGCGGGATTTGTCGATCCCAAAGCGTGTGAGAAAAGTCATTGCGTCAGCTCGTCATTCTCGGGATCGGTGTCGGGCAAGATCCGCACGACCTGGCCAGGATCAAGGAAGGACACACCTGCGGTCACGACGCGGTCGCCGACGGCGAGACCTTGGGTGACGTAGACGAGATCCTCTGAGACAGCGCCAAGCGTCACATTCGTCAAATCGAGCTGCGCCCGGTCGTCGTCGTCGGGATGAGCCACGAAGACCTGCGCCGCGAACGGTGCCTCGTCCATCGCGACATCCCGGCCCAGGGCGAGCGAGGACAAGGGCAATTCGATGCCCTGTCGCGCTTCAGGGATAGGCAGGTCGAACACCACTTCCACAGCCATGCCGGAGCGCAGTTCAGGGCGGGCCTCATCCAACGTTACGACAATAGGGAAAGACGAGACGGCAGCGGCGCGACGACCGATTTCGGTCAGGGTTGCGGGCAGGGGAGTGGCATCGCCATCGGTCGGAACGACCGAGACGGTCTGTCCCAGTTCGAGGGACGTCACCACCTCGAAGGAGACGAGGATGGTGGCCTGCAATCCGGTATCTTCGTAAAGCGTCAGAATCTGCTGCCCCGGCTGCACGCTGCCAAAGGCCTGAACGCTGATCCCGTCGATGATGCCATCGAAAGGCGCGCGCAAACTGGTGTCGCCAAGGGTGGCCCGCACGAGATCGAGATTGCGCGCGGCCTGCGTCACACGCGCGTCAGCCTGATCCGCCTGAGTCAGCGCCCGATCGCGCGCCGAAGCGGAGGCCACATTGCGTTCGAACAGGGCTTGCTGGCGATTTGCCTCTTCCCGCGCATTCGCCGTGGCGATTTCGGCTTCGGCCAAGGCTGCTTCCGCCTGTTGCAAGCGCAGCGCCGCGTCCTCCGCTTCGACGGTGGCGAGCACGTCACCTTCGGCGACTTCCTGACCGATCCGCAGATCGATGGGGCCGAGCCGCCCGCCGACGTCGAAGGCGAGAGGTGTCAGCTCCGGCGGCTGCAACACGGCCGGGAAGCTACGCGTCAGGATCGCATCTGCCTGTTCGGCGACGATGGTACGGACCATCCGTGGCTCGGGTTCAGGGGCCGCAACCTCTTCTTCCCAACATCCTGCCAGAACAAGGGTCGAGAGTAGTACGATAAGGGCCTTGGAATAGAGCATCGGGAGCATTCCTTTCGCGTTCATGGCGTTTGGTGGAGCGTTGGGGAATTGTGGCAGCGCGGCTGCCGCTCACATGTTGCCGACCTTCTTGTGGTTTGCGACGAGCCGATGGAGGCCGCGCACAAAATCCCAGATCGCCACGATCCCGCCCATGAGGAGCGTCCGGACGGCGCGGAACGAGAACGGCGGGACGGCCTTGAGTTCGCGCGAGTGGACAGCGTCACCCCGTGCGATGGCGCTGAGGATCGCGTCCATCTCGTCGGCATTGTTCCAGATGCTGCGGAACAGGATTTTCCCGTCCGGCGCGATCACGAAGATCGAGTTCGGCATTATCCCGTAGAAGCGGTGCGCCGATCCGTTCACGTCATCGACCAGGATCATCCGGTCGTCGCCGTAGCGCCGCTTGGTCTTCTTGGCTGCTTTGACCTTTTCGGCTTCCGTGCGGTGCTGTGGCTGCAGCTCACCGGGATGCGCTTCACACACATACATCAGTAAGTGGTCGAGCTGCGGATATTTCTCCATCAGCGTCATCATCGGTGGCACGCTTTGCGCGTACATCGGGCAGGTCATGCTGCCAGTTTCAAGCACGAGTGGTTTGTCGTTAAGGTAGTCGGAGAGGCGGACGGTCTCACCGTCGAGTGTGCGCAGTTCCGTGTCCTTGTACGTCTCACCGGCCTGCAGGCCCTCGTCGATGGCGAAGTCGTATTCCTCGGGCGGGAAGCGGCGGTATCCATAGGTGCTGGGGTTGGCCATTTGATTGCTCTTTTCTCGGTGTCTGGAGTTACGTGAGGATCTGAAGGGTAAGTACGGCGATGAGAGTGCTCAGCGTCATCAAAAGTCCCCTGTGATGCAGCAGTGTCAGCGCGCCGAGCCCGTCACGCACGGCGATCGCATCTCCGTCCGAGGTCACGTCATCCACGCCGCGGATGTCTTTGAAAAGGCGCGCCACGATCAGACCAAGCTGTGCGAAGAACAGGGTTGCGACGGAGATGACAGCAAGAGTGAATCCGGCTTGTATCAGCAGCACGATCACTAGAAGTGATGCGGTGCCCATCGTCGTCATCATGGTTGGTGGCAGCAGGTGGATCACTCGTTTAAGGATGGCGTGCACCTTGCGGGCTTCGACATCATCCACCCGGTTCGAGTGCGGCGCCCACATCAAGCGCCAGACCGGTTTTTCGATCAGCGAGAGGACCACGAAGATCCCGGTGCCAAGTCCGAGCAGGCCGGTGAGCAGAGACATCAGAACATCTGGCATTGCGTTTCCTTTCCTGGAGTTCTTCGGCTGCGTCTTCTTGACAAAGCGGAGCGTTAAAGCAATGTTGTCATTGACTACATAGGCATTTATGTAGTCAATGACAACATTGCGAGCGAAGAAAAGTGACCCAACCCTATCATCACGGAAATCTGCGTCAGGCTCTGCTGGAGCGCGCGACCGAAATTCTCAGCGAAAAGGGGGTGGAAGGATTGAGCCTACGTGGTCTGGCACGGGACCTCGGTGTCAGTCACGCAGCACCGCTGCGGCACTTCTCGACCAAGGCCGAATTGCTAAACGCAATTGCGCTCGAAGGTGTGTGCAGTCTTATCGCTGCGACGAAGAAAGCTGATGCTCAAACTCCCGGGACTGCGCGCCTGCGCGCCATCATGCTGGCCTATGTCAATTGGGCGATCGCGAACACTGAGTTGCATCATGTACTCAGAAACCCGGATGTGATGCGCCATGCCTCCGACGATCTCACAACTCTGCTTGCAAGTTTTGCCGCGAGGCAAAAGGCGGAGATTAGGGCGGCACAAGACGCGGGATGGCGAGCCGATGAGGACCCGGACGTCTTGTTCCTACACCTCGTGTCGTTGACGGCAGGCACAGCAATTGTCTCTACCGAAGAGGTCTACCAGCAGCGCGTGCCCTTGCCGAAAAGACAGTCGAACATCGAAGACTCGATTGATCTGTTCGTTGGATAGCTGTTGGCAATTTCGATGGCCGTCATGGTCGTGACGAGGTGGGTCAACGTATTCAACCCGTGATGGTAATGGCACGGCGTATTTTACCAGTTTTCCAATAGTCCAACAGTCTTCTCACAAGCCGTCGCACCTGGGGGTCTCCCATATACCTTTGTGACGGGCAAAGCGGGTGCGGGATGTATCGCCCGGTGTCTCAAGTCAGGTCAAATGAGACAATTTCTTAATCCTTGCATCAGAGCGCGCGAAGTCCCTTCGCTCGAATCCTGATCCTTTCCTAACGTGACTGGAAATCATGGGAGGAAATCATGACACCACCGAAAGACACATTGGCCTGGATGTATGAAAAGATGGTCGCCAGCCGTCATTTCGAGGAGGAAATCGAAACGATCTACATGGAGGGCAAGACGCCAGTCTTTAACATGGCGAACGGGCCGATCCCCGGCGAGATGCACCTGTCGAACGGGCAGGAGCCGGTTGCCGTGGGCGTCTGCGCGCATTTGAACCCCGAGGATGTCGTCACGGCGACGCACCGCCCCCACCACCAGGCCATCGCCAAGGGCGTTAACCTGAAAAAGATGGCGGCAGAAATCTTCGGCAAGGCCACGGGTCTCTCAGGCGGGCGCGGCGGTCATATGCACATCTTCGACGCCGATGTGAACTTTGCCTGCTCCGGGATTATCGCGCAGGGCATGGGTCCGGCAGCGGGCGCGGCCTTGTCCCGCAAGTTGCAAGGCAAGCCCGGCGTGGCGATCTCATTCATTGGCGAAGGCGCGGCGAACCAGGGTGCGTTCCACGAGACGCTGAACCTGGCTGCGGTTTGGAAATTGCCCATGGTCATTGTGATCGAGGACAACGCCTGGGGCATTTCCGTGGCCAAGGAAACCTCGACCGCAATCCAATGTAATGCCGACCGTGCGGCCGCTTATGGCATTCCCGGTCACTACATTCCCGGCAACGATCCGCTGAAGATCTATGAGGTCGCGGGCGAAGCCATCGAGCGCGCACGCAACGGCGAAGGCCCGACCCTGATCGAGATCGAGACCTATCGCCTCGCGGGTCACTTCATGGGCGATGCCGAGGGCTATCGCCCCGAGGGCGAGAAAGACGCGCTGTTTGCAAAGGATCCGATCCCCAACCTGCGCCAGCTGTTGGTGGCGGAGCACGGCTTTGCCGATGCCGAGCTGGACGCGATTGAGGCCAAGGCTCGCGGTGAGGTGGATGAGGCCATCGCCTTTGCCCGCCAAAGCCCGGACCCCAAGCCCGAAGATGCATTGACAGCCGTGTTCGCCTGAGCGCGCAAGGGAGGAAAAACAAATGGAAAATGAACGCAAACTGACAATCGCGCGCGCCATGGCCGAGGCCACCGCGCAGGAAATGCGCATCGACCCGCGGGTCTTTGTGATGGGCGAAGACATTGCCGATCTGGGCGGCGTCTTCGGCAACACCCGCGGCCTGGCCGAGGAATTTGGCAAGGAACGGGTGCGCGACACACCGATCTCGGAAACCGGCTTTATCGGGGCCGCCGTCGGCGCGGCCCAAGACGGGATGCGGCCAGTGGTGGAGCTGATGTTCGTCGATTTCTTCGGCGTCTGTTTCGATGCAATCTACAACCTGATGGCCAAGAACACCTATTTTTCGGGTGGCAAGTTCAACGTGCCGATGGTGCTGATGACGTCGACCGGCGGCGGCTATTCTGACGCGGGGCAGCATTCGCAATGCCTCTATGGCAGCTTTGCTCACCTGCCGGGGATGAAGGTCGTCAGCCCGTCGAACGCCTATGACGCCAAGGGTCTGATGACGGCAGCGATCCGCGATCCGAACCCGGTGATTTATATGTATCACAAGGGCCTGCAGGGCATGGGGTGGCTCGGCACCGAGAAAGGGGCCATCGTGCATGTGCCCGAAGAGGCCTATGAGGTCGAGATTGGAAAGGCCAAGATCGCCCGCGAAGGTCGCGACGTGACCATCGTGTCCATCGCACAGGGCGTGCATCACGGGCTGAAGGCGGCGAAGGTTCTGGCAGAGCAGGGCATCAGCGCCGAGGTTGTCGATTTGCGCTCTCTGGTGCCATTGGATCGCGACACGATCCGTGCCAGCGTCGCGAAGACCGGGCGGTTGATCGTGGTCGACGAGGATTACCACAGCTTCGGCGTCTCGGGCGAAATCATCGCCACGGTGACCGAAAGCAATCTGGCCGACCTCAAGGCCCCGCCGCGTCGGATCGCCTATCCGGATGTCCCGATCCCCTTTGCCCGCGTGATGGAGCAGCATTGCCTTCCGAACGCGGATAAAATCGTCGCCACCGCGCGCGCGCTGTGTCAGGCCCCGATCCTGGCCTGATTTGCACTGAAACCCACGACTATAACGCGCCGCTCCGGATAGAACCGGAGTGGCCTAGGAAGGACTTTGTCACATGGCTACGGAAATCATCATCCCCTCTGACCTCTGGGAAGGCGACGAGGAAAGCGTCATCACCGCCTGGCTGGCCGACGACGGCGCGCAGGTCAAGGAAGGCGCGCTGATCGCCGAGATCATGACCGCGAAGGTACAGCACGAAATCAGCGCTCCCGCATCCGGTACCCTGTCGATTGCCAAGGAACAGGACGCCATTGTCGCCAAGGGTTACGTGATCGGGACGATCGAATGATGGACGTGGCAGACACCGATGACCGCGTGGTTCCGTTGCGCGGGGCGCGTGCGATGATCGCAGACAAAATGCTGTCGTCCCTTCAAGGGGCGGCACAACTGACCCACCACGCCCGCGCCGACATGGGCGCGATGCTGGCTGCAAAGGCGCGGTTCAAGGCGGAGGGCATTGCCCTGTCCGTCGAGGACTTGTTGATGGGGGCCGTGGTGCAGACCTTGGGCCGTCACCCCGATATCAACGGGACGCTCAAGGATCGCTCGATCACCTTGTCGACATCGGTGGATCTGGGCGTGGCGATTGCCCTGCCCGGAAACCTGCTGGCCGCGCCTGCGATTTTTGGGGCGGATAAGATGACCCTGCCCGAATTGCGCGCTGCGCGGCGCGACCTTTCTGAGCGGGCAAAGACCAACAAGCTGACGGTTGCTGAAATGACTGGCGGCACGTTTACCGTCTCCAACCTTGGTCTGTCGCGCGTGGAGCAGTTCACACCGATCCTGAACACACCACAGATCGGAATTCTCGGGATCGGACGCGTGGTGGAAACCGCGGTGCGTGACGGCGACGGGATCGCGTGGCGGTCTTTGACCGGGCTGTCCCTGACCTTTGATCACCGCGCGATTGATGGCGCGCCTGCAGCCGATTTTCTGACAGACCTCTGTCAGACGATCGAGAGCTTTGCGCCGTGATCGTCGCGGGCTTCAATACCGCGTGCGACGGTATCGCCCGTGAAATGGCGCTGTTGCAGCTAGAGCAACCCGCGGCCTTGCTGTGGTCCAGCGCGACGCCCACGCTTGTCCTGCCCGCCGCTTTGATGCGGAGCCCGCATGTTCAGGAGGCCGCCGCGCAGGCCGAGCGGGCGGGCTTTCCGGTCGTGACCCGGCGCAGTGGGGGCGGCATTGTCCCTCAGGGGCCGGGGACGTTGAATCTGGCGTTGGTACTTCCGGCACCGCCGGGTTTCCAACTCGAAGACGGGTATCGGCTCATTTGCAATTCTCTGGCAGAGGCCCTGACGCGGTTCGACATTCGGTCAACGACGGGTGAATGCGCACGTTCGTTTTGTGACGGCACTTGGAACGTGCTTGTGGAGGGCAGGAAGCTCGCTGGAACGGCGCAGCGCTGGCGGAGCTCCGGCTCCGGCCCGATTGTTCTGGCGCATGCCGCCATACTCGTAACCCGGCCTGACGCGGCGCATTGGTCGGTGATGGACCAGCTACACCGCGCCGCCTTTCCCGGCAGCGCAAAACTGTGTTGTGAGGCTCACGTCGCGCTCACCGATCTGATGGGCGAGGGAACCAATCCTGAAAGTTTCTCCGGCGCACTGGCACGGGCGGCGGAAGACCGCCTGTCCAGTCTGATTTCACGGGAAGTCAAAGCGGCCTGAGTGCCGCAAATCAACAAAGGGGAGGACCGGAATGAGTATCAAATTAAACATCGCGGCAATCTTGGGGGCGACGCTGATTTCTGCCAATAGCGCAGTAGCGCTGGAGACAGTCCCCGTGCTCGACATGGACACGGCCCTGAAAATCGCAGGCGGCTGTCAAGAGTTCGCAGAGGCGGAAGGATGGCGGATGAACATCGCGATCGTTGACCGTGGCGCCAATCTCATCGTCTTTCACCGTATGGACGATGCCTTTCTCGGGAGTGGGGATATCGCAATCGGCAAGGCCAAAACGTCTGCAAATTTTCCGTTCTCGACCCGCTTTGTCGGGGAGCTTGCCTATGGGGTCGATGGCGCGGCCCCCGGCGTAGAGGGGCTGGACGAGGTAGACGGTGTCATTGCCTTTGCCGGTGGTCTGCCGATCAGGGCAGGTGAGTTTCACATCGGTGGCATCGGCGTCAGTGGTGATAGCGCCGACAACGACGAGGCCTGTGCCAAGGCCGGTGTGGAAGCCGCTTTCGAGGAGATGGAGTAGGCGCGCCTGCGACCAACTTGAAAGGCGGTATCATCACCGGGCTGTCGGTCCGTTCGGTTGTGTGGTGGAAAGCTGCCGCAACAAAAAGGGAGGACAACATGACCATTCAATTCCACCGGCTGCGGCCGGAAAAAGAGACCCAAGCCGGTATGAGCCGGCGGATGTTTCTGATGACAACAACGATGGCCGGGATCACCACCAGTTCCATGCTGGGCAACGCGTCTTTTGCCGCGTCCGGCGTGTTGGACGACGCCCAAAAAGCCCGTCTTTTGCGTATGATTCAGGACATCTACCCGCATCCCGATGTCTTGCAGCTGTCGCATTACGAAGCGATTGCCGCAACCGTTCTGAAAAGCGCGGAAATGGACGCGGAGAACGCCAAGGGGTTGACCGACGGGTTGGCCAAAATCGAGGCGCAGTCGCAAGCGCTTTTCGGGACCGGCTACACCGACATCGATGATCCTGACGCCCGCGAGGGCCTGCTGCGTCATTTCCAAAACGAGGGCTTTTTCCAGTCTGTGCGGTGGACGGCCTATTTCGGCATCTACGACAACAAAGAGGTCTGGCCCCTGTTTGGATACGAGGGCTCCTCGGTGGAATACGGCGGCTATATCGACCGCGGATTTTCGGACATCACGTTCGTGCCCGAGGGGCCGACCTTGGACGAGCGCCTTGCGCAGGTTCAGGACTAAGGGAGAGGTATCATGGCACAATTTGATCTTAACGACGATTCTGTCGTCGTCATCATCGGCTCGGGCGCGGGGGGCGGCACCCTGGCCAACGAGCTGGCCCAGAAGGGTATCAAGTCGGTTGTCCTTGAAGCGGGGAAACGTTTCGACATGGGCGACATCGAAAACGACGAATGGGCGATGTTCAACAAAATCTCTTGGCTGGACAAACGCTATTCGGGCGGTGGCTGGCATGGGGCTGTAAACCACCCCAACCTCCCGGCCTGGATCGTGAAGGGCTTTGGCGGTTCGACCGTCCACTGGGCGGGCGTCGCGCTGCGGTTCAAGGAGTACGAGTTCAAGACACGTACGCATTACGGCGCCATCGACGGCGCCAATGTCGAGGACTGGCCGGTCTCACTGGAGGAGATGACCCCCTGGTATGAGAAAGCCGAACTCAAAATGGGCGTGACCGGTAAGACCACGGGGATGCCACACTTGCCTTGGAACAACGGCTTTCGGGTGCTGGCCGAGGGATGCCGCCGCACCGGGCGCACAGATTACAATTCGGGGCCGATGGCCATCAACTCGGTCGAGCGGGACGGGCGACCAGCCTGTCATCAGATCGGGTTTTGTATGCAGGGCTGTGCGATTGGGGCGAAATGGTCGACCATGTACACAGAACTGCCGCGCGCCGAGGACACCGGCCTGTGCGAAATCCGGACCGATGCGATGGTCCTGAAGATCGAGCATAACGCGGAAGGGAAGGCCAGCGGCGTTCTTTATGCCGATGCGGACGGCAACCTACACCTGCAAAAAGCGCGGGTGGTCTGCGTCGCCGGCAACTCGATCGAAAGCCCGCGGCTTTTGCTCAATTCGGCGTCGTCGATGTTCCCCGATGGGCTGGCCAACAGCTCGGGTCAGGTGGGCAAGAACTACATGAACCACACCACTGGGGGTGTTTACGCGGTGCTGCCGGAGAAAGTGCACATGTTCCGTGGCACCTCGGTCGCGGGGATCGTGGGGGATGAGGTCTATCACGATGCTGCGCGCGGATTCAGCGGCGGCTACTATCTGGAATTCCTGTCTCTGGGCCTGCCGTTTATGGCGGCGTTCCTTGAGCCGGGGAATACGGGGTGGGGACGCAGTGTCACCCAAGCGCTGGAAGCCTACGACCGGATGTCAGGTGTCTGGGTTCTGGGCGAGGATCTGGCGCAGGAACGCAACGGCATCACCTTGCATGACAGCGAGGTCGATCAGCACGGGCTTCCGGTTCCGATCGTGTCCAAGACACCGCATAACAACGACTACGAGATGACTGAGCACATGTACGAAACCTCGGCTCAGATCTACGAAGCCGTGGGCGCGACGGATGTCTACGAGCTGCCTGCCTATCCGGCCACTCACAACATGGGGACCAACCGGATGCATGCGGACCCCGATAAAGGCGTGGTCAATGCCTATGGTCAGGCGCATGACATTTCCAACCTGTTTGTGTCAGACGGCAGTCAATTCACCTCGTCTGCGGCGTGTAACCCGACCCTGACCATCGTGGCGCTGGCCATTCGACAGGCGGAATACATCGCGCAGGAGATGAGCGCCCGCAACATCTGAGGCGGGCACTTGCCGGGAGCGGCCAGGTCTTGGACCTGGTCGTTTTCATTCGGGGCGTTGCAATCCTTCGGAAGCGATCCAACGATTGATCGTCGCGCGGCTGACGCCGAGCAGTCGGGCGGCCTTGGTGACGTTCCAGTCGGCGCTGTTCAGGGCGTCACGCAGCGCATGCCGAGCCAGGTCCCGTTTTGATGTGGCCGGGCGGTTCCGGATTCTGTCCGGCAGATCGGTCACGTTGATCATCGTGCCATTGCCGCAGATCAGCGCCTCGCGCAGGACAGCGCGCATCTCGCGCTGATTGCCGGGCCAATCATAGTCGCAGAGCAAGGTCATCGCCTGATCGGAGACCTGGGGCGGGTTGGCACGGTCCTGCGCCAGATGAGTCTGGATGATATCGGCAACCTCGCGCTGTCGCAGGGGGGGCAGGTCCAGCACGGACTGGCCGACAAGATATAGCAGGTCAGGTTGTAAGCGATCGTTCTCCTGCAACTGTTCCCAAGGTTGGTCCGAGGTGAACAGCACCAGCGCCCGGTCTTCGTTGTAGCGGTCGCCGTTGGCACGATCATCATCCTCCAGAAACTGTTTCAGCCGGGTTTGCGTCGGGTCGTCCAACTGTTCGATATTTTGCAGAACCAGCGTGGGCGACACCCGGTCAACCGGGTAATCCCCCAGAAAACGCATCGCCTCCAACGCTTCGGCCACGGCCTCGGCGGCGTTGGGGCTACTGGCGTCCACTGTTACGCCGGTGGGGCTGATCAAACCAAGATCGGCAATGATCGCCTTGGCGAAGTCGCGGCTGTCCCCGCCTGTCTCGCCACAGATCAAGAGCGGCACGCGATAGGCGGCCAACTTGCGGGCGCGTTCGATCAGCTTGGGCAGTGTGGCCCCCTGATAGGTGAAACCCGCAAGAGGACCGGTTTTGTTCAACCGCGCCGGGACATGCGGTGCAGCGGCATTGACGAAATAGCGACGCGGCGGCACGCGGGCCGGGCCCCGCAGGCTGATCTCGAGGTTGTGCAGGTCCGACAGGTGCCGCCCGACAAGGTTCTGATGCGGGGCCGGGCGCGCGTCATCGCGCCATAACGGCAGGCTGAAGACCACCGCCCCCCGGTCGTCACAGGCCACCAGCGTTTCGAAACACCGCCGTGTTTCGGGGTCGCGCGACATAAGCCGGGCGGTCATTTTGTCCGAATGGAAATTGCGGAACAGGCGAGTCTGGAACTGGCGGGTGGCTCGGTGCAGCGTTTGTTCACACAGGCCGATTTCATCCGGTCGACGACCGACCGCTCCGACCAGCGTCACCGACCCGATCAAATTGTTCTGGGCATCGGTCAGCGGCGCCGAGCTACAGGCAAAACGCGAGAAGCACCGATAGAAATGATCCTCGCCCGAAACAGTCAGGACGCGACCCGCCGTCAAGGCAACGCTGATCCCGTTGGTGCCAGCCAGTTTCTCGTTCCAGATGCCTCCGGCAGTCAGACCACTGCGCTGAAAATCGGCCTCGACGCCGTCGGGGGCGTAGCTTTCGAGCACAACGCCTTCGGCATCGGTGACCAACAGGCAATACCGGCTTTTGACGGGCAGCAGCGTGCTGCGGTCCAGTTCGGACGCGGCGCCACCGATCAGGTCCTGAAACTGTTCGCGGCGTTGAGCGATCTCTGCGCCCTGCAGGCGCAGGATCGGCGCACGTGTTCCCACCGATAGCCGGTGTTGCTGTGTCGAGCGCGCCTTGGACAGATCGACCAAGTCGCGCAGCGCCTCTTTATGATCTGAGGCCATCATGATTTTCCTCCCATTGCCAGGTCGCAGGGTCCGGCAATCCCTCCTGATTATTGCGTGAAAACCCCCTTTTGTCCAAGTCCCGCCTTGGTCTCGGATCGCAGCGCCTGAAGTTTCTGGAAATCGGCATCGGCGTGATAGCTGGATCGGGTCAGGGGCGAGGCCGCAACCATCAGAAATCCTTTGCCCAATGCGGCGGTCTTCAGGGCGGCAAAGTCTTCCGGTGTGACGTATTGTGCGACGGGATGATGTTTCGGCGTCGGTTGCAGATATTGTCCGATGGTCAGGAAATCGACGCCCGCCGCCCGCAGGTCGTCCATCACCTGATGCACGGACTGGCGATCCTCGCCCAACCCGACCATCAGCCCCGATTTGGTAAAGATCGAGGGGTCGCGCTGCCGGACCCGGTCCAACAGGCGCAGCGAGTGATAATAGCGCGCACCGGGCCGAACTTGTGGATAAAGCCCCGGCACGGTTTCAAGGTTGTGGTTGAAGACATCGGGCCGCGCATCGACCACCGCATCCACCACGGCGGGATCGCATTTCAGGAAATCCGGCGTCAGAATCTCGATGGTGGTGTCGGGGTTGAACTGGCGGATGGCACGGATCGTGTGCACGAAATGCGCCGCGCCGCCGTCCCCAAGATCGTCGCGGTCGACCGAGGTGATCACCACGTGCCGCAGCCCTAGGCTGGCCACCGCCTTGGCCACCCGTCCGGGTTCGAACGGATCCAGAGCCTCGGGTCGGCCGGTGGCCACATTGCAAAAGGTGCAGCCGCGTGTGCAGGTGTCGCCCATGATCATCATGGTCGCGTGACCCTGTTCCCAGCATTCGCCCAGATTGGGGCAACTGGCCTCTTCGCACACGGTGGTCACCTTCGCGTCACGAACGAGAGTCTTTGTTCGGGAATACCCCGAGCCCGAAGGGGCCCTGACGCGAATCCAGTCCGGTTTGGCCGGACCCGGCACGGATTTCCGGTGCGCCTTTTCAGGGTGTCGCAGGGTCGGGACCTGTTGTGTTGTCATTCTGCAAACGCGTCTAGGGCTTCCAGTGCCCGACCCCCATATACGACCGAAGGGCCGCCACCCATCTCGATTGCGACCGAGATCGCCTCGATCACCTCGGCGCGCGTTGCGCTGTGTTTCAGCGCGGCCCGCAGGTGGAACACGATACAATCCTCGCACCGAATCGCGATGGAAATCGAGAGCGCCATCAGCTCTTTGACTTTGCCCGACAATGCCCCATCGCCAGACACGGCACTTACCAATTGGCTGTAGGGCTTCATGGGTGCAGGGGCTGCCTTGAACAGGGCGCCCACGCGTTTGTCGATCTCTGCGCCCTCTGCGCGGTAGTTTTTGCTCATCATTTTCCTCCCATCAGGCCCGTTTGACAGGGATGCGTTTCCCAAAAGCGGTGCAGGTGTCTTGGACCTTTGGCGGCACTATGATTGTTGCGCCCGCCTCAAGGTATCGGAGATCGAACTTTCACACCTGCGAAGCCGATAACTGTCTCATTCGGCCAAAAGTGAGACAGCGCCTGTGTCACGAAAACAATTTAGGATTGTTTGTTTGACAGGCGGCTCCTTGCTGGTGTTGACGTGCCTCCACGTTAGGGGAGTTCCGCCGGGTGAACCGCGGATGGCGAAGCCTTCAACGCCAGTTTCACGACCTTGCGCCGCACCTCGTTAGGGATGCGGGTCCAGACATATTTCGGCTTTGGGGATTGGTCCTGCAATCCGAGCTCGCCACGATGCAGATACCTATCTTACCAGGACGGTCGCAGGCCAATTGACGACTTCAATGAGTGTTTTCGACTGAGTAAGTCGCCCGCTGTGGTCGGTTTTATCACTGTCTATCATTGTGTAGCCCTCGTCTCGGCCAGAAGGGAGTCAAACGGACGAATGCCTCCCGTCACACTCGCTGTCTCCAACACGGCCATATATGCTTTGCGCTGTTCAAACCTGACTCCCGTCCACGGTTGGCCTGCAGCGATCATCATGACGTTCATCAAGAAGCGCGCTATGCGACCATTCCCGTCTATGAACGGATGGATAAATACAAAGATGAAATGTCCGAGGACGACCCGAACAGCCGTCGTATGGTCGAGGCAACGCGTCATCTCGGTCGTTCCGGATACGGTCACTGGGGCGGGCGTTTGCCCTCAATGTCCGCGTCGAAAACGAGAGGCAGGCGTTTGGTTCGTGTCGAATCTTGCCTTCCAACACGGACGGATTCGGTGGCGCTCATGGTGGACATTCCTGTTCTGACGTCTTTGCTGTCACAGCAGGTGTTATTCCTCAGTTTGCCGGACAGGCCGTTCTTCTACCTTACCAGCGGCTACAAACTACGTTTGATGAGCACTGCTACATTGGCCCGAGTTGGCAGAAGGCCGGTGATCAGCGCTATGCACAAATCGCAAGCTATCGGGGTGCAGCATCTGTTCCGTTCGAAATTCGGATGAACTGAGCCGGGTGTCGAAGCTTCGACGGTCTCCTAGATGCTGCCCTGTCTGATGACACCCATTGCTTTGCCACTGTCGCGGATTTTTTGGCGTCGGGCATAAGGGGATTGGCCGTTGTCAGGTATAAATATCAAAAAGTCAGACGCAAAACGCACGCAGATCAAAAGCTGGCGATCAGATATCTGGCGATCAGATATCTTGTTATGATATGCTCCCCCCAAAATGGCACACCAACATGATCACTAATCTCGAAGCGGACCTGTTGCGCACCTTTGTTGCGATTGCGGAGGAGGGCGGATTCACTGCGGCTGCGCGGCGGGTCTATCGCACACAATCTGCTGTCAGTCAGCAAATGAAGCGCCTTGAAGAGACGTTGGGCATCCCCTTGTTCGAAAAGCTGGGCCGCAAACGGCGGCTGACGCAGGCGGGTCAGAACCTTTTAAGCTATGCACGCCAGATCATCAGCCTGAACGATCAGGCCGTGATGATGGTGCATGCCTCACAGGAGAGCGGTGAAGTCCGCATCGGAGCGCCGCACGATATTGCAGATTCCATTCTGCCGCTGTTTCTGTCGACCTATGCCCAAACCAATCCGCGCGTTCACGTCATGCTTAAAGTGGACCGAAGCCCGAATCTCATGCCTTTGCTTGAGGACGGGCGGCTCGACATGACGCTGACCACACGTCATTCCGAACGGTTCGAAGGCAAGCTTTTGCGAAGCTCGCCGACGGTCTGGATCGCCTCTTCCATGTTGCGGCTTGAACGCAATCAACCTGTGCCCTTGGTTCTTGCGGATTCTCCATCCATTTTCCGCCGGATCGCGCTTGATGCGCTTGAACAACGGGGCGTGGCCCATATCGAACGGTATACCTGCCCGAGCCTGTCCGGGATTCATGTCGCCTTGAACGCCGGATTGGGCGTAACCGCGCGCACACCGGAAATGGTGACGCAAGACTTGCGTATCCTTGGTGAGCGTGAGGGGCTCCCGCCATTGCCCGACATCAATTTCTACATCTATCGCCGCAATGGTGCACTGTCTCAGGCAGCCAGTGCCCTTTTCGATCAGATTTGTGCCGAGCGGTGAGGCGGACCAGCGTGCCTGAACGCGTGGCGCGGATCTGGCTGGGGAGAGGCTCCCTTGATACATTAACACTCCTTATATATTTTGGTTCATTTCTAAATATACCTAATGCTTTTTCCGGCCTAACGTCGCCACGATAAGGGGACCGTAAGACATAAGGTCTCAAACCAATGGGAGACTACACATGCTCAAATCTCTACTTCTCGGTGCCGCGCTTGGAACCAGCCTGCTCGCCTCTGCATCGGCGCAGGACTATCCGACACAGGACATTGATCTCGTCGTGCCGTTCGATCCGGGCGGAAGTGTCGATGTCACCTCCCGCTTGCTTGCGGAAGCCGCGAACAAATATCTTGATGGTGTGAGTGTTGTCGTTTCAAACCGTGCCGGTGGCGGCGGCGTTGTGGGGCAGAGCTTTGTTTCAAAGGCCAAGCCTGATGGCTACACGGTTTTGGCGATGACCAGTTCCGTTGTGACAAACCCGCAGTTGAAAGGCGCGCCCTATAAAATCGAAGATTTCACGCCCGTTGCCGCCTATAACCTTGACCCGGAAGTGATCGCCATCCCGGCCTCTTCGCCATTTCAAACCATTGACGATTTTGTAACCGCCACCAAAGAGCGCCCGTTGAACATCACCGTGGCCGGGATCGGCACATCGCACCATATGGCGGGGCTCGCGCTGACCTCTGCAGCGGGTCTTGAGTTCAACTACATCCCTGCGAATGGTTTTGGCGAACAGCTTCAAGCCGTTGTCGGCGGTCATGCCGATGGCGCGTTCTGGCCGATGGGCGAAGCGATGGTTCATGCCGAAGCGGGCACCGTGCGCATTCTGGCCATTGCCTCTGATGCGCGTGATCCGAACTTCCCGGACGTGCCGACCTTTGAAGAAGCCGGGTTGAACATCCCGATCTGGGCGACCTTCCGCGGCTGGGCCGTGCCCGCAGGCACCTCGGACGAGACCGTGACTTTCCTGTCCGACCTTCTCAAAAAGGTGTTTGAAGACGACACCTACCAAGAAAAGATGGCAGCGGCCGGTTTTGATGCAATCTATCGCGATGCGGCGAATTTCCAGTCGATCATCACGGCCTATTCCAATCAGGTTGTGCCGATCATCGAGGACAACGGCCTCGCGAAATAACGCAGGCGACAACACCTGTCCTGCTTGTGCTGATCACGTCCGCCCCTCCGTGCGGTGGGCGTGATTGGTATCCTGAAACTTTGTGTTGAGGTAGTCATGCCGACTTCTGTCAAATCCGGGACGGCCACACGGCGGATCCTGAGCGACGTCTACGTGTGGACCGGCGCTATTTTGTTTGCCTTCGCGGCGGGGGCTGCATATCTCGCCATGAGCTTTGATCCCACCTCCCGGACCTTTCCCTTGGTGGTCTCGATCATCATGATGTTTGCGGGCGGCGGCATCTTTTTACAGGCCCTCTCGTCCCACGAACACCGTCCCCTCCCGCTACATGAATTTGGCACCATCGGCTTGGCGGTGATCGCCATCGTGTTGTGGGGGCTGGGGCTGGCGTTTGGATTGGGCTTTTTGCTGTCCACGATCGCTTTGATGATGGCGATGCTGTGGCTGTCCGGGCTGCGCACCCCACTGCGGGCCTTGGTGATTTCCTCTGTGATCGCGGCTGTGGCCTATGGCCTGTTTGTGATGGTGCTGAACGTGCACCTTCCGTCGTCTTTCCTCTCCTTTATCGCGCCGGGACTTTAACCATGGATCAGATTGCTCTCGGCTTCTCCGAACTTTTGCAGCCTGCCGTTTTGATGATGCTGACCATCGGCGTCTTTGCCGGTCTGGTCGTCGGCTCCATCCCCGGTGTGAATGACAATATCGCTTTCGCGGTCTTTATCCCGTTTTCCTTCAACCTACCGGCCGAACAAGCCTTGGCCTTGATGGTCGGGATTTATTGCGCCGCCGCCGCCGGGGGCGCGATCCCCGCGATCATGATCCGGGTGCCGGGCACCGCGTCCGCGCTTTTGACCACGATCAATGGCAATGCCATGGCCCGTAAAGGGCAAGCCGGTCAGGCGCTGTCGATTGCAATGGTGTCCTCTGTGGTTGGCGGGCTTTTGAGCGCCTTGGTGCTTTTGGTTTTCGCCCCGGCTCTGGCCAAGGTTGCCCTGCGCTTTGGCTATGTCGAAAATGCGGCTCTGACCATTTTGGGACTGTCCAGTGTGGTGGGACTTCTGTCCGGCAACGTCCTCAAAGGTGTGATTTCCGCCATGTTGGGTCTTTTGATTTCCACCATCGGCTACAGTCAGGTGACCGGCTATCCGCGCTACACGTTCGGCAGCATCAACCTTATCGAAGGCATTCCCTTCGTGCCGATGCTCGTTGGCCTGTTTGGTGTGGCCGCTGTGTTCGACCTACTGCGCGATCAGGCGCAAGAGCGGCGTGAGAATACCGAAGCTGAAAAACTGCCAGAGATCGGCTCGATGCGTCTTGGCCGGACATTGATCCGCCGCCTCATCCCGACATGGCTGACCAGCGCCGCGATCGGCAACTTTATTGGCGTTTTGCCCGGGGCCGGGATGCTGATGGCCATTTACATCGCCTATGATCAGGCCGGTCGCCGGTTTCGCAAACATTTCGCGGGCCGCAAGGGCGAAGCCAAATGGGACGAAGGCGCGCCCGAAGGCATCGCAGCCCCCGAAGCGGCCAACAATGCCGTCACCGCCAGCTCCATGGTGCCGCTTTTGTCACTGGGCATTCCGGGCAACTCGACCTCGGCGTTGTTTATTGGCGCGATGGCTTTGCATGGGCTGGTGCCCGGCCCCCTGCTGTTCACCCAACATGCCGACATTGCCTGGATGATCATGGTCGCCTTTTTGGCCTGCAATATCATCATGGGACCCGCCGCTTATATCGTGATCCGCACCGTGTCGCGGGTGATCTTTTCCATCCCCAAAAACGTCATGGTCGGCGTCATCGTTTTGCTTTGTCTGCTTGGGGCCTATTCCGATGGCAACAACCTGTTCAACATCTGGGTTGCCCTTGGCGCAGGCGCCGTCGCCTATCTGATGAAGATCGCGAACATCCCGCTTGGGCCCGCCATTCTTGGCCTCGTTTTGGGCGGACAGATGGAAGCCTCCATCGCCAATTCACTCTCCATCTCTCGCGGCGATTGGTTGGTCTTTATTGACCCGGTCAATCACCCGATCAGCGCTATCATGTTGCTGGCCGCTCTGTTGATGTGGGTTGCCCCTGCGCTGCGCGGTCTGCGCCACATGCGCGCCAATCGGTGCGCCAAAGGACAGCGTTCCTGACGCCACCCCCTATTTATTCAAGGAGGACCTTTCATGTCCATCACACCCAACGCCGATCTTTCCACCCCCCGCGCAGAGGCGGTGCGCGCGCTCATCACGACCACGCGCGCGCGCCTGGATGGCGGGGATTTGACCCGCGATCTGCTTGATCACATCCGGGAAGACGTGGCGGATCTGGCCGCGCAAACCGCGTTCTGGACCGACCCCGCCTATGCCCCGCCCGAGGGCGATGAACGTCAGGCGCGCTATTTGATCGGTGCCGAAGAGGGCGCGGGCATCACGCTCTATCTCAATGTCATGCGGTCCGGCAAAAAAATCCCGCCGCACGATCACACCACTTGGGCCTGCGTTGCGGCTGTTCAAGGCGGTGAACACAACACGCTGTATGATCGCCTGGACGATGGCAGCACCGAAGGCCACGCAGAACTCGCCGTGCGCGAGATCGTCGAAATCCGGCCCGGCACCTCGGTGGCGTTGATGCCCGATGACATTCACAGTGTTGAAATCCGGGGGGATCAGATCATCCGTCATCTGCATTTCTATGGTCGCCCGCTTGAGACCCTGTCAGAGCGCAAAGCCTTTGATTTGGACAATAACACTTACAAAATCATGGCCGTTGGCGTGAAAACACGGACCTGATCAGGAACAGATGATGCCAATTGAAATGATTTCCGCCACCGCGCTAAAAGCAATTTTAGCGGGCTCAGAAGAATATGCCTTTCTCGATGTTCGTGAACACGGACAATATGGCGAGGGCCACCCGTTTTTCTGTGTGAATGCGCCCTATAGCGTGATCGAAACATGCGCGCCGGTCTTGGTACCGCGCCGTGACGTGCTTTGCATTTTGATGGATGATGGCGATGGCGTGGCCGACCGGGTTCATGCGCGGATGACGCAGATGGGTTACAGCAACCTGCGCGTGCTTGATGGCGGGGCACCGGGGTGGTCTGCGGCGGGGTATACATTGTTCAAAGGCGTCAATGTCCCGTCCAAAAGCTTTGGCGAATTGGTCGAACACGCCAATGAGACCCCCTCCATTTCTGCCGAAGACCTGCGCGAGATGCAGGCTGAGGGCGGGCCTTTGGTTGTGCTCGATGGCCGCAGCCCAAAAGAGTTTCACAAAATGTCTTTGCCGGGGGCGCACTCCTGTCCCAATGCCGAACTCGCCTATCGTCTGCCGGAATTTGTCCCGGATGACAGCACCCCGGTTGTGATCAACTGTGCCGGGCGAACCCGTTCAATCATCGGCGCGCAGTCTTTGCGCAATCTCGGTTTAAAAAACCCTGTGTTTGCCCTGCGCAATGGCACCCAAGGGTGGCGTCTGGCGGGTTTGGATCTGTGTCACGGCGAAGTGCCACAGCCACAGCCCGCCCTTGGCGCGGATGCAGAGGCTTTGGCCGCAGACCGCGCCAAGACATTGATCCGGCGGTTCAACCTGACCACGCTGTCGCCCGCTGATTTCGATGCCATGTGCCGGGATGCAACCCGCACCACCTCTCTCTTGGATGTGCGCACCGAAGAGGAATATCTGAGGGCGCATTGGCGTGGCGCAAACCATGCGCCGGGCGGGCAATTGGTGCAAGCCACCGATGAGTTTTTTGGAACGCGCAATGCCCGGATTGTGCTCAGCGATGATGTCGGTCTGCGCGCTGCGGGCACCGCGGTCTGGCTCATGGGCATGGGGCATGAGGTCTATATCCTAGAGGCCGATGCACGCATGGGTTCCGAGACCGGGCCAGAACCCCGCCCGACTGTTTCGCTTCCCCAACAGATTGCCCTGACCGATGTGGCACAGGCGGTGGCACAGGGGGCCCGGCTCTATGATGCCTCCCGCGGAATGAGCTATCGCGAGGCGCATATTGAGGGCGCGACATGGGTGACGCGGGCGCGCCTCAGCGCAACAGACGCAGGTCCCGCCCCGATTGTTGTCATTGGTCAAAGTACCGATCTCGTTTTCGGCGTGATGCAGCGGTTGAACGAACTTGGTGCGACGAATGTCTCTGGCTGTGTGAGCACGCCGGAACAGTGGTGCGCGGTTGGATATAACGTGGTGTCCACGCCCTACATCCCAGAAGAAGCGGCCTGCATCGACTTTTTGTTCTTTGTCCATGATCGTCACAACGATAATCTTGAAGCCGCACGCCAGTATCTTGCGTGGGAGCTGAACCTGCTGGGTCAACTCGACGCCCAAGAACGGGCCACGCTCAATCCGTTGATGGCGACAGAACCGGAGGTCGTGTGACATGAGACGCGAAACGAAACTCTGTCATTACGGCCAGACCACGCGCCCGAGCCCGGCAAACCCGCCCGTTGTGCGCGCCTCGACGATTTTGCACGATACGGTCGAAAGCTACCGTGCCATCAAAAAGGCGCGGGAAAACGACGACTATGTGCTGTCCTATGGGCGGCGCGGCACGACCACAGCCCATGTGTTGATGGAAGCGATCGCGGATCTCGAAGGCGGCGATGGGGCGTGGCTCTATCCCACCGGTGTGGCCGCGATTTCCGCGACGCTGATGGCGCTGTTGCGCCCCGGCGATCATCTTTTGCTGGTCGATACGATCTTTGGCGCGACGAAAACCCTTTGCGATGAGGTCCTGTCGGAGTTTGGCGTGAGCTACGATCTCTTTCCCTCCGGCACTACGGATGTGACGCCTTATATCCAAGACAACACCCGTCTCGTTTTCGTCGAGTCCCCCGGATCGCAAACCTATGAAATCATGGACCTGCCTGCGCTGTGCGACACGGCCCATGCCGCCGGTCTCGTCGTTGTTGCGGACAACACCTATGGCTCCGGCTGGCTGTATCGCCCGCTTGAACTGGGGTGCGATGTGTCAATCATTGCCGGCACAAAATATCTTGGCGGACATGCCGATGTGATGATGGGTGCGGTCAGTGCGCGGGGCGATGCCGCCGCAAAACTGCGCAAGGCCAGCCACCTCACCGGGCAAATCCTCGCCCCCGATGAAGCCTATGCCACGCTGCGTGGACTGCGCACGTTGCCCTTGCGGCTTGAACGGCACGGCCACAATGCGCGCGCGCTTGCGGACTGGTTCTCCCACCGTCCTGAGGTGTTGCGTGTTTTGCATCCCAATCTGCCCGGTCATCCGGGGCATGAGATTTGGCTGCGCGATGCCTGTGGGTCGAACGGATTGTTGAGCGTGGTCTTTGCGCCGGGGATCGACAGCGACGCCCTCCTCAACACCTTAACTTTGTTTGGGATCGGCAGCAGTTGGGGCGGGTTTGAAAGCCTTGCCATGCCAATCACGCCAGAGCGCAACCGTGCGTCTTTGGCCGGACTGCCGCAGGAGGCCCAGATCGTCCGGTTTCATGCGGGGCTTGAGCATGTGGACGATTTGATCGCAGATGTGGACATGGCGCTCAACATGGCACTCACCGCGATGACGGCAAAAGGGTAAGCTCGGATGCAGCTCGGATCTTCTAAGGTCTTTTTGAATCTCTCGACGTTTTTCAAAGAGAATATAAAAGGCGTTCTGGTGTCAGCCCTCGTCGCTGTGGCCGCGAAATTTCTGTCCGAACATTACGGTGCCCCCGCCATGCTGCTGGCGCTTTTGCTTGGGATCGCGATGAATTTTCTCTCCGACGATCCGCGCACCCATGCCGGGATTCATTTCACCGCCCGCACCGTGCTGCGCCTTGGCGTGGCGCTTTTGGGTGTGCGCGTGAGTTGGGAGATGTTGCGCGATCTGGGACCGGGGGTGATCGCCTGGGTCATTTTGGGGGTCTTTCTCACCATTGGCTTTGGCATGGTTTTGGCGCGATTTCTTGGACGCAGTACGGATTTTGGCCTGTTGACCGGCGGGTCGGTTGCGATTTGCGGGGCCTCTGCCGCAATGGCGATTGCCGCCGTTTTGCCCGCACGCGAAAACGATGACCGCGATCTGACCTTTACCGTTTTGGGCGTCACGGTGCTGAGTACTTTGGCGATGATCCTCTACCCGGTTTTGGTCGAGCTTTTTGGCTTTGATGCCGAGACCGCCGGGATTTTCCTTGGGGCCTCCATTCATGATGTCGCCCAAGTCGTCGGGGCCGGATTTTCCGTCTCTGACGAGGCCGGGGAAGTGGCCGTTTTGGTCAAGCTGATCCGCGTCTCCATGCTCGCGCCCGTGGTGCTTTTGCTGGCTCTGCGCGTGCGTCAGGCTTTGGCTTCGGGTGAAAAACATCGGCCTAAAATTCTACCGGGTTTTTTGATTGGTTTTGCGGCGTTGGCCTTGCTCAATTCCCTTGGCGTGATCCCCGATGTGGTGCGATCGCTTTTGACCGAACTGTCTGGCTGGGCGCTTTTGGTAGCCATTGCGGCCGTCGGGATAAAAACCTCGCCGCGTAGCATCATCGCGGTGGGCGGCACCGCCATCATGATGATCGTGGCCGAAACCGTTTTCCTCGCGCTTTTCGTGCTGGGCGTGGTGATGTGCCTGTAATTGGCCGTAGCACCGGTGATGCAAACTGTTGACCATGCGTCCGTGTTGCGATCCGCCGACGGTGAATGTGAACACTGTCTGATTTTCGGTCACGCCGCGTTGCGGCATGTCTTGAAATCAAACGCAGCGCTTTCACTGGGCAGTGTTTCACACCCATGCGTGAATAATAAATAATTATAAAACAAATGGTTAATTAAATTTATCCTGCTTTTTCCCCTTTTTTCACGGGCTGGAAAAGAACCTGCATCTCTTTGGGTTGGATCGACGATCCGGCCAAGGGGAGAGGAGCCCCCGTGGCCTTAGCGATCGTGATCCCAGCGTAAGACACGCTCTTTACCGCAGGTTCACTGCGCAACAAGGATGGGAGGAGAGATGCACGATGGCATTTCAGATCAATATTGATAACGGAGGGACGCTGACCGATGTGTGTATCATGTCGGACGACGGCGTTCAAAAGACCAAGGTTCTGACCACGCCTTATGATTTGTCGAAATGTTTTTTCGAGGGTCTGACCAAAGCCTCCGAGGTGGTCTATGGCGCCACGGACGTCAAACGTCTGCTCGAAGAGGTGGACCTGATCCGTTATTCGACCACCCAGGGCACAAACGCGATTTGTGAGCGCAAGGGGCCGAAACTGGGCCTGGTGCTCGACACGGACTCCAAGGATCTTGTGAACTCACTGCGCGACCATGATCCCGAAGTCTATGACGCGCTGATCGGGGATCGGGTCGCCTTTGTCGATACGGCGACCTTGAACAGCGATGCCGCCGAAGTCGATGTGGTCAAGGTGATCAACCAATTGACCGCAATGGGCGCGAACCGTCTGGTGGTCTGTTTCAGCGGCACAGATTTTGGTGATGCGGAAGAGTGCGTCAAGAAAATCGCACTGCGCAAATACCCGCGCCATCTGTTGGGGGCGGTGCCGGTGCTCTACGCGTCGGATTTGACCGTCGATGCCAATCCAGATCGGCGGGCATGGTCGGCGTTGATCAACTCTTTCCTGCATCCGTCGATGGAGGCGTTTTTGTACAACGCCGAAAACCGTCTGCGCGCGTATCGCACGAAGAACCCGCTGTTGATTTTCCGCAATGATGGCGACGCCTCGCGCGTGGCCAAAACCGTGGCGATCAAAACCTATTCGTCCGGTCCGCGGGGCGGCATGGAAGGGGTCAAGACCTTTGCCGCGCTCTACGGTTTTCGAGACACGGTTTCCATCGACGTCGGCGGAACCACCACGGACATCGGCCAATGTACCGAGGGGCGCGTTGCCGAAATGCGGCGCGGTCATGTTGAAGGCATCAGCGTCTCCTTTCCATTGTGTGAAATTATGTCGGCGGGGGCCGGGGGCAGCTCGATCTTCCGGGTGAAAGATGGCCAGATTGTCATCGGTCCCGAAAGCGTCGGCGCATTGCCGGGTCCGGCCTGTTTCGGGCGTGGCGGCAAAGAGGCGACCATCACGGATGCCAGTTTGCTTTTAGGGCTCCTTGATCCGATGTCGTATTTCGGCGGCGGTATGGGGCTTGATCTTGCGCGCGCAGAAGCGGCGGTGATGGCCAATGTGGCCGATCCGTTGGGTGTGAACCTTGAAACGGCACTGCTTGCAATGTCGGATGCGTTCGAGGCGAAAATTGCCGAGGAACTGCATCGTTGCACCACGATTTCTTCTGATACGGTGATGATGGCCTTTGGCGGCGCTGGACCACTGAATGCCTGCGGTGTGGCCGAAAAAGCCGGGATTTCCCGTGTGGCTGTGCCTGCAATGGCGGCAGTATTTTCGGCCTACGGCATCGGGTCTTGCGACGTGTCGCAACGCTATGTGGTCGGTCTTGAGACCTGTGACACGGCATGCCTGAACGCGACTTTGGACACGCTGAATGTCAAAGCCGCCCGCGATATGTTCGCGGAAGGGTTTGAGCCGGGCAGCTATACGATCATGGCTCAACTGGTGGCCCAGACCGATGCGGGCGAAGTGGTGCGACCTCTGACCGAAGGGGAGGATTTCCCAACAGAACTGGCCGGAGCGACGTCGGTGGAATTGGAACTCAGCGCGATCAAGAGCCTGCGCCAAGGGGACACGGGGCACATCGCGGTCACGCGCAAAGCCGCCGCCAAAGCGTCGGAACACCGCATGGTTCTCGTGCCTGAGAAAGGCCGGATTGATCTGCCTGTCTACGCCTTGGGAAGCCTGAAAAAGGGCGATTTTGCGGCTGGCCCGGCCATCCTTGAAGAAGACTATTTTACCGCTCGCGTGCCTGCGGGTTGGGGTTTTGTCGTCAGCGAAGCGGGCGACGTGATTTTGGACCGGGAGGGCTGAGCCATGAAGATTCCGATGACGGAATATCTACGAATTGATCTGGAAACCGAAAAATGGGAGTGCCGGGTGTGCGATCACGTGATCGCGCCAGCGGGTGGCAATTACAAGGAAGGATTGTTGGTTCACAACCGTGATCCGCGTGAAATCCATCCGCCGATCATCGACCCGGACAAATACCGCTTCACCTTTAGCCCAGACCCGGAATGGGTGCGTATTCTGGAATTCTGCTGCCCAAGCTGCGGCACGCAGGTTGAAACCGAATACGCCATTCCGGGCCACCCCCCGCTTTGGGACATGCAGGTCGATGTGGCCGCATTGAAAGCGCAATGGGCCGCGCGTGGTCCTGCGGCGCTGCCGGATGCGGGTCCCGTGGTGATGCCCGAACGGGGCCATAGCCACTGACCATGAGGCACTGAAAATGACGCCAAGACCCGCGCTGTGATGGCGCGGGTGACACCGGGGGTGTGTTCGCAAGGTCGAGGAGACTTGCCGCCTCCGCAGCACATAAGGGAGAGAGTATGAAACGTGTATCCGTTGATATCGGCGGCACCTTCACCGACTGTTTCGTCGTTTGGGGCCAGCAATATATCGAAACCAAAGCTCTGACGACGCACCACAACCTTGCGATGGGCTTTAACGAAGCTCTGGGCAAAGCCTGCACCACCTTGGGTTTGGGGTTGGAAGAGATTTTGGGCGAAGTGGACAGTGTGCGCTATGCGACAACGCTGGGCACCAATGCCCTGATTGAACACAAAGGTCCGAAAATCGGCATGTTGGTGACGGCGGGCTATGAGGCGACTGTGCCGCTGAGCCGGGCGCGGGGCTATGGCGAAGGTTTGGACAACCTCGGCCAACAAGACATGCCCAATGCCCAGCGTCCCGATCCTTTGGTGGAACCGCACATGATTTACGGCGTGCGCGAACGGCTGGATTTCGAAGGCAATCTGGTGATGAAGCTGGACGAAGAAGACGTGCGTCGCCAGCTGCGCGGATTGGTGGATCGCGGCGCACAGATCATCGTGGTCGCCTTGGTGAACTCGGTTGTGAACCCGGCCCACGAACAGCGCATCGAAGAGATTGTGTTGGAGGAATATCCGTCGCATTTGCTCGGCGCGATCCCGGTGATTCTGTCGCATCAGGTGGCGGGCCGCAAAGGTGAATATGTCCGTGCAACCTCGGCCATTGTCGATGGCTATCTGCATTCGACCATGTATCACGCGCTGTCGGCGCTTGAGCAAAACCTGCGGGCGCATAAATACGAAAAACCGATGCTGGTGATCCACAATTCGGGCGGTATGGCGCAATTGAACTCGACCGATGCGCTGCAAACCATCCATTCGGGGCCGGTGTCCGGGATCGGCGCGTCCGAACACCTGTCTTTGCAGGCTGAATTGGGCAATGTCGTTGCCACCGACATGGGCGGCACCAGCTATGACATCGGGATCGTCGTCGAGGGCGGGATCAAGCACTATGATTTCAACCCGGTCATCGACCGCTGGCTTGTCTCTGTTCCCATGGTTCACCTTGTGACGCTGGGCGCGGGCGGCGGCTCCATTGCCTCCTATGACCGGATGTACAAAACGGTGAAATGCGGGCCGGAAAGTGCGGGGTCTGATCCGGGTCCGGCCTGTTACGACCGGGGCGGGATGCGCCCCTCCGTCACCGATGCCGATCTGGTTTTGGGTTATCTGGACGCGGAAAACTACGCGGGTGGGTCGATCCCGCTCAATCCACGCCGGGCCAAGACCGCGATCGAGGATGCGCTGTGCGACGAGTTGGATTGCGACGTGATCGAAGCCGCCAAGCTCATTCGCGAAAAGGTCGATGACAATATGGCAAACGGTCTGTTCACCGAGCTGCGCGCGCGCGGCTATGACCCGAAAGACTTCACCATGTTGGCCTATGGCGGCAACGGTCCGCTGCATTGCTGCGGCATTGCGCAGAACCTCAGCATCGACAAGATCCTGGCCCCGCCCTTGTCCTCCGTCTTCTCGGCCGTGGGGGCAGGCAACATGCACCAGCTCCATATTCACGAGCAGTCGCTCTACATGGTGCTTTATGACAGCAACACCCGCCACATCTTTGATGACTACGATCGGTTCAATGCCATCGTGGCGGAGTTGAAGGAAAAAGGCACCCAAGACCTGTTGCGTCAGGGCGTGCCGCTGGAACAGATCAGTCACGATCTGGAACTCGATATGCGCTATGGCAACCAGTTGGTGCAAACCACGGCTGTGATCCCGCACCATGAGCTCCATGGTCCGGCGGATGTGTTGGCGATGATTTCGCAATTCTCCAACGATTACGGCAAGCGCTTTGGCGAAGGCTCTCAGGCACCTGAGGCGGGCATCCGCATCAACACCATTCGTGTGGCTGCCTATGCCAAACACGAGACGGTGAAATTCGAAGACATCAAGCCGTTGGACAAGGCGGATCGCAAGGCTCCGCCCGCTCCGCAAAGCCATCGGACCTGTCATTTTGTCGGCTTTGACGCGGCCTTCGAGACCCCGGTCTGGGCGCGCAAGGACATTGAACCCGGTGTCGAGATCGAAGGGCCCGCGATTGTTGCCTCCGAAGTCACGACCTTCCTGGTGAACCCCGGCTGGACCTATGTCGCGGCAAAACAGGACGCGTCGTGGTTCTTGCGCAACGAAACGCCGATCACCCGCCATTAAGTCAATCTGCCCCCCGGCGCGGAGGAGGCGCCGGGGGACGTACCCCTTTGGAGGAGAGTCCCATGAACGAGATGTCAACACGGGCGAAAACGCCCACACTCGAAGAAATGAACCTGATCAAGAAGTTTCTTGATGACACCACCCTGTTTCTCGGTCCTGACCCGGAGATCATGCAAAACCATGACCTGATGCCGCGCACCGAGATCGAAGACGCCGCGATCGGCAAGGTCAGTGATGCCCATACCGTGGCTAAAATCCGGGATCGCATCCAATCGGGCTGTGATGAAGGCTATGAGATGGTCGAACAGATGGGTGCCGCGCCCGGTGCAAAATGGGGTGACGTGATCACCGGCGTCTATTCCGCCAGTGGTGATCTTGCCATTGCCTCGGCGGGGGGCGTGTTGATCTTTTCGGCGCTGGTGCACCACCCGATCAAGTTCATCATCAAAAACTGGATGGATGACCCGACGGTGGGTGTGAAGGATGGCGACGGCTTCATCCACAATGACTCGCGCTACGGCAACGTGCACAACACCGACCAGTCGATGATCATCCCGATTTTCCACAAAGGAAAACTGGTGTGCTGGGTCGCCTCGACCGTGCACGAAGGCGAGAATGGTGCGATCGAGCCGGGCGGCATGCCCTCCATGGCCGAAAGCCCCTCTGACGAAGGGCTGAAAATGTCGCCTTTCAAAGTGGTTGAGAACTACCAAATCAAACGCGACATCCTAACCTTCCTGCAAAACTCGGTGCGCGAGCCAAAGCTGCAGTACGAAGACATGAAGGTGAAGCTGTTCGCCTGTCTGCGCATCAAACAGCGGATCGAAGAGACGCTGAATTCGGATGGTCCCGAGGCCCTGATGGCGACGCTGCGCCTGACCATGGAACAGGTCCGTGCCGAGGTGAAACGCCGGATTTCGGAATGGCCGGACATGACCGTGCGCAGCTACATCATTCAGGACTCCACCCTGCGTGAAAACTGCGTGGTCAAGATCAACTGCAAACTGACCAAGACCGGCGATCGGTTGATTTTCGACTTCCGGGGATCAAGCCCGGAGTTCACCAACCGCGCCACCAACACGATTGTTGCAGGCCTCAAAGGGATGCTGGCGCAGGTTTTCCTGTGCTATGTCTGGCCCGATCTGCCGCGCGGACAGGCGGCTTTTGCACCCATCGAGGTGATCACCGATCCGCATTCGATCGTGAACTGTTCCTATGATGCGCCAAACTCGCAGTCCTTGATGTCGATCTTTACCGGTTTCACCGCCGGACAACATGCGGTGGCCAAGTTCCTGTATTCCTGTCCGGAAAAATTCACTCGGGTGCATGCGCCGACCTTCAACATGATCAACACCTTCATCTGGGGTGGGGTCAGCCAGCATGGCGAAACATTGGGCAACCTTTGTGCCGATCTGAACGGCATGGGCGCGGGGGCCACGGCAAGCCGCGATGGCGAACATGCTTTGGCTCCGATCTTTGCCACCATGGCCGACATCGGCGAGCAGGAGCTGAACGAGGAGGAAGTGCCCTTCTTGCAGCTTGTGTCGAAGAAAATGACCCGTGACGCCATCGCGCCCGGCAAATATCGTGGTGGTCAGGGCTATACGATGATGGTGGCTACCAAGGATTCCGAACAGTGGGGGTTCATGACCACGGCGCAAGGGGCGAAAATTCCGCCGCTTCAGGGCCTGTTCGGCGGCTATGCCTGCGGCACCTATCCTTTGTCTAAGGTCAAGGATGTCGATGTCTATGATGTGTTGATGAACGAACCGGAGCGGTTCCGTCACTCGATCGAAGAGATCATGAACGAACAACCGTTCGAGGATGCCGATTATTCGACCCATCACATGGGCATGGGCTTCGAGATCTCGAAACGCGGCGAGTTGTTCATGATCAGCCAAGGTGCGGGTGCAGGCTATGGTGATCTTCTGGAACGCGATCCGGAAAATATCATCAAGGACATCGAGGAGGGACTGATCTCCCCCGAAGTGGCCGCACGCCTTTATAAAGTGGTCTTTGATGCCGCAACGCTGGCGATTGATTTTGACGCCTCCGAGGCCGCGCGTGCCGAAGAACGTCAGGCCCGGATCAAACGCTCGGTCCCCTATGCCGAGTTCGTCAAAGGCTGGAACAAACCAAAGCCGCCGGCGCATCTGCAATATTTCGGATGTTGGGGCGACGATGTTGGCACGCTCTATATGGGCGCGCCGGACATCACCCGCCGGGGCGACCAACCGCGTCCGAATTACATGATGCACCCCAAGGACGTGCGCATAGCGGAACTCGAAGCGCGGCTTGAGGCTGCAGGTGCCATGGGAGACGAAAAGAAATGAGCCAAACTCTGGCAGACGATCTGCCCGATGGTTCGGGTACGAAGGCGCTGCGGGTCTGGTTGAAGTCGTCGGGTTATGCCCGGCGGCTTTTGCTGGGCGAAAGTGGCGATCCATGGGCGGACGGGGCGGCGAAATACCTGTCTTTCTTCTCTCAGGCGCGCGGGTTGCTGCGGGCCGATGTTGCGGAGGTGGATTTGGGCGATTTGTTCCGCTCCTGGGTCCATCGCCATCCCGCGTTGCGCGCCGACATGGCCAGTAAAAAGCGCGCGACCTATCCGTTGCGGCGGATGCTCGAAGAGGAGGGGCCGCGCCAGCTTTTGGACGAGGTGACCGAGGCCGTTGCCGCCAATTTGCAAGCTCAGGTGCCAATGGTTCTGGCGATGCCCGCACCGGGCGCCTGGTTGGCCGAGGCGCAACAGATGGTCGATCGCCCGGCTGAGGTTGACGAGGATGCGGTGGAAGATGCAGCCATGTATATGGCCGATTTCCTGCGCTGCGTGTCGGCGCGTCCGGTGGGTGGGCTGTTGCTGGAAGAGGGGGGCAGCCCTGGTCCGGCCAACCGCTATTCCCCGATCCTGAATGCTGCCAAACATTACCGTTGGGCCGTGGTCGGGCGCGATGTCGCCCCAGAGGCGGCGGCGGTGTTTGACGCCACCATAGGCACGGATGCAAGCGCCAAAGGCCGGGATGTCAGTTTTGATCTGTTTGGACAGGGCACTTTGCCTGCCATTGGGTCCGGCCAGTTTGCCTTTGCGGAAATTCCTGTCGGTCATGCGCCAGAGGCGGTGCTGGACGCGATTGCCCAACTGCGGGGGTAGTTGCACGGGTCATTTGTCCCAAATTCCGTCCCTCCCCACGGGCGGATTTGACCAGTGGGTGGACGTTTTCAAACCGACGCCGAGGTCAGCACGGCGCCCCTCCTCCGGGGCGCCGTTTTCGTGAGGTCAGTGTTGAACCGTACGTAGGATCGCAACGCTTTCCTTGAGGCCAAACCGTTCCAGTTTGACGTAGAGCGTACTTTTCGCGATCCCCAGATCACGCGCAACAGAGGTCAAGTTGCCCTGATGCGCCCGGATTGCGGACATGATGGCCTCGCGTTCAGCCAGTTCCAGAGGGCTGATCCCCGCATGATCCGGCGGGGGGGTGTCAGAGATCAGATCATGTGGCAGACCAAGCTCAGAGGGTAAATGTTCGGCCTCCAAAAGGTCGCCATCGCAGACCAGAAGGCTGCCCTCCAAGGCGTTGCGCAATTCGCGAATGTTGCCTGGCCAATCATATTGCTCCAAGGCGCGCCGCATGCCGTGCCCGATCCGGGGAACCGTTCGGTCATACCGGGCCGCGATCTGCGTCAGGAAATACTCCGCGAGCGGCACAATATCGCTACGCCGGTCGCGCAAGGGTGGAAGCGCCAAAGACGTCACTGCGATCCGGTAATACAAATCCATCCGGAACCGACCCGCTTGCACTTCGGCTTTGAGGTCTCGGTTGGTCGCGGCGATCAGGCGAAAGCGGACTTTGCGTGGATGGTTCTCACCGATGCGGCAAATCTCGCCGGTTTCCAAAACCCGCAACAGATGCGGTTGCAGATCGAGAGGCATTTCGCCGATCTCATCCAAGAACAATGTGCCACCATCGGCGGCTTCAATTTTCCCCATCATGCCGCCACGTTTGGCCCCGGTAAATGCGCCCTCCGCATAGCCGAATAATTCGCTGGTCAAAAGTTCGCGCGAAAACCCGCCGCAATTGACCGCCATGAACGGGCCCTTCTGGTCCGGCCCCATGTCGTGAAACGCATGGGCAAAAGCATCCTTGCCGACGCCGGTTTCGCCCAACAACAGCACGGGAACCGAGGCTTTCGCCAGTTGTCGCGCCCGATTCAGCGCCGCCACATAGCGTGGTGCGGCGCCGATCAGGCGGTTAAACGCATCGGTTGGGGCGGAGTGCGGGCGGGGGATGTCATGTATTTTGTTGCGCTGCACCAAGGCATTGCGGTCGGGCAGCACAAGGATCGAGCCAAGGCGATGTCCCTGCACATGGACGGGTTCGATCCAGTCCCGATCCACCCAAGACGGCATTTTCTCGGGCACGAGCTTGCCATCCCGCCACGGCAATGTCAGGTCGCGAATGGTGAGCGCCGGATCATTGCGGCCTTTTGCCAGTTGCGTCATCAACGCGGCGGCACTGTCATTGGCTTTGACGGCGCGGCCTTGACGATCAAAGACGATCAACCCGTCGCTTCCGGCGTTGTTCAGCCGGTCGAGATAGTGGTCAAGCAGCCGATACCGCAATTTCATTTCCTGACGCGCAAGACGGTTTTCGATCCGTCCAGACGCGGCGACCGCCAGCGCCAGCGCGTGACGGCTGTAGCTGTCTGTCAGGCCGGAAATATCAATCGCGCCAAGGATCGTATGGCTGATCGGATCGCGGATCACACTGGCCGAACAGGACCACCGTTTGATCCCGGAACAGAAATGTTCGGAGGAATGAATTTGAATCGGTTGGCCGATTTCAAGCGCGGTTCCGATGGCGTTGGTTCCACAACTGGCCTCACTCCAGCTTGCGCCGGGCATGAGATGAATGTTTTCAGCCGGGTCACGCAAAGAGGTGTCGCCCTCAATCGACAAAACCACACCGGCCGCATCCGTCAGCACCATGACGGTTCCGGTTTCGTGTAAAAAATCGCGCGCAGATTGCATCACCGACACGCTGGCCCGTACAAGTTCCGTGTTGGTTTCCAAGAGGCCATACAGGGGATCGCCCTCCAAGGGAACCGGGGCCTGATCCCGTGTGGGATCGACCTTGCCCTGGCAGCGGCGCCAAGAGTCGTCAATCAACCGACGCAGCGCATCGGAACCAGGTTCATCACCTTGTAGAAACCGTTCCCAAGATGTCATAATTTGCCGATCATTCTCTGGACGTGAAAATGTCTGGCGCAAGGCGGTTCCCGGCATTGCAGTTCTCCTCCCAGTGTTGCGTGAGTGGTGGCTGCTTCCTCCCCGAAGCAGATGGTCCACCAGCCAAGACAGCGACCGAAATCGCGTCTTTGCGCATTTTTATGGCGGTAGTTTAACAGTCTTTGCCTTCTCCACCACAATTATTGCGTTTTGGCCTGTCTGTGCGCGGGCACCATGGGCCCTCTGCGGCGGGGCTGTGAGGCCGTTTGTTTTCTCGCGCCGCACATCATGCGCGTCGCGCAGTGAGAGCTTTTTAAGCGGTGAAGCGGCCGTCCTTACGGTACGCAAGATGGTGCCGCCGTCCGATTTCCGGACGCTTCTCAGACTGTGCCCAGACCGGAAACCGGACGCTTTGGCGAGGGGGTTTGGTGCTCGCTCGCGGCAAGCCGTTGTTTGGCCTGCAAAGTCGTGGGTGGAACGAAACCTGCTTCTCATTTGGGTGGATGGATGGAGGAAAACCGATGACAACGCCCGAAAACCTTGCTGTTTTGGCGCGCCCTGCGGACGTGGGGCGGGTGCCCGTGACCCTGTTGACCGGGTTCTTGGGGGCCGGAAAAACAACACTTTTAAACCAGCTCATGCGCCTGCCCGAAATGGCCTCTACGGCTGTTTTCATCAATGAGTTTGGCGAAATTGGCATTGATCACCACCTTGTTGAGCGAATCGATGAGGCCTTGGTGATTCTCGAGTCTGGCTGTGTGTGTTGCTCGGTTCAGGGCGATCTGATCGCCGAATTGAAGCGGCTGCATGACCGCATGGCGCGGCGCGAGATTCCGCAGGTGTCACGTGTGGTGATCGAGACCACGGGTTTGGCCGACCCGATGCCGGTGGTGCGGGCGTTGATGGAGGATCGGTTTGTGTCCGCCCGTTTCCGTTGTGACGGGATCGTCACGGTGGTGGACAGTGAACATGCTTGTGCCCAGTTGGCGCATCATCGTGAGGCTCGGGTTCAGGTCAGCATGGCGGACCGGATCGTCTTGTCGAAAACCGAGCTTGCAACGCGGGCCGCGCGGGCAGAATTGACCAAAGTGTTGACGGCGCTGAACCCTGCCGCACCGCGGGTGAGCGCGGCGGAGGCGGTTGACGCGGTGGGCACTGTGTTTGGCGGCGGGCTTTATGCGCCGGAACAGATCCCGCAGGACCTTGATGGGTGGTTGCAGGCCCACGCCCATTCAGGGCCGCGCCCGAAAACGATCTCCCTGCCGTTTCCCCCGGCAACACAAGACCACCATAGCGGTCGCGTCCGCAGCTTTTCCGTGCGCTTGCCGGAGCCGGTGGCCTGGCGGGGCTTTTCTGTGCGGATCGGTGAACTCCTTGCGCGCTGGTCGGGTCAGATTTTGCGCCTCAAAGGCATTGTGGCTGTTGAGGGGATCGACACACCAACCGCCATTCAATGCGTGCAGGATACGGCCTATGCGCCCGTGCATATGGCGTGCTGGCCAAAACAGGATGCGACCGGGGCATTGCGTGCGGGGCAGGGCGCGGTGGTGGTGATCGGCGAGGATTTGACGGCTGAGGATGAGCGGGCAATGCGCGCATTGTTGACCGATTTTCCGGCGGATAGATTGGCCCTGCGCCGCGCGGCGGCCTTGCCGGGCTTGGCCACGCGCAACTGGCTCAACGAGCGGATGCCCCTGGCGTCACGATCGGGGATGAGCTCTGAGGCTTTCGTGATCCAGCCGCGGTTTTTGCAAGACGCGCGTGTAACATGAGAGCTCAATATGCCCCCAAGCAGACGGTCGCATGCGCGTCCCCTTCACTCGACAACAATGATTTTAGACACCAGCTCAGCCGTGTTGCGCGCCCCCAGCTTTTTCATCAGCCGGGCGCGGTGAACTTCGACGGTGCGATGGGAAATACCAAGCGTGACACCGATCTCTTTACAGGTTCGCCCATTGACAACATGCCGGGCAATGTCCTGTTCGCGCGGGGTCAGATCGACCGAGCGCGCCACCTGTTCGGCCACTCTTTCAAAGGCCCAAATCGTCAAAGCGAAAGGGTCCGCGGGGCTCAGCGTCACACCACGCGCCCGCACCCAGCAAATCGTCCCATCGGCTGTTTTCATAAACCTCTGATCTTCATAGCATGTATGGTTGGCCATTTCGGTTTTGGCCCGTGCGCCGATCAGGTTGAAATCGGCGTGACTGGGATAAAGCAGCCGAACCGATTGGCCTTCAAGCGTTTCGGCCTTGTAGCCGAGCATGGCCTGCGCCGCCTTATTGGCGCGCAAAATCTGGCGATGCGCAAGGATCAGTTGCGCGATGGGAGATTCAATAAATCCAAGGTCGCTCAGAGAGGGATTGGTGATCATGGGGGCAGTATAGCGCATCCGCAGGGGCTGCCTATACGTATTTGACTACGTAGGAATACGCATAAGTAGTTGCCCTAATATCGCTGCGCTGCACAGGCAGGCAGGGTGGTGCAAGCACCACAGGGGCGGACTAAATGGCAATCACAAAGGAGAACAACATGACCGGCATTCATATCGTGGGCAGTGGCCATACCGCGTTTGGGCGGCTCGATGCCCGAAGCCTGGAAGACCTGATCGTCGAAGCCACGCGCGAGGCTTTGTCGGAGGCCGGGATCAGCGGCAAAGACATTGATGCGGTGTATCTAGGACATTTCAATGCTGGCATGTCCGACGATGGGTTTGCCTCATCCTTGATCCATCAGGCCGACGACCAATTGCGGTTCAAACCGGCAACACGGATTGAAAACGCCTGTGCCTCGGGGTCGGGGGCGGTTTACGCCGGGATGGACGCCATTTTGGCGGGTCGGGCCAAGCGCGTTTTGGTGGTGGGTGTCGAAAAAATGACCCACCGCAGCACACCCGAAGTGACCGCCTCTCTTGGCCGCGCCGGGTATCAAGGCGATCCGAGTGAAGCCGGGTTGAGCTTTCCGCAAGTGTTCGCCATCGCGGCCAAAGCCTATGCCGAGCGCTATAGCGATCCGATGGAGGCCATGGCGCGGATTTCGTCGAAGAACCATAAAAATGCTCTGGCCAATCCACTGGCCCAAATGCGCCGTGACCTGAGCTTTGAGCAATGCAACGAGGTGACCGAAAAGAACCCGTTGATCGCGCCGCCGCTGCGCTTGTCGGATTGTTCACTGATTTCCGATGGTGCCGCCGCCGTGGTGCTCAGTGCCGATCCGGCGGCCCATGCGCGCAGTGCGCATATCCGGGCCGCCGCGCATGTGTCGGATTTCCTGCCGATGTCGCGGCATGATATCCTGCGGTTTGAAGGTCCAAAACGGGCCGTGGCACAGGCCTATGCGGAGGCGGGCATCAAGGTGGATGATGTGGGATTTGCCGAGGTGCATGACTGTTTCACCATCGCGGAATTGCTGATGTACGAAGCGCTTGGCCTGTGTGACGCGGGGCAGGGGGCGACTGTGTTGGCGGACGGCTCTGTCTATCGCGGCGGACGGTTGCCGGTGAACCTGTCGGGCGGGCTTAAGGCCAAAGGTCACCCGGTCGGTGCCACTGGCGTGTCGATGCATGCGCTGTCGTTTCGGCAATTGACCGGCACGGCGGGGGAGATTCAGGTGGCTGCCCCGCGCCTTGGCGTTGTGGTCAATATGGGTGGCGCGGCGGTGGCAAACTATGCCACCGTGTTGGAGACGGGCCACGTCTGAGCAAAGGCGTGGCTGAGGGGAGGAGCGTATGAGCTTGGCCGACCTGTCGGGGGGCTTTGAGGATCGGGTGGTCGGTGTCGTTTTGGCATCAGTGCCACAGCGCGCGCGTTATGGCGGTGCCGTCGCGCGCCGCTTGATCCGTTCCGCGTTCATGGCGTTGAGCCCGCTTGCGCTGTTGGGTTCAACACCATGAGAGGCCCCAGTCTGCATCAGGTTCAATACCCGGCACAGCGGATGTCTCAGACGATGCAACGTGCGCTCAATCTGTTGCAAATGGACAATGCCGAACTGAGCGGTCTTTTGATCGAAGAGGCCGCGCGCAATCCCCATGTGCAGGTCACGTTGCCGATGCCCGAAGACCCGGTGCCGCCGCGCAAGCGCAGGCATTGGGGCACGCCCGGTCTCATGGCCGGGGCCGCCGATTTTGATCCCGATCGCATGGGCGCCCAGGCGGCGGGTCTCTACGCCCATGTTCAGGCGCAGGTGGGGCTTCGTTTTAAGACCGCAAAGGAGCGCGCCATTGCCGAGGTGTTCGTCTCTGCGCTCGATCTGTCGGGCTGGTTGGGCGAGACGGTGGAGGAGGTCGCCCGCGCGGCGGGCTGTTCTCCTGAGACGGCGGAACAGGTGTTGCGCAGATTGCAGGGGGTTGAACCCACCGGGCTGTTCGCGCGGTCGCTGGCCGAATGTCTAAGCCTACAATTGGCCGAGGCACAGGCCTTGGACGCGCCGATGCAGCGCTTGCTGGACAACCTTCCGGCCTTGGCGCGGGGCGATACGGCGGTGTTGTTGGATCGGTGCGGTGTGGATGCCAAGGAATTGGGTCGTATGGTTACGCTTTTACGCAGCCTTGATCCCAAACCGGGCGCGCAATTCGACTCCGGCCCGGCACCCCGTCGCGCGCCTGATCTGATCGTCAGCCGGGATGCACAGGACAGGTGGCAGGTGGTGATGAACCGGGCCAGCACACCGGAAGTTCAAGTGGCGCGTTTGGCCGAGCCGACCAGTAAGGAGGGTTTGGAAACCGCACGATGGCTGGAGCGTACCTTGTCGCGGCGCAACCAAATGATCCTGCGGGTTGCGGGCTATGTGATTGCGTTTCAGCACGCGTTTCTGGAACAGGGGCCGACGCAGTTAAAGCCATTGACCAACGCCGAGGCGGGCGCGGCCCTGGGTCTTCATGAAACCACGGTGGGGCGTATCCGCAACGGGCTTTTGCTGCAATTGCCCGCGCGCGTGCTGGCGCTGGATGCGTTTTTTGGCCGGGGGCGCGTGGCGTGTCGTAATGGTGGCAGTCTCGCCGGGGATGCAATTGTTGCCATCATCCGATCCCTGGTTGCCACTGAACCGCCAAAGGCCCCGTTGACCGACGCTCAACTGGTGGACGCCCTTGCCCAACGGGGTATCACGTTGTCGCGTCGGACATTGGCCAACTGGCGCAAGCGCGCCGGGATCAAGGCCGCCTCAGACCGCAAATGCGCCAAATAGGCCGCCCCGGCCTAAACCGAAGATATGACAAACTGTTGTGCCAGCTCATCGTCTTGCCCATGAGATCAGGGGATCACGCGCTTGATCTCGGCAACAACGAGGGCAGGGGCGGTTTTTTGGATGTAGTGGCCACTGGCCACCGGAACCACTCTGGCCTGCCGAAAGCCTGTTGCAAACCGTTCGGCATAGGAGATCCAAAGCCCGCGCCAGCGCGCATCTTCGCCAAGACCACCCTGCTCGGCCACCATAATCGTGATCGGCATATCGCGCAGCGCGCTTAGGTCCGCCAATGCGGCCTCCGTCTCCGGCGCCCCTGCCAGTTCGAGTTGCTCAGTGTCGGACATGGTCAGACGCAAAAGCGCAGGCACCTCACAGCCACGCAGACCCGTCAATTTGCACTGAGCCGTAAAGCCCGGCAGGCGCGGATCAACCAAAACGATGCCCGCAACCTGTTCGGAATGGTCCTTGGCGAATTGCAGCGCATAAAGCGCTCCCAGCGAATGGCCGACAAGAATATAGGGCGCTGCAACGGTTTGCTGTGCCAATTCCTGTGTGAGGTGAGTGGACACCTCTGCGCCGGTGCGGCGTCCGTCGCGGTCACCGGGCCATGGACGTCCGACAAGCAGCGAGGGACCAAGCCCATAGCCCGCGCGGGTCCAGGCAAACCGCCCAAACTCGGGCGGGAGGGCCACGCCGTCCCAGACGTCAGCGGCATCGCCAAGCCCCGCTTCGAAGACGACCGTCGGGCCGGTTGTGGCGCGGGTGACGTCTGGGGATGGGCCGGCACAGGCGGCCAAGGCCAGACAGAGTAAGAGACGGGTTGAGGGACTGAGCATGGACATGGAAACTCCTGAAGGATGAGGCCTGAAGATGGTCTCGAAAGCGGGGCCAAAGCGACCGGTCCAAGCGGTCCGGTCCTTGTCACGCTGAGTCACCTCGTCCAGATTGCCCACGACAGCCAAGAGGACATCAGATGTCGGACACTTTGATTGGAATGGCAGTGATGGCGACACTGGCCCTTTGGGTGCGGGGGGGTGGTTTCGATCGGCGGCTTTGGCCCGCAAGCCGCGCGCTCATTCTCTTTAGTGCCGCGTTGGCGGTGGCCCTGATCCTTGACGCCACCCGATGGGCGGACTGGGAGGTGTTTATTCTTCCGATGCTGCCCCTGGCGCTGGCCTATCATCTCGACGCCTTGGCCGGAGAGGTGCAATGGCGGAGGGGAGATGCTCTAGTTGGGCTCAGTGGCGTGCTTTGCTTGCCCTATTTGCTCATGCCTGCTTCTGCGCTTCAGGCCATTGAGGCGGGCCAGATGCCCGATCTTGATCCGCGATTCCTGTTGGTGATGCTGGCCGGGGTTGGGCTGTTCTGGGCGCTGTTGATGTGGGCGACGACACTTTCGGGCCTGCGGATATGGCGGACCCTGCGCGACTACCGCACCCGCTTGGCACAGGTTATCGCACAGCCGCCCTCGCCCCGGCTAAATGGTGTCGCACTCCTTGGTGGCTTTCTGGCCTGCGTCTTCGGTCTGCACCTTTTGGACCTTCTGGCCCTTGGCTCTTTGCTGGGAGGCCAAGCGGGCGATCTGTTTCTTTTGGCGCTCATCCTTGGCGTTGCTTTGCATGGATTGAGCCTGCGCGAGGTTTGGCCCGACTGGGCCGATGCGGCGATCCGGTCGCCAGTTGACGCCGCGGACACAACACCAAGCTATGCGCGTTCGGGTCTCGACGCGGCGGCGATCACCCAATTGCTGGGGCGTCTCGATGCGGCGATGGCGCGGGAGTCTCTGTGGCGCATTCCCGGATTGACCCTGTCCGATCTTGCAACAGCGGCGCGCGCGAAACCATTTTATGTCAGCCAAGCCCTCAACCAAGGCCGTGGCGAAAGCTTCTTTGATTACGTCAATCGCGCGCGCGTGTGCGAGGCGCAACACCTTTTGCGCGACAGCGATGACACAATCCTCGACGTCGCCTATGCTGTTGGGTTCAATGCAAAATCAACCTTCAACGCGGCGTTTCGCAAACATATGGGGATGACACCAAGCCAATGGCGCAGGGCCGAGCCGGTTGGACGGGACGCCACCGGAGGAACAGGCTGATAGGGGCTGCGGACGCTTTCTTATGCAAGGTCCCGGACCCATGACACCCTTCACCCGACGCCTTTTTTTGTCTCTTCTGGCTGCGTTACCCACAGCCTGCGCCGCCCCTGCGCGCCGCCCGCAAGACCCCGCAACGCGGCCCTATCCGCATCGCACCGTCACCATCCCGCGCGCGACCAGCGCATTGGCGGGAGAGATCGTGTCGCCTACTGGTATGGGCCCCTTTCCTGCCGTTCTGCTTTTATCTGGATCGGGACCGCAAGACCGCGATGAGACGGTGGCGGGGCATCGCCCCTTTCTCCTGCTCTCGGATGCGTTCGCACGCGCCGGGATCGCCAGCCTACGCTACGACAAGCGCGGGGTGGGAAGCAGCGCGGGGGATTTTGCGACAGCAACAATCACCGATTTCGCACGCGATGGTGGGGTCGCATTCGACTGGCTCGCCACACAACCCGAGATCGACTCGGATCGGATCGCATTGCTTGGCCATTCCGAAGGTGGGCTGACCGCCCCACTTGCAGCACGCGGGCGCAACGTGGCGGCTCTGGTTTTGATGGCGGGGCCGGGTCTGCCAATGGAACGGATCATCCGCCGACAGACCGAGGTGATCGCCCAGCAAAGCGGCGCAAGCGCAACCGAGATCATCCAGTTCGATCACGCCCTTGCAGAGATCTTTGAAGTGCTGCGCCATGCCCCAGATGCCGTACAGGCAAAACCCGGCATCGAAGCCGCGGTTGCGGATTTACCCCGGCAGGTGCGCCGCAATTTCATGGATATGCTCGCCACCCCTTGGGGACATGACGCCGTCCGCCACGATCCTCGCACCGTACTTGAGGCGTTCCCCGGCCCGGTTCTCGCGCTTTTTGGGGCGAAAGATGTTCAGGTCGATGCCATCGCAAACGCCGCTGCGCTGCGCGCCCTTGTACAGAGGCACCCGGCGTTTCAAGTTCAGATCTATCCGGGTCTGAACCATCTTTTTCAACCGAGCGACACGGGCAGTCCGCAGGACTACGCGCGGATCGAGACGACGATGGCACCGGAGGTGATTACCGCGATCATACATTTTCTGAGACAGGCGTTCTCTTTATTTTAAGGCGCCCACGGGTTCTGACGCCTCCTTTCGGTTTCGGTTCTGCGCAAAATCTGGCAGCGTCAAGTGGGTGTCGGCAGGGGTTTTGAAGGGTCGATGTCAAGGGAGTGCCTGATCCGAAGGCTGTGATGGTGTATGTGGTGTTTTTTGCCTGAAATCTGTGGATTCAAGCGACCTCAACCACCCCGTTTCCAGCATCGGCGGGCGGTTGCAACCCGTGTGACGGAAGGAGCTGACCCTGTGCGCCCCGTTATCGGGAAGGATCGCCATCGGGATGATCCCATTCAATGGGCAAATCAAAGGCCACGGACCAATTGAAAAGCGGCGAGTCGTCAAGCGCGCACTGTTCCGTATCCGAGTCCCGGAGGCATCCGCGTGCCCCTTCGAGCCGCCCGGATCGTCCAGACGTGCCGTTGTAAAGCGCGTAGCTGACACGCGCGGAGCGCGCCGGGGGACGGTCGAGCACAAGGCGGATGCGGCTTGGACCCGCCGGTTCAACCGCGATGATGTGGCTCTGTGGGTCATGCAGCGAAAACCCATACTGGCCGGGGTCGCGCACATGCTCGGTATCAAAACACAGCGGTTCCACGGGCACGTCAAAGTCGATCAAAACGGTGTTGTCGCTATGGGTCAGTCGGCGCGGTTGAAGCGGGTGCCAGTCTTTGCCCTCCTGCGCCAACCGCCGATAGGCCTTGGCAAAAAGGGCGCCATGCCGCCGGGTGGAGGCAGCATCAATATGAGCCCAATCTATGTAGTCATACTGGTATTTTGGCCCCACCAGAACAAGTTGAGGATGGGTCAGCGCGGCCTGAAATTGCATCTGCGGCGTGCGAAAATGGCGCCGATCCCCGCTGCAATAGCCGGAAATGCTTGAGGTTTGACACAGCAGCATCGGCATCGGCTCTGTTGTGTCAAAGATGTCTGAGAGCGCAGAGGCAAAATCCTGATGCCATTGCGCAAGGATGCGGTCGTATTCCGCGGTGCCTTGCGCCCCGTCGGTTTCCCCATGCAGCACCAAAATCGCGCCAAACTGGACCTCCGGCACATGGGTCTTGGCCATTTGGGCTTGGGCGATCACCTGTTCAAAAACGTGGCTTGGCCCGCCTTTTCGCAGCACTGCATAGGGCTGACCGGCCCAACCTTGCCCGGCCAAAATGAGCGGGTCAGAAGAGGTCTTTAAGAGCTGTGCCGCAAAGCCGCTGGCGATGGTTTCCGTGCCGGTTTCGCGCAGAGGACCAAGCCGCGCTGTCAGTGGCTGGCCATTTCCTCCGACTGGGCCGCCGTCAAAACACAGGGCATGATCCCGCGCCACGGGATCAACCGTCATTGCCGGGGCGCGTCCCGTCGCAAGACTTTGTCCGGTGATCAAAAATAAATGCGTCACTTGGATCTCATGGCAGAGGGCGGTTTGATTTTGTCGCCCGCGCCGCGGGGCTGGCGGCACTGAGCAAGGCGGGTTTGGGACAGGCGGCTTCTCTCAAAAAGGCTTTCTCAAGCACTTTGGCCTGTACTCCGAGATACTGCACAAAGGCTTTCAACAGCGGTGTTTGATAGGTGCGGGACGGATAGACCGCGTAAATTTTACGCTCCGGGGATCGCCAGTCCGGCAGGACATTGACGATGTGACCGGCGTCAAGTTCGGCCCGCGCGCTCCAGATCGAGGAATAGGCAAGGCCTGCATCGGCCATCGCGGCGGCTGTTGTGGCATCCCCTGAGCGGGTGGAAATGCGCCATTTCACCGGGATGGTGACGGTGTCTTGCCCGTTTGATAGCCGCCAGTCTGTGATCGGGGGGCTGCCAAAAACCACGCATTCATGGGCGGAAATATCCTTTGGGTGCGCAATCGCAGGGGCGTTGCGCAGATACCCGGGAGAGGCGCACACAATCCGATAATCCGTCGCGATCGCCACTGCGATCAGAGAAGAGTTCGGCAAAACCGCCTGACGGATTGCGAGGTCCACACCGGAATCAATCAGGCTGACGATGCCATCGTCATCGAGCAAATGAATGGACACATTGGGGTGTAACGCCTGAAAACCAAAAACGATTTTGGCCAGAAACAGTCGGGCAAAAGAGGTGGACGACGTGATCGTGAGAGTCCCGGAAATCTCGTCTTTGCGCGATTGAATGCTGTTTTCAGCCCTCTGTATTCCTTCAAGAATGACCCGGCACTGTTCATAAAAATCCTGTCCGCTCTCTGTCACCGACAGGCTCCGGGTTGAGCGCGTGATCAGGCGTACCCCCAATAAATCTTCAAGTTTTGACAGCCGTTTGGAGACTAGGGCGAGAGAGAGGTTGAGGTCCCGTGCCGCCTGCGACAGCGACCCTGCCTCGACAATCGTTGTAAAGATGGTGAGATCCTGGATGCTGTTGATATGCGTTGAATAGGGGGTCTGTGCTCGCATCTCGACGTCTCCTAATAAACTGACTTTACACAAGTTTTACAAAATGAGGCGCGCAGTGCGACCTGTGGGAGATGGCTATACTCAATAAGACCAGAGTACCAAATTGCTCAGTTCTGCAAAGACCCTATCCATTATTTGATGTGCCCCTGACGTAAACGCGCGCGGTTCAGGGCAGGAATGCCTTGTGAATGGGCAGGTTTTCGATTGAGCGCTGATGCGTGCAGATCAGCCCCTCCCGCATTATTGCTGAATCGTCAAGAATGCCTCGCCAAATGAGTGGCTACTGACCAATCCCTCCACAGAGATACTGAAGTCACCCGGAGGCCGCGCCCCTGATCGGTGCGGCCGGATCACTCTGCGCCTTGGCGCAGATTTCTGTCATTCGAAAGGGATCGAAATGCCCACAGATGCCAACCCTGAACTGAATGCCGCAAAACTGGCGGCCCCTGATACCAAAATGACATCAAAGCTTTGGCGTACGCTTGTCATTCTTTTGTTAGCCCAATTTATGATGGCCGTCGATTTTTCCATTCTCAACGTGGCCTTGCCCGAAGTCGGCGCCGCACTTGGGTTTTCTTTGGGCGGGATGCAGTGGATTGTCACATCCTTTGCGCTCACAGCCGCTGGGTTTACCCTGTTTTTCGGGCGGCTTGGCGATTACCTCGGCCGGCGAAATCTCTTTATTGGCGGGATGGTCCTTCTTGGCATCTCTTCGCTTGTGGGGGGTATGGCCGAAAGCCAAACCGTGTTGTTGTCGGCGCGTGTCATGCAAGGCCTGTCCACCGCCATGGTGACGCCCACCGCACTCTCTTTGATGACCACCTCTTTCCCCGAAGGACCACTGCGGGATCGCGCGCTGGGGATGAATGGGGCCATCATGTCCGCCGGGTTTACCACCGGGGCTGTTCTCAGTGGGGTGTTGTTGGATCTTTTGAGCTGGCGTTGGTTGTTCTTTGTCAACGTGCCCATCGCCGCCATTGTCGTGGTGTTTGCACCGATGTTGATCAAGGAACCCGCACGCGATCCCGGTGCCCGCAAGATGACGCTGGATATGCCCGGTGCGATCACTGTGACCGCCGCCGTTTTGTCGCTGGTCTACGGGATCACGGCGCTCGGCAACCACGGTTTGGAGGCCTTCCTTGGCATCGAATCCATGGTTTTGAGTGTGGTTCTGTTCGGTGTCTTTATTGTCATTGAGAAACGCTCGGCGGAGCCGCTTGTGCCGCTCAACATTCTCAAACGTCGCTCGGTTGCCTTGGGCAATATCACCGGCCTGTTGGCGTTCGCGACGGAAACATCGCTTGTGTTCCTCATGACGCTTTATCTGCAAGAGGTCTTGCAACAGTCGGGAACAGTAACCGGTCTGGCCTTTGGTATCCTCGGGGCAGGGACCGTTTTGGGCGGGGTGATGGCCTCTCGGGTGATCTCTCTGATTGGTCATCGTGGCACACTGCTTGCGGGCTTCGCGCTTCAGGGCGTGGCCACAGCGGCGCTGATCCTCTTGACCACAAACCCCGGTTCGATTCCGCTGATGCTGATCGCCACCTTCCTTGGCGGGATCGGCAACATGTTGGCGATCGTTGGCTTTATGACCGCCGCCACCTCGGGTTTGCCGAACAAACAACAGGGGCTGGCCACGGGGCTTGCCATCCTGACCCAGCAATTCGGGATCACCATCGGCATTCCGATCATGAGCGCGATCGTGTCGGCGCGCATCCTGTCTCAGCCCGATCTCGCGGACTTGAGTGCGCCCGAGCGCATATTGGGAGGTGTGCTTTTTGCCATCGCGATCAACGTTGCGCTGGTTGTGCTGGGCTTTCTCGTGGCGCTGCTGCTTCGGCCAGATCGAGCCCCAGACGGCGCTGAGACCGTCACACAAAACTGACGCCACCGCGGGCGGGTCCGAAAGGTCCCGCCCGCTTCCTTTTTATCCCACAAACAAGAGTTTACCATGACACAAACCACCCCCACATCAGGACCGTTCCAAAGAGCGAAAGCCGCCAGACCGGCGATGTCTTCCACAACCGATGGTGATCGCTTGCCACGGCTTCCCTCCTTGACCGGATTACGCTTTTTCGCGGCTTTCGCGGTCTTTCTATTTCATGTCAGCCTTTTTACCTCGCCCTTGCCGCCCTATCAGCCGACGAACCCGTTTGGCGCGACGCCCGTGGGTGAAACCCTTGAACAACTCTTTCGCCAACTCGGCTATGTCGGTGTGAGTTTCTTTTTCATTCTGTCCGGCTTTGTGATCACTTGGGCCACGCCCCAATGTTTTTCGATCCGTGGCTTTATGTGGCGGCGTATGCTCAAAATCTATCCACCACATGTCGTGGTCTGGGCGATCTCGCTTGTGCTGTTCGCCGGTGTCTATACCTCGCCGCAAACCGCTATTCTCAACCTGACGCTGTTCAGTACGTTCAGCACGGACCCAACCGTCTACGTCAGTGTCAATCCGCCGTCGTGGTCCCTTTCAAGCGATATGGTGTTTTACCTGCTGTTTCCGGTGCTCATGCCACTGGTCCGCCTGATCCCGGAACCGCGCCTTGGGCAAAGCCTGCTCGCGTTGCTTTTGGGCATGTTGGCGGTGATCCTCATCACCACTTATCTCGTCCCAAGCGAACCCAAGTCGCCGATTTCACCGATCTCCGGCACGCAGTTTTGGTTCAACTATATCTTCCCGCTGCCACGCATGTTCGAGTTTGTAATCGGCATGGTGGCGGCACGCATGGTGGTGCTGGGACGGTGGCCCCGGATCGACCTGTTGTCCTCCTGCGTGATGTTGATCGCCTCCATTGCGATCGCCAAACATCTGCCGTTTCTCTACACTTTTGGCATTTGTTATATCTTGCCGCTGACCGCCCTGATCACCGAATGCGCGGCGCGTGATCGCGAGGGGCGCTCTCCGGTCTTTTTGACCAACAGGCTGGCCCTCTGGCTTGGCCAAGTCTCCTTTGGTTTCTATCTCTGTCAGGGTGTCAGTATCTTTTGGTTGAGCAAACAGCTTGGGCTACAGGACCTCTCTGTTGTCGGCGGCTTGACTGCCATTGCGCTGTATTTTTCAGCGTCGCTTTTGGGGGGCTGGCTCTTGTTCCGCTTTGTCGAAGAACCGTCGATGAAGCTGGCGCGTTGGATTTTGTTGCGCCGCAAATTGCGCACGGCATAGCGCGTAGACGCGGTTGACCGGGCTCACGCCCTCAAAGGGAACGGGCAACCAAACGGTTGCCCGCTACGCGTCATCGCGGCGCGGAGACGGCTGATCGACGCGCCCATAGCGTGCCAGATAGTCGAGCAAAACCCGTATTCGCGCCGGAAGCGCGCTGCCGATGCCAAGTCGGACCGCATGAAAAGGCTCCACATCGCCCGGATTGTAACTTGGCAGAACCTCGACCAATCGGCCGGCTTTCAGGTCATCCTCGATGGTGAACCGTGCCAGCCGGGCAAGGCCGAGACCGCTCAAGGCCATGTGCCGCACCCCTTCGCCATCGCTGGCCTGAAGGCGCGGATCGGCGTTCAGGTCCATCACCTCGCCATTGAGCGCAAAAGGCCAGGGTTTGTTTTTGCGCCGATAGGCAAATCCGATCAGGGTGCATCCCGCCAAATCCTCCAGACATTGCGGCATCCCGACGCGATTCAGATACGTGGGGGCGGCGACGACCAGCCGCTGTGAGGCCCCCAACGAGCGCGCGACAAGAGCCGAAGAGGGCATTTCTCCGGCGCGAATGGCAAGGTCGGCCTGAGCCTCGATCAAATCAACGACATGATCGGTCTGACTGACCGTGATGGAGAGTTGCGGGTATTTGGCGATCAAATCCGGGAGGATCGGATACAGCCGATGTTGGGCATATGAGGCCGATGTGGTGATGTGCACCGGTCCGGCCGGGGTCCGTCCCGCTCCGGCTTCGCGCTCTGCGGTGTGAAGGGCGGCCAGAATTTCGAGTACCCGTAAATGCAAATCCCGGCCTTCACTGGTGAGGGTCAGTGCACGGGTTGAGCGCAGGACGAGCACGGCCCCGACGCGTTCTTCCAGCCGGGCAATGGTTTTTGAGATCGCAGACGGCGTCAATCCAGACGCGCGCGCCGCCGCCGAAAAGCTGCCTTCCGCGACAACCAGCGCGAAAATTTCTAGGGCCCTAAGCCGTCCGGGATCGCCAAGCATTGTGCCTACATTTCATAAATCCTATTCCTTCGAGAGGTATACTCTAAAATCGGCGGCCATGACAGGGTGTGTGACATCTTCGTTCCATGGAGGACCAAAATGCCACCTGCTCTCATCGCTCTCGCCCTTGGCGCCTTCGGCATCGGCGTTACTGAATTTGTCATTATGGGGTTGCTCGTCGAGGTTGCGGACAGTCTCTCGATCACCATCGCCACCGCCGGCACGTTGATTTCCGGCTATGCGCTTGGGGTTGTGTTTGGCGCGCCAATTCTGACGATCCTGACCGCGCGTTGGCCGCATCGTCAGGTTCTTTTGCTTTTGATGGCGATTTTCATTCTCGGCAATCTCGCCTGTGCTTTGGCCCCAACCTATCAAACGCTTTTGGCGGCGCGGATTGTCACCGCTTTGACCCATGGCACATTCTTTGGCGTCGGCTCGGTGGTCGCGCAAAGCCTTGTGTCGCGCGAGCGCCAGGCCTCCGCCATTTCCATTGTCTTCACCGGGCTCACCTTGGCCAATGTTTTGGGCGTGCCGTTTGGCACATGGCTTGGGCAACACACCGATTGGCGCATGACCTTTTATGCGGTCGCCGCCATTGGCGTTGTCGCCGCTGTGGTCATGGCGGCGCTGTTGCCACGCAGCCATGCACCAACAGAAATCAGCGACTGGCGCGAAGATTTGACCGTCCTGCGCCGGGGCGGCGTGTTGCGCGGATTGTCGATGACCGTGCTGGGCTACGCGGGCGTGTTCACGGTCTTTACCTATATCGCCCCGCTTTTGACCCGGACAGCGGGCCTGCCTGAGGCGGCCGTGTCGCCAATCCTTTTGGGCTTTGGTTGTGGTTTGGTGTTTGGCAATGTCCTTGGCGGGCGGTTTGCCGACCGGGCGCTTGGGCCAACCGTTCTGGGCAGTTTGGGCGTTTTGGCGCTGGTGCTGTTTGGCTTTGGATTGGCGGCGCAGGGGCAGGTGAGTGCCATTGTGTTGACCATTGCACTTGGGGCTGCTGGCTTTGCCACCGTCGCTCCGTTGCAAGCCTGGGTCATGGCGCAGGCCACCGGCGCGGGCCAAGCCCTTGTGGCCTCCTTCAACATCGCCGCCTTCAATCTGGGCAACGCGCTTGGCGCATGGGTCGGGGGATCTCTTTTGGCGGCTGGGTTTTCTTATGAGGACCTGCCCTTTGCTGCGGCTGTGTTCCCACTGGCCGCGCTTGTGCTCGGCACCATCTCGCTGAGGCGCGATGCCCGCGTTCCTGCCTAACACCTTATTTTCAAAGGACTATCATCATGGACTATCGTCAATTGGGCCAATCCGGTCTGCGCGTCCCCGTTCTGAGTTTCGGCGCAGGCACCTTTGGCGGCACCGGCCCGCTCTTTTCCAACTGGGGCCAAACCGAGGTGGATGAGGCGCGCGCGTTGATCGACCTGTGCCTCGAAGCGGGAGTGACCCTGTTTGACACGGCGGATGTGTATTCCGCCGGGCGGTCGGAAAGCATTCTGGGCGCGGCTCTTGAGGGACGGCGTGACGCGGTTTTGATCTCGACCAAGACAGGTTTGCCGATGGGCGACGGGCCGGACGAATGGGGCGTGTCGCGTGGGCGTCTTGTGCGATCGGTGGAGGCGGCTCTGAAACGTCTGCGCACCGACCGCATCGATATTTTGCAACTCCACGCCTATGATAGCCACACCCCGCCGGAGGAGATTTTGAACACCATCGACATGTTGATGCGGTCCGGCAAAGTGATCCATTGGGGGGTTTCAAACTATCCGGGATGGGCGCTTATGCAGCTTTTGGAGCGGGCCGATCAGATGAACGTGCCGCGCCCTGTGGTGCATCAGGTCTATTACTCTTTGGTGGGACGGGATTACGAATGGGACCTTATGCCGCTTGGCGCGCATGAGGGGGTGGGGGCGATGATTTGGAGCCCGCTTGGATGGGGTCGTTTGACCGGAAAATTGCACCGTGGAGGTACGGTGCCCGCCGTCAGCCGATTGCACGAAACCGCCTCCATGGGCCCGCCGGTCGATGACGCATTGCTCTATGATGTGTTGGATGTGCTCTTTGAGATCGCGGCGGAAACTGGGCGCAGTGTGCCACAGGTGGCGATCAATTGGCTCACCCAGCAACCCACGGTTTCGAATGTGATCATCGGCGCGCGCAACCGGGCGCAGCTTGTGGACAATCTTGGCGCCGTGGGCTGGTCACTCGATGCCGAACAATCTGCCCGTTTGACCCGTGTTTCGGAACGCGATGCGGCCTATCCGGCGGCGCAGTATCGTCGCCAAGAAGGCTTTGCCCGCCTGTCTGCCCCGCTTGTGAAGGCTTGAGCCAGAGCAACACCTGAGAGAAAGCTGGGGGCGGAGGTCGCCCCCATGATTTTGACAGCACCGCGAGAGGCGGCAAGGATATTTCAATGATTGAACTTGACCATGTGACACTTCGGACCGCGCATTTGGCGGCAACGCGCCAGTTCTTTATCGACCTTTTTGATCTGGAGGAGGGGGAGCGGCCCCTTGAGATCCAACAAATTCCGGGGCATTGGCTGTATTCCGGCGATGCGCCTGTGGTGCATCTCATTGGCAGCTATGGCCGTGGCACCCCCATTGATGGCGAGATCATTGATCACATTGCCTTTCGCAGACGGGGCTATCACGATTTCATCGCGCGGCTCAAAGCGCGCCGTTTGCCTTATTCTTGTATGTCACTGAAAGGCTTGGCCGAGCATCGCGTGTTCTTGCGTGCCCCGGGCGGGCAATTGATCGAAACGGTGTTTAGCGGCGAAGACGCGCGCCGGGCCTTTGATGACCTTGGGTTAGAGCCAACCTACGGATGACCTGCGGCCCCGTCCAAGGGGGCTTCGCAGGTGCAGCAATCACGTTTTGGAAAGGATGTCTCAACACGGGGACGACTACTCGAGGTTCGGGAATCGACGTTTCATGAGGGCAGGGCGGTACCGCAAAGCCCGACAGGAATTTTACGTCATCCCAATCTCGAAGGAGTGTCTCATGACCACAGTGTCCCGTCGCAGCTTTATTGGCTCCGCTTTCGCCGCAGGTGCGGCCGCATCCGGGGTGACCATCCGACCCGCTCATGCCGACACCTCGACCGTCGCCCCCGCGCCAATTGGAGTGCCAACCGGGCAGCGGATCACGGCAGAGGACGCGCGCTTTCAGGCGCTGCGCACGGGCAACAACCAGCGGTTTTTGTCGACACCAGACTATGTGCGCATGATCCACACGCCACAAGATGCCTTGCTGGCCACCCAAGAAGCGCTTGATCTGGGCAAAAAATTTACCGTCCGTTCCGGCGGGCATTGTTTTGCTGATTTCGTCTGCAATCCCGAAACCGAAGTGATCCTCGATATGGCGCCGATGCGGGCGGTCGGGTTTGATGAGACGGTTGGTGCGTTTTATGCCGAACCGGGTGGGATGCTGATTGATGTCTATGAACGCCTTTACAAAGGCTGGGGTGTGACCCTACCGGCGGGCATTTGTTATTCGGTGGGCGTGGGCGGGCATATTGTTGGCGGCGGCTACGGGCTTTTGTCGCGCAAATATGGGCTGACCGTGGATCACCTCTCTATGGTGGAGGTGGTTGTCGTGGACGAACACCGGCAAGCACATCTGGTGCGCGCCAGCTCGGACCCGGAGGATCCGAACCATGATCTGTGGTGGGCGCATACCGGTGGTGGGGGCGGCAATTTCGGCGTTGTCACGCGCTACTGGTTCCGCACGCCCGGTGCCGAAGGCAGCGACCCCGGCGCGCAATTGATCCGCCCCCCGGCCGAAGTTCTGGTCAGCGCGGTTGCGTTTGACTGGGATCAGTTGACGGAGACGAATTTCACCCGGCTGATCGAAAACTTCAGCCATTGGCACGCGAGCAACAGTGCCCCCGACAGCCCATACACCTCCCTGAGCAGCCTTTTTAACGTCAGCCATCGCGCCACGGGTGCCATGGGGATGTTCACCCAAGTCGATGGCGACGATCCCAATGCCGCCACCCTTCTTGCGGAGTATATGTCGGCGCTGCTTGAGGGCACCAACATCGTTCCGCGCCCGATGCTCACCCCGATCGGTGAACTTCCCGCGATGCCGGATTACCTCGAAGGGGCGCGTCTGCCTTGGCTGCAGGCGACCAAACTTGTGGGCTCGAACAATCCGACCATCACCAATCCCACATCGCGCGGCGGTCACAAATCGGCCTATATGAAACAGGGCTTTGATCGCCGCCAAATTGCCGCGCTTTACAAACACATGAGCCGCGAAGACTTCACCAACCCCGACACGATGTTGGTGCTGTTTTCCTTTGGCGGTGCGGTGAATGCCCAAGCCCCGGATGCCACCGCCAACGCGCAGCGCTCCTCGATCTACAAAATGTGTTTCCAGACCTTTTGGAGCGATCCAAAAGACGACGCGTTTTACCTTGGCTGGTTGCGCGACATTTATGAGGATGTTTTTGCCGCGACGGGCGGCGTCCCTGTGCCCAACGACCAGATGGACGGGTGCTATATCAACTATCCCGATCGCGATATGGCCGATCCTGCGCGCAACCGCTCCGGCGTGCCCTGGTCCACGCTGTATTACAAAGATAATTACCCGCGGCTGCAAAGCGTCAAGGACCGCTACGACCCCGGCAATGTCTTTTCCCATAGCCTCAGCATCCGCAACTCATCGACCTGACGGCAACGATTTCCGGACTGTTCAACTCTGCTCACACGTTGCCCCAGCCAACGGTGTCTCTCACCGTGCCTTCCTCCCCCCTCTGAAAGGACCTCCCATGAAAGATTCTGTGAAAAACGTCGCCTTCATTTTTGGAACCCGTCCCGAAGCCATCAAAGTCGCCCCGGTGATCCGGGCGATGCAGGACCGGTCGGACATGCGCCCTATCGTGATTTCCACCGGACAGCATCGCGATATGTTGCAATCGGCCATGACAGAATTCGACCTCAAGGCCGATGCCGATCTCGACATTATGAAGCCGGGGCAGGGGCTTGATCAAATCACCGCCCGGATCATCACCGGGCTGGGTGCGCCGCTCAGGGACTTTGGCATCGACGCGGTTGTCGTCCATGGCGATACCGCCTCGACCTTTGCCGGAGCGCTGGGTGCCTTTTACAACCGTGTGCCGCTGATCCACCTCGAAGCGGGGTTGCGCAGCGGGCATATTTCATCGCCTTTCCCCGAAGAAGCGAACCGCAAACTGGTCTGCCAAATCTCTGACCTGCACCTGGCCCCCACCGTGGTGAGTGCCGACAATCTGTTGCATGACGGGGTGGACCCTGATCGCATCCGGGTGACGGGCAACACCGTTGTCGACGCCGTTCGCTGGGCCGCTGCGCAGCCAGTGCCGCAGCATCAAGATGACCCGCTGGCCTTTCTTGAGGGCCCTGACTCCCGACCGATCATCATTGCCACCGTCCATCGCCGCGAAAGCTGGGGCGCACCGATGCGCGAGATCGCCCAGGCGCTTGTCGATATTGCCCGCACCCATGACGTGCGCATCGTGATGCCGCTGCATCTCAACCCGGTGGTTCGGGAGGCGATCCTTCCGATTGTGTCGGGCGAAGACAATATCTACCCGATCGAACCGCTGCCCTATCGCCAGTTTTGCCGCCTGATGATCAAGGCGCATCTGATCGTTTCGGACAGTTCCGGGGCGGAAGAAGAAGGCCCCTCCCTTGGCAAACCCACGCTTGTCTTGCGCGATGTGACCGAACGGCCTGAGGCGATTACAGCGGGGGCTGCCGTTCTGATCGGGCGGACCCGGCAGGCGGTGCGGACCAAGGTGAGTGCGCTTTTGACTGACCAAATTCTCTATGACGGCATGACCCGCGCCAGCGGCGTCTACGGCGATGGTCAGGCCACAGCGCGGGTTTTGGAGGCGCTTTCGGATCTGTTCACCGGGGTCATTTCAAATGCCATTCCGGGGGTTGATTTCGGGGCGATGCCGGGGAGGCCGCAGCTCGCGCAGACCCAGCCTGCCGCCTGATCTGACTGGGCGTCGAAGTCGGGGAACCGGCTTCGACGGTTCGCGAAAGGAAATGAAATGACCACACTCACAACACCGCAAAGGGACTTCAGCCCTACAGACCAACACGATGGTGACATCCGTGCGCTGAGTTTCAGCACGCCCAATCTGCCGGTGCAGGTGTTTCACAACGGGGGGCAGATCGAGATTGGCAGTCGCGCCATCGTGGTGAACCCCGGTCTGGCCCCTGTGCCGTTTTATCCGTCGGGTCTACGGGACCATATTGCGCCGCTTGGGGCGGCGTTTTTGCGCGAGGTCTCGCTGCGCAGCGACACGGCACTTGTCACTTTGGCGCTGGATCGGCTGTCTGCCACGGCTGATCTATGTTCCGCGCCCGGATGGCGCAGGCTGGATACATTGCCGGGCATGGCGTCTGTGCCGGGGGCTGCGGGTCTGGCCCTGTTTCGGTCGCCTCGTGATCGGGTGACCACGATTCAGGCCACCCCGGATCGCCTTGCCCCAACCCTGCCGCCGGGTCCACCGCACTGCTGGGGCGTGTTTATGAACCTCTGGTTTGCCCCTGCCGGTACGGCCTGTCTGATCCATAACAGCCACCCGTTTCTTGAATACCATGTTCAAATTTCGGGGGATGGCGCGATGCAAAAATTTCGCCGCAATGACCCGAGCACTCTGTACGAAAATCAAAATCTCGCCCCCGGCGCAGCGCATGGCATTTATGCGGTTCAACCCGCTGGGGACGGTAGCTTTCTTTACCCTTGGCACCAGTATGTCGCACGCACCGATTGCCTCTGGCTTGCCGTTGAACTGGTGCCCGAAGGCCCGGCGCCAAGACCGCACATTTCAGACACACACACTGGGCAGTGTTGCCACCACTGAAGGAGACGACAGAGATGAATATTCAGAAAACCCCCGCCCGTCAGACCCCCGATGCCGCGCCGCCGTCAGGGACATCCCCGCTTTTGATCCCGGTGTTCGAACCCGAATTGGTGGCCGATCATCTGCGCGATGGCTATTGGCTTGAAGCCCCGGATCTCAATCAGGATGGCAAGCCAGATCTGTTTGGATACGGGCTGCGGCTTGGCGAGATCTATTGGTATCAGAATGGAGACTGGACCCGCCGTTTGATCACCGATGGTGTCAGAATGCCGGTAGGGGGCGACTATGCCGATATTTCTGGCAATGGCTATCCCGACCCGATCATCTGTTATGATCTTTACGGCGATATCGGCACCATCGTGGATGCAAAAGAGACCGGGGGCAAAATCGACTGGATCGAGAATCCGGGACCGGGGGTAGAAGAGACCAAGCGATGGACACGCCATTATATTGGTCGCGCCACCGGGATGCATCGTTTGCGCGCCGGGTATTTCACCCAGACCGAGCGGCTTGAAATCATTGGGTTTCCGATTGTGACCAAGGGCAATGTGCATGGGGTGCTGCCGCTGGTGATGTTCACGCAACCCGACGATCCTCTGACGGCGGAGGAATGGCCGATGACCACCATCGATGACATGAGCTACCGCATGTTGCACGGGGCAGAGAAAAAGCGCGGCCTCATCCCCGGTTCGGATCGTGACTCTGTCTTGGTCGCCTCGGACGAAGGGGTGACGTGGATTTACTATGATGCGGACACAGCCACTTGGCAGCATGTGCGGATCGGCACAGGCGAGACTTCGCAGTTCGAGGAAACCGGGTTTAAGGGCAGTGGCGATCTTGATGCAGGGCGCATTGATGGCGTTCCGATGAGCTATGTCGCCGCGATCGAGCCGTTTCACGGCAACACGGTCGCCATCTATACCCGTGACCCCGAAAGCGATCCGGCCACCGCCGGTTGGACCCGGCAGGTTCTGGATGTCTACGGCGACCCCAATGAAAATGGCGAAGGCCCCGGCCATCAAATCCTCTGCGCGGATTTCGATGGGGATGGCGATGAAGAGTTCCTTGTGGGGCTGCGCGGACCATGGCCGTGGCAGGGGGTCATGTATTACAAAATGGTCGATAAAAAAGCCGGTGTTTTCGCCAAATGGCGGGTCTCCGATGATTCCGTCGCGCGGATCGCCATGGCTGATTTTAATGGGGATGGGCGACCGGATTTCGCCACCATCGCCTATTCCGTCGACAATTATTATCGCGCCAAACAGGCGCGGTTGATGGTATTTCGCAACCGCATTGGTGATGAAGAACCGCTTCGGTAAAGTCCCCTCTGGAACGAAACATCATCGATGCATCTGACTAAAAATGATCTTTGCACCGGGCGGGGCGCTGTCCGGTGCAAAGCTGTGTGATCCGATGTTGCTGTACAGCCTCACAACGCAGCGATGATCCGACCCTTACGGGTCAGAACGGGCTTTGGCGATCAGCGCCCTGGATCGTGTGAGCGCTTCTGCGGCGCGGCTTTGGGCATCCACGGTTTTGGCCTTGTCGATCTGGGCCACCTCGACACTCAAAACAATGTCACGCGGCAAGGCGCGCACCATGGCGATCAGATCAATCCCGCCGTCGCCGGGCAAAAGCCGTGCGCCTCGGGCAATCTCGATCATCCCGGCATCGGACGGATCATATGGCTTAGGACCATCACAAAGCTGGGCGTAGTGAATGAGCGCGGGGGGCAGGTTTTGAATCTGCGCGACCGTCCCGCCCGCCCGGTCCCAATGCAGCGCGTCGATCAGAACGCCGCCGTTGGCGCACCCCGCCGTTTCCACGATACGTTGCGCCTCGGGCAGGGTTTTGACCCCGGTCCAGGGCATGAACTCCAGATCCCCGGTCAGGTCATATTCGGCTGCGAGATCGCAAAAGGCGGCAAAGGTTTCGGTGAGCCGATCATGATTGGTATCATCGCCCGCAACAAGCACGTTGCGCGCGCCAAGCCTTTGACCGAGGGCTAGAAAATCACGGAAATCCTCGACATCCGTGTCTGGTTTAAGCCGGGCGATTTCAATATCGGCAATGCCGATCCCAGTCTCATCAAGGGCCGCTTTCACCAAAGCTTCAACTGCCGGATCAGACAAGATCGGATAGGGGGCCTCGGTTGGGGCGGCGGGCAAAAACCGCAGCCCCACAAGGTCATACCCCGTGGCCGCCGCAATGCGCACGGCCTCATGAGGCGGGACCTCATGCGTGGTCAAAAAAGCAAGAGAGAATTTATGGGGCATGGCACTCACTTCAGCGGTGAAAACGGCAAGGGAAGGGCGATGGCACTGGTCATCTGTGGGGTGAGCCAGTCAGGGCCGCCTTTGGCCGGCCATTTGCCGTCCGCGACCGATTGGCTGCGCGCCTTGATGCGGGCCTCAAGCGAGCTGTAGGGCCAGATTTGCGTGACACGCGGCGCACCATCAAGGCCCCACATCGCCATGGTCAGCGGCGAATATTCCGAACGTGCCGGCATAGCGCCGCGCCATTTGTCTTGGGTGACGGACACTCCGTTCAGCTTGGCCTTATAGGTGCGAAATTCGTAGATCGGCCCATAGGTGCCGGGGGTGATCGGGGCCATGAAATCAAAGGGTTTGTAGCTGTCAAACCGCAGGTCGACCAAATGCTCCATACAGCCCATCGGATTGTCGGACATCACAGCGCGTTCGCGTTCGTCCATCATCTCGTCCAGCGTCTCGAAACCGCGCAAAACATAGACCTCGTTGAGGGTGCCGATGTCGGTGCCAAATGCCCCGAGCAGCGTGCCTTTGCCCGCTGCAAGCCAATTTTGCAGCCCGTCCGAGGCCTTTCCTGCGCCAAAGATTACGGTCTTGAGCGTTGCGATTTCGTAATAGGCCATGTCATGCATCCTTTGTGTGGTGTGAAAGAGAAGGGGTCAGGCCTTTGATTGGTTGACCTGAAACTCGGCGGCCGACGATGTAGCCAAACGTCATGCCCGGCCCGAGGGTGATGCCGCCAGACGGGTAATGCCCGCCCATGATCGAGGCGGCGTCATTGCCGATGGCATAGAGCCCGGGCGTCGGCGCTCCGTTTTGCCCAAGCACCTGCCCGTCGGCGGTGGTTTTGATCCCGGCAAATGTACCAAGGCTGCCGGGCACGAGTTTGACCGCATAAAACGGCCCGCGCTCCAATGGCCCCAAGGTCGGGTTTGGACCTTTGTGTTTGGCCCAGCCTTGGACGCGGTTGTACAGTGACGCGCCGCGGTGAAACACCGGGTCGTGACCTTCGCGCGCGCCGTCATTGAACCGCGCGATGGTCTGTGCAAGCGCCTCGGGGGGCAAGCCGCACTGCGCCGCCAAATCTGTGATCCGTCGCCCGCGTTTGAGGTAGCCGGAGCGCAGATAGCGGGTGAGCGGGAAGGGAAAGGGCTTGGCCCAGCCGATGCCAAATTGCCTCTGCGCCCGGTGATCACAGATCAGCCAAGCCTCCGGCGCGCAGCCCTTTGGCGTCACCGCAAACAGGGCTTTCATGAACTCATGATAGCTGTCGGCCTCGTTGACGAACCTCTGCCCACGCATATCCACCGCGATGAATCCGGGTTTGGCGCGATCAATGAGATGAGGGAAATTTTTGAACCCACCCTCACCATCCGGGACGCGGGACACGGGCGCCCATGCGGCGGGTTCAGCGAGGCTCATGTCAAGCGCCGCACCAACCGTTTCAGCCAAACGCAAGCCGTCGCCGGTGTTTGATTTGGGCGCAGCAGAGGCATGCGCGATGGTGTCGGTGTGGGCAAAACTGTGTGTTTGTCGCAGGGCATCATGCGGGTAGCCGCCCGTCGCAAGCACCACACCTTTGCGGGCGGTGATGCGGATTGGCGTCCCTTGTCGGATCACGGATGCACCCACGATCCGACCCTTATCATGGCGCAGGCGGGTCACCGGACTGTCATGCCAAAGCTGAACCCCGCTGTCCGCCGCCCCTTTCAAAAGCTGCGCCACAAGGGCATTGCCGCCCACAAGCTGCATCGAACGCCGATAGCGCGCCAGATCATAGAGATGTTTGGCCAGCCGTTTGGTGACATGCCACAGCGCGCTTGGGGAGCGGGTCGCATTGAAAAAATGTGCCATATCCGCACCGCTGCCAATGCCCATGCCCCAGAGCGACACGACATCGAGTGGCGGCCGCAGCCGCGCCATCAAAGGGCCAAGTTGACGCCCATCATAGGCCGCGGCGGTCACGGATCGCCCGCCTTCGGCGGCACCGTCATGGGCGTAAAAGTCAGGCACATGATTGCCATCAACCCAGGTCATGACGCCGATCTCTTCGAGAAAGCGCAGCATGTCGGGACCGTTTTGTAAGAACGTCTCTATGCGCGGGTCATTGGCGCGATTGCCCAACAGGGCGCGCAGATAGCGGCGGGGTTTGGCGTCGGGCTCAGTGATCCCGGCGCGGATCGCCTGTGGGTTCTGTGGAATCCAAAGCCAGCCGCCGGACCATGCGGAGGTACCGCCGAAAACGCCGGTTTTCTCGGCCACAATGACCTCAAGCCCTGCCTTCGCAGCCGTGATCGCGGCACACAATCCCGCTGCGCCTGATCCAACGATCAGAACGTCGCAGGCGGTGACGCCCGCCGTTTCGCTGTCCATTGTCCTGCTTTCGTTTCACAGCGCGAAAGTCGTTCGCGCATTCGGGTCAGATGACAGGACCTTGCGGTCAGCCAGCCTGACGGGTTTCGGTTTCTGCGGGCAGGGCCCGGTTGCGGTTGAAAAAGAAAGACGCCTCTGCCGCCCCGCCAATTTCATCGGCGGCTTCGCGCAGAAGCGGGTGGAATTGGTCCATCAATTCGGGTGTCACACGCACACCCGGACCGGCGATGGACAGACAGCCGATCACAGCATGGTCTTCGCTGCGAAAAATGGGAACAGCCATCGCCGCCATCCCGGCATGATAGCTGTCGGACATGGTGGCATAGCCGCGTTTGCGGGTGTCAGCCAGAGAGGCCAGCACCTCTGGAATCGAGGTAGGCGCGCCCGGCCCCATGGCAAAATCCGCCCGCAGCCCTTGCGCACCAATTTTCTCAAGCGCTTGCTCATCCGTCAGTGTTGACAGCCAGGCATGTCCACCCGCCGAGCCGGCCAAATGCACCTTGATCCCCTGTTCACGACCGGGGTCATAGCGCAGGCCCGCAACCGCGCCCTGCGCCACGCCGACCCAGACAAGATCCTCGCCATCAATCACGGACAGGCGAACGAGTTCGCGCGAGTCCGCCGCCAAGCGATCGAGGATGGGCTGCGCAATGTCGGGCACGCCGGTGCGGGCCAAAAACGCCAACCCGATGCCTGCGAGTTTGATGGTGAGAGCGTAATCGCCTTGGTTCCTGAGTTGTCGCACATAGCCGTATTGCGACAGTTCTTTGAGCAATCGATGCGCTGCCGAGGCGGGCATATCCAGCTCGCTCGCGATCGCGCTCACTTGAACGCCTTCGGGATGTTTCCCAAGAAGTTCAAGGATCGAAAGGGTTCTCTCCATCACACCGGACATCGCTTACTCCATCATCGCTTTTGGCTTTGGCGACGTGTTTATCCTGTGTGTGCCAAGCGGAACAGGGCGTCTTTGTGTGATGGACCCACGGATCGCCTCGATCACCGCTATGTTGCGTGCGCCATCGGACAAGGTGATGCGAGGGGTTTCATTGCCTTTGATCACGGCAGCAAAATGGCGGATTTGTTCGATATAGCTGTCGGTCGCGACCCGATCGAGCAGCCGATTGACCTGAGGCACAGTCCAATCGCGGGGACCCTCATGGGTCCAGAACGACAGATCCGGCAGGCTCATCCCGGCCTGTGTCCCGGCAAACATATGCGAGACGGCGGGCATCGCCGGAAACCGCGCCGGATTTTCGCCCGCGGTCGTGTCCCAGCACCACGGCCCGACGCCCGCATCGGTCAGCGCAATGGTGATCAACCCGCCGGTTTCAAGGCGCAGGATCACTGCGGCGGTGTCTTCGACGTCAAAGCCGCGTTGACTGTTTGAGGTGAGGGCCGTGACCTCTGTGATTTCGCCAAACAAATGCCGCACGAGGTCGATTTCATGGATCAAATTGATCAGGATCGGCCCACCTGCGCCCGGTTCGCGCCGCCAGGCAACGTCGAAATAGCGGGCATCCTTGTAGAGCGTGGCGGAGATTGTGCCGCTGACCAATGTGCCGAAACGGCCCTCGGTGATGGCCGTTTTAGCGGCTTGAACGATCGGGTTGTGGCGACGGTGGTGACCGACAAGCCCCGGCACCCCTGTGCGATCTGACAGGGCCACCAAAGCCGCGCAGCTATTGGCCGTGTCGCCCAAGGGTTTTTCGACCAGCACAGGAAGGTCCGCACGGATCAATGTCATCGCCTGCGGCACATGAAGCGCATTTGGCGTGGCAATAATCACTCCGTCTGGGTGCAGCCCAATCAGGGCTGCAAGTGTTTCCAGATGGGGGCACTCCAAGTCTTTGGCGAGGGATTTGCCCGACTCAAACGGATCGACAATGGCGACAAGATCGCTGCCGGGACAGGCGCGGATCGCATCGGCATGGGTGCGCCCAATGATGCCGCCCCCAACAATGGCCAATCGTGTCTGTGTCATGTGGGTCCTCCCTCAGACAGGTGTTTCGGAGCACCTGTGCTTTCCACAACTATATCAACCAAAGCTTAAAATAAAACAAGATTTAAAAGTTGAAAGAGTTTCTATTTTAAGACATGCTGATGAAAGAATTAGGGCGTTTGGTATAAAAGTCTTGTTAAATAAAAGGCTTGAGCGCTCAGGGAGGACTCTATGCTAAAAGAATCGCGCTCTGGCGCACAGCTCGAAAATGGCGCCAGCTACGATGTGGTCGTTCTTGGGGCGGGGGCGGCAGGCCTGTCTGCCGCCGTGTTTGCGGCTCTTGAAGGCGTGCGCGTTTTGCTGGTGGAACGCACAGAATTCCTTGGAGGCACCTCGGCTTTGTCGGCGGCAACCACATGGGTGCCAAACACCCGGTTTCGTGATGAGTTGGGGGCGAAAGACAGCGAAGAGTCTGTTCTGGCGTTTCTGGATCGTGCCGTTGGGAACCGCGCGCCGCGTGCCCTGCGCGAGGCCTTTGTCAAACGCGGCCCCGGCGCGATCCATCGCCTTGAAGATGAGACAAACGTCCGGTTCCGGGGTCGTCCTTTCCATCCCGACTACTTGTTTGAACTCGAAGGCTCGACCGCCTTTGGTCGCGCGCTTGAGCCTGTGCCCTTTGACGGCGCGTTGCTGGGCTATGACCTAAAGCTTGTGCGTCCACCGATCCCGGAATTCACTATTTTGGGCGGGATGCAGATTGACCGTGATGACATCGCGCATTTGCTCAAGATGAAGAAAAGCCTGCGTTCGCTGGCCTATTCGATACGCATCGTCGCACGCTATTATTTGCGCAAATGGGCGCATGGTCGCGACACGCGTCTGTTGATGGGCAATGCGTTGATCGGGCGGTTTCTCTATGAGGCGCGCAAGCGTGGGGTTGAGATTGTCACCCAGACCAAAACCACAGGATTGACGCCCCTCGGAGAGGGAGCGTATCGGCTTACTTTGGAGCAAGGCGGGCAGTCTTTTGACATCACAGCGACCAAAGGGGTGGTGCTCGCCTCCGGCGGCTTTGCCCGTCACCCCGTCAAACGTCAGACCATGATGCCCGCGCCGACGCCGCGCGTGTCGCCTGCCGCGCCGGGGCATACGGGTGAGTTGCATGACATCGTTCTTGGGCTTGGTGCGCATTACTCTAACAGTGCGGCGCAGCCGTGTTACTGGGCGCCGGTGTCGATCCGCAAACGGGCGGACGGCACAGAGGCCGCGTTTCCACATTTCGTGTTGGACCGTTCGAAGCCGGGGATCATTTCGGTTGGGCGCGACGGCAAGCGGTTCGTCAATGAAAGCCGCAGCTATCATGAATTCGTCTCCGCCATGTATGCGGCCGACAAGGACGGGTCGCATATTCCGACGTTCCTTATTGCCGACGCGGCAGCGGCGCGTAAATACGGCATGGGCATGATCCATCCGGGGACCAGGGATTTTGGACCGTTCATCGCCGAAGGCTATCTGACCGAGGGGCGTGATCTGACTGATCTTGCCGCGCAACTTGGCATTGATGGCACAAACTTAGGCGCCACCGTGGCGCGGTTTAATGAGTTGGCAAAGCAGGGCGTCGATCAGGATTTTCACCGCGGTGAAACCGTCTATGAGCGCGCCAATGGCGATGCCACGCATGACGGGCCAAACCCAACCCTGCGCCCGCTTGGCACGGGGCCGTATTATGCGGTCAAACTTTATCCGGGCGATATTGGCGCGGCTCAGGGTCTTGTTACCGATGAAAACGCCCGTTTGCTGACGGAAAATGGCGCCGTAATCGACGGGCTTTATGCCGCCGGGGCGGACATGAATTCGGTCATGGGCGGGGTCTATCCCGGCCCCGGCATCACCATTGGTCCGGGCATCGTTTTTGGCTCGATCGCGGCGACCCATGCCGCGCAGCGCAAGACCGCCCACACAGATCGGATGGCATCATGAGCCGCTGGCAAGACAAGCCAGTTTTGGTGACTGGCGGGACCGGATTTCTTGGGGCTTTCGTCGCGCGAGACCTCGTGGCCCAGGGGTTGCGCCCGCGGGTGTTTGATCGACATCCCAACGCCGAGACGCTTGATTTCGTGCGGGGGGGCCTGTCGCAGAGCTGTGAGATCGTTGCGGGGGATGTGACCCGGCGCGAGGATGTGGCACGGGGGATGGAAGGCTGTGGTGCTGTTGTCCATCTCGCCGGGCTGATGACCGTCGATTGCAAGGCCGATCCGCTGCGCGCCGCTCAGGTGAATCTCATCGGCAGTCAGACGGTGATGGATTTGGCGATCAAGAATGGCGTGGAGAGATTGGCCTACGCGTCGAGTTCGGCGGTTTATGGATCGGGGGAGGGCATCTTGCCAAATCCCGAAACGCTTTATGGCGTGCACAAACTGGCGATTGAGGGCATGGCGCGCTGTGCGTGGCTGGATCACGGCCTGCCAAGCGTCGGATTTCGCCCCTATATCGTCTATGGCCCCGGTGTGAGCAGGGGCATAGCAGCCGGGCCGTCGATTGCATTGCGGGCGGCTGCCCTTGGACAATCTGCCACAATTCATTTTTCCGGTCCCGTGGGATTTGTCCATGTCTCAGACGTTGCACGGGCCTTTGTGGCCGGGCTTTTTGACGCTTGGGAGGGGGCACAGATCTACGACCTGCATGGGGTCTCGGCCACGGTTGATGACTTTATCTCAGCGCTCAAGCGGGCGGTGCCGGATGCCACGGTTTCGGGCGAGGGGCCAAGGCTGAAAACGCCGGTATTGCTCCAAGGTGGGGGGCATTCTGATTGGTTCGATGCGCTGCCTGTAACCTCTTTGGAGGAGGGGGTTGCCGCTACTTTGACCCATTGGCGCATGACTTCTGACATACAGGCCACATGTCTGTGAGAGGGCGACGACCCCGACTTTGGGGTCTAGCGAATTGTCCAAGTTATATGGAGTGCCGTCCATTCTTAAATCGGCAAAGGATTGCAATTTTGAGGGCGAGGTGACGTTGCGTGAGGCGCGTCAGGGAGGAGGATGGGATGGACGTGACACTTACGGGGGAGACCGTGTTGTTCCCGATCGCCGGGGATCCGATTGGTCAGGTGAAATCGCCGGGCCTGCTGACGGAAATCCTTGTGGCGCGTGGGATCAATGGGCTTGTCATTCCGACGCATGTGACGGCGGCGGCGTATCCGGCCTTTGTGGCGGCGATGAAAACGACACATAATGTGCGCGGCTTGATCGCGACCGTGCCCCATAAACAAGCCACGCTCGCGCTGTGCGACCAGCCCTCCGAGCGGGCGCAATTCGCCGGCTCCGTCAACGTGATGCACAAGCGCGAGGACGGCACTTGGGAGGGCGACAACACCGATGGCCAGGGCTATCTGAACGGCGTTGCGGCCTGTGGCTATGAGGTTGCGGGCAAACGCGCGCTTTTGGTTGGTGTCGGCGGCGCGGGCGCCGCGATTGCATATGAAATCCTCGCACGCGGTGCCGCTTATTTGGCGATTCACGATGCGGATGAGGCACGCCGAGACGCCGCGATTGCACGGCTTGATGCGCGGTTTGCCGGACAGGTGGGGGTCGGATCGTCAGACCCAACGGGGTATGATTTCATCGGCAATGCGACACCCGTGGGGATGCGCGAAGGCGATCCGCTGCCGATTGAGGCCGACAAATATCAAAGTCATCAATTCGTGGCCGACTGCATCACCAAACCAGAGATCACGCCGCAGCTTGCGATTGCACAGGCCAAAGGCTGCGCCACCATGCCCGGGCTTGGCATGTTCAACGCGCAAGCGGATCTTTTGGTGAACGCCATGACAGGAACACCATGACAGCAATGAAAGCGGGAAAACAAAACACATAGCCCCGTTTCAACGACCAGCATCAATCAGGGAGGATACTATGCTGAAAACGCTTCTGACAGGGACCGCGCTTGCCGCAGGTCTGGGATGGGCCGCACAGGCGGACACACTTAAAATTGCCAACATCGCCGAACTTTCGGGTGCCGGGGCCGCAGCTGGGTCGGTCTGGGCCGATGGGGTGCATTTGGCGATTGATGAGATCAACGAGACCGGCGGCATCCTTGGGATGCAGGTCGATATGTCGGAATACGACAGCCAAACCGACCCGCTGCAAAGCCGGGCCCTGGTGCAAAAAGCCATTGATGAGGGCGCATTTGCGCTGTTGGGGACGGTGTATTCCTCCTCGACCGTG
>NZ_AMRK01000015.1 GCF_000299875.1 Celeribacter baekdonensis B30
GAGACAGTTCGGTCCCTATCTGCCGTGGGTGTAGGATACTTGAGAGGAGTTGCCCCTAGTACGAGAGGACCGGGGTGAACGATCCACTGGTGGACCAGTTGTTATGCCAATAGCAGTGCTGGGTAGCTATGATCGGAAAGGATAACCGCTGAAGGCATCTAAGCGGGAAGCCCCCCTCAAAACAAGGTATCCCTGAGAGCCGAGGTAGACCACCTCGTCGATAGGCTGGAGATGTAAGTGCAGTAATGCATTCAGTTGACCAGTACTAATTGCTCGATAGGCTTGATTTGATCCAGTAAAAGCAAAACTGAAAAGTTTTACTCACTGTGACAAACAGAAGCATACATACCAACACACAGTATAATGTATCTGACTTGGACAGGCCGGGCCTCAAACCCGGTCGTGGCTCTTTATTCGGTTTGGTGGTCACAGCGCTAGTGAAACACCCGATCCCATCCCGAACTCGGCCGTTAAGCACGGTTGCGCCGATGGTACTGCGACTTAAGTCGTGGGAGAGTAGGTCACCGCCAAACCTAATAAAGAGCCATATTTAATCTCTCTAACGATATCTAAATATCCCCGATCGCTTAAAACAGCCCTCGGGCAATATCCAGAACATCAATGTTCTGAAAAAAGCGTCCTTTGCCTTTTGGGTCAAAGCACCGTGCAAGTCGCCGAACAGGCTAAAGCACAAAAATGTCGCGGGGTGGAGCAGCCCGGTAGCTCGTCAGGCTCATAACCTGAAGGTCACAGGTTCAAATCCTGTCCCCGCAACCAACGATACTTGCGAAACCTCCAAGGCTCCCGCCGCGGAGGTTTTTGCATTCCCGGACCCATTCCGCAGAGATCGTCTGTTGCGCCCTCCCGCAACCAACGATCCCTGCGATAGCAGGTTGTCAAAAGCCTCGGCCTCCGAAAGGAAGTCGGGGTTTTTCTTTCCTGCAGCAAAGCGCAGGATGGCACCCAGATCTCCACGCAGCACAATGGCAAGTTCGCCGTCCTCTGGGATAAGGGTCACCTGATCCACAAGGGAACGAAACACCTCGGCAGCTTGTGCTCGCTCTTCTTCGCGCTGGAGATTCTCATAGAGCTGTCTAATTCGGTCCTGGTAGATCTGCGCCATGTTCGGGTGCAGCAAGGGCGGTGGCTCGTCGGCATTGGCCAAGAGTTCGGTTAGTTCGGCTTTGCGCGCCTCAAGCTTCTCGGCCTTGTCCTTCAGCTTGGCTGGCGGAAATCCCTGCAAAATGGCATCTACCATTTTGTCCAACTCCCGATCGGTGCGCTCCAGCTCACTCTTCCATACTTCCAGATCAGCTCCGCGTTCCATGCGAAGGCGGTTTACCTCCTTTGTGAACTCGGCACAGAATTCCTTGAACAGTTCAGGTTCCATCAGATGCTTCCTGAGGCCGTTCAGAATGGAAGCCTCCAGTGCATCGCGTCGGATGTTCACTCGGTTGTCACAAGTGCCCTTGTTGCGGGCTGTTGAGCACCCCATGAGGTCTTTCGAGATCATCGAGTACCCCCCTCCGCAGCAGCCGCACTTTATCAGCCCCCCGAACAGGTGCTTTGGGCGACGCCGGTTGTTCATAGGGTTTGAACTCTTCTCGGATTTGTCAAAGGCAAGGCTGGCTTGCCGCGCCTTCACGGCATCCCATAGGGACCGGTCAATGAATGCGAGCTCCGGCACCTCCTGAACGACCCATTCGCTCTCCGGGTTTGGGCGCGAGACGCGCTTGCCGGTATCCGGATCCTTCATGTAGCGCAGGCGATTCCAGACCAGCTTGCCGATATAGAGCTCATTGTTCAGGATACCTGTGCCACGCTTGGGGTTTCCGTGGATTGTGGAGGGCCCCCATTCTTTGCCTTGCGGCCCAGGGACGCCCTCACGATTCAGCGTCATGGCAATGGTGCGGGAGGACTTGCCTTCAAGATAATCCTTGAAGATGCGCTGGATGATGCTTGCCTCGGCGGTGTTGATCTCCCGGTGACCGCGCTCGTCCGGATCGGCGGTGCGTACGACGTTATATCCGTAGCAGAGACCGCCTCCGGATTTTCCGCTCTCAACCCGGCCGCGCAGGCCACGGCGAGTCTTGTCGGCGAGATCCTTGAGGAACAGCGCGTTCATTGTACCCTTAAGGCCGACATGCAGATGCGTGACCTCGCCTTCGGAAAGGGTAACGAGCTTCACATCAGCATAGGACATGCGCTTGAAGATACCGGCGATATCTTCTTGGTCCCGGGAGAGTCGGTCCATCGCCTCTGCGAGGATCACATTGAAGCGGCCGTGTGTGGCATCGGAGATTAGGGCCTGAATGCCTGGACGGAGCAGTGAGGCGCCCGAGATTGCATGGTCCGAGTATTCCTCGACGATCTGCCAGCCCTGCTTCTCGGCGTAGAGCCGACACATCCGGAACTGATCTGCGATCGAGGCATCGCGCTGATTGTCGGACGAATAGCGAGCGTAGAGCGCGACCTTCATACGGCGGCCTCCTTACTTGGGGAGGCGGTCCTGTTCATGATGGGCCGTCTCGGCGTTGACAAAGTCGCGGGCGGCCTGACGGGCCAAGAGGCGGACCAGATCGCGGAGGCGGGCATCAGGCTCGGCGCCCGCGAGACACGCGGCGTCGGTGTCCGCCGCTTCGACGGAGAGATGCAGTGTCTCCGCTTTGGTTTGTCGCTGTCGTGCCAAGAGGTCGCCATCCGTTTCTCGCGCGTTGAGGTGCGCAAGACAAAGAATGACATCTCGAAGTGATCGCTCAAGGAGAAATAGTATGTAAAAACAGCGTGTTGGCGGTTTTTCTGGCGCATTACGTCGTGCCGGATCGTAGAAACGGATATAGCCTCGTCGTGAATAACGGCGGGCAAAATCGCTATTGTCTGTTTGATCGCGATGTACATCTAACCCATGCTGCCTTGACGTCGGACCCTGTGGCACATTCCGGGCTCGCGTCCATCTTGGCGTGACTGCTTGCTCTTCGGCACGGCAGTTGAAAAGCCAATGTTTCTTGGTATATATATCCTGATATAGCATGGAGATCGGCGATGAGCAACGCTGCACAGAAACGAGCGATCAAGAATTACCGCGCGCGCCTGACACAGCGCGGCTTCAAACGTTTCGAAGTCATGGCTCTCGAATCCGACCGCGAACTGATCCGCTCGCTTGCTCGCCGTTTGGCCGAAGAGGGGCCAGAAGCGGAAGAGGCGCGCGCCGCGGTGAAGGCTGTCGTGGCAGAGGAGCCGCCGAAGTCCGGTAGTATTCTGACCGCCTTGCGCCGTTCGCCCCTGGTTGGAGCCGAAGTCGAGTTCTCGCGCTCGCGCGATGAAGGGCGAAGGGTCGATCTGTGAGCCGTTACCTTCTAGACACCAACATCATCAGCAATATCGTCAAGCCGAAGCCATCTGAACTTCTGATGAAATGGATGGCAGCTCAGCGGGATGAGGACCTCTTCATCGCATCGCTGACCATAGCCGAAATCCGACGCGGCATTCTGGAAAAACCACGTGGCAAGAAGCGCGATGCACTTGATGCTTGGTTTTCAGGGCCGGAAGGCCCGCAGGAATTGTTCATGGACCGAATCTTAGCCTTTGACGACAAGGCTGCCTTGATATGGGCACGACTTATGGCGGATGGGACGTCTACGGGTCGTCCGCGGAGCACGTTGGATGTGATTATCGCCGCCGTCGCGGGAGCCAACGATTGCGTGGTGGTAACAGAAAACGAAAAAGATTTCTCCGATATCCAGTTCATCAACCCGTTACGCGGTACTGACTGATGTGCTGCCGGAACGATGAATGCGCGGGAGGCCGACATGGCTGAAACACAGATTGAATGGACAGATGCCACGTGGAATCCGGTAGCGGGGTGTTCGATCGTTACAGCCGGCTGCACCCATTGTTATGCGATGGAAATGGCCAAGCGGCTCGAAGCGATGGGTGTCCAGAAATATGCAGGACTAACTCGCAAGACGGGTCGGAGGACCGTTTGGAATGGAGTCGTGCGTGAGGATCGGCAGGCACTGACGATTCCCCACAGATGGCGCAAGCCCCGAAAGATCTTCGTTAACTCGATGAGTGACCTCTTCCATGACCAGGTGACTGATGAATTCATATTGGACGTTTGGCAAGTCATGCGTGAAACGCCACGCCATAACTACCAGATTCTGACTAAGCGTCCCGAGCGTATGGCAGAGTTGGTCAGCGACCGCATCGGAGAGGTCCTGCCCAACGTTTGGCTTGGTACGAGCATCGAAAACGCTGAAGTCGTTGATCGCATCGATGACCTCCGCCGGTCACCTGCAGCGATCCGCTTCATTTCTTTTGAGCCGCTGATTGGTGCCGTTGGCGCAATTGATCTTCAGGATATTCACTGGGCGATTGTGGGCGGCGAAAGCGGAAAGTCCGCCCGTCCAATTCGCGAAGAATGGATTGATGAAATACATGCCCAATGCCTTACGGCAGGGACGGCATTTTTCTTCAAACAGTGGGGAACTTGGGGCAAGGACAACAAGAAGCGCTCGAAGAAGGCCAACGGGCGAGAATATCGTGGACGCACCTGGGACGAAATGCCTGCCGCCCCGCAAGCGGTTGTGTAAGAGTTTAGAGATAGGCGGGGAGGCAACATGGTCGAAAAAAGATACGAATGGGCAGATGGCGCGAAGCTCGAAGAGCATTCGCGGCGCAAACACAAGATTCTTCGTGAGTACGTCTTTGATTATCTTACCGTTCGCTGCAAATTACCCCAACAGGAACGTTTCAGGCTTGCAATAGTCGATGGTTTTGCTGGTGGGGGGCGTTACCAGTGCGGAACGCCCGGGTCCCCGCTGATTTTCATTGAAGAACTCAGGCGCGCGACTGAAGCGGTCAACACACAGCGGGCGGCGCAAGGCTTGGGCGCTATTGAGGTCGAGTGTCTTCTCATTTTTAATGATGCCAGTCGGGATGCGATTGAACTATTGAAGACCCATGTCGCACCACTGCAGGCAGATATCGCGGAAACATGCCCGAAGCTGCATCTTCGCGTAGAGTACTTGAATGAGTTCTTCGAGAAAGCTTACCCGAAAACCAGGGCGTTGCTGGAGCAGGGCCGTTATCGAAGCGTATTGTTCAACTTAGACCAGTGCGGGGATAGCCACGTCGAGCGTGACACGATCGTCGACATCATGCGGACCTATCCAGCGGCTGAGATCTTCTACACGTTCATGATCAGTTCGCTGTTGGCCTTTTTGAAAAAGGACCAACCAGATCAACTCACTGCCCGACTGGACTATCTTGGGCTCAAGACCACCGATATCGGTGAACTGAACGGGGTCATGAGCAAGAATGACTGGCTCGGCACGGCTGAAAAAATCGTTTTTGACGTCTTCCGGAGATGCGCTCCCTATGTAAGCCCGTTCTCGATTAATAACCCTGGTGGATGGCGGTATTGGCTCATTCACTTCGCCAACGCTTGCCGTGCGCGGCAGGTCTACAACAACATCCTGCATGATAATGCAACGATGCAGGCACATTTCGGTCGGTCTGGCCTCAACATGCTGTCTTATGATCCGCGGCATGACGAAGGCATGCTCTATCTGTTCGACAGTGATGCCCGTGCGTCCGCGAAGAGCCAACTCCTGGGAGATATTCCGCGTCTTGTGACTGAGACTGGTGATGCGATGCCCGTCATGGATTTCTACGAGAGCATCTACAACGTCACACCTGCTCACGCTGATGACATTCATACGGCGATTATCGAGAACCCGGATCTTGAAGTCATTACACCTGCAGGCGGTGAGCGACGGAAAGCAAACACGATTGGGGTCAATGATGTCATCAAGGTGAAGACACAGCGCAGCTTCTTCCCGATGTTCCTCGATGCCGGTGCGGACGGAAAGCGTCGCAAAAGATGAGCGCCAGCGAAGGCCAAGATCCTGAATGGCGTGAATTCGAGCGTCTGGTTGCGCGAATAGAGGCTGATGCAGACCCCGGAAATGTGACTGTTAACTCTCCTGATCGTATCAGATGCAAGATTACAGGTCAGCTACGAGAGGTCGATGCAAGTATCCGTACGCGGATTGGAACCGCCGAAGTCCTTTTGACGATCGAGTGTCGGCGAAGGACTGCAATTCAGGATGTCACCTGGATCGAGCAACTGGCCGCGAAGAAAAAGGCGATTGGTGCAGATCGTACGATCGCGGTGAGTGCGTCTGGTTTCACCGACAGTGCCCGGAAGGTCGCCGAGCAAAGCGGTGTTTCTCTTCGAGAGCTCTCGGAAATCGCGAGTGAGGATGTCAATTCATTGCTGCAGGTAGACTTCGTGCTCTTCTGGCACAAAGCGTGCGCCATTTCACGAGTCGGTATTCGAAAATTTCGCTCGCTCGATTGGAAGATGCCAGAGCCGTCGGATCTTGACTGTACGCTACCCGAGGATACGGACCCTTTCGCATCCATCTTTCGTAACGAGGAGACCGGCGCGGCCTGGTCTTTGAACGATCTTTGGCTCCAGCTTCAGGAGGCAACTGATCCGTTTGAAGGCATAGAAAAGGCCCAGTCACCCGTTTTCCGAACGGTGTGCTTTCCCTACCCCGGCGAGGTGACCGTCACGACTCCCGACGGACCCGTTCGGTTGGGAGACGTAATACTCACCGTTGCTCTCTGGGTAGAGGCAGAACACATTCCTTTCGATGAGGCCAACAGGGTCGAGTATTCATCCGGCGATATCGATGCCATCCAGCGCGTAGAATTTTCTTCGCAGCGGCGGATGGGAAAGAATCAGCGCATCTCCTTGCAGCTGCCTAAGCACTCGGAAAGTATTCGTGACCTAAGAGCAGGATTTTTTCAGCCTTCCAACGAAAAATAGCGGAAATTATCTCGTAGGTTCTCCTCTACGTGTTGGCCCGTGGCCAGCGCAGTTTCCCACGGCCGACGCGCAACGCTTCCACCAACCTAGTATTGCCCGGCAGCCGCCCCGAGAACAGGCTGGGCTTCGGATCAAGTGCCGATTTCTTGAATGCCGCCACCCGCTGATAGTCAGGCGTCGCCATCCAGGTCCGCCCATCTCCATCGTCTGTGACAATCCGATAGAGGCCGGCAGGTGGGGCGGTCGCGGTGTCGAGCAGGCGCTTGTAGTGTTCGACCGACCATTTCTGAATGCCGCCACTCAGGGCCTCCGTTCGGAACCGCGCCCATAGCGCTGCCGTGTCGGGGGTCGGCCAATCACCAGCATCGGTGTAAGCTGTGATCTCGTCGGATTCGAGCCAGGCCCTCATCTCCGCGGGCGTGACGAAGGCTGGCTCGGCATCCTCGATTGCCGCCATGGCTGCGCGCCGTGATGGAAGGCCCGCGCGGATCAGCATCGACATCATGAATTGTGGAACGCCGGTTTCGACCGCTGCTGCGGCGCCCCCCACCACTGTTTCTGGAGACCAGCCGAGGGACATGCGGCGGGTACGAACAGCTTCCAAGGCCCAGACCAAACGATAGGTGAAGGCCTCTTCGACAGCCCGCATATTCTGAGGCCCAATATTGGCGACATCGTCGCCAGACACCCAACGGCGCAGGATGTCCTTCCAGTTGGCCGGTAGCGCGTTCGTCTTGTCGGGAATGAACGGCCGCATAAACAGCAGGCGTTCCCCGAGACCTGAAAGGGCGTCGACAAGTTCGCCGACATCTCCACTCAGCGCGGCAGCGTCAGCTTGATCGAGGAGATCGGCCAATTCGTCTGCCATCGCATCAATGGCGAGCCCAGCCTCGAGCCCGACACCCATCGCGAAATGTCCACGCCGCGCCTCCGTTGTAGTGGACTTCCATATGAGTTCAGCGCGCGCCTCGAACACCTTCTTGTGCCATGGCGCGATGTCCTCGTCTTCTCGGGCTATCTGGCGCGCCCAGAGCGACCCTTTGAGCGCCTCGTCCAAGAGCGTTGGCAGATCCGCCCGGTCGGAGTCCAGCGCTTCGATCAATCCGAAGACAGTCGCATCGAGACGTTCGACGATTTGCGAAAGCGGTTCCTCGTCGATGGTCTCCCCCTCGTCATCACCGCCTTCATCTTCACCGTCATCTGCGTCATATTCCGCGCCGGCCGCCAAGCGCTCGGCGACTGCGGCTTCCTCCGCGGGCGATCTCCAGGCTTCGCGGGCGTTGGCGAGATATTCCCATGCGTCATCGCGCTCCAGAACGCCTTCACGGGCCAGGCGCTCAAGGATCTCTGCGACGATTTGGATGAGGCCGCTCTTCAGTGTGCGGGCCTTGGCGGAGGCAACCAACTCACGCCACTCTCTTTCTCGCCATTTGATCTTGTCGAACATCACGTGAACGATGAGGCCTTCGACGTCCACGAAAGCGCGGCCGGCTCGCCCGGCGACATTTGCGAACTCCTCGCCTTTGATCTTCTCGCCTCTGCGGACCAGATACGGCACCAGCATAACTGCAGCGTTGAGATTGAGGCCTTGCGAGAGCGTCGGCGATGCAACGATGACCTTCAAGACGCCCTCGGACAGCAGCGTTTCCAATTCGCGCAGGAATGGGCTCGGAAGCCGACCGTGATGGATTGCGACGCCTACCTTCAGACTGGCAACGGCGGGGTGGCTTTCTCCCAACCACTCCTTGCCGACCTCAAGAGCGCGGGCAATCGGTGCCTCATCCTCCAGCAGCGAGCCCAAATATCCACGCTTGCAGAGGTCAACGACTTGTTTGCCGAAGCCTTCGACCCAATTGGCTTGGGTTGAAAAGATCAGCGTCCTCTTACCTTGGCCGGCGAACTCCCATGCAGCGAACAAGGTGAGATGCGACGTCTTGCGCGGATAGGGTAATTTTTCTTTGCCTCTAGCCGGTCTCTGCACGACGAATTTATCGATGAACGGACCATTGCGATTCAGATCGAGGCGAAGCAGTGCGTCTTGGCCCCGCCAAGTAAGCGTGCCAAATCGTTGTCGGGTCGGACGCCAGTCTGAGAGCACCGGCGCGCCGGGTTCGTCGGAGCGTATCCATGCCGTGAGATCGTCTAGCTCTTCGCCACTGGGCAGAATGGCGGACAAACAGACAATCCTACGGCTCTCCGCGTCCGAGCGCCGAAGCAGGCGTTGGACCAGCGTCTCATAACGGATTTCACGCTCGCTCGGACCAATCATGTGGCCTTCGTCGAGGACGATGAGACCGACATCGTCTATCAGAGATGGGTCGCTTCGCAGTGCGAAGTCGAGCTTCTCAGGTGTCGCGATGATGATTTCGCGAGTGCGCAATGCGTCTTCATCGCCTGCCGAAAGGCCGCTGGCGCCATAAAGTGAGGAGACGCTGAAGCCGAGGGGCGCGAAGGTTCTTCTGAAGGATCGCTCGGTTTGTGCGGACAGCGCGCGCAGCGGCGTGACAATCAGTACCCGGCGCGCCGACGACAGGGTCATCAAAGCGGCAATCTCGGCCACTCGCGTTTTACCTGCGCTGGTTGGTAAGGCGACAACCAGATCGTCCGTGACGTCGGTGGAGCGCCGGGCTGCTTCGCGCTGCGATGGCCACAACTCCACCTCGGAAGTTTTGCGAGCATAGAGCGATGAGATGAATAGCCTGCGCAGGTCCGGGTATTTTTCCTCCGTTCCTTCCGGTGGCTCGGTCGGCAGATTTTCGTGCAGGGAATGCTGCCACAGGTCATCGATAAGGTGACGACAGAGGTTCGAGATCCACCACAGGGGGACATTCTCCGCATTGTCTGCAAGGCTGACCGCGGCGTCGAGTATTGCCCTGGCTGTCTCGATCGGCTCGGTTTCGCCCGTCTCAAGCGCGAAATCAAAATACGCCAGCGCCCGGCAGATCGTCGTGTTGAGGATGGTCGACAGAGCCTCATCGACATCGGGCTCTTCACCCCGCAGAACCTCCGCGATCTGCTCATCCTTGTGATCATCGTTGTCCAGCCACTCGCGAACGAAGCCGCGCAATTGGCCGAGATCGCGCAGGATCAGATGTTGGATCGCTGTTTCGCCGGGTGAGGTGTTGAGATCGCCCGCGGTCTCGTTGAAGAGCGAATAGGCAACGGCTGAAAATCCGGCGAGATGATAGGCTGCGGCAGCGATGGTGCGGCGGAAGCCTCGATCAGGCGATTCCGGATCACCATTGCGAACAAGAGCTTCGAAGGCATTGGCGGAGCGCTCGAACGCCTTGCTGGTCAGGTCCGAGGTGCCGGCCTGAGCACGCAGGGCCATTGCGCCCCTAAGCAAAGCAAAGCCGTGTTCCGCAAGATCCGTTTCGATCGTCGCGCCGAGCGGCGGCGCATTCGGCGGCAGTACACCGTTTTCGCGCATCAGCGACCATGCCGCGCCGCGATACAGGAGGCGTCCGAGGATGCCATCGACGGTCGCGTCCGTCAGGAAAGCTGTCAGCTCGTCAATCGTCTCCAAGATCTTCCGCCTCCTGATACATGGCTGCGATGAAGTCCTGGTGGTCTTCGACGTGGATGTTCACGACATACTGGTCGCGATTGGCGCCGGTCGCCTCGAGATCCTGTTTCAACGAAGCGTGCGGGCCGTTGCCCGATACAGTGAAAAGCATGTGATCGATGCGATCCGCCCGGAGAGACTTCAGGCCCACCTCGTCGCGAAGGCTGCGACCCAACGCGTTGTCGTCCGGGTCGTTGCTTTCCAGCAGGCGGTTTGCAACGAACAGCAGCGAGTCCGGCGTACACCGACCGCTGTCGCGGTTGAGTACCTTGCGTGCGCTCGTCACCGTGGCCTTACCGAGCACCTTGTTGCTTTTGGCTTCGCCTTTCAGGAGCCAGAGCTTCTCGCCTTTACTGTCATACCCGGCCCCGATGAAATCATCTCCGCGCATGGCCATGTTGCGCCCGTCCTTGTAGCGGAGACGGCGCACAGGGACACGCAGGCCAATCTCCTCCTCGACGAGCTCAGTCGCGAGAATTTCGCCGAGATCGCCCGAACGACCCTTGGACGTCTGAGGTATCGCCTCGCTGAGGATCTCGGCGGCGACCTTGTATCCGAGCCGGTCCACGTCCTCCGCAATGCGTTCCAGTCGGTCGTAATGCGAACGGATCGTTTCAGCCAAGTCCCCCTGGATTTCATCGCGGCCACCATGCTTCTCGACATAGGTCCAGTAGTACTTGCGTTTGTCTTTTTCTCTCGTGGCGTCGCACCACCTCTCATACAGGCTCACGTAGGCCTCCCACGATCATTGCATCGCGAAGGTTGATCAGTCGGCAATCTTTGCACATCCGCTCAACTCCACAGACAGGACAATGGCGCCGCAGCCAGCCGGTCACCAAATGGCACAACATCCGTGCTGTCATAGAGCACGGTGCCAAAAGCAAAGCGGTCTCCGCAGGCTTCGGCCAAGGCGCGCAGCCCAGCGAAATCGCCGGACTTGACCGTGGCGCTCGCCTTCACCTCGATGCCGGCGATCATGCCGTCGTCACGCTCCAGCACGATGTCGACCTCGCGCATGTCGCGATCGCGGAAGTGATAGGGTGTCAGTCGCAGGTCCGAGGCTGTCGTCAGCTTGAGCACTTCCGAGAACACGAAGCTTTCCAGCAGGGCGCCGAACGTCCCGCGATCCGCCTTCACCCTGTCGAAGGTCAGGCCCCGCGTGCTCGCCAGCAGGCCGGAATCGAGGAAATGTAGCTTCGGTGTTTTGACGATGCGCTTCAGCGCGTTGGTGAACCAGGGCTGCAGCGTCGCGATCAGAAAGACTTGTTCGAGCAGCCCGACGTAGCGCTGTCCCGTCTTGTGGCTGACATTGATGCTGGCTCCGAACTGCGAATAGTTGACCAATTGGCTGGAATGCTCGGCCAGCAACCGCACGAATTTCGGGAGCTCGGTCAGCTTCTCGACCTCTGCGATGTCCCTGAGATCGCGGGTGAGAACCGAGGTGAGATAGGATCGCGCCCAGTCCTGCCGGCGCCGCTCGCTCTCACGGGCGATCGCCTCGGGAAAGCCGCCGAGCAGGACGGAGTGGACGAGATCGTCGCCGACGATCGCTTTGCTTGGCTTTTGCAGCTTTCCCTCGAAGAGACGCTCCAGAAAGGTCGGCGTCCTGCCCTCGATCTCGGCCCGTGCCAGCGGCAGCATCTCGAGCGTTTCCATCCGGCCGGCGAGACTATCGGCGACCCGTGGCAAGGTCAGCACATTCGCTGAGCCGGTGAGGAGAAATCGGCCCGGACGATAGTCCTCGTCGACCGTCTTCTTGATCGCCAGCAGCAGGTCGGGCGCGCGTTGAATCTCGTCGATGATGGCCCTATCCAGTCCCCGGATGAACCCGGCCGGATCGGACCGCGCAGCCTCCAGCACGGTCTGGTCGTCCAGCGTGATATAGGTGCGGCCGGCTTCCCCCATCTTCTTGACGAGCGTGGTTTTGCCAGCCCGCCGTGGCCCTACAATGAGAACCACGGGCGTATCCGAAAGGGCTTCCTCCGCCCGGCGCTCTACAAACCGCTTGAACATCCCGTCCTCTAGTCTCCGACATTTGGAACTATCTGTCTCGGCTGATTGGAAGTCAATGGGTCGCTAATTGGAACCAAGAAGGTCGCGATCTGGAAGGGGATGGGAGGGGAAAGCCTTCTCCCTGGTCGGCACTGGCATTGCCGACACACCCCCATCAGCGGGGAGGCCCCGCAACGCCCCCTGAGAGTGAGAGTGCGGGCGGGTTTTCCGTGACGGGTTGAGGGCTGGAGGAGAGGCCTCCGGCGCCCGTCGCGGAGATCATTCCGATGACCATGGAGCATCGCGCGGCCCGCAAGAGCGGCCCGCGAACGAACCTTTATGACGACATTACCGACAAGATCATCGCCGAGCTGGAGGACGGCCGGCTGCCATGGGTCCAGCCCTGGGGGACGGCGGCGGCGCAGGCGCCGCTCGCCGTGCCGCGCAACGCCAGCACGGGTCGGCAATATTCCGGGATCAATGTCCTGATCCTCTGGGGCGCCGTCATTCAGCAGGGCTATCCAACCCAGCATTGGCTGACCTTCCGCCAGGCGCTGTCGCTCGGCGGTAATGTCCGCAAGGGCGAGCGGGGCACGACCGTCGTCTATGCCGACCGCTTCACGCCTGACGACGAGAAGCGCCGTGCTCGGGAGACCGGGGAGGACGCAAACAGCATCCCGTTTCTGAAGCGCTTTACCGTGTTCAACGCGGCGCAATGCGAGGGTCTGCCCGACGACATCGCCGTCGAGGCACCGCCACCGCCGCTCGGGCTGATCGAGCCGCGGGTCGAGGCATTGATCGCGGCGACCGGCATCGACTTCCGGATCGGTGGCAACCGCGCCTTTTATGTTCCCGCGCTCGATTATGTGCAGGTGCCACCTCCGCAGGCCTATTTCGAGCCGATCAACTGGCACCGGACCGCCCTGCACGAGATGGGGCATGCGACAGGACATGCCTCACGGTTGGGGCGGGACTTCTCGGGCGGCTTCGGCACGAAGAAATACGCCTTCGAGGAACTGATCGCCGAGATTTCGAGCGCGTTCTGTTGCGCCTCGCTCGGGATCGCCCCGACGGTGCGCCACGCCGATTACGTGGGCGCATGGCTGGACGTGATGCGCGAGGATTCCCGCGCCATCGTGCGCGCAGCCTCGCAGGCCAGTAAGGCGGCCGACTGGCTGCTGGCCCATCTGCCCGACGACAGCACCGATGTTGAGCGGCAGACCCCGACGGAAGGGAGGGCCGCGGCATGATCCTCCTGACCGACACACAGCGTGACCGTTTGCTGACGAATGGCCGCCAGGCTGATACCGACCACATCCCCGTCGTGAAGTTCTTCAATCCCTTTGGCGCCGGTGTCTGGCTTGCGACCGAGCTCGACGAGGACGGCGACATCATGTTTGGCCTGGCCGACATTGGCTACCCCGAACTTGGCTCATGGAGCCTCAACGAACTGCGTTACATTCGGCTGCCCTTCGGCATGGGCATCGAGCGGGATCTGCTCTTCACGGGGGACTTCCCGATCTCGGTCTGGGCCGAGGCCGCCCGCGATGCCGGCAGCATTCGCGATGCCGAGCGCCTGCTTTATCGCTCGGGCCGCCTGCCAGGCGGGACACATCCCGATACGGAGCCCCCACGTTCCTGAGATCTAAGCTCTTCAGCTTCGGCGCCGCTCTCTTCGAAGGAAGAGGGCGGCGCTTCTCCTCGTGACGCGGTGAAAGTTCGGCGCCCGGCCGACTGCCCGTCGGAGAACAGCACCATGACACGAAACATGAGAACATCCGCCATCGAACCGCAGCCGCTCCGGTTCTCCGCCCAGGAGCAGGCCGTGGTCTACGAGGCCCGGCAGATCCTGCTGCGCCACCTCAATCAGAACCCTGTCCTGACGTCCTGGCAGGCGGTGCTCGACTATTGCGCCCTCACCATCAGGGGCGAAGTGGAGCGCTTCCATGTCCTCTATCTCGACCGCAGGAACCGGCTGATCTCTGACGAATGCCTGGCCATCGGCACGGTCGATCATGTCCCGGTCTATCCCCGGGAGGTGCTGCGGCGCTGCCTGGTACTCAATGCCTCGGCGCTGATCATCGTCCATAATCATCCGGCCGGCGATCCCGAGCCGTCGGCTGCCGACCTCGCGATGACCAAGGAAATCCGGAACGCCTGTGCGTCCCTGGGGGTGATACTCCACGACCACATCATCACCGGGGCTGGCTGGGAGACCAGCTTGCGCGCCCGCGGCGACCTCTGATGGGTATTCGCGATCATCCTCGGCTCGGCCATGAGAGGGAAAGGAGGGTGGGGGTTTCGTGACGGGCTGGTTGCCGGAGAGAGAGGCTCCCCGGCGTCCGTCATGGAGATACTGACATGGCCACTGCCACTCAGAAGATCACCCTGTCGTCCTCGCGCGACATCCCTTTCAACAAGCTGGTGCTCAGCCAGTCCAACGTCCGACGGGTGAAGGCCGGCATCTCGGTTGAGGAGCTGGCCGAGTCCATCGCCCGCCGCGGGCTGATCCAGTCCCTGCATGTCCGGCCCGAGCTCGACGCCGAAGGGCAGGAAACCGGCCTCTTCGAGGTGCCGGCTGGCGGCCGCCGCTATCGTGCGCTGGAGCTTTTGGTTAAACAGAAGCGCCTTAACAAGACCGCGCCGGTGCCCTGTACCGTCTCGGACGCCGGAGACGACATCCTGATCGACGAGGTGTCTCTGGCGGAGAACATCGAGCGCGCGCCACTGCATCCGCTCGATCAGTTTCGCGCCTTCCAGGTCCTTCGTGAGAAGGGCATGAGCGAGGAGGAAATCGCCGCGGCTTTTTTCGTCGACGCCAGGGTGGTGAAGCAGCGTCTGCGCCTCGTTTCGGTCTCGCCGGCGCTGCTCGAGACCTATGCCGAGGACGGCATGACGCTGGAACAGCTCATGGCCTTCACCGTTTCTGACGACCACGCCCGCCAAGAACAGGTCTGGGCGGCGATCAAGGACAGCTGGCAGAAGGAGCCTTACACGATCCGGCGTATGCTGACCGAGACCACGGTGCGGGCCTCCGACAAGCGGGCTCTCTTCGTCGGCATTGAGGCCTATGAGGCGGCGGGCGGCTATGTGCTGCGCGATCTCTTCCAGCAGGACGATGGCGGCTGGCTTCAGGACCCGGTGCTACTCGACCGGCTGGCGGGCGAGAAGCTGAAGGCCGAGGCGGAGACCATCGCCGCCGAGGGCTGGAAGTGGATCGAGGTCGCGGCGGATTTCCCCTACGGCCATACCAATGGCATGCGCCGTCTGGCCGGCACCACCATCGACCTGACTGACGACGAACGTGCCGAGCGTGAGAAGCTGCGGGACGAGTTCGACGCGCTGGAGGCGGAGTATGCCGAGGCTGACGAGTTCCCCGACGAGGTTGATGCCCGCCTCGGCGAGATCGAGGAAGCGCTGGACGCCTTGGAATCTCGGCCGCTGCGCTATGACGCCGATCAGATGGCCCGTGCCGGTGTCTTCGTCAGCATTCGCCACGACGGCCAGCTCGCCGTCGAGCGCGGCTATGTCCGTGCTGACGACGAGACGGTGGAAGGTCAGGAAGGGCAGGGTGCCGATGGGTGTTCTCCCGAGGGCGGCGAGTCCGGTGGTGTGCAGCGCTCGGTCATCATGGTGGGTGGCACGGCGACCGAACCCGAGGAGGACGATGAGGTCGAAACCATCCGGCCGCTGCCCGATCGCCTCGTCAGCGAGCTGACCGCGCATCGCACGCTGGCGCTCCGCGATGCCGTGGCGGCCAACCCGCATGTCGCGATGACGGCGCTGCTGCATCGGCTGGTCACCGATTGCTTCCTGCCGCACTCCACAAGGGGGTGCCTTGAGGCCCATGTCCGGGAGGTTCATTTCCCGGCACAAGCCGACGACCTCGGCGAAAGCGTCTCGGCGAAGTCCATCCAGGATCGGCACGAACGCTGGGGCGATCATATCCCGGCCGACGATGCGGCGCTCTGGGACTGGCTGGCTGATCAGGACGATGACACCCGGATGGAGTTGCTCGCCCATTGCGTCAGCTTCGGCGTCAACGCCCTGCACGAGAAGCCCAACCCCTATGGCGGCATGGGCGTCAGCCAGCACGGGCTAGACGTGCGCCTGTCCCAGGCCGACCGGCTGGCGCGGGCGACGGGCCTCGACATGGTGGCGGTGGGCTGGCGGCCGACCGTCGGCAACTATCTCGGCCGCGTGACCAAGCCGCGGATCATCGAGGCGGTGCGCGAAGGCGCCGGCGAACGGGCGGCGCAGCTCATCGACCATCTGAAGAAGGGCGATATGGCCAAGGAGGCCGAGCGCCTGCTGGCTGAAACCGGCTGGCTTCCGGAGCCGCTGCGCATGGTCGATCCCGATGCCGATATCGCCATGGATGCCGGGGGCGACACAGAGGCGGATGATCTGCCTGAATTCCTTGCCGGCGATGGCGAGGATGAAGACGCCACGGAGGACGAGGAGCAGTCCATGGTCGCCGCCGAATGATGCTCAGGCGGGGTGGCCTTTGCTGCCCCGCCACATCCCTTCCGTTTCCGCAACTTGCCCGGTCCCCGTGACCGGGCTTTTTCTTTGGAAAACCCTGATGCCCGCGACGATCGATATCGACCGGATATTCCGTGAAAACCGCGCCAGTCCGCCATCCGAACGCACGCTGCCTTGGGAGGAAACCCGCGATGGCATCACTGTGGTCGTGGAGCCGAAGCCGCATTGGGCGGATGACATGCGCGCCTTTCGTCTCGAAGCCCCCGAATACTGCCGCTACACCGATTGGGCCGCGAATGGCGGTCATGCCCGGTTCTACTGTCATATCGATACCAGCGGCGATGAGGTGATGATGAGAGCGCGCGCGATGATCGCCCGCGAGATTGCCGATGGACTCTGGGACTGAAGGCCCGTCCACGTCTTACGATAGTCGCCACCGTCTTCCTGTCATGGGCCTCCATGGTTCCAGTTCCAGCATCACCACGGTGCCGGTCATTATGTTCGACATCGGTGTCCGCCCCCGTCCTCGAACACGCTCCTGATGCCAGCGCGGCGGCAAGGCTGGCCGGGCGAAGCATCTGCAATGGGGAGATCGGGCGCCTGTCGGATGCAAGACACCACCCCCGCTTCCATTCGCTAACCTTGGTCTGATCCGTCTCTTTGACATTCAACCCCGGAGGGGTCGGCTTACGCATACGTGCCGCCCTCGGGGATTCGGAAAAAGTCCGAACGCCCGAGGGTGAGTGCAGATCCGGTCAGACACGTCGGGCGCCTGTCGCGCGGGGGATGGTCCCCCGCCTCCAGAGACAGGAGCCAATCCCGATGTCCTATGCAGATGCCACCGCTTTCGCCGCCAGCCTCGCCACCACTCTGATGGTCGTGATCGTCGTGTTCCAGGCCGGGGATGGAACCCACGGCGCCATGCCGGCCGACGAATTCGATGGCGATGAGGACATGGTGAAGCTGGAACTGGATCCATGGGAGTAAGGCGCGAAAGCGCCTCATCCCCGACGGCCCGAGCGCGGTAGCCCGCGCTTCGGGCCTTCAGCCTTGCGATGATCCCCATCGTCGGTAGCGGAACCGGGAACAAGCCCGGTCAGAGAGGAAGAGTGCGGGCCTTTCGGCCGTGACGGGTTGAGGGCTGGAGAGGGAGGCTCACCGGCGCCCGTCATGGAGTGATCCCGATGACCTATGCTCGTTCCGAAACCTTCCGCTCCATCGGCCAGATTCTGACGGCCGATGTTCTACCCGCGCTGTATCGGTCGCAAAAGCTGCCGCTGCGCATCTCTTGCCTCGGTGTCGCCAGCTATGACGCCAGTGACGCGGCGAACAGCTTTGACCGCGTGATCCCGCTTGGGGAATGCCCGTCACCGGATGAGGCCATCCAGGCCGCAGTCTTGCGCCTGTCGCGTGGTGAGATTTGCACGGGGCCGAATAGCTTTCCGTATTTTCAGCCGCGCATCATGCTCATTCAGGACCGAGATCAGCGCCTGGTCCTCGCCGGCGAAATCCGCGCCGGCATTATCCTCTGGCAGCAGCCGGTCGCCTCCGTTGCCGAGGCACGCAGGATTGTGACCGAGGCCAGCCGACTGCGCGGTATGGCATTCCGAGCCTCGGAGCCCGGGGATGCGAGACGGCTGCGTTACCGCGCCGCTGCGCTGGAGGCACGGTTGGTTGATCCCTTCTGGCGCGAGACCGCGGCCGATCTGCTCCGCCTGCCACAGGCCGCCTGAGCTTCACCCTTTCCATCCCATTCGGCCCGGTGTCACGCCGGGCCATGTCATGCCCGGAGACCATCATGGCCGACTATTTCACGCACTTTTCTTGCCTGCTTGACGTGGGCACCCCCGAAAACGCTGCCCGCGCACTCGATCTCTACAACGCACTGGCGGATGACAATGCCGCCGAAGATCCGCCATCGGACGGCTTCCTGCTCTCTATCCAGCCAGAACATGGTGGCACTCAGCTCTGGATGCGTGATGACGTCACCGGCGATCCCGGGCATGTCATCCAGTTCGTCAAACGCTGCGCCACCGAGTTCGGTCTGACGGGTCTATGGGGCCTTCAATACGCAAACAGTTGTTCTCGGCCGAGAATCGACGGGTTCGGCGGCGGCGCGCATGTCCTTGATCTTGCTACCGGCGAGACGGTGGATTGGATCAATACCGATGGCTGGCTTTCCACTGTTCTGGAGGGGGGCAATCCCTATGAGTGAGGTCATCGAGATCACTGTCTATCGCCTCGAAGAGCTTTCCGATGCAGCCAGGGACAAAGCCCGTGCCTGGTATCGCGAAGGTGGCTTCGACGATGACTGGTACGATGCCGTCTATGAGGATTTCCAGAGCGTCGCCGAAATCCTCGGGCTGAACCTCAAGACCCGAACCGTCCGGTTGATGGGCGGCGGCACACGACGGGAACCCTGCATCTGGTTCCGGGGCTTCTGGAGCCAGGGCGATGGCGCCTGCTTCGAAACTTTCTATGCCTACCGCAAGGGCGCGCCACGGCGGATCAGGGAATACGCGCCGCAGGACACCGAACTGCACCGCATCGCCGACGCCTTGCAGGCGGTTCAGCGGCGTAATTTCTATCAGCTTGGCGCCGAAGCCACCCATCGCGGCCATTATTATCACGAATACTGTATGGCGATCTCGGTGGAGCGCGACAGCCCTACCTGGCAGGACATGACCGCCGATGCCGAGGAGAAGATCATCGACGCGCTGCGTGATCTGGCTCGATGGCTCTACTGCCAGCTCGAGCGCGAGTTTGACTACCTGTCGTCGGATGACGTCGTCGATGAGACCATCATCGCCAACGGTTACACCTTCACTGAAGCCGGTCGCCGCTTCGGATGATCCCGAGAAGGCACCGACTAGCGCCCCGCCGTCCGGTCGGGGCGCTTTTTTTATGCTGTGCTTTGAGAGTGAGAGGTGGGCCGAAAAGGGGCAGGTCCGGGTGGGTGAGAGAGAGCCGTCCGGGTCTTCCCGTTCCTGCTCTCCGAGGTTCCCCGACATGAATATCTCATCTCCCGTGACCGGTCCGGCCACCCAGCCGGCCCCCGTGATCCTGGCCGCCGCCCATCTCATTCTTCCCCATCTCGAACGCGGTCAACGCGTCGATACCGCGGACCTCCGCAGTGCCATGGAAAGCGCTTTCGGCGCCTCCGACGCCAGCGGCGCTTGGGACTGGAAGCTCGCCTATGAGGCCTGCGAAGTCGCCACGGTTCTGTTCCTGCGCAAATACGGAAAGGCGCTTTTCCGCAAAGCCGGTTCTCCGGTTTCACGGCTCGATCCGCTGGCGAAGATCGCGGGCCTACTGCCGACGCAGACCCGCCGCTCCGAAGAAAGTCAGAGCTTCCAGCAGTTCAGCACCCCTCTGCCTCTCGGTCTTGCCGCGCTGGCGGCGGCCGGGGTCACGCCGGACGATGTGGTGCTGGAGCCCTCGGCTGGCACCGGCCTGATGGCGATCCTTGCCCAGAGCGTCGGCGGTTCGCTGATCCTCAACGAACTCGCCGAGACCCGCGCCGATCTTCTCTCTTCCCTCTTTCCGGCCTTTCCCGTCACCCGGCTCGACGCCGCCCAGATCGACGATCATCTGACCCCGGAGGCTGTGCCGTCCGTGGTGCTGATGAACCCGCCTTTCTCGGTCATGGCCAATGTCGAAGGGCGGATGGCGGATGCTTCCCTTCGCCATGTTGCCTCGGCGCTGGCCCGGCTTGCTCCTGGCGGACGGCTGGTCACGATCACCGGCGCGAACTTCGGACCGGAAGCACCGGCCTGGCGCGACGCCTTCGTGCGCCTGCAGGACCGCAGCCGCGTGGTCTTCACCGCGGCGATCGATGGCGCGGTCTTCGCCAGACATGGCACCCGCATCGACACGCGGCTGACGGTGATCGACAAGCTGCCCGCCGACGATCCGTCCGTCTTCCCGGCTTCGCCGGGTGTCGCGCCCGACGTCGCCACGCTGCTCGGTTGGATCGAAAGCCAGCTCCCACCACGCTTGACGGTCTCGCTGCCGAAGATCGCTGCGCCCGCTTCAACCGCCGCGCCGAGAACCGTGCGGGGCTATCTGGCCCGCTCGGCAGCTGCGCGGCCTGCCGCGGCTCCCGCCAACGATCCCGAGGGCCTCGAACTTGTCTATGAGACCGTGGACTGGACGCCATCGGTAGGCGCTCGCCTGTCCGACGCCATCTATGAGGAATATGCGCTGCAATCGCTGCGCATTCCGGGCGCTGAGCCGCATCCGACCAGGCTCGTGCAATCCGCCGCCATGGCCTCGGTCGCACCGCCCAGGCCGTCTTACCGCCCCATGCTGCCTGCTGACATCCGCACCCGTCTGTCGGACGCCCAGCTTGAAACGGTTATCTATGCAGGTGAAGCCCATGCCGATCATCTCGCCGGTGCTTGGACCGTGGACGAACATTTCGACAACGTGAGCGCCGCTGCCGAAGGCGCCGTCCGCTTTCGCCGGGGCTTCATGCTCGGTGACGGCACCGGCGCTGGTAAGGGGCGCCAATCGGCCGGCATCATCCTAGACAACTGGCTACGCGGGCGCCGCAAGGCGGTCTGGATCTCCAAATCCGACAAGCTGATCGAGGACGCGCAACGCGACTGGTCGGCGCTTGGCATGGAACGGTTGCTTGTCACGCCTCTGTCGCGCTTCCCGCAGGGGAAGCCGATCACGCTGTCGGAAGGCATCCTGTTTACCACCTATGCCACGCTGCGCTCCGATGACCGCGGCGAGAAGGTTTCGCGCGTCAAGCAGATCGTCGAATGGTTGGGCAAGGACTTCGATGGGGTCATCATTTTCGACGAGAGCCATGCGATGCAGAATGCCGGTGGCGGCAAGGGAGACCGCGGTGATATCGCCGCCTCGCAGCAGGGACGCGCAGGCCTGCGGCTCCAGCATGCCCTGCCGGATGCGCGCGTGGTCTATGTCTCGGCAACCGGGGCCACCACGGTTCACAATCTCGCCTATGCACAACGGCTCGGTCTCTGGGGCGGTGAGGATTTTCCGTTCCAGACCCGCGCCGAGTTCGTCGAAGCGATTGAAGCGGGCGGCGTGGCGGCCATGGAAGTGCTCGCCCGCGATTTGCGTTCTCTCGGCCTCTATACCGCGCGCTCGCTCTCCTACGACGGGGTGGAATACGAGCTGGTCGAGCATCAGCTCACCGATGAACAGCGGCGCATCTATGATGCTTACGCGGCCGCGTTCGCCGTGATCCATGGAAACCTGGACGCGGCGATGGCGGCGGCCAACATCACCGGCAGTGAAGGCACGTTGAACCGCCAGGCCAAATCCGCCGCGCGGTCGGCCTTCGAGAGCACCAAGCAGCGCTTCTTCGGCCATCTGCTGACCTCCATGAAAACCCCGACCCTGATCCGCTCGATCGAAGCCGATCTGGCGGCGGGCCATGCCGCCGTCATCCAGATCGTCTCGACCGGCGAAGCCCTGATGGAGCGGCGGCTGTCCGAGATCCCGACCGAGGAATGGAACGACATTTCCGTCGATGTCACGCCGCGGGAGTATGTCGGCTCGTACTTGCTGCATTCCTTCCCGGTGCAACTCTATGAGCCCTTCACCGACAGCGAAGGCAATTTGTCCTCGCGGCCCGTGTTCCGCGATGGGCAGCCGGTCGAAAGCCGAGAAGCCGTCGCCCGGCGCGATGAGATGCTGGAGCAACTCGGGTCGCTTCCTCCTGTGCCGGGGGCGCTCGATCAAATCGTCCAGCGCTTCGGCACGGATATGGTGGCGGAGGTCACAGGACGTTCGCGCCGGATCGTGCGCAAAGGCGACGGTGCGTCCGCATGTCTTGCAGTCGAGAACCGTCCGCCTTCTGCCAACCTCTCCGAGACTGCGGCCTTCATGGATGACCAGAAGCGCATCCTGGTCTTCTCTGATGCCGGTGGCACCGGGCGCAGCTATCACGCGGACCTTTTGGCGCGGAACCAGCGGCTGCGGGTGCACTACCTGCTGGAGCCGGGCTGGAAGGCCGATGCGGCCATTCAGGGGCTGGGCCGCACCAACCGGACCAATCAGGCGCAGCCGCCGCTCTTCCGGCCCATCGCCACGGATGTCAAAGCCGAGAAGCGCTTCCTCTCGACCATCGCCCGCCGCCTCGATACGCTGGGTGCGATCACACGCGGCCAGCGCCAGACCGGCGGTCAGGGGCTGTTCCGTCCCGAGGACAATCTGGAATCCGCCTATGCCCGCGACGCGCTTCGCCAGCTCTATCTGCTGATCGTGCGCGGCAAGGTCGAGGGCTGCTCGCTCGAACGCTTTGAAACCGCCACCGGGTTGAAGCTGATGGACAGCAACGGTGTGAAGGACGAACTGCCGCCGATCACCACCTTCCTCAACCGTCTGCTGGCGCTGACCATCGAGTTGCAGGGCATCCTGTTCTCGGCCTTCGAACAGCTTCTGCAGGCCCGGATCGACGGGGCGATTGCGTCTGGCACCTATGACATGGGGCTGGAAACGCTGAAGGCCGAAAGCTTCATCGTCACAGACCGGCAGGTGATCCACACGCATCCGGGCACCGGCGCGGAAACCCGGCTTCTCACGCTCACCGAGCGCAAGCGCAATCAGCCGGTCACGCTCGATGCAGCCCTGGCGGAACTGGATGATCCCCGCGCAAGATTGCTCATCAACGAGCGATCCGGTCGTGCCGCCGTGCAGATCCCGACCACCAGCGTCATGCTCGATGATGGCGAGATCGAACGGCGCGTGCGGCTGATCCGGCCCATGGAGGCGATGAACATTCCGGTGCGTGCGATGGGTGAGACCCATTGGATCGAGGCCGACCGTGCCGACTTCATCGTGGCCTGGAAGGCGGAACTGGCCGAGGTGCCGGAGTTCACCGACAGCATCCTGCATATGGTGACGGGGCTCTTGCTGCCGATATGGAAGCGCCTGCCGCAGGAGTCCTCCCGGGTCTATCGGCTCCAAACCGATGAGGGGGAACGCATCATCGGTCGCCGGGTCTCGCCCGCATGGGCGGCAAATGCCGCCACCAGCGGCGTCGCGACCAGCATCACGCCGGACCAGGCCTATGCCGCGCTGATCGAGGGCCGAACGATCTTCGATCTCGCCGAGGGGCTGCAACTGCGCCGCGTCCGGGTCATGGGCGCGAACCGGATCGAACTCACCGGCTTCACCGATACCATGCGCGATCGGCTGCGAACCTATGGTCTCTTCAGCGAGATCATCTCATGGAAACTCCGCTTCTTCGTGCCGGTGGACGCATCGGGGCCGGAGATCATCGGCAAACTGCTCGACCGCTTCCCGGTCGAGCGCATTTCCGAGCGGGAGGCCGCGTGATGGCACGTCTCAACGCTTCCGAACTGGCGCAGCGTCTCGGCCGAGAAGCCGAGGCGGTGTGCCGCTATTACCTCTCGAATGGGCGAAAGCAGGGCAATTACTGGCAGGTCGGCGATGTGCAGAACAGTCCCGGCCGCTCCATGTTCGTCCGTCTGACCGGGCCGGAGTCCGGCAAGGGCGCGGCCGGCAAATGGACCGATGCGCAGAGCGGGGAACATGGCGATCTGCTCGACGTGATCGGCGAAAGCCTCGGCCTCATCGATTTTGCCGACATTGCCGAAGAAGCCCGCCGCTTCCTCAGCCTGCCGCATCCCGAACCGGAGCCATGGTCCCGCAAGTTCCGAACACCGCCGGCACCATCCGGATCGTCCGAAGCGGCGCGTCGCCTCTGGCACATGACCCGGCCATTGATCGGCAGCCTCGCGGAGACGTATTTACGCGGCCGCGGTATTACGGATTTACGCGGAACCGCAAATCTGCGTTTCCATCCGAGCTGCTACTGGCGACCCGAGGGCGATGGGCCGACAGAGGCATGGCCCGCCATGATTGCCGCGGTGACCGACCTCGATGGCAAGATCACCGGCGCGCATCGCACCTGGCTCACCCGCGACGGCTCTGGCAAGGCGCCGCTCGATCCGCCGAGGAAGGCGATGGGCAATCTGCTTGGACACGCCGTCCGGCTTGACGAGCCGCAGGATGTGCTCGCCGCAGGCGAAGGCATCGAGACCATCCTGTCGCTCCGGCAGGCATTGCCCACAATGCCGATGGTCTCGGCACTTTCCGCCGGGCATCTCGCCGCCATCCTGTTCCCGCCGCATCTGCGCAGGCTCTATATCGTCCGCGACAACGATCCGGCAGGCGACGGCGCGCGCGATGGCCTAGCGGACCGGGCGCACGAGGCCGGGATCGAGGCGATCACGCTCTCGCCCATGCTGGGGGACTTCAACGACGATCTCGTCAGCCTCGGGCTGGAGGCGCTTCGGGCCGGGATCCGGGTGCAGGTCGCCCCCGAGGACGTCGGCCGCTTCATGGCCCTGACGCCATAGCCGGCACGGGGCCGGGATCGGGAAACTCTGATCCAGTCATGCGCAGTGGGCTACATCCTGTCATCGGCAGGGGGACCGCGCCTTGGCCTTCTGAGAGGGCGAGCGGCCCACAAACGCTCCGGCCCGGCAATGGCGGCGCCCGACTGATTTCCGTCGGCGGGAAAACCACCCCACGCGACAGGTCGCGCGGGGACCCCGGATTGCCCGCCTTTACAGCGCGAAGCAAATCAGCCGGGCTTTGCCATCGAGGCCCTCGCAAAGGGCTCGGGCTGCCAGACCGGAACGCCCGTGGGCTTGTCGTCGCCATGAAGGCCGCGACGGTCGCGGTCCAGCCGAAGGACGCATCCCATGGACGCTCATGACGAATTCGAACCCGATCACAGCACGTCTCCCACCGGCCATGTCATCGAAGCGCTCGAACTCTATGGCTACCATCCCGCCGAGGGCGAGGCCGATCCTCGGATCACGCCCGAGGATACCGCCATCCAGGGCGCGGTTGCCGACATCTTCGACGCCCTGATCTCCACCATGGCCGACACCAGCCTCGATTTCGACCTCGACGAGATCATGTGGTCCACCGTCAATACCTTCCACCGCGCCGTCGAGCGGATCGAACGCAAACTCGACGATAACGAGCAGGCCCAGAAGCGCCTTCAGCGCGAACAGGACGGAAGCGAGGTCAAATCGGTCCAGCTCGAAACCCTCATCGGCATCGGACAAAACTTGATCGAGCGCCGCGACAGCATGGAGGTCTTCCGCGACACTGCCGCCGACCTTTACCTGCGCAGCACCGGCACGCCCTGGTCGCCGCGCTCCGGATCACGGGTCAACCATCGCCAGATGACCTCGGCCATGATCGACAGCCGCGACTTCCTCGCCGCCAAACGCAAGGCCGACAATGAGGTGCTCTTGCCCGCCGGGCCGAAAATTGCCTTCTCGGGCGGCGACACCACCGATCACCGCACGATCTGGGCCAGGCTCGATCAGGTGCACGCCAAGCACCCCGACATGGTGCTTCTGCACGGCGGCAGCCCGAAAGGCGCCGAACGCATCGCCGCCACTTGGGCCAACAACCGCAAGGTGCCGCAGGTCGCCTTCAAGCCCGACTGGACGAAACACGCCAAGGCCGCGCCCTTCAAGCGCAACGACCGGATGCTCGACACGATGCCGATCGGGGTCATCGTCTTCCCCGGCACCGGCATTCAGGAAAACCTCGCCGACAAGGCCCGCAAGAAGGGCATCCCGGTCTACCGCTTGGCGGAGGGCAGCGCGTGAGCGCTGCCATTCTTTGAAACACACTGGAACGGCAGGTTTGGGGCCGTCTCCGGGCTGTCCGGTTGATGGAGCCCGACCAGGTTGCCATCATTCACAACATCCGCTCTTCCGCACTCGCCGCCGCCATTCCCGGGGCAGCTCTTGGGAACCTATCATCCGTTCATTCACTAAGGAGAGGTCCCCAACTGCAGGAGATTCAGCTCACGGCATACCAGGTGCCTTCAGTCTGACGCGTTCTGAGCGATCTTGTCCTGGATGAAAGGGGAACGGACCGTGGTAAGGCCATCGAGATCGTCAAAAATCACGGAAACTTGGCTCGGGGACCGACAGCCGGGAATCGCAACTACGCTGGCACCCTGAGCCAGAACCCATGCCAACGCCTGGGGCGCGGAGACCAACTCCCTAAACTCCATTTCGCTACCAGAACCATCGCGATGCGGATTCCCGCTTGTAGAGCGTTGCGCAAAAGCCAACATTGATGTCCTGAGATCATCTGGCTCTGAAGGTTCTGAACCTGTCAGGATACCTCTCCCCAATGGGGAGAAGGCCATGAAGCAGGCTCCCCGCGCCGTGGCGGCAGCGACTTCCTCGATCTTCTGGCCGGTCACCAAGGACAGCTCGTTCTGAACAGCGCTAAGGGTGTGTTCCATCGGCCGCCCTGAGATTTGGTCGGCAGAAACGCTGGAGAGCCCGAACTCGCCCACCTTGCCCGTGGAGATTAGTTCCTCGATGCAGGCCTGAACTACGTCGTCAGGCGTATCGGGATCGGTACGATGCTGGAGAAGAAGGTCGATACGATCACGCTTCAAGCGCCTCAATGAGGCCTCGACCGACTGCCTGATCGCTTCGGGCCGACTATCGCGATATAGACTACCCCCAGCATCGGAATAGAGGCCGAACTTGGTGACGATGGTCGTATTGGGGAGGCCGCAGAGTACTTCGCCCAACAACGTTTCGTTAGCGCCGTTGCCATACAGCGGTGCTGTGTCAAAGAGCGTCACACCGTTGTCCAGGGCTGCGGTGATCGTCGCGACGGCTTGCTCACGGTCAACGGCTCCATAAATCCCGGTCAGCGCCATGCAGCCGAGGCCTATGCGGCGCTTTCCCGCGAGGGCGATCGCCCGGTCTTCAGCGATCCTAGCAGGATCATTGTGCTCGCGGGCCATATTCAGACACCGCGGTGTTGGTCGTCGAAAGCTGCGATGGCGAACGCCAAGGCTGCGTCCGCGCCGCCATGGCGAAGAAGGTGGCGGTCGGGCATGAACCTGTCGACCACTCGGGCCACCTCCTCGGCGGCCCTCACGCGGAAAAGCACATCCCTGTCTCGCCCCTCACCGAGTTCGACGGATGGATCAAGGACCGTCACGAAGGCGAGATCGTATTCGGGCGCCCAAGCCTCGCAGATCCTCTCCAGTGCCTGTAAGCGGGCGGGTGCTATCGACCTGGAGGTGTGCAGGAGCGCCGCCTGAAGGTATCCGAGAGCGTCCGTAACAGGACGATCCACTAGGATGACGTCTGCCGAGATGGTGGCCTCGGTTTCCAGCTCGATGGCCCTCGCAATCAGCCAGGCCGTGCTTTCAAAGGTATGGTCCGCAAGGATCGGGAAGCCTTTCTCCTTGGCATTGGCCGCGCTGTCGTGGACGTAGACCACGGCAAGCCCGCGCTGCTCAAACAACTCCTTCAGCCGTTTGAGGAAGGTCGTCTTGCCGGTGGAATGCGTTCCTGCGACCGCAATCCGGAATGGTGAGCGTCTCATAGAAACGAGCCCTGGGCGCTGTCGAGAATGTCCGCACCGGCAAGAATCGCGCGCTGGTCTTCCTCTGTCCGGTCACGCAGCATATGGTCCAGAAGGATAGCTGACAACACCGCATCAAAGGGAGCTGAGTGGCTGTTCCCGCCGGTGATTTTCTCAGCCCGTGGGCTCAGGCCCAGCTTGGATCCGAGGTACTCCAGCCCATGCTTCTCCTCTGCGGGGAGTATGCGCCGCGCGATCTTTAACGTGTCATAGGCCGCTGTGGGTTCCCACCCTTCAAGTGCCTGGCTGAGGATGTCTACCTCGACTTTGACATTATGACCGACGATGGCCTTGTCCTCGAGCCACATTAGGACGTCATCGGCCACATCCTCGAAATCGGGCGCATCGACCACGTCCTCATCCCAGATCCCATGGATGTGGGACGCCATCGGGGAGATTCCCTTCTTAGGCTTAAAGCGCCAATGCTTGCGGCGCCCGGTCAGGGTCAGCCCCTTCATCTCGGCGATCGCCAACTCGACGATCTCAGGGGGGGATTTCCCGCTGCCCTCGACATCGACAGCCCACATTATCTCGTTCAATTCCAGCCCTCCTCGGCGCGGCCGTGTCGCTCAGGCAGATGCGGCTGCGTACGATCATGCACCTGGAACCCCAAGGAATGCTGGATGAAATAGCGCTGCTGCTCGGTGCTGTCCTCAACAATCACCTTTCCTTCAGCTATTTCAATCCGTCCAAGGTCCAGACCGACCATCTGGACGAGCGAAGACAGCCGGTCGGGTGAGGGCCTCCGGTGTCCCGCCGCGCAGATCCTGATCTGGTCCGGCGGGCAGATGTCGCATATTTCCCGGATGCCATAATGACCGTTGTAATCGGCTTCGCCGTGCGCGTAGGCGATACCACAAGAGGTCTTGCGGAAAATCGGAGCGCCAAAGTATCGGCGCAGGATGTGTTGCTCGACCTCGCGCGGGAGGATCTTGCGCCTAGGCACGTCATGATAGAGGTCTTCGACGCCTGCAGAACGAAAGTGTGCACGGATTTGCTCCCGATGGAACAGGCCAGTGAAGACAGTGGCGTCTGCGAAGCGCGACAGCGCACTGGCCCTGGCGATACATTCATCGGTGTCGTTCACACCGGCTATTATAGGGCGCCAGTAGAGGATCCTCTTTGTACGGTCGGCATGCTTGCAAAGTACCTCAAGCGACCTTTCCGCGATTACGCTATCGACCGGTTCGAGACGAGGGTCCGCGATGCCAGACCAGGTCACCAGAACCGTGACCTTGAGATGACGCAGGCGCTCAAGGCGCTCGGCATCCTCAGGCGTGACCTTCCAGCGGGTGATTACTAGCACGTGATTTCCGAACCCGTGCCCATCGAGCAGTTCGAGAGTGTGCAGCATGTGCTGCTTCACGAGAGGCAGAAAGGGGTCGGTCGCGCGATTGAATATCTGGACGGGGGTGACATGGGGGACAAATGCCCAATGCGCGATCAACGCGCTCACAGCCTGTTCATCATCCATCACGAGGTGGGGCCGCTTCATCTCGAAGTTGTCGAACATATGCCGTACGCAGTAGCCGCAATCGAGCGGGCACCCGACAACGTGGTTCAGACTGAGGCCGGATTTCCGGTATTCTACGACATTGCGAAGGGAGGCCGGTAGGTTCTTGGATGCTTTTCTAAGATGCCTTTCCCGCTCCAGATCACCAACCGCTTCCATTGCAACTTCCTCCTCGATCCCGTGTCCTTTTCGCCAGAAGGGCGGATATTTCTATTCCGTATTGGCGGTTATATATAATTTGCGCGTGGCGCTATGCCGAGAAAGCGGAGCAGACTTTCTGGGGCTACGATGTTCATCCCTGTACCCCGCTCGCGCTCACCGGTATCTACAATTCGGTTGAATATGGCCATTCTGTTAGCATCCATCTCTATTCCACCCCAGACAGCCTGCTGGATGTATCTAGAAACAAAGCCCGCGAGGACATCGGCAACCTGAATGCCGATGGTGTCGTGAGAGCAAACGAACTCCAGCTCCGCAGATGCTGAGAACTCGAAATCCGCCGTCTTGAGCGGCAGCTGCATGTTTAGGGCGTTGAAACTCTCCATCAACCCCTTATTCTGGCGTAGGACGTCTCCGAACTGAAGCTGCTCGTCATGGAAGAGCGTCACGCCCGAGACCTGCTTTTCTAGGAAGCGGTTGATCCGGGCATAAACGTGGGTGAAGGATGTCAGATTTGGCAAGACCCATAGCAGCTTGCCCTTTGGTGAGGTATCCGGGATCGGCAGTGCACTCGCCACCGCCTTTGCCTTCGGAAGCTTCCGAAAATCCTTGAGGCTGTCACGGGTAAAGCGGACGAAAGCATCGGCAACCCCTTCAGTTGGAAGCTGGCTTGTCTGAGCCCACCGGATGATCTGCTTGTAGAAGTCGCGGACCTCGACGTAATCACGGCTCTGGCAGCAAGCGATGAAGCCCTGGGCTAACTCAGGCGGCCCGTAAATCGCCATATGATCCGCCATCACCCCCTTCATCCATAGCGAGCGCGGCTGAACGTCGCATGCCCCGAGATAGGGAACGACGATCCGATCTATGATATTCGCGATAACGAAATAGTGTTTGTCAACGGCCTCGATAAAGATCGGGCAACCGCGCTCCTCGAGCAGATCGAGAAGGTCGGAGACGAATTGTGGCCGTTCATAGGCCTGTCGAGATTTCACTTCTGGAGATTGGATACGATGCGCTGTCCTGAGGACATTGAACCTCTCCATGAACGCATCGTCGAGGTCGCAGCCCACAGCGGCAAGCGTGAACATTCGCTGCTCAAAGCCGTAGGTTTCGACCCCTGCCTTGGTCAGATCGCCAGTATTTCCGCTTTCATCGATATAGTATGCCAAGGGCGCAGAATGGGCACGGTCGATGAGGGCTCCTGTCTGTCCCATGGTTTGACGGCCCTCTTATGCCTGTTCGAAAAGTCACTTGCTCCAACCTGAACGATCGTTGATCATTTGACCAGCTAGTAGCCATTGCACTTTCAACTGCCCAGTTCGACCCGGTTGAACTCCCGAGGTCCGTGGTGAGCTCCACCACCCTGGTCTTATGATTTCTGTAGCTACCGTGGCATTATGGCATCCATAACGCGCGTTTCACTGCGCCACTCATCGAAAGAACGTTAGGACAAATGTGGCAACGCAGCATCCCGATCATCAGGATGCCGGTATGGGACGGTGCGCGGATCTGCGTGTGACCCGCGTCGTGGCCCGTGGCCCTGCGGTGGGAAAGGCGGACCGTTCGAGCGGCAAGTCGCACCTGTGATCGCGGGCGGCAGGTCGGGCGGGGCGTCTGGAGAACGACGCGTATGGCCTGTCGCGGGCGAGCAAACCCGCCGGTGGAAAGACCGGTCAGGCTGATGAGCATCCGCGGTCGCCATCGTCTCCGTTCCTTGTCCGTCCCATCTCCGCTCCATACGGCCCTTTCAATGGCCTGATCTGGCCGAAGCTCGGCTACGCCTCGACCGGCTTGGCGCAACAGCGCCGCTATAACTTTCTTCCCCTGGGCTGCGCCCATTCCGCGCGAGACAAGAAAGTTCTGCTTTTGCTGTCCAGCCCCCGGCAAAGCGGGGGTGCGCCGCCTGTCGTCTCCGGCCTGTCGATCGCCATCGGGCCGCAATGGTGCGGACCCGGAAACGGAAAACGGAGACTTAACATGGCGACCATCGGCACCTTCAAGAAGACCGGCAACGAATTCACCGGCGAAATCGTCACCCTCAGCGTCCAGGTCCAGGGCGTGCGCATCGTTCCCGACACCCGCGCCACTGGCGAGAACGCCCCCAGCCACCGGGTCCTGGTCGGCCGCGCAGAGATCGGCGCCGCCTGGTCCAAACGCTCGGGCGAGGGCCGCGACTATCTGGGCCTCAAGCTCGACGATCCGAGCTTCACCGCCCCGATCTACGCCAACCTCTTCGACGACGAGGACGGCGAGAGCTACGCTCTGATCTGGTCCCGCCCCAACGGTCGCCGCGGCGAATAACGCCGTCGCGAGGCCCCGGTCGAAAGGCCGGGGCCGACCGCTAAACCGGGCAACCGAATCAGTTCCCGAAATTTCCGGCGAGAAAGCGAAAACGCGATGTAAACACGTCAGAATTTTGATGGTGAAATTCTGATAAGCGACTATTATAGTCGTAGTTCTGGCGTTTGCGCCGGGCCGGATGGGAGGTGATCTGCATGATCACCGCCCGACAATCAAGGGCCGCGCGGGCGCTTCTTGGTTGGACACAGGAGCAGCTGGCGGATGAGGCCCGGGTATCTTTGACCGCGCTCAAGCGCCTTGAGTCCGAAAGCGGGCTCGAGGTCTACGAGACCACGCGCGATCAGGTTCGACGGGCTTTTGAAGCGAATGGCATTCTGCTCCTGAACTCCGACCAGGGGATTGGAGTGATGCATGTGCAGGCGAAGGCTGCCTCGAAGGCCTGACCTTTCCGGCAGGTTTTGCAGAGAGCCGAATTGCGCTATTACCGCGCTCACAAAACTGTCAACTGGCTGTGCTAGGGATTTGCAGCAAACGCCGTGGGGATGCGCGTGACGATCAGCAGCTTGCAGGATGTACCGCCGCAAGGAGCCGTGGTGACGGAGTATGACCGTCGTCACATGACGCAGTATATGCGTTTGCTCGATGCCGCAGGCGAGGGCGCGAGCTGGCAGGAGGCGGCGCAGATCATCCTGGGTCTCGATGCGCAGAAAGAGCCGGAGCGGGTGCGCCTCGTTCATGACGCCCATCTTGAACGTGCGCGTTGGTTGAGCTCGGAAGGGTATCGGCAATTGGCCGCGGGGCGAACCGGCTGAGAAGGTGATGCGTCTCACGCATCACCTGATGCCTTGCGGTGGGCTTCCCAAGTGATTGATCTCTTGGAATCCTTTCTTGTGATCAACCCAGGGGAGAAGCGATGCCATGCATCCTGATCGCTCGAATTGGCGTGACCAGGCGGCCTATGATTATCTCGATGATCTGGCCGCGCCGGACCTCGGCTGGGAATGCCTGCGCCGCAATCCCGAATATCAGCATGACTACGCGAAGCTCGCAGGAGAACCCCCGGAGAGGGTTGATCTGATGGATCAGGTCGGCCGTCGATGGGGGTTGTGCTTTCCCGATCCGGCCCGGGCTGCCCGCCTCCGTTGCGGAGGTGTTCTGGTGTCCGGCGGTCGACACGAGTGCCGTGGTGCTCGTTGCCGCCCCCGAGGCACTTGGCGGGCAGGCTGATCGTCTTGGCGAGGACATTGTCGCCTCGACGGGCAGACCGTCCCCCATGGGAGAGCACCTGCGCTACAGGCTGCTGGACGGGACGTACCTGCATCTTGTCGCACCTTCGGGGCCCCGCCACAGGCTTGTGGCCACCATTCCTCTTGGCCCTGAGGGTCTCGACCGCATCGAAGCAATCCAGCGGCTCCTGGCGAACCAGCACCGCCGTCGATCCATCCCCCGCGACACCCGTCTGACCGCGCAGCAGAAAGCGCGCCTCCGGCGTGTCCTTCAAGCCTCGGATGCCGCCTTCCATGGCGCGACCCAGAAGCAGATCGCCGAGGTCCTGTTCCAGACCGGTCGCCTGGACCGCGATGAATGGCAGGTCTCCTCGGCCCGCTTTGCCGTCTCCAGCCTCCTTCGCGAGGGGCGTGACCTGATCGCCGGCGGCTATCGCAAGCTCCTTCGCCACCAGCGCCGCCTCTAGGTCGGCGATCGCGCGCCGCGGTGTGCGGATTTACCCCTGCTACCTTCCCACTGCATCTGACCGGACGCGCTTCGCCATCGTGACCGTCATCAGCCGCTGTTTCGCGGCACTGGTCACACACTGTAGGGAGACGCCCGATGTCCGCCATCTCAACCGAACTTCCCCCGCGCTATCTGCGCACCAAAGAAGCCGCCCAGTTCCTGAGCCTGTCGGCTCGGACGCTGGAGAAGCACCGGACCTATGGCACCGGTCCCGCCTACCACAAGCTGGGCGGCCGCGTGGTCTATGCGATCGAGGACCTGCAGGCCTGGGTCGGACGCGGCGCTGTCACCTCGACTTCCGACCCGCGCGGGCAGGTGCTGCCAGCGAAACGCCACACGCTCCCCAACCTCCCGCAGCCCGGCCGCTTCGTGCGCTGACGTGGGGGTGACACCTTCATGACTGATGGACGCAGACCCCGTTCCGAGCGTGGACAGCTCGATCTGTTCCGCGCGCTGCCCGGGGATTTCGCCCCAAGAGATGCGCAAGACCTCATGGCCTATCCCTTTTTCTCCCTCGCCAAATCCAAACGGGTCGCACCGATCGACTTTGCCGCTGGTAGCGTCAGCATCCGGGTCGAGGCGGTTCCCGATCACGGTATGGCCACAATCTGGGATGCCGACATCCTGATCTGGGCGGCGAGCCAGATCGTCGAGGCGCGTGACGCGGGGCTGCGCACCTCCCGGCTGATGGCCGCCACCCCTTACGAGATCCTCACCTATGTCGGTCGCGGAACCGGTGCGCGGGACTATCAGCGTCTGAAGGCGGCGTTGGATCGTCTCCAGTCGACGACGATCTCCACCTCGATCCGGCAGCCGGCGGAAGGACGTCGCCATCGCTTCTCCTGGATCAACGAATGGCAGGAGCGCAGCGACAGGGAGGGGCGCCCGGACGGCATCGAGTTGATCGTGCCCGACTGGTTCTACCAGGCCGTGCTCGACAATGCACTCATCCTCACCATTGATCGGGCGTATTTCGACCTGACTGGCGGGCTCGACCGTTGGCTCTATCGCCTGGTGCGCAAGCATGGTGGCAGGCAACGTGAAGGTTGGCGTTTCGACTTCCATCATCTTCACCAGAAGTCCGGGGCGCTGTCCCCCTTCAAGCGCTTCGCCTTCGAGCTTCGCGACATCATCCGGCGGCAGCCGCTGCCGGGTTATACGCTCTTTCTCGAGACAGAGGTTGGTGGCCGCAAGCTGCTGGCTTTCGAGCCTGCTCCGGGCTGTGGAAAACCTGTGAATGGGCTCGTGCTATCGGGAACCCGGGCTATCGTGCTATCAGGAACCGAAGGCTCGTGCTATCAGGAACCCAAACAGGGGGTAACGCACGGAAGCAAAAGCGGAAATCGCCCCCTTAACTTAGAGTCTAACAAAGAGTCTAACTTTGAAGAGCGCGCGCGTGATGTGGAAAACCTCATCCGTGCCACCGCAAAGAGCCTCAGCCAGGCCGGTAAGACGAAGGCAGCCGTCGCCCCATCGGTGCCGCGAACGGCTTCCGATCAGGGTGTCGCAGCAGCCTCCGATCATCCAGATACGCCCCGCCTTCCTCTCGAATTGCCGGGAGGTGGCGAATGATCGTCGCTCTGCTCAATCAGAAGGGTGGCGTCGGCAAGACGACGCTGGCGCTCCATATTGCTGGCGAATTGGCGATACAGGGCAAGCGCGTCACCCTGATCGATGCCGACCCGCAAGGCTCCGCCCTGGACTGGTCGCAGCAACGCGCCCGCGAAGGTCTGCCGCGGCTCTTCGGCACCCTCGGCCTGGCCCGTGACACCCTGCACCGCGAAGTCCCCGAACTTGCCCGCACAGTCGATCATGTCGTTATTGATGGCCCACCGCGTGTTGCGGGGCTCATGCGCTCAGCGCTGCTCACCGCCGATCTGGTGCTGATCCCGGTACAGCCCTCGCCATTCGATGGCTGGGCCTCTGCCGAGATGCTGTCCCTCCTTGGGGAGGCCCGCATTTATCGGCCGGAACTTGTCGCCCGCTTCCTGCTCAACCGCTGCGGCGCGCGCACCGTTATCGCCCGGGACACCGCCGAGGCGCTGGCGGATCACAATCCTCCTGTGCTTGCCAGCACGATTGGTCAGCGCGTCGTCTTTGCAGATGCGGCGCAAACCGGTCGCCTCGCCAGTGACATCGACCGTCAATCGCCTGCTGCCCGAGAGATCGCGGCGCTGACGTCTGAGATCGGGCGCCTCGGTCTTGGGAAGGTGGCGGTATGACCGGGCGCAATGACAAGCGTGGTTTCGCCGCGCGGCCAGTCGATGCCGAGACCTGGATCAAGGCTGGCGAGGCGCCATCCGCACACGGTCGCGCGGCGGCGATCTATACGGCCCGGCTTACCATCGACATCACCCCGGACCTGCGCGGTCGCATCAAGGTCGCAGCTTTCAGCCGAGGCGTCACTGTCGCTGACATGCTGCGCGAGTTGCTCGGGCGCGAATATCCGAAACCCGAAGGAGAACCTCAATGACCGGCTTTGTGATCCCCGGCGTGACCGGAGACGGATCGTTCGACGCCCATTCCGGCGGCGAGCTGACGCGCGTGGAACTGACCTGGGTGGAGAAGCGGATCGAGTTCTGGATCAGGTTCGGCCAGGAGGCCGGAACGCAGATCCTCGACCGCAGCCGCCGCATCGTCTTCTTCCGTCCCGGCGCCGTGTTTGGCTTCGTCCGCTGGGCGGCGAATGACTACGGAACCGTTGTTTCGCGCATCGACATTGTGCGCGCGATCGCGCCTGGTAGCGCCTGTCAGACGCTGCCCTGCGTGCGTCCCGGTGGCGAGATTTTGTTGAAGATCGAAGGCTGGCCCAAGGTCGAAGAGGTCCTGCGCCATGTCGATGCTATCGAGGGTCTCGGGATCGACCCTGCCGAGGTCGATCCCGACCACTGGCGCCATGTCGCCCACTGGATGAAGGCGGGCGAAGCGCCGCGCGCCTATACGGCGGAACGCCATGCCGCATGGCTCCGGCGCCGGGAGATCGGAAAATGACCCGTGCCCGCTACATCATGGCGACGGTCGCGACGCTCGCCACCGTCATCGTCAGCAGCATTCCGACTACACCTCGGCTGGTCTGGAACGCCTCGGCCAGCGTGCCGATTGGTCTCTACGCCATCGCGCCGGCGGATCGGCTCGAGGTGCCAGATCTGGTCGTGGTCATGCCGCCCGAACCCTTTGCAGGTTTCATGGTCGCGCGCGGCTATGTCGGTCGCGATGTACCGATCCTGAAGCACGTCATCGGGCTGCCGGGACAACGGGTCTGCCGTGACGGCGCTGCGATCACCGTCGATGGCAGACACCTGGGGGAGGCGCGAGAGCGCGACAGCGAGGGCCGTGATCTTCCCGTCTGGCAGGGCTGCCGCACCATCGCGGAGGGCGAGGTGTTCCTGATGAACCCGGCGGTCTCTGACAGCTTCGATGGCCGCTACTTCGGTCCGTTCCCCACCTCGGCAGTGATCGGCCGGGCCAGTCCACTGTTCACCGACGAGGGCGGCGATGGCCGCCTCGTCTGGCACGCGCCGGAGCGGTGACGCGCGTTTATGGCGGGACGTGCCAGCGGCCTGCCTCCCATTCACCGCATGAGGAAGGAGCCTCCAATGCCACAGATCGGTCAATTCACCCGCACCCCGTCTGGCTATGCCGGACAACTGCGTACGCTCTCTCTCGACCTGGAACTGACCTTCGTTCCCACAGACAATGTCGATTCAGAGAAAGCTCCCGCCTACCGCATTCATCTCGGTGACGAGGAAGGCCCGGAGGTTGGCGCGGGCTGGAATCACACAGGCGAAACCGCAGGGGCGTTCGTTTCGGTCCTGCTCGATGATCCGGTTTTCCGGCATCCGATCCGCGCCCGCCTGTTCCAGTCGGATGAGGAGGGCAGGGACTGGGGGCTGCACTGGACCCGCCCGAAGAAGCGCGATGAGCGGGACTGACGATGATCATGTCCTGCACCCGTCCCGCCTCGGGGAGAGGTGGCATCTGCCGCCGCATACTCCTTCTTCTTTCCGGCCTCCTCATCCCGGTCACCGCCACGCAGCCGCTCTTGGCGCAAACCGGTGTGCCCGAACACGCAATCGCCGCGCATCCCTACGCCGCCCAAGTCACCGAGGCATCGCAGCGCTTCGGCATTCCGACGACATGGATCATGGCCGTGATGCGGGCAGAGAGTGCGGGCGATCTGCGTGCGGTTTCTTCCGCTGGCGCGATGGGGTTGATGCAGGTCATGCCCGACACCTGGGCCGGGCTGCGCATCCGTCATGGCCTCGGCCGAGACCCTTTTGATCCGCGTGACAACATCCTCGCGGGCACGGCCTATCTTCGCGAGATGTGGGATCGCTACGGCAATGTCGCGGCGATGCTGGCCGCCTATAACGCCGGTCCCTCCCGCTACGACGAATACCGCTTGGCGGACCGTCCGCTGCCCGCCGAGACACGCGCCTATGTCGCTGCGCTTGCGCCCGTTCTGCTTGGCGAGCGGCCATCGGGCATCGCTGTCACTGCAGCCCGGCCGCTCGATTGGCGTGAGGCGGCGCTCTTCATCAGCCGCGACGACGGCGCGTCTGCGATCGGTTCTGTGTCGCCTCACCGGACCGTCGGCGGCGCTGCTTCACCCGTCCCGGCGTCGCCCCAGACGGGCATCACCCCGCAGCCTGAAGGCCTCTTTGTCCAGCGGGAGACTGGTGAGGTCCGGCCATGACCCGCGCGACGACACTTCGCATTCCGTCGTGCTCTGGCGTGTCTTGGAGGGCGCGAGGGGTGGAGGCGGGCACCACGACCGAAGGATGGCAGGATAAAAGGGCGCACGGTGCGCGGCGGTTGGGCGGTTGTTTTTGTTCATGTTTTTGCTGCGTTCCGCACCGTGTGGCGCATGCGCGCACCGTGCGCTATCCGCCTAAGGTTTTGAAAATGATCGCTGTTTCGCACCGTGCGGGGATTTCCCATGCCCGATGATCGCGAGTTCCGCATCCGCCCGGGGCGTATCCGTTCGACACGGGCGCAGCAGGCCCGGCCCTTTGTCGCACAGGCCCTGGCTGCGGCGAAGAAGGCCGGTGGTGGTGTCTCGCGGGCCGGGCGCGTCACTCCGGGCAATCGGTCCCGTTTCGGGCGCGGTCAGCGCGCCAGCATTCAGGCCAACCGCCTCATCACCGCCCGCACGCGCGGCGCGGTGGTCAAGGCGCGTGTGGTGCGGCACAGCGGGACGTCCGCGCCTCTCGGAGCCCACCTCGATTACCTGCGCCGGGACGGCGTGACCCGGGACGGGGAGAAGGCCAGGCTCTTCGGTCCGGAAACGGAGGATGCCGAAGGCCGGGCCTTCGCCGGGCGGTGTCGCGATGACCGTCATCATTTCCGCTTCATCGTCTCGCCCGATGACGCGCCGGACATGTCCGACCTGCAATCCTTCACCCGCGATCTCGTCGGGCGGATGGAGCAGGATCTCGACACGTCGCTTGACTGGGTCGGCGTCGACCACTGGAACACCGCCTATCCGCATGTCCATCTGATCGTCCGGGGCGTGCGCGACGACGGCCAGGATCTCGTGATCTCGCGGGACTACATCAAGGAGGGGATGCGCGACAGGGTACGGGATCTCATCACCCAGGAACTGGGCCCGCGCAGCGATCTCGACATCCGCCGGACGCTTGAACGTCAGATCGGGGCCGAGCGCTGGACGCAGCTCGATCGTCAGTTGCTGCGGGATGCGGGGCGTTCGCGCATCCTCGACATGGCGCCGGATGCGGATCGGCAGCCGGATGCGCTTCACCAGCTGAAGGTCGGGCGTCTGCGCCGGCTGGAAGTGCTCGGCGTTGCTGACCAAATCGGCAAGGCACAATGGCATATCAGGGACGATGCCGAGGTGGTCCTGCGCGAAATGGGGGAGCGTGGCGACATCATCAAGCGGATGCATCGGGCTCTGACGGAACGCGGGATCGAGCGCGGGTCCTCAAGCTTTGTGCTTGCCGCGGAGAGGCTCGATGTTCCCGTCATCGGTCGTCTGGTCCAGCGGGGTCTCGATGACGAGCTGAAAGGGACGGCCTATGCCGTCGTCGATGGTGTCGATGGCCGGAGCCACCATATCCGTCTGCCTCATCTCGACGCTGCCGGCGACAGCGCTCCCGGCTCGATCGTAGAACTCCGCACCTATGACGATGCGCGCGGCCAGCGTCGTGTCGCACTGGCGGCCCGGTCCGACCTGGACCTTGCCGCGCAGGTCTCCGCGTCGGGGGCCACCTGGCTCGACCGGCAGGCCATCGCGCGCGACCCGCTCGCTCTGTCGGACCGGGGCTTCGGTGCCGAGGTCCGGCAGGCCCTGGAAGCCCGGGCCGATCATCTGATCTCGGAGGGGCTCGCCGAGCGGCAGGGCGGCAGGGTGGTCTTGGCCCGGCGTCTGCTCGGAACCTTGCGCGACCGGGAGTTGCAGGCGGTTGGCACGCAGCTCTCGGCGGAAACCGGGTTACCGTTCAACAAGGCGGATCCGGGTGACTACGTCAGCGGCCTCTATCGCGAGCGTCTCGCACTGGCTTCGGGCCGTTTTGCGATGATCGAGGGCTATGGCGCGGACGGCGCGCTCGGTTTCCAGCTCGTGCCCTGGTCCCCCTCCCTCGAAAAGCACCTCGACCGGGATGTCACCGGCGTCGCGCGCGGGGACGGCGGGGTTGATTGGGACTTTGGCCGCAAGCGCGGCCTTGGCCTCTGATCAAAACACCGGAAAGGACCGACAGTCATGTCCGCGACCAAGATCCTCTGGGGGCAGATCTCTATTGTCTTCCTCATCATTCTGGCCACCACCTGGGGCGCGACGCAATACGTGGCCGCGAGCCTCGGCTATCAGGCGCAGCTGGGCCCGCCCTGGTTCGTGCTGTTCGGGACGCCCGTCTACTATCCTCCAGCCATTTTCTGGTGGTGGTATTTCTACGAGGCCTACGCGCCGCCGATCTTCGCGACGGGCGGGATCATCGCCGCCTCGGGTGGTTTCATCGCGATCGGTGTTGCCATCGCCATGTCGGTCTGGCGCGCCCGCGAGGCCCGCAACGTCGCGACCTATGGATCAGCCCGATGGGCCGAGAAAGGCGAGGTGAAGGCGGCCGGTTTGCTTGACCCGGATGGTGTGGTCCTCGGTCGCTATGAGCGGGAATATCTGCGCCACGATGGGCCGGAGCATGTGCTCTGCTTCGCGCCGACGCGATCCGGCAAGGGGGTAGGGCTCGTCGTTCCCTCTCTTCTCACCTGGCCTGGCTCGGCCATCGTTCATGACATCAAGGGGGAGAACTGGCAGTTGACCGCAGGGTTCCGGGCCCGGCACGGTCGGGTCCGGCTGTTCGATCCGACCAATCCGAACTCTTCGGCCTACAACCCCCTGCTGGAAGTGCGCCGTGGGGAGTGGGAGGTTCGCGATGTCCAGAACATTGCCGATATTCTCGTCGATCCCGAGGGAAGTCTGGAGCGGCGAAACCACTGGGAGAAGACCAGCCACAGCCTGCTCGTCGGGGCGATCCTGCATGTCCTTTATGCCGAGAAGGACAAGACGCTGGCCGGTGTCGCCAACTTCCTGTCCGACCCGCGGCGTCCTGTAGAGTCGACGCTACGCGCGATGATGCGGACGTCGCACCTGGGGGAGGCGGGGCCGCATCCCGTGGTCGCCAGTGCCGCCCGTGAATTGCTCAACAAGTCCGAGAATGAACGCTCCGGTGTGCTTTCGACGGCGATGTCTTTCCTTGGCCTCTATCGAGACCCCGTGGTCGCACAGGTCACGCGCCGCTGCGACTGGCGGATCGGCGATATTGTCGGGGGCACGCGACCAGTCACGCTCTACCTCGTGGTGCCGCCTTCGGACATCAATCGCACCAAGCCGCTCATCCGACTGATCCTCAACCAGATCGGCCGACGCCTGACCGAGGATTTGCAGGGCAAGGACGACCGTCATCGGCTGCTTCTGATGCTCGATGAGTTCCCGGCGCTTGGCCGGTTGGATTTCTTCGAGAGCGCGCTGGCCTTCATGGCGGGCTACGGGCTGAAGAGCTTCCTCATCGCCCAGTCGCTGAACCAGATCGAGAAGGCCTACGGCCCAAACAACTCGATCCTCGACAACTGCCATGTCCGGGTGAGCTTCGCGACCAATGATGAGCGTACGGCCAAGCGGGTGTCCGACGCTCTCGGCACCGCCACCGAGATGAAGGCGATGAAGAACTACGCCGGGCACCGTCTGGCGCCCTGGCTCAGCCATCTCATGGTGTCCCGATCGGAAACTGCGCGGGCCTTGCTCACGCCCGGAGAAATCATGCAACTGCCGCCGTCCGACGAGATCGTCATGGTGGCTGGCACGCCGCCGATCCGGGCGACGAAAGCACGGTATTACGAAGATGCGCGGTTTACTGAGCGGGTCTTGCCGCCACCCGACCTAGTGGATGAAGGCGCGTCCGGGAAGGATGACTGGAGCAGTCTGGCCGTCCCAACGCAGGGCGACGAGCCGGAGCCAGTCTCCGAGACGGGATCGGAGGATGAGGACCCGACTGCGTCAGAGCGCCGTCTTCAGCCGGAGCTGGCGCAGACTCAGCCCGTTGACAGGCAGACACCTCTCGAGAACGAGTTTGAATTCGACCCACCAGAGGATGAAGAGGATGGCGCTGTCCGCAATCGCCGCATCATGCAGCAGATGCGAGGTGTCGCGCGTCAGGTCTCCCTCAATCCCGACGACGGGATGGAGCTTTGATCATGACCACCAGCCGCAAGAAGACGAAGATCTCGGTCTACCTCGATCCCGAGGTCATGCAGATGCTGGCAGACTTCGCCGCCCGGCGTGATCGATCCCAATCGATGGTGGCCGAGGCCGCGATCGCATCCTTCCTCTCTCCGGATGACGCAGAGCGCCGCGAGGCGGTTTTGGCCCGACGCCTGGATCAGATTGACAGGCGGATCACCCGGCTGGAACGCGATGTCGGGATCTCCGTCGAAAGCCTGGCGGTGTTCATCCGATTCTGGCTTGCGACGACACCGGCCCTGCCGGAACCCGCAGCCAAGGCGGCGCGGGCAAAGGCTGGGGAGCGCTACGAGGCGTTTATCTCAGCTCTCGGTCGGCGCCTGGCCCAGGGGCCGAAGCTGCGGCAGGAGGTATCGGAGGATGTGGAAGGGGGGCCGACCTGAGGTCTGTCTACTGTTCTGAATCAGGGAGACGCTCAAACAAGATCACAAAGCCGCCGTCACCTGTGTCCGGGTCACTGACAAGGACATAAGGCATGCCGCCACCAACCTTTTCATAGAGGCAGCGATACATCAGATTTCCACTCCGAGGATCACGTACTTGATCGTAGCGCAGGCGGTGAGGGATACCTTTCTTGGTCCAGTCTTCGATGCCGGCGGGTGTCACCAAGGACAATGGCCGCCCCTCCAACAGCATGGTTTCTCCGGTATTTACTATGTGATGCATCACGCTTTTCACCTTCGATTCGCCTGTCTGTGAACTTCTAACTAATCCTTCAAAAATCTGAGGTCATCACAATCCCACTTAGACGTGGGCACTGCAGTCTAACGAGCTCTATCTGTTTATCCAGTCCATCACATAATTTCGGGATGTCATTTCGGGCCGGTGTTGGAGCTGGTTCGTCGCAATGCGTTTTGAAACTCGCATCCAGTAGGCGTGGGGTGGTTCCGGTCGATGCGGCTTTCCGCCGATCACCTGTCTTTACACGCCACGCTACTACACCCCTCGGAAACCTGTTGAGCCTTAGGCTTTTACGGCTTTCTTAATCGACCCCGATCCAGGGCAGCTTGTTGGAGGCGCCCGTAAGGGAACGGGGCCGGCATGGCGAAGACCGATCAGAGACCAGAGTTGATACGGAGAGGCGCGCGGATGCTGCGCACCGCGCTCGGGCCGGCGATCGCCGGGTTTCTGGACGACCCCATGACCGTCGAGGTGATGCTCAACCCCGATGGGCGGCTCTGGGTCGACCGACTTTCCGAGGGGCTGGCCGACAGCGGCAAGACGCTTAGCGCAGCGGACGGCGAGCGCATCGTTCGACTGGTCGCGCACCATGTTGGCGTCGAAGTTCATGGCCTGTCCCCACGCGTCTCTGCGGAGCTACCGGAAACCGGCGAACGCTTCGAGGGGCTGCTGCCTCCCGTGGTCTCAGCCCCGGCCTTCGCCATTCGTAAGCCAGCCGTAGCCGTCTTTACGCTCGAGGACTACGTCGCCGCCGGGATCATGACCCCAGCGCAGGCCGAGGCGTTGCGGCAGGCGATTGCGACACGTGCCAATATCCTGGTCGCGGGCGGCACATCGACCGGCAAGACCACGCTAACCAATGCGCTGCTCGCCGAAGTGGCCAAGACCTCCGATCGCGTCGTGATCATCGAGGACACCCGAGAGCTGCAATGTGCCGCGCCGAACCTCGTGGCGATGCGCACCAAGGACGGTGTGGCAAGCCTGTCGGATCTGGTGCGGTCCTCGCTGCGTCTGCGCCCCGATCGTATTCCGATCGGTGAGGTGCGTGGCGCCGAGGCGCTTGACCTGCTCAAAGCCTGGGGCACCGGCCATCCCGGCGGCATCGGCACAATCCATGCCGGTTCCGGCATCGGTGCGCTGCGCCGCCTCGAACAACTCATCCAGGAAGCCGTCGTCACCGTGCCGAGGGCCATGATCGCGGAGACCATCGACCTCGTGGCGGTCCTGGCCGGGCGCGGTTCCGCGCGTCGTCTGGCCGAACTCGCTCGTGTCGAAGGCCTCGGGCCGGACGGCGACTACCGGATTTCACCTGCCATTTCAGAACCCACCACTCACGAACCAGGAGACCTCTAATGATCCGTCACGCCCTGCGCATTCGCCGCCACATCGCCACCGCGGCCACCGCCACCTATGTCAGCCTGTTCATCGCCCCGGCCGCTCATGCCTCCGGTTCTTCCATGCCCTGGGAAGCGCCGCTGCAATCCATCCTCGACTCCGTCGAGGGGCCGGTGGCCAAGATCGTGGCGGTGATCATCATCATCGTCACCGGTCTGACGCTGGCCTTCGGCGATACCGGCGGTGGCTTCCGGCGGCTGATCCAGATCGTCTTCGGGATTTCCATCGCCTTCGCGGCCTCGTCCTTTTTCCTGAGCTTCTTCAGCTTCGGTGGCGGGGCGTTGATCTGATGGCGGTGAGTTTCGAGGCCCTCGACGCGGTGCCGGGGTTCAGCGTGCCGGTCCACCGTGCGCTGACCGAACCGATCCTCCTCGGCGGCGCACCGCGTTCAGTCGCCATTCTGAATGGCACGCTCGCCGGTGCGGTCGGCCTCGGGCTTCAGCTCTGGCTGGTCGGGATCCTGATCTGGGCCGTTGGCCACATCGCAGCTGTCTGGGCGGCCAGGCGCGATCCGCTTTTCGTCGAGGTCGCGCGCCGCCATTTGCGCATTCCCGGTCATCTCTCGGTGTGAACTCCCATGATGAATCTCGCAGAATACCGTCGCACGGCCTCGCGCCTCGCCGATTACCTGCCCTGGGTGGCGCTGGTCGGGGAGGGCGTGGTCCTCAACAAGGACGGCTCGTTCCAGAGGACGGCGAAGTTTCGGGGGCCCGATCTGGACAGCGCCGTCGCGGCCGAACTGGTCGCAGTCGCCGGGCGGCTGAACAACGCTTTCCGTCGCCTCGGTTCCGGGTGGGCGATCTTTGTGGAAGCACAGCGCTCTGAGGCCGCGACCTATCCGGTGAGCACCTTCCCGGATGCGGCATCGGCGCTGGTCGATGCCGAGCGCAAGGCCGGTTTCGAGGAGGAGGGGAGTCATTTCGTCTCCGGCTATTTCCTGACGCTCCTCTGGCTTCCGCCTGCCGAGGACGCGGCGCGTTCGGAGTCCTGGCTCTACGAGGGCCGCGAGACCTCAGGTGTGAACCCCTGGGAACAGGTGCGCGGTTTCATCGACCGCACCGATCGCGTGCTGGCGCTGCTCGACGGCTTCATGCCGGACTGCCACTGGCTCGATGACGCCGCTACGCTGACCTACCTGCATTCGACGATTTCGACCAACCGGCACCGCGTGCGCGTGCCCGAGGTGCCGGTCTATCTCGACGCGCTCTTGCCCGACCAGCCGCTGGCCGGCGGGCTGGAGCCGCGCCTGGGTAATCATCACCTCCGCGTCCTGACGATCACTGGCTTTCCCGGCGCCACGACCCCGGGTCTGCTCGACGAGCTGAACCGGCTGGCCTTTCCCTATCGCTGGTCGACCCGGGCCATCCTCATGGACAAGCTGGATGCAACCAAGCTGCTGACCCGGATACGCCGTCAGTGGTTTGCCAAACGCAAGAGCATCGCCGCGATCCTCAAGGAGGTGATGACCAACGAACAATCCGCGCTGGTCGACACCGATGCGGCGAACAAGGCCGCTGACGCGGACATGGCCTTGCAGGAACTCGGCGTGGATGTGGCTGGCATGGCCTATGTCACGGCCACGATCACGGTCTGGGACGAGGACGTCCGCCGCGCCGACGAGAAGCTGCGGCTGGTCGAGAAGATCGTCCAGTCCCGCGATTTCAGCGTCATGGTCGAGACGGTCAACGCCGTCGATGCCTGGCTCGGAAGTCTGCCCGGGCATGCCTATGCCAATGTCCGCCAGCCACCGATCAGCACATTGAATCTCGCCCATATGATCCCGCTCTCGGCGGTCTGGGCGGGCGAGGCGCAGGACGAGTATTTCGGCGACGCTCCGTTGCTCTACGCCAAGACCGAAGGCTCTACCCCGTTCCGGTTTTCTCTTCATGTGGGGGATGTCGGTCACACCCTCGTCGTCGGCCCGACCGGCGCCGGCAAGTCCGTGTTGCTGGCGCTGATGGCACTTCAGTTCCGGCGTTATCCGCGCAGCCAGATCTTCGCCTTCGACTTCGGCGGCTCGATCCGCGCCGCTACGCTCGCCATGGGCGGCGACTGGCATGACCTCGGCGGAGAGCTGACCGACACGGACGAGAACTCCGTATCGCTACAGCCGCTGGCGCGCATTCACGAGACGTCGGAGCGTGCCTGGGTGGCCGACTGGATCGTCGCCATCCTGACGCGCGAGAACATCCAGATCACCCCGGATGTGAAGGAACATATCTGGACCGCGCTGACCTCGCTGGCCTCGGCCCCTGTGGGCGAGCGGACCATGACTGGCCTTGCGGTCCTGCTGCAATCCAACGACCTGAAGCAGGCGCTCCGCGCATACTGCGTGGGTGGACCCTATGGCCGGCTGCTCGATGCCGAGACCGAACAGCTGGGTTCGGCGGATGTGCAGGCCTTCGAGATCGAGGGGCTGGTGGGAACCGGCGCGGCGCCCGCCGTCCTCTCATACCTGTTCCACCGGATCGGTGATCGGCTCGATGGACGGCCCACGCTGCTCATCATCGACGAGGGCTGGCTCGCGCTCGATGACGATGCCTTCGCGGAGCAGCTCCGCGAATGGCTGAAGACGCTGAGGAAGAAGAACGCCTCGGTGATCTTCGCGACGCAGAGCCTCAGCGACATCGACGGCAGCGCTATCGCGCCTGCGATCATCGAAAGCTGCCCGACGCGGCTCCTGCTGCCGAACGAGCGGGCCATCGAGCCCCAGATCACGGCCATCTATCGCCGCTTCGGCCTCAATGACCGGCAGATCGAGATCCTCGCACGTGCTACGCCCAAGCGCGACTACTACTGCCAGTCGCGGCGCGGCAACCGGCTGTTCGAGCTGGGTCTCAGCGACGTTGGGCTCGCGCTCTGCGCGGCTTCCGCCAAATCGGATCAGGCGCTGATCGCCGAGATCTGCGCTGAGCACGGCCGAGACGGCTTCCTCGCCGCCTGGCTGAAGGCGCATGGCCTGGATTGGGCCGCCGATCTGATCCCCGACCTCACCAATCTCGCCATCGACGCAGAGGGCGCATCTCCGGCCTCCGGCGTCGTTGAGGACACCGAACCCGCCCTGAAAGAAGAGGAGATCACATCATGACCCGCAAGATCACGTTTCGGTCCGCCGGCACGTCGCTGCTCGCACTCGCGCTGGCGATGCCCATTGCCATGTCGCCCATCGCAGCGCCACCCGCCCATGCGCTCTTCGGCATCGGCGGCGGTCCGTTCATCGTCTACGACCCGACCAACCACGCGGAAAATCTCCTGACCGCGGCGCGCGCTCTGGAGCAGATCAACAACCAGATCGCACAGCTCCAGAACGAAGCGCAGATGCTGATCAACCAGGCGCGCAATCTCGCCAACCTGCCGTATTCCGCGCTCCAGCAGATCCAGCAGAACGTCAGCCGCACACAGCAACTCCTGGCCCAGGCGCAGAACATCGCCTTCGACGTTCAGAGCATCGACCAGATGTTCCAGCAGGACTATGGCAACCTTTCCCTGACGGCGACCGACCAGCAGCTGATCGCCGAGGCCCGGTCCCGTTGGGAGAACACTGTCGGTGGACTGCAGGATGCCATGCGCGTGCAGGCCGGTGTCGTCGGCAATATCGACGCCAACCGCGCCGAGATGTCCGCGCTTGTGGGGCAGAGCCAGAACGCGGTCGGTGCTCTGCAGGCCACGCAGGCGGGCAACCAGCTCCTCGCACTGCAATCGCAGCAGCTCTCCGATCTGATCGCGGTGATCTCGGCAAACGGTCGCGCCAACGCGCTGACCGAGGCCGAGCGCGCCACCGCTGCAGAACAGGGTCGCATCCAGCGCGAGCGCTTCCTGACGCCGGGCGCGGGCTATCAACCCGGCGATGCGCAGATGTTCAACTGAGGCCGGGAGGGGAGACGATGGAGGGGAAGATGCTGGCCCGGATCGCGGCCATCGTGTTCGTGGCGATCGCGATCACCGCCACGGTGATCGAGGTCACGCGGGAGGAGGGGCCCGAGCCGGCCAGCACCGCGCCCGCACTCCAGCCGTCTGCCGATCCTCTCCGCGCGACGCTGCGCCGGTGCCAGCAGCTTGGCGAGGCCGCTTCCAGCGATGCCGATTGCCTCGCCGCCTGGGCCGAGAGCCGTGACCGATTCCTCGGCCGGACACCTGCACCCTCTGCTCCAGTCTCCTCGAACACCCGCGAAGGACAATAGGCAGATGGGTGGAACCGGCGTCATCGACAACTTCCTGGGCATCTTCACCAGCTATATCGACAGCGGGTTCGGCCTGCTCGGGGGTGAGGTGGCTTTCATCGCCACGACGCTGATCGTCATCGACGTGACGATGGCGGCGCTCTTCTGGGCCTGGGGCGCCGATGACGACATCATCGCCCGACTGGTGAAGAAGACACTCTTTGTCGGGGTCTTCGCCTATATCATCTCCAACTGGAACAACCTCGCCCGGATCGTCTTCGAGAGCTTCGCGGGCCTTGGTCTGATGGCCTCGGGCACCGGGTTTTCCGCCGCCGATCTTCTGCGCCCCGGCCGCGTCGCCCAGACCGGGCTCGAGGCCGGACGACCGCTGCTCGAAAGCATCTCCGATCTGATGGGCTGGGTCGCGGTCTTCGAGAACCTCGTCCAGATCCTCTGCCTGTTCTTCGCCTGGGCGCTGGTGATCCTCGCCTTCTTCATCCTCGCGGTGCAGCTCTTCGTCACCCTGATCGAGTTCAAGCTCACGACCCTCGCGGGCTTCGTGCTGATCCCCTTCGGCCTCTTCGGCAAGACCGCCTTCATGGCCGAGCGCGTGCTGGGCAACGTGATTTCCTCCGGCATCAAGGTTCTGGTGCTGGCCGTGATCATCGGCATCGGATCGACGCTCTTCGGTCAGTTCACAGCCGGCTTCGGAGGCGTGACGCCGACCATCGATGACGCCATGGCGATTGTGCTGGCCGCCCTGTCTCTGCTGGGCCTCGGCATCTTCGGCCCCGGCATCGCCTCGGGTCTGGTGTCCGGCGGGCCGCAACTCAGCGCGGGGGCGGCCATAGGCACCGGCCTTGCCGTTGGTGGCGCTGCGATCGGGGCCGGAGGGGCGAGCATGCTGGCGGCACGCGGCGCGGGATCTGCGCTCTCCGGTGGCGCCGCCCTGGCACGCGGCGGCGCGGGCGCGGCGGGCGCTGCCTCGAGCGTCTACACGCTCGGCTCGATGGGCGGAGGTGGTCTCGCCGGCGGGATGGCTGGTGTAGCGCGCGCCGGGGCCGCCGCCTCGGCATCACCGCTCAAGAAGGCGTCCTCTCGCGCGGCTGGCGGCATCCAGTCCAGCTACGCCGAGGGCGTCAAGGGCGGTGTTGCGGCGACGGGCGGAACCACCTCGATGGGCACGGTCGGCGGAGCGGCGCCCGTGCCTTCTTCCAGCCCGTCCGCCTCCGATGGCCCGCCAGCCTGGGCGAAGCGCATGCGCCATAGCCAGGCCGTGAGCCATGGCGTGCGCGCTGCCGCCCATGCCGTCCGGTCTGGTGACAGCCACGGCTCTGGCACCTCCGTCAATCTCTCCGAAAGGGATCGCTCATGAACCTCTTCAGGCGCTCCGCCACTCATTATGGCAAGACACTTCAGCCAGAGACGCCTTACCAGAAGGCCGCGCAGGTCTGGGATGAGCGTATCGGCTCCGCCCGTGTTCAGGCCCGCAACTGGCGCTACATGGCCTTCGGCAGCCTGATCCTTGCGGCGGGATTTGCTGGCGCCCTGGTCTGGCAATCCGCGCGTGGCACCGTCGTGCCCTGGGTCGTTCAGGTCGACGCGCTCGGCGAGGCCCAGGCTGTCGCTCCGGCTTCCGCCGACTACGAGCCGACCGATCCGCAGATCGCCTTCCATCTTGGCCGTTTCATCGAACAGGTTCGTTCCATCCCCGCCGATCCGATCATCGTGCGACAGAACTGGCTGCGCGCCTATGAGTTCACCACGGATCGCGGGGCGGCCGCGCTTAACGATTTCGCTCGCGCCAACGACCCCTTCACACGCGTCGGTCGTCAACAGATCGCAGTCGAGGTGTCCTCGGTCATCCGGGCCTCGCCGGGATCGTTCCGCGTCGCCTGGACCGAGCGCCACTACGAGAACGGTCAGCTTTCCACGACCGAGCGCTGGACCGCGATCCTGACCGTCGTGATCCAGACCCCGCGCAGCGCCGAGCGCCTGCGCGCCAACCCCCTGGGAATCTATGTCAATGCGATCTCCTGGTCGCGGGAGATGAGCCAATGACTGAAACGCATGTTCATGCAACTAGGTCTCCGGGCGACAGGGCGCAGATGTTGGTGGCCCTGCTTCTGTCCGCATCCGTGCTCGCAGGGTGCGCCAGCAACCGAGTGCCGGAATTCAGCTACGACGAGTCCGTGCCGCCGCTGCCCACTCCGCCCGCCTCGGCTGCCGAGGAACGTCCTCGTCCCTTGCACACGCCGCCGGTCTGGACAGTGGCGCATGGCGGAGCGGTGGCAGGCACACCGACCGGACGTATCGAAAACGCAAATGCCGCCGCCCGGGTCGAGCCGCGCCGCGAGGGCTACTATAATGCGATCCAGATATATCCCTGGTCGGAAGGAGCCCTCTATCAGGTCTATGCCGCACCGGGTCAGATCACCAATATCGCACTCGAGCCGGGCGAGCGTCTGACCGGCGCGGGTCCGATCGCTGCGGGGGATACCACGCGCTGGATCATCGGCGACACGGAGAGCGGGTCCGGATCCACCGCCCGCGTCCACATCCTCGTCAAACCGACGCGGGACGATATCTCGACCAATCTGGTGATCAGCACTGACAGGCGGGTCTACACGATCGAGCTGCGTGCACGCGAGGCGCTCTACATGCCCTCTGTCGCCTGGGCCTATCCGGCAGCGCCCCGTGGCGGTCGACAAGCTGTGGCAACCGCGCCGACCATTCCGGGGCCCTCTGCCCGCAATCATCGCTATGGCTTGCAGATCCAGGGTGAGAGCCCGCCCTGGCGCCCGGTTTCTGTCTTCGACGATGGCCGTCGCGTCTATGTCGTCTTCCCTGCTGGCATCGCCCAGGGCGAGATGCCGCCGCTCTTCGTGCTCGGCGCCGACGGAGAACCGCAGATCGTCAACAGCCGTATCCACCGCAACGTGCTGATCGTGGATCGCCTCTTCGGTGCGGCGGAGCTCCGGCTGGGAGCAGGAGACCGCCAGCAGGTGGTCCGGATCATGCGCATGGAGGAACGCGAGGCGGATGCGCAAACGGAGGGTGATGCGCAAAGGGGAGGGGCGTCATGAGTGACACCGATCCTGCAGCGCCGATGCGTCTGCGCCCCGATCCGCCGCGCGTGACGAGGCTGTCGCGCAAGGTTCTGGCCGGTGTCGGGGCGGTCGCGCTGTTCGGCATTGGGGGCGCGCTGATCTATGCGCTTCAGACCCGTGAGGCAGGGCCGGGAGGTGGAGAACTCTATTCCATCGACAACCGACCGGCCGCGGACGGCCTGGAGGGGTTGCCGTCCGACTATACCGGACCGGTTCTGGGACCCGCACTGCCCGGTGACCTCGGGCGGCCGATCCTAGATGCACAGGAGCGGGGAGTGCCCGTGGGCCCTCCGCCGATTGCGGGCCCGACCGTCGATCCGGAAGCGGAGCGCCGCAGGGCAGAGGAGGACGCCGCGCGTCTGAGCGGTGTCTTCTTCCAGACGGCGTCTGGCAGGGCAACGACGGCCGGGGGCGGCGTGAACCTTCCGGGCCTGGGTGGCTCCGGGCAATCCGAGGGGAGCCGATATACGGCTTTCCTCAACGGTCCGGTGGACCGGCAGACCGTCGCGTCGGATCGCATTCAGCCGCCAGCCTCGCCGTACATCCTTCAGGCGGGAGCTGTGATTCCGGCCGCGCTCATCACCGGCATTCGCTCCGATCTCCCGGGCCAGATCACCGCGCAGGTCACCGAGAATGTCTATGACAGCCCGACCGGATCACTGCTATTGATCCCACAAGGAACCCGCATCATCGGCCAATACGATGACGGTGTGACGTTCGGCCAACGCCGCGTGCTGTTGGTCTGGAACCGCTTGATCCTTCCCAGTGGCCGATCCATCGTTCTCGAACGTCTGCCAGGCGCGGATGCGAGCGGCTATGCCGGCCTCGAAGATGGCGTCAACTACCATTGGTGGGATCTGATGCGCGCGGCGGGTCTGTCCACGCTGCTCGCGATCGGCGCGGACCTCGCCACCGATGACGAAGACCGCCTGGTCCAGGCGATCCGCGATGGCGCGGTGGACACGATCAACCAGGCCGGTCAGCAGATCGTACAGCGTCAGTTGCAGGTCGCGCCGACATTGACGATCCGGCCGGGCTTTCCAGTCCGGATTATCGTGACCCGCGATTTGGTATTCGAACCCGCAGGAGGCTGACCATGACGAAACTGAAGCTGGGACCGGTGCCCGACGACAAGCCCGTGAAAGTGACGGTGGAACTACCCGCGTCCCTTCACCGCGATCTGGTCGCGTATGCCGAGGTATTGGGGCGGGAAACGGGGCAAGCTGTTGCCGATCCTGCTAAGCTGATCGTCCCGATGCTGGAGCGGTTCATTGGAACGGACCGGGGGTTCGCCAAGGCGCGACGCTCTGCTCAACTGGCCAAGCTGCGGACCGAAAATTGATGGAGGCTCAAGATGATGTCATCGCCTTGGCTAGGCTTAGCAGCCGCCTAAACGCGGGATTGTCGTTTTCCCGAGACCATATAGCTGAAAAGGGAAGAACCTCATTACAGATAGGACGGTAAGCGATTCCGGGAAATCGCGCAACTGTCATTGCTTCGCTGACCAGGGTCAAGCCCCGGCCCATTGCCACAAGTGACAGAAGGTTATCTCGCCCAACCGACTGCACCTGCACATCTGGGTGCTGGCCGAGGTTGGCGAGTTCCCTAATTAGATGGTCGTGGATTTCCTGCCCGGGAGCTGTCTCGCTGACCACAAATGGTTCTTCTATGAGATCCTGCCATTTCAGTTCCTTCCGAGCAACCAACGCATGGTGATCCGGCAGCACAACGTAAACCCGCTCCGACCACAAATGCGTTCTCTCACAGTCGGGCCAATCCCGCGTCCCGGTCACGAAGGCAACGTCAATCCGTAGTTGACGGATGGCAGCGATATGCTCGCTTGGATTGCCGTCAACCAGCTCGATTCGGATGTCCCCATGTTGGCAACCGTAGGTGCGTAGTAGTTCGGCCAGAAAACCCGAGGCAATCGAGGAGTAGATGCCGATTCTCAGCATACCATTCTCTGACCGACCAACAGAGGCGATATCTTGTGCTCCCTCCTTGAGGCTACGGAGAATCTGGCGGACGCACGGCAAGTAGCGTTGGCCAGCAAAGGTGAGGCGGACGCCACTGCTATGGCGATGAAACAATGCTGCCCCGAGTCGATCTTCGAGATCATGAATTTGGCGGCTGATGGCCGATTGTTGAACGCCAAGCGAAGCACCTGCCTTGCGAAAGCTGCCATGCTCCGCCGCAGCCACGAAATAGCGCAGATGTCGAAGCTCTATGGTGTCCCGATGCTTTACTGCCTCGTTCATTAGTCTGTGCCGTGACCCAGCGTTGGGTGAGCTTCTCTTATTCCTGTCAGATGGTTGCCTTCGACTATCCATTGCCACCTCACCAACTACGCTTGCAAGGCGAGTAAATGGCAACCGCCCTTCCCTCGGATGGCGCGAAAACCGCAGCATTGCCGGTATCGGCAGCTTCGCGCCATCGCTTGATAGAGGTGGGTGTACACTCTCATCGCGGATGCGCAGGAATAAGTACTGCGGCCAAAGGCTCTAGAACGAATGCACCGGCCTGGACCAATACGGGATCTCTTTCGCCACGCATTCTGGGGAACACCGTGACCAATCCCACAAACCGGCTATGCATCGTCGCGTCTGGTGACGAAACGTCAGATATATCTATGACTCTGATCCCGTTGGTGTTCGCCAGGGCCTGTACTCGTGGATCCTGCACGTCGCGAGTGCCGAGCCTGCTGCGCGATCCGGTGAGGCGGGCGGAAATCTTCAAAGCACGATCGTCTGGTGCGACAAGTAATGTTAACGGTGGATCGAGAGGTCCGATGATCTCCATCTGTCTCCGAAACACATCGATATCGATGTCTGGTGCCGCAAGCACTACATCTCCCAGACGTTCAATCGTCCGGTCCTGACCTGTAAGCCGTAGCTGCCGCAACGCTTCGACGACGAGCATTGCCCCCATGGAATGTCCGAATAGGGTAATGCGCCCCACCTGCGGCTGACCCGCAAGCGTGTTGAGGACATGCACCAGATCATCCCGTGAATAGGTGATCGCATCTCGATCGGCAACGTAGCCCGTGACAGATGCCGCCGAGGGCCACGCGAAGAGAACTGGCGCATCATCCAATCCACCATCGGCCACAAGTTGGGCCAAACGGAAGAGCGACTCCTGGAAGTTGTAGTTGTAACCATGGACGAATATGACGACGTCTCGCTTGCCCGGCTTGAGCCGTACGGCACCGGCCGCGACGCTTGCAGTGCCCAATTCTGAAGTCGGTCGAATTTCACGCTCTGTCACGACGAATTTTTTGGCCGGATCTGGGTCGCCCTTTGACCACTCGATACGGGTGAGTTTGTGATTGGGCGGGACGGATAACGTGAACCTCTCGAGTTGCATCTTGTGAGAGCGCAGATCGGAGTAGCTGCGGGACGTGACGTCGAACCGTCGATTGGTGACGACGTCAATTGTTACGAAGCTGGCAGTGGAATTCTCGTCTGGCACGACGGCAAGGGCCTCGGGGCCAGGTCGCGATGCACAACCCGGCAATGCCAAGAAGGTCAGAACGAGCAACGGGGACAAACCTCGAAGGCGCCCGATCTGCCTTGCAATGTCAGCAATCCGCTCTGGCAATGGGCCCGTGGGTTTTCGCAAATGGGCACGCATCGCTTCACCCTGCCAAGCTCATGGAACGGCGGAACAGCAAAAGACTGGCCAGGAAGAATGTGGCTCCGAGTCCTGCCATCAGCGCAAGTTCGACCCAGACTGAACCCAGACCAGCGCCGCGAAAGACAACGGCTTTTGCGAAAGCCAGAAAATGGCGCGAGGGAAGCGCCAGAGTAAGGCGTTGGACGAGGTCGGGTTGACTTTCGATTGCACCCATTCCACCGGAGAGCATGATGATCGGAATGATCACCATGATGACCAGCAGCGCGAACTGTGCCATGCTGCGCGCCATGGTGCCGAGGAACATGCCAATGGCCGCTGCAGCGGCCAGATAAACCGTGGTGCCGACCAGCAGCAGGCCCATCGAGCCCCGCATCGGCACATCGAGCACACCCTGCACCACGAACAGAAGCGAGAGCGTGAACGCTGCCAGCACCACCACCACGTTGGCCAGAACCTTGGAAAGCGCGATTTCCAGCGGCGTCAGCGGCATCACCATCAGATGTTCGATCGTACCCTGTTCGCGCTCGCGCAACATCGCCGCACCCGTCAGCGCGATGGTCAGCAGCGACAACTGGTTCAGAAGCGAGGAGACCGACTTGAACCAGACGGGATCACCGTTGGCGTTGAAGGCGCGGCGCAGTTCCAGCCGCAGCGCCGGGTCGGACGCGTCGGGGTTGTTCGTGAGGAACGCGCGGGTTTCCGAGGCCAGGATATTCGCGATGTAGTCGGTGCCGAGTTGGGCCTGGCTGACCGCCGTGGCATCTACCTCGAGCTGGGCGGTGGGCATCCGACCAGCGATCACGTCGGCCTCGAAGCCCGGCGGGAATGCTAGGACGAACATGATTCGGCCCGCATCCATCTCGGGCGCGATGCGGTCCGCGCCGATGGAGACCGGCGGCTGGAACCAGGGTGGGTCGAACGCGTCGGCGATTTGGCGGGTAAGGCTGGAGCCGTCCTCGTCGACGATCGCGATGGCGGCATTATAGACCGTATCGCCCGCGCCGCTGGCCTCTAGGATCACGGCGACGATGAACGACCACAGGATCAACACCACCATCACCGGATCGCCCAGGACACTCTTCAGTTCCTTTCCCGCAAGCCAGAAGATGTTGAGAATACTGCGCACCGCTACTTCTCCTGCTTCTTGAGAAGAACGATCGCAAACGCGGTCAGCACCGGACCGAACGCGGCAAGACGCAAGAGATGACCGGACAGGTCGGCCAGGCCCAATCCCTTGGTGAAGGTTCCGACGCTCAGGCCCATGTACCAGGTTGTGGGCCAGAACGTGCCGAGGATGCGCGCGGGGCCTTCCAGCGATGAGACAGGCGTGATCATGCCTGAGAATTGCAATGTCGGCATCACTGACAGGATTGCCGCAGCAAAAACGGCGGTGACCTGCGTACTGGTCATCATGGAAACCAGAAGGCCATACCCTGTGGCGGCGAAGGCATAGACCAACGCACCCATGACCAGGGCTGCCGGACTGCCCTTGAGCGGTACGCCCAATACCGTGACCACCAGCACCGTCAGGATCACGAAGTTCAGAAGCGTGATGGCGACATAGACCAGTTGCTTGCCGATCAGGAATTCGGCTCGGCCGGTGGGCGTGACGTAGAAGTTGGTGATCGTGCCGATCTCCTTTTCTCGCGCGACGCTGACCGCCATCAGGATCGCGGGGAATAGCAGCAGAAGGAGCGGCGGGATCGAGGGGCCGATCGCGGGCAGGCTTTCCATCGCCGGATTGTAGTGGAACCGAGGCGCCAGTTGCGCGGGCGGCTGGATCGGGTCAGCGCCGACCAGGGCGCCAAGAGTGCCGAGCGCGAGGGCCGCGCCTGCATCCTCGTTCAGGGCATGGGCATGTGCGCCCTCGACATAGCTTTCCACCGTCCCGGCGCGGCTGGTGTCGGTGCCGTCGATCAGGGCGGCGATCTCGGTCGTTTCGCCACGGCGCACGGCCTTGCCGAAACCGGGTGGGAGTTGCAGCGCCAGCGCTAGTTCGCCGCTGGCCATGCGCCGGTCGAGTTCGTCCGCGCTGGCGATGGCGGGGCGCTCGCGGAACCAATCGGACTCCTCAAAACCAGACAGGTAGGCGCGGCTTTCCGGGCTGCGGTCCTGGTCGAGGACGGCGAAGGGGATCTCACGCACCTCCTGCGAGATGCCGAAGGACATGATCAGAAGCAGAACCGCGCTGCCGACGAAGGAGAAGACCAGCCGCACCGGATCGCGCCGCACCTGCATCGCCTCGCGCGTAGTGAAGGCCAGAAGCCGGCGCAGGCTGAAGCCCGGGCGGTCCGCCCGGGCCTCGGCGGGCGCGCTGACGCGCACCTCGGGCGTGCTTTCTGCTGCCGCGTACTGCGGCATCGCGTCGAGCATGTGGGCGATAAAAGCATCCTCGAGCGTTCCGGCCCCGCGCGCGTCAATGATCGCCTGCGGCGCATCCGTCACCAGTACCTTGCCCGCATGCATCAGCGAGATGCGGTCGCAGCGCATGCCCTCATCCATGAAATGCGTCGATATGAAGATCGTCACGCGCTCGCGATGCGCCAGATCGAGCAGCATTTCCCAGAACGCATCACGCGCCTGCGGGTCGACGCCCGAGGTTGGCTCGTCGAGGATAAGGATGTCCGGGGCATGGATCACCGCGACCGCCAGCGACAGGCGTTGCCGCACCCCCAAAGGGAGCGAGGCCGCGTTCTGGTCGAGATAGGGATCGAGCCCGAAACGCGGCACCAGATCGGCCATGCGGTCCCTGGTCAAGTCGGGGCCCAGATGGAAGAGGCGGGCATGCAGAAGCAGGTTCTCGCGCACCGTCAACTCGCCATAGAGCGAGAAGGACTGCGACATGAAGCCGACCCGGCGGCGCGCGTCGAGGTTCTGCGCATCGACCGGCTGGCCGAAGATCCAGGCTTCACCCTCGGTCGCGGGTGTCAACCCCGTCAGCATCTTCATCGTGGTGGTCTTGCCGCAGCCGTTCGAGCCAAGAAAGCCGAAGATTTCACCGCGCCGGATCTCGAAGCTGACCGAATCGACGGCGGTGAAATCGCCGAATCGCTTGGTCAGACCACGCGCATTGATCGCGGGGATTTCATCGGTGGTGGCGCCGGTCGGCGCTGGCAGAGCCTGTGTGTCGTTTTGCGCCTCGATCCTCCCGCCGCTCAGAAGGGCGACATAGGCGGCACCCACGGTGTCGGTGCTTGTCCGCTCCTTGAGAACGTCCGGGCTCGCTTCGGCCAGAACGCGGCCCTCGTTCATGGCGATCAGGTATTCGAACCGCTCGGCTTCCTCCATGTAGGCGGTCGAGACCAGCACGCTCATTTCGGGGCGGTCCTTGCGGATCGCGTCGATCAGATCCCAGAACTGACGCCGCGAAAGCGGATCGACGCCGGTGGTGGGTTCATCGAGTAGGAGGAAATCCGGGTCATGGATCAGCGCGGCACAAAGTCCCAGCTTCTGCTTCATGCCACCCGAGAGCTTGCCCGCCGGGCGGTCGAGAAACGGCGCAAGGCCAGTGGCGCGGGTCAGCCGTTCGATCCGTGCGCCGCGTTCCGCCTGGCTCTGGCCGAAGAGCTTGCCGAAGAATTCGAGATTCTCGCGGATGCTTAGATCATGGTAGAGGTTCTTGCCGAGACCCTGCGGCATGAAGGCGATGCGCCGCCCCATCTCAGTCCGGACACGAGCACTTGACATATTCCCGTCCAGCGTCTCAATTACACCGGTCTGCAGCTTCTTGGCTCCGGCGATGAGGCCCATCAGGGTCGATTTTCCGACGCCGTCGGGCCCAATCAGGCCCACCATGCGCCCCATCGGGATCCTCAGCGTCACATCGCTGAGGGCAGTCACTTTGCCATAGCGATGGCTCACCGCCGCCAGAGATGCGACGGGGCCGGGCTTCTCAGCGCTGGTCATTGCCCGGTCTCGGTTGCGCCGTCACCCGTCATCGGTGCGGGCAAGGCTGCCGCCACGGGCGGTGTCAGCCCATCGGGCCAATCGGGCAAGTTGCCATCGGGATCGACGAGCCGCACCCAGGCGACGCCGCGCACCCCGGTCTTGACCTGGGCGAGCCGGGCCTCGACCAGTTGCTGCGGGATGCGCACGCGGACGCGGAACATCAGGCTTTCGCGCTCCTCGACGGTCTCGACCTGCTTGGGGGTGAACTGCGCCTCCGGCGCGACGAAACTGACATGCGCCGGTACGGCGACATTCGGCATCGCGTCGACGACAATGCGCGCCTCGTCGCCCAGTTTCACCCGCGTCGCCGCACCGGCGGGCAGGAAGAATTCCATGTAGACATTGCCGAGGCTCACGAGCGTCAGCACCTTACCGCCGCTGCCCAGAACTTCGCCGGGCTGCGCAAGGCGGTAAAGGACGCGACCAGCCTCGGGCGCATGGAGCGTGCTGTCGGCGATACGCGCCTCGATCTCTTGCAGGTTCGCAACGTCCGCATCGACCACGCGTTCCTTTGCCTGCGCTTCGGCCTGCGCGGCGGCGAGGCTGGCTTCTGCCACCTGAGCTTCGGTCCGGCGGATGTCGTAGTTCGCCTTGGAGATCACGTCACGCCCGCTCAGCGCCTCGGCGCGCGCGAGCTCGGTTTGGGCGAGCGCGAGGCTGGCCTCGGCCTTGGTTACACCCGCCTGTGCCACGGCTACCGCGGCCTCCGCACTGGCCACCGCCGCCTCGGCGCGCGCCTTTTGCGCTTCGAGTTCGGTTGTGTCCATGACCGCAAGGACGTCGCCTGCGGCGACGAGATCGCCCTCCTGCACCGCGATCGTGGCCACCCGCCCGGAAAGACGGGTCGAGACATCGACGAGATCGGCTTCAACCCTGCCGTTGCCCCGCGCGAAGCCCTCGGGCGGCAGGCCGCTCGGTGCCAAGAAGATCGACCAAAGGGCATAGCCCATGAATCCCGCAAGTACAGCGAGAACAAGCGCGATTGAAATCTTGCGTGACATCTTTATCGGTCTCCCTTCATGTCATGTCCTTGGACGATCATCGGCTCGTCAGGAGGGTGACCGCCGTAGAAATCTTTCAGGACCGACACGGCCTGCTCTGCTGTTTCGACGAAGCGGAAGAGGGCGCGATCCTGCGAAGAGATCATTCCCTCATCGACCAGGAAGTCGAAATCGATCGCCCGGTTCCAGAATTCCCGTCCGAACAGGATGATCGGAAGGCTTTGCATCTTTCGGGTTTGCACAAGGGTCAGGACTTCGAACAGTTCATCGAGGGTGCCATAGCCGCCGGGAAAGGCCACGAGTGCCTTGGCCCGCAGCAGGAAGTGCATTTTGCGTATGGCGAAGTAGCGAAAACGGAATGCGAGGTCCGGTGTGATGAACGGGTTTGGCCTCTGTTCGCTCGGCAAGGTGACATTCAAGCCGGCCGAGCGCGCTCCAACATCGAAGGCACCGCGATTCGCAGCCTCCATCACGCCCGGGCCACCGCCTGTGACGATAACGAAATCCCGGCGTCCGACCCGTTGAAATTGGTGCGAGACGAGCTCAGAAAAACACCGCGCTTCCGCATAGTAGCGCGACCAATGTACCCGGCGTTCGGCTGCCAGAAGTTGTCGTTCGGATGCCGGGTCCTCCCGGTGGAGCTGTTGAGCTTCTTCCAACTGCTTTTCTGCGACTTCCGGCGAGACGATACGGGCGCTGCCAAATACCACCACAGTCGAGTGGATATCATGGTGACGCAGCGTGCGTTCTGGCTTGATCAGTTCGAGTTGCAGGCGCACCGGACGCAGATCGTCCTCCGCCAGAAAATCCAAGTCCTCGTGCGCCAATCGATACGCGGGCCCGACGAGGATATGTTCGGTGAGTTCTCTTTCGCTCGTCCGGTCGATGGTCATGGGCTTGGGCCTATTTCGAAACATGCACCCGGTTCAGGAACTGTCACCGTCCAGCCCTTCTCGGTTCGAAGCGCGTGCGCGAATTCCAGTGCCGCTGTCTCCTCGCCGTGCACAATGAAGGTCTGATGCGGTGGCGCTCTGAAACCATCCGCCCAAGCCATGAGCGCCTTCCGGTCCGCATGCGCGGATAGCCCGTTGACCGAGTGAATGGTGGCCCGCACCGGGATGTCGTCTCCAAACAGGCGGACCCGCCGGACGCCATCCACAAGCCGCCGACCCAGCGATCCCTTGGCCTGGAACCCGGTGATCATCACAACGGACTCGGGTCGGGGCAGGTTCTGTCGCAGATGGTGACGGATGCGCCCGGCATCACACATACCGCTGGCCGAGATGATTATCGCCCCTGCGCTGATCTGGTTGAGTGCCTTCGATTCGTCGACACTCGATGTGAACTTGAGATAGGGGAGGTCCGCACCCACCTTGTGCCATCCCGCGAGGTTCTTCGCCTGTTCGTCGAACAACTCCAGATGTCGGCGGGTGATCCTTGTGGCTTCGGTCGCCATCGGCGAGTCCACAAAAATCATCAAGTCGCGAAGTCGTCCTTCGCAGGTGAGCCGATGCAGATGGTAGAGCACCTCTTGCGTGCGACCGACTGCGAAGGCGGGCACGATAATATTTCCGCCGTCGCCGTGGCGGGTGCGTTCGACGATCTCGATCATCTCGTCCAGAGTTGTGCTCAGATCCTCGTGCTCGCGGTTCCCATAGGTCGACTCGATCACCAGAATATCAGCATCGGGAATGGGCGTGGGATCCCGTAGGATTGGCCGCCCGGGCTGCCCCAGATCGCCACTGAACACGATCTTAGTTGTTTCGCCGTCCCCTTCGGATATCCAGACTTCGATGATCGCCGAGCCGAGGATATGGCCGGCATCGCGGAACCGGCAGCGCACATTTTCATTCGGGGTGAGCTTGGTGTCGTAGCGGATCGCGTGAACCTGCCGCAGACAAAGCCTGACATCGTTCATGGTATAGATTGGCTCTGTCGAAGAGGCTGCACCGCGCTTGGATCTGCGCCAGTGCTTTCGAGCGTCCGATTCCTGAATGTGGGCGCTGTCTGGCAGCATGACGCCTAACAGATCCGCTGTCGCTTCGGTTGCGAAAATCGGCCCGGTGAACCCTGCCTTGGTCAGTTTTGGCAGCAGACCGCTGTGGTCGATATGCGCATGTGTCAGAAGAACGAAATCAATTGATTCCGGGTCGAAACCGAAGGGTTTTCGATTGCGGGCAGGCGCTTCCCGCCCGCCTTGAAACATGCCGCAATCGATCAGAAACCGGACTTCGCCGGTTTCAACGAGGAAGCAGGAGCCGGTGACTTCGCGCGCCGCGCCCAGAAAGCTGATCTTCGGCGCCATGTCACTCCTGCTCCTCGGCATCGCCCGCCCTAGAAATCCCGTGTAGATAGATTCCAAAAACACGTGGCGCATCGGCGCGCATTTTATCCACGTCGCCGGCGATCAGGGATTGCATCACGAGGCCCTGAATGGTGCCAATGAACAGAGTGGCCGCCGCCTCGGCATCAAGATTGTCGCGCAATTCGCCGCATTCCTTGCCACTCGTAATCATGTCGCGCAGGCGTGCCGCGTATTGTTTCATCATGCTCTGCGCGAGACGCTTGGCCGGCGTCTGCCGAGCGCCCTGAAGCTCTCCGAACAGCATGCGTGGTGCGCCTGGATGATCGGCAACAAATGCGATGTGGGCGAGAAACATCGCCTCCATCTTTCCCGTAGGCGAAGTGATGTCTTTGGCCGCGCGATCGATCCGGGCCATCAGGTTCTTGGCCACCCAGTTCATGACCGCTTTCCAAATCGCATCCTTGTTCGGAAAGTGGCGAAAGATCGCGCCCTGTGTCAGCTTCATGTGCTTGGCAATGGCCGCGGTCGTAATGCTGTCCGGGTTGGAAGAGCCGGCCAGGTCGATGACCGCTTCGACCGTAATGTTGCGGCGCTCTTCCGCCGGGATCTTTTTTGGTTTCGTCTTGGTCAATGAAACGTCTCCGTTTGCCATACATATGCAGCCGTCCATATCATCGCGGCGACCATTGAAATGCCGCCAGCCACAACGAGGACCGGCGGAACACCAAAAAGCACCTCTGCCAGAATGCCCAGAGGCATCAGCAGCCCGAGCAGTGCCAACGCGGATATCCAGCGCCCGGTCCGGGTGTCCGGGGCGCGCGACAGGGCGAGACCGACCGCAATATTGATGAGCGCGAACAGGTTGCCGTGAACATGCGCAAGCCGCGATTCGAAATGCGTACCCACCGCATAGTCAGCGATCAACTGCTCCTTGCCCGGCGCGAAATCGCGCAAGAAGATCAGCACGAACCCGTACAGCATGAAAAGTGCCAGGAACGCGAAGCCCGTCACGACATTCGTTTTGCCCGTCAGCATGGGTCTCCTCCTCGGTCAGTCGCGGCACTTACCTGCCTTGCCGTGCATCATGGCTTGAATAAATATAGTAATCAATTACTATCTTGATTCGAGATTGTACAGCGGTGCCGGTGCCATTGATCATCGTCTCGAGATCGCCGGCCGGACATCAGGCAATATCGATGGAGCCGCAAATGTCGGACCAGGTGGTAAAACTGCGCAATGCGCAAGGAAAGCAGGGGACAGCGCGAGCGGTGCCTGACCGCTCTACACGCGACATGTCAGACGCTAAGCCCGAGCCGGAACGGGATGCGGCGATGACGTCTGACACCTATGATCGTCCGGATACACATGATACCCGTCACGAAGCGTTCGACCATGCGGCGCAGGTTTGGCTTTCGCGCTTCACGCATGGGTTGTCGCCCGCCGCCCTCATGAACGCATGGTTCGATTGGGCGACGCATATGGTCGCTGCTCCGGGGAAACAGTTGGAAATCGCCGAAAAGGCTGGAGAAAAGTTCGGTCGGTACATGCGCTATGCAATGGCATGCACAGGTTCGACCAACGCGGTGGCGCCCTGCATTGATCCACTGCCGCAAGACAACCGGTTTCGCGGCGATGCCTGGAAAATGCCCCCCTTCAATCTGATTCAGCAAGGTTTTCTGATGCAGCAGCAATGGTGGCACAACGTGGTCACTGATGTACCCGGTGTGACCGCTCAGCACGAGCGAGAGTTGCAATTCCTGACGCGCCAGATGCTTGATGTTCTCTCTCCATCCAACTTTCCCGGAACCAACCCCGAGGTTCTGAAAAAGACGCAACAGACCGGAGGTCTGAACCTGATCCGGGGGTTCCAGAACTACATGGAGGACCTGCAGGATCTCATGGCAGGAGAGGCACGCGATGGCGCCCACTCCTTCCAGCCAGGCCGGGACGTGGCGGTAACGAAAGGCAGCATCGTTTACCGCAATCAGTTGATCGAACTCATCCAGTACGCCCCACTCACGGACAAGGTACGACCTGAGCCGATCCTGATCGTCCCGGCCTGGATCATGAAATACTATATCCTCGACCTCTCGCCGCAAAACTCGTTGGTGCGCTATCTGGTCGAGCAAGGCCACACCGTCTTCATGATCTCGTGGAAGAACCCCGATGCGGGCGACCGCGACCTGACGCTCGACGACTACCGCCGGCTGGGGGTGATGGCGGCCCTCGATGCGATCGGCGGGATCGTCCCGGATCAGAAGGTTCATGCCGTCGGCTATTGCCTCGGCGGTACGCTCCTGTCCATCGCCGCCGCCGCGATGGCGCGCAATGGCGATGCGCGGCTGGCCTCGCTGTCACTGCTAGCCAGTCAGGTCGATTTCACCGAACCGGGCGAACTGGCACTATTCATCAACGAAAGCCAGCTCGCGTTCCTTGACAGCGTGATGTGGAAGCAGGGCTATCTTAATACCACGCAAATGGCCGGCGCCTTCCAGATGCTGCGCTCGAACGATCTGATCTGGTCTCGGATTGTGCGCGAATACCTGATGGGAGAACGCGCCCAGATGAATGATCTTATGGCCTGGAACGCCGACGCGACACGCATGCCGTATCGAATGCATTCGGAATACCTGCGCAAGCTCTATCTCAACAACGACCTTGCCGAGGGTAGGCTCAAGGTTGATGGCCGTCCGGTACATGTTTCGGATATCCGGGTGCCGATCTTTGCCGTGGGCACGGTAAAAGATCATGTGGCACCTTGGCGATCAGCCTTCAAGATCGACATGCTCAGTGACACCGACGTGAGTTTCGCGCTGACCAGCGGTGGGCACAATGCCGGGATCGTCTCCGAGCTGGGCCACCCGCGCCGAACTTACCGGGTGCGGCACCGCAAGGCCGAGGATCTGCACATGGATCCCGACACGTGGCTGAACGAGACGCCCGAGCGGGAGGGGTCATGGTGGCCTGCGTGGGTAGACTGGCTGACCGCGCACTCGGGCGACATGAGCGGCCCGCCGCCGATGGGGTGCAAGGATCATCCGCCGCTCGAAGACGCGCCGGGGACTAATGTGTTTCAGAAATAACGCATCAGCAGACGCTGAGCAGAATTGGAGTAAGAAACATGCAAAACAGGCGATGGGATATCCTGATTGCGGCGGTTGTCGTCACGCTTTTCGGCTTGCTGACGGTGTTGTCAGGCGGGCGCGCACTCTTCGGTGGCCTGGAGGCCCGTGCGGCGGTCGGCGATGCGGTCCCCTTCGTTCTATGGTTCAACTTCCTGGCCGGCTTTGCCTATGTTGCCGCAGGTATCGGGCTCATTTTGCAGACAAACTGGGCGACCAAGCTCTCGATCGCAATCCTCGTCGCCACCGTTCTGGTGATGATCGCCTTCGGAGTCCACGTTCTGCTTGGCGGCGCCTATGAGATGCGGACGGTCTGGGCCATGAGCTTGCGGACCGTCGTCTGGGGCGTCGTTGTCGGCCTCGTGATCCGCAATCCGGACGGATCCACGCCAGAGCCGCTAGACGAACGTCCCTGATTCAGTGAAGTGATGCAGGACCAGGAGGGTCTGAAAGTGTCACACTACAGAAAGACAAACCAGTTCCCGTTCATTGCTGTTGCGTTGGCAATAGCGGTCGGGCTGGGATTTGGTGTGCCAGCGACGGGACAGGATGCGGGGCCGGTTTCCCCGAATCTGACGCCGAAGCTGCGCGATCTGCTGCGCCAGGAGATGCTGTCGATCGAACAGGCCAGCAAGGATATCCTCTCGGCGCTGATCGCCGGAGACGACGCCCGCGTCGCGGGGCTGGCGCAACAGATCTACGACAGTTTCATCCTGCAGCAATCCATGACGCCCGATGACAAACAGGATCTGATGGCCGCGGTACCCAAGGATTTCGTAACCCGGGATCAAGCCTTTCACCGGCTTTCGGCCGATCTGGCACAAGCCGGACGCGATGGCGACAGGGAAGCGCAACATGCAGGTTTCGGTCGGATGATTGAGGCCTGTACCGCCTGCCACGTACGCTATGCAGCGGATCGCTTTCCGATGCTCGCTGAATAGACGGGCTGCGGCCGCAGGGATGCCCGATGCTCACCCGATCTCCTGCGGATCGTATGGACGGCGCCGATGACGTGGAGAACGAGGTCGTCGGCGCCGTTCGGTTCTGGCGACAAATGTCCGTCTGATCGCGAAGGAGGCGCGACATGCCCGGCCTTTTCACCGTTGAACAGGAGTACTCTCTAAAAGAACTCGCGCCCAACTGAGGCAGGCGGCCGAAGTATTGGGGATCGACGAGGAATACCTTCGGAGGATGACCAGATTCTTCGTGGCATGCATCCGTGTGGACAAGCGGTTGGGGCGGATAGGTGCGACTGGGACGGCAGGTCGAACGGATGGTGGCTTTCTGGTCTTCGATCGCACTGCACAGGGACGTCTATTCCGGTGATCTGGTCAGGGCCCATCGAAACCACAGCGGGCTCCAAAGGCAGGATTTCGACCGGCGGCTGGACCTTTTCCAAGCCACGCTTGACGAGACGGCGCCAACGGTGGATGCGGCCAACTATCTCCTGTCGCGTACCGAGATTATCGCAAGAGAACTGGCGCGGATGCTATTCGAATGTCCGCGTGAACCCAAAACCCACACTGGCGCGAAACAGGCCGATTAGCGGAACAACGAAAAGGTTCAGGGCCCATTCCAAGGCAGGGTGCCGATTTGTCCGGCCGAAAGTCCGGGTGCGGCATCGCGATGGGTTGGGTTGATGACCCAACAAATGGCAAGAACATCATTCTACCGGGATCAACCGCATGCCATTGGAGGCACGGTATGATCCATCCGGTTCGGTTGCAAATGTCAGGCACTCGTCCGCTTTCCTTGGTCCAGTCTCCAGTTTGACGCAAAGCCGGGCGCCAGAAATCGTCCAGCGGCCCGTTCCGGTGCCAAGCGGCGAGCGCATCGTGACCGTACCATCGGTGCCATACTGCAACGAAACCGACAGAATGCCCTTCCGCCCATGGAAGGCATGACCGATAATCCGATCTTCGATCGCTGCAGCTGACAGTGTTTCCTGAGCATCGCTCCTCATGCAGAGCGCCATCAGAATGGCGGCTGCCAGTAGGCCGATTTTCAGGTGTTGCGGTAACGGGCATCCCCTGTTCTTGGTTGAGCGCCGCCCCATTTCGCGTCCGGATCCAGATGGCATCCTTGAAAAAGCTCCATCTGAGAAACGTTCGTGCAGTTTGCAAGTCAATTCAGCCGACATCATCCACGTCTCCTTCCCGCGTCGAATCTATACCCGTTCACGGTTCGGCATGCAGGCCGGTTGTCGCGACAGCTGTAACAGGACAGCATGGTGCCGATCCGCCAAGCGATGGCTAGCATCCAAGCCCCAGCGGAAGAGCTTTCGCAGCGCGGCATCCACTGCCGCATCCGGGTTTTCCAGCTTGCCAGTGAGGCATGCGAGTGCCGGACCGGCGGTGTCTCGGTCATGGGGACGTCGCCTCCTTCTCGTCTGGCGCAATCGGGTTTTTGTTGTCCTGCGCCTGCGCCAGGCCAAGATCGCCGAGAATGGCGTAGAAGGCGGGCAGGACGATCAGGACAAGGACCGTGGAGGAGAACAGGCCAAAGACCACCGAGATCACCAGCGGCTTCAACGTCTGCGCCTGAGTGCTGGTCTCGAGAAGCAGCGGCACAAGTCCCATCATCGTCGTCGAGACCGACATCAGGATCGGGCGAAACCGCGCGCGACTGGCTTGGCCTGCGGCGCGGGCCAGATCCATGCCTTCGGCGGCGCGTGCCTTGATGACCTGCACCAAGAGGATGGCGTTGTTGACCACGATACCGGCCAGCGACGCGGCGCCGATCAGCGACGGCATCGAGATATTGTAGCCCATGATCAGGTGCCCCAGTACCACGCCGATGAAGGCCAACGGGATCGACAGCATCACAATCACGGGTTCCACATAGCTGCGGAACTGGAAGGACAGCACGACGTAGATACCGATCAATCCTATGAGAAAACCGCGCAGGATCGAGGCGACGGTTTCTGCCGAATTGGCGCTCTGCCCGGCGACCTCGAAACCAAGGCCCGGGAACTCGGCAGCAAGCCGTGGCAGAAAGTTGTTCGACAGTTCGGATACGATCGCGTCGGCGTTGCCGATGCGCGTATCGACATCGGCCTGTACCGTCACGGTGCGCTGCCCATCGACATGGGTGACGGAAGACCAGCCGCGCGCCTCATCGATCAGCGCGACGGTCGAAAGCGGTACTGTGTGACCGTCCGGCAGGGTGATGGTGAAGTTGCGAAGATCGTCGTAGGAGTCCCGATCTTCCGCGACTTGTTCAAGCTCGATCTCGTGGGCGATGTCGCCTTGCTGCACGGTGGTTATCACGCGGCCTAGGTAGGCGGCGCCGATCTGATCGGCCACATTTTGCGCGGTCAGTCCCAGCCCGGTCGCGCCCTCGGCGAGGCGCATCCGAAGTTCCGGCTTGCCGGGGCGCAGGTCACGAGTGGCATTGAATACTCCGGAATAGGTCTGGACCTCGGCAAGAAGGCTATTGCCGGCCTTGGCCAAGTTCTCCAGATCCTGTGCCGACAACCGGATCTCGATGGCGATCCCTTGTGGACCGATGCTGGGTTCCATCAGCAGGATCGCCAGGGCTCCAGGTACATCCCCGATCTCCTCGCGCCAAAGCGTCACGATCTCATCCAGCGCCACGGTGCGTGTCTCGGCGCCCAGTAGGTCGGCGCTGATCGTGGCAACATGCGGACCGGATTCGCCGGCGGTGGGATTGTAGTTGAATCGCGTCTGGACGGACTTCACCAGTGCCGCGCCGCCCGGCTGATCGGGCGCAAAGGCGGCATCCACCCGGCCCAATGCGGCGCTCACCCGGTCGGCCACCTCTGCGGTGCGCGCAAACGGCGTGCCCTGCGGCATGAGTATGCGTGCCTCCAGCACGTCACCGTCGATGGCCGGGATCGCCTCGCGCTTGAGATACCCGCCCCCCATAAGCCCCACGGTCACGATCAGTGCCGCGATCGTCGCGCCGGTGACAAGGTATCTTCGCCGGATCGCCATGTCCGCCATGGCGCCGATCCGCTTCTCGCGAAACCGTTCGAAACGTGCATCGAATCCCGCGCGGAACCTCGATGGCGGCTTTTCCGCCCCCTTCAATCCGTGGCTCAGGTGATGCGGTAGCACCCAGAAAGCCTCGGCCAGGCTTGCCGCAAGTGCCGCGATCAGCACCATGGGGATCACCTCGAGGATGGCACCCAGTTCGCCCACTAGGAAGGCCAGCGGGCCGAAGACCGCGATGGTGGTGGCAAAGGACGAGAGCACCCCCGGCATCACCGCCATAGTGCCTTTCACTGCTGCCGCGGTGCGCGAGGCGCCGTCTGCAGCGGCCTCGGCGATGGCGTCGGAAATGACGATCGAATCGTCCATCACGATCCCGATGGCCATCAACAAAGCCACCAGTGTCATCATGTTCAGCGACAGCCCCTGAAGCGCCATCGCGGCGAACGCACCCATGAATGCCACCGGAAGGCCCATGGCCGCCCAGATCGCGAAGCCGGGGCGGAAGAAGAGGCTCATCACCGCGACGACCAGGATCAGTCCCAAAATACCGTTCTCCACCAGCATCGTCAGCCGGTCGCGCACGATGCTGGTCATGTCCTTGACGACGTCCAACCGCAGCGTGTCGGGTAGGGCCAGACGCTCGGAAGCTACGAGCTTCTCGACGCTGCTGAACACTTCCAGCGCGTCGGCTCCAAGCGCCTTGTCCACTTGCAGGTAGACTGCGCGTTGCCCGTCGAAATAGGCGCGTTCCTCCTCTGGCGAATAGTGCTCAGAGATCGACGCGATCTGTCCGAGGGTAAGCTCGGCGCCGTTCGGCCGGGACAGAACGACAAGGCCGGCGAGGCCGGCCGCGCTGCGCCGCTCATCGGTGAAACGGAGGCTGATCTCACGGTCGGCGGTCTCAAGCGTACCGAGGGGGCGGTCGAGGCTCTGTGCGCCGATTGTTCCTGCAAGTTGCGTGACGGTGAGGCCGTGTTGTTCCAGCACCGCCCGAGGCACTGTTATCCGGAACTGACGCGTTCCGAAGCCGGACATCGTGACCTTCGCCACCCCGGGGAGGATAGATAATTTGTCCTGAAGACCAGCAGCGTAGCGTTCCAGATGCGCGGCCGGCAAATCACCCGCCACGGCAACCGAGGTAACGTTGTCGGTGCGGTGAAGCTCGCGCACGATTGCCGGGTCGGCTTGGTCGGGAAAATCGTCGATCGCCGTCACCTCGGTGCGCAGATCATTCACAAATCTGGCACTGTCGCCTGACGGGGCCATCGTGGCGATGGCTCGCGCAACGCCGCCCTGCGCGGTGCAGGTCAATTCGTCCAGATTCTCGACGCTTTCGACCGCATCCCAGATCCGTCGGCAGATGGCGTCCTCGACCTCTTCGGCCGTGGCGCCGCGATAGACCACGCTGATCTCCGCCTCGACAGGACGGAAATCAGGAAAGGTCTCACGCTTCAGCGTTGGCGCAGCCATCAGACCGGCCGCGAAAATAAGCACGAGTAACAGGTTGGCGGCCGTGGGGTGCCCGGCGAACCAGCGGATCATTCCGAGCCCTCCGCCGGTTCGACGATCATGCCCGGGATCGCCGGCATCAGATCATCGACTATAACGTCTTCGCCCGCTGCGATGCCACCATCCAGCACCACAATGCCCGACTGCCGCCAGTCTACCGATACCGTGCGCACCTCTAGGCGGCCTTCTTCGTTTCGAAGATAAACCACGTCACCCTCATGGATTGCACCATCGGGCAGAGTGATGCGCGCCGGTTCTTCGGGCCCGGTGAGGATGACCTCGACATACATGTTCGGCACCAGTGGCAGGCGCAGCGGCGGGTTCGCCCCGGCATAGGGATTATCCACAGCGATGACAGCGGGAACCGACCGGGCCTGCGGATCGAGTGCGCTTTCCACCCGCACCAACCGGCCCGTCCATGTTTGGGATGGGTCGGACACAAGACGCACCTCAGCGACAATGTCTGCGAACCGTTCGGAAAGATCCGAAATCGTCATTGGGCCGTTTCCGGTCGCGCCGCTCAGCAGACGGCGGAACGAGTCTACCGGAATCTGTGCCGTGATCTCGGCCTGGCCGATGTCGTCGGCCGCGACCAGAGACTGACCGGCGCTCACGAACTGGTGGTGCTCGACATGCACCTCACTGATCCGGAGATCGAATGGTGCCGAGATATCAGTCTTGTCGAGGTCACGCGCTGCGCGGGCCAGAATGGTTCTCGTCCGCGCAACCTGGGCCTCAAGTCGTGCGCGGCGTGAGGGAATCAGCGCATTGGCATTGCGCAACTCCTCCACACCCCGACGCACCTGCAACGTGGTGCGTTCCTGGGCGTCGAGCGTAGACTGGGCTGCGACTCCACGCTCAGACAGGTCGCGCACCCGCGCCAGTTCGGCCTCTGCCAGCGTCAGCCGGCCTTCTTCCAGGGCCAGAAGACGGCTGGTGTTTGCCTCGTCAACGCCCAGTTGCGCGGTGTCCGCTTCCAATGCGGCCAGATCGGCCTCGGCCTGAGCAATGGCCAGTTCGTAACCCGTTGGGTCGATCCGGAGAACCTTTGTCCCTTCGCTGACAACATTGCCGGTCTCCAGATTGGGATGACGCCAGACGATCGTTCCTGCAACCTCGGCCACCGCTTCCCAGTTTCGCGCCGCCTGCACATTGCCGTACCCCCGCACGGTGGTCCGCACACGCGTCATCTCAGCGATCACAATGCGGGCAACGACGCTGCGCTCGGATTGGTCTATCCGCGCCGGAGGTTCCGCCGTTGAGATAAGCCATGCAGCGGCGCCGACGCCGATGGCGACCGGTGGTGCGAGTTTCAATAGGCGTGGAATTTTCACGATCTGTCTCCCCCGGCTTCCAGTCCGGACAGGCGAAGCTGCAGCCCGATCAGCCGATCACCTTCTGCCACCAAATCGAAACCGCGTCCGGTCAGTGACCAGCGCAGTACGCAATCCTGAACCACTCCGAGTAGCAAGGATTCGATATCGAGTGTATCGATCTGAATATCTCGACCGCATTCCTGCACCGCCACGGAAAGTTCTTCCGTTATGCGTAACCGGAGCGCCGTCATGATACGGACATGTATCGGATGGACGACTTCTTCGGCGGCGAGACGTCCAGTTGAAAACAACAGTGTCGGGATCGCCGGATAGTCTTCGATCAGCTTAAGTTGCGCCAACAGAGTCTTGCGGACTCGGACGACTGCCGGGTCGCCTTCCCGGCTTACAAGTTCCCAGGCGTTGCGGGCAAGTCGCTCGATCTCCGAGAGAACAGCAATCCAGAGGTCGTTTTTAGTGGGGAAGTGCCGGAAGAGGCCAGCTTGGGTGATACCAATATGATCGGCAATCGTCTGAGTGGATAAGCCACCTTCACCCAGTTCGGACAGTAAACGAAGGGTCATCTCCACGATTTCCTGTTGACGCTCGACTGCTGGTTTCCTGGTAGTAGTCATCTGATGGCCTCATAAGATAGTGATTGATTACTATCTTAAATGCCTCGATGCAATAGCGTTCAGGAACGACGACAGTACCGGGTTGGAAACCGGCGAACGTTGCGAGTTGGATGAAATTGTAATTGCTTAATACATAGGACTCCTATTTAATGTGCTCGGAGGATCGAAATGGGTTCAGACTCGAAGCACATCATCACGGCATTGCAACGGCTTGCGATGTTCTGGCGCGCGAGCCAGTGGCTCGTGGCGAAGGATTTCGCTCTGAACCCGACCCAAGGCGAAGTTTTGACGCGCGTGGCGGCAAAGCCCGAACGAGCGGTGGATCTGGCAGATATGCTTGGAATCTCACAGGCCAGTCTGAGCGATAGCGTCGCTGCACTCGATCGTAAGGGGCTTGTACGGCGCCGACGTGATCCCGATGATGGCCGGGCACGAATGATCGAGGTGACGCGGGCGGGCGCTTCGCTGGCCGAGCGGATGCCGGATGCTCCAGCGGTGATACAAGAGGCGATTGCCGGGCTTGCCGAGGATGATCGTGCGGGGCTGCTGCGCTGCCTGTCGCTGATCATCCGCTCGCTTCAGGAGGCAGAGGCGATTCCGATACAGCGGATGTGTCTCACCTGCCACTATTTCCGCCCGCATGTCCATACTGACCCGGTGCGGCCGCATCACTGCGGCTTTGTCGACGCCGCTTTCGGCGACGGCGGCCTGAGGCTCGACTGTGCCGATCACGAGACCGCCACGGAGGAGGAGGCCGCCCGCAATCGGACGCGCCTGTCCGCCGTGGGGTGAATGGGGCGCCCGGATAACCGCTGCAACGGCCCGGACGCCCCGAATGCAACCCCTCTGTCACGAAAGGAAGCTTCCCATGATTACACGAAACCGAAGACTTTACTATGCCACCGCAGCCTGTGCCGCGCTTGCCGCCGGCGTAGCGAGCGGGCATGAATTGCCGGGGGCAACGGGCAACGCAGAACGCGCCGCCTTCGACATCGTCGCCGCGAATATCACCACTGAAGGCCGCAACGCGGTCTTCACCATGTCGGTCGCGGGCACGCCGGGCGAAGATATGCCGGACTCCGTTGGTGCTCTCGGCGGCGCGTCGGTCTTCTCCTATGTCTGGCCGACGACGCTTGACCCTGCCGTGGTGGGCTTCGAGGCCGGCTCCGGCATCCTCGCCTTCGCCGTCACGATCCACCCCGATTTCGACGACACGCCCCTGTTCGACGAAACCGGCTCTGGCACGACGGACGGCGATGGCGGCGCTTGGCACAGCCATTGGGTCGTGCTTGGCCCCGATGAGGCCTGCGGGCCCGGCGCGCTCAAGGTCATCGACATCCCCGAAGGGGCCTCGCCGGCGCTGCCGCTGACCTGGCCGGGTCTGCCGATCCTGATCGATTCTCCCGGTTGGTCGCCGGTCTTTGCCGGGCCGAAATTGAGCGTGACTGTGCCGTTCGCCGATATTGGTGCCGTGGAGGCGGCGCGCTTTGACGGCGTGACAGCGGCCTTGCGGGTCAACGTCAATGTCCATGCGCCGCTACTTTGCGTGACGGACGTGTTCGACGTCGCCTCGGGCGATCTGAGCCTGCCAGGCAGGGTCGGAGAATGACAAATCGGGGCGCGGGCCGGTGCCCGCGCACTCCATCGCAAAGGCAGCATCGCATGGACGACATTCCCTTCCACACCGCCCACTGGCTCAACACAGACCGCCCGCTGACATTGGAAGATTTCTGCGGTCGCGCGCTGGCCGTCGAGGTCTTTCAAATGCTCTGCCCCGGCTGCGTGCTGAACGGCCTTCCACAAGCGCAGCGCCTGGCGCAGACCTTTGACGAAAAGGACCTCGCCGTGATCGGCCTGCACAGCGTGTTCGAGCACCACCAAGGCAACAGCCGCGAAAGCTTGGCCGCCTTCCTACACGAATGGCGCATCCACTTCCCTGTCGCCATCGACATGCAGGGAGAGGGTCCGTTACCCCGAACGATGGAGGCCTGGGGCCTGCAAGGCACGCCGAGCCTCGTCCTCTTCGACCGCACGGGCAAGATGCGGGCGCGCCATTTCGGGCAGGTCGCGGACATGGCGCTTGGTGCCCAAGTGATGGGGCTGATCGGAGAGGGAGAAGCGGGATGAGGGCATTCCGGATTGCCGAACTGCGCATTGGCAAGGTCCGGCCGCTCGGCCCGAATGCCGTTCCCTCCGGCATCGACAAGGTGGCTGTCGCCGGTCCGCTCATGGCCTGGGCCGAAGGGCTTGAGGGCGACGAACAGGGGGATACCCGTCATCACGGCGGCGCAGACAAGGCCCTTCATGCCTATCCCGTAGCGCACTATTCGGTCTGGGCAAACGATCTGCCCGAACGCGCGGCGCAGTTCGGTCCCGGCGCCTTTGGCGAGAACCTTGTGATCGAGGGTGCGACGGAGGACGATAGCTGCCTTTTTGACCGCTACCGGCTGGGCGGCGCGATCGTCGAGGTCAGCCAGACCCGCCAACCCTGCTGGCGGCTCAACCTGCGCTTCGATTTGTGTGACATGGCGGCGCGGGTGCAGCAAACGGGCCGCACCGGTTGGTATTTCCGCGTCGTCTCGGAAGGACTCATCACGGCCGGCGACCGGGCGGAGCTGATCGCACGACCCTGCCCGAACTGGCCACTTACCTGTGTTTGGAGGCTGCTTTACCGCGACACTTCGGACCATGACGCTCTGACCGCCTTTGCCGCGCTTCCGGGCTTGCCGGAAAACTGGCGGCGTATGGTGGATAGGCGGCTGGCGCGGGGAACGGTCGAGGACTGGCGACCGCGCCTCGAAACGCCGGGCTGATCACTTTCAGACCCGCCGTCGCATCATCGCCGGGCCATAGAGCATTGCGAAACCACCGAAAGCAGCGATCCACGCAAGACCCGATAGAATGTGCAAAAGTGGTGCCTGATCGGGCCAGAGGCCTGCGGCGAGACGCGCGAGGATCGCCGCCAGCTGCCCGAGATAGAGCGTTAGGGTGCCCCGGCCCGCTTTCAGTTCATGTCCGGTATGGCCAAGCGTGGCACGGGTCATTACGGCCAGGGTCATCAAGCCTACCGCGCCGGCCATCCAGAGATGCTGTGCCGACGCCCCACCGAAGACACCGGGCACGAGGATGGAGACGCCAAGCGCGATGGCGCCGAGCGGAAGGAAGAGATAGCCCAAGTGTAGGATCCACAGAAGCGGCTCTGCCAGTGTCCGGTCCCCGGCCCACCTTGCGAGCCGCACCAGATGCAGCGCCCCGGCAGCCAGGAGGAGCGGCGCCAAGGCCTGCGCTTCCGGCGCCGCAATCCAGGCAAAAAGCGCGGCGAGAAGCGCCAGGAGCGCGATCTTGTCGAAGCGCTGCATCGGTGGCACGGGCAACCGCCCCGGACCCTGACGTGCCAGCCAGTTGCGGGTGAAGGACGGCACGATCCGTCCGCCGATGACCGCAATCATCATCAGCGCCGCACCGAGGCCAGCCCGTAGACCATAGCCCTGCGCCGCATAGTCGCCACGCGCCGCTTCCCAGTGGAAGATTGCATTGGAGATCGTGAAGATGCCGAGCATCGTGAGTACGATCAGGTTCCGCCAGTTCTTCCCGACAATGATTTCGCGTGCAAGGAACCCGGTCAGCGCCACCGGCATGGCGAGATCGACGAGCGCCACGGCAAGGGACGGCAGACCATCCGACAAGAGGACTCCTGCACGCCCGCCGACCCAGAGCACGAAAAGCCCGCCAAGCGGCCAGCCGACAATCGGCAGTTGCCCGGTCCAGTTGGGAACAGCTGTCAGCAGGAAACCGGCAATGACCGCCGATAGATAGCCGAACAGAAACTCATGCGCATGCCAGCTTGCAGCGTCGAACTGGCTTGGCAGTTCGAGGGAACCGGAGAGCGCCGGAATCCAAAGCGCCATGGCAAGCGCGACCCAGATGGTGGCCCCGAGGAAGAACGGACGGAACCCGAAGCTGAGGATCGCCGGGCCGCGCCATGCGCGCATTAGCTCTGCAGTAGTACTCATCCCAATTCCCCTTCAGTCTGCACCCCTTTCTCGGTCAGGATGAGATCGAGAGGAATATCATGAGGTTGCGGGTAGATGGTCTTGAGTTGCGCCGCGTTGATCCCGATACCGACAACAAAGGGCTTCGGGCTCAGCGCCGCCAATGTCCGGTCGAAATAGCCCCCGCCATAGCCGAGGCGATAGCCATCCGCCGTCCAGCCAACGAGGGGGGCAAGCGCGATGTCGGGCGTGACGACGGGGGCGTCCGGCGGCGGAACGGGAATGTTCCAATCGCCGCGCACCATGCGGGTTTCGGGCGTCCAGCGGCGAAAGGTGAGCGGGGCGGCTTTGGTTTCGACCAACGGCAGGGCGACGGTCACGCCACCCTCGTGCAGGTCGGCCATTAGCGGGCGCAGGTCGGGTTCGCCCTTGATCGGCCAGTAGGCGGAAAGGACCTTGCCCTGCGCCCCGCCGAAGCGGTCTTGCAACACCTGCCGCAGATACCCGGCCAGTGCCTCGCCGATCTCCTTGCGTTCAGCAACCGACAGTGCCAGACGGGCGGCGCGCAGGCGGGTGCGTTCGGCCTTGCGCCAACGCGCGACATCACGTGCCTGCTCGGGATCGACAGCCAGCGGATCGAAATACTCCGGTGCGACCTCGGCGGCATAGCAGGGCGGTGAGGAAAAGCCGCTTTGGCAGCGGAAGCTCTTGAAGTCGTCGCTCATGACATCGCCGTGAAACCGTTACGCACTGGGCCCTTCAGGATATGCCGGGCCTGCGCGACCATGGCGTTCAGACGTGCGGCCGCAGGGACGACATCGGGGATGTTTCCCGCGCCCTGACCGGCATAGAGCGCCATCGCTTCCAGATCGCCGGTTGTGGTGCGCAAGGGTGAATCCGTGCTGAAGCGCAGGCGGGGCTGATCGTCGTCATGGGCGATGGTCTCGCGCGGCAGGCTGTCCGGGTCGTGACCCAGGTAATTGCCCTTGAGACCCTCCGTCACGCTGTTGCCGATCACCCGCACCGCAGCGCCCTTGGGCCAGTTCAGAACGAACACATCGGTCAGCACCGTATCCTCGCCCGTGGCCTCGACGATGCGAGACTTGTGATAGGAATGCGCAAAGGATTCTTCGGTCGCCAGAAAGGCGGTGCCGCATTGCACGCCGCTGGCCCCGATCGCCAATGCGGCGGCAAGCCCTTCGCCCGTCGCGATCCCGCCCGAGACGACGACCGGCAGGTCGGTCCCGGCCAGTATCCGTTCCGCCAGCCCGAAGGCGGGACTTCGTCCGTGCACATGGCCGCCCGCCTCGATCCCCTGTGCGATGATCACATCCGCCCCGGCAGCTTCGGCCATCCGCGCGGCGGCCTCCGTTCCGACCTGATGCAATACGAGACATCCCGCGTTTTTCACCCGCGCCACCACATCCGGCATCACATCCCAGAAAAAGCAGAAGGCCGTCACACCAAGATCGAGGCAACAGGCGATCTGTGCCTCAAGCAACTGCGGCTCTGTCGCCGCCGGGATCAGGTTGACGGCGAAGGGCCGGTCCGTCGCCGCCCGCATCGCGGTGACCTCCCGTGTGATCAGGTCGATGGGTTCGCGCACCATCCCCAACATCCCGTAGCCGCCCGCATTGGCCACCGCCGCCGCCAGTTCCCATCGGGACACGCCGCCCATGCCCGCCAGCAGGACGGGTGCCTCGCATCCAAGCAGATCGCAAAGCGGCGTTCGCAGAGGTTCCGCACTATGTTGGTCTGTCATTTTTCCCCTCCCTTTCCAACCATCGGCGCAGGCAGTCCCGCAGCACGACGGCGTTATTGTGTTCCTCGTCCTTAGAGGCATAGAGCAGCGTGACGACATCGCCCTGCGCGTATCCGGCAAGCTCACACACCAAATCTTCGCGCGTGGCGAGTTCCGCCCGGTAGCGCGTACTGAAGTCCTGCCACTGATCAGGATTGGCATGAAACCAGTGTCGCAACGTATCGCTAGGCGCGATGTCCTTGCACCAGTCGAACAGCCGGGCGCGGTCCTTCGCCACGCCGCGTGGCCAAAGCCGATCGACCAGAATCCGCTTGCCGTCCGACACCCGCGCCGCGCGATAGATCCGCTTGACGCGGATACGCTCGCCGGGGGTGTCGGGGATGGGGGGCCTTGCAGGGGGCATCAGCTGTCCGGTTGGCCCGTGTCGCCGATCATCTCCACCGCCTTCAGCGCGTGGGCCCAGGCCGCCCCGGCGCGCATTTCGGATGCAACCCAGATGGCTTCCATGATCTGTTCGCCCGAGGCCCCCTCACGCTTGGCCGCCTTGACGTGGCCTTCGATGCACCACGGGCATTGAGTCACATGCGCCACGGCCACCGCGACGAGCTGCTTGGTGCGTGTATCGAGCGCCCCTTCGGCGAACACCGCTTTCGAGAACGCGCGGAATGCGTCTTCGGCATCGGGTGCCAGGGCATGACGCCGGTCGACAAGGTCCCTGGTAGGTTTTGGGAGGTGTAGCTCAGACATGGCCCGTCTCCCGCGTTTCGAATTGCGGAAACAGCACATCGTTTTCCAGCCGGATATGCTCTTCGAGGTCGTCAAGGAATTCACCGACCCCGGTATAAAGCCGCGTCCAGCTTCGGCAGGCGCCGTCCGGCAATGTCAGGTTGTTGGTCAGGTGCCGGATTTGGCCGACTTCGGCTTCGTGGTTGTCATGATCCGCGCGCATTGCCGCAATCGGCGCATCCAGCCCCGCCGCCGCGTTGCGAATGGCGGGGAACAGGATCAGTTCCTCTTTCTTCATGTGAACTTCCAGGTCACCGATCATCCGGTGCAATAGGTCGGCCAAACCCGCGGGAACCTCCGTTTGCCCGGCATGGACCGCTTCGACCTTTTCCGACAAGGTCGCCAGTTCAGGAAGCTGGGCACGGTGTTTTGCGTGATACTCGGTCTCGATGAAACTGGTCAGGTCGCTCGGGTCTTGCGGGGGCATTGGTTTTGTCATGTTCGTATCCTCGGGTCAGAGCAGTGATGGAATTGTCCGGGGCTTCGCATCCTCGACCGCCATATGCAGCGAGCGCGCGATCCGCTCGGCGCGTTCGATGACATGCGCCGCGCCTTCGGGCGGGCAGGTTTCGGCCGCGGTTTCGCGGAACAGCGTCAGCCAGCGGTCGAAATGATCCCAATCCACGGGCAGGCCGACATGCGCCGGGACCGGGGCTCCGTGATACCGGCCCGTCATCAAGGCGACCGAAGACCAGAAGGCCACCATGCGCTCCAAGTGCGGGCCCCAATCCGAAATCCGCTCCGCGAAGATCGGGCCAAGCGCCGAATCCGCGCGCACCTTGCCATAGAAACAATGCACCAGTTCGGTCAGCTTTTCCTCGTCCAGCCCGGTTCGCACCATGATCTCGGCGGTCATTTGCGGGCGGGCGGAATTGATCTGTGAGACGGTAGTCGACATGGGCCCCTCTGGAAATTGATCTTGAGTCTCATGCTATCTCTGCTAAATAGGTATTGTAAATACCAATTTGAAGATCTGCGGGACGCCATGAACCTTACCTCCTTCACCGACTACGGACTTCGAATGCTGATGCGGATGGCGAGCGCGCCCGACCGGGCGTTCTCAACGGCAGATTTGGCAGAGGAGTTCAAACTGTCGCGCAACCACCTGGCGAAGATCATGCAAAGGCTCGCACAGGGAGGGATCGTCGAGACCCGGCGCGGGGTGAATGGTGGCGCCGTCTTGCGATCCAGCCCCGCCGAGATCCGGCTTGGCGACGTCGTGCGGGTGCTCGAACAGGGGCAGGCGCTGGTCGCGTGTTTCGGGCCAGACGCGGGGTGCACGATAGAAGGCTGTTGCCGCCTGAAATCCCGGCTTCGGCAGGCGGAGCGTCAGTTCATCGCCGATCTGAACAGATCCACGCTCGCCGATATCGCCCTTCCCGAACCGGCAGCCGCATGACGAAGAAAGGCAGATCAAGATGACAGCATCGTTGTCGTCGACGCGCAGGTGCTGGCCAGGGCTTTCGGTCTGCCCGTCGAAGAAACGCGGGCGCGGATGTAGGGCGGCAAGATCACCTCTCTTTCCGAGGCGGGCGAGGGCGAGGATGCGGGTCGTTGGCGCTTGACGTTTTGTCACCAAGGCCGCGCCCTGCGTTTGATTGTGGATGCCCGTGGCGAAGTCTTAGGACGAACGACTTTCCCGATTGGCTCTCGGAATGCTTCGAGCGGACCGGGAACTGCGTTGAGAGCGGCCAATGCTGCGCCAGCAGGACGCAAGGAGGCCTGACGCCGAACCATTTTGAGAACCTTTTTGGCACTGGCGTCTGATCTACATCGCCTGCTCGTCCCGTCCGGCGCATGAACTTCTGGACCCTAAACTCATCGATCTTGACCAGCCCTATACGAAAGAGTTCGAGGGTATGACCAAGGCGCGTGTCAATCTCGACGACCTGCTCGAAACCCGAGAGCGGCTGGTCGCGGACATCCGGTCTCGTCTCGACGAAAAGGCCGGGACGTTTCTCCTCGGCTTGCATGATAGTACGCCCGATTTCGATGCTATCGAGCGGCCGCAGGAAGCTGACCTGCCTGCGGTTCGTTGGAAGCTGATCAATCTGGAGAAATTGAAGAGGGATAACCTGGCCAAGTATGCGGAGCACAAAGCAGCGCTTGAAGCGCTCATCAGGTAGTCAACACCGTCGCTGTCGCTCCGTTCAGGGAGTGACCGGTCCCTGCAGTCAAATGCGATGCATGAATGCCTCGAAGGCATGATTTCCCAAACGATGCCAGTGAGTTACATTAAGCGACGAGTTTGGGGACTTGGCGTTCGACCAATCGCAAGTATCGTTGGTTGCCCGTCCCCGCAACCAAAAATCATCAATATAT
>NZ_AMRK01000016.1 GCF_000299875.1 Celeribacter baekdonensis B30
GTCGGCCAAGGCATCGCGATCGCGTTGGAGGCCGTGTAAGATCGAAGATCAGCGGGCGGACATCTGTTCTGCCCGCCGATGAAGCAAGCTCGCCAAAAGATCGGCAGGGGTGTTTTGACCAAAGGCGAATTTGCGCGTCAAACCGACCGCGCCGGACATGTAATCGGCCTTCATATCAAGCGTCCCCAATGTGCCCGCCGCCAATTCCCGCGCCACCACGCCGCGCGAGATGAACCACAGCATATCCGAGTGCTCCAACAACGTCAGCGCCACCGGCAAAGCCACGGTTTCAAACACCGGACGCAGCGCCGACAGCCCCATTGCAGAGAGATATTGATCGACCGTGGCCCGGATGATCGCGCCGGGATTGGGCAGGATCAGCGGATAGGTCGAAAGCGCCTGAACCGGATCACGACCCAAGGCCGGATGACCGGCGCGTGCGACCAATTCAATCGGCTCATCATAGAGATATTCAAAGGACAGGCCGGGCATGTCCTTGGACCCCGGCATGCGCCCAATCATCAGATCAATTTTACCCGACCGCAGCATGTCGATCAGGTAGCGATTGGGGCCGGTCATCACGCCAATGCGCGCCTCTGGCCGCAGATCGTGAAATTCCAAAGCGACCGAGGGAAAAAATCCACCCGCAACCGTGGGCAGGACGCCAACCTTGACGAGATCGCGATGCGACGGGCCACTGAGCACCCGACACCCGGCCTCAAGGCTTTGCAGGGCAGCAATAGCATGACGGCGAAACGCCTCGCCACCGGGGGTGAGGATCGCGCGCCGCCCTGTGCGTTCAAACAACTCCGTGCCAAGCTGCGCCTCAAGTTCCGACACGGTTTTCGAGAGCGCCGGTTGCGAGACATTGCGCACCCGCGCCGCAGCAGAGATCGTGCCCGCCTCAGCAACGGAGAGGAAGGCTTCGAGGTGGCGGAGTTTGAGACCGTTAGGTATATTCATTTGGTTATGCTTTTTGCATGATATTGTATTTTTTCCAATGAAAATATTATGGCAATCTAAAGCAAGGAGGATCACATGCACGCATTCACCCGCCCTTGGGGCACACAGCATTTGAGCCAGACAGAGGGCGAGGGAACCGCTTTGGTGTTCCTGAACTCTTTGGGCACCGACCTGCGGATGTGGGACGCGGTTTGCGCGCGCCTACCAAAGGAGTGGGCCACGCTACGGATGGACAAACGCGGCCATGGCCTGTCCGAGACAGCGCCCGAGGGCTATGGCATTCCCGATTTGGCCAAAGACGTTTTGGCCGCGATGGACCACGCCGGGATTGAGCGCGCTGTGATCGTCGGCTGTTCCATCGGCGGGCTGATTGCGCAACATATCGCGCTGATGGCGCCTGAGCGGGTGATCGGTCTGGTTCTGTCCAACACCGCGCCGCAACTGGGCCCGGCTGAGGGTTGGTTGTCGCGCATCGAGGCCATTCGCAGCACTGGCATGGCCGCGATGGCCGAGGGGATTTTGCCGCGGTGGTTCGGGCCGGATTTCCTAACCCACCCCGATGCAGCACTTTGGCGCACCATGCTCGCGCGCACCGATCAGGACGGCTACATTGCCACCTGCGCCGCGATTGCGGGCACCGACATCACCGAGCGCCTCGGCGAAATCACCCAACCCGCGCTGGTCATCGCTGGCAAGCACGATCTGGCCACGCCCGCGCCCGTGGTCGAGGCCCTCGCGCGCGCCCTGCCCCGCGCCGATTTCATGATGTTCGACACCACCGGGCACCTGCCCGCAATTGAAACACCCAATGCCTTTGCTGAGGCACTTGTCCGATTTGTCGAAAGGATCACCGCATGAGCAAGACATTCGATCAGGGGATGAAAACCCGCCGCGAGGTCTTGGGCGATGCCCATGTCGACCGCGCCGAGGCTGCGAAATCCGAATTTGACCTGCCGTTTCAAACGCTGATCACCGAGGGCGCCTGGGGCACGGTGTGGTCGTCGGACAAAATCTCGCGTCGGGAGCGGTCGATGTTGACCATCGCGCTTTTGGCCGCGACCGGAAATTTTGAGGAAATTCCGATGCATATCCGCGCCACCGCGCGCACGGGCGCATCGAAAGAGGATGTGGCGGAGGCGCTGCAACATGTGGCGATTTACGCGGGTGTGCCAAAGGCAAATCACGCGCTGAAATTGGCCAAGCAGACCTTTGCCGAAATGGAGGAGAGTGGAAATGACTGATATGGGTCCCTTGATCCCGCGCAATCGCGCGATCCATCCGGTGCCGTATGACCCGGATTATAAGACGAGCGTGTCGCGCTCGCCCAACCTGCCGCTTTTGTCGATGGAAAGCAGCCCGTCCGAGGAAACCGGCCCGACGTTCGGCCATAACAAACTCGGCGCTTTGGACAACAACCTGATCCTGAACTGGACCAAGGGCGCGGCTCCGGCTGTGGGCGAACGCATCCTCATGCATGGTCGGGTTTTGGACGAAATGGGTCGCCCTGTGCCGAACACATTGATCGAAATTTGGCAAGCCAACGCAGGCGGGCGCTATCGTCATAAAAAAGACAGCTATTTCGCCCCGCTTGATCCGAATTTTGGCGGCTGCGGTCGGACCATTACCGATGAAAACGGATATTATGAGTTCCTGACTGTGCGCCCCGGTGCCTACCCTTGGCCGAACCGCGCCAATGATTGGCGGCCGATGCACATCCATATTTCGGTCTATGGCCACAGCTTCGGCCAGCGCCTGATCACCCAAATGTATTTTGAGGGCGATCCTTTGATCAATCACTGCCCGATTGCGGCGACAATCAAAGACCGCAGCTCGCTGGATCGTCTGGTCGCGCCGCTGGATTTCTCGAAATCGCGTCCGCTCGATTTCCTCGCCTATAAATTTGACATCGTGCTGCGCGGTCGCCGCCAGACCATGTTCGAGAACAAGCTGGAGGGCATGTAAGATGGTCCAGAAACTTGACACATTGATTGAAACCGCCTCTCAGACGGCGGGCCCCTATGTCCACATCGGCTTGATGCCGACCTACGCGGGCAATGGCGGCTATTACGACGAAGAAATCGCCACGACGCCTTTTTTGGACGAGAGCAAAGCCCAAGGCGAAGTCATCGAGATTGTCGGTTCGGTGTTTGATGGCACCGGCTGGGCGATGCGCGATGCGCTTATTGAGTCCTGGCAATGCGATGCGGCTGGCGTGTTTCCGGGAACTGAAGGTGCTGATCCGGCCTTTACCGGACATTGCCGGTTTGCCGCCGATGCCGAGACCGGCGAATTTACGCTGCGCACCGTGAAACCCGGCGTTTATACGGGCCGGGGCGGCGTCACAAGCGCGCCGCATATCTCCCTTTGGGTGGTGGCGCGCGGGATCAACATTGGTCTCAACACCCGAATTTATTTCGAGGATGAGGACAATGCCAATGACCCGCTGTTGAACCGGATCGAACAGCGCCCGCGCGTGGACACATTGATCGCAAAAAAGACCGCCGAGGGCACATATCGCTTTGACATTCGCCTTCAGGGCGCCGGTGAGACAGTGTTTCTCGACCTGTAACTTTTGCACAATTCAAACTATAAGGGGCGGAAACCACCGCCCCTTTCGCCGTAAACAAGGACAATTCGATGAGCAGCTCTGTTTTTGATCACCCGTGGTTGTCCGGTCTGTTTGGCGATTCTGAGATGGCCGCGATCCTGTCGCCTGAGCGGCAGATGGCGCATATGTTGGCATTCGAAGCCGCATGGTCGCGCGCCTGTGGCACAGCGGGCATATTTGATCCGGCGCTGGCGGAAGAAGCCGCGCGCGCGATTGAACGCGCGACAATCGACTTTGCCGATATTGCCGAGGGCATGGCGCAAGACGGCGTGCCCATCCCGCGCCTGATTGCGCAACTCAAAACCATCGCCCCCGCCGCAGCTCTGCACAAAGGCGCGACCTCGCAAGACGTGGTCGACACGGCTTTGGTGCTCTGCCTCCGCGAGGCGTCCTTTTTGATTGCCGGGCGATTGATGGCGTTGGAAACCGCATTGAAAGCGCTGGAAGACCGGTTTGGCGATACGCCCTTGATGGGTCGTACCCGAATGCAGGCAGCCACCGAGATCACCGTGTGGGATCGGGTTTTGAGCTGGCGGTTGCCGCTTGCGGATCACCTCAAAACGCTCGATCAAAAGCGCACCGATGTTGAAAAAGTGCAAATCGGCGGCGCCTCGGGCGACCGCAAGGCGCTTGGGGATCAGGCCGATCTGGTTGTCGCTGAGGTCGCAAAAACCCTTGGTCTCGCGCCCACAGACAAGGCATGGCACAGCATGCGGCATGGCCTCACAGGCTACGCCTCTTTCCTCTCCCTCATCACCGGAAGCCTTGGTAAAATCGGCCAAGACATTGCCCTTATGTCGCAACAAGGCATTGAAGAGATTGCCCTTTCGGGTAGCGGCGGCTCATCAGCCATGCCGCATAAACAAAACCCCGTCGCGGCCGAGCTTCTCGTCACCCTCGCGCGGTTCAACGCCACGCAGGTCTCAGCCATGCATCACGCCATGATCCACGAACAGGAACGCTCGGGCGCGGCATGGTCACTGGAATGGATGGTCCTGCCGCAAATGATGATGGCCACGGGGCGGTCTCTCGCCATGGCCATCACCTTGATCAAAAATGTTGACCGGATCGGCACGCGTTAAAACGGCAAGCCGATGTAGTTTTCCGCCAAATCGCGCCGCGCGGTTTCCGAGGTTGCGAGATGAGTGAGCGTGGCCTTGCGCATCTGTTCAGCAAAGGCATCTTCGCCATCAAACCGGTGCAACATCGTGGTCATTTGCCAACTAAAACGCATGGCTTTCCAGATCCGCTCCAAGGCGCGGGCAGAGTATTCGTCGATGCCCGTCTTGGAGCCGCCCTTCACCGCGTCAATGAGCGCTTTGTACAAGTAATAAACATCAGAAGCCGCAAGATTAAGCCCTTTTGCCCCGGTCGGTGGCACGATATGTGCAGCATCCCCAACAAGGAACATATTGCCCCAACGCAAAGGTTCTGCCACGAAACTGCGCAGCGGCGCGATGGATTTTTCGATCGACGGGCCAGTGATCAAACGTGCGGCCGCGTCAGAGGGAATACGCCGGGAGAATTCGTCCCAAAACCGCTGATCCGACCAATCTTCGACCTTATCCGACAGCGGCACCTGCACATAATAGCGCACCAGATTTTCGTTGCGCATCGAGGCAAGCGCAAAGCCGTGGCGCGAATTGGAATAAATCAACTCGTCATGAACGGGCGGGGTTTCGGACAATATCCCAAGCCAACCAAAGGGATAGACGCGTTCGAACTCGCTGCGTTTTTCCTCGGGGATGGTTCTGCGCGACACGCCGTGAAAACCATCACAACCCGCCACATAAAGACACTCAAGCCGCTTGCGCGCACCCTCATGGGTGAATTCGACATAGGACGTGGCTTGATCAAGATCGTGGATCGACACATCTTCGACGCCGTGGATCACGGTGGTGCCGATGGCGTCTTGGGCATTGTAAAGGTCGGTGGTGACCTCGGTCTGACCGTAGACCATGACCTGTTTTCCGGTCAGCTCCTTAAAGTCGATATGGACCATCAACTCGTCGTCGGTGAGGTAACAACCGTCATGCGGGATGCCCTCTTGCGCCATACGCGCGCCGACGCCCGCCTCGTTCAAAAGTTCGACCGTGCCCCATTCCAAAATACCGGCACGGATGCGCGACAGGACATGCGCGCGGGTGGAGCGTTCCAAAACGACGGTCTCGACTCCCGCTTTGTTCAACAGTTGTGACAGCAAGAGGCCAGATGGGCCTCCGCCGATAATGGCGACTTGGGTTTTCATATGCGTCTCTCCCTTTTCTTAGGAATGACATTAGTGCCATCCCGCCCTCACCAGAATGGACGGGGTCGGCAATGAATGGTATTATTCAGGCATGAGTGACACAAACATCATCCCCGCCTTCAACCTCTTTGGCGAAACCAGCGCCTTTCCCGATGTGGTGCATTGCGAACGGGTGTTTGACCGGGCGGGATTGCATGATTGGGTGATCTCGCCGCACCGCCACCATCAAATGACCCAGATTTTCCACATCGAACAGGGTCACGCCCGCGCGACCTTGGATGGCGAAGAAAAAGCCCTTAAAAGCGGAGAATTCCTATATATTCCGACAAAAATCGTGCATGGGTTTTCCTTTCAAAAGGGCACCGAAGGTTTGGTCCTTTCCCTCCCGTCCCCAGTGGTGCAACGCGTGGGCCCCCGCACGCCGGCCCTTACCGCGTGGCTGAACACGCCCCATCACGGTCCATTGGGCACTGCGGGCACGCAATTGCTCAATGCGATTGCACAATCGTATGCGTATACTGGTACATTTCGCACACAGCGCTTGATTGCCCTCTCAAACGCCCTGCTGGTGACACTGGCCGAGGAAAGTGATGAGGGCGCGCCGCCAAATCACGCCCCGACCCAGCAAATGCAACGGCTTGAAGCACTGATTTCCGATCATCTGAATGAGGGATGGGGACCAAGCGAGTTTGCAACCGCGCTGCATATGACCACGGGGCATTTGAACCGGATTGTCAAACATCAGACCGGAGCGAGCCTGTCGCAATTTTTGGAAACAACCGTGATGACCGAGGCCTGCCGCCTCCTGGCCTTCACGCGGCTGTCCGTGGCCGAAGTGGGCTATCGTTTGGGCTATTTTGACCCGCCGTATTTCTCCCGCCGCTTCCGGGCGCGCATGGGGGAAACCCCCACCAGATACCGCGCCCGGGTCGCGGGAGAGGCCGGTTAAACCGCCAAAGGCAGACGCACCGGCAAAGGACGGCGTGCCACGCGTTTGGACAGGCGGATCAGCTCCGCATCGCCCGTAGATGCGAGTTTACACCAGAGGGCTTGAAACAAAAGTTCAGAAGTTAAGGTCATGAAATCATGGGCTTTCTCAAAGGTCTCTTTGGACATTGCCGCACGTTCTCCTTGCCAATCAGACAAAAGCGCCAAACACGCCGCATCCCCGCCCGCAAGCCGTTCAATCAGCGCAGCGAACGCATCGGGCCCCTCAGGCGCACGCAGGCCCCGCGTGGCGGTGGAGATGGCATGAATGCCATTCGCGCCCTCGTAGATCGAAGTGATGCGGGCATCACGCCAGGTCTGCGACACGCGATATTCCGTCAGGTAGCCATAGCCGCCCAGCACCTGCATGCCCAAATCCGCCGACACAATCCCGGCATCGGTACAGAACACTTTGCAGATCGGCGTGAGGAAATCGACCAGCGCACGATTTTCGCCCAGAGCAAGTTCCACCATGGTCAGATAGGTCATGGCGCGGGCGCCAAGGGCCAGTGATTTCTGGGTATCGAGCATCCGGCGCACGTCCGGGTGATCGGCCAACACCGCGTCTGTGCCGTCCGGCTTGCGGCCTTGTTTGCGTTCGCGGGCGTAGGTTTCCGCGATCTGGTGGGCACGGCTGGCGTGGGCGACACCTTGCAGCGCCACATCCAGACGGGCGTGGTTCATCATGGTAAACATCGCCATCAGCCCGCCGCCCTCTGGGCCGATCAATTCGGCACGCGCGCCATCAAAGGCCAATTGGCAGGTGGGCGAGGCATGAAGGCCGAGTTTTTCCTCGATCCGGGTCACGGTGACCGCATTGCGAGTGCCGTCGATGTCAGAGCCACAGAGAAACAGAGACAGGCCTTTGATCCCCTCGTCCGGCGCGCCGGTGCGGGCCAAAACGAGGTGCAAAATCCCCTCCGACATGTCTTGATCGCCGCCGGAGATGAAAATTTTCTCCCCCTCGACCCGCCAAAAATCGCCTTCACGGGTGGCTTTGGTGCGGATACGAGAGAGATCGGAGCCCGCCCCCGGTTCGGTCAGACACATGGTGGAGAGCACCTCACCTGACACCAGTCGCGGGATCCAAGTGTGTTGCTGCGCCTCAGTGCCGAATTTCATCAGCGTCGAAATGGCACCGGGCACGAGGTTACAGACCATTTGCAACGCGTGGTTTGCGCCCGAAAACATCTCGGACACACCCGCCGCGATCACCGCGCTTTGCGCCATGCCGCCGAAGGCTTCGGGGGCTGTGAGGCCCTGCCAGCCGCCGTCAGCGAGTTGAGCAAAGGCGTCTTTGAACCCGTCCGGCATGGTGACGCGGCCCTCCACCAAGGCACAGCCCCGCGCATCGCCCGGCTCGTCCAAGGGCGCGATCACGCCCTCGGCGAAACTGGCAAAATGCGACAGGATGCCCTCGGCCAACTCATCATCCCAATCGGGCAGGCGATCTGCGCCTGCAACCTCTTTCAAACAAAAGAGAATATCCTCAAGAGGGGCCTGAAACGGGGTCATTCAGCCACCCCCAAAAGCCGCATCGCGTTGTCTTTCAAAATCAACGGGCGGACCTCGTCGCGGAACTCGGCTTTTTCAAACGCCGCCAACCATTTTTCCGGCGCGATCATCGGCCAGTCGGAGCCAAAGAGCATCTTTTCCTTCAGCATCGTGTTGGCATAGCGCACGAGGATTGGCGGGAAATATTTCGGCGACCAACCGGACAGGTCGATGTAAACATTCGGCTTATGCGTTGCCACCGACAAAGCCTCTTCTTGCCAGGGGAACGACGGGTGGGCGAGGATGATTGGCATGTCGGGAAAATCCACCGCCACGTCGTCAATATACATGGGATTTGAATATTTTAGCCGCATCCCATTGCCGCCCGGCATCCCCGATCCAACGCCGGTTTGACCGGTGTGAAACAGCGCCGGTTTGCCAGACTCGGCGATGGCCTCATACAGCGTGTAGGCATTGCGATCATTGGGGTAGAATCCCTGCATCGTCGGGTGAAATTTAAAGCCCTGAACGCCGTGATTTTCGACCAAATCGCGGGCCTCACGCGCGCCCAGTTTGCCCTTGGCCGGATCAATAGAGGCGAAGGGAATGAGGATGTCCTCATGTTTGGCGGCGGCCGCGGCGACCTCGTAATTGTTGTAACGGCGGTAGCCGGTTTCGCGCTCGGCATCGACTGGGAAAATCACCGCAGCGATGTTCATCTCGCGGTAATGCGCGGCGGTTTGATCAATGGTCGGCGGATGCGACCACGGCGCGCCAAAATAGGACGCCATCGAGGCCTGAAGGTCATCATAGCCATCGTCATCATGACAGCCACAGGCCTCTTCGGCATGGGTGTGAAAATCAATCGCGCGGACAGAGGTAAAATCTACCATTTTCAGCTCCTTACACCCGGATCAATGCGGGGTCTTCATTGTCATACATCCGCTCCAAAAGCGCGGCACGACGGGTGATAATTTTGCGGGTATTCAGTGACCCTTTGTCGGTGATCTCGCCGTCTTTGACCGAGGGCGGTTCGGCCAAAATGATGGCACGCGCGATGCGTTTGGCGGAGCCGGAGGCGGCGCGGGCCATTTTGCGCAACACATGGTGAATTTCGGCCTGAAGATGCTCGTCAATCACGGCACCTTCAGAGCTGTTGTCACCATGAACATGATCGGGGCGCGGGAAGACCATCAGACCAATTTCGCCACGATCGTGACCACAAACGACCACATCCATCACCAACCCACGCAACGCTTCCAAAGCGTCAAGCCGCAGCTTGCCCGCCTGCACCCAAGTGCCGGTCAAGAGTTTGAAATCCTCGGACACACGACCATCAAACACCAGTCCGCGGTTCATATCCACGGGATCGAGAAACTTGACCGCATCGCCGGTGATGAAAAAGCCCTCGTCATCAAAGGCCTCGGCGGTTTTATCGGGATCGTTGAGATAGCCGGGCATGACATTCGGGCCTTTGACCCGGATTTCACAGCGCATGTCGGCATCGGGGATGAGTTTGACCTCAACGCCGGGCAAGGCCACGCCGATGACGCCCGAGCGACCGATCGGTTCATGCACCATGACGTTGGCGGGGGCGGTTTCGGTCAGGCCCCAGCTTGAGATCATCAGCGGCAGCTTGCCCCGCACTTCGATGGCCATCTCTTCGAGTCGCGTCCAAACATCTTGTGGCAGGGAGGCCCCGGCATAGAACAGCATGTCGAGGTCTTTGAAATAGGCCTCTTTGAGGGCTTGATTGTGCTCCATCTCATGCACCAGCATGGCAAAGCCCACCGGCACGTTGAACGCCGCAGTACAGGATTTTTCCGTTACGTTATCAATGGTATGCTGAAACAGCGCCTTGGTTGGCTTGCCATTGTCGATGTAGAAAGACCCGCCGTGCATCAGCATCATATTGACGTTATGCGAGCCGCCGAAAACGTGGTTCCACGGCAGCCAATCAACGATGCGCTGCGGGCGCTCTTTCATGAATGGCAGGACCGAGGCCATTTGGGCCTGATTGGCACACATCATCCGCTGGGTCGTCATCACGCCTTTGGGGTCAGAGCTTGACCCCGACGTGAAGAGGATTTTGGCCAAAGTGTCGGGACCGACCTTGGCATGGACCGCGTCAAGATCAACAGAAGCGTCGCCTTTGAGCAGGTCGGCAAAGGCCGTAACCGGACGCGGCGCGCCTTCGGTGTTGGAGGCGACAATTTCGATCCCGTCGAGATCGGCAAGGGCGATGGCTTTGCCGTAGCGGGCGGCGTCATCGACAAAGGCCAGTTTCGGTTTGGTCTTTTTGATCGCGTATTGCAGGCGGAAATGGGCTTCCTCAATGAGCGAATATTGTTCGGCCAAAGGCACGGTCGGCACCCCGGCCCATTGCGCGCCAAAGGAGAGCAAGGCGTGATCAACCGAGTTGCCGGACATGATCAGGATCGGCGTGTCTTGTCCCAACCCGCGGGCGGCCAGCGAGGCGGCGATGGCCTTGACACGCGCGAACACCTCACCATAGCCCAGTTCGCGCCACCCTGCCCCGTCGCGTTCGGCCAAAAACACCGTATCAGGTGTTTCTGCGGCCCATTTTTCCAACCACACGCCCGTGTGCGCCACGACCGAGTCGAGCGGCACGTCAGAGGTCAAAATCAGGCTCGTATCGTCACGTTTTTCCAGCCGAACAGAATGCCCAACCAGCGTGAGCCCCGTGGTTTGATCTTTCATCATTTCCTCCCTTGGCCCTTATTGAGGGCCGGTATCCGATCATGCCTCCGGGCGTCTGACCCGGCGCAACAGCTCTTTGAGAACAGTCACTTCCGCCTCTGTGAGCTTTGAAAACATCGCCGCCTCATGTGCATTGACGGCGGTCTCTGCCTCTTTCCATTTTGCCATTCCGGCCTTGGTCGCGCGCAGGGCGTATTGGCGTCGATCCCCCTCAACCCGTCCGCGCGAAATCAAATCGGCGCTTTCCAGTTCATCGACCAAAACCACCACGCCGGAGCGTTCGATACGAAGCGCCTCGGCGAGGCGGCTTTGGGAAATGTCAGGATTTTCGATGATCACCGCCAAAGCCGAAAACGAGGTCATGCGCAGCCCGAGCGGCTCCAATGTATCGGCCAAATCCGCACGCACGTTGAGAAAGGCGCGTTTCATATTATAGCCCACGAACTGACGCAGGTTCTCGTCGGTGATCTCTTTGGCGGCACACTCTTTTTTCACGTCTCTCTCCCGATCAATTGGCCACGATATCGACCAACCAATAGCTCAGAACCGGGAAGCTCACCAGAATGGCGATCCGGAAGAACTCGGCGATGATAAAGGGCGTGGTGCCCCGGAAAATCTGGCTGGTCGGGATGTCTTTGGCCATCGACGAGATGACGAACAGGTTCATCCCCACCGGCGGCGTGATCAGCCCCATTTCGACCACCACCAAAGAGATGATGCCAAACCACATCGCTTGTTGTTCCGGCATGAGGCCGAAGTCCAGCGCCATGATCGTTGGGAAAAACACCGGCACGGTCAAAAGGATCATCGACAGGCTGTCCATCAAACAGCCCATCACCAGATAAAAGGCGATGATGCCCAACAGCACCACGATGGGCGCGACATCCGCAGCGGAGAAAAACGCGGCCACATCAGACGGCATCCGCGAGAGCGCCAAAGCGACGTTAAAAATATCGGCGCCGTAAACGATGGCAAAGATCATCGCGGTCGATCCGGCGGTGTCGATCAGGCAATCGAGGATCGTTTTCGGCGTCAGCCCGCCGGTGAACAGACCCGCGACCAGCATCAGGACGACGCCCACGGATGCACCTTCGGCCGGTGTAAAGAAGCCGCCATAGATGCCGCCCAAAACCACGACAAAAATTGCCACCACATGCCAAATGTCGCGCAGTGCCTTAAACCGGGTTTTCATATCGGCGGGCGCGTGGGTCGGCCCTTCGTTCGGAAACAGACGGACGTAAATGGCGATGGCGATGAAAAAGCCAATGACCGCCAAAATGCCCGGAATGGTCGCCGCCAAGAACAGTTTGACGATGTTCTGTTCGGTCAAGAGTGCATAGATGATCAGCACGACGGAGGGCGGGATCAGGATGCCCAATGTGCCGCCCGCCGCCAAGGACCCGGACGCCAAAGCACCGGAGTAGCCGTTTTTGCGCATCTCCGGCAAAGCCACCCGCGCCATGGTCGAGGCGGTGGCCAAGGACGACCCCGAGATGGACCCGAACATCGCACAGCCCGCAACCGATGCCATCGCCAAACCACCACGCAAATGCCCGATCCAGGCATTGGAGGCGGCAAAGATCGAGGCGGAAATGCCCGAGCGGGTCGCAAGATGACCCATGAGGATAAAGAGCGGCACGATGGCCAACTCATAGGACATGAATTTGTCGACCCAGGCGGTGTTGAAATAGGCCATGAGCGCATAGGGCGAAGCGAGCACCATATAGCCCACGGCCCCCACCATCCCCATCGCCAAAGCAATCGGCATCCGGGCAAAGATCAGGATCAGCAGCACAATGACCATGATGATCGCGATTGTCAGCGGTTCCATCAGCGGACCTCCATGGCACGAAAAGCGTGGCTCAACATTGGCAGGCTTTGCAAAAATGCGACAACGGCCGACAGCGCAGTGCCGAACAGGGCGGGCAGATAGACCCACCAAACAGGCGCGCGCAGCAACATGGTGCGGTCGCCATACTCGTGCATTTCACCAAGCCCCACCGACAAACGCCACGCCAAAAAGGCCCAGCCGAACGCGAAGAGCAATGTCCAAACCCCATCCATGCGGCGTTGGGTCAAAGGCGAAAGCCAAAGGGTGAAAAGATCGACCATGACATGGCCTTTGTTGAATTGGCACAGAGGCAAAAACAGCGAGGCGCAGGCGGCACAGGCCAATTCGACCAGTTCGAAATCGCCACGAATACCGCCAAGGCCAAGGTTACGCATGATCACCGAGGCGGCGACCGTGATCGAGGCGGCAAAAATCACCGCCCCGCCCACGCCAGCCGCGCCAAGGCAGACCCGTTGCAGGATCAGGAACACGCGGCCATGCGGCGCCTGTTCCGTCTCATTTGGGAGCCGCTCGGCCATGGGTTACCCCGCGTCCAACAGGGCGTTGGCCCGCGCCACAATCGCCGCGCCATCATGGCCTGCGTCATTGAGCTTGCCGATCCATGTGTCATAAATCGGGGCCGCCATCTCACGCCATGTATCGATTTCAGAGGCCGCGATGGTGTGAATTTCATTGCCCTGTTTTTCGACAACGGATTTGCCAAAGGCCTCGAATTCATCGAATTGCGCGCCCAGACGACGCGACAGATCGGCACCGGAATGGGCGTCGATCACCGCGCGCAGATCATCGGACAGGCCTTCATATTTGCGCTCGTTCATCACGAGGGCAAAGGTGTTGGCATAGATGCCGCGCCCGCCCGCTTCGGGTTCGTTGGTCACTTTGGTCAGTTCTTGCAGCTTGAACGCCGGCACCACCTCATAGGGCAGGCAACAGCCATCAATCACGCCGTTTGAGAGCCCCACGACCATTTCGGTCACCGGGAAAAACACCGTCTCCGCGCCCATCAGGGCCAGCATTTCGCCGGTCGCTTGGTTCGGTGCGCGCAGTTTCAGACCTTTGATGTCCTCGGCGGAGGAGACGATCTGACCACGGGTGTGAATTTTGCCACCATCATGGGTGTGGAAGGCCAAAGGTTTCATGCCTTTGTATTCGTTTTGACCGAATTCTTCCATCAGTGTGTGCATCGCCACCGATGTCTTTTCGGCATTGGTCACCATAAAGGGCATCGCCATGGTTTCGGCCACCGGGAACCGGTCCGGCGTATAGACCGGCAGGGTCCATGCAATGTCACAGATGCCTTGGCGGGCCTGATCGGCGAGCTGGGGTGGTTTGCCGCCAAGCTGCATCGACGGGAACATTTGCATCTCGATCGCGCCACCCGAGGCCTCAGAGATTTCCTGGGCCCAGACGTCAAAGAACCGCGTCTGCATCGGGGCGACGCCCGGCAGGAAATGGTGCACGCGCAGGGTCACCTCTGCGGCATGGGCTTTTTTCAGGAATGCGGGTGTGGCCAAAGCCGCCCCCAGTGTCGTCATCGCCATCCGGCGTGTCATAGTCGTCATATTGGTTCCTCCCATTGATGACATTTGGCCCCTCGCCCGAGCCTTGATCCTCTTGCAGCGGCCCCGCGCTCCTCCGCGCAAGGCCCCTCACCGCGCGTTACCGAAAGACCGGAGCGCGCTTTTCGAGAAAAGCTTTCAGGCCCTCCCCGGCATCTTCACTGGTCTGCGACACCGCCGCACACATGCTTTCCATGAACAGACCATCGGATTTGGACATGTCGGAAATCCGGCTGATCGCCTGAATCATCATGTAATTCGACAGGGTGGCGTTTTTGGCAATTTTGGTCGCCAGTTTGCGCGCCAAATCCATCGCCTCGCCCTCGCCCACCGCATAATGCGCCAGCCCGAGATCAAGCCCCTCAATTGCGTTATATTTGCGCCCGGTCAGCATCATTTCACACATCCGGTCGGCCCCAAGAATGCGCCCGATCCGAACGCTCGCGCCACCGCCCACAAAGATGCCGCGCATCCCTTCGGGCAGTTGAAACATCGTCGAAGGTTCGGCAATGCGCACATGGGTCGACGCCGCCAATTCCAAGCCACCGCCGATCACCGCGCCAAACATGGCGGAGATCACCGGCAGGCCGGAGAATTGAATTTTGTCCATGACGCCGTGCCAATTGCGCGAATGGCGCATCGTGCCTTCGGCATCGCGGGCAACATGTTCAGAGAGATCAAGGCCCGAACAATAATGCCCCGCCGTCCCGGTCAGGATCACCACGCGCACGCCCTCTGGCGGGCGAGAAAAGAACGCGTCGATCGCGTCCAAAAGCGCGTCGCACATGGCATTGCGTTTGGCCGGGCGGTTCATCGTCAGCGTGGCGATGGTGCCCTCAATCTCGACCTTCAGGATCTCTGTATCAGCTGTCATTTTATTTTCTTCTTTTTATTCAGTTATTTGATCGGCATACGCGCGGCGGCATCCAGTCGGATCACCGTGCCGTTGAGCATCGGGTTCTCCACAATCGACTGCACAAGCTGCGCATATTCTTCCGCATGGCCCATGCGCGAGGGGAACGGCACGGATTTGAGAATGTCGGCTTTGATGTCCTCGGGCAGGCCCGCGCTCATCGCGGTTTCAAACAAGCCCGGTGCAATCGCCATGACCCGAATGCCGAAACGCGCGAGTTCACGCGCGGCGGGCAAGGTCATCGAGGCCACCCCACCTTTGGAGGCGGAATAGGCCGCTTGGCCGATTTGACCGTCTTCAAAGGCGACAGAAGAGGTGTTGATGATCACGCCGCGGGTGCCGTCGTCGTCCAGCGGGTCGGCTTTGGCCATGGCCCGCGCGGCGATGTTCATCACCGCATAAGTGCCCAAAAGATTGACGTTCAGCGCCTTGGCAAAGGCGTCAATCGTCAGGCTGCCATTGCGCGGCAGGATACGCGCGGCGGTGCCGATCCCGGCGCAGGATACGGTGACGCGCGGGGTGCCAATGGTATCCTCGATCTTGGCAAACGCGGCCTCAACGGCGGCGGCATCGCTGACATCAACGCCAAATCCCACACCACCGATCTCGGCGGCGGCATGTTCGGCGGCCTCTTTTGACAGGTCCAACACGACCACTTTCGCGCCCAGCGCCGCGAGCCGTTTGGCGGTGGCAAGGCCAAGCCCACTGGCCGCACCCGTCACAACGGCGACATGCCCTTCGATCTTCATGTGATCTCCTCCCATTTGAGCAAACCATGCGAAGATTTAATTGTTATGTCAATGAACAATTAATGGAGTGATCTATCTCGCAGATGCAGCATGAGAGACGTCCCTGCAGCGCGATTTGAAAAGGCAAATAAAAAACCACACGGCACGCAGGCTGTGTGGTTTCTTCGGCCTTAAAACAGACAAGACGCGGCAGCGCAGAAAAATCAGATCAGGGCTTTCGATCAAGAATCAGTGGCGCGCGGCTGAGGTGATTGCCGGCATCCGCAACCTTGGCAGCAAGCCGCAAAAACTCCGCCCGCTCCGCTTCGTTCAGCCCCAATAGGATCTCATCCTGAAACCGCTTCACCACCGGGATCAACTCTTGCAAAATCTGCTCCCCCTCGGGCGTCAGCGTGATCGTGCGGGCGCGGCGGTCGCGTTCATTCACGATCCGTTTGACCAACCCCTTGCCCTCCAAGCGATCCACCACGCCGCCGATGGTCGCCCGGTCATAGGCGATCACCCCGGCAAGGCTGGCCTGATCCAGACCGGGTTTGGCGTGCAGCGCATTCATCGCGGCGAATTGCACCGAGGTCAGCGCATGGCCCGTGGCCCGCATCCGCTCATTAAAGATCGACATCGAGATCTGATTCAGTCGGCGAATCAAATGTCCTGCCATGTTGTGGATCTCAAGTTTCATCGGCCCTCTTATCATTATTTTTGCCACCATATGCCTCCTCCATAGCCCACGGGACTTGAGGCAGGTCAATAATAAGTATGCTTACAGACTTGACCCAGATCAATAGTAAGTATACCCACTATCTGCGCAACGGGAGTGCGCCCAGATAAAATTCGGAGGAGCTCATATGTTTTCTAAAGCCAAAATTCTCGGCACACTCACGGCCGCCGCGATCCTGTCGGCCACCACCGCCATGGCGCAGGACGTCACGCTGATCATGCACCATTTCCTGCCGCCGGTGGCCAATGCCCATAAGGTGATGTTGGAACCTTGGGCCCAGACCATAGAAGCCGAAAGCGACGGTCGCATCGACATTGAAATCTATCCGGCCATGTCAATGGGTGGCAAACCCAGCGAGTTGTACGGTCAGGTCCGCGACGGCACCGCCGACATCGTTTGGACCCTCTTGGGCTACACGCCGGGGGTATTCCCGCGCACCGAGGTGTTTGAATTGCCTCGCGTTCACAAAGGCTCCGCCCGCGACACCACCATCGCGCTCAATGCCTCGCTTGATCTGTTGGCCGAGGATTTCAAGGACATCCACGTGCTGTTTTTGCACGCCAATGACGGCAACCTGATCCATTCCGCCAGCACACCGATCACCACATTCGAAGACGTCGCGGGCATGAAACTGCGCACGCCGGGTCGTTCTGGCGCCTGGACGATTGAGGCCATGGGCGCAGAACCCGTCAGCCTGCCCGTCCCCGCCGTGCCGGAATCCATGGCCAAAGGCGTGATCGACGGTGCCCTGACCACCTATGAAATCGTACCGGCGTTGAAATTGCAGGAACTTGAAAAATACACCGCCGAATTGCCCAATGGCGACCGATTTGGCACCGCCGTCTTCATGGTGGCGATGAACCAAGACGCCTATGACGCGCTGCCGGATGATCTTAAGGCGGTGATCGACGCCAACTCCACGGTCAATGTCGCCGCAGAAATCGGCCAGATGTGGGAAGATTTCGAAGTCGAAGGCATTGCCGCCTTGGACGCGGCGGGCGTGACCCGCACCGTGTTCTCTGCCGAAGAGGGTGCGAAATTTGACGCCGCCAATGACACTGTCGTGACCCGCTGGATCGACGAAGTCTCCAGCAAAGGCATTGATGGCGCGGCGCTTGTCGACGCGGCCCGTGCCGCAGTGGCCAAAGCCGAAGCCCAATAAACCCAACCTAAGCGGGGGCGCTGGTTCACCCAACACCCCCGCTACCGACCCCACCACCACCCAACCGGGAGGCCTGCTATGCACGCTCATGTGACGCGTCTGGCTGACATCTTTGCGATGCTTGGAGGCGTGATCCTCTTTGTCATCGTCATGGTCACCACCACCAACACCGGCGCATTCATCCTCGACCGCATCCTTGCGCCCGTTGGCGTCAATGTCTCTGGCCTGCCCGGCTATGAAGACTTTGTTCAACTCGCCATTTCCGGCGCGGCCTTGATGTTTTTCCCTTACACGCAGGCCTCGCGGGGCCATGTCGCGGTCGACCTTTTCGTCGCCAACGCGCCGATGGTGGTCAAACGTGTGCTGGATCACATGTGGCTGATCCTCACCGCCGCTGTGGCGTTGTTTTTGGCCTATTGGATGATCAACGGCTTGCTGGAATCGCGCTCGGACGCAGCGGTGGCCGGGGTGCTCGGCTGGCCGATCTGGCCGTTTTATATCCCCGGCATCGCCTCGATGATCCTTTGGGCCATCGTCTCTGTGAGCCAAATTTTCGGAGATGCCCGCTATGCTTGATCCCATCACCATCGGCGTGGTCGGCCTTGTTGTCCTGTTCGCCCTTTTGATGCTGCGGATGCCTGTGGGCATCGCAATGATCTTGGTCGGCGTCGGCGGCACCTATGCGCTGTCTCTGTCTGTGCCATATGTGCGGTTTGTGCCCTATATTCGCCAGTTCAAGTCTTTGCTTTGGGAAAACGTGGCCAATTATGACCTCTCGGTCGTGCCTCTTTTCGTGCTCATGGGCTATATCGCCGCCGAAGCGCGGCTGTCCTCTGATTTGTTCAAAGGCTTGGAGGCGTTGCTGTCGCGTCTGCGCGGCGGCGTGGCCATGGCGGCGATTGCGGCCTGTGGGGGCTTTGGCGCGGTCTGCGGATCATCCTTGGCGACGGCCGCGACCATGGGCAAAGTCGCCCTGCCGGAGTTGAAAAAACTCGGCTACGCGGATCGTTTGTCAGCGGGCGCCTTGGCGGCAGGCGGCACGTTGGGCATTCTCATTCCGCCCTCTGTCGCGCTGGTGATCTATGCGATCATCGTTGAGGGCTCGATCCTCAAAATGTTCCAAGCCGCGGTCCTCCCCGGCCTTTTGGCGGTGCTGTCCTTTATCCTCGTGGTTGCCATTCAGGTGCGGATCAACCCGTCCCTGGCCCCCGAACCGCGCCCGATGCCACGCGACGAACGCAACATCGCGCTCAAACGCCTGTTCCCGGTCATCGCCATTTTCGGCGCAATCATTTTGGGGCTGGGGTTTGGCCTGTTTACCCCCACCCCCGCCGCCTCCATTGGCGTGTTCATGATCGCCGCTTATGGCTTTGTTTTGCGGGCACTGACCGGCGAGGGGCTGAACCTCAAAGGCCTCAGACGCGCGGTTCAGGCGACGGCGATCACCTCCGGCATGATCTATCTGATCCTGTTTGGCGCCGAAGTGCTCAAGGGCTTTTTCACCCGATCCGGCCTGCCGCAAGCTCTGTCTGACTGGGCCGCGACCTCTGGCTTGGACCCGATGTTGGTGCTGGTCATCATGTTGATCGCCTTCGTGATTCTTGGCTGTTTCATGGAAAGCCTGGCGATGATCCTTGTCGTCGTGCCGTTCTTTTGGCCAACCCTGATTGCCCTCAATGGCGGCGAATATGTCAGTGCCGCCGATGCCGCCTTTGGCATGGACATCGAGGATTTGAAAATCTGGTTCGGCATTCTGGCGCTGATCGTGGTCGAGCTTGGACTGATCACGCCGCCTGTCGGTCTCAACGTGTTCATCATCTCCTCTCTGGCCAAGGACACGCCGATGTCGACCGTGTTTCGCGGTGTCATGCCCTTCCTTGGCTCTGAAGTCATCCGTGTGGCGCTGATCATCCTGATCCCCGCTCTCACCCTCACCATTCCGCGCCTGATCGGCGGCTAAAGCGTTTCGCGTTAAACTTGAGACACAAGTTTGATGCGAAACGCGCACAACATCTAAATCTTGCACGGCGTTTCGCGAAAATCTGTGATCCAGGCCTTTCACGAAACGCTTTAAGTTCCGAAAAAGGAGATATCTCATGTCTGATCTTCCTATCCTCATCGCCGGTGGTGGCATCGGGGGGCTCGCCGCCGCCTGTGGCCTCGCCCGCAAAGGTCATCGCTCCATCGTCGTCGAACAGGCCCCCGCGCTTGGCGAGATTGGCGCGGGCATTCAAATCGGCCCGAACGCCTTTCATTGCTTTGACTATCTCGGCATCGGTGACGAGGCACGCGACAAGGCCGTCTACATTGACGCCCTGCGCCTGATGGACGCGCAAACCGCCGAAGACATCACCTCGATCCCGCTCGACGCGCCGTTTCGCGAGCGTTTTGGCAACCCCTACGCCGTGGTCCACCGCGCCGATTTGCATGGGGTGTTGTTGAAATATTGCGAAGACAGCCCGCTGATCGACATCCGCACCAACCATGTTGTCGAAGGCTACGACCAAGACGGCACCTCGGTCACGCTCAAACTCAAAGACCGCGATGCGATCAAAGGCTCGTTTTTGATCGGGGCTGAGGGGCTGCGCTCGTCGGTTCGCGCCCAGATGATCGGTGATGGCGAGCCGCGCATTTCCGGCCACACCACCTATCGCTCAGTGATCCCGACCGAACAAATGCCCGAAGACCTGCGGTGGAACGCCGCCACATTGTGGGCCGGTCCGAAATGCCACATCGTTCATTACCCGCTCAAGGGCTGGAAAATGTTCAACCTCGTGGTGACCTATCACCGCGACGTCAAAGAGGCGATTGCCGGAAAACCTGTGTCGAAAGAAGAAGTCGCGCAGGGCTTTGAGCACATCCACCCGAAAGCGCGTCAGATCATCGAACATGGCAACGATTGGAAGCTTTGGGTGCTCTGCGACCGCGAGCCGATTTCCAACTGGGTTGAGAACCGTGTGGCTCTGCTGGGTGATGCCGCGCATCCGATGCTGCAATATTTTGCCCAAGGTGCCTGCATGGCGATGGAAGACGCGGTGGCCTTGTCCCATTGCATTGAAAACTATGGCGATCATGTCGAAAACGCGCTTCAGCGCTACCAAGATATGCGCCGTGTGCGCACCGCCCGGGTTCAGATGAATTCCCGCCTGATCGGTGAATATATCTACCACCCGGATGACGCCAAAGCGGCCGTGCGCAACCATGTGATGAAGGGCATGTCCCCCGCACAATGGTACGACCAACTCTCATGGATTTATGGCTCCACAGGCCTCGACGAAACCGCTTTGGCGGCTGAGTAACCTCCCCAAAAACCAAAGGACAGATCAGATGACGTATGTCTTCCCCCCCGCGCCTCAGGCCACGATTGCAGTTGAGGGCACCGACGAGCGCCTCCCCGTGCGTCGCATTTTCTGCGTCGGCCGCAACTACGCCGCCCATGCCCGCGAGATGGGCAAAGACCCGGATCGCGATCCGCCGTTTTTCTTTACCAAACCGGCGGATGCGGTTGTGGACAGTGGCGAGACCGTGGCCTACCCGCCCGAGACCGAGAACTTTCACTACGAGGCCGAATTGGTCGTGGCAATCGGCACCGGCGGTAAAAACATTACCGAGGCCGACAGCCTGTCCCATGTCTGGGGCTATGCGGTGGGCAACGATTTGACCCGGCGCGATCTGCAACTCAAAGCCCGTGAACAGGGCCGCCCGTGGGACTGGGGCAAGGCGTTTGACCGCTCTGCCGTGATTGGCCCGGTGTTCCCGGTCGCCAAGGTCGGCCACCCGTCCAGCGGCGCGATCACGCTCACCGTCAATGGCGATGTGAAACAGGATGCGGATCTCAATGAACTGATTTGGTCGGTGCCAGAGATTATTTCGATCCTGTCGCATTCCATTGCGCTGGCCCCCGGCGATTTGATCATGACCGGCACGCCCGCAGGCGTCGGCCCGCTCGTTTCTGGTGATGTCTGTGTCGTCTCCATTGAGGGCCTAGGGTCGATCGAGACCCCTATTGGCCCCAAAGAAGATTGAGCGAGGCCGAATGCCATGACATTGAAGTTACACAACTTCTTTCGCTCCTCCACCTCAACGCGGCTGCGTGCCGCGTTGAACCTCAAGGGGGTGGATTTTGACTATATCCCCTATGTGCTGCGGACGGGGGAAACCCGCACGCCGGAGTATTTGGCGAAAAACCCGCAAGGCTTGGTGCCGACCTTGGAGCGTGAAGACGGCACGTTTATGACCCAGTCTCTGGCCATCATCGAATGGCTGGAGGAAACCCACCCCGAACCCGCGCTTTTGCCTAAAGATGCCGACGGGCGGGCGCGGGTGCGGGCGCTGTCTTACATGATCGCTTGCGAAATCCACCCGCTCAACAATCTGCGGGTGCTGTTCCGCCTGCGCGATCAATTCGACGCCGACGAAGAGGCACAAAAAGACTGGTTCACCCATTGGGTCACCACCACTTTTGACGCGTTTGAAGCGGCCCTGACGCACAGCGCAGACACCGGCACCTATTGCCACGGCGACACGCCCACTTTGGCGGATGTGTGCCTTTACGCGCAGGTCTGGAACAACAAACGCTTCGGCATTCCGCTTGATCCCTGGCCGACGATTGCGCGCATTTATGCCGCCCTCGACCAACTCCCCGCCTTTGCCAAGGCGGCCCCGCCCCAACAGCCGGACGCAGCCTGAGCGTCCCCAACCCGCAAGGAGGTTCCCATGAATGAACAGCTTGATCACGACAGTGTAGACCATGCGATGCAGCCCGACGACACGCCAGAATTGCGCGCGCTTTACAAAGGGTTTGAGGCCGAAAGCCTGATCCCGCTTTGGACCCAGCTTGGCGATCTGATGCCGATCCATCCAAAATCCAAAGCTGTGCCGCATGTTTGGAAATGGTCGAACCTGCTGCCCTTGGCGGAAAAATCCGGCGAACTGGTGCCGGTGGGTCGCGGGGGCGAGCGCCGGGCCCTTGGGCTAGCCAATCCAGGCCTTGCGCCCAACGCCTATGTCACACCGACCATGTGGGCCGCGATCCAATATCTCGGCCCGCGAGAAACCGCGCCCGAACACCGCCATAGCCAAAATGCGTTTCGCTTTGTCGTCGAGGGCGAAGGCGTGTGGACCGTGGTCAACGGCGATCCGGTGCGGATGTCGCGCGGCGATTTGTTGCTCACCCCGGGGTGGAATTTCCATGGCCACCACAATGACACGGACAAACCGATGGCATGGATCGACGGGCTCGATATTCCGTTCAGCCAGCAAATGGATGTGGGCTTTTTTGAATTCGGCTCCGACCGGGTGACCGATTACGCCACGCCGAATTTTTCGCGTGGCGAGCGGCTTTGGTGTCATCCGGGCCTGCGGCCACTGTCGCAGTTGCAAAACACCGTGTCCTCACCGATCGGGGCCTATCGCTGGGAGTTCACCGACCGGGCGTTGACCGAGCAGCTTTTGTTGGAGGACGAAGGCCAACCCGCCACCGTCGCCCAAGGCCATGCCGCGATCCGTTACGTCAATCCGACCACCGGCAATGATGTGATGCCGACGATCCGTTGCGAGTTCCACCGTCTGCGCGCAGGCGTTGAAACCGCACCGCGCCAAGAGGTCGGATCGAGTGTGTTCCAAGTGTTCGAGGGCAAGGGTTCGGTGGTGCTCAACGGCGTGACCACCCCACTTGAAACCGGCGATATGTTCGTCGTGCCGAGCTGGGTCAAATGGTCGTTGCAAGCGGAGAGCCAATTCGATCTGTTCCGGTTCTCTGACGCGCCGATCATGGAAGCGCTGTCGTTCATGCGCACGAAAGTCGAGGGGCAAAGCTGATGACGCTTGGCGAGACCGATCAGGTCGCCCGCGCAGCGCTCAAGGCCCGCCAAGGCAAGGGCGCGCGCTATGACGCCGCCGGTGCGCCCGCCGAAGACCTGTTGATGGCGCGTCGTGGCACCGCCTATTTTGCCCGCAAACTCAATGAGTTGTCGGATAACGATCTGGACGGGGCAGTCTTGCGCCCCGACTGGACCCGACGGCATGTGATCGCCCATGTCAGCTATCATGCCCGCCATCAGGCTTTGCTGCTTGAGGCGTTGGTCAAGGGCGTGGCCTATACGCCGCCGAATGACGAAAAGCACCAAATGCCCGCTTTGGACCTGGCCGCGACCTTGCCGGCGCGCGCCCTGCGGCACTTGTTTCATCACTCGGAGGTGCATTTGAACGTCTGTTGGCGTGACCTCACCGATGCGCATTGGGACATGCCGCTGACACTGCCTGATAGCGCGGCGACCACCGTCCGCGCTCTGCCCATGCTGCGCGCGCGCGAGGTCTGGTTTGGCGCGTTGGATTTGGACAATGGCGGGCGGCGGACGGACCTGCCGCAAGCGGTGCGCGGCCTGTAATAACCGCCTTTAATCGCTCGATATGGTCCAATCGGCGGACGTGCTTTGCGTGATCACTGTGTCGGCGTTGATCAAATCATTGCTCTGCGCCCGCACGCGCGCCGCATCCGGGTCCAAGCCGTGATCCAACCAACGCGCGATCAGGCGGCGTTCAAGCTCCGCCTTTGGCACGTCGATAAAGACCGTCATATCCCAAAACCGGGCGAGATCGCGCCAAATGGGGCGGTCGAGCAAGAGGTAATTGCCCTCGATAAGCAGAATACGCGTGGCGTCAGACAGCGCCCCCGCCTCGGGCACGGTGCAATCTTTGGTACGGTCAAACAGCGGAAAGCGCGGGCTGTCACCCGTGGCGAACTGTGTGATCAGGCTCAAAAAAGCCGCCGCATCAAAGGTGTCTGGCGCACCTTTGCGCGCCAGAAGGTCGTGCTGGCTCAACCAGTCATTGTCGCGATGAAACCCGTCCATCGGGATGACCTGCGCCTCTGGTCCGATCTGATCGGCCAACGCCTCGGCCAGCGTCGATTTGCCCGCGCCGGGAGGTCCGGCAACGGCAACCAAAAGCCGCGTCCGCCCGTCTGCGGCGGCGCGGATTTTGGCAACCAAAGCGTTCAGGCGGCTCTCCATCAGGCGGCTGCGGCCTCGGCCGGTGGCTCTTTTGCCCCGGTCATAAAGGCCACGGCATCCGACATGGTGTATTCTTTCGGATCAATCACGCAAAGCCTGCGACCAAGGCGGTGGATGTGAATCCGATCCGCCACTTCGAACACATGCGGCATGTTGTGCGAGATCAAAATGATCGGAATGCCACGCGAGCGCACATCCTGAATGAGCTCCAACACCCGGCGGCTTTCCTTGACGCCAAGAGCCGCTGTCGGTTCGTCCAAAATGATCACCTTTGAGCCAAAGGCCGCGGCGCGGGCCACGGCGACGCCTTGCCGTTGCCCCCCCGACAGGGTTTCCACCTGTTGGTCGATGTTCTGGATCGTCATCAGACCCAGCTCGGACAGTTTTTCACGGGCGAAATCGCGCATCGCCCCATGATCCAAAGCCCGAAGGAACTTGCCCGCAAAGCCGGGTTTGCGAATCTCGCGCCCTAGGAACATGTTGTCGACGATGGACAGCGCAGGCGAGAGCGCGAGGGTTTGATAGACCGTGGCGATGCCTGCGTCCTGGGCCTCAAGCGGCGAGCGGAAATGAATCTCTTCACCATCCAGTTTGATCGTACCCGCATCGGGTTTGACCGCGCCAGACAGCGCTTTGATCAAGGAGGATTTGCCCGCGCCGTTGTCCCCGATCACGGCCAAAATCTCGCCCGGATAGAGTTCGAAATCACAGGTGTCGAGCGCGGTGACGCGGCCATAGCGTTTGGTCAGGCCCTTGGCCGAAAGAATGGGCTGAGTGTTGGACTGTGTCATGCCGAAGCCTTTCTGATCCATTGGTCGATGGCGACCGCGATGATGATGAGCCAACCGATGGCAAAGACCTGCCAGAGCACATCCACACCGGCCAGACGTAACCCGGATTGGAACACGCCGACGATGAGCGCGCCAAACAGAGCGCCAAGGATCGAGCCGCGCCCGCCAAAGAGCGAGATGCCCCCGATCACAACGGCGGTGATGGATTGCAGGTTGCCCTCATAGAAGGCCTGCGGCGAAATAGACCCAACCCGACCGATAGAGGCCCATGCGGCGACGGCACAGATGAAACCGGAAAGCGCATAGACCGACAAAAGCGTGCGGTCGGTGCGAATGCCCGCCAATTCCGCCGCCTCTTTGTCGTCGCCCACGGCGTAAACATGACGGCCCCAGGCGGTTTTGTTGAGCATGTACCATAGCACCGCAAAGACCAGCACCATTAGGATCGAGCCATAGGTGATGCGCGCGCCGCCCATTTCGATGGTCTGGCCAAAGAATTTCAGCAAAGGCGCATTGGCGTCGATGTCTTGCGAGCGGATGGATTGCGCACCTGATAGCCATAGGTTGAGCGCGAAAAAGATCGACCACGTGCCCAAGGTGGAGATAAAAGGTGGCAATTTGATCTTGGTGACCAAGAAGCCGTTGATCAGCCCCGCCACGGTCCCGCCAACAAAGGCAACGATGAGCGCGATGGGCGCAGGTACGCCGTTATACACCGCCAAATTGCCCGCAATCACCGCCATCAAAACCATGATCGCCGCAACCGACAGGTCGATCCCTGCGGTGAGGATGATCAGGGATTGCGCGGCGGCGAGGATACCGATGATCGACACCTGCTGCATGATCAAAGTCAGGTTGAAGGCAGAGAAAAATTTACCGCCTGCAATCAGGCCGAACACAACAACGGCGGCGGCCAAAACGATCACCGGGACCAGCGTTGGATTGCCATGCAAAGCCGACTGAAGCCGTTCGATGATATTTTTCTGGGAGGTCTCAAACGAGGCGACAGACCGGTCGCTTTTATCCAGAACCTGTTTAAAATCTTGGCCTTTTTTGGCCGAGGTGGTGTCACTCATTTCCCTGTCCTTCGAGGTCGGAGGGCGAAAAGAGGGAGGAGAGGCAGCACGCTGCCTCTCCCGGTGAAACGATGCAGATCAGATCAGCCCCAGCACTTGCCGAGCGCTTCTTCGGAGGTGATCGACGGGATACCTTCGACCGGTTGATCGGTGACAAGCTCAACACCCGTGTTGAAGAAATCGAGACCTTCGGAGTTCATCGGCTTTTTGCCCGTGTCGGCATAGGCTTTGATCGCCTCGATGCCTTTGGAGGCCATCAACAACGGGAACTGCATGGAGGTCGCGCCGATCACGCCGTCCTTGACGTTTTGCACGCCGGGGCAACCGCCATCGACCGACACGATCAAGGCCTGAGACTCAAGGCCCATGGATTTGAGCGCTTCATAAGCTCCAGCTGCGGCCGGTTCGTTGATGGTGTAAACCACATTCACGCCGCTGTCTTTTTGCAGCAGGTTCTCCATCGCAGTGCGACCGCCCTCTTCGTTGCCGTTGGTCACGTCATTGCCAACGATGCGCTCGTCGTCTTCGTCACCGATGTCTTTCGGGTCTTTGATGTCGACGCCAAACCCCTGCAAGAAGCCGTTGTCACGCAGGTAATCGACGGACACTTCGGAGGGATTGAGGTCCAAAAGCGCGATTTTCGCCTTGGACGTATCGCCCATTTTCGCCGCCGCCCATTGGCCGATCAATTCGCCAGCCAAAAAGTTGTCGGTGGCAAAGGTCGCGTCTGCGGTGTCGGTCGGCTCAAACGGGGTGTCGAGCGCGATCACCAATAGACCGGCTTCGCGGGCCTGGGTCACGACAGGTGCCAAGGCGCGGCTGTCAGACGGGGTGATCAGGATGCCTTTGGCACCCCCTGCGATACAGGATTCAACGGCTGCGATTTGTGTTTCCACATCACCGTCAAGTTTGCCCGCATAAGTATTGAGTTTGATGCCCAAAGCCTCGGCTTGCGCGCTTGCACCCTCTTTCATTTTCACAAAGAAAGGGTTGGTGTCCGTCTTGGTCACAAGGCATGCGCTGATGTCCTCAGCAAAGGCCCCGGATGCCGTCAAAGCCAGCGCAATTGCGCTTCCAGTCAGAAGTTTTTTCATGGTCGTCCTCCCAAAATATCGTCGCGCTGCCTTTACAGGATCACGCATCACTCTCACCACTTCCTCCGAGCGGCTCACGGTGAAAAGACATGATTCCTAACGTCCCGTCAATAAATAAATCCATTTGATTTATTAATGCGAGTTCGACAATATGACCTACGGGAGGACGACAGATGAATGATATTGAGGTGCGCCAGCTTCGATCCGGCGTCAATCAGATTGGCGTGCGTGAGATCAACGAAAGACTGATCCTCTCGCTCATTCAACGCCATGGAGGCATGCCCGGAAGCGAGCTTGCCAAGCGCACTGATCTTTCGGCTCAAACCGTATCTAACATATTGAGAAAACTTGAAAATGAAGGCTTTCTCAAACGCGGAACCCCTAAGCGTGGCAAGGTAGGAAAGCCCTCAATTCCGATGGAAATCGACTCGGACGGAGCGCTGTCGTTTGGCCTTAAAATCGGGCGACGCTCGTCAGATTTGGCGGTGATGGATCTGTCTGGCCGAGTGTTGGAACAGCGCTTGATCACCTACCGTTATCCGATGCCCGACCAAATCTTTACCTTTTTGCGTGAGGGTATGGAGGCGCTCGCCGGGGCGTTGACCCCCTATCAACGCAAGCGCCTGTGCGGCATTGGCGTCGCGGCGCCGTCGGAAATTTGGCGCTGGAGCGACGCTTTGGGCGCGCCGGAGGATTTCAACATTTGGCGCGAAATCGACTTTGCAACAGAGATCGCGACATTCTCCGACCTGCCGCAATATACCGACAATGACGCCACGGCCGCCTGCCGCGCCGAACATTTTTTTGGCCGCGGACGCGCCTTTTCCGACTACGCCTATTTCTTCATTGGCTCCTTCATCGGCGGCGGCATTGTCATGGCCTCCTCGGTCGTCGAAGGCCGGCAACACAATGCCGGGGCTTTTGGCTCCCTGCCCCACATCACCGCCGAGGGCAAAGAGGTGCAATTGATCGACGCCGCCTCGCTCTATCTGTTAGAGGCCGCCGTGCTTAAAGCCGGGGGCGACACCGCCGCGATGTGGCGCATGCCACAAGATTGGACCGGCTTTGGCACAGATTTGGATGACTGGATCACCCAGTCCGCCAAGGCCCTTGCCTCCGCCAGCCGCACGGTCTGTAGCGTGATTGATTTCGAAGCGGTGTTGATCGACGGAGCCTTTCCCGCCGACGTACGCGAGCGGCTTGTGGCCGAAACCCGCACGGAACTTCAGGCGCTCGATCTGCGCGGCTTGATCACACCCCGGATCGAACCCGCCCAAATCGGCGGCAATGCCCGCGTGATCGGGGCCGCCGCCGAACCGATGTTCTCGCAATTTTTCCTGACCTGAACCGGATCGACACAAAGCCTGCGCTCAGCGCCTCAATGACTTGGCGGCGCTGGCTGAGGAAGACGGACGCATCTCCTTAAGACCCAATGCGTTGCCATGAGTAATGGCGGAGATGACGTCTTACCCAGAAATCCAAAACAATAAGAGACAGAACAAGGAGAAGCATGCGCAAAGCAGGCTCTTCCGCAATCTTCGAGGTTCCGTTTTCCCCACCTTCCGGCCCAGCTGCTCAAAGTTCTGGATATTGTCATCCAGCTCAGGGATGCCCGACAATACCAGCAAGAAAGGCCGGATCTCGGATTTCAGGATAGACTTGAAAGAGTCCAATTCCGCACCCCGTGATGCTGCTAGAATTTGAATAATTCGGAATATTGTTCTGCCAATTGGCCCCAAAGCGCTGCATGAGAGTTTTTCAACACAATCCGCCCCTCGTGTCTGATCACTCCCTCTCAGCCTACCACGTTTTCTGCCAGAGGTAATAGGCTGATTGGCTGATCGGCGGGCCTTCCAGAACCGCGAGGGTTTTCCATATTTTTGTCCCTTTTGTACCCGGCCTCAATCATTTGGATGGCGACGGCTTTTCGCAGGTCTGTCATGCTCGGCATGCGCCCCAGACGTTGGCCACGGGCCTTGGCCTCTTGCAGCGCGATCTTGGTCCGGTCGGAGAAGCCTTTGCGGTCGAGGCGGTTGAGGGCGGTCAGCAGAGTGCCGATTTGGGACTGCCAATCGTTTCGGCTGTCGAATGCCTCATCAAGGCAGCGAACATGAATGCCCAACTCCCGCGCTGCCTCGACCGTGGCGGCGATGCCTTGTGTTGAAAGATTGAGGTCGCTCAGAGACGGGGCGATGAGTTCCGCGTCTGCACTCAGATCGTTAAGCCAGACGGGCGGTGCATTTGGCTCTTCTGGGTCGGTCGCGAGAATCCGCTCCGTCGGAACACCTTCCGCTTCAAGCCGTGCAATCGCGAGCTGCCGATCCTCCGCGCTTCGCACTCCAGAGATCACGCCATAGCGATTTTCGGACATCGGAGACCTTTCGGAGAGAGCGTAAAACGGAGCGCGTTTGTGTTGGACCTGCGAAACAGCTACTATATCTTGTGTTTCAGAATTTTCTTGACACTGAGATGCACGTTTATGCTCCAAAAATGCACTCTTATGGTCCAATGACAATGACAAACTGAGATTTTGGTGGAGTTGATCGGGATCGAACCGACGACCTCGTCATTGCGAACGACGCGCTCTCCCAACTGAGCTACAACCCCATATGGCGCGATTTTTGTCCCTCTCCGACGCCAAAGTCAAGACGGGCATGGGAGAGGGTTCTGCGCCAGACTGTCACGCCCATCGCGCCAGATATCAGGCGGGCAGTTTGCCGTTTTCCACCACAAAGGCCACAATATCACGCGCCGGACGGGCACCTGCAATGCGCGCCACCTCTTGGCCGCCTTGGTACAGGATCAGCGCCGGAATCCCCCGGATGCCGTTTTGCATCGACACTTTCGGGTGCTCCTCAGTGTTGATCTTGGCAAAACGCGCACGGCCTTTCAGCTCCTGCGCCGCTTTCGCAAATTCTGGCGCCATCATCCGGCAGGGGCCGCACCACGGCGCCCAGAAATCCACCAAGACCGGCAGGTCGTCCTTTTTCGACAGCGCTGTCAGCCCCTTCGGGTCCAGCTCCGCCACTTTGCCGGACATCAACGGCTCGCCACAGGTGCCGCATTTCGGCCCGGCGCTGAGTTTGTCGGTTGGCACACGGTTGACCTGACCACAGGTGGCACAGGCGAGTTTGACGGCATCTTTTTGCAAAGTCGCGGCCATGATGGCCTCCTTTTCATATTCGGGCTTTTCACATTCCAGTTAAGGAATATATGTACCCTGCCCCTGCCCTGTTCAAGAGGTCAAAATGACACCGTTCAAAACCCTGCCGCCCGAGGTTCAGGCACAATTGCGTGACACCTATGCCAAAGAGATGGAACCACAGGCAAAGACCTGTTCATTGGACGAAAAAATCGCCCGCTTTAACGCCTGGCTCGCGCCGCAGGGGGTGTCCTTTGATCTGGACGACCTCCCGCGGCGCAAATGATCAGTCTGCCGCTTCGATATAATGCTCCGGCGGCGGGCAGAGACAGATCAGATTGCGGTCGCCATAGGCGTTGTCGACCCGGCCCACAGGCGGCCAATATTTGTCGACCCGGAACGATCCCGGCGGGAAACAGCCCTGTTCACGCGAATAGGGACGATCCCATTCAGCAACCAGATCATTGACCGTATGCGGCGCATGTTTGAGCGGGTTGTTGTCCTGCGGCAGTTCACCGTTTTCGATCTGGGCAATCTCGGAACGGATCGACAGCATCGCCTCGCAAAACCGATCCAACTCGGCTTTGGTCTCTGACTCGGTCGGTTCGATCATCAGCGTGCCGGGCACCGGGAACGACATGGTCGGCGCGTGAAATCCGCTGTCGACCAGACGCTTGGCGATGTCATCCACGGTCACGCCTGTCGGCTTTTCAAACCCGCGCGGATCGACGATACATTCATGCGCCACGCGCCCCTGTTTGCCCTTATAGAGCACCGGAAACGCCGCATCCAAACGCGCGGCGATATAGTTGGCGTTTAGGATCGCCACCTTGGTCGCCTGCGTCAGCCCCGCACCGCCCATGAGCATGCAGTACGCCCATGAGATCGGCAGGATCGAGGCCGAGCCATAAGGTGCGGCCGACACCGGACCGGTCTCGCCACCGGTCTCAGGATGACCCGGCAAGAACCGTTCCAAATGCGCCTTGACCCCAATCGGCCCCATACCCGGACCTCCGCCACCATGCGGGATACAGAACGTTTTGTGCAGGTTGAGATGGCTGACGTCCGAACCAATGTCGCCGGGTTTGGCCAAGCCCACCAACGCATTGAGGTTCGCGCCATCGAGATAGACCTGTCCGCCGTGATCATGGGTGATCTGGCAGACCTCCTTCACTGTCTCCTCGAACACGCCATGGGTCGAGGGATAGGTGATCATACAGGCGGCCAGTTTGTCCCCCGCCGCTTCGGCTTTGGCGCGGAAATCCTCAAGATCAATATCGCCATTGGCCGCCGTGTTCACCACCACCACCTTGAGACCGACCATCTGGGCCGAGGCCGGGTTGGTGCCATGCGCCGACATCGGAATGAGGCAAATGTTGCGCCCGCCCTGCCCGTTGGCACGGTGATAGGCCATAATCGTCAACAGCCCGGCATATTCGCCCTGCGCGCCGGAATTCGGCTGCATCGACATGGCGTCATAGCCGGTGATGTCACACAGTTTGTCCGCCAAGTCTTTGATCATAAAGGCATAGCCTTCGGATTGATCTTCGGGGGCAAAGGGGTGGATCGCGTTGAATTCCGGCCAAGTGATCGGCATCATTTCGACGGCGGCGTTGAGTTTCATCGTGCAAGAGCCCAGCGGGATCATCGCGCGATCGAGCGCCAAATCCCGATCCGCCAAACGCCGCATATAGCGCATCATTTCGCCTTCGGCTCGGTTCATCCCGAAAATCGGATGGCTCAAGTAACTGCTTTTGCGCAGCATTTTTTCCGGGACCCCAAGCCCCGGAAAGCCGCCCGGCACCTCGGCGTCAGAGCCAAAGGCGCGCCAGACCTGGGCGATGATTTCGGGCGAGGTCAGCTCGTCGACCGAAATGCCGATCTTATCCGTGCCGACCTTGCGCAGGTTGATCCCCTCGGCCATCGCCGAACGCAGGATCACACCCTGCATCGCGCCGACCTCCACCGTGAACGTGTCATAAAACGCCGCAGGGGCGATTTTGAAACCGGCGGATTTGAGGCCTTCGGCCAGACGCACCGCGTTGAAATGGATCATTTCGCCAATGGCACGCAGGCCCGCAGGGCCATGAAACACCGCATAAAACGAGGCCATAACGGCGAGCAAAGCCTGTGCGGTACAGACGTTGGAGGTCGCCTTTTCACGCCGGATATGTTGTTCGCGGGTCTGAAGCGACAGGCGATAGGCACGGTTGCCTGCGGCGTCGACAGAGACGCCAACAATCCGCCCCGGCATGGCACGTTTCATCTCGTCCTTGCAGGACATAAAGGCCGCGTGCGGGCCACCAAACCCCATCGGAACACCAAAGCGTTGCGCCGAGCCGACGGCAATATCGGCGTCCATTGCGCCGGGGTCTTTGAGCAACGTCAGCGCCATCAAATCGGTCGCCATGATTGCCACGGCTTTGGCCTCATGCAGGGCTGCGATCTGTGGCGTGAAATCCGTGACCACGCCGTAGGTACCCGGATATTGGAAGATTGCGCCAAAGACTTTGGCCGGGTCCAGATCGCGCGGGTCCCCCATAACGATCTCGATGCCCAAAGGCGCGGCGCGGGTCTGCATCACTGCGATGTTTTGCGGATGGCAGTTTTCATCGACAAAGAACCGCGTCATTTTCGATTTCGACACGCGCTGCGCCATGGTCATTGCCTCGGCGCAGGCAGTGGCTTCGTCCAACAAAGATGCGTTGGCGACCGGCAATCCGGTCATATCGGACACCATGGTTTGGAAATTCAACAGCGCCTCAAGACGCCCCTGCGCGATCTCCGGCTGATAGGGCGTATAGGCCGTATACCACGCCGGATTTTCCAAAATATTGCGCTGAATCGCGGGCGGCGTGACCGTCCCGTAAAACCCCTGACCGATGAGCGAGGTCATCACCACGTTCTGTTTCGCCACTTTGCGAATGTGACCCAGAACCTCGTGTTCAGTCATCGGCGCCCAGTTCAAAGGCTCCATCTGCCGAATGCCCATGGGCACTGTCTCGTCAATCAGCGCATCCAAAGAGGGCGCGCCGATCACCGCCAACATCGCGTCCATCTCCTCAGGCGAGGGACCAATGTGACGGCGGTTGGCAAAATCGTAGGGATTGTACGTCGATGGGGTATAGGCCACGCCTGATGCTCCTCAGCCGATATAGGTTTTGTATTCAGCTTCGGACATGTAGTCGTCGAGCTCGGACAGGTCTTCGATCTTCATCTTGAAAAACCAAGCGTCGCCCAGAGGGTCTTCGTTCACCTTGCCCGGATCATTGGCCAGCGCTTCGTTGACCTCAACGATCTCGCCGTCCAAAGGCGCGAGAATATCGGAGGCCGCTTTCACGGACTCGATCACCACCACTTCGTCGTCTTTCGACACCACGGTGCCCTCATCCGGCAGTTCGATGAACACGACATCGCCCAATTGCGTGGCGGCATGTTCGGTGATGCCGACGACGACCAAATCGTCCTCGATGCGCAGCCATTCGTGTTCTTCGGTGAATTTGGTTTCAAGTGCCATGTGGGAGTGTCCCTTTGATCAATTTAGCGTTTGTAAGTGGAAGGCCGGAACGGCATATCCGCGACCGTAACGGGCAGCCGTTTGCCGCGCAATTCCGCATAGATTTCGGTGCCGATTTTTGTGAACTCTGCGGGCAGGTAGCCCATTGCGATGGGGCGTTCCACCGAGGGGCCGAAGCCTCCCGAGGTGATCACACCGATCTGATCCGCGCTCTCACTGGTGGCAAACAACGGCGTGCCTTCGCGCATCGGCGCACGGCCTTGCGGCAAAAGCCCGACGCGCTTGCGCTCCGCGCCGTTGTGCAGTTCAGACAGGATGCGATCCGCGCCGGGGAAACCGCCCGCGCGTGCGCCCCCGGAACGGCGCGTCTTTTGCATCGCCCAAGCGATATTGCCCTCGACCGGTGAGGTGGTGCTGTCGATGTCATGACCATAGAGACACAGCCCGGCCTCAAGTCGCAGGCTGTCGCGCGCGCCAAGACCGATGAGTTCGACCGCATCCATCGCGACCAATGTCTTTGCAAAATCGACCGCCTCACCCGCTGGCACAGAAATCTCAAACCCGTCTTCGCCAGTGTAGCCCGAGCGTGAAATCCACCACTCGGAACCGCCCACAGCAATGCGCAGCGAGTCCATGAACCGCATTTCAGCCACCTGCGGCACGATTTGTGCAAGAACAGCTTCGGCTTTCGGGCCTTGCAGCGCCAAAAGTGCACGATTTGTGATCTCTGTCACAGTGACATGGCCGGGCAGATGGGTGATCAGATGGGCGATGTCTTGCTGTTTACAGGCGGCATTGACCACAAGGAACAACGCGTCTCCGGTATTGGAAATCATCAGATCATCCAAAATACCACCCGCGTCATTGGTGAACACGCCATAGCGTTGCCGCCCCGGCTTCACCGCCAAAACATCGACAGGCGCCAGCGTCTCAAGCGCCAAACCCAGCGCCTCGATGCCCTCAGGCGAGGTCAACATCACCTGCCCCATATGTGAGACATCAAAAAGCCCCGCCTCAGCCCGCGTGTGCAGATGTTCTTTCATCACGCCCAGCGGATATTGCACCGGCATGTCATAGCCCGCGAAGGGCACCATTTTGCCGCCCTGCTCGACATGAAAATCATAAAGCGGTGTCCGTTTGAGCCCCGTCATCTCACTCATCTGTTCCGTCTCCTTGCGCCATTGCGCCTAAGGGTCTGCGCCTAAGATAAAGCCGAAGGGTCGATGACGCCCGGCACCTTGACGGGTCTACGCCCGCCCGATGCCCCCTCTGTCTTGTGCGCCTGAGATCGTTATCCCTTCGGCGGATGCCCTCTTTGCAAACAGGCACCTCTCTCCAGAGTTTTGCGCGCACGAAGGTCCGTTTACCTGAGAGTTTACCGGGGCGGTTGCTCCTTCGGTACGGGTTTGACCTGCGAGTCTCCCGTTCTCCCAACGTGCGATTGAACGCGACGATATGCGAGCCGTGGATTCGGCGCAAGAGGGGAAGTTTCCTATCGGAAACACGACATGAAAAAACCGCCGCGCGGTTCTCCCGGCGGCGGTTTGTCTTTCTCAAAAGCAGCGTTTAAAGCGTTGGCTTTTTCTGCATCAACGGCATGACATGGGACATGTCCGGCCCGCGTTCCATGCCCGTCACCGCCTTGCGCAGCGGCATGAACAGGCCCTTGCCCTTACGCCCTGTCGCGTCTTTGACGGCGCTGGTCCACTCTTTCCATGTCTCGCTGGTGTAGGGCGGTTCCGGCAAAAGCGCATAGGCGGCGGGGATGAAATCCTTGTCCTCGTCAGAGATCAGCGGCGTCGCGCCATCGCGGAACAGCTCCCACCACCCTTTCATATCGGCTTTGACGGTGATGTTTTCGCGCACCACGGTCCAGAACGGTTCGGCAATCTCAGCAGGCACGCCAAGGGCGGCCACCTCGTCGGCCACATCCGCAAAAGGACGGGCGTGATTGACTTGGGCGGTCAGGGCGAACAGGTCCTGCACGTCGAATTTCGTCGGCGCAGAGCCAAAGGTCGAGAGATCAAAGCCCTCGATCAGCTCGTCCATGGACGTGCGCACCTCAACCGGCTGGCTCGATCCAATCCGCGCCATCAGCGACAAAAGCGCCATCGGTTCAACACCTTGCGCACGCAGGTCGCGCAGACTCAGCGTACCAAGACGTTTGGACAGCGCCTCGCCTTGCGGCCCCGTCAAAAGCGAATGGTGAGCAAAGCTCGGCACAGTGCCACCCAAGGCTTCGATGATCTGAATTTGCGTTGCGGTGTTGGTGACGTGATCCGAGCCGCGCACGATATGGGTGACGCCAAAATCGACGTCATCACAGACGGAGGCCAGCGTGTAGAGAAACTGCCCGTCGCCGCGGATCAGCACCGGATCGGAGACCGAGCCCGCATCAATAGAAATATCGCCAAGGATGCCATCGGCCCAGTTGATCCGCTCTTGGATCAGCTTAAACCGCCAATGGCCATTGCCGCGCTCAGCGCGCAGTTTGGCTTTTTCCTCATCGGACAGGGTCAGTGCGGTGCGATCATAAACAGGCGGCTTGCCCATATTGAGCAATTTCTTGCGCTTCAGATCCAGTTCGGTCGGCGTTTCAAACGCCTCGTAAAACCGCCCCTTATCGCGCAATTCCTGCGCCGCCTCTTCATAGCGCTCAATGCGCTCGGATTGCTTTTCAAAGCGATCCCAAGTGAAGCCCAGCCATTCGAGATCCTCTTGAATCCCATCGGCATATTCCTGTTTCGACCGCTCCTGATCCGTGTCGTCGAGACGCAGGATAAACTGCCCCCCGGCCTTGCGCGTGATGAGGTAGTTGAACAACGCTGTGCGCAGGTTGCCGACATGGATGAAACCCGTGGGAGACGGGGCGAAACGTGTGACGATCATTTTCGAACTCCTGTTGCGCTTCCTCTTTCATATCGCAGGCAAAGAGTCCATATCGCAACCTGTGTTCAGATGTGAGAAAGCCGCAAAGGAAAGCCCCATGACAGACGTGCCATCCCTGCCCCCGCTTGCGGCCATTGCCCCCGACCTTGATCAGATCGAAGACATCGCCCGCGCCACCATGGCCGCCCTGCCGCCCGCGTTCAAAGTGCTGGCCGTGCAATTGGGCCTGGCGGTGATGGATTTCGCGCCCGAGGATTTGTTGGCAGAAATTGGTATCGAGGACCCGTTTGAATTGACCGGGCTTTACACCGGAATCCCGATGACCGAAAAATCGACCATGGATCAGGCGACGGCGCCGGACACGATTTGGCTGTTTCGCCGTCCGATTTTGGATGAATGGGCGGCGCGTGGCAATGTGACGTTGCAGCAAATGGTGGCCCATGTGACCGTGCATGAATTGGCGCATCATTTTGGCTGGTCGGACGAGGACATCGCTTCGATAGACAAATGGTGGGAATGGGACTGACGCCCCGCTCACGACCGCGTGATCTCATGTTTGGCTTTGCCCAAACCGTGCTATCTTTGCCTTCACGAAACCCGTTTCCAACACGAGAAACCTGTTCCGGGAGGACGCACATGACGACCACACCCTATCTGTCTCGCCGCCATCTGCTTTTGGCCGCCGCTGCCACGCCCTTGGCCTCTGCCTTGCCCTTTTCTGCCCGTGCCGATGCGCCGATGATGGGTGCAAGCCTGGCCCCCTATCGTCGCTTTAAACTGGGCGCGTTCGAAGTCACCACCTTGTTGGCCGGGACCCGCACCGTGCCAGATCCCCATAAAATCTTTGGTCTCAACGCCAGTGACGAAGAGTTTGCGGCCGCCTCGAAGGCCAATTTCATCCCAACAGATGCGGCGCAGTTCTTTTTTACGCCCACATTAATCAACACCGGCTCAGAGGTGATCTTGTTTGACACCGGTCTATCGCCCGCAGGCACAATTGCCGCGATTGAGGCGGCGGGTTACACCGCCGATCAAATCGACCGCGTGGTGATCACCCATATGCATGGCGACCATATTGGCGGCATCTATGAGGGCGCGCCGACCTTTGCCAATGCCAGCTATTCCACAGGTGAGGTTGAAATGGACCATTGGGACATGTCCGGCAACGACGGGTTTGAGGCCAAAATCCGCCCAATCCAAGATCAATTCGACCTGATGAAAGAAGGTTCTGCGGTGGCCTCCGGCATCACCGCAATGGAAGCCTTTGGCCACACACCGGGCCATTTGGCCTTTCACGTCGAGAGCGAAGGTGAACGCCTGATTTTGGGCGCCGATTTCGCCAACCACTATGTCTATTCATTGGCCCACCCGGATTGGGAGGTGCTCTATGACACCGACAAATCCATGGCCGCACAAACCCGGCGCAACATGTTGGACATGATGGCCACGGATCGCGTGCCCTTCATTGGATATCACATGCCGTTCCCGGCGCTTGGCTATGTCGCCGCCCGCGATGGTGGGTTTGACTATGTCCCGGCGTCCTATCAGACCATGATCGAGGGCTGACCCCCAACGAATTTCAGGCCAACAATGGCCGCAGATGCTTCTGCGGCCATTGTTGGAATAAATTCAGGCCACGGCGCTTTGTACCAAAGGCTGAACGCCGACGCGCACCATCGTTTGATTGAGCAGGATATAGGCGATCTCACCAAAGGTCGCAGGGCCGGTAAACGTGCCCGTGCTTTTGCCCTCAAGCTCACCATAGAGATAATTGAGGATACAGTTGCAGGACAATTCATTGGCCCCGTCGCCTTCAACTTTTGCAGCGAAACTGGCCGCATAGTCGCCCGTCGGCTTGGCAATGTGATATTCCGCCCCGGCGACAACCGGCGCATAAAAGGCCACGCCGTTTTCTGCATCCACCGACTGGAACGACACATTGACCATAGCGCCAGCGTAATTGGCCACCAAAGGCAATTTCGTGTCGATGCCTTTTTGCGTCAAATAGGCCGCAAAATCAACGATCTCGCCATTCACAGACGCGGTTTTTGCACCGAAACCGTTCTCGGAGAAGGTGATGAGATCCGCCTCTGTATCGGGTTGGAACAGGTTCAGAATACCAATGTCTGCGACGTAGCCCGCAGGCATTTCGACGTGAAGCACCGCAGCCCCCTCTTCAAAGGACGCGCCGGTTGCGCCGTCAAAGATTTTTGGCGTGGTGGAACCAAGATCATCCAGATGCACACCGGTGATCCAGCCCAAAAGCGGCTGGTCGAAAACCCCCGGAAATTCCGCGCCCTTGATGGCAAATTCCGAATGCGCCTGTGAGAAGGCCGGGATCAAGATCATCGACAAGCCGTTGTCAAAGCGGTTCATCGACAGGTTGGCGAGATCATCCCCGGCATAGATCACGGCGCGCGCATCGGTGGCTTGATCAAGTTCGGTCACGAAGACATTTTCGCGATCCACTTTACCGCCCTCTTCGGTTACGAAATAAACCGAGGTGCCACCAATCCATTTGCCTTTCGGCAGTTGCGACAAAGCCTCTTGCGATCCCGCCAAAAGCAGCACCGCACCCTCATTGATTTTACGCGTGGCATCTGCCACAGACATCATGGAGTTCTTCATGTCGTTATCCTCTCAAAATGCCGCAAAATCGGCTTGGGCAAAGGCGTTTTTCTCAAAATAGGCACGCAGTTCGCCAATCTTTTCCTGAATTGCGGCGGGGGCATTGCGCACCTCGCGCCGCAGGCGCGTGATCAGAATTTTTGTGGCGAGGCTGGCGCTTGAAAGATCACCATCCGAGGTCAAAACGCGCTGCCAGCGCGGGTCAGTTGCAGCAGGAACCATTTGCATCTCCCTAAAAATTAAAACTCGAACATGCATTGCACGTCTCGTTGCTTTCTGACGTCCACAGATTACTTTCCGCTTAATTGTTGCGCGCAGCTTGCGAAAAAATTGATGAAAAATCGTTGTTCGTGACCTGCATCAAAGATGTTAACGCTACCACGCCTAGAGTGATGTAAAATGTGACTCACCCAGAATTGGAGACGCAGATGGCACAGATCCTCACGATCACACTCAACCCGACTGTGGACCTGTCCACCAGTGCCGCCTCTGTGACCCCCGGCCCCAAATTGCGCTGCACAACTCCTGAGGCGGACCCCGGCGGCGGCGGCATCAATGTGTCGCGCGCGATCCGGTTTTTGGGCGGGGAAAGCACGGCGTTCACTGCTGTTGGTGGCGAAACAGGGGCGCTTTTGTTGCGGCTTTTGGCCGAAGAACGCGTGCGCTTTACCGCCTTTTCGGTCTCCGGCGGCGATACCCGGCAATCCATGGCGATCACCGACCAATCTACCGGCGAACAATACCGCTTTGTCATGCCCGGCCCCTATTGGAACCACGACATGGTGGACGAATCGCTCAATGCCATCGCCGCCGCGGCCACCGTTGACGGGATCGTGGTGCTGTCCGGCTCGCAACCTCCCGGCGTGCCGATAGATTATACCGCACGCCTCTCCCGGCGCCTCTCGGCCCATGGCATTCAGCTTTTTGTCGACACCTCGGGGGCACCCTTGCATGAATTGGTCAAACATCCGGCCAATCCCTATGTGTTGCGAATGGATGATGTGGAGGCCGAAGACCTCGCCGGGCGCGCCTTGCCGACCCGCACAGACACCGCCGATTTCGCGCAGGCCCTGGTCGAGCGCGGCGTGGCCGAAAATGTCATCGTGGCGCGCGGATCGGACGGGTCGACCTTGGCCAATGCCACAGGCCGCTGGCACGCCTCGCGCGCCATTGATCCGGCTGACGTGGTCTCTGCCGTGGGCGCGGGCGACAGTTTTGTCGGGGCGTTTTCCATGGCCCTGACGCGGGGCGATACGTTCCAACAGGCGCTCTGTTTTGGCACGGCTGCGGCCTCGGCTGCTGTGCTGACGGCGGGCACGCAGCTCTGTTCAGCGCAGGATGTGGCGCGGCTTTTGCCCGGCTGTGTCTTGGTCGAGGTTTAAGCGCCTTGCCGCGCCTCGGATGAGGCCAAGGCCAGCCCGTCGATCACGGCGGTGAAGGCCTCGCCACGCAAGGCCCGCGCCTGTGGCAGCACCTCCTCGGTCGCGCGCGCCACCACATCCATCAGGCTAGATCCGCCAACGTAAACCACCGCACCAATGGCGTCAGGGGCAAGCCCCGCAAGTGCGAGTGTATCTCGGATCGCCTCGGACAGCTCGGCCCGGTTGCCCGCCAAACAGACCGCCAAATCGGCAGGTGTTAAGGGCGCAGACAGGCCCTTTTCCACCAAAGACAGGTTCACGGCCGCATCCTTGCCGCCATTGGCACCGATCTTGGCCGCTTCCACGGCAAAGGCGATGTCATGGCCGAGCTCGGCCTCAAGCACCTCGATCAAACGCACCAATTTTTCCGGTTCAACCGCGTGACGGGCCAGATCGCGGGCCAGAGACAGGGTGTCACGGGTGTAGAGAAACGGGATTTTCTGCCAAGTCGCCAGATCGTTGAACAGGCTGGCGGGCACGGGCAAACGCCCCTCTGCCAAGGCGCGGCGCACCTCGGTCCCGGCACCGAGCAAGGGCATGGCGTGGCGCAGGCTGAGCGCACGGTCGAAATGCGTGCCACCCAGACGGATGCCGTGGGAGGCGAGGACCTCGGCGCGGCCATTCGCTTTGCGAAACAGAGTGAAATCGGACGTACCGCCACCGATGTCCACCACCAAACCGATCTCTCCCGCGGCCAAATCGCGTGCAGAAAGCGCCGCCGCTTCGGGTTCGGGCAGAAAGCGAATATCGGAAAATCCGGCCATCGTATAGGCCTCGCGCAGGTCGCGTTCGGCCTGTGCGTCCATCGCGGCATCGCGGGAATGGAAATGCACCGGCCGGCCAGAGACCACACCAGTGACCGGGTTGCGCAGTTGATCTTCGGTGCGCACACGCAAGTCACGCAGGAACAGCGCGATTACATCCAAAAGGCTTTGCCTTTTGCCGCCAATGGGCCGGGTTTCGCGCAACAAAGGCGTGCCCAGAACGGATTTGAGTGCCCGCATATAGCGCCCCTCTTCGCCGTCAATCAGCGCGCGGTTGGCGGCAGAGCCAAGCCGCATCCCGCCTTTCGGATCAAAAAACACCGCCGTCGGCAAAGTCTTTTCACCGGGTTCCAGTTCGACCAGCCAAGGCTGCCCATTCACCGCCACGCCGACGGCGGAGTTGGACGTGCCGAAATCGAGACCAACGGTGAGATCCATGACGCGCTCCTCAATCAGAAAGTCGCGGTCATAGGCGTTGAGGCGGTGGGCGTAAAGCCTTAATCCGCCTTAAAGCGGCGGGGCAAAAATCCTTCTTCACCGGTTTTGACCCCACCGCGCGCACCCTTGATATGTGGCACGACGTTTCCATTCAAACCTGTCTCAGGTTTTCGTCGAAACGGTTTAACTCGGATCACGCCAGCCATTGGCAATCGGATAGCGGCGATCAAGCCAAAACGCCTTGAGCGTCAGGCGCGGACCGGGGGCGGATTGAAAGCGTTTATACTCGGAAATATAGAGCAGATGCTCGACCCGCTTCACCGTCTCGCGCGCATAGCCTTTGGCCACCAGATCGGCCACCGATTCCTCATGATCCACCAGCCCTTCGAGGATCGCGTCCAAGACCTCATAGGGCGGCAGGCTGTCGTCATCGCGCTGATCGGGGCGCAGCTCGGCCGAGGGCGGTTTGTCGATGATCGCCACCGGGATGACCTCGCCTTCGGGGCCTTTCATCCACGGACGGTGATTGGCATTGCGCCAACGGCATTGCTCGAAGACGCGGGTTTTGTAGAGGTCTTTGATCGGGTTATAGCCGCCGTTCATGTCGCCATAAATCGTGCAATAGCCCACAGCGACCTCGGATTTATTACCTGTCGTCAACAACATAGAGCCGAATTTATTGGACATCGCCATCAGCAACAGACCACGCAGGCGCGATTGGATGTTCTCTTCTGTGGTGTCAAACGGCAGATCGCCAAAGATCGGCGCAAGCGTGTCGGTGATCGCGTCCCGCCCCGCCTTGATTGGCACAAAATCATAGCGACAGCCCAGCCGCGTGGCGATGTCTTTGGCATCCTCAAGCGAGCCTTGCGAGGTGTATTCGGACGGCAGCATCACGCAATGAACGTTTTCGGCACCGATGGCATCCGTGGCGATGGTGGCAACAATCGCGCTGTCAATCCCGCCGGACAGGCCCAAAATCACCTTTTTAAACCCGGTCTTGCCAAGGTAATCGCGCAGGGCCTCGACCATGACCCGGTAATCTTGCTCCCACGCGTCGGGGTGATGGGCAATCTCACCCTCCTCGGCGACCCATTTCCCGTCGGTCAGGGTGAAATCGACATGGCGGAGGCATTCATCGAACACCGGCAGGATATGCGCCGGGCGACCATGCCGGTTGAGCACGAAAGAGCCGCCGTCAAAGACCTGATCATCCTGCCCGCCAACCATGTTGAGATAGACCAGAGGCACATCGTTCTCGGTGACGCGCGACACCATATGGGTCAGGCGCACATCGAATTTGTTGCGAAAATACGGCGACCCATTGGGCACCAGTAGGATTTGCGCCCCGCTTTCAACCTGCGCCTCGGCCACATCTTCGTGCCAGGCGTCTTCGCAAATCGGCGAACCGATCCGCAACAGGTTGATCGCGTAAGGTCCCTCAATCGGACCTTCGGCAAACAGGCGCTTTTCGTCAAATACATTAAAATTCGGCAAGTGATGTTTGCGCAGGACTTGTTTGACCCGGCCCTCCGCCAGAATCCAATAGCCATTATAAAGCGCATCACCGTAAGCATATGGCGCGCCGAGACCAATGGCCGGGCCATCCAACGTCAGCGCCGCAAGCTCTTCCATCATCGCCATGGCCGTGTTCACAAGGATCGGTTTCATCACCAAATCCTGCGGCTGATAGCCGATCAGGAACAGTTCGGGAAAAGCGATCATATCCGCCTTGGCGGCTTTGGCCTCGGCATAAGCGGTGCGCACTTTCTCGGCATTGGCGGCGATCGCGCCCACGGTGGGATTGAGTTGCGCCATGCTCAGGCGGAATGTCTCGGTCATGCTCACAGGTCCTGTCTCTGCGTACCGTTGGGCCATGCCTTTGGGCCGGACCCGCTGGCCTTGCCCTTGGGTTTAGCAGAAAGACCGGCAAGGGAAAGCCGATTGGGGCAAAAACATTTGAAGAGGCCCGCGCTTATCCTTAGGCTGCGCGTGACCGCGCGGCGAGAGTTGAAGTAAACGGCTTGGCGCGCAGGGCTGTGCGGCGATCGGCCCATGGACCACCACCCATATGACGGACCAGCATGACTGGGATGAGGACAACATAGTGACACGCAAGCGTTTCGCGCGCCCCCGGATGGGCCTGACAAGTCTGATGGCTTTGGTGGCATGGATGCCCCTATGGAGTCCCATGACGGCTCTCGCTCAGGACAATGGCAAAGTGGTCACCCACCAATTTGACGAGGGCGGCGTCTATGAGGGCACCTTTACCGATGGCCAACAAGATGGCGTTGGCACCTACCGCCTGCCCAATGGCTATGAGTACACCGGCGAATGGGTGAAGGGCGAAATCAAAGGTCAGGGCATCGCGCGGTTCACCGACGGATCGGTCTATGAGGGGGCGTTCGAGAAAGGCAAACCGCATGGGTTTGGCAAAATCACCTATGCCGATGGCGGCACCTATGAGGGTGATTGGGTCAATGGCGAGGCCACGGGATCAGGCGTGGCGGTCTATGCCAATGGCGTGAAATACGAGGGCGGATTTTTGGCCGCAAAGCTGCATGGTCAGGGCCGGATGGAAAGCCCCTCCGGCTATGTCTATGAGGGCGGCTGGGTCAATGGTGCCAAAGAAGGCCGGGGCAAAATCGCCTATCCCGAAGGCGCCACCTATGAGGGTGAAATGTCGCGCGACACCCGCCATGGCAAAGGCGTTTTGACCACCCAAGACGGGCTGATTCTGGATTGCGACTGGGTTGAAAACCAATGCAATGGCACCGGCACGATCACCCAGCCCAATGGCGATGTCTACGTCGGCAATCTGGTTGCTGGCAAACGTCAGGGCAAAGGCCGCGTGACCTATGCCAATGGCGATGTCTATGAGGGCGATTTCGACGATGACAAACGCCACGGCCAGGGCGTTTTCACCGGCTCGGACGGCTATCTTTACACCGGCCAATGGATCGACGGGCGCATTGAAGGCAAGGGTCAGGTGACCTACCCGGATGGCTCTGTTTACGTTGGAGATTTCCTCGATGACCTGTCGCACGGCACCGGCAAGATCACCTATCCCAATGGCACCACCTATGAGGGTCAGTGGCAATATGGCGTGATCGACGGCGACGGTGTGGCGCGCTATGCCAATGGGCTTGTCTATGAGGGCACATTCAAGAACGCGCAAAACCACGGCACCGGCAAAATGACCTATGTCGATGGCTTTGTGTATGAGGGCGATTGGGTCGAGGGTCAGCGCCAAGGCAAAGGCCGCGCCACCTATGCCGACGGCACGGTCTATGAGGGCGATTACGTTGCGGGCAAACGCGACGGCATGGGCACGATCACCATGCCCTCAGGGTTCACCTATACCGGCGAATGGGCGGGCGGTGAAATTCAAGGGCGCGGTGTGGCGACCTATGCCAATGGCGATGTCTATGAAGGGCTGTTTGTGGCCGGAAAATCCAACGGGCGCGGCACGATCGCCTATGCCGATGGCCGCACCGTTTCGGGCGATTGGGTCGATGGCGCTTTGGTGTCTGAGGACACGCCCGCCACCACGCCTGACACCGAGGACACCCCGGCGGAAACGCCTGCGTCTGAGTAACTCACCAAGGCACTTGGTCGCCCTTCCAGTCATAAAACCGTCCCGTTTGAGCCGCACTCAGGCGGGACATCAGGCAAAGGCAATGCGCCGCTGCCGCCTCGAGCGGGAGCTTATCACGGGCATAGTCTTTGGTGAAATCGGAGGCCACGGTGCCGGGGTGATAGGCAATCAAACAAGCCTGTTTATAGCTGCGCGCAATCTCGATCGCGGCAGTGCGGATCACTTGGTTCGCCGCCGCTTTCGCCGCACGATAACTGTACCAACCGCCCAGATGATTGTCGGAAATCGATCCGACCCGTGCGGTCAAGATGGCCACTGTCGAGGGCGCGTCCTTTGGCAAAAGCCGCGGCAGTTCGCGCAGCACCAATGCCGGACCGATGGCATTGGTGGCAAATTGATCCACCATGGCCTCGGCACTGAGCGCCTTAAGAGATTTCTCGGGCGGCAGCCCTGCCCCATCGAGTTTTCCTGTTGCTAGGATAATCAGGTCAAACGGGCCTTTGAGAGCCCCAAGATGACCCGCAACAGAGGCCGGATCGGTGACATCAAACCCATCGCGACTGCGCGCGAGGGCGGTGACCGGAGTGCCCTGTGCGGTGAGTGCTGCGACCAACGCGCCGCCAATCCCGCCCGAGGCCCCCAGGATGAGTGCATTTTTAAACATACATTAAAGATGGCGCGGTTTGGCCAAAAGAAAACCCCTCCCGATGCGGATCGGAAGGGGCCGGTCTTAACAAAGCACAAGCCTCAGTTCTTGAGCTTGTTCACTTTCAGCATTTTCATCACCATCCGCTCATAGAACGGCTCGGAGACGCCTTTGCGAACTTTGCGCATGAAGTACCATTCAAAGCCCAGCTTGGCCCAATGCACCCATTTGCCAGACGCCGCCCAGTTGACGTTGCGCGGTGGGTTTTGCGGCATGGCCAAAAATGCCGCCCCGCCATCGCCAAAATCGGCCAGACACAGCGCGTTCCATGTCGCGAGTTTTTGCGGCTCTTTGCCTGCCATCACCAGCGGGATGTTATGAGCGGTGGCGGTGACCATGGATTCGATCATGAACCCGGTTTTTGGTACGCCTGTCGGCACGGCGGTCGGCTCTTTCGGGGCAATCGCGATGCACACGCCGATGCCGAAGATGTTCGGAAACGTCGGGTTGCGCTGAAATTCATCAACGATAACAAAGCCGCGCGGGTTGACCAACCCATCGATCCCCATCAGCGCCGGGATGCCCCGGAAGGCGGGCAAAAGCATCGAATAGCTGAAGGGCAATTCATGCTCTTTCTTCGGTTTGCCGTCCTCGTCATGTTCTGTCACGAACACTTTGCCCTCTTCAAACCGGTTCACCTTGGCGTTGGTGATCCAGCGGATCGAGCGTTCGCGCATGATGGATTCGAGCATCCCTTTGGTGTCGCCCACCCCGCCAAGGCCAAGGTGGCCGATATAGGGTTCAGGCGTGACAAAGGTCATCGGCACCTGATCGCGGACCTTGCGGCGGCGCAGATCGGTGTCGATGGTCATGGCATATTCATAGGCCGGACCAAAACAGGACGCACCCTGAACCGCGCCGACGACAATCGGACCGGGATTGGCACAAAACGCATCCCAACCGTCGCCCGACACTTCGGCATGTTCGACATGACAGACGGAATGGGTGAAGCCTTTGGGACCAAAGCCCTCGATCTCGTCAAAGGCCAGATCGGGACCCGTGGCCAAGACAATGTAGTCGTAGGTGACTTCTTTTCCGCTGTCCAAAATGATCTTGTTTTCCTGCGGGATCAGCTTTTTAGCGCCATCACAGATAAACGCGATGCCGCGCTTTCTCATCACCGGCTCAAGCTCGATGATCAGGTCTTTCTTTTTGCGCCAACCCACACCCGCCCAGGGGTTTGACGGCGTAAATTGAAAATAACTTTTGTTGGAAATCACCGTGATTGTGTCGTTCGGCCCCACGGTTTCTTTCAATTCATAGGCCTGAATGGTCCCCCCAAGGCCTGCTCCGAGTACAACGATATGCGCCATAATCTTCTCCCCTTTGTGTTTTCCCGCAACGCTTTGATCCGGGCGCGGGCCCGGTCTTTGGTTCAGTATACCACCGATTAAAGAGAACCGACTTGATCTGAGTCTTTGCGCAATCGGGATTTGTATGCATTGATATTCATAAACTTGAATTCAGTGAAAAGCCAATTTTGGGGTTTTCAACGCCGCATTGGCGCGTATAGTCGCCCCATGACGAACCAGGCACATATCCTTTTAGCGATCGCTGCCCAGCCCCTGCGCCTTTGCGCGGGCTTTCGTCGTGGCCTCCTTCTTCTTAGCTGCCTCTGAGCGTGCCTTCGGCGCGAGGCTCAGAGGTGACCAAATGCGCCGGATCACGCAGCTAAAGCCTTTTGCCATTCATTTGAGACACGGATTATGTGTAAAAGGGCTGCAACATTGCAATGTTGAACGGCGTTTTACAAAAATCTGTGCGCTAGGTTTTTCGCAAAACGCGTTGAGGACTATGAGAAAGATTTCAAAATGACCCAGACTTCCAAACAGGATCACGTCCTGATCTTCGACACGACCCTGCGCGACGGCGAACAAAGCCCCGGAGCCACAATGAGCCACAATGAGAAGGTCGAGATCGCTGGCCTGCTTGATGAAATGGGCGTCGACATCATCGAAGCCGGGTTCCCGATTGCCTCTGAGGGCGACTTTGAGGCGGTGCGCGACATTGCACTGAACGCGAAAAATTCGGTGATCTGTGGTTTGGCGCGCGCCAGCACGAATGACATTGATCGCTGCTGGGAGGCGGTGAAACACGCGCCGCGTGGTCGCATTCACACCTTTATCGGCACCTCGCCCTTGCACCGCGACATCACCGCGCTCACCATGGATGAGATGGCCAATAAAATCCACGACACCGTGACCCATGCCCGCAATCTGACCGACGATGTGCAATGGTCTCCGATGGATGCGATCCGCACCGAGCATGATTATCTCTGCCGCGTCGTAGAAATCGCGATCAAGGCCGGGGCAACCACGATCAACATTCCCGACACAGTCGGCTACACCATCCCGCGCGAAAGCTCCGACATCATCAAAATGCTGTTGCAACGTGTGCCGGGCGCGGATGAAATCATCTTTGCCACCCATTGCCACAACGATCTGGGCATGGCGACCGCCAACGCGCTGGCCGCCGTGGAGGCCGGGGCGCGTCAGATCGAATGTACCATCAACGGCTTGGGCGAACGGGCGGGCAACACAGCACTTGAAGAGGTCGTCATGGCATTGAAAGTGCGCAACGACGTCATGCCCTACAGCACCAGGATCGACACCACCAAGATCATGAACATCTCGCGCCGCGTGTCGCAGGTGTCGGGCTTCCCGGTGCAATATAACAAGGCCATCGTCGGCAAAAACGCCTTTGCCCATGAGAGCGGCATCCACCAGGACGGGATGCTGAAAAACAAAGAAACCTTTGAAATCATGCGCCCGCAGGACGTCGGCCTGGCGGGAACGTCGCTGCCTTTGGGCAAACATTCGGGCCGTGCGGCACTGCGCGCCAAGCTCGATGAGATGGGGTTTGCGCTGGCGGACAACCAACTCAAAGACGTGTTTGTGCGCTTCAAAGACCTCGCAGATCGCAAGAAAGAAGTGTTTGACGACGACCTGATCGCGCTCTTGCGCGACTCTGGTGCGGCCGAGCAAAACGAACGGATCAAGGTGAAATTCCTGCGCGTGATCTGTGGCACGCAAGCCCCGCAATCCGCCGATCTGATTTTGGAAATCGACGGCGTCGAGCATCAGAAAACCTGTGAAGGCGACGGCCCGGTCGATGCCACGTTCAAGGCGATCAAAGAGCTGTTTCCGACCACCGCGCGGCTGCAACTCTATCAAGTGCATGCCGTGACCGAGGGGACGGACGCGCAGGCGACCGTGTCCGTGCGTTTGGAGGAAGATGGCAAAATCGTCACCGGGCAATCGGCGGACACCGACACGGTGGTGGCCTCGGCCAAGGCCTATGTCAACGCGCTCAACCGCCTGTTGGTGCGCCGCGAAAAATCCGCGCCTGACGCGGATGTCAAAACGGTGAAATACACCGACGCCGGGTAATACAGCTACATGGCTTGATCCTTTGGGGCGTGCTTCGGTGCGCCCCTTTTCATACCCGGCACGCGTTTGCGCACATGGTATCTGAGTATCTGATCACTCCCGCACCAAACCCTCCCCGCTCCACTGATAACGCGGATTGGATCGCCAAAGCCAAGGCGCTTATCCGCGACATGGGTGCGCACGCGGCCATCGACTCCGTCGGCGGCGCTTTGGCCGAAGACCTCACCGCCTTGCTCGGATGGGAGGGGCTTTTGGTCACTTTCGGCACCGCAACAGGCGCGCCGCTCAAACTGTCGTCCGGGACGCTGATCACCAAACACATCACGATCAAGGGATTTTGGGGCGCGAAAGTCATCGAAAAGATGGACCCAGAAAAGCGTCGCACTCTCATTGTAGGGCTGATGTCATTGGCCGCGCAGGGCAAATTAACCCTCGACACAGAAGCGATTTTCCCGCTTGGAAAAATCCAGAACGCGGTCAAATCCGCCCTGATTCCGAGCCATAAAGGCAAGGTTTTATTGCGCCCGTAACGAAGGTTTCTGAGGCACGCGTAAAAATGTAGCGCAACGCCAACATGCACATATCGGGCACATGTGCCCCGAGTTATGCTTCAAAGATAATTGAAATAAGACAAACCCAACATTTCGGCCTGTCGCGTGTGAGACGTGGCAGGCCTCTCTACGTCGCCTGTGGCGAGACTTCGCCACCCTCTGGCAACCACGCCCTTTTACAAAACCTATGACGGTTCTATAAGTCCTCCGACATGGGGGATTCTCTCCTTTTGAACGACGACGGGGCATCAGGGACACTATGGCGGGATTTGGCGGGATTTTCTCCTCAGACATGGCAATCGACTTGGGGACAGCGAACACGCTGGTCTATGTGAAAGGCAAGGGGATCATTTTGAATGAACCCTCCGTGGTCGCCTATCACGTCAAAGATGGCCGCAAACAGGTTTTGGCCGTGGGCGAAGACGCCAAGCACATGCTCGGCAAAACCCCCGGCTCCATCGAGGCGATCCGGCCGATGCGTGACGGGGTGATCGCGGATTTTGACACCGCCGAGGAAATGATCAAACATTTCATCCGCAAAGTCCACAAACGCACCACCTTCTCCAAGCCCAAGATCATTGTCTGCGTGCCCCACGGTGCCACCCCCGTTGAAAAACGTGCGATCCGTCAATCTGTCTTGTCCGCAGGCGCACGCCGCGCCGGTCTGATTGCCGAACCGATTGCAGCCGCCATTGGGGCAGGCATGCCCATCACCGACCCGACCGGCAACATGGTTGTCGACATCGGCGGCGGCACCACAGAGGTAGCCGTTTTGTCCCTTGGTGACATCGTCTATGCACGCTCCGTGCGTGTCGGTGGCGACCGGATGGATGACGCGATCATCGCCTATCTGCGCCGCCAACAGAACCTGTTGATCGGCGAAGGCACCGCCGAGCGGATCAAAACCTCCATCGGCACCGCGCGAATGCCTGACGATGGGCGTGGCTCGGTTTTGGTCATCCGGGGACGGGATTTGCTCAACGGTGTGCCGAAAGAAATCGAAATCAACCAAGCGATGGTGGCCGAAGCCTTGGCCGAACCGGTGCAACAGATTTGCGAGGCCGTGATGGCCGCGCTCGAAACCACCCCGCCCGATCTTGCCGCCGATATTGTCGACCGTGGCGTGATGCTGACCGGCGGTGGGGCTTTGTTGGGCGATTTGGATCTGGCGCTGCGCGAACAGACCGGTTTGGCGATCTCCGTCGCGGACGAACCACTAAATTGTGTAGCGCTGGGGACTGGCAAAGCGCTGGAATTTGAGAAACAACTCCGGCACGTTATTGATTACGACAGCTAAGCCCTGCCGCGTGCAGAGCCTTTTTTTCGGCTGAGCCGTGACGAAGACGTCGGGAGCGAACCGTGGCCAAAGACAGAGGCAATTCAGAGGACTATGTCCGCCCGATCCGGCGTTTGCTGATCGGGATTCTGTTGCTGTGCCTTGTCGGGCTGTTCATCCTCTGGCGGATTGACAGTCCGCGCGTTGAGCGCATGCGCGCGCAACTTATTGATAAATTTGTGCCTTCTTTCGAATGGGCTTTGGTTCCCGTGACCAAAACCGTTGGCATGGTGGAGAATTTCCAAAGCTATCAACGCATCTATGACCAGAACCAGGAGCTCCGCCGGGAACTGCGTCAGATGCAGGCGTGGAAAGAGGCGGCGCTACAGTTGGAACAGAAGAACGCCAAGCTGTTGGACCTCAACAAAGTGCGGATCGACCCGAAATACACCTATGTCACCGGCGTGGTGATGGCGGATTCGGGTTCGCCCTTTCGGCAATCCGTGCTGTTGAACGTCGGGTCGCGCGATGGCATCCGCGATGGCTGGGCCACGATGGACGGAATCGGGCTGGTTGGACGGATTTCGGGCGTTGGCACCAACACCTCACGGGTGATCCTGCTGACCGACAGCAATTCGCGTCTGCCCGCCACGATCCAACCCTCGGGCCAACGCGCCATCTTGTCTGGCGACAACAGCAGCCGCCCACCTTTGGATTTCATCGAAAGCCCCGAACTTGTCCGTCCCGGCGACCGCGTGGTGTCGTCGGGCGATGGCGGCGTGTTTCCCACCGATCTGCTGATCGGACAGGTTGCGATGGGCCCGGATCGGCGCCTGCGGGTGATTTTGGCGGCGGATTACGAACGTCTGGATTACCTGCGGGTGCTCAGAACCCATGAGAGCGAACAGATCAGCGATCCGGGTGGGTTGATCCTGCCGGACACGCCATTGACGACCCTGCCGCAAGACGCGGAGGCCAATCCCGATGGTTGACCCGCGCACCACACGACGGTGGAGCTACAGAGTCGCGTTTCTCGCCCTCTCTATGATAACGTTTTTCTTTTATCTTCTGCCTCTTAAGGTCGGATACGGCCATTGGCCGGGACCGGATCTTTTGTTGGCGTTTGCCTTTGCATGGGTGCTCAGACGCCCGGATTATGTCCCGGTCTTTTTGTTCGCCGCGATCCTGCTTTTGGCGGATTTCATCTTTATGCGCCCGCCCGGACTATGGACCGCGCTGGCTGTGATCGGCCTTGAATTCCTGCGTCGGCGCGAACCGACATCGCGCGACATGTCCTTTGTTGTCGAATGGGCGATGGTGGCCGGGGTGATGCTGGCCATGGCGCTTCTGTACCGTTTCGTCCTGGCACTCTTCATGGTCGATCAAGCGCCTCTCATGTTGACGATTTTGGGACAAATTTCGACGGTGATCGCCTATCCGGCCGTCGTTCTGATATCCGCCTTGGCGATGAATGTGACCAAGATCACCCCGTCTGAGGCCGATGAGATGAGGTATGTGCGATGAGGCGTTCCCCCGCAGACACCGCGCAATCTGCCCGCAAAATCTCGCGTCGGGCGTTGTTTTTGGGCGGCAGCCAATTGGCGTTTATGGGCATTCTTGGCCTCAGAATGCGCTATATGCAGGTCGATCAAGCCGATGAATTCCGGCTTTTGGCCGAGGAAAACCGTGTCAAATTCCGGCTTTTACCCCCGGCGCGCGGGTTGATCTATGACCGCAACGGCGCGGTGATTGCTGAAAACGAACAGACCTTTCGCATCGTGATCCGCAAAGAGGACGCCAGTGAGTTGGACCAAGTTTTGGTCGAACTGGAGCGCTTGATCGGCCTGCCGCTTGAAGAACAGGAGCGTGTGCGCGCCGAGTTGAAAAAAGCCGGTCCATCCGCCCCCGTGACCATCGCCGACCGGTTGAGTTGGGAGGCGTTTTCGTCCGTCTCCGCCAATGGTCCGGCCCTTCCGGGGGTAACGCCGGAGGTCGGCCTGTCGCGCCATTATCCGCTGCATGAGGATTTCGCCCATGTCGTCGGCTATGTTGGCCCCGTGTCCGATTATGACCTCTCGAAAATGGACAATATCGACCCGCTTTACCGCATTCCGAAATTCCAGATCGGCAAATCCGGAGCGGAAAGCCGACTTGAGGATGTTTTGCGCGGCAAGGCTGGATCGCTGCGGGTGGAACAAAACGCCTATGGCCGGATCATTCGCGAATTGGACCGTCACGAAGGCGAACCGGGGGTGAACCTGCAACTCACCCTGGATCGTAACATGCAAAATTTCGTGCAAGCCCGACTTGCCGGTGAAAGCGCCTCTGCGGTGATCATGGATGTGGAAACCGGCGATATTCTGGCCGCCGGATCGACCCCGGCCTTTGATCCCAACCTGTTCGTGCGTGGGATTTCTTCGGCCGCTTATAATGAGCTGTTGGAAAACGATCACCGCCCCTTGCCGTCAAAATCGGTTCAGGGCGCCTACCCGCCCGGATCAACCTTTAAAATGGTCACGGCCATGGCAGCGCTTGAAGCGGGCGTTGTCACCCCCGAAGACACGGTCCGCTGTTTGGGTCACACCGAAATTGGCGGACGACGGTTCCACTGTTGGAAACGTGCCGGGCATGGCAACGTCAATTTGGTCGGCTCCTTGCGCCATTCCTGTGACGTCTATTATTACGAGATGGCCCAGCGCGCAGGCATTGAAAACATCGCTGAGATGGGCCGCAAACTTGGGCTGGGTCTGCGCTATGATCTGCCGCTTCCGGGGATCAATTCCGGGCTCATGCCCGATAAGCAATGGAAACTGGAAAACCGCGGTGCCGAATGGGTGGTGGGCGACAGTTTGAACGCCGCCATTGGCCAGGGGTTTGTCCTAGCGACCCCCATGCAGCTTGCGGTGATGACCGCGCGTTTGGCAACCAACCGCGAGATCTTGCCCCGGATGATCAAATCCATCGACGGGGTGGAACAACACATCCTCGGCGGCGCGCCTTTGGGGCTCAATGAGAACATGTTGCGCTCGGTACGTCAGGGCATGTTTGAGGTGATCAACTCAAATCGTGGCACCGCCTTTTCTGCGCGCATCGAAGACGACACCACGAAAATGGCGGGAAAAACCGGCACGGCACAGGTCCGCTCCGCCGTGGTGAACAACAATAACGTGCCATGGATCGAACGCGATCACGCACTGTTCGTCGCCTTCGCGCCCTATAATGCGCCGCGCTATGCCGTCTCGGTCGTGGTCGAACACGGCGGCGGCGGCTCCTCTGTCGCCGCCCCGATTGCCCGCGACTTGATGCTCTATGCCCTCCATGGTGCGGTGCCACCTCTGGCCGCCTATCCAAGCTCGCAACGCAACACCATCCGCGAACGGTTCAAGGCCATGCCCCTGCGCGACCTCGATGGCGACGAGACCACAAGAGGCCGTGCATGAGCTATCTTGAAAGCACCCTCAAAACCATCCCAACCGGTCTGTCAAAAGTCCTTTATGTCAACTGGGCGCTGGTGCTGTTGCTGGCTGCCGCCGCCTCGGTCGGTTTTTTGATGCTCTATTCCAATGCGGGGGGGTCGTTCCAACCCTGGGCCGAGCCACAGATGAAACGCTTTGCCCTTGGCATGGTGGCGATGTTGATGATCGGCATGGTGCCGATCTGGTTTTGGCGCAACATCGCCGGTCTGGCCTATATCGCCTCGTTTACGCTGTTGATTTTCGTCGAATTTTTCGGCCATGTCGGCATGGGTGCGCAACGGTGGATTGATCTCGGGCCGATCAAACTTCAACCCTCCGAATTGATGAAAATCTCGCTGGTGATGTTGTTGGCGGCCTATTACGACTGGCTCGACATCGACAAGGTCTCAAAGCCGTTGTGGGTCTTGATCCCTGTTGTGTTGATCCTCATGCCCACAGCTTTGGTGCTCAAACAACCCGATCTTGGCACTTCGATCCTGTTGCTCGCGGGTGGGGCCATCGTGATGTTCGCCGCTGGCGTCAGTTGGTGGTATTTCGCCGCCGTCGCCGGTATTGCGGTTGGTCTTGTCGGCGCTGTGTTCGCCTCGCGCGGCACCTCTTGGCAGCTTTTGAAAGACTATCAATTTGCCCGGATTGATACGTTTCTCGATCCCTCCACCGATCCCTTGGGGGCGGGCTATCACATCACTCAATCGAAAATTGCTTTGGGATCAGGTGGTTGGACAGGTCGCGGGTTTATGCAGGGCACGCAGAGCCGGTTGAATTTCCTACCTGAAAAACACACCGACTTTATCTTTACCACCCTGGCCGAAGAATTCGGCTTTATCGGCGGCATCTCCCTTTTGGCACTCTATGCGGGGATTGTCCTGTTTTGTCTTGTCTCGGCGATGAACAACAAAGATCGCTTTGGTGCGCTGGTGACCATCGGCATCGCGGCAACGTTTTTCCTGTTTTTCGCAGTCAATATGTCGATGGTCATGGGGCTTGCTCCCGTGGTTGGCGTACCTTTGCCACTCGTGTCCTATGGCGGCTCTGCCATGCTGGTGCTTTTGGCCGCCTTCGGCATCGTCCAATCAGCGCATATCCATCGCCCAAGGGGCAAACGATGACCCTGACCCTGTTGTTTTCCGCCCCGGATCGGACATGGCCCGCCTATGAAACGGTGCTGCCTCAGGCGCTCAAAACGGCGGGGATTGACGCCGATCTGACGCGCAGCGCCGGCCCGGATGCGGTCGATTACATCCTCTATGCCCCGAACGACATGCTCACGGATTTCACCCCCTACACCCGCACCAAAGCGGTTCTAAGCCTCTGGGCAGGCGTCGAAAAAATCGCCCCCAACCCCACGCTCACCCAGCCGCTCTGCCGAATGGTCGATCCCGGCCTGGCGGAGGGGATGCGCGATTATGTGGTCGGGCATGTGATGCGCTATCACCTTGGGATGGACCGTCATATTCATGGCCTCAATGGCGCATGGGATCACATCACCCCGCCTTTGGCGCGCGACCGCTCTGTCACGGTGCTGGGTTTGGGTGAACTGGGACAAAGCTGCGCGCGGGCGCTGGCCGCCCTTGGCTTTCACGTCACGGGATGGTCGCGGCGTCCGAAACAGATCGCAGGCCTGACCTGTGTCAACGGCCCCGAAGGCCTCAAATCGGCGTTAAAGACCGGAGAAATCGTCGTGCTGTTGCTGCCCAACACGCCACAGACGGAAAACACTCTGAACGCAGAAACACTGGCGCTTTTGCCCAAGGGCGCACGGATCGTGAATCCCGGACGTGGCAGTTTGATCGACGATGATGCCCTGCTGACCGCCTTGGACGCAGGCCAGATCGGTCACGCCACTTTGGACGTGTTCCGCACCGAACCCTTGCCGCAAGAGCACCCCTATTGGGCTCACCCCAGCGTCACCGTCACGCCGCATATCGCCGCGGAAACCCGCGCAAAAACCGCCTCAGAGGTCATTGCGGAAAACATTCGCCGTGGCGAGGCGGGTGAACCGTTTTTACATCTGGTCGATCGCGCGGCCGGTTACTGAGCCCCGCAGCCCCCCTTTACCGTGACCTAAATACTCACATCACCGCAGTTTCGGCGGGGCATTCGGGTCCATGCCGGGCGCGGCGGGGCCGGTTTGCAATGGTTCGGGGTCTGGCAAATCGAACCGCAGGCCAAAACGGGCAAAGGCGGCACAGAGCGGATCGGAGGATTTGAAAAACGCCACATCCAGCGCCCCGGCCTCGACGCCCGAAAAAATCAACGCCTCGGACACAAGCCGCGCCAAGACATCTTCGGAACCGGGAATGTGATCAACGAAGGCCAAGAGATGCGAGCGCACCCCGTCCTCGTATGTCACCCCTGACAGGTAGACCAACCGCGCCAATCCACCCGCAATCGCCAGTTTGGCGTCCAGCGCGGTGACCAAAATCTCGGGCAGGCCATGCGGCGGAAAAATCTCTTTGGCTTTGCCATGGGTCTCAGCGGGGGCATTGCCCAGAGTGGCGTGCAGCCAATCGACCGCAGTCCCCGGCAAGAGCATTTCGGAAGGGGCCACAGACAGGTTCAACCCCAAGCCAAAGCCAGAGCCCGCCAACATTTCGGTCAGCACCCGCCCGGACATCGCCGCATAGGGCGCGCCACCGGCGAATTCGGCCAAACGCTGTTCACGGTCAAAGGCCAAGACGAACTGATCCTCTTCGACCGGAAACACTTTGGGCGTGATCGGACCTTCGCCGTCATGTTCTTCGTCCAAAAGCAAAAACCATTCGCCATCCGCGACACGTTCAAAAAACCGCAACCGGGCGGTGTCGTCATCCGGGGCGGCTTGCATCGCGGCATGGGCACGGTCAATGGGGGTCTGTGCGGAAGCAGTGAGTTCGGTCATGGCAGGTCCTTAAGGCTGGCCCGAAGGCAGACGCGCAGCTCGGGCAAAAGTTCGGCCTCAAACCACGGGTTTTTCTTAAGCCAACCCGTATTGCGCCAAGACGGATGAGGCAAGGGAAAGACGCGCGGCGCATGATTGCGCCAGTCGCGCCAATTGCGCACTGTCTCTGTCAACGCAGTTTTCACCCCAAGGTGATAGCGGATCGCATGCAGCCCCACGGGCAAGATCAGATCCACCTCGCCCAACGCGGTCATCACCTGATCGTGCCATGTCTCGCGGCACAGTCTGGGCGGCGGAATATCCGCGCCTTTGGCGTCATAGCCCGGAAAACAAAACCCCATCGGCACGATGGCAATGCGGTCGCGGTCATAAAACGTTTCCTCATCCAGCCCAAGCCATGCGCGCAACCGGTCCCCCGACGGATCGGTAAAGGGCCGCCCACTGTCATGGACCCGCGCACCCGGTGCCTGTCCGGCGATCAAAATGCGCGCAGAGGGGCGAAACCACACCACAGGGCGCGGTGTGTGGGCAGTTGCCGTGGCGGCAAACCGGTCGGTACAGAGGCGACAGGCGCGTATCTCTTGGGTCAGGCTCATGGATTTGTTTTAGCGCATCGGTTTGGGTTTGACCACTTGACTCATTTTTATATTTCTAGAATTATGAAAATGAATCACAGATACGCACAGGAAACTCCGCCATGAGCGCCCCCCATTCTGACGACATTTCCATAGCCGAAGCGGCAAGCACCTTTGCCGCCCTTGGCTCCGAACAACGCCTCACCGTGTTGCGCACTTTGGTGCGAGCGGGTCCAAAGGGATTGACCATTGGCACGCTGGGAGAGCGCACCGGGATCACCGGCGCGACCCTGACCCATCACATGAAAATCCTCGCGGCCACAAAGCTTGTGACACAAGAGCGCCACGGGCGATCTATTCTGTGTATCGCGGCCGATTACGATGAGTTGGAGGGGCTTTTATCCGCCCTTCTGTCCGAATGCTGCGCCGATTGCGACGCAGACACCTGTACCCCAGAGGCCCATTGCCATGAAGGACCAGTGTCATGACTGATCTCAGCCAAACCCCGCCGAAACTCCCGATGCTGTGGAAAAAGACCGACAAAGCCCTGTTGCTCGCGGGTTTGGTCCTTTTGGCCGTCGCGCTGTTTGACACCTCGGCGCTGTGGGACACGATTCTCTTTACGGCAGAGGCGCTTTGGGCGGCGGCACCGTTTTTGCTGTTTGCCATTCTCGCCACGGCCTATGTCAAAGCCTCCGGTGCAGAGACATTGCTGTCCAAGGCTTTCGAAGGTCGCGAGTTGCGCATGATCATGGCGGCCGCAATTGTTGGTGGTGTGTCGCCGTTCTGCTCTTGTCAGGTCATTCCCTTTATTGCCGGGGCCTTGGCCGTTGGTGTACCGCTCTCTGCCGTCATGGCCTTTTGGTTGGCCTCGCCATTGATGGACCCGGCCATGTTCATCGTCACGGCCAACGGGTTGGGCGTGGACTTTGCCATCGCCAAAACCCTCGCTGCGGTCTGCATTGGCCTCATGGGCGGCTTTGGCGTCAAACTCATGGGTGGCACCGCGCTGTTCGCGGCCCCTTTGAAACCGCGCGCCGCGCCGTCTCGGTGTGCGTCGACCGCGTTGCGAGGCACGCCAAACTGGAAGGTCTGGACCGAGTCCAAGCGCATCGAGAGTTTCCGCGGCAATTTTCGTGAAAACCTGATGTTTCTTGGCAAATGGATGTTGGTTGCCTATGTGCTTGAGGCGGTGATGATCCGCTATGTACCTGCTGATATGATCGCCTCAGTGATGGGCGGTACCGGCCTACGCCCCATCCTGATCGGAGCCGCCATCGGTGCCCCCGCCTATCTCAATGGCTATGCCGCCGTGCCCCTGATGTCCGGGCTTTTGTCCCAAGGCATGTCTGGTGGCGCGGCGATGGCTTTCATGGTGGCGGGCGGCATTTCCTGCATCCCGGCGGCGGTAGCGGTCTGGGCACTGGTCAAACCGCGCGTCTTTGCCGCCTATATCGGCTTTGCCCTCATCGGGGCGGTGCTGGCCGGAATAATCTGGACCGGTTTCCAGACTATTTTCTGATCAACTCTTGGAAATCGCCATGAAAACTGACCCCTGTTCGACGGCAACAGGGGTTTGCATGCTTGCCCTACCCCCTTGCTTGGATTATTCCCCAAGCACGCATGGGTACAGGGATCGGAGGGCACATATGTACAAGGTCTGGAATTTCGTCACGAACTATTCGCTTTTGCTGATCATCGGCGCAGTTCTTGCGTTGATCTGGGCAAACACGGATGCGCAGTCCTACCACGCCTTCGTCGAGTACCCTCTGGCGGAAAATTTCTTTATCGGTCATCCGCATATGGATGAGGCCGGACATGTTCACCGGACCCTGACCCTGCATTACCTGTTCAACGACGTGCTCATGGCCTTCTTCTTTGCCATTGCCGCAAAAGAGGTCTGGGAGGCTGTGATCCTCAAAAACGGCTCTTTGCGAGGCAAAAAGGCGGCCACCCCCCTGATCGCCACCTTGGGTGGGATGTTGGGGCCGATTGTGGTCTATCTTGGACTGGCCATGGTTTTGGGCTCGGACACCTATGATGCGGTCAAAAACGGCTGGGCCGTGCCCACCGCCACCGATATCGCGTTTTCCTATCTCGTCGGCCGGATTGTTTTTGGCGCGGGGCACCCTGCCGTGCGCTTTCTGTTGCTTTTGGCCATCGCCGATGATGCGGCGGGTCTTGTGATCTTGGCGATCTTCTATCCGACCGGCGAACTGGCCGTGCAATGGCTGTTGCTCTCTATCGCCGCTGCTGTGCTGGTTTTTGTGCTGGCCAACTGGTTGCCGCGCAAACTGGACGCCGGCAAAGAAGTCCGCCCAACCTCGACCTGGGTGCGCCAGTCCTTGTCCTATTGGCCCTATCTGATTGCCGCCTGTATCTCGTGGTACGGCTTCATGCGCGCCGGTATTCACCCGGCTTTGGGCCTGTTGCCGATTGTTCCGACCATCCCGCATGCCGACCGCGCCTTTGGCCTGTTTGCCGATGCCGAACAACACCTCTCCGATCTGTTGAACGACATCGAACACAAGCTGAAAACCCCGGTTGAAATCATTCTGTTTTTCTTTGGCCTGCTCAATGCCGGTGTTGAATTCAACGCCATCGGTGATCCGACATGGCTGGTTTTGGGCGGGCTGTTGATCGGCAAACCTGTGGGCATCCTGATCATGGGCGCGCTGGCGGCGCATGTGTTCCGACTGGGCCTTCCGGCCGGGATGCGCACGATTGATCTCTTGGTGATCGGCTGTGTCGCCGCCATCGGCTTTACCGTGTCGCTGTTTATCGCCTCGGTCGCCTTTGACGCCGATACGATGCTTGGGTCAACCCCGGTTCAGGCCGCCGCCAAGATGGGCGCGCTGTTCTCCTTCGCCGCCGCGATCATCTCGATTGTCGCCGGCAAACTGTGCCGCGTTCAGAAACAATCGGCGTAAAACACGCTAAAATCACGGAATCGTTTCTAAAATGAGGCCAAACCACAGGGGCTATACGCTGGTTTGGCCTCATTTTTGCCACATGAAAGCAGTCTGAGATGGATTTATCGCGGGCGTCTCGGCATAATTTCGACAAAATGGCGGATTAAGACGCCCCATTAACAAAAACCCGTTAAGGGTGGTGTGTAGGCAGTATCAGGGCGCGTAACTATGCTCGAGTTCGACAATGTGAGTAAGTCCTTTTGGACTGGGACGCAGCGCAAGGTGATCCTTGATCGCGCGTCTTTTCGCGTGGAACTTGGCAACAGTCTTGGCATCCTTGCCCCGAACGGCACCGGCAAGACCACGATCATCAACATGATGAGTGGTTTGGAAAAACCCGACGAGGGCGAAATTCGCCGTGGCTGTCGTGTGTCTTTCCCACTTGGGTTCATGGGCGGGCTGATCGGCAAACACACCGCGCGCGAAAACGTCCGCTTTATCGCCGAGCTTTACGATCTCGATCCCGATTATGTCGAGGCCTTCTGCCGTTGGCTCTGTGAGCTCAAAGAATATTTTGATATGCCGGTGGCAACTTATTCGGCGGGGATGCGATCCCGCCTGTCTTTTGCGCTTTTGCTGGCGCTTGATTTTGACATCTACCTGATCGACGAAGGCATGCCGTCGACGGCGGATGTGAATTTCAACCGTAAAGCGGGGAGCATTCTGCGCGAGCGGCTTGAACATGCCACCATCATCGTGGTGTCGCATCAGGCCGCCACGCTTGAGAAATTCTGTCGTTCGGCGGCTGTTTTGAGAAACGGCAAGCTTTACATGTTCGACACATTGGAAGAGGCCAAGGCGCTCTATGACTACGAAGGTTAAAGCTCAAAAATTCCGGGTGCGCCGCGCGCCGCGGGCCGCAACGCCCGCCGTACAAGGGGGAGAGACCCCCATCGTCGATGCCACAGGCCAAGCCCCGTCAAAAGAAGCGGCAACTAAGGCCTTTGATGACGACAAATTGTTTGACAATGACGCCAGCGCCGATGGCTTTGGCGATGCACCTTTTGCCGGGTCCGCGGCGGCACAAGCGGCAGCACAAAAAACGCCGCAAAAAACGCCCGGAACCGAGACCCAAAACGCGGCCCCCTCCGCCACGGGGCGCGGGGGCCGGATCAAAGGCGGCGTAGCCCGCGCCCTTGGCCAAACCACAGACACCAACACGGCGCTGACCGGCGATGTCACCCCCGCGGATGAGGCCAGCATTGACGCCGAAATTGACGCCATCCGCCGCGAGGGCCTGACCGGGCGCCAATTGCGCATGGCGCGGCGTGTGGCGCAAAAGCACGGCATTGCGGCCACTTCTGATTTTGACGCGGTGCGTCAGTTGCGCAAACAGGGGATTGATCCGTTTCAACGCGCCGCGATATTGGATCTGGTCACGACCGAGGGCAAACCGCCCTCACGGGAGTTGACTACCACCGAGGGCCCAAAACTTCCGAAGACCATCGACAACGCCCCAAAACTGCCGTCCAAAGATATTTTGGAACGGCTGACCCGAGAAGACGAGATTTCCACCATTCAACGCGACATCGCGCGGCGGCGGCGGCGCAAAATGGTGCTTTTGATCGCGCGTTTGGCCGTGTTTGTTGGCATTCCAACGATCCTGGCCGGTATTTATTTCTATACAATCGCAACGCCCATGTACGCCACGCAGTCGGCGTTTTTGATCCAACAGGCGGATTCCGCCGGGGGGGCTGGCGGTTTGGGCGGCCTTATGGGCGCGTCTGGGCTGGGTGGCGCTCAGGATTCGATCGCGGTTCAGGAGTTTCTTGAAAGCCGCGACGCCATGTTGCGTCTGGATGCGGACGCCGGGTTTAAGGCGCATTTTTCCTCTGACGCGATTGACCCGATCCAACGCCTGCCGCAAAACCCGACCAATGAACAAGCCTATAAAGTCTACCAGGATCGCGTCAGCATCGGCTATGATCCGACCGAAGGGCTTTTGAAAATGGAGGTGGTCGCGGCGACGCCCCAGACCTCTCAATTGTTCAGTGACATGTTGGTCGAATATGCCGAGGAAAGCGTGGATCATCTGACCCAGCGGATGCGCGAAGACCAAATGAAAGGCGCGCGTGAAAGTCTTGATGACGCCGAAGCCAAAATGAAAGCGGCGCAAGAAAAAGTGGTTCTTCTGCAAGAACAGCTTGGCATTATCTCGCCCGATGCCGAAACGGCGGCGATCATGGGTCAGGTGTCTGGCTTTGAAACCCAGCTTCAGGAAAAGAAACTGCAACTGCAACAGCTTTTGGACAACCCGCGTCCGAACCAGGCCCGCGTCGATGGCACCCGTGGCGACATTGGCCGCCTTGAAACGCTGATTGCCGAACTGCGCTCGCAGTTGACACAGGCCACAGGTGCGTCGGGGTCCTTGGCACGCATTTCCGCAGAATTGCGGATGGCGGAGGTGGACCTTGCCACCCGTCAGACGATGGCCCAACAGGCCATTCAATCGCTCGAAATGGCGCGGATCGAGGCCAACCGTCAGGTACGCTACCTGTCCCTGTCCTCGCGTCCCATCGCCCCGGACGAACCCACCTATCCGCGCAAATTCGAAAGCACACTTTTGTCGATGCTGCTGTTTTCGGGCATTTATCTGATGGCGTCTTTGACCGCGGCCGTGTTGCGCGAACAGGTCTCTGCCTAAAGCGTTGCGCTATAAACCTGACTCACGGGTTTATGGCGAAACGTCCACACCATTGATACGTCTGGCGGCGTCACGCCTTTGCCCTGTCTCAGGAGAAAGGCGGAACGCTTTAAACCTGAAATCATGATGGCCCGCCCTCAGCAAAGGGTCGTGCGGGTCCTTGTATTTGGCCCCCCCCTGCGACAGTTTGGCACGACGGAGTGGCACAGGCCCCGCGTATTAAAAGCATTCAACACGCGGAATGTGAAAGGATCGCATCATGAAACGCTTCCCCCTGTCGCTTGCCCTGCTGGCCGCCCTCCCCCTCGCCGCCCTGCCCGGCCTCACATTGGCACAGGGGTTTGGTGCGGAGTTCATGACCAACTGGGATTTGGATGAAAATGGTCAAGTGACGCTTGCCGAGGTGCAAGAGCGTCGTGGCGATTTGTTTTACATGTTTGACGCCAATGAAGATGGCATGTTGAATGACGACGAATATGCCATGTTTGACGAAACCCGCGCCGCAGACCGCGAAATGCATCTTGAGGCATACGGGAGTGTTCCGGGACAAGGCCAAGCTATGGGTCAGGGTCAGAGCCAAGATCAGGGCATGAGCCAAATGGCGGTCGGCATTGACGCCGTTCAAGACGCCATGACCCGACGCTTCAATGACATGAATGGCGACGGCGTGGTCACGCGCGACGAATTCATCGGCAATGGCGCGCAATGGTTTGCCCGTATGGACCGCTCAGGCGACGGCGTAGTGACGCTTGCGGACTTTGGCCAATAGGGACCAAAGCAAAACCGCGCCCGCGCCTGATGCCCCGCATATCCTCTCTCCGCCTCGATAAAATCCGGAGAGAGGCCCTATCGGAAACCGCAGTTAGGGCCTCCGGCAAATTCTTTCATTCCAAGTCAAAGAATTTCACGAAAAGGGCTTGCACACTTCCCAGCAAGCGACTAATTAGCCCCCCACGTTGGGATGTAGCCAAGTGGTAAGGCAACTGTTTTTGGTACAGTGTACCGTAGGTTCGAATCCTACCATCCCAGCCATTTCACACCTGTTGTGACGTTCGCCCAAGATTGGAACTTATCCGGTCTGACTTGGAACTTTGTCCGGGCAAGACTGGCACTTAGTGCTGTTTTGAGCGCCGAGGCCTCCAGACCCTTGCTTTCTTGGCAGACATTTGCGCCGTGGCGGTCTGTCTTCTAGACTGAAGCCTGACGAACACGGAGGGCACGGAAATGGCCAACTGGTATTCGGCCGACCTGCATTTCGGCCATCACCGCATCATCGACTTCTGCAAACGCCCTTTCGCCTCGACCGGCGAGATGAACGCAGCCCTGATCGCGAATTTCCAAGCCTGCGTTGGTCATGATGACGACCTCTGGATACTAGGTGATTTCGCCTTCGGTAGCGCCGAAGACAGTGCGCAGTTCGAGAACTGGTTTCACAGCCTCCCCGGACGCAAGCACCTCATCATTGGCAACCACGACGACGAAGCCGTCATCTCCTTGCCTTGGGTCAGTACCGAGTACATGGCCGAGATCCAGGACGGCGATCAGAGCCTCGTTCTGTGCCACTATCCGATGATTACCTGGAACGGCGCCCGTAGGGGCGCCCTGCAGTTGTTCGGGCACGTGCATGACCAATGGCCCGGCTCACGTAACAGCGTGAATGTCGGCGTGGATCAGTGGCAATTTCGCCCCTTGCAGATCACAGACATCGCCAAGCGTGCCTCAAAGCTTCCGGTGAATAAACACTGGCAAGATGTGGAGCACGGGAACGAACTCAGCTGACAAGGATGGCTGCAATGAGATCGGTGTTTCGGGGGCAGACCGACCACTCTGGCTGAAGGCAGGTGGCCTGTTGCAGCTGCCAGCTGCAAGGAATGCCAACATATGATTTCTCACGTTACCGTTGGAGCGGACGACATCGCGCAGGCAGAACGCTTCTACTCGGCGTTTCTCCCATGAGATGCAGGGGCTGTGATCCAGACAGCGGACGCTCAGCAAAGCGACGCTGCTGTCGGTGATGCTGCAGAGCACTCTACCGTCAGAGATGCGCAAAAAGCTGGCGTTGCAAACTCAGCCTTCTGAGGCGATCAGGCGACCTTCCATGCTGCCGCGCGGCGAATGGAAACCGCCGTTCGCTGCAGGTGCATCATCCATTAACCGCCGACCGGCAACAGTGCGGACTTTGCGGCCGTTCGCTGCGACTGCACGGTATCCTGTGACCTCGTCAACTCACCGGACCCAAAGGGCGGAGAACGGACCTTCGCTGCGCCCGCAAACTAAAATGGGGAAGCCGAACAAAGCGGCCGCTCGGGGCCGCCGCACAATATTTTTCGGGGTGCATCTGCAGCGAAGGTCGACAGTGAGCCCAAACTGACCGCGTCGATCTTGAGTGAGTTCGCAGTTGCAGCATGGGCGCGCCGGTAGCTACCAGCCCACAGCCGACGGTTGCTCCTGACTTTGCGCGTGATTGTCAAATTGACATTTGCCAGCTACTCCGTCCGTATGAAGCTAAAGATAGTCTTTTTATCGCCGGAGCGACAGAGGATGATCGACCGCTACGAGCGCGCGGATCGTTCTGCGGTCGGTTTTTCGATGGATTATCCGAACGGGCTGGCGTCGGGCATGCACAGCCATCGCAAGGCCCAGCTTGTTTACGCAATCTCGGGGATGATGCACGTCACGACTGCGGAGGCCAGTTTTCTGCTTCCCCCCACGAAAGCACTGTTCCTGCCTGCAGAAGTGGAGCATTCCATCTGCATGGAAGGCGACGTTGCCATGCGTGAGGTGTTCATGACGCGCGGTCTTGGCGAGGCCATCGCTTCGGCCCCAAGGGTTCTGACGGTCAGCCCCCTCTTGCGGGAACTGGTCCTGGCGATCTGCCAAGAGCCGGTCGACTGGCCCGAACAAGGTCGGACCCCGCATCTTATCGCGCTCATCATCGAGGAAATCCGACGGGCCAAGACCGTTATGACTCGCTTGCCGCAACTTCGCGACCCTCGCCTCGCGCCCATAGCCCGTACCATATTGGACACTCCCGCCGATCCCCGCACACTGGAAGATTGGGCCGAGGTTTGCGGCGCATCGGCGCGGACATTGGCGCGACTGTTCGTTCAGGACACTGGCATGACCTTTGGACAGTGGCGTTTGCAGGCGCGGCTGAACGTCGCCTTTATCCTTCTGATGACCGACGGCGAAATTGCCCTCATCGCGTACAAGGTCGGTTTTGCCAGCCAGTCAGCCTTTGGGACCGCCTTCCGCCGCACCTTTGGCATGACACCGGCGCAGGCCAGGACAATCCACCTCGATCCAGCATAAATCTGTCCGTTTCGCTACAAAACTTGTCCTCCTGTCTTTCAATGAACTGTTGATAGTGCGGGTCAGATCATCACTGCTGAGAAAGGCACACAGATGGGCAATCCCCTGTTTTCGGACATCGGCATCATACGCGCAAACGAGCTTGAAGAAGGCCCGATCACGCCAGGCCAAATCCGCCGCAAGGCACTGGAAGTCGGCGACCTTTGGGTCGGCGAATGCCACGTCACTGCGCTCGATCAACCCAGCCAGTGGCACCACCACAAAGATTTTGACAGCGTCATGTATATGCTGTCGGGCCGTATTCGCGTCGATCATGGCCCGGGCGGAACGAAGTCCTTTGAGCTTGGCGCTGGAGATTACGCCTATTTTCCCCGCCGCGTGATCCACCGCGCCCAGATCCTTGAGGGTGAGGACGTGCGCTATGTATTCCTGCGCGTCGGCCAGGGCGAGACACTGGAAAATGTTGACGGTCCAGACGCCTGAGGCAGACGGATCTATGTTTGGAATTGCAAGAAGGAGCCTGAGATGGCCGAAGACCTGTCCCACTGGACCCCGCGCCCCGAACCCCAAACTGAACCGATGGAGGGGCATTTCGTCCGGCTGGAAAAACTGGACGCTGCGCGCCATGCCGATGGCCTGTTCGACGCTTCTGCCCAGCCGGACGGGGAAGAGCGGTTCCGCTGGTTGCCCGATGTCCCACCGACGGATCGCAATGTCTTTCGCGATTGGGTCGAGCAGTCCGCCGTCAGCAAAGATCCGATCTTTTACGCGGTGATCGACAAGGTCTCGGGAAAGGTTGCGGGGCGGCAGACCTTCATGCGGGTGGATCGCGCAAACGGAGTAGCCGAGATCGGTCACATCTATTGGGGGCCGCTCGTGTCACGTCGGCCCGCGGCGACCGAGGCGCTGTTCCTTTTCGCCCGCCACATCTTCGACGACCTTGGCTATCGCCGCCTTGAATGGAAGTGCAACAATGAAAACCTGCCGTCCAGACGGGCGGCCTTGCGCTTTGGTTTCCGGCCTGAAGGGGTGTTTCGCCAACATCTCATCGTGAAGGGTCGAAATCGCGATACGGCCTGGTTCTCGATGCTGGACAAGGAGTGGGCGAAGCTGCGGTCGGCCTACGAGGCATGGCTGTCACCCGCGAACTTCGATGAGTCAGGAGACCAACGCAGGAAATTGCAGGAGTTCCGCGCGGAAGCGGAAGCCGATTGACCACCTGTCAAGGCGGTCCAGTCACAGTGCGAAGGACCGCCTTCCGCCCTTCTTCAGGATACCGCGGTAGCGAAGCGCCAGATGATGCGCGCGTAGCGAGCGGCAGAAAAGTCCGCAGTGCCGCCACTCGCCTTCCGATTTCGCGTTGATTTCGTGTGCAGCCGCAGCGAAAGTCGGCAGTGAGCCCTTACCACCGGACTATGCAGGCGCAGTATTTCGCCCATGCAGCAATTCGAAATCGGTGCTCACGGCCATTCGTCCATCGTGCAGCATTTCGGAGGGGGAAGGTCACCAGAGCGGACTTTGCGGCCGTTTGCAGCACCTTCTCAGTTTGCGCTGCAACGGCAAAGACACAAGGAAGGGCGGAACGTGACAGCGGGACGAGACTTGTAAATGTCTCGATCCGGCCGCTCGCATTATCCGTTTAAAACGGGGCGGCCGGATCGAGAAGATTGCCTTGGCAGAAGCTTCAGTCGAGAGGCGGGTAATCGGTGTAGCCCTGCTCGCCACCCACATAGTGCGTGGCGGGGTCGGACGGCGCCAAGGCGACGTCACGACGGAAGCGTTCCGGGAGATCAGGGTTGCTGATGAAGAGCGTCCCGAACGCCACGGCATCGGCCAGACCGGTGGCTATCGCCTGTTCGGCAGTTTCGCGATCATATCCGACGTTCACGATGAACTGACCGGTAAACCGCTTTCTCGCTTCGGGTGCCAACAGCTTTAGGCCGTCCGGAAGCTGGACCGGCTCCATGAAGTGAAGGATTCCCACCTTCCGCGCTTCGAGGGCTTCGACGGCAAACATGTAAGTGCCTTCCAAGTCGCTATCGCCCATGTCGTTATAAGGGATCCGCGGCGAAAGACGAACGGACACGCGGGATGGCCCAAAAACTCGGATCGCGGCATCGGTCGCTTCGAGCAGGAAACGGGCGCGATTTTCGACAGGGCCACCATAGGCGTCTGTTCGTTTGTTTGGCCCGTTTTCGAGGAACTGGGCGGGCAGAAAGCCATTGGCACCATGCACCTCCACGCCGTCGAAGCCCGCATCTTTTGCTGCGCGTGCGGCGGTCTCGTAGTCTTGGATCGTGCTCTGGATCTCCTCCAAGGTCATCGCCCGGGGCGTAACGGCAGGCTTCGGTCCTTCGGGCGTAAAAACCTGGCTGTCGAAGGGAACCGCCGATGGCGCGACTGGCAGGGCACCGCCGTGGAAGTCGGGATGCGAGGCCCGGCCCGTATGCCAGAGTTGCGCGAAAATGAGGCCGTCGGCCTCGTGCACGGCCTGGGTGACCTTTCGCCAGCCTTCAATCTGGTCATCGGTGTAGATCCCGGGCGAATTCGTCCAGCCGATCGCTTGCTCGCTGATCTGCGTGCCTTCTGTGATGATCAGGCCAGCCGTGGCGCGTTGCGCGTAATAGCGTGCGGTCAGTTCGTTCGCGACGCGGTCGGGTGACCTGCTTCGCGACATGGGGGCCATGAAGACGCGGTTCTTGAATTCGAACGCGTCGGTCTTCAGCGGGGACAGTAGTTTCAGGTCGGTCATTTGACACTCCAGTTGATCTGGAGTCTAGGTATACATCGTAGACCTGGTGTCAATTAGGCACTTAAGAGTGACGTAGTAGGTCCGAGGTAACCTGAAATCCGCCACTCCGCGCCTAATCCGGACGCTTTCCAACCTGAACGCCGCCGAAAGTTTCATCCGATTGTCGATCATCAAATACCTCGCGTGCCGCATCGACCTCGACGAGATGGTCCAGCGTCCATTGGTGCAACGCGCGAAGTGGCATTTGCAGAGAGAGGCCAAGCTCGGTGATCTCGTACTCGACAGCCACGGGTGAGAGGGAGACGACGCGTCGGTTGATCAACCCGTTGCGTTCAAGCCGACGAAGACATTGTGTCAATGCCTTCTGGCTGACGCCCTCCAGCCGCCTGCGAATGACGTTGAACCGATGCGGTCGCTCGGACAGGATCGCCAGTACCATTGCCGACCACTTGTCGGCGATCTGATCGAATAGCCCGCGGCTGCGGCAGTCCGAGGAGAAGCAGATCGTTTCCAGTTCCATGGAGGGGCCCCCTGACGCTTCATCCAAGATGAGTATTTAACGCGCCTTGGTATCCATCGTAAACCTTCATATCACGAAGCGCCGCTCGCATCTAGGACGTCGGGCCCTTGTGAAAAAAAGCGTTTTTGCCATCGTGGCGGCAGACACCCCGCCGATGCGTAACGCGTTATGCTTCATACTCCGGTGGCGGGAGCGCCAGCTGTCGCCCATCTACGACTACGACGAAATGGACTGTTGCCCATGTGAAGAGGGTTTAGCATGCCGCGGTCACTCTGGGCTCGGAGCCGCCTTGCGGCGGCGCAGCACGACGCCAGATTTCGGAGTTCCGCCAATGTCGGGACCCGACGGCTCAGTGGGGCTGTCTCGCGCTCGTGGCGAATGTCGGATCTCCGCCCAACATAACGTCCGCTGAGCCAGCACCAGCCGATCTTTCGCAACGGCAGCGAACGGCAGGAAAGTCCGCAGTGCCGCCGCTCGCCCTCCGGTTTGACGCTGATTTCGTTTGCAAGTGCAGCGAAGGTCGGCAGTGAGCCCTTTGCAGGCATTCAGGAACCGCCGAGTTCGCGTTGATGCTCATTGGCCCAAAGGCATAGCTCTTCGAAAGGTTGCCGGAGCGAATACCCTAGAGGTGTAATCGCATATTCGACGCCCGGAGGCAGCGTCGGAAGCACCTTGCGGCTGATGAATCCGTCGCGCTCCAGCCGTTTCAACGCATCTGCAAGCGACTTGTGCGTGATGCCGTTCAGACGCCGTTTAAGCTCATTGAAGCGCACGGGTTCCGCGCACAGGACGATCAGGATCAAGATCGTCCATTTGTCGGCAATCTTGTCGAGAACTGGCCTGATCAGCGGCACATCTTCAAGTGCAAGGCTGGCACGGGCTGCGAGGTCGGTATCGTCGATCATATCTAGGCTATCCAAGGTGCGTTCTTGCGCTAAGATATACGGCGTATATCTGAGAGGGGTCAATCAAAAGGACCTCAAGATGACCAACACGACGATGAAAGCACTGGCGGCGATGGACTACGGCCGCCCGGAAGACCTGGTGATGATCCAAAGCGCTATCCCGTCGGCGGGTCGCGGGCAGATCCAGGTGCGGATCAAGGCGGCGACGATCAATCCCACCGATCTGCGCGTCATCACAGGCGGATACAAGGACATGCTTCCGGTGAGCTTTCCCTATGTTCCGGGGAACGATTTCGCAGGCATCGTCACCCAGGTCGGCAAGGACGTAACGGCCTACGAGGTTGGGGACGAAGTCTTCGGTCAGGCCCTTCCGCGGGATCTGCGGGCGGCGTGCTCGCCCACCAAACCCTCTGTCAGCACAGGCTCCCTGGCTGAATACGCAGTCTTCGAGGCGGACACTCCCCTGCTTGCGCACAGACCCGATTCAGTTCCGGTCGAAACCGCAGCAGCCTTGGCGATTTCGGGAATGACCGCCCGCGCGCTCATGAAGATCGCTCAGATGGAAGCAGGAACATCCGCCTTGATCATCGGGGCGACCGGTGGGTCCGGCACGTCTTTGGTATCGCTGCTGGCAAACCAGGGCATCCGCGTGACCGCAACGGCCGGCTCATCTGAAAAGGCGGACATGTTGCTGCGTCTTGGCGCTGTTTCCACAGTTGGTCATGATCCTGCAGACTATCCCAAGGATGTGGATGCTGTCTTTAACATGGCACTTTTCGAAGACCGTATCTGGCACGCGGCTGCAAGCCTCAGAACTGGGGGCAAGCTCCTCTCGATCATGCACCCTGCTGCAACCGTAGCTGATCTTGGGCGTGACGACGTGGAGTATCATTTCATGCTGGATATGGACGGCGTGTATGGAGGCATGCCGGACGTCGCGGAGGCCGCAGGCAAGGGCGAGCTGACCGTAGAAATCAGCAAGGTTTTCCCGTTCGATCACGCGGTCGAGGCCGTTGTGGCCTATGCCAGGGAAAAGCTACCCGGGAAGATCGTCGTCACATTCTGACGCGCAGGTCCGAGGGAATGAAGGTCTGGTTTGTCCGCTCAGCTGACATCCGACCCTCGAAAATGCTGCGGGGTGGACGAATGGCCGGTCTGACGGGCCGCACCGCGGCAACACGGGAGTCTGGCGAACGGCATCTGTGGGTGGCTCCCGCATTGCAAGCGT
>NZ_AMRK01000017.1 GCF_000299875.1 Celeribacter baekdonensis B30
GCAACCCCTTTTTTCAGTTTTATGACAGAAGATCGGATATTTTCTCTGAAACCCCTTATTTTATGGGCGATGCAGCATAATTTTTTTGCATCTGCGAAGGCTGATTTCGGCTTTTTGGGGCGATACGCAGGTGAATCACCGAGTCCTCTCAGGGTGTTTGCGAGGTGAATCGGCAAATCACTCGCCCCATAGGTGCAAATCACCCAAACATGCCCCAACGTAAGGCGAGTGATTTTGTGAATCAGCGGGTGAATCGGGCGAGTCACCCGACTCGCAAACCATCTGATGCGACTCACCGGGTCGCCAAAACGAAAGCGATGAGCGATTCATTCAATGATCTGGTTGTTCACAGGAACCGGGAAAGCCTCATCCATTGGCTTTAAGTAGGGGGCCCCTCTTCCGCATCTGCGTCACAGGTAGCCACGACATTCTCCTGCAAGATCAGCCGCACTGTCATAGACATCACCACTGTCGTTGCGCGGATATTTTAAGAGTGCCTTTACCAAAGGCTGCCAAACCAATCTGTCCCCAAAGACCATCACATGTGTTCGCATAAAAAAGGGCGAGGTCTCCCCCGCCCGTCTTCCTATACATATATATGTGCGCGCTCAGGCGTACCGCACGTCATCCCCTTCGCTCTCCGGGGCTTTGAGCGCCTCAATCGCCGCATCAATGGTGACATTGCCGCAGACCGTGCCATCGGGCCGCTGCACCGGACAACACTTGCTTGGCGATCTGTGCAGCTTCGGCAGCGCGTCTTCGATCGAATCCGTGGTCAACACAGGTTTGCCTTGAGAGTTCGCCGGGGCTTTCATGATCGAACGAATGCGCACGACCTTGGCACGGTTCACATCCTTGATGAAATCGGTGATGTAATCATCGGCCGGGTTCATGATGATCGCTTGCGGATCGCCGGACTGGATGATCTCGCCATCCCGCAGGATCGCGATCCGATCGCCGATGTTGAGCGCCTCATCCAAATCGTGGGTGATAAAGATGATGGTCTTATGCAACTCCTCTTGCAGCTCCAACAGGATCGACTGCATATCGGTGCGGATCAGAGGATCAAGCGCCGAAAAGGCTTCGTCCATCAACAGGATGTCCGCATCGGTCGCCAAGGCACGAGCCAGACCCACGCGCTGTTGTTGACCACCGGAGAGCTGTGAAGGGTATTGATCCTCAAACCCGGCCAGACCGACCCGATCCAACCATTTGCGCGCCCGTTCCTCTGCTTCTTTGGCTTGCACGCCTTGGATCTCCAGCCCATACATCGCGTTTTCCAACACTGTGCGATGAGGCAAGAGGCCGAATTTCTGAAACACCATCGACATTTTAAACCGACGCAGATCACGCAACTGTTTGTCATCCATGGCCAGAACATTCTCGCCATCGACCCAAATCTCCCCGGCGGTCGGTTCGATCAGCCGATTGAGGTGACGGATCAAGGTGGATTTCCCCGATCCCGACAGGCCCATGATCACTTGAATCTTACGCGCCGGGATATCGAGGTTGATGTCATTGAGTCCCAACGCATGATTGTGAAGGTCCATCAGTTCGGGTTTGCTCATCCCGGCGCAAACATGCTCCAACACAGCTTCGGGCATTTCCCCAAAGATTTTATAGAGCCCTTTGATGCGGACCTTCGGGGCGTCTTCACCCGCATCCGCACGCGGCACCGCCTCTGTCATATGAACCTCAGCCATGCCCCGTCTCCCGATATGCTTGCAAGCGCTTGCCGTAAGTCTGGCTGACGCGGTCGAAAATAATCGCCAAAGCGACAATGGCGAGGCCATTCATCAAGCCCAAGGCAAGATATTGGTTGCCAATTGCACGCAACACCTGTGTGCCAAGGCCATGCACGCCAATCATCGACGCGATCACCACCATGGAGAGTGCCATCATGATGGTTTGGTTCACGCCCGCAAAGATGTTCGGCAAAGCCAGGGGGATTTGCACGCCAAAGAGTTTCTCGCGGCTGGACGCGCCAAAGGCCTCCGCCGCCTCCATCACATCGCGGTCCACCAAACGAATGCCCAGATTGGTCAAACGCACGATGGGCGGAATGGCGTAGATGCACACGGCGATCAGCCCCGGCACCTTACCGATGCCCAAAAGCATGACGACCGGAATAAGATAGACGAAGGACGGGATCGTCTGCATCACATCGAGGATCGGGGTGACAAGCGACTGCGCCCGATCACTGCGCGACATCAATACGCCGATGGGAATGCCCAACGCCACACACAAAGAGGTGGCCACCGTGATCATCGCCAAGGTGGACATGGTGTCTTCCCACATCCCAAAGATGCCGATCAGCAAAAGCGAGATGACAGCACCCGTGGTGATTTTCCAACTGCGCGCGCCAAACCATGTCAGCGTGGCGATCACCAAAATGACCAGCGGCCATGGCGCGCCGGTTAAAACATCCTCAAACCAGATGAGGAATTGAAGAAGGGGATTGAAGAAGGCCTCGATCGCCTCGCCATTGGCGCGCGAAAAGGTGCGAAATCCTTCATCAATCCCCTGCTTGAATGACGACAAATCCTGTCGGCCAAGAGAAGGGAATTCTGTTAAAAACTCCAGCATATGTGTGTTCCTTATATATGGAAGAAGGGCCCGCAACCAAGTTGCAGGCCCTCGATATCCTTCAAACGCGGACTTAAAGCGCGTCCTTGACCTTTTCGGCCACCTCAGGGGTCACCCACTGGGTCCACACGTCTTCATGCTTCGCGAGGAACTCATATGCGGCATCTTCACCAATCGCTTGGTTCTCGGTCATGTAGACCAACATCTCGTTCATCACCTCACCGGGGAAAACGCGGGATTTGAGATAGGTGAGAACGCTCTCCGGCGCAATGTCCGGCACATCGGCGGTGACAACCGTCGACACTTCGGATTTGGTCCAGCTCGACGGCTTCGGATCCATACACTCGGATTCGGATTTCACGATACATCCGTCCCAGTTCTCAGACCCCGCCCATTCGGTTTCAAACGCCAAAGGCACCAGTTTGTATTTGCCGATCACCGCGGTCGGGTTCCAGTAGTAGCCAAACCACGACTGCTCACGCTCGGCCGCTTTCGCGATGGAGCCTTCGAGACCTGCGGCAGAGCCCGGATCTACCAGAACCCAGCCTTTTTCTTCCATGTCAAAGGCACGGAACATATTGGCGTTGGCGGGCTGACAGCCCCACCCCGACGGGCAGCCCATAAAGGCACCTTTGCTTTTGTCCTCAGAGTAGGGGAACAGCTCCGGGTGTTCGATCAGCTTTTCAACCGTATCGAGTTCCGGGTGCTCGGCGGCAAAAGACGGTGTCACCCACCAGCCCTCGCCCAGACCCGTGATCGGGCCATCAAGCAGTTTGATCATACGACCGTCTTCGACCGCTTTCGCCAAAGGTTCGCGCACCGCATTGGTCCAAAGTTCGGGCGCGATCTGCGGTTCGCCTTTTTCATTCATCGAGGCAAACAATGTATTGGTGCCACCGTTGACCAGTTCAACGTCACAACCAAAGCCTTCTTCAAGGATGATGGCATCCACGTTGGCCATCAACTCGCCCGACGCCCAGTTGAACTCTGCCACTTTGAGATCACCACAGTCCTCAGTCGCGAAAGCGCCGCCGGCCATGGTGCCGAGTGCCAATACACTGGCCGCAAAAAATTTAGTATTAGTCATAAGGGGGACCCCCGCTTACTTCGTGTGTGTTCCCCGGCCAGACGCGAACGAATGCGTCCCTCGGACCGGCCACCACCCCGAATTGGGCGATTTCTCCGCGCTTGCCGTTCGTAGCCCATGAAAGAGCACCCAGAGCACGCCCCTATATATAATGTGTACAAAACCACTCCCGTGACACACTCATATATAGAGGCCCCGAGGCACGAGCCGGCGGAGCGTGGCCCTAAACGAACACATCACACCTCGTGATGCAACCCGATAGCCCGGCTGATGCATCAGCTTTTCCCGATATATCCGCAAACTCCACCTATCTCACGCCATTGTCGCAGTTCACACGGTCGTCGCCCTTTTCCACACTTGGCAGCGGTTGCGCGGCCCGGCGCGGGGGTCTATCTGTCGAACACCCCCCACGACTGTCACGGGACAAAAGGATAAAGCATGGCCGCTGACCGCACCCTTACAGACGCCGCAGAGCGTGAAAAATCGAAACGGGTTGGCGCGCTCGCCGAGCTTTGGCCCTTTATCAAACCCTATAAGCGCCTGATGAGCGCGGCCTTTGCCGCCCTCGTCCTCACGGCCTGTATTTCCCTGATCCTGCCCGTCGCCGTGCGCCGCGTGGTCGATGGGTTCCAAGAGGCGGGCGGGTTGTTGTTGGACAAATATTTTGGCGCGGCCTTGATGATCGCCGGGCTTTTGGCCCTTGGCACCGGGATGCGCTATTATCTTGTCACCCGCTTGGGTGAACGCGTCGTCGCCGACATTCGCAAATCCGTGTTTGACCGGATGATCCGCATGTCGCCGGCGTTCTATGAAAAGATCATGACCGGCGAGGTGCTCTCAAGGATCACCACCGACACCACGCTGATCCTGTCCGTCATCGGCTCGTCGATCTCTGTCGCGCTGCGCAACACTTTGATCATGATCGGTGGTTTGGCATTGATGCTGTTCACGTCGGCCAAACTCACCGGACTCGTCCTGTTGATCGTGCCCGTCGTGATCATCCCAATCATCGTCCTGGGTCGCCGCCTCCGGGTGTTGTCGCGCGAGAACCAGGATTGGATCGCGTCTTCGTCGGGCACCGCCTCCGAGGCGCTTTTATCGGCACAAACGGTGCAATCCTTCACCGCCGAAGACCCACAGGCCGCCCGGTTTGACGAGGTCACGGAGAAAAGCTTCACTGCCGCCCACACCCGGATCAAAACCCGCGCCGTGATGACCGTGATCGTCATCGCGCTGATCTTTTCCGGCGTTGTTGGCGTGCTTTGGATCGGCGCACGCGATGTGCGCAATGATGTCATGTCCATCGGTGAGCTGGTGCAATTCGTGATCTACGCCATCATGGTCGCCGGGGCTTCCGGGGCCTTGTCCGAGATTTGGGGCGAGTTACAGCGCGCGGCGGGTGCGACCGAACGGCTGATCGAACTGCTCTCCTCCGACGACCCGGTCCATGACCCGGCCGATCCCAAACCTTTCCCAACCCCCGCCAAAGGCGCGATTTCCTTTGACGATGTGCGGTTCTTTTACCCGTCACGGCCCAACAGCCCGGCCTTGAATGGCGTGTCTTTTGACATCAAACCCGGAGAAACCGTGGCGCTTGTGGGTCCCTCGGGAGCCGGGAAATCGACGATTATTCAATTGCTTCAACGGTTTTATGATCCGCAGCAAGGCGTGATCTCCATCGACGGGATGCCGATCTCCGAGATGCTGCGCGCCGATTTCCGCCAGCATCTCGCGCTTGTGCCGCAAGACCCGGTGATCTTTGCCGCCTCTGCCGCCGACAATATCCGCTTTGGCCGTCCTGACGCCACAATGGAGCAAGTCATCAAAGCGGCCAAAGCCGCAGCCGCTGACGATTTCATCGCCAAACTGCCCGAGGGCTACGACAGCTATCTGGGCGAGCGCGGCATCATGTTGTCGGGCGGGCAAAAGCAACGGGTCGCCATCGCTCGCGCGATCCTGCGCGATGCGCCGATCCTGTTGTTGGACGAAGCCACCTCTGCGCTTGATTCCGAGAGCGAACAAGCCGTGCAAAAAGCGGTCGAAGATATGGCCCGCACCCGCACCACCTTGATCGTGGCGCACCGTTTGGCCACGGTGAAAAAGGCCGACCGCATTTTGGTGTTCGAAGATGGCCAGATCGTTGCCATGGGCACCCACGAGGCGCTTGTCGCCGAAGGCGGGCTTTATGCGCGCTTGGCCAAGTTGCAATTCACAAACGGGGAATAACACGCGGATTTCCCGTTTTCATTTTGTCACGAACCGCTGATACTTGGTAAAACCACCTGAAACATAGGAGTTGGGTATGGGGATCTGGAATTTTGTAAAAGGCGCCGGCAAGAAGGTCTTTAAGAAAGAAGAAGACAAGCCGAACGCGGATGACCTGTTGGCCGAAATCGCGGCACTTGGCCTTCAGGCGGATGGCATCGACGTGGCCGTGGATGGCGACAAGGTTGTCTTGGGTGGCACCGCTCTGTCTCAGGAAGCCAAAGAGAAAATCATCATGGCCGCGGGCAACATCGAAGGCATCGCCTCGGTCGAAGACACGATTGCGGGTGCCGATCCAGTGTTTCACGAAGTGAAAAAGGGCGATACGCTTTGGGCCATCGCTGCCACAACCCTTGGCAACGGCAGCCGCTACACCGAAATCTTTGAAGCCAACAAACCGATGTTGTCACACCCGGACAAAATCTATCCGGGCCAGATGTTGATCATTCCGCAGGCCTAAGTCGCGCGAGGGTGACCTTACTTTGTCTATCGTGAAAGGCGTCCCCCATGGGCGCCTTTTTCATGTCTTCTCACAACACGCTCAGACACCTCCCACCCTCTAGATGCTGTCGCATGAGACAAATCCACCTAATTTTGCTTTTTGGTCGCACGCAGTTACCAATAGCGAAACAATGTCTTGGTCCGACTCATACCCAGCGTCTAATCTTATCAGGTATTTACGAGGAATCGGGCCGCAGGCAGTGGGTACGAGTGAAGAGCAGGACAAGCTGGAGGAGACAATCATTCAGCAACTGGTGTTTGACCGCCAAAACCCGGGCACTGTGGTGCGTGGGCTTTTATCTGGTCCAAACCCACCTGACCCGCTGCAAACCGTCTTTGCTCTGACCACCGTTGCCGCCGACCTGTCGGGCTGGCACGAACCCGAACTGCAAGACCTGTCATCGCGCTGTTTCGAAGAGGCCACTCTGATGATTTGCGAACTTTGGGCCGCGGGGTTTCGCCTCACCAAACCCAAAGTGGCCAAAGACCAGACGGCAGAGCAAAGGGAAAAACGGAAACGGTCTCAGACCTTTTCCACCACCACAGAGCCAACCGAATAGCCCGCCCCAAACGAACAGATCAGCCCCAGATCGCCAGCCGTCATGCCATCCGAATGTTTGGCAAAGGCAATGATCGACCCCGCCGATGAGGTGTTGGCATAATCCTGTAAAATATTGGGTTGCTCGCCCGGCTCCGGCACCCGGCCCAGGACCTTTTTGCCGATGTAATCGTTCATCGCCTTATTGGCCTGATGTAACCAAAGACGCTTGAGCGCGGTCGCATCTAGGCCCTCCTCCTCCATATGCTGCGCAATATGGTGTGACACCAACGGCAGCACCTCTTTGAACACTTTGCGACCGTTTTGCATGAACTGCATGTCGCGACGGTCGTCCATTTGATCATGCGCCCGACGCAAAAAACCCATGTTGTTGCGAATGTTGTTGGAGAACTGCGTCGCACAGCGGGTCGAGCGCAGTTTGAACAGCGGCTTTTGCGCCGCCTCCGCAGCCTCAAGCACCACGGCAGTCGCCACATCGCCAAAGATGAAATGGCAATCGCGATCGCGCCACTCCAAATGCCCAGAGGTGATTTCAGGACAGATCACCAACGCGCGTCGCACAGAGCCTGCGCGGATCATATCGGACGCGGCCTGTATCCCGAACGTGGCCGACGAACAGGCAACATTCATGTCAAAGGCAAAACCGCCCGCACCCAAAACCTGTTGAATTTCAACGCCTATCGCCGGATAGGCGCGTTCCATATTGGAGGCGGCACAGATGATCAGGTCGATGTCCGCGGCCTCAACCCCCGCCATATCAAGCGCCTTGGTCGCCGCATCCAATGCCATTTCTGCCATCATGGAGGGGACGTCGTCGGCGCGCGGCGCATAGCGCGGGCACATCCGGGTCGGGTCTAAAATCCCCTCTTTGTCCATCACGTAGCGGGTTTCGATTCCCGAAGCGGCGGTGATGAACGCCGACGAAGACGGTGCCTTGGCCTCCACCGTTCCCGCCGCGATTGCATCGGCGTTTTCGGCATTATAAAGCTCGACATAGGCGTTAAAGGAGGCGACGAGTTCGTCGTTGGAGATGGCATAGGGCGGCGTAAACACCCCGGTCCCACTGATCACAACCTGTTGCATCATTCCTCTCCCCTATGGCGCTTTGAGTGCAGGCAACCTAGTCGCGCACATCCCCGTCGTCCAGCGTTCACACCGGACACTGCCACAAACTGACGTTGCGTCGAGCCGGTGCAAGGCCTGATTAATAAACGATGACGCTGCGTTGCAGGCCATGGGCGGCGTCTTGCGCGCGCTCCGGTTTCCCCGCATCATAGCCGTCGAGGAATACATCCGGGCCTGGACCCGGAGGAGAAGGGGAGGAGACGATGCCGCAGGACTTTAGTTCGCTTGAGGCGCGCAATGCGATTGAGGCCGAGATGGAATGGGAGGCGCGTGGCGAGCCTGTGACCATCTACGAGCGGGTGACAAAAACGGCCGAGACATTCGCCGACCGCCCCGCGTTTTCCTATCAAATCACCTCCGGTCCAAAAGACAAGGCGGAGACGATGAGCTGGCGCGAGACCCAGCAAAAGATGGTTCAGGCCGCCAATATGTTTCGTGCTCTTGGCATCGGCGAAACCGATGTTGTGGCCTATATCATGCCCAACGCCAACGAAACCGTCGTCACCTTTTTGGGCGGGATGGTGGCCGGGATCGTGAACCCGATCAACCCGCTGTTGGAACCGGAACAGATCGCCGCGATTTTACGCGAAACCAACGCCAAAATTGTGGTGACGCTCAAGGCCTTTCCAAAGACCGACGTGGCCCAAAAGGTGGCCGAGGCAGTGCGCCATGCCCCCAATGTGAACACGGTACTTGAAGTCGATCTTTTGCACTATCTCACACCGCCGAAAAAATGGATCGTGCCTTTTATTCGCCCCAAAAATCCAACCGCCGTGGCGCATCACGCCGATCTCTTGGATTTCACTACTGAGTTGGCGAAATACCCCTCGGATCGGTTGACCTTTGAGGACAGCAAAGCCGACCGCGTGGCGGCCTATTTCCACACCGGCGGCACCACAGGGATGCCGAAAGTCGCGCAACATAAATACTCGGGCATGATCTACAATGGCTGGCTTGGCAGCCGCTTGTTGTTCACCGAACAAGACAACATCATGTGCCCCCTGCCCCTGTTTCACGTCTTCGCCTGTCAGGTGATCGTGATGTCCCAGATCACATCTGGCGCACATGGGGTCTATCCAACGCCGGCGGGCTATCGCGGTGAAGGCGTGTTCGACAATTTCTGGAAACTCTGCGAACGCTGGAAAATCTCGTTTATCATCACCGTGCCGACCGCGATTTCGGCGATGATGCAGCGCAAAGTGGATGCCGATATTTCCACCGTCAAGATCGCCTTTTCAGGCTCGGCACCCTTGCCCGTCGAACTGTACAAACGGTTCGAAGCGGCGGCAGGCGTTGAGATCATCGAGGGCTATGGCCTGACCGAAGCAACTTGTCTTGTGGCTGTAAACCCGATCGGTGGGAAAAAGAAAATCGGCTCTGTCGGCATTCCTTTCCCGCACACCGATGTCAAAATCCTGCGCCATACGCCCGAAGGTCCGGTGGAATGCGATGTTGATGAGGTGGGCGAGATTTGTATCGACAGCCCAGGCGTGTTCCCTGGCTCGACCTATACGGAACAGGACAAGAACCACGACCTGTTCCACCATGACGTCTATCTGCGCACCGGGGATTTGGGCCGGATTGATGCCGATGGCTACATTTGGATCACCGGGCGCGCCAAGGATTTGATCATCCGTGGGGGTCACAACATCGACCCCGCCGAGATCGAAGAGGCCTTGGCCGGTCATGAGGCCGTCGGCTTTGTTGGGGCGATTGGGCAACCCGACGCCCATGCGGGTGAAATCCCCTGCGCCTATGTCGAGTTGGTCGATGGCGCGAGTGTGACACCCGAGGCATTGATGGCCTATGCCAAGGTCCATATCCACGAACGCGCCGCGATCCCGAAACACATCGAAATTCTGGACGAGTTGCCGAAAACCGCTGTCGGCAAAGTGTTCAAACCGGACTTGCGTAAACGTGCAATCACGCGGATTTACAATGGCGCGCTTGAGGCGTCAGAGCTTTCGGCTCGGGTGATCCATGTGGTGGATGACAAAAAGCGGGGTCTGGTGGCGCAGGTTGATCCGCAAGCCAAATCTGAGGAGGCAACGGTGTCACAAGTCTTGGGGCGCTTCACCAACCCGTGGGAATGGGCCGAGTAAACTCCAAGCCTCAAAAGCCCGGCCATTGCCGGGCTTTTTTGCGTGTCGCTCACAGGGCGATGGCACGAAACGGCTGAAAACCCTGAAAATTTGAGCCAGATCATGTCGGGTTAACCGAATTTCAACCTCTTATACGCCATGATTGTGCCCAGATCGCTGATTAGCGTGGTCTCATTGCGATCAAAGCCCGAACAAAAGGGCCTCATGAAAGGCAAACCCATGGTTGTTGGACTTATCCTTTTCTCATCTTTAGTTGCAGCCCTCATGACCGGGCTGGGCTTGGCGTTTGGGATGCCCATTTGGGCAGCACTGATCACCTATGCCGTGGTCGGATCGCTCACATTGCTTTGCGCTGCGGCCGTTCTCTATGCCCGCGCGCAAGCGACATCAAATCAGGATTGCGACCACCACAAAGATCTCGCCACCGTCTGAATCGCTGTTTCAGAGAAAATTACCTAAGGGCCTTTAAACTGGCTCAACCCCTTTAAAGTTGCGTCACAGTTTGAGGCTGCGTCACGGTGCTTCGAACCACTCATGTACAAATGTTGATGTTGATGTCACCTCGCCGCAAGGCCGCCCAAACATCCGTTTCGGGCCAAGCCTACGTCGTCAGCAATGCTGGCATCGCTCTCAAACTCCAGCAACATGCTATCCCTGATCGAAACTCTGCTGAACGCTTTCCATGAAACCAAAAGGCGCGCCGATTCCTCATGAACAGCAAGGCCTTATACGGGACAAAGCCCGCAGTTCTTCGCACAATGCCTACAGTGCATCAATAGAACCTATCAGCGCTTAAAACGCACATCCTGGTTGATCAGCATGCGAAGAAACCGCTCTAACCAAAGTGATCGCACTCAACTCAGACAATCTCTTGAAAAATGGTGCTGCTGGAGAGAATTGAACTCTCGACCTCTCCCTTACCAAGGGAGTGCTCTACCTCTGAGCTACAGCAGCGCCGGACCGGGTGGGCAAAAGCCCCTCACCGTGGGCGGCTAATTAGACGTGATCGGGCGGCGGCGCAAGCGCAATTTCGTGAAAAATTTGACCTTGAGCGAAGTTTCTGATGTCGCATGCAAAACGGTGTGCGCGAGAAACAGACCACAAAGGACGCAAGGGCGTGCAAAGGCTGGACGTGACAGCGCGCTTTGGCTACATGAAACCCCATGGAAAACAAATCCGATCCCACCCGGAAAAGCGGCAAATCTGCGCCCAAAGACCGCGAAGAGCGACTCAAGGCGGCGCTGAAGGCGAACCTTGCCCGGCGCAAGGCCCAAAGCCGCGCCCGCAGGACTTCCGAGGGTACGGACAATAAAGACGAGTGAGGCGGCATGGATTCGATTTTGGTGCGCGGCAATGGGCCGGTGACTGGGGATATTGAGATTGCGGGGGCGAAAAACGCCTGCCTGACCCTTATGCCCGCCACGTTGTTGTCTGAGGAGCCGCTGACGCTGACCAATGCGCCGCGCCTCTCGGACATCAAAACAATGACCGCGCTTTTGACCTCACTGGGTGCCGAAATCAGCAGCCTGCAAGAGGGCAAGGTGTTGACCATGTCTTCACATGCTGACCTCAACCCGGTGGCGGATTACGAAATCGTACGCAAAATGCGCGCCTCCAATTTGGTGCTCGGCCCGCTCTTGGCGCGTTTGGGTCATGCGGTTGTGTCCCTCCCCGGCGGATGCGCGATTGGCGCGCGCCCGATGGATTTGCACACCACGGCGCTTGAAGCCCTTGGCGCAGAGATTGAATTGAAAGACGGTTATCTGCACGCCACGACACGCGGCGGTCTCAAGGGCGCGGTGCATAAAATGCGCTTTCCGTCTGTGGGCGCGACCGAGAATTTCGTCATGGCCGCGAGTTTGGCCAAGGGCACATCCGTATTGGAAAATGCCGCGCGTGAACCGGAGATCGTCGATCTTGTCGCCTGTCTGAAAAAGATGGGTGCACAAATCGAGGGCGAAGGCACGGATCGGATCGAGATTCAGGGTGTGGACCGTCTGCATGGCGCGACCCATCCGGTGGTGACTGACCGGATCGAATTGGGCACATTCATGCTGGCCCCCGCAATCTGTGGCGGCGAAGTGACCTGTTTGGGGGGCAAACTGTCCTTGGTCGAGAGCTTTGTCACCAAATTGAACGAAGCGGGCATCGAGGTGACGGAAAGCGCGCGCGGCCTGACCGTCAAACGCACAGGAGACCGGGTGAAGTCCGTCAATGTGACAACAGAACCCTTCCCCGGCTTTCCGACCGACCTTCAGGCGCAAATGATGGCCCTGTTGTGCACTGCGACGGGCACGTCGGTGTTGGAAGAAACCATCTTTGAAAACCGCTTTATGCACGCCCCCGAATTGATCCGCATGGGCGCACAGATCGAGGTCCACGGCGGTCATGCCACGGTGCACGGGGTTGAACGCCTCAAAGGCGCACAAGTGATGGCGACCGACCTGCGCGCCTCGGTGTCGTTGATCTTGGCGGGTCTGGCCGCCGAGGGCGAAACCGTGGTCAGCCGGGTCTATCACTTGGACCGTGGCTATGAATTCGTCGAGAAAAAACTATCCGGCATTGGCGCTCATATCGAGCGGATCAAAGCGTAAAGGAAATCCCATGGTCGAAGACGCCCGGTTCGAAGACGGCGGCGAAGAGCCGATTTATCTCAAGGCCCTAGATGCAGAAGATCTGACCGTGATTTCGGCGCTCGCACAGGATGCCATCGTGCCGATGGGCGAGATTTCCTATGACGCGACCCAGCGCCGCTTTGCCATGTTGATCAACCGCTTTCGCTGGGAAGATGTCGAGACGGCTGCCAAGCGCGGCCGCCCGGTGGAACGAGTCCAAGCGGTTTTGGTGTTTGACGATGTGATGATGGCGCGCTCCTCTGGCATCTCGACGGCGGACAAAGACATGGTTCTGTCGCTCCTGAACATCGTCTTTGTCGCCGGCCCGGACGGCACAGGTTGCGTTGAGGTCACACTCGCCGGCGACGGTCAAATCGCGCTGGACATCGAAACGATTGACGTCACACTCAAAGACGTCACACGCCCCTATATCGCACCCTCACATAAGGTTCCGACCCACGACAGTTGATCTCAATTTCGACGATCACGCATTTTAAACCGGTTTAGCGACCCTCATTTCATATCAACGATAGAAAGATTTTTCATGAAACAGATTCTTTTGGCCTGCATCTGTGCGCTTTCTCTCATGGCAACAACACACCCCGCTCAATCTGCGGCCAGCGGCGGGTCGGTCGCCATCGACAAAGATTTCGGCATGTACACCATCACATGGGACCCGCGCGGCACGACGTTGGTGCGTTGGGAAGTTTACAACAATGATGGTCTCATCGCCATTTGCGGTGGCTATTCCAGCTCAGGCGGAAGTCTTGCCTATGAACTGTCGGAAATGGCCATGAAGGACGCTCGGATCAAACTCAACGGCAAGGTGATCGCCAGAAATTTGACCTTCTTCTCCAAGCTGAAAAATCAGAAACAAAAGGTTGAGCATGTCGGAGATCCGGCCAATTGCGTTGTCACCGATGTGCCTTCCCCGAAAGGAAAAGCGGAGTTCGAACTCTACTTTGTGAAAGACACCTACCGCTATTGACAGTGAGTGCAGCGCGGCCACTTGCGCATTGGCCGCCCTGCAACACACAATCGCTCTGCCGGAGCCGCTTGAGCCGCCGCGCTAGCCGGGGTATGCCCTGTTTCGAAGGAGACCGTCATGCCCCAGTTCCTGTCCACCACGGACCCCGATTTCGAAACCCGCTTTGCCGCTGTTTTGACGATGAAGCGCGAGGACAGCCCCGATGTAGATGACATCGTGGCCGGGATCATTGCCGATGTGCGCGCGCGCGGCGATGCGGCGGTGTTGGAGCTGACGGCCAAGTTTGATCGACTCGATCTGACGCCAGAAACAATGCGCTTCTCCGACGATGAGATCGCGGGCTATTGCGCACAGGTCTCTCCTGCGGACAAGGCTGCTTTGGAACTCGCCGCCGAGCGCATCCGCGCCTATCACGTCCGTCAAATGCCCGACAATGCGCTCTGGACCGACCCGGACGGGGCCACTTTGGGCTGGCGCTGGTCGGCCGTGTCAGCGGCGGGGCTTTACGTGCCGGGTGGCGTGGCTTCTTATCCGTCTTCGGTCTTGATGAACGCGATCCCTGCCAAGGTCGCGGGCGTGCCGCGCCTGTGCATCACCGTGCCAACACCGGATGGCGTGGTGAACCCTTTGGTCCTGATGGCCGCGCGCATTGCGGGCGTCGACGAGATTTACCGCATCGGCGGCGCACAGGCGATTGCGGCGCTGGCCTATGGCACCAAAACCATCCCTCCTGTCGATAAAATCACCGGGCCGGGCAATGCCTTTGTCGCCGCCGCAAAGCGCCGGGTGTTCGGCAAGGTTGGCATCGACATGATCGCCGGTCCCTCTGAAATCTTGGTGATCGCAGACAAGCACAACGACCCCGACTGGATCGCGGTCGATTTGCTATCACAAGCCGAGCATGACGAAAGCGCACAGGCGATCCTGATCACAGATGACGCCAAATTCGCCCAATCCGTCACCGCCGCCGTTGAAAAGCGGCTTGAGACATTGGAACGGCGCAAGATTGCCGGTAAATCTTGGGAAGAGTTCGGCGTGGTGATCACCACGCGCGATTTGGATGAGGCAGCTCGGCTCTCGGACCGTTTTGCCCCCGAACATCTGGAACTTTGTGTCGAAGACCCGGATGCTCTGTCCGCCAAAGTCACCCATGCCGGGGCGATTTTCCTAGGCGCATTCACACCAGAAGCCATTGGTGACTATGTTGGCGGGCCAAATCACGTCCTGCCCACGGCGCGTTCAGCGCGGTTTTCGTCGGGCTTGTCGGTTTTGGACTTTCTCAAACGCACAACCTTGGCCAAGATGTCCCCTGCCGCTTTGGCGGCGATTGGCCCGGCGGCAGTGCGGTTGGCGACATCCGAAAGCCTTGAGGCACACGGATTGTCGGTGCAAGCGCGGCTTGATCGGTTGAATGAGGGCGGCAATGAGTAAACTTCTATCTGTTGAGATCGACGAGGCCGGCCTCGCCCCTCCGACGCCTGAGATCGAACAAGAACGCAAAGTCGCGATTTTCGACTTGTTGGAAGACAACAGCTTTGCCCTGCCCGCCCGTGACGACCGGACGGTGCCCACGGGTCCGTTCAACTTGCTTTTGGCCATTCGCGAACGCCGTCTGGTGTTTGATCTGACCTCCGAGAGCGGCGATAAGGCGGCCGAATTTCACCTCTCTCTTGGCCCGTTTCGGCAGGTGGTCAAAGACTATTTCCAGATTTGCGAAAGCTATTTCGACGCGGTCAAGAAAATGCCCCCCAGCCAGATCGAAGCCATCGACATGGCCCGGCGCGGCATTCACAACGAAGGCGCGCGGGTGTTGCAAGAGCGGCTTGAGGGCAAGGCCGAGGTTGATATCGATACGGCGCGACGCCTGTTCACCCTGATTTGCGTTTTGCACTGGGGATAGGCAGCATGGCGACAGACCTCCCGCATTCGGTTTTGTTCTGTTGCGATCACAACGCGGTCCGTTCGCCTATGGCGGAGGGGCTGATGAAGAAATTTTACCCCGGCGCCGTCTATGTTCAATCGGCAGGCGTGCATTCCGATCTTGAGGTCGACGGGTTTTCCGTTGCGGTCTGTGATGAAATCGGGGTCGAATTGCACCGCCATCGGGCGCGCTCTTTCGATGATCTCAAAGACTGGGGCGATGACATTTCCTCCTATGATCTGGTGATCGCGCTGTCTCCGGCCTCACAAAGACAAGCGCTCGAACTCACACGATTTTACCATCTGGACGTCGAATATTGGCCGATCATGGACCCCACTGGCATCGGCGAAACCCGCGAGGCCAAACTTGACGCCTACCGCCAAGCCCGCGATCAAATCATCGCTCGGATGCTGGCCCGATTTGGCCCAGCCCAAAGCTCCTAAAGGACCGCTCCCATGACTGCCGCACAAGACACCACCCTTGCGCTATTGACCCGCTATTACGCCGCCTTCGCCACGCAGGATCACGCCGCGATGCTTGATTGCCTCACCGACGATGTGGTGCATCACATCAATCAAGGCGAGGCCGAGACTGGCAAAGCGGCTTTCGCGGCATTTCTTGACGTGATGGACACCGCCTATTGCGAACGTCTCACCGACATGGTGCTCTTTGCCTCAGAGGATGGCACACGCGCCGCCGCGGAATTCCGGGTTTTGGGCACATATCTCAAAACCGCAGAGGGCTACCCGGAGGCGCATGGTCAGACCTATGATCTGCCAGCGGGCGCGTTCTTTAGCCTGAAAGGCGGTAAAATCGCCCGAATTTCCGTCTATTACAATGCCGCTGACTGGGTCGAGCAAGTGTCATGAGCCTCACTTACCGCACCCTGCGCGGGCCGGATGTGACGGCGGCTTTGGATGACTTGGCACGGCTGCGGATCACGGTGTTTCGCGATTGGCCTTATCTCTATGACGGCTCGCTGGACTATGAGCGCAGCTACATGGCCAGCTATGTCGGCAATCCCCGCGCCATTTTGGTCGCGGCGTTTGACGGCGACCGTCTGGTCGGGGCCTCCACTGGCTCGCCCTTGATAGATCACGCCGATGATTTCGCAAATGCCTTTGCCACCAGTGACTTGCCCTTGGATCAGGTGTTTTATTGCGCCGAATCCGTGCTTTTGGACGCCTACCGTGGCCAAGGCGCGGGGCACAGGTTCTTTGACGCCCGCGAATCCCATGCCCGCGATATGGGCTTTGCCACTTCGGCCTTTTGCTCGGTGATCCGCCCGGAGGACCACCCGCTGCGCCCCAAAGATACGCGCAGCCATGATGCGTTTTGGCGCGGACGCGGCTATGCCCCCTTGCCTGAAGTTGTAGCGGAATTTGACTGGAAAGATGTAGATCAGGCGCAATCGACCCAAAAGCGCCTGCAATTTTGGGGGAAAGCCCTGTGAGATTGATCGCCGCTACATGGGCCCCCGTCTGGCATGACGCGCCGGACCTGTGGCTGGACCGCTACCGCGCAGCCTTAGCTGAGGTCAAAGCCGATCACGACACATTGGTGATCTTCCCCGAATATGCCGCCATGGAGGCGGCGTTTTACGGCGATGCGCCATTGGATGCACAGGGTTGGATGCGCCGGGGGGCGGATCATTTCGCACGCTATTGCGACGGCATTCGGGCTTTGGTCGCAGAAACCGGCGCGACAATTTTGAGCGGATCGGGCTTTGCCGCCTCACACGACAGCTATGTCAATCGCGCGCTATTTTGCGGCCCCGAAGGCGAGACCTTCGTCGAAAAACACATGCCCACCCCCTATGAGCGCGCCCTCAACATGGCTGCGGGGCGGCCCGGCCCGGTGATCGATACACGCTTTGGTAAGATCGCCGTGCTGATTTGTTATGACAGTGAATTCCCGCACTTGGCGCGCCGATATGTCGAGGCAGGCGCAGAGATCCTTTTGGTCCCGTCTTGTACCGACACCGAACAGGGGGCAAGCCGGGTTGAGATCGGATGCCGCGCCCGGGCGCTTGAGGGGCAGGTCTTGGTGGCGATGGCACCCCTCGTTGGCGAGGTCACGCAATGCGAGGTGATCGACGTCAATCTGGGTCAGGCGCGGGTGTTTTGCGCCCCCGATGTCGGCGCACCCGACGATGGGATATTGGCCCAAGGTCCGCGCAATGCACCGGGGTTTGCCATTTTGGATGGGCTTGAACGCCGACTCGGTGCCGGGCGCAAAGAGACGCATGTCAGTGTCCCAGACCACTGGCCAGAGAGCGAATCCATCGCTTTGACGTGGGATTGTACCCCCCTTGTGCTGAAATAACGCGAAATCCACCTTGAAAAGCGGCTGTTAAAGGCGCATTTACTGCGTCGCCCGTATACTGACGGGTGGAACAACTATGGAGTGAACATGGCCAAGGAAGAAATGCTCGAATTTCCCGGTGTCGTTAAGGAACTCCTGCCGAACGCGACATTCCTGGTCGAGCTGGAAAACGGCCATACGATCATCGCTCACACGGCAGGCAAAATGCGCAAGAACCGCATCCGCGTTCTCGCAGGCGACAAAGTTCAGGTCGAAATGACCCCCTACGATCTGACCAAGGGTCGGATCAATTACCGTTTCCGTTAAACGCGGGTTCAACGGGTCCCCTATGAAACTGATCCTCGGTTCAGCCAGCCCGCGCCGGAAAGAGCTTCTGGCGCAGCTGGGGCTTGTCCCCTTTGACGTGCGCTCCCCCGACATCGACGAAGACCCACACAAGGCCGAATTGCCGCGCCCCTATTGCGCGCGCATGGCCCGGGAAAAAGCGATGGCGGTGCCGCGGACCGAAGACGAGATCGTGCTTTGCGCCGACACCACCGTAGCCCTTGGACGGCGGATCATGGGCAAACCTGTTGACGAAAAAGAATGTGCCGAGTTTCTTTTGGCCATGTCCGGGCGACGTCACAAGGTGATCACCGCCGTGGCCGTGGCTTATGGCGATCGCGTGTGGGAGGCCGATGTGGTCACCACCGTGAAAATGAAACGCCTGTCTGATGTCGAACTCAACAGCTACCTCAACAGCAATGATTGGCGCGGCAAGGCGGGCGGCTATGGCATTCAAGGGCCTGCGGGTGCGTTCATCCCGTGGATTCAAGGCAGCTATTCGGCCGTGATGGGCCTGCCCGTGGCGGAAACCGCAACCCTTTTGATGACGGCGGGCTATCCCGTGTATGGAGACCCGCGATGATTGGCAGTGTGATTGCGCTTGGCGAGATCAACGGACAAAAGGCCGCCGCATGGATTGTAGACGGTCGACTGGAAGACCTGATTGTCGATGCGGGCGAAGATGCCCCCCCTGCCCCCGGTGCGATTTTTCGCGCCAAAGGCGGGCGGTCTTTAAAGGGCATGGGCGGCGCGTTGTTGGACCTACCGAATGGCGAACAGGCCTATCTGCGCGGCAACAAGGGCCTCAAACCCGGCGCGCCGATGTTGGTCCAAGTCAGCCACATTGCTGAACCCGGCAAGGCCGTACCAGTGCTGACCCGGCTGTTGTTCAAATCGAAATATGCGATCATCACGCCGGAGGCCCCCGGCCTGAACATCTCGCGCCAAATCTCCGATGACGAGGCGCTGATCCGGCTGCATGAACTGGCCTCCGAGGGCATGGATGGCGCGGATGAGACGCTTGGCCTGATCCTGCGCTCTGCCTGCGAAGGCGCGACGGATGAGGCCGTCGCCGACGACATCGCCGCCATGCGGACACTCGCCGAGGCCGTTCTGGCCGACCTGCCTGGCACGCCCGAATTGCTGGTCGATGGGCCGGATGCCTGGGAGGTCGCTTGGCGCGATTGGCCCGAGGTTGACGTGTTTGACGACAGTGAACAGGCGTTCGACAATCACGGCGTACACGAATTGATCGACGCGGCACTTGATCCACGCGTGCCGCTCAAATCCGGCGCATCGGCCTATATCGAACCGACCCGCGCCCTTGTCGCGATTGACGTGAACACCGGTGGCGATTTCTCTCCGGCGGCGGGCACCAAAGCCAATATCGCCCTCGCGCGCGACTTGCCGCGACAGCTTCGCCTGCGCGGCTTGGCCGGGCAGATCACCATCGATTTGGCCCCGATGCCGAAAAAAGACCGCCTGCCGTTCGAGCAGGCCCTCAAAGCCGCATTCAAATCCGATGGCAATGACACGGTTTTAGCCGGATGGACCCCGCTGGGCCATTTCGAAATCCAAAAAAAGCGCACCCGCGTGCCGCTGACACAGGCGCTTTCATGAGCTGCCCCATCTGCAAAGGCGAAGCGGTCGCCAAATACCACCCCTTTTGTTCCAAGCGCTGCGCCGACATCGACCTTGGCCGTTGGATGAACGGCACCTATGCCGTCCCCTCCGGGCGCGAGGAAGACCCCGAAGAAATTGCCGAAGCCTTGGAAGAGATGCTGCGGAGCTCTGAGGCGGATGAGGCCAAAAAGCCGCAATAAAGCCTACTGCCACTGGCCTGAGGCTGGGATATGGCCAGGCCCACAGCGCCGATCAACATGGCATGCACAGCGTCCAAAATCCCAGAGTCAGTTTTTTAAAGAGACGCTTTAGAAACTTCACTTTCCCTCTGGACAGTCCCGCCCCCTCCGACTAGAAACCCGCTACCCGAACGACACGTCGTTCTCCGGTGCCCGGGTAGCTCAGGGGTAGAGCAGTGGATTGAAAATCCTCGTGTCGGTGGTTCGATTCCGCCCCTGGGCACCATTTAAGTCCCATATACATATGAACTCGCGCTGCACAGGCGTGCCCCCATCACAACACAGCTCTGCGCGTCTGTGTTGGCAAGTCGCGCAAAAGGCCATCGTTTTGCGGCGGGATCAACGTGAACCCCATTGAAACCCTCCCAGAAATAGACGAGTCTGAGAGGGTATTCTTTTAAACAGTCACCGGCAGGCACCACATGTACGCGTATGACGAGACACTCACGATTCACGGCATAAAAGTAGCCTTTGTTCCCGATATCATCACCCCAACGATCGAAAAGCCCATGCGAAAGGGCAAATACGAGAAGGGGGAGGTTGAGATCATGCGGGCCATTTTGCAGCCCGGAGATCGGCTTTTGGAACTTGGTGCCGGTGTCGGAGTGGTGTCAAGTGCTGCGGCCTCTGTTGAGGGGGTCGAGGCGGTTTTGTCGATTGAGGCCGACCCGAACCTTGTGCCGATGATCAAAGAAACGTGGCGGCTGAATGGCATTGAAACCGCTGAGCTGCGCAATGGCGTGGCGATGGCAAAGGCCGGCGATCCGGTGAAATTTTACATCCGCGACAATTATTGGGCCAGTTCAATGGAACCGGACTCGCGGCCTTATTCGCGTATCGAAGAGGTGCCCTCAGCAGGCATGGACGCGCTGTTTCAGGAGTTCCGTCCCACCGTATTGTCCTGTGACATCGAAGGCGGGGAACTTGGGCTTTTGGATGAGGTGGACCTGTCCGGACTGCGCCATATCGTGATGGAAGTGCATCCAAAGGTCTATGGCCAAGAGGGGCTGCGCAAGATCGTTGAAATGCTTGGAGCCAAAGGGTTTTTGCCCTCCCCTGACACCAAACCCGACTCGTCGGTCAAGCGCTTTGATCGTGTCTTGGTCGAGGGGAAAATGATCGAAGGGGCGGCCCTGCCTCGGCGGCCATACCGGCCTTGGGGGGCTGAGGCCCCGCGCATTCTGATCCCGACCTGCATGAAAAACGAAGGCCCCTTTATCCTTGAATGGATCGCGTGGCATCGCGCCGTCGGGGTCACGGATTTTCTGGTGTTCACCAATGATTGCACCGATGGTACGGACAAGTTGCTCGACCGGCTCGATGATATGGGGATTGTGCGGCATATGGCCAACCCGGCTCTGGGATCGGATGCGACGAATTTCCAACCCGTGGCCTTGCGCTATTTGCCTTACACCCGCGAAATGCGGGAGGTTGATTACGTTATTTCCATGGATGTGGACGAGTTTATCAACATCCGTGTGGGTGAGGGTCGCTTTGAGGATTTATTTGCGGTCACCGGGGAATTCGACGTGTTGTCGATGTCCGAAATCAATCACGGCTCCAACAACAAGCTGGCTTACGAACGCAAATGGGTGACCGAAGCCTATCCGGGTCATCAATCCACCACACCGGGCAAACAGAAAGCGCACCGGGGCGTCAAAAGCATCACCCGCCTCAGCCCCCGCGTCAACGCGATCCGCAATCACCGCCCGGACGTTTCGCAAAACTTGGGCCAGGCGATTTGGCGCGATGGATCGGGACGCGCGCGTCCCGGCTTTCTCAAAGACCCGGAGATGAATGGGTGGGATTGTCGCGGGGCCTATGATCTTGTGTCCTTGGATCATTTCCCTCTGCGCTCACTGGAGTGTTTTCTGGTCAAAATGCATCGTGGGGACGTGGTTGTGGCCGACAAGAGCGTGTCCAACCGCTATTGGCGCACTCGCAACAATAATGGCGAAACCAGCTCTGATCTCACCCGGTTTGGCGCGCTGGCCCGCAAGGAATATGACCGCCTCCTGACTGATCCCACATTGGCAAGCCTGCACGAAGCCTGCTGTACGGCGCATGAAGCACGGATCGCGTCACTCGCTGGTGTTAAGGAATTCGAAGAGCGCAAAAAATGGATTTTCAGCGAGGCGTGGGACGGAGAGATCCCCGAAGCCTATCGTCAGCCGACCTCGGAAGCCGCCGAGTAAGCCGCGATTCAGAAAAGATGCGCGGGACTTAAGCGACTTGAACCGGACTGCTTTGCTGGGCATAATGGCGTCAACGACCGGAAACCGGCGATAAAGAAAGAGGCAGTATGAGCACCCGACTCCCCCGAGCGATGTCGCCGATGGCTGAAGACCTGCGTGAAAAAATTATTTCCGATCCGGATATGATTTTAGACGATCTGGACGTGATGCGCGCGCTCATCGCCGCCAATGAACGCACTTCTGGCGACAATATCGTGGATTTGCGCGGCATTGCCATGGAGCGGCTTGAGGATCGGCTGGACCGTTTAGAAGACACCCATCGCGGGGTGATTGCCGCCGCATATGAAAACCTTGCCGGCACAAACCAAATCCACCGCGCCGTATTGCGCCTGTTGGAACCTTCTGATTTCAAATCATTTCTCACCGCATTGTCTGGCGATGTCGCCAACACGCTACGCGTCGATGCGGTGCGGCTTTTGTTGGAAACCAAGGTCGAAGACGCCGATCCCGCCGTCAAAAAACTGGGCGATGTGTTGATCACCGCCGAACCGGGGTTCATCGACACCTATATTACCTTTGGCCGCAACATTCCCGTGCGGCCCGTCACCTTGCGCCAGGTCTCGCCCGAGGCGGACCTCATCTACGGCACTTCCGCGGGCTATATCCATTGCGAAGCCTTGATGAAACTCGACCTAGGCGCGGGCCGCCTGCCCGGCCTGTTGATTTTCGGCTCCGAAGACCCGCATATGTTCCGTCCGGCGCAGGGCACGGATTTGTTAAACTTTTTCTCGGGCGTATTCGAACGCATGATGCGCCGCTGGCTCGGATGAGTCTCGCGCTCACAGACGGGATGCGGGACACGCTTTCCGACTGGCTTGACCGCGAACGTGCGCTCAAAAACGCCTCTGAGCACACGATCACCGCCTATACCCATGACGTCACTGGCTGGCTTGCCTTTCTGGCCAATCATCTGGGCGGAGGGTTTGGTCCCGCCCGTCTCAGCACACTCACGCTCACCGATATGCGCGCGTGGATGGCGCATGAACGCGGGCGCGGCGTGGCCCCCCGGTCGCTGGCGCGCGCGCTGTCTGCGGTGAAAACCTTCACCCGGTTTCTGGCCGAACGCGACGGGTTTGATGCCACGGCGATCCTGTCCACCCGCTCACCTAAATTCCAACGCAAACTGCCCCGTCCCTTGACCGTTGAGGCGGCGCAGTCGTTGCTCTCGACGGTCGAGTTGCAATCCGAGGAGCCATGGATCGCCGCGCGCGATGTGGCGGTGGTGACCTTGCTGTACGGCTGTGGCTTGCGGATTTCCGAGGCGCTGTCGCTCACCGGCGCGGATGTGCCAATGGGCGAGGTGATCCGCATCATCGGTAAGGGCAACAAAGAGCGCATTGTACCGGTTTTGCCCGTCGCCCGGCGCGCCGTTGCGGAATATGTCCGGCTCTGCCCACATGAACTGGCGGCGAAAGCCCCCCTGTTTCGCGGCAAACGCGGCGGGCCACTCAATCCGCGTTTGATTTCAAAGGTCACGGAAGCCGCGCGGATGCAGCTGGGCCTGCCCTCAAGTGTGACACCCCACGCGATGCGCCATTCTTTTGCGACCCATTTGCTGACCGCAGGCGGCGATTTACGGGCGATTCAGGAGCTATTGGGCCATGCCTCGCTGTCCACAACTCAGGCCTATACGGCGGTGGACACAGCGCGTCTGTTACAAGTGTACGAGGCCGCCCATCCGCGCGCAAAAAACGGTTCATCTTGAACCTCCTCCACCTTTTGTTCATCTCCTCTCTCTTAAACTGAATGACAGCTTAGACCACAGGCTGTCACAGCGAAAAGGGGATGGGACATGACAGACAAAGTGCCGACGTTTTTCTCCAAAAGCCCCGACGGATCGGACACGCCGCCTTTGACAAAGAGCGGCCCGAGTTTGCGCGAAGTCGCCGTGATCAGCCGCATCACCCAAGAGGATTTCCTGACGCAACTGTCGCGGGCGTTGGCCGATTATGACAAGGACGGTGATGGGCTTTTGACCGAGGAAGAATGGCGCTGGGTTGAGGACGGGTTGAAAGACGGGGGATGACCGTCCTTAAATTCTCATCAAAGAGTGCACGGGCAAGCGCACTCCTTAACGACACCACCTTGGCATGACAAAAAGGGCACCCAATCGAGTGCCCTTTTAAACAATTTAGAGCAACGCCTTAGTTTACCCCAGCGCCTCATCGCAACGCGCGCACACACCGGCGTGGCTGTGCGTGCCAACGTCAGGCAGGATTTTCCAGCAACGCTGACATTTCTCGCCCTCGGCCTTTTCAAACACAACCCCAATCCCTTCGACCTCGCCAAGGCGGAACGCCTCAGACGGGGCGGCATCTTGGGTCAATGTCAGCGCGGAGGTGATGCAAAGATCGGCAAAATCAATGGATTTGAGCGCTGACAACACGCCCGCATCCTCGACATGCACGATGGGAGCCGCCTCCAAAGAGGCCCCGATCACCTTGTCCTGGCGTTGGATTTCCAAGGCGGCGGTGACGACACGGCGCGCTTTGCGGATGTCGGCCCATTTCGCTGCCAAATCACCGTCCAACCAGCCAGAGGTGGTTTCCGGGAAATCGACCATGTGCACGGAACTGTCCGCACCCGGGAAGCGCTCCAACCAGACCTCTTCCATGGTGAAGGTCAGGATCGGGGCAAGCCATGTGGTCAGGCGGTGATAGAGGATATCCAACACGGTGCGTGCAGCGCGGCGACGCGCGGTGTCGCCATCGCAATAAAGCGCATCTTTGCGAATGTCGAAATAGAAGGCCGAGAGATCGACCGTGGCAAAGTTGAACACCGCGGTCCAAACGCCGGAGAAATCAAACGTCCGGTAGCCTTCGCGCACGGTTTGATCGAGTTCCGCCAAACGGTGCAACACCCAACGTTCAAGCTCGGGCATATCCGCCACATCGACACGATCCGCCTCGGTGAAATCATTCAGCGAGCCCAACATATACCGCATGGTGTTGCGCAAACGGCGATAGCTGTCGGCCACACCTTTGAGGATTTCCGGCCCAATGCGTTGGTCCGCGGTGTAATCCGCCTGCGCCACCCAAAGCCGCAAAATATCGGCGCCGTATTGTTTGACGATGGTCTCCGGCACGATGGTGTTGCCCAAGGATTTGGACATTTTCATGCCCTTCTCGTCCAAGGTAAACCCATGCGTCACAACATTTTTATAGGGCGCACGGCCCTTGGTGCCACAGGCCTGCAACAAGGACGAATGGAACCACCCACGGTGTTGGTCGGTGCCCTCCATATAGACATCCGCGATGCCATCGGGTGTGCCGTCTTCGCGGTCGCGCAGCACGAACGCATGGGTGGACCCCGAGTCGAACCACACATCCAAGACGTCGAACACTTGGTCATAGGCGTCCGGGTCGGCGATGCCATCGAGCATCTTCTCCTTGAACCCATCCTCATACCAAACATCCGCGCCGTTTGCGTCGAACGCGGCTTTGATGCGGGCGTTCAGATCGGCGTTTTTCAACAAGAAATCGGGGTAGGTCGGCAGCGCACCTTTTCTGGTGAAACAGGTCAGCGGTACACCCCACGCGCGTTGACGCGAGAGCACCCAATCCGGGCGGCTTTCGATCATCGAATAGAGCCGGTTGCGGCCGCTTACAGGCGTCCATTTGACCAGCTCGTCGATGGAGCGCAGCGCACGTTCGCGGATGGTGTCGCCATATTCGCCCATGCCATCGTCGAGTTTGCGATCCACAGCGGCAAACCATTGCGGCGTGTTGCGGAAGATGATCGGAGCCTTTGAGCGCCACGAATGTGGGTAGGAGTGGGTCACGCGCCCGCGCGCGATGATGCCACCCGCCTCAACGAGTTTCGCGATCACGGCCCCGTTGGCTTTGCCCTCTTTGCCCTTTTGATCGAACACGGTCAGCCCGGCGAAAAACGGCACATGCGGCAGGAACTCGGATTCTTCGCCCACGTTATGGGTCATCCGGTCGATCCAGTTGCGTTTGACGAAACAGTCGTAGTCGTCGGCACCATGGCTCGGCGCGGTGTGCACGAACCCCGTACCGGCATCCGCCGTGACATGATCGCCGTCAATCATCGGGACCTCGTAGTCCCAAAAGCCGTCCGCGCCTTCGATCCCCGCGAAAGGATGCGCCAAGGTCAGCCCGCCAAGCTCTTCGGAGGTGACATCGCGCACACGGGTGAACTCGGTCACACGGGATTTGCCCAAAGCGTCCTCGGCCAAAGCATCAGCAAAGACATAAAGCTCGCCGGGGACGGTCCAGCTTTCGTCCTCAGTGGCTTCGACTTTGTAGAGCCCGTAGTTGATTTTGGGGTTATAGGCGACGGCCTTATTCGACGGGATGGTCCAAGGGGTCGTGGTCCAGATGACGACGCGGGCTTTTTCAAGATCACGTGCATGATCAGACTTCCCGCCGGACGAAATAATCGGCATATCGACACCGTCGTCCTCGATGAATTTCGCAACCGTGGGAGCAAACGTAACCTTAAACGGCACCCAAATCGTGTGTGACTTGTGATCGTGATACTCGATCTCGGCCTCGGCCAGCGCGGTTTTTTCAACAGGCGACCACATCACGGGCTTGGAACCCTGATACAGCGTGCCATTCATCAAGAATTTCATGAATTCGTCGGCGATCACCGCTTCGGCATGGAAATTCATTGTCAAATAGGGATCGTCCCAGTTGCCATAGACGCCCAGGCGTTTGAATTCTTCGCGCTGGATGTTCACCCACTCATCGGCAAAGGCGCGGCATTCCTGACGGAAATCAATCACCGGAACGTCGTCTTTGTTTTTGCCCTTTTGGCGATATTTTTCCTCGATCTTCCATTCAATCGGCAGACCGTGACAATCCCAACCCGGCACATAGCGCGCGTCAAAGCCCATCATTTGATGCGAGCGCGTGATGATGTCTTTGATGGTTTTGTTCAACGCATGGCCGATGTGCAAATGCCCGTTGGCATAGGGGGGGCCATCGTGGAGCACAAAAGAGGGGCGGCCCTCGGTTTTGCCCTTTTCACGCAGGCGTTGATAGAGGCCCATCTCCTCCCAGCGCGCCAACCAATCGGGTTCGCGTTTGGGCAAACCTGCGCGCATCGGAAAGTCGGTTTTAGGCAGATTGAGCGTGTCTTTATACTCGGGCGTGGTCGTCTCGGAACACATATCAGAAGTCCTTGGGGAATGGCATGGATCATTGGGATCATTGGGGCGATCGAAGGGCGGCGCGGGTCACCATACGCCTTGTCCCGGCGGCTCAGTGGATCAGAGCGCCGGGCTGCTAATTCGAATAATCAGGGCAGCCATGAATGTCATATCCGCCTTATAGGCGGGGGGCGGCGCTTGGGCAAGCACACTTGCCTGCGCCTTTGCCGCATTGCAGCCCGCGCCAAACCCGCGCAAGATCGACAGGCTTACACTCAGAGGTTCCACAGAGGCTCCCATGTCCGAAACACGCTCCGCCCTGCCCCCGAAATTCGATATCTCGCATGACGACATGGACCGCGTTTTGGCCCGGTTTTACGCCAATGTGCGCCGCCACCCCGAACTGGGTGCAGTGTTTGGTGCACATGTCAAAGACTGGCCCGCACATGAGGAAAAAATCGGACGCTTTTGGCGCAACGCGATTCTGCATGAGCGGCAATATGACGGCTTTCCTCAGCGGGTGCATCTGATGGCTCCCGAGGTGAAAGAACATCATTTCGCCCTCTGGCTCGGCCTGTTTGACGACGCACTCACCGCAGAACTCGACGCAGAAACAGCGGCGAAATGGTCAGAAATTGCCCACCGCATCGGTCGGGCGTTTCGCATGGGGATTGCACAACGCGACCAACCCCAAGACGCGCCGCCCAAGCTCTTTTAATAAAACCGTTTTAAAACGGACCCATATCCGCCATATCGCGTTGAACCAAAGCAAAACGACGGACCCCAGCGGTGACCATGCCCCAAACCACCCCCCTCACCATTGCCATTGCAGGCGCAGGCATCGGCGGGCTGGCCGCTGCATCCTTGCTGGCCGATCAGGGTCATCACGTGACACTATTCGACCAATTCGACACGCCGCGCTCTGTTGGCTCTGGCCTTGTGATCCAACCTGTCGGACGGCGGGTTTTGGATGCGGTGGGCGCGGGCGGCACGGCGCGCGCTCTGGGTCATAACATTCAACGGATGCTGGGACGCGAGACCCAAAGTGGCAGACGCGTTTTGGACGTCAGTTACGGCTCAAGTTACGGTTTGGCGATCCACCGCGCTGCTTTGTTTCATAGCCTGATGGAAGCGGTTCAGACCCGCACTGTGACGCTTATGTCCGCGCATAAGGTCACGGGCCGCGAAGGGTCCTATCTGACATTCGAGGCCGGTGTGCGCAGAGGTCCGTTTGATCTGATCATTGATGCCAGCGGCGCGAATTCTGTGCTCAGCCCGATCAAAACCCGCCCCCTGCCCTATGGCGCGATTTGGACCACCGTGGACTGGCCGAACACGAGTCTGCCGACCACGGAGCTGTCTCAACGCTACCGCCGCGCCAACCGGATGATCGGCGTCATGCCAATCGGGACGCTCCCCGGTGAAACCAGCCAAAAAGCGGCGCTGTTTTGGTCGCTGCCGCGCGAAGGCTATGCAGACTGGCAAGACCGCGGCCTTGCGCGCTGGAGATCGGAGGCCTTGGCGCTTTGGCCCGATCTCGCCCCCTTCATGGATCAAATCACTGCGCCCGAGCAAATGGTCATGGCGCGCTACACCCATGGCACTTTGCGCAAACCTTTTGGCGACGGCATCGCCCATATCGGCGACGCCGCCCACCGCGCCTCACCGCAATTGGGCCAAGGGGCCAATATGGCACTTTTGGATGCCTGGGCCTTGGCGCAAGCGATCCGGTATTTCCCGCTGGACACCGCCCTGCCCGCCTACGCCCGCGCCCGCCGCGCCCATGTGTTCGCTTATCAATCCATGTCGGCGGCGTTCACGCCACAGTACCAATCCGACAGCCGGATTTTGCCCTTTGTCCGTGACCGAATTTTGTTCCCACTTTCGATCCTCCCACCCGCTAAACAGCTTTTGACCGCTCTGGTCAAAGGCTCACTCCTGCCACCCTTGGGCTATCTCACACCGCAGGATCACTCCGACGTCTGACCCTTATCAAACAACCCGGTCAAAGCCCGTTTCACTGTGCCGGAGACAGAGGGTTTGGTGCCTTTGGTGAACGGCAGCGGGCGACAGACCTCGATCGCGGCAACGCCGACGCGGGCGGTCAGCGCGCCGTTGACCACGCCCTCGCCAAAGCGGCGCGAGACTTTCGACAACACGCCGCCCCCCGCCATGGTGCCGATCAAATCGTCGCCCACGGCCACGGCACCGGTCGCAACCAAATGGGTCAAAACGGATTTCGTCACCCGCCATGAGCCCAAGGTGCCCGAGCGACCGCCATAAATCTCCGCGATCCGCCGGATCATCCGCAGGTTCGAAGTCAGCGCGGCAAAGACATCGGCCAGCGCGAGCGGCACAAGCGCCGTGACGGTCGCCACTTGGCGCGCCGCGGCTTCGACCTCGCGACGTGCGGCGGCATCCAAAGGCGAAAGGAGTTCAACCTCCGCCAAGCCCAAAAGCCCATCTGCGTCAAAGACTTCGCCTTTGCGTTCATTAAACCGATCCTTGCCCCAATTGATCTCGGGTCGATGAGCATAGAGGGTCAAAAGCCGATCCGTGACCGCCTTTGCACCGTGTAAATCCCCACGCGTCGCAGCCTCTGCGGCGGCTTTATGCAGCGTATCGATGCGTTTGAGCCGGGCAAACGCGGCCAGTTCTTTCAACGCGATCGCGGCCAAGACCGCCACAAACGCCCCGGTCAACGCCAAGGCGACATAGCCTAAAATTGCGTTGCGTTCGATCAGGCGCAGAATGAAATCATAGGCGGCGAACGAGATCACAAAGGTGAACAGCGCCGTGAACAACCGCCAAAACCACCGCGCCAAAGCCGAAGGGCGGCGCGTGGCCAAAACGGCCATCCGCTCCATCGCGGCCGGGCGCGCAAGTGGCGCGAGGTCCGGCACCGGATCGGCGGTGGACGGCGTTTGCACGGGCGCTTCGTCAATCTCGATCATGACCGGGCCTTTGCGCGAATGTGAGGCGGGGGCCTCTGTCATAACTTGTCTCCAATCAAGAAATCAGCGGCGCGATCAAGCCGGATATGCGGCGGCCCCTCGCCGGGGCGCAGGGTCAGACGCGCGGGTTGAAACCGCATGATTTCATACTCGCCGTCCAACCAATTTTGCGCCCCTTGGCGCGCAGGGGCGAGGATATGGCTTGGGTCTTCGGGCAATTCACCGGGATAAAACGCCGCCTGTTTGCCGCTTTCCGTCAGGCCCCGCACACAGTCCAAAGGCTTGCCCTCATGGGTCACGGTTTCCTCAACCGTGGCGCGCAAAGCGGCAATGGACATGGCCATCGTGCCGGCCCCGGCATAATCCGCCCGGTCGCGGGCATCGCGCACCAGCGCCTCCATGATCGCGGTCAGACGCGGGTGTTGCGCATGGTGGATGTGATCGGCTTTTGTGGCAGCAAACAGGATTCTACTGACCCGTTTTTGCCCCAGAAGCGACAGAATGCGCCCAACCCGACCGGGACGAAACGCGGCCAGAATATCCGCCAGTGTCCGGCGCAGGTCTTCGACCGCTTTCGGGCCAGAATGGATCGCGCCCAAAGCATCGACCAAAACGATCTGACGATCAATTTTGGCGAAATGGTCGCGAAAAAACGGTTTCACCACCTCGCGTTTATAGGCCTCATAGCGGCGCTCAAACTCCCGTGCCATGGACCCGCGCGGGGCCTCACCCGCAGGCAGCGGGGCAAAGGTCAAAACCGGTGACCCATCCAATTCACCGGGCAATAAAAACCGCCCCGGCGTGCAATCGGAATACCCCGCCGCGCGCGCCGCCTGCAGATAGGCGGTGAAACTTTGGGCCAGTTTTTTGGCCTCCGGCTCCGCGTGTTTGGTGGTCGCATCAAACGCCGCCAAGGCCTCGGTAAACCCCGCCCCCTCAGGACGGGTGGTGGCGGCGGTCAACGCCTCGGCGGACCACTCGGCAAAGCTCTTTTCCATCAGACCCAGATCCAAAAGCCACTCGCCGGGATAATCGACAATATCGAGATGCACGGTGCGTGGGCCAGACAGAGAGCCCAAAATCCCGGTCGGGCGCACTTTGAACGACAGGCGCAGCTCGGAGATGGCACGGGTACTTTCGGGCCACTGCGGCGCAGGCGCCGTGAGGGCGGCAAGATGGGTTTCATAATCAAACCGCGGCACGGTGTCGTCGGGTTGCGGTTGCAAATAAGCGGCGGTGATCGCGGTGCCCGGACCGAATTGCGGCATCCGGCCCCGGTCCAAAAGATTGGCGACGAGCGAGGTGATGAACACCGTCTTGCCCGCCCGCGACAGGCCGGTGACACCCAACCGCACCACGGGCTCAAACAGCGCCTCATGAACGCCGTCCTGGACCGTTTCAACGCCCCGGAAAACCCTGTCTGCAATATCGTTCAGGATCAAATCCCGCCCCTTCTCATATGTTTATGGCTTTAAGATAAGCACGAGAGGGCGGGGTTAAAAGGGAGAAAGGCTGGACGGCTTCCCCGTGCCGGGGTAAACGCGCGTTATGCCCAGATATGCCCTCTTGATCGAATACAACGGCGCGCCTTTTTCCGGTTGGCAACGTCAAAAGCAACACCCCTCGGTTCAGCAGGCGGTGGAAGAGGCGTTGCGCAAACTGGAACCCGACTGCCCGGGGATCGGCGCGGCGGGGCGCACGGATGCGGGGGTGCATGCCTCCGGTCAGGTGGCGCATTGCGATATGACAAAGGAGTGGGACCCGTTCCGGTTAAGTGAGGCGCTCAATCATCACCTCAAACCCGCGCCCGTGGCGATTTTACACGCAGCCCGTGTTGCGGATGACTGGCACGCAAGGTTTTCGGCCCATGAGCGGCGCTACATGTTTCGGCTGATTTCCCGGCGCGCGCCCTTGGTGCATGAGGCGGGTAAGGCGTGGCATATCAACCATCCGCTCGACCGCGACAGGATGCAAGCGGGGGCGGATCGCCTGATTGGCCTGCATGATTTCACCACCTTTCGCTCGACCATGTGCCAAGCCGACAGTCCTGTGAAAACATTGGATGAATTTCGGATCGAAGCGCACGCCATCCCCTATGGGACCGAGTATCGGTTTTACCTGCGGGCGCGCTCGTTTTTGCACAACCAAGTCCGGTCTTTTGTCGGGACCTTGGAGCGCGTTGGCGCGGGATCGTGGACGCCTCAGGATGTCACGACGGCGCTTGAGGCCTGTGATCGCGCGGCCTGTGGGCCGGTCTGTCCGCCGCAGGGATTGTATCTGATGGGTGTCGGTTACGCGGATGATCCGTTTGCATCCTCCGCTACGCCCACCTAAGCGACGTCGAAAAGCCGCCCCAAGCCTGCCCCATTTCGGCCCGATTCACCTGTCAGCAAATGTCGTGTCGTATAAAGGAGCCTTGTCATGGACCTCACCGCCATCACATTTGATCAGTTGGCTTTGGCCATCATGACCACAATCGCAATCCGCGAAGTAATGATCGTGGCATTGCCGGACCGGATTGCAGGACCGGGTGGCTGGTTGATCGACACGCTCATCAGCGACCGTGTTTAAGGCAAAGTATCCTCAAAATGGGGCCAAATTTACCGAAACTGTTTCGTTCGCCGTATTTTTAGGCGAATTTTCAACATCCCCACGCAAAGTGCTCCGTTTTTGCTCAGGAAACTGTCGCTTTGGCCTCTGCTGCATTGAACCTGTGCAAGTGGTTTGATCTACCCCAAGGAAAGCAATCAGAGAAGGGGACGCCCATGGCCAAACCGTCTTCGCAATTCAGTGCGCGCCTGTGCGGACTTATCGAACAAATCTATCCCGATCTCGATGCGAAAGCGTTGAGCCAACAGATCACTGCGGCCTTTTGGCCCGAAGGCTCCGGGTATCGCTCACGCGCCCGCGCGCCGGGACACAATCTGTGGAATGAGACTGACACATTGGTCATCACCTACGGCAACACATTGGTCGATGGACAACACAAACCCTTGGATTTGTTGCGTGATTTTCTAAACCGTTATCTGCGCGGTGTGATCAATGGCGTGCACATCCTGCCGTTTTTCCCTTTCACCTCTGACGATGGCTTTGCGGTCACCGACTACCGTTTGGTCAACAGTCAACTGGGCGATTGGACCGATATTCAACGGATCGGCGAAGAATTTCGTCTGATGTCCGATCTGGTGCTCAACCATGTGTCGTCGCTCTCGACTTGGTTTTCGGAGTACCGTCAGGGCCACGCCCCCTATGACACGTTTTTCGTCGAAGCCTCGCCAGAAGATGATCTCTCCGAAGTGGTGCGCCCGCGCACCTCGCCCTTGTTGCGCGAAGTGATGACGGCGAATGGCCCGAAACATGTTTGGTGTACCTTTAGCCACGACCAGATCGACGTGGATTTCCACAATCCCGAGGTCTTGTTGGAATTCCTGCGGATCATGCGGCTGCATATCGACAATGGGGTGCGGATCATTCGGTTGGATGCGGTGGCCTTTGTTTGGAAAGAGTTGGGCACCAATTGTATCCACCTGCCACAAACCCACGCCATTGTGCGGTTGATGCGGCTGCTGTGCGATTACGCCGAAGAGCGCGTGGTTTTGATGACCGAAACCAATGTGCCCAACGCGGAAAACCTGAGCTACTTCGGCAACCGCAACGAAGCGCATATGATCTATAATTTCTCGCTGCCGCCCCTGCTGTTGCATGCACTGTTGTCGGGCAACTCATTACACCTCAACCAATGGCTGATGCGGATGCCACCGGCGCAATTGGGCTGTGCCTATCTCAACTTCTCGGCCTCACATGACGGGATCGGCGTGCGCGGGGCGGAGGGGCTTTTGTCCAATGACGAGTTGGATCAGGTGATTCAATGTGTGCGCGATGCGGGCGGATTGGTGTCGATGCGGGCCTTGGCCGATGGATCGCAAAAGCCATATGAGTTGAACATCACCTATTTTGACGCGCTCAAAGGCACGATTGAGGGCGGCGAGGACGGGCTTCAGGTGGCGCGGTTTATCTGTTCGCAAACCATTGTGATGGCGCTTGAGGGCGTTCCCGCCTTTTACATTCATTCGCTTTTGGCGACCCATAACGACCATGCGGGCGTCGAAAAAACCGGCGTGAACCGGGCGATCAATCGTCATCGTTGGGATTACCCGGAACTACGTGCCCTGCTTGATGATCCCGAAAGCCTCAACGCCCAAGTTCTGGCCGCGCTCAAGGATCGGATCGCTATTCGCACCGCACAAAAGGCGTTTCACCCGAATGCGACGCAGTTCACCATGCAGCTAGGCGATGCGTTCTTTGGCATCTGGCGGCAATCTCCGGCCCGCGATCAATCCATTTTCGCGATCAACAACCTGACCAACCAGGATGCCGAAATTCCGCATATTTCGATCAACCTGATCGAGGGCGAGGATTGGTATGATTTGCTATCCGGCGAAAAGATTGACCTCTCCTTGCCAAATATCCGTTTTGCGCCCTATCAAAGCCGCTGGATTTCCAACCTTAAGTGAGGGCGGCGCAGACTGCGACCAACAAAAAGGCCGGACACATCAGAGTCCGGCCTTTTGAAACTATCGCAGTCCGCTGTGCGGCGTTAGTGACCTGTGCGGTTGAGCACCACAGCAAAGGTTTTCCACGTCAATTTCACGTCGGTCGCAAAGCTCAAATCGCGCTCATAGCCTTCGTCAAAGGCAACGCGGTCGGCAAAGGTGGTTTCGCCTCGACCCGATACTTGCCAAGGTCCAGACAGACCCGGACGCATGTTGAAATAGGCTTTGCCTTTCGCCGAGGTGTAGATCGACATCTGCGACGGCATGAACGGGCGCGGACCGATCAGGCTCATATCGCCCCGGAACACGTTCAAAAGCTGAGGCAATTCATCCAGACTTGTGGCGCGAATGATGTGACCGATCCGGGTGATCCGGGGATCATTGGAAAGCTTTTGAAAGGTGGTCCATTCTTCGGCCACCGCAGGGTCTTCGCGACACAGCCGCTCAAGCACCTCTTCGGCGTCCACACGCATACTGCGCAGTTTGTAGCATTTAAACACCTTACCATTCATACCCACACGTTTTTGCGCAAAAAACGCCGGGCCACCGTCGCGTTTGACCAAGAGAGCCAAAACCAAGACCACGGGCACAATAATCGGCGCCGCGATCAAAAGCAGCAGCATATCAAAGATGCGTTTGCCATATTTTCGATAGAATATTCTTTTGGGTTGCGCGGTCTCCTGAGAGATGTAGCAATCCGATCTCGTCGCGGTGGCTGCGAGCACGGGTGAGCTCAGAGAACTGTTTGACGTATCCAACATAATATTTACGGACCCTTGAACGGCGAAACGCTCGCCGCCTCGAATCCCCCCAAATGGCTGACCATTTCTTCATACATTATTAAGGACGTCATTTCCGTGAAACTTGCTAAGAATTGTTTGGGGTTCGAATTTATCCTTTAAAAACGAGCCTTTTCTGCACTTGCACAATAAGTTACGCGTATTTTTCAAGCAGACTATGAACAAAAATATTTCAAAACTACGTAAAACCTTACCCGAATCGAAAGCGAAAAAAGTCAACTACAATTTGTAAACGTAACGTAACGTAAAAATGACACAGCAACTTAGCCTAAGCGGATTTCGTCAACACCACATTCCTGCTTTTGACCAAGGCCACCGCCCTTCGCCGCACCGCGCTATCCAACACGACGCAAACCATCGACCCAGACCGTGGCAATATTGGCGCGCGAGATGGAATAAAGCAGCTTTTCCAACACCAGATCACCGTCGTAACCGGGCCAAAGCCGGATCGTGCCCTTGGCGGCTTTCGGGTCAATGGCGATGGCATCGAACTTCATTCCCGGCTCGAAACTCCCGACCGGAAGGCCAAGCGCCTTGGCCCCGCCGCGTGTCGCCAGATAAAAAGCGGTGCGAAAATCAATCCGCGCCGCGCCCCGGCCCCGCGCCTCAGGCGCAACAGCGGCATCCACACCGCTTTCCAACATTCTAGATGCCGCAATCGCCATCCGGGCCGTTTCCCAGATCGAGGCCACAGGCCCGCCGGACATATCCGAACCAAGCCCGACATTGAGACCGCGTTCCAAAGCGGCGCGCAGCGGAAAGACCGCCCCTGAGAAATAGGCATTGGACAGCGGGCAATGCGCCACCCCCGCCTGATGGGCGATCATCAGGTCCATATCAGAGCCGGAGAGATGCGTGCCGTGGGCAAAGACCGAATGCGGCACCATCAGGCCAAAGTCCGCCAGCGCCTCCGCATCAGAACGCCCCGTTCGGACACGGACATAGTCATGTTCCCAATCACTTTCCGACACATGGCTTTGCACCCGCGTGCCGGTTTTTTGCGCCAAAGCGCCAAGGCCCGAAAGACACGCATCGGTACAAGACGGCACAAAGCGCGGCGTCACCACCGGATGCACCATCCCGTCATTGCCGGGCATGGCGTTGATATACTCAATCACCGCGCGCGTGCCCGCAATCGCGTCTTCGGCAGAGGCATCGCGATACTCAGGCGGGCATTGGTCCGGGTCATCCATCACCACTTTGCCAATCAACGCACGCTGCCCCTTGGCCAGACAAAGATCGGCCAAAAGCGTGGTAGCCGGGACATGAACGGTGGCAAAATGCAGCGCGGTGGTGGTGCCAAGCGCCAACATGTCGTCGATCAACGCACTGTAGACCGCTTTGGCAAAATCGAGATCGGAAAACCGCGCCTCAAGCGGGAAAGTGTAGGTTTGCAGCCAATCCTCAAGCGGCACGTCAAGCGCGGTGCCAAGTTGCGCGTATTGCGGCGCGTGCACATGCAGATCCACGAATCCCGGCAAGATCAACCAGCCCGTTGGCAGGATCGTCGCCCCGGTCGGATCGCCGTCCGGCTCAAAACCAACAATGCGCCCCGCGTCATCCAATGTCAGAACGGCATCTTCAAAGGCTTCAACCACACCCAGGGTTGGCGCATGAAACCCCGAGACCAAAATCTTTTGTCCGCGCAGATCCTTCATGCCGCAGTGACGGTAAATGTATCCGCCGGCCCCAAAGTTGTACCGTAAACACAGCCCTTTTCTTTCAACCAACGGCGATACGCGATGGAGGAGGCATCGGCGCGGGTCGGCGTTTCGAACCGCGGTTCCAACGGCAAAAGACGCGGGCGTTGGTTTTCCAAAATGATCCGGTCTTGCAGAAAGATCACCTGTTGAAACCCGATCAGATCGGCATCCGTGCTGGTCTCATCCAGCAAGAACATCACCGGATGTGCGCGACACAGGCCCGGCTCCATCGGTTGCACAAACAGGCAAATCACATCCCAACGCGTCTCGGACATCGGGCAGGTTTTATACAGCAACACGGTAAACGGCGTGGTGATACGGTAGATATAATCGGTCCGGATCGCGCCACTTGCGGATTTGGCGGCCTGTGGTTGAGTAAAAACGCAATCGGTGGCCCAGACCTCGTCCACATCGCGGCGGATTTCGCATTTGTATTTCTCAACCTCGGGGTGCGCCTCAGAGCCAAGAATATCCGTATGCACAAAAGGGAAATGCGCCATATCCAGAAAATTCTCGATCACGCGCGGGGCCGAGGATTTCACCTTCACCGCGCCGCAAGGGACATAGCGGCGATCCGGTTCATCCGCCTCTGAGATATGCGGCACATCGGTGTTGGGCGCGCCCAAGGTGACCCAAAGATAGCCGTATCGCAGTCGCACGGGCAATTCCCTATCCCCACAGCGCGCCACCAAAGCCTCGCCGCCCGTGATGAAAATATCCTGACCCAAAAGCCGGGTCGTCAGCCCAGAGGGCGGGATTTCGGCCAGATTTTGAATGCAATACCATTGATCGAGCGTGGCGGGGTCCAGCACCGACCCATCTGTCTCTGTCGTCATTTTATGCATCCTTTGAAATTTGGGCTCAGGCGTAAATACGATCCATCGTTGCGGCATGATCGGCCAAAGCGGCCGCCACGTCCAGACGCGTGAACGCACCTTGGTCAATGATCTGCACCCCATTGATGAAGGAATGATCAACCTCAAACGGACCGCACATCACAAGGGCAGCCAAAGGATCGCGCTGGGTGCCTGCAAGGCCAAGCCGCGTGCGTTTTATGGCAATGAGATCGGCGGATTTGCCGGGGGCCAGTTGCCCAATGTCGTCGCGCCCCAAAAGTTTCGCTCCCGCCCGCGTCGCCATCCAAAGCGCCTCGCGCGCCGACAGTGCCCCCGGTGTGCCGCCAAATCCGCCCCGCCCACCGGGGACCTCGGACAGGTAGCGGTCCGGCGCGACCCGTTGCAAATACTGCGCCATGCGCGCCTCCATGAACATGTTGGAGGTGTCGTTTGAGGCCGACCCGTCGACGCCCAAACCCACCGTCACGCCCGCGTCCAACATCTCGCGCGCCCGCATGATGCCAAGGCCGCAGCGCATATGGGCGGAGGGACAAAAGGTGGCTCCGGTGCCGGTCTCGGCAAAGGTTTTGATCTCGGCGTCATTGAGGAAAATCGCATGGGCAAACCACACATCGGGACCGAGCCACTCACAGCTTTCGGCATAGGCGACCGAACGCATGCCGTAGGTGGCGATGCAATATTCCTCTTCGCTCAGCACCTCGGCGATATGCGAATGCAGCCGCACACCGGGATGCATCCGTGCCAATCGCGCCGCGTCTTTCATCAAGCCTTGGGTGACGGAAAAGGCCGAACAGGGCGCCAAAACAATCCGCGTCATCGCGTGATCTGACATGTCATGATAGCGGTGGATCAAGCGCTCGGCATCCCTCAGGATCGCCTCTTCCTCCTCCACGCAACTGTCGGGCGGCAACCCGCCTTTGCTTTCGCCCCGGCTCATCGCGCCCCGCGCCGCATGAAAGCGCAGACCCATCTCCTGGGCCACCCGAATGGGCGTGTCCAAGGTGCAATCATTGGGCATGATATATTGGTGGTCCGAGGAGGTGGTACAGCCGCTCATGATCAGTTCGGCCATGGCCATGCGCGAAGCGGTTTCCATCGCCCGATCATCAAGCTTTGCCCAAATCGGATAGAGGGTTTTGAGCCAGACGAAGAGTTCGTCATCCTGAACCATCACCCGCGTGAGGTTTTGGTAGAAATGATGATGGGTGTTGATCATCCCCGGCATCACCACATGATCGGACAGGTCCAACACCCGATCCGCCACCACATCGACAAACCCCGACATCGGCCCGACAGCCGCAATCACATTGTCGCGGATCAATACGCCCCCATCGGTCATTTCGCGACCGACCTCGCCATAACCGTCATCAAAGGTGGCCAGATAGGAGATGTATTTAAGGAAAGTTGTGCTCATCTTTGATCTCGAAAATAGGGGACTGTGAGACTGTCGGGTGCGGCCATCAGGCGGCGCATCCGTTGCCATGCCAGAACAGGCACGATCATCAATGCCATGGTGCCCAGATAGGGCAACATCGAGAGGATCGAGGCGGCAATCGGCCAATTATGCGCCTGACCGACAAAGCCCAAGGCGGTGACAAAACCGAATAACAGCCCGGCAAGTACGGCGTTGATCGGGCGAAATCCGGCGAAAATCACCAAGGCGACCGCGATCCAACCGCGCCCTGCGACGACGCCCTCGGACCAGCTTGGGACAAAGACCAAGGTCAGATAGCCCCCGGCCCCTGCCGCCAAAGCCGACCCCAATGACACATACCAAAACCGCATTTTCATCACTGAAATCCCCGCGGCATCTGCCGCCGCCGGATTTTCGCCCACGGCGCGCATGTTGAGACCATGACGGGTGTGAAAGATCAAAATATGCAGCGCCACCGGCAGCACGAGGAAGATCAGATAGACCAAAAGCGAATGGCTAAAGAACGCGCGGCCCAAAAACGGCAGATCGGACAGGATTGGGATATGGATGTCCTGAAAGGTCGCGGACACAGGCGAGCCAGAGATCGGTTTGCCCAAGGTGGCGGCCAAACCCATCCCCATGTAGGTGAGTGCCAAGCCGCAGAGCACCTGATTGGCGCGGATGATCACCGTGGCCACGGCAAAAATCATCCCCGCGATCAACCCCACGCCCATGGCGACCAAAAAGCCCAGCCATGGGTGCGGCGTGATCACCACCGTGGCCACCGCTGACATCGCGCCCAAGGCGATCAGCCCCTCGACGCCAAGGTTCACCACACCCACACGTTCGGCCAAAACCTCGCCCAAAGCCGCCAGCGCCAGAACGCCTCCGGCCAAAAAGGCGGTTTGGATCAGACCTGCAAGAATATCCATGTCAGCGCGCTCCCTTGGGTGTGACTTTTCCAGTCGTTGGGATCAATTTGTAGCGCGCGACCTCGTCAGCGATGGCGGCGTAAAACAGGATCAGCCCGGTGATGGCCAAAACCGTATGGGTTGTAAGCCCTTGAGATTGCAAAACGATCCCACCATTCAGGATCACCGCCATAAAAAATGCTGTGGCAATCACCCCCAAAGGGGCGGCGCGGGCCAGAACCGCGACCATGATGCCCAGATAGCCATAATTGTTGGAAATCCCGCCCTGAAGCCGCCCGACGGTGCCTGCAACCTCCATCATGCCGCCAAGCCCGGCGATGGCGCCCGACATCAACATGACGAGGATCAGATGACGCTGTACCGGCATCCCGGCATAGGCTGCGGCACCCGGATTGGCGCCGCCGATGCGCACCTCATAGCCCCAACGCGTATAGGCAAACATCACGGCCAAACCAACCGCCAACATCAGCGCCACGGGCAAGCCCCAATGCACGATCCCCCAGACATAGGGCACCGAGACGGACAGTCGCGCGGTGGTCGCCAAAGCCATGCCCGACGGATCGAGCCAAGGGCCGGTGGCAACCCAATAGACCAACAAAAGCGCGACGAAATTCATCAACAGCGTGGTGATCAATTCGGACACATCGGCATAGGCTTTGGCCAAGGTCGGGATCAAAATCCAAAGCGCGCCACCGGCCATGCCCGCGAGCGCCATCAGCGGCACTAAGAGCCACGCGGGACCCGGCACGAACAGCGCCACGCCAGTTGCGGCAAACGCCCCAAGGTTGAATTGCCCCTCCGCCCCAATGTTCCACGCACCGATGCGCAGGCCAACCGCAACCGCGAGACCACAATAGAGCAGCGGCGAAAACAACAGGCCCAAATCCTCAAGCCCGAAACGCGACCCGAAGGTCGATGACAACACCTTGCCGCCCAGCGCGATTGGGTCTTTGCCGGACAGCGCCAACACGGCGGCGGCGGTCAAAAGCGCCAAGATCACCGACAGCACCCGCGCGGAGAACAACACGCTTGGGGCCGCGACCGGCATACGTTGCAAACGGTAGCTCATGCGGCCTGTCCCTGTTGTCTTTGTCCGCCCATCATCAGGCCGATTTGTTCGATATCCGCGCCTTGGGCCGGAACCACGCCCATAATCTCGCCATGAAACATCACGGCAATCCGGTCGGCGAGGTTCAGCACTTCTTCCAACTCCTCGGAGATCAGGACAACGGCGACGCCACTGTCGCGCATCTCAACAAAATAGCGCATCATCGTGTTGATCGCGCCAACGTCCAGCCCGCGCGACGGATAGGCCGCGATCAGCACCTTATCGGCAATGCGCATTTCGCGCCGCGCGACCAGACGTTGTTGGTTGCCGCCCGACAGGTTGCGTGCAGGCATGGCGAAATCCGGCACCATCACCCCGGCAATCCTGGCAATCTCGCGCGCCAAAGCCAGCGCTCGACGCGGCGCATACCACGGCCCGTTCGAGAGTGGCGGCAGGGCGTATTCGCGCAGCACCGCATTGTCGGTGATCGACAGGGTTGGGGCCATCCCGGCATAAAGTCGATCTTCGGGAATATGACCCACGCCCTTTTGCGCAAAGACCCGCGCGCCAGCGCGTCCGATATCTTCGCCATCCAGTGTCACCGTGCCCTTGGAGGGCGCGACAAGACCACTCAGCACATAGGTCAATTCACGCTGACCATTGCCCGCAACCCCAGCGATGCCAAGGATTTCTCCGGCGCGCACAGAGAGCGAGACGTTTTTCAACACAGTGCCATACTCAGATTTCAGCGTGACGCCTTCAAGTGTTACCATCGGCGCGCCAATCTTGCGCGCGCCGCCATCGCCACGCATGTCGTTGAGCACGATTTCGCGCCCGACCATCAATTGTGCCAAGGATGTCTCCGAACAGTCCGAGGTCCATTCGGTCGCGATCTTGCGGCCCGCGCGCAAAATGCTCACCCGGTTGGAAATCTCCATCACCTCGTCGAGTTTATGCGAGATGAAAATCACCGCGTTTCCCCGCGCCACAAAGGCCCTGAGCGCCGCAAACAGGTCGCGTGCCTCCGAGGGGGTCAAAACGGCGGTGGGCTCATCAAGGATCAGAACTTTGGCGTCACGCGCCAACACCCGCAGGATTTCGACCCGCTGCTGTTCGCCCGTTGACAGATCGGCCACAATCGCCCCCGGCTTGACCGCAAGGCCAAGCGTGTCGGCTAAATTCATGGTCCGCTCTTCCAGCGCCTTGCGCGAAATCCGCGCCGGGGTGGCATCCCAACCCAAGTGGATGTTTTCGGCCACGGTGAAGGCTTTGACCAATTTGAAATGCTGATGCACCATGCCAATCCCGGCGGCGATGGCATCAATTGGCGAGGCAAAGCGGCGACTTTCCCCGTCCATGATGATCTCGCCTGCATCCATGTGATAGATGCCGGTCAATACATTCATCAGCGTCGATTTCCCGGCGCCGTTTTCGCCCAAAAGCGCGTGAATCTCGCCGGGATAGACCGCAAGATCCACGTCCTCATTGGCGATCACGCCGGGGAAATATTTCGACACGCCTTTGAGGGCGACCAAAGGCGGCGTCCCGGGCGCAAGCCCGAGACGCTGTTGGATCGAATCCTCGTGCATCACTCAGTTGTCCAGACCGGAGACCCCTTCGATCGACCAGTTCCAATGGTAAAGCTCTTCCTCCGTCATGGTCTGGCCTGCGGCGACTTTGATCGTGCCTTTGGAGTCTTTGATCTCGCCCATGAACGGGTTGAACGACCCATCCAGGATCGTGGCCTTGACCGCATCCGCCTTGGCCGCGACATCGGCGGGCACGCTGTCGCCCCAAGCATCGACGTCCACGCCGGCCCCAAAGGGCAAGAGGTCATAGGTCGGCATCCATTCGCCCGCCAAACGGCGACGCACTTGTTCAACGTACCATGGACCGAAATCGACCATGATCGAAGAGATGTAGGCATTGGGACCATAGCGACGCAGATCGGTGTTCCACATCACGGCCTTGGCACCCCGTTCTTCGGCCACCTGAAGGTAACCGGCCTCATCCATGATCCCAAACAGCACATCACAGCCTGCATCAATCAGCGCCACTCCGGCTTGGGTCGCGGCCTGCGGGTCGAACCAACTGTTGATGACGATGGATTGTAGCGTGGCCTCCGGGTTGATCGTGCGCGCCCCCATGAGGAACGCGTTTGTGCCGGAATAGACCGAGGGCACAGGGAAAGAGGCAACATAGCCGAGTTTTCCGGTGGTCGACATCGCCCCCGCCGCGATCCCGGCGACATAGGACGGATACCAATGGGCGACGTAATAAGTGCCCAAATTGTCCATCGGATTGCGGCCATCGCATTCGTAAAACGCCACCTCGGGGGCACGTTTGGCAACGTCGTACAAGAAATCACCATAGTTCGAGGTGGCGAAGACCATGCAGGCATCATCGGCGACGAATTGACGGAAAATCCGGGTGGCATCGGCCGAATAGGGGATCGACTCGACATAGGAGGTGCGCAGCGCCGGGAAGGCGGCTTCGACTGCCTTCATCCCTTGGTCATGCGCCCAGGTCCAGCCTTCGTCCGACGTTGGCCCAGTGTGACCAAAGGCGATATGCGCGTCAGCTTCGACCACGGGTGCCAAAGGGCCCGCCGCATTGGCAGGTCTGATCACCCCGGTTTTGGGCAGGATCAAACTGGCCCCGGCAGCGGCACCCATATTGAGAAACCCACGGCGGGACAGGGATTTGGTAGAAATCATCGAAGAGGTCCTCTTGGCTGTTTGAACGCTTTTGACATGTCCCATCCGGCCTTGGCCGGGGACGCGCTATGAAAGGTGCGCGGCGCTTCGCCCTCTGCGGGGAGATAGCGCCAGGACCGCCTTGCGCCCGGACGATCCGTCGCCAAGGTCACGAATGTGGGGCGGCCACGTCGCATGTGCAGGACCACGTTTCCAGAGTGCTGTGACCGTGAATAGCCGTAAAATTTCGATACAGATGTTGCGTTTAGAACAACACTTGACGGTCCAGATTTTCCACGCCTAACTGCCGCGAACACCTCGGAAAAAATCGCCGTTTTTCCTATAAAAAAGGGGTTTTCTCGAATGATGAAAGCACAGAGACATGCAGATTGACCACGTGACATTCACCTTTACGGGACAGATTCCACGCGAGAGTTTTGCCGAGTTTGCGCAACACCGTGCCTCAAGATTGTCCATCACCCTCACAACTGTGATGCAAAATGATGCAGTTGCGAAATTGCAGGTGATTGGTCAGCGCGATTTGGTGGATGCGTTTGAAATGGCGCTCAGCCTCGGGCCACAGGATTGCATCGTCCACAAGGTCACACGACAGGCAGACAACCCCGCCAAAGGAGAAGAGACATGAGTGAAACCGGATGGGTGCCCATCGCCCTGTCACGCTTTATTGCCCCCGGCACATCGGCCGGCACGGCGGTGCATGGCGCGGAAATCGTGGTCTGGCGCGACACCGGCGGCAAAGCCCACGCGTGGGAGGACCGCTGTCCGCATCGCGGCATGAAAATGAGCTTTGGCTTTGTGCGTGGCGATCACATCGCCTGTCTTTATCACGGCTGGGAATATGACGAGACCGGCACCTGTCGCTACATCCCGGCACACCCGGATTTGGAAGTGCCACCGTCAATCTGCGTCACGCGCTATGCGGTGACGGAGGCGGGTGGCATGATCTGGACCGCGCTGCCTTTGGGCGACATGCCAGAAGTGGAACCAAACGCGCCTGAGATGGACGGGCTGCGCAGCCTCTACATCGACGCGCCTCTGGATGCGGTCTTGGCCGGGGTGAAAACCGTGGCCTCGGAGGTCTCGCAGACCGGCGCGCTGATCACCGCCACGCTGGGAGAGACCCCGCTGACCCTCGGCTTACAAACCGTCGACGCCGACCATTCGGCGTTGCACATCACCCTGCCCTCGGACACACCGACCGCGACCCGCCTCAGCCTGCTCGACCAATTCGCCACCCTGCGCCGCAACGTCGAATCCCCCCTCAAAGAGGCCGCTCAATGACCCAGCTTGTCTTGCACAATTATGATCTGGATGACGCCTGCTATCGCGTGCGGCTTGTGGCCTCCTGTTGCGACCTTCCGGTGGAATTGCGCAATGTCGACATGTTCCCCGGTATGGAACAGGTTTCCCCGCCCTATCTGAAGCTGAACCCTTTGGGGCGCTTGCCGATCTTGGAAACGGCGGATGTGACACTGCGCCATACCGGAGCGATTTTACTCTATCTGGCGGGGCTGGACCCGCAAAAGCGGCTTTTGCCGACAGAGGCCTCCGCACTGGCCCAGATGATGGATTGGCTGTTTTTCGCGGAACATGACCTATCGGTCTCCACCGAGGCCCGCGCCATTTCGATCATGGATCTGCCCGGTGACGGGCCCCAAACCATCGCCCAAACCCGCGCTTTGCTGCGGATTATGGAGGATCACATGAGCGCGCAAGAGATCAAAGGTCTGAGTTTCTTCGCCGGAGAAGAGATTACGCTGGCCGATATTGCGCTGTTCCCCGCCTTTGCGCTGAGCCGCGATTGCAATATTGACCATGACGCCTTTCCCGCCCTGCGGCTTTGGGCGCGACGGGTGCGTGCCACGCCGGGCTTTGTTGTCATGCCCGGCATCCCGGATTACCACTGATGGACCTGCATCGGCTTGGTCTCGTGTCCTCGCGCGTCCACCACTTTATGTTGGTGGCGCGGCTGGGGTCGATCCGGCAGGCGGCGCTGTCGCTCAATGTCGCGCCCTCTTCGATCTCGCGCACCATCAAACAACTCGAAGAAGACCTCGACACCCCCCTGTTTGAACGCACCAAACAACGGCTGAAACTGACCTCAGCGGGCGAACTTTTAGCCTATCACATCGGGCAATCCACCGGCGAAATGAACCGGGCGCTGACCGAGATCAACGACCTGCACGGGCTGCGCCGGGGCACCGTGACCCTGGCGGTGATCGAAAGTGCCGCACGCGGGCTTTTGCCCGAAGTTCTGGCCGGGTTTTGGGTGCGCCATCCCGAAATCAGCGTCGATGTCCGCGTCACCGGCTCGCAAGAGGCCGTCGATTTGGTCAATCAGGGCGAGGCGGATTTGGCCTTGGCCTTTGACGTGCGGGTGCCGCGCAATGCGCGGCGTTTGGCCTCCGTGGCTTTGCCTTTGGGCGTATTGGTGCCACCCGGCAGTGCCCTGACCAAAGAAAACCGCCCCGTAAAAGCCTATGAATTGGCCGGTGAGCGAGTGATCCTCTCGGACGCCTCTTTGACGCTCGGCAGTTCGGTCGAACAGATGTTTTCTGGCTCTTTCGTCGAGTTTTCCCGCCGCGCCCGGACGAATTCCATCGGCTTGATGATTGATCTGGCCATTCGCGGGCTGGGCACGATCCTTCAGACCCGGCTTGGTGTGCAAAATGAAATCAGTCGTGGCCATCTTGTCTTCATCCCGCTTGCGGATGCGGGTCTTGGTCTGCGCCGCCTGTCGCTGATTGCCCGCCCCAAAGGCGAAGCCTCTGAGGCCGCCTTGGCGCTCTCTGCCTCGCTCACTTCCACCATGGAGGGTCTCAAATCCTAAGTGTTGCGCCAAAGCGAACATCTCGTTGAGAAATCATCGTCTTTTCGGAACACAGTCACTCTGACAGGTTGATTTTGTAGCGTGAGATTTGGAGGTTCGATATGCAGCAAAGCGCCGTAGATGCGGTGATCCGAGGGCTCAAACGGGCGGGTGTGAGTATCGTATGTTACCTGCCGGATTCGCTGTTCAAAGAACTCTATCCGGCGCTCGATGCCGACCCGGACATTCGCACCATCCAAGTCACCAACGAAGGCGAGGGGGCGGCCATTTGCGGCGGTGTGTTCCTATCGGGCAAACGCGCGGCTTTGGTGATGGAAAACTCCGGTCTGCGCGCCTCGGTCGAACCGCTTGCGCGGATGGGCTTGGGCGCGGGCATCCCGGTTGTGATGCTGATGAGCTATCGCGGCGATATGGGCGAAAACAATTGGTGGGCGGTGCCACATGGCGTGACCATGGAACCGGTGCTGCAAGCCCTGCGCATCCCCTATGTGGTCGAGCGCGAAGAGGAGCGGATCGAACAAGCGATTTTTGACGCTTATGAGCTGGCCTATTCGTCTTATTACCACACCGCCGTGGCGCTTTCGGGGAGTATCGTGCGATGAAACGCTTTGAGTGTATGACAAAATTGGCCGCCCGCCTCTCCGACGAATTGGTGATCCTCTCATTGGGCGCCTCTGTTGACGAATGGTACAACGCCGCGCCGCACATGCGCGCCGCCTCGCTGTTTCAACAACAATTGGGCTGTGTCACGCCGCAGGCGTTTGGACTGGCGGCGGGCCTGCCGGAGCGTCAAATCATCTCGCTCGACACCGATGGCGGGCTGTTGTTCAACCTCGGCATACTGGCCACTTTGGGCAATGAAAGACCGAAAAACCTGTTTGTCGTGGTCTGGGACAATGAAATGTACCAATCCATCGGCGGGCCCAAAACCCACACCGCCTCGGGCACCGTCGATCTGGCCGCCATTGCGCAGGGTGCCGGGGTGACACACGCCTACACCGCCCGCACTTTGGACGAGTTCGACGCCCATTGCGAAGCGGGTTTGGCCAGTGACGACCCCTATATTGTCGTCGCCAAGGTCGCGGGCACTGTTCAGCCCGAGATCAAGCGCAAACACTCAGATGGGCGCGAGGACAAATACATCTTTGTGCGCCATGTCGAAGCCACCGAAGGGATCACCATCATGGGCCCTTCTGAACATAACTAATCCACGGGACCGACATGAAAACCGCCTTTGATTACATCGTGATCGGCTCTGGATCGGGCGGCTCTGCCGTGGCGCGTCGGCTGCATGATGCGGGGGCGGATGTGGCGGTGATCGAGGCGGGAAAATCCACCTTTGGCGTGACTGAGATCGAAGACCCGAGTGCGTGGTTTGCTCTGCAATCCGGCGCATGGGATTGGGGGCATCATTACACCCCCACCGCGCGGGTTTTGAATCGCACTATCCCGATCCCACGCGGCAAAGGCTTGGGTGGCTCGTCGGCCACCAATGCGATGATGTGGTATCGCGGCGGACCCGCCGATTATGCCCGATGGGACGCTGTGGCGCCGGGATGGTCGTGGGAGGACTGCCTGCCGAGCTTTCAAGCCTGCGAGACATGGCAGAGCGGTGCGAGCGCCTTGCGCGGCAGCGATGGCCCGCTCAAGATCACCCGCCCGGACCCGGATCATCCCCTGACCCAAGCCATGCTCAAAGGTGGGGCCGATATGGGCTTGCCGATGGTGGATGACCCGAACGGGCCGGAGCCCTTCGGCGTCAGCCTTGCCAATTTCAACATCTCGCCCGAGGGTCTGCGTTGGACCTCGGCGATGGGGTATCTTGCTCCAATCATGGCGTCCGAACGTTTGACGATCCTCTGCGAGACCCGCGCTTTGGCATTGGCGTTTTCCGGTGATCGCGTCCGTGGTGTCCGTGTGTTCAAAGACGGCGCGGAGCATCTTTTGACCGCACGGTCGGGCGTGATCCTTGCCGCTGGCGCTTTGGAAACCCCGCGGTTGTTGATGCTCTCTGGCATTGGAGATGAGGCGGAGCTGGTCCGGCTTGGCCTCAAAACCCGCCTCCACGCCCCCGAAATCGGTCGTAATCTTCAGGATCATCCGCTGCTGCGCGCCCTCAATTTCCGCGCCTCATCGCCGCTTGGGCCGATGAAAGGCAACGGCGGCGGCACGCTGTCGATTTGGAAATCCGCGCCCGAGTTGGACCAAGCCGATCTCTTGGCTTTCCCCATTCAAACCCGCTCTGCCGTGCCGGCGCTTTGGGATCATTACGATTTCGACGGTGATGTTTTTGCCATCGGACTGGGCGTCATGCGCTCCTATTCCAAAGGCTGGATCACGCTGACCGGGACCTCCCCGGATGACCCACTTGATATTCAGCCAAACCTCTTGTCGGACCCGCGCGATCTGAAGGCGCTCGTGTCCGGGGTGGAGTTCCTGTTGGACATGGTGCTCACCCCCGGCTTTTCACACCTCTTCGCGGATTTCGCCGCCCCGGACCGCAAGGTCTCGGGCGGGGATACCGTCACTTTCGTGCGCCGCGCCTGTTCGACCTTTTTCCACTGTTGTGGCACCGCCCAAATGGGCACACACACCGACGCCCCCGTGTCCCCTCGGTTGGGCGTCAAGGGCGTTCGCGGCCTCTGGGTCGCGGATGCCTCCGTCATTCCCGACATCCCCGCCTGTCACACCCACGCCCCTGTCACCATGATCGGAGAACGGGCGGCGCAATTCATATTGGAGGACGCATGTCTGACCTGATCCTAAGTGCCGAAGCCCTTGTCACCATGGACAAAGACCTGACCGTGATCCCCCACGGTGCGGTCTTGGTGCGCGGTGATACGATTGTGGCCACAGGCCCCGCGCGCGACCTGATCGCAGCACACCCGGAGGCCACGGTAAAGGACATGGGCCGAGCGGTGTTGATGCCCGGTCTGATCAATGCCCATGCCCATTCCGGCTTTCTGCGCGGCACCGCCGAACACCTGCCGGTTTGGGATTGGCTGACCCAACATATCAACCCGATGCACCGCGTGCTTTTGCCCGAAGAGGCGGAGGCCGCCAGCTATCTGTGCTACGCCGAAAGCCTCTTGGCGGGCACCACCACGGTGGTGGATATGTGGCGTTATATGGAGGGCTCGGCCCGTGCCGCCGAGATTCTTGGCAACCGGATTGTCGCCGTGCCTTACGTTGGCGAGCACCCCGATTACGACTATTTCGACACGCTCGATATGAATGAGGCGTTGATTGAGCGTTGGCATGGCAAGGCCGAGGGTCGGGTCACTGTCTGGGTCGGGTTGGAGCATCTGTTTTATGCCGATGAGGCCGGGCAACAGCGCGCTATCGACATGGCGAAAAGGCACAACACCGGCTTTCACACCCATTGTTCCGAGGCCGATATTGAACTGGCCGAATTTAAAACCCGCTATGGCAAAAAGCCGATGGAGGTGTTTCGCGATCTGGGGTTCTTTGAGACGCCTCTGGCGATGTTTGCCCATGCCGTGTGGTTTTCGCCCGAAGAGATCGACCTGATCTCAAACTACAACGTATCGGTCGCCCATAACCCGGTGTCGAACATGAAACTGGCCTCTGGCATCGCGCCCATTTCTGACATGTTGGCGGCGGGCATACCCGTGGGCATCGGCACGGATGGTGAGAAAGAGAACAACAATTTTGACATGTTCGAAGAGATGAAACTCACCTCCCTCAAGGGCAAATTGCGCCACCGCGACGCCGCCGCAATGGACAGTTGGGAGGTGTTGCGCATGGCGACCTCTTTGGGGGCCGAGGCCCTGGGGCTGGGCAATGTCACGGGGTCATTGGAACCGGGCAAAAAAGCCGACATCATCGCCCTGCGCGGCGACACGCCGCGGATGACGCCATTTCACGCCGATGGGCGCTGGTTCAACATTCACCACAACCTGGTCCATGCCGTACGCGGCTCTGACGTCAAAATGACCATGGTCAATGGCCAGATATGCGTCGAGGACGGCAAGCTGGTGAGCGGGGATGTGACCGAGATCATCGACCGGCTGAACCGCCTCACACCGGGGCATTTCACCCGCCGCCAGCTCTGGCTTGACGCCAATGGCGGCGGCACGACGCAATGGACCGATTGAGGAGCATCCAGATGTCACAGACCTCACAAGGCACCAAAGATTCCGTCGCCCTCAACCAATGGTATGCGGTCGCCACGCTCACCGATTTGGACCGGATGGAGGAGACAAAGCTCTTGGGTCATCCGATCACTATCGGTCCGGGGAAATCCGTGATGCATAATGGTAAACCCCTGCCCATTCGGGAGAAATTCGAGTGTCTTTGGACCACGCTCGGCGCACCAAATACTGAGATTTTCGAAATCGAAGAGCGGTTTGAGCCCGAGCGGCGGGTTGTCACCTGTGGCTGGGTGACCATGCGGGCCTCTGGCCTGCGTGTGGTCGAAAATTTCCTCGACATGGCGCATTTTCCCTTTGTCCACACCGACATTTTGGGCTCTGAACCGCACGCCGAGGTGCCCGTTTACAAATCCGAAATCCGCCGCAATGTGGACGAGGTCTGGGCCACCAATTGCACCTTTTTTCAACCGCAAATGACCACAGCCCGCCCGGAGGGCGAATTCGCCCAACTGACCTACCGGGTGCCCAGTCCCTTTGTCGTCATGCTCTACCGCGAAGCACCAGATCAACCCGCCCACCGCGATGCCATTGCCCTGTTCATCCATCCAATCGAAGAGGGGCTATGTCGGGCGCAACCGGTGATGTATCTGCTCGACCAGACCTCCAGCCATACCCAGCTTTTGCGCTTTGAACAGGTGATTTTCCTGCAAGACCGGATCATCGTCGAAAACCAACGCCCGCTGTTGTTGCCACTTGAGGCGCGCAGCGAAATCCCGACCCGCGCCGACAGTTCCTCGGTCGCCTATCGCCGCTGGTTGAAGGAAAAGGGGATTACCTTTGGCACGACCACGCCGGAGGCCGCATGAGGGTCAGCCACCCCCGCACATTGGCCGAGGCCGAGGCCCTGATTGCCACAGGCGCGCAGGCCGTGGTCGGCGGCACGGGGCATCAGTTTCGCTGGTCCCAAGGACAGACACGGCCCGATCACCTCGTCAACATAGGCCCACTTTTACCAAATGGGATCAATGGCTTGACCATCGGCGCGGGCACCTCCCTTGAGGACATCCGCCGCGCCGGATTGCCGCTTTTATCACAGGCGTGCAGGGATGTCGGCGCACCCAATATTCGTCGTCTCGCAACGCTGGGCGGCAATATCGGTTTTGGTGCGGGCTGTCTCATTCCGGCGCTTTTGGCACTGGATGCCGAACTGAACACCACACGCGGCCCACGTCCTTTGCGCGACCATCTGCGCGACCCAAAAGGCCTCATCCTCTCCATGACCCTCCGCCCGCTGGAGCGCTCAATTTGGCGCAAAATCGGACTGCGCGCCGCGTTCACGCCCGCAATGATCGTCAGCGCCGGAACACTCGCCTCGCAGGACGGTCGGATCACCGATCTGCGCCTCTCGGTAGGGGGCGGTATCGTCGCGCCGCAGCGGCTTACAGAGGTCGAAACATGGCTCATCGGGCAGGTTTTGACAAAGGTTGACATGGCCGATCTTGAGACGCGGGTTTTCGCGGCCATCGACGCGCCATCTTGTGCCTTTCGCAGTGCGGGCTACCGCAAACGTGTCGCCGCCAAAGTGATCTCTCATGGCCTGCTCGGGCCAGGCCTCAAAACCCATTGCCCCAAAACCCTCCGCCCCAGCCCAACCCCGCCCCTGGCTCTCGCCGCACTCTCGCGGCAGGGCGGCGGCGACCGCTGGCACACCCGCCCGGACATGCCCGCAAAGGTGCGTGGCGCCCTGCCCTATCTGACCGATGTGCGCGCGCCCGGCATGTTGGTCGGGCGTATCCTGCGCGCCGCTCACCCTCATGCCGAAATCCTGCGCATTGACACGCGCCAGGCCGAGGCACTGCCGGGGGTGCATGCCGTGGTCACCCATCGCGACATCACCGGGCTCAACGGCTTTGGCATCGTCTTCCAAGACCAGCCCGCGCTCTGTGCCGACAAAGTGCGTTACACCGGTGATCCGGTCGCCGCCGTCGCCGCGATTGATGCGCAAGTGGCTGAGGCGGCGCTGGCGCTGATCGAAGTCGAGTATGCGCCTTTACCCGATGTCACCGACCCGGAGATGGCATTGATGCCCGGTGCCGCGCGTGTGCATGACAGTGGCAATCTTGTCAGTGAGATCGCCCATGCCAAGGGCGATCTCACTGACGGCTGGGCCAAGGCCGTGCATGTGGTCGAAGACACCTACGTCACCCCGCGCCAGATGCACGGGTTTATGGAAACCGAAGGTGGCTGGGCCGCACCGGATGGGCCTCAGCACAACGGAATCTTAGTCTGTGCCGGGGGCCAGCATGGTGCCCGCGATCGGTTGCAACTGTCGCGCATTCTCGACCTCCCCGAGGACAAAATCCGCGTGATTTCTTCGCCCACGGGCGGAGCGTTTGGGGGCAAGGACGAATTGACGGTCCAACCCATTTTGGCACTTTTGGCGCGCAAATCCGGCCGCGCCGTGCGGCTACACCTCAGCCGCGCTGAAAGTGTTCAGGCCGGGATCAAGCGCAATCCGATGCGCATTCGGATGAAAACCGGCTGTGACGCAACGGGGCGTTTGGTGGCGCAAGAGGTCGATGTCGTCGCCGATTGCGGTGCCTATGCGTCGTTGTCGCCCGGCGTTTTAGAAACCGCGATGGAACATGCCGCCGGACCTTATGTGATTGAAAACATTCAAACACGCGGGCGGCTCGCCTATACCAACAATGGCACATGCGGCGCGTTTCGTGGCTTTGGTGCCAATCAGATGAGCTATGCGATTGAATGTCAGATGGACCGTCTGGCGGCAAAAGCGAGGCTTGATCCGGTGGCGATCCGCAGGCTGAACATGCGTGTGCCTGGCAGTCCCGGTTTTCTGAGCCAAAGAGTTGCGCCCTCTGAGCGCCTGCTTGAAATGCTCGACGCCGCCTCAAGCTCGCCGCTTTGGAGTGCCCGAGAGACCAATCCCGACGAGATCATCGGCACCGGCATGGCGCTGAATTATCAGGGCAACGGACTTGGCACTTTGCCCGAGGATGAGGCGGAATTTGCGCTGCGTTTGAAGGGCGGAAAAATCGAAGTGCTCTGTGGTCTCGATGAGATGGGTCAGGGCCTAATCGCCTCGCTTCATGCCGAACTTTCCACGCGTTTGGGCGTGGCCCGCGATGACAGTCGTGGGGTGTTTGGCGACACCGGAACCGCCCCCGACAGCGGTTCGACCACCGCCTCGCGCGGCGGCTATGTGGTCTGGCGCGGGATCAAGGAGACGGCACCGGCGTTTGAGACCGAACTCCTGTCGCAGGCAGGTGCCAAACTTGGCCTACCCCCTGCGGAACTGCGACTTGTCCCCGGCGGGATTGGCGCGCGCGGGGCCAATACACCCACGCCGCTGTTGCGGTTTGACGCCATGGCCGATAGCGCCACCTTCACCACGCAGTTCTCTTTTCCAAAGTCGGATTACACCAAAGGCAACGCCCGCCTGATTTTCGCTTTTGCCACGACATTGACGCGTGTGGCCGTGAACCGGATCAGCGGGCAGGTCCGCGTGCTTGATCTTGAGATGCATACCGCCGCCGGACCCGTGATCGACATGGCGTCCTATTTGGGCCAGATGGAGGGCGGGTTGATCCAAGGCCTGGGCTTCACCTTGACCGAGGATATGCTGATGCAGGATGGCCGCCCGGTGACCGCAAATTTTGACAGCTATATGATGCCAACGGTGCGCGATGTGCCCAACACCATGCGGATCACCGCTCTTGAAGATCTTGACCCCGGTGACCCCTATGGCCCGCGCGGAGCGGGGGAGTTGGGCATTGGTGCGGTGACGCCCGCGATTGCCAATGCGGTGTTTGATGCAATTGGACGCTGGCCGGTGGTGGCGCCGTTTGCCCCAGAGAGCCTTTTGGATGTGATCGCATCCTTTGAGGCGGAGGCCCAAACATGATCGGGTTTACACTCAATGGTCAGACCGCCGAGATCGCCCCGGATGAGAGCCTGTTGTCGACCCTGCGCGAAAGGTTAGGCCAGACCGGCACCAAACAGGCCTGCGAAATTGGCCGCTGCGGGGCTTGTACCGTTTTGCTCGAGGGTCACGCGATCAACGCCTGTTTGCTGATGGGATGGCAGGTGGCGGGCAAAGCCGTGACCACCATCGAGGCGCTGGAAACGCTGGCCGAGGGCCGGGCTTTGGTGCGCGCAATGGAGGAGGAAAACGGCTTTCAATGCGGCTATTGTGCGCCCGGCGTGATGATGAGCCTCGTTGGGCTGTTCACCCTCTCGCCCGATGCCACGGACGAGATGATCTGCACCGCCCTTGAGGGCAACCTGTGCCGCTGCACCGGCTATCACTCGATTTTGCGCGGGGCGTTTCGCGCCCGTACGCTTATAAAGGACAGGATATGACATTCACCTTGACCCCACATGCGCCCAAAACCGACGGTGCCCTGGCGTTTTTGGCCCGGCCCGCGCAACCGATTTGGATCGGCGGGGAATGGCAGATATTGCCCGATCAGTTTGACAGCCATGATCCCGCCACGGGCGGGCTTTTGACCCGCCTTTCCCGAGCAGGCGCAACTGAGGCCGATGCGGCGGTGGCGTCGGCGCATGAGGCGCTTGTCTCCCCCGCATGGCGCGGGATGCTGCCCGCCACGCGTCAGGCCTTGCTGTGGAACATCGCCGATCTGATCGAGGCCCACGCCGATGAATTGGCCGAATTGGAAAGCCTTGATCAGGGCAAAACATTCGCCACCGCGCGGTTCGGCGAACTCCCCGGTGCCATCGCGCAGTTTCGCTATTACGCCGGGTTTGCGACCAAATTGACCGGTGAGAGCATCACGCCTTCAATCGGTTACGCCCCTGCGGGCAAACAGGTCATGGCCTATACCCGGCGCGAACCTGTCGGCGTTGTGGCCGCGATCACGCCATGGAATTCGCCCCTTTTGATGGCGGCAATGAAACTGGCGCCTGCGCTTTGCGCGGGCTGCACCGTGATTTTGAAACCGGCCGAGGAAACATCACTGACCGCGATCCGGCTCTGTAAATTGATCGAAGAGGCGGGGATGCCCAAGGGCGTGGTCAACCTGTTGACTGGCTTTGGACATGAGGTCGGAGAGGCCTTGGCCACACATGCGGGTGTCGCCAAAGTGGCCTTTACCGGATCGACCGAAATCGGACGGCATTTGTTGGGCTCGGCCAAGGGCAACCTCAAAAAACTGACACTCGAACTCGGGGGCAAATCCCCGGCGATTGTGATGGCGGATGCCGATCTTGATCTGGCGGTGCCGGGTGTAGCGCGCGGGATTTTTGCCAATTCGGGACAGGTCTGTGTGGCCGGGTCTCGCATCTATGTTCAGCGCGCACTCTATGATCAATTTGCCGAACGGCTGGTGCAGGCCGCACTTGCGCTGCGCCTTGGGCACGGGTTGGCACCGGACAGCGATCTTGGCCCGCTCATCAACGCCACACATGCCGCGCGGGTCGCGGGGATTGTCGACCAAGGTCGCGCCGAGGGGGCCGAAATTTTGACCGGAGGCGGGCAAATCGACGAAGCACCCGCGTTTTTTCAACCAACGATCCTGACTGGCGTGCGCCCCGACATGGCCTTGATGCGGGATGAGATTTTCGGCCCGGTGACGGCACTCACCCCATTTGACACGCCAGAGGAGGCCTTGGGCCTCGCCAATGACAGCGAATACGGCTTGGCGGCCTCGGTCTGGACCGAAAACCTCAGCCACGCGCACAAACTGGCGGCGGCAATCCATGCGGGCACGGTCTGGGTCAATTGCCATAGCTATTTTTCACCGGAACTGCCGAAAGGCGGGATCAAGGCCTCGGGTTGGGGCGTGGAAAACAGCGCGCAAGGCTTGGACAATTACCTGGAGAATAAAACCGTCTGCATGGTGATTTAGGGCCGCAAGATACGGCTTGGAGCCAAAAGTCGCCGCTTTGCAGATAAGAAAATGGCCCGCAGCACCGCTTGAAAACTACCCGACCCGCGCCACGGCGGGCTTGGCCAATTGCCATTTGATCCGGGCAAAGCCCATTTGCACCGCCAAACCGACAAACACATAGGCCAGGTCAAAGATCCACGGATCATAGATCAGCGCCGCTTTGATCGACTGGCCGAGGATCGACAAAACCGTGCCAAGCGCAAAACAGCCAAGACCAAACCGCCCCATCAATTGGATCGGCCAAACCCAACGGCTGGCAGAGAGGTGTGTCACCCAATTTTGCGTCGAGAGGAAATATACCAGTGCCAACACATGGATCAGACGCGGGGCGGCAAGAAAGGTTTTGTCGAAATTGGTGATGTAAAATGGCGCCCCAAGGCTGCGCAAAACGCCCAACCCGCTGCTGCCAACCTCACGGATCGCGTCGATTTTCATCCAGCCCAGAATGAGCACCAAGATCGTCAGTGACAGCCATTTGGCCCAGGCCACATTTGGCACCAACCGCTGACCCGCCTTCAACCGCATCCCACAGGCAAGCCCGATGGCAAAGAGGAATTGCCACGCGAACGGGTTGAAAAACCAACCGCCGGGATTGGGATAGGCGGGCACGTTGAGGCGGGTTTCACCGGTGAAAATCCAAAGCGCGAATGACCCGCCCAGCATGATCCAGATATTGCGTTGCCCGACCAGGATCATCACCGGCGTCATCAGCAACAAGGCCGCATACATCGGCAAAATGTTCAGATAGCCGAACTGATGGCCCAATGTGGCGATCCCAATCGTCGCTTGCACCGGGGCTTTCATCCACGGGCCAACGTTGTTGACCTTCCACATCTTGTCGGCGCCGAACCAATAGGCCGCGCCCAGCATGATCGCCAAAGAGATCACGGAAATCACCAGATGCACGGAGTAAAGCGTCCAGGCCCGGCCCCAACATTTCGCCACAGCCCGCCACAACGGCAAACGCACAAAGGCCAAAGGATAAGCCAGCCCCGCCGCCATCCCGGACATGAAAACGAACCCTTCGGCCGCATCCGAGAAGCCGAAATTGCGATTGGTAAGGACCTCAAGCGGGTTGCCGGGCACATGGTTGATGAAAATCATCACCAAGGCGAGCCCCCGGAAAAAGTCGAGCCTGGGGTCTCGTGCATTCGGGCCACGAGAGGATACGGGCACGCCAATCGGTGCGGAGGAGGACGGTTTGGTATGGGACATATCAGGCAGGGATTTCAGCCACTTGGGCATTGGGCACGACGACACTTGGGGAAGTGTCATCCCAAAGCGCGACAATCCGGCGATGATCGGTGATGACCTGCGGCAGGGCGGTTTCTTCCGGCGTCAGAAACACCGGCGGGTGAGAGGGCTTTGATGTCATCCAGATCACCAAAGGCGCCACCACCAAGGGTACGCCAATCGGCAAAACCCAAAGCATCAGGTTGGGGGCGAAACTATGGGTGAGTGCCATCACCACGATGCCCCACAGTTGAATCCACCACCCGGCGGCATAGGCCTCGGGAAATGTCAGCCGCCCGTCACCACGTGTCTGCGCTGGCCAACCGCCATCGCGCCCCATCACCACCTGCATCACCGCCCGGGTTTGCCACATCAACATGATCGGCGCGTTGATCGAGGATTGGATGAGCTCGGTTATCATGCTGCGCAGGGCCGTGACTGTACCGCCAAACTCCGCCACCCGCCCACGCGCGATGGCATCGAGTAGGATCAACACTTTGGGAAAAACCAAAAGGCCAAAGACACCCACCGCAACCCCCACCGCTTTCGAGGTTTGATCAGAGGGAAACACCGGAAACAATTGGAACGGTTCAGGAAAGAAATCCGGTTCAGGCGCGGTCGCAGTGGCGTAGAGGTTGGAGGCCAGAAACATCACCCAAAACAGCGGCGCGACGTAGCTGAGGATGCCTTGGAAAAACACGAACCGCGACCAGCCCTTGAGGCCCGGCGCAGAAATCACCCGGATATGTTGTAAATTGCCCTGACACCAGCGCCGATCGCGTTTGGCGAAATCAATCATGTTTTCGGGGCCTTCCTCAAAAGACCCCGCCAAATCTGGATCAAGTCGCACCCCCCATCCGGCGCGCGCCAAAAGCGCCGCTTCGACGTAATCGTGGCTGAGGATATGACCGCCAAAGGGCGGCGGGCCGGAGAGTTCGGGCAGCGCACAGCTTTCCGCAAAGGCCCGCACCCGCACCATGGCGTTGTGGCCCCAAAACGGGCCCGTGACGCCTTGCATCGCGGCCTGACCCTGGGCAAAGACCGGCGAATAGAACCCGGCGGAAAATTGCATGGCACGGCCAAAGCGCGAGCGCGCGCCGGTGATGCGCGGCAGGGTTTGCAACAGACCAAGCTCGGGGGCCGCCTGCATCCGGCGCACCATTTCAACAATGGTTTCGCCTTCCATCAAACTGTCGGCATCCAAGATCAGCGCGAAATCATATTGCCCGCCCGAGGTCTCAAAAAAGTCCTGAATATTACCCGCTTTGCGGCCAATATTGCGCGCCCGTCTACGGTAGAAAAACCGGGGGGCTTTCCCTAAGGCGACCCGCGCGTCTTGGCCGCGGTCAGACCAAAGATGCACGAACCACCGCTCTTCTTCGGGCCCCACTCGGTCATTTTGCGTATCAGACAGGATAGCAAAATCAAATTGTTCGGCCACACCAAGCCGGGTGAGCGAGACGTCCATCGCCGCCACGCGGGCAAAAACCACCGCAGGATCTTCGTTATAGACGGGCATCAAAATCGCGGTGCGGGTCGTAAGCGGCGTGTTCAGATATGCGGGGGGGTTTCGGGCCGAAATAAGCCCCTCCACCGATTGCATCGCGCCCCAAGCCAGCCAAAATGTCGTGATAAACACAAGCGCAGCCCGCACACCATCGACCATCTGATAGCCGTCCGCCGCGCCGAATTGCAAAAACAATGCCGCCGCGCCGATCCCAAGGCCAACACTGATCAGCAACGCCAAAGCACGCGCAGAACGCGCGCCGCTGGGGGACGTCGATTGGCTCATTGGTTATCTGCCACGCGCAGTGCGACCGATACCGGAGGCGAAAACCCCGATGAGGCGCGACAAAAACGGTGTCTGTGCCACGGCCTCCGCAAGGGGCCGTTCGATCACCTGCCGGGGCATCGCCAAAGGCGCATGAGGCAGACGCGCCGCACGCAAAATCTCCGCGTGACGCGTACCGATGGCCCGCGCGTGTGCGTCCTGCGCCGCATCAGAAAGAGACCCTTGCATCATCATGTGCGTACCCATTGATAAATCCATGTTTCCGTCAGTTTCCGTCCAAAGCCCGCGACATGGGCGACAAGTTCAACCAGCCGCTCATTGCCGCCATCGACATCAATCACCAAACGCCAGCGCGTGGTGTTTTCAATTTTGGAGAGGGCGATATGTTGGATTTTGCCGCCAGACAGGGTCACGACCGGCTCCATCTCAGCATCCGCAGGCAGCCCCGCCATCAACCCACCGTCAAAATCAATCACAAATTTGCGCAACGAGGCTTTCGCGCCCGAGACGCCAGACGTGCCGCCTTGGCCCGCCAAAGTGTTGACAATCCATGCGCGGTCCCCGTCGCGGTCGGTGCCAAGCGCCCCCCACCGCAGACGATACACATATTCACGCGTCTCGCCCGCTTTCGGCTTCTCAGACGGCACCCAGAAGCTGACGATGTTGTCATTGCCTTCCAGATCGGACGGGATTTCCACCAAACGGATAGCGCCCGGGCCCCAATCGCCCTGCGGTTCGATCAACACAGAGGGGCGGTCCTGATAATGCGCCCCGGCGTCTTGGTAATCCTCAAACGCCCGGTCGCGTTGGATCAGACCGAAGGATTTGAGGTTCGGTTCGCTCAGATACGAGCTTGCCAGACGCGGCGGGTTGTTGAGCGGACGCCAGAGCACATCGCCGTCGCGACGCACCACCATCAGGGCGTTGCTGTCATGGACTTGCGGGCGATAATCGTCAAAGGCGTCGCTATTCTTTTCGTCGAACAAGAACATCGAGGTCAGCGCGGCCACGCCCAATTGTTCCACATCGCGGCGGAAATGCAGCTTGGCGGTGACATCAATCACCGTTTCCTCGCCCGGACGGATAACAAACCGATACGCGCCGGTGCAGGACGGGCTTTCGAGGGCTGCGTAAAATACCACGGTGTCCTGGCCGACGGCAGGACGTTCGAGCCAAAACTCAGTGAAGCGCGGGAATTCTTCTTCGCCGCTCAACCCGGTGTTGATGGCAAGCCCCCGCGCCGACAGGCCATAGCTGCTGTCACGCGCCAAAGCGCGGAAATAGGAGGCGCCAACAAAGGCCACCAATTCGTCGAACTTATCAGCGCGATTGAGCGGCGAGTTCAACCGAAAGCCAGCCACACCGGGCAAGGCGACATGGGGCGACACGCGCGCGGCCAAGTCTTCATAATAGAGGAAATCGTCAGTGGAAAACGCCATCGGCACCTGCATACCGTCCACGACCTCATGGACCGTCACCGTGTCTTTGTACAACCAACCGGGATGAAAAGCGTGAACCTGAAACAACACGCCCTCATCGCGCCAGCGGGCACGCAAGGGGTTGAACTGGATCTTACGGTAGTCGTCGTAATCGAGGTCCGTGATCACTTCGGCCGCGGCAACAGGGGCCTGATAGTCAGACTGCGCCGCCTCAGACATCCGCGCATCGAGCCAGTCAAACGAAAACGGCTGAGGGCCGATCGGTTCGGCCACAGGTTCGGGCATGACCTCCGGCACAGGCGTGCTGACGGCTGGTGCATCCACCGTTGGGTCCACGTCTTGTGCCCAAGCAGTGCGCGCCAAGGCGACGGCGGCCACAGACCCCGACAGCGTGGCAAGAACGGAACGACGGGACAGGCCCGCATCAGAAGAGAGTGACTTTACTGACATTGCGCAAACATTGAACCGAACTGGCTTCCCGACTTGGTTTCTCGACTCTGGTTTCCCAGACTCACATCATCCCTGCATGCGACTCACTCGCATGACAGTTCCGTGACATCCGTCAAATATGTTTAGTTTCGCTGCACCGCCACATAAATCTGTAGAACCGTTTGAGAACTGGCGATTTTTCGCGAGTTTGTCAGGGGCGAAATCGGGGTTTTTCGCCGGTTTCGCGGAAAAACAAGGTTGCTTTCGCCTAAAGCGGCCTTTTATTCCCTCTCTGCGCGAAACCCCGCGCATTGCACCCGCCGAACGCGCAGATTGTCCCCCTATTGAACACCCCGCTATTGAGCATCAAAGCCCCAGGAGATCACGGCGGGGGCTGTGCCGCTTTTCAACACTTGCACGACAGGGTAGACTGATCCGATGACCGCACCCGCCTTTCCTCATATCCCTGACCTTGACGGGATGATGGCTTGTCCCGCCTGTGACGCTTTGCTGGTGGACCGCACTGTCTCGGTCGGAGCCACGGCCTCTTGCCCGCGCTGTCATACGGTGATCGAAGCGCCGCGACCCTTGGCGATGACCCGCATCATCATGCTGGCTCTGGCAGCGCTGATCCTGATGATTGCGGCGGTGTTTTTCCCCTTTCTCGAATTGGGTGCGGCGGGCATGGTCCGGCGCAGTTCTTTGTTGGACACGGTGATGGCCTATGCCACCGGATTGACCGCGCCGCTGACGCTGGCCATGGCTGCTTTGATTGTGGTTTTGCCCGTGACCCGGTTTTTGACACTGCTTTATGTGTTGGGGCCGATGGCCTTTGGCTGGCATCCGGCACGCCATGCGGTTCATGCGTTTCGAGTGACCGAAGCGTTGCGGCCCTGGGCGATGGCAGAGGTGTTTATCGTTGGCGTTGCGGTGGCATTGGTAAAAGTCGCAGGGCTGGCGCATGTCTCGCTGGGCCCGGCATTTTGGGCCTTTGTGGCGCTGGTCATCGTGACCGTGCTGAAAGATAATTTTATGAGTAGAGTGACCGTTTGGAAAACCTTAGAAGCGCGCCGCCGATCCTGACAGCCCGTGATGCGGGTCTGATCGGCTGCACCCATTGTGGCAAGGTGGACCGACCCGGCGTGGTGCGATGTGCCCGCTGTGGCGCCCGTCTGCGCCCGCGCGATGTCGATGGTTTGCAAAAGGTCTGGGCCTGGCTCATCGCCGGAATGGTCATCTATATACCGGCCAATCTCTACCCGATGCTTTCCACCGTAAGTCTTGGGAAAACCACGGAAAACACCATTCTCGGCGGGGTGATCGAACTGATGCACCACGGCTCCTACGGCGTGGCGGGTATCGTGTTCTTCGCCTCCATCGTGATCCCGATCGCCAAGTTCATTGCGATTATTTACCTTGGCCTGTCGGTGACACGCAAAGTACGCATGCCGATGCATCGCCGTCACACCCTGTTTGAAATTGTTGAATTTATTGGACGCTGGTCGATGATTGATGTGTTTGTGGTTGCGATCCTTTCTTCGCTGGTGCGGTTGGATTTTGCTGCCACCATCACGCCGGGGATTGCGGCGGTCAGCTTTGCACTTTCCGTTGCCTTCACTATGATGGCCGCCTTGAGTTTTGATGAGCGTCTGATTTGGGACGCGCGTAACGAGGACGCAGAATGAGGGCAATGCCATGAGCGATGTGCAGCCAACAGAAATGGTGGTCGAAGGTCCGAAACGCTCGGCATGGCGCAACCTGTCCTATGTCTGGTTGGTGCCTTTGGCGGCCTTGGCCGTGACGCTTTTCATTGCCTGGCAAAGCTGGGCCGACCGGGGTCAACGCATTGAAATCCGGTTTGAAAACGCAGCCGGCATCACCGCAAATGAAACTGCTCTGCGCTACCGCGATGTCACCATCGGCCTGGTCGAAGACGTGGCCTTTTCCGCCGATCTGACCTCTGTCGTGATCGGCGCGCGCATTGATCGGACGGTGGCGGAGTCCTTGCCCGCCGATGCCGAATTCTGGGTCGTGCGCCCCGAAGTCTCCGCCAGCGGCATTTCCGGCCTCTCCACCGTGCTTTCGGGCGCCTATATTCAGGCCGCCTTCGACCCCGCCCCCGGCGCAGGTGCCACCAAATTTGTCGGACGCGATGACACGCCCTTGGTCTTGCCCGGTATGAAAGGTACAAAAATCACCCTGCGCACGGCGTCTGGATCACAACTCACCCCCGGCGCGCCGATTTTTCACAAAGGCATCGAAGTCGGCAAAATCGAAAGCCCGCGCCTGCTCGACAATGGCTCGGGCGTGATGGTCGACGCCTTTATTAACGCGCCCTATGACACACGCCTCACCTCCGCCACGCGGTTTTGGCAAACCTCTGGCTTCTCAATCAATTTTGGCCCAAGCGGCCTTAATCTTTCGGTTGACTCGGTCGCCAGTCTTGTGCGTGGCGGGCTGGCCTTTGACACGGTGTTTTCCGGCGGCGGCCCGGTGCGACCCGGGCAGGTTTTTGATCTGTTCGAGGGCGAAGAACAGGCGCGCGACAGTGTGTTCAGCGAGACCATCGACAATGCTGTCGATTTGACGGTCGAGTTTGATGAATCCGTCAGCGGCCTGTCCGCAGGCTCACCCGTGCTGTATCGCGGCGTGCGCATTGGTGCGGTCTCTGATCTTGGTGCATTTATCGAAGACATGCCGGATGGCCCAAGCGTGAAGTTGCGCGCGATGATTTCAATTGATCCGCAACGCTTGGGCTTAGATGCCGATGCCCCCGCCGCAGAAACCATCGCGTTTTTCGCCAATGCCGTCAAAGGCGGGCTGCGTGCACGGCTGGCGTCGCAAAGCCTGTTCAGCACCTCGCTGGTGATCGAACTCGCGAATATCCCGGATGCAAGCCCGGCGATTCTTGGGATTTTCTCCGAATCCGCGCCACTGTTGCCCTCCGTGCCCTCCGATTTGCCGGATGTGGGCGCGACCGCAGAGGGGTTGTTGAAACGGGTCAATGACCTGCCGGTCGAAGAGCTGTTGGATCAAACCATCGCCACGCTTGCAGCCGTCGAAAGCCTTGCGGGCGACGAAACCCTGCGCGCGGCACCTGATGCATTTGTCGCGCTGTTGGATGACGCGCGCGGGTTGCTTGGCAGCCCGGACACGCAAGCGCTCCCCGCCGAGTTGAAAGTCGCCATTTCCGAGTTGCGCGCAGTGTCCGAAGAGTTGCGGCAAGCGGATGCGGTGGGCAAACTCGTGGCCGCCTTGGACGCCGCCGAAGAGGCCGCGACATCGGTCACAGACGTGGCCGCCGACATCGAAGGCGCCACGGCGGAGTTGCCGCAACTGGTGGCCGATTTGCAAAAATTGACCAACAAGGCCAATTCGCTTGAAGTCGAACAATTCCTCGCCTCTGCCGGGGCGTTTTTGGACGGGGCGGATCGGTTGATCAACACGCCGGACGCCCGCGCCCTGCCCGCAAGCCTGACCGCCGCTTTGGATGAAGCTCGCAGCGCCTTGGCCGAATTGCGCGCCGGTGGCGTGGTTGAAAACACCAACGCCACGCTGTCGTCCGCCCGCGATGCCGCATCGGCGATTGAACAGGCGGCGCAGAGCCTGCCGGAACTGTCCGCCCGGATCGAAACCCTCGTGGCCGAGGCCGAAAAGACCCTTGCGGGCTATGGCAGCCAATCCAGTTTCAACCGCGAAACGCTCTCGTCCCTGCGCGAAGTGCGCGCGGCGGCACAAGCGCTGAGCAAGCTCGCCCGCGCCATTGAACGCAACCCCAATTCCCTCTTGTTTGGACGGTGACCGATATGTTTCGTTTTCTCCCGCTTGCCCTTTTGCTTTTGGCCGCCTGTGGCGGCACCGATCCACGCTATTTGATCGACACGGCCCCGGCAGAGACCGCAGCGCCGGTGCGGTTGCGCGTTGCAACCCTTGAGGTGCGCGAAGTGTCGCTCCCGGCCTATGCCGAGGAATCGCAAATCCTTTTGGAGGGCGGTGACGGCGCGTTGACCCCGGTCAAAGGCGCGGCTTGGGCGGATGAGCCTGTGCGCGCTGTGACGCTTTTGCTGGCCGATACCATTGGCCGCGCTGGGTCGGCCACAGTGGCGGCGGAACCTTGGCCTTTGGCCACCCCGGCGCAGGCGGCAGTCGAAGTGCGTGTCTCGGAAATGGTGGCGCGGGCTTCGGGCCAGTTTGACCTCAAAGGCCAGTTCGCGATTTCATCCTATGATCATATCGTGCGCGAACGGATCGTGCGGTTTGACATCGCCGTCCCGCTTGGCGACACCTCGCCCGCGGGCATTGCCGCCGCCTCTGGCCTTGCTATGCGTCAACTGGCGCAAAAGATCACGCAAGAGCTGTCTCGCTGACCCACGATCCGGGGCATAGGCCTGACTGGAATGAGATGATGCCTTTGGGTTTGACCCCCAAATGCTCGCCCCCTCCCTTGGTCGAACGCTGAATGCGTTCTCGCATTGCAAAACGTGCATCAATGCACTGATTGTTAAGATGCTCCCCTCATGGTGTTCCCAAACGCCATACAATTCAAGGGGATCGAGATGATTCGCGCTCAGCTGTCAAAACTATCAGTCCGAATCTACGCCATCGTCGTGATTGCCGTTGTTCTGATCGCAGTACTTACACAAATTCTATTGAATCTCGCCTACAACTCCGCGCTCGCCATGCGTGAACAACACCTAAGTGATGTTGTAGATACCGCCATCGCGACCCTTATCGAGATCGACGATCAGGCAAAAGCCGGCGCTCTCACACATGAGCAAGCCATCGCCCTTGGTCAGGAGACCATGATGAAGATGCGCTATGGCGAAAGCGGCTACTTCTTTGTCTTGAATAACCAAAACATCATGATCGCCCATCCGATCAAGCCAGAGCTGAACGGCACCGATCAGACCGACATCAAAGACACCCACGGCACCTACATTTTCCAGGAAATGATCGAAATTGCCACCACCAAAGGCCGCGGTGCGTTGACGTATTACTTCGACAAACCGGACGGCAGCGGCGACGATGAAAAAATCAGTTTTGTGCGCGAATACGAACCTTGGGGTTGGATCGTTGGCACGGGCTCTTACATGTCTGACATCAATGATGATCTTACTGACATGAGAACCATCGGCCATAGCGTTCTGGCGGCAGCGCTCATCGCGCTCGGGCTCACCTCCGCTCTCCTTGTCCGAAGTGTCACGCACCCTCTTGACGCCTTGAAGGCACGTATGTCTGCCATGTCCCAAGGCGACACCCACACTGAAGTGCCGATGACCAACAACAAAAGTGAAATTGGCGAAATGGCCCGCGTCCTTGAAATCTTTAGGGTAGCCCTTGTTGAGCGTGCAGAACTTGCACAGGCTCAAATCGAAAAAGACGCCGCCATGGTGCGCGAACGGGAAGACGCCGCGGAGCGAGAACATCAGGCCAAACTCCGTGAAGCCGCCGTTGAGGAAAGCCGTCGCAAAGAACAAGAAAAGGCCCGCCAGGAAAAAGAGGCGGAGCGTGCCGAAGCCGAAGCCGAACGCGAACGAAACCTCAGAAATCAACAGCGCGTCGTATCAACGCTTGCGGCGGGCCTCGGCGCCATGTCACGCGGCGATTTGACCGTGCGTATCAACGAAGACTTTCCGCCTGAATATGTAAAACTGCGCACCGACTTCAATGATGCCGTTGAAAAAATCAGCCGCTTGGCCAGCACCATCGTTGAAGGGGCCGCCACCATCATTGGTGAAACCGACAACCTCAACAGCGCCGCGATAGATCTGAGCCGTCGCACGGAAACTCAAGCCGCCTCCCTTGAAGAAACCGCGGCAGCGATCACCGAACTTGCCGCTTCTGTAGACAGCTCAGCCCGCAGTGCAAAAGATGCTGCCGGCACGGTTGGCCAAACCAAAGACCGCTCAACGGCAGGGCGCCATGTTGTCCAGCGGACCGTCAAAGCCATGAACGACATTGCAGAAAGCTCAACCCAGATTTCCAAGATCACCAGCGTCATTGATGACATTGCATTCCAAACCAATCTCTTGGCCCTGAACGCCGGCGTCGAAGCCGCGCGAGCTGGCGATTCGGGCAGGGGCTTTGCCGTCGTTGCCTCCGAAGTGAGGGCCCTGGCACAACGCAGCTCCGAGGCGGCAAACGAGATTGCGAAACTGATCGAAACATCGGGGCGTCAAGTCGACGAGGGTGTGCAACTCGTGAATGCATCTGGGGATGCGCTCGCCGAGATTGAGACCCTTGTGGCAAGCTTGGACGGCCTTGTTCAGACCATTTCGACCTCTGCTTCTGAACAATCTGTCGGTCTCGCGGAAATATCAACAGCCGTCAGCCAACTGGATCAGGTGACACAACACAACGCGGCCATGTTCGAAGAGACCACCGCGGCCTTGCAATCCCTGAAAGCTCAAGCCACCGCCCTCGAGCGTGACAGCTCTGTGCTCAAAACGACAAATGAAGATGAAGAGGTGAGACTGGTCTCTTAAATGTCTCTCACGGCTGAGACTTGCACCAAACGCGCCTCCCCGCATGTCTCATCAGACATGCGGGAATTTGCTTTGCTGGAACATATAGCCCGAATTGGTCAAATTTCTGAGCGCATGGTGGCATCAATGGAGGTTTGCCGCCGGATGAAACAAATCCAGTTAAGCGAGTCGATCATCGAGTGGCGCATTCCAATGCCGCGCCGCAGCGTTTTGGCCCGACACTCGACGGCTGCGTCTATATGGGCGCTCAACGTCCCAAACAGCGAACGTGAGCAAGCAATTTCAAGATTTCACTCTGCTGCAGAGATCGAAACTAACAATCTGTAAAGTCATGACATTTCAGATTTGTAAATTTAATTTACACAAAGTGACGTACATTCGTGAAGTGATTTACAAATAAATCTATTTAATGCAGCAAGTTACGGGCATTTTCACATCAAACTCTGTAAAGCTGATCTGGAGGAAGGACTCTGCCTTGCGCAGGGTCACGTCAAGAATACGAGAACTGGGAGGCGACATGTCCGAAGACACCACCACAATGACCGTTCCTTCCGAGGCATTTGCTTCGAAGGCACATATTTCCGCAGAAAAATACACCGACATGTACGCGCGCT
>NZ_AMRK01000018.1 GCF_000299875.1 Celeribacter baekdonensis B30
TGTCGAAGATCGTCGAGTAAGATCGCATAAGTCACGCAAGTGATTGATCGCATAGAAAGGCCTCGCAAAAGCGGGGCCTTTTTCCAAAGACAAAGATACAAGAAGCCTAATAAATCATGCGGTTTTCGGGATTAGATATTGATCTGCCCTGATCCGCCCTGTATTGGGCAGCAATTCACTTTGTGTGAAGGATGAGGGTGAGTCGTGACTCGCCCTTTTCAGTTCGACGTGGCGGCGCAATGGTGCGTTTTCCACCTCTCAACTTTAAGCCGCGAAAGGCTATATTATGCAGTCGCAAAATATTCGCATTCGGCTGAAGGCATTTGATTTCCGTGTGCTCGATTCCAGCACCCAAGAAATCGTAAACACGGCAAAGCGCACCGGCGCGACTGTCCGTGGCCCGATCCCGCTTCCGAACAAAATCGAAAAGTTCACGGTTCTCCGTGGTCCGCACATCGATAAAAAATCCCGCGATCAGTTTGAGATCCGGACGCACAAGCGTCTTCTCGACATCGTTGATCCGACGCCCCAGACCGTTGACGCGCTGATGAAGCTCGACCTCGCCGCTGGTGTTGACGTCGAGATCAAAGTTTAAGGAGGGCACCTAGATATGTTGCGCTCTGGTATCATCGCGAAGAAAGTGGGCATGACCCGCTTGTTCATGGAAGACGGCAAACAGATCCCTGTGACCGTTCTTCAACTCGAAAACCTGCAAGTTGTTGCTCAGCGCACTGTTGATAAGGACGGCTACACAGCTGTTCAACTCGGTGCTGGCAACGCAAAAGCAAAACGCACCTCGGCTGCGATGCGCGGTCACTTTGCCGCTGCAAACGTGGCTCCGAAGCGTAAAGTTGCGGAATTCCGCGTGGACGAAGCCAACCTCATCGAAGTCGGCGCAGAAATCTCTGCCGAGCACTACTTTGAAGGTCAGTTCGTTGACGTGTCCGGGACATCCATCGGTAAAGGTTTTGCCGGTGCGATGAAACGCCACAACTTTGGCGGTCTGCGTGCATCGCACGGTGTGTCCGTGTCCCACCGTTCGCACGGCTCCACGGGTCAGTGTCAGGATCCGGGCAAAGTCTTCAAAGGCAAAAAAATGGCCGGTCACATGGGGTCTGCCCGCGTCACCACCCAAAACCTTCAGGTCGTTCGCACCGACGCTGACCGTGGCTTGATCATGGTCAAAGGCGCCGTTCCGGGCTCCAAAGGTGGCTGGGTTACGGTCAAAGACGCCATGAAAAAGCCGTTCCCTGAGAACGCGCCGCTTCCGGCTGCTCTGAAATCCGCACAAGCTCCGGTCGCTGAAGCTCCTGCTGCAGAAGCACCAGTAGAAGGGGGTGAAGCATGAAACTTGATGTGATCAAACTCGACGGCGGCTCCGCCGGCACTTTGGATCTCGATGAGGCCCTGTTTGGTCTCGAGCCGCGTGCCGACATTCTGCACCGTGTGGTCCGTTGGCAGCGTAACAACGCGCAGGCCGGCACTCACAAGGTCAAGACCCGCTCGGAAGTGTCCTACTCGACCAAGAAGATCTATCGCCAAAAAGGCACCGGTGGCGCACGTCACGGCTCCCGCAAGGCTCCGATCTTCCGTAAAGGTGGGATTTACAAAGGCCCGACACCGCGTTCGCACGGTCACGAGCTGACGAAAAAGTTCCGTAAACTCGGGCTCAAGCATGCTCTGTCTGCAAAGGCTGGCTCTGGCAACCTCGTGATCCTTGAAGATGCGAAACTCGCAGAAGCAAAGACCGCGTTCCTCGCCAAAGCGATCAAAGAGCAAGGCTGGAAGCGCGTGTTGATCATCGACGGTGCTGAGATTGACGCCAACTTCAAAGCGGCTGCTGCGAACATCGCTGGTGTTGATATTCTCCCGACGATGGGCGCAAACGTATACGACATTCTGAAACGTGACACGCTCGTGCTCACGCGTTCGGCTGTCGAAGCTCTGGAGGCTCGCCTCAAATGACCACGAAAGCTGCACTTTACGACGTGATCCGTAAGCCGATCATCACTGAGAAAGCCACGATGGCTTCTGAAAACGGTGCTGTTGTTTTTGAAGTCGCCATCGACTCCAACAAACCGCAGATCAAAAAAGCCGTTGAAGAACTGTTCGGTGTGAAGGTGAAAGCCATCAACACCGTCGTCACCAAAGGTAAGACGAAACGCTTCCGCGGGATGCTTGGCAAACGCAAAGACGTCAAAAAAGCCTATGTGACACTCGAAGAAGGCAACTCGATCGACGTGTCCACCGGTCTCTGATTTTTCAGGACTAGGTTGAAATCAAGAAGTCCCTCGGCGAGAGCCGGGGGGCTTTTTGTTTCTCGCGAAGCTTCTAAGGCAATTGTCGAATGCCTACTTTAGTACATAGATGTTTAGAGAATTGGTTTTAGATTGGGGATACTTCATGACCTCTGATCAGCTAAATCGAATTTTCGAAGTCGTTGATCTTACTAGGGGCTAGTCGGAATTGTGGTTCTGTTCCTATTTGCCGCCTGCGTCATGGTGGCCTTGGAGCATGCGCATAAGGGCTAGATTGCACATTTTGAAACTATTCTGTTCGCGCGGATCGTCAGCCTGCGCGGCAAAACTTCACTCCCCTATAGACACCCCCATCCATCCTTGCTAAACGCACCCATCGCGTGGCCTCGGATTCGTTCTGAGGCCTCTTGGTATTGTGAATTCGGGCACCTCTCATTTGGTTGAAGGGGCCTACAACATGGCCACCTTCGGGGGGCTAAACATCAGGCGGACCAGTTACAGGATCCGCCTCAGCTAGACGGAAGACAGAAAGAATGGCACTCAAGTCGTATAAACCGACGACGCCTGGCCAACGTGGGTTGGTTCTGATCGACCGTTCGGAGCTTTGGAAAGGCCGCCCGGTCAAATCCCTCACTGAGGGTTTGACCAAGAATGGCGGTCGGAACAACACCGGACGGATCACGATGCGCCGCAAAGGCGGCGGGGCAAAGCGTCTCTATCGTATCGTCGACTTCAAACGGAACAAGTTTGACGTCGCAGCGACTGTGGAACGGATCGAATATGACCCGAACCGCACCGCGTTTATCGCGCTTATCAAATATGAAGACGGCGAACAGGCTTACATTCTGGCTCCGCAGCGTCTGGCCGTGGGCGACAAAGTCATCGCCTCTGCCAAGGCTGACGTGAAGCCGGGCAACGCTATGCCGTTCTCCGGTCTCCCGATCGGGACAATCGTTCACAACGTTGAGCTCAAAGCTGGCAAAGGCGGTCAAATCGCGCGTGCTGCTGGGACTTATGCTCAGTTCGTTGGTCGTGACGGTGGCTACGCTCAGATCCGCCTGTCTTCTGGCGAATTGCGTTTGGTCCGTCAGGAATGCATGTGCACCGTTGGTGCCGTGTCGAACCCTGACAACTCCAACCAGAACTTCGGTAAAGCCGGTCGCAACCGCCACAAGGGCATCCGCCCGTCTGTGCGTGGTGTGGTTATGAACCCGATCGACCACCCGCACGGTGGTGGTGAAGGCCGGACCTCTGGTGGTCGTCACCCGGTGACGCCATGGGGCAAACCGACCAAAGGCGCGAAAACGCGCAACAAGAACAAGGCGTCCAGCAAGCTCATCATCCGCTCGCGTCACGCTAAGAAGAAGGGTCGCTAAGATATGGCACGTTCTGTCTGGAAAGGCCCGTTTGTGGACGCTTACGTCCTCAAAAAGGCCGAAAAAGCTCGCGAGAGCGGTCGCAACGAGGTCATCAAGATCTGGTCCCGCCGTTCCACCATCCTGCCGCAGTTCGTTGGTCTCACCTTTGGTGTGTACAACGGCCGCAAGCACATCCCCGTCAACGTCACAGAAGACATGATTGGTCAGAAGTTCGGTGAGTATTCGCCGACCCGCACCTATTACGGTCACGCTGCTGACAAAAAAGCGAAACGGAAGTAAGTCATGGGTAAGGTAGCAAATCCCCGTCGCGTGGCTGACAACGAAGCAATGGCCAAAACCAAAATGCTTCGCGTTTCGCCGCAGAAACTGAACCTCGTGGCTCAGATGATCCGTGGTAAGAAAGTGGACAAGGCCCTTACGGACCTCACCTTCTCCAACAAGCGTATTGCAGCTGACGTGAAGAAATGTCTTCAGTCCGCGATCGCCAACGCCGAAAACAACCACAACCTCGACGTCGATGAACTCATCGTTGCCGAAGCTTGGGTTGGCAAAAACCTCACCATGAAACGCGGTCGTCCGCGTGCACGTGGTCGGTTCGGCAAGATCATGAAGCCGTTTGCGGAAATCACCATCAAGGTGCGTCAAGTTGAGGAGCAAAACTAATGGGTCATAAGGTTAACCCGATCGGTATGCGCCTCCAGGTCAATCGCACCTGGGACAGCCGCTGGTACGCCGACACCAAGGATTATGGGAATCTTCTTTTGGAAGACCTCAAAATCCGCGAGTTCGTGAAAGAAGAGTGCAAACAAGCCGGCATCAGCCGTGTGATCATCGAGCGTCCGCACCGCAAGTGCCGCGTCACGATCCACACCGCCCGTCCGGGTGTCATCATCGGCAAAAAAGGCGCGGACATCGAAGGTCTGCGCAAGAAAATCGCCGCGATGACCGCATCCGAGCTGCACCTCAACATCGTTGAAGTGCGCAAGCCGGAACTCGACGCCGCTCTCGTGGCCGAGTCGATTGCACAGCAGCTTGAGCGTCGTGTGTCCTTCCGTCGTGCCATGAAACGTTCGGTTCAGAACGCCATGCGCATGGGGGCTTTGGGCATCAAAGTGAACGTCGCTGGCCGTCTTGGTGGTGCCGAGATCGCACGGACCGAATGGTACCGCGAAGGTCGCGTGCCGCTGCACACTTTGCGTGCTGACATCGATTACGCTCATGCCGAAGCCTCCACGGCTTATGGCATCATCGGCATCAAAACCTGGATCTTCAAAGGCGAGATTATGGAACATGACCCGCAGGCTCATGACCGTCGCGCCGAAGAAGCTCAAGCTGGTCCGGCGCCTCGCGGCGACCGCGGCCGTCGCTAAGGAGATCTGAGATATGCTTCAGCCAAAGCGTACAAAATTCCGCAAGGCCCACAAAGGCCGGATCCATGGTCAAGCCAAAGGCGGCTCTGACCTGACTTTCGGGACATTCGGCCTCAAAGCCGTTCAGCCCGAGCGCGTCACCGCGCGTCAGATTGAGGCAGCTCGTCGTGCGATGACCCGCCACATGAAACGTCAGGGTCGTGTTTGGATCCGTATTTTCCCGGATCTGCCGGTCACCTCGAAACCGACCGAAGTCCGTATGGGTAAAGGTAAAGGTTCTGTTGATTATTGGGCATGCAAGGTCAAACCCGGCCGCGTGATGTTCGAAATCGACGGCGTGACGGAAGAAGTCGCACGTGAGGCCCTGCGCCTTGCCGCGATGAAACTCCCGATCAAAACCCGCACCGTGGTCCGCGAAGACTGGTAAAAGTGGGTGCCCTACGGGGCGCCTACGCACAAGCGGTGGAGCGGGTTTCATAGAAACCTGCGGGCCGCGCCCCAGTTGAAAAATATAAGACCCCCGTCGAGACATCGGCGGGGGTTTTTGTTTGCCACCTCTTTTGTCTCTGCCATGTGCTTGTCTGTCGTGCTGCGCGTGCACATATGCCTTGGCAAGCACAAGGAGAGCTAAAGATGCGCGCGAGATTGGCCCAGGTTTTGGACCGCCCCCTGACCCGAAACCTGATCCTTGGGGTCATTCTGGCGAATGCCGTCATTTTGGGGCTTGAGACCTCCCAAACCCTTATGGCGCGTGCAGGGGGGCTCATCACACTTCTTGACAGCCTCTGTTTGGGCATTTTCGTCGTGGAGTTGCTGGCCAAAATCTATGCACGCGGCTGGAGGTTTTTCCGCTCCGGTTGGAACATCTTTGATTTCATCATCGTTGCGGTGTCCTTTTCGCCGACGGGCGGCGGATTGTCGGTGCTCAGGGCACTGCGCATCCTGCGGCTCTTGCGCGTCATATCGGTCGCACCCACGCTGCGCCGCGTGGTGGAGGGATTTATCTCCGCCCTACCGGGAATGGCCTCGGTGTTCTTGCTGATGGGGGTGATCTTTTACATTGCATCCGTCATGGCAACGAAACTCTTTGCCGCGACATTTCCGCAATGGTTCGGGGATCTCGGCGTGTCGGCCTATACCCTGTTTCAAATCATGACGCTGGAAAGCTGGTCTATGGGGATTGTGCGCCCAGTGATGGAGGTGCATCCACTGGCGTGGCTGTTCTTTGTCCCGTTCATCTTGATCACGACCTTTGCGGTGGTGAACCTCGTTGTCGGTCTGATCGTGAATTCAATGCAAGACGCCCACGCCGAAGAAACAAACGCCGCCACCGGGGATTACCGGGACGACGTAGTTCAGCGGCTTGAGCGGATTGAGAAAGCGCTTATTCCCAGCGATAATTAAAGCTCACGGAAATCCGGTCAAACTCCGAGCCATTCATCGGAACTTCGTGGCGCAGCCAGCTTTCCCAGAGCAACACATCCCCCACCTCGGGCTTCATATAGATAAAGCTCTTCAACTCACGCCGCGCGTCTTTGTTGCGCGGTGGGGCGGCCATCATCATGGCGTGGCGGGGGTCTTCGAGTTTGAGCGCAGAGGCACCTTTGGGCATCGCCACATAGGTGGTGCCGGAGATCACCGAGTGGGGGTGGATATGCGAGCCGTGGGTGCCACCTTCGGGCAGGATATTGATCCAGAGATCTTCGAGCACCAGCTTGCGCTCATCCAGGTTGAATTCCAAATCCTTGGCAAAGGCCGCAACATGTTTGTCGAGCGCTTTCACAAGGGATTTGAAGATCGGAAAGCGCCAAGCCAAATCGGTGAGAGAGGCATAGGAAGTGTAGCCCGGATACTCATTCGCCTCGCACCATTCCTGACCCGCCTCGTCATCTTCGGCGATGACGTAGCAGGATTGCTCCAATTCGTCCGCGTCGATCTTGGGCTTAAATTCGGACAAGGCGGCGTGATAGAGCCGGGTGACGAAGAGGGATTCGATGGTGGGCATGGTGGGCCTCAAGATATAGGGGTTATAGCTGTTGAGGTGGTTCTACGCGCTGCGCCGAGAAACACAAGGATTTGCCATCTTTCCCTTGCCCTATTCCCACGCTTCCCCTATAGGAACCCATCGCACGTGCCCGGTCCTCGGGATTCGTGTGTTTTGACATTCGCCCATCAGGCTCAGGGTCACCCACATAACGAACGTGGCGCTCTCTGATGTAAGACAAAGGATAAGGCTATGAACGCCCAGGAACTCCGCGCTAAGACGCCGGACGAGCTCAAGACCGAGCTTGCCAATCTTAAAAAAGAATCCTTCAACCTGCGCTTTCAGCAGGCCACGGGTCAGCTCGAAAACACCGCTCAGATTCGCAAAGCGCGCCGTTCGGCCGCTCTTGTGAAAACCATTCTGAACGAAAAAGCAGCTTCGGCTGAGTAAGAGGAGACTGACCTATGCCCAAACGTATTCTGACAGGTGTTGTCACCTCGAACCAGAACGAACAGACCGTGACCGTGTCCGTGGAGCGTCGCTTCAAACACCCGGTTCTGAAAAAGACCATTCGTAAGTCCAAAAAATACCGGGCTCACGATGAGAACAACCAATTCAACGTTGGTGAAACAGTCCGCATTCAGGAATGTGCACCGAAGTCGAAGACCAAGCGTTGGGAAGTTATCGTCACTGAGACGGCAGCGTCCTAATTTAATCGAAACCCTGGGGGAACAGGTCGCTGCAGACCTCCCCCATAGGTCGGGAGAAACCATATGATCCAGATGCAGACCAATCTGGATGTAGCTGATAACTCAGGCGCTCGCCGAGTTCAGTGCATCAAGGTCCTCGGCGGTTCGCACCGTCGTTACGCGTCCGTGGGTGACATCATCGTTGTATCGGTGAAAGAAGCCATTCCGCGCGGCCGTGTGAAAAAAGGGGATGTCCGCAAGGCCGTCGTCGTTCGCACCGCCAAAGAAGTCCGTCGCGAAGATGGCACAGCGATCCGTTTTGATCGCAATGCTGCCGTGATCCTCAACAACAACAACGAGCCGGTCGGCACCCGTATCTTTGGCCCAGTTGTGCGTGAGCTTCGTGCGAAAAACTTCATGAAGATCATCTCGCTCGCTCCGGAGGTGCTCTAATGGCTGCTAAGTTGAAAAAAGGCGATAAAGTTATCGTTTTGGCTGGCAAGGACAAAGGCAAAAAGGGTGAAATCACCACTGTGCTGCCGTCCAAAGGCAAAGCCATCGTGGAAGGCGTGAACATCGCCATCCGTCACACCCGCGCCTCTCAGGGCGATCAGGGCGGCCGCAAGCCGATCGCAGTGCCGGTCGACCTGTCCAACCTGGCGCTTTTGGATGCCAACGGCAAAGCCACCCGCGTCGGTTTCAAAATCGAAGGCGATAAAAAAGTGCGCTTCGCCAAGACCACGGGAGACGTGATCTGATGCTTGATACAGCAAATTACACCCCGCGTCTGAAGGCGATTTACAAGGACAGCATTCGTGCCACGCTCAAAGAAGAGTTCGGCTACAAAAACGACATGCAGATCCCGCGCCTCGACAAAATCGTTCTCAACATCGGTTGCGGTGCTGAAGCTGTGCGTGATTCCAAAAAAGCCAAATCGGCTCAGGAAGATCTCACCGCCATCGCCGGTCAAAAGGCCCTCATCACGAAAGCCAAGAAATCCATCGCTGGTTTCCGCGTTCGTGAAGACATGCCGCTTGGTGCGAAGGTTACTCTTCGTGGCGACCGTATGTACGAATTCCTCGACCGTCTGATCACGATTGCAATGCCCCGTATCCGCGACTTCCGCGGCGTGTCGGGCAAATCTTTTGATGGCCGTGGCAACTATGCCATGGGCATGAAAGAGCACATCGTGTTCCCCGAGATCAACTTCGACAAAGTCGATGAAGTCTGGGGTCTGGACATTGTCATCGCCACCACGGCGAAAACCGATGCTGAAGCCAAGAGCCTGTTGAAAGCGTTCAACATGCCCTTCAACAGCTGATCGCGCGAGGAGTTAGAGAACATGGCTAAGAAATCCATGATCGCCCGTGAGCGCAAGCGTGAGAAATTGGTGGCAAAATACGCTTCCAAACGCGCGGCTCTCAAAGAGGTCATTTACGATCAAGACAAGCCGATGGAAGAGCGTTTCCGCGCCTCCCTGAAACTTGCAGATCTGCCGCGCAACAGCTCGGCAACCCGTCTTCATAACCGTTGTCAGTTGACCGGTCGTCCCCACGCTTACTACCGTAAGCTGAAGGTCTCCCGGATCATGCTGCGGGAACTTGGCTCGTTTGGCCAAATCCCCGGTCTCGTGAAATCCAGCTGGTAAGAGAGGGCATAAGATATGAACGATCCTATCGGCGATATGCTCACCCGTATCCGTAACTCTCAACTGCGCGGCAAATCCGTTGTCTCCACCCCGGCTTCCAAGCTGCGGGCATGGGTCTTGGACGTGCTGCTCGACGAGGGCTACATCCGCGGCTATGAGAAAGGCACTGATGCGAATGGTCACCCGACCCTCGAAATCAGTCTGAAATATTACGAAGGCACTCCTGTTATTCGCGAACTGAAACGGGTTTCGAAACCCGGTCGTCGCGTGTACCTCGGTGTCAAAGACATCCCATCGGTCCGTCAGGGCCTGGGCGTGTCGATTGTCTCCACACCCAAAGGTGTGATGTCTGATGCAAACGCTCGTGCCAACAATGTTGGCGGCGAAGTGCTTTGCACAGTCTTCTAAGGAGGTCTCTCGATGTCTCGTATTGGTAAAAAACCGGTCGAAATGCCCAGCGGCGTCACTGCCTCTGTGTCCGGCCAGACCATCGAAGTGAAGGGCCCGAAAGGCTCTCACTCCTTCACCGCCACGGACGACGTGACCCTCACCATTGAAGGCAACGTCATCACCGTGACCCCCCGGGGCAAATCCAAGCGTGCGCGTCAACAGTGGGGCATGTCCCGCACTGTGATCGGCAACATGGTCACTGGCGTTTCCGTCGGTTTCAAGAAAGAACTTGAAATCAACGGTGTTGGTTACCGTGCTCAGCTTCAGGGCAACATCCTGAAACTGAACTTGGGTTACTCCCACGAAGTGAACTTTGAGGTTCCGGCTGGCGTCACCGTCACATCCGCGAAACCGACAGAGATCACCGTGGAAGGCTCTGATCCGCAGCTCGTCGGCCAAGTCGCAGCCAATATCCGCGAATGGCGTAAACCGGAGCCCTATAAGGGCAAAGGTATCAAGTACAAAGACGAGTATATCTTCCGCAAAGAAGGTAAGAAGAAGTAAGGACGCTCAAAATGGCAAACAGCAAAAGAGACCTGTTCTTGAAGCGCCGCCTGCGCGTCCGGAACAAACTTCGCAAGAACAATGTTGGCAAACTCCGTTTGTCCATCCATCGTTCGAACAAGAACATCAGCGCTCAGCTGATCGACGATGTCAAAGGCGTGACCCTCGCCTCCGCTTCCTCTTTGGAAAAGGATCTGGGGATCATCGGCAAAAACAACGTCGAAGCAGCCACCAAAGTCGGTGCTGCAATCGCAGAGCGCGCCAAGAAAGCCGGTGTGGAAGTGTGTTACTTCGACCGTGGCGGCTTCTTGTTTCATGGCAAAGTCAAGGCTCTGGCCGAGGCTGCGCGTGAAGGTGGTCTGAAGTTCTAAGACTGAGCGCGATCCGAAAAGTGGATACCGGTTTTCGGACCAAATTGCGCGAACACTAAGTCTGTGGGGGACGGTTTGTCCCCCCGATGATCCGGGTCGGCCTCACGCAAGTGGGGCCTTCACCGCGATTGAAATCAACGGCGTTAAACGCGCCACCAGTTCAAAGGAATGCCAATGGCAGAACGTGAAAACCGCCGGGACAACCGTCGCGACCGCGATGAAACCCCGGAATTCGCCGATCGTCTCGTCGCGATCAACCGTGTCTCTAAAACTGTGAAGGGTGGTAAGCGTTTCGGCTTTGCAGCTCTCGTGGTTGTGGGCGACCAAAAGGGCCGCGTCGGCTTCGGCAAAGGCAAAGCGAAAGAGGTCCCTGAGGCCATTCGTAAAGCCACCGAGCAAGCAAAACGCCAAATGATCCGCGTGCCGCTCAAAGAAGGCCGCACCTTGCACCACGACACCAACGGTCGCCATGGCGCTGGTAAAGTCGTGATGCGCACCGCACCGCAAGGTACTGGTATCATCGCCGGTGGTCCGATGCGCGCTGTGTTCGAGATGCTCGGTGTTCAGGACGTGGTCGCAAAGTCGATCGGTTCGCAGAACCCGTACAACATGATCCGCGCCACGCTGGACGGTCTCAAATCTGAGGCGTCTCCGCGCTCCGTGGCTCAGCGTCGTGGCAAAAAAGTCGCCGAGATTCTGCGTCGCGACGATGCACCGGTTGCTGACACTGAAACCGCTGTAGAAGCGTAAGGAGTAGACACATGGCTAAAACCATCGTTGTAAAACAGGTCGGCTCCCCGATCCGTCGCCCTCAGGTTCAGCGTGCAACGCTGATCGGCCTGGGCCTCAACAAAATGCACAAAACCCGCGAATTGGAAGATACCCCATCTGTGCGCGGCATGGTGCGTTCGATCCCGCACCTCGTTGAAATCATCGAAGAGCGCGACAATTAATCGACGCTTTCGAGCTTGATTTTGAAAGGCCCCGTGGGAACTGCGGGGCTTTTTGCATTTTCTTCTCAAAAAGCTATCGGGCCGGGAATAAAACGCTCACTGCCCCTGTATCTCTCACGTCTGCATATGGTCAGACCTCATGTCAGGGAGACAGAAGATGATGAAGATCCTCACGGCCACCGCGCTTAGCCTTTTTGCCCTTACCGCCCCCGCATTTGCGGAAAACCCGGTTTTGGTGGGCGAGTTGAATGGCGAACGTTTGTTGATGGATGCGCAGAAGATGACGCTTTACACCTTCGATAAGGATGAAAAGGGCGTCTCAAACTGTTATGAAGGCTGTATCGAAAACTGGCCTGCGCTCACCGCAGAGTCTGAGGCTGATCTGCCGAAGGGCTATAGCCTGATCACACGCAAAGATGGCGTGAAACAAGTCGCCTACAAAGATCAGCCGCTCTATCTTTGGGTCAAAGATATGAAGCCGGGTGATATGACCGGGGATGGCGTCAAAGGCGTTTGGCACACGGCCCGTCCATAACCACCCTTCGACACAGGTTTGATCCTCCCGGATCATGCGTCAGGCGGGGGAGCTGTCCCCCGCCGCTTTTCAAGAGGCACTCATGGCGAAGTTCAAAGCGGAACTCGAAGCGGCGCTCCCGGCGATCTGGCGCTATGCCTATGCGCTGACCCGGGACCATGCGCGCGCCGACGATCTGGTTCAGGATTGCGTCGAACGGGCGCTGAACAAACGCCATCTTTGGTCGGCAGATCGGCCCTTACGGCCGTGGCTGGCCAAAATCGCACTCAATTTGTTTCGCAATGGGCTACACCGCGACCGCGCCCATCTTCACCTTGCCTATGACGAGGCCGGGGACACCTCCGATTTGCCGGTGTCAGAGACCCATATGGATGCGCGCCTCGATGCCAGACGCACCCTTGCGCGTGTCGCGCAATTGCCCGAAGAGCAACGCCACGCTTTGCTGCTCGTCACCGTAGGCGGTTTGAGCTATGCGGAGACTGCCGAGGCCCTGGGTGTGCCGATTGGCACCGTGATGTCGCGCATTGCCCGTGCCCGCCATCGCCTTAAACAAGATCCACAGCCCGTTCAACTCAGGAGCGTGACATGACCCATGCGGAGGATTTTGATCCGACCCTTCATCGCTATGCCGATGGGGAGATGACACAAGATGAGATGCGGACATTTGAGGCACGCATGGAGGCCAACCCGGCGCTTGCCGCACGTGTGGCCGAGGTTATGGCACTCAACGAGGCGCTGAATATGGCCGTACCAAGCCCACAGGCGACGTATTTTGCCAAGATGATCTCGAACATTAGCCCGGACATCAGCCCGCGCAGCGCTTGGCCGAGACGGGCCGTGGCCGCCGTGGCTTTGCTCGGGATCGGATTGGCCCTGGGCTATTGGGGCGGGGTGACGCGCTCTGCCGGACAGGGCGGTGTACCAGAGAGCCAACTCTTGGCCTCCGCCTCAGCCGCACATATGCTCTACACAGCGGAAGTGCTGCATCCGGTGGATGTTTCGGGCGATGAGCGTGATCATCTCAAAACATGGCTGACCAAGCGGCTTGGAGCCGAAGTGCGCATTCCGACACTGACGCAGGAGGGGTTCTCGCTCGTGGGCGGGCGGCTCTTGCCAGCGCCATACGGGGCTGCTGCGCAGTTCATGTATGAAACTGAAGCCGGGCAACGGGTCACGCTTTACCTAACTCCGACGGCGCAAGCGGCGGTCACTTCCCTTAAATTCAACACTCATGATGGGTTGACCGCGGTGTCATGGCAGGACCCACATTGGCATTATGTTTTGGTCGGTGCGGCGTCGCGGAGCGAGATGGAGCACTTGGCCAAACGGGTCCATGGCGATGTGATTTGAGTCTTGCACAGCGGCGGTGAGCACTCAGAAAATTGAAGCCTGGTGCCGCGTCTATCCGCTTTGCGCGTTGATTGACCGGGTGAAACCCTCTTGGGAGGCAGGGTCACTGCCGCATTGGGCCGATCATATGCGCCAAACGCGAGAGTAAGTGCGTATTATTATGCCAAAACGCACAAATAAGTAACGGTTTTAAAACTGCATGCATTTTATGCATAGCGGCCAGACCGAAACAGGGGGATGTCAAATCTCCCGATCCCCCCTACATCAGTCGTGCTCCCAAAGAGACACAAACAGCACGGAGCGTACGGCTCCGCATTTTTAGGATTAGAACAATGGCACATACAGCTCACACCACCCGCTCCGCCGGCTTCGGCTTCTCCCGCTTCCTTGGCGAAATCTTTGACAACATCCGTTTGTCCTTTGCTCGCCAGCGCGCTTATACCCAGACCTTCAATCAGCTCGACGCCCTGTCGGATCATGAGTTGAACGACATCGGCTTGGGCCGCAGCGACATCCGCGACATCGCTCGCGACACCGCCGCACGCGTCTAACAGCGCCCAGATTTAGGTCTCATTGAGAAGGACGAAGCGATGCAACTTGTAGCTCCCTTTCCTGCCCAGCCCCTTGGCGCAGTGATGCGCGCGCTCAAAGCCGTGTGGCACACAGGTGCGGCCCCCAGCTGGACCGAATACCTGCGCGAAACCCGCGACTGAGCCCCTCAAAGAGACTGGACAGATCAAACACCCTGCAGGAAACTGCGGGGTGTTTTTGGTTTTGTCGTATTGGCGGCGCCCCAAACGGCCTTGGCCGGTAGGGTGTAATCAAGCGGCTGGGGAGGCGACCATGCGACGTTTGGCCCATCTTTGGCCTATCTGAGCGCACTCATTCTAAAGTATAAGAGGGTGTATCTTGATCTACGCGCGCAACCCCTCTATACGCGCCCGGTGGACGAGACCGTTCATAAGAATCAACATTTGTAAGCCGTGGTTGCCCACTCCGTCGCTGGAGGGCACATCCGGCAAGGAGAAGCGACATGAAATTGCATGAATTGCGTGATAACGCAGGCGCCACCAAAGCTCGGAAACGCGTTGGCCGTGGTCCGGGTTCCGGCACCGGTAAAATGGGTGGCCGTGGTATCAAAGGTCAAAAGTCCCGTTCGGGTGTGGCGATCAAAGGCTACGAAGGCGGTCAGATGCCTTTGTACCAACGTCTGCCGAAGCGCGGCTTTAACAAGCCGAACCGCAAAGAGTTCGCTGTTGTGAACCTCGGCCTGATCGAAAAATTCATCGAAGCGGGCAAACTCGACGCTGCAAACGTCACCGAAGACACGCTGGTGTCCTCCGGCCTGATCCGTCGCAAACTCGACGGCATTCGTGTTTTGGCGAAAGGTGAAGTCACCTCGAAACTGTCGATCACTGTGACCGGCGCATCGAAATCTGCGATCGAAGCTGTGAAAAAAGCAGGCGGTTCGCTGACTGTGACTGCAAAGGCCGACGCGGCAGCCGAATAAGGCTTGTGACAGAGGGCCCGGACCCTTAAGTCATCCTTAAGTTTTCCAAGCGCCGCCCCCGGAAGACCGGTCGGGCGGCGCTGTTCGTGAAGAGAGAGACCATTAATGGCATCCGCAGCAGAACAAATGGCAGCGAACCTCGACTGGGGCACCCTCGGGAAAGCCAAAGAGCTTCGTCAGCGTATCTTTTTCACCCTCGGTCTTTTGATCGTCTACCGTCTGGGCACCTATATTCCGGTGCCGGGGATCGACGGCGGCGCGTTAAAGAACTTTATGGATCAGGCGGCATCCGGCATTGGTGGCATCCTGTCGATGTTCACCGGCGGTGCGTTGGGCCGGATGGGTATTTTCGCCCTCGGCATCATGCCTTACATCTCTGCGTCGATCATCGTTCAACTGATGACCTCGATGGTCCCCTCGCTTGAGAACCTCAAGAAAGAGGGCGAGGCGGGGCGCAAGAAGATCAACCAATACACCCGTTTTGGTACGGTCGCCTTGGCACTGTTTCAGGCCTACGGTTTGGCTGCTTCGCTTGAGGCTGGCGATCTGGCCCATGATCCGGGCTGGTATTTCCGCGCGGGCGTTGTGATCACCCTTGTGGGTGGCACCATGTTCCTGATGTGGCTCGGTGAACAAATCACCCAGCGTGGTATCGGCAACGGCATCTCCTTGATCATCTTCGTCGGCATCGTGGCTGAAATTCCGCGCGCCTTGGCTCAGTTCTTTGAATCTGGCCGGACCGGCGCGGTGTCCCCGGCGGTGATCCTCATCGTGATCGCCATGATTGTCGGTGTGATCGCCTTCGTGGTCTTCATGGAGCGGGCGCTGCGCAAGGTTCACATCCAATATCCCCGCCGTCAGCAGGGTATGAAAATCTATGACGCGCAGTCCTCCCACCTGCCGATCAAAGTCAACCCGGCGGGCGTGATCCCGGCGATCTTTGCAAGCTCCCTCTTGCTGTTGCCGACCACTGTCGCGACCTTCTCCGGTCAGGGTGACGTTGGTCCGGTGATGTCGACCATTTTGGCCTATTTCGGTCCAGGGCAGCCGCTCTATCTGTTGTTCTTCACCCTCATGATCGTGTTCTTTGCCTATTTCTATACCGCCAACGTCGCGTTCAAAACCGAAGACGTGGCTAAGAACCTGAAGAATCAGAACGGTTTTATCCCTGGCATCCGCCCGGGCAAAAAGACCGAGGAGCATTTGGACTACATCGTGGCCCGTATCCTCGTCATCGGCTCCGCCTACCTTGCGGCAGTTTGTCTCTTGCCAGAGATTTTGCGTAGCCAATTCGCCATTCCTTTCTATTTTGGCGGCACTTCGGTGTTGATCGTGGTATCGGTGACGATGGATACGATTCAGCAAATTCAATCTCACTTGCTGGCGCACCAGTATGAGGGTCTGATTGAGAAATCTCAGCTGCGTGGGAGGAAGCGCAGCAAAAGAGGGACGACACGGAAATGAACATAATTCTGCTTGGACCACCCGGCGCGGGCAAAGGCACACAGGCACGCCGTCTTGTTGAGGAGCGCGGCATGGTGCAACTTTCGACCGGGGATATGCTGCGCGATGCGCGGACCTCCGGGACCGAGATGGGGCAAAAAGTTGCTGCAATCATGGATGCGGGGCAACTCGTCACCGATGAGATCGTTATTGGTCTGATTGATGAAAAAATCCGCAACGGCAACGCCGCTGGATTTATCTTTGACGGTTTCCCGCGCACCTTGGGTCAGGCCGACGCGCTCAACGAACTGTTGTCGCGCAATGGCGCCCAACTCGAAGCTGTGATCGAGATCGCCGTCGATGACCAAGCGCTCGTCAATCGCATCACGGGCCGTTACACCTGTGGCAATTGCGGTGAAGTGTACCACGACACCACCAAGCCGACCAAAGTCGACGGTGTATGTGATGCTTGCGGATCGACCGATCTGAAACGCCGCGCGGACGACAATGAGGACAGCCTCAAAACCCGTCTGATGGAATATTACAAAAAGACCTCGCCGCTGATTGGCTACTATTATGCCCGTGGTGATCTGAAGTCCGTCGATGGCCTGCAAGATCCGGAAAAAGTGGCGGCGGATATTGCTAAGGCGCTGGCGTAAACGCGCCACATCCTTGGCAAGACTTGGAAATTCACCGGGGCCTCTTGACGCTCCGGTGATTCCCCCTTATGGCAACCCATCCCTATGGGGCAAAGATTCGCCGCCGGACCGGGTCCGAGGCAATCAGATTGAATTCAGCTGCGGCTCGCGAGGCCTAAAACCCGCGAGCCAACGTTGTGAAAAAAGGTTCCGGTATTACGGAACCGCAACGAAAGGACAGACCACGTGGCACGTATCGCCGGCGTAAACATCCCCACTGCAAAGCGGGTCCCGATCGCCCTCACCTATATCACTGGCATTGGCAACACCTCTGCCCAAGCTATCTGCGAAGCCGTTGGCATCGAGCTGACCCGTCGCGTCAACGAACTCTCCGACGCCGAAGTTCTCGCCCTGCGCGAACATGTCGACGCCAACTACACCGTCGAAGGTGACCTGCGTCGTGAGACCCAGATGAACATCAAGCGTTTGATGGACCTCGGTTGCTACCGTGGCCTCCGTCACCGCCGCAACCTCCCGGTGCGTGGTCAGCGGACCCACACCAACGCGCGCACGCGCAAAGGTCCGGCAAAAGCAATCGCCGGCAAGAAGAAATAAGGGAGGGCATAGAACATGGCACGCGATACCCGTCGTACCGCTAAGAAAAAGGTCTCCAAGAACATCGCCGCTGGCGTTGCTCATGTGAATTCGACCTTCAACAACACCAAAATCCTGATCTCCGACGTGCAGGGCAATGCGATCGCTTGGTCGTCCGCTGGCACCATGGGCTTTAAAGGCTCGCGGAAATCCACACCTTACGCCGCTCAGATGGCTGCGGAAGATGCGGCGAAAAAGGCTCAGGATCACGGTCTGAAAACCATCGAAGTCGAAGTTCAGGGTCCGGGTTCGGGGCGTGAATCTGCGCTGCGCGCACTTGCGGCTGTTGGTTTGAACATCACGTCTATTCGTGACGTGACGCCGATTGCGCACAACGGCTGCCGCCCTCCAAAGCGTCGCCGCGTGTAATCACGCCTATATTATTTGGATCGCGGGTTCACGCCCGCGGTCCGTTTTTGCGTTTAAAAGACCCCTCGGGCGTTCTCCGCTTACGGACATGGGCGGGAGGACAGGAATGGAGGCTACTTCAATGATCCACAAAAATTGGGCCGAGCTCATCAAACCGCAGCAGCTTGACGTCAAGCCGGGCAACGAGCCTGCACGTCAGGCTACCGTTGTCGCCGAACCGCTGGAACGCGGCTTTGGCTTGACACTGGGCAACGCGCTGCGTCGCGTGCTGATGTCGTCGCTTCAGGGCGCGGCCATCACCTCCGTTCAGATCGACAACGTTCTGCACGAGTTTTCGTCCATTGCGGGCGTGCGTGAAGATGTCACCGACGTGATCCTCAACCTTAAAGGCATTTCTTTGCGCATGGATGTGGAAGGGCCGAAGCGCCTGTCCATCGCCGCCAAAGGGCCGATGGTTGTCACCGGCGGTGATATTTCCGAATCTGCTGGCATCGAGGTTTTGAACAAAGATCACGTGATCTGTCACCTCGATGACGGCGCTGATTTGTTCATGGAACTGACGGTCAACACCGGCAAAGGCTATGTCTCCGCCGAGAAAAACAAGGCCGAAGATGCGCCGATCGGTTTGATTCCGATTGATGCGATCTTCTCGCCAGTCAAAAAAGTGTCCTACGACGTGCAGCCGACCCGCGAAGGTCAGGTGCTCGACTATGACAAGCTGACGATGAAAATCGAAACCGACGGTTCGTTGACCCCGGAAGATGCAGTCGCATTCGCGGCACGTATCCTTCAGGATCAATTGGGCATCTTCGTGAACTTTGATGAGCCGGAATCGGCTGGTCGTCAGGAAGAAGACGATGGCCTCGAGTTCAACCCGCTTCTGTTGAAGAAAGTGGACGAGCTGGAACTGTCTGTCCGGTCGGCAAACTGCCTGAAAAACGACAACATCGTTTACATCGGCGATCTGATCCAGAAAACCGAAGCCGAGATGCTCCGCACCCCGAACTTCGGTCGCAAGTCGCTCAACGAGATCAAAGAGGTTCTGTCCGGCATGGGCCTGCACCTCGGTATGGATGTCGAAGAATGGCCGCCTGAGAACATCGAAGACCTGGCGAAGAAATTCGAAGACCAGTTCTAGGCAATTTGGGGGAGGCTTCGGTCTCCTCCCTCGACAATGCCCGGAATTGCCGGGGAACATGTGGGCCAATGCCCCAAGGAGAGCCGGTGACACGCATCGCCGGTCAGACAAAGCAAAACACGCTATAGGAGAGACACATGCGTCACGCTAGAGGCTACCGCCGCCTGAACCGGACCCACGAACACCGCAAAGCGATGTTCTCCAACATGTCCGGCTCGCTCATTGAGCACGAACAAATCAAAACCACCTTGCCGAAAGCCAAAGAGCTTAAGCGCATCATGGACAAGCTGATCACCCTCGGCAAACGTGGCGATCTTCACGCCCGCCGTCAGGCTGCTGCTCAGTTGAAACAGGACAAAGATGTTGCGAAACTCTTTGAAATTCTCGGCCCGCGCTATGCAGAGCGCAACGGTGGTTACACCCGCGTTTTGAAAGCTGGCTTCCGTTATGGTGACATGGCCCCGATGGCCATCATCGAGCTGGTTGACCGCGATCCGGCCGCCAAAGGCGCTGCCGACCGTGCGCGCCTTGAGGCCGAAGATGCCGCAATGGCCGAAGAAGATTAAGTCTTCTCGATTCGATTCTAAAAAGCCCCGCCTCGTGCGGGGCTTTTTTGTTTAAATGTGTAAATTTGATGCATTTTGTCAGTATTCTTGTCTTTTCGCCTTGGGATTTTGCCCCAATACTGGACGAACAGAGGCATTTTGGGCCGGGTGCCGCACGGTGTTTGTCAAAAGAAACAGATCATTTGATCAGAAACCATGCGAAAAGGCGCAATTCATCATGGCGCGTTCATAACGACACCCAAAGAGGCTTTTCAAACGATACTCTTTGGTTTAATCCTTGTTTAGGTGGTCGCCTTAAGGTTGTCGCTTCCTTTCGTAAAAGAATGAATTTTATCAATGTCTGACACAACGGAACTCACGCGCTTGTTTGCTCAGCTTCGGGCTGCATCTCCGGCCGGATATTCGGTCGGGTTACATATTCGGTTTGCGTCGCCGCTTGTTGCGGAGGCCACATATGATCCGAAATGGCTCGAACATTACACGGCGAACGCCTATGCGCTGAGAGATCCGATGATTGCTTGGGGATTGAGCTGCGAAGGGCAAACAAGGTGGAGCGAAATAGAACTCCCCGATCCATTTAATCTTTGGAGGCAGGCCGCTGAATTCGGCCTGAACTATGGTATCGCCGTGTCCTGTGGACCGGTTCAGTCGAGAACCATCATTGGGTGTGCCCGCGCGGATCGCGAATTTACGGATCAAGAGATCACGAAAATTGCTACCATTGCGCGCACGCTGCATGAAATCTCGGAACCCCAAACAGATCTGACACAGGCTCAAATTCAGGCCCTCCGGTGCATCGCGGGCGGTGATCGTCATGCAGCAGCCGCGGCCAAGCTCGGGATTTCGGAGAGCGCGCTTAAGGCGCGTCTTGTCTCTGCCCGGGAACGTCTTATGGCCCGGACGACCTCAGAGGCCATTCAAAAAGCCAAGGAGATCAAGCTGTTGTGACGGTGCTCGCTCTCGCGTTGCGTTGAAGAAATCAACCAACACCGGAGACGTACCATGCAAACGACCACACTTTCTTTTGCCAATCTGCACAACCATGGCGATCTTTTCGCCAACATGCTTCGCGCCAGACATGAAACCTTCATTCAACATGCGAAGTGGGATTTGCCGCAGGCCGATGGCATGGAATATGACCAATACGACACGCCCGCTTCCCGTTGGATCGCGGTTCACGAGTTCGGAGATGTGTTGGCCGGAATCCGCTTGACCCCGACAACCACAAAATGTGGCATTTATTCCTATATGATTCGTGATGCTCAGCGGGGGCTTTTGGACAGTATCCCGACCAATCTGTTGTTTGAGGAGGCACCTGTTGCGCCGCATGTTTGGGAATCGAGCCGAATTTTCGTCTCGCCCCGCGTACCTGCGAAACAACGGATGCGGGTCCAGATGAGCCTGATTGGGGAAATGACCAATTCCGCGCGGGCCTTGGGGGCCACGTCGGTTTTGTGTCTCATCCCTGAAAATGGCAATCGCTGGGGGCGTCGTGTCGGTCTCGACATTGATGTCGTGGGGCCTGTGATGGACATAGGCGGCGCGCGCAACGCGTGTATGCGCATCAATCTCAGCAACAAACTTCACTAACCATGTGTTTTGGACCGGGGCCGAAACGCGCCATTTCGGCCCCGATACCTCTTTTCCATCGGACATAAGCGGCGTAACGTCCGCCTATGTCTGACCTTTTTGCATCCACCGAACCACCGACCCCACACGCCGCCGGACCCCGCCCGCTGGCCGATCGTTTGCGTCCGCAAACCTTGGGCGAGGTGATTGGCCAAGAGCAGGTGTTGGGACCCGACTCGCCGCTTGGTGTGATGTTGGCCTCTGGTTCGCTGTCTTCGATCATTTTCTGGGGGCCGCCGGGCGTGGGCAAAACCACCATCGCACGGTTATTGGCGGCCGAAACCGATCTGCATTTCGTTCAGATTTCTGCAATTTTCACCGGCGTGCCGGACCTGCGCAAAGTGTTTGAAGCGGCGAAAATACGGCGACAAAACGGTCAGGGCACCCTGCTTTTTGTTGACGAAATTCATCGTTTCAACAAGGCGCAACAGGACAGTTTCCTGCCCTATATGGAAGACGGCACCATTCTTTTGGTTGGGGCAACCACGGAAAACCCCTCGTTTGAACTCAACGCGGCTGTGTTGTCGCGGGCGCAGGTGATGGTGTTGACGCGGCTGTCTTTGGCCGATCTTGCGCTTTTGGCTGAGCGCGCCGAGCGCGAGTTTGGCAAGGCTTTGCCGCTGAATGCCCGCGCGCGCGACACGCTGTTTGAAATGGCGGATGGCGACGGGCGCACGCTGTTGAACCTGATTGAACAGATCGTCGCGTGGAAGGTCGAAACGCCGCTTGATCCTGAACAGCTTGGCAAGCGTCTGATGCGGCGTGCCGCGAAATATGACAAATCCGGCGATGAGCATTACAATCTGATTTCGGCGCTACACAAATCGGTACGCGGCTCGGACCCCGATGCAGCGCTTTATTGGTTTTCGCGGATGTTGGAGGGCGGCGAGGACCCGCGCTATCTGGCGCGGCGCCTGACCCGGATGGCGATCGAGGACATCCAATTGGCCGATCCTCAGGCGCAGGCGATGTGTCTGCATGCCTGGGAGGTCTATGAACGCTTGGGCTCACCCGAGGGCGAATTGGCATTGGCGCAGGCGGTGGTCTATCTGGCGCTCGCGCCGAAGTCGAATGCGGTCTACACGGCCTTTAAAGCGGCGCGGGATGCAGCGCGCAAAACCGGGTCTGAACCGCCACCCAAACACATCCTCAACGCGCCGACCAAACTGATGGCGGAGCAGGGATATGGCGAGAATTACGCCTATGATCACGATGCCGAGGACGGGTTTTCCGGGCAAAACTTTTTTCCCGACACGCTCCCCCGCACCCAGTTTTACAAACCGGTTGAGCGCGGGTTTGAACGGGATTTGGCCAAGAGAGTGGCCTATTTCGACAAGCTGCGTGACAAACGCACCAGTTGACGTTGACATTGCTCCCGGCACATCACAGGAAGCGCCAAGCAGAAAGGCCTGAAGAGAGGACCGTCATGCCCCCCTTGATCCAAGTCGCCCTCGGAGGTGCGTTCGGCGCCACGGCGCGTTATGTGACTGGCCTCGCCACGGCAAGGCTTTTGGGTAAGGATTTCCCATGGGGCACCGTGACGGTCAATTTCATCGGCTCGTTTTTGATGGGGGTCATCGTCGTGGTGCTCGCCCATGAAAACGGCAACCGCTACGCACCGCTGTTGATGACAGGGATGTTGGGTGGCTTTACAACTTATTCGGCCTTCTCGCTGGATGCGATTACGATTTATGAGCGCGGCGAGGTCACTTTGGCCGCTCTTTACATCGTCGCAACATTGGTGCTCGCATTGGGCGGCATCGTATTGGGCCTTTACACCGCACGGAGTTTTTACGCATGAGCCGGGTTCAGATGATCACCATTGGCGACGATCAACCCGAGCAAAGGCTCGACCGTTGGTTTCGCAAAATGTTTCCACAGATCACCCAAGGCAACATCGAAAAGATGTGTCGCAAGGGTGACATTCGCGTCGATGGCGGGCGGGTGAAATCCAACACGCGAGTGGGGCCGGGGATGGAAATTCGCGTGCCGCCATTGCCCGATCAGGCAGCCCCTGTACGAGATCGCAGCGGCGATGCCATTTCTGCAGCTGATGAGAAGCTGATCCAGTCCTGCGTGATTTACAAAGACGATTACGTCATCGTGTTGAACAAACCGGCGGGCTTGCCGACCCAAGGCGGATCGAAACAGACCCGCCATGTCGATGGTCTGGCTGAGGCGCTTAAATTCGGGCTTGAGGAAAAGCCGCGCCTTGTGCACCGGCTTGACAAGGACACCTCTGGCGTTCTGATTTTGGCCCGCACGCCTGCAATGGCCACGAAACTGACCGAAGCCTTCCGCCACAAAAACACCCGCAAGATTTACTGGGCTTTGGTGGCGGGCGTGCCTGTGCCCTACCTTGGCGAAATCAAATACGGTTTGATGAAAGCCGGGGGCCATGGCGCACGCGGCGAGGGCGAGAAGATGATCGCCATTCACCCGCGCGACATGAACGCCAACCCGGATGCCAAACGCGCCCATACGCTTTATGCCACGCTCTACCGCGTCGGCTCGCGCGCCTCTTGGGTGGCGATGGAGCCGATCACCGGGCGCACCCACCAGCTGCGCGCACATATGGCCGAGATCGGCCATCCGATCATTGGCGATGGTAAATATGGTGGCTCTGGTCAGGAAAATCTTGGCGATGGCTGGGGCGCACAATTGGGCGGGATCATTTCGAAAAAGCTCCACCTGCACGCGCGCAGCCTGACCTTTGAACATCCGGTGACGCATAAGGTCATCACCGTGACCGCGCCCTTGCCCGAACACATGCGCAATAGTTGGGACACCTTTGGCTGGACCGACGATCTGGCCGCCGTTGATCCGTTCGAGACCCTGCGATGACCAAACTCGTTATTTTCGACGTCGATGGCACGCTGGTCGACAGTCAGGCCCATATCATCGCGTCAATGGAGGCGGGGTTTGCAACCGTGCGGCAGGCGGCCCCGGATCGCGACACCATCCTGTCCATCGTTGGCCTGTCCTTGCCGGTGGCGATGCGCGAACTTGCACCCGAGGCGGATGACGCCGCGCTTGCGCAGATGGTTGACGGCTACAAAGACGCGTTTCAAACCCAACGATTGAAACAGGGCGCGGCCGCCTCGCCGCTTTATCCCGGTGCCGAAGAGGCCCTGCGGACTTTGGGCGCGCAGGGCGATGTTGCGTTGGCGATTGCGACTGGAAAAAGCCGCCGAGGGCTTGATGCACTGCTGGCCGATTGGGCGTTTGCCGATCTGTTTGTCACGACGCAATGCGCCGATGATCACCCATCCAAGCCGCATCCTTCGATGGTCTTGACCTGTCTCACCGACTGTAACGTCGCGGCGTCTGAGGCGGTGGTGATTGGCGACACGACCTATGATATGGAAATGGCCGGCGCGGCACGGGTCAAAGGGATTGGTGTACGCTGGGGCTATCATGGGCATGATGCGCTCATGGCTGCGGGCGCGCATGTGGTTTTGGATGATTTTGGCCAGCTCTGCGCGGCCTTGGATGAGATGTGGAAAGGGTGACGACGTGTCCGAATGGAAGGCAAAGCGGTTTTGGAAAAAGACCACGGTTGAGGCTGTTGAGGGCGGGTTTGAAATCCGTCTGGATGGCCGCCCGGTGCGCACCCCTGCCAAAGCGCCGCTGATCGTTCCGACCCGCGCTTTGGCCGAGATGATCGCGGCGGAATGGGAGGCACAGGAGGGGGACATTGACCCAAACACCATGCCCGCCACCCGTAGCGCCAATGCCGCGATTGATAAAGTGGCCATTCAACACGCCGAGGTTGCCAATTTGCTGGCCGATTATGGGGACAGTGATTTGCTCTGTTACCGCGCCGCCCATCCGCGCGAGTTGGTGGAGCGTCAGGCGGAGCAGTGGGACCCTATTCTCGACTGGGCCGAAGAGGCGTTTGGCGTGCGGCTTTATCCCCGGACGGGCATCATGCATGTGCCGCAGGAGGCGGCGGCGTTACAGGTCCTGCGCGCCAAAAGTCACGGGTTCAACGCATTTGAACTGGCGGCGTTTCACGATCTGGTCAGCCTGTCAGGCTCGCTGATTCTTGGCCTTGCGGTCACCCATGGCAAGTTGTCCGCAGACGAGGCCTGGATGCTATCGCGTCTTGATGAACTGTATCAAATTGAACAATGGGGCGAGGACGAGGAGGCCAGTGAGAGCGCCGAAATCAAGCGCCAAAGCTTTGTTCATGCAGAACTCTTTTACCGATTGGTCAATTAAGTGGCGCGCTGACAATTGCCTTGCTGAAATCACACGCATTTCCGCAAGTGGTTTGGGCGAACGCACGGTTATCATGCAGAATCGTGATCCCACTCTTGACGTTCTGGAATGAATCCCTCCAAACTACGCTCATTGAAGGGGCAATTGCTCACTTCGGTAAAGCTCCCGACCCGGAGGGGATCGGAAAAGAAGCGCCGAAAACGGCGCAGTATCAGGAAGAGGTAAACATGAAAAAATCCGTATTTCTTGGCGCGCTGACGATGGCTGGCCTTGCCGCTGGTGCGGCGATGGCTCAAGATTCGTCGACACTTGCCGCCGTCCAAGAGCGCGGCGCGCTCAAATGCGGCGTGAACCCGGGCACCCCCGGCTTTGCTGCGCCGGACGCAAACGGTAAATACATCGGTTTCGACGTTGATCTGTGTCGCGCTGTTGCCGCTGCCGTTCTCGGCGATGCTGAAAAAGTTGAATACACTCCGCTGACCTCCGCTGTGCGTTTCACCGCACTGGCATCCGGCGAAGTCGACATGCTGGCACGGAACACCACCTGGACCTTCTCGCGTGATGTCGATCTCAAAAACACCTTTGTGGGCGTGAACTATTACGATGGTCAGGGCTTTATGGTTCCGAAAGCCCTCGGTGTGTCCTCCGCAAAAGAACTGGCTGGTGCGACCGTGTGTATCGAAACCGGCACCACGACCGAGCTCAACCTTGCGGACTATTTCCGTGTGAACAACATGGATTACGAACCGGTTCCGGTTGAAAGCTTTACCGAAGCTCAGACCCAGTTCCTTGCGGGTGCATGTGACGTCTACACCACAGACGCCTCCGCTCTGGCCGCATCGCGCGCCTCTTTCGAAACCCCGGAAGCCTATGTGGTTCTGCCGGAAATCATCTCCAAAGAGCCGCTTGGCCCGCTTGTGCGTCACGGTGACGACAATTGGGGTGACATCGTGCGTTGGACGTTGAATGCGATGATCACCGCCGAAGAATTTGGTGTGACCTCTGCCAATGCACCGGAACTTGTCAAAGGCACTGAGAACCCGGAGATCAACCGTCTTTTGGGTGTCGAAGGTGAACTTGGCGCGATGCTGGGGCTCGACAATGCGTGGGCATACAACGTCATCACCCAAGTTGGCAACTACGGCGAAAGCTTTGAGAAAAACATCGGTGAGAACACTCCGGTGGGTCTGGCGCGTGGGTTGAACGCCCTTTGGACCGAAGGTGGCCTGATCTACTCGCCGCCCTTCCGTTAAGATCATAATGTGGGAAGGGCGCGGGTCATACCGCGCCCTTTTCCGTTCTGACGCTACCCAAACGATAGTCAAACATTTCGGCGTGCGGACCATGGGATCGCGCGGGGTATGGGTTTATTCAGGGGAAACAGGGGACCGTCTCTTATGACGACACTTACAGATATACCGCAAAGTCAGGGTTTTCGGCTCAGTCAGTTGATTTACGATACGCGGTATCGCTCGATCACCATCCAAGTCATTGTTTTTATAGCCTTCATGCTGGTTGGCTGGATACTTGTCCGCAACGTGACGATCAATCTTGCCAATCTTGGCAAGGAAATTGATTTCACGTTTTTGCGCAACCCGTCCAACTATGACATCCAGCAGACCTTGATCGAATATGACTCGACATCGAGCAATTTCCGCGCCGCCATGGTTGGCTTGCTGAACACGCTTCTTGTCGCCTTCCTGGGGTGCATTCTGGCAACTTTGGTGGGGGTCACGGCCGGTGTGTTGCGCCTGTCGAAAAACTGGCTCGTGGCCAAGATCATGACGGTCTATGTCGAAACCTTCCGCAACATCCCGGTGGTGATCTGGATCATCGCCACGATGGCGGTCTTGTCCGAGACCCTGCCTCAACCAAGCGCCTTTCGGGGTGAAACGCCTTCGGCGTCGATGTGGCTTTGGGATACGGTTGCGGTGACCAACCGGGGGACATACATCCCCATGCCGGTTTGGGGCGCAGGTTCCGTCTTTGTGATTGTCACGTTCTTGTTGTCGCTTCTGGCCATCTGGTCCTTTGGCAAATGGGCGCAACGCCGCTTTGAAGCGACCGGGCAAATCCTGCCAACCGCTTGGATCAAACTGGCGATCTTCATCGCGCCGACGCTTTTGGTTTACATGGCTTTGGGTGCTCCGATCACCTTTGATTCCCCGGCGCTCAAAGGTTTTAATTTTCAGGGTGGCATTCAGCTTAGCAACTCGATGATCGCACTTTGGCTGGCGCTGTCTATCTACACCGGTGCCTTTATTGCCGAAATCGTGCGCGCGGGCATTCTCGCGGTCTCCAAGGGCCAGACCGAAGCGGCCTTTGCCCTGGGTCTTCGTCCCTCGCGCACAATGAACCTTGTGATCCTGCCACAGGCGCTCCGTGTCATCATCCCGCCGCTGATTTCACAGTTCCTCAACCTGACCAAAAACTCCTCTCTCGCTCTGGCTGTGGGTTATCAAGATTTGCGCGCCACGCTGGGCGGGACAACGATGAACAACACCGGGCGCGAGCTTGAATGCATGCTTTTGATGATGCTGATTTATCTCATCGTCTCTCTGATCATTTCATCGGGCATGAACGTTTACAACAAATCCATGAAGTTGAAGGAGCGTTAAGATGAGTGATCAAAAATCGACCATCGCCTATGTGCGCTCCGAAATTTTAGAACAACAACCGGCCCCCCGTGGACAGGTCGGGGCCTCCAAATGGGTCCGTGAAAACCTGTTTTCGGGCTGGTTCAACACGATTTTGACGCTGGTGTCGCTCTATCTGGTGTTCAATCTGTTGCAAGCGCTCGTGCCTTGGGCCTTTGGCGGGGTTTGGACCGCGGATTCCTTGCAGGACTGTCGCACCATCCTCAACGAACGCTATGGCAACACCCATCATGCCTGTTGGGCCGTCATCAACGAGCGTTGGAACCAGATCGTCTATGGGACATTTTTCCCGTCCAGCGAATATTGGCGCACCCATGTCGCCTTTGTCCTGTTGATCCTCGCGATCTTGCCGGTGCTGTTCGATGCACTCCCCCGCAAGATGATGTGGATCACCGTGGCCTATCCGTTTGTCATGGTCTGGCTGATCTGGGGGGGCTCGCTTTGGGGGCCGCTCTCTGTGGCTGTCGGCTTTGGGATTGCCTATTTTGCCGCCTCGGTGGCGGCGCGTTATCTTGGTTCTGGCCTGATTGCTCTGGTCTCTGTTGTCGCCGCTTTGGTATGGTGGATGATCCTTGGCCCCATCGTGGTCTCGGCGCTCAACGACACAGTGCCGCTCTTGGCCTTACGTGAAATCCAAAGCCGCGAGCTTGGCGGGTTTGTCATCTCCGTGATCATTGGTGTCTCCGGCATTGCTCTGTCGCTGCCGTTGGGCATCATCCTCGCTTTGGGGCGCCAATCCGATCTGCCTTTGGTGAAAATGATCTGTGTCGGTTTCATCGAATTCCTGCGGGGCGTGCCACTGATCACCTTGCTGTTCACCGCCTCGCTGTTGCTGAACTACTTCCTGCCCCCTGATACCGAGTTTGACCTCACCTTACGCGTCATCGTCATGGTGACCTTGTTCTCTTCCGCCTATATGGCCGAAGTGATCCGCGGCGGTCTTGCCGCCCTGCCAAAGGGTCAATACGAGGCCGCCGATGCGCTGGGTCTCGACTATTGGAAAGCACAGCGGCTTGTCATCATGCCGCAAGCGTTGAAAATCTCGATTCCGGGTATCGTGAACACCTTTATCGGCCTGTTCAAAGACACCACTCTGGTCTTTTTCATCGGCATTTTCGACATGCTCGCCGCCGCTCAGGCGATCCGCGCAAACTCCGCATGGAACGGCATCACTTGGGAACTCTACATCTTCATCGGACTTATCTTTTGGGTCTGCTGTTTCTCTATGTCTCGTTATTCACAGTGGCTGGAGCGCAAGCTCCGCACCGATCACCGTTAAGAAAGGAGACCGGATATGTCTCTCGCAGAAGACCGCACAATCGACCGCTCGAAGCTGACCGTCTCCGATGAGGTGGCCGTTCAGATCGTCAATATGAACAAATGGTATGGGGAATTTCACGTGTTGCGTGACATCAACCTGACCGTCAATCGCGGTGAGCGGATCGTCATCGCCGGGCCGTCTGGCTCCGGTAAATCGACGATGATCCGTTGTATCAATCGCCTCGAAGAGCACCAAAAGGGCAAGATCATTGTCGATGGCACCGAATTGACTTCGGATTTGAAAAACATCGACAAAATCCGTTCGGAAGTCGGAATGTGCTTTCAGCACTTCAACTTGTTTCCGCATCTCACCATCTTGGAAAACTGTACGCTTGCGCCGATGTGGGTCCGCAAAACGCCGAAACGCGAGGCCGAAGAAATCGCGATGCATTTCCTCGAAAAAGTGAAAATCCCGGAACAGGCCGACAAATACCCCGGCATGCTTTCGGGGGGGCAGCAACAGCGCGTGGCCATTGCCCGCTCGCTGTGCATGAAACCGCGGATCATGTTGTTTGACGAGCCGACCTCGGCGCTTGATCCGGAGATGATCAAAGAGGTGCTCGACACCATGATCGAACTGGCCGAAGAGGGCATGACCATGCTCTGCGTGACCCATGAAATGGGGTTTGCCCGTCAGGTCGCCAACCGCGTGATCTTCATGGACCAGGGTCAGATCGTCGAACAAAACGAGCCGGAAGAGTTTTTCAACAATCCGAAATCGGATCGCACCAAACTGTTTCTGTCTCAGATCCTCGGCCACTAAACCAACACCAGATCACACACTATCGCAGACCAAAGGACGCTCTTCGGGGCGTCCTTTGTTTTGGGTGCCTCCTGACCGGGTATCTTCCGGGCGGGTGTCGCACTGGAGGCGCAGTATCGTCACAAAAACTTCGCATCCGCGTCACGCAGAATATGCTTTGTGGTGAAATTCATCCGTACGATTATGCCCCCCAAAACCCAAACGATCCTAGGCTGTGCCTCGGCCAATCCATTAGAGCAGCGCCCCTCATGACCCTACACACGTTCCAAGGCGCAACCGTCTACCTCCCCGGCGAAATCGCACAGGTCAATGTCACCGTGTTTGACGGCCATATCGTTGAAATCGACGGTCCGGCGCAGGGCGAGATCATTGATGCCAAGGGTAAAACCCTTGCCCCCGCGTTGATCGACGTCCATGGCGATGCGTTTGAACGCCAACTCATGCCCCGTCCCGGTGTTTTTTTCCCGCTTGAGGCTGCTGTGATCGACACCGATCGACAACTCGCTTCCAACGGCATCGCGACCGCCTATCATGCCGTCACGCTCGGCTGGGAACCGGGGCTGCGCGATGTGGCGCGCGGTCGCCATATGATGCAAGCGTTGTTGGATTTGGCCCCACGCCTTACGGTTGAAAACCGGGTTCAACTGCGCTGGGAAACCTTTGCTCTTGAGGCGCTTGATGTCATCGAATGGGCGCTTGGCGCGCCGTTTTTGCCCTCCATCGCCTTTAATGATCACACATCCATGACCATGCGCGGGTTTGATGTTGCGATCCAGGAACGGGCGTTTGAATTTTCACCCGCGTTTTCCGTGGCCGATCTCACTGATCCCCGGATGACCGCCCGCATCGCGGCCAAGGCGCATCGTTCGGGGCTTACCAATGCCGAATACGTCGCGCTTTTGGCCCGTGTCTGGGAACGGCGGTCTGACGTGCCTGCGGCCATCGACAGGGTCGCCGATCTGGGCCGCGAAGCTGGCGCTCCCATGCTAAGCCATGATGACACCCGCTCTGAAACCCGGAGCTATTTCCGCGCGTTGGGTGCGAGAGCGGCGGAATTTCCCATGGTGATGGAGGCGGCTCTGGCCGCGCGAGACAGGGGCGATCTGATCATTTTTGGCGCGCCCAATGCCGCCCGCGGTGGCAGCCACATCGGCTCTTTGAGCGCGGGCGATATGGTGGAAGCGGGGCTTTGCGACGCCTTGGCCTCGGATTATTTCTATCCGGCGATGTTGGCCGCCGTGGCGCGGTTGGACGCCGATAAACGTGCGGATCGCAGCGCAATTTGGTCTCTGGTCTCCGCGGGTCCGGCACGGGCGATGAACCTGAGCGACCGGGGTGAGATCGCGCTTGGAAAACGCGCCGATCTTGTGCTGATCGACTGGCCCGAGGGCCAAGCGCCCTCGGTGCTGGGCACTTGGGTTGGTGGACGATGCGCCTATCGTGGTCAGCCCGCCGGATGAAACCAGATCTGCGCGATTACATCCCTTCTGTTGGCCTCGGACTCACGCAGATTCTGGGCTACGGCAGTCTGATGTATGCCTATGCCGTGCTGTTGCCACGGATGGCTGACCATCTCGATCTTTCGCTGTCGACCGTTTTTGGCATCCTGTCATTGGGCCTGTTGTTTGGCGGGCTTGTCTCACCCGTGGCGGGCATGTTGGTTGATCGCTTTGGCGGGCGTTGGGTCATGACACTTGGCTCGATCGGTGCCGGACTGGCGCTGATGTCCCTGTCACAAGTGAGCGGAAAATTCGGGCTTTTCCTTGCGATCTTGCTGGCCGAGGGGGCGGGCATGTTCGTGCTCTACAACGTTGCTTTTGCTGCGATCATGCGGATTGAGAGTCGTGTCCCTGCGGCGCGGGCGATTTCGATCATTGCTCTTTTTGGTGGTGTGGCCTCGACAATCTTTTGGCCTTTGACCCTGAGCCTTGCCAATGCGTTCGGTTGGCAGAGCACATGGATCACCTTGGGTCTCATGGTGCTTTTGATTTGTACGCCGCTGCATTTTGTTCTCCTCGGCGGACCGCAAAAAGGCCCGGAGGCAATCACCGCCCCGCTGAATCAGGACTGGCCCGAACTGCAAGGGGCCGTGCGACAGAAAGCGATGCTTTGGATGATCTTGTCCTTTGTGTTCTCGGGCTATGTGATGGGGGCTGTGATGACGCTTTGGGTGAGCAATGTGCAGACATTGGGGCACACAGCCGCGACAGCCGCCTTTGCGGGCGCCGTGATCGGACCGTTTAAAACCGTGGGGCGCGGGTTTGAAATGCTCGTAAGCCGAAACCTCTATCCGCTTGTGACCTATGCTATGTCGCTTGGGTTGATGATGGCCGGGTTTATCCTCCTTCTGGGGTTCGGAGCCAGTTTCATCGGCCTGCTCTGTGCTGCCGCGCTCTATGGCATGGGGGATGGGATCAAAACCATTGCCCGAGGCACGTTGCCGCTCGCTCTGTTTGGGCAGCAAGGTTACGGCGCGCGGCTGGGCTGGATGTCCTTTGTGCAAATGGCGGTCAACGCCTCGGCCCCTTTCACCTTTGCCTATCTGGCGGAGCAGTTTGGCGGGTGGTGGTCCTTTGCAGCCATGGCCGCTTGCCTGTGCTTTGCCCTTGCGACGTATTTTTTGATCCCCGACCCAAGGAGAAATCGCCATGTTGCCGCTTAAGATTGGTGCCTGCCTGAAAACGGGTGAGATTGCTTCGCATCGGGAGTGGCTGTTTGAGGCTGACCGCGACATCGAAGTGCAGGATTTCATGACCCATGCCGCCCTCACGGGCGAGTTTGAGGCGCGTATCGCTGCGGCGAAAACCGCGCTTGTGGGGCATGCCGGGCGGGTCGGGATTCATGGCCCTTATGAGGGCCTTGATCTCGACAATAAGGATCCGGAATTGCGCCCGCTCATCACCGCGCGATTTTTGCGGGCGTTGGAAGCAGCGGACCGGATCGGCGCCCGCCAGATGGTGCTGCACTCGCCCTATACGCGTTGGTATAAAAACAATCTTTTGTGTACCAAGGGCTATGCCGAGGCCAAACTTAAACGCATTCAGAGCGTCCTGACACCGGTCGTGCGCGCCGCCGAAGACATGGGCATCACGCTTGTGATCGAAAATATTCAGGACGTGGACCCGGCCACACGGCGCAAGATGGTCGAAAGCTTTGCTTCGCCTTCGGTTGCCCTGTCAATCGACACGGGTCATGCGCATTTGGCACGGTGCATGTCCGGCGCGCCGCCTGTGGATTATTTCGTGCGGGACGCGGGGGAGCAGTTGCAGCATATCCATATTCAGGACGTGGACGGCTATGCCGATCGCCATTGGGCGCCGGGCGAGGGCGACATTGAGTGGTCTGCGGTGTTTCGCGCTCTAAGCACCTGTGCGCGTGCGCCGCATGTGGTTTTGGAACTGCGCAACAAGGCCGACATCCCCAAAGGCTACGCCTATCTCAAAGGGCTTGGTCTGGTTGCATAAAACGATAAGCCCGCCGTCATGGAGCTGCGGCGGGCTCTGTGACGAGGGTTAGCGATATTTTTCAATAAACGCGTCAATGTCCAAGGCCCGAATATCTGGCAAGGCCTGTTTGTATGTGTCGCGCGGCCAATCCCAGACGGCGATCTCCATGAGGGCAGCCGCCTGAGCTGCCGTAAAGCGGGGTTTGATCTCGCGCGCAGGGACACCGCCGACCACGGTATAGGGCGCGACGTCTTTGGTCACGACGGCCCCGGCGCCAATAACGGCTCCGGTCCCGATGGTCACGCCTGCGGTGATGGTCACGCCATGACCGATCCAAACGTCGTGACCGATGGTGACCCAATGATCCTTGCGCCATTCGAAGAAATCGTGGTCATCCTCACCCAGCCCATAGGCCTCGGCGCGGTACACCGAATGGTGTTGTACCGCGCGCCATGTCGGGTGATTGCCGGGGTTGATCCGCGCCGCATTGGCGATGGAACAAAATTTGCCGATACTCGTCCAAACCACATGGCAGTGTTGCGTGATATAGGAGTAATCCCCCATGCTGGACGACTTCATCATCGTGCCCTTGCCAACCTCCGTCCAGGCACCCAGATCACAATCGCTGACATCGGCCTCGGGGTGAATCGAGGGCCTTTCAGAAAGCTGTTTCTTTGATCCTGCACCGCTCATTTCGTGCCCTCCCAATCGCCAATGATGCGTGCCCGAATGATCCCCGAAAGATGGTCGATCACATAGACCATGGCGATGATCAGAAAGATGATGGACCACGCCTCGTCCCATTTGTACGCGGAAATCCGATCCGACAGCAGAAATCCAATCCCGCCTGCGCCCACGATCCCGAGGATGGTGCCGGAGCGGACGTTGGATTCGAAATTATAAAGCAGGATGGACAGGATCACCGGATTGACCTGTGGTGCGATGCCAAAGCGGATTTGTTGAAACCGTGTCCCGCCCGAGGCCTTGACCCCATCAATAGGTTTGGTCGAGGTGTTTTCAATTGCCTCGGAGAACAGTTTGGCAAAGGTGCCGACCTCAGAGACAGCGATGGCCAAAATACCCGCCAATGGCCCAAGCCCGAACGCCCGAATGAAAATCAACGCGAGGATCAGCGTTTCGAAGGCGCGGATGATGTCATAGCCGCGCCGTACCCCGAGGCGCAGACCATTCAGCCGGTTGATGTTTTTGGCCCCCAAAAACGACAAAGGAAACGCCACGACGGCCCCCAACAGCGTCCCCATGAAGGCGATGGAAAGCGTTTCCCCCAACCCTTTGAGAATTTCGGAAAACTCCGTCCAGCTTTTCCAGATATAGGGGGGGAACATAAAGCCCAACACATCTCCCAGACGGCCAAGACCGATCCAGATGCGGGTTGGGCTAAAATTGAAAACCCAAAGACAATAGAGCATCAGCCCCGCGAACAGCGTCCAAAGCGCGATCCGGCGCAGGCGCAGGGCCAGTGGGAGATGAAAGGCGCGTGGCACACGGGCGCGGGCCTGTTCGATTTGCGCTTGGGTCAGGCTCATGGACGATCCTCCATTCCGATCATTTTATGGCGCAGTTTCTCGGAGCCGTAGTCGATAACGATGACGGTCGCGAGAATGATGAGAAACAGCGCAGAGAGATCGGTGTATTCCTGAAAACTCATGGCTGTTCGAAATTCCTGCCCCAAACCGCCCGCGCCGACATAGCCGATGATGGAGGAGGAGCGCACGTTGATCTCAAAGCGCAGCAACGTGTAGCTGATAATGTTGGGAAGCACCTGCGGCACGGCGCCGTAGCGGATTTGATCGAACCATGTGCCCCCGGCCGCTTTGACCCCTTCGAGCGGGCGCATGTCGATGTTTTCGTTCACTTCGGAATAGAGCTTGCCTAAAGCGCCACAGGCATGAGTGCCAATGGCCAAAACGCCCGCCATCGGACCCACAGAGAAGCAAAACACAAAGATCAGCGCCCAGACGATGTCGGGTACAGTGCGGGTGATTTCGAGCAAACGACGGGTCAGCCACAACACCCATTTGTTAGGCGACAGGTTCCGCGCTGCTGGAAAGGAAAGCAAAAACCCGCCCACAACGCCGAATGTGGTCGCCATAAAGGCAATGAGCACCGTCTCCCAAAGCAGTTTGAGCCAGGTTTTCCAACGCCAGAACCATGCGCCAAAATCGCTCCAAAAACTATCCCACCGCAGGGTTGGGAGGGTCTGGGACACATATTCGCCCAACCGGGGCAACCCCGCAGGAATGATCCAGCGCCATTCGCGTGCCCCGTCGGGCATCGTGACTTGGGTGATCTTAAAAAAATCTCCGATCCATGCCGAAAACGCGAAAAGCGACACGAGGACAAGCGTGCCAATGGCCCAGTTCCGCCGTGCTTGACGGCGTTTTGTGGCGAAGTCCAATTCGAATTGTGTCAGCCGACTCGGCGCGGCTGCGTCGACGGTCAAGGGCGGCATTGGGGCGACTGTGAAGGTCATATGAACCTCTGAGAGATCAGGCCAAAAGGATAAAAGGGGACACCAGTGTGCCCCCTTTTAAATGCAGGTTGATCAGCCGCGACGCTGGCTTTTGATCCAATCGCGCATGTCGACGATCCACTGGTAGCGATCGCGATCCACGCGGGTGTAGCCGACCTCCGGGTTCGGGTCAGTTGGCTCAAAGGACGAGTAAAGCGCGTAGCCTTCAGGGTCTTCCGTCGGGAAGGCTTCGAGAGCATTGGTCAGATCGGAAATCAGTTCAGCCGGCAGGTTGCTTCGCACAGTCCAGGGGCCAGATGTGATTTCCGGGCTTTCCCAGATTTGGCAGATCAGCCCGGCCTCAATCATGCCCTTGGATTCCATCCGCTGATAGATGCCATCCAGATCGTTGTTCTGGTAGGTCGATGCGGTGTCAAATGTCCCGTTCACAACCCCGCTCACCCCGGCTTCGTGCGAGCCAGAGAACGGCACGGCGGCGAAATATTCTTCGGGTTTGAACCCTTCCTTGGTCAGGAAGTTGAAATAAGGAACGGCGTAGCCCGAGGTCGAATCCGGGTCGGCAAAGGCGTGGATCTTGCCTGCGGCATCGGCAAGGCTTTCGATCCCCGAGTCACAGCGGGTGACAACGATGGAGCGATAGCCGGTGTTGCCGTCTTTTTTGATGGCGGTCAAAATCGGCTCGACGCCGCCATTGGTGGCGGTGTAGGCGGCGGCATAGGAGGAGGAACCAAAACGGGCAATCTCGATTTGATTCGCGGCGATGGCCTGAACCACGCCATCATAATTGCCTGCGGTGAAAATTTCGACCTTCACCCCCAATGTGTTTTCCAAATACGTCCGCAGCGGCTCAGTGCGCATCAGACGGTCTTTTTCGTTTTCGCCCGAAAGGACACCGAATTTCAAAGTTTGGTAGTCTTCTTTCCAACCCTCAGCGAGCGCAGGTGCTGCGATCAGAACCGCAAGAGCGGTGGCAGTGATGAAACGCATGTGGAAATCTCCTTTGGAGCGTTTGTGAAAAGGTGATGATCAGGCCGGCACAGAGGCGTGCACCGAGGTCGATGTGACTGCGGCGTTAAACTCTTGCAGGCCATCAAGTCCGTAAATGTCGCGCACGACATCATCGGTGAGCTGTGCGGGGGTGCCGTCGAAATACACGCGGCCCTGACGCATGGCGATAATGCGGTCACTGTAGGCGCGAGCGGTGTCGAGCGTGTGCAGGTTCACCAAAACGGTGATCCCGTCCTCCCGGTTGATCCGTTTCAACCCGTCCATCACTAGCGTCGCATTGGCCGGGTCGAGCGAGGCAATGGGTTCGTCGGCAAGCATGATTTTCGGGCGTTGCACAAGTGCCTTGGCAATGGCCACGCGTTGTTGTTGCCCGCCTGACAGCGTCCCTGCGCGTTGCAGCGCTTGCGGCACAAGATCAAGCCGATCCAAAGCCCGGATCGCCATGGCGCGCTCCTCATCAGAGAATTGCATCGTCATCGACGACAGGACCCCGTGTTCCGCCAGACGCCCGATCAGCACATTGGTTAAGACGTCAAGCCGATCGACGAGATTGAATTGTTGAAAGATCATTGCGCAATCCCGGCGCCAGTGTCGCAGGGCCTTGCCCTTGAGCGCGGTGATGTTGGTGTCGCCAAATGAAATCGACCCCGCGGTGGGATCGACCAAGCGATTGAGCAGACGCAGCAATGTTGATTTCCCGGCGCCCGAACGGCCAATCACGCCGATAAACTGCCCCGGTTCAATGGAGATCGACACGTTGTCGACGGCGTGGGTCTCGCCAAAAGAGCGGGAGACATTGGACAGGATCAAGGCAGAACTCATGGTGTGCTCCGGAGATATTCATTCGGATGTTTCACCATGAGGTTTACGTGGGCGGGTTAACGTCCCGCCGACATTTGCATGACGATGCCCTGATAATTTGGCGACAGATATGTGACAGCCGCCTCACGCAGGCTGTAACAGCTTAAGGTCGCGGCTCTGCAGTTGGCCGATCGAATGGATCATCTTGCCACCACAAAATGTGGCGCTCACACGCGTCAGCGGGCCACGTTCGACCAGCGCCAAATCGGCACGCAGTCCGGGTTCGATCCGCCCGCGATCCGTCAGCCCCAGTGCTTTGGCCGGATTGGCCGTTACCAAAGCCGCCGCCCCCGCAAGCCCTTTTGGATCGCTTTCGGCCAAGGTCATCACCGCCGCCAACATCGCCGCCGGGTGATAATCCGCCGCGAGAATGTGCAACAGTCCCTTGGCATGTGCCTCACGCGCTGAAAGATTGCCGGAATAACTCTGACCGCGCATCGCATTTGGAGCTCCCATCGCGTTCAGCAGCCCACGCGCAGCGGCGGCCTCGGCCGCCTCACAGGTGACCGGAAACTCGCTGATCACCGCGCCCATTTCGGCCATTAAAAGCGCCTTTTTGGCACTGTCATCATCATGGCTCGCAAGCGCGACACCGTGGCTTTTGCAGAGCTTGGAAACCTGACGGAGATTGTCGAGAATAACCTCCTGCGGGCGGGTGCGCTCCGCGATCCTGGTGCTCACGACCTGTCTGGCTTCGGTTTCGGACATGCCGTCGCGTGTGGCGATAAGGCTGATATGACGCTCGATGTCGCGATACTGTCCCTGACCCGGCGTGTGATCCATCACGGAAACCAAATCGACTTGCTCATCGGCGATCAAATCGGCCAGCACCTGCACCGCATTCGCATAGGTGATGTCAAAGCGGGCATGGATGCGATGGTCGACGCGGCAGGACCTGCGCAGCCGGTGCAGATCACGGATGACTTGGCTGGTGTGTTCAAACGAGCGCCGTTCGCCAATTCTTGCCGCCCGCGAAAAACTCACCGCCGCATAAGCCGTGGTGATCCCCGCCGCGGACAAGCGCGCATCCAGATGCGACACAGCCACCTCCATCGGGAAATCGACCCGAGGCCGGGGTTCCAATTCGGTTTCGATCATGTCGCCGTGCATGTCGATGAAGCCGGGAAAGACCAGCGCCCCGCCACAGTCGATGCCGTTTGAAACAGGCCGTTCGGCGATCTGGGCGATCAACCCGTTTTCAATGCAGAGCGCGCCGTCGGTGAGCACACGATCCGGCAAGACGAGGGAAAGATTAGACAGCCACATCGGCGCGGTCCTCCATGTTGGGGGCATCAGGGGTCAGGTCAATGACTCGGTCAATCAGGTGCTCGACGTCATCGGGATGGTGAAACACACCGATCATCGCGGTGCCGTTTTGTTTGAGCTCCTGCAGACGCGCGACCAGAGCCACTCGCGCATGTGCATCGAGCGAGGCAGTCGGTTCGTCCAAAAGCAACAGCTTGCGGGGCAAGATCAGCGCGCGGGCGAGGTTGACCTTTTGCTGCTCTCCGCCTGAAAACGTCGTGGGATAGGCGCGCCAGAGGCTGTCTTTGACCCCGAAAGCCTTGAGCCAATAGCGCGCCTTATCCAGGGCCTGTGGCGCGCTGTGCCCGGCCATGCGCAGCGGCTCTGCCACGAGATCTTCGGCCGAAACCCTCGGGCGTGCCACAAGGAACTGAGTGACAAACCCGATCTCGGTGCGTCGCAGATGGGTCACATCCACGTCGGCGGCGCGCAACAGGTCGATCACCCCGTGATCCGAGTGAAATAGAACCTGACCCGCCTGCGCCAGATAGCTGCGATACAGGGTGCGCAGCATCGTGGATTTGCCCGCGCCGTTTTGACCCTTGAGCAAAAGAAATTCGCCCGCGTTCAGATCAAAAGAAATGTCGGAAAACGCCGCCATCTGACTGCCCAGATGGTGCATGGTGAAGCCTTTGGTCAGGCCTTGGACGTGGAGAATGACACTCATAGCTTCGCATGCACCAATTGTTGTGTGTAGGGATGTTGCGGGTCTTGGAAAATCTGATCGACCAACCCCGCTTCGACCACTTCGCCGCGGCGCATGACCATGACGCGGTCGGCCAAAGTGCGGATCACCCCCAGATCATGAGACACGATGACCATGGTGATATTGCGGTCCTGTTGCAGCCGTTTGAGCGTATCGAGCACCAGCGCCTGCACACTGACATCCAATCCGGTGGTCGGCTCATCCAGCAACAACAGCGCAGGTTCAAGCGCGATCGCCTTGGCCAATTGCACGCGTTGCTGCATGCCGCCCGACAATTCGATCGGCGGTGCATCAAGGCGTTCAAGTGGAAATTCGGACGCCGCCAATGCGGCGCGCGCCTTGTCGCGCAACACCGAAAACCGCCGCTCTCCGGCAATCAAAAGCCGCTCGGCCACGTTGCCGGAGCTGGAGTGTTTCATCAAAAGCCCAAGATGCGGGTTCTGATACACGATACCGATCTTGGTTGCGCACAGCATCCGGCGCGCGAAACGGCCAAGCTCAAACAGGTTGCCCTGTACATCGGGCAGATCCAATGTGTAGCTGCCGCTGTCGGGAGTGTCCTCAAGGTTCATCATCCGCAGCAGCGTTGATTTTCCGGAGCCACTTTCCCCCACAATCCCAAGCACTTCGCCGGGAAATACCTCGGCTGAGACGCGGGTCACTGCCTGCACATCGCCATAGGTTTTGGTGACATCGCGCAGAGTCACCAAAGGCCGCGTGGTGACGATGCGCGGGGCGTCGAGTGTCAGGGTCATTCCACCATCTCCCCATTTTCATACCATGTTTTGCCCAAGGTGACCGCGTCGCCTATGCCCTGTTGGATGTGTTTCACGCCAAAGCCACTGTCGGACAGTTCATAGGCGGAACTGCCATCCTCTTGCGGGATTTCGTTCATGAAAAACCCTTTGGCGCCGGAGCGGGAACAGGTCAGATCATGGTGCTCTTCGACCTTGTAGGGCACATCATCAAAGACCAAAGGTTCAACGCGAGTGTAGGGAGGGACGGCAAAAATGCGCTTTTCGCGACCCGCGGACAGGATCGTCAAATGCTGTGCCATGTTCAGTTTTGGCACGTCCCAACGCGGGATCGGCGAAGGGGTCATGACGTGACGACCATTGACCATCGAGGGGTAGCTTGCGCCCTGCATCACCCGCCCGGATCGGACGATTTGTTCGTATAGTTGTAGCCACATTCGGCCATAATCCGCGTCGGCATGCATTTGACGCGCGACCGACATATTGGGCTGAACCGGGCGCAGAGGCTCGGGGTTGGGCACTTGCAGCACCAGGATTTGATCCTCGTTCAGTTTTTCTTCCGGGATGCGGTGTCGTGACTGAATCAGATCGGCCTGAAGCGTATCAAGCGTGGTGGGCGCACCGGAGACTCTGGCCAAAAAATGCCGGATCGACGCGGCGTTGACACTGTCGTCAGCGCCTTGATCAATCACTTTGATCCGCATGTTGGGGCGAATGAGGGTCAGAGAAACCTGCAATCCCCCCGTCCCCCAGCCCCGTGCCATCGGCACCTCGCGGCTGGCATAAGGCATCTGACAGCCGGGCACCGCCACGGCTTTGATCATTTTGCGCCGCATTTCGCGCTTGGCAGAGGCGTCCAGAAAGCCGTAACTCATCGGCTCCCAGGCGCGGGATAAGGTTTTGAGGCTTTGTGGCGTCACACTCATTGCGCAGGTTCCTTTGAGGTGGATGTTTTTTCTGCCGTTTTGCTGGTCTTCTTGGCACTGCGCATCGCATCCAAAGAGGATTGAAATGTCACATAATGCGGCAGTTTGAAGTGGATGCAGAACCCCGAGCTTTCCACGCCTTCGGTATGATAGAGGTAGAATTCCTCCTCGGTGGGCGACCCTTTGGGCGCGCCTTTGCTGTTGAGATCCAGCGTGGCGGCGGAGATGCATTTGACCTCGTTCCAGCCCAGCGTGGCGGCAAAGCCAAGCTCAAGCGTGTCGCCTTTTTTTGACACGACCTCGGCCTGAGACACCTTGACCCGTCCTGCCGAAAAGGCTGTGCCTTTCGGGTGGGTCACGATGATCTCAGCCTCGCACAGGCGCAACTCGTTCACCGTTGGATGGGCCTGGCCGTAGCCGCGCATCGCCGCATATCCAAGCGCCAAAGTCGCGCCGGTGTCTGCCCGCGCCAGGCTTTGCAACCTGTGCGCGCGGGTGGCCGGAAACAAAACCGGCTCACGGGTCACATCGGGAATGTCCTCGGGGGCGGTCTCATCGAAACCGGGCATTTCCACCAGATCATTCTCCGCTTGCCACGCCGCAACCGAAGGCTGATGCGCGGGGGCGGGCGTGGCCGCGGGGGTGACCGGGGCCGGGATATAACGTGCGCCCTCAAGCACATCGGTTGCGATGATCCGATGGGAATAGTCCAAGGTCGGGCCAAGCACCTGACCGCCGGGAATGTCTTTGAACGCTGCCGAAATGCGACGATGGGTAAACAGGGTCCCCTGGTCAATCGGGCGGGCCACATGCAGTCGCGGTTGCGTCGTGCGCCACGCGCGCAACAACAGAACCGCCTCATATAAGTCGCCCCCCGCCTGCGCCAGAGCCAGCGCGGCGAGGTCTTCGTCATAAAGCGAGGCCTCGCCCATCACCCGGTCGATCAGATAGGGCAAGGCCGTTTTGATCTCGGCCACCCGTTCGGGTGTGATCTCGCCCATCTCGGCGCGAAACAACCGCTCCGCCTGTTCAATCGCCTGTTCTCCGCCGCGCGTCGCCACATAGGCCATCAGAGCATCTCCACTTTGGTTGACCGTGGCAGGCCCAAAACCCGCGCGCCGTCGATGAAAAACACATCAAACCCCATCGGGTATTGGATGAGATCGCGGCGCAGTGACCAAAACCCCTCCGGCACCCCGCCGATATGAATGCATTCCTCTGTCTCAATCCCGGGCCCGGTGAGACGCAGACGCGATCCTTCACCAAGGCGCGCGCGGATCACCACACTGGCCCCACCGTCGGGGTAGAGGTCGGAGCCGGTCGACAGGGATTTCAGGCCATCCAGATCGGTGAGCATGCCCAGAAACACATGATCGGCGCCCGCCAGCGCTGCGATACGCGCGCCGGTTTCCAACACTTTGGGCATCAAAAGCGGGTCGGCGCAGAAGACATGACATTCGCGGTCGATCAGCGCCTCAATGATTTGGGCTTCGCCTCGCTCGGGTAAATCGCGCAAGCGGCCGGGACGGCTCATCGACCAAATCAGGGCCTCGAATGTGGCATTGGCGCGGGTTTCCTCACGCGAGGGTGTGGGGGCTGTGCGCATCAGAACGTCTCCATATCAACGCGGGTCGCTTCGACCCGGCACAGGGTGTCATGATCCTGCGCCTGCTGCATTTTTGCCTGCTCGCTGACAAAAGCTGTGCAGTCCGCCACCGCACGGCCCGCGTCCAGCGCCAGATCGACAAGTGCCATGGCCATGGCCGCCTCAAGATCGCGCCCCCGTCGCATGCCGTAGCCTTCATGCGCCCCCATTCGGATATGCGCCTCGCTCACAAGCACCTCGCCAAGATGAAACCCCGTGCCCTGCGCTGTGTCGCGCATCGGCAACATGACCAGTCCGGTTCGACTTGAAAGCACTTCGACCGGATCAAGGTGATCAAGCAGCTCCTCGCCAAAGGTCTTGATCGCGCAGGCGTCGCTGCGCGCCAATGTGGTGAGGCATAGGTTATGCGGATGGGTCATCGCCTTAGTCCCTCTCGTTTGTCATGGTGAATTTGACGCGCAGCGCCGACCAGATGACTTCGCTGAAACTCAGCGCCGTACCATCCAAAGATTGGTCAATGGCGCGGACGACAATGACCGGGGTTTGCGGGTGCTGACGTAAAAGTTTGGCCTCTTCCGGGCGGGCAAGGCGGCTGTGTAAAGTGGTTTCGGCGCGCAAATAATCGGTGATGCCGTAGGATTTATAAGTCTCGGTCACCGAGCCGATCAGATCACGCCGGGTGACAAAATCGGGAAAGCGTTTGGCGCAGCGATAGCCGGTCCCCATGTTGATCGGCAGCGTGTCAGCATAGGTGATGCGGCGGCTTTTTTGCACGGGAGCGCCGGGGAGCAGGCCGAGTGCGCGCGCGACCCGTTCGGAGGCGGCGGTTATTTCAGCGCCCAGCAATTCACCTGTCACCTCGACACCTTGCGAGTTCAGGTTGCGGTGCAACCGTGTGCGCGTTCCGATCGCATATTCAAGCATCGGGCCGGATTCAACAAAGGTGCCGCGCCCCTGTTCGACGCTGACACTGCCTTCGCGTGCCAGTTCAGCGATGGCACGACGCACAGAATGGCGTCCTGCCTCATATCGCGCCGCCAATTCGGGTTCGGTCGGAAGCCTGTCCCCCGGTTGCAATGTGCCATTTGCGATGTCTTGTTCGATTGCGTCACAGATGCGCCGCCATTTCTGAGTGATCATTGTCCACCATCATTCATTCGGATGAATGTGGACTACGCCGTGTTGGTAACATGCGCATGACGCCACCGCAGATTTTGATCACGATCTGTATGGGGCGAATTGTTTGAGGTTATGCAAACCCTCGGCGCAGCGCGGAGGCCTCGTCGTTATGATCTGTCAAAAAGCGAAGGGGGAGAGTTACGCGTCCAGATCGCGCGGCACCACAAAGTCGACAACCGGATTCACGCCAAATGCGATCTCCGACCACGTCGGGGCAGCCACGTCAAACACTGTGGTGGCACAGGTCGGGTAGCGCGCAAAGTCTTTGTGCCGCGGCGCTCTGTTGGCAAAGCGTGCGGCAAACTCGCCAACGCCGGGGTTGTGGGCGATCAGCAAAACCGTATTGCCCTCGGCCTGTTTCAAATGGGACATGATCCGCCTGTCAGAGGCGAGATAGAGCGTGTCCTTGACCTCGACATTGGCGCAAAGACCCATGCCGTTGGAGAGCCATTCATAGGTTTCACGCGTGCGTGCGGCGGCAGACACCAATACCTCATCGGGTAGATAGGCTTTGTCCCGCAACCAAATCCCCATGGCGGCGGCGTTGCTTTGGCCGCGGGCATTGAGCACCCGATCAAAATCGTCGCTCAGAGGATCATCCCAGCTCGATTTTGCATGTCGCATCAGGATAAGGCGCAGGCCCATTATGTGCCGTGCGGTTTCATGCTGGGTTGGCTGTCGCGAATAAGCGAACCCGCACCGTGTTCGGTGTAAAGTTCCAACAAACAGGCATTGGGTGCGCGCCCGTCCAAGATCACCACGGCGCGCACCCCGGCGCTCAACGCGTCCAGCGCGGTTTCGGTTTTCGGGATCATGCCACCGGCGATGATGCCCTCTTCGGTGAGGGCGCGAATTTGTTCGGAGTTGAGCGAGGTCAAGACGTTGCCATCCGCGCCTTTGACGCCGGACACATCGGTCAAAAGCAACAGGCGATCGGCCTTAAGCGCACCCGCGATGGCGCCGGCGGCGGTGTCGCCATTGACGTTAAATGTCTCGCCGTCGCGACCCGCGCCCACAGGCGCGATCACCGGAATGAGGTTTTCATCGCCAAGTTCCTTGATGATCGAGGGGTCCATTTTGACTGGCGTGCCGACAAAGCCCAAATCGGGATGCGTTTGTTCGCAAATCATCAGGTTCGCGTCCTTGCCGGAAATCCCGACCGCGCGCCCACCTTGGCTATTGATTGCCTGAACGATGCGTTTGTTCACAAGGCCGGACAGGACCATTTCGACGACCTCAACGGTGGCCTTATCGGTCACGCGCTTGCCGTTGACGAATTCGGATTTGATGTTCAGATCGGCCAAAAGTTTGTTGATCATCGGGCCGCCGCCATGAACGATCACCGGTTTGACGCCAACCTGCTGCATCAACACCACGTCGCGGGCGAAACTTTCCATCGCCTCGTCAGACCCCATGGCGTGACCGCCAAGTTTGATCACCACTGTCGCGCCTTCGTAGCGCTGCAAATAGGGCAGGGCTTGTGACAATGTGCGGGCGGTTGCGATCCAGTCTCTGTTCATGTCTTGCGTCTTCATTTCCCGGGAGTCCATTGGAGGGGTTGCTCCTGAGTATCGCGTTCCCGGGCGCGGGTGCAAGGGTCGCTTACACCAGCGTTGCGATCACGGCGCGCAGAACATCAATGCCCCAGCCCTTTTCCGAGGAGGTGACGATCAGTTCCGGGTAGGCGGCCGGGTGTTTTGCCACTGCCGTGCGTACTTGCTCGAGGATCGCTGCGCGCTCCACCTCTTTGACCTTGTCGGCTTTGGTCAACACCACCTGAAAGGTCACCGCGGATTTGTCGAGGCGGTCCATGATCTCCTCATCCACGGATTTGACCCCGTGGCGGCTGTCGATCAGCACAAAGGCCCGGCGCAACGTGGCGCGGCCAGACAGGTAGGCCTTAAGCAGGCGTTGCCATTTTTCGACGGTTTGGATCGGGGCTTTGGCATAGCCATAGCCCGGAAGATCGACGAGGTAATGACTGTCTGAGGCGGTGAAAAAGTTGATTTCTTGTGTCCGACCCGGTGTGTTCGAGGCACGTGCGAGCGCCTTATGCCCGGTCAAAGCGTTGATCAGGGATGATTTGCCGACGTTTGAGCGGCCTGCAAAGCAGACTTCAAGGCGGTCATCGGGCGGCATGCCGTCCATGGCGACCACGCCTTTGACAAATTCGGTCTGTGCCGCAAACAGCAAGCGGCCCTTTTCAAGGGCCGCCGCGTCAGGATCCGCAATGGGGAAACTTAGGTTCATCTGGTGTGGGACGCCCTATCAGGACGCCCCCTCCTTTTTCTTAAGCCGCAGCGAGCGTAACACGTTGCCCAAAACATCGGGTTTGTGCCCGTGGCTGCGCATGATGAGATACTGCTGTATGAATGTGATCGTGTTGTTGCAAATCCAGTAAAGCACCAGACCCGAGGCGAAGTTGCCGAGCATGAACATGAACACCCAAGGCATCCAAGCCATGATCATCGCCTGCGAGGCGTCTGTGGGGGCCGGGTTCAGCTTTTGTTGCAGCCACATCGAGATACCGAGGATGATCGGCAAGATCCCGAGCGAGATGATCGCAAAGGTGGTGCCGGCTTCGGGGGCTGCGAAGGGCAGAAGACCGAAGAGGTTCAGGATCGAACTTGGGTCCGGTGCGGACAGGTCTTTGATCCAACCGATCCACGGGGCCTGGCGCAATTCGGTGGTGACGATGATCACCTTGTAGAGCGAGAAGAACACAGGGATCTGCAAGATCAGCGGCAAACAGCCAGAGGCCGGATTCACCTTGTTGGTCTTGTAGAGCTCCATCATGCCGCGCTGGAGTTTTTCTTTGTCCTCGCCTGCGGAGGCTTTGAGCTTTTCCATCTCCGGCTGAAGCTCTTTCATCCGCGCCATGGAGACGTAGGATTTATAGGCCAGCGGGAACATGATGCCTTTGAGGATCAGCGTCAGCAGAACGATCGACCAGCCCATGTTGCCAATCAGGCCATTGAGGGCGTGAAGAATGCGGAAAATCGGCTTGGTGAAGAAGAAGAACAGACCCCAATCGGTCGAGTCGCTGAACTTATAGACCCCATCTTCGGTCTCATAGTTGCGGATGGTTTCCCATTCTTTCGCCCCAGAGAACAAGCGCGAGGTGATTTCAACGGACTGGCCTGGCGCAAGTTCGATTGTCGGGTAGCGTGCAACGGTCCGATAGACGTCGGCGCTTTCCTGATAGGACACGACGGAGGTGAACGCATCGCTGGAATTTGGGATCAGAACCGTCATCCAGTAGTGATCGGTAAAGCCGACCCAACCGTCTTTTTCGACATCGACGATTTCGGCGTGCTGGCCCCAACGCGGGTCCGCATCCAATTCGGTGAACTTGGTTTTAAGCATCGAGCTTTTGAAGCTGATCTCTTTGAGTTCTTTGCCGGACTGACGAATTGCGCCCTCATGGACGAGCAACCGGGTCAGGTCTTCGGGCTTGCCAATTTTCACAACTTCGTTGTTGGCCGCCATGCGGGCCGGAGTGGCGCCGTTGTTTTGCACGGATTGGGTGACCGTGAACATGTAGTTCTCGTCAATGGCGATGTTCCGGTGGAAAACCAGCCCCTTGCCGTTGTCCCAAGCCAGTGTGACGGGGGCATCCAAAGACAGAACGTCACCGCTTTCTACGGACCAGGTGGTGTTTGCACCCGGCACGTCAGAGGAGTCCAAAGCGCCACCTGGTGCCCAGCCATACAAGGCATAATAGGGGCTCTCGCTCCCGACCGGGCGAAGCAAGGTGACGATCTCGTCACTGTCGAGCGCGACTTTGTAGTCTCTGAGGGAGAGATCGTCGATCCGCCCGCCGACGAGTGAAATGGACCCTTCCAGACGGGGCGTTTCGATGGTGATCCTTGGCGCATCTGGCACTTGTTGTGCCGTTGCGCTGTTCGCACCTGCCACCTCGGTGCTTGCGTCTGCGCTGGGTGGTGTCAGAGCGACAGATCCCGCACCAGCCTGATCAACCGACGTCACCACTGGGGCGTTGGGGTCCACAACAGGTTGGGGAGCTGGGAAGAAAATCTGCCAGCCAAGCAAGACAGCGCCGCTCAACACTACGGCAAGAATCAGGTTCTTGTTTTGATCGTCCATGAAGGCCGCCCGATTTTTGGAAAATAATCTTGGCTGGTTCAACCCGTCCAAGGCCGGAAGGTCAAGCGGTTTTGGCTATTTCTTTTGGAAAATGCAGCAAAGTGATCAACTGGCGCGTTTTCCAATCCGGGGCGTTTCGGCCAATTTGCGTTTATGAACGTCCATCCATTCAAGTGTTTTTTCAAACGCCATCGGTCGTGAAATGGAGAAGCCTTGCACATGACCACAGCCAAGTTGCGCCAGCATGGCATGTTCGCCAACGGTCTCAACCCCCTCGGCAAGTGTGTCCAATTCAAGGCGTTCGGCCATGGTCAGAATGGCGGCAAGCATGTTTTGCTGATCGCGATCCAGATCGCAGCGCGTGATATAGGAACGGTCAATCTTGATCCGCTTGACGGCAAAGCGCCGGATATTGGCGATGGAGGCGTGGCCCGTGCCATAATCGTCAAGGTCAATGCCGCAGCCCATTTCCTTCAGAGCCCAAATATTACGCGTGATGGTATCATTATCGGAAGAGGCAATGACACTTTCCAAAATTTCAACGCTCAGTCTGGAGGGATCGAGTTCAAACCGATCGAGTTCCCAACGGATCTTGTCCACCAGTTTCGGATTTGCGAGATCGGATGGCGAGAAATTGACCGCAACAGAGGTCACATGAAATCCAGCCTTATCCCATGTTTTCAAAGACATGAGAGAGTGGTATAGGATGACCTCGCTCAGGCGCTCAGTCAGGCCCAGCTCATCGATTGCCGAAATGAAGTCGCCGGGATTGATGATGCCTTTTTCCGGGTGGTGCCAACGTGCCAGAGCCTCCATCCCGGACACCTCACCGGTGTCGGTGGAGATTTGGGGCTGAAACCACGGCACGATTTGACCGTTTTCCAAGGCGTCGCCGACATCGGCCAGGATCGTTCCGCGATCAAGTGTTTTTGGGGTGAGCGAGGGCGTGAAGGCGCGAATCGAGCCGGGCCCATTGTGACGTGCGTCCAATAAAGCGATCTCTGCTGCATCTAAAAATGCCTGCCCTGAACAGGCGGGGGCGCGGTTTGGCATGCAAAACCCGATTGAACAGGTTGCATAAACCTTGGTTGCATTCAGTGTGTAAGGCTCAGACAGGGCGGCCTGTAGCCGGGAGGCCAATTGAATCAGGGTTTCGAGATCAGCGCGACGCACCGGGGCGAGGCCAATGGCGAAACGCGCGCGCTCTAAACGCGCGACAACATCATGTTCGCGCAGCGTGTTCACCAACCGATTTGCGATCGTTTTCAGCATATTGTCGGCAGCATCGGCTCCCCAATTGGCCTCCAATGCGCGATAATCATCAAGATCAATGACCAAACACGCGGTGGTTCGACCGGTGACATCCCGGCTGTCCAGAATTTGATCCAAGGCATCAATGACGGTAGGCCGTAGAGGCAAGCCCGTCAAACCGTCGCGCGCCTGCGTCGGGTCGCGGGTGAACGACGAAGCAAGCGATGGAAGTGTGCCAATTGCCGCGAAAAGCGCAGGGATGAGCAAAGCCGCGATCACCAAAGCAGTTTCCCCGCCAAACCAATAAGCGCTGAGGCAGATGGCCGGCATGAAAGCCAGAGTTTGAGGCCCCATCAGGGCATCGCGCAGGCGGCGAAGCTTCGCGGTGATGTGGCGCATTGGTGTCGTCCCGGTCTTGTGTCTGGCGCAAAGGGCGCTCTCACTCAGGACCTTGAGCCAAGAAAGTGGCCGTGCGGTTAACGCAGCTTCGGGATTTCCATAGAATTTTCTAGATTTGTTCCAATTTTCTCGTCATCCGTTAACGAAAGCCCAAGGAAATCAAACAATTTCGGGTCCAGCATATGTGAAGGGCGGATATTGGTCAGCGCTTTGAACATGACTTGACGCCGTCCGGGGCTGTTCTTTTCCCAACCGTCGAGAATCTGTTTGACCTGCTGGCGCTGAAGCCCGTCTTGGGAGCCACAGAGATCACAGGGAATGATCGGATAGTTCATTGCGCGGGAGAATTTTTCACAATCCTCCTCCGCCACATGGGCCAGCGGGCGATAGACAAAAAGATCGCCCTCTTCGTTGACCAATTTCGGTGGCATGGTCGCAAGGCGGCCCCCATGAAACAGGTTCATAAAAAACGTCTCAAGAATGTCATCGCGGTGATGGCCCAGCACCACAGCGGTGCAACCCTCTTCGCGGGCAATCCGGTACAGATTGCCGCGACGCAGGCGTGAACAGAGAGCACAAAAGGTCCGCCCAGCCGGCACTTTATCCATGACGATGGAATAGGTGTCTTGGTACTCGATGCGATGCGGCACCTGCATTTTCTCGAGGAACTCAGGGAGAACCGTGGCGGGGAAGCCCGGCTGACCCTGATCCAGATTGCAGGCCACAAGCTCCACCGGCAACATGCCACGCCATTTCAACTCATAGAGCGCGGCGAGCATCGTGTAGCTGTCCTTGCCGCCGGACAGGCAGACCAACCATTTTGCGCCACGTTCCACCATGCCGTATTGCTCAATCGCCTCGCGCACATTGCGGATGATGCGTTTGCGCAGCTTTTTGAACTCCGTCGTGGACGGGGCACCGTGGAAAAGCGGGTGAATGTCGTCGAGATCATCGAGCATGGCGGATCACTCCTCGGTGCTATCTGGGGCGCCATCGTGTTTGACGTGGTCGTGGTGGCAATGGGTGTGGTGGCAATGGGTGTGGCTGTGTGGCTTTTTCGGGTCCGGTACAGGGTCATAGCCGGTCCCACCCAGCGGATGGCATCGGCCAATGCGGCGAATGGTCAAATAGCTGCCCTTGAGTGCGCCGTGTTTTTCCAGCGCTTCCATCGCATAGGCGCTACATGTCGGTTGATAGCGACAATTGTAGCCAATCCACGGGCTGAAAATAAGCCGGTAAGCGCGCACGGGGAGGGACACGACATAGGCCAGCGGAGTCATCGTGTGTCTCCGTGCACCTTGCGCATCGCGTATTTCAGGTCTTTGAGCAAAAGATCAAACGGGCGCGCGCGGGTGTCGGCCTTTTTGCCGATCAGCACATAATCCCAGCCCTCTCGTCCCATTTCAGGAATGACAAGGCGGGCGGCCTCGCGCAGGCGCCGTTTGGCGTGATTGCGAAACACCGCGTTGCCGACTTTTTTGGAACAGGTGTAGCCGACGCGAATGCCGCTTGCGGTCTCGCCTTCGCCCCGTTTGCGTCCCTGAAGCAAAAAGCTCGACGTGCCCTGACGCCGCGCACGCGCAGCCTTCAGGAAATCGGCGCGTTTGCGCAGCGTGTCCATCTGAGGTTTTGCATTGGCATCGGCGCATGACAAAACCGCCGGTCGCGGACCTGCGGCTGTGGCGCTTGCCTCTGCCTTGGGTGCGTCCGGCGGTGTCATTTGGTCTCGCCCCTAAAAGTCTAAACTCTCAAGGATGTCCCGGTCGCAGACTTATGCGCAGAGGGACTTACGGCCGCGCGCACGGCGGGCGTTGAGAATTTTACGGCCAGCTTTGGTCGCCATACGGGCACGGAAGCCATGGCGGCGCTTGCGGACGAGGTTGCTCGGTTGGTAGGTGCGTTTCATCGCGCCGTCTCCATCGGTTGATCAGGGCCCAAACCCCCAAAGAACGGGGATTCGAAGGCGGTAAGTGTTTCGAAGCCCAGCCAATAGGAGGGCAGCGGGCGCTTGTCAATTCACATGCGACGTATTTCTGTAACAAACTGCCCCGATGTCGGGGAATTTGAGAGCAGGGCATCACTGCCGCGTGAGCCGGGCGTAAAACGCTGGTCACTGGCCGCTTGATTGCCCATTTTGCAGGAAATCGCGCAAATTCATAGCCAAAAGGATTGCATCTTGGCCGAAGCTCCCTCCTCGACACAGCGCAAACATCTTGTGCCGCTGCTGGTGCTGCTCTGTTTGGCGCTCGCTTTGGCCTATGTGTTTCGTGATGCCTTGAGCTATGAGGCGCTGTCGGAGAATCGGATGCGCCTGATCGCGCTGCGCGATGCGCATTATGCGCTCACCGTCTTGGGATTTGTCGCCGCCTACACGGTGATCGTCGGGTTTTCCCTTCCGGGTGCCACAGTCGCGACTCTCACAGGCGGCTTTTTGTTTGGCACGTTCCCTGGCGTGATCTTCAACATCACCGGCGCCACATTTGGGGCCTCGCTTTTGTTTCTGGCGGCGCGTTGGGGGCTTGGCGAGTGGTTGGCATCAAAACTGGATGCCTCCGAAGGGCGCATTCACAAGATCAAGCAAGGCATCGACAAAAACCAATGGTCGATGCTGTTCCTGATGCGCTTCATGCCGGTGGTGCCGTTTTTCGTCGCCAATCTTTTGCCGGCCCTGTTCGGCGTGGCCTTTCATCGCTTTGTGATTTCCACCGCCCTTGGCATCATTCCCGGCGCTCTCATTCTGACCTCTGTGGGGGCAGGATTGGGCGAGGTGTTCGATCAAGGCGGTCGGCCTGATCTGAGCGTTTTGTTTGAACCGAAAATCCTCCTGCCGATTCTGGGTCTGTGTTTGCTCTCAATCGCGCCTATGCTGATCAAAGCACGACGCAAGGAGCCATTATGAAACAGATCAAAACAGACCTCTGCGTGATCGGGGCGGGCTCCGGCGGGCTGTCGGTTGCGGCAGGTGCGGTTCAGATGGGGGCGCGGGTCGTTCTGATTGAAAAAGGCGAGATGGGTGGGGATTGCCTCAATTATGGCTGTGTTCCGTCCAAGGCGCTGCTCCATGCTGCATCGAAGGGTATGAGCTATGCCGACGCGCTCACCCATGTTCACAAAACCATCGACATTATCGCGCCGCATGACAGCCAGGAACGGTTTGAGGGGCTGGGCTGTACCGTGATCCGGGCCCATGCGCGGTTTACCTCGCCGGATGCGGTGGAGGCGGGCGAGTACCGCATCAAGGCTCGCAGGTTTGTCATCGCCACCGGCTCGCGTCCTATGGTGCCGCCGATTGAAGGCATCGAAGATGTTCCTTACCTCACCAATGAGACGCTGTGGTCGCAACCCGCGTTGCCGGAACATTTGGTGATCCTGGGCGGTGGTCCGATTGGGATTGAAATGGCGCTGGCGCATCGGCGTTTCGGCGCGAAGGTCACGATTTTGGAGGCCGGTCGTGTGCTTGGCCGCGATGACCCCGAGGCCGTCAAGCTGGTCAAAGAGACGTTGATCGCGGAAGGCGTGCAAATCCTTGAGCATTCCACCGTGGTCAAGGTCGCGACGGAGCCGGGCGGCGTGGCTTTGACCTTGCAGAAGGGCGCCGTGTGTCATGGCTCCCATCTTTTGGTTGCCACCGGGCGCATTGCCAATTCCGAATCCCTGTCGCTGGAACATGCCGATGTGGATCGCAATCGTGGAGGCATCAAAGTGAATGCCCATCTGCGCACCTCCAATCGGCGGGTCTACGCCATTGGCGATGTGGGCTCGGGCACGCCGCAATTCACCCATGTGGCGGGCTATCAGGCCGGGGTGGTGATCCGGTCGCTGCTCTTTGGCCTGCCGGCGAAAGCCGCAACCCATCATATTCCCTATGTCACATACACCTCACCCGAACTGGCGCAAATTGGCCTGACAGAGGCGGCGGCACGCAAGACCCATGGTGAGGCGCTTGAGGTGTTGCGCGCGGACTACGCGGGCAATGATCGCGCCATTGCGACCGAGCGGGCAGGGCGCGGGTTCATCAAGCTGATGGTGGTCAAAAGCCGTCCCGTGGGTGTCACTATTGTCGGCCCTGATGCGGGTGAGCTGATCTCGCTTTGGTCGCTTGCGATCGCCGCAAATCTCAAGATGAGCAAAATTGCGGGCATGGTCGCGCCTTATCCCACATTGGCAGAGCTTAACAAACGCGCGGCAAGTGCCTATTTTACTCCCAGACTGTTTGACAATGCCAAGGTCAAAACAGTGGTGAAACTGGTTCAACGGCTCCTGCCGTGAGCCGCGTCTAATAAGGGATGATGACCATTCTTCGATTTCTAAACTCGCTGACCGGGCGGTTCCTGATGCTGACGTTCATCTTTGTGATGGCGGCAGAGGTCATGATCTTTGTGCCCTCGGTGGCGCGGTTTCGCGAAGATTTCCTCTTGTCCCGGCTGGAGCGCGCCCAAATTGCCTCTCTGGCGCTTTTGGCCAATGACAGCCTCGATATGGACCTCGAAGACGAACTTCTGGCCAATGCGGGTGTTTATAACGTTGTGCTGCGCCGCAATGAAATCCGCCAGCTTGTGCTCTCCTCCCCGATCCCCGAACAAATCCACGCCACCTATGATCTGCGCGAGGCTGGGGCGTTTGAACTGATCCGGGACGCGATGATCACCCTGTTTGATCCCGAAGAACGGGTGATCCGGGTGATTGGCGATCCGGTCAAACAAGCCGGGCTTTTGATCGAGGTGACGCTGCCCACAGCCCCTTTACGCGTCGCGATGATCGACTACGGCGTGCGTATTCTTGCCCTCTCTGCCGCGATTTCGTTTTTCACCGCCTTTTTGTTGTTCCTGGCCGTGCGGGCGCTTTTGGTGCGACCAATCAAACGGGTGATCGGGGCGATGACCTCCTACACCCAAGCGCCCGAAGACGCCCGCCGGATCATTCAACCCTCCGCCAAAGTTTCTGAATTGCGCGAGGCGGAAGTGGCGTTGAAGGCGATGGAAACCGAACTGACCTCTGCGCTGCGCCAAAAGGAACGTCTGGCGCAATTGGGCGGAGCGGTGGCCAAAGTGTCCCACGATCTGCGCAATATTTTGACCACGGCACAGTTGTTCACCGACCGGCTTGAAATGTCGCAAGATCCCGGCGTGATGCGCTCTGCGCCCAAGCTGGTGAACTCGATCCAACGTGCCGTCAACCTGTGCGAATCCACCTTGGCCTTTGGCAAGGCCGAAGAACCGGCCCCGGCGCTGGCGGGTGTGCGTCTGGCCGAATTGGTGGGGGAGGTGATTGAAGGCGAACGGCTGACCATTGAGGATTTCGATCTGTCCTTTGCCGAAGACGTGCCCAACACCATGGTCATCCGCGCGGACACCGAACAAATGTATCGCGTGCTCTCAAACCTTGTGCGCAATGCCCGTCAGGCAATTATCGCCACGGGCAAGCCCGGCGAAATCTCCGTGGCGGCCTTTGAGGATGATGACGAATGGGTGCTGAGTGTCACGGACACCGGGCCGGGCCTGCCGATGAAGGCGCGTGAACACTTGTTCCAGCCGTTCCATGGCGGCGCACGCAAGGGCGGCTTTGGGCTTGGCCTGGCGATTGCCGCCGAACTGGTGCGTGGTCACGGTGGGCGGCTCTTACTGGAACGCAGCGACACGTCGGGGACGGCCTTTGCCATCCATCTCCCAAAAGGCTACGCACAATCGCCCTCTGATGCGAAAGCGCCCGATGCCGAAACCGCCGAGGCCGCAGAGTAAGCCAAATAAGTTTTCAAAAAAGCGCATTGGCCTCTTGCGTCCCCCCGCAACACTCGCTAAATCCGCCCTCACAGTGCACCCGTAGCTCAGCTGGATAGAGTACCTGACTACGAATCAGGGGGTCAGAGGTTCGAATCCTCTCGGGTGCACCATTTCACAAATTGTAAGATGCCAAGCAAAACCGACTTTTGTGACAGGTAGCTGACCCAGGCGGCGGAATTTCCTGAAATCATAGCAGCGTTGCTCCGTTGAGCAGGCGATCGTAAGATCCGGCCAATCCAGTCTTTGCCTGATCTCGGAAGCCTCGCTTGGTCAAAAGCCTACCCGCCACTCCCGGAACGAACTTCCCGCAGTTGCCGCTGACGGTGGCACATGCCGCGTGTGAGCCCGCTACTTCCTTGCTGTCGCGGCTTGCGGCCAGGAACGGCGCCGTTTCGATGCAGAGGTTTTGCGGCGACATTGCCTTTCCGATTGATCCACTCTTTCGTGGTGAGAAGGTGGCCATAGAACAATTGGCCCAGCTTGCAGGGTGTGACCTGGGCGCATTGGAGCGGGTGTCTATCCGTCACCTCGGTAAAGGCCATTTCCGTCTGAGGGAAGAATTCGCCTCCCTTCAGAGCTTTCAGCGCACGCGCATCCGCGTCTGCCCGGAGTGCATACGGTCCGAGATGCCGTCAGCAGCGGAGTCGTGGCGCGTGCCGCGTCGCCTCCAGTGGAAATTCTCGTCGATCAGGAGCTGCCCGAAACACAGCTGCATGCTCATCAGCATTCCAGCCGAGAAATTTCACAAGGACGCCAGAGACTTCGCGGCGCAGCTGCGAAAACACCACGGTTGGATTTTGGATCAGCCGGTGCTCAAGGCGACTCCTAGTCCTTTCGAGGCATATCTCTCGAACCGCATCCTGAGCGGGCGGGGCGACCGATGGATCGACCGCCTCGAACTCAACGTGGCGTCGCGGGCGTGTGAAGTGCTGGGCCTGCGTATCGCAAAGGGGCCAGATGCTGTGCTGTCGGGGCACAGTGAGCCAGACTGGATGGGCTATGGTGCCTTGGGCTACGACACACTGAAAGACGGACCTGTAGCCCTTTCCAATTGTCTTGCCGATATGGCTCGCGAGGACGTCGTGGACGGCAGGTTTTTCGGTCGACTCTTTGGCCCCTGGATGGCGTGGCTGAAGAGCCGGAGTCTCGGCGATGAGTTCGAGCCCCTGCGTGACGTCGTGCGGCGACACGTCTTTGATAATTTTTCCGTCAGAAAAGGGGTGCTGGTGCTTGGCGTGCCTTCGGAGGGAATGACTTCGTTGAATCTACAGAAGTCGGTTTCGCTGAAGGGGTTCGCCAAGCGCAATGCGGAGGATCTGATTTACCGAGGTCTCGCAACGCGTGAGGCTAGTGGCGATATCGTACCGATGAGTTTTGTTACCCTAGGAATGCTCGACGCCTACGAGCGCGAGAAGAAGTTCTTTCGAAACGCAAAGCGTTCATCTGAAGGTGGAAAATCCAGAACATTTGTTTCGGACGAAACCAATGCGGCAGGGGAGAGCCGCCTTTCCATCGGTGACGCCGCCGGGCAGTTAAGAGTGACGGCCAAAACAGTAGGGTATTTGATTCAACATGGAATGTTGTGCGGAGTGGATGCCTCCGAGCTATACCGCCGAGGGGCGACCGTTGTCACAACTGACAGTTTGGCGCGCTTCCAAGAGAGCTTTATTTCCTTGGGCGAGTTCGCAGAGCTCGTGCAGCGCCCACAAGGCTCACTTTCGATGAAACTTAGAAATGCCAATGTGGCCCTGTTGGCGATGCCCCATGATCTGAGCCGGATCTACTGGCGCGAGGATGTAGATGTCTATTTAACAGCTGAAAGATGACCATTTCGGCCCAAAGCCGACCTTCATGCCTAGCGTTGATGCCGCATTGCGGCTTCCCGAGACCGGCCATTCGCGCAGCGTGCAACATTTTCGAGGGGCGAAGGTCCGGTGAGCGGGACATAGCGCCAATTCGCCGCAAGCAACCCAATGTCTGCTGTATCTAATCTGTTCGTTGTCCGGAACTACTCCGGGTCGAAAGAATGGGCGTATCACCGGCCTTTTCGGAGAAGTGTTTCGCGACCAGCAACCATCCGGTCTACCGTTACGGACTAATCGCCATAGAGTAAGCTCGCATCCTCGGCTAAACGGAACCAAACGGTGCATCTGAATCTGAGAACTAACATGAGAACTTGCCTTATAGCGGTCCTTCTAATCTTCGGCCTTCCCTTACACGCGGAAAGCCGATCGTCGCTAGCAGCAGCGATAGAAGACGCCGCGACCAACGCGTTCAAAGATGAGCGGCATTCTGTAGAGATAGAAGGCTGTCAGATGACAACCTACAGGTGGCGAGACAGACCTGAACAAGGCTGGGTTCTGTGGACATCTGTTCAGGTTGATATGGTCGATGCCGAGATCAATGAAAACAAACTCCGGCCAGGGGAGAAATTTGGTTACGCTGTTCTCGATCCGGGACCACCAGAAATCGGATTTGGGCTTATTGGCTTTACAATGCGTCCCTCAACTCTTGCACGACAAGAACGCTCCATCCTGCGGGAGCCATCGAGAGAAACCCACCCCTCTCCGAGAGGGGGTGGCTCTACGCATTACTATGAGTATCGGGAAGAGTTCATCTTCACGCTGGAAGGGCCGGGCGTATCAGAAAAGGTGCGCAAGTTCCCGGCACTGTATGACCGATATGTCAAAGCGTACTGCACCTTTACGGGGTGAACTCCAAAGCAGCCGCTCGCGCACAACGCAGCATGTGTGACTCTGGGCTCAAACCGGACTTGCGTCGGCGCGGCACGCGAATCTTAACCTTTCAGGCCTCGGCGCGACCAACCGGATGACCTCTTATCAGCCCAAAGGGGACATGATCTTCGCGCCCGCAGCATCGGAGCCTCTAGGCAAGAGGGCGGGAAGGTGATGGGGTGGATGGCTCCTGCTCCAACCGGCGTCGCGATGCGCCATAGTGCAGGTGTCAGAATCTGCTTATGAGAGGAGCCACCCCATGCAAGTTACCACAATCGGCGTTGATCTGGCGAAGAACGTCTTCCAAGTCCGCGGTATTACAGAAAGCGAAGAAGTGGTGTTCAACCGCCCGCTGCGACGAGCGCAATTTCTATCGTTCTTTGAAAAACTGGATCCCTGCCTGGTCGGCATGGAATCGTGCAGCAGCGCCCATCACTGGGCGCGCGACCTTTTGGTTCGTCAAAGAACGCAGTTGATCAACGGCTTGCGAGGACGGTTGCCGAGTTCGGCATTTTCATTCCGAGAGGCTTGGCCCGTGTGATCAGCTTTGCCGAAGACATCACCCTTGGTGAAGTGCTCGACCTGCCGGAGATCGCCAACGAGGTGATCCTCAATCTGTCGGAACAACTTATGTCGCTGCATAAACGGATCTGCTGGTATGAGGAACGCCTAAAGCTGGTCGCCAAAGAAGATGCGCGTGTTCGTTTGTTGCGCACGATACCCGGTGTCGGCGCGGTAACAGCTTCCGCGATTATTGCCAGCATTGGCGACGGGCATCAGTTCCGAAATGGCAGGGAGTTTGCTGCCTGGCTGAGCCTGACACCCGCAAACAAATCGAGCGGCGGCAAAGAGAAGCTTGGGCGGATCACCAAGATGGGGGATCAATACCTGCGGCAGCTGCTTGTCGTCGGCATGACCTCACTGGTCCGACAAACACGATCCCACCCCGAGCGGGCCAGCAAATGGTTGACGTCATTGCTCGAACGCAAACGCGCCCGTGTCGCGACCGTCGCCATGGCCAACAAGACGGCCAGGATCGTCTGGGCTGTTTTGACCCGCAATGAGCCATACAGCCCACGCGCTGCAGTCTGAGAGGAAAGGAACGACGCGTTAGCAAGACCTGCGAGATGATGGTGCATAAGTCTGCCGCCAAAACCAAGACACTCCGCCGAATGGCAGGGGCGTAACAGTCCGCTAAGCTGATAGGAACTTGGTTTGCGGAACCCATCAGGGCCAGCGGTCAAAACCGCACAAACAGGCCGGACACATGACTGCTTCTGACAAATGCACAAATCACTTCAAAAATGTCTTACTATGCAGGAGCCATCCACACATGTCATTCGCTGCGCCTGCCAAGTTGAGCAACACCAAAGATTACAATTTGCGGACACCAATCGCCCAACACAGCGCTCTTTCAATGCTGTCACCTCTACCCAATAGTTGGATCTGAGGGAGGCCCCTCCGCTTCACAAGTTCAAGATCTGCGACGCGCGGCGGCCCACATGCGCGGTGATCGCATGTTTGGGTCGGCCTTTACGAAACAGGAACCTGTGCCACCGAATTCCTATCAATCCAGCGGGCTTTTTCCAGCCTGTGCAGATTCGCCGCCGCCACGCCTTTCAACCTCTGCTGCAAAAGTTCCGCAAGCGGCTCTCCCGCGTTGCGCACCGCGTCGCAGGTCACGGTGAGCGGCGGGACCAGCTTTGCGGTGTCTACACCGGGCAAGCGGTCGTCATGTGCGACGATGGAAACGTCCCCGGGGACAATCAATCCCGCCTCCGTGATCGCTGAAAGCGCGCCGATTGCCGTGAGTGAATTGCAGCAGACGAAGCCGGTTGGTCGGTCCGCCAATTCCAGCAGCGTCCGCGCCGCGTCCTGTCCAAAGCGCTGAGACGTGTCGCCGTAGCGGATCAGGTCCGGCAATGGCTCAAGGCCGGCCTCAGCCAGGGCGGTCTTGAAGGCCTGTGCGCGTTCGCGCGAAACCATCCAGCTTTCGTTGCCATTCAAAAGCGCGATCCGCCGATGCCCGTATTCGGCAAGATGCGCCACCGCCTTCCTCGTGAGATCCGCGGTATCAACATCGAAATAAGGGTACTCCGGCGCCTCGACATGCTTGCCATGCACGACAAACGGCACGCCTTTGCTGCGCAGGAACTCCATCCGCGGATCGTCCGCCAGGGGGAACAGCAGCACGAATGCGTCGATCATGCCTTGCCCGATCAGCCGGTCGTAGGTCTTCAGAGGGTCTTTGTCGGTCGAGATATGCAGGAACAAATCGAGTCCCCGAGTTGCCATGGCCTGCGTGAGTGCGTGGGTTATTTCGAAGAAATGCGCCGCTTCGAAGCCAGCGGGCGGTGTGTCGAGGACAAGGCCGACGACGCCGGACCGTCCGGACACTAGTTTTCGTGCGCTGTGGTTCGGACGGTAGTTCAGCTCCCGTGCGACCTCCTTGACCCGCTCGCGGGTCGATGGCGTGACATCGTCGAACCCGCGCAGGGCACGGCTGACGGTGGTCGCCGAAAGACCGGTGAGCTTTGCGATATCCTTCAAAGTCGCCACGTAATAGTCCGTCCCTTGCCGTTGTCACCAATCGAAAACGCGCCGCCGAACGGCGCACGGATCGAGAGGTTATGTGCGCGTCCAGTCGGCTTCTGAAGAAATAGAAATCGCCGCGAAGGTCAATGACTTTTTGCGAGTCTCGGAATTTTATCGTTGATTTTAACGTTCCGATTTGTGATCTTAACGTTAAGATAATGAATCAGATGGATTCGAAAACGCGCTTCGGGGCACGCCACTCCGGGGCGCAAGGCCGATACGCCCGGAGCCAGCGCACCTGCTCCGGGCGCGGCAAACTTGAAAGGGAGGACACATGACATCCAAATTCCGCACTGCGCTCTTTTGCTCCAGCGCGATCCTCGCGGCATCGCTCGCCTGCGCGGCATCGGCGGACTCGCACCTGCGCTTTCCCATCGGAGAGGGGCCCTTCGACTGGGCCGAGTTCCAGGCCTTTGCCGACAGCCATGATTTCTCGGGCCAGACACTGGACATCGCCGGCGCGGGCACCGGCCGAGACGCCGATCTGCTGCGCGAGATCTTTGCCTATTTCGCCGAGGCTACGGGTGCCGAGGTGAAATACTCCGGCTCTGACAGCTACGAGCAGGACATCGTGATCGCCGTGCAGGCCGGGACCCCACCGGACGTGGCGCTGTTCCCGCAGCCGGGACTTGCCGCCGACCTTGCGAAGCAGGGCAACCTTGTGCCGCTCGCCGAGGACACGCAGCAATGGTACATCGACAACTTCGCAGCCGGAGAGTCCTGGGCCGATCTGGCCAGCCCGACCGGTCCGGACAGCAAGCCGCATGTCTACGGGATCTTCAACGCCGTCGACGTGAAATCGTTGGTCTGGTACTCGCCTGAAGCCTTTGACGAAAACGGCTATGACATTCCCGAAAGCATGGAGGAGTTGAAGACGCTCACCGATACCATGGTGGACGACGGGCTGACACCGTTCTGCCTCGGGCTGGGCGCGGGCGCCGGCACCGGCTGGCCCGCGACCGACTGGGTCGAGGATTTCATACTGCGCACGCAACCGCCCGAGGTCTATGACCAGTGGGTGAAGAACGAGATCCCCTTCAACGATCCGCGCGTGGTGGCAGCCATCGAGGAATACGGCTATTTCGCGAGGAACGACGACTATGTGGACGGCGGTTCCAGCGCTGCGGCTACCATCGATTTCCGCGACAGCCCGGACGGGCTATTCGAATTCCCGCCGAAATGCATGATGCACCGCCAGGCGTCGTTCATTCCGACATTCTTTCCCGATGGCATCGTCATCGGCGAGGATGCCGATTTCTTCTACTTCCCTGCCTATGAGGGCAAGGATCTGGGTCGGCCGGTTCTGGGCTCCGGCGGGCTGGCGACGATCATGCAGGACAAGCCGATCGCGCACGCCTTCATGGCGTTTCTCCAGACCTCTCTGCCGCACGCGCTGACTGCCGCGCAGGGCAAGACCCTGACGCCGCACACGGGCGTCAGCCTCGACGCCTATGCCAACGACACCGGGCGGGCGCTGGCCGAAATCCTGCTGAGCGCGACGACCTTCCGGTTTGACGGCTCGGACCTGATGCCGGGCGAGATCGGCACCGACGCGTTCTGGAACGCGATGGTGGAATACACCACCGGCAGCCTGACTGCCGATGAGGCAGCCGCCGCGATCCAGGCGCGCTGGGACTCGATTCGCTAAGCGCATCCCCCAACATCATGCGCCGCGACAAGCTCGCGGTGCCTTTCCAATAACGGAACCGACGGGAGGGCGGACCGATGAATCCCATTATTCAGGGACTTGCGACGATCATTCTGGGGGTTGGGGGCTGCGTAGGCTACTTCTACGCATCGAACCTGCTGCTGGACAAGGTGCTGTACCCGGCCAAGGGGCCGAACATCGCCAGCAACATCCGCCGGGCGAACATCATCCGCCCCTGGCTGTTCATCTTCCCCGCCCTGCTGGTTTTGACGGTCTACCTAGCTTATCCGGTCGTGGGGTCCGCCTACCGGTCGCTGTTCAACCGCTCGGGGGATGAGTACATCGCGCTCGGCAACTACTTGGCGCTGTTCGAGTCCCCCGAGTTCCGTCGCTCCTTCCTCAATAACGCACTCTGGGCGCTCTTTGTGCCGGTCGTGTCGGTCACCGCCGGCCTGATCGCGGCGCAGCTCAGCGACACGCTGAAATGGGGCAACATCGCCAAATCGCTGATCTTCATGCCGATGGCGATCAGCTTTGTCGGCGCCTCGCTGATCTGGAAGTTCGTCTATGCCGTCGACAGCGATATCGGTCTGATCAACGCCGTGCTTGCGGGACTGTTCGGCGCCGGGCCAATCGACGTGATCCAGATCCCGTTCTGGAACAACTTCTTCCTGATGTTCATCCTGGTCTGGATCCAGACCGGTTTCGCCATGGTCATCCTCTCCGCCGCCCTGCGCGGCATCCCCGAGGAAACCATCGAGGCCGCCATTCTGGACGGGGCGAACCCGTTTCAGATCTTTTTCCGGATCAAGATGCCGCAGATCTTTTCCACCATCGTGGTGGTCTGGACGACGATCACCGTCGGGTCGCTGAAAATCTTTGACATCGTTTATGCGATGACCGGGGGCAATTTCGGCACCGAGATCCTGCCCAGCTACATGATGAGTTTCATGTTCCGCGACGACGGCCGCGCGACTTCGGTGGCGCTTGTCATCATGATCATCGTCCTTCCGGTGATGATCTCGAACATCCGCCAGGCACAAAAAGAACTTCGGTAGGAGGACCGGTCATGGAAAACATTGCAGGAAAGAAACCCGCGCTGAGCTGGGCCAAGAATATCGCTATGGCGGCCATGGTCCTGATCTGGGTCATTCCGACGTTCGGCCTGCTGGTCTCGTCGTTCCGGGACCGCGACCAGATCTCGGCCACCGGGTGGTGGCAGGCGATGCTGCCCGTGGAACTGACAGCGCGGGCGCGCACCGGCACAGAGGCAACCCCCGACGGCCCCCTCTTCCGGGTCGAGGGCAACATCTTCGATGACGAAGAGGCGCGGTCGTATTTCTCGGGCACACCCGGCGACATCTCAGCCTTTGGTACCCGCGGGGCAGAGCCCACCACCTATCTGGCGGGCACCACGGGCGATCTGGGCGATGGCGAGACGCTGACGGTGAATGCCGACGGCTCTTATGTCTGGATTACGCCGGAAAAGCCGGGCAGTCGCGGCCAGCGGGTGTATTTCGCGGCTGAGAGCCCGCCCAAGCTGACGCTGGACAACTACCGGACGGTGCTGTCAGGCGACAACATGGGCCGCGCCTTCCTCAACACGCTGATCGTGGCCGTGCCGGCGACGTTCATCCCGATCTTGGTCGCTGCCTTTGCCGCCTATTCGTTGGCCTGGATGGAGTTCCCCATTCGCGGCCTGCTGATCGCCGGGATCGTCGGGTTGCTGGTCGTGCCGATCCAACTGGCGCTGGTACCGGTGCTGAACCTGCACAACGACATCGGCGTGGGGCAGAGCTTCGTGGGCATCTGGCTGGCACATACCGGTTTCGGGATGCCGCTTGCCGTCTACCTGCTGCGCAACTACATGGCTGGCTTGCCGCGCGATATCATCGAATGCGCACGGGTGGACGGGGCGACGGATTTCCAGATCTTCACCAAGATCATCCTGCCGCTGTCGCTGCCCGCGCTGGCCTCCTTCGCGATCTTCCAGTTCCTGTGGACCTGGAACGACCTGCTGGTGGCCAAGGTGTTCCTGCCCTCGGCCGACGAGGCCAAGGTCATGACGGTCAAGATCGCCGACGATCTGCTGGGTTCGCGCGGCGGCGACTGGGGCATCCTGGCGGCGGCGGCCTTCGTCTCGATCGCAGTGCCGCTGGGCGTCTTCTTCAGCTTGCAACGGTTTCTGGTGCGCGGCCTGCTGGCCGGCTCTGTGAAGTGATACCGACGCGGGCCGCGACAATGCGGCCCCCGGACAGCGAAAAAGGATAGCGAAATGGCCAACCTCTCACTAAAGAACGTCGAAAAGATCTATGGCGGCACCGTGACGGTGCTCAAGGACATCGACCTCGAGATCGAAACCGGCGAGTTGATCGTCTTCGTTGGCCCCTCGGGCTGCGGCAAGTCCACGCTTCTGCGCATGATCGCGGGTCTGGAGCGGATCACCGGCGGCGAACTCGACATCGACGGCATGATCGTCAACGAGGTCCCACCGGCACAGCGCGGTATCGCCATGGTGTTCCAGTCCTACGCGCTCTATCCACACATGAGCGTGCGTGATAACATGAGTTTCGCCCTGAAAATCGCGAAAATGCCCAAGGCCGAGATCGACGAAAGGGTCGAGCGCGCCGCGAAGATCCTGCAGCTCGACGCCCTGCTCGATCGCTTGCCCAAGGCGCTCTCGGGCGGGCAGCGGCAGCGAGTGGCCATCGGGCGCTCTATCGTGCGCGACCCCAAGGTGTACCTGTTCGACGAGCCGCTTTCGAACCTCGACGCCTCGCTGCGCGTCGCGACGCGGATCGAGATCGCCCAGCTCAAGGAATCCATGCCCGACAGCACCATGATCTACGTCACCCATGACCAGGTCGAGGCGATGACGCTGGCCAGCCGGATCGTCGTGCTGGCGGGCGGCGGCATCGCGCAGGTGGGCACTCCACTGGAGCTGTACGAAAAGCCGGAAAACGAGTTTGTCGCCAAGTTCATCGGCTCCCCCGCGATGAACCTGATCCCCGGGGAAATCATCCAGACCGGCGCAGAGACCCATGTCCGCACCAAGGACGGCGGCGAGGCGATCTCGACCGTGCCGACCCTGCCCGAGGATCTGGGAAAGACCGTCAATATTGGCGTGCGGCCCGAAGACCTTGTGGCGATCTTGGACGGCGGGCCGTTCCTCTACCATGGTAAGATCGCCATCACCGAGGCGCTTGGAGAGGTGACCATCCTCTATTTTCACCCGGACGTCGAAGGCCGAGATGCGGTGATCGCCAAGCTGCCCGGCATCCACAAGAACATGCGCGGCGTCGACGTCAAGGTGACCGCCGACCCGTCCAAGGTGCACATCTTCGAAGACGGCCAGTCGCTGCTTTACCGCGACCGCCCGAAGAAACGCATCACCGCTGGTGTGCACTGACGCCACCTGTCCGCCCCCCCCCCCC
>NZ_AMRK01000019.1 GCF_000299875.1 Celeribacter baekdonensis B30
CTGTCCCTGCAGGCCGTCATCCCCTGGGGTCCCAAAGACGCCGCCTAAGCCACGGGCCAGACCGCTCCGGCGGTCTGGCTCTTTCTCGTTCCGGGGGAACTTGTCCTCGACTGGTGCACTATTGGTGTCCGAAGGATGCGGTATATTTCGGACGCGGACGCCGACGCGGATAGTCAGACTGGATAGTCAGACCGGATAGGTCGCCGACGCGGCTTCGATCTTTCTGTTCAGTGACAGCGCGGATCGCAGGAACCCCAGGCGGAACCGAATGTCAGCATAGAAAACTGGGAGCCTACTGTGCGAGGTAAGCGCACCCCTTCTCTCAGTCGAGCAACCCGTGCCTGGGTCGTCTTGGCGAAGCTCCCTGGGGCGGCGAACTCGCCCTGCGCCGCAGGCAACGAAATCGCAAATCATCGTCATGCATCCCGGGGCAACGTCTCACGTGAGGATCACCGCCGCGCGCCTTTCCGTCGACCTGTTGGCCTTTCAGATCGCTAGCCCGGGGTCGAGCGGTCTGCAACGCCGGGGGCAGGTTTCTGGACGGCTGACGCCTTGAGCGCTGCCGAGGCATCGCTCACAACAACCCCGCCCCCGGCGTGCTCCATTTCATTCCGCCCCGTGCCGGGTGCAGCCCGCTCTCATGCCCCCGGTCTTTTCCACGATCCGTCCAACGACGATCAACGGAAAGGATCACACCATGACACTCGAACAATCCATCGACCTCGCCGAACTGCAAGCCGACATGGCCTTCGAGGACTACCTCGCCGCCTTCGACGAAGACGCCCATCCCGAGACCCTCGACAGCCTCGAGACCGAGGCGCTGATCGCCCGCAGCCGCTACGACGACCTGCGTTCTCTGGGACTGGGTCACTGACCCAGATACCCCTGCGGGTCTTCGGATCCGCAGGGGTCTGACGTCGACTCTCAGAAGCATCGTGACGCTCGCAGACGGTGCGACCCGCGCCATCCAGCGCGGGCCATTTTCGTGTTCCTGGCGCCCGATCCGTGACCGGCTCGAGCGTTTGGTTTGCCTGTCGTCGTGTGCGTCATGAACACAAGTTTCGGAAGCTTTTTCGACCTGGTTGTCCTGCATCGATGAGGGCGGGACCCGTACCATGTCGCGCCGCGCCGCGGGGTCTTGATGGCGTCTATTTCCAGCAAAAAGACACACTATGCAAAACGTAATATTGCGCAATGTGATGTATTGAAGTATAAGCGAAGGGGAGAAGGATGACGTTGGCAGGATATGGCCAATGTTTGCACATTTTGTCCGAGGGGTCTGACCCGTGCCGAGGCCAGCGAAAAACCTGAAGCTAGAAGAGCGCATCGAAGTGGCGCGGCGCTTCACGGCGGGCGAGAGCGCGAAGGAGCTGGCGGCGGCGTTCGGTATCTCTCCGCGCCACGTGAACCGGCTCGCGAAAGAGGAGGCGGGGGAGGGCATCGCGGTGCGCGACCCGAGCGAAACGGTCGCCTTCCGGGCCAGTCAGTCTGAGCTTGCTGTGTTCGATGCCGAGTGGTGCGAACGGGGTTTTGCCAACCGATCCCAGGCGCTCAATGCGGTGCTGCGCGGGCGGTGCGGTTTCCTCGATGTGCCCCGTGATCTGGTCTCGGAATTCTGCGCCGCATGGCGTCAGGCGAAGGACGTGAGCGACGCAGGATTGGTGCTCGCCAAGGCGGTGCATCGCGGTCGGCTGGAGGTTTCGGAGGCGGACCGCGCGGTGCTGATCGAACTCCTTGATCTGGCGCAGTCCATGAGCCGTGAGATGGGCCGGATGAAGGATGCGGCGCAGGCGCTGCGTGCTCAGGAGTGGCCGAAAAAGGAAGAAGGGCAGGGGACAGAGAGCGCGGTTCTGGAGGACGGCTCGCGCACGATCGAACGCGGATTGAGGCTCATCAGGAATGGCTGATCCGCTCGCCCTTTACGTCTCGGTCATGGGGCGGCTCTGGGAGGATGAGCGCATCCGGGGCCAGGCCGCGGCGCGGATCGACGCGCGGCTGGCGGGGCGTCGGCAGGGTCGCAGTTTCGCACGCGTCGGATCCCTGTCGGCGCGTAACGCGCTGAAGGCGGCCTCGGGTCAGAGCCGCGCGGCGGTCTTCAAACGGATCCGGGCAGGGGGCTGCAAGACGCGGGTGTCCCTCGGGGCGCAGATCTCCTACATCAACGACAAGGCGGTCTACACCTATTCGACGATGACCAATGCGCTGACCGACGCGGCGGTGCTTTCTGAAGAGCAGAAAGAGGACATCATCGAGGATTGGGCCGGCACCTGGCGCGGCTCGACCAAGCTCGGGTTCACCTCGCACATGCTGCTGTCGTTCCCGACCGACGTAACGGTCGATCAGGTGCGCGACATCGCCATGGACTGGACGGATCATTTCTTCGAGAGCGGCGAATACGGCGATCAATGGGACTATGTTCTCGCGGTCCATGATGACCGGGCGCACAAGCATGCGCACATCATCCTGAACAATCGCGGCCTCGAAAACGGCACCTGGTTCTCCTGCTGGGCTGAGGGTGTGATGTCGCCGCAGCTCATGCGCGAGAAGCAGGCCGAGATCGCTGAAGGCTATGGCGTCATGCTCGACGCCACCACACGGCTCGAGCGCGGTATTTTTGAGAAGCCCGCCGGGATCGAGGAGATCTACCGCGCCAAGGAAGAGGCTCGCCTGCCGCGCGAGATCGTCATGACCGCCAAGGAATCCGCCATCGCGCAGGCGCAGGTGGTGGGCTTCGCCAAGGACTACAAGAACCTCGCCGACCTGCTGGACCGGATGGACCAGCGCCACATGGCGCGCGCCGTGCGCGTCATGGCGGACGGGCTCGGTTCCGGCACGCCGTGGAACTTCACCGAAAGGACGATAGATATGAAGGACATCAAGACCGTCGGTGATGCGATCGACTATTCCGAGCGCACGATCGAGGCGCTGAGGCTCAAGGCCGAGGAACTGGACCCGGCCGAACGCGCCGCCTTCGAGGCCAAGGCCGCACCAATCATCGCGGACCTTTCGCAGATGGTTCCAGACCCAGAGCTACGGGCGCGGTTTGGCAAGCAGCTCGAGGAACCGTATCCGCCGGGGGCGGGCAGCGAGGTGCTGATCGCCGCGCTGCGGTCCGGCAATGACGAGGGCTTGCGCGATGTGCTCGAGCGCGCCGAAGAGGTGGGCATGGACACCGAGGAGCTGGTGGCCCGGATCGCGGCGGGCGGAACGCGGAACTACGGCATGGCACAGGACTGGGTCGAGCGCGACATGAACGCGGTGCTGGCGAAGGACGGCCTGAGCGTCGAGACCGCGAGTGACGACCAACTCGACGCCGCGCTCGAAAAAGTCGATGGCGTGATGGACGCGCTGATGGAACGGGCGAAGGAGATGGGTGTCGAGATCGGTCGGACTCTCGCGGACGAGGAAGAGGCGACACTGCCCCTCATCGATGAGGACGACCGGACGCCCAATTCCTACCTGCAGGACCTCGCCGACATGCTGCGGGACGGCAAGCTCACCGAGGAACAGGAAGAGACCGTCGAGCGGACCCTGCAGTCCGAGCTCTTCAAGGAGTTGGGCGAGGAGGGCTTGGCCGAGCTTCGTCGCGGCAACTACGAGGTTCTGGATGCGGTCCTGCCGAGCAAGCTCGACCAGATCACGGTCACGCAGGAATTCCTTGAGATGACCTTCGAGGAGACAGGCGACCAGATCTTCACCGACCGCGCCGCCGGGTTGCAGCAGGACAAGGCGACCGAGGTGGCGCGGCTGCGCGGCCAGCAGGAAGAGCTGGGGCGCGACCTTGGCCGCGACCGCGGTCTCGATGACGAGATGGAATTCTGAAGGGGATGACCACCATGACCAAGACACTCCCCCTCTGGGCCGCGCTTCTTTTCGGTGTGATCTGCGGCGCCGTAATCGGCACCATCGTTGCCGCCTTCTACCTGACCCTGGCCCTGAAAACCGGGTTTCAGAGTTTCGACATGCTTGCGCTCTGGAAGGCCAGCACCGGCACCCGCGCCGCACATCCGGATGCCTTCAAGGTAGGGTTTGGCGCTGTCGGCTTCGGAGCCATTGGCCTCGGCGCGCTCGCGCTGGCTTGGACCTGGAAGAAAGAGCGCGACGACTACGGATCGGCCCATTGGCAGACCAAGGCGGAGCTGAAGAAGAACGACATGCTGCAGGCCCCCGGTAAGGGCTTCGTCTGCGGCAAGCTTGGTGCCCCGGCCTCGAAGGCTGAGTTCATCTCCTCGACGACCATCCCGCATGTGATGATGGTGGCCCCGACCCGCGCGGGTAAGGGTGTGGGTTTCGTGATCCCGAACCTTCTGAGCTTTGCTGGCTCGGTCGTGGTGCTCGACGTGAAGGGCGAGAACTTCGAGAAGACCGCGCGGCTCCGGGCACTGAACGGAGACGAGGTCTATCGGTTCAGCCCGTTTGATTGGGCCAATGCTACGCACCGCTACAATCCGCTGGCGCGGATCGCCAAGGCCCGGACGTTCGCGCAGCGCTTCACCGAGGTCTCGATCCTGGCCGACCTCTTCCTCGACAAGGACAACAAGACGCTCGACACCTTCTCCGAGGCGGGCAAGTCGATCTTTGTCGCGGCCTGCCTGCTGGCGATCCAGCGCGGCACGCCGAACCTTGGGGAAGTCAACAAGATCGTCGCCGGGGGCGAGTACAAGAACGCGCAGTACAAGACTTATGCCGACGAGGCCGAGGAAGACATCCTGCGCGAGCTCTGGATCAACGCCGCTTCTGCCTCGTCGCGACTGTTGACCTCGAACATCCAAGCGCTGATGACCGCCGGTCTCAAGCAATGGGACAACCCGGCGGTGCGCTCGGCCACCGAGGCGAGCGACTTTGATTTCTCAACCTTCCGCAAGACCCCGCAGTCGCTCTACATCGCCGTGTCCGAGGATCACATCGCAACCCTCGCCCCGCTCCTGCGCCTGATGTTTGCCGACCTCATCGCCTCGATCCGCCTGAACGAGCCGGGCCCGGACGAGCCCTGGCCCGTTATGATGATGATCGACGAATTCCAGCAGATGGGGGCGATGCCGTATCTCGAACGCGCTATCCATTCGCTGGCGAGCTATGGCGGCCGCGTCGCGATGATCGCGCAGTCGCTTGCCTCGCTTGATCGCATCTACGGGCCCGAGGGCCGCGAAAGTCTCGAGAACGGGGCAGGGCTGAAGCTCTACATCACCCCGCGTGACCAGCGCACGGTGAAGGAGGTTTCCGCCGCGGTCGGCAGCACCACCCGCGAGGCGGTCACCCGGATGTATGGCCGCGACAAGGGTTTCCTCGGCGCAACCTCGACCTCGGCGCGTCTGGAAGAACGGCCGCTGCTTTCCGAGACCGAAGCGCGCCTGATGGACCCCGACGAGGTCATCATCCTCGCCTCGCCCCAGCACCCTATCAAGGCGAGCCGGATCAAGTATTACGACGATCCCTTCTTCAAGCAGATGCTGGCCCGCCAGGAGGGCAAGCCCTTCCCCTATCCACCGAGTGTGCAGGGCGTGGGACCTTGGGGTAGCGTGGATGGTGACGCAGCCCTCGCAGACGAACAGGCGAAACCAGCCGAACGCGCGCCTGTCCGGGATCGCTCGCAGCGTCGCGAAGCGCGCGCGATGAGCGTGATGGCGATGGAGGCTGGGCGCGGGCAACCAGAGCCAGAGACGTTGGAACGGGAAACAGCGGTGCCGAAGGAATGGGAGGCAGCGGTCGATCGGCAAGAGGATTTTATTGAGGAGTTGTTGGGTGGATGACCGAAGCTATCGTGCAAGCGGCTTTGGTTGATCTTCTGTGTTGCGTGAAGCGGATGACTCATTGCAGCCTCCGGTAGCGGCAAGGCCATAGTAAAGCGTACCTGCTAATGACTTCTCCACAGCCGCTGTCTGGCAGAGTTGCTCAACAAACAAAAAGTCTTTCACCCGGTTAAGCAGTCCGAAGCTCACATATCGCGCAAGAGCAAAACAGGAGTCGACAAGTAGAGCTTGGAAATGCGGGCCGTTGAGTTCACCAACAGCGAGGTGGGCGAAGTGTCTATGCTACTTGCATTGCCCACCCAAATCCTTCCCGACCAGGAGATCGGCAATGGTACTGCCGACGGCGTTTATGACACCGGCATGTGCCACGATGCCATCGCTGCTAAGAGAGCCGCCACAGTCTTGTTATCTCGCAGGAGCATCGCGCCCTGGAAGCCGGACACCCCTCGGGCTGGCGCGTTCAACGAATGCCCTCCGCACATCAAGGCGTTTAGGGCGCACGACTTGGACACGAATAAGCGGTTACCAACGCAGAAACCGGGAAGAGATTAAAATGCAATGTGTGACAAAGCTAGGCCAGTAGCTGACTGTACTGGATTTGGATCGCAAGGTCACAGAGTTCAGAATGTTTGTTGCTGTCATGTACGCCTGCGATGCGCTCGGTCTACGTGTCGTTGAATTCGTTGGATATGCCGGTTCAGGGAAGAGGAGCCTCAGCCATCATCCGACTTTAAGCAACCGCACACCTCAAAAAAACATGATCAGTATTCATCAAGCAAGCACGTTAGGCCACACCAACATGCTGCAGACTATTCAGCGGGAAACAGAAGTTTTGCAATAGTATTGTCCAAAAGCTGTGTCTGCACGTTATCAGTTAGTTTGCCATTGGACTGAAAAATGCTGCCTGCTGTGCCCAGGCGAATATTCTGAGAAATAACATTTGCGCCGAGAGTGAGAAACAGCTGTTGAAGAGCGGGATGGCCGCGAACAGACCCCACACCGCGTGAAGAAGCACCGCATATCGCGACTGGCTTGTTGTTAAATGCCGTGCCGCCTAGGCCATCTTCCAGAACAAGCCAAGAAATCAGGTTGCGAAGCACAGACGAATAAGCACCGGTATACTCATCCGAACCGATAATAAAGCCATCTTGTATTCGCAGTAAGTCGCGGAACTTTATGACTTGATGCGGCATCTCGGGCCGTGAGGCATTCGCACCATCAATATTCGGCGCATCAAAATCCATAAGATTAACAAATGTCATTTCAACTTTGCCCGGTTGATGCGATTGACTCAGATCAGCCACGGCCTGCACCAACTTGGAATTGATTGAATCCTTTCGACTGCTCCCTGAAAAGGCCAGTAATTTCATCATATCACATCTCCAACATTCTTAAGCCCGCAACCTAGTGGGGGGCAAGATCGACAATTTTGGACCCAACCAGACTTGTTCATTTACCGAACAAGAATTGAATCGCCTCAACGCTCCCAAGTTGTCCGGTCCACCGTCCATGACATCCTTGCGTCTCTAGAGGTACTTGACACCGAAACGTGCTCATGTAAAGAACAATGTACGATATTCGATCAACGTTCGGTAAGCGAACATATTTGCATGAGGAGATGCGCTGATGGTAGACCCTGAAGAAGTATCGGCTAAACAGCCGACATGGCCCGCTAAAGATGGAGCAACGCGTGTTCCGTATTGGGTTTTTCAGCGCCAAGATGTTCTGGAAGCAGAAAATAAGAAGATTTTTCAGGGCCCTGTTTGGAATTTCCTGTGCCTTGAGGCCGAGCTCGTAGAGGCAGGAGATTTTGTTGCCGTCTTTGCTGGTGAGACTCCTGTCATTGTGACGCGTGACAAAGATGGCCAAATCTACGCATTCGAAAATCGTTGCGCGCATCGTGGTTCATTGTTGGCTCTAGAGGATAGAGGGAACGTTAAAGACTTCACGTGCGTGTATCACGCTTGGACGCACAGCCTTCAGGGGGATCTGATTGGAGTTGCCTTCAAAGATGGCATCAAGGGCTGTGGCGGTATCGCAAGTGACTTTAAAATGGAAAATCAAGGCCCACGCAAAATGCGGGTATCAGTGCTACATGGGCTTGTTTTCGGAAGCTTCGATGAAGATGTGGATGATATCGAAGATTACCTGGGAGAAGCGGTTCTTGAGCGCATTGAGCGCGTTTTGGGAGGGCGGAAACCCGTTGTCCTTGGCAAATTCACACAAATTCTCCCCAACAACTGGAAGCTCTACGTAGAGAATACAAAGGATAGTTATCACGCCAGTATTCTCCACACCTTTTTTACGACTTTTGAATTGAATCGCCTGTCGCAAAAAGGCGGGATCATCGTGAATGAAACCGGTGGATGTCATGTGAGTTATTCTTGCGTCGACCATGGTGGTTCTTTGGACGAAGTTCAAAAAAATGCATATAAAGACGAAAATATCAGATCCGATTCCGATCTGAGTTTGACTGATATGACGCTTTTGGAAAGCTTCAAGGAATACGACGACGATATTACGCTCCAGATTCTGTCTGTTTTTCCAAATTTCGTTTTGCAGCAAATCCAAAATTCAGTTGCTGTTCGTACCGTATTGCCCAAAGGCACAGACAGCATGCATTTGAAGTGGACCTATATCGGGTTCGAAGACGATACTCCAGATCAGCGGAAGGCCCGTCTCAAACTTTCCAACCTAATCGGACCGGGGGGGTATGTCTCCATGGAGGACGGCTGCATTGGTAATTTCGTTCAGCGCGGAACAAAAGGGGCCGCAGAAGAAAGTGCCGTACTTGCGATGGGTGGTTACTCAATCGAAACGAGTGAAGATCGAATTACTGAGGCCGCAATTCGTGGTTTCTGGACCGAGTACCGTGGGAGAATGGGCCTATGAGCAGCATGAAAAAACGAGCTGAATTGACCAATCTTATCGGCATGGCTCAAGCCCAATATGCGTATACGATCGACGATGGTGACTTCTATGACTGGCCAAATTTTTTCGCCGATGATTGCTTTTATCAGATCACATCTGCGGACAATTTTGCGCAAGGCCTTCAGGCTGGCTTGATGTGGCTAGATAGCAAGGCAATGCTTCACGACCGAATTCTGTCGTTATTGGAGGCCAACGTCTACGAACGTCACTCCTACAGGCACATTCTCGGGCAACCGAATATTTCGAGCATAGATGGTGACGAGGTGGAATCAGAAACATCGTTTATGGTTGCACGGATTACCCGCGAAGGTCCGACTGACCTTTTCGCCACGGGCCGATATGTCGACCGTTACAAAGTATCCGAAAACGGCGCAAAAATCATGAAGCGTATTGTTGTTCTCGATAGCAGCTATATTGATACGCTACTTGGGTTTCCGCTGTGAGATTGTCGGACACTAGGTCTGTGCTGCTAACCATCGGCGATCCCAATGGTATTGGACCTGAAATTGCGACGAAAGCTGCAGCCAGCTTGTACCAGGATCCTGTTTGTCGCCCAGTATTGCTGGGCGATGAATACATAATTTCTCCTTTAGCAGATTCTTTGGGATTCGGTGTTCAAACCAACCGATCTAAGTGGGGAAGCGATGAAAAAACGATTGATCTTCATCCAATCGAAGCGATGCCTACAGCGGAGTTCATACCAGGAAAGGTAAGCGCCGCTGCAGGGCGAGCTACAGTTGCCTATGTCGAAGCTGCATTAACATTGTTGTCCGATGGCTTTGGACGAGGAATTGTTGGATGCCCCCATTCGGAAACAGCTGTCAATTTATCGGGGCGAAAGTTCTCGGGGTATCCGAGCCTGTTGGCAGATCTATTGAAAACCGGCCCTGACAGCATCTTTCTGATGCTGGTTGGAGGAGGTCTGCGTATTGTTCATGCCACATTACATGAGGGCATAAGCGGCGCACTGAATCGGATAGATCCAGAACTAGTAGTAAAGGCGGTCGTCGCCGCCGATGCAGCACTACGCGAATTGGGAGTGGACAAGCCGAAAATTGGATTGTTTGGCATCAATCCTCATGCAGGAGAAAATGGACTTTTTGGGGATGAAGATGATCGTATCATTGTCCCCGCAATACAGAAATTGCGTGAACAAGGCATTGATGCACATGGTCCCGAAGGTGCCGATACTATGTTGGCAAGAGATGGATATGATGCATTCGTCGCAATGTATCACGATCAGGGGCATATTCCAGTCAAGCTGCTAGCCGGTAGAAAGTCTACCGCTCTATCAATTGGAGCTAACACCCTGTTTTCAAGCGTAGGACATGGCGCGGCTTTCGACATCGCGGGCAAGAACTGTGCCGATCCTGAAGCAGTCATCAGGGCTGTAAGACTCGTTGGAGGTGCAACATGACCCACAAAATTTCCGTTTTTGGTGAGGATATCAGTTTTGAGTGTGGAGAGAGTGAAACCGTATTAGACGCTGCTGAGCGGGCGGGCTTCTCTATCCCATATTCTTGCCGGAAAGGCGTCTGTTCGTCTTGCGAGGGCGTGATTACATCAGGTGAGGCCGTTGTCCGTGGGCAGGGTGTCTGCGTCGGGCCCGCCAGTGGTGTTCTTTTGTGCCAGGCCAGACCGCGCACAAATCTGGAAATTGTACCGAGAAATATCAAGAAGACAGACCCAGTTTCTCGCAAGATATTCGAGGCGAAAGTCCGGAAAATTGAGCAACCAACGCCAGACGTGTCAGTTATCAATTTGAGATTTCCGATTGGTAACCGTTCCGTCTTTCAGGCGGGCCAATACCTTAGTGTACTAATGCCTGATGGCGATAGCAGAAATTATTCGATGGCTAATCCACCTCATCAGAACGACGGTGCTGAATTGCACATTCGCCATGTTTCCGGCGGGAAGTTCTCACAAACGGTTCTTGCCAATCTTGAAAAGGGATCGATCCTATCTGTTGAGCTTCCATTTGGAAATTTCACATTAAATGAAAACACAGAGGTCCCTGCAATCCTGATCGCAACAGGAACGGGATTTGCGCCGATCAAGTCAATCGTCGAACACCAGATCAGAGAGGGTGGATCGCGTCCATTGCATCTGTATTGGGGAGCAAATACCGAAGCCGACATTTACCTGCGTTCGCTTCCTGAAATGTGGGCGGCGAAGCATGATTGGTTTACATTTACGCCTGTTCTTTCTGAACCTCCGAGTGCCTGGAAGGGCCGTACTGGCTTCGTACATAAGGCCGTTCAATCGGACTTTCCGGATATGTCGGATTTAGAGGTCTATGCATGCGGTGCCCCGATGATGATTGATGCGGCAAGTAAGGATTTCTGTGCGGAGTCCAAGCTGGATAGAGCAGCTTTCTACAGCGATGCGTTTGTGCCGTCGGGCGAACCAGCGGACGACCTACCTGCATAGTCAGAGACAAACATACACGCGTCACAACTGATAAATTCACAAAGGCTAAATTCCAAGGGAGGAGTGCGCCATGAAATTTCAACAGCAATTTGAGAGCAGATCTCACTCATATCCAGTACCAGTTGAAGGAGTGCCTTCGTTCGACTTTGATCCCTACGCATCAGAGGTGCTTCGGGACCCATATCAGTATTACGAGATGCTGCGAGAGGCGGGGCCAATCGTCTGGTTGGAAAGATACGGGGTTTATGCAGTGGCGAGGTACGATAGTGTCCGCAACGTATTGACCGATCCGGAAACATATTGCTCCAGTGCGGGCGTTGGACTTACCAATTTTCATACGGAAGAGCCCTGGCGACAACCGAGCATCATTCTGGAAGTCGATCCGCCTGAACATACAAAGACCAGAGCTGTATTCACGCGTATTCTCTCCCCGCGCGCCTTGAAAAAGTTGACTTCTACCTTCGAAGCACAGGCGGAGTTGATGGTGGATCGGATGATTGAAAAAGGCGTCTGCGACGGCGTTAAGGATTTGGCCGACGCGTTCCCCATCAAAGTTTTCGGAGACGCGGTTGGCGTTCCAGCGGAAGGACGTGAGCATCTACTGCCCTATGGCGATATGGTCTTCAACGCGTTCGGACCCGCCAATGATCGATTCAAAGAATGCCTCGCAAATCTGGGGCCTGCAACAGAGTGGATTACGAAGGCCTGTCAACGCGAAAACCTCACCCCTAACGGATTTGGCGCAGAACTTTATGCCGCAGCTGACGCCGGCGATATTTCCCATGAAGATGCAGGAATGCTCGTGCGCACAACTCTCTCGGCCGGGTTGGACACAACAATTTTCACAATGGGGAACGCACTTGTTAATCTTGGCCGAAATCCAGACCAGTGGGCCCTATTGCGCGATGATCCGACAAGAGCGCGTGCAACAATTGAAGAAGTTTTGCGCTTTGACAGCACGTTCCACTCTTTCTACCGCACTACGACAAGGGAAACCGAATTAGAGGGCGTTCCTTTAAAAAAGGAACAAAAGGTACTGGTCTTCATTGCTTCAGCAAATCGCGACCCTCGCCACTGGGTGGAACCAGATCACTTTGACGTAACGCGCAAAGCCACGGGTAACATGGGTTTCGGAGCAGGGATCCATGGCTGTGCAGGTCAAATGATTGCCCGAATGGAGGGTGAGATCGCGCTGCGGACGCTAGCGTCTAAAGTCGAGTCCATCGAATTGTTGGGAGAACCGGTTCTTCATTTCAACAACACCGTGCGCGGGTATACCAGCATGCCAATGCGCGTAACGGCAAAAAGACACTAACGGAGGGGAACATGCCTACAATCACCTATCTACTCGCCGACGGGACCAAAACCGATATCAAAGTGGATGTCGGAGCAAATGTAATGCGTACCGCAATTGATGCAGACATTCCCGGAATTGTAGCCGAATGCGGTGGCGCGGCTATGTGCGCTACATGCCATGTATATCTTGAACCAGAAACAGAATCGGTTTTCACCGCGATTAGCGACGTTGAGGAAGAAATGCTTGAGTGCGTTGCGGATGATCGTCAACCAGAAAGCCGACTGAGTTGCCAACTCAATGTTCCTGCAGGAGTAGATCGAATTACAGTTCGGTTGCCGAAAACTCAAAGCTGAATGTTCGAAATTCCTGATGAGAATAAGTAGGAAAAATCAATGATCAACAAGAAAAAAGTAGCGATTGTAACCGGTGGCGCTAGCGGTATCGGTTTTGCGTTCACTCAAAGTCTTGCTGCCTCTGGATATGCCGTTGTGATCGCTGACATGGTCGGAGCGGAAGAAGCAGCTAATAGACTTAAAGGCAAAGGCTTTGAAGTGATCGGCGTTAAAACCGATGTCACTAACGTAGACGATACAAACGCGATGGTTTCCGAAGCAGTCAGCCATTTTGGCGGTTTGGATTTGTTGGTGAACAACGCGGGTATATTTACCTCTCTGAAGCTAAAGCCATTCGACCAAATCGAACCCGCTGAATGGATGAAAGTTATGGAGGTCAATACGCTCGGCCCGTTTCTTTGTGCCAAAGCAGCACTTCCAGAACTTCATAAGAGTTCGGCCGGTCGGATCGTGAACATCGCCTCAACTTCTCAGCTTAAAGGTGCTCCGTTTATGCTGCATTACACGTCAAGTAAGGGGGCTGTTGTGGCGTTTACCCGATCGTTGGCGCGCGAGTTGGGCAAAGACAACATCACGGTGAATGCTATTGCGCCCGGATTTACACTCAGCGACGGAGTGCTTGCGACCGGCATGGAAGAAATCATGGGCGAGGTGGTCAGAAAGTCCAGCCGCTCAATCCCGCGTGATCAGGTGCCGAATGACCTTGTTGGTGCCTTGCTTTTTCTTGCAAGTGATGGTGCGGCATTCATCACCGGACAGACTATCGCTGTAGATGGCGGGAGTTTTTTCCTTTGAACTACGCATATTCAGATCTTTGCCTTTATATTGATGGCCGCTTCATTGGCTCCGATGAACGGTCCGGGGAATCGGTTTACAATCCAGCTAATGGCCAGATTCTTGGGCATTTACCTCATGCAACAACCGAAGATCTGGACTTGGCGATTGCTGCAGCGGATCGAGCGTTCCAGAAGTGGCGATGGACTTCACCGATTGAACGCAGCCGTGTATTGCGAAAAGTTGCAAGTTTGATCCGTGAACGATCCGAGGATATTGCTCGTAATCTCACACTTGACCAAGGCAAGCCACTTGCTGAAGCACGCGTGGAGATTTTAGGGGCGGCAGATCATGCGGATTGGCATGCTGAAGAATGTCGTCGGATATACGGCCGCGTCATCCCGTCCCGCGACCCAAGCGTCCGTCAGACAGTTGTTCGTCAGCCTGTTGGTGTTTGCGCATCATTTTCGCCTTGGAATTATCCGCTCAATCAAGCTCTTCGAAAGATCTGTGCTGCCTTAGGATCAGGATGTACCATTGTCCTCAAGGCATCCGAGGATGCGCCAAGTGCCGTCGTAGCGCTGGCGCACATTTTTCACGACGCAGGATTGCCCGCAGGCTGCCTTAATGTCGTTTGGGGCGTGCCGGCTAAGGTTTCAGAGCATCTGATCACGTCGCCTAAGGTTCGTAAAATATCGTTTACAGGGTCAATCCCCGTCGGGAAGCATCTTGCAGCAATGGCTGGCGCACATATGAAACGTGCTACGATGGAACTAGGAGGGCACTCTCCTGTTCTGGTTTTCGATGATGCCGATATCGATAAGGCGGCGACTCTGTTGGCCGGCTACAAAGGACTGAATGCGGGACAAGTGTGCATGTCGCCAAGCCGGTTCTTCGTTCATGAAAAGGTAGCGCAAGAGTTTGGCGAGAAATTTGCTGCAGCATTTGGCTCCCGCGTCGTAGGAGATGGCATGCACAGCGATACCACAATGGGTCCCCTCGCCCATACTCGACGTGTAAGTGCTATGACCGAATTTGTTTCCGACGCCACTGCCAAAGGTGCAAGCATTTTGACAGGAGGTACGGCTATTTCTGGTCCCGGAAATTTCTTTCCACCGACAGTACTGATGCACACTCCTGACACAGCCAAAATCATGATCGAAGAGCCGTTTGGTCCTGTAGCACCCATCTCTACTTTCAGTGAAACGGATGAAGTGCTCTCACGGGCAAATGCTTTGCCTTTCGGACTCGCATCTTATGTCTTTACCAAGTCACTCCGTACATCTCACTATGTGACTTCAAAATTGGAAGCAGGAATGGTGAACGTAAACCATTTCGGAATTGCGTTGCCGGAGACGCCTTTGGGAGGCGTGAAAGACAGCGGCATGGGCAGCGAAGGCGGTAGTGAGACATTTGATGCCTATCTTGCCACCAAGTTCATTTCCGAAGCAACAGAGTAGGAACTTGGAATGGAGAAGCAGATACTCATTGTAGGTGCTGGGCAAGCGGCATGTTCTCTAGCAGGGAAATATCGCCAACTGGATAGTGATGCCGTAATCACAATTGTAGGTGATGAGGAATACTTGCCTTATCAACGACCGCCACTATCAAAAAAATTTGTGACCGGAGAAATGAGCGTTGAGAGTTTGTTCCTTCGTCCCAACGCTTGGTACGAAAGAAACAACATCTCTCTTATCTCAGGCCGCCGCGTCGTTCACATTGATAGAAATTCTAAACAAATCCAACTCGATGACCGGCGTATTCTGCACTATGATATGCTTGCATTGACAACTGGCACGCGTCCCAGAGTCCTGCCAAGTGAAATAGGCGGCGATCTCAAGGGCGTCTATCTAGTTCGTGGCATTGACGATGCTAAAGCTCTTGCAACCGAGATGACGGTGGGGCGGCGCGCCTTGGTAATTGGGGGCGGCTATATCGGACTGGAAGCTGCAGCGGCATTCAGGAGCCAAGGACTTCAGGTTCGAGTCGTTGAGATGGCTGACCGCATCTTGCAGCGTGTTTCTTGCGCCGAAACATCAAATTACTTTCGGAAACTCCACCACGAAAATGGCGTACAGATTTACGAAGGCTTGGGCGTGGAGCGTCTCATCGGTGACAATGGCCGTGTGGTCGCCGCTGAGTTTTCGGACGGTAGCACTATGGAGGTTGACTTCGTCATTGTTGGTGTAGGCGTTGTGGCTAACGACGAACTGGCGTGCGAGGCCGATCTGGAAGTAGATCAAGGGATACTTGTAAACGCTTTTGGTCAAACGAATGACAAGGACATTTTCGCAGCGGGAGATTGCACCCGCTTCAAATACTTAGGTCATATGATAAGGTTAGAGTCGGTGCAGAATGCTGTTGATCAAGCCGAGTCAGTGGCAGCGAATATGGCTGGAGTGGAAACGGCATATTTTCCGTTCCCCTGGTTTTGGTCAGACCAATTCGATGTAAAGCTTCAGATTGCAGGTCTAAATCAAGGCTATACTGATACAGTGGTTCGCAAAGGAGCGAAGCCTAGGAGTATGTCAGTTTGGTATTTCTCTAATGGGAGGCTTATTTCTGTGGATGCGATTAATGATCCTCGGATCTTCATGATTGCCAAGAAAATGCTTTCCTCGAATAGGTTGGCGAGTATTGAGCAATTAAGAGATCATGATTTCGATCCAAAATCGATCTTAGTATCTTAATATATTGGCCTGTTCGAAAGCGTGAGGTCGTAAATGGAGCAGACTACCGTTTTAGAAGTGCGGATCGGCATGGCCATGCCGTTTGGGCACAAAAATGAACCTAGCGCCATCATAAAGAATGCAGTTAAGGGTAAGGTTTGGTTATCCAAATTTGGATTGGTAGGAGATGAACAAGCCGACAAAGTCAAGCATGGTGGTCTAGATAAAGCACTTCATCAATACTGCTCCGATCATTATAAACATTGGCAAAGGGTTGTGCCGTTGGCTGAGAACTTGGCGCCTGGTGCATTCGGGGAAAACATTGTCGCGGATATTCATGATGAAGCCAATGTTTGCCTAGGTGATTGTTTTAGAATTGGTGGAGCCGTCGTACAGGTTTCGCAGCCTAGACAGCCATGCTGGAAACTCAATGTGAGGATCAATAAAAGCGATTTCGCCAAACTCGTACAATCGTCGGGGCTGACTGGATGGTATTATCGAGTCCTCGAAGCCGGCTGGATTTCGTCAGGAGACTCGATTTCCCTGATTCAGAGGCCGAATCCAGATTGGACGATTCAAAACGTTCATCGGGCAGTGTATCTTGAAACAGCAAAATTTGATCACCTCAAGGAGCTGGGGACCATAAAAGAACTATCCGCCTCGTGGAAGAAGTTGATTTTAGCTAGGTTAGAAAATCGTAGCATTGAAAGCTGGTCTTCTCGATTTCGAGACTGAGCGACGCTTCCTAAAATCGAAGCAAACTTACTCTAAATCAACAATTAATTTCTTGGAAGGGGCGAAATTCCTTGATTGAGGTATTCAATTATTTTGGTTTTTTGAGTGTCTCAAGTGCGCAATGAGGTCTTCTTGTTGTGAGTCGGAGTCCCGTATGAGGTCGACTTAATTGCAAGAAACTTCGATCAAGTAACAATTTTCCGTTCTTAAAAAAGAGATTCTCTCGAGATTTGAATGGTTTCGGCACTTCAACATTAATAATTCGCCCACCACCTCCTCCCTGTGGGCGAATTTCGGGCGGTACCGATGTTGTCGGTGCCGCCCTTTTCCGAAAGAGCGATTGAACAGTAAAGAATGTGTACGAGACAGCTCAACCCGTGACTTGGATATCTGCAGGCATCCCATTCCGGCGATCTCGCGCCGCTCTAAGATTTCTACTCTACACCTCTGAATGTAACGTATTTCGCGTGGTGATATTTCGTGCAACGTGTCCGTTTCACGGGCATGAACTTGCGGGACCGTGTTGCACTGAACATTCAAGACTTGAGACGCGCCCGCGGCCTCAGCCAGGAGGAGCTTGCTCATCGGGCCAATGTGAGTCGCGGCCATATGGGCAAGGTCGAGAACGCCAAGTTCGCGGCCTCCCTCGACCTTCTCGAACGCATCGCCCGGGCGCTCAATGTCGACCCCGAAGTACTCTTCGCGAAGCGCTAGTCCGTTTCCTTAGGCTTTGATCCAGTCCCCCAACGCGAGGGACATAACTGCAAGAACGGTACGAGTGGCGCGGGTACATGGCGAAGAGAAAGACAGGCTGGCCTTTCCAGGAAGGGTTTCTGAACGACGGGGAGCAGGAGATCCACCTGTTCACCGATTACCGTTGGAATGATGGCTCGGTGAGCCGCCACTGGCATGTCGATCCGGAACGCTTTGATGCTTGTCTGGCCGAGCTACGCCCAATTTCCCTGAAGCCCAGTGATAGCTCAGATCAGTAAGAAAACCACTCCGAGTGGCCCATGTTGCTCTCGTAGTCGCCGTACTCGACCATGATGCTGCGGGAATAGAAGTGCCAAAGACCGCCACCGCTTGGGTAGGCGATCTCCTGACCGCTTTCCGAGATGAATGTCGCGGGCCAGGGCGTGTGGGAACCGTAGACCCGCTGGATGTAGCGGCAGGTCCGGTTTTCGCGATCGCAGGAACGGATCGACCAGTCCCACTGACGCGGCTCGTCGCGCGGCTCGTAGGAGCGTCCGGTGAACCAGATCACATGGGTCCGGTTCAGCCATTCGTATTCCGGCAGATTGGTATCTAGCTCACCCTCGCCGCCGGGCCCGCCCAACTCGACCGGCACATGGGCAAAGGTGCAGACCCCGAAGGGCGGAAGGCTCGGCCAGGGCGTGATACGGCGGATCATGGTGCGATAGGCGCGAGCACAAACGGCGCTCGGGGGGAAACCACCCGCCATACAAAGCATGATGGCGCAATCGATGTCATAGGCCTGCGCCTTCTCAGGGGCTCCGAACACCGCCATCGCCCCCATCACAGCTGCCATCGCCTGTCGCTTCATGTCGCTCTCCCGCAAAAGTTGAGCAGACTATCGCTCAATATGTAATTTTATGCAATATGGCGTATTGACTCCATATGACTTTATGGCCTTAGTGTCGTGAAGTAGAAGGGCTCTCGTGGGGAGAGTCCGAACATGCCGATAGCGCGCAACCAGATCCTGATCACCATCGATGGTGTCAAAGACTTGTCCGAGAAGGGCATCGCGTACCGCTGCCGGTATGAACTCGTGGGGTTCACGGACGATGGCAAGCCGCGCTACCAGTGCATCTACCTGCGCGAGGGCGAGCCGGAAGCCATTCTGGTCTCGACCCGGATCACCCCGCACGGGCCAGAGCCGCGGTATTTCAACATATGGCCGGGGCTCTTCAAACATCATCTCGAGTTCGGTGACGGGCGCGATCTGCGCTTTGGTCCTGAGTACAGCATCACCCTCGAGGAGCGCGGCTGACGTCATCGCCTTCGGCCGCGACGGGACAGCCCGGACATCCGGCTGGACCTTTCATGGCGAGCGGCCTGTATGGGCGGGGTTGGATGATCGCTCTGAAGCCGAAGTCATTCTGGCCTCATTGGACACCGCGCCGCTGTCCGGTCGCGACGACATCCTCTTCCTGATCCGGACGACTGCTGACCGCCACCAAGGGAACCGTGCCCTGCGCCAGGTTGGTCTGGGTGCCGACGACTGGCAGGTCCTGTTCCACGCCCTGGTCGAAGCTGAAAGCAGCTACAATCCGACTGCCGTGAGCCCCAAGGGTGCCTATGGTCTTGGCCAGCTGATGCCGGACACGGCACGTGCCCTCGGAGTCGATCCGCGCGATCCCTCGCAGAACCTCGACGGCGCGGCGCGCTATCTGCTCGCGCAGCTCGCCACGTTCAAAGACATCGACCTGGCGCTGGCAGCTTACAATTCCGGACCGCACCGGGTGGTCGAATATTCCGGTGTCCCGCCTTTCACCGAGACCCGCGACTACATCGCGCGCATCCACCGGATCCGGTCCCGACTCGCGGGTACACCTGTTTCCGCGCCGAACATCCGCGTCGCTGCCCGGGTGCCTGCGCGCGCTCCGGTCCTCATCGATCTTCAGTAAAATAAGGGAACTTCGCATGCTCAGACATCGCCTCAGCCGCCTCTTGCCTGCCGCCACAACCCTGGCGGCTTTCGCAACGCCCGCTCTCGCGCAGGACTTGTCGCCTATCCAGACCATGCTGGAAACCGTCGAGGCCGCGCTGACGGGTCCGATCGGGATCGCGGTCGCCACGCTCGCGGTCATCGGCACCGGCTTCATGTGCATGATGGGGCGGCTGAACTGGGGCTGGTTCGCCTCGGTCATCATCGGGATCGTGCTGATCTTCTCGGCCGGCACCATCGTCGACGGCTTCTCCTGAGGTTGGCCGATGACTTTTCCGCACACTCGCATCCTCCGGTCGTCTCGAACGCGTTTGCACTGCAAACGCTGCCTCGAGACGTCCTACGGATTCTTCATTTCAGCTAAGCGGGAAAGCATCTAGTTGGCAGAACGATCCCCCCTCTTTCTGGGCCTCGCCCGACCGCCCAAGTATCTGGGTCTCCCTGTCGGATACCTGGTGGTGCTGGCGACCGGGGTCGTTCTGCCGTTCATCTGGACCAAGTCGATGGTGTTTTTCCTGATCGGCCTTGTCGCCTATCCGATCCTCTGGTTCGTCGCCGACCGTGAGCCGCATTTCTTCGAAGTGCTGCGCGTCTCCTTTGGATCAGTGCGCCCGACGAAGAACCGGGCCCTGCACGGAGGCGACAGCTTTGGCGCTTGATGCGGGCACACTTTCCACTCACGGAACTGTTCTCCTTAAAGCGGGCGGCGCGGAGTTCGCGCGGGAGAGCTATCTCGCGGAGCACTTGCCGTATTTCGCGCTCGCGGATGACGATGTGATGGTGCTGCGCGAGGGCGACCTCTTGGCGACCCTGCGCCTTGATGGTCTGAACCCGATGACTAGCGAAGACGCCCGGCTTGATGCGCTGAAGCGCGCGGTCGCCGCCATCGTCGCCCAGACCGGCAACGCCTTCGGTTTCTACATCCACCGGATCTCCGTGCCGCAGGATCTCGGGATGCGCCCCATCGAGGGAGACAGTTTCGCAGCCGCGATCGACGCGCGCTGGCGGGCCCATGTCAAAGACCTCCGCCCCGCCAAGCGCCAGCTCTATCTCAGCGTCATCCGGCGCCCGGACATCTCCGCGCGCATCCCGCTTCTGCGCGCTCTGGCCCGCAAGGCCTGGGTCAAGGATCGCGCGACACGCCTGCAGGAGCTGACCGAGGTCATGGGCTTCTTCGAGGTGGCGCTTGCCTCGGCCAATCCAGTCAGGCTCACGAAGTCGGACGGTGAATGGCTGGGCTATCTCAATACGCTGAACGCAGGCAGCTTCTCCCCCATCGCCTTCGGGCAGAGCGCCCTGCCCCTCTCGCATACCCTGAGCAACTGTCGCGCGACCTTTGATGGCGATGTCGTCACCCTGACCGACGTCGTGACCGGTCAGGTCAAATACGGCGCGCTCTTCTCAATGAAGTCCTATCCGGCGCTGACCGACGTCACGCTGCTCGACGCGCTCGACCTGCCGCTCGACATCGTGCTGACGAACTCCTTCAGCCCGATCCCGAACAACATCATGGCCGAACGCATCCAGCGCATCATCCGCCAGATGCACGCCTCCGACGATGCGGCCGTCTCCTTGCGCGAACAGCTCGGGCAAGCAGCCGACGACCAGGAAGCGGGCCGCATCGCCTTTGGCGACCATCACCTCTCCATCGCGGTCTACGCCCCGGACCGCGATACGCTCGAACGCGCCGCCGCCCAGATCAAACGCGTTGGCCAGGAGATCATGTCGGTGATCGTGCGCGAGAACATGGCGCTGAAAGCCACGTATTTTGCGCAGTCGCCCGGCAATTTCGGCTACCGGGCGCGGAAGACGCCGATTTCCTCGATCAACTTCGCGGATTTCGCGGCCCTGCACGGCAGCGTCGAGGGGCGTGGGCCGGACCAGTCACCCTGGGGCCAGACCATCTCGGTCCTGCCGACGGTTGGCACCTCGGGCTATCGGTTCAATTTCCACGAGGCGGGCAGCCCTGGCAAGGAACCGACCGTTGGCCATACCCTTGTGCTGGGGCGCACTGGCACCGGCAAGACACTGACCACTGCTTTCCTCGCAGCACAAGCGCAGCGGGTCGGCGCGCGGCTCTTTTTCTTCGATAAGGATCGCGGGCTTGAGATGGCCGTCCGCGCCCTTGGTGGACGCTACAACGAAATCCGTGCCGGGGTGCCCACGGGGCTCAACCCACTCGCTACGGAGACCGACGAGCGCGGCCGAGCCTGGCTCTCGGACTGGCTCGCGACCCTTCTCACACGCAATGGAACCCTCTCGGGCGAGCAATCTCGCCATATCCAGAGCGCCGTCGGCCAGAACGCCGATGCGGGCGCGACCTTGCAGCGCTTTGTCAGTTTCGAGACCCTGTTCAAGTCGCTCGATGACGACGGCGAGTTGCAATCCCGCGTCGCCGAATGGGCGCCAGGTGGGCGCTATGGCTGGGTCTTTGACGAGCCCGAGCGCGGCGCAGGCCTCAAGCTCACGGGCGACATCGTTGGGTTTGATATGACCGAGATCCTCGACATGACCTCCGAGCGCATGGCGGTGCTCTCCTACATCTTCCGCCAGATCGAACGCGTGGTCGAGGATCGCCGCCCCACCATCATCGTGCTCGACGAGGCCTGGAAGCTCTTGGACGATACCTATTTCGGGGCGCGGCTGGAAAACTGGCTGGTTACGCTTCGCAAGATGAACTGCGTCGTGATCATGATGACGCAATATCCGAGCCAACTGCGCGACAGCCGCGTCGGCAAAACCATCGTCGAGACGGTGCCGACGCAGATCCTCTTCCCGAACGATCGTGCTGCTGTCTCCGATTACGATTTCCTGCGCGTGAACGCCAAGGAGGCCGCGCTCCTCGTCCAGCCCACCATTGGCCAGCGCATCGCCCTTGTCCGCTCGGCGGGCGACAGCGTCTTCGTCGACGCCGACCTCTCCGCCTTGGGCAACCTCCTTCCCATCCTTGGCGGCGGCGCCACAGGCGAGGCGCGTGTGCCCGCCGATTGGCGCGCCAATCCCGATTTCTGGAGACATGTGATATGAGTTTGAAACCTCTCCTCGTGCTTTGCGCCGCCGCAAGCCTGCTGTCGGCTTGCGAGAAATACACCGAGAAAACCTCGCCCTGCTTCGGACGCAATGGCGAGCCGCAGGTGACGCGGTCCGCGCTTTCCTTCTCGACCATGGGCGCACCGGCTCAGGAGACGGCCAAACCCGACTGCACCTTCGAGCCCCTGCCCCGTCCGGAATGAGCCGCGCCGCGATCATATCCGCCGGGCTTTGCCTTGGCCTCGGCGCCCTGCCCGCACATGCCCAGGGAGTGCCGACACAGGACAATTCCGCGATCGGTCGCGCCATCGCGCGGGTGACGGCGCTGGTCGAAGATCTGGGCGTCCAGCAGGACAAGGATCGGACCGAGTCCACGCTCGCCGATGTCCAGGCCGACCAGTTGCGCGTTCTCGAAGAGATGACGGCAGCGATCACCGGTCCCGGTTTCGATATCCGCGCGCTCGAGGGCAATGCGGATTTCGGGGTGGCGGCGGTCTATCCGAACACCGATCCGAGCCCGATGAACAGCCGCCTCTTCGGCGAAGGCCGTGAGACCGTCGAGATGATGATCGTCGAGGTCGCGGGCGAATTCGCAGGCGCCCCCGGTGTGGCCCGTGCCGGGCTCTCGGCCACCCAGTGGCGCTGCCTCTTCCAGGCCCTGATCAAACAGGAAAGCCGCTTCAACGTCGCCGCCGAAAGCCCGGTCGGGGCCTATGGCTTGACCCAGCTCATGCCCGGCACCGCCTCCGATCTTGGAGTCGACCGCTATGACGTGAAAGACAACCTGCGCGGCGGCGCACGTTATATCACCACCCAGCTCAATCGGTTCGGCAATATCCCGCACGCGCTTGCAGCCTATAACGCAGGCCCGGGCCGGGTCATCGAATATGGCGGCGTGCCACCCTTTGCCGAAACGCAAGGCTACGTGCGCAATATCTCGAAGTTCTACAACGAGTATCTCGCCGTGGTGGGCGGTGCCGATGTGCTTGGCACGCTCTCACCTTCAGACTTTGCGCTCGCCGAATATGCCAGCATCTCCGAGGCCGGCGTCTATTACGCCGCCGACAGCTCCGCCACCACCGAACAGGTCATCAACCGGTTGCGCGCGATCATCTTGCAGATCGATGCGCAGCCCAATGCCAAGGCGGCTTGGGAACTCAACACCTACGCCAAGGCCGAGATCGGCCGCATCCTCAACCTCCGCGTCCGGCTGATGGCCGCCAACCAGCAGCGCGAGGCGGCCTATGCGCAGCACCTCGTGGCCGACCGGCTGGCCGAGCGCGACTTCATGCAGATGGGAGTTCCCGAATGAGACACCTTCTCCTGACCGCCGCGGCGGTCACAACACTCGGGCTCGCTTCGCCCGCTGCTGCCCAAGGCGTCCCAACCTTTGACGGCTCGGCATTGCAGCAGTTCGTGGCCCAGCTCGAGCACATGGCCGAGGACCTGAATGTCCAGATGCAGCAGCTCGCGACCATGCGGCTGGAACTGGAAACCCAGCTGTCGCAGCTGACGAACCTCGAGGCGCAACTGACCTCGCTCATTGAAAGCAGTGGGCTCGGAGAACTCTTCGCCACGGTCGAAGAATTCCGCGCGCTGCGTGGCAAACTGGTGGCCCCGCTCAATACCGCGCAATCGCTGGCGAGCGGCGATTTCCTGAGCGGCTTCAATCCCGGCGCGGAACTGTCGGCCTCGGTCGAACGGGTGCTGTCGGGCAGTGGCTTCACCTCGGAGCGCCTGAGCACGCTCTCAGGCTCCGACCAGCCCGCCGACAACCGCATCGCCACCTCAGCCGGGGCCAGTGCCATGCTGTCGGTCGCAGCGCAAGAAAGCCATGAAGAGGCAGGCCACAGCCTCGAACGGCTCGAGACAATGGTCGGGCTCATCGACGATCAGGACGGGCTGAAAGCCGCCGTCGATCTGAACACTCGTGTCACCGCCGAGCTCGGCATCATTCTAACCCAGATCTGGCGGCTGGAAGCAGCGCAAGGCGTGAGCGCCGGCCAGCTCGGCGTCGTCGATGCCGCAACCTTCGCGGATGAGCGCAAGTTCCGCTCGATGGCGGTGGATCCATGAGAATGTCCATGACCCGCAGGTTGGCGCCAATCCGGTCTCTTGGTCTCGCAGCACTTGTCGTGAGTGCCACACCCAGTGTTGCGTTGGCCCAAACCCCGACCACGCAGCCATCCGGTGACACACCCTTCAGCTCGATGGCCATCGCGCGGGAAGCAGAGGACAATTGCCGCATTCCAAAACCGCCCGCCGATCTGGCCGAGACCGCCTATCTGCGCAACGGCTACCGCGCGATCCTGCGCATCCTTGTTGCTGAAGAAGCCCTCGCCTCGGAAACCTGCACCTGCCTGCTGGATCAGTTCACCTGGGATCAGGCGCTTGACGCCCTGCCCCGGTTCCAGACCTCGGACAATCCGCGCCTGCCTTTCAAGGTACTCGATCTCTACGCTCAGGCCGATGCGCTCGAGGCGCAAGTCGTGGAGGCCTGTGCCGAGTAGATGGGCGTTATTCGCGACATCCTGAGCCAGGTCGACGCCGCGGTGGATACCGTGGCGCAGGACGGCTTTGTCTCCTCGGCGGGTGCCGTCGGCGACGTGATCTCCGCCGGGGCCGCACTCCTTGTCGTGCTCCTCGGGATCAATGCGGTCATGCAACTCCGCCCCCTGCCCTTCGGCACCGGCTTTGCCTTCGGGATGAAGGTGGCACTGGTGGGGATATTCGCGCAAAGCTGGGACAATTTCAGCGTCATCTATGACATCGTCACGCGGGTTCCGGACTCCGTCGGTGCCTCGATCCTGGCGCTCACCGGCTCGGGCGACGAGGCCGGGGTCTATGAAAGCCTCGACAACATGGTTGCCCGCATCACCGCCTATGGCGATACGATCGGCGACCGCGCGGGCTGGGTCTTCGGCGCAGTCTTGGGCGCAATCTTCTTCGTCCTTTCAGCCGTCTTTGCCGCCGTCACCGCCGGGATCATCGCCTTCGCCCGCATCGTCTTCGCGCTGATGATCGTCATCGCCCCCTTCATGATCGTGACCTCGCTCTTCAAGCCGACCCAGTCCCTCTTCGAGGCCTGGACCCGCGCCACCATCGGCTATGCGCTCATGCCGGTCGCGGCCGCCGGGGCCGCGGGCATCATCGTGGCGATCGCCGAGGCCATCGGGGACGCCTCCGCCGATCCCGGTGACGTCGAAACCGTCAGCCTCATCCTGCCCTTCCTCGTGATCCTGATCCTCAGCGCCGGGATCATGGCCTCGGTCCCCTACATCGCCTCCAACCTCACAGGCGTCGTGGGCATTGCGTCCAATGCCGTGGGCCTGACCGGGCTTGCACGTCAGGGCTTTGTAAACACACGCCAGTACGGCACGGGCGCAACCTCGCGCCTCGTCACCGGCAAGTCTCCCCATGAGCTGAACCAGATGGCGAACGCGGGTGTGGTGAAGACCGGCGAGATGATCCGGCAAAGCCCCGGCGCGCTTCTCTCCGCCGCCAAGGCCTTCCGCAAACCCTGATGTGAAAGACGATTGACTTGAAGAAGCTTGTGACCAGTTCCCCCGCGCCCGATCGCGATGCTTTCGAGGCGGATTTCATCTACGGGCCAAGACGGCGCGAACGCTTTGCCTGGTTCGTCGCGGCGGCCGGCGTTTTGGCCGGCGTGGCCGGCATGGTCGCGGGCGCGAGCCTTTTTCCCCTCAAAACGACCGAGACCTTCGTGGTCGTTGTGGACAAGGAAACCGGCGAGATGGATCGGGTCGCCGCCGTCCAGGCGCTGACCCTTTCCGAGAGCGACGCCATTATCCAGGCCAATCTCGTGGCCTATGTCGACGATCGAGAGACCTATGACCTGACCGATGGCGAGCAACGCATCAACTCGGTGCTCGACCGCTCGGATGGCGACGCCGCTCGCACATTGCGCGATCTCTGGTCCTCCACCAACGAGGACTACCCGATCACCGTCTATGGACGCGACGCCAAGATCGAGGTGGTGATCAAGTCGGTCAACCAGATCGAGCGCGGCGTGGCCCAGGTCCGCTTTACCCGCACGCTGCGCCGTCCCCGCGACACCCGCACCGTCACCCGGTCCTATGTCGCCACTGTCGGCTATGACTTCCAACCCGAAACCCGCCAGCGCCTTCAGGATGTCTGGGCCAACCCCTTGGGCTTCGTGGTGACCTCCTACCGCGTCGACGCCGAGACCTTGGAGAACTGACCAAGATGAAATCCCTGCCCGCGCTCCTCCTGGCGCTTGCCATGCCCGTTGCAGCATTCGCCGAGGCCACGCCGCAAGGCGGTCCGCTCGATATCCGCATCCGCACTGCTGTCTACAATGAAAACCAAGTCTACCGGATCGAGACCGATCTTCGGCATTCGACCACGATCCATTTCGGGGCGGGCGAGCGGTTTGAAGCAGTGATTGTCGGCGACACCGAAAGCTTCCAGGTCGATCCAATCCCCGAGCTTGGCAATGTGCTGACCATCAAACCGCATGTGGCCAATGCCTCCACCAACATGACGGTCATCACAAACCGCCGCACCTATTCCTTCCATCTGCGCGAGGGCTCGATTCCGAACCGCACCGGCATGTTCTTCGAGGTGCGCTTCCGCTACCCCGACGAGGAACGCCGCGCGGCGGGTGCAACCCAGCCCAAAGGCTTCGAGGCACCGCGCAACTATAACTACCGCGTCTCGGGCGAGGGGGATTTCCGCCCCAGCCATATCTACGACGACGGGCGCTACACGTATTTTGTCTTCCCGGAGAATGGCCGCCAGCCCGCCCTCTTCAAGGCAGATGACCAGGGCCGCGAGCGCACGGTGAACTGGACCCAACAGGGAAACACGGTCCGGGTGCTCGGGGTGAACACCTACTGGACACTGCGCATCGGCGGCGAGGCAATTTGTGCCTGGCGCGACGAGAGCGCGATCTACGTGAGCAACTGACCATGGCCGATCAAACTCCTCCCGATCTTCAGGACCGCCTTGACCAGTTCAGCCAGCGCGGCAAATCCAAACGCCGCGGCAACAGCCTCGGGGTCGGCGCGCTCGCCGCTGCTCTTGCCCTCGGCGGAGCCGGGGTGGCGTATTTCCTGGCCACTGGTCTGCAGGAAGGCGACAGCGCGCTTGAGACCTCCGATGTCGAGACCTTTCAGGACCGCCGCCCCGGCACCGGCGGGCGGCTGGAGTTTCCGCCTGACGAAACCGAGCAACGGGTCAATGAGGCGCTGATCGCCGTCGAGGAAGCGCTTGATGTGCCTGCGGCCCCTGCCCCGGAACCGAGCGCCGCGGTGCTGGCCGAGATTGCCAAGCTGCGCGAGGCCCTCGCCGCCAGCCAGGCTGCGCGCAACTCGGAAATCCAGTCCGCCGTTGCGGACCTGCGCGAGGCCTTCGACGAACAGAAGGCGGCGCTTGAAGCACTTATTGTGGAGAAAGAGGCCGAGCTTGCCAACCTGCAGCGTCAGACCGAGACTCGCATCGAAGGTTTGCAGGCCATGCTCGATGCCGAACGCGCGCAGCGCGAGGGGCTCGAGGCCGAGCTCGACCGCGAGGGGCTGATCGCCGATCAGCGCCTTCTCGAAGAACGCCGCCGTCAGGAAGAGGAGCAGCGCCTGCGCGAGGCCGAGCGGGTTGCCGAGGAGCTTCTGACCGCGCAGATCAAATCCCCTGCCGTGGTCTACGCCGATGGTCCACGAGGTGGCCAAAGTGGCGCGGCGGTTGCCGATCCTGCTGCCGCTGGCACTGGCGGGCCGGTCCGCTCGGGCAATGAGCAGTTCCTGCAAAGTGCGCGGCCGCTCGAAGTGCAGGAGGCCGCGCGTCTCACCCATCCTGAGCGCACCCTGACCCAAGGGTCCGTCATCCAGGCCGCGCTTCAGACCGCCATCAATAGCGATCTGCCTGGCTCCGTGGTCGCGGTCGTCTCCGAGCCGGTCCCGGCGTTTTCCGGGGACCGGATCCTGATCCCCCGGGGCTCCCGCCTTTTTGGCCAATACCGCTCCGGGATCGAGATGCACCAGAAGCGCATCCTGATCCTTTGGACCCGTGTCCTGACACCGGACGGCACCTCGATGGAAATCGCCGCCGTGGGCGGAGATCAACTCGGTCGCTCGGGGCTTACTGGCCTCGTCGACACCAAGTTCGCCGAGCGCTTCGGCGGTGCGGCGCTGATTTCCGTGATCGGGGCGGCACCGGCCGTGGCGGCGGAGAGTGCTAACAACGAAACCACAAGCATCGTCCTTGGCGATGTCGGCAGCGACCTTCAGGATGCCGTCGGATCGGTCATTGCCGACCAGGTTTCGATCGCACCGACGATCTATGTCGATCAGGGGGCCTCGGTCACCGTGCTCGTGGACCGGGATGTGGTGATTTACTGATGGAGCAGGCATCACCAGCCTCATACCTCGAACGCTATCTCGACCCGTTCCGCGACCTCCTGAAGCGCGACGACGTTGTCGAAATCGCTATCAATCCGGACGGCAAGGTCTGGCTCGAGGTCGCAGGCGACGCCACCATGCGCCACGAAGGTCAGACCGTGGATCGCACCACAGCCCTCAACATGGCCCAGACCATCGTCGGCGACGCCAAGGCCCGCGTCTCTGAAAAGAACCCGCTCGTGTCCGGCAAGGTGGAATATGCAGGCCGGCCCCTCCGGGTCCAGGTCGCCGTGCCGCCCGCCATCGATCGCGGGGCCTCGATCACCATCCGTCTCTTCGCCGCGGGCAACGTCCGGGACTACGCGCCCACCTATCTCTTCGGCAAAGCCGTCTCGCTCGACGCGCTCCGCGCCGAGAAGATGAAGAACATTGCCAGTCTTGCCGAAGAGAACCTCGAGGCTGCCCTACAGACCCTGGTCGAGGCACGGCTCAACGTCCTGATCAGCGGCGGCACCTCGACCGGCAAGACAACCTTTGCTCGGCACCTCCTGACCCATGTGAGCGAGCACGAGCGGCTGATCACCATCGAGGACGCCTTCGAGCTCTTCCCCGGCCAACCCAACACCGTCGCCCTCCTGGCCGACCGCGGTGCCGGGTCGCAACGCAGCGCCAACGCCCTCCTTCAAGCCTCCCTCCGCATGCGCCCCGACCGCATCATCGTTGGCGAGCTGCGCGGCGCCGAGGCCCTGACCTATCTCGAAGCGATCAACACGGGCCATGGCGGATCGGTTTCCACCATCCACGCGGAAACCGCAGAGCTCGCCATCGACCGGTTGGCGATCATGGTGCTGCAGGCTGGGACGCCGCTGACCTTTGCCGAGGTGCGGGAATATATCCGGAAGTCCATCGATGTAATCGTCCAGCTCGGGCGGGTCGAGGGGAGGCGGGGGATTACGGAGTTCTATCTGCCTGGATCGCGAGACGTTCCGACAGAGCGAGCGTAGAGCGAAAATACCCTATTTCGTCTATGACAGGCACAGGTGTTCCCGTAATTTAGGAACATTAGTAAGAGTTGTTAAGGTGTATTGCCTGAAAAGGTTCACGATTTGAAAGGACGAATTGAGGAGCCTTTAGATTACTAGAGGCTTCGCAGCCAAATTTTAAGGCAAGGTAGGCGACATTGGGACCAAAAGTTTCAGCACAAGTTTAAGCGGGATGCGATGCATCAGATTACAGTGCGGGTATTCGGGAATTGAGACCTCGCGACGTTTGGGTGGCGGTACGCACCTCAACCCGATTAGCTTTGGGTTACCGATATTACCTAGATCATGACTTATGAAGGCTTGCTGTACATGTGCGTCGTCAATGACCTGTTCTCACGCCGTGTGGTTCGCTGGGACGCCTGTTGTGTGTGAAAGAACACTGAACTGGCTCTGCAGGCTCTATTGATGGCCGTATAGCGGTGTAAGCCAAACGGTGAAGCCTCGGTAGGCTCGGAGCAAGGCCCGCAATTCACAAGCCGGAAGTGACAGACGTTCTTGTACCAGCGCCGCCTAGACCCGCGCATGAGCCGACCTGGAAACAGCTATTACAACATAGTGGTCGAGAGTTTTTTCCAATCTTTGAGACGAGAGCGGATCAGGCGACGAGTATATCAAACACGCGATGAAGCAAGTCGTTACATGTTAGACAACATCAAGTATTTCATGAACTAAAACGACCGCACACGAGCAACGGAATACTGCCGCCCATTGATTTCGACATCAAGCAGCAGACCTGAACTAAGCAGGTGTATAGAAAACTAGGGGCATCTCGGTTCTTGTAAAGAGTTGCTTAGTTTCCTGTTAGAGTGACTGAGAAAGTCTACTGGCGTGCATTTGCAGAGTTGGTAGGTACTCTTCCTGTAACTTTTGCGTGCTGATCCTCGCGCTGGAGGCGCTCATGCTCATAGCTGCGACTACGTTTCCTTGGTTGTCTAGAACTGGTACAGCCATAGAGACCATTCCCTCTTCAAGTTCATTGACGGTGATTTCGAAGCCAACGTTCTTGACCTTTTTGATTCTCTCGGAAAGCTGATCTTTATTAGTTATTGTTACTGGCGTAAGCTTTTGGAGCTTATTTTTGTTCAAGTATTTGGTTAGAATTTCATTTGACTGTGCCGCTAAGAGGACGCGCCCTGTGGCGGAAGCGTATGCTGGCAGACGTCCACCTAATTTGGCGAGGCTGGAAACTATTCTTTCAGCTTCAGCACGAGCGACAAATACCGCGTAACCTTCCTCGAAAATTGCTAGCGAAATTGATTCGTTCAATTCGTCCCGAGCAGCCTCAAGATGTGCCTCCGCCAATTGGGGCAATGAGGCTGACTCATAGTAGGCTGCGCCGAGGCGAAGCATTCTTGGAGTTGGTCTATATTTGGACCCCTGTCGAAAGAGGTATCCAGCATCAGCAAGTGTGAGCAGGCAGCGCCTAGCGCTCGCCCGTGACAGACCCGCCAACTCTGCTGCACTGGCGACTGTGAGGTGCTCGTGATTCGACCCGAAAGCCTCGATAATTGTTAAGCCTTTGGCCAAGCCTGCCATGCCTTCTGGGGCGCGAGCTTTCGAAGGTGCAGGCTTCTTAAAGTTTGCGCCATCTGTCATTGGAAATTGTTTACCTGCTGTTTTGGTGTGATCAAACCACTATTCCGAATGCGGGGCTAAAGTAAGAAACCCATTGATTACCGGTTGATGCTGATCTCTATTTTTGTTCATAGGCACAGTTCGATTGCACCAATTGGTTGATCGCCGAGGTTACTCTTCCCCGTAAGGACTTATCATATGACTCCAGTGAAGGGCATGCCAAGAGCAATGTAGCCGTTGCTCTGCACGCCAACTCTGGACCACCCGAGGCTGGAGTTTTCGGGGTTTGTTCGCGATGATGGGCTGGTTGCGCCGTCGGGAAAGTGCAATAAGTTCGGGGCGTTGCATCCGATTTCGCAATGCAGTCTGTCGTCGCTTTAGTGTCTACGCCAATTCTCCAGCATTTTACCTGCATCTGCAAGGCTCTTGAACCAGTGGGGGGTGAGATGGTCCCTATTTCCCGGACAGTTTTGCGGCGCTGCTAAGCTTGCCTGTTGATCATGCCGCCGCCTGGAGGTCAGGGCCCTGATGGGCCTCGACCGGTGTTCTGCCGCCGAGCGCGGAATGCGGGCGCTCGGTGTTGTAGAAGTCGATCCACTTGCCGATGCCTGTCCGGGCTGCCGACCCGGTTTCGAATGCGTTCAGATAGACGCATTCGTACTTCAATGACCGCCATAGCCGTTCGATCATGACGTTGTCCATCCAACGACCTCGGCCGTCCATGGAGACTTTCACCGTCGCGTCGTGCAGGATCTGCGTGAAGCGCGGACTGGTGAACTGGCTGCCCTGGTCCGTGTTGAAGATCTCGGGCCTGCCATGCAGCCTGAGCGCATCCTCCAGCGCCTCGATGCAGAACTCGGTATCCATCGTGTTCGACAACCGCCAGGACAGAACCCTGCGCGTGCCCCAGTCCATGATCGCGACCAGATAGAGAAAGCCGCGCCGCATCGGGATTTAAGTTATATCGGCACACCAGACGTGGTTGGGGCGTGTGATCACCAGGTCCCTGAGCAGATACGGATACTTGCGGTGCTCCGGATGCGGCACCGTCGTCTTTGGCTTCTGGTAGACGGCCCGCAGGCCCATCCGCGCCATCAGCCGCCGGACGCGCTTGCGTCCGACGCAATAGCCCTGCTTACGCAGGTGCCTTGCCATCTGACGGCTGCCATAGAACGGCGTCTCCATGAACTGGGCATCGATCAACTTCATCAGCGCCAGGTTCAGCGGCGTCTCCGTCCTGCCCGGGCCATACCATGCCGACCGGCTGATCCTGACCAGAGCGCATTGCCGGGTGATCGACAGCACGAGGTGCCACGGATCGATCATCTCTCGCCTCCGGGCCATGCTCACCGCCCGGAGGCTTTCGCTAAAAAATCCCGTTCCACAACGAGCTGGCCGATTTTGGCGTGCAACTTCTCGATCTCGCCGTCCTTCTCGGCGGCCTTCGCCTCGGCTTTGCCCGAGAAAATCCCGGACATGCCCTCGAGCGCCTGCCGCTTCCAGGTGTCGATCAAGGTCTGATGCACGCCATGCTTTGCCACCAGCTCGGCGACCGTCAGCTCGCCACGGATGGCCTCGAGCGCCACCTTCGCCTTAAACTCGGCTTTCGTTTGTCAGCCACGCTGTTCTTCCTCGTCATCGTTGGCGGCAAGCTTAGCAGTGTGTCCGGTTTTCAGGGACCACCTCACTCAGATCCAGTGCCGGACAGAAGCATGAGTGAATATCGACGACTGTTAGAACCCAGGGCAATGCAACCACACTTGAACCAGGTCTTCATTAAGGCTCGCTCTTGCCCCACGCGGAGCGTTGACAAGCGCGGCTCCAGTCAATATGGTTCGCTAATAGAACGTCGTTCGCTTATCGAACGTACGGAGGGGACTAAAGTTGCCCAAATAAAGGACTGGGTGCTTGGTGCGAAAAAACCGTGGAGGACGCATGAGGAAGATTTCGCTAAAGAAAGCTGTATTTGCAGCTTTTGTGGGAGTAGTTGGGACGTTGACAGTCGGCACCGTCGCGACGGCACAAGAGTTTACTCTGAAACTACATCAGTTTTTGCCTGCCCAGGCTCACGTGCCCAAGAATGTCTTGGACGTATGGGCCGACAATGTGGAGCGCGATTCCGGCGGCCGCATCAAAATTGAACGGTATCCTTCAATGCAACTCGGAGGCAGGCCTCCTGAATTGATCGAGCAAGTCACAGACGGCGCAGTTGATATCATTTGGACTGTAATCGGCTATACCCCTGGTCGTTTCCCGCGCACCGAAGTTTTTGAACTACCCTTCATTCTCCCGAACGCCGAAGTTGGATCTCGCGCCTTCTACGAGATGTTCGAAAACGAAATGAAGGACGAAGAGTTTAAGGATATGCATGTCCTGGGCGTTTGGACTCATGGACCGGGATCCTTTCATTCGTCCAAGCCCATCGTGAACTTGGAAGATCTGAGGGGGATGAAGATTCGCGGTGCGTCTCGCACGGTCAACATGCTTCTCGAAGAACTGGGCGCAACGCCGGTAGGAATGCCAGTTCCGGCCGTTCCTGAATCTTTGTCGAAGGGCGTGATTGATGCAGCGACTCTACCTTGGGAGGTAGTTCTAAGTTTGAAAGTTCCAGAACTTGTACACAATCACACGGAGTTCACAGGAAACGCTCTCTACACTGCCACGTTTGTGTTCGCCATGAATAATGCAACCTATGATGGTCTTCCTGACGATTTGAAGAAAGTGATCGACGACAATTCGGGCTTTGAATTCTCTGCCTGGGCTGGAGTTACTCAAGAAGCCTACGCGTCACCAAGCCGCGAAATTGCTCGAGAGATGGGGAACAGTATCGTAGTTCTGGATGAAGAACAGTCAAAGATCTGGAGAGATGCTGCGCAACCTGTCTACGACAAATGGGCTGCTGACATGGACGAGCGTGGTTTTGACGGCTCCGCTTTGATTGAAGAGGCAGAAAAGCTCATAGCGAAGTATTCTGCTGAGCAAAAATAAAGCGCGAAAAAAATATCTAGGGGTCAGGTGCGTCGAAGTGCCTGGCCCTTGAAGCGATGAATGAAACGGTTCCATGCATTGAGCGCGGCGCTAAAAATAAAATTCCTGTTGGGAGGGCCAGAATTGGCGACATATAGGTTCTTTGAGCAGCTATCAAAAGCTGCGGCAATATTTGGTGGTCTTGTATTGATTGGCATCACCATTTTGACATGTGCGTCTATTGCGGGTCGGGCAATGATTGGCCTAGGCCTAGGTCCAATCAAAGGTGACTTTGAATTGGTTGAGGCTGGTGTAGCAATAGCTGTATGTGCGTTTCTTCCTTGGTGCCAAATGCAGCGAGGACATGCGACCGTCGATCTTTTTACGAATATGCTTCCCATTGATGTAAATCGTTGGATCAATCTGATTTCTGAAGCGCTGATGGCGATGGCGCTGGCTGTGATGACTTGGAAACTGTGGGACGGAATGGCAAATAAATTCGAATATGGCGATACAACTTTTATCCTCGAGATGCCTGTTTGGTGGCCCTACTTGGCTTGTTTCATTGTTTTGGTTCTCGCGTGTGTCGTTGCGGCATATCTTGTATTCGCAAGAGCCGTAGAGGCTTCAACCAAGACCAACATCATTTCTGGCTCGGGAGCGGTCCATTGAGTGTTCTTGAAATAGGAATTTGGTCGTTTCCTGCCCTTCTTGTCCTAATCTTTCTCCGCATTCCCATCGGTCTGTCGATGTTGGTTGCCGGAGTGCTCGGCTCGTATCTAGTCACTGACAGTTGGTTGCCCATCTTGTCGAAAATGAAAAATGAGACTTACTCAACATTTTCAAGCTATTCGCTGTCTATCGTGCCGTTGTTCTTGCTTATGGGCCAGTTTGCAACTTTGGGCGGAATGTCGCAGGCGCTGTTTAACTCAGCCGAAAAATGGGTAGGGCACAAAAGAGGCGGCGTTGCTATGGCCGCTATTGGCGCTTGCGCTGGTTTCGGTTCGATTTGTGGTTCTTCCTTGGCCACGGCTGCTACAATGAGCCAGGTCGCTCTACCGGAACTGCGCCGGCACGGGTATTCTGGACAATTGGCTACAGGCACTCTGGCCGCCGGCGGGACGCTTGGGATTTTGATTCCTCCGTCGTTTGTTCTTGTTATCTATGCCATTCTGACGGAACAGAATATTGCAAAGCTATTTGTTGTGGCGTTTATTCCTGGGCTCCTCGCTGCTTTAGGATATATGATCGCAATTTCAATCTATGTTAGACTATTCCCCGAAACTGCCGGATCGAGGGAGAGAGCTCCCTATTCAGAAAGATTTCGATCGCTGATTGAGGTTTGGCCGGTAGTAGTGATTTTTCTTGCAGTAGTAGGAGGAATCTACTCCGGTTGGTTTACACCGACCGAGGGAGCTGCCGTTGGTGCCGCAGGAACTGGTCTTCTGGCTTTGATCAATGGCGGGCTAACTTGGAAGACACTTGTGTCGTGTCTGCTGTCAACAGCATCCGCAACAGCCATGATTTTCTTCATCGTTTTTGGTGCAAGTATCTACAATGGCTTTTTAGCTTTGAGCCAAGTTCCTGTCGAACTTGCGAATTGGGTAGTAGAGCTAGGGCTGAACCCGTGGGCAGTCTTGGTCTTGATTCTGTTGGTCTACTTAGTTTTGGGGTGCGTCATGGATTCTCTGTCTATGATTTTACTTACGATCCCAATTTTTTTCCCCATAGTCTCTGCGCTTGATTATGGGCTGGGAGCTGAGGAGTTTGCACTCTGGTTTGGGATCATTGTTCTTATCGTAGTGGAGGTGGGGTTAATTACACCACCGGTCGGTATGAACCTTTTCGTTATCAATTCTATGGCAAAGGAAACGCCTCTTTCTGCTACGTTTAGAGGTGTCGTGCCTTTCATTTTGTCCGATTTGATTAGGACTGCGATATTGGTAATGTTCCCCTCAATTACATTGGTGCTTTTGCGAATGCTTTACTGACCGTTGGCGGGATAGACTTCGCCTTTCTCAACTTAGTCTTCTTCCGCCTAAGTCGCACTTAATCTCGCAGAGCAGTGAAGTGAATGAAAATTCGGAGATTAACAGGTTAGCCGGAGTATGGAGCCCACATTACTTTGTGGGCTCCATACAAAATCCGAAGTCGATGTTGAGTAGCAGCTTAGGTTACTTCGCAAAAATTCAGGCATCCTGCCGTTGCCTAACTTTGCTAGGTAGCGGCGTACGACCTTCGGCAATGAAAAGTTGAAAGATGATCGACTCGAACGATGCCTTAGCCGTTTTCGAGGAATTTGGAATACCAAAGGAGGAATTATGCCTAAACGTACCTTTGTTTTGGTGCCGGGAGCCTGGTTTGGTGGCTGGGTTTGGCGCGATCTGGCTGAGCGACTGCGTATGCAGGGGTGTATCGTCACTACCCCAACACTAACCGGTCTAGGTGAGCGCTGTCATACTAATTCCAATTCTGCCGATCTGACCCTTCATATTGAGGATGTAGTTTCGCACATTCAAATGGAAGGGCTAGACAATGTTGATCTATTGGGGTGGAGCTACGGAGGTATGGTTATCTCCGGGGTGCACTCCAGAATCCCTGAAAAAATTAGATCTCTAATATTTTTCGATGCATTTATGCCTGATAACGGTATGTCGCTGGTAGATATGATAGATATCGATAAGCGGGAATTGTACGATACGGCACGAGGCGCAGACCAAAAAATTCCTCCCATTTCTATGAAGGCTTTCGGCGTTAACGATCCAACAGTACTTGAATTTGTAGAGCCGCGGACGTGCTTGCAGCCTTGGCGTACGTTTTTTGAGCCAGTTAGTGTTTCGCCTGACATCGGTCTAGTTTCGCAGTCTTATATACTTTGCACCAAATGGGGAATAGTTTCGCCTATGACTCGTTTTCTGCCTTTGGCGCTTACGCGCAAGGCGAATGTAATTAAAGTCAAAGGTAGTCATCTGGCAATGCTGACCGAACCAGATGAAACACTTGCTGCCGTACTATCCACTCCTTAAGGCGCCCTAAACCGATTCATCACATACATTTAGATTTGCTCAGATGTACCGCAGAAATCTCATATTATAGATGGCACAGTTTGCGGGCTAGCGCTGTAATTGATGGGCTACCGCTTCCGCGCAAGATGCCGATCTTTTGTGGGGGCAGTCAGTATCAGTTATAGAATCGCAAATTTCGTTTTCAGCGTGTGAATGCTCTGGAGGAGTGCCAAATTCATTCGGCTAACATTCTAGGGTGGAGATTTTCCTCCGAATTGTTGTTGTGAGGTACGTGAAAACAATGCAAATGGTTGCTCGCCAAAGATGGCTATCTAGAGCCTCATCCATTCTGCTGCTCGGTGGAACCGTTTTCACTCTCGCAGATTTGTTAAGTGAAAATCACTTGTTTGCAGGAGCTGCGATGGTGTTGATCGTGTCTCACATTCTATTGTGCTGGCATTCCGTGCGATCGAACTCCAAAATTATGTTCCTACTCGCCATCCTATCTGGGTTGTTATTGATTCTTGCCGGGGGCGAGGTGGAAAGCCTTGCCCTTGCTGCGAGCCGCGCGCTCTACCTTCCAGCGCTGCTGACCGTCATGGCGATTCTGCGGGTGGCTGCGACACGTTCGAAAATCGTTAGCACCGCTGCGCACTTCCTGGTCACCCAGTCACCTTCACGGAGGTTTGCGCTTTTGGCAAGCGGAAGTCATATCTTTGGCATCTTGCTGAACCTTGGTGGTATCCAGCTTCTGTTAACGATTGCGTTGGCGCAGCGTAACCGTCTCGCGCCAACGCACGATATTGGAGAAGTACAGGGCCAGAGAATTACAAATGCAGTACTCCGCGGATTCGGAGCGACGATTCTTTGGTCGCCTATGGGCCTCGCGATCAACATGCTCATCCCAATGATGCCGAGCATCGATTACATTTCCTATTTGCCATATGGTCTCGGTCTAACTGTGATATTCTTCGTCCTAGGTTGGATCTTTGATCGCCTGGAAAACACGGTTCACCCTACATTTGTGCCACCGACTCATGAAGGCGCTGGTTTGGCGATGGTCGCGCTTCTCGGATTAGTTCTCTCTATCACGGGGTTATCGGCTGTTTCGGAGGCGCTGATCGGAATTCCATTACGTGCGGCAATTCTAATTGTTATTCCCTTAGTAGCGGTCCTTTGGGTGCTACTAACTGAAAGGCAACCCTTCTCTAATAGCCTGACATCCCTCGCCCGCGAAGGTTTCAAAGCGCTCCCGGATTCCACCAGTGAAATTTGCCTGATTGGGGCCAGTGCCTTTCTTGGTTTTACTGTTGTTGAAATACTACCAGACGATCATCTTCGAAAGCTGTTTGAGAGTGTTTCAATTAGTCCTGGCGCAGTGGGATGCATTGTTATTCTTCTTATGACAGCGGCTGGCCAACTTGGTTTATCGCCGATGGTAAGTGCGTTGGTTTGTACCGGTGCAATAATCTCATCAGGAATTGATGTGCCCGATCTGATATTGATGATAGCTGTCATGTGTGGCTGGTCTGGTACCATGCTCATTTCTCCATTTGCATCACCATTGGCGATCGCCGTGGCCTTGACTGGCAAGCCCGCTCATGAGGTTGGGCTGAAATGGAACGGCAGCTTTGTGGTGTGCTATTATTTGGTAATAATGATAGTACTTTTGATCGCAGGCGCGATGACCTGAGCTAATGGGATGAACAGCCTTCCCACCAACCCGCTGCTAGAGTGTCGGACTAGGTGGAGAGAGGAGAATCTGATGGCCATGCTTTCCTCTTTACTTTTTAATGTCTGGCGTAAGACCTGGGAGGCTACGCCGCATCTAAAGCGCTCTATAGCTAGTGGAAGCTTTGAAGTTACAAAGGTCTTTTTGCGCGGATAATGGCCGGCGTCGTTCAAGGACACGACGAGGACAAGACCTCAAAGTTCGCTGTAACCTACCTGAAGATGCTCCGTTGCGCGACCGGTAGGGTCTTTAAAAGAGGGAGCGATGCCACCTTATCTGTCGCACTAAGGGCGGCGTGGACACAAAACTTAATTCCAAACCCAAAGCAACGGACAGCCTGCGCGAAGTACAACCAGCGCCGCAATTGGGCCGAAAGCACGTTCGGCAGGCTCAAGGATTGGAGGTGTGTGGCGACGCGCCATGACCGAAGTCACAAGGTTTTCCTCTCCGCTATCGTTCTCGCACTAGTCGTCATCTACTGGTTTTGGATTTTGACACTAAGCCAAGAACTGAAAGTGTCACTTGAGAAAGTCCGAGAAAGGGAAGCCCGGGTGCCGGGCTTGAAAGGATAGAGAGAGCCTCATCCGGGTCCGGCATGACAAGGACCCTGATCATGGCCAAGACCACAACTCGCCCGAAACCCGCCACCTCCAAGAAGACCGAAGCATCCGGATCGGCCGCGCCTGACGGCGCCGCCGACATCCGAATGATCCCGCTCGATCAGTTGGAGCCGAGCCCGCTCAACGTCCGCAAAGTCGCGGCAAGCGCCAGCGATGATGCAGAACTCCTCGCGAGCATCCGCGAGACGGGCATCAAACAGAACCTGGTGGTTCATGCGTTGTCAGAGACACGTTTTGCGGTAGATGCCGGCGGTCGCCGCCTCAAGGCGCTGAAACAACTCGCCGAGAACGGTGTGATCCCCGCAGACCACCCGGTGCCCTGCCTCGTCGAAGATGAGCGCAACGCTGTCCTCACCTCCGCCACGGAAAACCTCCAGCGCGCTGCCATGCACCCGGCAGACCAGTTCGAAGCTTTCGACAAGATGATCGCTGAAGGCCGCAGCGAGGACGAGATTGCGCTGAAATTCGGCGTCTCCGTCGACCTGGTGCGCCGCCGTTTGAAACTCGCTCGTGTCGCGCCCGAGATCATCGAGCAGTTCCGCGCAGGCGATCTGACCCTCGAATGCGTCATGGCGTTCACGCTGACCGACGATCATGATCGTCAACTGGCGGTCTGGAACGCGGTGAAGGGTAGCTATCACATCCATCCTCAAAGCATCAAACGCCAGCTGACCGAGACGGCGCATTCGGCGAACTCGGCCTTGGGGCGTTTTGTCGGTATCGAGGCCTATGAGGCGGCGGGTGGTGTTCTGCTGCGTGATCTCTTCGATGATCGTGCCTGCGCCCATATGGAAAACCCCGACCTCCTCGAGCGCCTCGCTATCGAAAAGTTGCAGGCTGCGGCCAAACCCTTCGAGGCCGACTGGAAATGGGTCGAGGTGCATCTCTCGGTGGATTATGGCGCGTTTCGCAGTTTCGGGCGGGTCTATCCGCAGGATATCGACCCCGATCCGGACCTGCTTGCCGAGGAAGAGCGTCTCATCGCGCGCGAGGAAGAACTGGCGGCGCAGAATGACGGTGAGGATTGGACTGACGCCGAAACCGAGGAATATTACGCCATTGAGCCGCGCCTGCGTGAGATCGAGGCCCTTCAGCGCGAACGGCAACCCTATGCGGACGAAGATCGCGCTATTGCCGGTGTCGTTCTGACCATCGGTCATGACGGGGCGCTTCGGGTCGAGAAAGGCCTCGTGCGACCGGAGGATATTCCGGCCGCGCCCGAGCCCGACGATACCACCAAAAATGCGGATGGCGCCCCCTCCCCTGCCCGGCCACAGGTGACGCCGCCGACCTCCTCCACGCCGGTGCCGAGCTCCGACCCGGCCGCGACGTTGCGCAAAGCCGATGGGATTTCGGCGAGCTTGGCCGATGATCTGCGCGCAACGCGCCAGCATATCCTCAGGGCACATCTCGCGGCGGATTTCGAGGTGGCGTTCGATGCGATGCTCTACGCGCTCTGCGAACAGGCTTTGGGGCGGTCCTACAACAACGAGGCGCTCGACATCTCGATCCGTCCCTTCCAGGTGCAGAACCGCGAGGTGCTGCATGCAGATACTGTTGCCCAAAAGATGCTCGAGGCGCTGGAACAGGATCTCGCTACTGACTGGATGACGCTGGAGAAACCCCAGGACTTCCGGGCGATGTCGGCGCTGCCCATCGCGGACAAGCAGGCGCTGTTCGCCTGGGCAACGGGTTTGGCGGTCAAACCGCAGCTGTCCTCCGACAATCGCCCCTCCCCGATCATCGAAGAGATTGGTGCGCGGCTTGATGTCGACGTCGCGGCTTGCTGGCGCCCGACGGCGCAGAATTACTGGGGTCGGGTCAACAAGGGCCATGCGGTTGCCACGTCGCGCAAGTTGATTGGTGACGACTACGCCGAGGATCGCAATCGCGAGCGCAAGGGCGATATCTCCGCCGCGATGGAGCGGGCTTTCGCGGAAACCGCCAGCGAGACGGAAGGTTTCGACGCCGCGACGGTTGCAAAGACGACGCGCTGGCTGCCCGACGGGATGGTGTTTGCCGGTGCGACTGAGGCCGACGCCAAAATGATTGGCGATGCGTCCGAGGCGGAGGAAGGCGACGTGCCCGCCGCAGACGTACTGGCCGAGGCGGAGAGTGAGGAACCGTCGTCCTTGCCCGCCTTTCTCAGCGGGGACGCGGCCTGACGACGCGAACACCGATCTGATTACCACATGAACTTTGGGCCGTCCTCACATCGAGGGCGGCCCTTTCCGGCTGGCGGGTTGCCTACAGCCGATATCGGATCGGCTGGCCCGTCCCCGGAGACATCCCATGACCACCACCCTTGACCTCGATCCCGTTCGGGAAGCAGCACTGATCGCCACGCAGAATGATGCGTTTCGACGTTCCATCCTCGGAAACACTACTGTTGCCGATGCCCCGCAGGGCCAGTTCGTGATGACACGCGGCGTCGCGGCGCTTGGGCCTGACGCCCAACTGGAGCTCACCCGCCGTGTTGCCGCGTTTGACGGGTTCGATGCCGACAGCGACCCGCAGGGCTGGCATGAGATGGGGGTCATCGAGTTTGAGGACATGACGGTCTGGTTCAAGATCGACTTGTATGACGTCGATTATCAGTACGGTTCGCCCGAGCCCTCCGATCCCGAACAGACGCGTCGCGTGCTGACCCTGCTTCTGCCGTCGGAATACTGAACGCTCACCGCATCTCCAACAGTGTCCCGGAACGCCCTCACCTCGAGGGCGGTCCTTTCGTGCTGCCGGGTTCCAAGGGGCGCGATGCCCGCGTTCCGCCCGCCGCAGGAGACCAGAAATGGCCAAGACACTCGATTACCAGATCACCCTCTATCCCGCGCATCGCGATGGCGCCTTTGTTGTTACCCAGTTCCAGATGCTGGGGAGCTACCCCGAAAAGCGCATCCAGGCCGCTGGCATGGATGACCTGATCGACAAGGTGACGCAGTTCGCGATGGAGCATGGCGAGAGTTGCAGCGCTTCGGTGCGCTGCCTCGCCCCGCGCAAACCGCCTGGGTTCAAGCGCGCGACCGAGAACCTTTATTTCAACCTGGTTGACCGGACAGCTGAAAACCGCGGCGACGCGGCGGCCTGAAGCCCGCTTGAGGAAACCACCAGGGCGGCCTGGCTGAGCGGTCGCCCTCCCCTCTCCCAATTCCAAAGGACCAAAGACATGACACAAGCGACTGATTTCTACGCGCAGATGCTCGAATCTCAGAGACCGGCTGCTGAACAGCGGGTCGAGACCCGTGCGGCGCTTCTCTCCGAGTTGCGCACCCTCGGTGCGACGAGCATCGAGGTGCAATACGAAGGCTACGGAGATTCCGGCAACGTTGAGGATGTCGTGGTGACGCCTGATGCGATCACCCTGACGGAGGAGTTGCGGCGCCGGGTCGAAGACTTCGGTTGGGATTTTGCCTATGCTCTGAGCCCAGGCTTCGAGAACAACGAGGGCGGCTACGGCGAACTGACCTGGTCGCTCGAGGCGGACAAGATCGATGTCAGCCACTCGAACCGCTATATCGCGTCTGCGACCACCGAACACGAGGGACTTTAACACATGGCACATCCCCTCCATCACGCCGAAAGTTCGGCCCGAAAGTTCGGTGGAGTTCCAGATGATTACCAGCATGTGCATGACTGGTTTGACTCATCCAAAGAGCACCTGGCCCTCTTTGTCCACCGAGCCTACCGCCATCATACGGCCGGAATCTATGATGCCCAACGGATCTTCGGACACAGCCTGACCAACAGCGCGGGCCGGGTCGTCCCGATCCGCTGGATTGGCGAGCAGCATGTGCGCGAAGACTGCCAGGGGCGCATCCCGTCGTTGGCGGACTGGCTCGCCCGCATTCAGCCGGAGCCGTGGATGGCCAATGGCCGGATAGACAACGATCCGACGCAGATCGGCAGCGATCCGCGCGCGGTCTGGATCGCGGCGGTGGCCAATCACCAGACCATTCTCGGGTTTGAGGATTGGCTTCTCAAGGTCTCGGTCGAGCACGTCCAGCATCGCCTGAACCGCGACGCCGCCTGATCCGTCGAGCGGCAAACTCACCAACCACCTGACCACGTCGCAATCGACCCGCTCGAGCCCCAACCGGCTCGGCGGGTCGATTGCGTTTCAAGAAAGGATAACGACATGCACGACCCTGTCTACGAGGAGGCCTACCAAGGCCACACCGTCAAGATCTACCATGACACCGACGCCGAAAGCCCGCGTCAGTGGTCCAACCTCGGCACATTGATCTGCTGGCATCGGCGCTATCGGCTGGGTGACAGCCACCAGTTCGACGGTCCCGAGGCGTTCCTACGCGATCTCGCTGGTGTCTCAGACCAGAGCGACCTCTCGATGGACCAGCTGCGCGACCGCGCCGAGTCCAAGTCAGTGCTACTGCCTGTGTTCCTCTATGACCATTCCGGTCTCGCGATGAACACCATCGGGTTCCACTGCCCGTGGGACTCCGGCCAGGTTGGCTATGTCTATGTGACGCTTGAGGCGGTCCGGACGGAGTTCGGTGTGAAACGCGTCACCAAGGCGCTGCATGAAAAGGCTGAAGATATCCTGCGCGCAGAGATCGTCAGCTACGACGCCTATCTCAGCGGCCGGGTCTACGGCTATGTCATCGAGCGCGATGGCGAGGAAGTCGACGCCTCCTGGGGGTTCGTCGGCGACTATGAGACGGGCTGTTTGCCCGAGGCGCGACACGCTGTGCCAGTACCGTCGCCGGGTCAAACACCCCAGTCCGCTGCCGCTCAAGCGCAGGCTCTCCCTTAGAGGCGGGCAAAGGTAACACACAGTCCATTTATTGCGAGAGTCCCAAGTGACCTCGCATTGCTGCAATGCAGAAATGTCATGGCCCGGCTATTGTGCGGTCGCAGCATGACCACTATGCTTCTAATGTGATTGGTTCTCTCCTCCTCCCTGAGCCGATCTAAGCTAAACGGCGGCATACACCTCCTCCCGGATGCCGCCTTTTTCTTTTTCAGAGCTCTTCCTGAAGGTTGTCCGGATACGTACGGCCGCCGATCGGTCGACGACGGACCTGTTTCGGATGCGCAGGCCGCAAACCGCCCAAGACTTAGGCGAGCTGGCAATGCCTCAAGCTGACAAGGGCTTACGCGGCAGCGCCCACAGACCCATCCCCAGATTCTGGGGACAAGTTTCCGCTGCAGGGCGGAGATCAGCAATCCCATGAAAGAGCGAGAGGCAGGGCGGGAGGGGTGACCCCTCCCGGGCGAGAGAGTGCGCACGGAGCTTGGGGCCAACCCTCAACCCCGGAGATTGCCGATGAACGCTCACCCCCATTCCGTCCCGCTTGCCGCCGAGCCCGAAGCCCCTGCCCTGTGCGAGGCTACAGGCTTTGCCCAACATCTCATGCAGGCTGCGACAGCCCTCGTTCCCCTGTTCGAAGCGGGAAGGTCTCTCGACGCCGCTGCCCTGCGCACCGCGATGGAGGATGCCTTCCGCGCCAGCGACACGAGCGGCGCCTGGGTCTGGAAAGACGCCTATGAGGCCGCCGAGATCGCCCAGATCTATATGCTCTCGCGCTACGGCGCATTGATGCAGCGCCAGGCGGCCTCGCCGCAGGCCTTCCTCACAATGATCGAACGTCTCGCCGGCCTGGCCCCGTCGCACACGCGGCGCTCGGAAGACAGTATCCGTCTGCAACAATTCTCGACCCCTCTGCCCCTTGCGGCCATTGTTGCGCAGGCGGCGGGGGTTCGGGCCGACGACCTGGTCCTCGAGCCATCCTCTGGCACCGGCATGCTGGCAATCTTCGCACGGATATCTGGCGCTCGCTTGGCGCTGAATGAACTTGCGGAGACCCGCCGCGCCTTGTTGGGACTGCTGTTTCCCGATGCCGCATTGTCAAACCACGACGCCGCTTCAATCGACGACCGCCTCGACCGGTCCATCGTGCCCTCGGTCATCGTGATGAACCCGCCGTTTTCTGCGGCCAACCATGTCGAGGGCAAGTTCTTGCAGGCCACCAGCCAGCATGTGCTCTCCGCACTAGCACGCCTCGCGCCGGGCGGACGTCTTGTCATCATCACTGGCGAGAGCTTCCGCCCCTCCACGAGATCTTTCCAGTCAACTTTACATCGGATCGCACAAAGCGCAGACGTGGTGTTTTCCGCCGCGATCGACGGCAAGGTTTTCGCGCGGCACGGCACCACGATCGACACGCGGCTCACAGTGATCGACAAACGCCCGGCTGGCGCTGAAGAAACTGAGCCGGTCGCCATCGAGGCCGCCTATCATCCGATCTGCGCGACCACGGGCGATCTCCTCTCCGCAGTGCTCGCGCATTGCCCGGAGCGGTGCAGCCCTCCGCCCTGCCCCACCAGCGCGGCCTTGGCGGTGCCGAAACCCGCGGCGCGGACCAACCTGAACGCCCTGCGCAACGCCGCCCGCCAGGAAACCCGTGCCCTTGCCGAAGAACGTGCGAGGCATCCATTTGACGACATCGCGACGGCACCGCTCGACTATCTGCCGAAAGCCTGGAGCGAACCCGACGGCGCGCTGCAGGACACGGTCTACGAGGCCTATGACCTGCAGGCGATCCGGATCGACGGAGCGGCGGAACATCCGACAGCACTCGTGCAATCCGCAGCCATGGCCTCGGTGCCGCCGCCCGTGCCGAGCTACCACCCGCTCCTGCCAAAGAGCCTCGTCGAGGATGGCCTTCTCTCCGCGCCGCAGCTCGAAAGCGTCATCTACGCAGGCAATGCGCACCAGACGCATCTCAAAGGCTGGTTCAAGCGCGGCGAGATCGAAGGCCAGCTGATGGCGGCGGCCGAGGGTGACGAAGGCGTCTTCCGCCTGCGCAAAGGCTGGTTTCTCGGCGATGGCACGGGCTGCGGCAAGGGGCGGCAGATCGCGGGCATCATCCTCGACAACTGGCTGCAGGGGCGCCGCCGGGCAGTCTGGGTCTCGAAGAGCGACAAGCTCATCGAGGATGCGCGGCGCGACTGGATGGCGCTCGGTGGCCGCGAAAGCGATATCGTGCCGCTCTCGAAATACCGCCAGGGGAGCGACATCCTTCTCCCTGAGGGCATCCTCTTCGTCACCTATGCAACGCTGCGCTCTGCGACACGCGAGGGTAAAGCCTCCCGCCTCGACCAGGTCACGTCCTGGCTGGGCGAAGGGTTCGACGGGGTCATCGCTTTCGATGAAAGCCACGCAATGGCCAATGCTGCGGGAGAAAAGTCCAACCGCGGCGACAAGAAGGCGTCCCAACAAGGTCTTGCGGGGCTCGCACTGCAGAACGCTGTGCCTGATGCGCGCGTCGTCTATGTCTCTGCCACCGGTGCGACGGTCGTCGGCAATCTCGCTTATGCCTCCCGGCTCGGGCTCTGGGGCACCGGTGATTTCCCCTTCGTGACACGGGCCGAATTCGTTGCTGCGATGGAGGCCGGCGGCATTGCCGCCATGGAGATGATCTCGCGCGACCTGAAGGCACTCGGGCTTTATCTCGCGCGGTCCCTCTCCTATGCCGGGGTCGAATACGAGATGCTGGTGCATGAGCTGACGTCCGCGCAGATCGCGATCTATGACAGCTACGCCGATGCCTATCAGATCATCCACAACAACCTTGAAGCCGCGCTTCAGGCCTCGGGCATTTCCTCCGAGACGGGCACCTTGAACGCCCAGGCGAAATCCGCCGCGCGCTCGGTCTTCGAGAGCAACAAGCAGCGTTTCTTCAACCACCTCATCACCGCCATGAAGTGCCCCTCCCTGATCCGTTCGATCGAGGCGGATCTGGCAGCGGGTCATTCGGCGGTGATCCAGGTGGTCTCGACCAGCGAGGCTGTGATGGAACGTCGGCTCGAGGAGATCCCGACGTCGGAGTGGGAGGACCTGCAGGTCGATTTTACCCCGCGCGAGAATATCATGGATTACCTGATGCACTCCTTCCCGACGCAGCTTTTTGAGCCCTACACCGACGAGAATGGCGATCTGCGCTCGCGCCCCGCCCGCGATGGCGATGGCAATCCGATTATCTGCCGCGAGGCGGAGCGGCGCCGCGATGATCTGATCGAGCATCTTGGGGCGCTCGCTCCGGTGCAGGGCGCGCTCGACCAGATCCTCTGGCATTTTGGCGCGGACGCCGTGGCCGAGGTCACGGGCCGCAAGCGGCGTATCGTGAAAACACGCGAAGGACGCCTCAAGGTCGAGAACCGACCCGCCTCCTCAAACCTCGGCGAAACCCAGGCCTTCATGGACGACGCCAAACGCATCCTGATCTTCTCCGATGCGGGCGGCACAGGGCGCAGCTATCATGCGGATCTTGGATCCAAGAACCAGCGCCTGCGGGTGCATTACCTGCTGGAGCCGGGCTGGAAGGCCGACAATGCGATCCAAGGGCTCGGGCGCACCAACCGCACCAACCAGGCGCAGCCGCCGCTTTTCCGGCCTGTGGCGACCAATGTCAAAGGTGAGAAGCGGTTTCTCTCCACCATCGCGCGCCGTCTCGACACGCTTGGGGCCATCACGAAGGGGCAACGCGAGACCGGAGGTCAGAACATGTTCCGCGCCGAGGACAACCTCGAGAGCCCCTACGCGCGCGCTGCGCTGCGGCACTTCTTCTACAAGCTGCGCGCGGGCAAGATCGACGCCTGTTCTTACGCGAAGTTCGAGGAGATGACCGGGCTGACGCTCGATGAGGCGGATGGCACCATGAAAGAAAACCTGCCGCCGATCCAGCAATTCCTGAATCGCTGTCTCGCGCTCCGCATCGACATGCAGGACGCGATTTTTGAGGCCTTCGGCGGGTTTCTTTCGGCGATCATCGAGGACGCGCGCCAGGCCGGCACGCTCGATGTGGGCCTGGAGACCCTGCGCGCCGAGAAGTTCGAAATTGTCGACCGCAAGGTCATCTTCGAGCATGAGGCGACCGGGGCGACGGCCACCGCCTTGACCGTGGAGCGCACCGATCGCAACGATCCGCTGACCTTGCCTCGTGTCAAACAGATCTGCTCTGAGTCGATGGGCGCGACGCTGTGCTGGAACTCCTTCTCGAAACGCGCGGCGCTGATGGTGAATGCACCTGCCTTCATGGATGAGGACGGTGTGCCAATCCTTCGGGTGAAGCTCCTGCGTCCCATGGCGGCCGAGATCCTTGCCCTGACCGAGTTCTCGAAATCGCACTGGGAAGAGATCGAAGATGCGATGTTCGAGCAGCTCTGGCGGGCCGAGGTTGAGGCGGTGCCCGAGTTTACCACCTCGAAGATCACGCTGATCTGTGGGTTGCTCCTGCCAATCTGGGACCGGCTGCCCGCTGACAACATGCGCATCTACCGCCTGCAGACCGAGGATGGCGAACGCTCCATCGGCCGCTTGGTCAGTCAGGAGCAGCTTCTGAACGTCTACGCGCGGCTCGGGCTCGACTGCCAGATCGAAATGACGCCTCAGGAAGTGCTCAGCGCGGTCATGGAGGCGAAGACGACACTCAGCCTCCTTGGCGGCTACCAGCTGCGCCGGTCGCTGGTCATGGGACAGCCGAGGCTCGAACTCATTGGGGCGTCAAGCACGGCCCTGACCGCACTGAAGGCGATGGGCTGTTTCACCGAGGTAATCCAGTGGAAGACACGGGTGTTCATCCCCGTCGACGGCATCGAGGTTCTGGCACGGGTACTCGCCGCGCATCCGGTTGGCGCAAGCGCCGCGGAGGCCACTGCATGAGCGCGCGACGCAGTATTGCAGAGCTCTCGACCGATCTCTCCAATCATACCGAGAGTTTCTGCCGCCAGTATTTCCCCGAGGGGCGCAAGCAGGGCAATTATTGGCAGGTTGGCGACACCTCGGGCGAAAAGGGTCAAAGCCTTGTCGTCCGGCTCCAGGCCCAGGGTGGGCGCAAAGCCGGATCCTGGACCGATTTCGCGACGGGGGAATATGGCGATCTGATCGATCTCCTGCAGCAAAGGCTTGGGTCGGCCACGCTCAAAGAAACGCTGAGGGAGGCCCGGGCCTTCTTGGGAGAGACCCCCTGCCCTGCCGTGCCTCGTGAACCCGGAAGGGCGGAGCGCCCGGATGCAGCCTCCAGCAAACGCATCACGCGGGCATGCAAACTCTTCGCCGCCGGCAAGCCGGTGCTTGGCACTTTGGCCGCCAGCTATCTGCAGGGGCGCGACATTGCGCGCTTCGGTCCTGCGCTGCGCTATCACCCGCGGGTCTTTCTGGGCCCCGGCGCGGACGACCCCGATCTGCCGCAAAGGGCCCCTGCCCTGCTCGCGAAGATCACCGACAATCGCGGGCAGATCACCGGATGCGCACGCTTCTATCTCGACCCGTCCACCGGCAGTTTGGCCGAGATCGAGAGCCCCAAGCGGATCCTGGGGAAGCTTCACGGCCATGCCATCCGCTTCTGGTCCGGCTCACCTCGCAGCGATCTCATCGTCGGCGAAGGTCTCGAGACCACCCTCTCGGTCGGTACGGCTCTCCCGGAGTTCGACCTCGCCTCCTGTCTCACCGCCACCCATCTCGGTCTCTTCATCCCGTCGTCAGGCGTCAAGCGTATCTGGATCGCGCGGGATAAGGACGAAGCTGGACGTAACGCATCATCGAGATTGCGTAACCAACTGGAAACGCTTGGAATTGCCTGTGGTGATCTCGTGCCGACGATGGGGGATTTCAACGACGATCTGCGGGCATTTGGCAGTGATGCGCTGCGCCGGTCCCTGCTCGAGGCCATGAAAGCTCAAGGTTTGGAGATCAAGGACGGGTGACCGCCAACCTCACCGGGGATGTCCGACCGGGCAAAGGTTCCGACGGTTCGATCTGATCCCGTTTGGATAAGGGGAGCGATGGGCCAGCGGGTCGGGGCTGAGTGCCCCTCGCCCGGGCAGCAATGCGCCGCGCACCAGAAAATTCCCCTGCCCCTTCGGGCCATTCCTCGCGGGACAATTTTCCGGCCCGTGGCGCATTCTCCGCTTTGCTCCGATCCTGACGGATGCGGCCCGGTCGCCGCCGGTCCAGGTATCGCCCCATCCAAATCGGGTCAGATCAAACAGAGGAACCTGACAATGCCCCATCAGACAGACATCCAAGAGGAAACCGGCGTGACCTCCGCCATCCTCGACCACCTCGCACTTCATGGCGCAACGCCCGGGCCCGGCGAGACCGATCATCGCCCCCTCCCCCAGCCCAACGAGGTCGAGCTCGCTATGGCGACGCTCTTTGACACCACCATCGGCCTCCTCACCGGCAGCCAGTTGGAAGACAATCTCGAAGAGATGCTCTGGTCCCTGACCTCGATCTTCCATCGCCGGCTCACCCATATCCAGAAGCTTCACGATGACAATGAATTCGAGGTCCGGGAAAGTCTGGCAATCCAGGACGGCTCCGAGGTCGCCTCGGTCGAGCTTGAGCGCCTCCAGATGATCGGGCTCAAACTCTGGGACCATCGCGACGCCTTCGAGCAGATGCGCGATCTGGCCGTGGACCATTTCTCGGCCGCCACCGGTTCGCCCTGGCTGCCCCGCACCGGATCCAAGGTCTCGCATCGCGGCCTCACCTCCGCCGTGGTCGACAGCCGGGCCTATCTCTCGGCCAAGCGCCGTAAGGAGACCGAAGTACACTGCCCCGAAGGCACGCGGATCGCTTTCTCGGGTGGGGATTATCAGGCCTATGATCTGATCTGGTCCGTCCTCGACGCCACGCACGCCAAATACCCCGACATGGTGCTCCTGCACGGGGGGACGCCCAAGGGTGCCGAGATGATCGCGGCCCGCTGGGCAGATACCCGAGGTGTAACCCAGGTGGTCTTCAAGCCCGACTGGAAGAGCCACGGCAAGGCCGCCCCCTTCAAGCGCAACGACAAGATGCTCGAGACCATGCCGCAGGGTCTGATCGCCACGCCCGGTTCGGGGATCACCGAGAACATCGTCGACAAAGCCCGCAAGCTCGGGATCCGCATCAAGAGGATCGGGGCTTAGGCCCCGGTTAACGTGCCGCGTAATAGATCCTGCACGACAGAAGGCTTCTTTGCGATCAATGCCAGCAGAACCTGAGCCGGGCCTGTCGGGTGTCGGCGCCCGTGTTCCCAGTTCAGCAGCGTGCCTTTCGCGACGCCAATGCTCTTGGCGAACTCCGCCTGGGACAGGCCAGTCCGTTGCCGAACTTGGGCGACATCGACCTCAGCAACGGAAACTTCATGGACCTTCGCGCCGGCCAATTCGCCATCTGCGAAGGCCAGCGCCTCTCCCAGTCCCTTGGACACGGATTCAAATGCACTCATGTTGTGTCTCCATATTTCGCGACAAGCGCTTTGCTCATCTCTACCGCCGCGGCCTGCTCAGACTTCGACAGGTTGGCTTTCTCATTCTTGGCAAAGACCGTAATCAGAAAGATCGGCATATGGGTCCCGCCAAAGACATACACCGTCCTGAAGCCGCCGCTCCTTCCGCCCCCCCTCTCTCGGGATTCGGACCTTCCGAAGTCCGCCGCCAAGAGAGATGCCCGCTTCCGGATTGGCGGCGATGAAGTCGATCGCGGCCTCTCGCTCCTGGTCCGACATGATTGCCTTGGCGCGCCTCTGAAATTCGGGCAGTTCGACCACTGTTTGCAATCGTGTCATCTCTTGTCCCATATAGGTTTTCGCGGCGTATGTGTCAATGACGTATAGTATGCGCACTGGAAGGGCAAGTGGGCAACTGATGCTAGAGCTAGGCAGCAGTATGCTCTGTCCGTTGGTTGCGGCGGCCCTTGACGAAATATCTTGTCGCATTTTCTGACCGAACCAACTAGCCGGGCTGTCATTTGGGGTTATTGGATGGTTGCGGTGTCTCGTGGCGACCCGTCCTTTCGTTCCACGCTCTGTTCGCCTGCAGCACTCCTCCGCATCGTGGGCGCTTCAGCAAAGACAATCGGCGCGGTAGTGATCCTGACGGACGCGGTTTTGACATCTGCACTGTGTCTTACCTCCGGTGAGTTCGAAGGGAGCCAGGGCCCACGCGGCATCTCCCTCGGCTGTTCCCCTACCTTC
>NZ_AMRK01000020.1 GCF_000299875.1 Celeribacter baekdonensis B30
GCGACCTGTAGTTACTGCACCAGCTCTGTAATAGTCAGCTTGCCATTCACACGGTCGGCAACGAAGTTGATCTGTGCGCCTTCACTCAGCCCTTCCAGCATCGCGGGATCGGCGAGAACGAAGACCATTTTCATTGCTGGCATGTCGAGGTTTTCCAGCGGGCCATGGTCGACAGTAATCTTGTTCCACTTGGCATCGATCTTGGTCACCGTGCCCGAGGACATGGCACTATCGCTAGCAGCAATTGCAGTTCCAGCGGTCATCAGAAGGGCAGCGGCGAGCGTCAAAAATTTGGTCATGATTGGTTTCCTTTGATTTGAGATCAGTTGACAGTAAGGGCGCCGTGCATGCCGCCTTCATAGTGGCCGGGCAGCAGGCAGGCGAATTCGAAGTTGCCGGCCTTGTTGAAAGTCCAAAGGATCTCCGCCTCTTCACCTGGTTCAAGGCGCACAGCGTTAGGGTCGTCATGTTCCATCTCAGGGAACTTGGCCATCAGCTCTTTGTGTTCAGCGTTTTGTGCCATCGAATCCATCACGAACTCGTGGGTTTCCTCACCCATGTTCGTGATGCGCAGGCGCACGGTTTCACCCTCAGAAAAAGTCATTTCCGAGGAGGGTTCGAAGACGAACGGTGCGTCCTTGTCGTAGTCCTCACGCATTATCACATCGATGGTTCGCGTGGGTTCATGGCCATGCATCGCAGGCATGCCGATGGCCATTTGACCGTTGCCGTGCCCGGCGTCCGCAATTGCGAGGGCGGGAATCAGGGCCAGCCCCAATGTCAAAAGTGCAGTTTTCATGAGCGTGTTTCTCCTGTGCTCTGGCATCAGCCCTGCCGCACGCCGCCGCGCGGCGTGATCACGGTTTTCGGACTGGTGTTGTATGCATGTTCGGGCAGCTCGCCCGTCCATTCGTAGGCCTGTGTTCCGGGCGGGTTGTCGTACCAGCCAGGATCGCTGTAATCGTCGCGGTCGATGCCCTCGCGAACCTTCACCACGCTAAACATGCCACCCATTTCCAATGGGCCATGCGGCCCCCATCCGGTCATCATCGGCACGGTGTTCTCGGGGATCTCCATCGACATCTCGCCCATATCCGCCATACCCGCCGTGCCCATCGGCATGTAGCCAGGCTGCTGGCGGCGGATCATTTGGGTCAGGCGGGACTTGTCGGCGCCAATAAATGTAGGGATGTCGTGGCCCATAGCATTCATGGTGTGGTGCGACTTGTGGCAGTGGATCGCCCAGTCACCTTCGTGAATCGCGTCGAACTCGTAGGCGCGCATGGCGCCTACAGGAATGTCGATCGAGACCTCGGGCCAACGGGCACTTTCCGGCACCCAGCCTCCGTCAGTACAGGTGACCTGAAAGTCATAGCCATGCATGTGAATTGGGTGGTTGGTCATCGTCAGGTTGCCACAACGCACACGGACGCGGTCCCCCTTGTTGACCACCAGAGGATCGATGTCCGGGAAGATCCGGCTGTTCCAGGTCCACATGTTGAAATTGGTCATCTCGGCCACGCGCGGGATGTAGGTCCCCGGGTCGATGTCATAGGCCGCAAGGAGGAACGCGAAATCCCGGTCCACCGGCATGAACGCCGGGTCGCGCGGATGCACGATGAAGAGCCCCATCATGCCCATGGCCATCTGTACCATCTCGTCCGCATGCGGGTGGTACATGAAGGTGCCGGACTTGATGAGGTCGAACTCGTAGACGAAGGTCTTACCCGGCGGGATGCCGGGATGCGACAAACCACCAACTCCATCCATTCCCGATGGCAGGATCAGTCCGTGCCAATGCACGCTGGTATGTTCCGGAAGACGGTTGGTTACGTAAATACGCACCCGCTCGCCTTCGACCGCTTCGATTGTGGGTCCGGTGGATTGGCCATTGTAGCCCCAGAGCCGCGCAATCATCCCGTCCGCCATAATCCTTTCAACAGGCTCTGCAACGAGGTGGAACTCCTTTACATCTCCGTTCATGCGATACGGCAAAGACCATCCGTTCAGTGTTACAACGGGGTTGTAGTCGAACCGATCCGAAGGCCTTGGGGGAACTTGTGTATAGGGGCTGTCGGTAAAGGCGGCCTCGGGCAGATCGCGAAAGCGTGTTTGCGCGGCCCCGGCGTTCGCCAGCACAGCTCCAGCGCTCGCGGTCAATCCCGCGCCCAGTAATTGACGACGGTTCATCATTCTTCGCTACCTCCGGTCAGAGTAATTGCCCCGCCCCAAATCGCCGCGGTCGCGTCTGTTTCGGCAAGCCAGTAGTCACGTTTCGCTTCTGCGGCAGAGAGGCGCGAAGCGAGCCCCTCCTGGGCATCAGCGATCAATTCAAAGGTCGAGGTCAGCATGCCGTTGTAGGACAGCAGCGCTTCGTCATCGATCTGGCGTCGCAGAGGCAAAACAGAGTCGCGCCAATGCCGCGCGATGCTATGGCGACCGGTGATGGCCCTATAGGCCATGCGTGCGTCCGAACGCGCATCGACGGCCTGCTGGGCCAGCCTGTTCGCTGCCTGCAGATAGGCCATGCGGCCACGCTTCGACACCAGCGGACCGGTGTCGTAGAGCGGGATCTCGAAATCTAGAGCAAGCGCTGGATTGGCCTCGGTTTCTCCGGCTGCACGTTCCAGGTCGAAACCAGCCACCAACTGGACGTCCGAGACCATACGGGTTTGCCCGGTCAGACGGTAGTCCAGCGCGAGCGCCTCGAGTTCCAGCTTTCCAGATGCCAGGTCTACGCGGTTTGCCAGTGCCAGCTGTTCGATATTTCCTGCAACGCGCGGGCCACCAGGCAAGGCGGGCAGCGAGTCCGGCACGAATACAGTGGTGTCGCTACCCCAAAGCCCCATCAGCCGAAGCAGTTTTTCTTTGGCCAATTGCGCCTCCAATTGGGCGGCTGCACGTTCGGCGGCAAGCTCAGCAGTAAAGGCATGCTCCCTTGCTTGATCGGCCTTGCTCATCGCGCCGGTACGGCCCAGTTGCACAGCAAGTTCGGACGCTGCCTCGGCAGTGCCCTGAGTTTGAGCGATCAGTGCAGCGGCTTCGAAAGCGCCAACCGCCTCAATCCAGGCCCGGCGGGTTTCAACGGCCAAGTCTATCGTGTCGGCGAGCGCAGCAAGTTCGGATTGTCTGAAGCGAATCTCCGCAAGTTGGGTCCGCGGTGCGGATGTTGCCACGTCGAGCAGGGAGTTGATTAATGTTGCCTCAAGTGTGCGAGTGACATCGCCAGCCAACCCGGAGATTGACACACCGATCGAGGGCACCGGCCCCATAGCCACTTCCCATAAGTCAGTTGAGGACAGACCTAGCTCAGCGAAGCTGGCTTGAAGTGCGGGACTGCTTATCAGGGCAACCTGCACTGCGGTGTCGGCGCTGACGGTCTTACCATGCACCATGGCGTGAACCCTCTTGCGCGTTTCCTCAAGGTCCGCGGCAGACAGGTTCCAGATCGGTGTGGCCCCTAGAGCCTGGCGTGCACCCGTCTCGACACTGCCAAAGCCCGCGCGATCTGGTTTTGCACGCTCAAGAACGGCAGGACTGGCGCAGGCGGACACCAGCAACATGGACCCCATGAGAAGAGGCAGTTTCATTCGCCACCCTCCCGTTGTTCATCATTCAGCATCCGCCATTCGGCCGGTTCTCCGACCGAGTAGCCCGCGTAAGCAACAACAGGCCCGGGTTGCGCAGACGCGACCACAGGCGATGTAACCGCCGCCGTAAGCGCTGGCACGGTTTCAAGTTCAGGAAGCGCCGAGCAGGCGGCCCCGAACAGCGGCAAGGATGCCGCAAGCAGAATTTTCACTTAGATTTCCTCGAAATGTCAGATGCAGATGGTCGCAGTCAAACTGCGGCTACAGGTGCATCAGGCGCGAGGAGGGCGCCGCAAACCTTCGGGTGTGGCCGAACGGACTAGGGACGCAATATCCCAGGACCGGAGGGAAACATTAGCGGACTGCTTTGTGCAACTTTCGGCACCTACGAAGTCACCGACCACGCAGATATGTGACGCACAGTGGTCTGCTCCATGGTCGATATCTGCAGCCGGAATGTCCGTTTCATGATGGTGGCGCTCGTTTGAAGACTCCTGAGCGACTTGTTCAACAGAGCACGAAACCATGGCTGATGCATTGGACGGCATCAGGGTCACTGCCACCAATATGGAGGCAATCTGGAGTATCCCAAAAACGGCCCGAATCCTGTACATCATTTTTGAAGCTGTATTGCTGAAACAAAATGTCGGCAAGTCACCAAAACGTGTGGGCAAATTTTTCATACATTCTTCGTAGAAGTTTGAAAAAACTGCTGAAATCCTAATCGATCAATGAATGTGCGAGCGTAGATGTCGCAAGCGGTGACGACATGATCGCCCGCTTGAAAAACATCATTGCGTTGGAGACTGACGGAGCGTTGGTCTAACGGTTGATTTCTACTGGCGGCACAAACCCGTAGTCGCTTACTCGAGAGCATTCAGGAACCTAGCGTAGTCATCACTGACCTCCCTCGCCTCAACAAAGGCGCGAGCGCGCTCGGCGTCGAGACAACGGAAGTAGTCCTGCACATCGGCAATGTAGGCCTCGAAATCGCTTCTGATCAGATCGGCGTAGGCACGCATGTCGTCTTGCGACTGAGGCAAGAACGGTCGTTCGGGAGGTACGCAATCTGCTGCTGCGGCTATCGGCATGCTTCCAAGCAGGAACGCGAACAGCAACGGTGCGTTGCGCGCAATAAACAGCCGCAGGGCAAAACTCCTTTGCCGCCTTTAAGATTATCATTCTGTCGGCTATCACCGTTATCGGAGCAAGGCGAACTTCGTCAACACGTTATTATTGTCTTGCTATCATTAATGTTGTTTTGTATCGCTCACGGTGTTGCGACCCCGTGGGCCTGATACTGCACCCAGGCAGAACAAGGACCCAAGGGAAGGCCATGATAGAAGAAGCCCCGAATGTGGTTACAGAAGACGGACTGCGCGGCTTGCTCGCCGAGGGCTACCTCATTGAGGTGGTCTGCAAGGAGAGAGCAGAGAAGCGCCATAACAGCTGGTACGGCTCGTGGGTCATCCGCGCCGTCGCCACTGATGAGCGTGACGATAAGATGCTCGTCACCAGCCGAAGCGTCCTCAAGCTCCGCGACTTCAAAACCATCGTTGGCCTTGTCAGTTTCCTGGCCGACATGGGCTGTACGACCGCTAGCATCCCACTTGAAGAAGGTGGCCGCGAGCGCCACGCCGCGCCGCCGGTCAAAGGCAGCTGACCGCGCGACTGCGCTCGTCGTTGCTTTGGGTACAGGCGTTTGTTCCGCGCCCCCGGCCCTGGCCGACGGTTTCATCTTTTCGGTTGGCCCAGACGGCCAATTGATTTCCTCTTCTCAAGAGACAAACGGGCGCCTTTTTCTCTTCGCAGAACCTCGCGTTCCTGACGCAACGAGCGAGACAGCGATCCCGGCTCGATCCGCCGCCCGCGCCACCCCAGAAATCCTCCATGCGATCGAGACCACGGCGCTACGGTATGCCGGGCATGGTGCGCTGCGTCGCGCAGGGCTTTCCGTCACTGATTGGGCGCTCCTTTACCGAGCCAACATTGAAGTCGAGAGCGCATACAATCCGGCTGCACGTAGCCCTGTCGGTGCCATAGGCCTCGGGCAGCTTATGCCGGATACTGCCCGCGACCTCGGCGTGGACCCACATGACATTGCGCAGAACCTCGACGGATCAGCCCGCTACTTGCTGATGATGCTCGACCAGTTCGGTGAGGGCTCTCTGGCCCTTGCGGCGTACAACGCTGGCCCTGAGGCGGTCACACGCCACGGCGGCATCCCCCCTTTTCGAGAAACCCAAGGGCATGTGGCCCGTGTGACTGCCGTGTTTGAGCGGCTCAGAGGAGATCTTTCATGACATCGAGGAAACGTCAAAGCGTGCTCCGCACGCGGGCGATCACCGCGTTCGGCGCGATGGCCCTTATCGTGCTGGCAGGTCCAGCGCTCGCGCAGAGCATCGACCTCTCGCCGGTACAGACCCTGCTTCAAGGCATTGTCGATGCGATCACCGGTCCCTTGGGGATCGTGATTGGCACGCTCGCGCTGATCGGGGTGTTCCTTTCCTGGCTCTTTGGCATCCTCGACTTTCGTCAGGCGCTCTGGGTCGTGGTTGCAATCGCCGGCATCGCCGCAGCACCCACCATCGTCGCCGCCATCTGGACCACCTGAGCTCCATCCATGGCTGACCAGTCCCGCGTATTCATCGGTCTTCTCAGGCCACCCAAGCTGATGGGCTTGCCGATCATGTACGCCATGGTCTGGCTCTTCGGCTCGACGCTCCTGTTCCTCTGGGTGCAGAGCTGGGTGGTGGCTGTGTTCGCGGGGTTGGCCTGGCCGGCGCTCTGGAAGGCCGCAGACTGGGATCCGAACTTCCTCGATGTCCTGGTGATCACCCTGCAGGAAACCCCGCCCACGACGAACCGCAAGCTGCACGGAGGCGACAGCTATGCCCCGTGATGGAATTGCCGATGAGGTTGAGAACGCCATCGATCCGCTGACCGCGCTACCCGCATGGGTCAAGGGCGAGAAGCGGCTCTCAATGATGCTGCCTTATGTGAGCCTCGTGAACGACCGAACGATCCGGACACGCGGCAACGAACTGATGCAGTGCATCCGCCTCGAAGGGGTGAACAGCACCACGAGCGAGGACGGGCATCTCGACCGAATCGGAGGGTTGCTGGCTGGGATCGTCGCGCAGGTGGGGACGGAGTTCTCCTTCTACCTGCACAAGGTGTCGAAAGCGGTCGATGTGACCCTGCCGCCCGTTCCGGGCGAAGGGTTTGCGGCTGCCGTCGACGAACGATGGCACGCGCATCTCGGCCGCGCGGGTTTGCGCGACAAGACGCTGACCCTGACGGTGCTGAAGCGACCTGAGACAGGCAGCCGCTTGCCGTTCGGACTTGGGGCGTCTCGCTCGCGACATGCGGCCGACCCCAACCGCCGCTTGCGCAAGCTCGACGAGGTTGTAGGGTTTCTGCTGTCCTCCTTCGATGAGCTGAAGCCCCGCCTGCTGGCCGCAAGCACCGGCGAGCTTCTGGGCTTCCTCGGGTCGCTCAACACGGGCGAGGAGCACCCGCTCTTCCCCCGGTCGCGCCTCGGTGTGATCGCCGAGGACGTAGCCAATACGCGCGTCACCTTCCGCGGCACGACCATCGCACTCTCGGACGGTGCCGTCGGCGACAAGCTCGGGGCGATCTTTGCGGTGAAGAACTACCCGGCCAAGACCGATAGCCTGATGCTCGACGAGTTGAATCTGCCCGTCGACATGGTGGTCACGCACTCTTTTGTGCCGATCAACGCCAACATCATGGCGGGCCGGATCAAGCGGCAGCTGCGGCTAATGCAGGCCGCCAATGACGGAGCCGTCAGTCTCGCCCAGGAACTGGAACTCGCGCAGGACGATCTGGAATCCAAACGCCTGATCTTCGGCGAGCACCACATGACCGTGGCCGTCTATGCCCGCACCCAGACGGCGCTTGACGACATCGCGGCCGAAATCCGCAACATCTCCGCCACTTCCGGGATCAACCTGATCTCGGAAGCCTTCGGGGCGCGGGCGCATTTCATGGCGCAGCATCCCGGGAACACAGGGGCGCGCAGCCGCAAGGCCGCAATCACGAACCACAACTTCGCCGATCTCGCTACCTTCCACCGCACCCCGCTCGGAAAGACAGGGCGGGAAGTCCCCTGGGGCATGCCGATCACGCTCTTTCCGACGCCCGAGCGCAGTGGTTTTCGCTTCAACTTCCACGAACAGGGCGCGCCAGATCGCGAGCCCACAGGTGGGCACACGCTGATCCTCGGCCGTCCCGGCTCCGGCAAATCCGTCCTGGCGGCTTTCCTGATGACCATGGCACGGCGGGCAGGTGCGCGGGTCTTCGTATTCGACTATCGCGCGGGGATGGAGATGGCCGTCCGCGCGCTCGGCGGCAGCTATTCGACCGTGCGGGCGGGGCGCCCCACCGGCCTCAATCCGCTCCAGACCGAGATCGACGTGCGGGGCCAGGCATGGCTTGCTGATTGGCTCGCGAGCCTCTTGGAGCGGCGCGATCGACCGCTAACCCCGGTTCAGACCAACCGACTGCAGGAAGTCGTACGCCAGAACGCCAGCGCAGGACATGCGGGTCTACGGAACTGGTCGGATTTCGCCTCGCTGCTGGTCTCGACCGATGACGAGGGCGATCTCTTCGAGCGTATGCAGGAATGGACGGCCGAGGGTCGCTACGGCTGGATCTTCGGGGCCAATGCCGAGGACAGTTTCAGCATCGATGGAGACGTCGCGGGCTTTGACCTCACCGGCATCCTCGATTCCGAGAGCGAGCGGGAACGCATGGCGGTCCTGTCCTACCTCTTCCGCCGGGTCGAGCGGGTGATCGAGGACCGCAAGCCCACCATCATCGTCATCGACGAGGCATGGAAAGCGCTCGACAACGCCTACTTTGCGGAGCGCCTCAGCAACTGGCTGGTGACCGCCCGCAAGCAGAACGCCGTCGTCGTGATGATGACGCAATATGCCAGCCAGCTCGAGCGCACGCGCACCGGCAAGACCATCGTGGAAGCGGTGCCGACGCAGGTGCTCTTGCCCAACATTCGTGCTTCCGCCGCTGACTACGCGATGCTCGGCCTGACCGAGAAAGAGCTCGACGTGCTTCTGGGCGTCGGCTCGGCCTCGCGGCTCGCGCTTGTACGCGACGACCGTGGTTCCGTCGTGATCGATGCCGATCTCAGCGCGCTCGGCCCGCTCGTGACCATCCTTGGCGGAATGGAGAAGGGCGAAGCGCTTGTCGGCGCCGATTATCGCGAACGTCCTGATTTCTGGAGAGTGACATGACCCGTACCATCATTCGCAGCGTCGCGCTGCTCGGGCTCGGCCTGACCCTGACAGCCTGTGCGCAGCATAACCCCCCGCAAGCCAACTGCTTCAATTTTCGCGAGGCTCCTGCGCAGGCAGGAACCGCCACCGCCACGATCTCGACCATGGGGGCGGAGGTTACGCGCCGCGACACGGCCTGCGATTTTGTCCTCTTGGGGGCGAGCGGCTAAGCCAATGCGGACCTGGCTTCCTCTCTCGATGATCGGCTTTGCACTGGCAGGTCCCACACTGGGGCCAGCGGTCGCCCAAGGCGTGCCGACCTTCGATCTGCGCCTCTTCGCAGAGCGGCAGGCCATCCTTGAGCAGACCGATCGGGACCTGGCACTGCAGCAGGACCGGCTAAGCCGCGAGGAGGAACTGGCCGAAATCGAGCGCCAGCAACTCGCCTCCCTCGAAGGGCTGATGGATGCCATGTCGCTTGGCGCTGGAGACGTGGCCGGAACCGTGGCGGGGCTCGAGGCGGGGCAGGGGGCGGTAGACGACGTCGAAAGCGCGGCCGCCAGTCTTTATGCGCCCGAGGACACCAATCCAGCGGCAGCGCGGATGTTCGGCGATGCCAGGGAGGGGATCGAGGAGCTGATCATCCGCGCAGCACGCGACACCCATAGTCTGTCCGGGGTCGGCCGCGCAGGTCTTTCGCTCGTGCAATGGCGCTGTCTCTTGCAGGCGCTGATTTGGCAGGAGAGCCGCTTCCAGATCGGGGCACGCTCACCCGTAGGGGCCTTCGGACTTACCCAGATCATGCCCGGTACCGCGGGCGATCTCGGGATCTACCCGGCCTATTACGACGATCCCTATCTGCAGGTCACCGGCGGTGCGCGATACCTCGCACAAATGCTGAACATGTTCGATGGCAACATTATCCATGCGCTCGCCGCCTATAACGCCGGGCCGGGCAATGTGCAGGATTATGGCGGTGTGCCACCCTTCGCGGAAACCCAAGCCTATGTCGTGGTGATTCCGCAGCAGTACAACAGCTACCTCGCGGCCGTAGGCGGCATCGATGCGCTCGGCACCATCGACCCTGTGCTCCTCGCCAACGCGAGTTTCAGCCTCTCGGCCCACGGCGCAGGGGTCTATGGCGACTATTCGCTGGTCTCGGTCCGTGCCGCCGCTCTGCGGGTTCAGGACATCATCACCCGCATCGGCGAGACCGAGGATCTCCACGAGGCCATCGCGCTCAACACCTATGCCCGGGCCGAACTGGCCCGGCTGGTCGCAATCCGGACCCGGATCAAGGCCGCCCGAACCGAGCCACTCAGCGCCGAGCAGATCGCCTTGGCGGCAGCCCAGGCTGCCGAGCGGCAATACATGGATTTTAGTCAGGAGGATTTGCGTTGAACCTGCGCCTGCCCCGTTCCCTTTTCGTCGGTAGCATCGCTCTCGCGCTTGCCCTCAATGTCACCGGACCTGTCGCGGCACAGGGTGTGCCCACGGTGGACACTCAGAACATTGCTCAGGAAATCCGCCAGCTTCAACAGATGCTGCAGGATTTCGGGATCCAGACGGATCTTCTGGACAATGCGTTGGAGCAACTGGACATGCTGCAAAGCCAGCTCGATCAGCTGAACGAGATGTATGCCTCGCTCACCGGGCCGCGCAGCATCCTCGGGCTTGCCATGGGCGGGGACCTCGACACCTTGCTTGAGGCCAACTTCGAAGACATCCCCGGCCTGATCCGAGGCATCCAGGCGGGCGATTGGAGCGCTCTCATCGGGCCCAATGCCGGGCCCATGCGCACGCAGATGGAACAGGCGCTGGCAAGTGCCGGGTTCGACGAGGATTCACTCCGCGAGATCGCCACCAGCGGCAATCCGGGCGCCGAAGGCGTGGCCACGCGGGCAACCACAGGTGCTGTGATGTCGGCGGCGGCGCAGAACAGCCACGCAGAGGCGGAACAGTCTCTCGAGCGGGTGGAACGTCTGGTCGAGATGATCCCGGACATGGAAGATCTCAAAGCCTCGATGGATCATAACACACGCGTCACGGCGGAACTCGCCATCGCCATGACCCGGATGTGGGAGCTGGAAGCGATCCAAACCCTAGGCGCAGGCAATGCAGGCGTGGTTGACGCCGCCACCGTTGCCGAAGAACGCCGCTACATGGACTTCACCTTGCCGGACCTTGAGCCATGAGTAGGGCAGGGGTGATGACTGCGCGCGAACTCGTGGAAGAGGAACTTGTCTACGGTGCCCTGCGCCGGGAACAGCTTTGGCGGATGATCGGCATTTCTGGAGCAGGCTTTGGTGTATTCGGCTGTTTGACAGCTGCGGCTGTCGCGCTGATGGTCGAGACGCCGCCTCCCATGGTTGTCCCCTACGATCCCGCGACCGGGATGGCGCTTCCCAATGCCACGGTTGAAACCGTGTCGCTCGCCGAACGCCCTGCCGTGATCGAAGCGCAAATCTACCGCTACATTCTCGACCGCGAAACCTACAACCAGCTCGACAACGATCTTCGTGTCCGCCGTGTCCTGGCACAGTCTTCCGGGTCGGCCGAGGCCAGCATGCGCGCGATGTGGACATCGGGTCAGGAGAACTATCCGCCGACGCGATACGGGGCTGCGGCCGAGATGGCCGTTGAGATCGCATCGATCACCCTTATTGGCGAGAACCGCGCCCAGGTGCGGCTCAGAAAGCGCCTGACAAGCCCGCAGGGGGTACAGGCTGGATCGTTCACTGCCACGTTGATGTTCGAATTCCGGCCCGAGCGGACCCGCGCGATCGACGATGTCTGGCAAAACCCTTTCGGTTTCACCGTCACCCAATATGCCATCCGATCGGACCGTTCTGAATGACCCGCACTCCAATCTCTGCGCTGCTGGCCGCCAGTATTCTCGCGTTCGCGGGAACGACTGCTTTGGCCGAAACTACGCCCCGTCCAGGTTCTCATGACAATCGCGTGCGCGTCGCGACCTGGACTGAAGGCCAAGTTTACCGTGTCGTCACGACTCTGACCCGCGTCACCACGGTCGAATTCGGTGAGGGTGAAACCATCCGCTCGATCATCGCCGGCGATACGGTCGGGTTTCAATTCGACGGTGTCCCGGGTGGCCGTGCCTTCGCCATCAAGCCGACAGCATCTGGCGTCGCCACCAACATCACCGTCTACACCAACCGCCGCTCCTACTACTTCCATGTCGTCGAAGCCCGGGAGACGCCGCATTATGTCGTGCAGTTCCGCTATCCTGAAAACCGCGTGCAACCCACCAGGGCGGTTGCGGCCGATGCGCCGAACGCGAACTATGCGGTCAGTGCCCGAGAAGAGTTCACGCCGACGGCCATCTGGGATGATGGTACCTTCACGTATTTCCGGTTCGCACGGAATGCGCCGGTGCCCGCCATCTTCCGATATTCGAACGGCAGGGAACGCGCGGTGAACAGCCAGGCCTTGAGTGACGGCGTCATCCGCGTGTCCGGCGTCAACCGACAATGGGTCCTTCGCCTTGGCGAAGAGGTGATTTGCGTCCAGGACGCAGGACAGGCCACATCATGACCGAAGGTACGGAAGACCTCGCCGCGCGCCTCGCGGCTCTCGAAGGTTCGACGGGCAAAGCGAAGGCCGACAAGCGGCCTGCGCCGCTTGCCGCGATCCTTGGAGTCGTCGGTATCGCGGCAGCAGGTGGTCTGGCGTGGGCTGCCCTACAGCCGTCGGCAGAAGCACCAATGGCGACCGCCGCGCCGGAAGAGTTCCAGAGCAGCGGCCCCGGATTCGGAGATCTGGCGCCGATTTCTGCCCCGGAGCCCAGCCAAGCCCCGGCTGCGGACACAGGTCCGAGCGAGTCGGAACTCGCGCTGATGGAAAGTCTTGCGACATTGAGAGCGGAACTCGAGGACCTGCGCGCAAGACCGGCCGAGGCCGCGGATAGCGCGGCGGAGCAGGCTATTGCGGACCTGACGGCGCAAATTGCCACCTTACAGGAGGCATCCGCCGAGGCGCAGCGGGCCCTCGAGCGGCAACTGACCGAGCGGGATCGCGAATTGGATCAGCTCCGCATGGACTTGGAACTTGCACGGCTTGCACCACCAGAGCCGACCTCATTGGGACCAAGTGAAGAAGAATTGCGGCTGGCCGAACTCGAAAGGCGGCGCGCTGCTGAAGCTGAGGCCCGCGCAGAGCGTATCGCGTCTCCTATGATCGCCTTCTCCGGGATGGGCGCGGGTGCGGATAGGGAGAACACGCTGGAAGCCGCACGCCTGAATGCAGATGAAGCCTTTGTTCGTTCGGGCGCACAACCTGCGCAGGTGACACGTGCCGAAGTGATCGCGAACCCATCGAACACGGTTGTTCAGGGCACCATGATTCAGGCTGTGACAGAGACGGCCCTCGACAGCACACTGCCCGGCGCGATCCGCGCCATCGTCTCGGAAGACGTCCATTCTTTCGATGGAACGCGTATCCTGATCCCGCGCGGCGCGCGGCTGATCGGGCGCTACCGCTCCGATGTCGCACTCGCCCAATCGCGCGTCATGGTGGCATGGGACCGGATCATCTTGCCCGATAATCAGACCGTGCAGATCAGCGCCTTCGGTGGAGACGAACTCGGCCGTACTGGCACCACCGGGTTTGTCGACACCCGTTTCGCGCAACGCTTCAGCTCCGCCGCGCTGATCTCCTTGATCGGCGCCCTGCCTGCGGCTGCAGCGGGTCAAATCGACAGCGAGGCGGCGGCCGATGTTGCGAGTGATGTCGGCACCGACCTGCGCGATAGCACGCAAAGCGTGATGCAGGACTATCTGGCGATCCGGCCAGTGATACATGTCGATCAGGGTACACGGATCACGGTCATGGTTGATCGTGACCTCGAGATTTTCTGACATGGCTGCAAGTTATCTGGAAGCGTCGCTCGACCGTTTCGGCCCCGAGGTCCTGCGCGACGACACGATCGAGATCTGCATCAATCCCGACGGACAAGTCTGGGGCGAATTCCAGGGCGATCACTTCATGCGAGGTCTCGGCAGCCCGCTGAGCCAGACCGAGATCAAGGACCTCGGCAACCAGATCGCCTCCGCCGCCTCGACCACGCTAAGCACCAAGAAGCCTATCGTCTCGGTCTCGATCCTATATCGAGATCGCCCGATCCGCGCGCAGGTGATCCAGCCGCCGGCAGTCGAGGGCGGGTTTTCAATATCACTGCGGTTTTTCTCCTCCCTGCCGCTAGAGGCGATCCGGCTCGGATTTCTCTATGGCAAGGAGCGCAGCCTCGAAGGCCTGCGCCGCGAACGTAACGCCGCACTGCGCGATGTGGTGACATCCGGCGACATCGGCGCCGCGCTGCGGTTTTGCGTCGAGAACAAGCTCAACATGATCGTCTCGGGCGGCACGTCGACCGGCAAGACGGTTGCGGCGCGCAAGATCCTTTCGCTGATTCCGCCCGAAGAGCGGATCATCACCATCGAGGAGGCGGCCGAGCTGCGCCCCGAGCAGCCCAATGCCGTGACGTTGATCGCGGACCGGGACACGGATGCCCGCAGTGCCGATGTGCTCTTGGCCTCAACGCTTCGCATGCGACCCGACCGGATTGTCCTAGGCGAAGTCCGCGGTCGCGAGGCGATGACGTTTCTCGAGGCAATCAACACCGGCCACGGTGGATCGCTGACTACGCTGCATGCCGAGACCCCACAACTTGCTGTTCGCCGCCTCGCCATCGCCGCCCTGAAAACCGATGTGCCGATGACCTATGCCGACATGATCGATTACATTGAGGGCTCGATCGACGTGATCATTCAGGCAGGCCGCCATGAAGGCGCGCGCGGGATCACCGAGTTCTTCCTGCCGGGTCAAACCACAGATTTGAACCTCGACACGGTCGACGGCAGAGGCAACAAGAGCCCCTCCGTTGCCGCTGAGTAAAAAAGGAACCCCCCAGATGCGAAAACCAATCCTCGCAGTCATGCTTGCCGCCCTTGCGGGCCCACTTGTGGCACAGACTTCGCCTCCGATCTCAAACGATCTCACGGTCGATATGTCGCCTCAACAATACCGGATCTGCAACGATCGTCCGGCGCGCCCGACCTGGATGGACGAAATCAATCCGCGGGAAGCCTACAAGGCAGCAGCTTTGATGGAATTGTACGAAATTCGGGCCTGGGAGGAGATCGCTGAATCTGGCGACTGCGGCTGTGAAACCCGCTTTCCCGCTTGGGGTAGCTCCGATGGCGAGTATCATGAAAGGTATGCAGGCCTTAGCCAAGCCGAGCATTCAGCGTTTCGCCGCGACTGGATTGAAGTAAGGAAGCAACTCGAGCCGAGCGTGCGTACAATCTGCGAAGCTCAAGGCAACTGGTAATGGGCGTCGTCAGCTGGATGGTCGGAACGGCAGACGCGTTCCTTGTCGATGCGGCTGAGTCCCAGTTCGGGGCCGTGGCAAGCAATACCGGCACGATCGTCCTGCTGATGGTCACGCTTTCGCTAATCGGCGTCTGCATCAACATGGCATTCCAGTTCCGCAGCATGGATGGGGCCAGCTTCTTCTGGTACCTGATCAAGCTGATGCTGATAGGGCTCTTCGCCTTCAACTGGGCAAACTTCAATGCAGTAGCGAACGCCGTCATTGGAGGCTTGGACTACGTCGCTGGCGCACTAGTGTCTTCGGTTGGCGGCGGAGGAGCCGGAGCCACACACTTTGCCGGCGAATTCGACATCCTGATCGAAAAATTCAGCCAGTACCTGAATGCCATCGGCAGCAATTTGAACTGGATGACGGGCGCGATCCTAGGCGGCATCGGGCTTATTCTTTTGAGCCTCCTTGGCTTCATGACCGGCATCGTCCTCATATTCGCCAAGATGATGCTGACCCTCATGCTCGGCCTTGCTCCGATCATGATCGCTCTGTCGCTCTTCGACGCGACCAAGGATTTCTTCCATAGGTGGGTCTCGACGACGGTCAGCTATGCCTTCTACCCCATCGTCATCGCAGCAATGTTTTCGACCGTCGTCGGCATGGCGAATTCGCTTCTCGCGCAGCTCGGTGATCCAAACTCGGCAACCAACATCGGATCGCTCGTGCCGTTCTTCGTCATGGTGTTCCTAGCCAAGGGCTTCGTCGCTGCAACGCCCCTGATTGTGCGGGGGATCTCTGGGAACCTGATGGTAGCCGCAGCGCCCGCTGTGGTCGCTGGATCGACCGGGATCATGCGGGGGATCTTCAATACCGACGGCGTGAAGGGCCGGGCGCGGATCGGTGCGCTCACGACAAGCGAAGTAATCGGACGAGGCGCGGTGCAGACGCCTGCCGCTGTGCGGAGCGCCGCGGCAACGACAAGCGCGCAGGTGGTCAGAATGGCGGAACGGGCAAAACGTTTGCGAGAGTAGAAAGGAGAAAGCAGCCTTTCGCCGCACTGTGCATGAACTCACACAATGCGGGACTTTCCGCACCTTCTGCTGTTCGACCGAATCAAGCGTGCAGGCCGTGAGGCGTTGACGAGTACGCTTTCAGCCTCCGAAGATATTAAGCGCTGTTCCGTTCTCAACGATGATGGTTGCGCCGATCCATAGCGCTGCTATCCCGATTGCTCCAGAGGTCCCAATTCGAAGCCAATTCGCCCCGCGCTGAGCTAGCAGCAACGGAAAGCTGACCACCGTGGACAACGCCGCCATTCCGGCCATCGAACCCAGTCCAAACACGGCGAAATACGCCAAAGCTTGGCTAATGTTCTGTGTCGCGCTGATTGCTAGCACCAAGAGCGCTCCTGAGCCTGCGGCGCCGTGAACCAGCCCGATACCAAGGGCCTTGGCGTTGGTCCTGTGGTGGCTGTGGTTGTGCCACACCTCGCCGTGAGGCAGCGTCTCTCCCTTGTGCGAATGGGCGTGCATGTGCTGGGAGCCGTCATGTTCGTGCATGTGGATGTGTACGCGGTCTCGGTGCAACCGCCAAAGTGTCTGCGTGCCGAGCGCCACGATCATCACGCCAACCGCAAATTCAAGTCCTGCTTGCATTTGGCCCGAAATTGTAAGGCCCAGCAGCACTACAGCAGCGCAGAAACCGAATAACGCGAGTGTATGTCCCAGCCCCCAGAATGCCCCACGGGCAATCAGCGCTCGGCGGCTGCCCTTCTGAGCCAGCATGTTGGATACGGCGGTCAAGTGATCGGTCTCAAGCGCGTGCCCCATGCCGATGACGAAGGCGAGCAATAGGATCGCGGAGTAACTCATGCCTTAGACCTCATGTATTGAGCCCGGGACGCATCACCGGAATAGGCGCCGTCCCACCATTCCTGCAGGACCAACAGCGCCCTTCTAAACCACCGCTTCGAACTTCCCATGCGGCCCCCTTCCCGATCGCAGTTGTCGACGATGCGCGCAACCCGTCACGCCAGACCGCATCCCGTGTCTGGCATGACGGCCATACGTGCCTTCTGCTACCAATGGCCGGAACGCGGTCAAGACCGCATGTGCAGCTGTCGTCCGCAAAGGGCTCTTCAGTTACATTCGCCGCGAGGAGAATGAACGTCAACTCCTGCGAAACTCATCCGTGCTCCGCGATGATAGCTCTCGTTGTCTGAACTGCCGAAGCAAGCGTTGTCCGGTCTGTGTTCGTGATACCTAGGCCCTCAACATCAAGCGACAGCTGGCCCTGGCCACCGCCGCTTGCAGCGACACGAGCCGCGCGGCCGCGGGCCTTCGCTGCGCTGACAGGGTCGGTTTTCGATACGTTGGGCGCATTCGGGCCGACGTCCCGCGGTCCCGCAGCCGCCCGCACCTCCTGCAGTTCTTGCTTCAGCCTAGCCACCGTCTCGCGGGTCTCGGACATCTGCCGATCCCGCCTCAGTTTGTCCTCGTCTGGATATGGGAAGCTTCCCGATTGACCGGCGTGCAGAATCTGCAATGCCGGATCCTCAAAATACTTCACCCTTCTCCCGCGGATGGGCATCTGCGCGTCGATCACGAGAATGACCTCGTCGAGGTCCATGCGTCGGGCCTCATCCTCGGTCAGGAGCGGGGTATCTTCTGTCCTCTCCGAGACGCTGCGCCCTTCGAATGGATTGCGTCCAACAGCACGGGAGCGGGTCACCACACGCTTGGTGGTCTTGCCGACAGCCTGGCTCAATTCCTCGATGGTCTTCTGCTCGGATGGGGTGAGGTAGAGCTTTACCCCGGCGCCGCCCTGCAGCGACCTGCGGGTGTTTTCACCATAGATCTCGTCCAGCGCCGGGATCGTCTGGGTCACGATGGCGAGGTTGCCGCCGAAGGAGCGCAGCGTCTTTATGCTTTCGGCGACGATTGGCATTTTCCCGAGCCGGTCAAACTCGTCGAGCATGATCATCACCGGCCAGGGCTCGTCATCGCCGGGTTCCTGTGCTTGCAGCGAGGCGATCAGGTCCGAGAAGAAGAGGCGGATCAGCGGGGCAAGCGGGCGGATCATCTCGGATTCGACCGCAAGATAGATCGCATGTGGGCGGCGGCGGATATCCCGGAAGGAAAAGTCAGAGGTCGCGGTGGCCGCGTCGATCGCGCGGTTGTCCCAGGTGTCGAGACCCGATGTCATGAGAAGCGAGAGGTAGGAGGTGAGGGTGTCGTTGTTGGTCGAGGCCATACGCTCGAAGATCAGTTTGGCCGAGGTGTTCTTCACCTCCTGCGAACGCTTCAGATATTCCTTCTGCTTGTCGCCCCCCGAGGCGGTGATGCGGTAGATCTCGCCGATGGTCGGCACGCCGCGCTCGAAAGCCAGAAGACCGGCCGCCACGAACAAGTCGATACCGCCTGCGAGAAGGCCGCTCAGCTTTTCGTTGTCGGTCTGCAGGAAGAGCTTCGCGGTGAGTTTAAGCTCCATCTGCTGCCGGTCGGGGTTGGTCATGGCAGCAATGCGCGCCAGCGGATTATAGCGATGTGTTGGTCGGTCCCAGTCGGTCGGCGCGAAGCGGAAAACCTTGTCCCCCATGCTGGCGCGGAAGCGCGAGGTCTCGCGGAAGTTCTCGCCTTTCACGTCGAGCACCACGGCGGAGCCCTTGTAGGTCAGCAGGTTCGGGATCACGAACCCCACGCCCTTGCCCCGGCCCGTGGGCGCCACGATCAGCGCGTGGGGGAAGGTTTTTGAGACTAGGAACGGGCGCTTGGATTTCGGGGAGCCGAGCTTGCCCAGAAGGAAGCCGCCGCCGGGCTTGGCAAAGAAACCGTTCCTCTTCATCTCGCTGCGAGTCTGCCAATGCGTCGTCCCGAAGCGGGTCAATGCATCCCCCAGAAGCGTGACGCTCAGCATCAGCGATGCCAGACCGAAGCCGCCAAGTATGAGGTTCACCCAGAGGAAGTCTTTTGGTGCGGACTGAGACAGACCCCGATATTCGCGGGCAAGCAGGGTGACGTCGAAACGCGTGGGAGAAAGCCCATAGCGGAACATGACAAAGCCGGTCGCCACGACATAGCCCATGGCGAGACCGACCAGCACGAGGCTCAACACTCCTAGGGCAATCTTGCCTTTATCCATGGGTGATCCCCTTCTCACCATGTGCCGCGGCGTGGCGTGCGCGCTGCGCCTCTATCTGTTCTTCCGCCAATGCATCGAGAACGCGCTCCATGGCCGGGCCATGCGCAGTGACCTCGCTGCTCTGGAGATAGGTTCTAGCGAGTTCCAGCTGGCGGAGCGGATCCTCAGTGAACTTATCGAGGACTTCTGCGTTTCCGGCCCGCAGCGCGTCGATTGCGTCGGGGCTTAGCCGTTCGTTGACCTGCCGGACGATGTCATGTCGCTCTGCCTCGGAGAGCGGGCCCTCGACGTCTGCGTTTCGCACAAAGGCCATGACGGTTGGCGCTGTCTCTTCCAGATACCGGCGCTCGGCGTAGTCTTGTCGCGCCTGGTCCTCGATAATGAGGCTGCGCTCGCTGATATAGGCACGCGACGCGCCGAGCGAACGAAGGTGGTTGATTTCGTCCTGGACGGCCTGCCCAAACTCGTCATCCGGCATCTCCGTGCGATAGCGGGCGAGGGTACGGAGCTCTTCGGTAATCGGACCGAGATGATCCGAAGGATCCCGCAAGGCGAGGTCCATGTCGCCAGCATGAAGTGTGCGGTCCTGTTCCGATACCGCATATTGCGGCGGCATTCGACTGTCAGTCATCTGTTCCCAAGCCATCGAGGCCAATTCGGCATGCTGCGGAGATCTCTGCGCATAGGCGTCGAACGCAACGCGGGCCTCCTCCACCTCCACGGCGCCCGCCCGCCGCACCGAGGGGTCGTCGGAGAACGGATGATCGAAATCCGTCCGGCGGAACTGCGCCACCAGCGCTCTGAACGCCTGCCGCTCCGATGGGGCAAAGATGTCGGACCCATCTTGCGCGAGATCACTCCCAGGTGTCGTCAACCGCTCATCAAGCGCTGCCTCAGCGTTATCCACCTCGTCGACCTCGGTTGGCGCACGCAGGACGCGTACATCGGTCAGAACATCGCCCAACCGAACATGCGTGGCTTCCAGCCGGTCGAGCGCTTCTTCCCGGTCCGCAGATTTCTCCAGATCAAGGCCACCTTCTTTGGCAATCGCCTGAAGATCCTGTGCCAGCCACTGGCGTTCCAATGTGGCATTGCCTGCCCCCTCCCGCAGCCGCGCGGCCACAGCCTCGGCATCGATGCCTGTGCCTTGCAACGCCTCGGCCAGCTTTGGTGCCACCTCTCCATCGTCAAGACGCGCGAGGTGATCTTCACTTAAGTTCGGCCTTGCATAGATGCCGTCCCGGGACGGGGCATCGACCAGGGCGGCGGAGCGATCCCCGAGCGGGTTCAAATGCGCGACCGAGGCCAGCACGTCGGTCAGCTTGCGCTCGATCACCGGCCTCTCGGCCGCCGGCGCCCTGTCGATTGCCGCCTCGATCTGGCGAATGTTCTGAGAAAACTCGGTGATCAGCGTGTCGAACGCTGGCTCAACTTGGGACATGTAGATGGCTCCGTCAGATTGAATCTGACCGCCACTGGCAAGGATGGTGCTGGCCCTCTCAAGCGCATCGGCCACGTCGTCGAAATTCGAACGTGACGCCTCCGCCGCGAGCCCGTGGTAGATCAAAGCGTTGCTTCGGACAGTTTCCAGCGCAGCCGCCAGGTCAGCGCCGGTTCTCTGGCGCTCGACAGGGGGACGACCTTCGTCGCGAGCCTTGTAGATTTCATCGATCTCGGCGCGGTAGGTCGTGACGCCGCGATCCAGACGACGCGTCGCCTCAAGGCGGATCCCATGAACCCGGGCCGCCTCGACCATCGCCTCGCGAAAGGCGTCGTAGTTGAAGTGATGATCCTTCCCGAGAAAGAACATTTCGCCATCCTTGCTGCGGCGGTTCAGAACGATATGCGCATGTGGATGCGCGCGATCTTGGTGTATTGCAGCAATATAGTCGAATTGCGAGCCCTCACCTTGAAAGAACTTCTCGCAGACGGCCTGGGTGATATCGCGCACCTCTTCACCACTGGTCCCAACCGGGAATGCCATCAGCAGATGCGACGTATGGCCAAGCTTGGGGCTGTAGCGCTCTTTCCACTGGTTCTCGAACCGCCGCGCCACTCGGTTGATCTCGGCTTCCGAGAGTTGCTTCTTCCCGTCATGGGTGCCGCGGCTGTCGAGGATATGGGTCGACTTCGTCGTAAGATAGGTGAGCTGCGCCCGTAGCTGCGCCCCGGTGTGACAGCCCCCTTTCGAGATAGCCTTGAAGATCGCTGGCGAATGGCCGCGCGCGGCCCGAACCATCTGCGCGCCCTTGGAAAGCCCCTGCCAGGATCCCGAAACCCGGCTCCAGCCGCGGTCAAAGAGCGCCGGGTCGATGCCACGGACCCGGTCACTCCGCGCCATTCTCATCCCTACCGGCGAAGCCCGCCAGAGCAGAACTGATCTCAAGGTCCAGCACGCTGCGCCGAGCACGCGACATCTCCTGGACCTGGTCGGCCAGATCGAAGACCAGACCCGCAAGGGCGCGGACGTCACGGTGACTTGAGGCCGGGTAGGACAGTCTCTCGCCCCGCACCTTGGCCTCGTTCAGACGTCGCGCGATCTGGTTCACGTTGTTGCCGACCCGGTTGAGCGCGGCGCCGAGGCTGCGCAACTCGTCGCACATCTCGTCGTCGGGCAGGAAGACACCTTCGGCCGCCAGCATCAGGCGGCGCATCGCATTCGAGCGGTGCGCAATCCCGCGCCGCGACAGCGCCGCGTCGAACCGGCGCAGGTCGTCGTCCGAGACCCGGATCCCCACAACCCGCGATCGGCTGCCGTTCGCTGTCTGACGCTCGTCCCGGTGGTTCACCACGTTGTAGATCGTCTTCAGGCTGACATCGTAGCGCGCGGCCAATGACGCCGCGGAGACGCCGTTCCGGCGCTCCTGGGCGATGGTCAATCGCTCGATCTCTGACAGTCTGCGGCGGCGGGGCATTTTGAAGTTAACGTTCCTATTTCTTGCCAACTTCGTACAAGCCCGCCGACTCCCAACGCAAGTGGAGTCGGCTATAAGGGCTTGTACTCAATGTAGAAAATCGCCCTGCAGGGGCGATTTCCCGTCCTTTGTCAAATGGATCGCGCTTCGCGCTCATGGCACCACGCGATGCGGTCCCCGCATCGCGTATCGCGTCTTTGGCGCCCCGTCCCTTGCACCCCGCAAGACGGGTTTTGCCGCGTGCTGACCGTCTCGCGTCACCCGCGTAACGACATACGCGAGACTGCCTCCCGTCGTCTGGCGCGCGCTATCCGTCACCTGCATTCCGTCCGCAGTACATCGCCGAGCGCATCCCGACATTTGGAGGGTGTGTCGTGCCCCGCGACGAATGCTGAAGGCGCCACGGCAGACGTCGCACGGTCATCGCACAACGCCGCCCGCTGCATGCCAAACGCGGGTCGCATCCCGACTTCTGCTTGACCCCTCCGCCTCATGCGTTTAGCGACACTTTAGCATTATCGTTGCGATTCACTATTTTTGCCGAGGGTCAGAATGCCGAACGAAAATCTTGTGGTGATCGCAGCGATGGCCCGGAAAGGGGGCAGTGGCAAAACGACGCTTTCGCGCGCCTTGATCAGCGCCGCGATCGCCGCCGGACGCAGAGTGATGTTGATCGACACGGACAGCACGAGAGTACTCGGTGCCTGGCATGCTCGGGCGGAAGCCGGTGGGCTGAGTTCGCCGCTTCTCTGCTCGGCCACCGTCGAAAGCGTGGCGGGTGTCGAGGATCAGATCGATCAGGTCTACATGGCAGGCACGGCAGACTTCATCTTCATCGATACCGCAGGGGTCGGTGCCGAATGGTCAGACGGCATCGCGGTGCTTGCGGACCACATTGTGACGCCCGTCATGCTGTCGACGTCTGATTTCGATGTCGGCGCGCAGACTGCCGATTGGTATGAGAAGCTGAAATCCCGTGTTGACGACCCCTCCAGCCTTCCGCGCCACCACGTTGTCCTCAACATGGTCGACCCGAAAACGACCCGTGCTGACGCCGCCCTGATTGAAGAAGCGCTCACCCGTTTTCCGGTGATTGAGACCGTCATGATGCGACGGAACACTTACAAGGAGATGGACCAGAAGGGGCTTCTCCACGCCTTGGCGCTGGAAAAGCAATCCGATCCGAACCCCCTTATGCGTCCACATGTACGTCATGTCGTCGAGGCGCTTGAGGAGGCGACGGACATTCTCAACAACATTCTTGCTGCGTGAGGACAGTCGATTGCGCAAGAAGATCCCGACCATCACCAGGCCCGACCCAGCCTACGCCGCCACCCTGCAACAAGGTGACCGCGAGATTCCCGGGAAGGAAGATGAGGCACAGGTCACAGCAACAAAGACAGGCACCCCAGTCGCTGACGTTGGCGCTGATCGGCACGAGTCGGAGCGTGCGCCGAAAAGTGCCGTGGCGCCGCACCATGTCACCGCGGAAAGCTCTGACCCGCATACCAGCCTGAGAGCTCCCGTTTCGGCACGCGCTTTGAGCCCGACCCGGAAGATCGACATCAGGGTCAACGCACTCGAGCGACAGGAAGGGGCGCTGGAGGCTTGTGGTGTTGAACCCGCCCATGTGGTGCGTGCCGCCCTGCGCCGTGCAGTCAAAGGCTGGCAACTGTCGCCGGTCTTCGCCGCAGTCGCGGAGGAGCGACGCACTCGAAACACGCAGTGGCAGGCCCGTACATCTCTGGCAGTAGATGCGGCCAGCCTGGGTGTCCTCCTCCGGGACCACGACCCCCTCGATGTCTTGAGCAAATGGGCTCTGATCCGCGGTCAGGTGGAACCACGCATATGGGGCGAGATCGACAAAATCTTGGAAGAAATTGCTGTTCGTGCTGCATCGCCGCATGAGCAGCCCGGACCTTAAGGAACCTATCTGAAAGGACAACTTGCATTTCGCCGGTGGATTTCTGCCCATTCGCGGCCATTCGCCTTGAAGTTGCATAATGCCGCCATTAACACCGCCGAACAGATTTTTTTATGACCTCATTGTTAAAGAGTTACGAGGTCCATTTTGGAGGAACGCATTATGAACACGCAGCCCCGCCTGACTGGCGAACCAATCATGCGCATCCTCTGCAAGACATCTGAAAATCTGGTTGGCTACCTGTACCAATGGAACAATGGCGACGTGCAGCCTGCCTGGTTCGACGGCGCCATGGCCGACGTTCGGTATGAACCATTCATTCAAGCGCCGGAACAGAACCCTGTCGATCCGAAGACCCCCAGACCGCGTCAGCAAGATCTGACGCAACTTGAAAAGGCCTAGCTCAAGGCCTCGCGTCGGTTTGTGGGTCATCCCATCCCGCAGATCCTTTGAGCGATAGAGTTGACTTCTATGCCTCAGAAGTGATCTATCTGTGAGTTATAGAAAGGATATCTATAACTCATGGCTTGGAACTGGACGCTGCCCGATTGGCCGGATTTCCGGTATGACGCCTCCGCGCTGGAGCCGTTTGAGCAGACGTTCCTGCTGTCGTCCGGAGAAATCCTCGGCGCGGTCCATCATGTCAGCCAGCCGGAGCGCGCGCAACTCCGCATAGAACTGCTCAGCGAGGAAGCGATGCAGACGAGCGCCATCGAGGGTGAAATCCTCGATCGGCTCAGTGTTCAGTCTTCGCTGCGCCGCCATCTGGGCCTCGATCCGGACAGCTACCCTGCCAAACCGCGCGAACAGGGTGTCGCGGAAATGATGGTCGACGTCTATTCCAGTTTTGCAGAGCCGCTAACCCATGAGACACTGTACCGTTGGCATCGGATGCTCCTGTCCCATGACCGTCGGTTGGAAACCATTGGGGCCTACCGACAACACGCCGAGGCGATGCAAATCGTTTCCGGCCGCCTTGACCGGCCCACGATCCATTTCGAAGCGCCGCCCTCGGAGCGGGTCATGCCTGAGATGGAGCGATACGCGGATTGGTTCAACAAGACCGGGCCGGGGGGAGCAGAGCCGCTTCCAGCGCTGACGCGCGCAGGGCTAAGCCACCTCTATTTCGAGAGTATCCACCCATTCGAAGACGGCAACGGCCGCTTGGGTCGCGCCCTCGCTGAAAAGTCGCTGGCGCAGAACATTGGCCAGCCGACCCTCATCTCGCTCGCCTTCACCATCGAGAAGGAGCGCAAGGGATACTACGATCAGCTTGAGCAGCATCAAAAAACGCTCGATGTGACCGATTGGCTCGTCTGGTTCGCAGAAGTTGTCTTGAAGGCCCAACAGGCAACACTCGACCGCGTAGGCTTCTTCATCAGCAAGGCACACTTCTACGATCGTCACAGGGACCAGTTGAACGAACGCCAGGCCAAGGCCATCGCTCGAATGTTTCGGGAAGGCCCTTGCGGTTTCAAAGGCGGCCTCAGCGCCGAGAACTACCTCAAGATCACCGGAACCTCACGCGCAACCGCGACCCGCGATCTGCAGGATCTGGTCGAGAAGGGCGTGCTCGCTCGAACCGGCGAGCGGAGGCACACGCGATACTGGTTGAAACTCGACTGGAGTGAATAAAAATTGCATGAAAACAACAATTTATAAAAAATCCGATAATTCGTTTTATGTAATTTTTTTGCCCTATTGATATTTGAATCGGGCTAGCTAAGAATCTGAAAAAACCAGCGCGGTAAAATAGCTCCAAGTAGCGCTTTATTGAGAATGCTTCCCCGGATTCAGCCTGTTTGAGCTGCAACGAGCATGACGATACAGGACGAAGGCCGCCTGAAGGCGGCATGGAACCAGAAGACAATCCCTGTCGCGCTTCGCCGTGACGGCAAGGGCGAACGGGTCAGGGTCCGCCTTCCTTATGCGGACGACAACTATGCCTGGCTCAGGAATGGCCGGCGTATCCGGCCAAGCTGGAACTCGGCACTGGGATGCTGGGAGAGTCCCAAGGCATGGTTCAATGACCTCGTGAACCGCTGTCTTCGCCGCTGGGGCCTGATCTATGTCATCCAACCCTACCGGGAGCAGGAGATCTGCGCTCCGGCCTGCATGAACGCCATCGGCCATGAGTGCCAGTGTTCCTGTATGGGGGCCAACCACGGCCAGGGCGACGATGGCGGCTGGTTCTCGACAAGCGAGGCCTTCGCGGCCCGATGGGGCGACCGTGAGCTCGCCTGTCGTCTCATGACGGTCAGCTCTGAAAAGTAGAGGCCCGGCCGATATGGCCAGGCCTGCGACAGACGTGCAGATGATGGTCATGACCAGACAGAGAGGCCCGTCGAGAACAAATCACAGCTTGGGGCGATCCTGTTCTGGAACCTCCCACGGGTCTTCCAGGGTGACGATGCCGTAGCGGACGCCGTCGTGGCCGGCCTTCGGAAGAAAGGTGATCATCCCGATATCCAGGATCATCCCCTTGTCGTGCATGTGCTGCTGTCGGAAGTGACCGAAGTGCATGAGATATCCGAGGCCCTCCAACTCGAGACACAGCGCAGAGATCGCGGCCGAATACTCAAGCCGCTGGCCGGCGCTGCTCATATCCCAGATCCCGTCCAGATCGGTCATCCAGTCCGAAATCGCGGCAGTCAGTTCGAGGGCATTGCCGGCCTCCACCGCGCCGGCGTTGATCAGGAGCCCGTGCCATTCGCGGTTACGGGAATAGAAGTCGTTGGGCTTCCTGATGGGGGACGTGGGCACAAGCACCGTCTTTTTCAGCGCGCGCTCCATTTCTTCCTGCTGGCGCTTCTCCTCCTCGGGGGTGGGCTTGGAGAAGACCTTGATGTCGAACCCGAGGCCGCGCGCGAGGCTTCGCAAGGTCTGCACCTCGGGCACGTGCCGTCCGCTTTCCACCTTCTGGATCGTGCGGACCGTCAACCCGGAGGTGTCCGCAAGGTTCTCCTGGGTTAGAGAGAACATCTTGCGGATATACTTGCACTGGTTGGCGATATACTCGGCGTCTCGTTCCATCGTTTCCATCAGATCACTCCATGTTGCTGACAGGAATAGCATGGCACGCCGGCTCTGGGGGGTCCCCGAACGCAACCCGAACGCTCGACTGCTATCCCGCCCCGGGGCCGCTGTCCTTGCACCAGTCAATCCGCCCCTGCCGGATCCAGAAGTGACACCGGCATTCGTTCGTCTGGCGGACCGACGGCGAGATGGTCGGGCGCCTCAGCCAGTCTGACATGGCCGTCCACCTGGGCCTCCGGTTCTTGCTGAGGGACAGTTTGATGGTCTCGCCGCACCCACCAGGGCAGTGGAAGCAGGCCCATTTGTCGACGCCATCGCGCACGATGGTCATCTCCCCCGGCACGATCTGATCCGGCGTCGGGTGTCTGGGTGTTACCCTGGCAAGCAGGTCACTTCGTGGAATGAGGCGGAAGAGCTCGAGGCTCTTCCGCAGAATGTCGATCATCATCCCGCTCACCCGATGCGATCCAGGAACGGATCGATGTCGCCGAGACCCCAGTATTCCTCGCTGCCGCAGACCGGGCAGTCGGACCGAGGCTGCGCCGCCTGCGAACGCTCTAAACCCTTGTCGAGCTTGCGATAGCGTTGCCATGTCCATCCACCGCCGCCGCGGAAGTCAACGAGACCGGCAAGAAGTTCGTTCACTGCCATGGTGGCGGCCTCGGAGGTGAAGGTCACGACGGCCGGCGCGGGATTACCTCCGCCGCGGACGTAGGCTTCGGTCTTCTGCCGTTCATATTCGGCGGGGTCCGATCGCTGGAGGTCCTCCTCGCGAGCCCTGACGCGATCGACTGTGCCGCGGCAGCCGTGGCACGCCGACGTGGGAAACAGCACGCTGACCCGCGCGGCCATCTCGAGGAGGCCGGGCTCACCATCGTCACGGGGCATGAGGACCAGCCCGACATCGATGACCGGGATCAGGTAGAAGTGCGCCACGCGGTTCAGGTAGAGGCGCCCGGCGTGATCGTCCGTGCATCCGAAGATGACGTCGCAGGATTTCAGCGCGTCACGGATATGCGGCGCATCCACCCAGCCGTTCATCGACCGGATCTCGACGTCGAGGCCCATCATCGTCACCTCGCGCGCCATGACGTCGACCTTGGGCACCGCGTTTTCGGCATCCTTTCGGGTCGCGCCATACAGGCGGTTCAGGTTGGAATGCTCGACCACGTCATCGTCGATGACCAAGATGCGCCCCACGCCGAGGCGAGCGAGGAGATGGACCACCGGGCTGCCGGTGCCGCCGCAGCCGACCACGGCAACGGAGAGCTGTTTGAGGAGTCCGTTGACCTCCGGCCCGAAGGCCAGTGCCTGCCGGGCCAAGGCTTCCGACGGGGTCGGCACGTCGGTCGACTGGATCTCGAGCCGAATGCCGATGACGGTCACGCGGTGACAGGGCAAGGGTGCCATGTCGTCTTCCCAGACCCGTGCCCGGTAGAGGCCGTCACCGACTTGCACGACGCTCACCAAGCGTGTCCCCTCGCCGTTACGGTTCCGAGCCATGGTGAAGAGGTCGCGCTCGTTGCGATCGTCCTGGTCCGAGAAACCGTCGAAGCCTCCCGGGTGACTATGAACGATCGCCGGCACCAGGCCTTCCTCCTTGGCCCGGCGACAGAGCTGGGCGAAGGAGTTGGTATTCCAGGTGACGTGCTTGTCGCTGGCATCGACGCGGTCCTCCTGCGGGATCGCGATGACCTCGTAGGAGGTGTAACGGGTCCGCGGCTCGAGGTCCCAGGGGTCCTGCGCGATCTCGCTTTTGCCGAGCAGCATGTAGGCGGCGCCCTCGTGCCCACGGGGGTGCGCGAGCAGCGCCTGCAGCTTGTCGCGGTGACGGGCGTGGAGGGTGATGTCGCTGCGCTTCATGCCGCCACCTCCAGGGCCTCTTCGACCCGCTTCAGCATGGTCCAGATGCCGTCGGTGCCGGGACGCCACTGGTTGTTATGGCGAGACCAGCGCTGCCAGTTCTGGCCATCAAAGGCCTGGCGTGCCTGCGTGCAGCGGGGCTCACGCTGGCCGGCAAGGAGCTTCAGATGCGGCACGGCGTAGAACATGTCGGGGGCGACCTCGGGATACGAGGGCGGCAGCAGGATCAGGATATCCACCTGGGCGACCTGATACTTGCCTTCCGGCAGCGTGATCCCGGTGAGGATCACGCCCTTCTTTCCGCCTTCGATGACCTCGCGAACGGTGATGCCGCGACCCTCGAGGTAGAGGCGATCCTGACGGGGGAGGAGGCTCATGCCGCACCCCCTTCCGTGGTCTGGGGCACGCCGGTGAAGAAGTGCTCCAGGCCAGCATCCGCGAGGCAGATCAGATCGGTGTCGCCGACCAGGATGTCATCCTTGCCGGGGATCACCTGCCAGACGGCGAACTTCGCGGGATCGACCCCGGCCAGCTTCTTGAGCACGCGCCCGCTGATGACCTTGTGGCCCCACTCGAGGCGTTTGCCATCGATGTCGAAGCGGAAGGATTCCGCGCTCGGGAAGACCAGGAAGCGCTCGACCTGGCCAGGGCGCAGATCCGTGGTTTCCTCGAGGCGCAGTTCTTCAAGTTCACCGTTGCGCAGCACCTGGAACACGAGGTGTTCCTCGGCCTTACGGAAGTCGGCCCCCTCGATGATCTGGCGGCCGGTGGGCGTCGGATCGTCGATGACGGCGTCGGTGAACTTCAGGTCGTGGTCGCCGACTTTGACCTTGTAGGGTCCGTGGTCGCGGGGCTTGCGGCCGGCCTTCAGGGCGGCCTGGAGATCTTCGATTTCCATCTGTTCGGTAGTCATGGCAGCAAATCCTTTTCTTGTCTGCTCGACGCCCGCAGCAGGCGCCATCAATGGTGTATGCGCGGCACAAGAGTGTTCGCGTTCGTAGCCTTAATATTTTTTTGAATTTTCTTGACTGCGATAGGTCGCTGCGTGCGCATATGTATATTAAGAGCAGCGAAGATGGCGATTGGCATGGCGAAAGACACACCCCAAGAGTTCAATACCCTCAAGGAATTCACTGACGAACTGGACCTTCTCTTCCGCGATGATGTCGCACTCAGAAAGCTCCTTCAGAAGGCGCGTAACTGGTGCATTCGGAACAACCGAGTCGGCGACGAGGAGGAGGTCCTTCAAGAGGCCGTCATGAGGGTGATGAAAAGTGAGATCACCGGGACACGCCAATGGCCCAAAGGTGTTGCACTTATGGACTTTCTCTCCGGCGTGATGCGGAGCATTGCATCGGAGCGGCCTAAGATCGGGTTTCGCAAGAACGCCGACAAAGACATGGAGGCCGCGAAGGACATTGCCTCGTCGTGCAACCAAGAAGGGCAGCTCTTCGAGAAAGAATTTATGGCCCGCTTCATGGCGCTCTTCGAGGGTGATGACGATTCACAGCTATACCTCCTGGCTCTGGAGGAAGGGCAATCGAAGTCCGAGATCATGACGGGCCTCGACTGGAATGAAAGGGAATACAACACGGTGGTGCAGCGGGTCAAAAGGACACGCAACGCACACCCGGAAATGAAAGAGATGCTCAATGGCGAAGGATAAGAAAACCTTTCAAGATCGCCTGGCGGAGGAAATCGACGAAGCTATCACGAACGCTTCAGACGAGGATATTCGAAAAGAGGCTGAAGAGGCCGGGGAGGACATTGCTGCTTTCGGTGATCGCATGAGAGCTTGGCTGGAGACCGCGAAAGACGAGGTCGCCGAAATGGCAATGAAGGAAGCCAAGGCCGCAGCTGAGCAAGGTCGTGCAACGCGCGACCAAAATGTCGTCTCCATGGCTCAACGCAGGCCTGCGAACAGGCCTGGCAACTTCATGCCCGATACGGTGGCCGCTCGTCATGGAAAGAAGCTGTCGGAGAGAGACAGAAAAGGGATCGAGAAGGACTTGGAAGACCTGTTCGACGATGACGCTTGGCCTGACAAAAACGGCGATGAAGAATGACTCATTCTCCGCGTCGTGCTGAGGAGATCCTCCAGGCTTTGCGCCTGAAGCGACCGGAAGACATCAACCTTGAAGCCATTGCCTGGCTTCAAGGTGCCAAGGTTGACTACCGGGAAATGGACGGATGTGAGGCTTGCATCCATGGTCGAGCTGACGTCGGCCGCGCGATAATCGCCGTGAATGACGCGCATGGAAATCTACGGCGCCAGAGGTTCTCCCTCGCACACGAACTGGGGCACTGGGAATGGCACAGGGGAGAACATCTGTTTTGTGCAAAAGAGGATATCGGGGGTAGCAAGGGGCGGGAACGAGGAATGTCCCGAGAGAAGGGCGCCAACCGGTTCGCCTCAGAGCTGTTGATGCCGGAGTTCATGCTCAAGAGCGCTCTGAATGACTTCAAGAAATTCGATATGCGCACCGTCCGTCTTCTTTCGGACGCCTTTTCTGTCAGCAAGACGGCCATGGCGTATCGCTTGGTGGATCTGGATTTCGAGCCGAGCCTCCTGGCCTCTTACAGCCGCGGCGGCCTCAACTGGTTCAAGAGATCGAAGAGCGTCGGGGAGCGATGGTTCCTGCGTCGAACACTTGACCCGCAGAGCAACGCTCACGATATCCTGCACAAGGGAGCCCGGGACGACATCTCGCTGTCTCTTATGGACGCGGACACCTGGTTCGATACAGAGGGCGCCGATCGGTATGAGCTTGCTGAGCAGTCGTTCCGTGTGGGTGACGACGAGGTCATGACCTTGCTGGTCCTGAAGAGCGAATACATGATGGCGCGATAAAAATTCACAACCTCAATAGCTTCTTCACCCAGCAAGTGCTCAAGCTGACTTAAATTTACCCACGCTGTATTGACGAGATGCCTCAGACTGTCTCTCAAGCATGCGTTCGTACACCTGCCGCTCCTGCTCTAGATCACGTGCTTGGTCGGCTTGCGCTTCACGTTCACAGCCTTTCGCATATCGCTTCAAAGCAATACATCTCTTGGGAAATGACAGTGCAGCGTTTGAGTTCAAGGTCAGTGGCTGCATCGGGCCGCTTCTTCAAATTTCGCCCAATAATTTGTAGCCCCGCCGCTGCTTCGTCGCCGACAGCTTCATCAGAGCGTTGACCGCCCTGCCCTCGTCATCATGCTGTTCGATTAGCATCTGCCCTCTATACCCGATACGGCCCCATTCCCGCACAAGGCATGCGCCGCCAAACAGGTCCGGCTGAACGCTCATTCGATAGAAGCGCCGCATGTTGAGAGACGGGTCGATCCGCTTGAGATCGACCGTTGTCGGGAACACTTCCATTTGCTGCGATATGTCGAACATGTTGTTGGCGCCTCTCTCCAGACCACAATATCAAGCGCTCTTCGACGTTTCCACATTGTTCTGTCCCGAAAAGAAAGAGAGGGCTCACGCCCCCTTCTCGAACTTCATGACCGGGATGCCGAGCTTCTTGGCCTTGTCGGCGAGGTTTTCCTGGATACCGGTTCCGGGGAAGACGAGGACCCCGACCGGGAGCACATCCAGCATCGCGTCGTTGCGCTTGAAGGGCGCTGCCTTGGCGTGCTTGGTCCAGTCGGGCTTGAAGGCCACCTGCGTCACGCTGCGAGCCTCGGCCCATTTGGCGGCGATGAGCTCTGCGCCTTTGGGGCTGCCACCGTGCAGGAGGACCATGTCGGGATACTTGGTCCGGACCTGGTCGAGCTTGCCCCAGATCAGGCGGTGATCGTTGAAATCGGTCCCGCCGGTGAGGGCGACCTTGGGACCAGCGGGCAGCATCACTTCGGTCTCGGCGCGGCGCTTGGCGGCCAGGAAATCGCGGCTGTCGATCAGAGCGGCGGTCATGTGCTGGCGGTTCACGATTGATCCGGTGCGGGGGCGCCAGGTCGATCCCGTGTGATGGACGAACTCGGTGGCGGCGTGATCGCGCATCATGTCCATGCAGTTGCGCCGTTCAACGAGAGTCAGGCCTTCGGCCGTCAGGCGCTCGAGTTCGACGGACTTCACTTCGGAGCCGTCCTGCTCGCGCTGGAGGCGGCGCTGCGCCTGCTCGTTCTCATCGAGCGTCCGCTCGATCCGGGCCGTGGCGCGGTGGAAGAGGTTGACCTGGCCCCAGAGCACCTCTTCGAGGTCGGGTTCCATACGGGTGTCTTCCAGGGTCGCGACGAGGGCGTCGAAGATGTCGGCGACGGCGACGGCGAGGCGCTGCCCATCGGGCATCGGGCGCGGATCGGGCCCGTCAAAGGGGCGATAGCCGTAGAGCTGGAGCTCGTCGAGCGCATGGGCGGTCTGGGATGCGCTATGGGCGGGTTCATACGCGTCGTCGTGGGTGTGGATCGTCATCGGTTTCTTGCCTCCGGGCCTGTCTCGTCCGCGCGTCATCCCGCGCGGCCTTCATGGGCAGACCCGAGCCGTCGGGGCGGTTGCCCCTTCACCCCGGCTTCACCGGGGCCGGAACAACGTGGAGGAGGTCGGCAGGGAAGCTATTTGTCTCGCGATGCAAAGGCGGCTTTGCCGCCGGCGGAAATAGCTTCCCTTCCGACCTTGCAGGGGCAACTGCTTTGACGGCCTGCCCATCTCTTGAAGGCCGCTCGGGTGACGGGTGGATGCGGAAGGCCCGGGATGGGGTGAGGACGACGATCCAAAGCCACGACTGGGATGCAGCCCCCTTCCCCGTACTCCCAGCCCCCCCTGCGCGATGCAGCTCAGCTGGGCAGGCGATGCCGATCCTCTGGCCCGATCTGACCCGCCAGATGCTGGCGCAGCGCGTCCTTGCCGTTTGCCCGAAGATCATCGTTGAAATCCCCGAGCCGCGGCTCCAGCACGCGCACGTGCACCCCGACCTCGGAGGCTCTGGCGCTCAACTTCTCTGCCGCGCGATGCCCGGCCGGATCGCGATCGATGGCGATGTAGAGGCGCTGGAGCCCCTCCGGCAGCAGAACCGCCCCGAGGTGTCCCGACGAGAGCGCCGCCCAGACGGGCAGACCTGGGATTGCCTCGGACAGGGACAGCATGGTCTCGATGCCTTCGCCGATGACGAGGATGTCATCCTGCGGGGTCAGCCTGACAGCATTGCCGAGGAGGTGACCCATAGCCCGACGCTCTGGCTTCACTGCCGCCTTCCCCTGCCCGTCAGCGGCCAACCAGGTGCGATGCACGCCCTGAACGGCCCCTGCCCCATCGGTAACCGCCGCGATCATCGCCGGTCTGGGGATGTTCCGGGTCTGCCCCTCTTCCCGATGCCAGCACTTCGGGTGGAAGCGTAAGGCGCCGTTCGCCCCGAATTGGGTGATGCCTCGGGAACGGAGGTAGGTCTCAGCAAGCGTGCCTGTGATCGGGTTCGAGGCAGCGAACAAACGCGCCGCCGCCGCAGGAGTGCCACCGAGCGCCTTGGCCTTCCTCGGCTCTTGCCTATCCGGGACGACCGGCTGCGGACGGCCAAGATGCGCTCGGGCCTCGGCGAGAAGGTCGGGGAAGCGCGTGATCCCCATCCGGGCGCGGATGATGTCCAAGAGATCGCCATGCTCGCCTGTGGCCCCATCCGTATTATGTGGAATTCCACATAATAC
>NZ_AMRK01000021.1 GCF_000299875.1 Celeribacter baekdonensis B30
ACATAACCCGCGCCGCAACATGTTCCGTAAACTTGCCCGCTGCCCCTGGTCCCGACGCAGGGCCCGTCAACCGCACGAAGAGCGACCGGCCGGGGTTGTTCTGCAGATCGCCGACGATCCAGTAGGATCCTTCCCGCCGTCCGGCGGGAAGGTAGGCACGACAGACGCCTTCGGCATTTTCTGCCAGATCGCGCACGAGGTCTTCGGTCTCGGAATACATGGGTCAACAACCTCCGCGATCATGTAGCCTTGCGACAGGACAACGTGCAAGCAGACGATCCAGTATCTCGATGCCATCGGCGTCGGTCGGGCAAAACAGCCGAAGCTTCCAGCTGATGATCTCCGAGAAGAAGCCATCGGCCTTGAGCCGATCCTTGGCGGCCTCCGAGAAGCCCGAGAGTTCGATCCGGTTCACGCCCATGACACGGGAGCGGTGCAACTCCATCCCTTCGGCCAAGCGCACCACAGTCTTTCCCTCCAGAACGAGGGCATGGACCTGCGCGGCCGAGAGCTTGGGCGCATCGGCGGCCAGCGTGGTCGCGACCCAGGCAGGCGAGACTCGTCGACCGATGATGCGCTGACCGTCATCGGTCTGCAGGCGGTAGACGCGGGTTTCATCCTGGGGGAGCTGCTTCCAGATCGGCAGCAGCAGACCTGCCACGATGTGCAGTGTGGAGACCGAAAACTCCGGCACCTCGGCCAGTTCCGCAGTCCACGCCGCAGTGAAGGCCGCGCGGTCGGCCTCGAGCCAGTGGGTGTCCTCCATGACCTTGGCCGGGACCGTGCTGGCATCAAGCGGGCGGATCAGGCGCAGGCGCGGCTCGATGGTGCCATCATCGAGCATCAGGCTGGTGGCGGGCACCTGCACTGCAGCCCGACCCGAGCGGCTGTTGACCAGCAAGCGTGCCTTCGGGTCATCGAGCCAGTCCAGCGCATCCGCGAGCGCGGTAGGCGTGTTGCGGCGCTTTTCCGCGATGGTCAGCAGCTGGGTTTCCGCGCCGGAGCCCGGATGGGTGTAGATGACCTGTACGTCGGTCACCCGGAAGCTCTCGGCACGGAGTGTCTCGAGCCCGAGATCATAGACCCCGGCGGCGATGGCGCCCTCAATTCGCTGATCGAGGAGTTCTTCGAAACCCGCGAACAGCACGGCCTGCATGTCGATCGTCAGCGCCAGCAGGCGATTGAGGAAGGTCGTGATCGGCGGCAGGTCATCCTTCAGCCCGTTTTCATCGGTCAGGCTGAGCCCGGTCGCATCCTCGAAAGCCCCGAGCGAACATCCGGCCAGATCGCCGCGATAGATGCGGCGGTAAAGCTGGCGCAGGGCGTCGCGGGCGTAGGGCGACTCGAGGTTGTCTTCGGGCCGGAACAGCCCTTGCCCGCCGGTCTGGCGCTGGCCGCGCGTTATAGCGCCAAGCGTGTCGAGACGTCGCGCAATGGTCGACAGGAACCGCTTTTCCGCCTTCACATCGGTGGCGACCGGCCGAAAGAGCGGCGGCTGCGCCTGATTGGTGCGGTTGGTGCGCCCGAGGCCCTGAATCGCCGCGTCTGCCTTCCAGCCGGGCTCCAGGAGGTAGTGGACCCGCAGGCGCTGGTTCTTCGCCGCGAGATCGGCGTGATAGCTGCGCCCGGTGCCGCCGGCATCCGAGAAGATCAGGATACGCTTTTCGTCATCCATGAAGGCTTGGGTTTCCGCGAGGTTCGCGGCTCCAGCCCGGTTCTCCACCACGAGCCGTGCCGAATGCCCTTCGCCCTTCCGCACGATGCGCCGCGAGCGCCCCGTGACTTCGGCCACGAGATCCGTGCCGAAGCGCTGGACGATCTGGTCGAGTGCACCCGGCACCGGCGGAAGCGAAGCCAGTTTCTCGATCAGCGCGTCACGACGGCGGACGGCTTCGCGGCACTCCACCGGTTGGCCGTCGCGCGTGACGGGGCGCGACGAGAGGTTACCCTCGCTGTCGGTGAAAGGCTCGTAGAGCTGCACCGGGAAGGAATGGGCGAGGTAGTCCAGAACGTATTCCCTGGGCGTGATGTCGACCCGGATGTCGTTCCACTCCTCGGTCGGAATCTCCGACAGGCGGCGTTCCATCAGTGCCTCACCCGTCGAGACGATCTGGATGACCGCCGCGTGACCCGCAGCCATATCTGCATCGATGGATGCGATAAGCATGGGGGTCTTCATCGAGGTGAGCAAATGGCCGAAGAAGCGCTGCTTGGCTGACTCGAAGGCTGACCGCGCAGCGGATTTCGCCTGGCGGTTCAGCGTGCCCGACCCGCTCGGCCCGTCGGCCGCGCCAGAAATGTTCGCCGCCTCCAACGCCGCGGTCAGGTTGTTGTGAATGATGGCGAAGGCCCCGGCATAGGCATCGTAAATGCCGCGCTGCTCGGAGCTAAGAGCATGTTCCAGCATCTCGTATTCGACACCGTCATAGGAAAGCGACCGCGCTGTGTAGAGGCCGAGCGCCCGGAGGTCGCGGGCCAGAACCTCCATCGCCGCGACCCCGCCAGCCTCAATGGCTTCCACGAATTCCGACCGGGTCTGAAAGGGGAAATCCTCCCCGCCCCAGAGCCCGAGACGCTGAGCATAGGCAAGGTTGTGGACCGTCGTCGCGCCCGTGGCCGAGACATAGACCACGCGGGCATTCGGAAGTTTGTGCTGCAGGCGCAGACCCGCCCTGCCCTGCTGCGATGCCATGGTATCGCCCCGCTCGCCTTTGCCCCCGGCGGCATTGGCCATGGCATGGCTTTCGTCGAAGATGATCACCCCGTCAAAATCCGTCCCGAGCCAGTCGACGATCTGTTCAACGCGGGATTTCTTGGCCCCCCGTTCTTCCGAGCGCAGCGTCGCATAGGTGGTGAAGAGAATGCCCTCGGTCAGAGGGATGTCGCGCCCTTGTGCGAAACGCGACAGCGGCGTCACCAGAAGCCGCTCCTGGCCAAGCGCCGACCAGTCGCGCTGCGCATCCTCCAGAAGCTTGTCGCTCTTCGAGATCCAGAGCGCCTTGCGTCTTCCTCGGGCCCAGTTGTCGAGCAGAATCCCGGCCGACTGACGGCCCTTTCCCGCCCCGGTGCCATCGCCGAGGAAGAAGCCGCGGCGGAAGCGGACGGCGTCAGCGGCATCGTCCGGTGCAGCGGAGACCACGTCTCCGGTCTCATCGACGGTCCAAGACCCAGTGAGATGCGCGCCATGCGCCTCGCCCGCGTAGATGACGGTCTCGAGCTGCGCGTCGGACAGCAGGCCGTCGCGCAGGACGGCCGGGGGCAGCTTGGGGCGGTAGCACGGTTTCGGAGGTGCGACAGAGGCCATGGCCGCCGATTGCACAAGCTTGGTCGGGTGCGATGCGGCGTCTGGGATGTCGATAGCCTGCAGACGGAAGGTCTCGTAGATCGCATCGGACAGCCGTGCGGCGTCTTCGTCCTCGGCGGCGTCGCGGAGTGCGTAGTTTAGGTCCTCGGCCTCAGTCTGGGTTTCAGGCTTCGCCGGATTGGCTGCAGAGGTCGCGTGCGGTCGGCGGACGGGTTTGCGGGTGGTGAGGTGAGAATTTCCCGGAAAGGGGGAAGAATGGCCCTGCCCCGCAGCAGGAGCTGGATCCAGTTCGAGGCGCGGCGGAACCTCGGCAGTGACCCGGGACATCAGATGTGCCACGTCCGAGGATGTGGGTTGGCGCAGGTCTGCGGTGATGCCGCCCGGCTCACCGCCGCGGCATTTGTCAAAGACAGAAATCCGCGTCTCGAAGCTGGTGCCGTGCTTGGCGAAAGCCGCGCCCGACACCGCGCCGGTGAAGACGAGATGGGCGGTCTCGGTCAGACGGCCGAAGGTCTCGGCCCAGGCAGGCGCATCCGGCGCGAAACCGGCTCCGGTGATGGCGACGAGCCGTCCGCCGGGAACTAAGCGCGCAAGGGCCGAGCGCAGATGTCGGGCCGTCGCCTCGGTCGACCGACCATCGACATTGGCTTGGGCCGAGAAGGGCGGGTTCATCAGAATGACGCTCGGGCTTGAGCAGGCATCGAGATGATCGTCGATCTGCGCGGCATCAAACCCCGTGACTGGTCGGCCCGGGAACAGCAAGCGGAGAAGGTCGGCGCGGGTGTCCGCCAACTCGTTCAGAGCCAGAGTGCCGCCGGCGATCTCGGCGAGGATCGCCAGGAGCCCGGTCCCGGCAGACGGCTCTAGGACAAGATCACGGGGCGTGATCTGTGCTGCCGCCACAGCCGCGAGCCCCATGGGCAGCGGCGTCGAGAATTGCTGAAAGCGCTCCATCTCTTCCGACCGCCGGGTGTGCGTGGGCAAGAGGCCTGCCACCTTGGCGAGGATCGGCAAGAGCGCTGCAGGCGAGCCGGCACGCGCAAGCAGCGCCCGGCCGAACTTTCGCAGAAAGAGGATCAGCGCCACCTCGCCCGCTTCATAGGCGAGCTTCCAGTCCCAGGCACCATCGGCATCGGAGCCGCCAAAGGCATGTTCCATCTCGCGGCGCAGGCGCAGCGCGTCGATCTGATGCCCTTGCGCCAGATCGGGCTGCAGCGCTTCGGCAACAGCAACGATCGCAGGGGCAGGATTTGCTGCCAACGGGACAATAGGCGCAGGCAAGGACGCCTGCGCAACGGGGGCAAGATGGGTCATCGGGAAACTCCGGAATGAAGGACAGGATCAGGCCCGGACACCCTCTCTCGGGCAGCCTCGGACCTGATCTTTCCCGGCCCCTCTCTCCCTCTCGCACCAAAGTGTTCCCGACGCTTAGCTTGATGTTGTTCTTGTTATGTTCTATTTTGGAGCCAAGCCAGAAAGGGGGTTTCACCATGGAAAGCACCAAGCACGTCCTGCCCGTAACGCCCAAGCAGATTGCCTATGCGCGGTCGCTCGCCCTGCGCAACCGGACGCTCCTGCCCTGGGAGGTTCAGCTCTTTGAGCGCTTGGATCGAGGCTCAGGCCCAGCTGAAGCCGGTATCGGACATGGACCAGCTGCCCACGTCCAAGCAGGTGGCCTTCGCTGAGAAACTCGCCCGGATCAAAAGGCGCGCCGTACCGGACGAATGCTTCCGCGACAAGGGGCTCATGTCGAAGTGGATCGACGGGAACAAGTGACAGGAACGGGGCGCTCGCCCCCCGACGAACGGGGTCACAGGCCTGCGGTATCTTCACACGTCATAACTCTGAGCTTGGAAAAGCTATTCCTGGTGAAGGTCGACTAGAAGCAGAATAGTGGGATGACCAAGCGCCACCGCACCATATTGGGCTGAGAGTTTGCCTCGCCAAATCTTCTTGGATTTCCGTAAGTAGATGTATAAAAAGCGAAAACCCGCGAGGACCTGTAACGGCTGTCGCGGGCTTCTAAGGGTTTGAAGGCCTGACTTTGCCTTCGATTGCTCTCATATATGGGTATCTTCGCACGACTGTCAAGCGCAGTGTGAAAGTCGTGCGAACAGTCGATCGGAGCATTAAGTACTTGGTAACAAATATAATTTCTCAAGAACGCCTCACGAAGTACCTCGTTGCTGCTGGTCACAATCCAGATCGCGCTCTCGCCCTCTATGGCTGGAACATTCAGCTCAGTGAGGCTTTCTTCCCTGTACTGAGCGCAGCCGAGGTCAGTCTAAGGAACATAATCGTCGTTCGCCTCATCGCGCTCTATGGTCCGCAATGGTGGGATGACCCTGCCTTTCTCTTGCAGATCAAGAGCCACGGCAAGCGCATAGTAAAAACAGCACGCGACAAGCTCGTCACAACGGGCGCGGTTACCTCAGGGCGAATGACCGCAGAGCTTAATTTTGGATTCTGGGTGAAAATGCTGCTGCCAAGGCACGAACCCGTCTTCTGGGCAAATCTGCATGGAGACTTCCCTCACCTGCCGGGGCCTGTTTCCTATGCACAACTATACAAGCGCTGTGACGATGTCCGTGAATTTCGCAACCGCGTCTTTCATCATGAACCAATTCTTCATCGAAATATCACCGCTGAGTATAGTCAGATCATGGAACTGATCAAATGGTTGAGCCCAGATAAGGCCATCTGGATCAAACAATATTCCCGGGTCATGACGGTCGTGCGGCAGAAGCCGTGAGCATTGCCGACTGACAACAGACTAGCCCCCGCTTGTCAGCGTGGAACGAGATCAGCTCACCCGAACCGCCGCCCTCCTTCCGTGAACGTATACGCGTTGACGATGATACCCTCCTCGATGGCCTGGTCCGAGGTGAGGTGGTCGTATTCGGCTTCAAGCTGGCGGTAGAGCCAGCGGGCCAGATCACGCAGCGCCTCGGTCACGACTTGTTCCACGTCCTCAGTCGGCGGCTGCCAGGTCGCGCTGTCCCGCGTGATGTCCACCGACATGGTGCATTCATGGTAGTAGCGACCACGGTGGCTGGCCTCGGCGGCGAGCTGGTAGAAGTTTCGCCGCTGGATGGCCTGCAGCCGGTCGGCGATGCCGTGCAACGTCGCGTCCGTGGGCGCGTAGTCCCGAATGCGCGCGGCCGCGCCCTTGGCGTGGGACCAGTATCCTTCGAAACAGGCCCCGTCGCCCTGACTCCAGAACCCGGAGAACCAGATGCATGGCTTTTGGCGCGTCCCGCCGCCCATCAGGCGGACGGGCGTGGTCTTCAGGCTGATGCCGAGGATTTCGCAGACCCGCTCGAAATCTTCATAGACCGCGTCCCACCAGTCGTCGTGGGGCCCGAGGTCGCGATACCAGCATCGGGCCTTCTCTTTGGCCGCATCCGAGAGCTCGGGGAACTGGTAGACAGTGGCGCAGATGATCTCAGGCATCGGCGTCCTCCCCGTTCAGCGCCGCGACCAACCATTCTTGCGTGCTGGACCAGCCGATGGATTTACGAGCGCCGAGATCGATGGCATGCGCACCGCCGCCAAAGGCGTCGAGCCGCGGCCGGGAGCAGGTCAGAGCATACTGGAACCCCCAAAGGCCGGTGAGGTCGAGGTCTTCGGCGAGCCGCAAGACGAAGCGGATGACGGCTTCGACATCGCCGTGTTCGTCGTCATGGATCCAGAGGCTGCTGCCCTCGGGGGCATCCTGGTGCACGAGATCGAAGCCAGCGACATCTGGGTCGTCAGCGTCCTGATCCGCAGCGCGAAGTTCCTGAAACAGTGCGAGCGCGCGGGCGGCCTTGTCGGGGCTGCCGACGTCGATCAGGCATGAGAAATGGGTGAAGTAATCCGCCATGGGGACCTCCTTAATGGGGAAGACCCGGCCAGGAGGCCGGGCGATCGATTGGGATGAAGGGGTAGTTGGGAACGATCAGCCGGTCGACGTGTCGCCCGCCGCCTGTCGTGCGGCATGAGCGCAGAGCATCTGCCGGTAGAAGCGCTTGCGCGCCAGCCGGAGACTGCAAACAGCGCGCGTGTCGGGGTGTAGCGCCCGGACCGCCGCGCGAACCACTGCCAGTCGCGAAGCGGCCGGCGGCAAGCCAAGACGTCGATAAGTGGGATCGGTCATGTCACATGACCTCGACTACGGGCGAAGCGAGATACGGATCGACCTGTGCCTCGATCCGTTCGGTTCGACCCATCCAAGGCTCAGGCCGAATGGCCTTCACCCAATCGGCGAAGCTCGGGATGAAGCCGAGGTCCTCCTTAACATGCTGCTCGCCGACCCACCGGGTAGGGATGATGCGCCCAGTCGAGAGCGTGAGGGTCTGACCAAAGATGGTCTCGGCCATGAAGATGCCCTCGGCATGGTGGCGCAGCGCCCGGTGCCGAAAATCGGCTGTGATCTCCTTGCTCTGGTCGAACCAGGAATGCACGGCGAGGAAATCCTCGACCGTGCCGCCCCATTTCTTCACCGAGGACAGGGCGTGGTGGTAGGGATGTGCCATCGCCGCCCCCTCAGAAATCGTGCGTGTAGAGTTCGGACGAGGTGAAGCGCTCGTTGAACTCGAGGTGAATGGAGCGAGCGCGCGCGTCGAAGCAGAATTCGCCGTAGGCCCCGTCGTTGTTTTCCCAACCGCCGTGAGTGTCAGACAGCAAGTCGTACGCCAGTTGCTCCACGACATCTTCGAGCGAAAGCGCCCGCATCTCGACTTCGGGGTCGTCCCAGGTCAATGCGGCATAGGCGATCTGGGTCTTGGGGAAAGTGACTTCGGCGTCGCCAGCGTAGGCTTCGATGCTTTCAACCTGGCCGCTATCGCCATAGCCGTCAAAGCTCACGGTCACATGGGTGATGCCCGCGGCAGTCAGGCCATCGAAGAGGCGCTCCTTGTTGGCCGGACGCAAAGCTGCGATCCGCGCGTCACGCTCGGACTGCCGAGCCAGCACGGCGGCGAAATCAATCCTGGACGGCGCCATCGGCGCGGCCAGAGTGGGTTCGATCTTGGACATTGGAAACTCCGAAATGAGGGAATGGATCTGAACCCCGAGGCTCTCTCTCGTCCTCCTAGGCTCACATCCTCCCCAGCCCTTCTCTGACTCTCGGGCGTCACGCCGCGATCTGCAGGGCGCGAGACGCGAAGACACGCCAGAGCGGATCGACAAGACGGGCATCGAGAACGTCGGCGTGGTGCCGCAGCCGTCGCGCGAGGCCATGTTCATGCCATTCGGCCGCCCGCATGGCCTGCGCGCGGGTCTGGCTTGCCTCGGACACGACGGCGCGGGCTTCGGCGGCATCCGAGACCGGGTGGCACCATGCGACCCCGCCATCACAGGTAGCTCCGGCCAGAACGAGACGGCCCTCCCGATCGAGGATTGCCAGGATGCGCGGAGCGTCTTCAGGTGTGATATCTTCGGCGTGAACGATTGCCCCCTGCATGGCCTCGGCCAGCGTGGCAAACCGCTCCAGTACCATGGGGTGTGCCTGCCCGGACATGAGAGCCCCGGGCGTATGGCAAGTCGTCGTGAGCGCAAACGGCAAGTCTTGATCTTTAAAATCGGTCAGGAGGCTCGGCGGCAAACTTGTGTTCTGCGTTTCCGGCTGAGTTTGGCAAGGAAGGTCGAACATGGGCATATCTCCGACGGTGCGGAAAGCCTCTCTCACCGCTTCAAACCGTCAAAGACCGAACCGCCGCCCTCTTCCTCGAAGGGGCGACGGCGGCGGGTACGAAAGGCGCGTCAGAGCTTGCCCAGGGCCCGCAGGCTCAGTTCCGTCCCGGCGCCGACGATGATGTGGTCGTGCAGCGTGAGGCCGAGATAGCGACAACCCTTCTGGATCTCCTTGGTCATGCTGAGATCGGCCTCCGACGGCGTTGGATCTCCCGACGGGTGGTTGTGGATCAGGATCAGGGCGCTGGCGTTCAGCATCAGAGCCCGTTTGATCACCTCGCGCGGATAGACCGGGACATGGTCGACCGTGCCGATCGACAAGAGCTCATCGGCGATGATGCAGTTCTTGCGGTCGAGATAGAGAACGTGGAACCGCTCGATCGGCCCGCGCACCGTCAGCGCGCAATAGTCAAGAAGCGCCTGCCAGCTGTCGATGACGGGGTTTCGGCTGAGATAGCGGCCGAGGATGTCTCGGGCCTCGAGGATGACGGTTTCTTCCTGGGGGGTCATGGGGGTCTCGCTGAGTTACCCACCTCGACGCCCCTTCCCTCTCGGGGCGGGGCCGGTGGCGTGCATGTGGAAGAGGAAAACGCGACCGCCGCGGATGCAGGCGGTCGCTGTGCCGGGCTTCGCGTCAGCCGACCCGGTCGAGGAGCTTCTTGGCGCGCCCTTCCATATCAAGGCGGGCATCCTGCTGGGTCTTGTCTCGCGCGAGCCGCGTGATGCCCTGCACGAAGTCGAAGATGCTTTCCGGCGGTCGGCCTTCCTCCATCAGCACCTTCTCGATGATCTTGCCGGATTCGGCCTTCGAGAAGCCGCGCTTGCGCAGGAAATCCGCGCGGTCCTCGTCGCTGCGCGCCACGACTTGCTGCCGTGCCGCCCTGATCCCATTCACGAACCCCTGCGGCGAGGAGTTGGCAAACCGCGTCAGCGCCGGGGCCGCCTCATGGGCGAAGCGCGAGGCCGCGTATTTCGAGTGGCGGATTTTGATCTCCTGGAAATCCTCGACGCCCCAAAGGTTGCGGTTCTGGCACACCGCCCGAAGGTAAAAGCTCGCCATACCGAGGGTCTTCGCCCCAACCTCGGAGTTCCAGCAGTAAAACCCCCGAAAGTAGAGGTCGGGAGAGCCGTCCGCCAGCTTGCCCGCCTCGATCGGATTGCGATCGTCGACGAGGAACAGGAAGACGTCGCGGTCCGAGGCGTAGAGCGTGGTCGTGTCGCGGCTGATCTCGACATCGGGGTTGTAGACCCCGGTCGACCAATCCAGCACACCCGGCACCTTCCAGCGCGTATCGCTCGTGCCATTGCCCGCGATGCGCTGCACCGCCTCGACAAGCTCGAAGTCGTGGATGCGGCCGTAGTCGGGACCGGTGACGGCGCGCAGTTCCGTGCGGCCATCCTCAGTCTCGAAGGTCTTAACCTGCTCGGCACGGTGGTTTGTCAGACCGTACTGCAGGTTGATCCCCGCCAGCGGCGCGGGCAGCTGCCGCAGGTAGGAGGCCGGAGCGCCGACAATGCTGGCAAGCTGGCCAAACGCCCAATGGGTAGGCACGACCGGCTCATGCGCCTTCGGCAGGACCAGATGCAATCGCTCGGCGCTGTCGCGCGCGGCCTCGACGCGGATGTCCGCTGTCTGCACCACGCGGCTGCGGCTGCGCTCGGAGCGACCCTTCACGCTCGCCCAGAGATCGTCGAGCGACAGATACCGCTCGTCATCGGGCCGGTTGAACCATTCGGACGACACCCGCCCGTTCCGCTCACCCCGGCTCACATCCACCTTCCAGCCACCAGCCCGCGTCGGCTGTACCGGATCCAGAACTTCCACAACGCCCATCGGCATTCCTCCGCGACAGGCGCCGGGAGCCACTCTCCCAGCCTTTAACCTGTCGCGAAAGCAATCAGCCTTTCTCTCACTCTTCAAAAGAGGCACGAGCGGCGGCAATGCGGGACGAAGCGGGCGCTCGCTGCGATTGCGCAATCGCCGAATTTCCTACCCAGATTCGGTTGTTCCAGCGCAGTATGTGTCCATCTCTAGATGTGCGTGGGAATCTCAGACTTAGGGGGTGAAAGGTGAGCAAGTTGCAGGATGAAGAGGGCAAGACCGACGAACTGCCACAAGGCATTACGATTCCGAGCGACCTTCAGTTTTCCGCCAGAATGTTTCCAGACGAGGACTACGCCAAGGAGGCGATGTACAAGTTGCATTCCGTTCTCAGCGTCATCAGTCAATCCATCGACCTAACTAACCTGGATGGCGTGACGGTCGCCTTCGACTACGACGAAGCACTGGCTGATCTTGATCGTGGATATGAGACAACCTACACACTCACCGCCACCAAAGGTGTCGCCATCGGTGTTGCAATGGCGCCCACGGTAATTCGCGACGGTGTGATCAAAACGCATCTAGTACTTAACGCGAACTACGCGCTCAGCATCCTAGAAGGACCTGGGGAGGAAACCGAATACTTTTGGCAATCACTTCACCTAATTGCACACGAATGCGCGCATGTGGAGGTGACAGCAGCATTTGACAAGTCGTTCCCCGGGTTTCTTCTTCAGAAAACACACAGCAATATCCTAGATAACATGCGCTGGCAGGTTATTCTGGCAACGTGGGATGAGTATGCTGTATGCCGCATCGCCGGCTCCATTGGAGATGATCCCGTAGAGGGTTACCTCGAAACCTTGGTCAAGGTGTTGGGCGATACCAGGGGCCAATGCTGTGAGCTGATTAAGGCATATCGGACCCACGGGGATGTTGGGCAGATTGTAGGGGAAGTATATGGGAAGCTCGGCGATCTGCTGAAGTATTCATCTTACTTTGTGGGTGCTGCAGCAGCGCAGGAAACCCCAGAAACGCATCCGCCTGCTCTCACCGATGAGGCTGAGTTTGGGTGGTTTTCTCCGTTCTACGAACGCTTGATTGAAATGCAGGAGGCGCTTTGGAACGAGTTTGGGAGATGGAAGAATTTGGATGCCTTCGAGGCAATCGGCGATATCTTAGAGGACATGGCTGAGAGCATTGGTGTCGAAGCGTCGCGCGAGTCCGACGACCTGATCAAATTCAATATTCCATACCGACCGGAAAGCATGCCCGACATTGCCATGACGAACCCGTTAATGCGTGCACTGCTCGGCAGATAGCTGCATTGCATCATCGGCCAAAGTGGGCTCGAAGCTACATTGTAGCAGTGCAGCGAACCCGGCGGGTTTCCCCGCCGGGCCTGAGGGGGGGAGACCCCGTTCCTCAGAACGGGATCTCATCGTCGCGGTCGACCAGTTCGGGGTTTTCGTTCTCGGCCGACTTCGGGCGGCTCAGGAAGTCGACCTTCTCGGCAATGATCTCGCAGCCGTAGCGGTCGTTCCCCATGCTGTCGATCCACTTGGTGTAGTGGATGCGGCCGTGGACGAGGACCTTCATGCCCTTTTCGCAATGCTCAGCGACCGTCTTGCCGAGACCGTTGAAGCAGGTGATGCGGTGCCATTCGGTGTCCATGACCCGGTAGCCGTTCTCGTCGCGCATCACACGGCCTTCCGAGAGGCGGGGGCGCGAGGTGGCGAGGCTGAAGTTGGTGATCTTGGTGCCGCTCTGGGTGGTGCGGACTTCGGGGGTCTGACCGATGTTGCCGGCGAGGATGACGATGTTCTGCATGATAAGCTCCTGTGTGTCCTGTCTTCGGGACCGTCCCTTCGACAAGACCCTGAAAAAGCCCGTCGGGTGACGCGTGCACGGTGGACAGCATGGACACCGGAAACCCCCAAAGGACCGGGGTGGAGCGGGCAGGACGCCAAAGGCGGCCAACACGGCCCGGACTGACGCGGGGTTGCGCGCGAGAGCCCGAACGGGATTAGGGGATTGTCAGTCGAAGGGATGGCCCAGAAGACAGAGAGATGCGGGGAGCCCTTGCTAGACCATGTCCCCTTGCCAATCGGGACTGTTTGACCCAAAGCCCAACTCCCCACCAGCGGCGCAAGTGTCCATCACCGGCTCTCGCCCCCCTGCCCTTCCCCGCTGGGAAATGCAGGGCCTTGCCGCGACAGGCTATCGATACCGGAATATTCAGGACACGGACCGCACCCACTAGCTGAGTGGGATCTCGGGACGTTGTCGCTTAACGCGGACAGAAAATGCAGAAGGAAGTCGCCGGGGCATTCTTCACGGTCTTGGATTGGCAGATGGCGAAAGGTTGCGCGAAGGCGGAAGCCATCGCCATGGTATGGGCCACTTCCTGGCCGAGCTGATCGGGGAGAGCGGATACCGCTTTGCGCCAACATTGTTGGATTTCCGGCTCCCTGAGCTCTTGGCGCCGACCTGGTCAGGTCACGGCCGAAAACTACGGGGGTTCGTCGATGTGGCGGCGATAGATTGACGGCTGACGACATGACCGCGCGGCAAACTCCGGGTTCAGTCTGGGTCGGACCGATCAACTGCGTCCAACTCGAAAATCGTTGCCTCGGGTTTCGGCCCCATCACACGCGTTGGCAGATTAGGCGCAGGCAATTGCCCTCTGTGGTGCCCCTTCACCAACACAACTTTACCGCTGCGATAGCGCCGCTCATGTTCGCTCACCCAATGGCGAACAGGGCCGCTTCGCCCGTCCTGGACCTGACGCTCGAACTCAAGGCGAGCCTGCCGCTCCTGCATGTGAGCCGCGGCCTGCGGACCAATGCGGATTGTAAGATGGGATTTCTGCGCACCTAGAATCCAGGACTTCCCGAATTTTCGAGCGGTCTTGGCATCCTTGGCTGTGAACGTCTCGTTTTCCGTGGGAATGATGCCACCCAAGTCCGGGGAAACCAGCATCGCAAAGAGCGCGTAAGGGATGAACAGGTCGTAGCCTGTTTCAACTTGGTGCACCGTGCGCCGACCGTTGATCATTTCCATCGTATCACCGCTCCGCACACGGAATTCGACCATGGAACGGCTCAACTCGACTTCGACGTTGTCGTAGTTCAACTCGCCTGTCGGAATTCGCTTCACGAGCAAAGCGCAGATTGGATCGACGACCCGCGAATTCTCGCGGCGATGGAACATCGTGATGCGCAAGTGGCCCTTGTTACGATCATCGATGAGATAGCCGCGTAGACCAGTGCCTACGGGTTTGTCGTCATGTCTCGTTACAGGTGAAGCCCGTTCAAAGCGCGCGACACCCAGCTCTCGATCGTCGAATTCGACCCAAACAACGTCGGCAGGGAGCTTTACCTCACCCAGAATGGCCATTGCGGGAAGACCGGTTTCCGAAGCCTGCTTGGCGACTGCGTCATGAAGCGTATCGGCATAGGCTGCAGCCATATGGTCGAGCAGGTACACTTTCGCTTGCTGCAGGGCATCGAGCGCATACTCGCGAAAGCGCCTCAGATCTTCGGACGGCGCAAAGTGCCAAACAAGGTCGTCAGCAGGAGCCGATCTACCCGCAAGCGATGAACCGTATAAGGAAATCAATGATTTGTAGAGCATGCGACGTGACCTGAACCAAATACGACGCAGTTTCCGACGAACCCTGACGATATTCAAGCGGTCTTCATGGCACTGCAATTGACCGCTGATGTCTGGGCAAAGCCAGATTGGCTGACGCTCGAGCTCGTTTTTATGCAAAGGCATGCCGACCATCGTCGGCTCATTTTGCCGGTCAGCCGGAACGGTGGACAGGCGAAAGGCCCGGATCGGAGCCTTGCTCCGAACCCGAGCCGTCTGAAACGTGAGGCCGAAGCCTCACCCGAAAGGATCGTATTCCGAGACGATCACGACCTCGTCGCCGTCGATCTCATCGGCGGGGACAGCGCCATAGGTTCCATCCCCGGCCTGGAAGACGACGATCGAAACCATGAGCGTGGCGGCGAGGGAGGCGGCGAAGGCGTGAGCATCTTTGCGGGACATCTGTTTGGCTCCTGTCTTGGAGGCGGGGGACCATCCCCCGCGCGACAGGACCTCGCAGGCCCGAAGACTGGCTGACATCACCGGGTGCGTTCGGCTCGTCCGAATCCACCCGGCGGCACGGGTTCGCCCGTAGTCCGCCCCCTCGCGGGTTGATCTCGAAGACAGGATTCGGGGCAAGGAAGGGAATGGCGAGCGGGGGATGGTGCGACCGCTGACTGGAGCCGTATGTTCCACTGATGTCATCGCTGCCAGCCTCCCGGCAGACATTTGGTACCAGATCTAGTTCCGTGTTGGATTGGAACCTATGGTGCCCCGCGATCTCGCGGGACAGGGTCGTGATGGGTGAGAGGCCCGCGCTTTGGCGGGCCCCTTGGGTTCTACGTAGGCTCAGGCGGCAAGCTCCGCGCCCCCTGCCCTAGCAGCGCCTTCTTCGCCGACAATCTCCAGCCGCGCATTGCGATAGCCTTCTTTGGCGATCCAGAGCTCGGCAGCCGTGACAGACTCGGCCAGGTGGAGCAGCTCCGTGCAACCGCCGAAATCCAAAAGGACGCGAACCTGCCCGGGCTGTGGTTCCTCAGCGACCTCGAAGGTCAAGGCGCTGTCAGCCGAATGCGTTCGCATGATCGTCACGAGAATGACCCCGTCCGAAGAGAAATTCCCCTCGTGCAGCGTGAACGACGCCGGCGCAGTCCAGGTCGGATAGGGTCGCGGTGGCTCCTTCTTGACAAGACGGCCGACGCCGTTCGAGCGCTCCCAGGCCGCGAGCTTCTTTGTGAACCGCGCGGGCGGTTTCGGACTGTTGTCGGTGTAGCGAATGAGCGCCCCCAGGGGCGCGGTGTCGAGAATGGTCGTTGCAGACATGATTCCTCATCCTGAATGCGTGATTTTTCATTCATCTAGTTGATATTGTTGAGATTTATGAGATTGAGGGCGGGTTTTCCCGCCCTCGGATGACTCAGATCACTCCGCAGCCATCATCGACGCATCATCACCCGGCAGGTCAGCGGTGAGGAAGGCGGGAAGGTCGACATCCTCGGTCTGGTCGATGTCGGAAACGGGTTCAGACGCCCCCTGCCCTTCTGCACCGTCCAGTACCGCCGGATCGTGACGGCGAAGAACCTCCGGCAACCAGCCGCTGTCTTTCAGCAGACGCTCGGCTTCAGTCGCCATCTCGCCCTTCTTCAGGTGATCGAGGAGTTGGGCAGTGCCTTCCCCTTTCGCCTCGCGCACGGCCTCGAGGATCCGGGCCTTGGGCACGCGGTTCAGGTAGGTATCGGCAGTCGGCTCCCAACCTGCCTCGACCATGTCGAGTTCGACCGCCTGTGCAACCAAGTCGGACTGAGTCATCCGCTTGGTCAAACCGCTGGCGGTGATACCGGCACCATAGGGGTTCACCTTCTCGTGGAGCGCGTTGATCCCGAAGCTGAGGCAATGCGCGAGCAGCGACAGCCGGCTCCCTTGATCAAGGGAGGTCAGGAAGTCCCAGAGCGCGGCATCGTCGCCGAGCGGCAACTCGGCCTCCCACTCCGCGTGGCGATCGTCCACCAGCTTGGCCACCACGCTGTCTTTCAGATCGCTCGCCTGCGCGGACATGTAGACGTGACGTACCGAGACCTCGAGGCAGCTGCCGACCGAACTGGACGTCCGGAAGGTATCATTGACGAGCCTCAGGAGCAGAAGCGTCAACGCGACGTCAGGGGAGCGACCGACAGCTTCGCGCAGTGCCAATGTCCGGTGCGCCGTCAGCTCCATGACCAGCCGCTCAGGCAAGGGCTTCAAGGCACCGTCGTCCTCGTCTTCGGGCACGTTCGCGCCGAGGGCTTGACCGGCAGCAGTGATCACCGTGCCATTGCCGATACCATCTACGCTGTTCGGCGCTGAAAGCTCAGCGCGCTGCCCGTCTGCCGCCAGTTCACCGCTGTGGACATTGGCGTCTTCCCGAGGCTCATCCTCAGGCCGCACGAAGCCCCGATAAACTGCAAGCTCGCCATAGCGGTCAAGCGTCACAAACGCCCCTGCCCGTGCGATCTCCTCCGCGTCGAAAATCAGCGGCCGGGCATCGAGTTTCTCCATCGCGACTTCCAACTCGCCAAGACGCGCGTCGATCTCTTCGGGGAATTCATCCTGGCCCTCGTATTCCTCCTCGAGCGCCCGGTACTCGGCAAGCAGCTTGGCATGGGCCGCGCCTTCGTCATCTGTCATCGGCGCCGGGTCTCCGCTCAGCCGCCGCAAACCGTGGCTATAGCCATAGGGCAGGTCGAGCGAGACCTCGATCCATTTCCAACCTTCGGTCGCAATCGCTTCGGCTTCAGCCTGAAGCTTCTCGCTGACCAGACGATCGAGCAGGGCAGGGTTTTCCAGCCAGCCGCCGTCATCGCCCTGAAAGAGGTCATGCAACATGGTGCCACCAGCCGTCTCGTACGCCTCGACGCCGACAAAGACAGCACGACGGTCAGAGGCCCGCACCGAGGTTTCTGTCAACATGCGCCGGATCTGATAGGGCTCTTTATTCCAGGACGAACGAATTGCCTCCCAGACCTGAACTTGGCGCTCGTGATCCGGATTGACCGTAAAGGCCATCAGCTGCTCCAGCGTCATCTCGTCCTCGGCATAGAGCTCGAGCAGGGCAGGGGCCACGGCGGCGAGTTTCAGGCGCTGTTTGACCACCTGCGGCGTGACGAAGAAAGCGGCCGCGATCTCTTCATCGCCTTGACCCTTCTCCCGCAAAGCAACGAAGGCGCGGAACTGATCGAGCGGATGCAGGGCTGCGCGCTGCATGTTCTCAGCGAGCGAGTCGTCTTCGGCGAGGATCGCGGAAGTGGCATCCCGTACGATGCAGGGAATGGGCGTCGTCTTGGCCAGACGCTTCTGCTTCACGAGGATAGACAGGGCCTGGAAGCGCCGACCACCAGCGGGGATTTCGAACTTGCCGGTCTCGGATCCATCATCCGCCAGAACGGGCCGAACGCTCAGGCTCTGCAGCAACCCGCGGCGGGCGATGTCTTCGGCCAGTTCCTCAACCGAGATGCCAGCCTTGATGCGCCGGACGTTGGACTGGCTCAGAACGAGTTTGTCGAAGGGGATATCCCGGGACGGGGACAGGGTGACTTTCTGGGTAGATTTCGCCATCAGATATTCTCCACGACGGGCGCCGGAAGCCACTCTCCCGATCTCACTTCCCGTCAACCCTTTCACAGCCCATCTCTACCTCTCAACATGTCCACCGCGGTGGACATCACGCAGTAGCTGCCCCAGAACGAGAAAGCCTCTCCAACAACACTGATGGGTTGAAGTCAGTTTCTCTGCGACCGAGCGTGATGCTGTGGAAATACGCTCCGAAGTCTCGGATGCGGTTGCTCATCTGGAGAATTATGAAGATGGCGCACGATGCTTTTTGAGAGCCTATCTTTCTAGCAGCCTTTTCGAAGGTGCTTTCGTGGATTCCCATCATTGGAGCGAGCGTTCTGGCGTGGCTTTCGACATCGTGCCAGTTTCTAAGTGAGTTCGTCGCGAACGATGTAGCTTGATCACAAACGGTTGTGAGTGTTTGCAGGGGAAGTGTTTCGCTGTCGGTCCCGCTTTCTAAATCTTTTTGTTCTTTTTTAGACTTAGAATGGTGGCGGACAGTTTGCCCGTCATTGGCGGGCAGTTTCATTGTTTCTGGTGCGTCCACCGCGGTGGACATCTGTTTGCATTGAGCTTCCAGTTCGCCGAGCAAAGCACGATACTCCGTGATCGAGAGCTTCCTCCGAAGAACTCGGCGTACCTGATGAGTGAGTTCGTTCTCGGGGTCAGCTTCGTCGATCTGCGCAAGTTTGGTTAGGATTTGCTTTCGCAAAAACACGCGATCCCGACGAGCGTTTTCCATCGCTTGGGCTGTTGCAAGTAGTTCGCCGGCACGCGCGAGCAACGGAGCCAGCGACAAGCCATAGCTAATGGACTGACCTTCGGACGACTTCACTCGGTATCTTTTGCGATTTGGGCTGTCGTGGCGCTTCATAAAACCGAGTTCAACAAAGCGATCGATGTGCCTACGGAGGGTTCGTTCATCGATCCCGCCAACTCGACGGCAGATCTCGTCGTTGGAAGCGAAGACTGTGTCGCCATGCCCAGGCTTGAGAAAGCTCAGCATCGCTTGGAGCGTTTGAACATGTCCTGGACGGAGACCGAACAGGCAGCGACTATCTCTGAGCGCGCGGAAGACTGCCCAGATGTCGGTTTCAGGTGTGGTCGTGGGGGGGGTGCCCTTGCCGACGCCAAAGGTCTGAACGGAAAGCTTTGTGAATGCCATGTTTGTTGAACGACGACCGTTGCGGCCCACAACTTCCCCGGCTCTTCTCGCTGTTTTTGGCGAGAAAAGGCAACAAAAAGACGTCCACCGAATCGGTGACTCTTGACCGGCATGTCGGAGATTGCTACATCACAGGTGCAAATCAGATGATGAGGGCTCTCCGGGGGAAACCTTGGGGGGCTCTTTTCTTTTCGGTCTTCGCCTTTCTCCTCTGCTCGTGTTTTTGGTTATGACCGGGGATCAGCTCCCCGAGCCTCTCTCATTCTGCCATTGTTCAAAAAGCTGTCGCAGCGTGGTTTCCGCGCGCTCTTCGAGCCATTGGCCGAATTCCGGGTTGTCCTTGCGGGTGATCTTGATAGCGATCGACTTGCCATCGACTGAAAGTGTGCCGACAGGGCTACCACTATTGTCCTTTACCACGGTCGTTTGGCCACGGGCGCTTTGGTTGGCTGCGCCACGCGCCTTGCTGGAGCAAGCAACATAGACGGCTTGAAACTTGTCCGTGCTTGGAGTGGTGTCAGGCAGAGAGGCAAGTGTCTCAAGCGCAATGTCGACAAGCGGAACCTTCTCTGAAAGTGCAGCAAGATCACCCCATTGGCGTCGACCTACGCCATGAGCCGGGCCGATAAGCCGGACAAGTTCGTCAGGCAGCTGCTCGATGACTACACGATGGTTCGACACACCTTGCCGGGTGAGGCCTAGGGCGTCCTGAATGACGCCAGGCTTGTAACCGGCCTCCTGCATCTCTTTGATAAAAAGAGATTTTTCAATGAAGGACGGATCCAGCCGCAGGTTGTTTTCCTGACCTTGCGCGATCAGAGAAGCATCATCATCGAGCGTTCGAACGATCGCTTTGACGGTTCCACCAACTCTTCGAATGGCTGCAAGTCTACGACGCCCGTAGATGATGCGGTATCGATCCGGTTGGTCAGAGGGGCGAACCATGATCGGCACTTGCTGACCATGCTTGCGAATGCTTTCGGCGAGATCTTCAATGCTACTATCTTCCAGGATCAGGCGATCCCGGAGACCATCCATATCGATCCGGTCGGGTTCGATATCTCGGATTGAGTTGGCAGTGATTTCCCGGAGAGAATCCCGCAATCCGCCAACCGAGCCAGGTAGCTTCGAGGATTTGACCGGGGCAGGGGAGGAGGCTGCCGACTCTTTCTCGTCTTTCGGTGGCTGGTTGAAGATATTTCGAGCCATCAGCGACGCCCCCATGCCATTTGGATTGTCTGCTCCAGCTCATCGGCAACGCTGTTCACGCTGGTCAAAGCCCGATCAATGGTCTTCCGAATGAGCTGGCTCGGGTCTACCTCATAGATGGTTTGCTGAGTCATGCCGGCGTCAGAAATGGCTGTCGACTTCAGCATCGGTTCAGTCATGACTTGGCCCGCAAGGATTGAACGCAGGTACCCGGCCATTTGCGTTTGTGGTCCGTCCGACGGCTCGTAGCGTGTGATCAGGAACTTTACGAAGTCCCAAGTGACATGTCGTCCAATCGCCTCTTCGACGGCTTTGACCGTTTCCGAAGCGAGTTTGAGGAACTGGCTCATCGAAGCGATGTCGAGCATGCCGGGGACGACCGTCACAAGTAAGCCCGTGGACGCTGCCAATGCTGTCAATGTCAGGAAGCCCAACTGCGGAGGGCAATCAATCAGCACGATGTCATAGTCTGAGTCGACTTCCTCTAGCGCCAGAGCAAGACGCTCTGCAAAAATCGGCTGAACCCTACGCGCAAGGGCATTCGCTGTCTCGGTTTCGTACTCGGACAACATCAAGCCAGCCGGGACCATGTCGAGCTTGTGGAAGTATGTTTTCTGGATGACCTCCGAGAGCGGAACTTGATCATCGTATCTCAATGCGTCGTAGATTGTGCCGCCTTCGGCAAATTCGAGCTCAGGCCGGTAGCCGAAAAATGTCGTCAAACTGGCTTGTGGGTCGAGGTCCAGCACAAGCACGCGGTAGCCACGCAGGGCATACCTGTGTGCCAAATGGATCGTCGCTGTTGTCTTCGAGCTACCGCCTTTGAAATTCACGACCGAAATGACCTGAAGACGGTCGCCGTCTCGGCGGCCAGGTCTGTACGCGTCAGCATTTTTGCCTGTCCGCGCCAAAATGTTGCGGAGGTCGTCAACTTCTTCGGCCGTGTAGAACCTATGACCGCGACCGTCAGTGTGAACTTCTGGGAAGCTGCCATCTTTGTGGCGGTTGCGCAGGTTCGACGTACTAACGCGCAGCAACTCGGCGACCTCGGTCGAGCTGAAGCGGCGCAAGGACTTGCGTTCTTCTGGCTCGAACGCAACTTTCATCTGCCGGTCAAGCGACTCAGCAAGACTGTCTGCGAATGCTCCGATGTCGGAAGAGCCTATACCTTGCGTGTAGCCCGTATTTCGATCATCCATGTTCTGCCGCCTCTCATGGCCTTTGCTAAGGCTCTTTGTCGTTCTGACGGTCGAAGCCGCGTCTGACGCGTTTTGCCGTCAGAATGGAGATGCCACGAACATCTGTGTCCGGCAAGAAGAATCTAGATGTAGTGGAAAAGTTATCCACAGCACCAATTTGGTCGCGCGGGGCTTGCGACAGATAACGCATTGATTAACAACGATAAAGACCGTTTCTGGCGAAGCCGATACCCTTCGAGATATTTTCTGCTCGCGCGAACTAACCCCAAGGCTTTGTTGGATATTTACGTGGCTTTCGTCCAATTGAGGTGATGATTCTGGAAGATTTGGGCCGAGCGAACAGAGTGGTTTGCCGACCATTGGCGCCTACAAAAGGCCGAGACGCTCTGCCCGCTCCAGCAGCATTCTGACTGAGGAAGGCTGCCAGCTGGTACGACCGCGAGGGGTGCGCTCACGCATGGATTCCAGTCGGTCGCAGATTGCCTGCAAGGTGATCTCGGGGTCAGCACCTTTGATCGCAGCGACTATCGCAGGCAGGCGATCGTCAGTTTCGCGTCGTCCGGCGCGGCCAAGAACTTCATCAGGCAGAAAGCCGTCGCGCACATATGCCTTCACGGCGCGGAGCAGGCGGCTTTGGGTCCAATGGCGATCTGGGGGCAGGGGGCCATTGATAATCCGGAGGACGTCTTCCCAAGCCATATCGGGGCGCAAGCGGCGCACATGGGGCACCCAATCCTGCGCTGTCTCGTTCAAGCGCTCCATGTAGCCGTCCTGTCGAGCCACCCGCACCTTGCGCAGCGCTTCAGGGTCCTTGGCGCGAAGACCTGGGTTGCCGCCTACGCGGCCCTTTGAGTGTGCCGAGGCAAGTCCGGCTTTGGTACGCTCGCGGATCAGAGCGCGTTCGAACTCAGCCGCAGCGCCCAGAACCTGCAACGTGAACTTGCCCTGGGGCGAGGCAGTATCGATCGGGTCCTGGAGCGAGCGGAAGAACGCCCCCTTGCCTTCCAGTCTTTCGATCACCTCAAGTAGGTGCGACAAAGACCGCGCAAGCCGGTCGATCCGCACGACGACCAGCGTGTCGCCCTTGACAATCCGCTCCAGCACACGTGCAAGCACGGGCCGCGCGCGATTGCCGCCCGAGGCGTGCTCTTCAAAGATCTCGGCGCATCCCGCAGACTGCAGTGCCTCAGACTGGGGCAGGGGGGTCTGATCCTCGGTGGAGACGCGCGCATAGCCAATCAGCGGCATGAAACTGGGCCGTTTGCAATTTTATGTACCACCAATAAACGACCGTTTTTAAACGAATGCAAGTAGGTGCTCTCTCGTTTTGCTCGTCCCGAAACCCTTTGTTTCCCTGTACTGAGCGCGATCTGAGAGGTTCCACCGGCAGTCGCCCGCGCACACTATATAAAGAGCGAAGGCAACCGCCACAAAATCGCTTGGGTAATGTGCAAAAGAAGAGTATTTTGCACATATGAAACCCCAAGGAGCCGCTTTGACAGATGATTTCGATGACCCCCTCATCACCATCGAGGAGGATGAAGAGGCTCACGAAGAGGATCTCTGGTTTCTGCCGGGACCATTCGAAGAAGAACCAGATGATTTGCCTCCCGGGCCGCGTGCAGAACCGCCGGACACTGCCGTCATCGAAGACTGGGCGAAGGCAGAAGGCGTTCACGCTGCGCGACTGGCAAGAGTGGCTGGACGCCTGGGTGCTCTGGATGACAGGCTGCTGCGTGGCCCGGAAGGCTGGCGGCATCGCCTCGCTCTTATCGAGGCAGCGGACCTTAGCTGGTTCGCAGGGGATCGGGTGAGTTCTGATCGTCTGGCGCTTTGGATATCGATGCGGCTGTCAGGTGCACAGGATGACCCAAATGCGCTGGCAAGAGTTGGATGGGCTGTTCGGCGCCTGACAGGCGGTCCCGGACCGAAGGCTGACTTGGCCGCCTTCCTGGATCGCCGCGATCCCGAGAACATTGAAGGCAGCGCTGAGCGTTTCGAGGATCGCGCGGGTGGATGGCTGGACGTTATGACAGCCGCAACCGATCTCCACCCGATCACCAGGGCTTGCATGGGTTTTCACCTCTGGAGTCTGGCAGGCCTCGGACAGTACGGCGACCAGATCGAAGCCGCCGTCACCGCGTCCAGGATCGCGGCCAGCGATGGAAGCGGCGCCGTCTTCGCACCGCTCGCCATGGGCGGGGCAGGGGGGCTGCGTGCCTCGGGTTTGCCAACCGAACGCTTGGCACGCTGGTTAGATGGGATGAACAGCGCAATTCTAACGGCGATGTGTCATCTAGACGATACCGAGAAATGGAGTGCTCGGGCGGAAGGCGCCATGTCTCAGCTTTCGGGGCGAACTCCGGCGGCTCTTCGTTCGGCGTTGACAGAGTGGCCTTTGGTGTCAGCCCCGATGGCAGGGGCCTTAACAGGCGCAAGCCGCGCGGCGCTTCAAAGGAACCTCGCCTGGATGGAAAAGAGAGGCCTGATCCGGGAAGTGACGCAACAAGGACGCTTCAGGATGTGGCGGATCGCCATCTAGAGGCCTTGACGAACCATTCGCCAGCGCGGTTCTGCGGGAAAGCCGCCATTAGTTCTGAATGCGGTGAGCGACGGCAGAGAGCCCAGAGCGCCGGAGGCTGTGTGGAGTGCCAATTTCCGCTTCCACTGAACCGGCCAAAAAAGCGTCAAGACCAAAGCCAGTTCATCACCGATGCGACGGCGGGGCATCTCCCGGCGAACCTGGCGTCGCCTCAGGTGTCAGCCCCGCGCGCGATCAGAAGATCTGTGGGCGGGGTGCGTAGGAGTTCGGCCGTGAACGAGCCGAGACCGGTGAAGGACAGGCTTCGGGTATTGGCCCCGACCGCGATCAGGTCCGGTGCAAAGCTTCGGATTTCTTGGTGGCATCCAGATCCTACCCCACCATGCACCAGATCGACCTTGGGCAGGGACGTGGCAAACCCTTCAGTCCAAGCCGCTGCCTGAGCCGCGGTTTCTCGCCGCACTTCACGTGCGAAGTCCGACGATGGCCCGCCGGTCAGGCCCTCGAACGATGCCATCCATAGATGGAAGAGCCGGAACGCCGCCTGGGGGGCAATGTGGAGGGCAGTCTTGACCGCGTGTCGGCACGCGGATGAGAACGCGACCGGCGCCAGCACACGATTATAGCTGCCATGGACCGGGTCGGTGACGAGCAGCACTGGAGTGAGAGACCGGGCGACCAAGCTCTCCACAGTCGTCGGCCTGAGCCCATCGAGAAAGCCCCTGTCACGGTGCCGGCCGGCGACGACGAGGTCGAACTCGGCGGAATTCACCAAATCAACCAAGCGCGTGATCGGATCGCCGGTCTCGACCAGGACCTCGTAGGAGACCTCCCCGGCCAGGCTCTGTGCGGACGCCTCCAGATGGATGCGATATTTCTCGGCAAGATCCGTCGTCAGGCTTTCCGGAACGCTGTCATCGACGATCGACACGACGCGCACGCGCGCGCCCAACTCGCCGGCAAGGAGGAAGCCGCGTTGTAGGGCGCGATCCGATCGCGCCGAAAGATCCGAGGCAATCAGGATGGACTTGATCTGCATGAATTGTGCTCCTTTCGGTCCGGCGAAGTGTGGTGTCTCGCACCGAAGTGCTGCCTGTCCGTGTCGGCACGGCGTGGGCAGAGGGGCATCTGCGGTCCTGGGACCACGTGGCGCCGTCGCCCCGGCTTCGTCCTGGGCCCCTCGATGACGGCGTCATTAAAACACGACCAAACCGTGCGATATTTGACCTAGATCAAACTCAACGGCCCAAAAGTGGGTATTCTGCATCTATCGAGACCAAACAGGCATATCCGATGCCACGTGAGCTGTATCAGACCGTGAAAGAAATCGGCGACCGCCTGGAGGTCAGCGAGGCGACGGTGCGCGGTTGGATCAAGGACGGGGCCTTGCGCGCGATCGACATCGGAAAAGGTTGGCGAATCGCCGACCGGGATCTCGAAGATTTCCTGACGCGCCGCGAGACCCGCGCGCGCGATGAGGCGTTCGAAGACGGCGCCGCCGCCGCGGACAGCACGCCAGACCACGGCGGCTGATTATGAGCGGACAGACGCGCGCTTCGCGGTGGCGCGTCCGTTCGGCTGCCCCCATCACGCGCGTCGGGATCGGACGCGCGCCAAGGATCCAAGCCGCGATTTGGCACGCTCGGCGCCGGAAAGGAATAGGAGCAAATGACCCACCCAGACATGGCCGCCCGGTATCACGCCCAACATGCCGGCGACGCGCTCGACACGCTCGACACGACCCACGCCGGCCTCTCGACCGAGGAGGCCGCTCGCCGCCTGTCGGAGTACGGCGCCAACCGCCTGCCCGAACCGCCGAAACCCAGTCCGGTGCTGCGGTTCCTCGCCCATTTCCACAACGTCCTGATCTACGTGCTGCTTGGCGCGGCGGTGGTCACAGCGGCGCTCCAGCATTGGATCGACACGGGGGTGATCCTCGCGGTGGTCATCGTCAACGCGGTGATCGGCTACATCCAGGAGGGCCGCGCCGAACAGGCGATGGCGGCGATCCGGGGCATGCTCGCGCCGCACTCCGCCGTGCTGCGCGACGGCAAACGCGTCAGCGTCGACGCAGCCGACCTCGTGCCGGGCGACATCGTGCTCGTAGAGGCGGGCGACCGGGTGCCGGCCGACCTGCGACTGATCGAGGCGCGCGGGCTAAAGGCCGAGGAGGCAATCCTCACCGGCGAATCTGTCCCCGTCGACAAGGGCACCCGGCCGGTCGACGCAGACGCCGATCTCGGCGACCGGACGCCGATGCTGTTCTCCGGCACGCTGGTCGCCGCCGGCACCGGGCGTGGCGTGGTCACCGCCACGGGGGGACACACGCAGATCGGGCGGATCAGCGGGATGCTGGCGGAGGTCGAAACGCTGACGACGCCGCTCGTGGCGCAGATGGACCGGTTTGCCCGCTGGCTGACAGTGTTCATCCTGATGCTGGCCGCCGTGCTGCTCGCTTACGGGTATTTCGTGGGCCACATGGCGTTCTCCGAGCTGTTCATGGCCGTGGTCGGCCTTTCGGTGGCGGCAATCCCGGAAGGTCTGCCGGCGGTGCTCACCATCACCCTCGCAGTCGGTGTGCAGGCGATGGCGCGACGCAACGCCATCGTCCGCCGGCTGCCGGCGATCGAGACCCTGGGCTCGGTCTCGGTGATCTGCTCCGACAAGACCGGCACGCTTACCCGAAACGAGATGACGGTGGCCTCGCTCGCCGCCGCCGAGCACATATATTCCGTGAGCGGCAACGGCTACGCGCCCGAGGGCGCGGTGCGTTGGCG
>NZ_AMRK01000022.1 GCF_000299875.1 Celeribacter baekdonensis B30
CGCGTTTGACTGGTACCAAAACCTTCATTTTTACGCTCCTTGTGTTAGCGGGTCGGTGTGGGAGGCACCGTGCTATAATCATAAAAACCGCGGCCGGCTTTGCGGCCGGTCCACCCGGCCTCGACGTATTTCACCAACAGCGGGCATGGGCGATATTTGCTATCCGACAGGCCGTGATAGAGCACATTCATCACCGCCAGACAGGTGTCGAGGCCGATGAAATCGCCCAGCTCAAGCGGCCCCATCGGATGGTTGGCCCCGAGTTTCATCGCCTGGTCAATTGAGGAGACACAGCCAACACCTTCGAACAACGTATAGACCGCCTCGTTGATCATCGGGACCAGAATACGATTGACGATAAAGGCCGGGTAATCCTCCGCCACGGCGGCGGTTTTCCCGATCCGTCTGACGACCTCATTGATGGTGTCAAAGGTCTCGTTGCTGGTGGACAGGCCCCGGATCAATTCAACCAGTTTCATCACCGGCACCGGATTCATGAAATGAATGCCCATGAACCGATCTGGCCGATCCGTGGCCGAGGCGAGCCGGGTCACCGAAATCGACGAGGTGTTCGTCGTTAGAAACGTGTGCTCCTGCAAGTGCGGCATCAGATCTTCGAAGATGCGCAGCTTGAGGGCTTCGTTTTCCGTGGCGGCTTCAATCACCAGATCCGTGGCCCCCACCCGCGCCATATCATGCGTGGTCGAAATCCGCGCAAGGGCCTGATCTCGATCATCGGCTGTGATCTTTTCGCGCTCGACCTGACGGTCCAGATTGCGACGGATCAACGCCATTGCCGTGCTCAACGCATCGGCGCTGATGTCGCTCAGAACAACATCCATTCCGGCCTGCGCCATGACTTGGGCAATCCCGTTGCCCATCTGCCCGGCGCCAATGACCCCTGTGGATCTGATCGTGGTCGTCATATGAGGTATACCTTTTAGTTGAAGGACTTACGCAAAGCGGCCTGAAGCTCGCCGACGATCCCTTTGCGGAACGCCAAGACGCAAATGATAAAGATCAGCCCCATGATCACGGTGACCCAGGCCCCAAGGGGACCAGAGGACAGCGTGTTTTGCAGCGTCACGATGAGGCTTGCGCCAACGGCAGGGCCGAAAATCGTACCCAACCCGCCCAAGAGCGTCATCAACACCACCTCGCCTGACATGTGCCAATGCGCGTCGGTCAAAGAGGCCAATTGGAACACCACCGATTTGGTCGCGCCTGCAAGCCCAGCAATCGTGGCGGAAATCACAAAGGCCAAAAGTTTGTAGCGGTCGATGTTATAGCCAAGCGATGTGGCGCGGGGTTCATTGTCGCGGATTGCGCGCAGCACTTGACCGAAAGGCGAATGCACCGCGCGGGCAATCACGCCAAAGCCAAGGAGGCAGACCCCCAGCACGAAATAGTACATCGCGCGGTCGTTGCTCAAATCGACGAGCCCCAAAAACGTGCCGCGCGGAATGCCTTGCAGGCCGTTTTCACCGCCGGTGAAGCCAGAGCGGATAAAGACGAAATAGACCATCTGCGCCAAGGCCAGGGTGATCATTGCGAAATAGATGCCCTGACGGCGGATCGCCAAAACGCCCACCAAAAGCCCAAGGACCATGGCCGCAGCGGTGCCAGTCAGAATGCCAAGTTCGGTCGGCAGACCCCAGACTTTGATCGCGTGACCTGTGACATAGGCCGCGCCGCCAAAAAACGCCGCATGACCAAAGCTGAGCAGACCGCCATAGCCGAGGATCAGGTTGAAGGCACTGGCGAACAGCGCAAAGCACAGCACCTTCATCAACAGCACCGGATAAAACAGCAGCGGCGCGACCAGCAACAGGGTGAGAAGGAGTGCGTAAGCCAAATATTTCTTCATGTTCCCAGCTTTCAGTTGGTGCGGCCGAACAGTCCGGCAGGGCGCAGGACAAGCACGATGGCCATCACGATGAAAATGATTGTGGAGGACGCTTCGGGCCAGAACACTTTGGTCAGCCCCTCGACCACGCCCATGGACAGGCCGGTGACGATGGCCCCCATGATGGACCCCATCCCGCCGATCACCACCACGGCAAAGACCACGATGATCAGGTTCGATCCCATCAAGGGATTGACCTGCGTGATCGGAGCGGCCAGCACCCCGGCAAAGGCTGCCAAAGCAACGCCATAGCCATAGGCCAGTGTGGTCAGAAGCGGCACGTTAACGCCGAAGGCCTGCAACAGTTTAGGGTTTTCTGTGCCCGCGCGCAGATAGGCACCGATTTTGGTGCGTTCAAACACATACCAGGTGACTGCACAGACCACCAAAGAGGCGACAACCACCCAAGCGCGGTAATAGGGCAAGAACATGAACCCGAGGTTCACCCCCCCATTGAGGGCTTTTGGAGCGGCGAAAGGCTGTCCTGAGGCGCCGAACATTTTGACGAACAGGCCTTCGATCAACATCGCCAAGCCAAAGGTCAAGAGCAAGCCATAGAGGTGATCAACGCCCGCCAAACGGCGCAGCAAAAATCGGTCAAGCACCACGCCGATAAACCCGACGATCAGCGGCGCAAGTATCAGCGCGCCCCAGTAGTCGATATGCAGGTATTTCCCAAGCAACCAAGCGGCAAAGGCACCCAACATATACAGCGCGCCATGCGCGAAATTCACGATGTTCAGCAGCCCGAAAATCACCGCCAGACCCAAGGACAAAACGGCATAGAACGACCCGTTGATCAGGCCCAGCAACAGCTGGCCAAACAGGACTTGGGGCGCGATGCCCAGCAGGTCGGAAAACATTGAGTGATCCCATTTCTTTGATGCGTAACCCCCGCCAGAACCGTGGCTCCGGCGGGGAAGTGGGTCTTATTCTATGGCTTATTTCGTCGGGCAGGTGCTTTCGGACAGCGGGCCATAAGCCTCTTCACCGGGGATGACGCGCACGATCTTCAAATAGTCCCACGGACCCGTGGACTCTTCGGGGGATTTGACCTCGGCGAGATACATGTCGTGCACCATCCGCCCATCGGAACGCAGCACACCGTTTTGAGCGAAAAAGTCGTCCACCGGCATCTCGCGCATTTTGGCCACAACCGTATCGGTATCGTCCGTTCCCGTGGCCTCGATGGCTTTGAGGTAATGCGTGACCGAGGAATAGACCCCGGCCTGAACGCCAGTGGGCATCTTGCCCGTGCGCTCATAGAACCGCTGCGACCACGCGCGGGTTTCGTCGTTCAAATCCCAGTAAAAGCTGGCGGTCATCAACAGACCCTGCGCCGTCTCAAGCCCAAGCGCATGGACGTCGGAGAGGAACACCAAAAGCCCGGCGATTTTTTGTCCTGCGCTGACGATGCCGAATTCGTTGGCGGCTTTGATCGCGTTGATCGTATCGCCGCCCGCATTGGCAAGGCCAATGATCTTGGCGCCAGAGGCCTGTGCCTGAAGCACAAAGGACGAGAAATCGGATGCCGGGAACGGATGCTTGGACGCGCCCAAAACTTTGCCGCCGCCCGCTTCGACCACGGCCGTCACATCGCGTTGCAAGGATTCGCCAAAGGCGTAATCCGCCGTCAGAAAATACCAGCTATCGCCGCCCTCTTTAACAATCGCGGAACCGGTGCCAACGGCCAGAGCGCGGGTGTTATAGGTCCAGTGCAGGCCGCTTGGAATGCAGGCGTCATTGGTCAGCGGCGACGAGGCCGCCCCCGAGACCAGTGCAATTTTGTTTTGCTGTTTGGCGACTTCGAACACGGCCATGGCAACCGATGTGGTCACCAGTTCGGCAAAGGCGTCAACCTGTTGGGTGTCGCCCCATTCGCGCGCTTTATTGGCGGCAACATCGGCTTTATTTTGGTGATCGGCGGACACCACTTCGATCGGCGCGCCCGCAACTGTGCCACCGAAATCTTCGATCGCCATTTCCGCGGCGGTCACGGTGCCAGGACCCGCCACGTCGGAATAGGTGCCCGACATATCGGTCAACACGCCGATTTTCACGACGCCATCGCTGATTTCGGCCTGCGCCGCTCCCGCACTCAGAGCCAGCACAGATACGCCCACCATAAAGTTTTTCAGAAATTTCATTGGGTCTCCTCCCTTTTGAAACGTGTCAAACACTCAAATATTCATCAAAGACGGCTTGTTTTTCTTTCAGCTCGCTTTGCAGGACACAGTCGACGATATGCCCGTGGTCCATGATGAAATGTCGGTCGGCCAAGGGGGCCGCGAATTGGAAATTTTGCTCGACCAGCACGATGGTAAAGCCGCGCTCTTTGAGCATCGTCAGCACATCACCGAGCTTATCGACGATCACCGGGGCCAGCCCTTCGGTGATTTCATCGAGCAACAACAGCGTCGCACCCGTGCGCAGAATGCGCGCCATCGCCAGCATCTGTTGTTCACCACCCGACAAGCGCATGCCGGGGCTGGTGCGCCGTTCGGCAAGGTTCGGGAAAATCTCGTAGAGTTCCTCGACACTCATGCCACCGGGGGCAACATGCGGCGGCAACAACAGGTTTTCTTCCACCGAAAGGCTCGCGAAAATGCCGCGTTCCTCCGGGCAATAGCCAACACCCAGCCGCGCGATTTCATGCGCACTGGCCTTGATCACCTCTTTGCCCTTCAACATGATCGAGCCGGACCGAGACTCGATCAACCCCATCACCGCGCGCAGCGTGGTGGTGCGCCCAGCGCCGTTGCGCCCAAGCAAAGTGACGAGCTCGCCTTGATAGACCGTCATGTCGATCCCGTGCAGCGCGTGGCTTTCGCCATAAAACGCATGCAGGTCGGTGATGCGCAGATCTTCGATCTTTTCGCTGCTGTGTTCGCCACCAATCTCGATCCCGGCGCTGTATTTTTCTGCCGCGCTCATGCTGCCGATTTCCCCATGTAGGCTTCTTTGACCCGAGGGTCGGACGAGACCTCGGCATAGGCGCCTTCGGTCAAAATCGCACCGCGCTGAAGCACCGTGACGCGGTCACATAGGGTCGAGACGACCCCAAGATTGTGTTCCACCATCAAAATCGTGCGGCCTTTGGCGACGCGGCGGATCAACTCGGTGATCCGGTCCACATCTTCGCGGCCCATGCCTTGGGTCGGTTCGTCCAACAGCATCAGTTTCGGTTCCATCGCCAGCGTCGTGGCAATCTCAAGCGCACGTTTGCGGCCATAGGACATGTCGGCCACCTCATCATTGGCAAACCGCAACAGTCCGACCAAATCCAACAGCTCCTCGGCGCGCTCATTGAGGACGTTCAAAGAGCTTTCCGCGCGCCAAAAATGAAAGGACGTGCCAAGTTGGCGCTGAAGCGCGACGCGCACGTTTTCACGCACAGTCAAATGCGGAAACACCGCCGAAATCTGAAACGACCGGATCACGCCCCTGCGCGCGATCTGGGTGGGCCGCGCCGCTGTGATGTCCTCGCCATCCAGCAGGATCGTGCCACTGCTGGGCGTCAAAAATTTTGTCAGTAGATTGAAGACAGTGGTTTTTCCAGCGCCATTCGGGCCGATCAGCGCATGGATCGTATGGCGTTCGACATTCAGGTCCACCGAGTCCACGGCAATAAAGCCCAGAAAGCCTTTGGTCAGCTTCTGCGTTTGCAGAATGAAATCTCCCGATGCATTCATCTGCGATCCTCCCTTGATCTGGCTTGTTTTGCGCAGGCGAGGGTCTCCCCCGCCCGCTGATCCGTTTTCGGATCGTGTCTTACACAGAGACGCCTTCGGCCTCTGCCTGAGCCATTGCGCGGGCTTGATCCCGCAGGACGAATTTTTGGATTTTGCCGGTAGAGGTCTTGGGCAAAGTGGCAAAGACCACCGTTTTGACCGCCTTGAAGCGTGCCATATTGGCACGGCAAAATTCGATAATCTCGGCTTCGGTCGTGGTTGCACCCGCCTTCAATTCGATAAAGGCACAGGGAGTTTCGCCCCATTTCTCATCCGGCTTGGCAACAACGGCGGCCAACATGACGGAGGGATGTTTGTACAGCACATCCTCGACCTCGATCGACGATATGTTTTCGCCGCCAGAGATGATGATGTCCTTCGAGCGGTCTTTGATCTCGATATAGCCATCGGGATGGCGCACGGCGAGATCGCCAGAGGCAAACCAACCGCCACGGAACGCGGCGTCAGTGGCCGAGATGTTTTTCAAATATCCCTTCATCACGTTGTTGCCGCGCACAAACACTTCGCCGACGGTTTCACCATCGCTTGGAACGGGCACCATCGTGTCCGGCTCTGCGACCATCAGATCGTCAAGCGCCATGTTTTTAACGCCTTGCCGCGCTTTGATCCGGGCCCGTTCGGACAGCGGCAGAGCGTCCCATTCAGAATGCCACGAACAGAACACAGAGGCGCCGTAGGTTTCGGTCAGGCCATAGCCATGGGTCACGTCAAAGCCGGCGCTTTCCATTTTCTCGATCACGATTGCGGGGGGTGGGGCACCGCCGGTCAACACTTTGACCTCATGCTCAATGCCCGCTTTCATCTCGTCGGGGGCGTTGCCCAAAAGGCCCAAAACAATCGCAGCCCCACAGAAATGCGTCACCTTTTGCGATTTGATCAGCTCATAGACCGTACTGTCGCGCACGGCGCGCAAACAGACCGACGTTCCCGCATGGGCCGCGACCGACCATGGGAAACACCAGCCATTGCAATGGAACATCGGCAAGGTCCAAAGATAGGTGAAGTGGCGCGGCATATCCCATGTGTTGATGTTGGACAGCGCGTTCAGATAGGCGCCCCGGTGATGATAGACCACGCCCTTGGGATTGCCCGTCGTGCCAGACGTATAATTCAGGCTGATGGCGTCCCATTCGCTACCCGGCAAAGACCAGTCATCGTTTTCATCGCCTTCGGCCAGAAACGCGTCATAGGTCAACGCACCGATTTTTTTGCCGCCCTCAAAGCTTGAGTCTTCGATGTCGATGACCAAGATGTCGCCCCCCGCCATGTGCAACGCGCGCTCCATGACTTCGGAAAATTCGGGATCGACGATCACAACCTTGGCTTCGGCATGATTAAGGATGAACGCGATGGCTTCGGCATCAAGGCGGGTGTTGATCGCATTCAACACCGCACCTGTCATCGGAACGCTAAAATGCGCTTCGAACATTTCGGGAATATTGGCAGCGATAATGGAAACCGTGTCGCCTTTCTCAATGCCCCGCTTGGTCAATGCAGACGCGAATTTGCAACAGCGCAGATAGGTCTCTTCCCAGGTGCGATGCAGATCATTATAAATGACCGCAGTCTTCTTGGGATAAATGGCGGCCGTTCGTTCAATAAAGCTTAGCGGTGACAACTGCGTAAAATTCGCGGCGGTCATGTCCAGGCCTTGATCATAGATATTATGGGATTTCACCATCGGTCTCCTCCAAAACGCGATTTCGGTTTCACTATCTTCTTAAGTTTTCCGAAAGATTTCTGAATTGATACGAATTGTAACAGTGGCACGAGTTGGTCTTTCGAAGACATAAGAAATCGCGCAAACATTTGTGCAAACGCGACTGGATCAGAGGTGAATTGTGACAACGACATGGGCCAAGCACCCCCCTCACGACAGCCTGACACAGGCCGCTCTTGACCATGTGTCAGAGGGCCTGGGCGTCTTTGATGCGCAATTGCGACTGGTATCGTGGAACAGAAAATTTCAGGACTTCATTGGCTTGGGGGATGTCACACTTCAGGCGGGTACGCCGCACAAGGCTTTGTTCAACCATGCTTTAAGCCCACAGGACGCGCCCCTGAGCACCGTTTTGGCCAGGGTGCGGACCAATATCGAAGCCGCGAGCAAAGGTGAAAGCCACTGTATCAATTGTGAATTGCCCGACGGTCGGGCCATCCGATTTAGCGCCGCTCCCTTGCTCGGCGGCGGGGTTGCGGCGGTCTATTCCAACATCACCGAGCAAAATCAGCGCGAAACCGATCTGGCCCGGCGCGTCCATGAACGCACCGCCGCGCTGCAACTGAGCGAAAATCGCCTCAACATCATTGCCAACGAAGTCTCCGCAGGGATTGCCCATGTCGATAAAAACATGCGGTTCTCCTATGTGAACACCCGGTTTGCACGCGCCTATGGGTTGCGGCCCGAGGATTTCATCGGCAAACCCTGTAGCGCCATTCTTACGCCTGAGACCCTTGGCAAATCCAACCATTTCTTTGAACAAACGCGGCGCGGCGCAGCGGTGGATTTTGCCATGACCGTTCGCCTGCCTGATGGTCGCGACAAAGAAATCAGGACATTCCTGCGGCCCGAGCAACCGTCGCGCGGCGAAGTGATCGGCTTCTTCCTGTTGTCGATCGACATGACCCGGCAAAAGGCCGCCAATGCCGCACTGTTGCAAAGTCAAAAGATGGATGCGCTCGGACGTCTCTCAAGCGGCATTTCGCATGATTTCAACAATTTGCTGACGGTCATCTTGGGCAATCTCACGCCCTTGGCGGATCGGTTGGATCAAACAGAGCTGAACGAGGAATTTTTAGCCCCGGCCATCGCCGCCGCCCGGCGCGGCTCTGATCTGACGCGGCGTCTGTTGTCTTTGGCACGCAAACAGCCGATTGATCCACAGCCCGTCAGGACAGATGACATATTGGATGGGCTGGTCAAACTGTTGCGCCCCACCATTCCCGAAACCATTGAAATTTCCGCCAAAAGTGCGACGGATCTGCCTTTGGTCTTTGTGGATTTGGCACAGCTTGAAATGGCGCTGTTCAATCTTGCGGTGAACGCCCGCGACGCCATCGGGGACTGCGGCATGATCGAACTGCGTCAGGACGTTGTGTTTTTATCTCCGATTGAGGCCGAGCCGGACCGACTGGCCAGCGGGCATTTCCTACGGCTTCAAGTGATTGATAATGGTGAAGGCATGACAGAGGACAGCCGCGAGCGAATTTTCGAGCCGTTTTACACGTCCAAGGATGACGGTGCCGGATACGGGCTTGGGCTGTCCATGGTCTATATGTTTGTCAAACAATCCAATGGCGCCATTCGTGTCGAAAGCGAGCGCGGTCAGGGCAGCACCTTCACCATCCTTATTCCTGCGGTGGATGATGCTGATCTGCCGGAGCCTGACGCCGGCGAAAGTCCCGGAGCCCAGCTTTTGGCCGCGCAAGAAAGGCCCGTGACCTTGCTGGTTGACGATGACGCGGATGTGCGGCGGGTTCTGCGTCGACAACTTGTCGACGAAGGATATCCCGTGATCGAAGCCGCCAATGCCCGCGACGCACTGGATTTGTTGAAACACATCTCTGAAATTCGCCTGTTGATCAGCGACATTGCCATGCCGGGCGGTATCTCCGGTCTCGATCTGGCCTGCGAGGTCTTCAAAAACCACAGCCGCGTTGGCATTTTACTGATGACCGGACAAGCCACGCCGCCGGACCAAAGCTGTCTTGGTGTCAAACTGCCCATTTTGCGCAAACCCTTTGATCGCACGCTCTTGCAACAGTCGATCAAACAGGTGCTGAGCATCAAAGAGGAGGACACATGAGCAAAACCGTCTATCTGCTCGAAGATGATCCGGGCGTCGCCGCCGTCATTGACCGGGTTTTGGTTAACAATGGGTTCAAAGTCGACTGGTTTCGCTCCCGCGTGGCCTTGCTTAGCGCGCTCAAACTGGCCCAGCCTGACGTCTTTCTGGTGGATTTGGGCTTGCCCGACGCAGATGGGCTGACCCTGATCCGCGAAGACATCGGCCAAAGCGGTACGCCAATCATCATTGTCAGTGGCAGAGGCGATATCATGGACCGGATTGTCGGCCTCGAATTGGGGGCGGATGACTATATTGTCAAACCCTTCGAGCCGCGAGAACTTGTCGCGCGTGTGCGGGCCGTTCTTCGACGCAGTCAAAGCCACGCCCCCGCCCCCGAAGGCGCACAGGATATTGCCAAGTTCGCCGGATGGACGGCCTATTTTTCCTCCTCTCTTTTGGTTTCGGAGAGCGGGGGAGAAATTCATTTGAGCACGGCAGAAAACACATTGCTGCGCCTTTTTGTGCAAGCAACGGGTCGGATTTTAAGCCGGGAAGCGCTGTTGAATTTGACGGCAGGGGATCGTCTGGAAAACTTTGATCGCAGCGTCGACGTTCGGGTCTCCCGGTTGCGTCGCAAATTGAAACATGGCGACAATCCCCACGAAATCATCCGCACGATCTATGGGGCCGGATATGTGTTTGTCGCGCCCGTGGAATGGCCCACGACACTCACATTGGACGCATCTTAACACCAACCAGAATGTGCCGGGCCGTTTCAACAGACCACGTCATCTGGCGCAGATCGGCAGACCACGGGGCGCAGCTTATGCCCGTGTCCAAACTTTCAGGAACAGCTCACACAAAATGGCCTGCCCCGTCTCCGAAGCAGGCCAGGGATTTACATGTTCGGCGTCCTTCAGCGGACAACGAAAACCGAACATTTGGAGTGCCGCACAACGCGGGCCGCATTCGGCCCCAAGAGGTAGTCTTTGAGATCCGGTCGATGTGCACCAAGGACGATCAGGTCGGCACTGTCCTTTTTTGCCGTTTCAAGGATTTCATGGTAGGCCGTGCCAACCGCCACCAGATGGCGCACTTTCGCGTTGACCTCTGGTCCGAGCGCCTCTTCCACCAGATTACGCAGGGCCTGTTTCACCTTGTCGCGCGCGTCTTTCGTGTGTTGCTCGTCGAAATATCCGCCGACCCAACTCATGCCATAATCGGGCAGAACGGTGATCACATCAAGCTGCGCCCCTTCGGCGGCGGCCAGACGCGCGGCGGCTTGCAAGACTTTCACCTCATCTTTGACGCGGTTCACATCAACGGCACAGAGAATGGTCTGGATCATGCGGGTTCTCCTTCGAATTCGCGTTTGGAGGCCGCCCGGCGTCGTTGCAGAACGGTCACGAGGCCCAAGAGAATGAGCGCTGGAATGAACATCAACTCTTTGCGGAGCTGCTTGGCGGGGGCCTGAACATTCGTGATCTGCACTGGCTCATCCCCATAGAAATCAAAGCTCGACAGTTGTTCGGCCAGAGGCGTCCCAAACATTGGCTCGTCCATGATCATGCGCTCCCCATCGACCGTGAAGATCAGCCCGAGCGCCGCAAGACGCGCGTCACCGCCGTCGACATCCGGTACAGTGAGGGCAAGGTGCGTTTCCTTTTCCTCAAGCGTATCGAAATCCGGTCCCTTCACCACGATACGCATCTGTGATCCGGCGGGGGCCTCTTCGAGCGCCTGAGCCACGGCCGTGGGGGCGGTCTCATGGAACGGCGGTTGGATCATGTCCATGAAGAAGCCCGGACGGAATAGGGCAAAAGCCACAACCAAAAGAGCCGCCGTTTCCCAGATCCGCGACTTGGTGATGTAAAACCCCATCGTCGCGGCGGTGAACACCAGAATGCCAATGGTCGCGATGATAAAGACGACGATGCCCTGGACCAGGGTCACATCAATCAACAGAAGATCGGTGTTGAAGATGAACACAAACGGCAGAGCGACCGTCCGCAGGCTGTAGAAAAAGGCGGTGAACCCCGTGCGGATTGCATCCCCGCCTGACACGGCGGCGGCTGCAAAACTCGCAAGCCCCACAGGGGGCGTCACATCCGCCATAATCCCGAAGTAGAACACAAACAGGTGCACGGCGATCAGCGGCACGATGAGACCCGATTGCGCGCCAAGCTCGACAACCACGGACACCATGAGCGAGGAGACCACGATATAGTTCGCCGTGGTCGGCAAACCCATCCCAAGGATCAGCGACAGGATCGCCACGAAGAGCAGCATCAGGATCAGATTACCCCCCGAGAGGAATTCGACGAAATCCGCCATCACTTGACCGATGCCCGTCAACGAGACGGTGCCAACAATGATGCCAGCGGTCGCGGTCGCAAGGCCAATCCCGATCATGTTGCGGGCCCCGTCGATCATGCCATCGACCAGATCGAACAGCCCCTCTTTTATGCGGGACACAGCATCGTTTTCACCACGGAACATCGCTTTGAGCGGCTTTTGTGTCAGCAGGATGAAGAACAAAAGGAAAGTCGCCCAAAATGCCGACAGTCCCGGAGATTTGCGTTCGATCATCAGAAAATAGACCAAGACGACAATCGGCAACAAATAATAAAGACCCGCCTTCCACAGCTTTGCCACATCAGGAAGTTCCATCACTTCAGCATTGGGGTCGTCGATCTCAAGCTCGTCGGTATTGGCGGCAAGTTTGATGAGGCCAATATAAACCAGACCGATCAGCACAGCGAGAACCCAGCCACTGCCCTCGGGCACCATGGAGGTGATCAGGCGCACGGGGAATTGCGTGGCATAGCACAGCCCGCCAAAGCCCGCGAAAAACAGGAACATCCCCATGACCGTACGCCACAGTGATACGACCTTGTTGCCGATGGTCGGCATGTTGTTTTTCACCGCTTCGAGGTGAACGATGTAAACCAGCGCGATGTAAGAGATGATGGCGGGAAGAAAGGCGTGTTTGATGACCTCGAAATAGGAAATGCCGACATATTCCACCATGAGAAAGGCCGCAGCCCCCATCACCGGGGGCATGATTTGACCGTTGACCGAAGAAGCGACCTCAACGGAGCCAGCCTTTTCTGCAGAGAACCCCACGCGTTTCATCAGCGGGATGGTAAACGTGCCGGTCGTGACCACGTTGGCGATGGAGGAGCCCGAAATCAGCCCCGTTGCAGCGGAGCCGACCACGGCCGCCTTCGCCGGACCACCGCGCAGGTGGCCAAGGGCGCCAAAGGCCATTTTGATGAAATAATTCCCGGCACCGGCCTTATCGAGCAGGGCACCGAAGAGGACAAAGAGGAACACGAACTGGGTCGAGACGTTGAGCGCGATACCGAACACGCCTTCGGTCGTGATCCACATATGAGACATCGCTTTGCGCAGCGACGCGCCCGCCCAGCGGATCTGATCCGGAACAACCTCTGAGGCGCCGAAAAAGACATAGCCCAAAAACACAATGGCGAGGATCACCATCACCGGGCCGAGTGTGCGATAGGCCGCGATGAACAAAAAGGTGAGGCCCGCGAGGGCGAAATAGGAGTCGCTCGTATCCGCAAGCCCGCCGTTTCCGACGATCTTCGCGTAGAAGAAATAGCCATACATGGCGAGAAATGCCCCGCCGAGCCCCAAAATCCAGTCATACCACGGCACAGAGGTTTTCGATGCCGATTTGAACAGCGGATAGGACATGGCAGAGAGGAAGATCGCAAAGGCAAGGTGAATTTGCCGCGCGTTGTTGATCATGTCACCGGGCAGGACCTTGAGACCGATCGGGGAGGCCAGAAGCACCTGGAAAACCGACCACAACAGCGCCACTGCCGCGATCGCCTTGCCCAATGTTCCCGCCACATTGCGGGCGCCACTGTCGGAGGCCGCAACCAGTTCCTGAAGCTCGTCTTCGTTCAATGCACGTTTTTCAGTGTCTGTCATTCTGTATACCCCACCGTCCCTGTTGTGTTTTTATGGGAAAAGGGCGGCACTGATGCGCCGCCCCTGAAATGTTTGGCCGATTATTCCATCCAGCCTTTTTCTTTGTAGTATTTGATTGCGCCCGGATGCAGCGGAGCGGAGAGACCGTCTTTGATCATCTCTTCCGGCTTCAGGTTGGCGAAGGCCGGGTGCAAACCCTTGAAGTCTTCGAAATTGTCGAAAACGGCAGAAACCACAGCATAAACCGCATCCTCGGAGACATCCGCAGAGGTCACGATGGTCGCGCCGACACCAAAGGTTTTCACGTCTTCATCGTTGCCGCGATACATGCCGCCCGGCATGGTCGCCACGCGATAGTACGGGTTGTCGGCAACCAATTCGTCGATGGCGGGCCCCGCCACTTCGACGAGGACGGAGTCACAGGCGGTGGTGGCTTCTTGAATGGAACCCGACGGGTGACCCACAGTATAGACCATGGCGTCGATCTGGTTGTCGCACAGCGCGGCCGATTGTTCCGAAGGCTTGAGCTCAGTCGCGAGGGCGAAATCATCCGTGGTCCAGCCAAGTTTGTCCATCACCACTTCCATGGTGGCGCGCTGACCAGAGCCTGGGTTGCCGATGTTCATGCGTTTGCCTTTAAGATCCTCAAAGGTTTTCACCCCCGCATCGGCGCGCGCCACAACGGTAAAGGGTTCCGGGTGTACGGAGAACACGGAGCGCAGGCCTTCGAACGGCTCACCCTCAAATTGCACGACACCGTTATAGGCGTTGTATTGAATGTCGGATTGGGCAACGCCGAATTCCAGCTCGCCTTCCTTGATTGTATTCACGTTGTAAACCGACCCGCCGGTGGATTCGACCGAGCAACGCACGCCGGTTTCCTTGCGGTTTTTATTGACGAGACGACAGATTGCGCCGCCCGTCGGATAATACACGCCCGTCACACCACCGGTGCCGATGGTGACGAACTCTTCAGCCATCGCAGAGCCTGCGATCATGGCGGAGGCCGCGGCAGCGGCAAGGCCAAGTTTCAGGTGTTTGGTCATAGGTGTCTCCCTTAGTGATTTTCCGGTCATCCCGAGGCACTCACGCCTCACAGATCGACCACTTCTCCAAGCGCCCGATTGTGGCGCTCGATCTCTGATATGCGTTCCACGACATCCGGCCCGGCTTTTTGCGCGAGCATCGCCATAATGACTTCAAGGAAAAAAACCGTGGTCGTGTAAGTGTTAAAAAAGTTCGGAGTTTCCCCTGTAATGATGAAAGACGTGTTGGTATGGCGCAAAGCGGGACACGCATAGCTGTCCGTGATCACGGCCACATGCACTCCTTGGCGGCGGGCGATCTCGGCGGCATTGACCGATACGCGTGCGGACGGCGACATGGTGATCACGATCATCGCATCCCTTTGGTTCATGTCACTGAGCGCAGAGCCATAAGATGACCCCATCCGCCCGGCGAGTCGCCACTTCCCTCCTAGGAAATTTGCCATGTAACCCGCATATTCGGCAATCCCCGTTGATCCCAAAGCCCCAACGATAAGCACGCGGCGCGCGTGATGTAGCACGTCGATCAGCTTTGCAAGCTCAACCTGATCGAGCCCGTGCACAAGGCCTTCGAGATTGCTTTGGGTCATTTCTAGAGAGCGCATCAGCAGGTCCTCGACGTCGCCTTTGGGCGCCTCTCTCAGGTCCTTGGCGCGTGTCGCAAAGCTCGACACTTTAAGCGACAATTGTGCACGCACCGCTTCGCGCAGAGTTTCAAATGTTTCAAACCCCAAGGCGCGCGCCAGACGACTAAAGGTCGCCGGAGCGATTCGCGTCTCTTGTGCGATTGATCTCAGGGAGCGTGTGACCACATCAAGCGGGTTTTCGACAAGATAATCCCCGGCCTCGCGCAAACGCGGGCTCAGTTCGGCGTAATATTCCGCCAATCTTTGCTGATAACTTGCCGACACCGCGTTCCCCAAGGCCACAAAAAGACTTTCCGAGACTGTTTCAATTGTTTCAACTCTTGTCAATGTTTGGCTGATGCGTTTCAAATTTACAAAGGGCCTGACCCGGTTTGGCCTCTTTTCGCCCTCGGAGCACATCAATGACGCATGTTTTCTATCGCAATTCCCGCAGCACCCCGCCGAAAGCCATACGCGGCGATGGGGCCTATATTTATGATGACACCGGCAAGCAATATCTCGATGGCTCCGGCGGTGCGGCGGTGTCCTGTCTTGGGCATTCCGATCCAGATGTAATTGCAGCGGTTCAGACACAGGTCGCCAGCCTCGACTTTGCGCATACCGGGTTCTTCACCTCTGAACCGGCTGAAGCCTTGGCCGAGCGCCTGATCGCTCATGCGCCCGAGGGGCTCGACAAAGTCTATTTCGTCTCTGGTGGCTCGGAAGCGGTGGAAACCGCGCTCAAAATGGCGCGGCAGTATTGTGTCGAGATCGGTGAGCCACAAAGGACCCGTTTTATCTCTCGCCGTCAAAGCTATCACGGCAATACCTTGGGCGCGTTGGCGGTGGGCGGCAATGTCTGGCGCAAAGCGCAATTCGCCCCGCTTTTGGCCGAGACCTCCCATATTGCCCCCTGTTACGCCTATCGTGGCCAGGAAGAGGACGAAAGCTTAGAGGCCTATGGCCAGCGTGTCGCAGATGAGTTGGAGACAGAGCTTTTGCGGGTGGGGCCAGAGACGGTCATCGCCTTTATCGCCGAACCCGTTGTGGGCGCAACGCTGGGCGCTGTGCCCGCCGTGCCCGGATATTTCAAACGCATTCGCGAGATTTGCGACCGCCATGGTGTGTTGCTGATCCTCGATGAGGTGATGTGCGGTATGGGCCGCACAGGGACGCTTTTTGCCTGTGAGCAGGACGGGGTCGCCCCCGACATCCTCACCATCGCCAAAGGGCTTGGCGCCGGGTATCAGCCGATCGGAGCGACACTTTGTTCGGCGCGGATACACGCGGCCTTTGCGCAAGGATCGGGCTTTTTCCAACATGGGCACACCTATATCGGCCATCCGGTGGCCTGTGCGGCGGGCCATGCGGTGGTGACGAAGCTGACCGAGGGAGGCATGGTCGCACGCGCGGCTCAGATGGGCGAAAAGCTCGACATTGCTCTACGCGATGCTTTCGGCAATCACCCGCATATCGGTGATATACGCGGGCGCGGGATGTTCCGCGGGCTGGAACTCGTCGAGGACCGCACCAGCAAAGCCCCTTTTGATCCTGCGCGTGGCATCAACAAGCGCGTGAAAGCCGCCGCTTTCGAAGCGGGGCTGATCTGTTACCCAATGGGCGGCACTGTGGATGGGCAGCGGGGCGATCATGTACTGTTGGCGCCGCCGTTCATCCTGACCGAAGATCAGATTGGCGAGTTGATCGAGAAACTGGGCATCGCATTCGATGCGGCACTGGCATGAGTGCGCAGTCCCGCATCTATGCCCACGCCTCTGTCAGGCGTCACAAGACCAATGGAACAAAGGCAATCATCAGGTAGACGAAGATCAAAGCCATGAGGTAAGGGAAAACCGCCTTTGTGATCCGTTCGATCGGCAAGTTGGCCGTTGTCGAGGCGACGAACAGGTTGATCGCCACCGGCGGCGTGACCATGCCAATCGCCAGTCCGACGACGATGATGATCCCGAAATGGACGGTATCAATGCCCAATTGCATCGCCAAAGGCAAAAGCATCGGGGTCAGGATAATGAGGGCCGATGCCGTTTCCAAAAACACCCCGGTGACAAGGATCAATGCCATGATCAACAAGAGAAGCACATAGGGGTTGGACGACAGCGACAAAGCATATTCTGCGATGGCTGAAGGCACTTGCCAACTCGACAAGGCCCAACTCAGCACCGACGAGGCCGCGATCACGAACATGATGACCGCGGTGGTTACCCCCGCACGCATCATGATCTGATACAGGCCTTTCAAGGTGAGATCGCGGTAAATGAACAGCGAAACGATGATGGCATAGTTGACCGCCACGACCGCCGCCTCAGAGGGGGTGAATACCCCCGAAAAAATACCGCCCAAAATGAGCAAAGGTGCCATGAGGCCCCAACTTGCAGACAAAAGCGTGCGCCAGATGGTCGAAAGATTGAACGGCGTCCCGCGCGGATAGGCACGGCGATGCCCCTGCACGAGAGCGATTGCGATCAAACCGATCCCCATGGCAACGCCTGGGATAAAGCCATTCAGGAACAGTTTCGCCACAGATTCCTGGGCGATCACCGCATAGATGATCATCGGAACGGACGGCGGGATCACCACGCCGATGGTGCCCGATGCGGCAATCAATGAGGCGGCGGCGGCGGGATCATAGCCCTTGCGTTTCAGTTCCGGCACAAGGCTTGCGCCCACGGCGGCTGTCGTCGCGGCACCGGAGCCGGAAATGGCGGCAAAGAACATCCCGGCAAGCACCGAAACGATAGAGAGGCCGCCTTTGATAAAGCCAAACATACTGTCGGCGAAGGCGACGAGACGTTTGGAGATTTCCCCCTGCGCCATGATATCGCCCGCCAAGATAAACATCGGCACGGCGACAAAAGCGAAAGAGTTGATGCCGGAAAACATCTGTTGCGGCACCACCATGAGCGGGACGCCTGACAGGTTCAACGCCGTCATAGAGGCCGCGCCGATCACAATCGCGACCGGAATGCCCATGACAAGAAAGACAACGAAAAGACCAGCCAGAACGAGGCTCATTCATTCAACTCCGTCCGGGTTTCACGCGGTGCCTGCCCGGCCAAAAGCCGGATCAGATCGATCAGAGACAGTCCCGCCATAATCGCAGAGGCCAAGGGCATGACCGCGTAAATATAGGTCATGGACAGGCGCAAAGACGGCGATTTTTGATAGCTTTGCATGTTCATGTAGCGCCAGCCGATAACGGCCAAGGTCACAAGAAACGTAAATGTCACAACGATCCCCGCGCCGGACACGATCCGGCGCAAGGTCAACGGCAGGCTGTCCCGCAAAAGCGCGACAGCAATGTGCCGTCCTTGTTGAAAGGCCAGCGCAGCGCCAAGAAAGGTGATCCAAATCAACAGAAAACGTGCAACCTCTTCTGTCCATCCCACGGAGGTGAAAAACACCCGTGACACGATTTGAAGCGTGATCACGCCGGTCAGACCAATCATTCCCGCAAAGACGACAGGTTTAAGGGCTTCGCCCACCCCCCGATCCATCCACGCCAGCACTTTCAACATTTACTTCAGCGCCTCTTGGATGCGCGGCAGGTAGTCACCAAATTTCTGGCCATATTTTTCATACACAGGTTCAAGCGCCGCAGAGAAGGGAGACAGATCGGCATCTTCGATCACATTCATGCCCGATGCTTTCAATTCTGCAAGCTGCGACGCCTCAGCTTCGGCATTCATCTTGCGTTCATAGGCGGAGGCGTCTTTGGCGGCTTGCAGGACAATCTCTTGCGCGTCGCCGGAGAGTTTACCCCATGCGGGCATCCCCATGACAAAAACCGCAGGCGCATAGGTGTGGCGCGTCATCGTCATGTTGGTTTGGGTTTCGTTCAATTTGAACGAATAGACCACACCAACCGGATTTTCCTGGCCATCAATCGTACCCTGCTGCATCGCGGTAAGCGCCTCTGTCCATGCCATCGGCGTGGCGTCGGCCCCAAGCGCGCGGAAGGTGTCGATATAGACCGGGTTTTCCATCACACGCACACGCAGGCCATCAAGATCGGCGGGGGTGCGCACCGGGCGGCGCGAATTTGTCAGGTTCCGAAATCCACGTTCAGCATAAGCCAAGCCTTTGAGGTTCACCTCGGACAGACGATCAAGCAACTCTTGACCGATCTCGCCATCGAGAACGCCATAGGCGGCTTCGGGGGTCTTGAACAGGAACGGCAACTCAAACACGGCCATGTCTTCGACAAAGTTCGCAACCGGGCCGTTGGTGATGATGCCCATGTCAACGGTGCCAATTTGCATGCCTTCGAGAAGGGTGCGTTCGTCTCCCAAAGTGGCGTTGGGGAAAATCTCGACAGTGATCGCGCCGTCGGAGCGCTCAGACACCAGCTCTTGGAACTTGGTGGCGGCGATCTGATAGGCGTCCTGTTCGTTGACCACATGCGCCAAGCGCAAAGTGGTCGGCTTGATCTCAGCTGCAAGCGGCACTGTGTGTGCCATCAAAGCCGTGGCCGCAAAAGCAACAGTGGTGATAAAGGTCTTCATGTTGGTCCTCCCAAACGTACGATAAGGGCATTCAAAGGTGCCGAGATCAAAAGACATCCCGAAAAGATCGCTAAGCGTCATAAAGATACGCAAGGCATCTCCAAAATGCGGATTTATTGCGCATATGGCGTGAAGCCAGTTTGGAATGCAAGCCGGTAGGTTCATTTCCACTGCGATCTGCGATAATGTTTTTCGCCTCAAAGACCTCCACATGACAGATCAAGCGCAGGCCGCCCCCAAGTCCCACCAAAGAAGAATATTCTCCCGCCGCCATGGCAGCCAAGGGAACCCTGGTCCGATGGCCTGCCCGAGTGGCACCACCGACTTCCCAAACGCCTGCGTTTTGCAACGCCTCCGTACCTTGCAAACAGGCGCTGTGCGCACTTCACGGCTTGAACCTTGCGGCTGGCTCATGTCTACCCGCGCAGAAATCAAGCGTTCGCAATACGGATCACGAAACCATGTCAGAGAGAGCCCCAAAAGGCGCATCTATCGTTTTTGAGACCGTCGGAAAGGCCTTCACCAAACCCGGTGGCGGCACTGTCTCCGCAGTTGACGATGTCTCCCTCACCGTCGAAGCCGGTGCCATCACTGGCATCATCGGCCGCTCTGGGGCGGGCAAATCGACGCTCCTGAGGATGGCCAATGGGTTGGAACGTCCGACATCCGGCAAAGTTTTGGTCGGCGGTCAGGACGTCGGCACAGCTCAGGGGGCGGCCTTACGGGCGATCCGGCGCGACGTCGGGATGATATTCCAACACTTCAACCTGTTGGCCTCGCGCACCGTGGCGGGCAACATTGCCTTGCCGTTAGAAGTCGCGGGCGTACCGAAGCCAAAGATCAAAACCCGCGTGGCGGATTTGATTGACCGTGTTGGTCTCACCGCACAGGCTGATCGCTACCCTGCAGAATTGTCTGGCGGTCAAAAACAACGCGTCGGCATCGCCCGCGCTTTGGCAACAGAACCAAAGGTTTTGCTGTCTGATGAGGCCACATCGGCCCTGGACCCCAATACCACCCAAACCGTGTTGGAGTTGCTGAAAGACATCAATCGCGAGCTGGGCCTGACCATCCTGTTGATCACCCATGAAATGGCCGTGGTGCGCGACATCGCCAGCCATGTGGCGGTGATAGACAATGGCAAAATCGTTGAGGCCGGGACGACATATGATGTGTTCACCGCCCCCCAGCACCCGACCACACGCGCGTTTCTCTCCGGTGTCTTGGGCGTCACGCTCCCAACCTTTCTCAAAGACAAAATCCAAGACACGCGGCCCGTGGGGCCCGCCGAAGAAGTGGTCCGCGTGACCTTTGCGGGCAAACACGCGACCGACCCGATGCTGGCGCTTTTGACCCGCGACTTGGGGCTTCAGGTCAACATCCTTGCGGGTGCCGTGGAAGAAATCGGAACCCGGCCCTTTGGCAATCTTTTGGTCTCGCTTGATGCCGCAAAGGGCGCCGATGCGCGGGCGTATCTGGAACGTCACGGGCTTTTGACGGAGGTACTTGGCTATGTCGGCTAATCTCATCGCCCTTTTGATCGAAGCCACTGGGCAGACTCTCTATATGGTCGCCATTTCGACCCTTCTCGGCACAATGTTCGGCCTGCCTTTGGGGGTGTTCCTTGCGATTTCACAGCGCGGAGAATTGCTCTCCGCACCTTGGGTGAACAAAGTGCTTGGGCTGGTGGTCAATGCCACCCGCTCTGTGCCGTTCATCATTCTTGTCGTCGCGATCATCCCGTTCACCCGCGCCATTGCAGGCACCTCGATCGGCACCACCGCGGCGATCGTACCGCTGACCATTGCCGCCGTGCCGTTTATCGCGCGGCTGGTGGAAAATGCCATTCGCGAAGTCGACAGCGGGTTGATTGAGGCGGCGCGGGCCATGGGCGCGACGCCGTTTCAAATCATTCGCAAGGTCTTGGTTCCCGAGGCGCTTCCCTCCATCACTCTTGGCCTCACCCTCGCCGTTGTCAGCCTCATCGGCTATTCCGCCATGGTCGGGGCCGTCGGCGGCGAAGGCTTGGGCGATCTGGGCATTCGGTATGGCTATCAACGGTTTATGCCGGACGTCATGGCCGTTGTCGTCGTCATCCTCATTGTTCTCGTCCAGCTTGTGCAATCCATCGGAGAATGGATCGCTGCTCGCGTGGACAAACGCGCGCCCAAAGGGCGTGGTCAATAATACGCAAACAAAGGAGCAAATATATGCTGCGTCTTGCAACTCTTACCTCTCTTCTTGCCCTCGCCGCTGCGGCCACCATGGCCGAGGAGATCAAAGTCGGGGTTTCCCCCGGCGAGCATGCCGAGATCATGGAAGAAGTGGCCAAAGTGGCCGCGCCCATGGGGCTTGATATCGATGTGGTCGAATTTTCCGACTATGTGATCCCGAACACCGCTCTGGCCGATGGTGACATCGAAGCCAACTCGTTCCAACACGTGCCTTATCTGGACAACCAGATGAAAGATCGCGGCTTTGACTTGGTCGTCGTCGGCACCACCATCACCACCCCGATGGGGATTTATTCCGACAAGATCGACGATCTTGCCACGCTCGAAGACGGTGCCAAAGTGGCGATCCCGAACGATCCGACCAATGGCGGGCGGGCGCTTTTGCTGTTGCAGGATTTGGGTCTGGTGACTTTGACCGACGGCACGGGTCTGGTGCCCAGCCCGCTTGATATCGAGGAGAACCCCAAGGGGCTGAAGTTTCTCGAACTCGACGCCGCGCAATTGCCGCGTACGTTGGCGGATGCGGATATCGCAATCATCAACACCAATTATGCCATCGCCTCTGGCCTCAGCCCAAAAGACGATGCCATCGCGATGGAAAAGGCTGAAAACCCCTATGTGAATGTGATCGTGGTCCGCAAGGGTGACGAAGATCAGCCCTGGGTCAAAACACTCGTGGACGCATATCATTCCGATGAGGTCAAAGCCTTTATCGACAACAGCTACCACGGCGCTGTGATCACATCTTGGTAAAACAAAAGCGGGCCGCCCGGCTTTCGGCCACAAGGGTACGGCCCGCTTTTGTCCTATGTCTTTAGATTAAAATGCGCCAGCATCCGGGCAATCGCCGCCTATATGACAAGCGCGGCCGCCCAGGTGCTTTGGCTCGCAAGGGCCAATCTGCGCTGATTGGGGTTTAGGTTTTGGGGATTTCCTGACGCGCCATACTCTGGCTAAGGCGGTAGCTTTCGCCATTCATTTCAAAAGACTTTGATGTGGTGGGTCAGACGGTCGAGGAGCGCGCCAGTCAGGCGTTCCTATCAAAGGTTACAGTCCATTCATCGAGTGACAGGTTGCTTGTGGTCAGCGTGGGGCCGCGCTCGTAGTGTTGGAAGATCAACTCGAACAGAAGTTCGGTCCCGGTTTTGCTCAACGGCACAAAGCCCGGTGCTTCGATGATCAACAGCTAGTAACCCACCATCTGTTTTTGAAGCCGCAGAAGCCTGCGTTCATCCTTCGGGTCAGATGGCCGTTAGTGT
>NZ_AMRK01000023.1 GCF_000299875.1 Celeribacter baekdonensis B30
GAAAGGCCTCGCAAAAGCGGGGCCTTTTTGTTTGGAGGCGCGCCCGTGCGGCTCCGATGGAGAGCAGTCACGCTCAGGAATCGTCAGCTAGATCTAAGGGCGTTCTGAATGATCATCAAAGCCAGCCCGTGCATCTCTTTATGAAATCGAGGCCCCAATGAGCGCATGTTGTACGCGCGCTTTGCGGCCTTTTGGATGGGTGTATTGAACAGAACAGCAGTGCCTTTTCACCGCAATCGACTTTTTCGACTTGCAAAGCGAGCGCGCCTTTCGTATTTCCCACCTCGGCCTTAGGGGTATAGCTCAGTTGGTAGAGCGACGGTCTCCAAAACCGTAGGCCCACAGTTCGAGTCTGTGTGCCCCTGCCACTTCCCATCTATGTCGTTCATCGCCTGCCGTCAGTGCGTGCTCCGCCTGAAAGACGGCACCGGGACAGGCCTGGCTCTGTCTTTCGTGCCTTCGGGGTTGAAATCCGTTCCGCTGTGGCGTAGATGCGCCAAGACCAAGAGAGTTCAGGACATCACAATGGCCACGAAAACAAATCCGCTTCAGTTCATTCAGCAAGTTCGCGCTGAGGTGACCAAGATCGTCTGGCCGACCCGCCGCGAGGTCTTGTTGACCACGATGATGGTGTTCGTGATGGCCGCCCTCGTGGGGACGTTCTTCTTCCTCGTTGATCTCGGCATCCGCTTTGGCCTTCAGGGCTTTTTGAGCCTCTTTGGCTAATATGCCGCCGTCGCATTCGTGATCCTTGCGTGCAATGTCTGTATGCGGGCGCGGGGCGATCTGAGCGTCTAAAGGGTTGAACTCACGCGCTCGACGCTATAGAGCGGGCGCAATCTTCCGGACGGGCGTGCAACGATTCGAGTTGCGCGCCGCTTTATTGTTCCGGGGCGAGCACATATGTGCATGACATTTAACGACATCCGGCCCGAAGGGTTGGAGCAAAAAAAGGCAAAAGCACCATGGCGAAGCGTTGGTACTCGGTGAGCGTTCTCTCGAACTTCGAGAAAAAAATCGCCGAAGCGATCCGGACTGCCGTGGAAGAAAAAGGCCTTCAGGATCAGATCGAAGAAGTTTTGGTGCCGACCGAAGAGGTCATCGAAGTGCGCCGGGGCAAAAAGGTGACCGTTGAGCGGCGTTTCATGCCGGGCTATGTGCTCGTGCGGATGGAAATGACCGACCAGGGCTATCACCTGATCAACTCGATCAACCGGGTGACCGGGTTCTTGGGCTCTTTTGGCAAGCCGATGCCGATGCGCGATTCTGAAGTCGAGGCCATCCTTGGTCGCGTCGAAGAGGGTGCGGAAGCGCCGCGCAACACCATCACCTTCGAAGTGGGTGAACAGGTGTCCGTGGGCGAAGGCGCATTCGAAGGCTTTGACGGCATGGTCGAAGAAGTCGACGAAGCCAGCCAGCGCCTCAAAGTGTCGGTGTCGATCTTTGGCCGGGCCACCCCGGTCGAATTGGAATTCACTCAGGTCAATAAACGGCCCTGAATGACGTTGCATCCCTAGGGTGTGACATTCTTGTGGGAGAGGCGGGGCGCGCGCGTTCCAAGTCAGACCACACAACATAAGTTCCTTATGAGACGCGTCTTATGGGGGTTGGAAAAGGAAAAAGCCAATGGCAAAAAAACTCGTGGGCAGCCTCAAGCTGCAAGTGCCCGCAGGCAAAGCAAACCCGTCCCCGCCCGTGGGTCCGGCGCTTGGTCAGCGCGGCATCAACATCATGGAATTCTGTAAGGCGTTCAACGCCAAGACACAGGACATGGAGCCCGGCGCGCCGTGCCCGACCGTGATCACCTACTATCAGGACAAGTCCTTCACCATGGACATCAAGACGTCCCCGGCGTCCTACTTCCTGAAAAAAGCGGCAAAACTGACCTCTGGTTCCAAAACCCCGGGTCGTACGTCTGCCGGCACCGTGACCTTGGCTCAGGTGCGTGAGATCGCTGAAGCGAAAATGAAAGACCTGAACGCAAACGACGTCGAAGCGGCGATGAAAATCATCCTCGGCTCTGCACGTTCCATGGGCATCGAGGTGAAGTAATGGCTAAGTTTGGTAAACGCACCGTTGCAGCCCGTGCAGCATTTGCAGGCAAAGAAAACATCACCGTTGAAGACGCCGTGGCATTGGTCAAATCCAACGCAACCGCAAAATTTGACGAAACCGTCGAAATCGCGCTGAACCTCGGTGTTGATCCGCGTCACGCAGACCAAATGGTTCGCGGCGTTGTGACCTTGCCGAACGGCACTGGTAAAACCGTCCGTGTGGCCGTGTTTGCCCGTGGCCCGAAAGCAGACGAAGCCACCGCCGCAGGCGCTGACATCGTTGGTGCAGAGGATTTGATGGAGACCATTCAGTCTGGCAAAATCGAGTTCGATCGTTGCATTGCAACCCCGGACATGATGCCGATCGTGGGTCGCCTTGGTAAAATCCTTGGTCCGCGCAACCTGATGCCGAACCCGAAAATTGGCACCGTAACCATGGACGTGAAAGCGGCCGTGGAAGCAGCCAAAGGCGGCGAAGTTCAGTTCAAAGCAGAGAAAGCCGGCGTTGTGCACGCAGGCGTTGGCAAAGCCTCCTTCTCCGCCGAGCAACTGGCCGAAAACATCCGCGCTTTCGTGGATGCGGTTCAAAAAGCCAAGCCGACCGGCGCAAAAGGCGCCTACATGCGTAAAGTGTCTGTGTCCTCTTCGATGGGCCCGGGCGTTTCCATCGCTGTGGACTCCGCGACTGGGAATTGATTTTCGCTCTGGCGGACATTGAATAAGATTTGAAAGGCGCTCCTTTGGGGGCGCCTTTTGCCTATGTCCTTTTGGCTATGTTGAGCGCGGGCGGGTTTTCGGCTAAACTTTTCTCATGTGGTGGCGTGTCCGGGATGTGTGTCTCAGGCACTTCCCCCCCTTGCTCTCTCTCTTAATTCCATCTAAACCGCTTCATGCAACCCAGCGTGCGATTCGTCGTGCGCTGTTTTGCGTTTCGTCCAAGACGGTGGGTCGAGGGGTTTCCCTCTATAATTCCTGCCTGAGACGGGAAGACGACAAGTTTCTCCGAGGGCTTGACCTCGGGCGACTTTGGCGCAGCCCGTAACGGACTTCGTGCCGGTTATGCCGGTAGAATTGAGCCGGGAGGGCGCTTTCTCTCCCATACTTGGAGTAAAACTGTGGATAGAGCACAAAAAGAAAAAATGGTCGACGAGCTCGGCCAAATCTTTGACAGCTCTGGCGTCGTTGTGGTTGCCCACTACGAAGGTCTCACGGTTGCTCAGATGCAGGACCTGCGCGCGCGTATGCGTGAAGTTGGTGGGTCCGTTCGCGTTGCCAAGAACAAGCTCGCCAAAATCGCCCTTGAAGGAAAGCCTTGCGCAAGCCTTGCTGATTTCCTGACGGGTATGACCGTTCTCACCTATTCGGAAGACCCTGTGGCTGCGGCCAAGGTTGCCGATGCCTATGCCAAAGATAACGAAAAATTCGTGATCCTTGGCGGTGCAATGGGTGAGACCGCTCTCGACGTTGACGGTGTGAAGGCCGTTGCGAAAATGCCGTCCCGCGAGGAGCTTATTGCTTCCATCGTTGGCTGTATTGGCGCACCTGCTTCCAACATCGCTGGCGCGATTGGCGCACCTGCTTCGAACATCGCGAGCATCCTGTCTACAATTGAAGACAAGGCTGCTGCATAAGCAATCAGAGACCGACGTGGTTGTAAACACACGCGTTGGAACACATCTTAAACGAACGGAAACAGTACAATGGCTGATCTGAAGAAACTTGCAGAAGAGATCGTGGGTCTCACCCTTCTCGAAGCACAAGAACTGAAAACCATCCTCAAAGACGAGTATGGCATCGAGCCCGCCGCTGGCGGCGCTGTGATGATGGCTGGCCCGGCAGACGCCGGTGGCGCAGCCGCTGAAGAGCAAACCGAATTCGACGTCGTCCTCAAAGACGCCGGCGCATCCAAAATCAACGTGATCAAAGAAGTCCGCGGCATCACCGGCCTGGGCCTCAAAGAAGCAAAAGATCTCGTTGAAGCTGGCGGCAAAATCAAAGAAGGCGTTGCCAAAGCTGAAGCTGACGAAATCAAAGCCAAGCTGGAAGCAGCTGGCGCGACTGTCGAGCTGGCCTAATCGCCTTTGGCCCTTATGGGCCGAACAAAATAATGGCTGGACCCGAGATTTCTTGGGTCCAGCTTAACCTGTCTTAGAAAGGGCCTTTCGCAGATTTGCGGGGAAAGGGCGTTTTCTCAGGAGAGGTTCAGCGGTCGGGAGCCCCCTTTGGGACGGGGGCAGGAATAGACCGAACATCTCTGTTTCGTCAGGGCACTTCCACCGGCGCCCACCGGAGGCTGTGGCTCGCGAAAATTCGAAAGGTAAAGACGCGCAATGGCTTCGACCTTCCTTGGCCAGAAACGGCTCCGCAAGTACTACGGCAAAATTCGTGAAGTGCTTGAAATGCCGAACCTCATCGAGGTTCAGAAATCTTCTTACGATCTTTTCCTCAAATCCGGCGACAGCCCCGTCCCCTTGGACGGCGAAGGCATCAAAGGTGTTTTCCAATCGGTGTTCCCGATCAAGGATTTCAATGAGACGGCCGTGCTTGAGTTCGTCAAATACGAGCTTGAAAAACCGAAATATGACGTTGAAGAATGTCAACAGCGCGACATGACCTACGCGGCCCCGCTGAAGGTCACGCTGCGTCTCATCGTGTTTGATGTGGACGAAGACACCGGCGCAAAATCGGTCAAAGACATCAAAGAACAAGACGTGTTCATGGGCGATATGCCCCTGATGACCCCGAACGGCACCTTCGTCGTCAACGGCACCGAGCGCGTGATCGTGTCCCAGATGCACCGCTCCCCGGGCGTGTTCTTTGACCACGACAAAGGCAAAACCCACTCTTCGGGTAAACTTTTGTTCGCCTGCCGCATTATTCCCTACCGCGGCTCCTGGCTCGACTTCGAGTTCGACGCCAAAGACATCGTCTTTGCGCGTATCGACCGCCGCCGCAAACTCCCGGTCACCACGCTGCTTTACGCGCTGGGTCTCGATCAGGAGGCAATTTGTGACGCCTATTACAACACCGTCGATTACAAGCTTGAGAAGAACAAGGGTTGGGTGACCAAGTTCTTCCCCGAGCGTGTGCGCGGCACACGTCCGGCTTACGATTTGGTGGATGCTGATACCGGCGAAATCATTTGCAAAGCCGGCGATAAAATGACCCCGCGTGCGGTCAAGAAAATCCTCGACGAAGGCACGATCACCAATCTTTTGGTGCCGTTTGATAACATCCTCGGCAAATACTCCGCCAAGGACATCATCAACGAAACCACAGGTGCGATCTATGTCGAAGCGGGTGACGAGATCACCTATGAATTCGACAAAGACGGCTCCGTCATTGGCGGCACGTTGAAAGATTTGTTGGACGCGGGCATCACCGAGATTCCGGTGCTCGACATCGACGGGATCAATGTCGGTCCATACATCCGCAACACCATGGCGGCAGATAAAAACATGAACCGCGAAACCGCGCTCATGGACATCTACCGCGTGATGCGTCCGGGTGAACCGCCGACCGTTGATGCAGCCTCTGGCCTGTTCGACACCTTGTTCTTTGACTCTGAGCGCTACGACCTTTCGGCCGTGGGTCGCGTCAAAATGAACATGCGTCTTGACCTTGATGCCGAAGACACACAACGCACCCTGCGTCGCGAAGACATTGTTGCCTGTATCAAGGCGCTGGTTGAGCTGCGCGATGGTCGTGGCGACATCGACGATATTGACCACTTGGGCAACCGTCGTGTGCGTTCCGTTGGCGAGCTGATGGAAAACCAGTACCGCGTTGGCCTGCTCCGCATGGAGCGCGCGATCAAAGAACGCATGTCCTCGGTCGAGATCGACACGGTCATGCCGCAAGACCTGATCAACGCCAAACCGGCTGCTGCTGCGGTGCGCGAATTCTTCGGCTCCTCGCAGTTGTCGCAGTTCATGGACCAAACCAACCCGCTCTCCGAAGTGACGCACAAACGTCGTCTTTCGGCGCTTGGGCCGGGCGGTTTGACCCGCGAACGAGCTGGCTTTGAAGTGCGTGACGTTCACATCACGCATTACGGTCGGATGTGTCCGATTGAGACTCCCGAGGGTCCGAACATTGGTCTGATCAACTCGCTGGCCACCTTTGCCCGTGTCAACAAATACGGTTTCATCGAAACCCCGTACCGTCGTGTGACCGACGGTCAGGTGACCGACGAAGTGCAGTATATGTCCGCGACCGAAGAAATGCGTCACACCGTGGCACAGGCCAACGCATCGCTTGATGCAAACGGCAAATTCACCGACGATCTGGTGTCCACCCGTCAGTCGGGCGAGCACGCGCTGAACACGCCGGCCAATGTCGATCTCATCGACGTGTCGCCGAAACAGCTGGTTTCTGTGGCGGCCGCTTTGATCCCGTTCCTTGAAAACGACGACGCCAACCGCGCTCTCATGGGCTCGAACATGCAACGTCAGGCTGTGCCGCTGTTGCGCGCAGAAGCGCCGCTGGTCGGCACTGGGATGGAAGGCAAAGTCGCCATCGACTCCGGCGCTGCGATTCAGGCGAAACGCGCGGGCGTGATCGACCAAGTCGACGCAACCCGTATCGTTGTGCGCGCCACCGCCGATCTGGAGCCGGGCGATCCGGGTGTGGACATCTATCGTCTGCGCAAGTTCCAGCGCTCGAACCAAAACACCTGTATCAACCAGCGTCCGCTGGTGAATGTGGGCCAATCGGTTGGCAAAGGCGAAGTCATTGCGGATGGCCCGTCCACCGATATGGGCGAGCTGGCTTTGGGTAAAAACGTGATGGTCGCGTTTATGCCTTGGAATGGCTACAACTACGAAGACTCCATCCTGATCTCCGAGCGCATCTCGCGTGACGACGTCTTCACCTCGGTTCACATCGAGGAATTCGAAGTCGCCGCCCGTGACACCAAGCTTGGGCCGGAAGAGATCACCCGCGACATCCCGAACGTCGGCGAGGAAGCTCTGCGCAACTTGGATGAAGCCGGGATCGTGTACATCGGTGCTCACGTTGAGCCGGGTGACATTCTCGTTGGTAAAATCACACCGAAGGGCGAAAGCCCGATGACGCCGGAAGAGAAACTCCTGCGCGCCATCTTTGGTGAGAAAGCCTCCGACGTGCGTGACACCTCGCTGCGGGTGAAGCCGGGCGACTACGGGACGATCGTGGAAGTGCGCGTCTTCAACCGCCATGGTGTGGAAAAAGACGAACGTTCCGTGCAGATCGAGCGTGAGGAAATCGAACGCCTCGCACGCGACCGTGACGATGAGATGGTCATCCTCGACCGCAACATCTATGCGCGTCTCAAGACCATGATCATGGGTAAGGTTGCCGTCAAAGGTCCGAAGGGCGTGAAGCCCGGCGTGATCATCGACGAAGATCTGTTGTCGCAACTGTCCAAGGGTCAGTGGTGGCAGCTTGCGCTTGAAGACGAAGACGATGCCACCATCGTTGAGGCTTTGAACGCACAGTACGAAGCTCAGAAACGGGCTCTTGAGCACCGTTTTGAAGACAAGGTCGAAAAAGTCCGTCGTGGCGACGATCTTCCGCCGGGCGTGATGAAAATGGTCAAAGTCTTTATCGCCGTGAAGCGTAAGCTTCAGCCGGGTGATAAAATGGCCGGTCGTCACGGCAACAAAGGTGTGATTTCGCGCGTGGTTCCGATGGAGGACATGCCGTTCCTCGAAGACGGGACCCCGGTCGATTTCTGTTTGAACCCGCTGGGCGTGCCGTCGCGTATGAACGTTGGTCAGATCCTTGAAACGCACATGGGTTGGGCCGCGCGCGGTCTGGGCCAACAGGTCGAAGAAGGCCTGCGGGAATACCGTCGCTCCGGCGACATGACCCCGGTGCGGGATGCTCTGAAATTCGTTTATGGCCAGGACGTCTATGACGAAGGCTTTGAACCGATGGAAGATGACGACCTTCTGGAAGCGGCGGGCAACGTGACCCGCGGTGTTCCGATCGCAACGCCGGTTTTCGACGGGGCGAAAGAGGCCGATATCAACGAAGCCTTGGCCAAAGCGGGCTTTGACACCTCTGCGCAATCCATCCTGTTTGATGGCCGCACCGGTGAGCAATTCGCGCGTAAGGTCACGGTGGGCATGAAATACCTGCTGAAACTGCATCACCTTGTGGACGACAAAATCCACGCCCGTTCCACGGGTCCGTACTCGCTTGTCACCCAGCAGCCGCTCGGTGGTAAGGCGCAGTTCGGGGGTCAGCGTTTCGGGGAGATGGAAGTCTGGGCGCTCGAAGCTTACGGCGCCGCCTACACCCTGCAGGAAATGCTTACGGTCAAGTCGGATGACGTGGCCGGCCGTGCCAAGGTCTATGAGTCGATCGTCAAGGGCGAAGACAACTTTGAAGCCGGCGTGCCGGAGAGCTTTAACGTGCTCGTCAAAGAAGTCCGCGGCCTCGGCCTCAACATGGAACTCCTGGATTCGGAGGATGAAGAATAAGGGCTTTGGCCCTTATTCTTCCCCCCCTTCCGCGACAATTTGAGGAATTCAAAAGATGAACCAGGAAATCACAGCCAACCCGTTTAATCCGATGGCGCAGCCGACGACCTTTGACGAGATCAAAGTGTCCTTGGCCTCCCCGGAGCGGATTCTGTCGTGGTCCTACGGCGAAATCAAAAAGCCGGAAACCATCAACTACCGGACGTTTAAACCGGAACGTGACGGTCTGTTCTGTGCGCGTATTTTTGGCCCGATCAAAGACTACGAATGTCTGTGCGGCAAATATAAGCGCATGAAATATCGCGGCGTTGTCTGCGAAAAATGTGGTGTGGAAGTCACGCTGCAAAAGGTGCGTCGCGAGCGTATGGGCCATATCGAATTGGCGGCCCCTGTCGCCCATATTTGGTTCTTGAAATCGCTCCCGAGCCGGATCGGCCTCATGCTCGACATGACGCTGCGTGATCTGGAACGCGTGCTGTATTTCGAAAACTACGTTGTGATCGAACCGGGTCTCACCGACCTCACCTACGGTCAGATGATGACCGAAGAAGAGTTCATGGACGCCCAGGATCTCTACGGCATGGACGCATTCGAGGCCGACATCGGTGCCGAAGCGATCCGTAAAATGCTTGGCAACATCGACCTTGAGAGCACCGCGGACCAGCTTCGCGAAGACCTCAAAGAGGCGACTGGCGAGCTGAAACCGAAGAAGATCATCAAGCGTCTGAAGATCGTTGAAAGCTTCCTTGAATCCGGCAACCGCCCGGAGTGGATGATCCTGACCGTGATCCCCGTGATCCCGCCGGAACTCCGCCCGTTGGTGCCGCTCGATGGTGGCCGTTTCGCGACTTCCGATCTCAACGACCTTTACCGTCGTGTGATCAACCGGAACAACCGTCTGAAACGTCTGATCGAACTGCGTGCGCCCGACATCATCGTGCGTAACGAAAAACGGATGTTGCAGGAATCTGTGGATGCGTTGTTCGACAACGGTCGTCGTGGCCGCGTGATCACGGGGGCCAACAAGCGTCCGTTGAAATCGCTCTCCGACATGCTGAAAGGCAAACAGGGTCGTTTCCGTCAAAACCTTTTGGGCAAACGCGTCGATTTCTCCGGTCGTTCGGTCATTGTGACCGGGCCGGAACTGAAGTTGCATCAATGTGGTTTGCCCAAAAAGATGGCGCTCGAACTGTTTAAGCCGTTCATCTACTCGCGTCTTGAAGCCAAAGGTCTGTCTTCCACTGTGAAGCAAGCCAAGAAATTGGTGGAAAAAGAGCGTCCTGAAGTGTGGGACATCCTGGACGAGGTGATCCGCGAACACCCGGTGTTCCTCAACCGTGCGCCGACCTTGCACCGTTTGGGTATTCAGGCGTTCGAACCCACATTGATCGAAGGCAAAGCGATTCAGCTTCACCCGCTCGTCTGTTCGGCCTTTAACGCCGACTTTGACGGCGACCAGATGGCTGTTCACGTGCCGCTGTCACTCGAAGCACAGCTTGAAGCGCGTGTCTTGATGATGTCCACGAACAACGTTCTGTCGCCTGCCAACGGCGCACCGATCATCGTGCCGTCGCAGGATATGATCTTGGGCATTTACTACATCTCGATGGAGCGCGAAGGCATGCAAGGCGAAGGCATGGTCTTCTCCAACATCGACGAGGTGGAATATGCTCTGAGTTCCGGTGCTGTGCATTTGCACGCCAAAGTCACCGCCCGGATCAAACAGATCGACGAGCATGGCCAAGAAGTGTGGAAACGCTTTGAAACCACGCCGGGCCGTTTGCGCCTTGGCGGTCTGTTGCCGCTCAACGCGAAAGCGCCGTTTGACCTGGTCAACCGTCTGTTGCGTAAGAAAGAAGTGCAGCAGGTCATCGACACCGTCTACCGCTATTGCGGTCAGAAAGAGTCGGTTATCTTCTGTGACCAGATCATGTCTTTGGGCTTCAAAGAAGCGTTCAAAGCCGGGATTTCTTTCGGCAAGGACGACATGGTTGTCCCCGACAACAAATGGACGTTGGTCGACGCGACCCGCGATCAGGTGCGCGACTTTGAACAACAGTACATGGACGGCCTGATCACTCAGGGCGAGAAGTACAACAAAGTTGTCGACGCCTGGTCGAAGTGTAACGACAAAGTCACCGAAGCGATGATGTCCACCATCTCGGCCAACAAGCGCGATGAGAATGGCGCCGAAATGGAACCGAACTCGGTGTACATGATGGCCCACTCCGGGGCGCGTGGGTCTGTCACCCAGATGAAACAGCTGGGCGGCATGCGCGGCCTTATGGCGAAACCGTCGGGCGAGATCATCGAAACGCCGATTATCTCGAACTTTAAAGAAGGCCTGACCGTGCTCGAGTACTTTAACTCGACACACGGTGCGCGTAAGGGTCTGTCCGATACGGCGTTGAAAACGGCGAACTCCGGGTATTTGACCCGTCGTCTCGTGGACGTCGCTCAAGACTGTATCGTGCGTCAGGTTGACTGTGGCACCGAATTGGCGATCACCGCCGAAGCGGCTGTCAACGACGGTGAAGTTGTGGCCTCTCTCGCAGAGCGCCTTCTGGGCCGCGTGGCCGCAGAAGACGTGTTGCGTCCGGGCACCGACGAAGTCCTCGTGTCGAAAAACGAACTGATCGACGAACGCAAAGCCGATCTGATCGAAGCCGCCGGGATTGCCTCCATGCGGATGCGCAGCCCGCTGACCTGTGAAGCCGAAGAAGGCGTTTGCGCCATGTGCTATGGTCGCGACCTCGCACGCGGCACCATGGTGAACCAGGGTGAGGCCGTCGGCATCATCGCGGCTCAGTCCATCGGGGAACCGGGCACACAGCTGACGATGCGGACCTTCCACATCGGCGGCGTGGCGCAGGGTGGTCAGCAGTCGTTCCAGGAAGCCAACCAAGAAGGCAAAGCGTTGTTCCGCAATGCCATGCTGCTTGAAAACAAACATGGCGAGAAAATCGTCATGGGTCGGAACATGCAGTTGGTGATCGTGGACGATCAAGGCGTGGAACGGGCGTCCTACAAACTCGGCTATGGCACGAAAGTGTTTGCCGAAGAGGGCAAAATGATTGCCCGTGGCGACAAGCTGTTTGAATGGGACCCCTACACCCTTCCGATCATCGCGGAAAAAGGCGGTAAGGCGAAATTCGTCGATCTCATCTCGGGTCTTTCGGTCCGTGACGACACCGATGATGCCACCGGCATGACCCAGAAAATCGTGACCGATTGGCGCTCTGTGCCGAAAGGTGGCGATCTGAAGCCTGAGATCCTGATCCTTGGCGAAGACGGCGAACCGGTCCGCAATGATGTGGGCAACCCGGTGACCTATCTGATGTCCGTGGATGCGGTTCTCTCGATCGAAGACGGTCAGGACATTCAGGCCGGTGACGTTGTGGCGCGTATTCCGCGCGAAGGCGCGAAGACCAAGGACATCACCGGTGGTCTGCCGCGTGTGGCCGAGCTCTTTGAAGCCCGTCGTCCGAAAGATCACGCGATCATCGCGGAGATTGACGGCTATGTGCGCTTTGGCAAGGACTACAAAAACAAACGCCGCATCTCGATCGAACCGTCGGATGAGACCAAGGAACCCGTCGAGTACATGGTGCCGAAAGGCAAGCACATCCCTGTGGCCGAAGGTGACTTCGTTCAGAAGGGTGACTACATCATGGACGGCAACCCGGCGCCGCATGACATTCTGGCGATTATGGGTGTCGAGGCTCTGGCTGTGTACATGATCGACGAGGTGCAGGAGGTCTATCGTCTGCAAGGCGTGAAGATCAACGACAAGCACATCGAAGTCATCGTGCGTCAGATGTTGCAGAAATGGGAAATCCTCGACTCCGGGGAAACCACGTTGCTCAAAGGCGAAGCTGTGGACAAGGCCGAGTTTGACGAAGCCAACGCCAAAGCCGAGTCCAAAGGCGGCCGTCCGGCGAAAGGTCAGCCGATCCTCTTGGGGATCACCAAGGCGTCCTTGCAAACCCGGTCGTTCATCTCTGCCGCGTCGTTCCAGGAAACCACCCGCGTGCTCACCGAAGCCTCTGTTCAGGGCAAACGTGACAAGTTGGTTGGTCTCAAAGAGAACATCATCGTCGGTCGCTTGATCCCGGCTGGTACGGGTGGCGCAACCAAACGCGTCCGCCGTATTGCTCAAGAGCGCGACAATGTTGTGATCGAGGAAGCCCGTGCAGAAGCGGAAGCCGCCGCACAACTTGCCGCTCCGGTGATGGATGTGATGGGTGACGAGGCCGAAAGCCTGATGGTCGAAACCCCCGAAGGTCAAGAATAAGCCTGTCTCCATATGATTTAAAAAGAGGCCCCTCGCAGAGATGCGGGGGGCCTTTTTATGATCTCAATGCGCGCCGGAGAGGCATGTGCCTATGGGGGGTCAGCCCAGTTTGTTCTTTTCACGCTGATGATGACGCCAACGCAGATCCGCCTTTGGATCGCGGTCATTTTGCTTTGCGAGGGCCTCAAGGTAATCCATACAACAGCGATGATGCAGCCGCATCACCCCCGGAACAGCGCTGACCTCGGCATAAGCGCTCTCAAAACGCGGCGCGTATTTCAGCGCTCTCTCATCGGGTTCATCATTGCGATTCTTGTCGCGGAAAAACCGCATGGTGTAGCGGTCGCGATTGGCCGCCGAGGACGGTTTGTTCATCTTCAGGGCGAAGCTTTCATAGGTGCGGGTGATGTAATGATTGAGCTGCGCAAACTCGTGGGTGATCCATTGCGGTTTTGTGTACTGGACTGAGCCCTCGGGATCATACCGGCGCATGGTCACCCCATCGCAGCGCTTCATCAGGTTGGGCGGCTGCCCCCAAGGCGACTCACCCAGCCATCCCCTTGGCGCATGAATCCCGATATGACGAAAATCCTGCGGCCAGCGGATCAACGTTTTGAAGAATATGTTGACGGTGTGCAGGGAGGACGCGGCCTTGGTAAAGCTGCGATGCGTAAACTCATCGCACCACTCATCGCCGCCACTGTCGCCAAAACATTTCCAATGCACGGCGATGGCATGGGTCTCAGCCATATCATACTGAGCGATCAGATTATGGATCGTGCCATCGCCGACATGGACCACCAAGAACTCATCAACATCAATATTGAACACCCATTCCGCCGCCTGCACCCGAGGCAGGGTTTTCATCAATTTCAAAGCGGTGCGTTTTATCGGCACGGAGGGCGTGGGGTTGTAACGAACTGCGGTGATGAGCCCGGCCTGATCAAGTGCTTTGAGCAGAGCAGGGGAGTGATCCGTACAATCATTGTAGAGAATGATCATATGGTCGAAGCCGAGCATACGATACCAAGCCACCCATTCCAAAATGAACGGACCCTCATTGCGCATCGTCGTCAGGACAAGTTTTTCACCCACGTTTGTCACCCAAATCTACTACTGATTTACCACCGACGTTCCATCCCGCCTGTGCACCTTCGCATAATGCACAGTACAGCCTGTGCCACAACGACGAGAGCTGCCAATGTGACGAGAGGACAAGTTTTCCTTTCTGCATCGTGTCAGCAATGATAGCGCAGGATCAAACGGATCGATCCACCCCTCGCCAAAGCCAAAGAACCTCCTGCACCATGACGAAACTCTCCGACAATACCCGTGGCGCCATTCTCATGGCCCTGTCGATGGCGGCCTTTACCACCAACGACAGCTTCATGAAGGGGCTCCTGGAAGAAATCCCGCTGTTGCAGGCACTGACCCTGCGCGGGCTTCTGAATATCGCGATGATCTTGGTGATCCTGCCGGTGTTCATCGGGCCGGTGCGGTTTGATCTAAGCCGCAAGGACTGGATGTTTACGCTGCTGCGCGCTGGGGCTGAGGTCGGCGCATCGTTCTCCTTTCTCACGGCCATCACCCATATCCCCTTGGCCAATGCCACCGCGATCATGCAAACCCTGCCGCTGTCCATCACGGTGGTCGGCGCGCTTGTGTTCAAAGATCAATTGGGTTGGCGTCGCCTCGTGGCGATTCTGATCGGCTTTTGTGGCGTACTATTGATTGTGAAACCCGGTGGAGAAGGCTTTAGCGCGCAGGGGCTTTGGGCCGTTCTGGGCATGGGGTTTGTCACTGTGCGTGACCTCTCGGTGCGTGCCATTTCCCAAAATGCGCCAACCGCAACTGTGACCTTTGCTGCTGTGGCCGCGGTCACTGTTGTGGCGGGGGGATTGTCGTTTGGGTCGCAGTGGCAACCGCTCTCGACGCTGGGTTACGTTCAACTCTTGGGGACGTCGGGATTTGTCATCATTGGCTATGTGCTTTCCGTCACGGTGATGCGCGTGGGCGAGATTTCCTTTGTCTCGCCGTTTCGCTATACTGCGCTGATCTGGGCTTTGTTGATCGGACTTTTTGCCTTTGGCGAATGGCCGGACCTTTGGGCGCTCATCGGGGCAGGGATCATTGCCACCACGGGCATTTACACCGTGCTACGCGAGGCGCGGTTGCGGCAGAAGGCGGATGGCCCCGTCAAACGTTGACCACCGGTTGACAAGGCGGACGACTCTCCATATACCGCGCGACATCCGGCTAAGGGGGGTCTCCCCGTTTGTGCCGAGTTCTAAATCGTAGTGGCCAAGATCTGAGCAATTTAAGGCGCTCTGATCCTCTGGGAACTCACCGCGTCGTTCACCTCGGAATGGGAACGATTGCGGGTTTTTGTGTTACGCATTTGCGTGATGCTGGAAATTCGAAATCGCCCCGGCACGGGCTCAAGGTTTACGCCTGAGGTCACCGTCGCGGCACATAAGTTAGGAAACGGGAAAGAGCCCTATGCCAACGATTCAACAGCTGATCCGCAAACCGCGTCAGCCCAAAGTCAAGCGCTCCAAATCCATGCACCTGGAGCAGTGTCCCCAGAAGCGTGGCGTTTGTACGCGCGTCTACACCACCACACCGAAAAAACCGAACTCCGCTATGCGGAAAGTGGCCAAGGTTCGCCTGACCAACGGTTTCGAAGTGATCAGCTACATCCCCGGTGAAAGCCACAACCTTCAGGAGCACTCTGTGGTTCTGATCCGTGGCGGTCGTGTGAAAGACCTTCCTGGTGTCCGTTATCACATCCTGCGCGGTGTGTTGGATACCCAAGGCGTCAAAGACCGTAAGCAGCGTCGTTCGAAATACGGCGCCAAGCGTCCGAAGTAAGGAGAGACTGGTATGTCCCGTCGTCACGCCGCTGAAAAGCGCGAAGTACTGCCCGACGCCAAATATGGCGATCGCGTGCTGACCAAATTCATGAACAACCTGATGATCGACGGCAAAAAATCCGCCGCCGAGAAAATTGTTTACAACGCGCTGAGCCGCGTGGAAGACAAGCTGAAAAAAGCTCCGGTTGAAGTGTTCCATGAAGCCCTCGACAATGTGAAACCCTCTGTTGAGGTGCGTTCGCGTCGTGTGGGTGGTGCCACCTATCAGGTGCCCGTTGAAGTGCGCGTTGAGCGCCGCGAAGCTCTGGCGATCCGTTGGTTGATCAACGCATCCCGCGCCCGCAACGAAAACACGATGGAAGAGCGTCTTGCCGGTGAACTGCTTGATGCAGTCAACGGTCGCGGTTCCGCCGTGAAAAAACGCGAAGACACGCATAAGATGGCCGACGCAAACAAAGCGTTCAGCCATTATCGCTGGTAATCACTCAGGCCCGTAGGACCGACATCATGGCACGCGAATATCCCCTCGAACGGTACCGCAATTTTGGTATCATGGCGCATATCGACGCAGGTAAAACCACCTGTTCCGAGCGTATCCTTTATTACACCGGCAAATCCCACAACATCGGTGAGGTGCACGATGGTGCAGCCACCATGGACTGGATGGAGCAGGAGCAGGAACGCGGCATCACGATCACCTCAGCTGCGACCACCACGTTCTGGCAGCGTCAGGAAGAGCCGACTGCTGATGCAACTTCCGACACCAAGTTTCGGATGAACATCATCGACACGCCCGGCCACGTTGACTTCACCATCGAAGTTGAACGTTCGCTGGCTGTGCTTGACGGTGCTGTTGCTGTGCTCGACGCCAACGCTGGCGTTGAACCGCAGACCGAAACCGTGTGGCGTCAGGCTGACCGCTACAAAGTTCCGCGCATCGTGTTTGTGAACAAAATGGACAAGATCGGTGCTGACTTCTTCAACTGTGTGAAGATGATCAAAGACCGCACCGGCGCAACCCCGGCTCCGATTCAGATCCCGATTGGGGCTGAAACCGAGCTGGAAGGTATGATCGACCTCGTGACCATGAAAGAATGGGTCTGGGCCGGTGAAGACCTTGGTGCGAGCTGGGAACAGCGCGACATCCGCGACAGCTTGAAAGATCTGGCTGACGAATGGCGTGCAAACCTCATCGAGGTTGCCGTCGAAATGGACGACGACGCCATGGAAAACTACTTGATGGACGGCGCTGAGCCCGACGTGGACACGCTTCGCAGCCTGATCCGCAAAGGCACGCTGGCGATCAAGTTTATTCCGGTTCTCTGCGGGTCTGCGTTTAAAAACAAAGGCGTTCAGCCGCTGTTGAACGCTGTGATCGACTATCTGCCGAGCCCGCTCGACGTTGTGGATTACATGGGCTTCAAACCCGGCGATGAAACGGAAACCCGTGACATCCCGCGTCGTGCCGATGATGACATGGCCTTCTCTGGCCTTGCGTTCAAAATCATGAACGACCCGTTCGTGGGTACGCTCACCTTTACCCGCATCTACTCCGGTAAGATGAACAAAGGCGACAGTATCCTGAACTCGACCAAAGGCAAAAAAGAGCGCGTCGGTCGTATGATGATGATGCACTCGAACAACCGCGAAGAGATCGAAGAAGCCTTCTCCGGCGACATCATCGCTTTGGCTGGCCTCAAAGACACGACCACTGGGGATACCCTGTGTTCTGCTTCTGATCCGGTCGTCCTCGAAACCATGACCTTCCCGGAACCGGTGATCGAGATCGCAGTTGAGCCCAAAACCAAGGGCGACCAAGAGAAAATGTCCGCAGGTCTGGCACGTCTTGCCGCCGAAGACCCGTCCTTCCGTGTGGAGACCGACATTGAGTCCGGTCAAACCATCATGAAAGGCATGGGCGAACTTCACCTCGACATTCTCGTGGATCGTCTGCGCCGTGAGTTCAAGGTCGAAGCGAACATCGGGGCGCCGCAGGTGGCCTATCGTGAAACGATTTCTCACGAAGTCGAACACACCTACACCCACAAGAAACAGTCTGGTGGGTCGGGTCAGTACGCTGAGGTTAAACTCATCATCACTCCGACCGAACCGGGCGAAGGCTTCTCTTTTGAATCCAAAATCGTTGGTGGTGCGGTGCCGAAGGAATACATTCCGGGCGTCGAAAAAGGCATCCGTTCTGTCATGGACTCCGGTCCGTTGGCAGGCTTCCCGGTGATCGACTTTAAAGTGACGTTGATCGACGGTAAGTTCCACGATGTTGACTCCTCGGTGCTTGCGTTCGAAATCGCGGCTCGCATGGGCATGCGCGAAGGTATGCGCAAAGCCGGTGCGAAATTGCTCGAACCGATCATGAAAGTCGAAGTGATCACCCCGGAAGAATACACCGGCGGTATCATTGGCGATCTGACCTCACGTCGCGGTCAGGTACAGGGGCAGGACACCCGCGGTAACGCGATTGCCATCGACTCCTACGTGCCACTGGCCAACATGTTTGGTTACATCAACACGCTGCGTTCCATGTCTTCGGGCCGCGCACAGTTCTCGATGCAGTTCGATCACTACGAAGCTGTGCCGTCGAACATCTCGGAAGAAATTCAGGCGAAGTTCGCCTAACCCACTTCGGGGATCGGGCTTACCCTACAGGGTGGCTTGATCCCCATATCGAATAACAGGAGGCCATAATGGCTAAGGAAAAGTTTGAGCGTTCCAA
>NZ_AMRK01000024.1 GCF_000299875.1 Celeribacter baekdonensis B30
GAAGGTAGGGGAACAGCCGAGGGAGATGCGGCAGTGGCATGTGAAACAATAACCTATCGCCGGCCTCGTCTTCAGGATGAACCTCGAGAGGATCCAGTCCTAGGCCACTCGGCCAGCCTTGGACCGGTCGGCACTTGGTCAAAGCGAGGCACTAGCTCGGGATGTCCAGGACGATAAGATGAACAAAGCCGGCTGCTCGCAATTGACTTAACGCAATTTTTGAGCCACATTTCCCGCAAAACGCAACCCCAAAGAATCGGAGCAGTCATGGGGGATTTTGTCAAAACCCGTTTCCCGGTCGCGATCTATCGCGGCCTGATCATTGATCTTGAGGACCGCCTGCGCGGAGAAGCCCTTAAAGCTCATCGAATGATTCAGGATCACTCTGGTCTGGATACACGTCGTGCACGGCGCCTTGAGGGAATGTCGCGTTTCCACATGATGGAAAAGGGGTTTCAGGAGGTCTGTGAACTTCATGGCGGCGCACTGCTCGACGGCGGCATTATCCCCGGTTCGGACTTCAAGGTTTTCCAACCGTTCATGCGTTTCGAGCATGAAGGGCAAGGCTTCATCCTTGGCCTCGCGGCAATGCCGGAACCCAGCAAGCTTCCGGTCAAGAACAAGTCGCGGAAGGCCGGTGTGACACTGAACTACAAGCTGTCTCCTCACTTCGATTTTGATGGTACTGCCCCTCAGATCGGGGACATCTGCATTTTGTTTCTCTTCGCTCGCGACCCTGAACAAGCCGGCAAGATTAAGGAGTTGGCCATCGGGCTCATTGACTCCGATTATGAGCAATACCTTTTCTACGAACGGATCGACCAGTACCTCGCGGATGACGGGGATGTGTCGGAACCCAGCTCGCCGTTTTCGACTCCTCCCGCATTGCCTGCCAGCGGTGCTGTCCGCCTGAAGCGCACGATGAAGCTTTTTGTTCCCCCCGAGGCTCCATCTGTGGATGACGAACAGGATGGCAAAGCGTAAAGGGTGCCACCGGCACCAGAGGAGGGAAAAATGCGAGTGGGAACACCCGGCTTCGTGCCGGAACGTCTCGTTGAGGCGCGCGCCGCCCGGCGCGTTCAAAGCATGAAAGAGTTGGCCTTGATGCTGGGAGTCAGCCCTAGTTCGGTTTCCCGTTGGGAAACCGGCAAACAGGCGCCGGAAGCTGATGCTCTGGCAGAATTGGCGAAGGCCCTGCGGGTCCGGCGAGAGTTTTTTCTCCGTCCGGTCTTCGATAGCCCGCGACCGATGTTCTATCGAAAACTGGTCAGCACGCTGAAGCGCGACCGCGAGTATCAAACTTCTCAGGTGAGCTGGCTACATGAGATCAGCCACGTCTTGCAGCATTATGTTGATTTCCCCGAACTCGACATTCCAGACGTTCTGGGTGGCTCCAGCTACAGTCAGCTTCGGGACGAAGACATCGAGGACATCGCCGGCGAACTGCGGTCCCACTGGCAATTGGGCGAAGGCCCTTGCACAAATGTCGTAGCGGTCCTTGAAAAGATCGGCTGTGTCGTCGGCTCCATCGAAATGGGAACGTCCAAACTCGACGGCGTCTGCAGCTGGTCCAAGTCCGAGGACCGTCCTCACATCTTGCTCGCATCAGACAAGATGAATCTCCCCCGTCGTCAGATGGACGCCGCTCATGAACTGGGTCATGCAGTGCTGCACCGGAATGTCAGCGCAAAAGCATTGCGCGATGATCTTCCAGAGATCGAGCGCCAGGCATTCCGTTTCGCAAGCGCGTTTCTTATGCCGCAGACGACTTATGTGCCGGAGGTCCCGAACTACTCCCTTGCAGGGTTGCTGTCCCTGAAAGAACGTTGGCGCGTTTCTGTGAAGGCCCAGATCAAGCGGTTGGTGGATCTAGAAATCATCCCGCAGGATCATGCCACGCAGTTCTATAAGACCTATTCCGCCAAAGGCTGGAACCGACAAGAGCCGATGGACAAGGAGTGGGCTGTTCCAAAGCCACGTATGTTGCATGACGCTCTTTGCCTGATCGTGGATTCCGGCACCCGCAGTAAGGACGACCTGCTTTCGGTCGAGTTCACGATGCATCCAGGCGATATTGAGAACCTCGTCGGCCTTCCGTCTGGTTGGTTCAGCAAGAAAACAGGCGACGTGGTGTCATTGGCTCTCAAGACGGACGCTTCGCGTGAGACAGGTGCACCTGCAGGAGGGTCGGTGATCCCATTCTCCCGGCGTGAATCGCAATAGGGTTGGCACATGCGAGTGAAAATCGATGTCTCAGAAGAGGAACTGGATGGTGACTATGGCGCGGTTCCGGGTCTCATCATCACTTGTACCCGGTGCCGGCACTCTGTGGAGGTGTTCGGCACCGAAGAAAATTCGGTGAAACGCGGAGCGGTCATGCTTCGGGGTGAATGCCCTTTTGATGAGGACAATTACTATGAAGCATGATCTCGCAGCAGCAATTGGCCGTCATTGACAAGCAGCGCCAACCCTTGAAGCGCAAGCATTTCAGAGAGCTTGGCAGGCATTGTCAGACGGCTCTTAGAATATGCTAGATTGCGATCACTGATCGGTGCGGACCTCGGTAAACGCCGAGGGTTAGCGCATATCCCCATTTCACGGTTTCAAAGGTGAAGACATGTGGATCGCCGTTGTCATCATGGAGTACGATATCGGCACCCCCCAGTCGACCACCCCTGGCCGCCGAACAATAATCCACAACCATATTGAAGACGTCAATCTCATCGCAACCTTTGAAGCCGCTTGCAAACGCAGGCGACTGCACAAAGTGTGAACAGGGTTCTTTAGGGTCGAAGTCCGCTTCGCGTTTGATTGGATGCGGGTGTCCGGTGACCAGACCGATGATAGGCGTCGAGGCGCCCCAGATTTCGACACAACGCCAGAACGTCGTGGTGAGTGTGTTGTCAAAGCGGGGCTGGAGTGCCTTCACCGCCTCCAAACTTGGCGCATAGTCCCGTGCTTCGATGGCGAACCTATCGCGCAAGAATAGAAGACGCGCAGCAGCGAAGTTCGCCTCGGCTTCCATCTGTTCATGGCAGTTGGGCCGGAGCGTTTGCTTGTCGTCGCCGAGCATGGCCCCTTCGTGCCAGGGCAAGAGGCTGTGACCTACTTCATGTGCTTCAATCCAACGGAATTTCAGCTTGTGCAGATCCTTGTCCATTAGGATCCGTTTCTCATCCGGAAGGTAGAAGGCGCGCAGATCGAATTTCTTGACGGCATCTATGAAGAGAGTTGGTCGCCGCAAGACCTGCTTCCCGGCGACGCGCAACATGCTGATGACATCGTCCATCAGCGATGGATCGTCTTTTTGGAAGTATGCCCGATCAAGGTCGAGTGCATCCCGGACATGCTCAAGTTTGAGCGGCGGCTCTGGATTGCCCAGTCTGTTCAGCAGCCGCTCAACGCGTTCGTCGATACGTTCCTGAGTCCGCCGGCGAAGAATGTAGTTTTTGGCCATGGGACCCGTCTCGCTCTGTTACGTCGCTTTCATCGTCAGCGCTGCAACAACAGCGTCATGAAAGGCTTGTTCGTCTGGTGTCACATCCTTGATCGGAGCGGACCTGGCGGCGTATCGTGTGACTTCTTCCAGCCAATGGCCTTCTTTTGGGACCGCAAGGCCAGCCAGTTCCATCAGCTTTGGCTGCGGCAGATCAAGCGCGTTCGACAACCCCCATACGGTCCGGAGATCGGGTTCGTAATGAGGGTCCTGTTCGATACTCAGCAGCTCGCCGACCTCGATGTCCGCGTCGTCGGCGAGCTTTTCGATTGTCAGGCGCCGCTGTCTGCGCGCGACATTGATAAAGTGGCCGAATACCAGTCGGGTTTCTTCAACACGCAGAGATACCGCATCAGGGTCAACATGTGGGCGCGTGGCAAGAGCTCCAGCTCCAGGGGTAACATGCTCGTCGAATGCGAGCATTTTTTTGGACCATTCTGCGGAGATACCGTAAGTCATTTTAGCTCTCCTTTTAGGTATGCCTCGGCGGCGCCCGGTGTGGACTCGAAATACGGCAACTTGCCCTCATACTCGTCGGGCCGGGTGCCGAGGTTAGTGAAGCCGCAGCGCTCATAGAACGGGATTGCTTGCGGCAGGGAATGCAGGCCGACGCGGCCTTTGAAGCCTTCGTCGACACTGCGGGTAATGGCGGCGTGCATCAGCACAGGGCCGACCAGTCGATAAATCGGCGCGTCGGCATAAGGTTCGCGCCAGTTCCAGGGCGCGACTTCGAGATAGTCGACATAGACCAGATCCTGTCCGGCCTGAGAGTCCAAGCGAGCACGGCGGGAGGCGAGATCTAGCCGCATCATGCCTTGGGTCACATCGCGGCAGACGACACTATACCCAGTATGGCCGAGCAGCCCACGAACCTCATTCATCTTGCCGCGCCAGTCCCAGTGCCAACTTTGGGGCCAAGCGGTGTCGGCGGGACCGATACCGTTGTCCACCAGACGCTTCATGTAGGCCTGGACGGCCGGACGCCACTGGAACTGCCAGTCGATCAGCTGTTTCTCGGCAATCTCGTCATGCAGATCGGCCTCGACCATCGCACCAGCGGCGGCATCGAACAAATGGACCTGGTAGGCGGTCATAGCATCATGACTTCCGACTTATCCTTGGTCTTGTCGTCTTCGAAGAACAGCTTGTCGCCGCGCTCGAGCCGGACATCGACCATCTGATACAGACGCAGGGCCTGCCTTATCACGCCGATCTTGCTGAGATCCTTTTTGGCGCAAAGGCCTTCCAAAACGCCCATCTCCGCATCTGTGAGATTGAGCGTCATCGTTCGCTTGCTCATTTCCTTATCCTCCAAGACACGTGAGACATAGCCATACTTGAAGCAATTGTCAACTTAAAAATAGCCTACAGTTAGCCATTGACTGGCCATTCTTTGGCTACTATATCCACCAAATGAGGCCGGTCTGGTTCGGCGAGCACAGAAAAGGAGACTGGCCATGGCGCTGGAAACGATTGAACTTGAAGACGTGGCGGCTTGCGTCGCTGCTGGACGGAACCCACGCCCCCAGGGGCCGTACCGGGTGCAGGTCGGCAATGGAGACCTCACCTTTGACGGATACCGGATCGACGATCCGGTGCCGACCGGGAGGCAACTTCTGGACCTCGTCTCGGCGCGTCCCGCGGAGGAGCACTTGGTGTTCCAGTTGCTTCGCAATGGCGATTTGAAAGAGTTGACGCTCGATGAGACGGTCGATCTGCGCACGGCAGGGGTTGAGCGCTTCATCGTGTTCAAGAGTGCGGAATCCTACCGCATCGAACTGGATGGTCAGGTGAAGGAATGGGGCGCCTGCGTAATCAGCGGCCGGGTCCTGAAGCAGCTGGCAGGTGCCGCCGACAAACCGGACTACGGTGTCTGGATGGAAATCCGTGGCGCTGAGGACCGTCCGATCGACGACAACGAGCTCGTCAGGTTGGACGGAAAAGGTCTGGAGAGGTTCTTCACCGGGGCGACTACCTCGACCGAAGGCGCGGAAGCCCCCATCCTGCCTATGCGTGATCGCCGATACCTCGAAGGACGCGGCCTGACTTTCGTCGAATACCGCGAAGGAGCGCAGACCGGTGTAATCCTGCGAGGCTATTGCCTACCGGACGGCAAATATCAGGTGGCACAGGCCGACATCCTGATCCTGCTGCCGCGGGGCTATCCGGATGCTGCGCCGGACATGTTCTATGCGCAGCCCTGGCTGACACTGGCCCTTTCGAGCCGCTACCCGCGTCAAGCCGACCAGCCGCTGATCTTCAATGGGCAGCGCTGGCAGCGTTGGTCGCGGCACAACAGCGACTGGCGTCCCGGCACCGATGGTATCTGGACCATGCTTAAGCGGGTTGAGACGGCGCTGGAGATTGCGGCATGAGCCGCCTCGATTTCACCTTGCAGGAACGTCACGAAGCCGAGCTTCGGGCGCTCCTGCACCGCCCCGATGGCCATGAAGCCGCAGCCTACGTGCTTTATGGAGTGAGCCGTGTCGCGATGGACCCTTGGGATCGCCAATCCCGTTTGCGACTGACGTCCTACCGCGTGATCCCAGTTCCGGACGAGGATCTGATTTCGGCCAGCGACAAGCATGTCACTTGGTCAACGAAATCGTTTCTTGACCTGTGTCGTGTGGCAAAAGCAGAAGGCCTGATCGTCGGCATCGCCCATAGCCACCCGGGCGGGTATCCCGAATTCTCCACACAGGACGAAAAAAACGAACGGGAACTGTATCGACTGGCGCGGAACCGGAATGGTGCCGGCGTCATGTTAGCAAGCCTGCTGCTGATTGATGGTGATATCTGTGATTACGCAGCACGTCTGTGGATCGACGACACCCAGCCGATCGACAGCGATGCTGTCATAGCCGTTGGTGCACGGCTTCGTGTTCTGAATGGGCTGAGCGGGTTTTCCGGAGAAGCCTTCGAGCGGCAAGCGCTTGCCTTCGGACCTTCACTGAATCTTCTGCTGGCCCGGCTGAAAATCGGTGTCGTGGGCTGTGGCGGCACGGGTAGTGCGGTTGCGATGCTGTTGGCCCGGCTCGGCGTCGGCCAGATTGCCCTTTTCGACGAAGACATTGTTGAAGTGAGCAATCTGAACCGCTTGCATGGAGCTCGACGGGACGATGCCGATGGCATGCGGCTTAAGGTCGAAGTCGTCGCGCGAGAACTGGCGGGTCTTGGTCTTGGTGTCCGCCCGGTTGTGATCCCGCACTGGGCGGATGCAGATGAGGCACGCGATGCCTTGCTCTCCTGCGACATCATCTTTGGGTGCACTGATGATCACGCAGGCCGACTGTTTCTAAGTAGGTTCGCATATTTTTACCTGCGCCCGGTCATTGATCTGGGACTCGCACTCACACCGCGTGGTGAAGACGGTCAAGTTGGGAACATGATTGGCCGGGCGACGGTCTTGCGCCCTGGCACACCTTGCCTGCTGTGCCGCGGTATCGCACACCCACATCGGGCGGCGGCGGAAGAACTGCGTCGTGCCGCGCCGGCGGAGTATGAGCGTCAGAAACGTGAAGCTTATGTGCGCGGCGGCGGCAATCCAGCACCAGCGGTCGTCACGTTCACGACGGAAACAGCGACTATGGCCGTCAACGAGCTGCTGCAGGGTTTGACCGGTTATCGAGGCGATGGCGGCTGGGCGGCGCAGCGCATTCGGCGTTTTGATCTCGGGATTGATCGATTGCAGGGGGCAAAGCAAAATCCCGGGTGCATCCTGTGTGTCGATCAGGGTTACTGGGGCCGGGGTGATGTCGACCCTTTCATGGATAGGGTGGGTTGAGAAGATGTTTGGTAACATTGCACGACGCTTTCTGACCTGGTGCCGGTTTATCCCCCGCGTCGACCTAGTCGGCCGGGTGCAGGCCACGCATCCCGAGACCACTGCCCTAACGGCAGATGCATTGGTTGTCGTCCGAGACGGCAGCATCGAAAAATGGGCTTGCTTCCAGTGCCCGGGCGGCTGCGGCCAGAAGATCCAGCTGTCGCTGAGTAGAAGTCGGCGCCCGCGTTGGTCGGTGCGGCTTGACTGGCTCGGTCGGCCGACTGTGGAGCCATCGATCCGGCAAACTAACCAGTGCCATTGCCACTTTTGGGTTCGTCAAGGGCAGGTACAATGGTGCGCGGACAGTCCGAAAATTAAGTCGCACCCAAATCGAAGCCGAGAGATGGAAGCGGCCATAAAAGCAAGATAGAATTGCTGGTGGTCAGAGCAAAAGCCGCTGGATGGCTCATCTCGCACACGTTGTTCAACTTTAGGCTTGCTGGGAACACACTACCTGATCTGGAACACCCATTACACCGGCATCCACCAGCTGCTCCCGATCGGGAAGATCGCGCAGGCTCTCCAACCCGAACGCGACAAGGAACTGCTCGGTCGTCACAAATGTATAAGGCGCCCCACGCCGAGGCGACCTTGGCCCGGTCCCGATCAGGCCACGGGCATGCAGCCGCCCGATCAGGTCGCGGCTGATCTCCTTGCCGAAGATGTCTTTGAGCCCGTCGCGCGTAATCGGCTGATGGTAGGCGATGGCCGCCAGCACCGCGACGTCGAATTCACTCAAGTCCAGCAGTTGGTCGCCGACATCTGCCGCCGCGCGGATCGCGGGGGCGTAGGTGGCGCGCGTGCGGAACATCCAGCCGCCAGCGACCTGGGCGATCTCGAAGGCCCGCCCCTCCAGATCGGCGGCGAGGTCCTCAACCAGCAGGTCGACCGACGCCCCCTGCCCCACCACGCGCGCCAGATCGTCGCGCGGTACCGGCGAAGCTGAGGCAAAGAGCACCGCCTCGATCCGGCGCATCCATTCCCGCCAGCGCAGCTCAGGCGGCAAGTCGGGCAACTCGCGATCAAGTTGGGCTGCGGGGCGATCCTTGGCCATCCCTACACCCCATAAAGCCGGAAGGTGTCGCGACCGGTCAGTTCACGGATCGCGCCAAGATCGACCAGCCGGTCGCAGAGCCGCCGCGCGGCGCGATCCGGCAAGGGCAAAGATGAAGGCGCCACGGCATCGTGGGTCAGGAACATCTCAACCGCTTTTCCCGCCCCCTTGGCGCGCAGCTTTGGCGCGACTGTGTTCAAGTGTGCCGCGCGCCGGGACAGGTCGACCGCCACACTTACGACTTCCATAGCCGAAGCCGTCACCGCGCGATAACAGGCCATGCGCAAATCGTCCCTGCGCTTGCGTAAATCGGCGCGTTTCAAACCGATCACCATGAGAGGCAGCAGCGTCTCCCAGCCAAGCGCCTGTGCCAAAGCGGCATCGGCGAGGATCAGTGCTGACGTCTCCGCGCGCGACCTGTCCGTCAAAACAGTTTCCAACACCCTGGCGGCTCGGGCCACCGGCGCGCCCTGCCCTGCATCCAGCCAGTCCGCGATTTGTCCTGTACCCAACCCGCCTATGGCCCGAGACAGTACCCTGATCGACACCGGCCGCTCCACCGCACGCCGCCACGACAGGTATGTTTCCCCTGCTGGCCCCGGAAGGTCTCCGGGGCGCAAAAGGTGTACAGCGTCGCGCAACTCCGCTGCCCGCTCCGGGCGGCCAGAGAACGCGACACAAACCTCCGCTGCGCGCAGTGCCAAGCGGTCCCGCAACAAGGCGTGGGGCACCTCCGTGTGTCCCAACACAAGATGCAGGTGGTTCAGCGTCGCGCCCAACAAAAACGCAACATCTTCAAGGGTTTCAGCACGCGTGGAGGTGACCCAGGCAGGCATCCGGGGTAACGTGTCGAGGTCGCTGATGTGATCTAGCCGGGCAAAAGTCATGCCCGAAGCCTACATCACGACGGCGCTTTTTGCCAGAAAATAGCACATAAACCGCCTCTCTTTGCCGATGCTATTTATGTCCAATAAGTTTGCATTATCGGACGTGAAAGAATATGCCGATAAGCAGTTCAATTTCATTGCCGGATTCAGTGGAAAATGGCCTCAGAGACCGAGAAATCGACGTCAGCGCCCTCTGGTGAGGTGGATGATGCTCGCGTCGACGAGAGAGATCAAGAGGAAAGCGATGACATCGCCCTCCCCTCCCATGTCGCCGGCTCCGGCACGCTTGACCGGCTGGTCGACACCGCGCGCGACTATGCGCGGGCCTCGGCCTCCGAGAACACGTTGAAGGCCTATGCCAAGGACTGGGCGCATTTCGCGCGCTGGAGCCGGATGAAGGGCACCGAGCCCCTGCCCCCGTCGCCCGAAATGATCGGGCTTTATCTCGCGGACCTGGCCTCCGGATCGGGCCCCTCCCCTTCGCAGTCGGCGTCCCGACCCCTTTCGGTCTCGACCATCGACCGCCGCCTGTCCGGTCTCGCCTGGAACTACGCACAGCGCGGCTTTTCCCTCGATCGCAAGAACCGGCACATCGCCACGGTGCTGGCCGGGATCAAGCGCAAGCATGCGCGTCCACCGGTGCAGAAGGAAGCGATCCTGGCCGAGGATATCCTCGCGATGGTCGCCACCCTGTCCTACGACCTGCGCGGGCTGCGGGATCGCGCGATCCTGCTGCTCGGCTATGCCGGAGGTTTGCGTCGCTCAGAAATCGTCAGCCTTGACGTCCACAAGGATGACACGCCGGATTCCGGCGGATGGATTGAGATCATGGAGAAAGGCGCCCTCCTGACCCTCAATGCGAAGACCGGCTGGCGCGAGGTCGAGATCGGCCGCGGCTCGAAAGGTCAGACCTGCCCCGTGCATGCTCTCGAACAATGGCTGCACTATGCGAAGATCGACTTCGGTCCGATCTTTGTCGGCACATCGCGCGATGGCAAACGTGCCTCCGAAACGCGGCTCAACGACAAGCATGTAGCCCGGCTGATCAAGCGCACCGTCCTGGACGCCGGCATCCGCTCCGAACTGCCCGAAAAGGAACGTCTGGCGCTGTTCTCTGGCCACTCGCTGCGTGCCGGCCTTGCCAGTTCCGCTGAGGTCGACGAACGCTATGTCCAGAAACAACTGGGACACGCCTCGGCCGAGATGACCCGCCGCTACCAGCGCCGGCGCGATCGGTTCCGGGTGAACCTGACCAAAGCTGCCGGTCTCTGACCCCCTGCCCCATCACGCCGCCTGCCCGCTGAGCCTGCCATAGAAGCTGCGCTCGAGATGCAAATCCCCTGTCCCGGCCTTCTCGACCATGCCGCGCAGATAGCCGCCCGGGGAGGAAACCTCGCCTGCGCAATGCTTCTCGAAAACAAGCGCCAGCGCCGCTGTCGCCACCTGTTTGCCCAATCGGTCCTGCGCCACGTTCCAGGCATGCTCGGACACCCCGATCATCGGCCTGAGCTGCCCGGCAACACGATGCAGATCGCCCCAATCCTTCAGGAACCCGCCCATATTTCGGGCCCAGGACGCGAATTCGGGACAGGCCTGCATCACAGTGGGCAGATCCAGTGCTGCTCGCTTCTTGCGTACCTCAGCAACCCACTCTTCCAGCTCCCTATCAACCTGATCTTCGGGTTTAGCATTGGGCACCGCGGCCGCGACTTCCTCATTTTCTGAGGAATTACTAGTTACAGGATTAAGTTGGTTTGTAATTAGTATATGAGGGTCAGAAATGACCTCCCTGGGGTTCATTTCTTGAGTCTTCTTAGCAACTTGCTCCTTGGTTTCCGGCGTGTTTTCCACAGATTGAACGACCTCTGTTGCCTTAAGATAGGCAGCCTCGACGCGCTCCTGAAGCTCCTTGAACCAAGTCAAGAGTCGTGCAAGCTGCTCTGAGGCTTCGTGACGGCGCGGAAGCCGGTCCAGAAGCTCCTCGAAAAGGCCTGTGAATTGCGTCCAGGGCCCGCGCAGCGCGCCGCTGACGGCTGCCTCGATGCGCGCGCGGATCATCCGGCGTGCCACCGTGATCTGACGCTTCAGGCGTTGGCAGAGCTCGCGCTCGGCCTGCAAATCGGCATGAAGCTCCTCGAACTCATCGACACGGGCTGAAAGCGGCGACAGATCGAAGCCATAGGCCTCGACAATGCGCCCCTCGGCGTCCCTGCGGCCCCACCGCTTGCCGTTTGGGCTGTCCTGGAAGGAGATCACGCCAATCTCGGCCAGGCGCCGTGCATGGCGCTTGAGTGCGGAGAGCGAAAACCCCGTCTGCTCCATCAGATAGGCATTCGAAGCCCAGACGATCGGACGTTGCCCTTCCTCCCAGTCCTGGGTCTGGGTGAAGGCCCCGAGCGTATCGAGAAGCATCATGTCTCCGGCCTTGAGGCCAATATATGCACCGACCCGCTTCACGGCCACGAAGGCCCGTGTTTTGGGTACAGCCACCTGTTCACCGGCTTGGGCAAGCTGCTCTGCAATGCCAAGACCCGGTGTCGGCTTGCGCCAACCTGTATGTTTCATGCCTGTTTCTCACCTCCAGTTATGTGGAGGCAAAAGAAAGCCGTTCGCCGAAGTGGCGTTCTTGTTGACAGTGATTCGCGGGAGAGATATCTTCTAAGCGACCAAACTTTTCAGATTAGCTCTCAGGCCACGCTGCTTGGGGGCTTTTCTTTTGCCTAGATCATTGTTCTGACTGCTCCTCTTTCGTCGCGAGGAATTCACTGTACAGCTGATCAAGCCGACCCGAGAGAAAGTCCCCGAACTCGGTTGAATCTTGTGCCGTAAGCGAAATGCTGAATGCCTTTCCGGAACGACCGATGACTCCCTTGATGCGGCCTTTGCCGGCAGTCCAGGTTCGCTTCTTGGGCGTAGCACGCGTTTTTCGGCGCTTCGGCGCCCTGCCCGCTTCTGCCAGCTTGCTGTGCAGGAACTCAAAGCGAGCATCACTGTCGAGGTTTTGAAACCCGTCGAACTCCAAAGCTCCCTTGAGGATCTTGCCATTCGATGGTTCCGAAGCCAACTTCTTGAAGTCTTCCCAGCGATCACGCCCAATCTGCTTGGCCGGCCCAATCTGTTCGATGACGTGCCGAGGGACGTTCTGCGCCACTGACAGCATCCGTGAAAGCAACGTCCCATCGATGGTAAGGGCGGACTGGATCACGTCCTTTGCTTGCCCCATATCCAAGAGGCTCTTCGCAAATAGGGCCTTCTCAATAAAAGAGAGATCTGCGCGCGCAGTGTTTTCCTGCCCTTGAGCAAGAATGTGAGCCACATCGTCCATTGGTTTTACAACTGCGCGAACCTTACGGCCGAGCGCCGATGCAACTCGCACACGGCGATGCCCGAAGACGATCATATAGCGGCCATCCGCTTCCGGATGCGGCCTAAGCAATACCGGCGTGTCCTGGCGACTCGCTGCGATTGATGCCTTCAGTTCGTCGAAAGCAACATCGTCATCACTAAGCCGATCCGAAACGAATGACACATCGATCAATTTCGGATCGATCTCGACAATGGTTTCGCCTTCAAGGAGACGCTTCGAGTTCTCCGCAAGGCTATCAATCGAAACCTTCATCGATTTCGAAGCACCGCGCATTGCGTATCCAGAGCGACCGGAATCCTTCGGCTGCTCCGGCGAGCCGGCCATGACGCTCTTTAGGAGGTCTTTGCGAGCCATCAAGCCATCTCCCTTTCGTCCGAATCCAACCGACACGCAGCGCGCATTTCGACAGTTGCACGGCTGTCAAAACTGGCTCTCTGCACGGCTGTCAAAACCACATTCATTCTCGCCCCCAAGCCTTGTGGATCAGTTCAGCGATTTCGTCGTTCACATCATTCAAAGACGTCACGGCGCGGTCGTAAGTAGTCCGCACGAACTGAGACCGTTCAACTTCGTAAAGCGTCTGCTTTGTGATCCCAGCGTCGGAGATCGCCGTAGACTTCAGCACAGGAGCCGACAACATCTGATTTGGGAACATCGCCTGGAGGAACCCAACCATCTGCTTTTGTGGACCGTCCGTTGGTTCAAATCTCGTTACGAGGTAACGGAACCACTTCAGGCGCATGTTCGCTCCAGCGTCACGGATCGTCTTCATGATCCCGCCCAGCATCAGGAGAAACTGGCTCATCGACATGACGTCCAGCATCTGAGGATGGACCGTCACAATGACCGAGGAAGAAGCCGTGAGAGCAGTGAGCGTGAGGTAGCCCAGCTGAGGAGGGCAATCGATCACAACCACGTCATAGCGATCATCAACTTCGCTAAGCGCCTTCGATATGCGAGTGAAGAAGGTACGGCCCTCATGGGGATCACTGCTCGTCAAAGCAACTGGGGTATCGTATTCGTACTCTTGAAGCTCGAGACTTGCCGGAACGATATCTAGGTTGGGAAAGTTTGTTGGCCGGATCACCTCTGAGATCGGCTTGCGCTCGTCATCATACCGAAGTGTCTCGTAGAGCGAAGGCACGTCGTCGAGTTCAGGCTGAATGCCGTGCAAAGCTGTGAGCGAGGCTTGAGGGTCCAAGTCGATCGCAAGAACTCGATGCCCTTTCAACGCCAAGTGCTGCGCGAGGTGGGCGGCGGTAGTGGTCTTTCCGGAACCCCCCTTGAAGTTTACGACAGATACAACGTGCAGTTCTTCGCCAGGTTGCCGATAGGGGACATAACGGCGTTTTCCGGGGCGGCCATGCTTGTCGAGATAAGCTCTCAGTTCCAGCATCTGCTCGGCCGAGTAGCTGCGCCTCCCGGACGACGATGTTTCAGGTTCAGGACCTTTGCCTTCGAGATGAAGCTTCTTAATGGTCGACTGTGTTACGCCGAGATAGTAGGCAACTTCGGCCAATGAAAACTGACGTAGACCTTTTTGGGCGTCCGGAGGATACTGTTCCTGCCGCAACATATTGAGGCGGTCGGAAATCAGCTCTCCTTGCTGTAGGATGATCTCGTCGAAGGGTTGATCCTTCGTATCAGCCGCAAAAGACCGTTCTCGCATCCGCCTGTCCTCTAAATACCGCTTTTTCAGCGATTTCGCCCATTAAAGTGTCATCTACACGGAAAAACGAGTCTTAACAACGATTTTCGCCCGGCGGCTAGATCTTACCCAATCCACCAGAGTGCCTAGATGTCTCGACAAAGTGTAGCGATTGAGGAATGTAGCCACCCAATATCTAGGGGGAGCCGTCACTAGCTCGGATGTGCAGTCAACTTTAACTTCGCGCCCGTTACACCTCAACTACCTGTTATTATTTTATTTTTCTGCACTGCACGGCTGTCAAAATGTAAAGCGCTCGAAGCTTCAGAACGCTAGGGGGACCACGAATCCGTCTCCTCCAAAACGGATTGCGTCATCATCACCTTGAGCCGATTCAGTGATAAGTTGCTTCTACCAAGCGCGCCAACCACTGGTCCCAAAATACGGGGAATGCGTGTCAGCGTGAAGGGAAGCAGCGGGAATCGGCTGGGTTGCCCCAGCCGATTCTTTGCGTCACGCGGCGTCTTTCGGGCCCCAGGGGATGACGGCCTGCAGGGACAG
>NZ_AMRK01000025.1 GCF_000299875.1 Celeribacter baekdonensis B30
CCCACCTCATCCGCTTTGTTGCCTTGCTCACTGTCGAACAGCGCCTGCTCGGCCTGTTCCTCGGTGCCGTTCGGCACTGCGTCGCGCGGACCTAGGTAGCAGTAGAACCGCAGATGCAGCGCGCCGGTGTCGTCTTTGACGATCTCATTTATGATGGCGCCTTCGCGCGGGCCGGTGACCTGAAAGAGGGTGACCTTGCGCCGGGGCTCCAGCACGATGATCTCGCGCAGATCTTTGCTACCGATGGTGGCGTCGTGGACGAAATGCGTGGGGCTTTCCTCGGTCACGTCGCAGCGGGTGCAAAGACCTGCGGGCAGAAATTCGTGGGCATCACGCGTTTTCAACTCCAGCCCCGCCCAGACCTGGTCGAGGGTGAGTTTTGCTTTGCCTTCGGGGTTCACGGGCGCGGTGGCGGTCGAATAGATCATGAGTTTGGTCCTTTGGTGTGGATATGCCCTGTTGATGCTGAGCGCCCGTTGGGTCGACCCCCGCGAAGGCGTGTGGTCCCTGCTTGTGTATCTGACCTGAGCGCGGGTGTTGCTGATCGTGCCGTTCGTCTGGATTCCTGTCCCGGTGGGCGATTTGTGGCTGTTCGCCGGGATGATGATGACACAGGCCTTCCGCCTCGCCCCTGCGGTCGTGGTAGCGACGCTGGATTACACTGCCCTCCTCTGGGCCACGTTCTTTGGATGGCTCATCTGGCGCGAGAACCCGGACGCGATAACATTCCTCGGCGCGGCGATCATCATCGCAAGCGGCGTCTTCACTATCCTGCGCGAACAGAGACAAGCCGGTTCATAGAGTACCGAGTAAAGAAAAACGGAGTGTGGACATGGTCTCATCTTTTGAGGCCTCGAAAGCGATAGAGATCCAGCCCGCAACCTGAGCTGATTTCGAAACCCTCATGGGCGGGAAAGGGGGCTGCGGCGGCGGCTGGTGCATGTTGTGGCGGCGTACAGCCAAGGAGATGGAGGCGGGGAAAGCCGAGCGGTCTGGTAGGTGCTAATCTCACCTTCAATCGTCCGTCTTTTTGTTGGCGGGGCTCTGTACAGAAATGTCGGAAGCTTGGGGCTCAGGTCATCGACAAGGTATTCTGATCGGCCATCGCTCTCGCTGATATCGCCATGTATTGGTTATGGCTCCTGCCCCGAAGATGAGGCGTTCTTGCGTTTCTCATAGGTGTCGATCATGCGGATGATCCACGGGATATTCGGCATGAAGATGAAAATCCTTGTGAGCTGAAACGCCGTCACAAGTGCCAGATCGATACTGAGATATTTGGCCGTCAGCGCCATTTCCGTGACGCCACCGGGGGCCGCGCCCAGTACCAGAACTTCCCATTGCTGTCCGGTCATCCAGGCCATGCCGATGGCCAGCACCGAGACAAGGCCCAGCAACAGAAAAGTGCTTGTCAGGATGGTGATCAACTGGCGCTTTTGATTGACGAAGAGGTCATGTCGAAAGGTGCTGCCCAGCCATGTGCCCAGGATGATCTGCGCCAGTGACAGCATTTCGGGCGGAAAGCCCGTGGGATGCAGCCCGATGGCGCTGGCCGCCGAGGAAAAGGTCAGCGGCCCAAGAAAATAGGGATTGGACAGCCGCAGGCGTTTGAACAGCAGCGCACCGGTGATGGCGAGAAGCGCCAGAAACCCGTTGCCGAGCAGATCGAAGGTGCCACCACGCACCACGCCAGCGCGATCCGGCCAGCCGTCCATCGCAAAGACCGCGATCGGGACAAGGATCACCACGGCGGCGATGCGCGTGGTCTGGGCCAGAATGACCGGGGCGGGATCGCAATTGTGCCGCTCTGCCATGATCGCGGCTTCGACCGGGCTGGTTGGAAAGGTCGAGAGGAAGGCCTGCGACAGGCTGATATTGGTGCTGCGGGCGAGGAGAAGCGCGACAAACCCGGCACAGGCGGCCGAGCTCAGCGCCATGCCGATCATGATCGGGGCCAGCCCGATGAGGGCGGCCAGCGCGGCAGGCGTAAACGCCAACCCGACCTGCGCCGCGATGGTCATCTGGCCGAAGGGACGGGTCTTGACCGGGACGGCAATCTTGAGCAGGCCGGAGACAGAGAGAGCCGCGGAGAGGACCAGCGGCCCGATCATCCAGGGCAGGGGGATGCCGATGCGGGAAAAGATCCACCCGGCAAGGCTTGCTACCGCATAAAGAGCAGCGAGTGTGAACATGTCTTTGGTGCGGAGCGACACGGGAAATTCCTTGGAAATGAAGGGGCGGTCAATGCCGGGACGCGTGGCGAGACCTGTAACGGGTTGTATGGCGGGTCAGTGGCGAAAAATGGGAGTGCGCCATGGCGCTTGCCGGGGCTCTAAGGCGCGTTTGGCAAATGTTCGACCGGGATCGGTTTGCCGTCAGGGTCGAGCGCGACGAAAACAAAATTTGCTTCGGTGACCTTCTCAATGAAACGGGCTTCGCGCGGGCGGCGCCAGGCACCGACATGGATGGTCATGGATGTTTTTCCGACCTTGATCAGTGAGGCATAGAGCGAGACCTCATCCCCAACCTTGACCGGGCGGTGAAAGATCATGCCATCGACCGCAATCGTGGCGCTGCGCCCACCGGAGGTGAAGGCCGCAATGGCGCCGGCGGCGAGGTCCATCTGGCTCATCAGCCAGCCGCCGAAAATATCACCCGCCGGGTTGGTATCGGCCGGCATGGCGATGGTGCGAATGGTCGGGTTTCCGGTGGGGGGTTGGTCTGAGCCACCCATGATGCGTTGTCCTCTTGCGTGACTGGAGGCCGGCCAGCGGTCTGTCCTCACGAGATTATTTTCTGTCATCATACTTAATCCGGGGCTGGCCTGAACCCAACCAATGGTTTGGTCACGGCAAACCGGCGGCGCAGTATACAGGCGGAAATTGCCGCTTGGCGACATTTGCGAAGAAGGGGAGACGCATGGCTGAGGTAACTGTCGACGTAAGGGATGGGCTTGGCTGGGTCACCATCGACAACCCACCGGTGAACGCCCTAGGGCGCGCCGTGCGGCAGGGGCTTTGGGACGCGGTGGCCACGCTGCGCGACGCGGACGTGCGGGCGGTGGTACTGACCGGGGCCGGGCGTGCCTTTGTGGCCGGGGCGGATATCCGCGAGCTCGGTCAAACACCAGTCGAGCCCTATCTTCCTGACGTTCTGGCCGCGATTGCAGATGCACCGGTACCGTGGATCGCGGCGATCAATGGGCTGGCGCTTGGCGGTGGTCTCGAAGTGGCGATGGCCTGTCATGCACGTATTGCGGCCCCCTCGGCCAAGCTGGGCCTGCCGGAAGTCAATATCGGCATCATTCCCGGCTCCGGCGGCACGGTGCGCCTTCCGCGTCTGGTGTCGATGGCCACGGCAATCAAACTGGTGACCAGTGGCAAGCCGATCGGCGCGCAAGAGGCGCTGGAGAGCGGGTTGGTGGATCGCCTTGGTGAGGGGGACCTGCTGGCCGAGGCCACCGCAATGGCGAAGGATCTGGCGGCGTCGGGCCGTCCCGAACCAGCGCTCGCGCGCGATCTGGTGGCGGGAGATCCCATCGACTGGGACGCGCAGGCGGCTCAGCTGCGCAAACGCAGTCGGGGGGCTGTGGCCCCGCTTGAGGCGCTGGCCTCGCTGAAATGCGCCGCCAGAGACCCTGTCGAGGTGGCGTTGGCGGGCGAGCGGGAGCGGTTCCTGTGGTTGGCGGCCTCAGAAGAGGCGGCGGCGCTGCGGCATGTGTTCTTTGCAGAACGCGGTGCGGGTCAGGCGCTGAAACAGGCCGAGGCAGTCCCTGCCGACCTGTCGCGCGTCGGTGTGATCGGCGGCGGCACCATGGGGGCGGGGATCGCCACGGCACTGCTGCTCGCCGGCTCATATGTCTGTCTGATCGAACGCGACGATGCCGCAGCTCAGACCGCCAAGACACGCGTGGCCGACACCATCGCTGCCAGCGTCAAACGTGGCGCTATCGCTGCCACCAAGGGCGAGTCCGCACTGGCCCGCCTAGGCACCGATACGGAGTATGCGGCGCTGCGAGATTGCCCGCTGGTGATCGAAGCTGTTTTTGAGGACATGGGGGTCAAACGCGAGGTCTTTACCAAGCTGGACGCAGTGATGCCCGCCGAGGCGATCTTGGCCACCAACACCTCTTACCTTGACGTGAACTTGCTCGCGGAGACGACAAAGGACCCTTCGCGCATACTCGGGCTGCATTTCTTTTCGCCCGCCCATGTGATGAAATTGCTCGAAGTGGTGCGCGGCGAGGCCACGGGGGCGCGGGCGCTGGCGACCGGCGGGGCCTTGGCCAAGCTCCTGCGCAAGATCCCGGTGGTGGCCGGGGTCTGCGACGGGTTCATCGGCAACCGGATCATGGCGGCTTACCGGCGCGATTGCGAGTTCATGCTCGAAGAGGGCGCCTTGCCGCATCAGATCGACGCTGCGATGCAGGGCTTTGGCTTTGCCATGGGGATCTACGCCGTGCAGGACATGAGCGGGCTCGACATCGCATGGGCGCAGCGCAGGGCGCGCGCGCCGCATCGTGCCCCAGAGGAGCGTTATGCCCATATCGCCGACCGTCTGTGTGAGGCCGGGCGGCTGGGGCGCAAGACCGGCAAAGGCTGGTATGACTATGCCTCTGGCGAGGCTGAGGTGGCCCCGGAGGTCACAGGGATCATCGAGGAAGAAAGCGCGAAGGCGGGTCGGACCCGCAAGGTGTTCACCGAGCAAGAGATCATCACGCGCATCCTTGCCACCATGCAACGCGAAGGGCAGGCGGTTCTGCGCGAGGGCATCGCCGAGAGTGCGGACGATATCGATGTGGTGATGATCACGGGCTACGGCTTTCCGCGTCACAAGGGCGGGCCGATGTATATGGCGCGCTGCGCGGACTGACGGCCAACACACGGCGTGGGCCTCCGAACTTGTGTTCGCGCCCAAACAGCTATCCCTGACGGACGGAGGCTACCCGTTTGGGACAGCGGAGTGCCCTCAGTAGCTTCGGTTGTCTGTTTAACGTTCAGAAATTTAAAGAAAAAAACAAGGCAAACCCGAGGAAGGCCTAAGACTAACAAATACTTAGTTCACGGCGGCCACCCTGAAGCGCGATGGTAAAGAGGAGGAATATTGCCGGGGCGCGAACTCGTGACCTGGCGAGGGAGGAAAATATGGAAGACTACAAGAATGCCCTTGGCTGGCGGCTGCGGTGGGATGCCCTGCGCGGCTCTTTGCCAGTGTTGGACTTGCTGGGTTGTGCGGCCCTTCTGGTCGTGTTCTGGCAGTATTTTTCGCAGGCATCCGCCCTGCCACAACCGCTGAACAAGATCGATATCGGTGCGGGTGGCTTTCCGACCCTACTGGCCATAGCGACCCTAATCGCCATTGTCGCCGTGGCCGTGGCGGCCGTCATACGTATGCTCGATCCGGTGCCGGTCACCTGGGTTTCGATCCGGCGGCCATTCTATGTTCTGGCGACGGTTGGGCTGCTCTTCTTGCAATCGATCTATTTCGAGAAACTGGGCGCTTTGCCGAGTGTGTTGATCTTTGCCCTGCTGACGATGCTGGCCTGCGGTGAACGCCGCCCACTGCATCTGATCGGCGTGCCGCTCGCCCTCGCTGCCTTTATCTACGTCGTCTTTAACCTGGCGCTTGACGTCAACTTGCCCTGAGGAACCTAAAATGTTTGAGAGTCTTGCAATCGGCTTTTCCGCGTTCGGCGATCCCATGGTCTGGTTTGCCCTCGTTTTCGGCGCGTTGGTGGGGTATCTGATCGGGGCCATTCCCGGCCTTGGTCCCAGCCTTGGTGTCGCGCTGCTGATCCCGTTCACCTATGGCATGGATCCGGTGGTCTCTATCGTCGGTCTGGTCGCGCTTTATGCGGCTGCCGAGTATGGCGGTGCGATCACCGCGATCCTGATCAATTCGCCGGGGACTGCGGCGGCCGTGGCGACCTCTTGGGACGGCTACCCGCTGACGCAACAAGGCCGCACGGGCGAGGCGCTGACAGTCTCGATCCTGTCCTCTGGCGCGGGTATCTTTATCTCGACGCTGTTCCTGATCATCACGGCGGTTCCACTGTCGGAATTCGCGTTGCGCTTTGGGCCTGGCGAGTATTTCGCGCTGGCGCTTGTCGGGCTGAGCCTTGTGGCGGGCCTGTCGGAAGGCTCGCCTCTGAAAGGCACTGTCGCCATGGGGATTGGCCTTGCGCTGGCCACCATCGGGTTGGATGTTCAAACCGGCGTGCCGCGCTTTACCATGGGCAATCCGGAGTTCTTCGAGGGTTTGCCGCTGGTGCCTGTCCTCCTGGGCCTCTACGCCCTGTCCGAGGTTCTGTTCATGATCGAGGACGGCCCGTCAGAAAAGGTGAAAAGCGCGCCGATCGGCGGCCTGCTGGCGCTGCCGGTCAAGACCATCTTTGGCCTCAAGACACCAATCATTCGTAGTTCGGTGCTTGGCTACGTGATCGGCGTGATCCCCGGTGCGGGCGCATCCATCGCGTCCTTCGTGTCCTACGCCGTGTCCAAGCGCCTGTCGAAAACGCCCGAGAAATTCGGCAAAGGATCGCTGGAAGGTGTGGCCTCGTCAGAGGCGGCGAATAACTCCGCCGTGGCCGGAGCGATGGCGCCGCTGCTGGCGCTTGGCATTCCCGGATCGCCGACCACGGCAATCATGATCGGTGCGCTCATGGTGCAGGGCATCCAGCCCGGACCGCTGCTGTTCGCCAAATCGCCCGAGATTCCCTATACCATCTTTGCCTCCCTCTGGGTGGGTGTGCCGGTGATGGTGCTGATCGGCCTTGCCGGGGCCAGGATCTGGGCCAAGGTCGCGAATATCCCGCGTCCTGCGATCGCCGCGATCGTCGCTGGCATCTGCTATGTCGGTGCCTATGCGTCGCACACCACGATGTTCCCGGTCCATATCATGACGGCCTTTGGCGTCTTGGGCTACATCCTGCGCAAGCTTGAGATCCCTCTGGCCCCGATCATCCTTGCGTTGGTTCTAGGCGAGATGATGGAGACCAATTTCCGCCGTGCGCTGATTTCAAACAAGGGCGAGTGGTCGATCTTCTATACCTCGCCGATGACCGTGATCCTGATCGCGATCGCCGTCCTGGCCTTTGTTTTGCCGGCTCTGTCTCAGCTGCGCGCACGTCGCGCCAAAGCGAAAACAGTTTGACCAAGTTTCGAGTCCCCGTTGCCTGACAAACGCTCAGTTCACTCAGGCGACGGGAAGGCCGACACTGTTCAAAGACGGTAACGTCAAAAGTTGTAAGACTTAAGGGAGGAAAACGAATGACGATCAGCAATCTCAAGAAACTGGTCCTAGGTGTCGCTGGCGCAGCGGCCCTGACTTTGGGTGGCGTCCAGAATGCAGCCGCCGGGGACTGGGCGCCAGATGCGCCGGTCAACATGATCCTGCACACCAAGCCCGGCGGTGGCGTGGATGTGTACAGTCGAACGCTGGCCAAGGAACTTGAGCCGATCATCGGCCAGTCCATCGTGGTCGTGAATGCACCCGGCGGTGGCGGCGCCACCCAGATGGCCAAGATCCGGGCGGCCAAGCCCGACGGGCTTACCCTGGGCGTCAACACCGTGACCCATCTGACCGGCATGCAGACCAACCTGCGCGGCACGTTTTCACCTGATGATTTCGATTGGATCGCCCTGTCGCAGGTCGACCCGATCCTGTTTTTCGTATCCAAGGAGTCCGAGTTGAACTCGATCACCGATCTGGTTGAGCTTGCCAAAGCCAACGGCGGTGCCGTCAATATCGCCGGGTTCGGTCCGGTCGGTTCGATGCAGAACATCGGCATGGCCATGCTGGAAAAATCGGCTGGCGTGACGTTCAACTGGGTGGCGCACCAATCGACCCCCGACATCATCGCCGCCGTTCTGGGCGGGCATATGGATGTGGGAGTCGCCAACCTCGGTCCGGCGCTCGAGTTCTTCGAAGCAGACCGTCTGAAAGGTCTTGGTGTTCTGGGCGACAACCGCTTGTCGACGCTGCCCGACATGCAGACCTTTGGCGAGCAGGGCTATGATGTCGACACCAGTTGGCTGCAAATCCGCGGTGTCTTTGGTCCAAAGGATATGCCCGAAGAACTGCAACAGCAGATCGCCGACGCCATCCACAAAGCCATGGCCAGTGAGAGCTACCAGACCTATGCCCGTGCTTCTGGCGTTCAGGACAGCGATTACGGTCCAAAGGAATATTCGGCCTTCATCAAACAGATGAGTTCTGTGGCCGAAGAACAGCTCAAGGCAGCTGGCATCATCGAGTGATGTCTCGCTCCTCGGTCTCTCCGCCAGACGATGGGGAGGCCAATCCAAGACGATTTTCTATTTTCAAAAGGGTGTCCACCATGACCGGCGCATTCACTGGCCTGCGGGTTATCGATACGACGCATGTCCTTGCGGGGCCATATGCAAGCTACCAGATGGCGTTGCTCGGCGCAGAAGTGATAAAGATCGAAGCTCCGAAAGAGCCTGATCAGGCACGCTTCAATGGCACCGACCGCGATCTCGTGCGCGCCGCGATGGGGACAGCCTTCCTCGCGCAGGGAGCGGGCAAAAAGGCGTTGGCGCTGGATCTTAAATTCGAGGCCGGGCGCGATGCCGTACTGCGGCTGGCCGAGACGGCGGATGTTTTTGTCGAAAATTACCGCCCCGGCGCGTTCAAGGGCCTTGGCCTTGGCTACGAAGATCTCGCCGCCGTCAATCCACGTCTGATCTATTGCTCTGTCTCTGCCTTCGGTGCCACCGGCCCGCGCCGGCGTCAGACTGGTTATGACAATGTGATCCAGGCGTTTTCGGGCATCATGGACATGACCGGCCATGGAGATGACCGCCCGCTGAAATGCGGCGCGCCCGTCGTGGACTATGCCACGGGCCTCACCGCCGCCTTCGCGATTTCCGCCGCGCTGTTTCAGCGTGAGCGCACCGGGAAGGGGCAGAGTATCGAGGTCTCGATGCTCGATGTCGCAATGACCCTGATGACCGCGCCCGCGACGGATTTCCTCTGGACCGGCAAGCATCCCAAGGCCAAGGGCAACTCTTACGCCTTTGCCACATTGGGCATGTATCAGGCCGCCGATGGGCCCCTGATGATCGCGGCGTCGAACCTGCGTCAACAACGGCGCCTCTGGATCGGGCTGGGTCGCGAGGATCTGGTCAAGACGGACAACCTTGCGCGGATCGACGATTACAAGACCGAGAATGCGGTGTTGGCCTCGATTATTGAGACCATGCCCGCCGCCTATTGGGAAGACTTCTTCAACGAACGGCGCGTGCCTGCGTCTCGTATCCGCCGCCTCGAAGAGGCGCTCGGCGATCCGCAGGCCAGGGCGCGCGCACAATTCCTGAAATTGGCCGACCCGAGCGGGCGACTGGAGGGGCTAAGGGTGCCTTCGGTAGCGTTTCGAATGTCACAGTCCGAGACAGGCGTCAGCCTGCCGCCACAGCCAGTGGGGGCGCAGACGTCCGAGATCCTGCGTTCGATCGGGCTTGGCGATGACGAAATCGAGGCGCTTTGCCTTGCCGGCCTGGCGCTTCAGGCGTCTGAACCGAAAGTTGCGGGAACGGTAGGACAATGACGACCGCGATCGAACAACTGGCTGATCTGGCCGCAGGCTGGCTGGATGCGCCTATTTCGCCCGAGGTGCGCGACGCGGTGCATTGCGCGACGCTGGACTGGTTCGCGACGACCCTGCCGGGCACGTTGCAGACCCCGGCCATCTTGCTGGCGGCAGGTGGGCTTGCGCGTGACGGCAATGCCTGGTGCTACACGAGCGAGCGACGGATTGACCCACGCAGTGCCGCTTTTATCAACGCCGCGGCCAGCCATACGGTCGAATTCGACGACATCTTCCGTGATGGCGGCTATCACCCCGGCTCGCCCACCTTTGCCGCGGCCCTCGCCGTGGCGCAGGATCGCGGCGCCTCCCGCGATACCTTTGATCGCGCCGTGATCGGCGGCTATGAAGTTGGCTGTCGCATCGCCATGGCACTGCAACCGAGCCACTACGAATTCTGGCATATCACCGGCACGGTCGGCACGTTTGGCGCCGCCGCGGCGGTCGCGATGCTGCTGGGCTGTGATAGAGACGGGATCGCCAATGCCATCGCCATCGCGGCCAGCTTCGCGGGCGGCGTGCAGCAGAACCTGCAAGGCGAAAGCATGGTCAAGGCAATGCATCCCGGCCATGCCGCCGATGCGGGCATCCTTGCGGCCTATGCTGCCGCTTCTGGGGCCACGGGCGCGTGGAGCAGCCTTGATGGTCCCAAGGGCTATGCCGCCGCGACCAGCACTGGCACCGGCAATTGGGGCGCAGCGTTCGACGGGGCAGGGGAGTGGACCCCGATCACCCGTATGACGGTGAAAATCCACGGCTGCTGCGGCCATATCTTTCCCGCGCTCGACGCGCTGGCCACTTTGCGCGCCGAACACGGCTTTGACCCGCAGGATATCGCGGCGATCCGCATCGAGGGCTACGGGCCGACCAAGGACATCTGTGATCGCCCCGATCCGCAGGTCGCGCAGGAGGCTCGGTTCAGTGCGCAATATTGCCTCGCGGCCCAAATGGTTCTGGGCGGTGTGCGGCTGGCGGCCTTTACGCCCGAGGCGCTGATCAATCCGGACATTCGCGCGATCATGCCGTGCATCACGGTCGAACGGGCCGAGGATCTGGCCGCCGAGTACCCGCGCAAACGCATGGCGCGGCTGCATGTGACGTTGAAGGACGGGCGGTCATGGATGCATTTCCAGCCGTCGCGGCGCGGCGATCCGGACAACCCGATCTCGCGGGCGGATTTGCAGGCCAAATACGAAGAACTGGCTGGCCCGGTTTTGCCGGAGGCAGAGCTGGAGCGGCTGCGCAAGACTATCTTTGACGGCGCCGATCTGCCCGACGCCGTGATCAAAAAACCGACGCATAATACTTGAGAATGCAGCCTGAGCTGCGACTAGACGAGAAGGAAGAGCCATGGACACCGCAGTTTCCCTGCCTGAGTTCATCACCGTTTCCCACAATGACGGGATCGTGACGATCACGCTGAATCGCCCCGAAAAGCGCAATGCGATCAACGACCAGATGCGCGCTGAACTGATTGACGCTTTTGCCGAAGCGGACGCCGACAAGGAGGTGCGCGCGATCATCCTGACCGGCGCGGGCAAGGGCTTTTGCTCGGGCGGCGATATTGCGGGCATGCGTGCACGGCTCGATGCGCCGACCGGCGAAGTGGCCTTTAATGGCTGGAAACGGCAGAAAAGCACCCATCGCGGTGTGGTGGCTATTCATGGCGTCACCAAGCCGGTGATCGCGGCCATGAACGGCGCAGCCTTCGGGCTTGGCCTCGACATGGCTCTGGCCTGCGATTTCATCATTGCGGCGGATGGCGCAAAAATGTCGATGAGCTTTATTAAGCGCGGTCTGGTGTCCGATGGCGGCGGCATGTATTTCCTGCCGCGCCGTGTGGGCCTGTCCAAAGCCAAGGAGCTGATCTTCTCCTGTAAGGTGGTGGAAACCGACGAGGCGCTGGCGCTCGGCATGATCGACCGTGTTGCCGCCCCAGAGGCGCTACTGGACGAGGCTCATGCCTGGGCTAAGGAGCTGACCGTTGGATCGGCCACCGCCATCGCGCTGACCAAGGAAATCATGGACAAGACTTTCGAGCGCTCCGATGACGAGATTTTTGCCCTCGGCCGCGAGGCGCAGGCGGTCTGCTACACTACGGCAGAGCACCGCAAATCGGTCGAAGACTTCCTCAACAAGCTGTCGAAATAAGGTCTGCCACAATGTCGAATATGCAAGCCATCCTGAACCCGACCAGCGTCGCCGTTGTCGGGGCCTCCAACGACCCGGCCAAACTGACCGGGCGACCGATTGCCTTTTTGCAAAAGCAGGGCTTCAAGGGGGCGATCTATCCCATCAACCCGCGTTATGACGAGATTGCCGGGCTGAAAAGCTATGGCAATATCGCCGACCTGCCCGAAGCGCCGGATCTGGGCCTTGTGCTTGTCGGCGCCCATCGGGTGATCGACGCGGTGCGCGATCTGGCGGCGCGCGGCACCAAGGCGGCGGTTGTCCTGGCCTCCGGTTTTGGCGAGGCGGGCGAAGAGGGTCGTAAACGACAAGAGCAGCTGCGCGAGGCGGCGGGCGACATGCGCATTCTCGGGCCGAACACCATCGGTCTCGTGAACCTGACCGACGGCATTCCGCTGACCGCCTCGGGCGCGATGGAGGTCGATGATTTCCCGGCGGGCAAGATCGCACTGCTGTCGCAATCGGGCGGCATTCTTGGCTCGCTCCTGTCGCGGGCCGTGGCGCGCGGCATCGGCTTTTCCAAGCTGGTTGCCACGGGCAACGAAGCCGATCTGGAGGTTTCCGATTTCCTTGAGGCACTTGCCGATGATGACGCGACGCAGGTCGTTGCGCTTTATCTCGAAACCATCCGCAATCCGAGCAAGTTCCGCGCAGCGGCGGCCAAGGTGATTGCCTCTGGCAAGTCCATCGTTGCCTATAAGGTGGGCCGCTCGGAATCCGGCGCGCGCTCTGCCGTGTCGCATACCGGCGCTCTGGCCGGGGCGGACGAGGTCTATGACGCCCTGTTCAAACAGCTCGGCATCATCCGCGCCCAGACTTTTGCCGACCTTCTGGATATTCCGGCGGCGTTGGCGCAGGGCCGGTTGATGAAGGGCAACCGCGTGGCCATCGTCACCTCGACCGGCGGTGCCGCCACGGTAGTGGCGGACAATGTGGGCCTGTCCGGTCTGGACATGCCCACGCCCGACCAGGAGACGGGTGACAAGCTGCAGGCGCTTGACCTGAAAGAGGCCGAGCTGGACCGTAACCCGATTGACGTGACGCTGGCCGGGCTGCGCCCGGACCTGTTTCGCTCGATCCTGAAGATACTGGTGGAAAGCCCGAGCTTCGACGCGATTGTTGTGGTGGTTGGCTCGTCCTCGATTGCCCAGCCTGATCTGGTGGCGCAGCCGGTGCTTGAATCGCTGGCGCTGACCGACAAGCCGATCATGGCCTATGTCAGCCCGGACGCGCCCAATATCGTGAGTACGCTCAACACGCGGGGCATCCCGGCCTTTGCGGCACCCGAAAGCTGCGCCTCGGCGCTGCAAGCCTTGGCCGCGCCTGCGGGAGCCGCGCAGACCAGGGCATCGAACGCCAAGGAGATTGATTGTAGCGACATCGCGGCAGGGTCCCTCAACGAGGCCGAGGCGAAAAAGCTTTTTGCCCGCTTTGGTGTCTCCGTCACACGTGAGGTCACGGCAGAGACCCCCGAGCAGGCCGCAACGAAGGCCAAGGATTTCGATGGCCCCGTGGTCATCAAGATTTTGTCGAGCGAGATCCTGCACAAATCCGAGATGGGCGGCGTCGCGCTGAACGTGGATCCGGCGAATGTCGGGACTGAATGCGAGGCCATGTTGGCCCGCGTGCGTGCTGCGACATCGGCCAAGGTGGACGGTTTCCTCGTGCAGGAAATGGTCAAAGGCGGGGTTGAGATGATCCTCGGTTTTAACCGCGATCCGCAGCTTGGGGCCTATGCCCTGCTCGGCGCGGGTGGCGTGACGACCGAGCTGTATAAAGACGCCGCCATCCGGCTCTTGCCGCTGGACCGGTCCAGCGCGCGCGACATGATCGACGAGATCAAAGCTGGCGCGCTTCTGAAAGGATTTCGGGGCAGTCCCAAGGCGGATATCGAGGCGCTGATCGACACAATGATCGCTTTCTCCGGCATGGCCGAGACGCTGGAGGACCGCTTGAGCGAGGCCGAGATCAACCCGGTCTTCGTGTTGCCCGAAGGGCAGGGGACACGGGCGGGCGACAGCCTGATCGTGCTCGACTAACCCGCAAGAAACCCAAATGTTCGGGCGGCTGTGTTCCGTCGCCCAAACATTTCTGCGCCAAGGATCAAAGACATGACCGACGTCTATATCTGCGACTATATCCGCACGCCTGTGGG
>NZ_AMRK01000026.1 GCF_000299875.1 Celeribacter baekdonensis B30
TTGGAACGCTCAAACTTTTCCTTAGCCATATCGAGGCGCCTCTTGGTTTGACTGGGTCGATCAAGACCCGAATTAACATCGCGGGCTAGTTATTGGCTCTGGAGAGGAAAATCAAGCGTCAGTTGCTCTTTGTGGCATTTGGTGTCTCAGGAACCGCATCTGGTGCGAGTACCGCAAGCGCCGCCTTGGCTTCGTCGGCGTCCGTGGTTTCGGGGGCGACGGGGTCAATGCCAAACCACTCCCCATTTTCCAACAACCACCGCTCTACCTTTAAGGCCGCATTCCGGGTCAGGATGTCGAGCTGTTCCTGTTTGGTCCGTGTCAGGCCCGAGCCAATCAGGGTCTCGCCTGACAGGCTTTCGAACACCGTCAAAAGCTTGGGCTTATCCGTCAGTTTTTTGCCCTGCGCATCGTCCCAAATGTTGACCGTGAGCACGAGCACCGATTTGGGCGTGAACACCACCGGAATCCCTGGCGCGGCAAGGCCATAAGCGTCCACTTTGATACCGATGTGATAAAGCTTGTCTCCGTCGTAGCGGCCAAACCGCGCCTGCATCGCGGCTTTCAAAGCGGTCTCAACCTCCTCCTCCGTCGCATTGCGTGAGAACGGGGCCTTTTGCATATCTGTCGCCACCACGACGTTATGGCCAAGGGTAAAATCCCCGAGATTCACCAGCGGCGTGTCTTCGGTCACCATTTTGGCATCGCTACAGGCGACCAGCGCCAAAAACGACAGTCCGACAACGACGCGGCGAGCAAGTGAGATCACAGGGTATCCTCCAAATTTGGTCCAGATCACGACTAAAGGCAAATGTCGCCTCACGCAACGTCTGGTCCTTAATCGCAAATTTGGCGCAGCCGCTGCCACGCCATGTTCGACATAAACGGCACACCCTCATCGACATAGGAATCGGCCGCCGCCTGCGCCCGCGTCACACGATCGCCAAGCTGCGGATGACTGGCCAGATGCGAAGCAAGGCCTTCGCTGTCGCCATATTCGGCTTTGAGCCGTTCAAACAAGGGTGCCAGCGCGCCGGGCGAAATACCCGCACGCGGCAACATCTCATGCGCATAGCTGTCGGCGGCACTTTCCGCCGCTTGGCTATACTGCGCGTTGACCAATTGATTGACCGCCATCAACACCATCGTGCCGCCGGCAAAATCCCCAAACACCAGCGAGAGCACGCCAAAGGTGCCGACCGAGCGCAAAGCGTGGCGGGTGGGATCGCGGTGATCGACATGGCCCATTTCATGCGCAATGACGGCGGCGACCTCATCCGGCGATTCCGCCGCATCAATCAACCCGCGCATGACCACGATACGCCCGCCGGGCAAGGCAAAGGCATTGACCATGTCGAAATCCAGCACGGTCAATTGCACCGCATCCGAGGCAAGCGTGGAAGCGGCGAGCAATTTGGTTTCCATCTGCTTTAACGCTGCAAGACCCTGTTCGTTCTCGCATTCACCAAGCGGCACAAACCCGCCCGAAAACGCCTCGCGCACCTGTTGATAGGTCTTTTCGCCCAATGCGCGTTCGCCCTCAATGGGCAACAACGTGGCCAATTGATCGGCAATCAACGGGATCAGGAAAAACACGATCAGCGCCACAGACCCCATGGCTCCCGCGATCAATCCCGCGAGACGCCCGCGCCCGGTGACCGGCGCACGATGGCGCAGAGACGGCGCGCGCGCTTCGATGTCGTGCAACAAAACAGTGTCACGCACATACAGCCGCGCCGTGGGGGTCAGCACATTGGTGAACACCCCCAACCGTGCCGGCCCCCAACGCAGCTTGGTCTGCCCCTCGACATGGCGCAGATGCGACAACGGCCACGTCCATGTCTGCGCCTGCCCCGTGTCATCGGTGTAGGACAAAGACAGCCCCGCCTCGTTAGGACGGACTTGCACATAGACCTCATGGCGATGCGCGCTTTCGCCATCAACGAAATCGCAAAGCACCCCTTCGGGTATTGGCCCCCAGGGGCTACGCACGGCCCCGGTCATATCGCGGCTCCCAAATCAAACGCTTCGGCCATGCCTTCGGCCTCTCCGGCCTCGTCACGGGCACGCTGTGCGATCTTGCGAAGATGTTCGCCGCCGGTCAGGGTCAGCGTTTCGGCATAATGCCGCCACACCGGGAACAGTACAAAGGTCTGACGAAACACCGAGAAAAACAACAATGTCGACATGTAGATAAAGATCGCAAAGAACACGCCCACTTCGGCCGAGGGCATCCCATCGCCCCCCAACCCCGAGCCATCCGAGACCGCGCCAGTGGCAAACAGGCCAAAGTCGCGCAGGCCGGGGAAGGCCAAAATCAGAACGCCCGAGGCAACACCAGCCACGGCCAAAGAGGCCAATGTGGTGAAGAGGTTGGTCAGGATATAGCCCGCAAAATTCAACCAGAAAATGCGCGGGAAAGAGGCGTTGGAAATCAGGCCCACCCCGCCTGCGGTTTTGTGATTGGCCATGTAGCGCAGGGCGACCACACGGTAGCGGGTGTAGAAAAACAGACCGCCAAAAATCGCGACGATGGAAAGGAGGGGCATCAATCCGGCCCATGCCGAGAGCACAAAATCCCCCTCGACGGAAAGCCAGACCGCGCCGCCAATGACAAAAAGAATGACCCAAAAAGAGATCAACACCGGCAAAAACGGCTTGATCAACCCGGTCCAACGCCCGCCTTGGTTCAGCCTCTGAGTGCCAAAAAACGTCCGATCCGTGCGGAATTTTTCAAGTTTGAAAGTCATGCGGGGCCAAAGAACCCCCATCGTGATCAGCGTCAAAAACAACTGCCCCATCGCATAGGCGGTGTATCTCCCTGCTGCAGGTTCAAGCCCAAAGCGAATGCCGCGCCACCGTGTGCGCGCATAGACATAGCGTTTGGCGCGGTAGGAGGCGAAATAGATCAGCGGAATGGCAAGGACGGCGGCGATGAGATAGGCCTCATATTCCTCTTGGAACAGCGCAAAAGAGGCATAGACCAAAATCAGCGCCACAACCCCGATCAACAGCGCCAAAATCACCAAAGCGATGAGAAATCCGGTGAATTTCTCAATGCCCTTGCCGACATATTCCAACGGCGTGCGGTCGGGACGGATGGCGGACCAAAAATGCCGCCGCAGCCGGGTTTTCATCCAAAACCGATAGAACCCAAGCGTCACCACCGACAACACCGCCGTCCAGATCGAGAGCGACAACAGCGGGACGAGGCGGCCCTCGACGTCGGTTTTCAAAAGCTGCGCCATACCCCGGCCCTCTCGTTACGCCCTGCCTGAAAGCTTAGCCAAATTTATTGTCACGCGGGAACCCATGCGGCGGCTGTTTGCCAATGCCCGCCCGTTTGCTCAGCCATTGCGTCAGGTCTTTCTCGGTGCGTGTATTGCCCCCGCCCATGGTCCAGCTTAGCCCCTCCTCCCACTTAAACGTGGTCAGATCGGACAGCCCGCCATCCAATTCCAAAAGCCCCTGCGCGCCGCGTGCCTGATTGTATTTCTGCAGCCGCACGCCCTTGCCACGGTTCAATTCCGGGACTTCGGAAATCGGGAACACAATGAACCTGCGGTTTTGCGACATGACGGCAACGTGATCGCCCTGCACCCGGCGCACCACGGCGGCCACTTCGCCGCCTTTGACATTAAGCACCTGTTTGCCAGAGCGGGTCTGCGCCACCACCTCTTTTTCGGGGATGACAAAGCCATTGCCAGCATTGGAGGCGACAATCAATTTGCCCTCGGGATCATGGACGAAAATATCGACGATCTCCGCCTCATTCGGCAGATCCACCATCAAGCGCACAGGTTCACCCATGCCACGCCCGCCCGGAAGACCGGCTCCCGAGAGCGTATAGAACCGCCCGTTTGACCCCATCAGCAACAGTCGATCCGTGGTTTCCGCATGGAAACAGAATCGCGGCGCATCTCCGTCTTTGAATTTCAACTCGCGCGTCAGGTCAATGTGACCCGACATGGCGCGTATCCAGCCCATTTGCGAACAGACCACAGTGATTGGCTCGCGTTCAATCATCGCCTCAAGCGGCACGTCCTCGACCTCGGCGGCCTCGGCAAATTGCGACAGGCGCATACCACGGGCATAGTCTTTGCCAAATTTCTTTTTGGTCTCTTTCAGTTCTTCGGAAATGCGGTCCCATTGCATGACTTCGCTGTCCAACAGCGCATGAAGCCCGGCCTTTTCCGCCCGCAACGCATCGCGTTCCTTGATCAGTTCGATCTCTTCGAGACGCCGCAAGGACCGCAGGCGCATGTTGAGGATCGCCTCGGCTTGCACTTCGGTCAGCTCCCCCACGCCCTCTTTGGCGGGCAGCGGCGAGACATAGTCTTTTTCCGACATGGCGCGGGCATGATCCACGCCCCAGTTCTCCGCCATCAACGCCATTTTCGGATCATCGTCATAGCGGATGATGTCGATCACCCGGTCGAGATTGAGAAAGGCGATGATAAAGCCTTCGAGCACCTCAAGGCGGTGGTCGATCTTTTCCAAACGGTGCTGAGAACGGCGTTGCAACACCACGCGGCGGTGATCAAGCCAAGCGCGCAGCACCTCTTTGAGCGAGCACACTTTCGGCGTGCGCCCGTCGATCAACACGTTCATGTTGAGCGCGAACCGCGTCTCCAGATCGGAGTTGCGGAACAGCGTGTTCATCAACACCTCAGGCAGGACGTTTTTGGATTTCGGCTCCAAGATCACCCGGATGTCCTCGGCACTCTCGTCGCGCACATCCCCCAGAATCGGCACTTTTTTGGTCTGGATCAACTCGGCGAGTTTTTCGATGAGTTTGGATTTTTGGACCTGATAAGGGATTTCGGTGACGACAATCTGCCATTGCCCGCGCCCCAGATCCTCAACCTCCCATTTCGCCCGCACCCGGAACGACCCACGCCCGGTGGCGTAGGTTTTCATCATACTTTCGCGTGGCTCAACAATCACGCCGCCGGTGGGGAAATCCGGGCCTTTGACATAATTCAAAAGCGTCTCATCGCGCACATCCGGCGTTTTGATCATGTGCAGCGAAGCATCAATCAGCTCGGAAATATTATGCGGCGGGATGTTCGTCGCCATCCCCACCGCAATACCGCTTGAGCCATTGGCCAAAAGGTTTGGAAAGGCGGCGGGCAGCACTTCGGGTTCGCGCAACGTGCCGTCGTAGTTGTCGCGAAAATCGACCGCATCCTCGGCCAGACCTTCGAGCAGCGCCTCCGCCGCGATGGTCATCCGCGCCTCGGTGTAACGCGAGGCCGCCGGGTTATCGCCATCAATATTGCCAAAGTTCCCCTGACCATCGACCAGTGGATAGCGGACGTTAAAATCCTGCGCCAACCGCGCCATGGCGTCGTAAATCGCCATATCGCCATGCGGGTGATAATTCCCCATCACGTCGCCGGAGATTTTCGCCGATTTGCGGAACCCCCCACCTGACGAGAGACGCAATTCGCGCATCGCGTAGAGAATGCGCCGATGCACCGGCTTCAACCCATCGCGCGCATCGGGCAGCGCCCGGTGCATGATGGTCGAAAGCGCATAGGTCAGGTAACGATCGCCAATGGCTTGGCGAAGCGATTCTGAAAAATCAGTCGGGGGCGTGCCACCTGCGGGCGGGTCTTGGGTCAAATCACTGCTCATGTGTCGATGAATAGCGCCCACCTCGCCCCCCGGCAAGCGCGTCTCGCGTGCTCCTCCGGCAACGTCGGACATCTTAGGCGGACCAATGGCGCAGTTTTCCCCGTCACTCCCTCGCGAATCGCGTAGTATGGAGCTGTAACAAGTGTTTGGGGGGAAACGATATGCTGCGTCTTTTGGCGATCACTTTCGTTGGGCTTTGGGCGGCCCTTATGGTGTTCGGGCGGGATTTGTCCGCCGAAGAACAGGCCCAGCTTGACCTGAGACGTTCCGAAAAGGTCTCTGTCCTTGCCAACCTATCCGAAACTTGGAATGCCGCTTTTGGCATGGATCGCAAACGTCAGGGGGCCTATGTGCCGACCTTGGCTGAACTGAACGCTCAAAAGGCCTTGTCGCCCTCCGGCCTTGCGCCCGAGGTACAAGCGGATGCGACCCAAGGCACGATGGCGCAGCTTGCAAGCTTTAGCGACACTCCAACGCAAACCGTCGCCACCGCTACAACCCGCGTCAGCGACCCCGAAAAACTGGCTGGTTTGTTGCAACCCGCCTCCCTTGACGCGCCTGACATGACCCTGCGCGAAGTGACCGCCACGCGTGTCAACGTCCGCTCCGGCCCTTCCACCAATCATGAGGTTTTGGGGCAGGTGCATTTTGCCGAAATCGTTCAGGTGATCTCTCCTGTCGAGAACGGTTGGGTCAAAATCTCTGTCGAAGGCGATGGCGTGTCGGGCTATATGTCGGCCAATTTCCTACGCGCTCTGGCGCAATAACCCCACCTGTTCGCAAAACCGGCTTTCCCCTCTCGCCTTTGCGCTCTAAGCCTTTTGCATCCTCGCAAAAGGCTTTTTCATGCGCACGATCCTGATCACCGGCTGCTCCACTGGCATCGGCCATCACGCCGCTCATTTTCTAAAATCCAAAGGCTGGCGGGTGTTTGCAACCTGCCGTGCGCAGGATGATGTGGCGCGCCTGACATCTGAGGGTTTGGAAAGTTTCCGTCTGGATTACGAAGACCCGGCCTCGATTGAAGCCGGATTCAACGAGACCCTCGCCCGCACCGGCGGCACCTTGGACGCGCTGTTCAACAACGGCGCTTACGCCATCCCCGCCGCTGTTGAAGACCTGCCCGTCGCAGCGCTGCGTCAAAATTTCGAGGCAAATTTTTTTGGCTGGCACGATCTGACGCGTCGGGTCATTCCGGTGATGCGGGCGCAGGGCACGGATGGCAAGGGGCACGGCCGCATCATACAATGCTCCTCCGTGCTTGGCCTCATGGCGATGCCTTGGCGCGGCAGCTACAACTCCACAAAATTCGCCCTTGAGGGTCTGACCGACACGCTACGGCTGGAAATGCGCGGCACAGGGATCAAAGTCATCACCATCGAACCCGGCCCGATTGGCACCGCCTTTCGTCTCAATGCACGCCAACAATTTGACAAATGGATTGATTGGCAGGCCTCAGCGCGCGCCGATCAGTATCGCAACGCCCTCGTCCCGCGCCTCTACAAAGCCACCGAAACCAGCGCGCCGGACCGGTTTGAATTGGGCCCAGAGGCAGTCAGCGCCAAAGTTTTGCGCGCCCTGACCGCGGCCACCCCCCGCGCGCATTATTATGTCACAACACCCACCTATATCGCCGCCCTGTCACGACGCCTCCTGCCACAGCGGCTCATCGACCGGGTGATGGCCAAGATCTAAGCGCGACCAATCGCGTGTTGGGCCTTGCGCCAAAATGCGCTATCTGCGGTACAAACACGAAGGATATGCACATGAATTCCGATCCGCTCCTCTACATCATTGGCGCCGCCTGCCTCGTCGTCCTCGTCATCCTCGCACTTGGCATCGGCCAGTTTGGGCGCGGCGGAGCGGAGGGGGCGAAAAAGTCCAACAAGCTGATGCAATACCGCATTCTCGCGCAATTGGGCGCGGTCATCCTTGTGGTGATTTATGTGGCTCTGCGCAAAACGGGGAACTGATATGGTTGTTTTGAACAAAATCTACACGCGCACGGGCGACACAGGTGAAACCGCTCTGGGCGATGGAACGCGGGTGGCCAAATATAACCCTCGGGTCGACGCGTACGGCACAGTGGACGAGTTGAATTCCACCGTGGGGCTGGCGCGTCTGCATGCGGTGGGCGAAATGGATGTGGCGCTGTCGCGCATTCAAAATGACCTGTTCGATCTGGGTGCGGACCTGTGCCGCCCCGGCATGGAACAGGACGCTGAGGCCGACTATCCGCCGCTGCGTCTGATCGCCTCACAGGTCGACCGGCTCGAATTGGAAATCGACACAATGAACGCAGATCTCGCGCCTTTACGCTCCTTTGTCCTGCCGGGCGGATCAGCATTAGCGGCACATTTGCATCTGTGCCGTACCGTGGCACGCCGCGCCGAACGCCTCTCGGTCGAGCTGAGCCAAATCGAAACCATCAACGACATTGGCGTCAAATACCTCAACCGCCTGTCCGATTGGTTCTTTGTCGCCTCGCGGGTGGCCAATAACAACGGCGCGGATGACGTCTTGTGGGTGCCGGGCGCGAACCGCTGATCCTGTCGATCCTCTATGACGTTGCGACATTTGTTCCGGCAAACGTCACGTCTTTGAACGAAAGTTGCGTCATTAGGGGCTGTTTTCTGCGCCCGCAAAAGGCTAATAAAATTTCCGGAGAGCTGATTGCCCCCGTTTCGGGCGGCTGAAATCATAAGGGAGACCCCGCCAATGAAGGTTTTGGTACCAGTCAAACGCG
>NZ_AMRK01000027.1 GCF_000299875.1 Celeribacter baekdonensis B30
ATCGCGCCCGAAGATGTCGACCGGTTCCTGCTGAAGGGTGCAGCGAGGTCGTGTTCATGAGACCGTCCGAACCGAAAAACCCACAAATCATGTCCTGACCTGCGAAATCCTGTGTCTCCACATTATGGAGACACACCCATGTTCCAAGACATCTTCTTGCCGCCCGCCGCGGCGAAACATCGTGACGCCCCGCTCGCGGCACAACGCGCAGACTACCTCGTCCACCTGAAGGGAACCGGCGCGAGCCGCGCCAACCTGCGCAAACAGGCCAACGCCCACCTCAACCTCGTTCGCCTTCTGGACCTTCGCGACGGCGATCGGATCCACCCGCGGAACATCGAAGCCGCCGCGACACTCTGGTCGGAGCCGCGGGGCCGCAGAAGCGCTACGCCGGCCACGTCGAAGGCCCGCCAACGCTTCGTCAGCCACTGTATTGCACTGGTGCGGTATCTCGGCTGGCTCGAAGACGCCGAAGGCGAATTTAGTTGGCCTCCGCCCGAGCTTCAGGCCTACGAGCGCTGGTTGCGCGACGAACGTGGCCTGGCAAATGCCAGTATCGAAAGCTACGGGCGCGCCGCCGGTACATTCCTCCAACACCTCGACCAGATGGGGATCCGGCTCGACACTCTTGAGGTCACCGATATCGACAGCATCATCGGCGATGAACACCAACGCGGGTCGTGGAGCCGGAGAACGATCCACGACTTCGCGCAGCGCGTCCGGTCGTTTGTCGGCTTCGCAGAGAAGCGCGGGTGGTGTCGGCCCGGGCTGGCCGCGGGCACCGTCGCGCCCGGATACAGGGCCGATGAGTGCCTTCCGAAGGGCATCAAGCGTCAGGATGTCGAGCGTCTGTTGGCGTCTGAGGGTCAGCGGCCCGTCGACAGACGCGATCGCGCGATCCTGATGCTCTTCGCCTCCTTCGGCCTGCGCGCGGGCGAAGTCGCGGGTCTCAGCCTCGATGACTTCGATTGGGAGAACGAGCTCCTGCGCGTGCATTGTCCAAAGCCGGGTCGCACGCATCTGTGGCCGCTGTCGCAGGAGGTCGGCGGTGCCATCCTCGACTACATCCGGAACGGGCGTCCCACCGGCTTCGGGCGGAGCCTCTTCTTCACATCCTGTGCCCCGATCCGCCCCCTTGGGCGGAAGGCTCTGGGCAAGATCGTGCGCGACCGCCTGGCCGGGATCGGCGTGGTCTCCGGTCGTCGAGGACCACATGCGCTCCGCCATGCCGCCGCCCAACACCTGCTGGACCAAGGCGTGGCGATGAAGGTCATCGGCGACTTCCTTGGGCACCGGGACCCGACCTCGACGGCGATCTACGCCAAGGTCGACCTCCGGACTCTGCGAGAGGTCGCGGCCCTCGATCTGGAGGGTCTCGTATGAAGCTGAGAGATGCGATCGAACACTACGTGGCATGGCGCCAGGCGCACGGCGTAAAGTTCTTGACGGCGCGGAACCTGCTTCGACAGTTCCTTCAGCACGCCGATGGCGACGCCGGATGCGACGCTGTCACATGCGCGCAGGTCCAAGCCTTCCTCGCCGGGACAGGCCCCGTTACCCGGCACCGCGAAAACAAACACTACGCGCTGGCCGGGTTCTGGCGCTACGCGATCAGCCGCGGCCATGCCCTCTCGTCGCCGCTTCCTGAAAGCGAGCGGCGCCCACCCTTGCAGGCACCGCCACATATCTACAGCCGGGATCAGCTGCAGCGCCTCTTCGACCCGGATCACATCGACAATGCCTTGCAAGGCTCCCGGCAACTCGACCCCGCGACGTTCCGGACCCTGCTGCTGATGCTCTACGGGGCCGGGCTGCGGTTCGGCGAGGCGACCGCTCTCACCCTGTTTGATGTGGATACGGCGGAGGCGATCCTCACGATCCGCGATACGAAGTTCCAAAAGAGCAGGTTGGTTCCCGTGGGTCCGCAGCTTGCAGGCATACTGGATGCCCACCTCTCGGTTCGGCCCGTCAAGGGGGTCGCGGAGAGTGCCACGTCGTTCCTGCTCGCCAACAGGGATGGCACGCGGCTCGCCAGCAGCACCGTTCAGGCCGCCTTCGATCGCCTGAGATGCGTTGCGGATGTGCATGGCAGGGCCGGAGGGCGGAAGAACCCGCGCCTACATGACCTCCGGCATACCTTCGCGGTTCACCGGCTGATCGCTTGGTATCGACAGGGAGCGGACGTACAGCGGTTGCTGCCCGCGCTCTCCACCTATCTCGGCCATTCCGACCTCGAAGGCACAAAGGTCTATATGACGATGACGCCGGACCTCCTTGCGCAGGCCTCGCTGCTCTTCGCGCGCTATGCCGGAGGAGGGTCGGATGCCAGACCGTGATCTCATTGGGCCATGGCTCCGGCGCTTCCTAACTGAGTATATCGTCAGCGAGCGCAATCTGGCCCGGAACACTCGCGCGAGCTATCGCGACACGTTCAAGCTGCTCCTGCCCTTCGCGAGCCGAAAGGTCCGGAAGCCCATCGAACGCCTGGCCATGCAGGACCTCACCTCGGCACTTGTATTGAAATTCCTTGCCCATCTCGAGCAGGAGCGCGGATGTTCCGTCAGGACGCGCAATCAGCGGCTCGCCGCCATCCGGGCCTTCGCCCGCTTTGTGGGAAGCCGCGATCCCGCACAGGTCGAATGGTGCAGCCACATCCGCGCGATCGCCTCGAAGAAGGCGATGTTGCCGCCGGTCGGCTGGCTGTCGCGGGAGGAGATGGAAGCGATGCTCGCGGTTCCGGACCGCAAGAACCGTCGAGGGCAGAGCGAATACGCGCTGCTTCTCTTCCTCTACAATACCGGGGCTCGCGTCTCCGAAGTCACGCAGCTGAAGGTTCGGGACCTGACCCTTGACCGCGACAGAGGTGGGCACGATCTAGCCACACTGCACGGCAAGGGCGGCAAGATACGCCAATGCCCGCTCTGGTCGGAAACGGAGCGAGTCCTGGCGGAACAGATCATCGGCCGCGCGCCCGAGGCCCCGGTGTTCCTCAGCAGGCTCGGCCATGCCTACACACGGTTCGGCGTGTATCGGCTGGTCGAACGTTGCGCTGCCGATGTGCCTCGACTGGCGGGTCGGGCGGTGACACCACACGTGATCCGGCACACGACGGCCTGCCATCTCGTGCTCGCCGGCGTCGACATCAACACCATCCGCGCTTGGCTCGGCCACGTGTCGATCAGCACCACGAACATCTATGCCGAGATCGACCTCACGCTGAAGGCAAATGCCGTGGCGCTTTGCGAGGTTGGCTCTCCGGGACCGAAAAGGCGGTGGAAGGAGGACAAGGACCTCATGGCCTTCCTGAATGGCCTGTAACACCGTTGTGGTCGTCTCACCCGGTCGTGGACGATCCTCTGCCGAGGAACCGGTCGACATCTTCGGGCGCGAT
>NZ_AMRK01000028.1 GCF_000299875.1 Celeribacter baekdonensis B30
TCAGCGACTGGGGTGAAGTCGTAACAAGGTAGCCGTAGGGGAACCTGCGGCTGGATCACCTCCTTTCTAAGGATGTTCCTAGTAGCAAGAACTTGTTCTTACTCGTGGAACACTTAGCAGCTACTTCGGTAGCATAAGATCAACGTAATAGTTGATCAAACTCGGACCAGGCCGTCCTCATATCTCTTCGTAACACTAGAATTTACAGGCCACTACCGGTCTGTCTTGGGTCGGTAGCTCAGGTGGTTAGAGCGCACGCCTGATAAGCGTGAGGTCGGAGGTTCAAGTCCTCCTCGACCCACCATCACTTTGTGATAACGGGGCCTTAGCTCAGCTGGGAGAGCATCTGCTTTGCAAGCAGAGGGTCATCGGTTCGATCCCGATAGGCTCCACCATCACGGAAGCGGCACAGACCAAGTTCGAATGTATCAGCAAGCACTTTAGAGTGTTTGCTCGTCCATTTGGACAGCGGCGCCTTCGCAAGAAGGAGCCAATTGACATCGTATAGAGAGATTAAAATGCAACACTGTTGATCACCGCGCGTAAGTGGATGATCTCAGATGGTTCTGCCTTCGGGCGGAAGGCGTTTTAAAGATTGTTTCCTCGATCTTTAATGACGTATCCCTTCTGAAATCGCAGTGTTGTCCAAGTCAAAATACACTAACCGGTTCAAGATCGCACGGTCTTGAACCAAGACGCATCCGCTTCATACGGTGGATGTGATCTTATGTCAGACCTCAGAGGTCTGGCGGGAAAATGTATGCTTTTGGTTTGGAAAGCGCGCCGTCACATCTTACCAGCTTGTGTCGGCCTGCAAGATGGCGTGATCCTTCGGGATCACAGTTTTGCTCTTTCTGGATCAAATCAAGCGCGAAAAGGGCGTTTGGTGAATGCCTAGGCAGTAAGAGGCGATGAAGGACGTGATACTCTGCGATAAGTCATGGGGAGCTGAGAATAGGCTTTGATCCATGAATTTCCGAATGGGGGAACCCACCTGACAGTTTGATATAATTGCCGCAAGGCACTTTATATCCGGCTGAACCAGGTACTTATAGACTGAATACATAGGTTTATAAGAGCAAACCCGGGGAACTGAAACATCTAAGTACCCGGAGGAAAGGACATCAATAGAGACTTCCCTAGTAGCGGCGAGCGAACGGGAACCAGCCGAGCCTGATAAGTGACTAGAACATGTTGGAAACCATGGCCATAGCGGGTGACAGCCCCGTATAGGAAGCTTTGAGGGACGTATTAAGTAGGGCGGAACACGTGAAATTCTGTCTGAAGATCGGGGGACCACCCCCGAAGGCTAAGTACTCCTTACTGACCGATAGTGAACCAGTACCGTGAGGGAAAGGTGAAAAGCACCCCGACGAGGGGAGTGAAACAGTTTCTGAAACCGGACGCCTACAAGCAGTCGGAGGGGCCTTGAGCCCTGACGGCGTACCTTTTGTATAATGGGTCATCGACTTGGTCTCACGAGCAAGCTTAAGCCGTTAGGTGTAGGCGCAGCGAAAGCGAGTCTTAATAGGGCGCATGAGTTCGTGGGATCAGACCCGAAACCGAGTGATCTAGGCATGACCAGGATGAAGGTAAGGTAACACTTACTGGAGGTCCGAACCCACACCTGTTGAAAAAGGTCGGGATGAGTTGTGCCTAGGGGTGAAAGGCCAATCAAACTCGGAGATAGCTGGTTCTCTGCGAAATCTATTTAGGTAGAGCGTCATCCGAATACCCCGGGGGGTAGAGCACTGGATGGGTAATGGGGCCCCACAGGCTTACTGATCCTAACCAAACTCCGAATACCCGGGAGTACTAGATGGCAGACACACAGCGGATGCTAACGTCCGTTGTGAAGAGGGAAACAACCCTGACCTCCAGCTAAGGCCCCTAATTCATGGCTAAGTGGGAAAGCAGGTGGGACGACCAAAACAACCAGGAGGTTGGCTTAGAAGCAGCCATCCTTTAAAGATAGCGTAACAGCTCACTGGTCTAGATAAGTTGTCCTGCGGCGAAGATGTAACGGGGCTCAAGCCATGAGCCGAAGCTGAGGATGCCGTAAGGCATGGTAGCAGAGCGTAGTGTGACATAGTTCCATGTGTCCTTACCCACTTCGGTGGGATTGGACACAAGGAGCTTTCTGTGAAGCGGGCGCGTGAGCGATCCCGTGGAGAGATCACTAGTGAGAATGATGACATGAGTAGCGACAAACAGGGTGAGAGACCCTGTCGCCGAAAGTCCAAGGGTTCCTGCTTAAAGCTAATCTGAGCAGGGTGAGCCGACCCCTAAGGCGAGGCCGAAAGGCGTAGTCGATGGGAACCAGGTTAATATTCCTGGGCCAGTAAGAAGTGACGGATCTCGAGGGTAGTTCATCCTTATCGGATTGAATGGGCTGCTTAGAGGTTCCTGGAAATAGCTCTTACATAAGATCGTACCCTAAACCGACACAGGTGGACTGGTAGAGAATACCAAGGCGCTTGAGAGAACTATGTTGAAGGAACTCGGCAAAATACCTCCGTAAGTTCGCGAGAAGGAGGCCCGGTTCCAAGGCAACTTGGAGCTGGGGGCACAAACCAGGGGGTGGCGACTGTTTACTAAAAACACAGGGCTCTGCGAAGTCGTAAGACGACGTATAGGGTCTGACGCCTGCCCGGTGCCTGAAGGTTAAAAGGAGGAGTGCAAGCTCCGAATTGAAGCCCAGGTAAACGGCGGCCGTAACTATAACGGTCCTAAGGTAGCGAAATTCCTTGTCGAGTAAGTTCCGACCTGCACGAATGGCGTAACGACTTCCCCGCTGTCTCCAACATAGACTCAGCGAAATTGAATTGCCTGTCAAGATGCAGGCTTCCCGCGGTTAGACGGAAAGACCCCGTGCACCTTTACTACAGCTTCACACTGGCATTAGGCCGAACATGTGCAGGATAGGTGGTAGGCTTTGAAGCAGGGACGCTAGTCCCTGTGGAGCCTCCCTTGAGATACCACCCTTGTTCTGCTTGATGTCTAACCGCGGACCGTTATCCGGTTCCGGGACCCTGTGTGGCGGGTAGTTTGACTGGGGCGGTCGCCTCCTAAAGAGTAACGGAGGCGCGCGAAGGTTGGCTCAGAGCGGTCGGAAATCGCTCGTTGAGTGCAATGGCAAAAGCCAGCCTGACTGCAAGACTGACAAGTCGAGCAGAGACGAAAGT
>NZ_AMRK01000029.1 GCF_000299875.1 Celeribacter baekdonensis B30
AAAGACCATGGCGCCGTCCGCGCATCCCTTCCAAACCTCGAAGACTACGGGCCTGTAGCTCAGTTGGTTAGAGCGCACCCCTGATAAGGGTGAGGTCAGAAGTTCAACTCTTCTCAGGCCCACCACTTTTATGTGTGTGTGCGAAGCGACCGACTGCTGACTTACAGTCCATACGAAGACTGGGGGTGTAGCTCAGTTGGGAGAGCGCCTGCTTTGCAAGCAGGAGGTCATCGGTTCGATCCCGTTCACCTCCACCATTATCTGGTGGTTGCGCGCTGCAAAGCGCGGCAGACAGATCGCCGATGAAAGTAGCGGCAACGAGAGTTGTTACGAGGTTTGGAAGATACTGAGATATCTGGTCTTAAGGGACCGGATTAGAGATGTTTGACATTGTGAATAGGGAATATGAAGAGAACGGATCTTTCCGTTGTGATTTTTCGCAACGAAAGAACGTGATCGCGATACTGGCTGTATTGTGAATTGGCAGGGTTTTACCCCTGCGCAAGACGCAGAACAGTTAGCTGAGGGATCTCTCAAGCATAATAAGGGCATTTGGTGGATGCCTTGGCGTTAAGAGGCGATGAAAGACGTGGCACTCTGCGATAAGCTACGGTGAGCCGAGAGCAGGCTTTGACCCGTAGATTTCTGAATGGGGAAACCCCATCCAATAGGATGATCATAACGTGAATACATAGCGTTATGAGGCGAACCCGGGGAACTGAAACATCTCAGTACCCGGAGGAAAGGACATCAACCGAGACTCCGCAAGTAGTGGCGAGCGAACGCGGACCAGGCCAGTGGCCTATGATCAAGAACCGGAACGATCTGGAAAGGTCGGCCATAGTGGGTGATAGCCCCGTACGGGTAGAAAATGCATAAGTCCTCGAGTAGGACGGGACACGTAGATCATAGGTCCTCGAGTAGGGCGGGACACGTGAAATCCTGTCTGAACATGGGGGGACCACCCTCCAAGCCTAAGTACTCCTTGACGACCGATAGTGTACCAGTACCGTGAGGGAAAGGTGAAAAGCACCCCGATAAGGGGAGTGAAATAGTTCCTGAAACCGGATGCCTACAAGCAGTTGGAGCCTCTTTATGGGGTGACAGCGTACCTCTTGCATAATGGGTCAGCGAGTTAGTCTTACAAGCGAGCTTAAGCCGTTAGGTGTAGGCGCAGCGAAAGCGAGTCTTAATAGGGCGATTGAGTTTGTGGGATTAGACCCGAAACCAGGTGATCTAGCCATGAGCAGGTTGAAGGTGATGTAACAGTCACTGGAGGACCGAACCCACGTCTGTTGAAAAAGACGGGGATGACTTGTGGTTAGGGGTGAAAGGCCAATCAAACCTGGAGATAGCTGGTTCTCCGCGAAATCTATTTAGGTAGAGCGTCAGACGAATACCATCGGGGGTAGAGCACTGAATGGGCTAGGGGGCCTTACCGGCTTACCAAACCTAATCAAACTCCGAATACCGAAGAGTACTATCTGGCAGACAGACTACGGGTGCTAAGGTCCGTGGTCGAGAGGGAAACAGCCCAGACCGCCAGTTAAGGTCCCAAAGTTGTGGCTAAGTGGGAAAGGATGTAGGACGGCCAAGACAACCAGGACGTTGGCTTAGAAGCAGCCATCGTTTAAAGAAAGCGTAACAGCTCACTGGTCTAAATAAGCTGTCCCGCGCCGAAGATGTACCGGGGCTCAAGCCACACACCGAAACTGCGGATTTGTTCTTTTAGAACAAGTGGTAGCGGAGCGTTCCGTAAGCCTGTGAAGGTGTACCGTAAGGTATGCTGGAGGTATCGGAAGCGAGAATGCTGACATGAGTAGCGATAAAGGGAGTGAGAACCTCCCTCGCCGAAAGCCCAAGGGTTCCTGCGCAAGGCCAATCCGCGCAGGGTGAGTCGGCCCCTAAGACGAGGCGGAAACGCGTAGTCGATGGGAAACAGGTTAATATTCCTGTACCCGTGAGAAGTGACGGCCTCTGGAAGTAGTTTTTCCTTATTGGATTGGAGAAGCTGCCAAGGAGGTCCAGGAAATAACTCTCACATATGGACCGTACCCCAAACCGACACAGGTGGGCAGGTTGAATATACCAAGGCGCTTGAGAGAACGATGTTGAAGGAACTCGGCAAATTGCCCCCG
>NZ_AMRK01000030.1 GCF_000299875.1 Celeribacter baekdonensis B30
AGAAAAATACACCGACATGTACGCGCGCTCGGTGAGCGATCCGGTGTCGTTTTGGGCGGAGCAGGGGAAGATCCTGGATTGGATGGAGCCCTACACGCAGGTGAAAAAGACCTGTTTTGAGTTCGGTCGCGTTGACATCAAATGGTATTCGGACGGCGTTTTGAACGTCTCGGCCAACTGTATTGATCGCCATTTGCCGAAAAAATCCCTGCAAACCGCGATTATTTTTGAGCCCGATGATCCCGAGGCCGAGGCCCAGCACATCACCTACAAAGAGCTGTCCGACAAGGTGAACCGCTTTGCCAATGTGTTGCTCTCCCAGGGCGTGATGCGCGGCGACCGCGTGGTGATTTATCTGCCGATGATCCCCGAGGCCGCTTATGCCATGCTCGCCTGTGCCCGCATCGGCGCGATCCATTCCATTGTTTTCGCAGGATTTTCCCCCGACGCCCTGGCCAACCGCATCAACGATTGCGGGGCCAAGCTCGTCATCACCTCCGACACCGCGCCGCGTGGTGGCAAGCGCACGCCGCTCAAGGCCAACACCGATGCCGCCCTGCTGCACTGCTCGGATAAGGTCCGTTGCCTCGTCGTCAAACACACCGGCGATCAGATCACCTGGATCCAGGGCCGCGATGTCGATGTCAAATATCTGATGGAACATGCCTCTCCCGATTGCCCGCCGCGGCCGATGAACGCCGAAGATCCGCTGTTCATCCTTTACACCTCTGGCTCCACCGGCAAACCCAAAGGCGTCGTCCACAGCTCCGGCGGCTACCTCGCCTATGCCGCGATGACCCATAAATATGTGTTCGATTATCACGACGGCGACGTCTTTTGGTGCACCGCCGATGTCGGTTGGGTGACGGGGCACAGCTACATCGTCTACGGCCCGCTGGCCAATGGCGCGACCACGGTGATGTTCGAGGGCGTGCCCTCCTATCCCGACGCGGGCCGGTTCTGGGCCGTGTGCGAAAAGCATAAGGTCAACCAATTCTACACCGCCCCCACAGCCCTGCGCTCGCTCATGGGGCAAGGCAACGAATGGGTTGAAAAATATGACCTGTCCTCGCTCAAACTCCTCGGCACGGTCGGCGAACCGATCAACCCGGAGGCGTGGAATTGGTACAATGACGTGGTCGGCGGCGGCACATGCCCGATCGTCGACACCTGGTGGCAAACCGAAACCGGCGGCCATCTTTTGACGCCGCTGCCGGGCGCGATCCCGACCAAACCGGGCTCTGCCACCGTGCCGTTCTTTGGCGTGCAACCGGTGATTTTGGACCCGACCACGGGCGAAGAATTGACCGAAACCGCGACCGAGGGCGTGCTGTGCATCAAGGACAGCTGGCCCGGCCAAATGCGCACCGTTTGGGGCGATCACGAGCGGTTCCAGGAGACCTATTTCCAGCAATACAAAGGCTATTACTTCTCCGGCGACGGCTGTCGGCGCGACGCAGACGGCTATTACTGGATCACCGGCCGCGTCGATGACGTGATCAACGTGTCGGGTCACCGCATGGGCACCGCCGAGGTCGAAAGCGCGCTGGTCGCCCACGCCCAGGTCGCCGAAGCCGCCGTCGTCGGCTATCCGCACGAGCTCAAGGGTCAGGGCATCTACGCCTATGTCACGCTCATGAACGATGTCGAACCGACCGACGCGCTGCGCAAAGAGTTGGAAAAATGGGTCCGCACCGAAATCGGCCCCATCGCCAAGCCGGACTTCATCCAATGGGCCCCCGGCCTGCCCAAAACCCGCTCCGGCAAAATCATGCGCCGCATCCTGCGCAAAATCGCCGAAAACGACACCGGCAGCCTCGGCGACATCTCAACCCTCGCCGAACCCGCCGTCGTCGAGGAATTGATCAGCAATTCGTTGTATCAAAAA
>NZ_AMRK01000031.1 GCF_000299875.1 Celeribacter baekdonensis B30
AATGAAGGTTTTGGTACCAGTCAAACGCGTGATTGACTACAACGTGAAGGTCAAAGTGAAGGCCGATGGCACTGGAGTTGATCTTGCGAATGTGAAGATGTCGATGAACCCGTTCGATGAGATCGCGGTTGAAGAGGCCATTCGTCTGAAAGAGTCCGGCGTGGCCAGCGAGATCGTCGTCGTGTCGATCGGCGAGAAGAAATCCACCGACACGATCCGCAATGCGCTGGCTATGGGCGCGGATCGCGGGCTTCTTGTGGTTGAGGATCAGGGCGTCGAGATCGAACCGCTGGCTGTGGCCAAACTCCTCGCCAAAATCGTGGCAGAAGAGGCGCCTGAACTGGTCATTCTCGGCAAGCAGGCGATCGACAATGACATGAATGCGACGGGTCAGATGCTGGCCGCCCTTTTGGGCTGGGGTCAGGCGACCTTTGCCTCCGAGGTCAAAATCGACGGTGGCAAAGCGGTCGTGACCCGCGAAGTCGACGGTGGGTTGCAGACCATTTCCGTGCCGCTTCCGGCGATTGTGACCACCGATTTGCGTCTCAACGAGCCGCGCTATGCCTCGCTTCCGAACATCATGAAGGCGAAGAAAAAGCCTTTGGATGAAAAGACATCCGCAGATTACGGCGTCGACACCGCACCGCGTTTGACCGTTGTATCGACCAGCGAGCCCAAAGGCCGCGATGCGGGCATCAAGGTCGGCTCGGTCGATGACCTGGTCGCGAAACTCAAAGAAGGAGGGCTGGTCTGATGGCTGTTCTGTGTCTTGCTGAAGTCGCCTCTGGCGCGCTTGCGATGGATGCCACCGCCAAAGCGGTGAGCGCCTCCGCCCAACTGGGCGATGTGACGGTTCTGGTCTGTGGTCCTGCGGCGGCTGCCGATGAGGCCGCGAAAATTGACGGCGTGACCAAGGTTTTGGTCGCGGATGACGCGGCCTATGCCAATGGCCTGGCCGAAAATCTGGCCGCTTTGATCGTGTCTTTGGCGGGCGATTACGCGCATATCACCGCGCCCGCCACGACCACGGGCAAGAACGTCTTGCCGCGGGTTGCAGCACTTTTGGATGTGATGATTTTGACCGATGTCACCTCCGTTGTGGATGCCGATACGTTCACGCGCCCGATTTATGCCGGGAACGCGATTCAGACGGTACGCTCGAAAGATGAAAAAAAGGTAATCACCTTCCGCACCTCGACCTTTGACGCGGCGGGCCTGTCGGGTGCGGCGTCGGTGTCGGACGCCTCCGGCGCGCATGATGCGGGCCTGTCGGCCTTTGTCGAGGACAAGGTCGCGGTCAATGATCGTCCCGAATTGACCTCCGCCAAAATCGTCGTCTCCGGCGGGCGTGGCGTCGGCTCCGAAGAAGATTTTGCGATCATTTCGGCGCTGGCGGACAAACTCGGCGCAGCCGTCGGGGCCTCGCGCGCGGCGGTCGATTCGGGCTTTGCCCCGAACGATTGGCAAGTCGGCCAAACCGGCAAAGTCGTCGCCCCCGAACTCTACATCGCCGTCGGCATCTCCGGCGCGATCCAGCACCTCGCCGGCATGAAAGACAGCAAAGTCATCGTCGCCATCAACAAGGACGAAGAGGCCCCGATCTTCCAGGTCGCCGACTTCGGCCTCGTCGCCGATTTGTTC
>NZ_AMRK01000032.1 GCF_000299875.1 Celeribacter baekdonensis B30
TCTCAAGGCGCAAGACATCCCGAGATCGCGCTTCGGCTGACAGGAGCGCGTAGGAGCAGTTAGCCCAACGAGCTGCTCCAGAATGGAGCGCCCCGGTAACGTGGCGTTCTACTACCTGAGAGGCGGGTTATGTCACCCCATCACCACTCACCCAGCATGATCTGCCTCTCTCCTTACTTGAGCAAAGCGAACACATTATGAATGATACTCAAAATCACTTAGAGATTTTTAGCTGCGAATCAAGAGATTTGGTGGCTGAGGCCCTGCACGCAAGCTTGATTGCACAATCTTCTGGTTTTCGCGCAACAGCGCATGCGTTGAAGCAGGTTGCGTTGGAACAGAACAAATTATTCCAATGTAGCTCACTCACGCTGAACCTGCATTCAGCCTGAGATTTGTTTTCGTGGCGTGTTTATAGGCGCTTAACCTACTGTGGATGAGATATGTCTCACCTGCGGGCGGGTGGGTGAAATAGTCCTAAAGATTATCAAAAAAATCTAGATAATATACTTTAGTTTTAATATACAGCAATAAGATATGATGTACTTGGTGGGCTCATAGGCCTTTGGGAAATTGGGAGAGATGAACGATGGTAACCACCTCCATTCAGGCGGGTCCTGAAATTAGTGTCAAAATCGACGTGATGCGGGACGAAGTGCTGCGTTACTCTAAAAATGGAGACAATTTGATCATTGATCTTAAGAGTGGTGATCAGATTGTTGTTAACGACTTTTATACTTTTGCCGAGAACCAGTCTCTTCACAGTTTAGTTTTTGGTGATGGAACGGCCAGCGGTGTTACGGGTGATCCTGCGACTGCGGCAGGTCTGGGAATGGGCTTCTCAGAAGAAGGCATTGCAGCTGCCGTTTTCGGTGGGCTCGGTCTTGCGGCTCTGGCGGCCGGTGGCGGTGATGACAGCGATGCGGATGCGGATGCCGACGCGGATGCCGATGCTGACGCAGATGCCGACGCGGATGCCGACGCGGATGCCGATGCGGATGCTGACGCCGATGCTGACGCCGATGCCGACGCGGATGCTGACGCCGATGCCGACGCGGATGCTGACGCCGATGCCGACGCGGATGCTGACGCCGATGCCGACGCGGATGCTGACGCCGATGCCGACGCGGATGCTGACGCCGATGCCGACGCGGATGCTGACGCCGATGCCGACGCGGATGCTGACGCCGATGCCGACGCGGATGCTGACGCCGATGCCGACGCGGATGCTGACGCCGATGCCGACGCGGATGCTGACGCCGATGCCGACGCGGATGCTGACGCCGATGCCGACGCGGATGCTGACGCCGATGCCGACGCGGATGCTGACGCCGATGCCGACGCGGATGCTGACGCCGATGCCGACGCGGATGCAGATGCGGACGCCGATGCAGATGCGGACGCCGACGCGGATGCTGACGCCGATGCCGA
>NZ_AMRK01000034.1 GCF_000299875.1 Celeribacter baekdonensis B30
TCTGTGGGTGGCTCCCGCATTGCAAGCGTTTTCTGGCAATTTCTGCGGTTATTTTCGTCAGTACCGTCGTCTGTCCGGCCTGTTTATGTTTTGGCATTGCCTCCACTGGCCCTGATGAGTTCCGCAAGCGAGGTTCCAATCGGCTTATCGACCTCAAAGGGCCGCTGCCATTCCCGGAGTGTCCTTGCTCTTGGTTGACTTAATTCCGCATCATCACTTCAACGTCTTGCATCTCGTAGGCAACCGGTGCGCTTAGAACGCGGGTTGCCGGTATTCCTGTTTCTTGGTGAGCATCGCCCAGACGGCCCGGGCTGCCTTGTTTGCCATCGCGACTGTTGCCAGCCGGAAGGGTTTGTCGGCAACGATCTTGGCTGTCCAGAGATCGACTTTCTGTGGTGAACGTTTCGCCATCACAGCGCGAGACGTCATGCCCACGACCAGTAACTTTCGAATGTAGCGATCACCCTGCTTTGTGATCTTTCCAAGACGTTCCTTGCCGCCGCTTGATTTGTTGAGCGGGGTCAGTCCGAGCCAGGCCGCCAGATCGCGTCCGGTCCGAAACTGTTTTGCATCGCCGATCGTTGCGACAATCGCCGATGCCGTGATCGGCCCGATCCCCGGCATGCGCATCAATCGGCGGGCATCCGCACTCATCATGGCATGTTGCTCAATCATCTTTGAGTAGCCGGCAATGCGTTCGTTCAGCCCGAGGAACTGGTAGCATTGGACGCCGAGAAGTCCGTTTGCGATCTCCGGCATGTCAGGATGATCGCCGTCCAGGTGGCGCTTTGCGAAGGCGGCCACCGCTTCGATCCCGATGGGCAAGATATGCCCGAACTCGCGCAAGAGACTGCGGATCATGTTGGCCAACTGGGTGCGCTGCCGGACCGCCAGATCGCGTGTGCGGTGGATCGCGAGGATGGCCTGCTGCTCCTCCGTCTTGATCTCGACAAAGCGCATCGTCGGGCGCCGAACCGCTTCACAGATTGCCTCGGCATCAACAGCATCCGACTTGCCGCGCTTCACGTAGGGTTTGACGTATCCGGCGGGCATGAGTTTCACCTCGTGTCCCAATTTGCGCAGCTGGCGACCCCAATGGTGGGACGATCCACACGCCTCCATGCCCACCAAACAGGGCGGCAGCGTCTCAAAGAAGGCAAGCAGCTTCGCCCGCTTTATGGCCCTATTGAAGATGACCCGACCATTCTCCGAAATGCCGTGGACTTGAAACACATCCTTGGCCAGATCCAGGCCTACTGTCTTAACTGTCATTGGGTGGCTCCTTTCCTAGCAGTCATTGATAACTGCACTTTGGCACATTCGATGCCGGTGGAGCAGGAGCC
>NZ_AMRK01000036.1 GCF_000299875.1 Celeribacter baekdonensis B30
CACGGTCGAGGAGGAATACACCGTCCCCAGCAGCGCAAATGCGCCCTCATCAATGGCCTTTTGCACCAAGGCGCGGCTCACCTGTGGGTCGGTTTGTGTGTCGTATTTTGACATATCAACCTGCATCCCGAGGATTCCACCCTGTGCATTGATCTCATCAATCGCAAGATCCACGCCGTCGGACCACACCGACCCTGCGGCAGCCCCAGGTCCCGACAGTTCCGCAATATTAGCGATTTTCACCATCTCAGCATGCGCGGACATCGCCATCATCATGACGCTCAGGCTCACACCCGTAAAAACTCTACGTTTCATATCCATTCCTCCCATGTGTTCCCCTGATGATTTGGATCATCAGAGCTGTGCAATCGGCTGGCGTCATAGCGCGCCTTTGCCGGATCACCCCGCGCCCCGTCATATGAGGCGCGGGGCGGGTGGCCTGTCTCAGTTCGGCGGCAGAATGGTCGTGATGTCCTGTGCGCCGTTTTTGACTTCAACCATGAAACTTTCGCGGGACACTTCGCCGGTTTCATCCCAGCAAATGTCCATCAAAACGCCGGGATAAGTGGCCGCATCCAGACAGGTGCCATGCAATGCATCCGTCAGTTTTTGGCTGTCCGCCTCGCCAACGATCTCCGTGCCGTATTTGATCGCATAGGCACCGATATAGCCTTTGATCGCGTTGTGATCGGGGCGATAGCCAAACCGCTCGGTGAACTTCGCGCTCATCGCCTGCAACAGCGGCACGGGGGCGTCCGCCGAAAGTGCGACATGACCCAAGGCACCCTCGGCGGCTCCCCCGGACAGGTCGATGACCTTTTGCGACGCCAAAACCGTGTCGCCCACCATCGGAATGTTGAGACCTTGCTTTTTGGCCTCAATCAAAAACCGCGCGCTTTCCTCTTCGGTCAGATAAATAAACACGGCTTCAGCGCCAGTGTTTTTGATCTTGAGAATATCGGCGGAAAAATCCGCCTGGCCCTGCTCGGAGGGCACATCAGACACGATCTCAAGCCCTATCTCTTTGGCCACATCGACAAAGGCATCATGGCCGCCCTTGCCATATTCCGTATTGGCCCAAGCGATGGCCACTTTGCTCACCCCCAGACCGTCTTTGAGATAGGTGCCGATTTTCGGCATGCCCTTTTGCGCGCCAAAGGTGGTGCGAAAAATATAGGGGTTGCCTTTTTGGGTGATCGACGGGGCCTCGGAGCCGGTGAATTGCGGGATGCCGTTTTGCTGGGCGACCAACAT
>NZ_AMRK01000037.1 GCF_000299875.1 Celeribacter baekdonensis B30
TATGCGATCTTACTCGACGATCTTCGACACAGCTTTGTCAGTGCGTCTCGGGATCGTCTCGCTTACTCGACGATCTTCGACACAACGCCGGAACCGACCGTGCGGCCACCTTCGCGGATGGCGAAGCGCAGGCCTTCTTCCATCGCGATCGGGGCGATCAGTTCAACGTTGAACTTCAAGTTGTCGCCCGGCATCACCATTTCGGTGCCCTCAGGCAAAACAACAGTCCCGGTCACGTCAGTGGTGCGGAAGTAGAACTGCGGACGGTAGTTTGCGAAGAACGGCGTGTGACGGCCACCCTCTTCCTTGGTCAAGATGTAGACCTCAGATTCAAACTTCGTGTGCGGCTTCACGGAACCCGGCTTACACAAAACCTGACCGCGCTCAACGCCTTCACGGTCCACACCACGCAACAATGCGCCGATGTTGTCGCCAGCTTCCCCGCGATCGAGCAGTTTGCGGAACATTTCAACGCCGGTACAGGTCGTGGTTTTCGTGTCACGAATGCCAACGATTTCAATGCTGTCGCCAACGTTGATCACGCCGCGTTCGATACGACCGGTCACAACAGTGCCGCGGCCAGAAATCGAGAACACGTCCTCGATCGGCATCAGGAACGGCTCGTCAACCGCGCGCGGCGGCTGCGGAATGTAGGCGTCAACTGCGGCCAGAAGCTCGCGGATCTTGTTTTCGCCAATCTCAGGATCACGACCTTCGAGAGCGGCCAAAGCCGAGCCCGCGATGATCGGAATATCGTCGCCCGGGTAATCGTAAGCCGACAGAAGCTCGCGGATTTCCATTTCGACGAGTTCCAAAAGCTCTTCGTCGTCAACCTGGTCCACTTTGTTCATGAACACGACCATGGCCGGGATACCAACCTGGCGACCCAAAAGGATGTGCTCGCGGGTCTGCGGCATCGGGCCGTCAGCGGCGTTCACAACCAAGATCGCGCCATCCATCTGCGCCGCGCCGGTGATCATGTTTTTCACATAGTCGGCGTGACCGGGGCAATCCACGTGCGCGTAGTGACGGTTTTCCGTCTCATACTCAACGTGCGCCGTGGAAATCGTGATCCCACGCGCTTTTTCTTCCGGTGCACCATCAATCTGATCGTAGGCTTTGAAGTCACCAAAATATTTGGTGATCGCTGCCGTCAGCGTCGTTTTACCGTGGTCAACGTGGCCAATCGTGCCGATGTTGCAGTGCGGTTTGGAACGCTCAAACTTTTCCTTAGCCAT
>NZ_AMRK01000038.1 GCF_000299875.1 Celeribacter baekdonensis B30
TCCAACGCGATCGCGATGCCTTGGCCGACGCCGATACACATGGTGGAGAGCGATTTTTCACCCGGTTTCAGTTCCAACATCGCCGTGCCAGTGATCCGTGCGCCGGACATGCCGAGGGGGTGGCCGATGGCAATCGCGCCGCCATTCGGATTCACCCGCACATCATCGTCGGAGATGCCCAGATCGCGCAGCGTCGCGAGGCCTTGGGAGGCGAAGGCTTCGTTCAACTCGATCACTGCAAAGTCCGCTTGTGTGAGGCCAAGCCGCGCCATCAGTTTTTTCGACGCAGGTGCCGGGCCAAAGCCCATGATCCGCGGTGCAACTCCCGCCGTGGCCCCGCCGAGCACCTTGGCAATCGGCGTAAGGCCATGTTTTTCGGCGGCCTCGCGGGTCGCCAAAATCAAAGCCGCCGCCCCATCGTTCACGCCCGAGGCATTGCCCGCCGTCACCGTGCCGTCGGCTTTGACAAAGGTTTTGAGCTTTTGCAAATCCGCCAATGTGGTCGAAGGGCGCGGGTGCTCGTCTTCGCACACCACAATCGGATCGCCTTTGCGCTGTGAGATCGTCACCGGGACGATTTCGCGCGCCAGACGCCCGTTGGCCATCGCCACCCCCGCCTTTTGCTGCGAGCGCAGGGCAAAAAGGTCTTGGTCCTCGCGGTTGATATTGAAATCCTCGGCGACGTTTTCGGCGGTTTCGGGCATCGAATCCACCCCATGCGCCGCTTTCATCAGCTTGTTGACAAACCGCCAGCCGATGGTGGTGTCATAGACTGCATTGGCACGGGAAAACGCCGTCTCGGCCTTAGGCATCACGAAGGGCGCGCGGGACATGCTTTCGACCCCGCCGGCAATGATCAAGTCGGCCTCTCCCGCCTTGATCGCCCGCGCGGCGGTGATGATCGCGTCCATGCCGGAGCCGCACAAACGGTTCATTGTCGTGCCGGGCACAGAGTCCGGGAAACCGGCCAGCAAAAGCGACATCCGCGCGACGTTGCGGTTGTCTTCGCCCGCCTGGTTGGCACAGCCAAAGATCACCTCGTCAATCGCCGCGAGATCCATTGACGGATTGCGCTCGGCCAAGGCTTTCAAGGGGATCGCGCCCAGATCATCGGCACGAACAGAGGAAAGCGCACCGCCATAACGGCCCACAGGCGTGCGGATATAGTCGCAGAT
>NZ_AMRK01000039.1 GCF_000299875.1 Celeribacter baekdonensis B30
CGGCCTTGGCCGAGCCGTCCGGCGCGAGCCAGGTACGGTGCGCGCCGGTGATCCTGCCTTGCAGGTCGGTCACGGATGCGATCATCGCCGGACGCCGCTCTGCTGGTCCGCCATCGTCGGGCCGATAATAGCAGCTTGGATGATATCGCAACGCCCCCGCGCCATAGATCGGCATGATGCAGCGACTGGCCAGATAGGTCTCGACCGGCGTACCCCGGATCGGTTGCGCCATGGCGATCAGTCGCCGTGCCGCTTCCGGCGATCCCATGGCTGTACGGGCAGGTGCTGGATTGATGGTCGGGACAAGGTCGACCCGCGGCAGGCTCAGGAAGCGCCGCGCCTCCTCGGCGACATCGCCGAAAGAGGTCAGGCCACAGCTCTCCCGGATCACGTCGAGCAGATCACCGTGCTCGGCCGTGGCGGCATCGGTCCAATGACCGGCAGCACCGGGGCCAGCCTCCGGCCCCTTCAGCCGGACGAACATCGACCGCCCCGGTGTGTTACGTGCATCGCCGACGGTCCAGTACTGACCCTGTCGTCGCCCGTTGGGGAGGTAATGCCGACACACGGCCTCGGCGTCCCGCGCGAGCCGGCGCGAAAGCTCTGCTGCATCGCGCGCCATCACGAAAATCCCCCCGGCGCGCTGAGGTTATGTTGCCCAGCCCCGCGAGAACCCCCGCCAAACCGCGCAAGTTCACGCCACCGCAACATAACCCGCGCCGCAACATGTTCCGTA
>NZ_AMRK01000040.1 GCF_000299875.1 Celeribacter baekdonensis B30
CTTCTTGGCGGCCTGACCGATGGCCTGCTGGGCGGCGAAGACGCTCTCATCTGATCGCAAGCGGACTGAAAAATTCGACAGCGCCCTGCCAATCGGTGGGGCGTTTTTGATTCGCTAAGGCGTACGTCTCTTTACGTAAATTCGGCGTACCACTTGCCCTCTAAGGTTGAAGCAAATTACGGCAGTTCTTTTTGCAGAGGCGTATTGACAATAGTCCTAATGAATATAAACATACATACTTAAGTCTTTTGAATTACTGATGGTAATACTTTCAGGTGTGATTCAGAGGGGTCAAAATGGGAACAGGAGTGGAACCATGGCAAACAAAACAATCTTAGTCTCCGCCACGGAGACGCGCGTCAACTTGGGTATCGATCAAACTGGCTTGGAAACATACAGCCGGTCTGGAGACAATCTGATCATCGATCTGGGCAACGGCGATACGATCACCGTCCAACGCTATTATGTGCCTGCGGCAGACGGGTCCTTGCACAGTATTGTTTACAGTAACGACATGATCGTTGATGGCGATCCTGCGGCGGCTGGCCTGGGCATGGGCTTCTCTGAGGAGGGAATCGCTGCCGCCGTTTTCGGTGGGCTCGGCCTTGCGGCTCTGGCAGCCGGTGGCGGTGATGACAGCGATGCGGATGCTGACGCGGATGCAGATGCTGACGCAGATGCGGATGCGGATGCTGACGCGGATGCGGATGCTGA
>NZ_AMRK01000041.1 GCF_000299875.1 Celeribacter baekdonensis B30
TGGACACCCGCAAAAACCTATCGCGTCAGGTTGATATGTGATTCACTGGGGTCATGGAGGATTAGCCATGAATCCAGAGAGTTTATTTTCGCTATCAGATCATCTTGAGCGTTTGAGCCAGGACGGTGATCCGCTGGAAGTTTTGGGTGCGACAGTGGATTTTGAGTATTTCCGCGGCTGGCTTGTTGAAGGGCTCGGCTATGGAGACGGCTCCAAAGGCGGTCGTCCGCCGTTTGATCCGGTTTCGATGTTCAAGGTGTTGATCGTTCAAGCGCAACACAATCTGAGCGATGTGAAGATGGAGTTCATGATCCGGGATCGATTGTCCTGGATGCGTTTTTTCGGTTTTGACCTGGGTGGTCGGATGCCAGATGAGAACACTATCCGTCACTTCCGCAATCGGATGATCGAAACAGGCACGCTGAAGCGTGTGATGAAGGCGTTTGACTGGCAACTCCACAAGAAGGGTTATATCCCGATGTCGGGTCAACTTATCGACGCGACCCTCGTTCCGGCACCAAAGCAACGCAACAATGATGGAGAGAAGGAGG
>NZ_AMRK01000042.1 GCF_000299875.1 Celeribacter baekdonensis B30
GCATCTCCCTCGGCTGTTCCCCTACCTTCCTTCGTGGCCACCGCACTTCTCCCTTTGTCTGAGTTGCATGACATGCTGGTCGCAGCTGTCGTCCCGTCCACAAAGGTTGTCGCCGATCCTTTTCCCCTGTCCCTGCGGGCCATTCCGCGCGGAACAAAAAGACCGGCGCCTGCCCCTCTCCGCTGCGCTTCGCCTTCGGTGTGGCCGGGCCTTGGCCAGCTGCAAGGTGACCATCATTGCAACGCAAACAAGGAGAAGAGCAATGACCACGAACTGCATCAAATTCACCAGCGCCGACATCGAAACCGCCAAGGGCGTCGGCTCCATCTCGACCCTGACCTTCGACCTCGACATCACGGTCGAACCTGTCGCAAGCGCGAACCCGATGGCCCCGACGCATCGCGTCCTCGGTCGCTCCCCGCGCGGCAAGCTGGTCGAGTGCGGCGGCATCTGGAAGAAGCAGAACAAAGAGACCGGCGCGGACTACTACACGCTGACCATCCGCGACCACTGCTTCAACGCCAACCTCGGCAAGGCCGCGAACCAGG
>NZ_AMRK01000043.1 GCF_000299875.1 Celeribacter baekdonensis B30
GATGCTGACGCCGATGCGGATGCTGACGCCGACGCAGATGCAGATCAAGGGCTCCTTGATCCTCTCATCGGAACGGGCGGGTTGCTCGGCGGTTTGACTGGCGATGGCGGTTTGCTTGGGGATGTGACCGGGTCCGGCGGTCTTCTGGGCGGGATTGCCGGTGACAGCGGGCCTCTGGGCGATCTGGGGTCGACTTTGACGGGCCAGCCCTTGCTCGGGGATGGTGTGCAGGCCGGTGGCGAGACGGGTCTTTTGGATGGCCTGGTTTCAGACGGCGGTTTGCTTGGGGACATCACCGGCAACGGCGGCCTTCTGGGCGATGTGGCCGGGTCTGACGGTCTTCTTGGTGATCTGCTTCTCAACGATGGTGTGCTTGGCGGGCTGACGGGTTCTGATGGGCTTGTTGGCGGGTTGATTGGCACAGGTCTGCTTGGCGAAGACCCGGCTGACTCGGGCGACACGGGTGGCGGTCTTCTCGACGGCCTGACCGATGGTCTGTTGGGCGGCGA
>NZ_AMRK01000044.1 GCF_000299875.1 Celeribacter baekdonensis B30
TCTGTCATAAAACTGAAAAAAGGGGTTGCGGGTGTCGGGCAGTAACACTAAAACCCACTTCACCGGCAGCGACGCAGTCACTGACGGGGCGCTGGACGGGGCGGACGGAACGGGGTCGCGAGAGTGACTTAGGGAAGTTTGGTTCGGAAGGTTGACGATAACATTGAGGTTTGATCTGGGCGGGCGCGCTGAAGAGTTTTAGCGCACTGGTCTGGTTTTTGTCTCTGGCTCTTTGAAAATTTGGTTGAACGAAGAGATATGTGGGCGGTTTGGTCTTATCGACTGACGAAGCTCAGCATATCGCGCTCTTAGGGAATGGGTTTTACTCGCTACCGATTATAGAGTGTCAGCTTCACTGTTTGTCGGCTTTTTGTTAACTTTGTTAACTGAAGCACACAAACAGAAGTCCCTACTTTGCAAAAGGTAGGGCGATGTGCAGAGGTTCGAACGTCAAGGTTATGCAGTAATGCATTTCAACTTGAGAGTTTGATCCTGGCTCAGAACGAAC